>NZ_JBBOCC010000001.1:0-3816787 GCF_038002265.1 Paenibacillus sp. FSL R7-0179
AATAAAGAAAACAACACAAATTGAAAGAAATATATAACCTGGAATTTCAACTAGATATCCAAACAAGCTGTTTACAATAATTGTAATGTCACTAAACATTCTATACTGAATTTCACCTGGATTTTTAGATAGCGAAAAATTTATATTTTTACTTTGTAGCAGACCTAAAAAGTTTAGTTTTACCCTAAAATCAACCCCAAACATATATTTATCTTTAAAATATTTATAAAATCCATTTATTATAAGTAGTAATATTTGTAGTAGTAAAAGAGTAATTATGTATATCATGCTATCATTCAATTGATTGCTAATAAATAAATTAACAGTATTTCCAAAAACATAAGGAAAGATTATTGACCCTAATGTAGTAATTAAATATATTCCACCAAAAAGAAGAATGTATTTTTTTTTAAAATACTCTTTAAGAATCTTTTTACTTTGATTTAAAACTTCCAACCAAAACACTCCTCCTTAATGTAGGTTTAAATCCAACAAGGATTTAAACCTACATTAATCACTCATTCTATTTCAGAGACAATACTAACTTGCTACGTATACCCAAGCCCCAACATTTACTACTGCTGCCAAATTTACAGCCCCAGCGTAATTCACTGCTACTGCAGCACTCCAAACGGCAGCAGCATAAACAACAAACACAACACCGGCTACAACTGATTGAGGCTCATAACTCGGACTAATATTACTGGATGTTACCAACGGATAATTTTCTTGCACTTCTCTCACCTCGAAATTAAATTTATGTTATTATTGAGAATAACACACAAGATTGATCGTGGAATTCTTTTTCAAAAATCCCTACCTTCACCCAACCATTTGATGTAAAAATTTTTTCCTTAGTATCATCAGCATAAAACAATAACTTTATTTGCTGAGAGTCGCAATTGATATTATAGAAAAGCGATATATGCTTTTGTATTGCATCTTTTAAACTTGCGTCCGCCTTAATTACTATTAGATCTGATTTTGAGAACCAACCCGAGACATAATATGTATTTAAATCTTTGGTTTTCTCCATAAATATCAATTCACTTATTTCCCCATCTAAATCTGTTTTCTGAACAATAAACCCATTACTAACTATTAGTTGAACGAAGTTTTTTAAATTTTCTTTTAAGAAATCAGGATAATAAAAACTTGATAATTGACCTTTAAACATCACGTCATCTAGAATATTCCCGGTGTTAATTCCAAATGGATCTACAGTGTAAGCACCAGAAGAGTGTTTCAATTTATTGAAGATTTCAATTCCTTCATCTTCCAAAAAAAACCTTCTTTTCCATATTTCATAAATAAAATCAATCGTTTTATTCTTTAATAATTCAAAATCCTGCTCTTTCTGATTTTTATACAAATTATCAATTATTTTAGAGAGCGTATTTTTCCCATTTATCTGTTCTAATGTTTTTGCTCCGACTTTATTTACATTTAGTTCAAAATAATCTGAGGTAACCTTTCTAATTATTGCTCCATCAGAAGTTTTCTCTAAATCAACATCACCTTGAAATCTAGGTGTAAATTGTTCCAAATTCACTTTATCCCCTCGTTTCAATAAGAAGAATATACAAAATCTTTACTATTGAGATAACTAATTTCCAACTCTAATTCAAAACCTAATTGTATTAGTTCTTCATTTATTGAACTGGCCACTGCTTTTATTTTTGTGTATTCAAGTGGAGTTAACTTATTTACTACCGCCAACAAAGATACCTGATCTAGTAATGAAACCTTTTTGTAAGCATTAAATAGTAAAGACACCGTGGTGTTTCGCATTATATGTGATGGATAGCTTATTAATGATACCCCTATCAAATCATTAAAATCATAATGTAATACCCAATCCGTTTCCTGCCCAAAGATCATTGAACGAACAATTCTTGCTCTATACATATTATTGTTCATACTTTTATCTGATGTTTTTTCTGACAACATATCGAAAACATAATACGCTTTTGAATCTTCTTTAATATCCTTAAGAAAGTCCATAATAGAGTTAATATCATCTTCAGCGGCTAACCTAGCATTAGCTTGCTCCATTAATTTCTCCCGCTTTCCATCATTTCTAGTAAATCAATATTCTCTTGCATAAAAATTTTAGGTAAATTAAATTTACTCAGATTCATATCACGAACACTAAAGATACCTTCTAAGACTTCCTTGACCAAGGAGATACCCAATACATTTTTAGGTATATTCTCTTCTATGTAATTTTCAAGAGATGCCTTATTGAGATCCCACATTTTTAATGGAAGGTATGGGGATAACAAAATTTCCCCATATGCATTTATATTTATGTAAGGTATATAATCTACTTCTCTAAGCATATAGAAATGGTCTAACGGATCTCCCCATTCTATTTTTAGTTCACTACTTTTTGAAAGTATTTTAATTTTACCTTCATCAATAATTTTTAATAATTCCTTATATTCATCCCTATTCAGTGAGATTTTGTTGAAATTATCATCGCCTCGCCCTAATGGCATAAAGGGTTGGAATCTTAATTCGAACACTCCATGTTCTATGCAGTAATCAATAATCGAGTTAATTTCGCTGAGATTTTTTTTGTGAGGTAAACAAGCAATACCGACATTCAAGCCAGCTTTTTTTGCAATAGTTATAGACTCTAGAACTTTACTCAGCTTACCATTCGAGTTTCTAATAAAGTCATATGAATCATCACTTATGCCATCCAAGCTAAATTGAATCAAACTTATTCCTGCATTCTTTAACCCTTCAGCTTTTTCTCGATTAAAGAGTAAGCCATTAGAAACTAGATTAACTGCACCTTTAGGAAAAACATCCTTGAACTTTTTCGCCATTTTAGTTATAACATCATATTTAAGTAAAGTTTCTCCTCCGAAGAAACAAAGTGATGATACCTTTAAGTGAGCCAAGCTTTCAACAATTTCAATTAGTTTCTCATCGCTCATTTCGCATTTAATAGGTGCACCACTAGAATTAAAACAATGATTGCATCTTAAATTACATTTGTAGGTAACATCCAGCGATGCAGAACCAATCTTATACATATTATCACCTCAGTAAGTAATCTTAACCTTAAAACCTATTTATTTTTATATAATACATATTTTCCCTCTAGGTAATAAATGACTTTTGTCATTGTATATAATAATCCAAGAAATTACAAAGACCCTTATAGTAACTTTATAATCAAATTTCAGGATAAAATGCCATTCTATATTAAAGTTATTCATAACGAGTCGAATCCATTTTCACCTCTGGATAATGAAAGGTCCCGTAATTGTTTAATTAGAAAGGACTTACGCGATTTTTGTCGTCCTTCGGAGGCCTTTATGTGACGCCATCCCGCTAACGGTTCCGTAAACAAAAATATACTTCAGCTTTCCTTTCACACATATTCGGCTGTTGACCTATAAAAATCAATGGAATTTTAGGATCGTAGGGTAAAGCATAGATCTCCAAAACGTCATCTATACAAGCAACAAATTCAGCGTTAGATTTAGTAGGAATACACCATCGCTTCTTTAAAGTGAGGATCAAGTTTCGTTTTTTAATGTCGTCCGAATTGTCTCTCGTTAAACAAATTCCATGAAATTCATCTCGATAACCGCTGTTTCAACAGGTCAACTGTCCAGTGGGCATAGCACACAAGCCGCTTTGAACAGGCCAAGACGAAAATTCTGACCTTCAGTTCTCTCGTAATGATAGCAGCCATCCCTGGCCGGCTGTTTCCAATAACTCACAAGGTAGGCTCAAAGCCATGGGGCATCATAACTCACTTCCCCTGACTCACTAGGAAATTTCCATTCGCTTAGGAAGGGCTCCTTGACTTTCATTGACTAACATGGGAATGAGACAGCGATTTCGAATTCCCTGCAACGTCCATTCCCATGAAGAAGCTGCCGTATCTTTTCGTGTTCTTCATCATTGAGTGTTACTACTATTACAAGTCTGCAGAATGAGTTTCAATTTCATTGATTTGGTTTTTATAGTAGAATACACCCAAGTTAACTACCACTAAATGAGAGGTGCATCAGATGAAGCAATCGTACATAGCCAGACTTGAATTATTCGTAACCAACGCCCAGCAGATCAAACAGGAATTCCCCTGGCAAAATGCCTCCGTGAACCGGCTGGCAGCCTTGCTCTACGCCGTGGAGGACAAGATCGCCAATGTGCAGGCAATCCGCATGTACCATGAGATGGTCAAGGATAACACCCGGGGCTTCTCTTCCTTCCGGGGAACCTCAGCCATCTGTATTGCTGCGCTGCTCTCCCTGTCCCCCCAGCCGCAGCAGCAGCTTGCAGCTACGCTGGCTGTATATGACCTGCTTAAGGAACGTAAATTCCGGGCCTCCGACTACCTGGTCATTGCCGCCTATCAGATCGCTGCTCATACCCCGTACGATCAATATGCCGCAGCCATAGACCGCACTCAAGCTTTCTATGAAGGGATGCGGTCGAAGCACCGTTTCCTCACCGGGCGGGATGACTATATCTTCGCTGCCATGCTCGGACTCTCCGATATCCCTGTAGAGCAAGGGCTGGAGCAGCTGGAGCAGCTCTATGCTACGCTCAAGCCCGAATTCTTCTCCGGCAATAGTGTTCAGGCGCTGACACAGGTGCTGGTGCTAGGCGGAGAGGATCTCACAAGCCGGGTGCTAACTCTGCGCGAGGCGTTCCGGGCCCGGGATATCCGGCTGGATAAGGAGTATACTCTCTCGTCCCTTGGCATCCTGGCCCTGCTTCCGTACGAACAGCAACAGCTGGTAAGCGATGTCTCGGATACCTATGAGTTTCTCCGTCCGCAGAAGGGCTTCGGCGGCTGGTCGATCAACAAGCAGGAGCTGCTCCTGCTGTCTGCCGCACTCGTCTCCTATCAATATATAGTGGACGTGCGAAACGGCATTATTGAATCCGCCCTATCTACCAGTCTGACCAACATCATCATTGCCCAGCAGACAGCGATTGCTGTAGCTGCGGCCTCTGCTGCTGCGGCAGCTTCTTCTTAAGGGTTGACATGCAAAAGGCTTCCGGAGCGTAATTGCTTCGGAAGCCTTTTAGTTGGATTTCAGGCACTTGTTAACGGGCTATCTCCCGTGTGACGGAAATTAGTTGGATTTATGACACTTAACTCTGCCCATATCTGCGATGTTACCTATATCCGGCTGGATTAGGTGTATAATTTCCAACTACAATTCGCCAAACAACGTTTTTGTTATAATTAGATGACGTTTATCCACTTGTTGTTATGTTAAGCAGCTGCGGCCGCTTGCCTGCCACCCTTCCGCAACAATCCTACACTTCCTCCCCATCCCCGGGCATACGGCGTCTGCCGATCCCAAACGCATAGTACCCCGCCACAACAACAGCCAGGAACGACGCGCCGACGATCAGCGACAGATGAGTATCCGGGTTGAACCACATGCCGATGATGACCAGCGACAGGAAGATGATAATAATGTAGTTACTGACCGGGAAAAAGCGGGACTTGAACGGATGGGCGGCCATCTCGCCTGCCCATCGCTCTCTGAATCTGAACTGGCTGAAGGCCAGGGCGAACCACGGAATCATTCCCGGAAGCACGCTGGCACTGTAAATATAGAGAAACAGCTTGGAGTCCGGCATCAGATAGTTTAACAATACGCCGACCAGCAGCAGGGAGATCGTTGTGATTATGCTGTTGCGGGGCACTCCGCTGGCAGAGACTCTGCCGAAGAACTTCGGAGCTTGTCCGTTCTGGGCGAGCGTGTAGAGCATTCTTCCCGCACTGTAGATCCCGCTGTTGCAGCCTGACATCGCCGCGGTCAGCACCACGAAGTTGATAATGCCTGCCGCAGCGACAATCCCGACCTTGGCGAAGGTCAACACGAACGGACTGCCGATCCCGCCGATCTCATTCCACGGATAGATGGTCACAATGATGAAGATGGCCCCCACGTAGAAAATCAGAATACGCCAGATGATATTCTTGATTGCTTTTCGCAGCGTATGCTTCGGATTCTCCGCTTCCCCGGCCGTAATCCCCACCAGCTCAATCCCCTGATAGGCCGCCGTGACAATGCAGAGCGCGAACAGGAAGCCCTTGAGTCCTCCGGCAAAAAAACCGCCGTGGCTATACAGATTGGACAGCCCGAGCGGCTGCCCGCCATTCCCCAGACCGAAGAAAATCACCCCGGTGCCGATCACCAGCATCACCACAATAGCGACCACCTTGATCATCGCAAACCAGAATTCAAACTCCCCGTACAGCTTCACCGCCGCCAGATTGGCCGCTGCAATGATGCCTACACCGATCAGCGCCGGAATCCACTGCGGAATATCCGGGAACCAGTACCCGACATAGATACCAATCGCCGTAACCTCGGCCATACCGACCGTCACCCATAGGAACCAGTAGCTCCAGGCGGTCAGGAAGCCGGCCAGCGGGCTGATATATTTGTGGGCAAACGTGGCGAACGAACCGGTCACCGGCTCCACCACCAGCATCTCCCCCATAATCCGCATCACAAAAAACATAATGATTCCTGCCATAAGATACGCAAGCAGCACGGACGGCCCCGCCCACTTAATCGTACTTGCCGAGCCCATGAATAATCCCACGCCAATCGTGCCGCCCAGTGCGATCAGCTCGATATGCCGCGGCTTAAGTCCTCTTGTTAACTGTTTCGATTCCAAGCGTTATGCTCCCCCTCAAATGTACACCTGTACACCTCACATGTACTCCACGCAATCTATCTTAATATGTAAGCATCATTGTAAGCTGTGATCTACATTAACGCAATGCAGAATTACTCCATTACAAAGTTCAAGCTTTTGTAAAAAGAAATTATTCGTATCCCTATACATTTGGTTTCATAGTGTTATAATCACTTTGTTTATCACAAGACAACAGGAAACAGGTGATCAGATGTTTGAAATCAAATGGCTGTGGCAGAACCTGGAGGGCAACCGGGCGCGGTATATCGTGGCACTCTGCCTCTCAGTGGTGGGCTCAAGTCTTACGATAGTGAACCCCTACATCAGCCAGCGCATCGTCGATACGTTCATTGCCGGTGACCAAGCAGGAGAGAATCTTGCTACAGGACGCGGACTGCTCATTGCACTGTGCCTGGGCATGATCGGCTTCTCTCTGCTCCGTACAGGGCTGGCATACTTCACGACCATGCAGTACGAAATTTCTTCACAGAATATGATGTACAATATCCGGATTTATCTGTACAACAAGATTCAGGGCCAGGACCGGGAATATTATGACCGCAACCGCACCGGGGACCTGATGACCAAAATGACGGGGGATCTGGATATGGTCCGCCACTCGATGGCGTGGATTTTCAAGACGATCATTGAATCGCTTACGATTTTCCTGGCAGCCGTCATTTATTTCCTCACAATTGATGTGAAGCTGACGCTGTGGATGCTGATCCTGTCACCGCCGATATTTGTGGTGGCCTTTATCTTCGCCAGACGGGTGCGTCCCATGTACATCGACCTGCGCGAACGGCTGTCCCAGCTCAATACAACGACCCAGGAGAATATCTCCGGGAACCGGGTGGTGAAGGCTTTTGCCCGTGAGGAGTTCGAGATTGCCAAGTTCACAGAGAAGAATGTCAACTACGCGGTGGCGAATAAAAAAGCGGCCCTCGTCTGGCTCGACTATTTCCCTTACCTGGAGTCGTTCGCCCAAGGGTTCAACGTGGTCCTGATGCTGGCCGGCGGTTACTACGTGATGGAGGGGCGGATTACCTTCGGTGAGTTCACGGCGTTCTCCTCGCTGATCTGGGCCGTCTCGAACCCGATGCGCAATATCGGAATTATTATTAATGATATTCAACGTTTCTTTGCCAGCTTATCCAAAATCGTCGATATCTATTACGCCCGTCCGGCGATTGCCAATGATCATAATCCGGTGGAGCAACGCCGCTATGAGGGACGGATCGAATTCGACCATGTCCGGTTCAAATATGATAACGCTACCGTGCTGGATGATGTGAGCTTCACAATAGCCCCCGGCGAGACCATTGCGATTATGGGGGCCACCGGCTCCGGCAAAACCTCGCTGATCAACCTCATTCCCCGCTTCTATGATGTGGCTGGCGGGCGTGTGCTGGTCGACGGCAGAGATGTCCGGGAGCTGGAGCTGGATGAACTGCGCGGGAACATCGGAATGGCTACACAGGATGTCCTGCTGTTCTCTGATACCATTGACGGCAACATCGCTTACGGCGATCCCGAGCTGCCTGAGGAGGATGCGAAGGCTTACGCGGCTCTGGCCGCTGCCCATGATTTCATTGTCCGGATGCCTGAAGGCTACGATACCGTAGTCGGGGAACGCGGCGTCGGGTTGTCCGGGGGCCAAAAGCAGCGGATTGCGCTGGCACGCGCCCTGGCGGTCCAACGTCCGATTCTGATCCTGGATGATACGACCTCTGCGGTCGATCTGGAGACGGAGGAGCATATTCAGCGCAGCCTGCGGGAGCTGGAGTATCCCTGCACGAAGATCATCATCGCCCAGCGGGTATCCACTACGGCCCAGGCTGACCGCATTCTGATTCTTGAGGGCGGACGCTTAATTGAGGAAGGGACTCATGCCGAGCTGCTTGCGAAGCGGGGTTACTACTATGATGTATTCATGCTTCAGAACGAGGGCATTGGAAGGCAGGTGACCGAGAATGGCCAGAAATAAATTCGATGTCGATGAGAATCTGGAATCGCCGTTCAATATCAAGCATTTCCGGCGGGCCATGGTCTATATACGGCGCAAAAAGAAGCCGATGCTTATCGCATTCGCGCTTAGCGCATTGTCGGCGGCAATCGCCTTGTCGGCCCCGCTGATCATGCAGCATGTCGTGGATGTGACCATTCCCGCCAAAGACATGGGAGCACTAGCAGGCTGGTCGGGGCTGATGCTGGCAACGATCGTGGTCAGCGTCATTCTGGCTACGATTCGCTCGCGGATTATGACCCGTGTCGGCCAGGATATTATCTTCGATATCCGTACCGACCTGTTCAAGCATCTGCAGGAGCTGCCCTTCAAATATTACGACGACCGGCCGCAGGGCAAAATCCTGATCCGGGTCGTGAACTACGTTAACGGGGTCTCCGATGTATTGTCCAACGGGATTATCAACTTCATTCTGGAAATTGTGAACCTGATCTTCATTGCAGTGTTCATGTTCGCCGTGGATGTGCGGCTCTCCTTCATCATTCTGGCCGGACTGCCGGTATTCCTCGGCATCATGCTGCTGATCAAGACCCGGCAGCGCCGGGCCTGGCAGGCCGTATCGAATAAAAGCTCCAACCTGAATGCCTATCTGCAGGAGAGCATCAGCGGCATCGGCGTCACCCAGATGTTCTCCCGGGAGACGCGCAATGAAGGCATCTTCACCCGTCTGGCCGGCAACTTCCGCACGGCCTGGATGAAGGCGCTGCGTTACAACATTCTGATTCCGTTCAGTGTCGATAACCTGTCTACCATTGTTACAGCTATGATCTTCCTGGTCGGCCTGCTGACTCTGGACCCTCAGAACATGACGCTGGGCGTGATTCTCGCCATGAGCAGCTACGCGGCACGCTTCTGGCAGCCGATCCTGAACCTGTCGAACCTGTACAACAACTTCATTAATGCGGTCGCTTATCTGGAGCGGATCTTCGAGACGCTGGATGAGCCGGTGACGGTCAGCGATATCCCCGGTGCGAAGGCGCTGCCGCCTGTACAGGGCCGGGTGACGTTCGATGATGTCACCTTCGCCTACGATCCGGGCTTGAATATCCTGGAGAACATCTCCTTCGATGTGGCTGCCGGAGAGAGCATCGCTCTAGTCGGTCCGACCGGTGCGGGTAAGACCACCGTCGTTAATTTGATCTCGCGCTTCTATAATCTGACCGGCGGACGCATCCTGATTGACGGGCAGGATATCTCGCAGATTACCTTGAAATCACTGCGCAGCCAGATGGGAATTATGCTGCAGGACAGCTTCATCTTCTCGGGAACCATTCTGGATAATATCCGCTACGGCAGACCGGATGCGACCGAGGAGGAGGTTATCGCCGCTGCGAAGGCGGTCTGCGCGGACGACTTCATCCGCGAATTCGATCAGGGCTACCAGACCGAGGTGAACGAACGCGGCTCCAAGCTCTCCCAGGGACAGCGCCAGCTGATCTCGTTCGCCAGAACGCTGCTGGCCAACCCGCGGATACTCATCCTGGATGAAGCCACCTCCTCCATTGATGCGCAGACCGAACGTCTGCTCCAGAAGGGGCTGAATGAGCTGCTCAAGGGGCGCACCTCTTTCATCATCGCGCACCGCCTGTCTACGGTGAAGAACTGCGACCGGATTATGTATGTCTCAAATAAGGGCATTGCCGAGAGCGGCTCACATGACGAGCTGATCGCCCGCCGCGGCCTGTACCACCGGCTGTATACGGCGCAGAAGATGGAAGCCTGAGGTGTAGCGCAGGATAAAGCTATATAGATTATACTTTTAGTTTTCAGTTTTGGGATTGCCGTGACTCCAGAGAATATTTGGCCCTCCGGCCGCTGTTGTCCCCAGATTTCTTGAATTAATTTGAACCGCTATTAGCGGTAGAAATCCGGTGACAAAGGCGGACGCTGACGCTCCTACAGTTCCAAAATTCTCCTCCGCCACTTTTCCCTGTCTGTTTACTTTAAGTTCAATTTATATAGGCTCAAACAAGTGGAAACGGCTTTGCCGTCCTGTTAAAGGACGGTACCGTTTCAGCGAAAAATAAAAGGATAATCTATCGTGTGAAACATATAGATTCTTATATTTTAAGAAATCGCCAAAAACCGCAGTAGGGACTCCCCTGTCTGCGGTTTTTGCGTGCTTAGTTGAACCGTACAGCACATCTTCAGTGAAGAATAGTTACACATGTAAGAACGGATACCGCCTAACACTACTGTTACTGGCTTCCTCTATCATGTGCAATGAAGCAGTACTACTACTGCGGTCCACGCGGACTGGAGAGCCGCTATTCCTGTACATTGTACCATTTTGCGGGCCAGGCGGACTCACATGCACTTAACTAGTCATTTTCGCCTCATTTCCATCACCAATTGGCCCTATAACGGCCCCTCAGTCCGCAGGCGAGCGATAAAGCTATCTTTTTCACAAAATAAGAGCCTCATGGTCCGGTGGTAAAACCTTTAAGCGGAAAACCTGTTACCCGTGCATTATTTATTCCTGCTTCATGTACTCTTCCCTCAGCATACTGTAGATCTCCAGATCGACCACTCCCTTGCCGGACCAGAGGGCCGCTTGCCGCAGCATCCCTTCCTTGACGTATCCGTTCTTCAGCAGCACCTTCTTGGAAGGCTCATTGTTCAGCATCACCTCTGCCTGAATCCGGTTCACCTGAGCCTGCTGGAACAGGAATGCTGTCAACAGCTCAACGGCCTTGGAAGCGAGGCCCCTCCCCCACTGGGCTTCCGCAAGGAAGTAGCCAATGGTCACCATATTGACCCTCTGATTGAAGTCGCAGGCTTCAATAATTCCGAGCAGTTGCGTATCGTCTGCGGGGGCGAAGATGCCCCACTTGATCCGCGATCTTTTGCCATAATCCCGCTCATAATGACCGATCATGCTCTTGACTGTAGTCTTATTGTGCTTGGGGATAATGCCGCAATATTCGAACACCTGGTCATTGCTGTAAATCTCGAATAGCCCATCCAGATGCTGCTCCTCAATCTTGCCCAATACCAGCTCCTCTGACCTTAAGACAGGGAACTGGTCAAACACAATCTCCATCTTCATCCGGGGCACTCCCTTCTCTGATCCTTAAGCGCTTGGCCTAATGGGGACGTACAAATCAACCATGCACTTGCCCTGCGGATCTTGCGCAGGATCATTCAGGCAGAATTCAAGACATGGCCGGTCATCGGCTTCATAGCCGCTGCGGGGTAACCATACGCTGAACATGGTATCATACGCAAGGACAAATCTATCTACCGCATCATAGTAGGAATACACCGCATACAGCCCGCCGGATAGAGTCTTGTATGCTACCTCCTCCCGGTGGGTCTCCCGTTCGAATCCCTCCGGGAGTGTAATGCAAGCATCATAGCGGCATACAGACTCTTCTGTAAGTTCCCCGTCATCCAGTGAGATTCCGATGTACTGCTGATTCGCCGGATGCAGCCCCTGCTTAGCAGCCCAGCCGGTTAGCTTGTCCCATGCGTTATGCGTGTTTATGTAACTTCCAATATGCCTGACATAAGCGACCTCAACCTCTGCAATTTCTCTGAGTTCCACCATACTGTCCCATGCCCTCCTTAACAGCGGATTACCTTCTGCTTTATTGTATTCCGCCGGGGCGGCCGGCTCTGCCTGCTTATTGCTGAGGAGTGACGGGAAATTGCTATGTTTCTGCCTGCTATTCCTGGTACTGCTGGGGGTACAGCCGAAATGCCGTTTGAAATGGACATTCAGAGCAGATACCGATTCAAAGCCGCTCTCCCCTGCAATCTCCAGAATCGTCTGATTCGTCCGGCTAAGCAGCACCATGGCCTGCTCGACACGCTTCCTGGTTACGAAGGCCATCGGCGTCATGCCCGTGAAGGCTGTGAATATTCTGGTGAAATGATATTTGGAGAAATGGGAGATCTCCGCCAGCTGATCCAGCCGCAGCGGCTGGCTGCTGTGATTTTCTATGTAGGCAATGACCTGCTTGATCCTCTCCCCATACTGCTCCTTCATCACTGAACCCCCTGTCTCCTTCGTGTTACAATACTGTACAAATATTGTAAACTGGACAGACTGTTGTCACAACCCTGTGGTATAACCAGAGGAAAGGAGTGATTGTTATGGCAAGCTATGAATACTCGTCCCGGCAGGAGCTGATCGACACGATCCATAATCTGTACCTGCTCTTGGATGCCGAGTATGACGGAATTAACAATACATATAAGGATACGCGAATTCCTGAGGTGGACAAAACCCCAGCCGAGATCATCGCTTATCAGCTGGGCTGGCTGGAGCTGGTGAGGAGCTGGGACCGGAGTGAGCTGGAAGGACAGACCTTCTCCATGCCTGCTGCGGATTACAAGTGGAATCAGCTCGGCGGGTTGTATCAGTCCTTCTACAGTAAATATGCGGAGTATTCTCTGTCTGAGTTGCGTGAACTCTTCCGGCAATCAGAGCAGCAGTGGCTGGACTGGATCAGCACATTGACGGAGGAGGAGCTGTTCATCCAAGGCGCGCGTAAGTGGACCGGAGCCAAGGAGAACTGGCCGATGGCCCGGTGGATTCACATTAATTCTGCCGCTCCGTTCAAGACCTTCCGGGGGAAGATCCGGAAGTGGAAAAAGCATTGTCCTGAAGGACTCGCAGAGTGACAAAGTGGCAGCATCACAAAGCGGGATAGCGGGATAGCGGGATAACAGGTTAGCGTCCACTGCTTCGCAATCATTGCGTGCTGTCTGCCCTCCCGTCTGGCCTTTGCATCCCCCTCTTGCCAGTGCCTTCCCGGTTCATTCCCCTGCTCCCGTCCCTGAAGTTGGCGCCGCCGCCGTTCATGCCGGGGAACCCGCCGGGCCGGGAATTGAAGTCTGCACTGGTAATATTCTGGGCAGTGATTGCTTCGCAGGAAGTGAGCAGCAGCGAACAAATAAGCACACTAATAATTAAGGTGATATAGTATTTCTTATTCCGCATCATGAGACCTCCTTCTGCCGGTCAGCAGGCTATAGGCATCTTGGAAACCCAGGTAAGACAAGACAAGCAGCAGCGGATACACGGGATACAGATACCGGGACTTAATCTCCCAGAGCAGGTAGAACCCGATGAAGCCAAGAATCACCAGAAGGAGCGGGGTCTCCGCGAAACGCTTAGCAAGCAGTCCCCGGATTAACCGGATCAGAATGAAGATGTACATCAGGAAATTCTGGACATATAAGGCCCACAGCAAGCCGCGCCGGTATATGGAATCACATTCAAACAGTCTGCTTGCGGCTGTGGAATAGCTGTAGTGTCCCATCACCATGCCGCCCCTCCCGCCAGTGGAGGAGGCGGCTTCATTTCCAATCCCGTAGCGCTCCATCTGATATGTCCCTTCCGTCCAGGTCCAGACCAGCTTTTTATAATACATTTCTGCAAGCTCAGTTAAGGTCGCGCCGGAGAGCTTGCTGCGGATAGAGTCCTTAAACAGTTCTACACTCTCCGCCTTATTATAGCCGGCCTCCTGCTGGTAGATATTATAGCTCTCACGGTCATCCCAGAACCCGAGTGTCTCCAGATTAATTCCCATGTTCAGCCACATGTACACCGGAGCAGAATTGCTGGACGGCGATTCGTCCACAATGCCTGTGGCTTGAAGCGCCGTATTCTGAATCCAGGCAGGAAGAACCCACAGCAGCAGGGTTATGCCACAGGCAGCAATGACCTTCTTCACGCCAATCGCCCGCAGGTTCAGGAGCAGACTGAGAACAATGGCAATCAGGAAGATCATACCTATGCTGCGGAAGTAGTTACCAAGTGTAAGCAGTACTGCCGCGAACAGCATATCCTTCATGGATCTTCTGCGGATGAACCTGACTCCGAAGTAGAGCGCGCTGGTGAGCAGAGCCGTGGCAATTCCATCATTATAGATGAAGTTGCTCATGAACAATGCCGGAACATAGGCCGCAGCGATAATCAGAAGGCCATAGTCCTTCCTGCTTGATTTAGGATTCAGCTCTTGGGCGAGCAGATAGATGACCAGCGTGGTGGCGAGCGTGAACAGAATGTTGAAGCTTTTGATCACCAGGTAATTGTCCGGGAATAGAAGCAGCAGCGTCTTCAAATACAGCACGAAGGAGAAATTAAAAGGGAACATGTACAGGTATCCGCCTGACTGGAAGGAGGAATAATCCTTGTCATAGAGCATCGCCCAGGCCAGGGACAGCACCGTCTGTGAATCATCCGTAGGCATGCGGGTGAACAGAAAAATAATCACGAGCTGCATGGCACCAGATAACAGCAGAACAGCTGGAATAACCTTGGCCCGGCTATACCCTTCAAGCCTCCGGGAGAGTCTGTACAGCACGAAGCCCAATCCCAGAACAACTACAATCCATAGCAGGAACACAAGCGGCTGCTGCCCTTCCAGCACCGCCCGGTCTCCATACACGGAATAGCTATATTTTGCCCGGAGAAAGAAGGATGAAGCAATGAACAGCCCAATGAATAAGGCGAGGATGATTGTTACGATTTGCTGGATTCTTTTTACCATGATACCCTCCTGATTGGCAGCGTCCGGCGAGTCTTTCGCATGTGCCTTAATCCATATACGGAGTATACATAGTGAATCTGAATGTTAGTTGAAAGGATGCTTCAGACACCAAAAAACCTCCGGGTCCTCTCCAGCCGCCGCATCCACAGATGCGCTCATGCCGGAAAAGCTTCCCGAAGGCCTGCTGCTTAAACTATTCTGTTCCTGTTGAATACGAACGGGTGAATCACTTGTCAGCAACAGCACGAACCACACGAAAGCCCTGGTCATTCCCCCGGCTGCTTGGATCGAATTGGCCGCGGAAGGAGATCTCCGTATTATCCACCCCGCCGATCCAGCCGCCGCCCTTCACCAGCCGGACCGAGCCGGTCTTGCTATTCGAATCCGCTTCCCCGTACCAATTCCAGCACCATTCCCTTACGTTGCCTGACATATCGTAGAGTCCCAGCTCATTGGGCTGCTTGAGGCCGGTATTTCTCGGCTGGCTATGATTGTTCTCAATCGCAGGCCAGGTCCAGTCCCCGGTCAGGAATTGATCGCCGGAGTTCCTCCAGTACCAGGCTACCTCCTCCGGGTTGTCGCTTCCGCTATACGGGTAGCCTGTGCTCATCTGGCCTCCGCCTGCTGCATATTCCCACTCGGCTTCTGTCGGCAGACGGTAACCGTCCGCCCCTTCATTGGCCGTTACAGTCCATTTTATGAAATCCCGGTCACTTGTATTATTCGGATCGACCTTATTCTTGTCTATATTATAGTAGGGGGCCAGGCCTTCCTTCACACTCCGCTCATTACAGTACTCCACGGCATCATACCAGGTTACGCTCTCCACCGGCAGCTTGTCTCCTTGGAACTGCGAGGGGTTACTCTTCATCACTTCCAGCCACTCTTGCTGGGTGACCTCATATTTACCGATGTAGAAGTCCGGGAGGGTCATCTCTGTCCCGTAGTAATTGGATTTCGTATTTTTAAAAGTACCGCCTTCTATACGCACCAAACGTTCATCCGTGGCAGGCTTCTCCTGCGAGCAAGCACTGGCTATAGCCGCGATTGCCATACATAGAATCAGAATCATTAATGGTTTTCTCATGAATACCTCTCCTTTGAGCAGATGGGCAAGGTACAGGACCTTAGCGCAGTTCAGTGTGTGAAAATGATAAGGCCGGCAGCTTGTCCACCCGGCCGGCCTTAGCCCTGTCAAAGGTTAGCTGAACTTACGCCGCTGCCGGAACGGCAAGACGCCTGTCAGCTTGTCTATTACCACACAGTTACGTTGGAGCTGCCGCTGCTCTGGTAGCCTTCGGTGGCCAGTACCTGGTATGACCAGTTGCTTCCCAGATACATCGATTTGCTCTGCCAGGCGTTCACGTGGTTGCTGAACGTAATCTGGACATTGCTGCCGATTGGCCGTTTGGATTGTCTTACACTCCAGTACTGCGGGAACGTAGCATTTCCGTCAATGGAAGGAGCGTCGTAACGCATAGTACGATAGATATCATAAGTGGCGCCATCACTGTACACCGTGCCTTTATGATCGCCGGTTGGTCTGTAAGTTCCCCAGTTGTCTACCACATAATATTCAATAAGGGCATTCCGGGTCCATCCGTAGAAGGTCAGATAGCCGTTGCCGGAAGGCGCAAACACCCCTGCATTATAATTCACTACCCGGTTCGGCGTGCCGTAGGTCCACCCTTTGCCGACTACGAAGTTCCCGGTATTGTACCAGTTCACACTGTAATTCCCGCCGCTTCCGTTAACCGCATTCACAGTTCCGCCGCCATCGGTCCAGTTTTGCCAATAATCTGTTGCGCCTGCAGTCGCTGCGAACGCGCTGAAGCTCAGTGCCGCTGTCATTAATACCGTAAGAAGTTTCTTTTTCATTGTAAATTAATACCTCCCGATTATAATGTGTTTGCTTGCAGCTTGCTTCTTCCCGTAGGATATAACTTATCCTGATGGTTATCCCATATATTTACTTGTCCTCCTTTCGAGAAAATTATATCTAGTAAGCGTTTACATTACTCTCTGCAAACTAAAGATTAACCCCCAATTTTTATTGATATTATGGAAATAATGGGTCGAAATTAAGCGGATTGTAACCTCCTGGGAGATATGTGGTGAAAATTCGGGGAAATTCGGCAGTGGCCGGTGGCGGACAAATATTTGCTCATCCGGCCTACTTTTGCCGAAATCAGGTGCACTAATGCTCTTCCTCACGCCAAAAAAGCCGCCCCAACGGGGCAGCTCTGTACTGTTCAGCTTTACTCACTTGTCACTATTCGTCCATTGCTAATCTGTTAACCAATCCTCTATCGTCCCTCTACCCCATCTTAATAACGGCCTTGACCACATCCTCCTTATTGTCGATCACGTAATCGAACGCTCGCTGCGTGTCCTCGAATTCGAATTCGTGGGTGACGATGCCTTTGACGTCGATTTTGCCGTCCGCGATGGCTCCAATGGCCGCCGGATACAGGTTGCGGTAACGGAAGACCGACTGGATGCCGGCTTCCTTGAACATAATCTGCATGAAGTCGAAGTCGATGATATCCTTGGCGGCAAGGCCGACCAGGACGATGGTTCCGCCTCTTTTGACCAGATATGGCGTCTGCTTCACCGTATGCTCGCTGCCTGCCGTCTCAATAACCTTATCCACGCCCGCGCCACCGGTCCAGGCCGCAATGGCCTCCAGCACATCCTCCTGTCTGGCGTTGATCACCCGTGTAGCTCCCAGCTTCATTGCCGCTTCCAGCCGCTTCTCAATGATATCCACCACCACAATCTCCGTAGCCCCGTAAGCCTTACAGGCCAGCAGAGTGACCAGCCCGATACAGCCCGCTCCCAGAATCACAACCCGGTCTCCCAGCTTAACGCCGCCCTGCGCCGCAGCATGAAGCCCCACCGCCAACGGCTCGACCAGCGCGCCCTCCTCCGAAGACACATTATCCGGCAGCTTGAAGGCCATGTTCTCGGGGTAAGCCATATAATCCATCAGACAGCCATGGTACGGCGGCGTAGCGAGGAAACGTACATCCGGGCACAGATTATATTTGCCGCTTTTGCAGAATTCGCATTGGCCGCAGGTCACACCAGGCTCCAGCGCCACCCGGTCCCCCACCTTCAAATGCTTCACGCCCGGCCCCAGCTCCACCACTTCACCGGCACATTCATGTCCGAGAATGAAGTCCCCATTCACCACGAAGTCACCGATCCGGCCATGCTCCAGATAATGCACATCCGATCCGCAGATGCCGACAACCTCCAGCTTCACAATAACCTCGCCCTCCCGGGCTACGGGCATATCGATGTCCTTCATTTGCATTTTTTGCAGTTCCGTCATATAAAAGGCTCTGTTCTTCATCTGTTTCTCCTCCTCAGGGACCTTAGACACTCTTAGCAAAACTCCTGTTATTCCCAGGCTTCTGCATTCATTCTCCAGTCATCCAATAATAATATACTTTTATAAAACAGTTTAAATAAGATTATAAACAGAATTGGGATGAAGTCAACAAAAACTCCCCCAGAGAAGGACAAGGCCGCGATTGCAGCAACGTCCCTCTTCCGGAGGAGCGGGGAAAGCAGATATTGCATTAGGGTAAAATCAACCGGAATCTAGATGCTGGCGATAAATTCCGTCACCAGCTCCAGGGCAGCGCCCACAGCGGTGGCCTCCAGCTTATATTTGCAGACCCGCAGGTAGGAGCCATCCTGCTCGAAGGTGTTCTTGCGCGCTGCCAGTGTCTGAAGTTCATCGATGTATTTCTCCATATGAGCCCCGGCATAGCCGCCGAGAATCACATCGCAATCGTACAGCATCCGCAGGTTATTCACTGTAATCACCAGATAGCCTACATACTCCTGCCAGATGGCCTGCTGCTCCTCCTTGCCCTCTCCCAGCAGCCGGAAGAATTCCGCAATGCTCCCCCCTGTACTATCCGAGAGAATTCTCGCCGAGCAATAGGCATCTACACAGCCCTTCTGTCCGCAGTAACAGGTACGCCCTTCAGGCAGAATCGTCATATGCCCGAACTCTCCGCTACGGTGGTTCTGGCCTGCATAGATCTGGTTACCGACTATAATGGCACCGCCCACGCTATTGTTAAGGGACAGATAGACCACATTGTGTATGTCCTGCTCACCCCACAGTTCAGTAAGTCCCGCCGCATTCGCATCATTGCTCAGAACGCAGGGATAAGGGATGTATTCGGCGAACCGCCGGACACTGCCTCCCTTGAAATCTATGACTGTAGCATAGCTCACTGTCTGCCGGTCCCCGGATAGAATCGCAGGCAGCGCAATGCCCACTCCCAGGATCCGGCTGCGGTCCAGCTGGCAGGCCTCTACGAACTCCTTCACCAGCTGGCCTACCCCCTGGAAGTAGGTCTCCTCATTCGCAAACGGATAATGCTTCCTGACATTCTTAATCATTCTGCCGCTCAGGTCAATGACGACAATCCCCACATGATTCAGGGTAATGTCCAGTCCGACGGCATATCCCGCCACACTGTTACAGGCCATTGACTTGGCCTTACGCCCCCCGGTGGATTGATACAGCCCGGTCTCCTCAATCAGCCCCCGTTCCTGCAGCTCCTTGAGATTCTGTGTCACGGTCGGGAGACTTAGACCCAGCGCCTGTGCAATCTCCTGAATGGAAGTGGATTCACGGTGATACAGGTACCGGTAAATGGCGTTCCGGTTCATCTTTTTAACTTCCATACTATTCAAGCGATGTGTCGCCATTCGAATCCCCCTCACTTTTACAAATGTACTTTATAATTTTATACATATAATATGCAATCACACCCGTTATAGCAATCATAGCCGTTTTTATTGTGAATAATTTCACGTATGTAGTTTTATTGTATCAAGAATTGGAAGGCCCGTCATTAATCTTTTGGGCCGATGGCCTTAATCGGTCCCTCTTGTCGCAATCATTCGCATGTTAACGCCAAGCATGACGAACCAGCCGGCGAACAGTAACTGGGAGATCAGGATCATTTCCTCACCAAGTAACCATGGATAGGAGCCGATTAGATCAAACACGCCGGTCAGAAGCCCGAGAGCTGCCGTGAATGTTCCCAGTCCGCTCTTCCAAATTACAAGGCTCAGCAGAATCGTTGCGATTCCAACGATTAATGCAACACAATGCACGCCCCCGTAATAGAAGCTGATAATCAGCCTGTAGCTCTCCGGCGTAAGCTCAATCCCATATACCGGATAGACCAGCCTCCCCAGAATAATAACCAATACGATATAGACAGGAACGCTAACCGCCAGCAGGCCGCAGCCAAACACAGTCAGGACCGGATTCACCTGCACCAGCAGCCGGTATAATGCCGCGATGGAGGGGATGAGAAGTACCGCAGCGAAGAACAAGACCTCGTCTGCCATCGACAGCTGGAACCGCCATTCGCTCAGCCATGATAAGAGCGCAGCATCCTCCAGCGGGGGAGCAGGCACCGGTCTAAGGAACAGATATTGGGCCAAAAAGAGCAGGCCGGAGCCAATAAACGCCATTCCGCCAAACCGGATCAGCCGCTGACGGGTCATCATATCGCTTCATCTCGATTCTTATTTATTCTTAATGCTGCCGGATTCTATGAACATTTAGGCTTCCGGGTCTACGGCCGCTCCGAACAGGATGAGCAAGGCAAGCCTCGGCCCATCCTGCATATGCGGTTATAGCATGAACAGCCGGGATTCCCTCGCCGTCCAAATATTCAGCGCCTGTGTGCGGACTGCGGGATTCGCATAATTCCTGTACTCCCGCAGACGCTCCGACGGTTCCGGGCTCCAGCGCAGTGCGCTTCCCGCCGCTTCCAGCAAGGACAGTCCGAGATACGGAGCCTCGTAAGACGGTTCTGCCCGCAGAACATCCACAATCTCAAGCAATGTCTCCGGTGTCCAGTATCCGGCGCTGTTCTCCAGGCTGGCGGCAAGCCCACGGTACAACTCGCTCAAGAGCTGCGGCTGACGGGTTATTCCCTGCGCGATCCGCTTCACATACCCGGACGCCTCCTCTGTGTTACTCCAATCGATCACTGCGATATATAAGGTCAAGACAAGCTCTTGTAACGTCTCATCGGCGGCCAGCGTATCGGCCAGCTCCAGGTACAATGGGGTAAGCTGTACCCTTGTACTCTTGGGCAGACCGGTTAACTGCTTGACGAGTACCTGCAGGCGCTGCCGGTGCGGCAGGTCTCTATCCGCCGCTGCATTCCATTCCTGCGTCACGGGCGTTGCCGCCAGCTCCCGGCAGATATCGGCTACAGCCGCATTCACCATACCGTCCCGGGCAGCTTCAATCAAGGTCAACATCGCGAACTCCCAGCTGGAGCTGTTCTTAAGACCCGCAACTGCCTGAGCGGCAGCCTCTGCAACGGCGCCTTCATAACCGCTTGTCCACCACTTCATGAAACTATAAGCCTGGCTGCTGACGGATTCATCCGGGTGAGCGGCAATGGCTATGATTAAGTCCAGATAGCGCGGTCTGCAAGCAAGCGGAAGCCCGGCAGGCTGCTGGGACAATAAGCTCACTGCGATATCACGCTCTGGAGAAGCAGCGATGGCACGCAGCAGCTCCCAGCTCCGTTCATCATCCAGCAGCCCTCTGGCAGCATGCCCTATAGCAATCACCACATCCTTATGCACAGCTGGCTTCGCAAATTCATTCAACAGCAGCGGAAGGCTGTCCTCACTTCTATACGCACCAAGCAGGCGGATGGCTTCCTTCCGGACGGTAATTTTCAGCTTCTCACGGTCCAGCAGCTCCTTCAGCACCAGGGACAGCAGCGCCGGACGGACCCGGCGGATACACCTCGGGATGGAGTACATCGCTACACGGGCCCGGTCGCTATCCAGATGCTCCAGCAGCACGGGCAGGGCTTTCTCCGGCTCCTCCAGCAGGGACAAGGCATGAAGCGCTGCCTCCGCCACAGCCACCTCTTTGTCCTGTACCAGCTCATACGGCCGCTCCGGATTCCCATCCGGCATACTTGCCATAATTCTGATCGCTCTGGAACGCTCAAACAGGCTGTACTTGGGACCGAAGGCAATGGTGCTTAACAGGGCAGCATACGCCTCTTGCTGGCGGGGCAGCCAGCGGTAGAATCCGTCCGCAGCCGGAACAGGATAGACCGTTTTGCCCGAGAGGAACTTTCCCTTGATCGCAGCCCCCGAAATATAAGGGTCCAGCCATTCCTGACGCTTCAGGTGCAGATGCAAGAACACCTCGCGGATGGTGATATAAGATGGATCTGCATCCAGCAGCTCCTTCACCCGTTCATCGCGCGTCTGCAGCGGCTCCAGCCAGAGCCGGGTTGCCCGGATCGCGGTTCCTTCGTTTTTGGCCCGGGTGGCTTCCCGTAAGAGCTGCTGTAGCTTGACGATGCTGTATCCCCTTTTCCCAAAAGAAGTCGCCAGGCTCAGCACCAGGTTGTAATTCTCCCGCTTGCCCGCCTGTGCGGCGTAGGAATAGATACTGTCAAAGATGATCTCTTCCACGCCCCGCGGCATGTTCTTCGCCAGGGATGGCAGGGAGAACTGCCCGTCCTGCTTCGCCAGCTTCTGGAGCGTATTCAGCGCGAATTTGAACAGCTCTCCGTCCGGCTCCGCCGCCTGATGGCGCAGAATCGAGAAGGCCAATTGCTGCACAGAGTACCTCGTTCCGTAGGAGGTGTCTCTGGCATCAATCACGCTGTTTACCAGCACAGTAAGCGCCGGGATATGGGCAGTCTCGTACACAGACGCCGGACTCTCCGATAGCTCCTTGAACACCGCCCCCCGCACCGGGTCCTGATCATTACGGATACGGCCTAAGGTCAGCAGTGTAGCCTCCATGCCTTGCCTTGCCAGAACGGTGCTGCGGATCAGCTGCATCAGCGCCGTAGCGCGTTCATCTGCATTCGATACCCGGATTGCCTGCTCCAGCTGCTCTCTGACCTGAAGAATCGGGCGGGCGGCGGTGATGCGCAGGGTGCTCTCCCGGTTCTCCCTGATCTCACGCAGGCCCAGCATCCGGGCAGCCTCCCGTTCACGCAGCGCATGCGGCAATACATACAGCAGGCTCTCCGGAAAAACCCGCTCCCGGCGCTTCTCCTCCTCATATGCAGCATCGAAAATCTCCTGGCGCTTAGAAGGCGCAAGATGCTCCAGCAGCCGCGCCACATGGTAGGGCTCGTCCGCCAGCAGCTTGGCAAGCTGCGACAATTGATTCATGGAGAGGAGCTTCGCCCGCTTGAGCACAGCTTCAGGCACACCATAAGTCATAAGCTCACCACGCACCTGCGTCCGGATCAGCAGCTCATACACCGCGCCTGGTCGCAGGCGCATCAGTGTGCCGAGATTCGCCTTAAGCGCAGGCGGCAGCATGTCTGCCGGCCCATGATTCACCGCATAGGCAAGCATAAGATCAGGCTTATGAACACTCAAATGCTCCATCGCGGAGGAGAACTGTGACCACACCAGCCCTTTAGCCCTTAGCGGGGCCGCTTCCAGCTCTCTGGTGAAATACTCCGCGACCACCTCCAGATGGCGGCTGGACAGCTTTTTCCAATCCTGAATGGCGTACCCCAGCTCAGCAAGCCGCGCGCGGACGGTTGCCGCAGAGCAAGCCTGCAGCACAATCGCCGCCTCGCCCGCGCCCCAGCGGGCCTGTACCACTGGCAATAGCCGTTCCGCCACCTCCTGGCGGTTCATCAGGGCTACCGTACGCAGCAGCTTGCGGCGGCAATCCTGTGACAGCTGCGGAAGCTCGCGTTCAATCTCTTCGGCTGAAGCGGCTTTGGGCAGCAGACCCGCAGCCATATTACGGATGCTGGCCATGGGGTGCTTCAGCCCCGCCAGAATCACTGGCGCATCCATTGTCGCGATCGCCCCCATCAGGGCCAGCCGTGCTTCATAAGCCCCGCCCCCAAGTAAGGAGTTAAGTAACTGTGAGTATTCCGGGGACCCCAGATGATCGCGGCCTAGTCTTGTGATTGCTTTGATTCTATCGGAATACCCCAGGGCATCCAGCTCCCCCAGTAAGCGCTCTTTATTCAATGGGTCTCGTCTCCTAGTCATACGTCCTCCTCTTGGATCTGTTCTGAGTTCTTCCTTATTTTACAAAAAGCAAGCTTTCACCCGCAACAAGTGGAAACGGCATTGCCGTCCTTTTGAAGGACGGTACCGTTTCAGCGAGAAATATAAGGATAAGTTATGGAGTGAAACCTATAAATTCTTATATTTCAAACAAAAGGGTAACCCCGAATCCGGTGCTTCCACCATCTTCAAGATTACCCTCTATACTGCTCACTCTATCAGTCTACTCTTTGTCTTGCTTGGCTTGAACGAACACATACGTGTTCTCATCCGACAAGTCCGCTTCATACCGGAAATCAAATCCGCTGAAGCCCTGAATCTCCTCCACGCTGGTAATCTGCTGCTCCGCCATGAACCGGACCATCTCGCCCCTGGCCATCTTAACCAGTGTCGCCCGCTCCACTACCTTGCCGCCGATCTCCTGCCCGAATACACAGCTTACCATCCGGACACCGCTGCTGAGATAGGGAGAGACACACTTGCTGTATTCCTTGGAGGCCAGATTCACAATCGTGTCAGTCTCTGCGAACAGCTGGTCCGCTAATCCTCTGTTCCAGAACTCATAGAGGGTACTGAAGCCCGGCCCGCCCAGCCTGGCCTGCATCTCCAGCCTGTAAGGGACCACCCCGTCGAACGGCCGGACGATCCCATAGAACCCGGACAGTATCCGCAAATGCTGCTGCAGATAGTCCAGCTCCTCCGTCTGAAAAATCCCCGGCGCCATGTACTGGTACTGGATGCCCTCATAGGCGAAGATCGCCGGGGTCAGGTTCCGGGTCAGGTCCATCTCTTCAATCCGCTGCATATTCAGCGCAGCAATAGCATCATTACATTTCCACAGCGCCTTGGCTTCTGCGTAACTCAATTTACGAAGCAGAGCCAGGAGCGTCTGTGACTCGTTTAAGAACTGCGGAGCCTGGCGGGATTCCAGGAAATCCGTGTCCGTCTTCATCTTTTTGGCAGGTGAAATGATGATTCTCATGATACGCTCTTTTCTACCCCTACGGGAAAATAAATGTACCTCTATACTATCATATTATCTCCCCGCCGGCCCCCGGCCAAGCTATTCAGCAGCAAGCGGTACGAAGACAGAGGCGCAGTTCGCCTGGCGGAACCGGGCAATCACATGCCTGCTCCAGTCACGCGTATACTCAGGGTGGGCGCTCAGGTACAGCTCCTCCAGATGATTGAACGCGGCATCGTACGGGATGCCCGGATTGTCGCCGTTCACCTCAAGCTGGGTAATATGCAGATAGATGCCCCCGGGCACCGTCACCTTCTCCACACTGTCAGGAAGGCCATCGAAGCTGCTGACCCTTGTGCCGAAGCAGGAATTCACCTTCCCCTCCTCCCCGCTGTTCACCGGGAATCCGTAATAGTCATGCAAGTAATAACGGGCTGCCCCGGTGGCGAATACCTGATCCTGCACGCCGAAATATTTGGTGATCACAAACTCCTCATCCTCCGGCAGCGTCATGCTGCAGGCAATCTTCATTTCCGGCAGGGTTACGGGCTTGAAGCGCAGGGAGCCGAACTGTTCGGCCGTATTCCCCGGCAGAATCACCGGCTCGTATTTGGTAAGAATCTCACCGGACGGGTCATATGTATTGAAGCTGAGGCCGGCGGGATTATAGACATAGCTTGTATCCTTGCGGAATTCACCCACGAAATATTCATCGGCGTGCATCCGTTCCTCGTAGCCGGTCCGCCCGGCGCTCTTCGATTCATTGATCAGAACCTTGGCATACCGGCAAGCGGGTACGGTCAGCGTCTCCGTATACTCCGGCAAATGCGCTGGCAGCCCCCCGAAGCTGCTTACCTCCATGCCCACAATCACTTTGTAGTTGCCATCCCCCTGAACCTCAGTGCGTACTGTGACGATCTCCCGGCCTTTAATCTGGTGCTCTATCAGACTGGAGAGCAGTGCAATCTCTCCTTCTGCCGCCAGCTTTTTTGTATAAAAGTAATCATTAATCGTACCGCCCGCCTGCCCGGAATCATAATACCCGCCATACCCCCGGCTCTCATACGATATTGGCAGCGCAATCCCCACAACCTTCATTTCCGGCCTGTCCACAATGCTGCACAGCTCCGTAACCTGCTCTACATGAACCTCACTTAACATCTCCATCTGCTTCAGCTCCTCCACCATTCTCAGGATTACCGGCTTCACACGGGGACTATAGCCTTCAGCTGCTTGCTGCGGCAGTGCTTGCTTGCTCAGATTCATAGGTCAGCTCCTCTCCTGGTTAAGCTCAAGTATAGTAGCCCGCGGTTCGTAAATATTATCACTTCTTAACATCTTTCAGCTTCATCCACACGCTCATCGTTATGGCATCCGGGCGATTCGGGGTTATTGTCTCATAGGTTGTAAAAGCAGGCGCCCCCTCCCTGCTCCACCCGCTCTCCTCTACCCAGCTCTCCAAAAGCGTGATAAACATTCTCCGGTCCCCATAGCTGCTGCTCTCAAGCACCGCATACCTGCCTTCGGGAGCCTGCAGAATCTGCAGGCCGCTATCTCCGGCCAGCGCTATCGCCTGCCCTTGTTCCAGCCGGACTCCGCAGGTATAGCGGCCGCCGTGCTGGATAACGCAGAACATGCTTGCCGCTCTTAGTACCTCAGGATGATAACGTGAGCAATAACTCATCACGGCTGCTGCTGCCTCCTCTTCCGCCTGCTCCCCTTCCCTCGATGCAGCCAGAAATTCAAGGCCTTCACTGAAGTTTACACTGATCTTGTCATAATCCGTCCGCTTCCTCACCGGCACATACAGAATCAGCTTCTTCACCTCGCAGCCCTTGCGGATATACTCTTCCCCATAGCGCTCCTCAGCCTGCTCGAACATGCTGGTCCGCAGCCACTTCAGATACAGATAGTCCCAGGCCCGTCCAATCTCAGCCTCATCGCCTCGGACCGCCAGCTTGGCACAGGTGAAGCTGCGTGCCGGGACAACCGCAAGCTCCCGGAAGATACTTCCGGTTAAGCTGTTCAGCAGGGCCGGGTCATGCTCCACCGCAAGCTCATAACAGAACAAGCCGCCCTGCGGCTGCCCGTCCCGCCCGAAGAGTCTGCCCTGGTAGGCTGGGAGAAGAGCATATAACGATTCCAGTGCTTGCTGTTCAATGCCGCTGTGCCTGGTTGAATAGAATTTCATATGTAGGGTTGCAGGAAGGAGCTCTGTGCTGACGGTTACCTGCCGGACGGCTTCACTGTCGAATCTGGGGAAGAAATAGCAGGCGGGACTTTTTTGATAGGCTAACGGGGTTAAGCTTGTGGCTGATTTCACATGCTTGCATAAGGCTTGCTGCGAGCTGTAGCCGCAGGTGTATGCTATCTCGGCAAGCGGGCGCTGTGAGCTTCGGATCATCCCGAGCGCCACCGAGAGCCTGCGCTTGCGGATGTACTCTTTGACCGAGTGGCCGGTGTAGGTATAGAAGTCACGGTACAGCTGCATCAGCGAGGTGAATCCGGCCTGCGCAGCTTGTTCAAGCGGAATCTCCTCATGCAGATGCTCCTCGATGAAGGCGATAGATTGTCTGAAGCGGTCGGACCCTGGCATAGGCATTCCTCCGGCTGAATATATATTACATCAGATCTTCATACTTGCGCTTCCCGTGAAGCACCCGTCTAATCTCAACAATATCATCTAATACAACATAGAACACGATGTAATTCTCCACAACCAGAGAACGGTATTCATCCTTTAAGCCATTCATGCTACGGGCAACCGGACCTGAGAATGGAAATAACTCTAACCTGGCAATGGCTTCATCAAACTTATCCAACAGATCATTAGCTGCATCCGGTGCCGCAAGCTCATTGCTACTGCCTTCTCTCACTGGCCGCTTGTAGAGAGAATTGTTGCACTTTTTGCAGGATTCCTCCACACCTATTTCTGGCTGAATTACAATGTTGCATTATTTGCACAATTTTTGGTGTTTTGGGCAAGTTATCGCTGGATTTGTTGCATTTTGTGCATGATTTCAGGGATAGACCGCTTCTATGGGCAAGATTGTTGCATTTCTTGCAGAATTCTTCTTACTTCCTCGGCTAAATGATGCGTGCCTGGACACGCAAATTCACGCAAATAAAAAACGCCTTGGCAGGGCGTTATTGATCTGATTTAATCCGAATCTGCTTTCGCAATTTATTAAGTACTTCAGAGTGACTATAGCGCTCCTTAGAGGTATCGGCTTCATGCTCAGCTTCTTTAAGTTTCATGATATGAATATTCTCATATTGTTCGATACTCATCACTACCATATCCCCATAACCATTTTTGGTTAATAAAACAGGCTCATTATTCTCATGAACAATCCGGGATATTTCAGCAAAATGGTTGCACAAGTCGGATACGGGCCGAATCTGTGGCATTAACCCCCCCTCCTTTTAGCGCCATGTTATCATAATTATGATAATGATTCAATTCCTATCCATTACCCGAATCACCGTATCAAAAGCCTCAAGCTCCACAACCTGCGGACCGTAGTCCGTCTCGATGGTGGTCTGCTGCGGCTGGTCGCTATTGTTAATCACAACCAGGCGCTTGCTCTGCGGATAATACGCACACTCGGTGTAGAGGTTATCCGGGAGGTAGCGGGTCTCCTCCAGCTCATTGCCGGCGTAGCGGATCAGATTCAGCAGCAGGCGGGTATTCTCCCAGTTGAAGGCCAAGGACGGCAGGTAGATGCCCTTCCCTCTTCCGAAGCTATTCACAGTCAGGGCCAGCTTGCCCTCTGCCTCATGGACCACCGCAGCAGCCCCGTCCGTCAGATAGATTTCGTTCTTCGGCGTGAGACTGACACCATCCGGCACCAGACCATGTACTGGCTGAACCTCATAAGCCCATTTGCCGTGCGCTACCCGTGCGCCGGTGTCCTCATCCACCCCGAGAACATGCGCCATCCGGAAGTAATGATCGTAGCCGTCCACGGCGGAAGGCTGATTCACCCCGATCAATGTACCGCCCTTATACACCCACTCCGTCAAGGCGTCCACCGCCTGACTGTCCTTCCAGTGGTCCCCGCCGCTCCACGCTGAACCGGCGCTGCCTGCATTGATCACCACATCCACATCCTGCAAGGCACCCTGGCGGACATCCCCGAAGTCGATGAACCGCACCTCTACCGGCAAGCCGGATAAGGCCTCATTGATATGGATCAGGTCATGCATATACGTCTCATGGAAGTGGCCGGAGAGGGTCCATGACCGCAGCTTGCCCCACGAGTGCAGAATAGCTACCTTAGTTTTGATGTGATAAGGTCTCCCCTGCCGGTGCAGCTCCTTGATCTCCCTGAATTCATCCGCAATCTTCTCAATATACGCGCAGAAATCCGGGTACGGCTCGACCAGATGCAGATAGCCGCCCAGGCCGATCCGGTCGATTGGCTCACGCAGGAGGGCGCGCCGGATGTTAATCCAGTATTGCTTCGCATCCAGTGTGGGATTGCCTCCTTCCATGAAGGTAGGTGCACCGCCCAGGCCAACCGGGAACAGATACGGATGCAGCCGGATCTCATGCGTGTCCACCTTCACCCCTGAACAGAGTCTGGCTTCATAGCCCGAGAACACGCATTTGATCATCCCGTCGAAGCCGAACTCCCCGAAGCGGTCGTTATACGGCTCTGCTCCCACCCAGCTGTCGTCGTAGAAGACATATGCCAGCTTGCCGTGCTTATGCACAATGTCAATTAGCTGCTTGCCGAACCCGATGACGAAATCGTTGATAAAAGCCATATAATCGAGCTTACGCTGCTCCGCCGGAATATGACTGACACGGTATTTGCCGCCGTTCACGAAATCCTCTGCGGTCAGCGAATAGCCGTATTGCTCCGCGAACAGATCCAGGCCCCGCGCGCTCACCGTGAAGTCGTAGGACCCCCAGTCCGAGAACAGATGGCGGTTCTGCCCGCTGCGGCCCCAAATCCAGGCGAAATTGTAGAACAGGGAGGTGAAGCGGACCACGGTCGTCGCCTGATGCTCCCCGCACCAGTCCTCCATCCAGTCCAGCAGGTACTGCCGGGTCTCAGGATACATCGGATCGATCTGCATCAGATGCTCTTTGTCCCAATGATTCGTCGTGTGGTTGTACATCGAGATCTCTTCCCAGATCCGGTAGGCCATGAAGCTGACCGTATATTTATGCCAAGGCGTTATGCCGGTCAGCACCACATTGCCGGACTCCCGGTCGTAATTCCACTGCTCCCCCGGCACCTCCTTCCCGGTTGTCCGGTCGTACACCTGCCAGTACTTGAACGCCTCACGGGAATCATTCACCCGGAACTGCTCCGCGAAGAAATCCTCCAGCAGGTAGATGGATAGGTAATCCTGCACAGCCACCTTCGGACTTGTAATCAGGAAGGTCTGCTGCAGCTTGTCCGGGTTCTTCGACGCCCAAGCGTTATGGTCACGGATGATACACAGGGTCGAATAAATGCCGTAACCGGCATTAATAATCTCTTCCGACAACTGCGTACCGTCACTGTCACGAATGACATCGGCCCCCCAGCGTTCGGCAAGCTTCAAGGTCAGTGCTTCATAACCGGCTTCCCCCGGCAGGGTAAAAGCTCCTGTGGAACCTGTAGATGGTGTCTGCAACGTAAATTCCTCCTATTTGAGCAGATCCGACAGGAACGCAAGCGCGAGGCCCTGGCCCCAGCCCTGAGTCCAGTCCTTAGGGATATTGCGGTACCCTTCACGGTCCTTCATGACGGCGGTGCCGCCCGATACGTTCAGTACGCGTCCGTCTTCGGTGATGTTCTCCAGAATACCCTTCAGGGCCTTTTGCACATATTTGGTATGCAGCGGATTGCCGTTATTCACCATGGCCGCCGCGATCCCGCAGGATGCCGACACCTCTTCATAGGACTCCTCATCATCCAGCAGCGTGCGCCACAGGCCGTTCTCCGTCTGCACCAGCTTCAGCGCCGCCAGCTGATCCCGCAGCGAGCATTCCACATCCATGCACTGCGGGTACAGGTACCACTCCTTAAGCAGCGGCTTCACCTGCGACATCGTATAGGCTCCCCAGGCGTTCGCCCGGCCCCAGTACAGCCCGGACATATGATCCTGCTTCACATGGTTATAGCCGTGGAACCAGAGGCCGGTGCTTGGGTCCTGTAAGTATTTGATGTGCCAGTAATACTGGTTAAGCGCGTCCTGGATCAGCTCCTGATCCTCCAGCTTGCTGCCCACGCGCAGCAGGAAGAACGCCGCCATGAACAACGTATCCGCCCAGGCCTGCTCCGGGAAGTCATTGGATACCGAGACGGTATGCTGCAGCACATGATCCCCGAACCGCAGCGCGTTCTCCCGGATATAGCCGATTTTACTCAACACAATATCCCAGTACTTCTGGTCCCCGGTCTCTTCGTACAACGTGATCAGCATATGGCCCATCGCACAGGTGTTGACCGTAAAGGCGGGCAGCCCCAGCTCAATATATTCATCCACCCACTTCACCAGCTGGTCCAGGTATTCCTGGTTCCTCGTCGTCTGGTAGGCTCTGGACACCCCGTAATAGGCAACGCCGCAAGGCCACTCCCACGTTAAATCCATCGCCAGTGTCTTCCTTGCCACTTTATCGATTACACTTAAGATTTCTTCCCGGTTATATTGAACTTGAAGCATATGTATTCCCCTCTCTGTTCCCTGCGTCTCTTGAAGGCAGTTATCATCCGTCCATCCGCTTGCAAGCGCTTTACATAATTTATTGTAAGCAGTAAAATGTTCTACATCTAAGCACATTCACATCAAAACTGCGCAATTTCGACCCTTTATTCTTCAATCCTATTCTAACGCAAGAAGGACAGGAGCTGCTGAAGATGCCCAGAAAAAAGAAACCCGTCATTGAGTACCGCCACTACAGCCTGCCGATCCATTTCCCTGTCCTGCTGCTCAGCGGCGAACGCTGGAAGATCTCCGATATCAAGAGCGAGCACCTGCATTTCCACAACCATCTGGAGATCGGGATCTGCTATTCGGATAGCGGGATTATGGAGATTAAGGGCGAGAACGTGCCTTTTGCCGCCGGAGATGTGACCTTTCTGCCGCGGTATCTGCCCCATACGACGTACAGCTCTCCGGGTGAGGCCAGTCTGTGGTCCTATCTGTTTTTCTCGCCGGAGGAGCTGTTTCAGCATTCCTTCAAGAGCGCCTACGCCGGCTTCGAGCCGAATCTCTGGGCAGTGCAAGGAGCGAACTGTATTCTGGGCAGGGACAAACACCCCCTGGTCTATACGCTGGCTACCTCCATCGTCCGCGAATTGCAGCAGCAGAAGCCTTACTATCAGGAGAGTGCGTACGGCTTATTGCTGTCCCTGTATATTGAGCTGCTCCGCATTCATTCTACGAACGAAGCCTTGAGCGGCCAGGAGGCCGGGCATAGCCTGAAGGGCGATTTTGCAATCTCCCCTGCGCTGGAGTATATCACCAGGAACTATATGACGCCGATGACCATTAATGATCTGGCCGAGCTGTGCCACTTAAGCACCACCCACTTCCGCCGCAAATTCCATGACATCATGGGCACCGCCCCCCTGGATTTCCTGAGCAGCACCCGGATTGAGGAAGCCTGCAAGCAGCTGAAGAGCACCGAGGATTCCATTCTGGAGATCTCGGAGAAGGTCGGCTTCCACTCCATCTCCAGCTTCAACCGCTGCTTCTCCAAGCTGATGGGCGTCTCCCCCAAGGAATGGCGCAAGGGTACGCAGTCGGAGGCACAGTCGGCGAAGGCGAGTATTCTGGAGTTCACGGGTTGGGTGTGAGCGCAGGTTATTTTCTTGCCAGCGCTACTCTTCGAATACTCTCTTGTGTCCAGGGAGGAGCCTGGGGATGCTTCATGATCTCATCGCAGGTCAGCCAATGGACGGCTTCCACTTCATCCGGACTTCTGTTAGTTGCTGTACCACTCTCATATTCACATAGGAATACCATATTGATGACATGGTGCCCATCCTCAGTTACGAAGGAGGAGCTATACACAAAAGTAACCGCATCCTTGATCACGATGCCAACCTCCTCCTCGCATTCGCGCTTCACCGTCCGTTCGAGGATTTCGAGCGTGTTGCCCTCCATATCCACTTTTCCCCCTACAAGAGCTAGGGTCCCTCCTGCATGCTCCTCTTTGGTACTCCGTGTAATCATAAGCCACTTATCTTCCTTACAGATTGCTGCTTCTACGTTAACTATGAACACGCTACCATGCCCCTCTCCTGAAGATTCTGTTATAGCCAATTATAGCAAATACAAGGCTTCCAATCGCCCGGGTAATCAGCAAGTGGACAAACGTATCTTAATTTATCGCTTTCCGGGGATTGTACGCAAACAGGTGGAAAAACAGCAACTAATTCTAGTGATTGTGCCAATTGTATAAAATCCAACTGCTTCCACCCGCCATCCTGCTATCTCCCTCCCCACAGGTTATCCAAGGTCCAGATCGAGCCTTATCCTAATTGGCTATACGCCAAACCCTAAACTTCATCGGTCAAAAAAAAGCGAATTCAGCACAATGTCTGAATCCGATTTTTCTGATTCGAATATCTTAGTCTAATGCGTTAGTCAATCAGCTCCGACTTCTGGAGCAGACGCTGGATCAGCACCGCCACTTCTGCGCGGGTGACGTTAGCCTGCGCCTCCAGCTTATTGCCGCCGCGCCCGGTGATTAAGCCGGCGGAGGCTGCGAGCGCCAGGCTGTCCTTCGCCCAGGCTCCCGTGCGGCTTGCATCCGTGAAGCCTGCAAGCACGCCTGCGGTGTCCACCGTGCCGGTCTGTTCGGCGAGACCGGTCAGCTTCATCGCCTTGGCGATGATATTCATGGCCTGCTCGCGTGTGATCCGGTCTCCGGGACGGAAGGTTCCGTCCTCGAAGCCGTTGATCAGACCTGCTTCGGACGCTGTACCAACTGCTGCTGCATACCAGCCATTCGCCGGAACATCTGCGAACTTCGCAGTTCCCTCTCCAAGCTTCAGGCCCAGACCGCGTACGATGATCGCTGCGAATTCGGCACGGGTGATGTCGGCGTTCGGGTTGAACGTGGATTCACTAACCCCGTTAATGACCAGACGGGAGCCCATGTCATTCACCGCATTTTTCGCCCAATGCTTCTCCACATCCGCGAACGTCAGCGGATGCCAGACCACTGAATAGGTACTGTTCGTCAGACTGTTGATCTCTGCGTAATATTTACTATCCTTCTGGATGATTCGGGTTGGTACATGACGCACCGTTCCATCCGGTTCAACAACGATACCTGTTGTAAGCCGGTTCGGGTTAACCCCCTGCGGCAACGCCACTGTCCGCGATACATAAGCATTGAACCGGTTCAACTCTACTGTTGAGGTCCCGGAAGAAGCTGTAACAGTGAAATCCAGGGCTGGTGCTGCAAGGGTAAGGCCGTCTCTGTCTGCCGCAGCAGTAACCACCTGATTCATGGCAGCCGAAGCGTCACCAATGGTAATTCTCAGTGTAATATCCTCCAGCTTAGCCCCGTTACCTAATCTTTCGGCCAATGCGCCGATGTTAATCTGTGATGCAGGTAACGTATAGCTGCCCTTGCTGGTCTGAAGCACCAGGGTGACCGCCACATTCTCCATATTCTTGATCATCTGGCCGCTCAATTCTCCGACAATCACATTTGAATCCAGCATCATCGGAATAGTTACTACAGCCCCGTTCCCCTCAGCATCCAGCTTCGCCTGCAATCTGGCCGGATCTACCGCGATGGTCGTTGTTCTAACGTTACCGGAGGTCGTGGTCGTTGCTTTACCCGCGTTCTCCTCCTTGCCGTTCACAAGGACAATCACATCGGTGACCGTACTGGCCGGATTCCCGGAAGGAGCCCCGCTGTTCGGGTTGCTTCCGCTTCCCGGGCTGACTGGCTCGGGAGTTGGTGTTACCGGAGTAGTCACCGCAACTACTGCAATAACGCTGCCGTATTTTACCACCCTGCCTTCCCCATCTACCTCAGCAATGCCAAGCGTATCCCCATCGGCTGCCGGAATCAGCCCTTCACTGCCAACAAGTGTGTATCCATTCAGAAGATCTCCCACATTCGGCACGATGATGCTGCCAGCACCAAAATTCTTATACAGCAGCTTATGCCCTTCAGCCGGTACAGGCGTAACCTTGATTTGTGTATAGCCGTTACTCTCTGCACCACCCGGATCACTGGCACTTACAGCCAAGTCCCCGGCAGGGATCAGAACATTCGTTGTAAAAGTCAGCGCAGTTGCTGGTCCCGCCGGAACCGATCCGCTGGCTGCCACCCGTACCTTCACGGCATGCTCGCCGCTGAGGTCCGGCAGGTTCGTTCCGTCATAACGTACGTATGGTCCGTCGTCCACGGAGAATTCCATGCTGGTGTCCAGGCCCGTAATCGTATTGTTCAGATCATCCGCTACCACTTCTGGAGCCGCCGGGATCACGGCATCCGAATCATGCACAATCACTTGAGCAATAGCAGAAGCAAAGTCCGTTGAAGTAGCCTTCACACGCACATAGTACGTGCCCGGTGCAAGACCGGTAATCGTAGTGTCTGTAACTTCTGTCCAAGCCCCTGTGTTCCCCATCTGGTATTCCATCAGGCCAGTCAGATTCTGCAGTGTTCCGTCGTTAGCCCCGTTATAGGTCACATCCGTTACACTTACTCCGACTGGAGCGGCCTGACGCATGGGAACACTCAACACTTGCGCATCACTATCGGTAGTGGTCACCCCGTTGCCCGTCTTCACCATATTCAGCACGCTGCCCAGCCAGCTGCTGTCTAGCAGGAGCGTTCCATCCGTGGTGGCCGTTACAGCCGTACCATTTATAGTGTATACCCCTTCTGCAATCAGACCTGTCAATTGCTCAGCGGCGTAATCAATCACCGCCGCAGGCGTAGCTTCCGCCTCAGATGCAAAGGAGACTACTGTCACTTCCACTGCAGCTGAGCTGAACGCCGTTGCTGTCGCCTTCGTGCGGACAGTGTACACGCCTGGCGCAAGGCCTGTGACGGTGGTGCCTGGAACATCTGTCCATGCGCCTGCTGTACCTTTTCTGTATTCCATGGCTGTTGTCACATTCGTGAGCGTGCCATCCTTCGCATGAATCGCTGTTTCGTCCGTTGAAGCTACACCCGCAGGCGCTGCCGGACGGGCAGGAATAGTCAGGGTCTGCACCGCACTATCGATAGTTGTGGATGCATTCCCCTGCTTCACCAGGCTCAGGGAGCTGCCCAGCCAAGCGCTATCCAGCGCGCCAGCTTGCCGTCTGCATCCGCTGTTACGGTCAACGTACCGTTCAGTGTATACGTACCGTTTGCCGTCAGACCGCCCAGTTGCTCAGCTTCGTAGTCAATGACCGCTGCTGGCGTGGCTTCCAGTGTTGGTACGTAGGCATTTACCGTTACAGCTTGTGCTTCCGAGGCAAAAGCTGTAACCGTCCCCTTCGTACGGACAGAGTACGTATCCGGGACCAACCCGCTTACGCTAGTGCCTGTGACATCTGTCCATGCGCCTGCTGAACCTTTTTTATATTCCATGGCTGTTGTTACATTCGTGAGCTTACCGTTCTTCGCGTTAATTGCCGTCTCATCCGTTGCCGCAACTCCGGCAGGTGCTGCCGGACGGGCAGGAATAGTCAGAGCCTGCGCCGCACTATCTATAGTAGTTGACGCATTCCCCTGCTTCACTAGGCTAAGGGAGCTGCCCAGCCAAGCGCTATCCAGCGCCAACTTACCGTCTGCATCTGCTGTTACGGTCAACGTACCGTTCAGTGTATACGTACCGTTTGCCGTCAGACCGCTCAGCTGCTCAGCTTCGTAATCAATGACCGCTGCTGGTGTGGCTTCCGGTACCGCTACATACGCAACCACATTCACGCTGTGTACTTCCGAGGCAAAAGCCGTCAAAGTCGCCTTGGTCTGGACGTAGTACGTACCCGGAGCCAGCCCCGTCACCGTTGTACCTGTTACATCCGTCCATACGCCTGCGGCACCTTGCTTGTACTCCATGTCCGGAGGCACATTCGTAAGCGTACCGTTCTTCGCGTTAATCGCCGTCTCATTCGTTGCTGTTACTCCGGAAGGTGCTGCCGGACGAACAGGGATGGTCAAGGTCTGCGCCGCACTGTTAATCGTCGTGGACGCATTTCCCTGCTTCACAAGGTTCAGGGTGGTTCCCAGCCAAGAGCTATCCAGCACAAGCTTGCCCGCCGAATCCGCCTGTATCGATAACGTACCATTCACCGTGTACAGACCATTCGCCAGCAGACCGCTTAGCTGCTCGGCCCCATAGTCAATCACCGCTGCCGGGGTTGTCTCTACCATTGGCACATAAGTATTTACCGTTACACTATGCGCTTCGGAGGCAAAAGACGACGCCGTCCGTTTCACACGGACCTCGTACGTACCCGGAGCAAGCCCCGTTACCGTTGTACCGGTCACATCCGTCCATGCTCCCCCGGTACTTAACTTATACTCCATCGCAGTAGTCACATTCGCAAGTGTACCGTTGTTCGCCTCTATCGCCAGTTCATCCGTTGCCGTCACACCAGCCGGTGTTGCCGGACGGGATGGAATGACCAGTACCTGCGCCGCACTGTCTACCGTTGTTGATGCATTCCCCTGCTTCACAATACTCGGGACTCTCCAAGCCAGCTCTGCTCCAGCGCAAGCGTACCATCCGCAGTCGCCGTTACCGATGTACCGTTTACGGTATACATACCATTCGCCGTCAGACCGCTCAGTTGCTCGGCCCCATAGTCAATCACCGCTGCCGGGGTAGCCTCTGCCGTTGGCACATACACATTCACCGTTACACTATGCGCTTCCGATACAAAAGACGACGCCGTCAATTTCACACGGACCTCGTACGTACCCGGAGCCAGTCCCGTCACCGTTGAACCGGACACATCGGTCCATACTCCACCGGTACTTGGCTTATACTCCATCGCTGAAGTCACATTCTCAAGTGTACCGTTGTCCGCATCTATCGCCAGTTCATCCGTTGCCGTCACACCTGTTGGCGCCGCGGGACGGGATGGAATGACCAGCACCTGCGCCGCACTGTCTACAGTTGTCGTAGAATTCCCCTGCTTCACAATACTCAGAGACTCACCCAGCCAGCTCTGCTCCAGCGCCAGGGTACCAGCCGCAGTCGCGGTTACCGCCGTACCGTTCACAGTATACGTGCCATTCGCCGTCAGACCGCTTAGCTGCTCGGCTGCGTAGTCAATCACCGCTGCCGGTGTCGGCTCCAGCGCTGGCTTGAACAGCGATACAGTTGCTGTCTGCGGCGAACCGCTAACCGTATATCCGCTTGGCGAATTCACAGCCACGGATACAGCGCCCTCGCCGGTCACTGAAGTAAGCGCCAGGCTCCAAGCGGTCCCGGAACCGCTCAGGGACCCTTTTACCGCAGAGCCTGTGCCGTCTGTAATGGTGATATCGTCTGCTGTCAATCCGGCAATCGCAGCATCAAAGGTCAGGTCAATCTTCGTTGAAGTAGTGGTTCCCGGCACACCGTCCGCTACAGCCGATTGCAGCACAACCGGAGTTAAGGCCACCCTGTTGAACAGCTTGCCGGTGATTCGGTAATGAGTGGCATCTGTATTATCTGTTGTGATAAAAACAATCTTGTCGCCGAAGGCCGGATATACGGCGAACTTCGCATAATATTCCACATTGAACATCCAGCTGTCTTCATCGTATCCCTGAAATACAGCAGGAGCCGAATCCACTGGCTGATCCGTTGTGTACAGCAGGGTCCCGTCATTGTCATAGTAATTCAGGTAGGCGTACTGGGTCCCCGACCACTCTGTGCCGTAGTTATAGGCATCATTAATAGCCTGATTCGACGCAGCGTCCGTGCTTACCGTAACGAATCCCGGCAGTGTGCCTTTCTTATACATAGCAGCCGATGCTTCACCCAGAGAACCATTTACGGTAAATCCGCCTTGGCTGACACCTGCATTGTCATATAAGGAGACACTCGTGATTCCGGTCTGCCAGGCATATTGACTGAACATGAAATTTCCGTTGCTCAGCGTAGACAGATACAGCTGCTTCTCATTCGTTCTCGCCCCGACATTAATCGTGGTTATAGGGCTTCCGCTGTTATTGAATAACCGCAGATAGATATTATCGTTCGAGGGTCCTGAGTTGTAAGCCGCCATATACACGCCGTCACCGGCAGCTACGTAAGACATGCTCGCATTAGCATCTACCAGCAGGGTTTCGCTTGACACCGGTACGCCGGCAGCAGTGAATACGCGGGTAACCGTGCTTACATTATCATTTCGTTGCCAGGAAAAAGCGATATCGCCGTTAGACAGCTCAGCCGCAGATATAAAGCGCGTTAACTGCGGCAGACTGGCCGCACTGAAGGTATTCAGCCGGGTCTGGCCGGTCACCTTCTGGCCGTTCTTATCCAGCACCATGAAATAGGCATTTGGTGTACTCTCGGTAACTGTGCCCAGCTGCAGGTTGTACTCGCTGGAGTCGCTTTTACTATACATAATCAGCAGATTGCCGTTATTGAGCGCAAGCATACTCACATACGTCATTTTGTAATAGGTGTCCATCAGATTGCCCAGGTTAACGTCCGTTAAAAGCGTTCCTGCGCTGTTATAGACCCTTAAGAAATTAGAGGCCGTGTAAGAATTCCCCTGATAGACGAATGAATTCAGCAGCACCGCCGTACTTCCATCCTGTAGACCCTGCGCATCCGCCAGGTTCTTGCCCGCCGAATACGTAACCGGAGGCTCAATGACAAAATCAGCCGCTTCATTGAATGACGCCACCGCCGCATAGGCACGGAGTGACATCATGGGCAGCAGCCCAATCACCAATACCACAGCCAGCCCGATCTTCCCCAATTTCTTAAACATCGCTTTCCTCCTTGTCGAATGACCATTTCCATAATATTGATAACGCTTCCGCAAAACTCTGAACATGCTGCACACGCTCTGCACATGCCCGGCATTAGCAAGCATTAGTTTTCCATACTGGTTTATCGACATTTTTCGCGATTTAGTTAACTAATTCGACAAAATATCTTCAGGTTTTTCGCTAATAAATGTGTATTAAGTCCTTGCATGATGTGAAAAGACGCAAATACGCGCAAAATAACCCCACAAAGTGAGGCTTTAGCGTAGGTGGTGACTCAGGTACTTTGCGGGGACCCCAAAACATATAAATTCTATCAAAAAAGCCCGCTCTGCCGATGGCACAGAACGGGCTGCTAAATAATCCTCTACATTTCTTCCACATACCGCTTGGCTTCACCAAGAGGCATATCCGTATGCTGACGGACCAGCTTGATGGCCAGAATGAGCTGTCCATCCTTTTTTAGCTGCCGGACATGCTCCTGAACTTCCTCGGGAACGACCTTCAGTGAAGTGCTTGCAGCCTCCCGGCGCTTCAGCTCTGCAGCTACCTGCTGCTCCATATGCGGTGTCAACGTCTCGTCTACGGTCGCGGCAGGCACCGGCCAGCGCTCCGGCTTACTTCCCCGGACCGCTGCGAGCAAGGTGCCGACAATCGAATAGAGCACCATATACTGGGCTAAGCGGTACAGGTATAACCATACGGTACTGAGGCGCGTAACCTCGCCGTCCGGCTTCAGAATGCTCACGTTCTCCGTAATGGAGAACTGCCCCGGCGCATAATTAGTGACATGCCGGTCCACCTGCAATTGTCCGAACGGCGAGATGATCCATTCCAGCGGCTTGTTATAGACCGGATTGCCCGCCGAGTCGATGAACATGCCGAAGAAGGAGAACAAGGCAATAACAATGACCAGACCGTTCGACCAGTTCATCCGCTTACCGAACACAACCAGACTGAACACCACCAGCAAGATAACACTTCTCGCATAATCATTATGTAGGAATAACTTTAGAACAATAGGCCCTCCCCACCCGAACAGCACTACCATAACGGCGGCGAATACAAATACACCCAGCAGAATTTTAAGATTTTTCATCACTTACTTCCTTCTCCTTTCCTGCCTCCTATTCTATATTTACCCAGAAAGAAGTCATTTGAGGCGATCTTGTTTATAGTACATTATAGCTGTCAGCCGACATGTTATAATATGCAGTCTATGATCACCCCAAGTGAAGGAGGATTACTTACTATGCAGGAATTGTTAGATATGAAGGAATTGTTCAAGCAGATCATCAAGCAGGACGTTAAGCCTTTTTTCTCCGCACAGGGCTATCGTACAAAAGATCTGAATTTCTACAAAACAGAGGGTCAGTTCAGCTATAAAATCAATATTCAGAAATACCAGTACAATACACACAAGCAACTCAGCTTCTATGTGAATTACAATCTTCATTCCGAAGAGCTTGCGCAATATAGGCCTGCTAAGTCTCTGGGCTTGGCTCACTTCTATGCCCGAATCAACCAAATCGTCCCCGCCGCCCCGGAACGCTACTTCCTGACGCCGGAGGTAGATGTGGACAAGTTCACGGCAGACCTGCTGCTCCACTTGGATCAGGGGCTTCAATTCTTGTACACCTTAACCGATGCCAGGGCCATTGTTGAATACTATATGCAGCGGACAGCACTGCATTTAAGTGAGGAGACCTTCGGGTTCCTGCTGGATACAGGGGATACTGAGACTGCGGAGCAGTACCTGAAGCAGCTCCAAGCGAAATACGGCGCCGAGAAGCGCTGGGCAATCTGGGAGCAGAAATATGCAGCGGTCTGGGAGAAATACGGAAGCTCTTCCTAGCGCAGGAGATTCTAGTCGCTTTTCCGATTACATTTCGCCTACCCAGCGCACACGGTCCAATTGTGGTTGGTTTTCTGTGAAAATACGTTTGGTACAACCTGCGATAAACTCTTACTACTCATTTTCATGGGCATAGGTTGGGCCGTTCGCTCTCGTACCGGCCCTACACAAAAAGGGCTCCCCGCTCTCTGAGGAGACATCGGGATAGCCCTTTTTCAAAATTAGGATAAGTTCTCCGTCAGCAACGTAAAGCCTTCGATCACCGCATCCTCATCAATCTCAATCATGATACAGCGCTTGCCCTGGTAGTTCACCTGCCGTACATATCTCAGGTCCTGCGGGCTGATCGTGATGGACGCGACCTTCGTATCGATCTTGATCGACTTGGAGGTGAACTTCGGGATGACACTGCTGGCCTTCATCTCGTAGTGCTTATTGTCTACAATGGTCTCGAATGCACGCTCTACCTTCTCCGCCGTCACATCCTCCACACCGCTGGCCTTCAGCACACGCTCCACATCGCGGTAATCGAGTCTCGGCGGCTCTTCCTCCTCCGCGTTGTCTTCAATCACCTGATGAATCTCCTCGTACACCTGGGCAATGGTCGCCACATCGATCTGTTCGCCCGCTACTTCCTTCACAATGTCTTCAAAAATAGACCGTTCCTCCAGCGCCGTCACCGACCGCTCCGCATTCAGTACCTGCTCAATGAACTGCGGGTTCGGGTTATTCGCGCTTCCCGTGCAGTACAGCACACGGTTGATATCCGAATAGTTGTCGGTCACACTCGGGTAGAAGAAGCCTTGTTCCGGCGTGCTGAGCTTGATGATCGGATCAACCATGATATTGTATTTGAACTCCCGCTCCACATAATCGAATAAAAGCGTCTTGCGCTGCTGCTCCGTGGAATTCACGCTGCACAGAATGAACGGATGCGCGAAGACCTCGTCCTTCCCGGTCTCCTCGGCTTCGTCATTACGCGCCTTGGTCGGCCGGAAGTATTGCCCCCGCACGAACGTGACCACTGCATCCTTCTCATACTTGGCGTCCACCAGCATTTTGTCCACCAGCATGAGCATCAGGTCCTGCCACTCCTCCGGGTCACCGGTGATCAGTCCCTGGTGCAGCATCACCTGAGACGGCTCCTCCGCTTCCTCCAGGAACTTCAGCTCGAACAGCTTCTGATCCAGCTCGCCCGTCAGCAGCTTCCGGAAGTTGCTCATATACAGCTCCTGCTTCTCGCGTTCCAGCATGGCGAACGGCTGGCGCTCGAAGTGGTAGATTTCGTTCGTTTCTTTCATAATATAGACATTCAGAATATCGTACAGATTCAGCTGATCATGGTCCATCTTGAACTGCTTGCGTATATGTGCGGCTTCTTTCTTGATCATGGTATGTGACACAGCTCCTATGAAATGAATTGGTCAGGCAATAGCTTCCTTAATTATAGCACGTACGTTCTCCATGCAGTTGAAAATTCCGATTCAGCGCCTCACCTCAATGGAGGTGAATTCTCAACGTTGGTGATAAATAAAACCCCTTCGCCAGAAGGGGTTTTATTTATCAGTTTTATTCATTTTTTGTAGGCGGCTTCAAGGTCCAGCAGATTCTTATCCGAGATTACCTGGTAATTACCGTCCTGTTGGGGAAATTCCAGGCTTGCCATAACTTCAGCTTTGAACAATCCATTCTCCCTCTCTGCTGTCTTGTCTGTTCCTGAGGTTATCTTAATCAAGACCCAGCCGGTGCGATAATTTTCCTCCTTGCGGATAATGCTGATCCATGAGTCTCCAATATCACCAGGCTGTTTCTGCGGGTCTCCGTAGAGGTAGTTCCAGTAGAAGCGATCTCCAGATTTCTTTATGTTCCCTCCTTTGCTGAGGCTTTCGAGCTTCCCCCCAGCATCAACACATAAGTAAGCAGTGTCCCCAGATAATTCATAGATAACATCATCATTGCCGCGTAGCTCAAACAGAATGCCTGGAGTCACGCTGATTGCTGGCGACCACCCTGCATTCCATGAAATATCAATTATTTCGTCTGCAGGCACATCAACAGTATTCAGTTCCTTCACTTCTTCCTCCGTATTGAGCGAGCACCCGGTGCCAATCAGAGCCAGCATAAGGACTACATAAATAAATCCCCAACTTAATCTGCCAACTTTGATTTTGTTGAATCTCATATTCAGCACCTCCTCTATTCAATTGGGATAATAGAAAATTAAAAATCAGATTGCAGGCTCCATCTTGTTAGGTTGGGGCCCAGGACCGTTTTTTGCCCAATATATAATATAATAAATTGAGCTATTGTATGTTATGTCCCCTGGGTAACTTATATTATTTACAGAATATTCATTTGTCCAGGTGGTATATCCTGGGGACGAATAATTCCATCTTAAAGGATTGGTCCCCCCAGGTTTATGTGTCCAATCGTTACCTGATAGATCACCTTTCATAAAATGATAATCTACGCTGCCTTTTCTAATAGCAACTACTTTTTGATAATTAGCTAGTGGCGATGGTTTTGTGGTTGTTTTATAACCCCAATATCCAAGAGCATTCAAATCATCAACAACTAAGTCCGCCATACTAGCTATAGGTAAGCTCATGCTGAAACCCTGATTGGAATGATAGCCCGGATTTTGAAATACATGCATTCCAATAGAATATCCATAACAATTATATCCGGTATAACTGTTCGACCATGATCCTATCACTGTGCTATTTACTAATGAATAGCTTGCTTTAGCAGAGCTGCTTGAGGATGAGATATTGAGAATCCTCCTAGTTAACTCAGCTAGCTCTGTATAATTATATGGGATGTGGTCCGCGCTTACTACTCCCCGCTCAATGTCAGCAACTATTGTTTTCACAGCATTCTCAGTGTATTCATTCTGTTCTAATGCCTCAGGCAAGATCAGCCCGTTATCAACGAGGGTATCCAGTAGATTATCACTGCTTAATTGTGCCAGCTTCTCTAATGCTAAAGGGTTCGATTCAGCATTTACTTGATTTGCCGGGAATGCGAAAACAAATAACATTATAATTACCAAGAATCCAGAAAACATTTTTAAACTTTTTTTCATAAATACCCCTCCTAATTTTCATAAGACTTAGGCACAAAACTATTAACGAGTATCTTAACTAAAATGAGATTACCTCCTATTACAATCATACATAAAAAATCATTAAATGTAATAAATTACACAAAAATTCCATATTTCTACTTCTATGAAATGTTAAAAAGCCTTTTCTGCCATTGAACAGAAAAGGCTACACCTACATCAAAACATACCAACTACACAATAACCATATCCAAATATCGCCGCAGCCCGCCCTCAGTACCAGAGTCCTGCAGCCAAGCCCCCAAGCTCCAAGTCATATAACGCAGGCCGAGATACCGCGAAGCGGCCCGATATCTTTGTTCGAACGTATTTGCAGGAAGCACCCATCCCAGCGAAGCCAGCACTTCACGGTATTCTCCAGCTTGAGACCGGTCAACTCGCATCGGGATGTCCAGGAACAGGGAGCCGTACCGCGCTTCTTCCCAGTCAATAAACATAACGTCATCATTATTGTGTACCAGTACATTTCCGGGATTTAGATCATTATGTATAAGCGTGTGAGTGGCTTCATCCTTCCAGAGGGCTTCAAGCTCGTCCACGATCTTCTCCGATATGGCATTGACCTCAGATATATACGTCCCGAACGTCTCCACGAACCGTTCATTGTGCTGGGTCTCTTCCCATGCTGGCCGCCATACTCCATCAATTATAGTCTCTATGTACGCACGGTTAATCCGGGGGAGCCAGGATAACTCCTCCTGCAATCCACGATTACGGTTATGAATATAAGCCAGTGCTTGCATTTCCTTGTGCTGAAGCATCCCGATATCCAGATTCTGATAATTCGTCTTATAATCTACATCCTGAATACACAGGAGCGCCCGATGGTCCGAATTCAGATCACCCGCTTTATTAAAAGGGACATTAGCCCCCTGATCGAATAACCGGTTCATTACCCGGCGTTCATTTCCACTTGCCATTTTGGTAATCACAGAGCTGTACTCTTGTCTGCCTTCACTCTCCACGAGAATCCGGTGCCGGAATAAGTCTACAGCCTGATAGCCCGAATGCAATCGGGTGCTCTCGATATCAAGGACCCTTGCCTTATCAGACAGGAATTGCCGCACAGTCTCCTCAATGAAATCCTTCCCCCCGCCAAGCTCAAATCTCATGATTACCCTCCGCCTCTCCCCGCTTAATCGCATACATCCGTCTGTCAGCTTGACGCAGCAGCGCGTCCGGGGCCGTTCCGTCCTGCGGATACAAGCTGAAGCCGATGCTCATATCGATCTTCAGCTCTTCGCCTTCATAATCCAGCGTGGCCTGTGCAGCCGCCGCCAGCAGCCGGTGCTCCAGCTCTGCGGCGGCCAGCCCGTCCCCGCCCACGGGACAGAACAGCACGAATTCGTCACCGCCGAAGCGGGCCGCCAGCCCGTCCGGCTGAACCAGCTGATGGAGCATGCCCGCTACCTTGCATAACATCTGATCTCCGGCCTCATGCCCCCAGCGGTCGTTCACCTGCTTGAACCGGTCGAGATCCAGCAGCAGGATGGCTACTTCCCCGCCGCTGCGCTCTGCTTCCGCAAGAGTCTCCTCCAGTGTGTCGTAGAATTGTCTGCGGTTCGGCAGCCCGGTAAGCGGATCATGATAGGCCATGAAGGCAATCTGCCTTACATGCTGATTGCGCAGCCGGATGTCACGGATGAGCAGCACGGCATGAGGCTCATGATCCACGGTTACGTAATCCCCGTTAATCATCACCTCGATTTGACTGTCCCCGCTGTGCAGCACCATTTCCAGCTCGCCGATATCCTCTTGCGCCTGAAGCTTCGTCACGATCTCAGCACCGCCGAGATCGGCAAGGTTTGCCTTCCCGAGGGGCAGACGGCCGAACATCCTGCCGGCACTCGGATTCGCTTCCATGATGCTCCCGGACAACGAGACAAGCAGCGCAGCCTGCGAGTTAATCTGGAACATTTTTTTATAGCGCTGTCCCGCATGATTAAGGAACTCATACCTCTGCATGGACAGGCGCAGCACGAAGCACCAGATCAGTCCTCCGTAGATATACGTATAAGGCGGCAGCACTTCATTGAAGCGGAAATAGCCGAATACTGCTACCCAAAGGAACGTCACCCAGGAGCCGTACTCCAGCAGCTTGAAGATACCGTCATGCTCCTGATAGTCAGGATCGGAGGCACTCCATTTGCGCGCCTTGCGCAGCATGACGATGGGGATGAAGCTAAGCAGCAGACTTGCCGTTAAGGTCCCGTAGTAGGCAGAATTGGCTAACGGCCATTTCCAGACCCCGGATACCATGAACAACTGGGCAGAGGTATAGGATCGTTGACCAATAAGTCCTGCCGGGATCGCCAGCGTTAGGATATGGAACAGATAAGGATACCACGGCCGTGACATCCGCTTCTGCAGGCCGATTAACCGGGCAATCAGATGGAAGCCAAGCCCTGGAATGAAGATCCCCACATTGGCGAACCAGACCGCAGCCAGCACCGGACTATATTCAATCGGCAGCATATACCGGAAGTACTCCTCCAGGAACATCAGGAAATAGCACAGAATCGTAGCGCTTACCAGACGATGTTCAACCTTCCGCGGGTTACGCAGCAGCACATCCATTCCCATGTAGAAAAAGAAGAGCATCGGCAGCCAATAAAATACGACAGGTATCCACACATGGGTCGGGCTCATATCTCTTCTCCTCTACAGTCTGTCACGGACAACTTAAATCTTAATTTTAATATATTACCGGGCGGAGACGCCGTCAATGAACAAGTTCTGTGGTATTGCTTAAGGCGGCGTATTGGCTGCGGAACAGCAGATCATAGGCTTCATTCCGGCCATGCAGATTAGCATGGGTATCGCAGGCTGACACCTTCCCGGCTTGCAGAACCAGCACCTTGTCACAGTCTTGAACCGTAGAGAGGCGGTGCGCAATCGATATCATGGTAGTTCCGGTAGACAGACGCTTCAGCTCCTTCCTAATGCCGCTCTCATTCTCAGGGTCCAGGGCGCTTGTACTTTCATCGAAAATAATAATATCCCGCTTCTGCAGCAGTGTCCGCGCAATCGACAGCCGCTGCTTCTGGCCCCCGGAGAGCTTCATTCCTTTCTCCCCGACAACCGTATCCAGCCCTTGCTCGAGCGATGCAACGAAGTCATAGATATTGGCGCTGCGGCAGCAGGCGATCAGCTCTGCTTCCGTCGCCCCGTCCCCAGCCAGCAGCAGGTTCTCCCGGATCGTCATATTGAACAGAACAGGCTCCTGCACCACGATGCTCACCTTGGCCGCCACACTCCCGCTGTTCACCGCATGCACATCCGTGCCGCCGATGCGGACGCTCCCGCCCTGAGGCTTCATCTGTCCAGTCAGCAGCCTGGCAAGCGTTGACTTACCGCTGCCGCTCTGCCCCACAATGGCTAGATGCTCCCCCTTCCCCACCGAGAAAGAAATCCCGTCCAGTGCGAAGGAGGTCTTCCCCTCATAGCGGAACTGCAAATTTCGAACCTCAATCTCTTGTCCGCTAATGCGCTTGTAAGGCCGCTGGTCCGCCTCTGCCTGCAACAGTCCAATCACTTTACTGATATTCACCGAATCATTCTTGTAATTCATCAGGCCATTGCTGATCGTCTCGATGAACCCGAAGAACTGCCCGTAGAAGCTGATGAACACCAGCAGCACACCGACCTCCGAGTAGCCCTGAATCACGAAGAGTCCGCCAATGAAATAGATGAACAGCTGGGTAATGAAGTTCTTGGTGAAGAACGAATACGTAACGCCCAGATGCTGATAGAGCTGGCTGCGGAACCACACCGGACGGATGGCTGCATAATGCCCGTTCAATTCTTTTAGCTGGGCCTCCTCCAGATTATTGGTCTTAATATCCTTCCAGTTCTGCAGACTCCCATGTAAAAAGGATTCGTACCCGTTCTGCAGCCTCCACAGCTCCTCCCCCGCCTTCCTTGTTTTCTCGCCCAGGACATTCACTGTCAGCAGGGAGACCGGAACGAAGACGAAGCTAAGGAGGGCAATCCGCCAGTCATAGCTTACAAGGATCACAGCAAGCGCAGCAGCATACAGGACAGCGTAGCTGAAATCTAACAGATGAACCGTGAAGAACCGTCCGGCGGCGGCTGAATCCTGCTCGATCCGGCTTTTCAGATCACCAATGCTGTACCCGCTATACTCCTCATAATCCAGGCTGCTCACTCTATTCAGCAGCTTGCGCTTAAGCCTTAGGTCATACTTCAGGAGCAACTGGTTGGCGTAGCGCCTGCTGACCGCAATCCCGGCCGTTGTAAGCAGGAATACTCCCAGATATCCCGCGATAACGGGCCATAGCTCATTCATATGCTTCTCTACCAGCACGCGGTTGACGAGCATAGAGTACAGGAATAACGGGAGCAGTCCGCAGACCAGATTCCACAGCTTGAACAGTGCGAGCGCCAGCAGCGGCTTACGGACACCTTCCATTCCCTGAGTCAGCGCCTTATAGGCGGCCCATCTTGTCATGGTCATACCGCTTCGCCTCCTGCAGATTGTTCGCTAAATAGTTCTATGTATGTTTTGTTGCTTCTGATGAGCACCTCGTGCGTATCGTAGCCTGTGACCCTTCCATCCTCCAGCACTGCAATCCGGTCACAGCCTCTAAGCGTGGACAGCCGATGGGCGATGATGATCAGCGTCCGGTCTAGCCCAAGCTCACCGGTCATCTGCCGGATCAGCGCCTCATTCTTGCTGTCGAGGGACGAAGTCGCTTCATCGAAGACCAGAATTTTCGGATTCTTGACCAGGATTCGTGCAATAGCCAGCCGCTGCTTTTGGCCGCCCGATAATTCCTGCCCGGAAGTCCCCAGCACTGTGTCGAGTCCGTCCGGGAGATTCTGGGCCAGCTCATGCAGCGCAGCTCTCTTAAGTGCTTCGAGTAACAGACTGTCCTGAACACGGTTATTCGTAAAAGACAGATTGTACCGCAGCGTGTTATCGTACAGAACCGTCTCCTGATGAACCACACCCACCTGACTCCGCAAGCTGTGCAGGTTATATTCGTTCACGTTGCGGCCATCAATCAGAAGTTCGCCGCCGTCAACGGGATATAGGCTACAAAGCAGGCTTCCGAGCGTTGTTTTCCCGGCTCCGCTCCTTCCGGCAATGCCGACGATGCTTCCTCCCTCCACACGGAGATTGAACCCGTCCAGCACCCGCCTCTCATTCGTATATCCGAAGCTGACATTGCGAAATTCAATCGTCCCCTCCTTAACCAGTGTGGGCAGAAGGTCTTCTCTGTAGTCCTCCTCCTGTTCATTCAGGAGTTCCGCCACACGCTGCAAGGACACGCTCTGGCCCCAGGTATCGGTAATCTTGCCGCTTATCGAGCTGAAGTAAGTCACAGCCATATTGAAATAGCTGGCGGCAGCCACAAAAACACCAAGCTGCATCTGCCCCTTCACAATCAGCCGGGCACAGATGATGAACAGCAGCAGCTGTGCAGCAAGCGTGATGAATGCGTTCACCCGCTCGGTGGTTACTTCAATTCTTCCATTGTCCACATGCTTGTGATGGATAGAGACGGTCCTTCTGAGATAGGTGCGGGTTACCCGCCTCCCGGCATTCAGCAGCTTGATCTCCCGCATATTGGCCACAATTTCAAATAAGTACGAGGAGAGCCTCCCCTGCTCTGCCGCCATATCCCGGTTCACGCTAAGCGCCCGTTGCTTAAAATATTTCGAAGCCAAGAACACGACAGGCACCAGCACCACCGTGAACAATCCCAGCAGGACATGATAATAGAACATGAAGCCCACGGCGAACACGATATGCAGCAGATTGGAATACCCCCACAGTCCGCTCCAGAAGAGCAGATTCATAATGTCCTTGGCATCGCGGTTCATCCGGCTGATCAGATCACCGCTGTACATCCCGGAGAGATCCTTCCCCTTCTGATGCAGAATCTTGCGGAATAGCGCCCGCCGGATATCGAACACGAACCCCGTCATCAGCTGGGAGGAGATCAGATTGTTCAGCGTCGCCACAATGAACTGATTGAACAGGAGAATTCCGGCATAGATCAGACACAGCTTCAGGAAGGCCTTCAGATTCTGGTCATAAAAAGCGATATTAATCAGCCGTCCGCCCAGGAACGGATACATCAGGTTCACTAAGGTCATTAACGTAGTTACTAAGAAACCGCATACAAATACCAGCTTGTGCATCCGTATGAATTTGAACACCCACTGCCCTGGAGTCACAGCCCCACCGCCTTCCATATATTCACAAGGAATATTGTAGCACGGATGTTCGTATATGGGGAGTGACCAACCTCTCGATTCATCGAATAACGGAAAGTTAACTTTACATTTAGATCATCCTGAGATACACTCTCCATGTAAAGTTAACTTTCCATGAAAAGAGTGATTCCATGAACAACCGTTTGGAAGAACTACGCAAGCAACGCGGGATCAGGCAGGAGGAATTAGCAGCAGCGCTTGAGGTATCCAGGCAGACGATTGGTTCACTGGAGAACGGCCGCTATAATCCGTCCATCCTGCTGGCGTTTAAGATCGCCCGTTATTTCGGACTGAGCATCGAGGAGATTTTTATTTATGAGGAGGAAGAGAATTCATGAAGAAATCCGTCACCGCTTATCTTCTGGTTATTACAGGTGTAGTCCTGCTGGCAGGCAGTCTGTACCTTATTAGAACGGTTCATGAGCCGGAGGGGGTGTTGCGGACACTGCCCTATGTCTGTATCGGGCTTGCTTCCGGCATGTTCGGAAGTGGCGTGGGAGAGATCATGAGCCGGCAAGCGTTGAAGAGTAACCCTGCCGCCGCCAAGCAGGTAGAGATCAACAAGAACGATGAACGTAATGTTACCATTGCCAACCGGGCGAAGGCGAAGGCCTATGACATGATGGTGTTTGTGTTCGGGGCCTTGATGCTGGCTCTTGCCTTAATGGAGACCGATCTCACCGTGGTGCTGTTACTGGTATTCGGCTACCTGTTCACGATTGGGTACGGCGTCTATTACCGGTTCAAGTATGATCGGGAGATGTGAGCGGCAGCCATGATCCGCTCAAGCCAGTAAGGCCTGGGCCACCTGATCCAGAATGCAGTTGATGCCAGTCGGTCCGTAGCAGCCGATCCAGGTAGCCGCATCTACCGGGTATATAAGCTGCCGCTGGTCTGCACCTAGCATGCCCCTCACGCTTTGTTCTGTCATCGATATCCCCTCTTGCATCCTCTCACCGCTAAGCAAAAAGTAGTAGTTGGCGTGCACTGCAGGAAGTCTATCCACGGAAATATGATAGGCCGTGTCGGAGGCGGGTTCGGCCACAAATCGCGGAGCAGGCAGACCAAGGTCGCGGTACAGCACAGCGCCTGTACGGTGAGAAGCCGTGTGTACCCGGACGATGGACTCGCGCGGACGGATCAGTGCCACGCTTTTACCCGCGAGTACCGGAGCAAGCTCTGCGGACAGCAAAGCTGTACGGCGGAGATAATTAGCAATAATATGCTCTGCCTCCTCCTGCTTGCCTGTCAGTTCGCCGAACCGGCGCAGAATTGTCTGCCAGCTCTCATTGCGCTTGAACATAACCGTAGGTGCTACCCGGCTTAAGCGTTCATAGTGCGGAGCATGCACCTCGGTGCAGATAATCAGATCCGGGCGCAGCCGTTCTACAGCCTGTAAGTCCGGGTATTCATACGTGCCGAGCATTTCCGTTGCCGTTAATCTCTCCCGGAAATACGGCGGGAAATTCAGCGCCCCGCTTCCGAAGCCTACGCTTCCAGCGGGGGACATCCCCAGGGCATGTAAATGGTCAGCATACTGGACGTCAAGCACGGCGATCCGCTGCGGAGCAGAGGTGACAAGATATTCGCCGCGCAGATGGGGGATTACCGGGCCCTGTATTGATCCGTGCGGGGAGGCCAAGCGCTCTGTCCTCCCCGAAGGAGCGGAGAGCGCAGCTGGAGCTGAAGCAGCAGTACGCCTGTAGAGCTGTGGAGGAACTCCATAATGCTTCTTGAACGCCCTGCTAAAATAATACATGTCGCGGTAGCCTGTCCGCTCAGCAATCTCGCCGATGGAAGCGTCCGTGTAACGCAGCATCCGCTCTGCGCTCTGCATCCGCAGCTGAATCACGTATTCCATCGGGCCGAGCCGCTTCTCCTGCTTGAACCGCCGCTGGAGCTGCCGCACGCCGCATCCGGCCAGTGCGGCCAGCTCCTTAAGCCCCAGCTCCTGACGATAATGCCCTTCGATATAGGCGGTAACAACCCCCACCATATCCGGCTCTCTGCCGCCCTGACCACGTTCATGCTCCATAATAAGCTCGCACAGCATACCTTGCAGCAGCGCATTGGCATAGAAGCGCTCCAGTCCTTCTCCCCGGCTCCATTTGGCTGCAATTCTCTCCGCTGCTATATGCAGCTCCGCAGGGGGCGCGGAGTGGTGTACAAATGAAGTCCTCAGCGGGTGATTGCGCTGCGGGAAGAGCACATGGGCGGCTCCCGCAACAGGAATGGCCTTGTAGCTAATAGCTGTATAATGAATGTTGTCTGATCCCGCACTCAGAGTATAGGCTGATCCCTTGGCAGCATGACAAGCAAAAGAGGCCTGGACATGGCAGCCTTCACCATTCATCACAAGCCCTCCCTGCCCGCCGATGGCCAGCAGCAGCTGACTTGCCGCCAGTTCCGTTTCGCTCACACTACCACCGGGCGGAACCGTACCACTGCGCACATCAAGCATCTTGACCGCCGTATCGCTCCATAGACTTGCCTGTTCTTGTTGCGGCATTTCTCTCATCTCCTGACAACAGTATCCTTTGCTAAACGGATAGACCTGCTGTCATTTTAATTGAGATTCATTCTCATTGTCAATTTTCGGGCACTTTCTGCAATATTCCCCCGACATCCGATAGTAAAAGCAGCAGGTAATGCGCTTGCTCTTCGCAACCGGAGCCTCGTCATTCCCCTCGGTGAACCGGGTGAACGGATTACGTCTTGCGCCGAACAATGCGCCGGGAGCCGTCCGGGTCAGAAACGAAAAGTCCTCTTGAATCCACAGCCTTTCTTCGCTGGATTGACCTGATTCGGGCGCATACAGCGGAGCAATACGCACCATAATATTCTCCCACAGCACGGCCATGGAGACGGGTCCAACGGTGGCAAGCATCTGCAGCAGCGGTGCAAGCCGTACCGCAAAATTCTCCTGTACAACAGCTTCTCGCCACACTCCCCGATCACCCGCCAGTGAGGATGACTGAAGGCCGTCCACCGCCAGGAAAGGGAAGGTCGTCTCTTCTATAGAAGCCGGATGATAGAGGAAGCTTCTGTCCAGCGGGAAGAACACTTCACGATTATGAACGGTCATGGCGGTCACTATTGGCGCGATCCACAGATAGCCGATCCGCTTGGCCAGCATGGAAGCGGCAACCTGCGTGTCCGGCGCACCGATATAATCCTTAAGCCAGCTAACATATTCGCGGCATACCGCTTCGTCCTGCAGCTCACTCAGAGCGATGGTGCGGATGCTGTCCGCCGGCGGCTCCCCCAGCCTCATCCGGTAATCCTCCGCCAGTTCCCTCCAGAGGGCCGACGACAGATAGAGGTCCATCTCAGTTAGCTCCAAGCAGCGCTTCCGAGGCCTGATCTACAATAATATTGATCGCCAGGGGACCATAATACGCGATCCAGAGCGTTGAATTCACATCATAGGCACGGTTATTCTTCACTGCATCAAGGGATTTCCAGATTGGACTGCTGGCCAGAGCCTCTGCCTCTTTGGCGAACAGATCATCGGAGAGCAGGAAATAGCGGTCTGCCCCGATATCAGAGACAGTCTCCATCGATATTTCAACCGAGGTATCATCCTTGATCGCCTGAACGAACGCAGGTGCCTTTAATCCCAGATCCTCATACAAAATGCTTCCCGTACGGTGCTCGGGACCATGTACCCGAATCCCTTCCGGTCTCGGACGAATCAGCGCTACCGTCTCGTCGCCCAGCTTCGCCGACAGCTGCTCACTCAGTCCGGTGATTTTATCCTCATAGGCCTTCTTCACCACTTCGGCCTCTGCCTGCTTACCTGTAATTGTACCGATGGTAGCCAGCGTATCCCGCCAATCCTCATAGAAGTCCAGGACAATAGTAGGCGCAATTTTACTTACGCTCTCATAAGCTTCTTCCTGAAAATCTGTCATCAGAATCAGATCCGGGTTCAGCGACACAATTGCCTCCAGATTGGGCTCATCGCGTGTACCCAGGACCTTCACACCCTCCATCTGAGCACTCAGATATTCCGGGAACTCGTCCTTGGTTCCGGCAACCACGCTGCCTGCCGGCTTCTCTCCAAGCGCGATCAGCTGATCGGCGAATTTCACGTCAAGTACAGCGATCACCTTCGGCTTCTCCGTCAGCGTATGTTCACCTTTCATATCTTTAAGGGTAACCGGGTAGGCTGCTGTAGCCTGTGCCTCCGGCGATGTATGCGCCTGTGCTTCAGCCGATGGAGACGGCTCCGCTGACGCAGACGGCTGTGCGGTTGCACCTGCATTAGCGCCTCCTCCAGATCCGCAAGCTGTCATTACCAGTACCAGCGCCAGCATCCATACCATGAATAGTCCTAATTTTGGGGCGGCAAATTTCTTCCTGCCGGCCTCTTGTTTCTGTGTTGCTCTGTTCACGCTGACTCCCCCTGTTATGTAGTATGTGATAATGATTTTCATTATCATAATTGTTAAAGCGAGTATATCCGATCTGCTGCCTCTGTTTCCATGTACTTTTGCGACATGGCAGCCGGATAAATGCGACATGGGTTGCTATTAGGGTGTTTATATAGCAGGTGATATAGACGGGAACATGAGGAAATCACCCTGCCGGGTGAAGGATGCTGATGCCTTCTCTCACCAGCCGCTTGTATAGCGAATTGTTGCACTTCTTGCAGGATTCCTCCTTACCTATTACTGGCTGGAGTACAATGTTGCATTATTTGCACAATTTTCGGTGTTTAGAGCAGATTAGCCCTGAAATTGTTGCATTTCTTGCATAATTTCAGCATAAACTGCTTGAAAGGAGCAGCATTGTTGCAATTCTTGCAGGATTTCTCTCTACATGTTACTGGCTGTGGAGATGGGTCCTTCCCTTGGCGCAGCAGCCCCCATTGTATTCGGTTTTCCGCATACAATTGGCCTAGGTACCTTCGCCCGTCACATTCTATTCGGTTTTTCATATACATTCCATCTGCTCCTCGTTCAGAGAAACTCCTAAACAGCAGCAAGCCCGCATCCGGTTACCAGATACGGGCTTGCTTTTTATGAACAGTTGCTAATTATTAATGAAGTTAAGCCCAATATTCCTGGGCAATCTTTTGCCCCTGTCTGATCTTCGCCCATTGCTCTGCTTCCGTCAGCTCATTCCCACCGTCGCAGGAGGCGAAGCCGCACTGATGGGAGAGCAGTAATCTCTCCTTCGGAATGATCGTGGACGCTTCATCCAGCATGCGGAGGACACGGGTCTCATCGTCCAGCGTACTGGTTTTGGAAGACAGCAAGCCAAGTACAATCTCCGTCTCCGGTCTATCCTTGAACACGGCAAGTGCCTCCAGCGAGCCCGCGCGTTCGTCGTCCCACTCCAGGAAGAAGCGGTCATACTTCAGCTGCTTCAGGAACAGGTTGGCAATCTTCACATAAGAGCCGCCGCCCATATTCCGGGAATCATAATTGCCGCGGCAGTTATGGGTCCACATCAGGAGCCCCAAGCTATGTCCGTAATCAATAATGGTGTTGTTAATGTCGATGAACTCTGTGGCGAGACTCTGTACTTCTTCATGGTTGATTGCCTCACCGGTAAATGGCGAATTCGGATTATCGTCGGCGAACAGCTCCCAGAGGCAGTCGTCGAATTGCAGGATTTTGCCGCCAGCGGCTGCGAATTCCCCAACAAAATCCTTATATGCCGTCACCAGACCGGCCTTCAGCTCATCTCGGTTCTGGTACACTGCACCCTCGCCGCCAAGGTTATCCGACCAGGACAGCTCTCCGAAGATATGGGACGGCGAAGGCACGCACAGCTTCGTCTCCCGGTCTCCGGCATGCTCCTGAAGCTGGCGGTAAGCCTGAAGGAAGTGGTGATTCTTGCCGCCCAGTTCGCCTGTAATGCGGAGGCCGATGTCTTTTCGCGTCTCGTATTTGGAGGTGCCATCAATGTCTCTGAAGAAATAGCCGTGAGGCGCAATATAGCGCTCAATCCCCTGGAAGCCCCACACGAAGTCCAGATGCCACATCGACTTGGAATACTCTCCATCCGTCAGAATCGACAGCCCATTCTCCTTCTCCTGCTCCACTACCGTCTGAATCGCCTTCGACTCACACTGCTCATAGCCCTGGAAATCGCCGTAAAAAGGATACTGAATATCGTCCCGGTGTTCGATTTGCTGCTTATATTCTAATAGCTCCGCCGGACGCAGCAGGCTGCCTACGATCTGAAATCTGTCGCACATGGTTAGTCCTCCTCTAGTTCCACTGTTCTGTCTTTGTGTATAAATTCTAGCATGAAGGGCATAGAGGGACGTAACACTTAAAAACGATACCTGGTTATAGGAAGAAGTTATACGCTTTTTGCGCTGCCGTAATACAATCGTAAGATTTCGCTTAGAGAATCGTAAGCTCTCCCGTTTATTCTGTTCCATGTAACCACTACAAAGAAATGGAGCGTGATTAGCATGGGTAACAGCAAAGCAGGCAAACGGTTCATGATGGCGGCAGTATTGGCACTTTCTCTGGCAGTGTCGGGCATCTCCGGCGCAGCGGCAGGCATCAAGACGATGAAGAAGGACGGCATGGAACTGATGAACCTAAGACAGGCGGCCATGATGTACGGCTACAGCATTGAATGGAACAGCAAAGACCGCTCCGTCTCGCTGATGTATATGGACAAGATGACGAACGACGGCAAGATGACGGATGACGGCAAGATGATAGATGACGGCATAAAGCCGATGGGCAAGATGATTAAGGTCATGATCGGGTCGAAAAAAATGATGGTCGACGGTAAAACAGTCAACCTGAGCATGGCTCCGGCACTTTACGATGGCAGCACTTATGTGGCGGATACGGTAGTGACCATGTACATGAAGCCTGCTGAAGCTATGAAATAAGGCAGACGGAGCAGTGCCCCCGCCATATGATATGATGGAATCAAATGGATTTTTACGGATATGGGGTGGGTTAGGATGAATGAACGAGTGCTGGTCGCGGATGATGATCCGAATATTACCGATGTGTGCCGCAGGTATCTGGAACGGGAAGGGTATGTGGTCACCACTGCCAAGGACGGCTTGGAGGCGTTAGAGCTCTGGCGCAGCCAGCCGCCCAGCCTGATGGTGCTCGATCTGATGATGCCGCATAAGAACGGCTGGGAGGTGTGCAGCGAGATCCGGCAGACCGATGATCTCCCGATCATCATGCTGACGGCGCGCGGCGAGGAGCAGGACCGGCTCATGGGGCTGACAATGGGGGCGGATGATTATCTGACCAAGCCCTTCAGTCCAAGGGAGCTCGTACTGCGGGTGCAGGCGATTCTACGCAGAATGCGGGTTGTGCAGGTCTCGCCTGCTACTGCCGCTGAACACACGATCAAGTACGAAGGACTTACCATTGACGTTGCGAAGCGGACGGTAGAGATCAGCGGGCAGGCGATTGACTTGACCGTTACCGAGTTCGAGCTGCTCTACCTGCTGGCGAGCCATCCCGGCCAGGCCTTTTCCCGGACTCAAATTCTCAGCAAGCTGTGGGATTTCAGCTATGAAGGGGATACCACCACCGTGACCGTCCATATCCGGAGATTACGGGAGAAGATCGAACAGACGCCCTCCGACCCGAAATATATCAAGACGGTCTGGGGAATCGGCTATAAGTTTGCGGGTGAGGGTATCTGATGAAACTGCGCACCTATCTATTGTTGTCCAGCTTCACCGGCATAGGCGTCCTGCTCATCTGTCTATTCGTCAGCTATTCCCGGATGCTGCTCACCATTGACCAATTCTATTACCTGTCCGGCATCACGGCCGGGATCGGCGTGTTCTCCTTCGTTCTCCAGCATCTGCTGACACGGCCGGTGGAGAAGTCCATTGCCCGGATCACCGAGCAGACGGTGCGGATTGCCGATGGGGATTTCCACACCGTGGTCCCCTTAATCGGTCCGCAGGAGTTCAAGCTGATGGCCCGGCAATTCAATGAAATGAGCAGTAAGTTAAAAGATAGCTTCGACCATCTGCACCAGTCCGAATCCGCCCGCCGGGAGCTGATTGCCAATGTCTCCCACGATCTGCGGACTCCTCTCGCCTCCATCCAATCGTTCGTTGAAGCGCTGGAGGATGATGTGATTAAGGACGAAGTGACTTTTCAGCGTTATCTGAATACGATCCGGCTGGAGACGAAGCGGCTGGCGGGCCTGATCCATGACTTATTTGAACTATCCAGTCTGGAGGCGAACGGCGGGAGCTTCGACCCGCAGCCATCCCATGCCGATGAGCTGCTGATCAGTACCCTGGAGAGCTTCTCGTTCCATCTCGCGGAGAAGAAGCTGAACGTGGAGATTCATCTGCCGGATAAATTACCTGCCGCTCTGATGATGACTTCGCAGATGAAGCGGGTGCTGTCCAATCTGCTGCAGAATGCCATTCAACATTCTCCGGTGGACGGGACCATCTTGTTATCCGCTACCGAGGAAGGCCAGTTCCTGCGAATCTCCGTTACAGATGAAGGCCAGGGGATCGAAGCTGCGGAGACCTCACGAATCTTCGAACGGTTCTACCGGATCGATAAATCCCGCAGCAAAAATAGCGGCGGCGCCGGCCTCGGCCTCGCCATCGCCCAATCGATTGTCGAGCTGCATGGCGGCGAGATTGGCGTAGACAGCAGCAAGGGCGCCGGGAGCTGCTTCTGGTTTACGATCCCAATGTATACCAGCCGATAGGCGCAGCGTCCAGTAAGCCGTATCTCACAAGGTGGTGACTGATTTGGCTGGTGATTTTGTATTCTTGTCCGGTGTATTTGGTGCCGGGCTGTTATCGTTCTTCGCACCATGTATCCTGCCGCTGCTCCCGGTCTATGTGTCCTACTTGTCCGGGGGCATAGCAGGCAGTACGAATCAGGGAGCGGCTGACTCCGGCTCCTTCCGCTTCCGTTCTGTATTCATGCTGCGGACTCTGCTGTTTGTTCTTGGACTGTCCGTGGTCTTCATTCTACTTGGCTTCGGCTCCGGGGCCCTGGGCAATATCATTTCAAGCTCCAGGTTCATTGCCATCTGCGGAGCCATCGTTATCTTATTCGGGATTTATCAGACGGGATTCATTAAGCTGCCCTGGCTGGAACGCGAAAAAAAACTATCCAGCAATCGTGTGACAAAAGGCGGTTATATCGGAGCCTTCCTGCTCGGCCTGACGTTCAGCTTCGGCTGGACGCCCTGCATCGGCCCTGTACTGGCGGGCATTCTCAGCATCGCCGCCGGGGAAGGCTCCCCTGCTTATGGAGGATTCCTCATGCTTCTGTATACGCTGGGTCTGGCGATTCCCTTCCTGATCATGTCCGTCTTCTCAGACTATCTGCTGCAGCGGATTCGCCGCTTGTACAGATACATGGGAGGCATCAAGATAGCCTCCGGGCTTATGCTTATCGGGATGGGACTGCTGCTAATGACAGACCAGTTGAATACAATTGTGAGCTGGATTCAATAACGGGAGGAGGAAACAGGCATGAAGAAGACATGGACATGGTTCGGAATGCTCCTGGTCATTGGCGGAATGCTCGCGGTCCTGGCCGCCTGCGGCGTCAAGCCGGAAGCCGGAGCAGGTAAGACAGACTCTGCCGCAGCCACGAGCAAGGGGAAGCCGGCACCGGCATTCGCCTTACAGGATCTGAAGGGTGATTCACTGAAGCTCGAAGATCTGCACGGCAAAAACGTCTATGTGAAATACTGGGCCTCCTGGTGCTCCATCTGCCTTGCCGGTCTGGAGGAGCTGAATACGCTGGCCGGACAGGAGAAGGACTTCGAGGTGGTGTCGATTGTAGCTCCCGGCTACAAAGGCGAAAAATCGGCCGAGGAATTCACGGACTGGTTCAACCGGCAGTCCTATGACAAGCTGACCGTGCTGCTCGATGAAGACGGGACATGGGCTAAGGAGTTTCAGGTACGTGCGTATCCCAGCTCCTTTTATATCGATGAAGAAGGGGTGCTGGTGAAATCCCTCCCGGGCCATGCCTCCAACGAGCAGATTAAGGACACGTTCGCAGGAATGACGTCCGCTTCAGCCGCCGCTCCGGTGCCAGCGGTCACGACCAACAATATACCTGACAAGGATCTGCGTAACCTGTATCTGGCGGGCGGCTGCTTCTGGGGCGTCGAGGCATACATGTACCGTATCCAGGGCGTTCAGGACGTTACCTCCGGCTATGCCAACGGGGAAGGCGAGAATCCTACCTACGAGGATGTCATTCGCGGAGACCGGGGGTTCGCGGAGACGGTGCATGTGAAGTATGATTCGAAGCAGGTCACCCTGAAGCAGCTCCTGGAGGCTTATTTCAAGGTCGTTGACCCGACCAGCCTGAACAAGCAAGGCAATGACCAGGGTGTTCAATACCGGACTGGAATCTACTATTCGTCCCCGGAGGATGCAGCTGTTATTCAGCAGGCCGTAGCGCAGGAGCAGACCAAGTATGACAAGAAGATCGTAACCGAAGTTCTTCCTCTTCAGAACTACTATCTGGCAGAGGAATATCATCAGAATTACCTGGCGAAGAACCCGGACGGGTATTGCCACATCGACCTGAGAATTCTGGACGGGCAAGAGCCGGTGATCGATCCGGCCCAATACCCGCGCCCTTCCGACGCAGAACTGAAGGAGCGGTTAACTGCCGATCAATACGCAGTGGCCGTCAATAATGACACGGAGCGTGCCTTCAGCAACGAGTATTGGGATAACTATGAGCCCGGCCTGTATGTCGATATCACTACCGGCCAGCCGCTGTTCTCCAGCAAGGATAAATACGATTCCGGCTGCGGCTGGCCCAGCTTCACGAAGCCCATTGCCCCGCAGGTCGTCACCTACCACACGGATACTAGCTTCGGCATGGAACGCACCGAGGTGCGCAGCCAATCCGGTGACATCCACCTTGGCCATGTCTTCGACGACGGTCCCGCAGACCGCGGTGGCAAGCGCTACTGCATCAACAGCGCCTCTATCCGCTTCATCCCTCTCGACAAGATGGAAGCAGAGCATTACGGGTATTTGACGGGGCTGGTGGAGTAGATTAAGCGGAATCGTACAGATGAAGCAGCTCCTCTGTTAAAAAGATCGCCCTCCACTGGCTCATAAGCTGAGCCGTGTGGAGGGCGATTCTTGTCTATTTACTTGCGCCGATGAGTGAGCTCAACCGCTCCAGCAGATCACCGCCGCCTGTAACCGAGATGGAGCCGATCCGATCGCATATTTTCTCCAGGAATTCCAGCTCCTTGAGCCGGAACAGCGTCTGGTTCTCGTCCATCAGCTTCGCCGTATTCAGCAGGCTGCGCGTCGAGGCTGTCTCTTCCCGGCGGGTGAGCAGGTTGGCCTGGGCTTTTTTCTCAGCGAGCAGCACGGTGTTCAGGATCTCCTTCATGTCTCCCGGCAGAATCACATCCTTCACCCCCGCCCCAAGGAAGCGCACCCCGAACTCTTCCTCCTTCTCCCGGATACGGTCCAGGATGAACGTCGCCACATCCTCCTTACGCTTCAGCAGATCGTCCAATCTCAGCGTCCCGACATACTCCCGCAGCAGGAGCTGCAGCTGGATGTGGATCTGCTCATCGAAATCCTTCATCTCCAGCACACGGTGCGGACTTACGATCCGGTACTGGCAGACGAAGTTCAGACGCAGCGTAACCTTATCTTCGGTCATCATCTCCTGGCCGAGCAGATCCATCTGCTGCTGTCTCAGATCGACCTTCTTGGTCAGCACCGAGACCGGTCCCTTCCAGAAGTAATATTTCCCCGGCGTAAGCTCCCGCTGAAGCGTATGATCATAGAACAGGAAACCCAGCTCGTGGCTGGCAATTTCGCAGCTCTGCAGGTGCGGCGCAATCCGCGCGATGATCGAGCGGTCGATCCCGGCGGGCAGCTCCGGCACGCGGATGTCGGTGTGGACGAAGGTGTGCTTTTTGAGCAGATTCCAGAACGCATACACCCCCGGCTTCAACACCTGCATGAACTGACCATCCTCGTAGTGCAGTACCAGTTCATGATCCTGTACCCGGACCACATCCAGCTCCCGCAGGAGCTCCTCATCCTGCAAGAACAATTGCAGATCCTTCCCGCCAGCGCTAAAAGGCTTAGTTATATCCACTACTACCACAGTGTGCTGCGACCAGGAGAAATAACGGTAGGTTCCCGGCAGCAGCCGCTTCACATAACTTCCCTTATGAAAGAGCAGACCGCGCTGGTCCGCTTGAATCGTAATTGGCTTCAACATCGTATGTATTACCTCCTTCATGTGTTGACCAATGGATGACAGAATCCCGCTGCGGACCCGGACGGAATCACGCTTGAGACAGCCGCTCTGCCGGGAGATCCGGGAGGACTCTTGATACCTGAGACTAACCCAACCTTCAGCCAGCCTTCGTTCTCTTCTGTCCTTGCCCCAGTCTCCGCAAGCTTCCCTGCTGCCAGTATCCACGGATTACAAAGCCCTGCCGCAGTAGCGCTAGACCAGCCGCCAGGGACTCTGTCCATTGGTTGCCTTACTCTGATTGTGCTCAATAGTCGCTCGATGGAAATCGAGTACTGTAACCAACGTCGCTGTGAAGGCGATCGGGGAATCGAACCCCTTGTTTGCTCTTACCGCAACGGACCGTACAGGATACCGTAACATACATGCCGGCACTGCGGGATCGCCAGAGATCCCCGCCTCGTTACGCCGCCCCGGATAAGAACCGGATGTAGGATGAACGCGCCCGGCGTTATCTACAGGCTCTATCATCGCTTAGATCAGGCGGAACGAACATGGCGGAAGTATTACGATGGAAGAATAAATTTCCAGAGGGGGGGAAGAGGCATGGACAACACGCCTGCGGCATCACCAATGTGGTCGGTTTTTCGACCATATCCCGCCACCGCACCTCCGCTGCACCGAATGTGGTCGGTTTTTCGACCTTATCCCGCCATCGCGCCTCCGCTGCACCGAATGTGGTCGGTTTTTCGACCTTATCCCGCCATCGCACCTCCGCTGTACCGAATGTGGTCGGTTTTTCGACCATATCTCGCCATCGTGCCTCCGCTGCACCGAATGTGGTCGGTTTTTCGACCTTATCCCGCCATCGCGCCTCCGCTGTACCGAATGTGGTCGGTTTTTCGACCTTATCCGTCTCCGGCCCAGATGACCACACGCAGCCCATTGTGTTCGGTGAAGTCATTCCAGAATATAGTCATCCTGCGCATGCTCCAAGACACTTATCCACATTGGATGAAAACCGTAATTTCCTAATTAATGAAAAAAAGCCCAAAGGCAGGTGGGGAGCCTGCTTTGAGCTTGGTTAGGGATTCGGTTTGTGTATTCCATTCGTAATCCCTGTTGTTCATGTTCGGCATGTTCATTATCGCATTGCTTAATTCCCCCATAAAGAAATAGGCCACCCTGGTCAAAGGAGACGGTCTATTTCTGCCTAAACCTATTACCGAGCCACCGCCCTTAAAAGTGGATACTGCTTCGAGAGTAGTGTATCGAGCACGGCTCTCTTTTTTCATTATACTTTCTTCTGCCTATTGTACCACTCTCTCAAAACTTCTCATTAGTCTGAGTCCACTCATCCGGCGAGATCCATTGAAAGAGTCTGCGCTGTTCGTATATTCAAATATTTCCATTCATGGTATAATCGCTGAAGCAATAGAAAGGCTTATATGGGCGGTCGGCTAATCTCCCGGAAGGGAGGTGAAGCCTGTGGAGGTATACCAAGCATTGACGCTAATGATTTCGTTCGCGACTCTGGTTGTGTTGATTCTCTCTTTCCACAAAAAGAAATAGACCGCCCTAGTCAAGGGTAGCGGTCTATTCTTTAACTGTTTTACCCACTGAAGCCACCGCCCTTAAAAGCGGCTATTGCTCCGAGAGTCGTGTTCGCAGCACGGCTCTCTTTGTATTCTACGTTTTTTCTGCCTTTACTATACCACAAATCATTTTATAAAGTAAGAAAATGTAGGAAGTTATCTATTGAAATACGCATCGTACTCCTTAAGAGCCTCCGGTGACTGCTTCCCTCTCCAGGCCATCCCGAATCTCCATCAGCAGCTTCCCCAGCATATTACCGCCTTGCCCATCCCCGCCGTCTCCCCAATAGGCATCATTCGAGGTATGCTCAACAAGCGCGCAATCCCCTGTAGATAGCAGAATGGACTTGATCACAGAATGCTGCTCGACTTTGGCGACCAAGGCTTCCCGCATCACCTGAACCTTGCATTCCTCCCAATCCGGGCGCAGCGGCCGATTCCGTTCCCTCCCCATCCTGGCTGCGATCATAGGCGTACTGGCAAGCCGGATCTCCTCTTCATGCTCAGTCCCTGCGAACTTCTGCGCTTGGAAATAATGCTCCGATGTCGCCCACTCTTTGCCCTTTAACATTATGGGATACTTCGCAAAATTAGAAAAACAACCATAAGGCTTATCCGTCTCATAGAAACGTATCACACGCGCCTCTGGCTTAGCCGATAACCATTCCTTTCGATGTTCATCATGCAGCTTCTGGATATGTTCCTGTTTGTCCATGGCAGGCCTGGCCTCCTTGTGTTGATATTATGGAGTGGTCATTATATTTATAAAATTGATCTCACTCGATCAAAGCTCAATCCTTTCCTTAAGAAGCACACGAGACTCCTTGGACTGAGGAAACCATAACGGTTTTGAAAGTGTAATTGCATTATTATCTAATGTGTTTAATAGATTGGACACAAAATAATTGAAGGACTGTTCTCCGGTATCATATAATCTAAATTTGGGATTACTATGCGTTGTATTATTCCGATGTAGGCCATACAGCTGCCCATTCATACATAAAGAAGTTAAAGTTCTCGTCTGCAAAAATTGCAGCTCCATCCCATTATAATGCTGTCTTTTATCCCGGTAGAATTCTTGGATTCTCGTAAATAATCGCTGTGCCACAACTGCTGGTCCAATGTTTCGATAATCCTGATAGCCATAAGAGAATATCCCAAAATAAACGTTGTCAGAAGCCCGCTCCATTATTGATTGTACAGTATAGAGATTTTCTAGAGCATCTGTCAATTTCGTCCCCACACTTAAGCTGGTCTTCACTTCTATTACGGCTCTAACATATTGATCTGGAACAATGACAAAGTTAGGCCCATTAAAAAGCAACGGAGAAGCTTGATCATAAATAATAATGTCCAGTTGCTTACTACAGGATTCCCCATCGTTGGAGAGAATAAATCCACTTGAAACTGAATACTTCTGAGGAATAAATCTCTTTAATACATCCTGCAAAATAGCCTCTTTATGTGTCCCATCAGATATCCAATGAGTATTTCCGATAATATCTCTCACCCGATTTTTTGCAACATCTAATTCCTTGCTGAAGCTCTGATAATAATTCGGCAGACTTCTCTCAACGGGCATACTTCACCTCTGTCATCAGTGTCACTAACTTCATATATTCCTAACCTCCACCACCCGACCCAAATCCACATACTCCTCATGATCCAGCTTCACCTTCACTCTACCCTTGCGGCGCTTCTCCCGCCATTCCCGCATCGCTTCCTCCGTCTCCAGCCGAAGCTCGGCAAGCTCCAAAGCCCGGTCCAGAATATACTTGCTGGTATGGAGCACCGTGAGAATCCCTTGCCCGCCCAGCGCGATAGGATCAGCTAACCTCTTCCACTCTTCAATAGTGAACCGGACATACAGGTCCTCTTCCGTACCCGGCCTATAAGGAACCTCGGTAATCTCCTTACGCCGCAGCACCTTCCAATCGGCCACCTTGCCTACCCAGTGAATCCCTGTTTTGGCCGGATTAATGAATTTCTTGCGGGATTGGCACATCGCGATGTATTCGATCTGGGTCAGCAGCTTCTGGCTGGCAAGATTCTTAAGCGGCATATGATAAAAAGCGTTCCGCAACGCCACCCCCACCTGCTCCGGCCCCCGCACCGATCCAACCAGCACATTCTTGCCCGCCAGCTTGTCGGCATAATACTCCTTCGTACCGCGCGGGCGTGTGGAGCGTTCATAGGCCTTCTCCGGACTGTCACGGATGATCTCCTCCAGGAATTGCTCGACCAGACCGGTGGCATTCGGCAGGAACGGAAGAGCGCCGATGTTGAGCAGCTCAATGCTCCGGTAGAACGGGTGGCTCTTGAACCGCTCTTCGTCCGGATAAGGGAATAACACATACGCCCCGAACATGCTGCGCTCATACTCCCCGGAGCTCTGCTCCTGATACACAATCGCATCCCGATAGCGGTGCATCGTATTGATGTCGTCCTCCTCCGGTCCGGGCTGTTTGTACCTTTTCTCATAGGGAGTGCCTGGATAGGCAGGATTCAAGCGGTACTTGGCATCAAAAACATACTTATACTCCTTCACCTGACCCGCATCCTTCTTCTTCAAGGTGAGTACATTATCCGGCCGCTGGCTCAGTGTCGGCGTCTGATCCGTACCCGGAATCGCGTTGTAATACAGGATGAATTGCTCCCCGTTCACCGGGTTCTCATAGACCATTTTGGCGCTCTGCGAACGGTCCAGCGTAACGAAGATTCCGCTCCGGTTCACCCGGATGATATTCTGCTTCACCAGCTTATACTTCTGCCCCAGCAGCTGATTCAGCTTTAGGAAGCACCAGTATTCATAGAGCTGCGCGACATCCTTCATGGATAGCCGGAGGAGATCGGTTTGGATCGACAGGCCTTTGAGCAGCATGAGATAGAAGCGGTAGACCTCACGGTACCCGGGGGCCATCTGCAGCACCAGTGTAACGGACATCTGCTTCATCACACCCGCCTCACGCACAAAATCCATCTGCAGCACCCGGTCCATCTGCTTCAGCATCGAATCCAGCCTTGCCATCAGCAAGGGGTCTGAGGTTCGGCTGTTCTCTCTCCAGCGGAGCTTAAGCTCCTTCAGCTTCCCGCGAACCCGTTCCAGCATCCAGCGGACGAAGCGGTTCTCATTCGTATCATAGGCGAGGCGCCTGCGCGTCTCCATTAAGTGTGTGGCCGTGTAGCTGCGGTTACCGATCGTCAGGAACCCGTGCTTCGCATCCTCCCTTAACCGTTCAGGGTGCTTGGCGAGCTCGCGGAGGTTCTCTTTTCCGGCTTGCTTGACCCGGCCCGCATCCATTAACCTTCGTTCTTGAAGCAGCGCATAGTGAGGGTGCTTGTTGATCCGCTCAACCGCATCCAGCAGCTGCCTTAAGATGTGCTGGAGGATCGTGAAGAATTCCGTCAGGCTCTGATGCGGGGTCTCCCGCAGCCCGGTGAGCTGGTAGGTCCGGCGCAGGAAGTCGAAGGCCAGATTATAGATCTGCGCATTCACTTCATGCAGAATGTTCTGGTAGTCCAGCTTGTAATCCATTTTCGACGGGAAAATCTCCATCTCCACCCTCAGCAGCAGCCTCCCCGCTCCCCGAAGCTCCCATTCCGTCAGCCCGACCTCATTCCTGAAGTTCAGCACGCCCGCCAGAATCGAGTCCCCCAGCGGCTTCACCGCCTGCCGGAGCAGCACATTCTCATGATAGAACGTAAGACTCTCCACCTGCTTATGCTGAACCACCAGCTCGTAAGACTGCGTCTCATAAAAGCAAGGAAAAGCCGTCTCCCCCGGCACCCACTCCACCAGCCCATACGTTTCCGGCGAGAACACCTTAATCTGCACCTCACCCAGCCGCTCCGGGCAAGTGATGCCAAGCGTAGCCTCTACCCACTCCTGCTCTGAGGAACGATGCAATTGCAACGTCTCCACCGTAGGATGATAGGGCTTCCCCTGGAGATACAGCGTGAACAGCTCCGTCTCCACCCGCAGCAATTCTACCGCTTGGTCACGAGAGCCAGTATGAGGTGAATCCATCTTCCTCCAGCCTCCTCAGCATATACGCCAATTTGCGGGCACTCTGCGGATGCTTCAGCCCAAGCGGAGTCTTCCCGCCAGCCCATTCCAAATAGAGCGGCGACGCATCCTCCATGAGCAATTCCATATTGAACGTTAAGCTCGTCCCATTGCCGATGGCCTCCTTGATCAGGCTCAGCAGAACCCGGCGCACCGAGGAGTGACTGCCTTGAATGCGCGGGAGAATCTTTTGCAGCAGCTGCCAGTCGAACGCTTCTTCCTCATCCATCAGGCCATACCGCTCGTTATAGATCATATAAAAGCACACCGCATCCCGCACCCGGAACCCCACATGAGCATGAATATCCTCCAGCAGCGCGTTGATCTTCACCAGTCTCCCGGTCGTCCGCACCACAAGCTCCTGATAAGGTTCGTAGGCATCTGCCAGCTTCAGATAATCCGAACGGACGAACAGATGATTCAGCTCCGCCAGCGCAGCGGGAACGTCTTCAGCCTGAACCGCCTCTTGCGGATACTGCTGCAGATTGATGTAATTGAACTCCAGGGTGCTGGCGCGGTCGAGGACTTTTTTGCTAAAAGGGTGCGTGGTCTCGTCCATATTCACCGTCCCGATCAGGAACACATTCTCCGGGATGCCCAGGCCGCCGTAGGTCCGCTCATCCTCAGGGTTCCCCAGCGTAGCCGGAGAGATCAGCGCCTGGGTCTGAATCTCCCCCTCCCGCCACTCCTGCGTCTCCAGCACACTTAACAGATCACTGAAATAATGCTCCACCCGGGCCAAGTTCATCTCATCCAGGCAGATAAAATACGGCTGATGCCGGTTCTCCGGCTGCCGCGCCTCCACGAACACCTGCATCATCGGCCCCGGCTGGAACCTGCCCGACAGATCCTTATACCCCAGCAGATCCGCAGGATCACTCCAATCCGGCCGCACCGGAATCAGCCTGAACCGCCCATTATCCCGTGTCGCCCCCAGCGCCTCTGCGAACAGCTTCACCAGCCTCGTCTTCCCCGTCCCCGAGATCCCCGCCAGAATCACCAGCGGCTTCGCCTTCAGCGACAGGTAGAAATTCTCGATCAGATGCTCCGGGAAAAAGAAGCCCTGGCGGCGGATGTGGGATTGGATGTGGTGGAGGATAGAAGGAATGCTAGTATCCGATGGCGGTAAAATAGGAATCACCTCACGTAGGCTCTCTATATTAGAGGCAACCTCTTCTTGATCTAGAATAGCAAACTCAGGCCAATTCACTTCTGCCGTGAGCGATTGAAGTACTTGAAGTGCTTGTCTTGAGAAGCGGAACAAATAACCTTGATTCACTCCGCCTCCGGTATGAAGCGGTCCTTGGGTGATATTCAATTGCATAATTTGCTGATTGAATTGTTGCAGCGCAATAGGCGGAATCAATTCTACATATGTTGTACGGATCAACCGCCCATCTTCCTGCCAGCCTGTATTCACCATGGAGCTTGGCTTAGGAGCTTCCACTGCTGCAGCAGTAACCTGACTCACATAACGAATAGCTTTATTGGAGTAATGAAGGACGATATCGCCTTCTTGGACTTCCTTCATCGTCTCCCAGTGATAGAGTTTACGCCCTTGTGTATTCAGTAGAGGCGCCCACAGAATCCCCTCTTCCTTCTCCGCCTGGATAGAAGTCCCCTGATTAACCCACCACACACTAGGATTCGGCTGATAAGTAATGAAATCTAGACGGTATTCAAAAGGAATACCTGTCGCATAGAAATCTATGTATTCCGCTTGATCTTCGGGGACGACGACTTGGGGTTTCTTCACATCCACATCGGATTGTTGATTTTCTCTTTCTTGCATAATGTAAGAGTAAGAATGAGCGAAGACCTCAATTAGAAAATCCTTCAACCTCTGATTTCCGTTATAACGAAGCTGAAGAGCTTCCCGGCTAGCGGATGCTTGATCTATTTTAAATAGCTTGGCTTCGTAATCTCGATCTTCATAGATAAGCTTAACGTTTATACCTTCACCCAGATTGGGCTGTTGACCTTGATTAGCTTCTAAGAAATCCGGATGAAACTCCACCGGAATATGGGTTCCATCACGAAAGATAGAAAAATCTACTTTCTTACGCCCGATTAAATTAGGAATCTCTGTATCCTTCCACCAGCTTCGTAGTTGTTTGATCATCTCGGTTAACTCCAGTCATCAGGATTTACAATATGTATGGTAATTCGACAATATGGGAAGGATTCCCTTCCATTAATGGCATAAGAAAAGGACTGTCGCATGAACAGCCCAAACATGAATATGTTTATGTTGTCTATTGTGCTTACTCCGAGAGAGCAGAAGGAGCATTAAACGCATGTGCAAGCTGCATCCCATCCTTGAGTCCTTGAAGATATAGGCGTTCATAAAGAACGGATTGCTTTATAGAAAGCTTATCCTCCCAGTTTTCAAATTCTGGCCTATGCACAATATCCATAGAAGAAAATAATGCTTGAAAAGCTTCTCGCTCTTCATCAAAAGCTAGTCTAGGCTCAGATTGATGTTCAATTAATGCACTGACTTCGACCAAACGACATTGAATAGTTTCTATAAACCATGCTGGAAAGATCACAATATCTCCTCCAAGACAGAAGTTTAAACGAACGTACTATTATGAATATCCGTTCTTTTCTTGATAAATCTGATTTAAAAAATCATCAACTCTTCGGCTCCGTGCCTTCTCCTCCTCATAATTATGCGTCAGATTGCGCATTGCATCCTCACTTTCCTGGAAACCCATTATTAACCAGAGTCCTCAATTGGATACAACTCACAATACATTGAATTTTTCCACCTTTGAATCTTATCGATGCTTCATTTCGGCATCACCATTAGCCCCATTGTATACGATGAAAATATTTTTTTAATGCGAATATCGAATTTACATAAAATAAAATGATAAATGTTTGAATATCTATTCATCGTCTACAGGAAAAACGTTGCGCTAAGTTGCAAACCTCCGAATGAAGTCTCACCCCAACGAGTTTACTTGTATTCTGCCAAGATTAGGAGGTGTCATTGCAAAAAAGCTGGTTATTTGGGGATTAGGGAGTTGCCGGAAGGAGACGGGCGTAAATGATAGGCTCTTGCGGTGGACCCTGATGCTGTAAGAGATTCGGTACTTATAAGTACGTAACTTAACATACTAATGAAGCACTTCCGACTCAGGCAGTCTTAAAAGAGTTTTATCAAGTAATTTCCTCTTACCTATGTGGTAAATCCTAAACTTCAGCGCATTTCTAAATGAACTGTCTTTTGAAGCAGCCCATTCAGCATTTCCACTGTGCTTTATGCCGCTAAGGCATGTAGAATGTCACATGCTTAATTTTATTCCTGAGTGTATTGCCTTAGCATAGCTAAGAAACTAAAATCATTGGTTTTTTTACATAATTATAGTATAAAGGAAATACGCCCCTTAGTTTTTAACGCAACTTTGGAGAATTTGATTGTGGAGGAATGAGATTCATGTCGAACTCATTAAATATTGAGGACAAGCCAGCTGTTTCAGAAGCTTACTGGGATGAATTACTTGTTAGTCATGAAAGAATCAAAGAGAACTATAGTGAAACCGACAAAGTTGCTTTCACTTCCTCTCTTAATGCTACAGATATAGAAGCTTTACAATCCATACTTCAACTTTCTAACTTTGACGAGGCTGAAAAATGGAAACAAAACCTAAGTGAACGTTCTGATTTCCTTAATTTTTTATATTTAAAAGATTTTCTACAAAGAAAGAAAAAGTCCATTGATGAAATTTTCAAATTAAAGCTGCCTGACTATTCATTCTCATCCGTCTCTCCACTAATAAAACTTATTATTTTATTCTATACAGATTCTAACTGGTTGTTTGAGATTTTCGTCCTTCATGAATGGAGGACAAAAGCTTCTGGTGATCTTTATATTGCAGAGAAAAAATTAACTGATATGCGAAATAAACTAAGCCAGGACCACAATTTTCACTTGAAACTTGTAGACACTATGCGCCAGAATTCCGGATATAGCAATGATTACAGAGTTGTCGCACATTGTGATGTTGGTGAAAAACAGACCATATATCTCCTTTATAAAAAAATAAAGGATTCCAAGAAGCCTGGATATGATCAGAACAAGCGCATCAAAGATCGAGATCAGATAATGTTTTCTGTTGATATAAAAAAACAATCCTTGGAGGTCAAGGCACCACACAATGACGTTTTCGGCATTAAAAAGTATTTTGACCAGGAATTTAATACTGCACTGCGTAAAATGGAAAACGAATTGTTCGTTCAATACAAAATCGATGATGTAGTTCAGCTTTTTAAAGAAGGTACTCCTGTAGTAGATGAGGAGCCGGAGGATTTCACCATTGACTCTATTACATTTTCTAATTCATTGCTGATTAAATCCCCAGATGTGAAGTTACAACTTAAAGGCAGCGATATCTGGCCTAGTATTAATGATGCATTTAGAAGGGGAATAATTAATCTTTATAACCTAAAAGACATTAAAAAGATAAATTTTCGCTCAGAACAACATTCAAAATCAATCCTTTCAATTCCCCTTGAAGATGGTAGTGTTATATTCAAACTTAATGATAGTAGTTTAAGTGAACAAACCAGAAGTGCAATTAAAAAGAAATTTTTTATGAAATTCGGCTTCCCTCTTGACCAACCAATACAAAACAAATTTGATGGTGGGGAAGCGTTTAAAGTCGATCAAATATTTAGATTTGCGAACATTAACCAAATTACTAATGATCACAAAGACATCTACGACAAACTACGCTTTTCAAAGCTAATAGATGAAACTGAAGAAGTTTCCTACAGTTGTTCACATTGTAGTTTCACAACAAATGATACTAAATTGCTTGCAAAAAACGATAATGGTAGTTCGATATGTCCTGAATGTGATGAGCCCATTTATCAAAAAATAATAAAAGAATTAAATCCGAATAGCGATAATATCTACAAATTCATTTATTCACTAATAGATGATCTAACCAATAAACATGAAAATTTTAAAAATGCGAAAATATCCAATCAAAAGTTCAAGAAAAAAGAATTTACATTTAAGCGATTCTCATACGAGCATTTTGCATAATTCATTTTCAAGAAAAAAAAGAAGGTTATATCTCAAGCTGAATTGAGATTTTGAGTGAAAAAGATGAAAATGGACAGACGGGCAGAATTTTCAGAGGATTGAAATTTTAAGCGGCGTTTGTGCCTCGTTGTCTCGAGATAGCTAGCGCAGAAGCAAGCAAAATAATGGCATTCAAATATTGGTGAGTCGTGACTTTCTGAATGCCCCAAACATGTAATTGGTCTGCGGTTAGGTAGGTCTTCATTCGAGAATTGCATCGTTCTACACTTGTTCGCTTGTTGTAGAGTTCTTTCCAATTTCGGCTTTCTCGGTGTGGTAACGCATAGCGACGTAAATCGTCTCTGCTACTGACCTTAACGACCATTCCGTAATTGGAAGACGAACAGGCCGTCATACCTAAAGGACAATCCACTTTCCCCGTAGCGTGTGGACAACGAAACTTCAAACGTTCCTTTTCCTGTCCCCAATACGTCATTGGAAACCCCATCGAACAGCATGGCGTCCCTTTGCTTGTCATCCCTGCAGGAGGTTCCTTTTCGTTTCGCGGGTTCATTGGAATAATGGCCTGGGCCTTGACGCTGCGAGCCATTTCGTAGTTTTTCATTTGGTCATATCCTGCATCCAGCATGAAAAAACGAGGCTTGAATCGTTCGGCGGTTCGCTTCATGAGTGTAGGTCCCTCATCGCCATCATTTACATGAGCAGGTGTAACCTTTAGGGCAATCGGAAGTTCACTCTCCGTATCGACGGCCAGGTGCAGCTTATAGCCAAACCACTTGACTTTGTTGCCAAACGTATCGAGTTTAACTCCCCAATTGGCATTGCCGGTGAGTTCGCTTTTTCGCTTGGGTTCTTTTTTCTCGTAGGCGTGAATGGCTGCGCTGTCGATGGCGACATGCGTGCCGCCTAGGATTCCGGCTTCCTGACACTGAGCAACAAGATCCTCAAACAACTGCTGGGCAAGGTTTTTGCATGTCAGTTCGGCAAAAACCCGACTTAACGTAGAAATCGAAGGGGCGGGAATGTCCAGCCGAAGTCCACATTGGTAACGGAAACGAAGGTCAAATTCCAGTCTGCGTGCTAGGCCGGTGAACGTATCGATGTTTTCTAAGGGAGCCGCGAGTAATGCGCGAAGAATGCCTTGACGGCAGTGCCCGTCCGCTCCTCGGGGTGAAGGATTTCTTAATTGTCTCGCATACGGCCGTAGATCCAGTGCACTGAAAAAGAGGGGCAGTCGTTCTTTCGATTCAATTTTTTGAAGCTCCTCAAAGGAAAATAGACTTTCTTGGAGAATATACAAAGGGGGCTTCCTCCTCTTGAGTGTTTTGGTGTCGTTACCAAAAAACTTCTCCAAGTTGGGGTGAAGTCCTTTTTCATGCTCGAAAAACCTTTGTGTAATAAGGGCTTAGATTAATGCAAAATGCTCATACAAAAACCGCCCTTATCAATTACTCGTTACAGATAGTCTATTATCAAAAAAAACGCTGGAATGGATTGAAAAGAAGCTAGTTCCCACACTTATTGTATGTTATGGGATTGATAAGCAAACAAGTAACCGCTATGCTCTTGATACAATTGAACAAGTTACTTTTGGTGAGCTATATATTTATAAAGAGAAGGCTCAAATTCATGAGATTTTCGAGGAATATCTTAATGATTTGGAAAAACGCACACATCATCAAGTCGTTTCTGCTGCTACTAAAGCTACTAAAAACCTCTCATTTATTGGAGATAAAACTGTTGAACTTAAAGAAATATATGATGAAGACATGCTTGAAGATGACGTCTATTCACTTATTAAACACTTATTCCCTAACTCTGAAAAATGGGGGAAGGAATATTCTGGTTCAACTGTTCCAGAGGGAATTTTCACTATTCAATACAAAGAAAATAGCGGAGTAATGTCTGTCGAGCACAAACATGGGTTTACCTACGACTGCAAATTCACATTAGATAGATCTGGATACAAGCTAGGATCTTCTGAAAATCGTAAAGCTCTTCACTATATTAAGCTTCTCAATGAATTAGTTGATGTATCAACTTATTGTTCTTCGGGAGAGTTAACATCTCACATTTTTGTTGGAAACAAATTTAGAGAACGTCAAGTACAAGCAATGGCTAAATTTATCCGTAAAGAAATTGCTAAAGGCCATTATACAAAACCAGTTTTTATTAACTCTAAAGACCTATCTTATTTATATGACCAATTTATATATAATAAAAATAAAGTAGATAAGGTACCGGATATATTCTACAAACAATTAGCTGCTATCTTCTCAACTGATGAAATCGTAATTACTAAAGAATATATTGATGAAAAACTCGAAGATGTAGAAATTGCAGCAAGAAGTTATTCTATTTTAGATACTTCTAATATTACAAGAAAATTAACAGGAAGAAAAAAATAGCATTCCATTTTATGGATTACAATGATATAATAAGCCAAGATAGGAACTAACGTTCCCGTCTTGGCTTATTTAAGGAGGTCTGACATGCCTGAACTTACCGTAAGCAAAAAAATTTTCAATAAAAAGCCTGACAACTTTATGAAGGAATATATTACTCAATTGTTAATTCAGCAGTACACTAAAAGTTATAAAACAGAAACTTCTACCACAATAGTAGCCTTTAACTTTTATTCAGATCATGCTTTAATTATTACTTCTGACAAAGAAGGTGAAATATATTTGTATCAAAAAATGAAATATGAATCAATGCTTTCAGATTCTTTATCAAAGTCTCTTAACAATCACAAAGATCTTTTACCCATTCATTGGAGAAATTGGATAGAAGAATCTCAATTTGATTTGGTACGCAAAGAATTCTCACAAGCTTTAAATTTCAACAGATTTACTGCAAATTATAACGAAAATGATGAAATGTTTTATTGGAATTGGAAGAGTCATAAGGACATTTATTTCAGAATGGATAGCAACTATATAATCAATGAAATAGTATTTTATTGAAAATGAAACATAAGAAGCCTTCACCAAGCATTAATAAACATTTAAGGGATGGTCCACTTAAAGCAAATATGATACAATTGCTAAAAAGTTGAAATAGAGGTAACCCAAATGCTTGATAAAACACTACTTGAAAGAAATCTCCCCATTAAACTCATATCGGACTTAGCTTTAAAAGAAGGAAATAGTAAGAAACCTGTATATACCATACACAAATGGTGGGCCAGGCGGTTGGGTTCTGTCGTGCGTTCTATATTAATTGGTGCAACATTACCTCATAATGCAAGTGATGAAGAGTTTTGGAAGCATTATTATTCAAAGAATACTCTGGACATTACAGTACTTGATCCATTTATGGGTGGTGGTACAACACTTGTAGAATCCAAAAAAATGGCCGCTAAAACAATAGGTGTTGATATCGACCCTTTAGCTTGTTTTATAACTAGAAAAGAGTTAGAGTGTATGAATGTTAATTTGGATATGGAATTAGAGCATCTTGAGGAAACAGTTGGAAGGGAAATCCAAGAAATGTATACAACAACTGTCCAAGGGTCTAAATATCCAATTATTAATGTATTTTGGGTATATGAATTGAATTGTCCTAATTGTAATCTTAATATACATACCCATCCACACTATAAACTTAATTCTGACAAAAAAAAGAAAGATGTCTTTTGCAAATGTTGCGGAGAAATTCATGTTGTAGATAACCACACAAATGAATTTATCTGCAACACGTGCCAAACTAAAACAGAAATTGAAAAAGGTGTCTATAAGAGAGGCTATTGTGTCTGTCCAAACTGTAGCACAAAATTCGAGTTTGCTAAAACTATTTCTGAGAACAAAAGATATAAAATGTTCGCATTAGAGTACGAGAATAAAGGACAACGTTTTTTTAAAAAAACAACAATTGAGGATGAAGAACTGTATAGTACGGCTATGAAAAAATCCGAAAAAATTTTAGATAAATACTATGTACCACAAAATAAGATCCCAAGCGATAATCGAACAGATCCTAGGCCGATCAGCCATGGATATCTATACTATAAAGATCTCTTCAATTCAAGACAATTGTTTTCGCTTGCAATATTATTTGATGAAATTTTAAAAATTAAAGATAGAAACTTCAGAGAATGGTTATTAATTGCTTTTTCTGATTCTTTAGCATCCAATAACATGCTTTGTAATTATGCTTACGGGTATAGGAAATTGACTCCTTTATTTGGTATTCATGCATACACGGTTCCAGTTAGACCTGTAGAAAATAATGTTTGGGGTGCTCCAACTTTTGGAAGGGGTTCTTTCAAAAAATGCCTGAATAAGGTTATGAAAGCAAAAGATTATTGTAATGAAGTTTACGAATCAAATTATTTAAACGGGAACCTGCAGAAAACGGTTACTGGTGAGAAAATCTCATCTGTTGTAACAAATAATAGTAAGATTTTCTACAACAATTTAGCCGACTCTCTTATAATAAATCAAAGTTCTGAGAATTTGGACCAAGTTCTTGATAACTCGGTTGACTTGGTTTTGACAGACCCTCCATATTACGACAATCTACATTATTCTGAACTTGCTGATTTTTACTATCAATGGATTAAAGCTCAAATATCAGATAATAAACAAAATCCATTATCACAATCATTATTTGTGCACGATACTTCTGACGAAACTCATAGTAATTATGAAAACAAATTGACAAACATTTTCAAACAGTGTCACAAAAAACTGAATGAAAGCGGGATGATGATTTTTTCTTATCATCATAATAAAGAACTTGCATGGTTGGCTATGGGCAAGGCAATCAAAAAGGCTGAATTTGAAATAACTAATATAATACCAATTAGGTCTGAAGGAAACAGTGGATATCACACAAATGAAAATTCCATTAAGTGGGATTCTATTATCATAATGAGAAAAAAAAGCATGAATAATGATCGATGGAAAGGCTCTCTTCATACATTAGTAGAATTTTGGAAAGAATATTTTGTAATGGAAAGTTTAGATTTAAAAGAGTGTGATAAACTAAGTTTTTTTAGATCCTTAGCTGTTCAAGTATTTTCAACATCAAACTCAGATCTTATAAAAGATTTGGAACTCGTTAAAAAAATGATATAGCTTTTATTGTTTGTGAAGGGGCTGCCTCATAAATAGATTTTCTACAAATGAAAATAGCCCATTCTTATTCAAGTAGCAGTAAAAAGACAGCAGGGTGTCATAGATGCCCTGCATTTTTTGGTCCACTGTGGCTGGTTTCAGTACATTATAGGCAAGCTAAAGTCCCCTGGACCCTCCAGATTCACTGGCAAGCAAACTGTGTCCATGGATCGAATGGTACAAAAAAAGAATTCAGATCCAATTCCTGCTTAAACAATGGAGAGAACGAACTGATTGTGGAAAAGCGGCAACAGCGGTCGCTTTGGTCTCCGGATTTCACTGCTAAGGAGAATGAGTAAAACCTTTGGTGCACAGTAATTGGAATAATGGTCAGTTCGCGGAGCATCCTCACCACGAGCCTAACTTATCTTCAACTCAAAAACGAGGGGTGTCTCAAGCAGCCAATTAATGGCTTTCGAGACACCCCTTATTTCAACTTTCTGAAAGAGCAGATCTTTTTATTCTCTATAACGAAATCTTGCAGACTTTTGTGACCAAGATATATCTGATGATATATCAAGCTCTTTATTGGTATATTCTACGTATTTAAGCAATGATTTTTGATTTTCTATTATATCAATATCATCGCTTGCATGTGAAAGCAATTGATCAGAGGCAATCAAAATAACTTTAAACCTTGCACGTGAGATAATGACATTTAATCTATTAGGGTTAAAAATAAATTCTTCTTCTTGAGATATTAAATCTGGGTCACCTAAGACATAACTGCAAATCATTATTTCCCGTTGCTGTCCTTGATACTTTTCAACAGTATCTACAGCTGAAATGATTTTTTCTTTCAATAATTTTTTTATGTTTTGATCAAAACCATGTTTATTGGAATCAATAAAATACTCCATTAATAATTGCTGAATTACGGTTCTTTGAGCCCGATGAGGCACTACAATTCCTAGACCTTTATCAAAGAAGTTTAAAATAGAGTAAGCCTTATTTTTCTCAAACTCAATAAGTTGCTTTTCCCAAGCTCTGCTTACTAAGCCTAATACTTTTTCGGCCTCAAAGAGATTTGATTGATGAGAGTATCCATCCTCATAGCTTAATAATACTGTACTAAAATTCGGGTGCAATGCTGCATCTAGCACATCATTTTGATTAATTGAAGATTTAAAACTTATTTTCCCTTTTGCGTTTGTGGAAACAGCTTGATAAGCTGCAGGATAATTAAAAGCTGTCTTATTAAACTCAACAATTGTTTCATTAGAACGACGATTATATAAAAGATCAGACTTCATCTCTGGATAAAAGCTAGCATACTCTTTTCTAAAAAAGTCATATATTGAGCCGAAATAATTTTCTTCCGCTCCTTTAATTTTAACTTTAGAAATTGGGGGTAGTTGAAGATGGTCTCCAGCTAGTAAAAATTGCGTCGAAGGAGCGATTTTTATTAAACCAGGAATAAAGTGCCCTACATCCATTTGTGAAGCCTCATCAACAATAACAAAATCAAATTTAAATGATCGCGCAGAATTATTAATAAATGCTTTTTCCAATTGGTCAGGAGTAGAACTGAAAATTTGAAATTTATATTTCATTTTAACTAATTCTTCACATCTTTTTTTATTATCAGCCACTAACTCTTCAAAATTTAATTTTTCTATTTTTGGAAAGTTTGCATCGGCTCGTCTTGAAGATTTGATTCTTGTAATAGAGACATCCTCATAGTGATTAAGTAATTCTATTATTGAACTTAAAATATTATCAGTTGCATCGTAGTTCCCCATTACTAAAACTTTTGTTATATCTACATTTGTTAAATAGATGAGCATTTTGCATTAATCTAAGCCCTTATTACACAAAGGTTTTTCGAGCATGAAAAAGGACTTCACCCCAACTTGGAGAAGTTTTTTGGTAACGACACCAAAACACTCAAGAGGAGGAAGCCCCCTTTGTATATTCTCCAAGAAAGTCTATTTTCCTTTGAGGAGCTTCAAAAAATTGAATCGAAAGAACGACTGCCCCTCTTTTTCAGTGCACTGGATCTACGGCCGTATGCGAGACAATTAAGAAATCCTTCACCCCGAGGAGCGGACGGGCACTGCCGTCAAGGCATTCTTCGCGCATTACTCGCGGCTCCCTTAGAAAACATCGATACGTTCACCGGCCTAGCACGCAGACTGGAATTTGACCTTCGTTTCCGTTACCAATGTGGACTTCGGCTGGACATTCCCGCCCCTTCGATTTCTACGTTAAGTCGGGTTTTTGCCGAACTGACATGCAAAAACCTTGCCCAGCAGTTGTTTGAGGATCTTGTTGCTCAGTGTCAGGAAGCCGGAATCCTAGGCGGCACGCATGTCGCCATCGACAGCGCAGCCATTCACGCCTACGAGAAAAAAGAACCCAAGCGAAAAAGCGAACTCACCGGCAATGCCAATTGGGGAGTTAAACTCGATACGTTTGGCAACAAAGTCAAGTGGTTTGGCTATAAGCTGCACCTGGCCGTCGATACGGAGAGTGAACTTCCGATTGCCCTAAAGGTTACACCTGCTCATGTAAATGATGGCGATGAGGGACCTACACTCATGAAGCGAACCGCCGAACGATTCAAGCCTCGTTTTTTCATGCTGGATGCAGGATATGACCAAATGAAAAACTACGAAATGGCTCGCAGCGTCAAGGCCCAGGCCATTATTCCAATGAACCCGCGAAACGAAAAGGAACCTCCTGCAGGGATGACAAGCAAAGGGACGCCATGCTGTTCGATGGGGTTTCCAATGACGTATTGGGGACAGGAAAAGGAACGTTTGAAGTTTCGTTGTCCACACGCTACGGGGAAAGTGGATTGTCCTTTAGGTATGACGGCCTGTTCGTCTTCCAATTACGGAATGGTCGTTAAGGTCAGTAGCAGAGACGATTTACGTCGCTATGCGTTACCACACCGAGAAAGCCGAAATTGGAAAGAACTCTACAACAAGCGAACAAGTGTAGAACGATGCAATTCTCGAATGAAGACCTACCTAACCGCAGACCAATTACATGTTTGGGGCATTCAGAAAGTCACGACTCACCAATATTTGAATGCCATTATTTTGCTTGCTTCTGCGCTAGCTATCTCGAGACAACGAGGCACAAACGCCGCTTAAAATTTCAATCCTCTGAAAATTCTGCCCGTCTGTCCATTTTCATCTTTTTCACTCAAAATCTCAATTCAGCTTGAGATATAACCTTCTTTTTTTTCTTGAAAATGAATTATGCAAAATGCTCAGATATAAAGCAGGAGGTGTGCTATTGTGTGACTTTTCCCTGTTCCTGGAGGCCCCCATAAAAGAGTTAAACGTGAGTTAATAGTATTAACAATCGCTTGTTTCTGAGAATTATCCAGCGGCACAATATTATTCTTATAATATAATAGTAAGCTACTCTCAACATCGTGAGAAGTAATGGTGTTTACTGTTTGAGGAATATAAGATTCAAGTATAAATTTAGCAGGTTCATTATCTTTAATACGTTTAAGAGCCTGTTTTAATTTTTTCTCCCAAGCATTTGAGTGAGTAGTTTCAATTAATAGATCTTTAGTGTAATCGAACTTAAACTCTCTTTCTAGAAAATCAATAATTTGAACTACTTCATTTGAGAGCTCCAAAATAACTATTTTTTTAAAGCGATCAAATTTTACAATAGTGATTGTAACTTTCTCCATGTATGTTTTAGCGCCTTTTCCTTTTCCATTAAAAAAATTAATACCTTTCAGATATTTAGTTGGGTCATAATAGATACAATAATTCTCAAAGGATTTATCATTTGTAAACTTTTTATATATATATTCTTTTTTGTTAATAGGATATATAGTTGGAGCGAATGATTTTTCATCAATTTTAGAATCAATTGCATCTTCATTTAACTGATAGACTCTTTTGTTAACAGAGTTTAATATCTCATATTTATCGAGTATTTCTTTACGATTATTACCAATTATTTCTTTTTCTAGGTAGATAGATTTTCCTAATACTGTTTTAGGGTGCGGATCTTCATTATGGATGCTCTCTTGTTCTAGCATCGAATAAACTGAATTCAGTTTATTTAACATCACTAATTCAGTACCAAATTTTAGTTCTGGGAAAAGGTTAATTTTTGTTGGCATTGGTATTTCTGGAGTAGCTCCTAAAAGTTCCATTGAATTGTTATATAAGCTCATCAAAATTGAGTTCATTCCAAAGATTCTGTCCTTGATTAAAGATTTGACCCGATCAATAAATTTACTTTTTTCAGCAAGATCTCTCCATTTTTTCCAAACTTGAGAGTAAACAGTGCCGCTAAACTGATCGGAATCAGGTTTGTAATAAATTTCTTTTTTATTACTTCCAGTTAACAAATTCAGTACCCTAATTAACGTACTATTAAAATTAATGTTTAACACATAAAGGTCTTCAACTCCCTTTTTCAATGAAAAAAACGGCGTCTTTTCAACAACCCTATAATCTTGAAGTTGTTCATCTGAAGTAAAAAAGCTATTAAATCTTTGTAGTAATTGAAAAATATCTCTCCTTTTTTCTAATATAATATTTAAAGGAAGCTCCGCGTAAATCTCATCAATACTCTCTTCTTTATAATTTGTGATATATTTATAAACACTTAAAAATAATCGTTTAAACTGTTCGACATTCTCTTCACTCCAATAAATAATTGAAAATTTTGCTGGGCTATTATAATTATTTTTATGATTTTCAAATTTTTTCAGAATCTTATTAAAATGAATAAGAAAATCTAGGAAATATCGTTTTTCATTTACTACACTATAGTCTTCGATAATAGCTAAATAGGGATCGCTTAAGGTTGACTCACTGACGTTTTCTCCATTAGGGTCCTTTCCTTTAAAACGATAAGCTAAGGAAAGTGCTAAGCTTCTACCTTGGGTATCATGTCTTTCATCAATAAATATCGTAAGATCACTATATTTCGGTAAATTCAAAGTTGAATTTCCAGTTTTGGAGTAACCTTGAACGTTCATTTTTAACTTTACTTGTGCTCCTATTATTTTTTTATCAGCTTTAAGTGTTTTATTGTCTTTAAATATTCCCAGTACGTTATATTGAATTTCAGAATCAAGTTTTGAGATAGTATTAACACATTTATCAATAATTAAATTTTTTTGTCCATTTTTTAAACTAGATAATAAATTAACACTATTTTTCTGTTGCTCAACATACCTACAAAAGTTATTTGCAGGATTGGTTAGATACTCCTCAACATCTTGATTATCAATATCTTTTCGAAGTTCATGCTTCAAATGCCCTTTCAAGTGATCAGAATATTGTCCACCATAGTAATCACAAGTCTGGCATTTATGATTAACTTTAACGTTGGAGTATTTCCCCAAATCACTTCCTTCTATTATTGAAATAACCTCTAAGAGATGATAATCGAAGACTTTTTCTAATTTACTCTTAACATTAGCAAAATCTCCTAACCAAAATTCATGTTTGTTTGAACTAATAATGCTCTGAATCTCTTTTCGTGTTTTTGTATTATCTTGTGGAAAAATCTTTCCTGTGGATATAACTTCAAATCTTGTGTTTAGACCATGTTTATGAATAAATGAATTAAAGGCAATTATATATATTCCAAGTTCCAAGAAAAATTTGTTATTGAATTCTGACATTTTAATATCACAGATTTGAAGTTTAATTTTATTCGGACTCGATTTGACAATATTAAAGTGTTCATCCAAAACCATACATTCATGATTACAATCAAGTACCTGTACAAGATCAGGTCTGAGAGATTTGAAAGCTATGGACAAATTGTTTAATTGTAAACGATGATGATCCCGTACTAATGGGTAAAAGAAATCAGAATCTACAGAAAACTCAGGTTGATAAATAAAGTCTGTGATAGACGGATCAAAACGTTTTATGAATTTATCGATTAGATTGGGCGAATCTGAAGATAGTTTCACTTTAAAATCATTGCTAGATATTAATTCATTTTTTATTAATTCGGATAAATTTTCAACCGTATAACTTGAAAATTCAAATGCTTCAATTACCTTATTATAAATTCCGTCGTAATTCTCTTTAGAAAACTTTGTTTTAATTTCTTCCTCTAAGTCATCTAAGTCATCGTTTTCTTCAGTATTAAATTCTGAAATTATTTTGTAATTATGAGAAATTTCCTCTAACTTACAAATTTCAGCCAATTCACCCTCGAGTTTTATTTGTGCTAGAGGAGGTCTATCTGGATAAGGAATGGTAGTTAACTTTTCTTCTATGTACATCCTATCAGGAATAATAGTACCAGTATTAATCCTTTCCTTCTTACAAAAATTTTTCCACTCTAAGTCAAGACGATTGATAACTTGCTTTCTACATCCATTATTAGCGAGTTCTGTCAACATACTTTTCTCAAAAATATACTTCATCTTAATTTTCCCCCTATAAAAATTTATGTTTGTTGATTCGGTATGATTTTCATATAATAGTCACCCCAACCCCACCACCGCCCCCTGCAAAGCCAAACGCCTCTGCAAGTACGCCTTCAGATGAGGATCAACACAGTAGATATAGCACCCCTTCGTTCCCCGGGTCATTAGGGTCCGGTAGGTGTTACGGATAATCTGATCGGCTATGCGGAGGGCTTCTTCCTTGTCTTTTTTGTACAGGGTCTTGAAGCCTGACAGGGACTTGTCCGTCTTCGCACGCTTGAAGGGGTCGGTGATGATCCGGTTGTTCTCATAACGCATATCTTCGCCGATGATCACGCCAACATAGTCAAACTCCAGGCCTTGTGAGGTGTGGATGCAGCCTACCTGCTCAATGGATTCAGGGTCGATTGCCCAGGTAGTGGTGTTGCTCAGGTTCCAGCTCATGAAGAATTGGTATTGCTCTAATTGAATATCGTGAACGCCAGGATTATTCTTGCCATCGTTCTTCCAGTCCCAGCAGTAGCCGGCGAGCATTCGGGCCTTGTTATTGATCTGATTCTTGCTGAAGATTTCGTCCCGCAGCTTATTGGGGTCATCGTAGAGCCGGATATCATACTCGAAGTCGAAGCCGTCGGCATTCGCCGTCTCCCGAATCTCAAGCACATCATCCAGCCATGCCAAATATCCGTCGGAACCATTACACCGGAATTGGGAGGCCAGCGTTAACTCCGTGATGTCCGCATCCATTTGCTCCGCATAGTGTCGAATCTGCTCCTTGCTGCCTACATCGTGCATAGCAATCTTCTGATATTCATCAATGAAGAATACGGAGAACCGCGAAGCACGGATGATCTCCATCGTCTGATTGATCCCTTTATTTTTGAACAGGCCGGATTTCTCATTTAAGCGGTGTGCCTCATCGACAATCAGGCAATCGAATTCATCAGGTAATGCCTCATAATATACGCCTGAGCCCTTGAACAAGTTATCAATGACCGACTTCTTCACGTTCTGCTGAAGCTTCTTCATGTACACAGAACGCGGAGCGCTATTCTTGGTCACATATTGGCAGACGAGTTCCCGGGCGGTCAGTTCTACCAGAAGATTAATGCCAAGCACCGATTTGCCTGTCCCCGGGCCGCCTTCGACAATCAGGACTTGCTTTTTGCCCGACTGGGCCTGCTTCGCTAATCTTAAAGCTTCCTCATAGACGACCTTCTGATCGTCAATCATGATGAATTCCTGGTTCCCCTGGAGCATACTGAGGAGTGAATCCTGCAACGATTTGGAGGGTTTAATTTTGCCATGCTCGATAAGGTACAGCGATTTGGTTCTATCGGTCTTTTTAATATAGGTCGTGATGAACCCTCTTAGCTTCAGTGCATCTCCCTTGGAGAAAATCGGTGCTTCCTCAATGTATGGATCATAGACTGGATGTAATAACGGATCGTTGTCGGTTTGAATGTAGTTATGTAAATAGGCGCAGGGATAGAGCTGTACAGCTTCGTTCTGCACGGTCTCATTATAATCATTGATTAGCCTGGCATAAGACCACGCTTGGTAAGATGGATGCGACGTTCTAGTCTTGGTCCGGTTAAAATAGGTTTGCACCAGTCCATCTGCATCCTCAACTGTCTCCACTTCCGTCCACTGCTTAAGCTCAATAATGACGACAGAGTATTGATCCTGCTCGTTCAGGCCTGTGATCATGAAGTCGACTCTTCTCGGAGTCGCTGGAATTCTATATTCAATCGCGATTCCTGCGTCATCTGGAATGTCCGATGTGTTCAGTACTTTATATAGATAGTTCATGGAATTGTTCCAGGCGTTGATTTCGCCCATGGCGGCCCTGCCGATTTTTTGGACGTACTGGTTATGGATCTTTACCGCAATCGTATCCTCGGTCACATCATCCATAAACTGCTGCTTGGTCGATTCATAGATAATCATAGAGCTCTCCCCTATTCATTCACTGCTGTGTGCTTTTTTGTGAGCTTCCCTTGGAGCTGGATATGGGGTATTTCTTCGCATTTTTGTCTATCTTCTGGAGGATAGCATCCTTAACATCGATCTGCAGATCATGGGCAAGCGTCAGCGTGTAGATGAGAACATCCGCAATTTCGTCCTGCATGTCGGAGTAATGCTGCTCTATAGCCTGCTGACTGTTCTTCCATTGAAAAAGCTCCAGCAGCTCGCTAGACTCCAGCGTGATCGAGAGCGCCAGATCCTTGGGATCATGGAATTGCTTCCAGTCCCTGTCGTCACGGAATTGAATGATTCTCTGCATTAATTCGTCCATGTGTACCTCCGCCCAGTGGGTCAAATTCAATTTTCCACAATTTCTCTGTATGTAATGATGATAGCCCAATCCCTAATGTAAATCTATGATATTTCTAAAATTACACAGAAAAGGACTCCTATTGGAGCCCTGGTTCGTGAATTGGTCTAGAACCATATTAGAGTTGGAATTCAGAATTAGAGCTGGTAACTGCCAATGGAATTATTGCCTTCACAAAGGTTTCTTTACTGGTCTGGATCGCTAGCTCTTTTAATTCGTCTTTCCCTTTAATAATGAAAAAAGGTGTGCCTGTACCATAATAATTCGATAAATTGTTCGGTGTTATTGCTTCGCCTGTAATAGAGTAACTGGTAACTGTTCCGATTTCCAACTCAACTTCACTGGCAGATACTTTTTCGTCAGTTATTAATTAAATTTGATCATTCCATTTTATAATAGGCGCTGCATTACTTTGAGAGGATTTAATCTCTGCAAAGGAAATATCCTTCTTTGTTGTATTAGTTTCTTGAGAATTAGAGCAAGCGGTCAATAGTAATAATAGACAAAACCCTATTAATCTTTTCATGATATTCCTCCGTACAAATATTTTGAAACAAATAACACCCTCATGTGAAGGTGTTATTTAACATCCTATTCTATTGTATGCTTAAGGTTCTATTGGAAGTACTGCGGATAATCTGATCAACCACGCAAAAGGTCTCGCCCTTGTCATTCTTCAATATGCCTATATTGTTTTGTTCCATCATCCACACCTTGAACGGGAGCCCTACTGTATTGATAGATCTTTCCATTTTCTTTACGATAAAAATATCTGGAGCTTCGATCATCATCAAAAATGATGGTCGTACTCACCAGAGGAGCTTTACCAATTTGAGTATAAACTTCATTTATATCATTCGGGTTATACCCTCGCTCTTCTATTAAGTAAGTTTCTACTTCGTTCGTTGTTTTGTCTTTGAATATTTTCAATCCAACTAATCCTAAGGTGCAAGCCATCAGAACAATTACCAGGAGTAGCATTTTGATTCTCTTCATGATAAATCCCCCAGTCTACCCTGTATACTCCTCCATAACCTTCTGCATTTGCACAATATGCCGCTTGGCGTGCTGGCACAGGAAATAGATGTATTGGTAAACATCAAGCTTCCCCAGGTTGTTTACCGTCATTGTGGTTGTATAGAGTAGCCCCTCTCCGTTTCCTAGCTCCTTCAAAAGCTCTCTGCATTCGCTAATCTGCTCTTCCAGCAATGCTCTAATCTGCCCTAATTCTTTGTCTCCTGTAGGCTCCATATGCTCTGGCCTAATCCATTCAAAAGCCTTATGCTTCGCTATTGCATCAAGCTCCTGAAGATTAATTGGACGGGATTCAATCACTGCCGGCAGATCTTTCTTTTTGGAGAGTTCAATAGCTTTCCGCTTCCCTTTACGAATGAGAATCAACAGAAAGTGATTAGTTAAGGTTACATGCTCCAATACTTGTTCAATACTCCATCCAACCTGCGGTTTAAAGGATCGGACGTCGGACTTCAAATCAAACCAGTCTTGATAGTCACTTAACGTCTGGGATAATTCCTGATCAATGAAACCTATCGCTTGAGTTACGTTCATGCTTCCACCAGCTTTCAGTTATCTATGGACTCAACACAACAAGCACAACTAAATCCCACAATGGTACAAATAAAACCTGCCTTCAGCCAACTTTTCCGCGAATGAAATCATCTTTGCAAACTGCTCAATGACCTCATCCCGCTCGTAGATCAATCGTTCATACTGCCCAGACTGCGCTTCGCCCTCAACCGTATAGAATTCTCCGGTAAGTTCTAATACTTGTGGTGAATTCAGGAATAGGTCTCTCCAAGCGGAGAATATCCTGTACAAGGCAGCCGCCGAATGCTGATTGAAAAGAGTCACACCATAATAGTTAATCCCGGCACCTGTCGGCGCTCCTGGTAACGCCGGATTTCTGCTTGGAATCCATTTCATGGTATCGTTTATGTACAGAATAATGTCGTCATGTATGACCACACTATCCACGACTTTCGGGTGATTAGCTATATTCCTCCACAAGTGTTCTGCATCTTCTATAGCAGGAATCAGATAAAACTCATGTGTTAGTGCCATCTTAACCTCCTATATCGCTTCCTTCTACAACCCAATTAATGAATTGTGCAACTCATAGATTACCGAATAACTATATTGAACGGTTAGAAGTCTTCTTCATTGTATCACAGCTGGAGACCATGAATTTCTAGCTGGGCCGTATTGGGAATGACCTTTCACCTGGGCTTGGCACAAGCGCAAAAATAAAGACGCTGCGGGAATGCCCGAGCGTCTTTGTCCTTCATCTCCCATACTCCTTATAGAATTTCACTTCACATCTTCCATTTCGCTCACAATCTCTGGTGTGAACTCCCGCTCTGTACCATTTGATTCAATAATGGTAATTTGCTCAGGCGGGTTATCAAGACTCTTCCCCCTGACCAGCAACTGCCGTTCCCCTTCGATTTTGTACTTTCTAATATACAATCCTGAGCCGATATCTTCGAACGGATATTTGTCGAAATCATTCCAGCTTAGTGAGGAGCCCTTCTCAGACAAGCTCTTTAATTCATGCAATGAAATATATTCCCTTACATCTTCTTTCTCTTTATTTTGGCAGGCTGCACAGAACATTAATACGAACAACAATGTCATCGAAAGCTTAAAGCATCTGGATATGTTCATATCGATCCTCGTTTCTTCCATAATTTTACTGGATATATTTTGGTAATCATTATACCATATTTATGTAAAACACACTAATAATAGAACAAAGGGGGCATGGTAAACAACTGCAAGTCAAGTGTGTTAAAAAATCAGGAGGTTTCTGAATGAAAAAACTACTTTCCTTGCTCACAGCTGTTGTAATGGTATTTCTGCTTACGACCCCAGTATTAGCAAGCACTAATACTAACGAAATCAATTCCCAAAATGTTTCAATACATCAGCTTGAATCATCTGTTGACCCTTTAGCATCTTTTAATCCTGATCCAAAAGAATGGTTAGAGTGGTTTAACAGCTTGCCTGAAGAAGTACAACTGCAAGTCAATTACAGACCTGCTGGATTTACCTCCACATTCAGCAAAACAGCTTTACCAGCCAGTGAAATACCAATGAATGAAACACAATACCCTCAGAATGCTTCTGAGCCTAAACAGGACTCCAATAAATCCGCAGAGGTTCAACGACTTGAAACCATGGTAACTGGCGGATACGAACATCCTTATAATACAAGTGTTTGGGCCCCATTGACAGATAAGGCGAATTGCTATGCGTATATGTTGAATACCTCAACCTATTCAGGCCATAAGTTACAACCGGGTGAAAAGGCAGGAAATATTTTTTCAAGTTTAACAACAAACAGCATAATTACTGCAGCAAAAGCTGACATGCCTTATATGAGTAAATCTCTTCGTAGTTCTTCTTATAGCGAGGTCCCAGGTTATAGGGAATACAAAGTAGCCTTAGTCATTGCACCGAATTATGATTATCACTGGTATAGACAAGATGCTGACGGAGGCTGGTCACACAAACGCGGCCTGACTGCCATTGATTTCAGAGATGCAAGCGGCAACTCGGTTCGCAATCCACAAACTGCTGATCGCAATTATGGTAACGGTCTGAATTATTCAACATTCAGCGGGTGGTATATTATTAAATACTAACCCATAAACAAAGACGCTGCGGGGGATGCCCGAGCGTCTTTGTTCCTTTTTTTAAGCTAATCCTCTATCTCACCCGCACCCGAAACTGCGGCAGGTAATCAGCATTCTGCTCCAGAATGTCGGCCAGAACTTCTTTGGCGAGGTGCTCGTCGCCTACGAGGGGGTGGATGGTGAGGGCTTGCAGGGCAGAGGCGTAATCTCCTCTGACGGCGGCCTCGATTGTTAGCTCCTCATAAGCCTTCACGACCTGGAGCAGGCCCCGGATCTGGGGAGGGAGGGGCTTGGTGGGGGCGAGTGCGTGCGGGCCGTCGGATTTGATGACGCAGTTGATCTCGATGGAGACATCGGCGGGCAGCTCGGGAATGATCCCCTGATTGCGTACATTGACGGTCTGGATGTCGCCGGTGTCGTTGTAGATCGACTTCATCAATTGAACGGCGGCTTCCGAATAGTAGGCGCCGCCGCGCTTCTCCAGTTGCGCCGGCTTGCTGTTGACTTCAGGCTGCTTGTAGATCTCGAACAGCTCGGCTTCCACTTCCTTCACGTCATCGGCGCGTGTCTTGCCCGTCTCCTGATAATGCTCGGAGATCTCCCGGTACATCTCTTCCTTCATATAATAGTAACGGTGATACGGACAAGGCAGTGCACCCACGGACTGAATGAATTCGGAATCCCACTCCAGATCAGGGATGTTGGCCATGGATGGTCCCTTGGCTCCGGCCAGCTTGTTCAGGAAGTCCTCCGTCACATCCTCCCCCTGCAGCATCACCCGGGTTGTCCAGTTGAGGTGATTGATGCCGACAATCTCAATGAACATCTCGGCTTGCGGAACTCCGTACAGCTCAGCGACCTGCATCTTGGTGCTGATCGGCAGATTGCATAGCCCCACAGACTTGACCCGGGAATGCTTGGAGACCGCTTCCGTAATGATCCCGGCCGGATTGGTGAAGTTAATCATGAACGCATCCGGCGCCAGCTCCTCGATATCCCGGCAGATATCCAGAATGACCGGAATGGTGCGCAGCGCCTTGGCGAAGCCGCCCGCTCCGGTGGTCTCCTGGCCGATGAGATGATGGGCCAGCGGGATTCTCTCATCTCTGGAGCGTGCATCCAGCATGCCGACACGGATCTGTGTGGCCACGAAGTCCGCACCGCGGATCGCTTCGCGCCGGTCCAGTGTGGTATGTAGCCGGATCGGCTTGCCGCTGGCATCGATCATCCGCTGGGCGAGTTCGCCTATGATGCTCAGCTTGGCCGCCCCCGCCTCAATATCGGCGAGATACAGCTCCGCAACAGGAAATTCATCATGATACCGGATCAGGCCCTCCACCAGCTCCGGCGTATAGGAGGAACCGCCTCCGATCACTGCAAGCTTCAAGTGCTTCTTCTTCATCTGTGATTTCCTCCGTCTCTCTTGAATTGCTCTAGTATTGCACTGGTTACAGGGATGCCCAGCCGGTCCATCGCCAGCATCACGGCACCGAACACAGGCGGCAGCTCCGGAATGACCAGTGTGCAGCGGGGATGCTCCGCCCACACTGCCTCAAGCAGTGCATCCAGCAGCAGCGGGCTTCTGCCCGATTGCAGGATGCTCCCGGTCAGGACGACCGGCACCGCTTCGTCTTCGAAGCCGCCCAGCCTGCGGATGACAGCCGCCGCAGCGATCCCCAGCTCTCTGCCCATATCCGCCAGCAGCTGGCGGGAGAGCCAATCCCCCGCAGCTGCCGCTTCATGAACAACCAGTGATAGCTCCAGCGGCGGCGCAGTGATGTCATCATCGAGGTAACGGTCCACCATCTCTTCGAAGCTTGTAAAACCCAGCCTCTGCGGTATCCGCTCCACCAGCTCGCTGTAGGGCTCCCTTCCGTCCCAGCAGCGCACCGCTCTGCTGAACGCCTGCGCCGCGAGATAGAAGCCGCCGGCCCGGTCACCGAACAAGGTATCGAAGCCGCCTATCTGCACCGTCTGCCCAAGCCGGTTGCGGCCGGCCGCGTTCGTATTGCTACCGCAGACAAGCACCACCCCTGTGTTATCCGGGCTCCCGGCACGAAGCCCCTCGAACGTATCGCAGACGATATCCCAGCTCCGCAGCTCTAATTGACTGCTGATTTCAGGATATAGCTTGTCCATATCCGGCCTGCGGTCAGCGCCCGCAAGACCGAACTGCACATGATCGAGCTGGTCGATGCCTACCCCTGCCTTTGCAAGTGCACCGAACAGCGCTCCGCGAATGTTGAGCACCGCCGCCCGCACTCCAATAATCTGATGGTTACCGCAGCCGGTCACTGCCGACCCCAGAATCCTGCCGTTATGATCGGCGATAACAGCGATGGTCTTGCTTCCGCCGCCGTCTACACCTGCTAGATACATAGCTTCCACTCCTGATTGGTCCATTGTTATTTTAATAGTCATAATTGCAGACATTGTTCCTACAAATGCCCTCTCTTTGTTCCGCTGACATTGCACGTATAGCTTTCCTTCAGCTTGAAATCTCAGTTGTTACACAATAGTTTCTCCGGCTCTTGTTCCGTGATATAATATAACAAATTGCCATCGGAGGACACTTGTAATGACAAAGAGAACTAATAATACATTATATTTCAATATTAAAGAACAACTGCTTAAACAGATTCAATCCGGCCACTATGCCGTCGGAGAGAAGCTTCCCACCGAGGCTGAATTATGCGATATGTTCTCCGCCAGCCGGACCACCATCCGCCTCGCGCTCAGCGAGCTTGAGATGCAGGATATTCTGGAGCGGCACCAGGGCAAGGGCACCTTCGTCAAACGCAAGGAGCTCCAGCTTAACCAGAAGCGCAGCTTCACCGAGGATGTGCTGATGAGCGGCAAGGAGCCCACCAGTAAGATTATCGAAGCCAAGGTGACGCCTGCCGAGATCCCGCTCAATGAATTCCTGAATATTCCTATCAAAGCTCCGGTCAATCAGTTACTGCGGCTCCGCTACGCCGATCATGAACCGCTCCTGTACGAGACCACTTATATCGCCTGGGATCTGGCACCCGGGCTCATCAATGATTATAAGGACGGCTCGCTCTTCTCCTTCCTGGAGTCAGAGTACAACCTGAAGGCCCACCGCTCTGTGGAGCAGCTGAAGCCGGTCCTCGCGGACAAAACCGCCAGCAAGCTGCTGGGTGTCAAAGAAGGCTCTCCTTGCCTGCAAGTGAGAACTTTTACTTATCTGGCTGACGGCTCGCCGCTGGAGTACAGCTTCGGCGTATTCCGGGGAGACTTCCCCAGCTATACGATTGAGAGACAATTCGGATGAAGGTGACCTTCGTCCCGGTAACCCCTGTTACTCTTTAATAATCTCGAAATATCTCCCCAGCCAGTAGGGCAGCGTGAATACCGAACCCGCCTCAATGCTGCCCGAACGGTAGTTATACCCCGGATTGGCACCGGTCGTCTGGCTGTCATTCTCGAACGGATTCGAGTTATGCTTAATGATCCGCCGTTCGTCCGGAGCCAGTGCGTAATTCGTCTGTTTATAATCATCGCGGTCACCCGGTTCAATATAGAGGACATCCTGACGGTCCCATTGCACCGGGAATTCAATCTGGAATTCCGGGAAGCGGTACAGGAAACGGACCGCCGACTGCAGATCGACATCGGTCTTGTCCGGGTGCGCCAGCTGGTAGAGGAAGGTGTAGAACGGATTCTCCTCCCGCACCTCATTGGAGTACCACTGGTCATAGGCGGCTACAATCTGCGCATGCCGGTCTGCATCCTGCTCAAGAGTCACCAGGATGAATACCGGGAACCAGCCCAGCTCTTCATCTGAATAATTGATATATTGGGTCCAGTCATTATGCAGCGTAGCATTGGTGTTGGTGTCGTCTCCCACATTGTCCATCGTTACCGGCTGGTTATCGTTCCCGCTGTAAGCATTGGTTGCCTGGCGGACGAGCCTGCGCTCAATATATTCCTGCGCCATCGCCATGTAGCCCTTACCGTTGATATATGGCTCTTCCTTGCTGTAGCCGCCTTCAAAAGCCTGCTCATACGCCAGCTCATACTTGGCTGAATCAGCCGGATAACTCTCTGCGACAATATAGCTTGCCGATTTCAGTGCAGCCATGACTTGCAGTGCGTTGAGCGGACCGTCCTCGTAGCCGTAGGACAGCGCATCATCCCCATTCTCATCGACCCCAATCTTGGACTTCCACTGTTCCTGCCGCTCCATGGTCCCAACACTGTCGTTGAAGTATTTGGCGAACCATCTGGACCACTGTGTTGATTTGCCGGTAGCGTCCTCAATGTAATAGTGGTCGTCCTTCAGGATCAGCTCGGTCATGCGGTGCGTCGTTTCTTCAATGAGGGCCTTCAGCTCAAGCAGCTCAGGATCGGTGCTGTCCCCGATCAGATATTTATAGGCGGTATAGAACATGGCATAATGGCCATCCACCTCATCTGCCGAAGTATCGGCCTTATACACAATCTGGTTCATGTCGATATGGCCGTCCACAATGGCGCTCTCCGGGAACAGATCATTGAAGAATGACGGAATCTGCTCATATACGGGAGCTGTCAGCTGGAACAACGGCTTATTATGAAGGCCTGTTGTTTTGTCTTCCTTGGCGTCATTATTGTTCGTGGCAGCCGTAATGACTGGCAGCACCTGATACACTGCGCCGGTTACGGACGTTCCAACCCGGGTCTTGATATCAATCCCCAGCTTCTGGCCTTCGGGACGTGTCAGGTTCAGCTCGTCAATGGCAGCTTGGCTAAGGCCAAGTCCATTGTAGTTCAGCACATCCGTGCCTCCGCTCGGGAACAGGGTGGAGCCTTTTTTGTTCTCTGCGTCTTTGGTTACTCTGACCATGGAATAGCCGATCGGCGCAACTCCGTCGCCACGCTGCATGCTTGGAATGATTCCATTCGGGTTGATCATGTCCGGCCCGACGAAGTTCTGGAACCAGAAGCCGTTCTGGGACTGGTAGCCATACACTGAATTATCCACTGTAGCCGCACTGGCTTCACTGGTCAGCATATACGAGCGTGCCGGGAACCCGTTGCCGCGGCCGGAGACATAATCGAGCAGCAGTACAGCCTTGGTCGCTCTAAGCGCTGCCGCTCTGGCCGCGGCAATCTCGGCCTGCTCCTCTGAAGCCGGGCTCGTTCCGTACTGCTCCTGCAATGCCTTATAGCGGAAAATTTCGCCCATCGCATACATCGCGGTCCATAGACCGTCATTATCGCTGGTGGTAGGCGTGGATGTGAACACTCCGGTCGCGGAGTTGTAATTGACCGCATCCAGCGTGCTGTCCGTCTCTGGGAAGGTGAAGCCCGCGCCATGAACCATGCCGCGCCGGTCCAGAATCGACTGCACGAGATCCTCATAGATAAACGATTTATCATGTAGCGTCTTCTCCGGCATCGCAATATGCGTGACCCCGCTCGCCGTACGGACCCAAATGCCGTTCTTACCGTCACTGGCCAGTCCCGTCACATGATCGTCTCCGCCATACAGATACCTTGGTCCAGCCATATACTGCACAATATCCTTGGTGTCGCTTGCGCTGAAGTCCACCCGCTGTAAGCCGGTCTCCGTTCCAATCCAGTAGACTCCCCCGTCCAGAACCACACTGGTTACATCGCCGATGACCGAGAGCGGCAGGAATTTGAGTGCTGAAGCATCGGTGACCCATTCAATGTTGCCCGGGATAGAAGCCGATCCGGCTTTGTAATAGGTCATTTCTTTGGTCTGCACAGCCTCCAGCTGAACCGGAGAGTACGCCGAGCCAGGCAGCTTCTCCGCAAGCACGGGCGCCGCCGGCAATACGAATAATGTTAGAGCAAGCAGTCCACCCGTGATCTTCATGCCCGTTCTTTTCATCTTGTCCATGGTAAGCTCCCCTTTCCTTATTGGTAGATATGCGATACGCCGGTTCGTGTGATCACCAGTACCCCCGTATTCTCATCCGGCAAAAGCAGCAGCACCTTGTCATCGTACAATTGCTTGCCTTGAGCGGTATAAGTGGTCATTTCATTCGTGGCGAGATTAATTCTGGTGACTCCGCTGTCTGTTCCAATCCATAAATAAGTCCGGGTCTTGTCTAGAACAGAGGTATTAATCCCCCGCATCGAAGCGAATATGGAAGGCTTGATATTAAATTCATAGTTAACAAAAGTCACGGCATTCACAAGGTCCGGCATGACCACATCCTTGTTAGCGATCGGAGGATTGTAGGAAGGGTCCTGAAGGAAGGTCAGGTATTGCTTGGCCAGCCCTTCTGCTCCTGTGGAGCTGAACGAACTTAATGCTTCCGTATAGGTGTACAGCTCGACAGCTTTGGGCTCTGGTGTCGGTGTTGGTGTCGGTGTTGGTTTTGGCGTTGGCGTTGGCGTCGGCGTCGGTGTTGGTGTTGGCGTTGATGTCGGCGTTGGTGTCGGCGTTGGTGTTGGTGTCGGCGTTGGATTCCCCGTACCCGGGCTAGGGGTTGGATTCGGAGATGAGGTTGGGGTCGGAGTTGGAGTTCCTGTGCCGCCGCTTGAACCCGAGCCTCCCGGGTTGCCGGCCGCAGGATTAATGAGCTGTCCTGAAGCGTCATAATCTTGTCCGCCTATCGTTACCTTGGCAGCATTGACCGTCAGCTTGTCCGGCTTGACCGGGAAAGACACCCCTTCTCCATTGACCACCGCTTCGGCGATTGTCCCTTCACCGGTGATCACTGCGGCACCGTTCAAGGTCATTTTCGTGACAACACTGCCTTTGTTCAGCTTGATCGCTGAGCCGCCTGCCTTAAGGGAGAGGTTGAAGCTGCCAATCCGGCCGCTCTCCAGCGTGAAGCCCGCCGGTGCAGTTACATTCAATTCATTGACATCCCCTGACACGGAGACAGCATCGGAAGCCCGCGTAAGCAAGTTCATGGTACTAACCGGCTGGCCGGATTCATTAACAATTCTGGCACCCGAGGTTACATCCATCTTCCCGGCAGTGGTCTTCCCCTTGAGGATTACTCTTACCGGAGAAGCAGGCTTGCTGATCACAATGCTGCCCACTTGACTGTCTGTCAGCGTAATGCTGTTCACACCGCCGCCGTTGATGTAGACGACGCCTTCAACTGCTGCGTTGTTGAGGCTCAGATTCCCTTCGCCAACGCCGGGAGTAATATATACATTCCCAGATAATTTCAGATTAGATAACGTACCTCCCGCTGTGTTAACGATCAGGTTGCTGCCGGAGATGCCTGAATGCTCTCCCCCGTCTGCCACCAGGGTTCCCATGGCATTGTTCATCATCTTCACTGCCTCGGCCCGCGTCAATGCCTTCTTGGGCTGGAATGCGCCTTGCGGTGTGCCCGCTACATAACCGGCCTCCTTCATCGCATAGACCGCTCCCTTGGACCAGCCGGCAATAAGGGCGTCATCTGTGAACGGGGCATATGAATTTCCTGATGCTGTAACATGGAATACTCTGCTGAGCATCAGCGCCGCCTGCTCCCGGGTCAGGATCTCCAGCGGCTGGATCTTCCCTCCGCCATCGCCGACAAGAGCACCGGCTGCGACTGCCTTGCTGATCTCAGAGGCGTACCAGGCCGTTTTAGGAACATCGCTGAAGCTCTGGCCGCTCTCCTCACTGAAATTAAAGATCCGGTTAATCAACGCGGCGAATTCTGTTTTGCGGATTCCCTCGTTCGGGAGCACAAGGCCATCGGGATTCCCCTTCAGTAGCCCCATCTCCTTCCACGAGGCCATTTCCTCAGCGGCCCATGCAGGAATCTTCTCGGCGGCTTCTGCCGATACCGTGGATACAACTGTACATGCCACGGACGAGACGACGGCGAATACTCCGAGCATCTGCTTCCATCTGAACTTCATATGCATTCCTCCTCAAAGTGTAATCGTTAACGCGATAAAGCCAGCTCCAGAATAGCCCTAACCAATGTCACCCCCATGTAAGGTTACCGATGTTGTTGTAGTAACATTTACACACATTCTATTTTTAATCATAACAAATTGTCAATACATTTATCATGCGGGTTCTACATACACACCCCATTTTCCACTTCCTCCCATAACATCGTATATTTCCTTGTGATATCAACGTTGTTTGCGCTTACAATATTTTACGCTGGAAGAGTTGTATCCTCCTTCACTTTCGGTTAAAAATGAATTTTCTCTGTCTTTTCGCCTAAAAAAACAATTGACAGGTCCTTGGCTATACTTAATAATGAAAACTATATTGTTACTACAAATTACTTATTCCGAACAAATCTTAGACCAAACCGGGGATACCTCACTCTATTGAGTTAAGTAATATTACATACGGGAGTGTGAATGCGAAAGGAAAAGCAGAAAGAAGAGGGAATCGCGTAGTCGCATCAGCTTATTGGCCCATACAAATCGAAGGAGCGATGAACGAATGAACAAAAGGAAGATTGCACTGGTCTCAACGATGCTGGTTACCGCCTTGACGGGCTGCTCTTCTGCAGCCTCTAATGACAGCTCAGCCAATACCGGCGGGTCCGGTGCTAAGCAGGAAACCCTCCGGATTGCTATGGGCTCGCCCGGCGAAGGCCTGATCAAGGTCTGGGAGACGATCGGCAAGGAGTTCGAGGCACAGCATCAGGGGATTAAGGTGGAATTCAACTATCAGGACGATGACACGTATCAGACGATTGGATTGCCCAATCTGCTAAGCGGCAAGAATGCTCCTGACTTGTACTTCGAATGGGCCGGACAGCGTCTGCAGACCAGAGTCACGGACGGGTATGCCGCAGATATTACAGACCAGCTCGAGAGCTCAGGACTGAAGGATATGTTCGCCGAAGGGACCTTCAATGGGATGGTGATCGACGGCAAGACATATATGATTCCTACTGCGGGCGATGTGACGAACGTAATCTTTTACAGTAAAAAGGTGTTCAATGATCTGGGCCTTCAGCCGCCAGCCACCTGGGAGGAATTCCTGAAGGTATGCGAAACTATTAAGCAGGCAGGCATCACCCCGCTCGTGATTGGCAACTCCGATCTGTGGACAGCAGGCAACTGGGTTGCCCATATCCTCTCACGCGTTGCGGGCGAGGATGCCTACAGTGAGGCCATGCAGCTGAAGCAGCCGTTCAATTCCCCTGATTTCGCCAAAGCCTATGGTTATGTGAAGGAGCTCTGGGATAAGGGCTATATTAATGAGAACATTACTGCCGCAAGCGACAGTGAAGCGGATATGCTGTTCCTGAACGGCAGCGGTGCTATGCATCCGATCGGCAGCTGGCTGGCTGCGACCGCAGTGGAAGAAACCCCCGGCCTTGAGCTGGGCTACTTCAATACGCCGGCCATGCCGGACGGCAAGGGCAATCAGGAGAGCGTCATCGGCGTGTTGAACGGAATGGTAGTCAATAAGAACTCCAAGCTGATCGGTGAGGCCATCGAATTCATGAAGCTCTACAGCTCCCCCGAATCCTCGAAGAAGCTCTCAGACGCCGGTGCTGTGCCGATTACCAAAGACGGGATTAACAAGGAGACCATGCTTCCGCTCTCGCTGGAGTTGAACGATCTGATGGAGAATGCCCCAGTGCTTGTATCGCCGCCCGATACCGGCTATTCCATTGAGGTCGCCAACGCGCTTAATATGGCCACCTCTAAGGTTATCGGAGGCGCGGAGTCCCCTGAAGCTGCTCTGGCTGAGCTGGAGACCACCATTGCCCCTCTGAAAAAATAACGGTGAATCCGCCCGCAAGGCGGCTTCATCCCGAAAACGGAAATTATGTATTTCCTTGTACATCAAGAATTGGAGGTGGCCCCATGTCCGGCCGAAGCAATAAGCTCTCTCCCTACCTGTTCATCTCTCCCGCCCTCCTGCTGTTTGGCTTCGTTGTCCTGGTCCCCGTGCTGATGACCTTCGTCTTCAGCTTCTACGACTGGAACGGGATCGGCACGATGCGTTTCACCGGCTTCGACAATTACATCCGCGCTTTGCAGGACCAGGTCTACATTAACTCCTACGGACACACGCTGATCTATATTGTTGCTACGGTCTTGGTCGAGGTCATTGCCGGACTCGGACTCGCAGGCTTGATCACGATGGGCCGCAAGGGCAGCGGAATATTCCGGCTAGCCTTCTTCGTCCCCGTCATGCTGCCGATGATTGTCGTCTCCTACCTGTGGAAGTTCGTCTATAATTCCGATTTTGGCCTCATTAATATCCTGCTGGAGAAAATCGGCCTGGAGAGCTGGACCCGTGTCTGGCTTGGCAACCCCGATACCGCGCTGTATGCCATCTGTATCGTCTCCGGCTGGGTGTATGCAGGCTTTTATATGACCATCTTCTATTCCGGAATCCAGCGCATCTCCAAAGAAGTCTACGAATCGGCCTATCTGGACGGCGCAGGGGAAGCACAGATCTTCTTCAAAATCAAAATCCCCATGATCCGTAATCTGGTGGAGACAGGCATCATGCTGTGTGTGCTCACCGGCTTCCAGTCCTTTGATCTGTTCTATGTCATGACTAACGGCGGACCGTACAATTCAACCGAGATCGTGACCACCTATCTGGTCAAGGTCGTCTTCACCCATATGAGCATCGGCTACGGCTCCGCGCTGGCCGTCATTATGACGATTGTAATCGCGGTGATCGGGCTGGTGGCCGGAAAAATGAAGAAGAAGGACGACGGTGTCCTGGAGTATTAGCGGGGAACCCGGAGCATGTAAACTGCGACATTATGAGAAAGTGAGGTGTATCCCTTGACGACCACGGCCCTGGATATCAAGAAAAAATCCTATAACAGCGGGGAAGCCGCCCGCCGCAGACCGTTCCCGCATATCCTGTATTATCTGTTCATGATCGTCATCTCCTGCTTCTATGCCTACCCGATTCTCTGGCTTATTCTCTCTTCCTTCCGGGTGAACCGGGAGATCTTCTCCTCTCCGTTCGCGCTGCCGGAGCAGATTCATCTGCAAAACTGGTCCAAAGCCTGGACGGTCGGCAATATGAGCACCTACGCCAGCAACAGTGTAATTGTCACCTCGGTCACCGTTGCGGGTATTCTGCTCTTCGCCAGCCTCGCAGCCTTCGCCTTCAGCAAGCTGCGCTTCCGCGGCAGCAGCCTGCTGATGCTGCTGTTCGTCTTCGGACTGTTCATGCCGCTGCAATCCTTTTTCATCGCGCAGAGCTATATTTTTGAGCAGCTGAATCTGAAGGATTCTTATATGGGCTTAATTCTCCCTTATATCGGCACCGGACTGCCGCTGGCCATCTTCCTGCTCAAGGCGTACTTGGACTCGATCCCGAAAGAGCTGCTGGAGGCTGCCCGGATTGACGGCTGCGGAGACTGGCGGATGTACGGCAGAATCATCCTTCCGCTCTTGATTCCGAATATGGCTACCGTGGGGATCTTCTCTGCGCTGAATGCCTGGAATGAGCTGCTGCTGGCTATGCTGTATATCCAGGACGACTCCCTGAAGACGATTCCGGTAGGTCTGCTGGCCTTCTCCAGCCGCTATATGACCGACTATAAGCTGCTGTTCTCCGCACTGGCGATGATTACGCTCCCGATGATTATCGTCTACCTCTTCTTCCACCGCTATATCGTGGCCGGCCTGACTGAAGGGGCGCTGAAATAAGCGGCCGGCAGTAAGATCATTCACACTAACGACAAATAGCCCCTTCAGCAGACGTAACCGGAACCATGAACTCATGAGATTCCAAGTCTAATCTGCCTGGAGGGGCTATGTTGCGAACACTCTCATGCTATCTACGAACTTGCCGCCTCTTCCGTCTTGAACGGCCGGACATACCGCCATCCGTTCTCATACGCAGGATAGCTGGTATACCCGTACCCTAACTCATAGAATGAGGACCCCGGGGAATGCTGCGGAATGGCTTCAATGACCGTCCCCTTGGGGATATGTAGAGCCACCGCCGTATCCTTGCTTGGAATCTCACTATAATATTGCAGAGACACAGGCGCTTGTATGAAATGCGTTATCACATAGGCAGGCTCTCCAGAGATACCGGGAAAATAGGAGCTTACGCGCCCAGATCCATCTGCTCCAGCGGAATGCCTTGTTGATAGGGACTGGCTGCTGCCGTAGCCGAGAAATCCTTGCGTAGCTGGTGGTTGTGATACCATGCGGACCCTGTCCGGTAGGCAATAACACCCAAGAGGATAATGACCGTCAAAACGGTGCACCACCACAGGAATGGCTTAGAGACTGAGGGAACAGACATGTCATTATCCTCCTTATGGGGGACCTTAATATTTTGGCCGAGCAGAATTATTCGAAATTCACATGAAATCCCTCATCCTCCGGCTCCCCCACTGCAAACCCCAGCACCCTCGTCGCTTCCGCCTTGAGCCTTCCGATCCACGAATCCCACTCGCTCGTCTGCATCTGGGCGTAGAACGACAAGCCGCTCGGCTCAACGGACGCCGTTATGAACCTCTCGTCCATTTCCTGCCCGTACCAATACGGAATTCCGTCTGTGTACCCCAGCCAACCAGGCATCGACTCATATATATTAGCTACTTTCGTCCAAATCTCATCCGGCAGATGGGCCCAGATATTCAGGTTGCAGTTATGGATGTCCATCAGATCATCACCGTCCCCTTTTCCAGTTCAACATATCATTCTCTTGGAATACACCATAAGCTTATAATCGTTGTTGTCTGACTCTGGACTGCTCATTTCTTCTTCTGCCTCTGACACTTCGATGCTCCCAGCTTTCACTATATCCACATAATGCGATAGCACTTGGCTGATGTCATTCACCTTCTCCAGTACACATCCGAAAGGCAGTTCAACCCCTTCATAAAAGGACACGACCGAGACCTGGAACGCGGGAATCTGATAATCCCCCCAACAATAGAACACAAACGGCTTCCCTGGATAGAGACGGCTCAAATAGCTGGACCAGGAATCTTCAATGAAGCTTATGAGCTGCTTGAATTCATTTAGCGAGAGCTTGTCTTTTCGGATCAGCTTGTTCAATCTCTGAATGGTGTAGAAGTTATAACGGGCCTCGGCTTGGTACTGCTGTTTGTCATTGGAAAAAAGTAAATCTGGACGCTCTGCGATCTCAGATATTTCGTGAAAGGCCTTTATACTCTTATCTCTAAGAAAATCAATCATTGCGTCCTCACTCCCTTCAACTAAACTTCATTCTCATCCTATCAATAAAAAACGAATAGAATCAACCGTTCCATTCCCGCCTGTGCACAGCTATGTTATCGTTCCTATATACTTTGATATATGAGGGAGCGGGAAGTCCTTCAATCCGAGATGGTCTGGCTGGAAGCCTTAACCTTGGATACCGATGTGACTCTGCCTTCACCCTGCAAGAATACTCGCGGAGAATTCATTACGGATGTGAACCATACTCACTGTACTTTGTTACGATGGGTGGAGAGTGAGCAGAAGCCTTTCATTCCTACTATAGAAGATGCCTGAGCCATAGGTGAATTGATCGGCAAGCTACATAAGCAAGCCTCGAACTGGAGCATCCCCGATGCTTTTGAACGCCCGGCCTTCGACGGCTCCCGGATCTTGCAAGCCCTTGATATGCTGAAGGAACATGCGGCTGCCGGACTGCTTAGTGCGGGTGATGTGGAGCTGCTGCGGCTAGCCGGGGAGCGGGTCATTCACATGATGAATTCTATGGAGCGGACCGCCAGTAATTGGGGAATGATTCATGCTGATCTGATTCCAAGTAATTTGGTGTTCCTTGAACAAGAAGTACGGCCCATTGATTTCGGCGCTTGCGGGTTCGGTTATTACTTAGTGGATTTGGGCTGGACGTTCTCCTACATCCATCCTTCGTTCAGAGAACAGCTGCTTCAGTCTTATTCCAAGCCCATCCGTTACCGGATAACTATACCCAGCGGTTAGAGGGCTTCTTCATTGCAGCACAACTGGAGACGATGAATTTCTGGTTGGGTCTGCCGGACTGGCAGGAATGGCTGCCTGGACATATTGGTAAATTAGCCAGTAGAGAGGTTAAGGCCTACTTAAACAATGAATCGTTCCTCTTCAGCGGCGTGTCTTATTGGGAATAGCAAGGCTATATTAGCTCATGCTCAATTTGTTTTCTTCTCCATAATTAAGCTGACGATCTGCTCCATCTCCTCCTGGTTAAGGACAGAATACCATCGGGTGGTGGTGTTATCCTTGCTAACTCTCAGCAGAAGCAGCTCCTTCTTATCTTCGGAGACATCCAGAATCACTCTTAGGCCGCCTTGGACGCTTAAAAATATGGAGTCGAATTGATCCGGCTCTTTTTGGTTACTTTTGTTCTTTTCCTTGATTTGCAGGCTGGAAAGACGGGTTATGAGATCGCTAAGATCATCATCGCGGGTAATCTCGAATTCCCTCTCTGCGTCATTTCCAGGAATGAAGGTCAGGGTAGTAATCTCCTTGTTAGGCAAAATGGGGGCTACCTGCCCTACCGTTGTGGTTACAGGATGGAGCCAGATGCGAATGGTGGTACCATAATTTTGGATCAACAGGACAATAGGAAGAACGGTAATTATAATTCTAAGTGTTAAAAAAACCTTCCGGTTACGCATATAAGGTTAACCTCCTTGTCTGCTCATTCATCATGATATCGTTTTGACATTCACCCCCAAGTATATCATAAGCTGGTGAAGCCCTCGGGTGTCTTATTTCCTTCTAAGGGCAAGAGCATTGTTGCACATCTTGCAGGATTTTCTATAACTATCATTAGCTGTGGGTACAATGTTGCATGATTTGCAGGAATTCTGGCGCAGAGAGCAAGATAGCGCTAACTTTGTTACATTTCGTGCAGGATTTCGACGTAGACCACTTCTATTGAGGAGTATTGTTGCAATTTTTGCAGGATTTCTCTAAAAATGTTGCTGGCTGCGGGGCACGGGGCCCATTCCTCATCGCAGCAGCCCATTGTATTCGCCTATACAATAACAAAGACGCTGCGGGGAAATTCCCGAGCGTCTTTGTTGATGTATAAAGGAAGAAAGGTACTCCCTCAGTTCTTCCCGCCATACCCCTTATACGTCCCGTACACAGCATTGGCATACTGATCCGCCAGAATCGGGCGGCCGTAGGAATCGGTGGCGCCTGGATACCAGTTGTCGCCTCCGTTGTAGTGTAAAAGTCCGTTGTAGATGTTGCCGAATCTGGAGATCTTCTCATCGAGAATCAGTCCGCCCAAGGCTACCTGATCCTGCTCGCTGCTGTGATTATAGGTGCGGCCGAATTTGGCGCTGAATTGGGAGGCATACGCGGCACGTGTATTCGGCTCGACCTGCATCAAGCCGTCACCGGCGGACGGGCTGCCCGGCAGACCTGCTCCGAAGCTGCTCTCTTTCTTGATCACCGCGCTCAGAAGTAGAGCGAAATCTCCCCCTTTGCCGAATTTATTGTCCACGTTCATGGCATACGTCCAGATCTGGCTGGGCACCTCGGAGGGGCGGGTGACGCCGGTTGCGGGCGGTGAACCGGTGTAGATTTTGACCGAAGACATCTTGTCATTCACACTGTCGCCGACCCAGGAGGAGCTTGAGGTATAGGTCCACTTCGTGCCCCCGAAGTTATCGTCTGCATACACCTCTACCGTCCAGCCGCTGGGTACCTTGAGCGAGGACATCCAGTCATTCGGAATGCCTGCATTGTTCAGCTGGGACAGCACATAATTGCCTATTCCCAGGGTAACAGCCTTGCCGCCATAATCCCTGTCTGCATAGAAGATGGCCCCATTCGTTGCCGGTGGCGTTGTGGGCGTTGGTGTCGGTGTGGTGGTGCTGCCGCTTTTCCATAGTGCAGGAACATTCGGCGGCTCCCAGCCGGTGAGGGACGTATGCGCCTGCAGACAGGTATATGTACCTCCGCCATAGGTTACGGTGTCATTCACCGCATAGGCTGTGTTTGGTGACCACGCTCCTCTCGCGGCTGCCTCTGCGTTCGGTAAGGCGGTGAAGAACACGGAGAGCAGTAATACGAATGCGGCTAACAGGGATACAGCTCTAGCTGACACTTTGGTATACAATAGCCAAGCCTCCTCAGATCGTTTCCCCGCAAACTGCCCCACAAAGTGATGCTAAGCTTCGATGCTTACTCAGGTACTTTGCGGGGGCCCCAAAACATAATATAAAAAGGCCCCTTCAAGGGCCATCCACAGGGTACTATATTTTATTACCGATTTTCTAATTCATTCCATAAATCATGTATCTTTCAAAACACCCCGAGAACCTTACAATTTTCGACATTCCCGTCTCCTTACCTCGCATTCTACACGGGAATTCAGCCTGTTCAGGCAAGAAAAGAAAACTTTAAATAGTGCAATTTCACACAATTTTCGGCAATGATGCTATCATTAAGGCAATGAGCTTAAGAATGACGAATTTTGTAGATTGGGGTCAGCATCATGATGAGGGGTATACTAAGGTCCGGTTGTCGTAATATCTGGTTACATATCGCTGTGGTCGTAGTTATCGGGCTGATCGCAAGCTATGCCATCCTGTCTGCAACGCCGGATGCCCCCAAGCCCCGAAGCAAGGAAGGCCTTCTGGATCTAACGCACAACTCTATCTATCAGAATCCGCTGAAGCTACAGGGAGAATGGGCCTTCTATTGGCACAAGCTGCTCTCACCCGAGGATATACGAGGCCAGATGGCAGGCGGACAACCAGCCGACCAAGACCGGTATATCAACATCCCCAGCTCCTGGCTAGGCTACCCGATGGACGGTAATGCGCTGAAGGGCGAAGGCTATGCCACCTTCCGGCTGGTGATCCGGCTTAGTGAGCAGGATAGTAAGGAGCGGTTGGCTCTGCGGCTGCCTACTATTTTTCATGCGTATAAATTATGGGTGAACGGAGAGCTGCTGTCAGAGGTCGGTGTGGTGGATCAGGACAAGGAGGGCATGACGCCGATTCTGGCGACGAGACTGGTGTTCTTCCAGCCTGAAGGCGACACGGTGGAGCTGGTGATGCAAGTAGCGAACTTCCATCATAAGCGGGGCGGCATCACCAAGGATATCGAGCTGGGCGGCAGTAATGTGTTAACGGTCCGGACCCATCTGAAGATTGCTGCCGATATGTTCATCACGGCCAGCCTGCTGGTGATCGGCGTGTATCATCTCCTGCTGTTCATGCTACGCCGTAAGGACCGGGCCCCGCTATACTTCGGCCTGTTCACTGTGATGTTCGCGATCCGCTCCCTGCTGAACGGCGAGCTTATGCTTACCCAGTGGCTGCCTCACTTTCCATGGGAATTGCAGTTCAAGCTGGAGTATCTGATCCTATGCCTCGGCGGATGGGTGATCACGATGTATTTTGAGTGCATTTTCCCGGATTACGTGTCGCGGTGGTTCCGCTATGGCTCCCGGATCGTCACCGGCGCACTCTGTCTGGTGGTTGTGGTGACCCCTGCCCTCGTCTATTCCCGGATGCTGGTGCTGATCGGTGTCGTCGTGGTTCTCCATATGGTGTATCTGATGGTGGGGCTGGCTCATGCGGCCTTGCGGCGGATGGAGGGAGCGCTGATCTTCCTGCTGGTGTCGGTGGTGGCTCTGGCTACGGTGGTCAACGATTTCCTGTATTACAACGAATGGTCGCCCATCGCCAATACCTCCCCGTTCGGACTGCTCATCTTCACGGTTGCCCAGATGCTGCTGCTCTCTTCCAGATTCACGCGGGCAGCAACGAATGAAGAGCGGATTGCACGGGAGCTGCAGGAGGCCAACCACAAGCTGACCGGGATGAATGCCAACCTGGAGCAGATTGTGCTGGAGCGCACCCGTGCCTTATCCGTCGCCCATGAGGACCTCCGCCTGTCGTATGAGCGGTTACTGCATTCCGAGGAAGGCCGGAAGAAGCTGCTGGCCTACATCACGCATGATCTGCGGATGCCGCTGTCCAGTATGCTCGGTTATGTCGAGGCGGTGATAGACAGGGTGAAGCCGGAGCACAATGAACAATACCTGAGGTATATCCGTGATAACACGATAAGGATCAACCGCATGATCGGGGAGCTGAGCTTCTTGTCCCATCTGGAGACAGGGCAAGTGGAATACCGGATAGAGCCGGTTCAGGTGATGCAGTTCCTGCGCGGCTTCTATGAGCAATATGAGCTGGTGGTGCGGGATGCGGGGCTGGATTTCGCTCTGAACATCGGGGATACGGAAGCTTCAAGCGCGGACCAGCCTGTTGCCCGGATCGATACACAACGCTTAGAACAGGCGTTATTCAATCTGGTGTCGAACGCGATGAAGTTCACGCCTGACGGCGGATTGGTGCGTCTTGCCTTAACCGTGGACGAGGTGAATGATACCCGCTCTGCGGTAATCAGCGTACAAGACTCCGGTATAGGTATTCCTCCAGCGCAGCTGGAGCAGATCTTCGACCGCAATTACCGGGTGGACCGGCCGGGGGTGGACATGGGCGTGGAGGGCAGCGGGCTGGGGCTCGCGATATGCCGGGAAATTGTGCAAGCGCATGGCGGGAGTGTCCGGGCGGAGAGCGACGGGAAGACGGGGTCGATTTTCCGGGTCATATTGCCGTTGATCTGAGATGCAGGAAGGTGACAATAGAATGGACACATACCGAATTATGATCGTTGACGACGATCCCCATATCTGCGAGATTGTTCAGCTATACTGCCAGCGGGAGGGCTTCGACTCCTCATCCTGCCACAACGGGGCCGATGCTATGATGCTGCTGGCATCCTTTAACCCGGACCTGATTGTGCTGGATGTGCTGCTGGCGAATGAGAACGGCATTGACTGGTGCAAGAACGCACGCAATTACACGAATGCGCCGATTGTGTTCCTAAGCAGTCAAGAGGAGGATGAGGTGAAGATCAGCGCCTTATCGTATGGCGGGGACGATTATGTAACCAAGCCGTTCAGTCCGGGCGTACTCATGGCCAAGATCAAGGCCCATCTCCGCAGGATATCCTCAGGCAGAAGAGAACAGCTGCTGGAGCTGCCGGGACTAACGCTGGATTTCTATGCACAGTCTGTCCATATGGGCAGCAGAACGATTTTTCTGTCGAAAAAGGAATTCAGTCTGCTCTCCTACATGGCACAGAACGTGAATCAAGTGGTCACTGTCGATAAGCTGTTTCACCTCATCTGGGGGATGAAGAGTCTGGAGGATACGCGAACGGTGGCGGTCCACATCAGTAATCTGCGCAAAAAAATCGAGGACGACCCTATCCATCCCGAGCGGATCATTACCGTCCGGGGGGCCGGATATATGCTGGCTGCCGGGAAACGCTGAACCAGCGAATCGCGCTGACGGCTGCGGCTATAACCATCATCGTGCCCCGCGCCGCAGATCATAGAAGTACTCCACCGCCGGATGCTTCCGCTGCATCTTCCCGGCCATCCCCTCGATCCGCTTCCGCCCGACTCTCCGGTCCATCAGAGCCAGGATATTCAGTACTATATCACTGCTCTCCAGGCTCTCCTCAATGGGAGTAACCAGGAACTTATTCGCCACCATAATGAAATTCGATTTCGTCAGGCCAGCCTGGGCCAATATCAGTGCCTTGGCATGTTCAGTGGTTAAGCGGCTTCGGGCCATAATAATTAGGCGGTCCTCAGGGATCGGCCCCTTGGCCGTCAGTCTGACTGCTTCAATATCCTCATGGGTGACGGGAATATGCAGCTCCGGGTCATTCTTGACCTCCAGCTCGGACGAGTACCAGCGGATGGGGCTGGACTTGTCGGTCATGCTGAGGATGTTCTTCTTGTCCACCGTAATATAACAGGTGCCTGATTTATCAGGCGAATAGCGGTAAGCGGGCGCCCGGTACTCTACCCGTCCCTCTAAGGATGGGCTGAGGAAGCCCTCCAATTGTTGCTTGAGTTTGCTCCAGGACATGTAATCCCACCTTCACTAAAAAAATAGAGGACCGGCTTGTTGGCTCCGGGCTTGTCCCTTCCCTCAACTCTCCGATCCTCACTTATCTTACCCGGTAAACGGACTCTCCGGCAACCCCAGCGCTACACGTAACAGGTTCAGGCTGGATATTTGCGGATTGGCCCGAGATTCTTCATATTCTCTTTTTCTGACCAGCAATTCCGCACTTTCATCGGGGTCTTGCTGCAATGTATCGAGCATCCATTGCAGCAGCATGGGCAGATTCCCGTAAGCTCCGATTTCCTGGTCGGAAAGGGGCTTATCTGTTACTATATTGTACCCTTCCACGATTCGTTCCCGGGGGAGGATATGGGCATCTCTGCTTTCATTCACCCGGGTCAGACCTGCGGCTGCAAACCGCTCCGAGTCGAGCAGTTCCAGCGTAGCCTCCAGCTCAGCGCTCTGCCAACCGGTGACAGTTACCATCCCTTGTCTGTCGATCTTAATATCTGCCAAATCCTTCGAGAGCTGGATCTCATCCAAGCTAAGCCGTTCCCGGCGCTCCGCCGGAAGTGTGCCTAACAGCCCGACCAGCCTGTCTATCCGGCTAATTACGGCTATACCTTCTTCAGGCACGGTGCCCGGTGCCAGAAAATAATCATCGCTAATGTCCAGCAGCATCTCTTTCAGCAACTCACGGTGCTCACAGGTATATTCACGCGTTACCCAGGTTACTTCCTTCATCTCCTTCTGCGTGCTGAGCGTCTTCCCTTCGCTGTTACTGATTTTAATGGATAAATCGAGTATCTCCGGGTAGTTGCGGCTCAGTATGTCTGCAGGAGATAACTTCTGTTCAGTAGTCCCGGAGGCTTCTTCCTGCAGCTGCTCTACCCGGTTCATCACTGCGGTTGCTGCATCCGGGTGGGCCCACGTAAATAATCCGTGAATACACCAATCTTCTACAAACGGCTCAAGCATCCCGATCGCTACGGCCCAAGGCGGAAGCTTAATCATCGTCTCACAGTAAGGCATCCGGTACCTCTCTCCAGTCCAGATGTCTTCAATGATCTCACCTTGCTCATACCGGTCTACGTGCTGGTAGCAGGACAGCTTCATCTCCAGCCAACGCTCCAGCATCTTCAGGTCCTCTCCGGTATATCTGTGCCCTCGCTCTTCCATGAACCACTCTATTCCACGCAGACCATTATCATATACATGGAAGAAATGCGCCCACATGTTGCCAGCCCCGTCTAAGGAATATCCTAAATTAGTTTTGAAGGGAAGAACTTTTTGATGATCAAATGTCCATTCTCCGCCATGCTTCTGAGCCATAAAGGCATAAAGGTCTTTCGTCAATTTAAATTTACGATCAAAAAAATGCCGCCCCTTCGCCTGCAGTGTCTGCTCCTCCGCTTGCTTCAGCATACAGCATTGCTTATACTTTTTGCCGCTGCCGCAAGGACAAGGGTCATTTCTTCCTGTCATGTTCATACTCCTCTGAGGTTAGATATATTCATCTTAATAGTACTTAGGCCATAGTCTGTCGTTAATCTCATGGTTAACGAATTAGTAAGTCGAGTTTAGAAACGACATCTGACAGTATGGGCTGTGGCACTTTACAGATGAACACTGCCTGCCGGGATTGCCAATCGAGACTCTTTACCTGATCAGCAAGGACAACCCCTTCAATGGGCAGATCCTGAGGAATGCCTACTTCAAACGGATAGCCCTTCGATCTAGAAGTTACCGGACAGACCAAAAAGAGCCCAACCTTACCATTATAAGAAGCAGGCGACACGACCAGGGCAGGGCGCTTGCCTGCTTGTTCGTGTCCCGCTTGTGGATTGAATTGCAACCATATCAAATCGCCTCGATCCGGCACATATGCACCTTTCACCATACTTCCCGTCCTTGTTGCTCACCTGTAGAGACCTCTTTATGGATATTATCCGGGGTAACCTGGGATAACATTTCATCCAGTGTAACCGACTTAGGCTTAATAACAAGATGTCCATCTTCCACATCAAAGTCAACTTCAGAGCCTTCCTCAATTCCGACCTTTAGGGCAAGGGATTTCGGAATACGAATGCCCAAGCTATTTCCCCATTTTTGAACCTGAAACATAGAATCGCCCCCTAAATTGTATATACAAAGTTTATACACAATGCACTTAGAAGTCAAATCATAATATTGAATCCCCCTCAATCCTTATACGGATCGAACTCATCCGCGCCAGCCATACATACGCCCACTGGCTTTAGCACATGCATAACCTCAACGGTTCCGGCGTGCGCGTCCAGCACCTCTTGCAGCTTCCGGTAGACAAAAGGACTCTCGTCCGTCCCCGCTCCGCGCAGCTCTACGCCAAATTCCCGGACCGCAGCTAACATCTGCGCTGTTGTGATCTGGCCGCCGCTGCGGGTGCGGGTTTTATAGTTCATACGGCCTGCCGCCTGGGTCCGGCTCATGATTCGGCCTGCTCCATGAACGGTGCTATAATACGCCTCCCGGTTCTCCGCGCTGTCCTTGCCCTGGACGATCACGGAGATGTCTCCCATGCTCCCGCCGATGAAGCCCATCTGGCCGGGTGCGGACGGAGTAGCTCCTTTGCGGACAACGATGACTTCCTTGCCGTCATGTGTCTCTTTCCAGGCATAGTTATGATGGTTATGCACCTCCATATCCGCTTCCGTTCCCAGGATAGCCAAGACCTGCTGGATAACATAGTCTCTTCCTGCATAGGCATAACGCCCGGCCAGCTTCATCGCTCTGTAATACATATCGCCCAGCTCACTGTGCAGGTCGAGCAGTACGGGCGGCTGATCCATCTTTTCTCCGGGGGCATTTGCCAGGAAGTCTCTGCCTGCTGCCAGGTTAAGGAACCCGCTCGCTGTCTTATGCCCGAACCCTCTGCTGCCGAAATGGTTGGCGATCCACACCCGGCCGGTTGCGTCTTCTTCCAGTATGTCTACGAAGTGGTTGCCGCTGCCGACAGTACCGAGCTGATTCTGCGCCAGGACCTTCAGCTTATCATGTACTCCGCTGCCCACCGCTTTGAACACCGCCCAATCCGGGTCGTCGAACAGCTCATGGTCCACCCGCTCGTTATTAACCCGCCCTACACCGAAGGAGATTCTGCGGGCAATCTCGTCCATGACCCCTGAGAGTCGCGGCCGCAGCTCCTCTATCTTCAAGCCGGTCCGCACCGCCTTATTCCCGCACCCGATATCGTAACCCACGCCAGACGGCGAGATCTGTCCGTCGTACACGACAACCCCGCCAATTGGCTGGCTGTAGCCTTTATGATGATCCGCCATGAGCAGGGTCTGCACCACGTTGCCATTCTCCGCACACATCCGGGCCTGCACCATGGCTCCTTCATCCGGCTTCCCCCACACACGCACACCGTCTATATTCTGATACGCCATTTCGTTCTACCTCCTATGATCGGGATCACTGCGATGGTGCCGCAGCGTCCTCATGCCCTCTTAAGCTTCTGTGTCTATAATCGCTTATCCGGGACCCCAAGTACATGGCGGAAGTATTACGAACTGGGGATATCTAACAATGTAGCATAAGTTACCGGCATTCGAGAACCTAAATAGACCGCCCCGTAAAGGAAACGGCCTATTTACTATCACACAAGATTTTATTTAGTATCTATGGTTGCAATCTTCTTCACATTATCCCAGCTTATCGTTGCCCCTATGGCTTGGCTAATAAAACGGAGGTTCACATAAACTGTTCCTTCAGGAGTATTAAATGGCGTTTGAGTTAAAGTGAATTCTTTATCATTGACCTTGGCCTTAAGGCTATCCACGGTCATTTTAATCGTTGTCCCTGTACTTTGGGCCGTAACATTTCCGGTTTTGGAATCCCATTGGACATTCATATTTAAGGCTTCAAATATCTTACGAAACGGCACCATCGTGTTCCCATTTAGGATGATGGGCTTAGTATCGAAGCCAAGTGGCTTCCCGTCTAAAACAACGGAACCATACGTAGTAGGTGTTGCTGCATTCACTCTGGAGACTGAAATACAACCTACCGAGGCCATGATGAAGACAAGAAACGGTATTATAAATTTCATTTTCATAAGGCTCTCCTCCAAATTAAGAGTTCCTCCCTACGCATTCGAATCCAGCATCGCCGGAATATTAATCTCCTTCACACAGGAGGCCTTGGACAGGTTCATGACGCATTGCACTAGGGAGACAATATCCTGAAGCGGAATCTGCGTGCCGTTGTAGGCGGACAAGACAGGCTCCACCCCCGCTTCCAGCGGAATTTGGGTAGCAATCTCACCGGGATTGATGACCGTCACACCAATGCCATACGGCTTTACATGCTCCCTGACCGCATTGGCGATCCCGCGCAGACCGAACTTGGACGCGGTGAACGAGACCTGGGTGTAATCATTATGATCGAGGCCTGCCGTAGAACCGATGAAGAAGATATTCGCATGCGCAGACTGCTTCAGATTCGGCAAAAGCTTCTGAATGCACGTAATCGCCGCAGTCACATTAATGTTAATGATGCTGGCAATCTCAGCCGGGTCGTCCTGTTCAAAATCATAGTCATCGCTGAAGCCCTTGCTCTCCCAGACGCCAACATTATAGATGAAGACGTCCAGGGTAACGCCGTTCAATGATTCTGCAATCCGCCCCGCAGCATCCGGCTTCGCCAAGTCAGCCTCAATCCAGGTCCGCTGCACTCCATCCGCAAGCTTCAGGCTGTCCGGGCAGGTTCTAGAGACCACCCAGACTTGATCGCCCGGCACCGGCAGCGCTTTGACGAAGGCCTCTCCCAAGCCCTTGCTTGCTCCGAATATAATAAAGTTTCTCATACGCCCTCCCTCGATTCCCCAAGCTCCCCGGTCCCGTCCTGCTCTTTGCTGGCGAATTCATCCAGTAGCGCACGCACCTCACGGGTAGACTTGGTGTTCATTAGATGATTTCTGAGTTCACTGGCGCCGCGGAAGCCGCGGACGTAGATTTTGAAGAAGCGGGGCAGCGGCTTGTAGGAACGTGATTCCAGCGCCGAATAGTGGTCATGGAGATCCAGGTGCAGCCGCAGCAGATCCAGGAGCTCCTTGCTGCTATGCTCCCTCGGCTCCTGCTCGAACGCAAACGGATTATGAAAAATCCCGCGCCCAATCATAATCCCGTCCACTCCGTACTCTGCGGCAAGCCTCAGGCCCGTCTCCCGGTCCGGTATGTCCCCGTTAATCGTCAGCAGCGTATCCGGCGCGATCTCATCGCGCAGCTTCTTGATCTCTGGAATCAGCTCCCAGTGGGCATCCACCTTGCTCATTTCCTCTCTGGTCCGCAGATGAATCGACAGATTCACAATGTCCTGCTGCAAAATATGAGTCAACCAGCCCCGCCATTCGTCCACATCCGTGAACCCGAGCCGGGTCTTGACGCTGACGGGCAGTCCTCCGGCCTTCGCTGCCTGGATGATCTCCGCTGCGGTCTCCGGACGGCAGATCAGGCCGCTGCCCTTGCCATTCTCGGCTACATTCGCTACAGGACAACCCATGTTCAGATCGATGCCCTTGAAGCCCTCTTCGGCCATGCTGATGCTCATCTTCCGGAAATACTCCGGCTTGTCCCCCCAGATATGCGCGACCATGGGCTGTTCATCCTCGGTGAACGTCAACCGCCCCCGCACCGCCTGCTTCCCCTCCGGGTGGGCATAGCTCTCCGTATTCACGAACTCCGTAAAAAACACATCCGGCCGGCCCGCCGCACTCACCACATGACGAAACACCACATCCGTCACATCCTCCATCGGGGCCAGTATAAAGAAAGGGCGTGGCAATTCACGCCAGAAATTATTTATCATATGAAGTACCTCTCTATGCGTGCCGGGATAATCCCTTATCCGGCCGTAGTAAAGCTAAATTATATCATAACTCCTTGGGATTTGTAGCCGCCAGCCAAGGGGTCTCCCCCTTCTACAGACAATAAGCCCCAGAGGAGTCTCTGAGGCTGTGTGTGTATTCACTGCTATTGAATTCTGCCTAACCATACCTGTGCGGCTTGGGACCTCGGCTGTCCCGGCAGACAATAGGGCTCCGCCTCAGCGGCAGGCTCCCAGATGAAATCCTCAAGACCGCGCACTGTCCCGTACAGATCCCAGGGGAACACCTGACTCTCGCCTCCTGTCTCGAAGGTATTATCGTAGAAATGCAGCGCATCCCGGAAGGCGACCACGATCTGCGACTGGATGAAGTTCGGATGGTAGAACCAGATTCGCAGATAAAAGGGTTCATTCAGACTTGCCATCTGCCGGGACCAGGAATGGTATACCTCGATCATCGCCTCCAGCAGCAGGCGGGAATACCACACCGGCGGATTGCGCCTGTTCAACCTGTAGAAGGGGTCAATCCACAGCTTCACATAATCCCGCTGCGCGCTTCGCAGCTCCTCCAGGTCCAGGTGCATATTATGCTTTTTCCACTGGTCAATCTGCTTTATCCTGCGCTTCCAGCCGCGTATTCTCTTCTTGTTCGAGAGTGGATTCGCCATAATCTTATACGCCCTCCGTTAACTCTTAGGTTTCAATTGCTTAATCACGGACATCATCAGGATAATCATCCCCGTGCCGAAGCCTGACATTGATAAGGGGGCAAGGACAAACCGCATGATCTCCCCTTGCACCCAGAAGCTTGCCAGCATGATTACCATACAGATTACCGTGAATATCCCGACCGTCAGCGTTCCCACGAAATCCGTCAGACTATGATTGTCCTCACGCGCCAGCGTGATCCGGTTCTCCTTCAGCAGCGGCAGCTCCAGCAGCTTCGGAATATAATCCTCCAGCCGCCCCTTCACCTTGCCCAGCTGTTCCTTGACGATCTCTCCCGTATCCATCTGGTCTGCGAAGGACTGGCTCGCTGCGGATAAGGAGTACGACTCATCTACTGAGGACAAGGTCCCGTCCAGGGTAATAATCGCCCGGAAGGCCCCGGCCACCGTCGGCTTCAAGGACATGCCCAGCTCCGTAATCATCGACATCAGCCTTCTCATCATGACACTGGTAGGATCAGGGGAGAAGGAGGCTTCGGATAAAAGTCTGCCGAGGCGCCGCTCGATCATTTTCACATCTAATAGCTCCCCTTCCTCACAGACTCCGGCCAGACCCTGGGCCATCTGCTTCGTCTCCTTCCGGCTGTAGCCCATCAGGAAGTTGAGCATCCCGGCCCGCTCCTCTTCCGTCAGATACCCCACGGAGCCGAAGTCAATCAGTGCGACCTTCCCGTCCTTGGTCAGCATCAGATTGCCGGGATGCGGGTCGGCGTGGAAAATGCCGATCATCAGAATCTGCTGCAGGAAGGCGTGCATGATCATTTCCGATACATCATTGGTCACCTTCCGGGTGAACCGCTGTCCTTCAATATATTCCATGGTCAGAATTTGCTTGGTCGAATACTCAGCGTAAATCTTCGGCACTTGGATTGGAATATCGTGTTCCAGGAACGCCTGGCGCAGCAGATTGGTATTCAGCGCTTCAATATCAAAGTCTGTCTCTTCGATCAGATTGGTTTTGAAGCCTTCGGCGAGCTGAATTAAGCCGAGTCTCCGGATTTTAGCGGAGCGTTCGGAGAGCCGGGTCACGAATTGGATTAACAGATCCAGATCCACGCTCATTTTCTGCTTCACATCCGGCCGCAGGATTTTGACGACTACCTTCTCTCCAGTAGACTTCAGCCTCGCCAGATGTACCTGCCCGATCGAAGCGGCTGCAATGGGCTCCATCCCGAAGTCTTCATACGTCTCCTCCAGATCGCCGATCCGGCTGTCAATAATCTCCTTCAGCTGCTTCTGGCTGAGCGGCTTAACCTGGTCGTGCAGACTGGAGAACGCCTCGATGTATTGGGCTGGCAGCAGATCCTTCTTGGTCGATAGCACCTGCCCGAACTTCACGAAGACCCCGCCCATATTATCGAGAATGGCAGCAATCACCTGCGGCAGCTTCGCATGATCCTGCTGGAGCAGATGATTCAGCCCTTTGCGCGAAGCGATCCAGAGCAGACGGATCATACGCCTGAAGCCGCGCACCTTGCCCATCATATACCCGAGCGGGTTCCCCGACTGCAGCAGCTTGAAATTGAACACGCTAAGCAGCATGTAGGTATAGCAGGAGATAAATAGAATCAGCAGCGGGTAATAGATGAACATCACCCTGACCATCTCCGCTTCGGAGGGAACCACGGGCTGCTTGAAGTAGGTTGAGGTTATGACCAGGGTTACGACGGATGTGCTGAAAAGAATCGCCACCATCAACTGGAACTGTTCATGCTTGAAGGTCCTGATGCTGCTTATGATGAAATACAGAATGAACGCCACGACAATAATGCTGCTCATGTAGAATTGCTCCAGCACCTGAACCAGCATACTAACCGCCACCGCGCTGACCAGCGGCATCACGATCTTATGCTTCGCGTTAAATACATAGGCAAGCGCTGTGAACACGCCGAAACATACAAGCATTACAATGAAAAAGAACATCCTCCAGCCCCCTGTAAATGCTTCATTACCCCCACTATAGCATAGGAGGCTGAAGATGCGGAATGCTCCGATATTATTGACATCTGCTAAGCTCTAATGTTAAGCTCCAGCTATAAAATTCGAGGAGGATGGCAGCCGATGATTCCACGTATATGGTAAGCACGCCCAACAAAAGCTGATTTCTCACCAAGTGTGGGCTTTTTTTGAGTTGCTGCTATTTACGTTAAGGACATCGGCTGCGATCCGCTACGGCTTATTTCATTATGCCCGGTTTCGCACTGTCCCGTTATGTAATTGTTGCAGACCCAAGCCCCTATGCGGACTTGGGTCTGCTTTTATTTAGGGAGGGTACAAACTTATGAATATTCAATGGAAAAAGACGTTCGCCTTCATCTTCAGCGGACAAATCTTCTCGATATTAACCTCTGCGATGGTTCAGTTCTCCATCATCTGGCATCTGACCGAGACGACAGGGTCGGCTGCCGTGCTGATGCTGGCCGGTCTGGCCGGGTTCCTGCCGCAGGCGGTTTTAGGCCCGTTCATCGGAGTCTGGCTCGACCGGTGGAACCGTAAGCTCACCATGATCGCCGCGGACAGTGCCATTGCACTCACCAGCCTGATTCTGGGTGCTTATTATCTATGGGGGGAGCCGAGCTTATGGATCGTGTATGCAATCCTGCTGATCCGTTCGGCAGCTTCGTCCTTCCATGCCCCTTCGTTCCAGGCGGCGATTCCACTGATAGCACCGGAAGACCAGCTCACCCGGGTGGCAGGCTGGAACCAGCTCATCTTCTCTGCTTCCAGCGTACTTGGACCGGCGCTTGGAATTGCGGTATACTCGGCTACTTCCCTGGGAACCGTATTGCTCCTAGATGTGGCAGGCGCTTTAATCGCTAACCTTATGCTTTTGTTCGTACAGATCCGTCAACCGAAGCCGGAAATCGTAGAGACCCCCTCGTTCCGTAGGGAGTTTATGCTCGGCTGGCGGGCCTTCCTGTCGCAAAAGTCCATTGTCACAGTAACGGTTGCCATGGCTGTCTTCAGTGTGGTATTCATGCCGCTGGCGATGCTGTTCCCCTTGATGACGCTGTCGCATTTCGGACGCGGCGGTTACAGCGCCAGCCTGATTGAGGCCGTATTCGGAATTGGGATGATCCTTGGCGGTGCCCTGCTGTCCGTGCTTGCTTCCAGATGGAAGGACACCACCTACATGAGTCTGAGTCTGGTTGTGATCGGACTCACCTGTGTCCTGAGCGGGGTGACCGGGCGCGAGGCCTTCCTTGCTTTTACCGTCCTCTCGTTCCTGATGGGTGCCGCAGCCCCCTTGTTCAACGGCCCTTACATGGCGATGATCCAGAAGTCTTACGAGCCTGAGCTTCTGGGACGCGTGCTCTCCTTCGTGACGAGTATCGGACTCTTGTCTTCGCCGGTTGGGCTTGCGCTGGCGGGACCTGTAGCCGACCGGTTCGGCGTTCCGTTCTGGTTCTTCTGGTCAGGGATAGTCGTGGTTCTGATTGGAGTATTCCTATTTGTCAGGTTTGCAGGAACAGATACAGACAAGGAACCTGCTAGTGAATAAGTGAAGGTAAATAGACCGTCCTCCCTTTAATGGGATGGCGGTCTTTTTTAGGGGTTGTGCATGCAGAATGGAAGAATCTATAATATACGCGACTGGGAATATTCACTTTTACTTAATGGGAGGAGTTACGATATGGCTGATCCAACAAGCAGCAAGCATGTTTATATTGTTCATGGTTACGGAGCCACCCCGGCGAATCATTGGTTTGGATGGTTACAGAAGCGGCTCGACGCAGACGGGATCACCTCGGATATTCTGGAGATGCCGACGCCGTTATCGCCTAACCTTCAAGAATGGCTGGAGCATCTGTCCAGTAAGGCCAAGCTGCTGAACCAAGACACCTATTTCGTTGCTCACAGCTTAGGCTGCGTCTCTCTGCTCAAGTATCTGCTCAGCGCGAGGCCGCAGGAACCGCTCGGCGGTCTGGTTCTCGTGTCCGGCTTCACCAAGCCGTTACCCGGCCTGCCAATGCTTGATGAGTTCACGCAGGATCAGATCAACTACAGCGAGGCCGCAGCGCTGGCTCCCAAACGTGCAGTGATTGCCTCCAAGGATGATGCCATTGTGCCAGTCGCGCTCAGCAAGGAGTTAGCACAAGTCATTCATGCCGATTTTCACGAGGTAGAGCACAGCGGACATTTTCTGGACAGCGACGGCTTTACCACTTTACCTATTGCCTATGATGTTCTTCGCGATATGATGGGGCATGGAGCCAAATAATCCGCTTATCTCTTACCCGACTCACATCCCTATACGCGCTTCAATCGTCTAGATCTGAGCCATAATCCGAATCCAATGAACAGAATCGTCGTTACCACGCCGGTGGTCGGGCTGAACCATAGTTCGCCTGCCGGCGTGAATGTAATGATCCCGGCAACCGATACCAGCAAGGTAGGTACTCCATCCTCCACTGCGTGCATGAGTACACACGGCCACACCGATTGCGTAAGACGATAGATCTCAACGTACATAATGGACCAGGCAACCATAAGCACACAGCCGATGAAGACATAGCCCCATCTTGTCGTTGTCCCGAAATAAGTATCCGGCAGGAAGATCAGATAATAAGCCGTATGCCACAGCGCCCAGACCAGACCGGACACAAGATAGATCATCCAGTCATTCAGCTTCAGCTCAATCAGCTTCGGAGTCAGATAGCCGCGCCAGGCGAATTCCTCGAAGATGTTCTTGATCAAGCTGCCGGCGAGCGATACCCCGACCAGTGACAGAACCGTATGTAGTTCAATCTCTGAAGCGCTGGCGCTATTGAACAGCAGAGCAAGCCCTACCGCTATTACCATGATTACCGGATAGACAGCAATGGCTGCGCCGTACCACTTCCTATTTTCTCGAAAATTGAACCTGACGCCCATATCCCTCCAATCGCGGTTCACCAGCCGCAGGACGAGCATTGCGATCACCGGCAAAATCAGCCACAAGCCCATGCCCGGCGAATTCCCTTCCGGATGATCCGGCAGCTTCGTATCCACCCATACCCCAATCCAGCCGCATGCCAGCACAATAACGATGAATAATAGAAGACTAAGCCTTGTTCTGCCTGCTGTCATATGATCATCCCCTCCGGGTTCAGGATTGCTCCGTGCTGCGCTTCGCTGCGCTGATGACATCCTCTGCCGCGCTGTTCAATAGCTGAATCATCTGCTCCTCTGTATAATGGTCCGGCAGCAATTCGTTCGCAACCATCACACTCATCCCGACCTGGAACATCTTCATCTTGAGCAAAATCATCCCCAGTTCATCATCGGATAATCCGTTCAGATCAGGGTCCGTTCTCATCATCTGAATGAACCCTTGCGTCTCTGCCTCATTATGCTTCACCTAATCATTCTTCTTCATTACCAGATCCCGGAACAGCACCGGATACTCCCGGGCAAAACGGATGCTGGCCGCCCCGATATCGTGGAACGGATGCCCGGAATTCTGCTCCTCCAGAATCTGCCTGCTCACCGCCAAGGTTCTCTGGTACACCTCCTCCACCAGCTCGCCAGCCTCTTTGAAATTGACATAGATGGGGGCTATGGAGCCCCCCAGCTTCTCCGACACCTTACGGATGGTCACGGCATCCACTCCTTCGGTCCTCGCAATTTCGAACGCCGCATCGATGATTTGTTCTTTGGTGAAGCACGGCTTGATTCTCCTTTTTAACAATTGTTGTGTTCTGAGCATCTGTTCATATAGAATCAAATTATCAGCTTCACTCCAAAGAATAATGGAACAAATCAGCGGAACCCACGTAAATTCGATAAGATCACTGGAATATCATTACATCATGAAGGAGGCGGCTGCCTATGGCTTTTATTCCGTTGAACTGTCCCAATTGCAGCGGACGTATTGAATACAAGGAAGGGACGATCCTCAAGTGCCCTTATTGCCAGACTGAGCTTCTGCTCAAGCAAAATAATGTCTACTATGTGGATCAGACCATTAATCATTATCACGGGACACCCCCTCCTACGGCCGCGCCGAAGCCACCCGTCTCCGTCTCGATCCCCATTAGACTGGTGCTGGTTCTGCTGCTGGTGCTGGGGGGCGCTATCGGTACATATCTGTATTACAGCCTCGGCTCCACGCAGCAGGCAACCAAGGCTACTCAGTCTGCGCGGAAGATGCCCGAAAGCGAAGTCCTGCTCACCTTCCTGCGGGAGACCCTGGGTAAAGGCTCTGCCATGCCGACCGAGGAGGAAATTGCCCGGCTGCGGTATTTATCGGTGAAGCATTCAGACAATGATCATTGGCAGTTCACCTACAGCTTCTCCGATCCCTTCAGCGATGCACAGGCCGAGAAGCTCACTTATGTGATCCAGGATAAGCGGCTCAATACCAAGCGGATCGACCAGCGGGACTTCGAAGCCTTCACGGGGCTGACGGCACTGGACTTGAACGGGACCTACGAAATTGACCAGACGGATCAAATCAGTTTTGCCCATATTCCCGGATTAAAAAGCTATGGCGGCGCCTTCAACGAATCCTTCAGCGCCTTCTCCGGCTACTTCGGCGATAAATCCAAAATCACGGAGCTGTCCACTCAGCTGCGCAGCAATCAGGAAGTGGCTCTGCTTCTGGAATTCCCTAATCTAAGCTCACTGTCCATTACCTATGTGGATGAGTCTATAACGGATTTGCATCTGCTGAGTAAGCTGCCGCTGAAGTCCCTGTCCCTTACCTTCGTCAATGACCTGGGGTGGTTATCGTCCATGACGGGGCTGTCTTCTCTGGCTATCTATCACAGTGAAACCACAGATCTGCAGCCGTTATACGCCTTAACCGGGCTTAAGGAGCTTAAGCTTTCCTATTTGTCCAATGTGAAGTCAATCGACTTCGTGCAGAACATGCCTGCTCTGCAGATGCTGGATATCGAGAATCTGAATTTCTCCAGCCTGGAGCGTCTGGCCGGGAAAACCTCCATTACCAGCCTCCGGCTGGCTTCCTTAAGCAAGCTTGGCTCGGTAAAGGCCGTGAATAGCCTGTCCTCGCTGCGGGAATTCACCTTGTACGGTTATTACGACGAGCCAGACGCACTTACCTTACCGGGCGTCAAATGGTTGGAACTTCCCACCTCCTTCCTCTCCGGGCTGAAGGCGCCAGCGGTAACAAACCTGACGCTCCGGGGAGGAAGCGGGGAGCTTAATATGACTGAGCTGAAGAAATTCCCGGAGCTTGCACAGCTGGCCCTGTGGGGGAGCGACGACATCATCCAGCTTCGTGCACTGGACAGCTTGCCCCGTCTGAAGACCCTAAGCATCTATGATTCGTCACTGTATTCAGAGAGCGATGCCTTATTCGGCCTGAAGCAGGTGAACACGCTGGTGTGCTCGGAATGCCGTCTGAATTTCAAGCAGAACGCTGCGGCAGCGAACAGCGCGCTTGAGCATTTGACCTTGGACCGCCCATACTTCTCCATGAACAACGACTCCGTTAGTGAGGTTGACCAGATCATGCCTTACTTCGCGAACCTGTCTGCCCTGCGTTCCTTCACTCTGCAGGACAACAACCTGGCTTCTCTTGCGTTCATGGGCAAATGGCAGGCTATCGAGGAGCTTCATCTGGAGAACAATGCAATTTCCAATATAGAGCTTCTGAGTAAGCTGCCCAAGCTGCAGCAGGTATTCCTGACTGGCAATTCTGTGGCGAACAAGTCCGTGCTGGATGCAGGCGTGCTTGTATATTAATTTCTGCTATTATGATGTGATAGAATAGACCGCCCTCCTTACAGAGGCTTGCGGTCTATTTTTGTTGGCAGCCTGCTTATAGGAAATACTTATTAATCGTATAGCAACTATATATTTCATTTATAAGATATACAGCCCTATACTGAACTCATAAGGAGGGGAAGTATATGAATCAACCGGCTTCCAATAACCAATGGCAGGCAGACACTTATGATCACAAACTGGATTTCGTCTCCAGGCTGGGCGGCGATGTCCTCTCGCTGCTCCAGCCGCAGCCCGGTGAACGCGTGCTGGATATCGGCTGCGGAACAGCCGATCTTACAGCTAAGATCGCGGCCGCTGGAGCGGATACAGTGGGCATCGATCTGTCACCCGAGATGATTGCCCGCGGCCGCAGCAAGTATCCGCACCTGAATCTGAGCGCCCAGAATGCATACACTTACCGGACCACTCAGCCCTTCGATGCCGTGTTCTCCAACGCTGCGCTGCACTGGATGAAGGACGCGCATGCAGTCGCGGTAACGGTAGCAGGTGCACTTCGGACCGGCGGGCGGTTCGTCGCCGAATTCGGCGGCTACCGCAACGTTGCCGCGCTGGTGAATGCGACCGAGGCCGCACTGGCCGCGCATGGCTATGACCCGCAGGGACGCAATCCATGGTATTTTCCCACCATCGGAGAATATGCAGCAGTGCTGGAGGCGCATGGCTTCCTCGTCACGCTGGCCCAGCATTTACAACGGCCGACTCCCTTGCAGGGGGAGAGCGGAATCCGGGATTGGCTCGACATGATGGCCGATGACTTCTTCTACGATGTCAGTGCAGAAGACAAGATTGCGATCTATCGCGAAGTGGAAGAGCAGCTGCGTCCCGAGCATTACCGGCAGGGCCAATGGATCGCCGACTACCGGCGGCTGCGGGTCTGTGCCGTGAAGATGGCGGAGTAAGTATTAGATACGCGGAGAGCCTTCAGATTGTCTGGAAACCCAGGTCCTTTCGAGACCTTGGGTTTCTTTTATATTGCAATGATAGAGAATGCTTGGGAATATATGTTTCTCCTCATGCAGATTCTGGGTAATACATAGAGTTGTCTCTGTCTACATAGAAACTGATTGTTGGCATGAAGCACAAGCAAAATGATTACAGAACAGGAGAATCAAGATGGAGAACCAAAACCCGGATACGTACCGCTTTCAGGTGAACTTAAGCGGTATGATCAACATTTTGTCTAACCATTTGTATAGCAGCCCGAAGGTATTCTTAAGAGAGCTGCTGCAGAATGGCATAGACGCGATTACTGCACGCCAGGCTTATTCCCCAGCAGGCTACGAAGGTAAGATCCATGTCGAGGTAAGCGGAACCTCCACGGGGGCAACCTTATTAGTAGAGGATAACGGGATCGGGTTAGATGAGGCAGAGATTCATGAGTTTCTGGCCATGATTGGACAATCCTCCAAGCGGGGCGAAGATTTTCTGTCGACCAACACCTCCTTTATCGGGCGGTTTGGCATCGGGCTGTTGTCCTGCTTCATGGTGAGTAACGATATCGTCATGGTGACCCAATCCGCCAAGGGCGGGCCTGCTCTGGAATGGCGCGGGAAGCCGGACGGCACTTATACGATCCGTAAGCTCGAAGGGGCACATGCTCCGGGCACCAAGGTTTTTTTGCGTTGCAAGGAAGGGTCGGAAGCTTACTTCGAAGAGGAGAACCTGCGTGAAGGTCTGTTCCATTACGGCGCTCTGCTGCCTTATCCGATCCAGCTGGTGTCAGACCGCAGCACCCGCCTGATTAATCCGCTAACTCCGCCGTGGATCAAAGATCCGCAGCTGGCCCGGAAGCACCGTGATGAGGTGCTCTCCTTCGGCAAGCAGGTGCTTGGAGAGACGTTCCGTGATTTCATTCCCCTGCACACCGCCTCGGGCCGGACGGGAGGCATCGCCTTCATTCTGCCGCACGCGGTGAATCTGAACGCCAAACGCAATCACCGGGTGTATCTGAAGCACATGCTGGTCTCCGAAGCTGCCAGCAATATCCTGCCGGACTGGGCGTTCTTCGTGAAGTGTCTGATCTGGACCGATGAGCTGCAGCCGACCGCTTCCCGGGAGCATTTCTATGAGAATGCCCAGCTGGAGCAGATACGGGAAGAGCTCGGGAATGCCATTCGTCAGGAATTGATGCGGATGGCCGAGTATGACCCGGACCGCCTGCAATCGATCATCTCACTGCATGCCTTATCGATGAAGGCGCTCGCGGTGGAAGATTCGTCGTTCTATTCAATCATTCACGAGTGGCTGCCGTTTGAGAGCACGTATGGCCGAAAGACGCTTGGCGAGCTGAAGCAGCAGTCTCCCCTGTACTTCACGGCGACGCTGGACGAATACCGCCAGATTACCCACGTGGCTTCAGCCCAATCCATGCTGGTGGTGAACGGCGGGTATATCTATGATGCCGAGCTGCTGTCCCGGCTTCCGCTTATTGACCCTGAGGTGCAGACGGAACGGCTGCTGCCGGAAGAGGTGTCCTTATCCTTCACCGATATTACGCCTCAAGAGCGGCTGGATTACTATGAATCTGTAAGACTCGCAGACAGTGTCCTGCAGAAGTTCCGCTGCCAGGTGCAGCTGCGCCGCTTCAAGCCGGAGGAGATTCCGGTGCTCTACACACTGTCCGAGGAATCCGCCCAGTGGCGTGTACTTGAGGCAACGAAGGAAGTGAGCACCGACGCTCTTTCCTCCGTGCTAGGCAGCCTGGGCGCTTCGCTTAAGGATACGGCATACGCTACACTTTACTTTAACCTGAACAATCCGGTCATTGAGAAGGTATTCCATCAGGGGAATCAGGCCACGCTGCCTTCTATTGTCGAGATGCTGTACTGCAATGCGCTATTGATAGGACATTATCCGATGAACCGCCAGGAGCTCGCGCTCCTGAACCAAGGCATTATTCAATTTATTGATTGGGGATTGACGGCCAGTCGATCCGCAGAAGGAGAGAAATAAATGAACGTTACCGAGATGGATTTCGACGATTTAATGGAAGAAGCCTATGGCCTGCCGGGAGGCAAGGCCAAGCTGGAATTGCTTGAGCAGGCCGTACGGGTGGCCGATGCCGCAGGAGATATCGATCAGGGCTATGAGGCCCGCAGCGAAATCGTAGAGCTGGGCAGCTTCCACGGCTATCCGATGAAGGCGCTGGTCGCCTTTTCCTGGCAGCTGGGGCAGTATGACAAGAACCCGGGCCGGTTCGATGATTACAGTCTGATGTGGTCGTACAAGTGGGTGCTGGACCGCATCACCGCTTTTGCAGATATTAGCCGCACTCAGATTGAGAACCTGCTGGAGGATATGAAGACCCGCTACGAAGCCGAAGGCTACAGCAGCCGGACCTATCACTATTACCGGGCGAATATTCTCGAAGATTTCGGGGAGCTGGAAGCTTCACAGGCCGAATGGGCGATTGTCCAGTCCATGGACCGTGACGAGATGAGCGATTGTGAGGCTTGTGAACAGCATGGCCTGGTCGAGTTCCTGTCGAAGCAGGGAGACGACGAAGCAACCGTCAAGGCGGCCGAGCCGATTCTCAAGGGCCGGATGACCTGCGGTGAGGTCCCGCATGTGACCATTACGAAGGTGCTGTTCCCTCTCCTGCGGCTGGGCCGCCAGAAGGAAGCCGATAAGCTGCAGAAGAAAGGCTATAAGCTGGTAAAAGGAAACCGCGATTTCCTGTATCACCAGGGAGAGCATATTGGCTACCTGACCCTGACCGATCCGGTCAAGGCCCTGGAGGTCTTCGAAGAGTATATCGCCTCCTCGCTCGATCATGAGAACCCGGCCGATCAGATGATCTTCAACGCTTATTCGGCCAAGCTGTTCCGCCGTCTGTCTGAGGAATCCATCCGCTTCCAGGTCAAGCTTCCGGCTGGGCATCCGTGTGAACGCCAGTCCGAAGACGTAGCTTCGCTTGCGAAATACTTCCAGAAGTTAGCGCTCGCTACAGCGGAGAAGCTGGATAAGCGGAACGGTAACGGCTATTATACTGAGCTGATAGAGAAGCTGTAGGATGCATTCCTACGGCATTGAGTAAGAACAAGCGCAAATAAGAGCAGCTCCAGTAATGGGGGCTGCTCTTTACACATTATAAATACGTATTTACGTCAAATCTTTCCCGGAATTAGGTAAATTTAAAACGTTTGATATCTTCCGAAGACTTAGCTGCGTTTCTTTCCAACCCAATGTTGGAAAATTCTTAGGGATATCCAAGCACCACTACATGGCATACGTTAGACTCCGGATGTACAATGATTCCGTACAACGTAAAGGAGGAGCACATTATGAAAACAGCGGGCATACATAAGCAATTACAGGAACTGCGCAAGAATAAGGGAAAGACTCAAGAAGAGCTTGCGGAGGTCTTCGGTGTAACCAATCAAGCCGTATCCAAATGGGAAAGCGGGGCTTGCTATCCGGATACCGCTTTATTACCTGAGATCGCTAATTATTTCGGAGTCAGCCTTGACTTTCTATTCGGCCGTGTCCCCGAGGCCAATGATCAGAACGTAGTGAAAGACATCAAGCTTCTGTTTGAACAGACCCCTGCCAAGGAGCGTTTCACACTGGCCTGCCAAATCGCCTTCTGCCTGCATGAGGGTATCGTATCCAATGGTTACAAGGGCTACCTGCCTTGGGACCCGGATAAGACGTATGATCAGCGGACTTGGGGAACCTCTATTTGCAGCGAACCGGAAGGAGTTACTATTGCCAGGCAAGGAATGCTCTTCTTTTCCGATCACGCCGATAAACGGGAACTCGAGCCAGATCAACTGTTAAGCCTGTACGGTGTGCTCCGGGCCTATGCGGATGCTGACAGGTTAACGGTATTATTTGGATTATATGAGTTAACCAGGCATGACTTTGACTGCTTTGTTAATATGGAGAATATTGTAGGGGCAACCGGTCTGGATGAGAGAATTATACGGGATGCATTCCTGCATTTGCCGGTTCACTGCAAAAGGCTCGAGGACAGCAGCATAGGTTACCGGATTGAAGCCAGCAATATGCATCTCCCTGCGCTGCTTATGCTCTTCCTGCCGGTCCGTTCTTGAACGAAGGTCAGTTTTTAGCTAAGCATACTAGCGAGCCCGGTTTGAAACTCTCCATAAAATTGGCTTGGATGATCGATAGAAGGAACTCTTTCGTCAATCATGCGGTAAAAGGTCGCTCTGCCGACACCGGGGGGGTTGATGAGGTTGGACACGGTAAGATATCCTCATTAATCCAGAGCTGTTCGGGAACGGCGCACAGGATCAACCGCTGGAACCAATGAAGTCGCCGCCAATGCTGGGCGCACCACAAAGAGCAGCCCCCAATATGGGGAGCTGCTCTTATCGCATTATAAATACGCATTTACGTCAAATTTTCCTCAAACTTAGGTAATACTAAGGCATTTGATATGTTATACTGATTGAGCAATAGGATGGGCTTAAAAGGGCCGGTCGGCTACCTCTCTCAGAAGGGAGGGATGCCTTGTGACAGTGTTTGAAGCAATGATGCTGATGCTAACCTTTGGTTTGCTTATCGTAGCGCTGCTGTCCAATACACGCAAATAGACCGCCCCCCACAAAGGTATGCGGTCTATTCTTCGTATCCTGCTGTTGATGCCTACCGCCCTTAAAAGCGGCTATTGCTTGAGAGAGTCGTGTTGACGCACGGCTCTCTTAGCATTGTACGCCTGTTCTGCTTATACTATACCACAGGTGTTAACGCATGTTAACAGTGATTAATAAATTATGGGAGCTGCTCATTTCGTTCCCAGCCTTTGCTTAATCGAACTAAGCATTTGATTATCGTGATAAGCACCGGCCCGTATCACAGCATTGATTTTACAGAAATTGGCAGTACTTTATACAAGTCCGCACGGCGATGCTGTTGTCGGCTTTGCGCGTTGCCATTACTCAGTTTAACGAGGACAACCCGGTGGAAGTGCTGGAGACACTCAACAAGCTTTTCGGCAAGCAGCCGGCGTTATTCCATGAAGCGGGGACAGCCGCGGGAGCTCAGGAGTGAATGCCTGCAATTCCTGCGGCTCATGGCATGACCTTCTAATAATCCCTCATGCTTTCAATTTGTCTTAAGCTCTCCGTGTCACGGGCAGGAGATGCACCGAAGAACCGGGAATACTCGCGGTTGAACTGTGAAGGACTCTGATAGCCAACATGGTATGCAGCACTTGCTACCGGATAGCCCTCGAAGGCAATAAGGTTTCTGGCCTCCAGGAGCCTCAATTGCTTTTGAAATTGAATAGGACTTAACCCCGTAGCCCGTTTAAACTGCCGGTGAAAGGTATTTATAGCCATCCCCGATTTCGATGCCAGCTCACCAATGTCTATGGGCCTCATAAAATTACTCCGGAACCATTTCACAATTTGGGATATCCGGGATAGGTCACTTTCCCGCTGACCCAATTGCCTCAGCTCCCCTCCTTGTGGTCCCATCAGTACGCGATACAGGATTTCGCGCTCATAAGCCGGTGCAAGAGCCGGAATATCTCCTGGCGCTTTCGATAATCGCAATAAACGCAGCCAGGCCTCCATCAATTCAATATCCATGTCGCAAGCTGCGAATGGCCCGGAAGCAGCCGGTAATAGATTCTCCTGGAGATCTCTTAACAGACTCTGAAGAACATTCTGATTCAACTTGAGACCAAGGGACATGTACGGATGTCCAGCATGGTCTGGATGTACAACCGCCGTTGCAGGAACATGCACGGGTAACACGTAATAAGATGGCCCTGCCAGTTCCGTACTGCGCCCCCCTATAGATAGAATCTTTCTTCCTTGAACCGTAAAACCAATCATTGGCTCGTATAGCGCTGCAAGCTGATGATTGGGGATCTCTCCTTTAATCATACTCAGCCCTGGTACTCCGGTTTCAATCTGCCTGGTGCCCGCATCCTTCATCAGATCCATTATTTCTTCGAGGACATTTTTCATGCACATAGTTTATCACACGAATGGTGCTTTTAGGCAATCAATAGGCATTTTCAGGTCTATTTTAGTGCCACAGCTGCGGCTACAATTAGAACCAAGCCGAACATAATACAAGGAGGATCTTATGACAATTGCGATAATAACGGGTGGAAGTAATGGCATTGGAAAAGCGGCGGCGCTGGAGCTTGGCAAACGCGGGATTAGCGTCATTCTCACCTACAATTCCTATAAGGACCGCGCTGAAGATGTCGTACAGGAGATTGAAAAAAATGCAGGTGTCCGGGCAGTTGCACTCAAGCTGGATCTGACGCAGATCCCGACCTTTGCAGACTTTGTTCAAGAAGTGAAGGAGAGTCTCCAAAACATTTGGAACCGGACAACCTTTGATTACTTGGTGAATAATGGCGGTATCGGCGGACCCATGCTGTTCAATGAGATGAGTGAAGAATATTTCGACAAGATTCTGAATACGAATTTCAAGGGACCGGTTTTTCTAACGCAACAGCTTGCCAGATTCATGGAGGACGCTGGAGCTATTGTCAATATCACGAGTTCATCCAAAACTCAATCCTTTCCAGGCTATTCCGTCTATGGCTCGTTAAAAGCAGCCTTCTCAACCTGGACCCGCTATATTGCCAAAGAGCTTGCAACACGTCAGATTCGCGTCAACGCCGTGTCGCCTGGTCCTACGCACAGCAATTTCGGCGATGGAGTATTCGATAAACATCCCGAATTCATTAAGCCCCTGGCGGAGCAATCTGTATTTGGCAGAATCGGCCACCCCGAAGATATTGCGAAGGTTATTGTGAGCTTGCTGTCCGATGAGTTCGGGTGGGTTACAGCCCAGGACATTGAAGTGTCTGGCGGACATTTGCTTTAATTCAAACGCCAAAAGACCGCCCTCCCGGCAAAGGAGTGCGGTCTTTTGGGCGTATCTTGTTCCTATAAGAAGCTTTTACTTATTATACAATCTGTAGAGGAATACCGCAGCTTCTGCTTTGGTGGTATTACCGGCAGGATTGATCTGGTTACCGCTGCCTTGGATAAGCCCTTCCTTCACCATGGCGGCTACGCTATTCAATGCATAGGAAGCCACCTTGGACTTGTCGGAGAATTTCTGCAGATCCGCAGCTGTACCCTGGGTATTCAGCTTATTCCCCAGCTTCAAGGCCCGTTCGGTCAACACCATCATGTCCTGCCGGGTGATCTTCTGATCGCTGCCGAAGCTGCCGTTGTCCAGGCCATTCGCAATTCCAAGCGCCTTGGCGATGGCAAGTTCATTATAGTAGTAAGCATTCTTCTGTACATCGCTGAAATCGCCATCTGCCTTCGCAGTCAACCCAAGTGCTCTGACAAGGGAGTACAGGAAATCTGCTCTGGTGATATCCGTTGACGGATTGAAAACCTGTCCTTCTGTCTTGAGGATATCCTTCGATGCAAGGATTTCGACAGCATTCTTGGCCCATGCTGCCTTTCCGAGATCTGTGAATGTCTTGGATACATAAGCTACCGCGAAATCGCCGAGATGAGTAGTTGTGAAGGTTACCATACCGGTCTTGGAACTATACCGTCCGCTTGGTACGGTCATCAACTTCCCGCTTTCGTCCATGTAGCGGATAACGATCATTTCGGGATTCTTCAATTCATCCGCAGACGGCTGGTAAGGCACGGATACGGTTACAGGTGCACCGGGATTACTCCAGGCTGTTTCTTTGCCGTCTACCTTAAGGCTAAGCTGAATGATTGGTCTTTCGCCTAGAGCCGCCTTTACTTCCGCCGGAAGCCCCGCCTTGTCGACTTTTCTAATCTCCAGCGCGACTTCCCTGCCGCTGCTTTCAGGTGTGCCTGTCAATAGATTACCGGAAATGACAACCTGACCGAATTCGGTGGAAATGGTCAGCTTGTTATCATTGGTTCCGCCGGTCAGTGCTGCGGCAGGCAAGCCTACCGAGTATGAATTCACTCCTTGCACGGCAGGGATGTTCAGCGTCACATTTTTCCCGATGAATTCCTTTGCTTGTGCCAGATCCGATACCCTAACGGATGCAGTCGTATTGTTCACTGTTGCCTGCAGGGTTACTTTCTGGCCTTCTGCAACGGGTGATGGTGTTGGAGAAGCTGCGGGTGCAGACGTTGAATAGGTGCCAGGTGCAGACGTTGCAGGCGCAGGTGTTGCTGGTTCAGGTGTTGGTGATGGTGTTCCAGGCCCCGGAGTGGACGGATTCTCCGTCTTACTGTTGGTTACTTTCAGGGTATAGGTCTTTACTCTTCCGTCTACCCCTGTAACCTCAACCTTTATAGCTGTTTTGGTGCCCGGTGTCAGTGTTATAGCTTCGGAAGCTGCACCGCTGGCAACCACCGTCTCGTTGACTTTCAGGATGGATCTGCTGTCTGCCGCCGCCGCTGTCACGGTAATGCTGCCGGCATCCTTCAGGGATACCTCATACTCTGTGATGGCTGCGTTGAACGCCGGCTCAAGTGTTCCTGCACTCAAGGACAAGCTGCTGAGGTCGGCGTTCACGCTATTAGGTGTATAGACTCCAAGATCGCCAAGGTCGATGGCATTATTCCCGATGGCCTGATATTCGCCAGCAAAATAATCATCCAGATACGAATGTCCCAGAATGAACCGGTCCGGCTTCATAGCGCCATAGTACCCGGCATTCGCATTACTTTGGCCGTCAAACAGGACATAGCTTCCCTGCCATCCCGAACCGGTTACGCCCCAACTGATGATGTGATCAATATACGGGGCGAACTTGTTGAACATTTTGTAGAGCAGTGCGTACTGATAACCAAGGGCGTCCGACTGTCTGACATTAAGCGCTGCTGGAGCAGTTGCGCCTCCTCCAGGAGCATCGGTTGGCACCTTGAGATCAAGCTCTGAATAGGTAATCCCCGACAGCAGGCCCCGGTCAACGAGAGAGGCATAGAGGGCCATCGCATATTGGTTGTCGCTTGCCAGGGTTTTACCTACCGCATCATGTCCCTGGATACCGATGTCTTCGATCAGAGGTCTTCCGTCATACAGCGGATCGGAGCGCCATGCGGTATTTAATTCGAGAACCATATTGTATACGGTTCTGGCTTTACTGCGGGTCGCAAGCCCGTAATCGTTGTAGGTCAGCTTCGGAGGATTGTCAACGATGTAGCTGTCAATGCTGCCTTTGGTGTCGTGTCCATCCAGCTTCATGTATTCTGGAAGGTTAGCATAATTGGCTTTGTAAGCTTCCGCCATCTTGGCGTTGGGTGCCGCGATGTGCGCGTTTTTGAACAGCAGGTATACGTAATGATCGGTGATGTCGCCGCCAATCTGATCATCCGACATAGCAGCAAGCCAGTTGGTGTGCTTCAGGCTCGTTCTCCAGCTGTTGGCATCCTTAGGGATAATCTCGCTGTGGCGGCTCTCGTGTACCTCTTCGTTCAGCACATCCCACGAATTGAAAGGAATGACGCCACGCGCTTCGCTTGAGCCATATTTCGTATCTGTAGTCAGGAAGTGCCGCATCACATACATGGTATGGTTAAACTGCACTCTTCTCGCCATGTCTTTATCTACCTTAACTGTAGTCGTAACGCCGTTACCAAGTCCGTAGAACTCGGCACTGCCGTTATACCCGGAGGGCAGGCTTGCAGGGATCATCTGCGCCATCCAACCAGGGGCCTGGTTATACCATGCCAGAACATGACCGTGAGACTTGTACTGCCCAGGAGTTCCCGAATCCCGGATCGCCTGATAGGAGTTAGTCGGGAAGCTGTATTCCGCTAAGCCAGGGGCAGTGGTTGCGCCATTCATGGCCTCGCCGTTCACGTTCTTCAGCCATTCCGGCCCTCGGGGATGCGTGCCATCGGCCTTCAGATTGTTGCCGTCAACGAAGATCTCATAGTGATTGGCTCTGGTTCCGGTTACGGGCCCTGTGCCGATCGCTCCGACCATGAACAAGCCATTCTCCTTATTGTACAGACTCTTTAGAGGCGCTACGACACTCTGGTTTTCCTTATTGACTACGTTCGGAAGAGCCTGGCCATTCGGATCTGGAGCCGTGATCTGGATGTTCGAGACCAGCAGCATACCGGTTTCTTCAGGGCGGGCATTCTCTCCATGAAGCTCAAGAATGAATTTCGAGGAATTACCCGTTGAGGCGGTGATACTGTGATGAGCCTTTAGCCAGGATTCACCATTGTAGCTGCCCACCCAGTCAGGATTCAGGTTATTGTACTGGTAATCTCTGAGGTAGCTGTCCAGGTTGTCATTGGCATTTCTGACTCTCCATCTCATGAATTTGCCTTGCGCACTCTTCGGATAGTAGACATCGAATTCAATCGTTGAACCCTCTGTAACATTGACGGCCGGGGACAACGGGGATTCCAGACTGATGCCGCCGAAGGTGCTTTTCCCGTTGTGGGCGTAATTAATCTGGAGCACTTCCGCTTTCCCTTGGGCATCTGCAAAAGGATACGCAATCGTCTTGAAGGTGCCGCCGGCAAAGTCGGCAGGGACACGGTTATCCAGCGGAGTTCTGGCTGTCCAGGCATTCGTGGGCGCGGTAACTTTTACAGAAACCTTACCCGGACCCGGATCAAGCCGGAAATAAGGATCGGAGCCGTCTGATTTAATATTTTTGCTGAAATTCATTATGGCTTCTTTAAGCGCAGCAACAGCTTCGTCAGTGGGAGTGTTCGCGTTACGCGCGAGCTCAATCGCATCATTCAGAGCTTGGAGCTCGTCAACATGCACCCACGGAAAAGCCCGCTCCACGTCAGAACCATAGACCGATCCATACACAGAATGGCTGACTTGGAGCGGGAACTCCGTATTGCCGGTTTTTAGAGCTTCGGCCTGCGCAATGAGTCCGCTCAGTTCAACAGACGCTTCCTCTCCAGCCGCAGCTGCCGGGACGGGAGTATACGTGAAGATGGAGAACAACATGATGATAACGAGAAGGCGGGAGATGCTGATTACATATTTTCTACTGTTCATCTAAGTTTGACTCCTTTTCTTATGGAGATTCTTACCCTTGGTTACGCCAAGTCTGGCTTGACAGTCAATCCCGCACCTCCCTCTGAACCTAATGGCAGACAATGTTTGTAAACGCATTCACAAAAGCGGATGATTAGGCTGTAACAGCTTTCATATTAGCAACTTGAAGAGAAAGTCTAAATACGGGTAATGCACGAATGATTTTAATATATTACGAAAATAGACACACTTCTCAGCCTAAGCTTCCAGGAATAAGGATATCTGGCATAGGAAGGGAGTTTGGTGAACGCAAATAGACCGCCCTCCCACCAAAGGTTTGCGGTCTATTTGTCGTGTTCTGTTTATCACTCTGAGCATTCAATCCGAGCGCTTGTCAAGGTTCAACCCCCATGTTCGGGGTTACTGATGATGGTGATTTTCCAGTTCGTGCAGAACCGTTGCGCTCTCTGCGCGTGTAATGGAACCCTTCGGGTCAAATAATTGATTTTCTTTGCCTTTGAGCACACCGGCATTGGACCAGTATGCCACCGCATCCACCGCCCAAGCGGAAATTTCTTTCTTATCGGTATATGCAAGGGATAACCCTGTAACCGGCGGCTTTGCATGAATGTTATACAGAATAACAGCCACTTGCTCGCGCGACAGGTTGTCATTAGCCCCAAATCTGCCGTTGCCATAACCAGTAACTATTCCATTTGCCGCTGCCCAGCCGATATATTTGCTGTACCAAGCACTTTCAGACACGTCCGTGAACGAAACCTCGCCATAGCTCTCCACATCAGCTTTATAGTATCGTGCCAGCATTGCTACAAATTCAGCTCTTGTAACTGGCTTAGCTGCAGCATATTTTCCGTTCCCTGCAACGCTTACGATTCCATTCTTAACGGCCCACATAATGTGTTCATAGTACCATGCCCCCTCAGCAACATCCGTGAATACATTTACAAATGCAGGTTCTTCCGACTTAATAAGGGAGTCTCCTTGTACTACAATTACACTCTTAGTAAGGCTTGTGGCATTGTAGTTACCTTCACCCGGATAAGATATAACTATCGTGTGCGTGCCTGCAGCCAAATTAGATAATGTGTACACTTCACCAGATTTTGCATCAGGGACGGCGACACCATCAACCGTTAATTTCAGCGCTTTCGATAGCTTGCTCGGGCCTGAATTCAGAACGGGTGTAAACGAATAAATCTCACCCAGCTTGATTGTATCTTTAGCATCCTGAAGCGACAGCGAAGTGGATTCCATACTCATGGATAGCTGCGGTGCAGGCGGATTATATCCTCCCCCTCCTCCTCCAGATGCTTCTGCTCTTGTTACTGTTATCGTGTATGTCTTCTTTGACTTGTTCTCCTTAGCAGTAACGGCTACGTTTATCGTATTCTCCCCAACACTCAGAGATTTCAAGCCTATTCCGCTAATGGTAGCGTCCGGATCACTGGAGGCCGCAGTTACTGTTACGCTTGAAATGCCATTACCCACACTTGCAGTATAACTCGTATGCTCCGGACTGAACGCCGGTGTAAAAGCGATATCCTTACCAAGCGAGAGCATAGCCAGATTAGCATCATTTGAAACTGTACTTACAAATCTGGCGGTTATATTGGAATCACTATCCACTCGGAATCTATACGCCGCCTCTTTAGATACGAGCACCTTATCATCCTTATACCAACCCAGGAACTCACTATCGGCATACGCAGTTGCTTCAACCTGGGCAAATGTTCCCAGCTGTCTCGTACCAGAACCCTGCACCAACCCAAGCGTTTCATCATTCGCTGAAGCATTGATTGTGAAATAGGCAGAAGTAGCCTCTTTACCGGATAAATCATCACTTGAGGTAATCTCAGTTCCTTTTGTTTCCAAGCGATATACCGTATCCGATGCTTCCTCAGTTGTGTTGTTTAAGGAAGAAGGATTGTACGCCGGCACTACGCCAGACAGCTCTTGCCCGGTTACAATCGGCACATCGTTGTAGTTAATGAGCCTGTTCACTTCACCCGCTTCAGGACTGTATTCATTGATAGAATAAGTCATTCGATCATCACCAGTTGCCGTAATTACAACCGTATACTTTTCCGATGCAGGCAGGAAGACTAATTTCTCCCCATCCTCATTAAGTGCAGATATAATCGTGCTTACTTCTTGAGGCACATCGTCAATAATCGAGGCAACCAACTGGTTGTCATCGTTGAACACCTGTACATCAACCGGACAGTTGATCCGCACAATTCTGTACTTGCCGCTTGAGAATCCTACCGCACCGCCAGGTGTATAGTAAGAATCCATAGATTGCATCCACGCAAGCGCCAGCTCCGGATGATGGGCTTGCCCGATACCACCGATGTTCTTAACCATTGTCGTTGCCAGGTTCGGATGATTAGTCAGAACAGCTGCAACCAGGTCTAGCAGAGTCACTACTGCATTATCGAATTCAGTCTGTGAGTAAGCTGTAATTCCAGCCTCGTCCAGACTTTCTTTCAGATACTGGGCGACCTTTTCATAGGCATCCTTTTCATTGCTTCCCCAAGGATTTAGATTGGGCTTAAGCATCTCATAGGCCAGCCAACCCCATTTACTGGAGAATTTCTCCGTTGCTGCAGCAATTAACTTCTCACTTTGCGATGAACTAGCTCCAAAGAACAGGCCGCATATATCCCTGATTCCGTTTTGGAACTTACCCACGAAGTTCGACCGGCTTTTCAGGAAATCCTTAGTCAGCATTGTGATATAAGCATTCAGGAAGGCATTCTGGGACTGGGCGTTTTTCGTATCATCAATGATACTAATAAACGGATCGCCGCCGGGAAGTATTTTCCACCCGTCAATATGAATCCTCTTCATCAAAAAGTCATCTACGACATACGGTGCAGCTTCTTCCAAGGCATTGTAACGCGCAAGCATTCTCGATAAACTTTCGCTGTAGCTGTTCTCCGAATCTGTCTCGGCACTTGGAAGCCACTTGTCAATACCATAGCGGGTAAAGGACCACACTGCAGGAGCTACCTTCGGTACTAAATCACTAGGATTAATAATATTAAATATGTTACCGTACACATCACTCTTCATGTCGGATAACTGTGCCCCTGCCGGCGTTTCGAACGTGTAGGCATACATGTCGTGGAGTGCAAGTGTTGTTCCAGGGAAGGATACCCCACCCTCATCAATTTTACCTGCGACCATATTTGCTGTTGCCGCACCACGGCTAAATCCCGTAATCCACAATTTAATGTCGCCTTGGATCTCTTTGTCACTTATGTATTCTTGTAAAAAGGTCAGTACTTGGTCGCGGGCCTCACTGAAGCCTTGATGTTGACCACTCTCACCGATAGTAAAGTTACTTGCCCACTCGCTTTCATATCCGCCTCCGCGAACAGCTAAAGCGACAAGAGTATAATCTTTACCGTCTTCCGTAATTTTCTTGCGGGCTGCAACTGCACCGATAGAGTCTTTGGTCGGCTTTGCCTTGAACCAGTCATTCGATTCGAAGTCAGTAAACCCTATGTCGGTTAAAAGGTTATGAGCGTTGTTACTTTTATTCTCATAGGAGTCACCCGCATCTGCACTCGCCCAAGCCGAGAGTTCAAGATTGAGAGACATTGTAGCGAGATGTTCATTGTACAGATATGCGCTATTGTAGAAGTAGGAGTCCTCGTAATAATAGGTCGCGCTGTAGTCCCGGCCATCCCCCAGATACTTAAATGTACCGGTTTTCTTGACAATGCTGTTAGCCACTTCACCGAACACAAACTCTAAGTCATTTGGGTCCTTCACATCATAAAAGTGCTGTGGTGATGTCGCCCAGTCCAGGGCACTCAGCTTGAAGAACTGCGCGACTTCCTTTCCTTCTTCCGGCATGCCCTCAAAGGTCTGAAAAAGCCCAATGGTGTTCAGGGTTGCCTTTTGTTTAAGGGCTTCCGCCGCTTCATACGCTACGTTCGCATACGCATATAATCGGATTTCCGTATCCATGCGCCGCCATTTGCTGCCAACCGTACTTTCATCGTAGTGACCATTATAATTAGACTTTCCATCATTGGTCATCCCGGTGGTAACAAGAACAACATTTTTCACTGCAGAAGGTTCAGATATTTCACTGATTAGCTTATCCGCAGCTTGAAGTCCGGCTGCAACATTCCGGTTATTGCTTGATGCATAGATACTATCAATAGCCGTCCCTAATGCCTTCACATCAGTTGAAAATGGAGAAACAACGGAAGCTTGGGAGCCTTTATAAGAAACGATGGCTACGTAATTCGTTCCATCTGCAACTTGCGTGGCTTCAATAAATTTCTTCGCAGATGTCTTAACATAATCTATAGCTGTATCGGCAGTGTAAAAAACACGGCCTTTCGAATCTACGAAACTAGAAGAAGCTGATGTATCCAGCACGAGAACAGAATAACGAAGCACTTCGTTCGTGGGCAATGGTAATGCTTTTGCTGCTTGGAGCCTCTGATTGGACTGCGGCGGCTTGGCAGCCGTCATATGGACTTGCGGCGGATGAATAGGCAAATAAACCTCACTGGCCACTGTTTGACCTTCTGTAAGATCCTCACCAGAGGAAATGGCCTGCATCATACCAGACATGTTATCCGGTAACTCTTCTGCATAAACCGCTGCATTTAGTAGAGGGAATGAAGCCCCTCCCGTTATAAGGCAGACTGCAAGTAAAATAATCAATAAACGTTTGAACAACCTAATCATCCTCAATTCTTCTTTATATGATAACGCTTATAAGCGGTACCTTCTCTACGAGCATCATTCAATAACAAAAACCGTCTGCCCGCTTATTATGTCAGAACGCTGCTTATACACAGTAGATCCTTCCAAACAAAAAGCCGGGCGGACCCCACTGTGTATATCCGCACCTCCTGCACCTGTTGCCTTGGGGCCTATGGTAAAAACGATGGAGGTCTCCCAAGTTTCAGGAGTGCGTGTCCAGTATGGATTCGCTTCCTGATTGGGTAAATACGCTACTCTTCTCTTATAATCGTCGTCAAAGAACTTTAGCGTCTTGCCTTCGGCAACACTCGCCCTGGAGTCCGCACCATTCAATTCTTTCAACGACAACAAGAATACTTTACGCGAAATTTCAATCGTACTCTCACCCGTAACCCCTATACTGGCTTTGTCCGTAATAGTAATATCGCTACTAACCATAGCCTCTTGTGTTGCCTGACTGAATCTGCTGATAAATTCGCCATTCAAGTACTGATCTATGGAACTATTCTCGTAATAAGCTCCGTATTGACTCCGGGCCCACATATGCCTCTCATTCTTGTTGAACGGCATCATCGTTTCTAGCAGTTCTCTTCTTAATAGCAGCACATTACCGCCATAGTTCGATGAAACCACAAGGTAGGGCACATACTCGCTGCCTTCTTTGAGATACACCGTGTAGCCTTTCTTCGGATTACGATCGTAAGCTAAATCTAGGAGCTGCTCTTTCTTATCTGCTGAGAACAGAAATGCACCTGCCTCCAAGGCAGAAAGGGCATCACGGCCTTTAAATACAGCCACGCAAAGAAGGCACAGGCTCAAAAAAAACCAAACTTTTTTGTTGGTTATCATGGTTAAATTCTCCTAATTAAGAGTTTATCGTCCCATCCTATCAAATTAATCCCAATTTGTCTTTGCTCTTATTTCCAGATTCTTGTTACAAAAGTGTGTAGGGAAGAAGCGGCCTCAACGGAATTAAAAAAACCTGAGTCCGTATGAATACCGGACTCAGGTTGCTTATATATTGCTTTTTATTTTCTGTCTACTTGACAGGGGGCGCGTTTCAAGTTTTCGGGTGTCTTCTGTCTATTTTTGCCGACCGACTCCACATGTGTCGTTCTCAGCAAGGGAAGGCAATTCCCCCCTTTCATTTACGTAGGATTTTTTTTGCTTAAACATCTTACTTTCGACGGTATTTGTGAAGCCCGTTTTATAAATGAACTTCAGCTTGTGTGGTTCTGGCTGTGTAGGATCAGCAAAGTCTCCTATAATAACCTTCTCAACAATGCTTTCGAAAACATTACGGTCAAAGGCAGAAAGCACCTCATGCTTTTGCAGCACCTTTCTCAAATGCTCCAATCTCTTTTCCAAATCAACTTCCTGCCGCGAGCCTTTTTCTAGCTGAGTCTGCTCAGCTAAAAGCTTACTGATATGTGCCTCCAGTTCCCCATACCGGCTCTCATACGTAGTTCGATCTATTTTTTCATCCAAGCAAAGGTCAATGAGCTTACAACGCTTTTGCTCCAATAGCTTGATTTCATTTTTCACTTTATTTAGTTGCCGAATATGGTTCTGATTATTAAGAACAGTTTCCATATTTCCCATCAACTCATCTAATACATCCGTATGATTACTGCACAATCTCCGATAAGATTCAAGAAAAGCACCTTCAAGTACATTTTCAAATAGAGCCTTGCTATGTGGACAATACCTTCTACCCTTTTTCGTTGCAGTCACGCATTGCCAAATTACCTTTGTATGATTCGTTCCACTATGCCAGTTTCTCCTGGATAAGTTACTCCCACAAAAGGAGCACTCCAACTTGCTGCTAAAAGCAAACTGTCGGCTATATTTATTACGTTTTCCCTTTTCAACGCCTCTTAACCTTGCTCCTCTCCGATGCAGGATAGCCTGAGCCTTTTCAAAAACCTCTTCACTGACTATTGCCTCGTGGTGATTTCTTATATAAAATTGGTCCTCCTCGCCGTAATTCTCCAGCCTTCTTTTTGAAATCGGATCAACTGTAAATGTCTTTCCTTGAAGCAAATCACCTTTATATTTTTCATTTTTAACAATGCCAAGAATCGCACCATCCTGCCAAATACTTCGACCTGCCCGCGTTTTATGACCCGCGGCAGTTAGTTCTTTAGCAATCATATGAGCCCCATAGCCAGCTATGTAACGCTCGAATATATAACGTACGATTTCCGCTTCCTTCTCATTAACAGATATTTTCTTCGTTTGAACATCATAATCATAACCGAGACAGCTTTGAAATCCAACAAGCTCGCCACGCTTCATCTTCATTTTCAAGCCTTTTTTCACGTTTGAAGATATATTTTCAACCTCTTGCTGTGCTACTGAGCTTAAAATAACCAATAATAATTCCCCGTCCATTGTCATTGTATTGATATTCTCATCCTCAAAAAATACAGCTACATTCTGCTCCTTGAGCATTCGCACATATTTGAGTGTATCTAGCGTATTTCTAGCGAATCGGGAAATAGACTTGGTAATAACCATATCAATTTTTCCATTCATGCAATCATCAATCATCCGCTGGAAGTTCTCACGCTTATTGACCTGTGTCCCCGTGACTGCCTCATCTGCATATATATCGACAAGCTGCCAATCCCCTCGTTTGTTCACTAGCTCAGTATAATAGGCAACCTGTGATTTGTAGCTGCTAAGCTGCTCCTCAGTATCTGTACTTACTCTCGCATATGGGGCTACTCTTAAAATATCAGAAGCTCCGCCGCCTTTTCGGTCAGATATTTTTCGGCTGGCCTTAATCACTTCTACTTCATATGTCATTGTTATTCCTCCCTCAGCGCTTATTATCTCGGAATTAGTATAATAAGACTGGGTGTAATCAACAATTGTGCGAATCAGGTTGTCAGGTCAGAAATCACACCGTAGTCCTTCATGATTTTGCTTTTGAGTGCACGAAACTCCTGTTCGGTAATTAGAGATATGGATAATAACTGCTTGAGCATAGCAATTTGCATGCTGTATCGGATCAGATTGTGCTTCATACAATACCTCCCAATAAAGCAGATTAAGAAAATTCATTATTGAAGGGTTTGGTTTAAGATAAACGCATAGTTTGGCACAAGCTTAATGAAAGGGGCATGCGAATGCCCCTTCTCCTCTGTTTTGGTTTGACAATTCACTTATCCAGCGAACGATGGTTAGTCATTCTCATAGGTAGCTAGCCTCTCCCAGGTTCTCTGCGAGCTGCCCCCATTGCGATAAGCTGTGGCTGGACAGAAGTATCATTATAGCTTCGCATAAATCATCGCCTTAAATGGAACCTCCATTTATTTACTGCATGGCAAAAATCGCTCGTATCCTAATAATTCAAGATGATCATGGCGCACCTGCAGACTGGCTTTCTCCTTTTGGAGCATGCGAAGAAAGTGCTGGATATGATGAGTATTTTGTTTTCAATGAACAAGGAGGTTTTGTCCCTCTACTTGTCATTTCATTTTCCAGTTAAAATCGGACCCTCAATAAAAAAACACGAATCTCGAATTGAGTTTCGTGCTTTAATAAAAATTGTGGCATCATCATATGATACTTCAATGCTGAGCATTTTCTTATATATCCTACGATTTTCAGTATTAAATAATGCTTAACTTTTGGTTATAGCTGATACTACCCTCTTCATACGACAATGAAAATCCCTTTAGCCGCATTCCCAATTCAACACATTCATTTAATAAGTAATAATACTCCGAGAAATCTGGGTCTAATACGATTTTTTTCACAATGGGACTAAGTGATACGATCAGATATACAACCCTATATCCACGCTGCAGAAGCTCTTTAATTTTTTCAAGCTGCATTGTTGCTCTTTCCGAAGCTACACTTGGAAATTTAACTTCCCTGTGAGCTGAGATTACTCCTTTGATCTCTATAATAGTAACCTTACCGTTTTCCTCTAATAATAAATCTGTTTTATACCCCTCTATTGTTTGCTCTCTTTTGATTCCTGTTCCAGAAAGATGCTTCATATTCCTCTCAAGAATCATAGCTCCTACTATTCTATTAACCATATTCAAATTAATTAGAATGTATTTGTTATAATATTTCACCGCAAAAAGACTAAATCTAGTTCTTTTATTTATTCCCTTGTTTTCAGTAAGAAGAACCTCACGTCCCTTTAAATTTAAGTAATTCTCAATCCTAGACGAGCTAGGAACATAGCATTCACAAATCTTGTTATCAATTATTACTGTACACAAAAATCTATTTTTGCTCTCCTCTACAAAAATTCCAGTTATTATTTTTTCATCAACAATCATTCCACGGTTATTCTCCTTATCCTGTAAAAATCAGTACTACCCGTCCAACGGCAAGAAGCCCTTAAAAAAGCTGTCTGATTTACTGCTGACAATTCACAAATTAACTAAACACTTTAGATACCCAAAACAACCTATCACACTTCGTTTAGACATTATGTCGTAGTTGAAGTACACTAAGCAATATTAAGTTATTTGTCTATTTATTTTCAAAATAATTATTGCCTAAAAGGAAGTCATTAATATCAAATCGACTTAATTTATGCATAATATCGTTATTGTCTATTCTCATTGCTAACCAACGTTTTCTCCAAAATTCACAGATAGCTTCTGTCATCTCATGAGGTTTATCTTGACTTAAAAAATAACAAGGCTCATTTTCTTCACCACGCAAATATTCATATGCATTATCGGCTAATTTCACTCCATATACAATCCGCTTAAAATTGTGATTAAGTAAGTGATTTGACGGAAGACCCAGTGCGTCCAATCCTGCTCTAATTAATCTCATCCGGGGACTCGTTCCTTCTCCGAATGTATTGTTCACTACCCTTCTTCCGTGCAATTTAGTTGTCAGTTCAGAAAGAGCTTCAACAGTCTCATCTGATATATATACTGTACCAAATCCCTTAGTCACACCTAGGGGTTTAAAACCAATTTTATGCAGCGGCTCATTATCATTCAAAGCATATTTGGGAATTGTTAAACGATTATATTGACTACTCCCAGTTTCGTATAAACTTGTTGTACCTAAAAAAACAAGATTAGCCGGTTTTACAACAGGCTCGCCTTTCATAGCAGAAGCAATTACTGATATTTGATTTTTGTATTTTCTCTGATATTCTTGAGTAAGTTCGGGGCTCATCATTAACATTGAAATCAGTTTTCCGCCAAGCAGATAATTATATGGTGGGATTGCTCCACATACAATGATATCCATCATATTAGCCCCAACTTTTTCTTTTTTATTTGACTGCAATGCTGTAGACAGAGCCGAACGTCCACGTGACGTCATAATAAGTTGTCGGAGCGCTTCCAGGGGTTCATTAATATTAAGATCGCTAAAAAATGATTGGGCTTTAAAAAGATTAAGAAGTGCTTTTGCACGCTTCACTTTATAAAAGGGACTTTGACATACATCATTCCAATTCACTTCGTCTAAATTTGAAGAGATTCTCGGAGCTGCTGGCCTACTCCCAGTTCCTTTTAAAAAAGTACTCAATGTATTTTCATAATCTTTTGCATTTAATATATTTACTTCTCCACCTATTAAATCGCGAAACTCAATTCCGGAAATTGACTTTAGAAGCGAATGACTTAAAGAATTAATTATTTGTCCGGCTGTAACATCATTCATGGTGTCCATACGTTCTCGGATTCCTTCTAATGTCCAACCTATTTCGTTATCACGACAAGTTATTTGCACTATACTACTTCCAAGAGCCGCAATTCCAATAATTGGATTAAATTCCTGTGCCGAGTCTCGGACCAAAAGAAAAATATTTCTTCCAGGGGTCGGTTTATGTGGTAACGTCCATGTCAAACGAAAGTATCTCCAAATATCAAGCAATTTAAATCCTGTCTTTTCATCTTTTTCCGAGCTTGATTGTATAATTTGTAAATAAGGCCTCACTGCATCCTCTTTATAATCCTCTATATCGCTAAGAAGTTGATTAACAGGCAATATCAGATTTTTTATTGATACCCTGTCTCCATTGTATTTTCTTTCCTTTTCCATTTTCAAAATAAACTTTTTAATTGAATCATTCTCTAACTGCTTATTTCTTTCGCGTAAAAGTGCATCTCTATACCACTGCTTTGTTTCAACATTATCTGGTGTTATTGGATGATGAATGTTGGCAATTCCATTTTTAAAAGTCAATTCCCATCCCTGTGAAAACAAGTCTCGGAACAGCAATAACAAGCTTCTGAATCTCATTTCATCTAGCACTTCATTATTGTTGGAATCTGGAATGTTATCTTCGATCCAATTTGCTCGTTCTCGCCCAGCCATTAAGCTCTCCGCTTTTTTTAGTATTTCAGTAAGCTCCTGCAAATACTCATCTGATAAAAACGGTTGTATTACTGATTTCTCATCAATCATATTTTTTCACCTGGCCATCAAAAATAAAAATGTCACCTCCCACCTTTCGGAGGTGACATTTTATCACTAAATAAATCAAGCCTTCATAACCTTTTCTTTGAATTGTTTGTAAACCAATGACAAATTTCTACCAATCAAATATTCATTTACTAAAAACAGTTGTTCCTCAGAAAAATGTTTGGTTAATGGATGTAGTCTATTAGAATCTGTTTCATCAATTAGACTTGGATACGCACCAATAACAAAAAAACTATTGTTATTGCTAATTATCCACGGAACTTGAATTCCATTATAACTCACATTATCTTCGCATGTGTAGCCTTCCAATTGTAAAAGTCGAACCAAGGGTTGAAGTGTTTTGCTTTGATTTGCAACATCTGAAATATCAGGTATCTTTGAATGAATCATGTACCGCAACAACTGAGAGCCTAAATGTCTGTCCAATTGGGTATGCCAATATCTGTTTTGATAATGTCTAATACAATCTGTACAGGAACGGTCACACCCTTGAGGACAACTTTCCAACAAAGTTAGCGCCTTATTTAATACTGTCGGCAAATCTTTACCTGTTTGCTCAGCATACCCTGCACCACCAGCTAAAGAATCGAACATATAAATGTCTGCCCTCAATGTTTCATCTGGATTTAATTTTACCAATCTGTAGCCAGATTTAAATTCTGAAGGATCAATATCTAGCTCCCTACTTGCAGCCAATAACACTGCTTCAGAAACTGTTCGTAATGCAGCATTGAGAATATGATTAGCCAAATTCTTACTCACTGTTCGAACAAATGGCTCTTCAATATTTAAGCGAATAAGCAACAGGTCACTCTTAAAATCATGGCCTAAAAATACATTTTTAAATGATCCATGACATCTTGTAGTTACATTCACTCCATAAAGAGGCTCCACTTGATATGGGCGTTCATGTGAACCGTTTGGTGATTTATCTTCAGGATCCACTACCTTTGATGCCCCACACGCTTCGCACACATAAAATCCAGCATTACTTTCGTCATTTCCTTTGTTAATTGTAACTAACCATCTATCCTTTGCTTGTACTGTTAACAGTCTCTTACCGAGCCCTTTCCATTCACCCAAGTCATCTTCTGAAAGTGGAAGTGGAAATTGCGCAGTAGTAGCATAAGTCAGTTCTTGTTCGTCATCCCCTTCAACAATTGAAGTTCCTTTTTCAGGAAGAAACACTTCTGGTATTAGTAGTTCACCAATGTCTAGAGGTCCTTCACATACAGGGCAGGAATCATCTTTATTTAATTTTATGGATTCATTTATATCCCGTACAAATGTACATCTCCTACAGGATACATATTTACGTAAGTTATGCTGAAAAAGTTTCTCTGCTCGATCGGGATCTGTAACCTTAGCGTCATTGGAAACAATCCCTCCAGAGCGATAAGTTTTTTTATCAATAACAACTAGCCTGCCAGGTGCGTACTCACTTAGTGCCTTATCAATAGATTGTTGTGGCAATTCTTTAGTAAATATCTTATAACTATTTTTTCCTTTTTCTTTTCTCTGCTCAATTGGGAAGCTACATAGACTAGTAGGAAATGCATAGCTAGGTAAGAAGCCCTCATTAAACAGATAAGTTAGAAGTTCATCTCTACTTGAACTTAAATCGATCTCATCTTCGTCATCTTCATCTGAATTCGTATCATTCGAAGGTGATATTTTAAAGTTAATTTCATTTAATTTATACAACAACTCACTTATAAAAATGTTGACACTCTCGGCTTTATCATCAGATATTTTTTCAGGGAGCCATTCTATTATTCTTTTCACTAAAATTGACTTTTCTTTTTCAATCCATTCAATAAATCTTACCTTTCTAAAATTACTATTGGACTCTTCATTAAAAAAATCTGTGACAGACCCAAGGGCTGCAAATAGGTTTTTATCACGATCTATATGCAATTCATCCTTGTCAATCATCTCATGAAAGAAGGTTTGAAATAAAAAGGCAAATACATGTCTTTTAGCAATTTTTATATTGTTAATTTTTATCATTGGCAACCTAGGAGCTCCAGAGACAATTCTATCAGGATTTTGAAAATAAAAACTATCATGGGGAGCCCCTTCAGCATAGGTAATAACAGTGGAAAGTGATGATCCCCGACGTCCTGCTCTACCGGCTCTTTGTTGATAGTTTTCACGCTGAGGGGGAACGTTTCTTAGTCCAACCGCAACTAGCGAACCAATATCAATCCCAACCTCCATTGTAGTGGTACAACTCAATATATCTATTGAATCCCCTTCTAGCTCATCTTGTTCTAGCTTAACATCCTGAAAACGAAGTTCATACATTTCGTTCGAGGCAAATATTTCTCCAGCATCTTTGTGAGAAAGCTGTGCTGTATGTTCTTCAGCAGTTACATGCTTTGGCCTATCCTTACCGATAACTGACATTACAACTGGATTTCGCAAGAATCCTTTTCGTGCCTTTATATATTCATGATTTTCTGGATCTAGAGAACTTATTTCTTTACTTCCACAATTAACACAATAATCTCCAATCTTTACTGGAGAAAGGAATGTACAGCTATCACACTTATACCAATCTGACTCAATATCAATGTTTAATACAACTTCGTTACTATTAATAACAAAAGCATCGCCAACTTTATGGCAAAGTCTTTTTCTCAGTATCTCTTGAATACTGGTTATTTCATCTAAAGAAATGTTAAAATAGTTTTCCAATATAAATTTCTGGTTTTCTCCAATTTTACCCGAGCTTGTCCACGAATTTTGTGAATATCCTGCTGCTTTCCTACGTACTGAGGAAGATATCCTAGTTTCTAATTCAAATGCATAATCATCCAGAATTTCTTCAATAAAATAGTTAATTAGCGCTTCAACTTGAAGAGTATCCATTTTACTAGTTACTATCGAAATTTCATTTTGTATTCTCTTTAGAGCTGATTTAGTAGGTTTTAAATAACCAACAGTGGCTGCTCGTAAAGAGTACTCTCTATTACATAATTGCCTCAATATTGCTTTATGATAACTAGATGAGGGTCTAACATCCCATTGCTCTTCTATGGCCTCCTTTAATGAGCCAGAGTATCCATCTTTAAACTCACGAACATCTGATAATAATGCTTTTCTATCATCTCCATCAAAAAATTGAAGATTGAATTCAGAAACTATTGATACAAAAGCAACATACAAAGCATCATTTATTTTCGGATCTCTATTACAGACTGCTTTATAGCGAACAGCAGCTAAAACAATAGCTTGCCTAAATGTATCCCATTCGACCTCTCTTGGAATATCTCTAGCTAAACGCGCTGCCTTTTGCCTACCATCAGAAAATAGCAATACTTTTCTACCACCATTTGGATATTCATTATTTTCAATACGTTGTGCAGGTTGATTGAACAATTGAGCTTTTACAAGATTGGCAAAAGGTGCTTCCCCCTTAGTAGAGAGATTCATAATCTTACTTTTATTTTTTTTCCACTTTTTCAAGCAAATTGGACAACTATTGAATACTCTTCCCTCAGTAGTATTACCAATAGGCTTAAAAACCTTAATAAAGCCTTCTAATTTAGTGGGTTCCTTATCAAAAAGTTTTCCTGAACTGATATCCAGCCAAGCAGGAACACTATGTTCCATAGCTCTTTCATTTGGTTCACCATCTACTAATAATTGAATCTTATAAAGACGATCTTCAACCTCATCATTGACTCCTGTTATATTAGTCGGCTCATGAAGTAAAAAATCACCATGCTCCCCATGTGTGTAGCCTACTATAAAGGCTGCGCCACAATCTCTATGAGTTAACAATTCGTACACTCTAGCTTTTTTTTGACATGTACAATTTAACATTGGAACCGCATGCAGTCTTCCCAGAATTGGATTGGGATCTGTTTTATCCAACCGACACTCACATTGTTGATTTGTGCATGCATATAGACCAGGTATTCCTCTAAAAAAAAGGTGGAGCCTGGTAGGCAAAAATACTTTATTATCTATCTCTCTTCTTGCCAAGGCTCCCAACGCTAACAGAGCTTCAACTGCTTTTTGAGCTGTTTGCTCATCTGAATCTGGAAATATTTTTTTTGTTAATTCCGCTAATGGAAGTGCATTCCCACTCAAGACGTTAATCATTTGTTCCGCCGGTCCCCAACCTGTCAATTGAAAAAAGAGATGGTTCATAAATCCACTAAAATCAACACCTTTAAATATTTTCCATTTTAACTTACTTGCTATAGAATTAAATTCATTGATTGCAGTTTGTGGATTAGTTAAGCCATTTTGAATACTGAATAGATCAACATTTGAAAGTATATCCGACTGTCCTGTAGTTCCTTTACTCCATCCTGCTCGTGATTCAAGATCTCCTGTTATCAGTTGAAATTTTCTTGGATAATTGCTAGTGACTCCTGTTAATTCTCCAGCAAAATCTATGATCGCTCGTTCATCCTCTTCACTTTTTCCCAAGCTTGCACTTGTAAGTATACATTTCATTCTACTACGATCTATGCCTAGTCTGGCCATTAATCGTCTTATTAGAAAAGCAACTTCTGCTCCACCAGTACCACGGTACATATGCGCCTCATCCAAAACTAGGATTAATTTATTGCTTGGATCAGCTTCAAGCCATTTCTTAGTGTCTTCAAATATTTTCCTTTCAATTGGACGCATTAGCATATACTCTAACATTGAATAGTTGGTAATTAAGATATCAGGACACAACTCTTGCATTTCATGTCTTGTTAATAGTTCCCTATCATTTGGTTGTGTTTTTAAACGTAAATTCCAATTTTTTGATACTCTCCTTTTACCTTGTTTTTTTCCTGTTTTAAATGTATCAATTTGTTCTTTATTCTTTGCATAAAATTGAACTAAATCTTTGCTGGGCCATTTTCCTTTAGACTGTAATTCCTTTACTTTCTCCGCATCTCCAGCATACTTCAAGTAAAAATTTTCAAACATTTTTTCTATATGTGCTGTCGTTTTACCGGATTTAGGGACCCCTGGATATGGAGTTTTTGAGGTATATGAACCAAACTGAATATTCCTTGATCTCCCTTTTTGCAAAAATGAAGCTACTCGTTCATCACCAAATAATCTTCTTATTCTGCCTAATTGATCATTTACAAGAGCATTCATAGGATACAATAAAATTGCACGACATCCTCGCATAGAAGACACATTTGTTCGTTCCTTTGCCTCAATGGCTAAGGATGCTAAAATGGGCATCAAAAAGCTTTCTGTTTTCCCAGATCCTGTTCCTGTCGCAACTATTATATCTTTATCATCACCTAAAAAAGACTCAAGTGCCTTAGCCTGATGTGTATAAGGTTTAGGAAAGACACCCACTCCAGGATTGCTTAATTTAGCAACGTTCATTAAAATTTGTTTAGCTGAATCAGGGATATCTAGAGTATCATAAGAAGCTCCCATTTTATAGCTTGGTGTTGCTTCAATATAAGGTTCCTGGCTTATTTGACCAAGTTGATTTAGTAATTGAACCCTCTCTCTGATTAAACTGTTATTTTTTATATGATACGCTGACTCAAGATAGGATCTTAATGTATCATGAAGAACATTGGAAATTTTAAAAGCACCGTATGTTTCATTCATCTTTAGTCCTCCTGATTGAAAACTGATAACCGTAAGCATTGAGTAATTCTACAACATCGTCGTGAAACTGCTCATATACATAATATTCATAAGCATTTTGTTTCAACGAAAATACTAGGATATGACGCTCAATTGCACTGGGAAGTTGGGGAATTACCCTCAGGTAATTATTATTCCAACGTGCCACGGGAAAGTGTCTATTATATAAACGCAAACCAAGCATCAGCCATAGTTGAGTTTGTTTATCCGTAATTGATAATTCTTTAATTAAAAATCCTTTGTTAAACTCTCCAAGAAAGTAACGCCTGTTGGAGTCATTTGTTTTACATAAGAAAACACCTGATGCTCCTTCAGTTAAAATAGAACTTGGATTTAGCCAAAGAGTTCGATTTTTATTTTTTCTTTCTTTGAAAGAATTAAAAACTTCAAACTCTTCAAAGTTTTGAATACTCTGACTTCCTAATGAAAATAACTGACTCATTTGCTTTTTAACCCAATTCTCTATATCATCAGGCTTCCAGCCTATCCAATTCGTATAATCTTGCCACCAATTTTGATTGCTTTTAACAGCATCAGGTATTTTATCATTCTCAATTATACGCCCGTATCCCGCAATCTTTGCTTCAGGCAACAAAAATTGCACTACTTCGGTTGAAACACCACCTACTATAATTGAATACTTGCTAATCGGGACTTTAATGAGTCTTAGTGGAGTAGCCAGAAAAAATCCATTAGGTAAACGAACCATATCACCAACTTGATCTAGCCTGCTACAAACAGAAGAAATAATATTTTGTGATTCTTCATCCCTTAACTCTGGCCAAATAGTATCGAGATATTGGAGTAACAGTCGTTTACGAATACGAACCGGCTCCACGATATTATCAATATATTCTAAATTTTTTTCAAAAGTTAGATCATAGAGGAGAATTCTCCAATATTCCGCTATGAGCAGTTCTCTCTGATATTCAATATTCTCTGGAAGTGAAAAAATCTTATCATTTAAAAGCAACTCTACTAGTTCTTTCTGATTCAATACTTTTGCATGCTCCATAACTATTGAATTTCCAATTTCATGTAATTTATGAGTGCCTTGCATCTCTCATCCAATTCTATTTCATCAAACAATTGTTCCATATGATCCGAAAAATACAAGGACGTTGTAGGAATTAACCAACCAAAATTTACAGAAGAAAAATCAAATGATGAATCTAATTGGATCATCGTTTTATAAGTAGCTGCTATTGTCTTTCTCCATAAAATACTACCATGTTCAACTATTCCCTTAGGTAATAAATCCTCTATTTCCAGATGGTCAATAATTTCGATTCCTTGCCTCGTCAGTATGCTGGAGTCAATAACACCAGTAGTATATGGAGTAATATTCTTATAGTTCCATCCAATATGATCTGTATTAAACACTGGTCCAATTTCCAAAATTTCCTTCCCTAAATTCAATACGGAAGGGCCAGTAACAATAGTTCCCATAAATACAATCGGGATGTCCTCACTTTTCAGCATAACTATACGTTTAGCAATGAATTTTTTTAAACTAGCTCCATAGACTTCAAAAGATGAGCGATTTAATCCTTCAAAAATAATAGCAATTGGGCATCCATAAGATTTGGCTTGATTAATCCACTGATCAATTCGTTCGTATGAAACAAGATCATCTATTTTACCAAATGGAACATTGATTATTTTTGCTGTATGTCCGCATAAACTAGCTGCACAATATTCTGCTACAAACATAGCCATCGATCCACTAAACATTACTAATTGATTGGAAAGAACTGCCGAAAGAACCTCAAAAGAAATAGATTTTGCATCGGCTAGCTTTATACCTAAACTGTTCAAATTATTTTTCAAATGAGTAAGGGCTTGTTCTAAACTGATCAGTTGAATCGGTTCTGACTCGAACTTAATAGTACTTTCGTAAATTTGATATACTTCCGCAGTTGCTGCCGTTTGATCTAATTTTTTGATTCGTCCTATACTTGTTTCAATTTCATTCATATCTATTTGATTCAAATGATCTTCTAGTCTTAATTGGTCGGAAGCAAGCATATTATAATTTAGTTCTAAGTCCTTACTTGTTTGATTTAAAGACGCTATTTGTTCTACTAGTTTCTTATATGCATCTGAAGAAATAGACTCATACTTGGATAACTTATTCACATGACTGGTTAACGTTAAGGTTTCATGTTCAATCTGTTGAGCTTTCCTCGCAGCCTTAGCAGTTTCTTTGTCCAATAAAGAAACTGCTTGTTTAATGTTTAAAAAATCACTAGCTAATGTAGATAGATTCTCTTCAATAGTTTCCGATTGTTTTTCAAATAATTTTTGTTGTAAATCGTAATTCTGTCTCTCTAAAGTTTCAAGCCGCTCTTCTAATCTTTTCAACGTAGCTGAAGGAGCTAAAGATACTAGCCATAATATATCCATGTCTATATTAAATGGTCCGAACTTCAACCACTGACTAATGATACTCTGTGATATTTCACCTTGAACAAGAATGTTCATTATTCGTATTTTCTCACTTTGGCTACTCAACATTTTTTCAACTGTAGTTTTAATATCTTGATGATTTATTAAATTCATCAAGCTCTCCTGTGACTCCGCCCATAATATCCATATTCTCGAAAACAATCTCCACTCTTTCTGATCCCAACGATCAATTCTTCCTAAAAAAACTTTAAGCTTAATTTCAGTATCTTTTCCGGTTCTAAAACCATTAATTTTAGGTAATACCTTGATTGAGTTTGCTAACATTCCTGTCGGGATTAAATCAAAAAAAGCCTTAAATTCATCGAAAGAGTAATCCCTAATTATTACTTTTCTTTCTTCAGGGTAATCAATAAAACTCATAATTGCACTTCACCTAACCTATGTTCTAAATTTTTTCACAGAAATTAATCTTCTGTATTCATCTATAATTGCATTAGCGTATTGAAACATTGATTTAGGAATAAAACGTACTTTAGCAAACTCCAATATTAAACCTTGATCCTTTTTACTCAAATTATGGATTTGGAACAAATCGACCTTATTAATAACGTCGTTTCTAAAGGTAACCTCCTTATGATTTATCGTTTGTAGAGTTACTAACATCCATTTCATTTGCTCACGCCATCTAGTACTCATTGTAAGCTTATTAGCATTAGATAGAGATTTAGGCATTATTTCTATGCTACCAAGACCACATGCATCAATTCGAATATGCTCATCTTTTCGCAGTAAATTATTTAGAATTGAAACAACCTCAGTAGTACTCTCAGTGTCTAAACTCCAATGATTAGATCGACTTCCCAATAAATTCACGGTAATATTAATACCCATCGGAAACTGTATGTCAGTCAACGTTAACTTATTATCTTGAATTTTTCTAAAAAACTCTTTAGCCGCTATAGAATGCAAATTACATTTTTCTTCAACACCTACAAAATTGACTGCACGAAAACAAACACCATTTATTGTGGGAAATAAATCGACGGCGTCTTGGCATATTAATCTTAGAGCATTTTCTCTATTATCATCTAACCAAATATCTGTTCTTCCAAGAGGCAACTTTCCTAATAGTAATAATATTGGAACCTGCCCATTCCCTAAATGCTGCACCTCTAATTCTTTATCAATATTATAAACGTGAATAGTTGACCATTTTTTTGCTCCTTCTGTTCCCGTCACTCCAATAACAACTTTACCTGATGGAGAGATTTCGAATCTTCCATCATTAATTACTTTTGTTAAAACTGGCGTTACCAACCTTATTTCGGGCAAAGTAAAAGTTACACTACGATTAAGTAGCTGGTTAATCCATTTCTCTACCAATTTATCATATGAATTAGGTAATTCTATAATCATACATGACCAGTTATCCTGGCTCTGTAGTTTTCGGATGGCAAGCATGGGTGGAAACCTGTGAGACATTCTGTTTTCAAAATCGTCCCATACTAGAACGTATCTCTCCCCCCATTGAAGAGAAGCACTTTCTTTTAGTCTTCTACCTCCCAATCGAGAGTAATAAAAAACCGTAGGTTTAAATTCATCTAATCCTTTAACTGGTGATTCTATTTTCATTTTCCACTCATTTCGAACGATACCATTAACTATTATTTTATATTCTTCTGCTTGTAATTTAACGCGAATTTTTTTCCCATTTGTCCGTATAGAGGATAGTGGGATCTTCCTCTCTCCTTCCCAAGCAAATGGAAGTTTAACAAATGTATTCCCTTCGTATTGCCCTATTGCGGAGAATATCTTTATTTCAAGAGACCAATTATCTTTTTCTATATTTAAATAGATATCTAGTGAATATTCATTTAGGGCATCTATTGCTGTTTTGCCTTCTGTTTTTGTCGAATAGATTGCTGGTGGTATGTATAATTCACAATTATTATTAGTTTGTCGAGAGACATGAGCAAAATGAGGAACTCTTTTAGTTCCCTTTTTCAGAAGAGTATCTTTTTTGCATCTAGGGCATACATAAATTTTGCCTCTTATTGCGTCGGACGAAGAGGCGTGAACATGTTCCTTATTTATATCTAGTGCCCACTCCAACCAAATCACACCTTACTATTTCTAAATAGATTCCTTATTTACTTACAGAACTAGAATTCGACATAAATTGGAGGATTCCTCCATTTTTCATGTTTCCAATCAGACAATCATACTGTACAATATTCTTTTTATAAATTAATATCCCCCAGAAGGGCGGCTTAAGCCACCCGCCCATACATCACCTGCTTATCCCCATCAAACAAATTCCGATATACCACCTGTCCGCGGCTGGAGGAAGCATCGACGACTTTCCCATTGCCTGCATAAATGCCGACATGCGTAATGTCCATAAAACGACCATTGCGTTCATAGCTCCAAAACACCAAATCTCCAGGAGCTAAATGCTCATTTTGGATTGCGAGATTGTTATCTACTATATAACGTGCCTGTTCTGCCGCGGTGCGTGGCAACTGAATATTTAACTGCTTATAAGCCCACTGTACCAGGTAGCTACAATCTGTGTAGCGCCCCATCCCAGCCTTAGGCTGGCTATACGGATCACCTAAACGAGTTAATGCTAGCTTAACCGCCTCAGCCCCATGTGCTCCCTCTGGCAAATCTCGATAAACCAGATCAAGCTGCTCCTGTGATAAGCCTGTATCACTGTCCTTGCCTAAAAGAGCAAACATAAGAGGCCTAAATTCCTCTGATAGCATCTCCTCCATTAGTGAATGTTGATTGTTTGTAAATCTATAATCCCCTGCTTGCTCCTCGGCTGTCCGGCTAGTAATCGTAATATGGAGAACCGTTTCATACGTTGTCACCGTCCTATTTTCTAATCCACCATCCTCCTGCTCTACCGCTATTGTTTCCTCATGCTTTATCTTTTCTAAATCGTATTCAATTATGTTCATATCCCAAAAGACGGAGCGAATCATTTCCTCACGCGTCGCATCAATGGTGACCACATCCATTCCACCCTCAGTGTCCAGCGCCGTCTTCACTGCAAAGACTGCAATGACATCACTCCAGTTATCTACACGAGTATTATCTGCACCACCAATATAATTTATCTCCTCACGATCAACAGTACCTGCATTTTGTCTAATCTCCTCTAGTCTATCAACAAATGCAGAATTCATTTCTTGGACAATCGCAGACAAGGGCTTTACATCCTGCTCCGTATTTTCGTCAGAAAAGAAAATGCCAAAGGGGGATGCTATAAGAGAAGCAACCGCTAATACGATGCACATCAGCATAATGACTGAGCCACTCACTCCTAATAAAGCCATGATTCCCTTCACTGCCACAGCGGCAGCCTTTACTACGATACGAATGATACGCAGATTAAATCGGGTCATGGCTTGTATTCTTTGTATATTTCTTCGAGCTAACGCTGCCTGGTGAATCGCTTTCTTAGCCTGCTCTATGCCAACCTTTTTACGAACCGAAGCATCCATACTGCTTTTTGGTCTGTTGGACGTCCCCAGCCTTGTTTGCTTGGATAAGGTTTTGATTATTTTTTGTCCTTTGGTAGTAACAGAATGGCTGACCAGCCGAGAATGCTTTGGCTTCTTAGCAAATTGAAATGATGACTGCGTACGGAAGAACTTCCTTTCAACATTACCGGATTGTTTCTCAAGGCTAGACTGTCGCCTCAAATAAGAGGGATTCATTGATTGAGCAGGAGACTGCTTTTTAGCTTCCGCCTGTATTCTGCTGCCTTTCTGCTGCTTAATAGACTGCAATTTCGTTTTAGATACCCTCCCAATATACAAAAGCCGAGCATTAGCCCGGCCCTTTAAATCACCCTGGTTTCTTACAACTCTATCTGACAAGCCCACGTTCAAGGCCTGTCTAGGCACTAGCAAGGTATATTGAACGCCCCGATACCTAGTATTACTTACTGATGCTTTAATTTGCCTCATACTACGTGGAAGTTGAGTTGTTCTTGTTTCTCTACCATTTAAACTAGGCTGCTTTGATGCCTTCCTCCTTGCTTTTATTCCTGTTTTACTCTGTTCCTGCCTGTTCAAGCTTACATTTCGCTTGTTATTTATCAATGAAGGTGCGTGCTCAATCCTCATCTTTTGAGACGCTCTTTTTAAAATAGGTCTGATTAAATGTCTACCAATTCTGAATGAGCGCTGTAAGGCATCACTCGATCTCCCTTTAGCATATTCAACAGGAGAACGTGCATCTGACTCATCGTTATCCTTCAGCTTGAGTTGAACTATAGATGCTCGTGTTTTATCAAGTAACTGTACATGTCTCTCCAGCTTTTTTACACTTTTATGCGTAATCCTTGTTTTTATATCCTTCATACCACCACCTCCACTTAATTATTTAGCGAGTGCGATTTTCAATGCTTCTGGTAGTACGTTCATGCTCTCTACAGTATTCAGGGTAACGCAAGCGAATAGCCTCAAAGAAGTAAGAGCCGTAGCTACAGTCAAATAGCTCGTGTGGGGTGGAGTAACGCTCCTTGCCATCCTCAGTCCAGCCGTTCCACAAATTAAAAGCTAAACGGCTTGTTCGAATTGTGCTACTGGTCTGCCATGCAGCGCTAAGGCCTGTAGGCTTGATGCTGTCATTTGAATAATCAAATAACTCATTCGCATGGCTTCTCGTTTCCCATGATATCCCTAACACATAAAAAACGGCTCGATGATAGGCATCTGTACAATTCGCCCTTCGTAGCGACTCATAATAAAAGCGTTCGTGCTCCTCATCTCGAAACATTTTTGGCTGCATATTAAATGGCTCCCTTCATAGCATACAGCGACTGGTCACTAGCACCAGCCGCTGCAGCGAAACAATCTTCTAACAATCCCATCATTTTTATGGATAAATCGGACCCATTGCTTAGTCCAGTATTTTATCAAGCAAACGAGACAGCTTTTTCAGACCACTGCTTATAGACTTACGAACCGCACGCTCGTCCACCTTTTCTATCTGAGCAATAGCAACCTTGCTTAATCCTAAGAAATAATGAGCATAAATGCGTCTGAAGCTCTTTTTTGACAACTGGCTCATGGCCTTATAAATCTCCTGCCGAAGCCAAGCCTCCTCGAATTCCATCTCAGAAGAACATATTTGAAATAATGCTTGATGCTCTATGCCATCGTTAGCATCCAGTGAATAATAAGCACGATGACGATATGCACGCAATCTGTATGCGCTATCAAGATTATCAAAGCGATGCATTTCCTCAACAATTTCTTTATCCACCTCTACCCATACATCTGTTGTATAAAAGGAATATAAGTCTCTCAAATTTATTTTCATCGTTCTTACCTCCGTTTTTTGGTTTTAGGTGCAAACCAAAACAGAGGAGGAGAACGACAGCCTGTCCCATGCTTCAAAAATCCACTGGTGGAATAAAAAGGACTCCAAAGCAAAATGCTGTTAGAGTCCACATGGATAGTAATAATCAGAAATTGACACAAGGATAATAGAGTAGCGTATACAGCAAAACTGATCTGCGCTACCAGCTTCTTTGCAGCACAAGCTGCACGTGATTTGATATTAACGGCACTCGACCACAAAATATCAACTCCCGCTCACATAGCGACACCCTGTGAGAAGAAAGCTTCATGTTCAGTTATTCAGGTGTCACCACTCGTAAGTGAAAATCCTGCTTAGAACCCTTCAATCTATACAGCCTCCAAACCAAATTCAAAATAACTACATTTTTAGACAATAATCCCTATATGGTTATATGTCGCTCGAACTACTATAAATCACGCAACCAGGAATATTTTCCTGTTTTTAGTCGTACTAACACGAATTTTGTAAATTATAAAAACTCAATTTTCATGCTCATGGTAAAATATAGGAGTATTGAACCAACTCTTTACCTTTAGTAGCGGTAACTTTATCAGCACTAGCCGAGAGGAGGAGCAGCACATGTACAGCTTAAAAACCAACGGGGAATTTTTAGAGGAAATCTATCGAGGTCATGCCGGCCGAATCCGTTTATTTTGCAAAAGACTTCTGAAAGGACATTACACTGATGCAACTGAGGAATGCGTGCAAAATACCTTCCTGCATGCAGGGCAGCAAGCGAACAAGCTTAAAAAACATCCAAATATTGAAGGCTGGCTTTATAAAACCTCCCGTAATCAGGTAAACAATGTTTTTCGAAAGTGCTATATCCAGCAAAAATATGAGATTGGCCTTCACTGCGATGTAGCCGACATGCTAGCTTGTCGCTGTCCGTTTTTAGATGAGGTCCTGTTTTCCTCGACTAACCTAAGCAAATTGGTTGAGGAGCTTTTGAGTAAGCTCAATTCTCGTGAACAAGAATTATATGAGGACTACTTCAAGCAGCACTTGTCCATTCTTGAATTGAGTGCAAAATATAGCCTGTCCAATACAGCAGTTACCAGTCGGATACATAGGCTGAGGAAGAAAATCAAGCACCTGCTACAAGAGGTATTGTAGTTAACCAAATGAAAAACGATACGAATTAAGGCGGCTATCCAGCGTTATATGGATAGCCGCCTACTTATAATTGGACTTCTACTCCCCTGGCTTGGTCGTCATTAAGCTATACAGCCTGGTATGTCGTGGAAACTTATCTGTAAATGGCACTAATGAGCTGCCGACCTTCAGTAGACCGTTCCCGGCATCTACATTAGTAATGTAGGACAATTGCAGATCAGAAATATTCAAAAGCTCTGCCAATTCCCTTCTATCCGTGCTTGCCTGATTCAGCATCACAATAAACTCACTGTTAGCCAGCATTGTCCGAGCTGTGTGGCTTTGCAGTAAGTCGTCCACATTTTGCGTAATTCCCGTACAAAAAGCGCCATATTTTCTGACTCGCTTCCAGAGCGTAAACAGAAAATTGGCGCTATATTCATGCTGGAACAGCAGATAGATTTCATCTATGAAGATGAAGGTGTTCCTCCCTTTTGCCCGATTTTGCGTAATTCGATTAAGAATGCTATCCAACACCACGAGCATCCCGATTGGCAGTAGCTGCTTTCCTAAATCCAGGATGTCATAGCAAATGAGGCGATTGTTCACATTTACATTGGTTGGTTTTGCAAAGGTATTCAAGCTGCCAGCAGTAAACAACTCAATGGCCAATGCAATATCCTGAGCCTCTGGCTCGGATTGCTTGAGCAGCTCTGCTCTAAAATCCTGCAGAGTAGGTGGATCTCCCTTGTAATTGTTTTGCAGGAACCTTCGGTATACGCTGGCTGTGCAACGATCAATCAACGATTTTTCCTTTGCACCCAAATGATGCCCTCCCATTAGCTGCTCGCATAAGGAAAGTACAAACTCTGATTTTAAAATAATTGGATTGGCTCCATCTCCATAGTGACGGTTCATATCCATCGCATTAATATGGTTAGGCGAGGTTGCTGAAATATGAATCGTTTCTCCCCCCAACGCCTCAACAAGTGCCGAATATTCGCGTTCCGGATCAATGAGAATGACATCATCATCTGTAGCCAGCACCTGATTGACAATTTCACGCTTGGCAGTAAAGCTTTTTCCTGAACCGGATACACCTAAAATGAAGCTGTTTCCATTCAATAACTGCTTTCGATTGGCAATGAGCATGTTCTTACTAATTACATTTTGCCCATAGTAAATGCCCTCGGGGTGGATGACCTCCTGCGCCCGAAAGGGGATGAACACTGCCGTGCTTTCCGTAGTCAACGTTCTCAGCGCATGCACCTTTCTTACTCCAAAGGGCAATGCAGTATTCAGTCCATCCATTTGCTGATAGCTCAGCGTGGAGAATTGGCACAGGTGCTTACGCGCTGTTGTCAATAGCGCCTCTGTATCACTATCAAGCTGCTCTTTGCTTTCAGCAACATGCACCATCGTCAGCAGACCAAACATCATGCGCTGGTCGCGTGTAGTCAGATCATCCAGGAATTCCTTACTCTGCTTGCGCTGCTGCTCCATATCATAAGGCACGACAGCAGAAAAGTTATTGTGCTTGTTTTGTCTACGCTGCCAATTGGTAATGTTGGTTTCCACGCCCAACAGACGATTTTCCACCTCACGAACTGCTTCATCTGTCGGAATTGGAATGATGTCCAGGGATAGGAACAAATTCCGATTTAAATCACATAGCTCGGATACCATACTGTCTTTAATATAGCTAGCATACTCACGAAGGAAGATGACCCGCCCGTACAGCCCCCCCATGCGAAAATGATCACTCTCAAACTCTAACGTATCGGGGCAGATGTAATCCTTAAAGTCATGTCCCTTTCTCATCGTTTCAGGCAAGCTAAATCGGAAGCTTGCTTCTTCATTCGTTCGGTAAAAGTCATGAAATATCCGCAGCCGATCTGCCGCATCTAGCTCGATGCAGCGTGATCCAAGTCGAGCAAAATGAGCAGATAGCTCAGTCGTAACCCTAGAGAAATATTGCCGCGCCTCCTCTACACTTTTCTTGGCGATGGAGATGGTTATATATTTTTCCTGAACCGTTCCGTGTGCTCCAACGGCCTTGTCCATCAGCATTTGATTATATTCCTTCCGATATAGATCAAGTGGATCTTCTCGCAATGGAATAAGCATAGAGCCTTCAAAATCAGCCTGGTTCAAGCGGCGGTTGTGAATCGTTATTTTGGTTGTTGCTCCGCTGTCAAAGGAATTAAGCAGCTCTGAATAGGATAAGAACATCTCCTCCTTATCCTCCCTAGATGCCACGGCATAGTTAATATCCTCAAAGCGATAGGATTTAGAAAACTTGTTGCCAACAAAAAAAATCCCGTCTTGCCAGATGGCACGAATCGGGATTACCTGTTGAATACCTTTAGGTATAACGAACCTTTCCTTATCCTGCTTCAGAATGCGACTTAGCGTTTTAATCATAGTGCTTCATTCCTTCTTTTTCATACTTTTGAATCGTTTCCTGTAGCGCCTCATAGTAGGTATTTGTGGAATAAAAAACTAAGCGCCGCGGCATAAGAAATTCGGACTTTACATACGCCCATAATAGCTGCTCTGCTGTCATGCCATGATACCTAATAAAGCCCAATGCCGCGCATGGCGCAGCACCTAGCACACACATCCAGCTTAATGTTTCAATGCCAAATTGGGTACGCAAGCCAAAATACAAAGCAATCGCTACACCAACAGCCAGAATAGAAAAAAAGAACTGCCGCAAGGACAGTCCAAAAAATAAGCTTTCCGTATATTCCCGGATTTCCCGGTTAATCTTTACCTCCACCTTCATCACTCCCCATTAGCTACTCATTACTCACTGTTTTTCCTTTCCTCTGAATGGCTAAGTCCCTCGCCTTCATCAAACCCAATGGAATGACACAGCAGCGTGGCAGCTAACTGAATACCATCCTTCAGCCCCTGTAGATACAATCGTTCATTTATAATGCCATACTTGTGGTGATGCCAGTCCTCCCATTCAGAGAACTCCGGCATACGTCCAATATCCTTTCCCGCAAACAACGCTTCAAAAGCTTTATCTGCTTGCTCACGAATAAAGCTTAATTCAGGATCGTGCTCAATTCTCGCAGAAACCTCATCCATTCTCCCTTGAATCGCTTGTCGAAACCACGGTGGAAATCCCATCGCCCCGCTTCCTCCTACCTTTCTTTTATAGCATCTGCTCAGTTCGCTTGGCCTTCATATTCTGGTAGAGGGCCAGTAATTCATCTAACTTGCGACTTTGCTCCTGAACTTCTGGACTTTGAGACAAAAGAATAAACTGTTCTATTGCATTTTGTCCTAATACGTTTAGCTTACGTCGCTCCTCCTCCATTTTTTCCAACAATTCATTCACATCCTCGACCTCCACTCCAGTTATGAAAAGTAGAAAAGATGAACATAATGTATATTTAAAAACTACCTTAATGGTAGTTTTAAGACTCGTTTAAGTCAATTGTGTACTCCTACATAATAAGAGTTATAAAGATACTTTAATTGAAAAGAGGACACTGTGATGATTGTTTACGACAAAAAGAAGGTAGGTAAGCGCATTCGCAAGCAGCGGGATGCTCTGGAAATTTCGCGTGAACAGATGGCTGAGTATATTAAACGAGTACCGCGGTTCTGTGGAGATATTGAGCGCGGAAAGGTTGGCATGTCCATTGAAACGATGCTCAGCATATGCCATCTGCTCAAAATTTCTCCTAATGAATTGCTATTGGATAATGAAGCCTCTTCAATGAGTGATGAGTCTGAGTTAATTATGGCAGCACTCCAAAACTGCACAGAAAAGCAACGCAAAGATGCTTTGGCACTTTTGAAGCTGTTTCTAAATGCAGTAAAATGATCTTAATTGTGTCATCTAAAGCCCCATCATTTCCCTCACAATACGATCAGCCATCTTTATCATCCCTACAAGCACCAGCATGTTAAAGATTAGCTCCCCAATATAAGTCCATACCATTGTGATAGCCCCGGCACCTTCCTCCACTGCTGGAGGCGCAGCAGCAAAGGCTGTAAAGATGATACAAGCTAGTACGATGATGGCTCCCTCCAAGCACACCGCAGCATATCCCTTTAAAAAGGATTTTCCAATAGATTGACTTGGCTCCCCTGCAAAGGAAGAAAGCGGGACTGGTGCAATGGCAGTATACAAATAAATGCGAAAAAAGCGTCCATATACGGATAAAATCATAATGAAGGACAGCACTGTAATAAACAGGCTACCTAGCAGTGTAACAATCCATAGAGGTATGCTTTGCCAAAATCCCACCTCTTCAATGGCTTGAGCTATTGTACTGGGTAACGCAGATGAAGTCGCGGAACCAAAGCCTGAACGAGCCATCATGGTCGAGATGATACCCTGAACAATGGTAAATAGCGTCAGCATAAGCTCTAGTCCATAGGTAACCACCGCCTTTGCCAGAATAAAGCGAATAAACAGCTTAACGGCCACCTCTGGCTTTTTCACCTCAGCAAAGCTGCCTGTCGTTTTCACTACACCAATGACAAAAAACAACACAAGCAGGGCTAAGCCTGTGGCCTGCAGTCCACCATGAATATCCAGAATGACGTGCCAAACGCTCCCTCCTTTAAACTCCGCAGGGGATTGAGTGACCAGCGTCCAAATCTCTGTCATTTTGTCATTCCAGGTTTCTAAAGCATTTTCTAAATTTTCAGCAATCCAGCTATTTTTAGACACAGGCTGCCTCCCTTCCAGAAGCAAAGGGGCAAGCATATAAGGCCTGCCCCTTCTTTTAAGCTGGTTATCCAGTGATAATATTCAGAATTTCCTTGGTGAAGGTAATGATAATTCCCCCAGCCAAGGTCAAAAATCCGTTAGCTCGCTGTGACGGATCATGTGACTTAAAGGATAGTCCCACCTGCACCACACCAAAGCCTAAAATAATCATGCCAATCGCCCTAATTAGGCCAAAAATGAAATTGGATAAATTATTAACGGCGGACATAGGATCACCTGCTGCATAGGCAACAGATGAAAAAACCGCACTAAGTATAGTGAAGATGTATAGTCCTAACAGCCACTTGCGTTTCGTGTTTCCCTTCATGCCATTCTACCTCCCTGGTCTACTAGACTTGCCTCCACTTCCTCCTCGGAAAGCAGCTCGTACTCTCCATCCTCATGCAGCGTGATAGAGCGCCAATCCCTTGCATGCTCTGTGCCTCCGTGTTTAAAGGGTGGCTGTTCTCCATCTGCTGTATAGAGAATATTTGGATGCTTCAATAAATCGTATTTGTCGTCCTGTACTGGATACTCCCCACGGATGAACAGTAGTGCATAGCGGTTATCCAGCAGCCGTACCTCATCTGGAGTGAGCAGCTCACGTCCCGATTGCTGATAATTAATGGAGTAGCTCCCGCTGCGTCCTTTACTCTGACCGTACGTATTCGTATCAATCGTTTCCTTACCAAGCAGCTCGGACACGTATTTATGCGTGGACTGCTCATTTCCCCCTAAATACAAAAACACATCGCAGTTGCCTACGATGGATTCCCAGCTATCCTTATAAAGTGCCTTGAGCTGCGCCAGATTTTGCAAAATGATAGATACGGAAATCTCCCGACTGCGCATCGTGGATAGAAGCTTATCAAATTCGTCTGGCAAGGCAACATTCGCAAATTCGTCCATAACAAAATGAACATGTGTGGGCAGGCGGCCTCCATGACGATAATCAGCCTCATACATTAAGGCTTGGAAAAGCTGCGTATACAGCATGCCTACAATAAAGTTAAAGCTGCTATCGTTGTCAGGAATGACAGCAAATAACGCTGTCTTTCTCGTTCCAATCGTGGATAAGCCCAATTCATCAACCAAGCTCATACCTGCTATCGTATGCAGGTTGAATTTTTCCAGCCGTACACCAAGTCCAATCAAAATCGACTTTGCCGTTTTTCCAGCAGCCAGCTTGAAGATGTTATACTGCTTCACTGCTAGATGATCAGGGTCACGCATCTCCAGCCGTTCAAATAGCTCATCAAGCGGACTCTGATAGGTTTCATCCTCCTCACGCACCTCTGCCGCTGCAATCATCTCCATTACCATTGGAAAGTTCTGCTCCTCTGGCGGTGCTTCATAGAGCAGGTACAGAATGAGCGCTTCGAGCAGCGCCGTTTCAGAGCGTTCCCAAAACGGATCATTGGTGCTGCTGCCCTTGGGCGTTGTGTTGCGAATCAAATTTGTGACCAGCTTCAGTACATCCTTGTCATCCTGCAAATAGGCAAATGGATTGTAGCCATGAGAGCGATGAGGATTAATCAAATCCAGCACTCGAATGTCATAGCCTTGTGTCTGTAGCAGATGGCCTGTGTCCCTTAAAATCTCCCCTTTAGGATCAAGAACGACATAGGAGGTAGCGGTCTGCATGACGTTAGGCTTGGCATAAAATCGGGTTTTCCCTGCACCAGATCCTCCGACTACCAGCACGTTTAAATTACGACGATGCTTTCGCCCATCCAAGCCGATCCGTACACGCTGAGTTAAAATTTTGTTTTGCTCTGACTTCTTACTGCGATATTTGCTATTGATTGTTTTTGCCCTCCCCCAGCGTGCGCTACCATGCTCCTCCCGGCGGCGGTAGTTACGAGGAGATGCTAAATAAATACCCGCACCCAAGCCATAGGAAAGGATAAAGATAAATAAGCTACGCGGTGTATCCTCTACCCATTGAATATGAAAGGGCCGCTGGAAAGCTTGATTTAAATGTGTAATGATACCAAGCACTCCCTCTGACAAAGCTGGTGCTGCCAGTAAAGCCAGCCAAATGACGGGAACAAAAAAAGCCGCAAAGAGTAATAGGTTACTCCTTACGGCTCTATCGCGCTTCATGGCGTTTCCATCGCTTCTGCTTTTGATACGGGGCTTCAATGGCCTTTAACAATAAATCATCGACGGCATCTGTTGGACGCTTCTCACCAATTAAATCATTACGTAAGCTATGCAGTGCGTGCACCACAATACCATGCTCGTAATGATCCAGGCTTAGCGTCCGTTCATGCTGCTCCTTCATAGGCACTCCCTCCTGTTTTAAGATTATAGCTAGCGAGTAGGCTCCGAACGCTTAGCTTGTCGCTGCTGCTGTGAGAGCTGGCGATTCATTCGGACAATGCTGGGCTGCGCAGCTTCCTTCATGCAAGTCAGTTCTGCACGCAATTGCTGCGGCTCCATTTTACCTAGCAGATCAGGTGCACGTTGAAAGGAAAAGCTGCTGGTAGAAAATCCGAATTGCTTGCTCAGCATATAAGCCGCACAATACGCATGAAAGCTGCTTTCGGAACGAGCGTATTGTCCGTTGCCCTTATCCATCTCCGCATGTGCAAGCTCCTGTGTTAGCGCACGAAAAATATCGCCTGCTTCAAGTCCGCGGCGAATCATAATACTTCTTGTATCTGGTTGATACAGCGCATGCTTCTCTGATGGCAAGCTGTCGCTCATTGTAATTGGAACGGGCGCGCGTTCAATTAGTGCCTTAATTTTTGCTCGTTCATCAGGCATCATGTGCCGCTCCCGTTTTTGAAGCGCTGTGGTCTGCGAAATATCAAACATCCTCTTTGGATTATAGCTAATGGCGGTACTCCCATCCTCCCGCTTGTAGCTCTCCCCTGGCTCCAGAATATAAAAACCGGTTTCCTTCCTGCGGATAAAGACGCCCTGTTCCTTCCAGCTTTCAAAATCAGCAATACGAGTTGCTTCTGGCCGTTGTGCCAAAATGAGCAACGTATTTGCCACACTGTAGCGGTCAAAACGGCTCTGCACATCCAAATACTGTTGAAATTCCTCACCACTTTGAGCAATGTGTAGCGAGGTCGAATCTATGGTGTCATACGTCCACTGCCGCAGCTCCTGCTTTTTTTGCACCCATGCCTCTTTATTAAAGGCCTGATTGTGACGGTCAGTTGTTGTAGGAATGGATGCTTCTTCTCTGAATAAATCATCCAGCCCACTCATTTCGTCTTCCCTCGCTTTCTTCCTCCATCACCCTTTCCCTTGGTGCTTTTTGCCTTCCCTGCTGGTTGGCGATTTTTTCTGGAGGGTAGTGGGTCCTCATGCACTAACGTCTGCTTCTCCTTATTGGCCTTACGGTTTTCTTCTCTAATTTCTCGTAATAGCTGTCGAATGGAGATTCGTTCTGGCTCCTTTGCAGGCTGCGCATCAGGGGTATCCTTTACGGTAGCCTCGCTGCGTTCGGAGATAGGCTCTAACGGATGGGAGGGCTTCTCCCCCAAGGTCCTCTCCTCCACGCTTGGCTCCTTCATCACCGGCTGCTCTTCCTGAATGGGAGATTCCTCCGGTGCTTGAGGCTTTCCCATCAGCTCGTCCAAAAAATCCTCCGTATTCACCTTCTCCAACTCGTCTGAAGCCGCTGTTGCCTCTGCTTCCTGTGAATGGATGTGCTCCTCTACTCGTAGCTCTTGCTCCTGCTGCGATGAGGCACTTTCCCGCGACTTCTCAATTTCACTTTTAATGCTTGCTGTGTCTACCGTTGCCAGCTTAAATCGCTCTACAATCCGATTGATTTTTGAAGCATCCTCCGCTCGAACCATAATGTCACATAAGCCATCCACATTTTTTTTGTCACGCAACGCGCAGTACAATACACCATACCGCTTTGCTTCCGTACAGAAGGTTTCGAGATCCGCATTCCTGACCGCAAACACCTTGAGTTCCTTGCCGCTGCGCAGCAGACTCTCCAAGCGAATGCTGCCCTTTGTTCGCTTTTGCCCCTGCAGGGCTGCAAATAGATATACAGCCAGGTGCTTAGCGCCTTCTCCTGAAATTTTGGCCATCACCTCGATGCTGCGTAGACTCATATTCACGACCTGATTGGCTGCCTCTGCTTCGGTGCTCATTCTTCTGCTCCTCCTTTCGCCCTGCTTCTTGCTCTTGCCTTAGCGTAGTCTGCATGTCCGCAGAACGTACCAGTATTCCCTCGCCAAGCCTCACCTCCCTTCGTAGTACAGAGAGCTGCTTCGTTAAATCAGCTATATTCGCCTTGTAGCTTAGTCGCTGTTCATTATCCCTGCAGCGGCGAATTCGATGATAAAGTCCCCTTCGTCCCGTTTTTAGCAGCTCCATCTGCATACTCACCTCAGATAGGTAAAGCTCAAGCTGTTCCCTTGTCGAAATCTTCTTTTCGCTAAGCAAACTGGCTTGTGCAGTCAGCAGCGACATCCTTCGCACATCCTCACGCAAACGAAAGGTTGGTCTTTTAGCTGTCTTACGATTGGAGGGAATAATGCCCATTTGATACAGGTACTTTACATATAAGCCCTGTAAGCCTTGAAGCTTGCGACTGCCGGCCACTTTCCCGTACAGGATACCCTTTCGTTTTCGTGGTGGTAGAGCTGGCATTGCTTGCTTGGGAGCTTTGTTTTGGAGAATACGCTGCTTGAGTGCCTCTTCGCTGTACGATTCTCCAAGACTACGCAAACGAACAAAGCGCTGCTTACTTGGAGGACGGATTGCCCAAAGCTTTGCCGTTGTCTTTACCTCGTATCCCTTCTTTTGTAATTGCGAAAAAAACTGTGTCATAGTCATCGCGGCAGTCAGCGCCTGATCCACATCCTCACGAATGAGTCCTCGCCAGGTTGGACGCTTTTCACGCTCTGCTCTCCATTCTCCATAATGTGTAGCCCTTCCGTGTTCGGGCTGTGTAATAACTGACAATGCATGCTCTCTGCAAAGCCGATCCGAGGTTTGACGGAGCAGTGCATAGGAGGCCTTGTTATCGTAGTAGCGCTTGCCATCAAAAAAAGAAACAGCATTTAGCACAAAGTGATTGTGTAAATGCTGCTTGTCCAGATGGGTCGATACCACCACCTCAAAGCGCTCTCCCCATAGCTCCTGCGCCAGCTTCATTCCGATAGCATGGGCAATTTCCGGTGTTGCTTCACCGGGTGCAAAGGATTGATAGCCGTGAAAGGCCAGAATGCCCTCCGTCTTTTGGAATTGTCTTTTTGTTCGTTGCATCTGCTCATATGCAGTAAGCGGATCACAATTGATGCCACTCACATATAGCTGCTTTTCCGTTTTGCTGCTGTCTTGTACGTAATTCAAGGCTTGCTCTAGGCCGCTTTCTATTGCTTGAGATAAATATGTTTTTTCAGGATTAGCAACGTAGTCAATGACTCGCTTTAGCCGATCTGTCACATCCCAAATGGCTGTTGTAGCCAATGACACACCTCCTTACTTATGGTGAAGGTGTTGAGTTTAAGCTTGCCCGTTTTTCTGGAGCGGTTACTGCCTGTTGAATATGCTGGACTGATTTCCGAAGTCGGTCGGCCTCCTGTTGAAAAACAAATGTATCCAAATGTCCAGTTGCATTAGCCTTGGCTGCAAGCTGGTTTAAGTTGTTCCCAATAGCATGAAGCTCTCTTGTCATGGCATAGTAGTCTGGAGGAGGCAACTCTTTAGGAGAATATCCTTGAATCAATAAACGAATAAATGCTTCTCTGGAAAGACCAGAGCTTTGAACCTGCGAAAGCAAACGTTTATTCTCCTTTTCATTGAGCCGAATTACAACTCGGATGTCTCGTTTTCTCAACAATGCGCCCTCCTTTTTTTAATAATATGTCTTAAAACCAATGCTTCTATAATGAAAGCAAATATGCAAAAAACATTGTCATTCTGTAGGGGTATTAGGGGCTATGCCCCTAACAAGCGAATTTGGGCAACCAAATTCAGTGCTTGCTACAACACGAGACAGTTGTCTCGTGTTGTCCTAAAACATACCTGCCGAAAAAAATCATCTACAGCAAAAAGACGCCGATTCAATCAGTACCGGCGCCTTCCATATTTTTAAGTCTCTTTACAAATCCCTAATCACCTGCATAATATTTTCACCTTACACTCTCAACAGTTCTTATCATTTCCTGTTCAGATACAGGTTCGGTAAATTGAACAGAATAGGAGAAGCCGTCACTTTGCCAGATCGCAAGTACATAATGATTATCGTTTCCTTTCAGCGTTACATGGCTTCTATTAATAGTGATGTCCTTCTTGCTAGTATTCTCTGCGTAATCTCCACTCACATCCTCATTACGTGAGGACATCCTGAACACAAGTTGTTGTTGTTCACCACTATAGATAATTTCCCCAAGATCATTCCAATAGGATGTATATTTGACTTGCTTAACACTAAATAAAGGATCGGTGATTTCCTTCATGGTAAAACCGACACCCTTGGATAGCTGCTCGATCGATTGAACTTCAACAATATCGGGTGTCACCAAAACTGGTGGTTCATTGGTTGTTTGCATTACGTTGTGAATCACCACTGAACCTACGAGCAAAAACAGAAAGCAAGCAGCTATAGTCATATACCTTTTGTAATTCGGAAAGTGTATGACCTTCTTTGGCTTCTGTTCCCAATCAAGCTGCTGAAGATGGTTCAGAATGCGTGTCTGCATTTCTGCAGTAACTTCAATCTTTTCCATCACTTCATTGTACTTATTCTCCAAAATCATACACCTCCTTCAGTACAAGCTTTAGTTTGGATCTAGCACGTAGCAGCAAGGAGCGCACCGTTGCCTCTCTTTTGGATAATACCGAAGCAATTTGAGCTGTAGAATAACCCTCGTGATAATAGAGATGCACCACTTCACGATAAGTAGTGGGGAGCTGCTTTACTGCCTCCCACACAAAAGCAAGATCCTCTGCTTCACTTGCTACTAAACCTTCATTCAAATCGTCCGTCCTTCGGATTTTATTGTATTTAATCTTATTTTTGCTAATGTTCATGGCAACCCGCAAAAACCATGCCTTTTCATGCTCCGTGGATTTAAGGTGAGGCTGTGTTCTAATATATTGAATCAATGTATCCTGCAAAACGTCCTCTGCATCGCTCATATTATGCAAATAGGAGTATGCTATACGAAGTACACTACTCCCGTAGAGGGACATGAGTTGCTTCGCTTGCTCATTTACCTGTACAGACTGTAATTCCCCCTGCATAGGGATTATCTTGCTATCACTACTCATGGATATCGTAGAAAGCAAATAGTAGAATAGAGAGTCGATACCTCTTTTTAAAAGCATCAACATTTCCCGAAGCAGACTGTAGCCCCTGTACACATCAATCATTTCATCACCTTCCTCAATTTCTGTTGTAATTGACAGTTTCTTCATCCCCATTTTATAGTACAACTCTCATAGAGAGATTCGATTTTCATTAGCCTCACTGTCTTACCTCATCAATAACCTTAGGAGCCAGTAACCAAAAAAGCAATTTCCCCATAGTGTATTTCAGTAATTCAATATATTCTTCTTTTTCTATTTCACCGCCAAAAATCAACATCTCATAGGTATCTCCTCTTTCAATACTTGAAAGCGAAGCTTCCTTGTAACCATGTCGCACGTAAAATTTTTTCCTTCTTTCTCTCTCAGCTTGATTTGCAGCCATTACTTGTGTAGATTCAACGTTTAATATGATACGCTTATCTGAATATCGTTCATTCATTAATTGAAGCACTTTACTCCCATAGCCATTTCCACGGAAAATTTCATCAATTGCAAAATAAAGAATAAAAACCAGTTCTTTATAGTGAACAACAAAGAGAAACCCTACAAACAAATCACGATCCGTGACGAGCAGCAGCTCCATCTTATTCTCATCACAAAGCTTTAGCAGTAGTTTAAACGGGATTCGTTCCTTCTTAGGAAAGCTGTTTATATACAGTTTGTTAACTAAAAATATAGAAAGCTGGTTATCTTCTGGGAGTAACGTGCTTAATGCCACCATGAATGGAATCCTTTCTCTTTCTTGCTATTTCCTACAAATATACTTCTATATTGAGGATGACGGTTCTGTAGTAAACAGCGCCGCCATCCTCTTATATCTTTTGTTTAATTAACGAATCGCTTCAATCATCGTACTGATAGCAGCAGCATCGAGGGCAACTCCACCACTACTAGCTGTAATGGAATAGCTGTACTCCCCTTCTGTCCATGTCGCCACTTGAATATTTCCGTTATTCCCCTTGGTTGCTACCTTCTTATCACCAACCGTCAGCGATTTGCTTTCGCTGTATTCATTATAGTCACCACTAATATCTTCGTTGCCTTTTGCTTTGCGAATCGTTAGTTGTTCATTAGCAGTTTGATAAATAACCTGAATCATGTCCTTTTCAACAGCCTCTATCAGTTCCTGCGTATAGCCTGCAGGCATTTTATCAGGCAGTGTCAGGGTTAGATCAGCGAATGCTTCTGCCTTTGCAAGAGTATTGAATTTATGAAAAGGACTTGGAATTTCGACATCTCCACCAATGCCTCCTGTACTATTCATGCTGTTAATCATATCGCTTAACGTCGCACTGTCAAGTCCGGTGCTATCAGTAATAGCATACGTATAATTCCCTTCAGTCCAGGTTGCATTGTGTATTTTACCGTTCTCACCTTTTGTTTTCACCTTTAGTTTCCCAATGGTGATTTCTTTTGCTTCTGTATATTTGTTGTAATCGCCACTAATATCCTCACTGCCTTTTGCCTTACGAATCGTCATGTCGCCATTGTCAGATTGATAAATAATCTGAATCATATTTTTTTCAACAGCCTCTATCAGCTTTTGTGTATAACCGGCAGGTAAACTGGTAGGCAATGTGATAGTAAGACCAGCAAATGTCTCAGCTTCTGTTAAAGTTTTAAACTCATGAAAAGGACTTGGAATTTCGACATCTCCACCAATCACTTGCTTGCTTTCTTGAGCTTGAGATTTGTTTTTTGCTGGCTCCATATTGGAGCAGGCTGTGAAGGACATCAACATCATACCGCTAAGTGCAATAGCTACCATTTTTTTCATTTCTATAACTCCCTCTCGTGTTTGGTTTTATTTTTCCACATTTTTTTGTGGTTCTGCCATATACACAAATGAAAAGGGGATTATGTTGCAATGGAGTGAAAATTATTTAATTCAGTTTTTCTGAGTATCCTTGCTTCACTTTTCCATTAACTTAATCCACTATTAAGTTGTTGTTTTGTAGTTATCGCTGATTATGAACCTTCCTTAGCTGTTGACTACGAAAACAGAGTAATTCCTCATTTACATCCTTTCCAGTTGTAGGTGATTCATCCATAACAATAAGCTGAGAGGATAACAACACTTGAATAGTTGCCGTTGCCATTCTCCCTGCCTCATCATTATCTAAATGCAGCACCAGTCGTCTAATTTCAGGGCGAGCATTTAAATACTGGGTTAAGGCTGCTGGAGCATCCACCTGTTCCTTGCCCACTGATGGCTTGTAGATACCACCCAATGAAAGCAAATGCATCTGCCTCCAATCCGAGCCTTTCAGCTTTGCTAGCGTGCAGTACGATAGCAAATCAATTGCACTCTCAAACAAATGAAGATTTTCCCCGTCATCTTTTGCCGCAATAGAAAAGGAGTAGCGCTTATCGCTACCCCCTACCTCGCCCATATATTTTGTTTTACTTGTGCCACGGATAGCCGCATAGCGGGGAACATCTTGCAGATCAAAGCCAACAAAAACAGCATTATGGTAAGGATGGCTTTCATACAGTCGCCCGGATACAATACAAAATTCAATGATACTTTGTTCAATCCCTCGTTTTTTTAAATAAGTAATGACACGCTGATTGCTGCCACTTCGCTCCGGAAGCTTAAATTCCTTACTAGAAGAAGTTAAGATATCATGCTGAACATCCCTATGCGGTCTTTCTATTGAAGCCTGCCCTGTTAGTTCAAGCACAGCTTCTAGAAAGGTTAATCCCTTGACTTTAATGAGGTAGTCTAATGCAGAACGACCTCCGATTCCCCGAGACCACCAGAACCATTTCCCATTGGAGATTTTTAGACTGTCGTGGGTTCGAGTGCAGTACACGTTGCGAGAGCATCGAACCAGTTCGTAAGGCTCGTACACTTGTAAATATGTCAGCAAATCAAGCTGCTTCGCCTGTTCAATTTGCTCTTTACTTACGTAGCTCAAGGCAGCTCCCCCCAATCCCTTAAACGTAATTTTGGAAAAAAGAAAGACAGCCCTGCGGCTGCCATGAATTTGCATTATAAATTGTATGGTAAGCACTACGCTTTGAGTTACTGCCTCAATTCCTTTATCTCTTCAACCGTTAAGCCAGTTGCCTCCGAAATGGTTTGCAAATCCACACCTCTGTCCAAAAGTCGAATCGCAATTTCTTTGCTGGTTTCAGTCTTGGCCCCTTCGATTCGGGAATGCTCATCGCTTAGTGCCTTCATTCGGGCATCATAAGCCAGGCGTGCGGCGGTATCCTGGCTCAGAAACTCCAGTGTATCCATTGCTTTTTTCAGCATTGGCTCCTTCATCGTTAGCACCTCCCAATTGGATTTATCGACTCCCTTTAAAAACAACAGCCAGTTCACCAGTCCGCCTTCTCCAAGCTCTGCCGAATGCTCGCTCAGCTTGGTCAACTCCATGATGTGAATTTCAATGTCATCCACCAATTGAATTCCGGTGCGATCCTCTCGCAAATGAAATACGTTATGATAACGGTCGTTAGGCAGACAGGAGTAATTCAGTATATTTATGGTTACACATTTCTTTAATGTATTGTAATTTCCACCCTTAGGTATCTGATGATAGTACATTTCTGACCAATAAAACAGCGTTCGTTTTTCCATATGATACGGGTTAAATAATTGCATTTCGATATTCAAAAGCTCACCCTTGGCTGTCTTTGCCTTAATGTCCATAATGGACTGCTTGTCATTTGGACTGTCTGGCTCGGTGTACGGATTAAGCAGCACAATTTCAGTCAGTGGTGGTTCACCCGCCTCGCGGAAGGTGCTGTTCAAAAAGGCCAGCAGCACATCCTTGTTATGCTCGCTGCCGAAGATTCGTTTAAAAATAACATCTACACGCGGATCAAGCAATTCCAGCATGGGCCTCTCACTCCATTCCTAACTATCTTCATTATACCATTGTATCCTTTATAGTTGAATATACTCACCTTGGCTGGTTCGATTAGAGCACACCTATTTTTTTAAAGTAGGAATAACAGTCGGCATGACCCTGCATGTAAATGGCTGCTCGCTCCATCTGATCAAGCTCATCCCCAAGCGCTTTACTTAATAACCAAGCTTCAAAGTCCTCTTGATTTGGAAACAAGGTCCGATTGCCCTCCGATACGTTTTGGATCAACGGATGCTGCTGTAACAGAAGCGAACGCTGCTCCCCTAGCTGTCGGTATGCCAATTCACTTGCACGCAGCCGACTGACCACTTCATTTTCTATTTCACTAAAGCCCATTTTTAATAGCTCTGTCCATAGCTCCAATGCATACACACCCCTCCCTGTCTCCACTATACAAAAGCCAGGCTAGGAGATCGAATGTGTCAAACGAATTATCTCTCCCTATGAGGGGGCCTGCGAGTTGACTCCTGCTGCTCATCGGGAACAGTATCTACTCCTTCATTTTCTCGTTTGTCCATATTCAATAAGATGTTTAACTCGGCAAGTCGCTTAGCTTTCTCCTGTAGCTCCTGCTCTTTTTCAAATGGCATAACCACCTGCTCCTTGGCGGTATCCACCTGCTGGTACAGTGTTGTTAGTTGTTGTCTAGCATATTGCAGCTTGCTTGGCAGGTCGGACAACACATTGTTTAAGCGTGTCATGTTGCCCCCACCGTCTGATCCCAATGAAACAGTATGACCAAGCGTGCCGCGAAGCGTTGCCTTATATTCCTTTTGAAAGCTGTCAAAGGACAGCCATAAGCTGAAGTCCAAATAATTGCCAATCTCCTGTGGATCTGGCGATGTCATTTTCTTGCATGCCTCTAGCAAGGCTACGCCTGCTTTCACCCTTTCCATATAGCTAATTCCTTCAATAACTATACCAGGAAAGACTGAGTCATCCCCATATTTTTGAATAGCCAGTTTGAACAAGGCTACGTCCTTCTCCAAGCCCGCAATTCTCTCTTCTGTGGACTTAATTTGCACAGGCAGTATTTTGAGAAGCCTATCCTCCAGTGCATATCGCTGGCTTAAATGATTGGCCTTTAGCAGCTTTAGCTTGGATACCTGAATATCTAAATCCATCTTTTCCTTAATGTACGGGTTGCCTGTCGCCAGCGCCTTTACCTCAGCATAGGACAACGCTGTTTCATCAATATCCTCCGCAGAGCGTACAGGGGACTTACTGGTCATAATTTGGGAGATAAAGCGCTGCTTGTTCTCTAGCGTCTGATACATATAAGCATCAAACGTATTCTCGGTGACGTAGCGAAAAATATGAACCTCGTCGTTCTGATTACCTTGCCGAATAATTCGTCCACTACGCTGCTCCAGATCTCTTGGACGCCACGGACAATCCAGGTCATGAAGTGCAATCAATTTTGTCTGCACATTGGTACCCGCGCCAAGCTTGGCGGTTGAACCAAGCAAAATCCGCACCTGCCCGACCCGCACTTTAGCAAATAACTCCTTCTTTTGTACATCTGTATTGGCTTGATGAATATAGGCAATTTCCTCTGCCGGCACACCTTTTTCTATTAGCTTTCGCTTTAACTCATCATACACATTGAATGTACCATCCGTTTTGGGGGTAGACAGGTCGCAAAATACAAGCTGTGTGAGTTGTTCCTTCGATCCGTCTAACCAATGCTGATAGACATTGCTTGCACAAGCGCTCACCTTGCTGCTCTCATCATCAGGAAGTATTGGATTAGCCAATCGCTGGTCTAAAGCCAGCTTGCGTCCATCATTTGTAATCTTGAGCATGTTGTCTTCGTGAGGCTCGATCACCTTAGCACGAACCTTTTCTGCACGCTCTGATAGCTCTGCTACCATGTTCTTTTGAAATTCACTCGGTGGTACAGCAACATTATGAAAATATGCCTTTGGCACAGGAAGCTGGAGCATGTCTGCTGTTTGAATGTCCGCAACTTCCTTAAACATATTCATTAGCTCGGGCAAATTGTAAAAGCGAGCAAACCTTGTTTTCGCTCTATACCCTGTTCCTTCCGGCGCAAGCTCAATAGCGGTAACTGTCTCACCAAATGTGGACGCCCAGGAATCAAAATGCTGCAATCCCTGCTTTTGTAGCCGTTCATATTGGAGGTAGCGCTGCATCGTATACATTTCAGTAATGGAGTTGGAGATGGGGGTGCCTGTTGCAAAAACAACCCCGCGCCCCTCTGTCAGCTCATTCAAATAACGGCACTTCGCAAACATATCGGAGGACTTCTGAGCCTCTGTTTGGGATAAACCCGCTACATTACGCATTTTGGTATACAAAAACAGGTTCTTGTAGGAATCAGCCTCATCCACGAACAGCCGATCCACGCCAAGCTCCTCAAAGGTAACAACATCATCTTTTCGGCTCGTATCATTCAGCTTCTCCAGCTTGACCTGAAGTGTTTTTTTGGTCTTCTCTAGCTGCTTAATCGCATAGCGCTCACTTTTAGCTTCCTTCAACTCCCGAATACCACTCGTAATTTCAACAATTTGATCATGCAATTGCTGACGCTGACGTTCTGTTGAAATCGGAATCTTTTCAAACTGTGAGTGGCCTATAATAATGGCATCATAATCTCCTGTAGCAATTCGAGCGCAAAAACGCTTGCGATTTTTAGTTTCAAAATCCTTTCTCGTCGTTACTAAAACATTAGCTGAGGGATAGAGCTGCAAAAACTCTGCTGCCCACTGCTCGATTAAGTGATTGGGGACAACAAACATACTTTTGTTACATAATCCCAAATGCTTACTTTCCATTGCCGCAGCAGTCATTGCAAAGGTCTTCCCCGCGCCCACACAATGTGCAAACAACGCATTTCCCCCATATAAGGCACGAGCAACTGCATTAATTTGGTGCTGTCTCAGTCCAATTTCCGGATTCATACCCTTAAAGCGAATATGACTGCCATCATATTCGCGCGGCCTAATCGCATTAAATCGCTCATTGTAAAGCTGTGTTAATCGTTCCCTTCGCTCAGGCTCCTTCCATATCCACTCCTGAAAGGTCTCCTTTATTTGCTCTTGCTTTTGCTGAGCGATTGCCGTTTCCTGCCTGTTTAGCACTCGCTTTTCTACCCCGTCCTCAACCACCGTATCAAAGATACGTACATCCCGCAGGTTTAATGTATCCTCCATTATTTTGTACGCACTCAATCGGCTTGTACCATACGTCATATTGGCCTTAATATTATTGCTGCGATCCTCATTCTTGCCGCGTATATTCCATGCAGCTGTATACTCAGAATAAAGCACCTGAATGGACTGCTGGAACATATAGGGCGTATCCAGCAGCTCAAACATAAAGCTGCGGATATCCTCCGCTGGCAGCCAGGTTGCACCCAACCGCACATCAATTTCAGAGGCATCCAAGTCCTTCGGCTGCACCGCTTCAAGCGCCCTGACATTTTCGCCATACCTTGCCTCATCATACGTGGCAAACTGCTTGGCAATTCGCAGCTTACCCCTCACATGACCGGAAAGATAAGCATCAGCCGTTTCATATATCGGATTTCCTTCGACATCCGTTCGTTCTGGATTTGCAAATATGATGCCCTGCAGCTCCTGTATCAGCCGTTCTCTTGTGAAGCCTGTTAAATTCTCCATAAAGAGCAAATCAACACATGCCTTTTCCCCAATAGATATGGAAAGTGCTTCTGCCGCTGTATCTACACGCTCTACGACAGACTGTTGCTTAATCGTTCGCTTGTTGAACATGTCCGCCTTGCGAAGCAGTCGTCCCTCCTCATCCAATATCTCCAGTGAGCAAAGCAAAAAATAGGCGCTATCATCGGAGAAAGCAAGGCTGTTGGCTCGACTATTAATCAAGCCATATTGCTTGGTGAACTGGTCGTACTGCTTCCCCAGCCTTTGCTGCTGCTCACGGATGGCCGACTCACTGTAATCCTCTATCTGATAGTCCATCAGTGTGCGCACCGTTTCCCGTAAAGCCAGTAGCCCCTTAATACGTCCGGTAGCGGTAATTGAGGTATCCACTCGGTGCATACGGCTGTTTTCCCGATAATAAACGCACCCATCCACCAGTGTGTAGCTAAAGTTGCGAACATTTGGAGCAGCAGGTAAAGAGAAGTCTTGTTCATCCGGAAGTTCTTCGCGCTCTAATTCCTGCCACTCTGCATGAATGCCCAGCATGGCTTCCTCTAAAAGCTCGCTTAGGCTTATGTTGGGATGGGGCAGACAGGCTGTTTCTCGCTTATTGCCATACATCCGGTCATCAAAGACCATTGTGCCAAGCACCATTTCAGGATGCGCTGCAAAATACGCATTGATTGGCAAACCATCACCCGTTTCAGCAAGGCTAAGCCATTCCACGCCTTGTTCACTGACAGTAACCATGCGGTCGCGCTTTTGTAAAAACAAGATGTCTGCTGTTACTTCCGTTCCTGCATTAGAGAAGGCATTATTGGGCAGTCTTACGGCACCAAGCATCTCTGCTCTTTCTGCGATGTATTTACGAACCGAAGGATTTTGCTTGTCCATTGTCCCCTTTGAGGTGACAAAGGCAATGATTCCACCAGGTCGTACCTTATCCAACGTTTTGGCAAAAAAGTAATCATGGATTAAGAATTTGTGCTTGTCATACTTTTTGTCGGAAACGCCATAGCCACCAAAGGGTATATTGCCAATGGCAAGGTCAAAAAAGCTGTCAGGCAGTGTCGTTTGCTCAAAGCCACTTACGGTAATGGATGCATCGGGATAAAGCTGCTTAGCTAGCCTGCCTGTAAGGCTATCCAGCTCCACGCCAAAAAGCCGTGAATCCTGAAAGGAATCCGGCACAAGACCCAAAAAGTTGCCTGTTCCACAGGCTGGCTCTAATATATTTCCGCTACGAAAGCCCATTCTCTCCAGGCACTTGTATATCGCTTGAATAACGGTTGGGGGAGTGTAATAGGCATTTAGTGTGGAGGAACGTGCAAGCTCATATTCCTCCGGCTCCAGTATGCTCTTTAACTGATTGTACTCGCTACTCCACTGGGTATTTCCCTCATCAAAGGCTTGCGCTAATCCTCCCCACCCCACATACTGGGCAAGAATTTTTTGCTCCTCAGTGGTGGCCTGACGATTTTCCTCCTCCACCTGCTTTAAAAGCTGAATGGCTTCTATATTGTAGGTAAACTTTACTTTGGCACTACCATGTCCAAGCTCAATATCCTGAATACGAAAATTACCTGGAGCGGGATGGTTTGCATTAGAACCTTTTGTATCCTGGTCTCCTAATGAAGTGTTGCTTATAGCTTGGACTTGTGTTTGCCTGATGTCCTTCTCTTGATTATTCATGCTCTGTAAAGGATCATCTTGGTTATTTTTATTGATAATGGTCTGAGCTTGTTCTTCTCTGTCAAGAAGCCGCCAAAAATCTGAATTTAGCGGATTGATTCGCAAAAGATGCTTGAGCTGCTCATGAGAAACATCCATTGTATAATAGGGGCTATTTGCATCCCGAAGTCGAACAAATTCCTTGGTGAAGAAGGCAATCTCATACTCCGTTTCATCTTCAAATACTGTATCCCCTTGAGAATATATATATCGCTCATATTTGGCTGTATCTTGATTCGTTTGAACAGCTTCATTAGTCACAGCCTCATTATGAACAAGCTCTGCTTCTCCTTGTTCTCTTTGCAGATAGAGAGCGAATTGTTCCTTCTCTGGTTGGGTCAAATAACGTCCAGACGCAATTAATTCACGGATACGCTTTTGTACCTTCATCCAGGACAAGGTGATTTTGTCGTCAGGCTTTCCGCTGAAGCCACGCTCAAGTGTAATCCCCTTCCTGTTATGCCATTCCCTTATTTCCGTACCCGTAAGAATAGGGGCACGACCACCCTCACCGTACTCCTGCTTTAGAAAATCGGCATGCTCCTTGGGAGATAAATGCTGTTGAAAATGAGCAGCAATCCGATACTTGCTATTCTCAAATCCGCTTCCCTGCTGTAATATGGCATCTATGACCGCTTGAGGCAAAGCAAAAGCAGAGGCCTTTTCCGCCTCTGCTTCCTCCATCCATAATAGCTGTTGTTCAACGGTGGGTAATGTCGCTTGCTCTTGAAACTCCTGTAGAAGCAGCATGCTTTGAATATGTCCGGCAATGACGCCCCAATCATAGAAGCCTTGTGCTTCTCGTGCTTCTGCTAATCCTGTCCATAGATGCAGGACATTCGCATAAGGCTCATAGCCGATACGCAGTCCGCTTGCTAGTATAAGCTCCGACGGTTCAGGCTCAAACAGACTTCGTACATACAGTTGCCGTGCTTGCGGCTCATCATTTTGAGCAAAAAACAGTTCAATAGCTGCCTTGCTCTCGCGCAAGGGCGCTATGCGCAGCAGCTCATTAATCGCCTTATAGTCATGAAAAAACGGAAGACGATTGTCCTCCGCACTCCGATCATGCCATTTTAGCTGTAAATCAGCTCCGGCAGTAGAAGCTCCTCCGCCTGTTGCTTGAGGCTGTTCATGTGAGCCGTCCATGCCATCGGCTCGCTCGCCTTGTCTGGTGCTGGCTGCATCAGCAGGAGCTGGCTCATAACGATTTCGAGCTGCTGTCGCAGGGTCTGTTCGATCTCTGTCAGATGGGCCTGTAGCTTGCCCGATAACATTAGACTGGCGTACAAGCCCTTCTGCTGCGTCTGGAGGTAGCTTTTGCGCAGCATCCCATACTTGCCAATCGCCATTACCTCCTCCGACAATACCAGATTTGGAAGCTGGTAGTCCCCTTGACGGGTGTAGCTCAGTTCCATGCTCATCCTTCCCTTCTGTCTTGTTAGCTTTATTGTGCTGGAGCGGTGTTAGTTTTGCAAGGCTGCGGCTCTTATATTGCTGTACGGGGGCACGTTCAACTCGTCGCTGCTCTCGAATGGTTGATTCCAACTCGCGCAGCAGCATTTCTGACACATCGCTGATGGCAGCCCCCAATTGAGATAGGGTAGGCAAGGTATTAAAATAGCCAATACCTGCTAGCTCTTCTTCGCCAATATAGTCCGCGGCAGAAAAGCCACATCGTGTCAGTAGCATATAGCCTACCGCATACTGTGCGTTCAGGCGAAACAACAGCTCTACATGCGATGGCTCCAGCTCTTCCAATAAGCTGAACTCTAGCTCCTTCATTATCGCCTGAACATAATCTGTACTATTGTCCTCTACCGCCTGTTTTGCGGTGGCGATTAGTAATTCAGGTAAGGTGGCATATTCGCCTTCTTGGTCTAGCCTATTGCTTAGTGTTTCGGCAATCGCAGTGTTGTCCTCTGGCCTGAGATGCCAAAGTGTTATCTCCTGTGCCTTGCGGCTTTGCGTATCTGAAATATCAAACACATGGCGAAGACCAAGCGTGCTACCCCGATCCTCAATTAATGCTATGCCTTTGGCTCCACGCTTTACCCAGCGATCCAAGCGCTTATTCCACACCTCTATAGTTGCGCAGGCCGTTGCATCGGGACGCTGTGCAAACAGGAGCAGCTGGTCATGAAAGGGATACTTATAATTCCATGCTGCTGTTCGCAAAAAAGCGCCCCACTGTTCAGGATCATCCGTGACGCTACGAGCCGTTTGTGCAGAAAGCTCCACCATTTGCTGCATTTTTGCAGTCAATGCTCGCCCCTCCCCTTTTAACGCTCCGCTCCGCGCGGCAGTTTTTTATGTGATGCTACTGGCGCTTCTGACCCTTTCGCCAGCGGCTTTTCCAGAAAATGCTCCTTACGGTAGCAATACACATAGAAATTGTAATCGCCCGCAAAGGGAAAGCAGCGTAAATAATAACGATGCTCCTGGGTTTGCATGGAAAACCCGTATACATCTGTACTCCATGCACCACCAATACGCGCCTCCGGATGCTGGCTGCAAAAGCGAAGCATGTGACGGCGACTTTTCAATACCTCCTGTTCACCCATCGCTTGGAATACCTTGCCCAATTCATCTTTAAACGCAGGCGTTTCATAAGGGGAGCTTCTCGTGAACCAATTGACCCAAAACTCCTCCCCTGAACGCCCAAAATCACCACGCAAATGCCCGATACAGGCTCGACTAATTTCCTCCTCAGCAGATGCGGAATAAAAATAAGCCGCATCCTCTGGTGCGGTGGCTTGCAGCTTTTCATCCATAGCTTTTCCTCCCGGCTGGTTTAGTTAATGGGTGCCCCCTGTTCCAAAGTCGTTATAGCTGGATAAGTTGGCATGATAAAAGACAACATCTCCATCCAGCAGGGAGAAGGTTGCCCCGTAAGGATCAACAAAGCTACGCTGAAAGCCCTCCAGTTGCCATTGATTGCTGAGCGGCGCATCCTTATACTGCAAATGCGGCTCGTTCAGCTTTTGGTTGCGAATCGTTTCCAGCTTGAAATTTACGATAATATAACCATTCCGAAGAAAAATAGAAGACTTGTCGTCCAGCCGATGGGTGCGCCCGTACTCAGCTACATTAAAGCCCTTAGGTACGACATAAGGTGCGGCGGGCAGACTGTACTCCCCAAACCAGCATTGTACCGAGGCTTGGACGCGAGCAGCATTCACACCTGATGGAGCCTTCTTGCTGCCAATCAGGGTTCGCAATTGTGGCGGCAGCAGCATGACATCGTACCCGCCCACGTAGGTGTTCTGTTGTGCATTTTTCAGAAATTGACGAACATACGTCTGCTGATCTCCAGTTGAACCGTTTAAGGCCCATAGAGAGATAGCCGTTTGCGTCAACTCCTGCTGGGAAACATTTCGTAAGCGCGTGTCCAGTATGACCTGTCTTCGCTCTGTATCTGCACTAGAGCCAATTCGGATGAAGCGTGTATTTCCCGAGTGATAGTACAGGTCTACCTCCTGTCGATTTTTCCCCGTACTGTCTACAAAATAAAAGGTAGGCGTAATTTTAATGCCATCGCCTGAACCGAACATGTTACCGAGTGTTTTCACCTCAAACTTGAACTGATAGCCTGTTTTTACCGCAATATTTTTCTTGCCTATTTCCGGGTGACTACCAGGACGAATCGGCAGCACAAATGGAGAGGTATTTCCTCTTGCTGCACCATCAATGCCGTTTTTTCCAACCCAGTAGCTATTTCCGGTCGGTGTGGCACTGCCTTTAGCTGTACGGAACACCGTTTCCCACTGATAATCGGCAATATCCGTAATCCGAAAATCGAATATACGCCCAATTACCTCCACATCAACGGTTTGTGTCGCAACATGATGCGCATTGTCCAGATTGGCATGCATTTGTGAGGTGAAGGCTGCGGGACTGTTTTCAGCAAGCGTTTGGAACAACATGGTATAATGGCCTTCATCCACCCAAGTCGGCAGATAAAAGGCAGTCTGTAGCTCCCCGACAGGAATGGAGATCCAGGTTTCCTTGGGAATCAGTGTTGTCCGATCTGCCCGATACACATCAAATGGAAACCAAACCTGCTTGTCCCGCATATATTTGGCATAATCGCGACTGCCGTAGCCTGTGATGCTCCGATGCTGTCCGCTGGTTGGAATAGCTACAGTAAAGGGACGATTTAAAATGAGCGCTGAACGTCCAGCAGTGGGCTGTGTTTTCTGGTTATGCGCCTTGTCGTCAGATACGGATGCCAGGTTAACTACGGGAGTATGAACGGTTACAGGATTGATGCCTTGAATCGGGAAGCTTTGTGCTTGTCCGCCACCAATCCCCTTGACCAGCTTATAATCCAGCTTGCCTGAGCTTGGCTGACTAACCTTGTTGCTCTTGCTTGCATCAATCACATAGCCCTGCCCATACAACACATTCTGTCCAATCATGGACGGCGCAGGAATACTTCCCGGTGCTGGTGCGGCCTCCTCTGCCTGACGGCTATCCATCACCGTTTGACCGCTGAACACCAGTGAATCGTTTCTTACCTTGATTTTCCCAATGGCTGCCTCCGCCTGTGGCTTCCAGTTTTCACTAGGGACACTTGGACGACTACTACCTCCCTGTAAGGTTTGTCCGGGCAGCGTTACATTCTGATAGACGGGATCAGTCAGATGAGCAGCCGTATCCGTTGTATGCGTGACAGCTACAGTAGGTAACGTATAGCCCTTCGGCTGGAGTACGACCTGACCAGCAGGCAGTGCATAATTTGAAACGGTTGCTTTTTCAAGGCCATACACTTCTAAGCGATTAATCAACCAAAAGCTATATTTGCGTTCGACTGTATAACTATTGGTTACCGTCTGTGTATCTGAGCGACTGACTGATACCGTGGTTGGATTCCCCTTACTATCTGGGGGACCTGGCTTGGTTTCTGTCCAGCGTAGTGTATACATACGACTAACCGTAATCGGGTATGATTTCGTCCCCTTTACCTCTAAAAACTTATTACGATATAAATAGGATTTGGCCTCGGCCTGTACGTAAAGACTCTCCGATGTCGGAATCCCCTGTAGCACATCAAACTTCTCGGCTCCGCGTGTGTCTGCCCGAATGACCGCCGTGGCGGAAGGATTCATCATTTCCGCTGCCTTGGTTGCCCCAGGCTGCTCCTCGTCCGTCCCACCATTGGCAGACTTGTAGATACCGATCATGTTTGAGCCGCCTGAACCCACCAGAATAGACCGTTCCCGCAGCTTGCTGTCACCCTTCTCCTGAACGAATAGCTGCTCCTGGGGCTTATTATTGTTGGTAATATAGGAACGGATCAGCTCGTAGGCCTCTCCTTCATGTGTAAGCGTAGCTTCAAAGGTATGCTGCACCTCTGAGCCAGTGGCGTGCTCTCCCTTGTCTACCTCCTTAATTTTTGTGCCACTGCTGGTTAAATAAATCGCCTTAACCTCATTCTTTTCGGAATATTCTGCAATAAGGTCTGAACCGCCCAAGGCAACGGTAAAGCTGCGAATACGCACCTTGTCATTGGTTTCTGGATTTTCCTGTAGCCACTTTTTTTGCGTCTTATCCTGCTTGGGTGATAAATAGGAACGGACAATCGTGTAGGTTTTACCGCCGTCTTCAATAACAGCAGGGAATTCATGATTGATTTCCTCCCCAATTTTATACTTGCCCTTTAGAAAGGTAACCTGGGGCTGCTTAATGATTTTGCCGTCCACCGTTTTAGCAATGACATCCACTGGAAAGTCAGCGCTGCGATACGGAATATGCAAACCAAAGTAATCGTCCAAATCATCTGCATGCCGCCACCCTTCGGCTCCTTTTATGCCAGAAAGTGTATAAAATGGTCCTTTCCGAACCGAGCCATCGCCATTGATAGATACCATAACCGCATAAAAGAACAGGTCATCATTATCCTTAATGCCTTCCATACCTGCCGCCCAAAGTCGCTTTGTTACGACATCTTCGGGAACCTCATAAAACGAGGTTAGGGGCTGTCCTGGTACTGCTGGATCAGGATATTGTCCGATTTGCTTCACCTCTTGATCAAGGAACAAGGCGTGTGGCTTGCTTCTTGGATCACTACATTGCTTAGGGGAGGTGGTGGAGCAGACCTGCTCTCTTGTCACGACCCAGCCCACCGTCCGATAGCGTATTGAGGTTGTAGCAGCAGTGCTTGTAATTTCAAATTGAATAGCACCGTTAAAAACTCTTATCTGAGGTGAAGCAGCCTGTGCCTGCCCCAATGAAAAAAAAGGCAATAAAAAAGTGCATGCCAGCAGCATGCACAGAAGACGCTTATACAGTTTAATATGCTTCATAGACTATTCCACCTTAGAAATAGTGTGGTTAAAAAATAGGCTTGTAGATGGCGAAATTTTCAATGTACTTCCCCAGTCGCCGCCTACATTTGTCACCATCTTAATATCGGAATATCCCTCATACCATACATTTTTTTCAAAGCCCGCATTTTTAGGAAACCATTCATCATAAATAAGCTGCTGTGGCTTATCAAAGGAAATAAATTTAATTCTGAACTTCACTCGAATGTGATTACTACCCAAACCATCATAATAAATCATGGACGGCTCCGGCTCCAAATAACCCGTCACTTGAATCTTATTTGTTTTCACCCATTCCACATACTGGCGAATATACTTCAGTTCTGAATTGGAATTTTGCATTTTTGTGGCAAACACAGCCTGTGCCCATGCATCATCTATTGTCTGGTAATCCACATTGAGCCACAGCCCACCAAAGGTCTTTAATCTTCCCAACCATATGTCGATATTCTTCTTGTTATATTCAGGAACAACCCCATACAGCTTGGCAGATACCTTACTGTTTGCTGGAAGTGAATACGGATACGCCAACTCATACATTTCATTCGGTATATCTGCCAAAATGTACGGGTAGTCAGCTGCGTTTTTAGGAAGATTGGTCTTTCGGATGAGCCGCCCCCACTCATCGGTATCTGCTTCAGATAGCTCCTTGGTTTGAATCAGCACCGTTGCTGTCTTGCCCTCCCATTTTACCTCAGCGCCCAGCACCTCACTGACAAAGCGCAGCGGCACAAACGTTCTACCACCAGTAATGACAGCCTGTGTATCCAATTCGATTTGCTTCCCATTCACAATAGCCGTTGCGGAGTCGATGGCTAGGCTAATATCCTGCCCATCACGAGAAATGGGAACTGTTCGACTTTTCCCCTCCCAGCCTACCTTGGCTCCAAGTGATTCCGCTACAAATCTTACGGGTACTAGCGTACGCTGATTAGCATCAATATAGGCCTGTGCATCTGGAAACCAAATCTTTTTGCCATCCAGCACAACACTCACAAAGGTAGGCGGTAAACTGGAGGTATTTGCACTTGCAACAGGCACACTAACAAGCAAAATGGCTATAAGTACAGCCAGTGTCCACTTCCTCATCCTGCTTCACCTCTTCAATTATTTTCAATGACAATATTGGAAATATAACCCTAATACAGTAAGCATAACGGCTACGTTATAGCATGTCTACCCTCCAGCAAAGCTTTAAGGCATGGGCATGTAGCCTTTTTGTGCAGCAGCCTGCTCACTGGTGAAGGTTTCTTCGATAGGATAGCTGTATTTACTGGAACGACGGTAGTACACCTTCATTTCACCTTTGCGTGCACCCACAATTTCAAGGAGCTTGGTCACTCGACTACCGCCGAAGGCATAGCTGTTGTACACCTTGCTGCCCATCGGAATTCCTTGTAGGAAGGCAATGACACCTACATCTTGAATGGAATTGTGCCAATCCTCTAGTGGAATAGAGGGCAGTGTAAACGTATAGGACACGCCGCTACGCAGGGCAACCTCATTATGTTGGTTGATCCGATAAGCCAGCTCGTCCTGAAGAGCTTGAACAATGGTGCTTTGCCGAACCTGATTAAATAGACTCCCATCGTTCAGAAGCGGACTAGCTGTTGCTGATAGCTCCGAGCGTAAGCCCTCCTGCCAGCTATGCGTGCCAGCAGAGTATGCCAATACCTGCTCATCCAGTGTAAACGAAAAACTATTGCCTGCCGTATCGGAATAGACATAGGGCTTCTTCAAGCCCCAGGCTGCTCCCATATTGGTCTGATTCCCACTATCTATCCATTCATCCTCTGTATACACATAAAATCCGTCATAGCTGACAATGGCGACTGCTGGAATATATCGCCTCAGCACACCCTGCGCTATCGGATCATCTGCAATCCCAAAATTTAGATACAGCGTGTGATAAAAGGCTTCTATTGCAGCCTCCTTGTTCATTGCTATGCGCTTGACCGATTCGTAGCGGGGCTCCTTTTGCTCATCTGCATTCAGGAGTAGCGCTTGCGCCGCTGCATCTACAGCGGCATCCAGGGCTGCATCGTAGCGTAGCTCCAGCAGCAGCGTTTTTCGCAGCAGTTCTGCTTCAAGCTGACTGATCTGCGCGAATGGAAATAAGATTAGTACACCAACAATTGCCCACTCAATCCACTTCATTACGCACCACCCCGCCGTAAGGAATGACTATTTTTTCGCTTGCGCTAACGGCATTGTTTATAAAATCAAACATCACTGTGCCTGGTGTGCGACTTTTATTGGCGACCGTTACAGCAAAGGTATCCCCTATGCGTAGCTTGTAACGTCGAAGCGGGTCATCCTTAGGCATAGACTGTTGGGGAAAAAGTATCGTCATAATTTGTGCCTGATAAAAATTATCTGTATGCAGCTCATAACGATTTTGAAAGGTTTCAGACCGTGTCACATCCGTGTATACAGGCACATATTTTTTGCTCTCATGCTGCATCTGTACATCAAACACCAAGCCCGTCACAGACAGCGCTTGAACAAAATCATTGTACATCGTTGGCGAAATATACCCCTTATCTCGCACACTGTCTACAAACGTGGTTGTCGCCTTCATTGCCACTAGCTCCGATAGATCATCCTGCTGCTGAAAAGCGCTATAAATAGGATACAGGTACAACAGCAGCACAGCTAACAGGATGGAAAAAACCTTCATATAGCTGTTCATCGCATTCTCCTTTATGAGGACAAGCGGACACGTAGCACTTCTCCATTGGAATCACGCTCATAATGCACCTGATAGCGTACATTCATCCCAAGGCTGGAGGGTAGTCCATTCTCACGCTCGATGGGGGCGGAATACCGCACACCATCTACCATAATTTCAACAGCTCCCTCCTCCAAACGGGCAAGCAGATGCAAAACCTCATTGCCTGACAAGCGACCATCTCCCGCAAGGGGGCTAAGGGATTGCTGAATGCTGCGATCCAGCCCTGTTCCTGCCAAGTGAGCAGTCCTCGTCATGGCATTCCCTGTTGTGAATAGCCCTAGCCCGCTGGTTATCGCTAGCAGAAATAGCAGGCAAGCTACGCTCATCTCCAGCATGCTTCTGGTTGCATGTCCCATGTCGCTGCCTCCTTTCTTAAAAGCAGCGAGCAGACCTAGGTCTGCCCGCTAGCCCTGCTATTTCTTATTGCTGACGGAAAATAATACCCCGAATGACGTTACTGCGATCCAGCACCAGTTGTGCTTTAAACTTTCCGCTCGGATTGACATAGTTCACATTTGCCTCATCCACCGTATGACTGAGCTTCCCTGGCGCTTCGCCAACGACCGTTCCATAGGTGATGCTATCCAGCGGCACTCCAGCATTAATCACCTTGCCATACCATTGTCCTGTCGGATTTTTACCTGTCACAATTTGAATCCCGAATTGCTCCTGATCGCTGAACTTACGCAGTGCATTGACGACTTGGCTGCCAGACAGCGTCGTATTGTCATAGACGGTAAATGCCGTTTGGGATAGCTCCGTTTGAATATTACTGAAGTTGCTCTGCGCCGCCTTTGTGGAATCCTGTGCTGACGTAAACAAAACGACCGCCAGTGTAATCAGGGCGATGGCAAGGAAAATCCCTGCGGCCATCACCAATGCTTTTTGTGCATTTGACATGTCTTATCTATCTCCTTTGAAGATATAAAGTGGTACAGCAAAAAGCCCCTCCCTGATGGAAAGAGCCTGTAAAGCCTTACGAGTTATTGGATACGTTGAAGCTGTTCATAATAAACCGACATTTGATTCAGACTGACCCAAATGAGGGGCAGCACCAGATAGCCAAAAATAAGCGTCATCATCGGAGCGAAGCCAATCCATCTGCCCCAGCCTGCCTTGTGTTCAATTAATTGCTCATACTCCTGCTTGCGTTGCTCCTGAGCAAAGGCATACTCGGACTCCAAATCGTCAAAGACATCACGCAGCGGCAGACTCTGCGCAGCCAGCTCCAGCTTTTCGACTGTGCGCACAAAGGGAAGAAAGGGTACATCCTCCTTGAGCTGTACCAGCGCCTGCTCAGCCCCTTGGTCGAAATGAAGCAGACAGGACTGAAGCGGCTCCTTAAATAGCCTTGCAAACTGCTCCAGCCAAATCAGTAAATCCTCTACCGACATGCGTTCCATATGGGCTAGCATGGCAATGACCGTATGCAATTGATCCACCTCATGCTTCATTTCCATCTGCCGCATTTTTCGTTGAAATAAACGAATGCCTACGGGGAGGTAGTAACCCGCCCAGCCAGCTAGCAGGATAAGCAGCACATCCCACCACTTCACATATTGGTGGTCAAGCTGCGCCAGCTTCCCTAAAATTCGCCGCGCATCTGCCTCAAGCTGCGTCTCGCTTTTTCCTTTGTCGGCCTCACCTCCTAAAAGTGATAAAATGGTTTCCATTGAACGCTGCTTTATCCCCTTTAATTGCTCCATAATCTGTCGATCTAAGGCTAAAGCCGCCTCTGCACTTGCCTGCTCCTCCGGTGTAGGCTGACCCAATAGGATGCCAGAGCGCACTGGCGTGTATAGGAGCTGATGGAGGTCTGCGATGTGCAGTGCAGCACCTATGCCGATTGCCATGAGCAGGGCGGTAGTCCCTGCCGTTATTCGCCGCAGTGTAAACCATTCCAGTCGCAGCGGAGATCCACTCTCCTTGAGCAGCCGAATCAGCCTGATCGCTTCATCAGAGCCAGGAGCTGGCCCCAAGCGATGGACAAGCCTGCGAACCCAGCCCCACTGATACAAGTGCTTTTCCCAAATCGCTCGATCCATAGCCTTGGGCGTTGCCTCCAGCTCCTGAATGTGCCGTAGCAAAATATAGGAGAGCCATACCACTAGCAGCACACCCAGCTTAGTTACCCAGCCAGAGGTACTCGTATAGAAGGCTGCCATTGCCGGAAAATAACGACTCCCCCATGCCTCTAATGGCTGTGTGAATAACAGCGGAAATAGTGCAATCACGGATAAGCCTTGCAGTAGAAAGCCAAGTCGCTCTCGTCTAAGCAGCTCCAAATTCAGCTCATTAGTCAGCTTGCCTAATGACTTTAAATACAGAGAGCCCTCCTCGGTCTGCTTGTCCCCATATTCCTTCGTCAAGTGGGAAAGTCCCGCCAAGCCCTTTAAATAGCGATTAGGTGCCGTTTCCAAATACAGCTCCAGCCGTTCCTCCGTATGACTGTCCGACAGCACCTCCACCAGCTCCTGACCATGCAGCGCCATCTCATAAGCAGCGGAGTCTGCCGCCTCATAAAGCGCCTCCTCCACCATGCCATGCCGATGATAATGATGCCGCAGATCACCTAAAAAGGTGCGAAGCTGGCGCAGCAGGCGAACCTCCAAGCGCTGCACCGCAACATCAGCTATCATCCCATGCACGACCCAGCAGCCAATGAGCAGCATGAGCAGGCTCATGGGATCACGCACCCACAGGAGCAGGGGGAGGCTTGCCAAACCAAGCACACTCCATGCCCACAAGGTCACGCGCATGGTTTCCAGCCGCAGTTTCCACTCGTCCCCCATATGCAGTATGGTCAACCGTTTACGTATAGAGCTTAGATAGGCACGAAGTAAAGGAAGCCTGCTGCATAGGAGATATAGCCGCTGCATGATCTGATGCAGTGCTTGCTTTTTACTGGTCTTGGCAGGCTTTCGCAAGGCCTCATATTGTCGTGCCGCGCCCACCTCAGAGCTGTAGCGAGATAACCAGAGAAAGGCAACCGCGACACCAAGAAACAGCACCGTTGCTGTTCCCAGCAGCAATGAAAGTCCATCAAGCCTCATGCTCATCCCCCCAATGGCTCAGAAATGCCAAAAAAGCCGCTTGGTCAGGACCAGAAAGCCGCTCCAGAATGGCGCTGCGGCAAGGGGCTGACAACGGATGCACCGCAACATACTGTCCATTCTGAAACTCCACCACATTGCGCGCCTCGTATAACGGGCGATCCGTGGAGCGTTGAAAATACGTGGTCATCGTATCCATAAAGGCGCTCATTTTCCCCTCCAGCGTGGACTGCTCCCGAAACGATGTAGGGTAGTCTGTTTCCTGCTCCAAAGGCACACACTCTGTGATGCGTTCAATATAACGTCTTCCATCCAAATCGCGGCGCAGATGAATATCAAAATTAATGACGCTGACGACCTGCTGCTCAGCTATTCGTTCATTCGTAAACACACCTGTCTTTAGTAGGGAATTACGAAGCGCATAAACCAAATCCCGAAAGGTCTTGGCATGATGAGTAAACAGTGTAAACAAGGAAGCCACCTGCGCCATTTGAACCATCCAGGCTGCGACCGGATCGGTGGCTACCTCTCCCAAAATATTGACCGAGCCATCCGTTTTCTTCTGAATATCCAATCCTGCCTGACCAGATATGGTATCTGTTTCACGCAGACTGAGAATGTTACGGTTCGGATAGATTTTGCGGAGCTGTAGCTCAAAGCTCATTTCCTGTACCCGAATGGGAAGCAGCGCCGAAATATGCCTTACCATTGCCATAAGCAGGGTCGTTTTACCGCTACCCTGTGCGCCGGTAATGGCTGTAATCCGCTCACCCATGACCAAAAAACGAATGAGTCCAATCGGCAGCTCCGCGTGCTCGTCCTGCAAAAGCTGCTCCAGTGCGGCACTTTGCACATCAAATTTGCGCACAAAAAAAGCCCACGATTCGGTTAATCGGGGGCGCAGCACAACTACGCGGGAGCCATCCGCCATTTCATTGACCTTATAGCCGTTTGCCTCAGACAGTTGACCAGGGAAATTATGCTTGTAGATGTTTTGGCACACACGACGCAGCTCCTGCTCTGAACCAAAGGACAAAAAGCTCAAATGAATAGATTTTCCCTGATAAAACAGCCAGACACTATCATAGGAACGTGGAACCTCTCGTAGCCTTGCCTGCGCTGTACCCTCACCCTCCCATACGGAAGGAGGAATGCCCGATACCCCGCCAGATATACCATCTACGCGCATATCCCGCAGCTCGTCCACCACACTAAAGCCCTTATATAGCTGATAGATCCGTTGAACAACAAGCTCCAGCTTGTCCTGCATCTCAAGTGGCGGCTGCTCTTGCTCATAAATCTCAGCAATCTCCTCGGCTGTGATGCGATAAGCCTCCTCATTGCCCTCGTCCTCCAGAAGCTTTGCCTCATCCAGCGCATAGCGTTGAATCAACTGACTAAGCGCCTCATAGCCATGCTGCTGCTTATATTTGTGCAGCAAAATATCAAAGTGATCCTGAGATGTAAGCTGTTCAGGATTGTCAAAGGGAATTAGCCGATTTAGGCTGACTTCATCCAGTGTAAAATGATGGGTAAGCAAATCAGCAATCACCTGTTTTACATATTGCTTGTCCCGCAAATCGCCAGAGGTTGCACCACGCAGCGCGCGTTTCAGCTCTGCCCGCTTGCTTTTACGTCGACGATACTCTTCTTCTGACAAGCCATAGTCGCTTAGATTCGTGCTTGTCAGCTCATGCAGCGTATGCTTGATGTAGTCTGTCATGCCCTCCAGCGTATAAATGGGAGCTTCCTTCGGCTGGTCGGGCATGATGCGGTTCATACGAAGAAAAAGAAGGCTGCCTCCTACTAACAGTAAGCCTAAAATGAGCATGCCATGCCAAGCTGCCATCATTGATCCGGCTCCTCCCTTCCACCAAAGAAGGGCTGGAGTCCGCATTGCTTGATAAGCGCCTGCGTCACCTTTCTTACCTCCTGGACATAATTAAAATTATCATGCACCTTACCTACCTGCTGATTTCGGAAAAAATAGCGGAGACCATCGCCATGCTGACGAGCATCCAGCCAGCCTGTGTTGTAGCTCATCGGATAAGCTGCTTTACGCTGCTTCCCAAACTGTCGCAACAAATTTTTCACAGTCCAGGTCGAATGGCGATCATACTGACCAAAAACGAGCAGATGCTTTTTACTTTGCAGTAGCTCCTGCATGCTTGAATGCTGAAAAAACTGCTGGAGCACCAGTTTATTTTGTGGCAGACAAATCACCAGCACATCCGCCTCCTGTAGTAGCTTCATCGTCCACGCACTCCTTGAACCGCAGCCACCGTCTACAAGCACCAAATCATAAGCACGTTTCGCCATATCCAGCATGGCTGTTAACCAAGGCATTGCTGTAATGATAAAGCTTTCATCTGTTCGCTGCGAGCCTGGCAGCATATCCAGCCTGTCCTTGAGCAGTGGCAGCGTGTAGTTATAAATCATGGAAGGCTGAAGCTTTTGATTTTGCACCAGCCGCAGCAGCGCATCCACCCCCATATCCGTGCCACTGAGCAGATCCCCCTGCTGCCATGAGGTGCGTGTAAAGCCCTGCTCCAGTGCTGTAAAGCTACTAGCCATGTGACCAAATAGCACGGAGCGTGCTGTATACTCCAGTCCCAGCAAGGCGGCCACCGCCGTCAAGTTGCTTGTTGTTCCCGCTTGACCGGATACCGGACTCCAGAACACAATCGTATGTCCCACAGGTAAACTCCCTCCTTGTTCTCCAATTCCTAATTTTTCATGTTCAGTCTCTTCCCCTGATTCGCGCCTTGCACAGTTGCTTCCATGCCTGCTGCACCGTTCGTTCATCCCATTCCAGCAAATGCTTGACCATATCCAGCACAGTGCGGCGATAGCTGCCTGTTAACCGTCTAACGTCTAATCGGCTGTGGTGCTGGTTGTCCAGCTCCACCGATGTATTACGCTTGTCCAGTGCAAAACGAAAAGCAGCATCCTCCCACTGGATATGCTGCGTGTCCAGCAGTTCATCCAGATAAGCCTCTGTGATGCTTACAGGAACAAGCTGGGTGAGCATTTTATAAAAGGACAATGGTCTTCCCTCTGCTTCATGCAGACACAGCCGCTGCATCAGTTCTGCATTTCTCTGCAAATGAAGCCGTCCATAGCTGCTGCACCATACACGCTTGTCATAGGCTGACAAGTCCCGTCCCTTCACAAATTCGGTATGATCCGTATCCAGCAGCAGCACATCATAACTCCCCTGCAAGTGACGCTCCAGTTGAGCGAGTGTAACAAAGCCAAGTGCAACATCCACGCCCTCAAATTCGCGAATAGGCAGATGAGCCTCACTGTCCGAAATATATCCTTGCACACCTTGCCTAAGCGTGGAATCGACCACAATGACCTTCTTCCCCGTCACAGCAAGCAGCTTGCCTAAGATGAGCAGCAAATGGCTTTTATCCGGCGCGCCTAAAAACACAATTTTTTTCATCGCTGCACTCCCTCCTCACTGATTAAAAATTTCCTGTAGCTTGTCCGTATCACTAGAGGGCCGCGGCTCCGACGAAGCAGGTTGAGTGATCTGTGGGGATTGTGGGGTAGGCTCACTCGTTGTCTCCTTTGTTACTGGAGTCGTTGGTGCTTGCTCCATTCCTGGCTCCACTGAAATCTGCTCCTGCGCTGCTGGCTCGGCAAGCTCAGGCTGCGGCAAGGTCGATTGCTGTGCCAAATTGCTTTGCAGCGTAGCCGCACGCTCATTCATAAGCTGCTGCTGCACCGCAATATTGCCAGACATCACCCGTAGCTTATCTGCCTCGCTCATGTCACTCAGATTACTTTCCAGTGTTTTACGAAGTCTACGCGCCAGCTCTGTCGTTGCCTTTTCAACTAGATTAGGGTTCTGCTCCAGCAGGTCCAGCACTACGCTGCTTGCTGGATAATTTACAATGGCTGCTGCCTGTAGACCAGCCTCTACATAGGTCAACGCGTATAGTCTCGCTCCCTGCAAGTAGGCATCTATGGTAGCACTAGAGAACAGCATCCGATCCGATTCATTCAGCTCCAGCCAAAGGACAGTCCCTTCCCGCTGTAGCACCTGCTTTTTGGAGAGCACTACAAAATCCTCACCTGTGGGGAACTGAATCCGCACATCCACGTATTGCTCCTTTTTCAGCAAGATGGGAAGCTGTATAATTTGAAGCTCCTGAACCCGCACATCGGTTGCAATCGGCTTACCCTCATACAGCATAGCTGGATAAATAGGGGCATCGGTCTGCAGCTCAACCTTGGTGTACCTGCCAATAATCGCATTTTTATCTGTCATTACATGGGTCTGTAGCATGACAGCAGGCATAGATACGGATTTTAAATCATCCGCTGTAATTAAACTCCCAGCAGGCAGGGTGCGAGTTGGCGTCCAGGCTTCACCCTGTGCCTGCTGCTCCACTATCTTCAATTGCTGAATTTGCTGTTCATATTGTGAAATCATGACCTGCTTCTGCTTCTGCTGCTGTTGCTCTGACTGACTCCTCACGGTAAAAACAACCGCTGCGATAAGGAGCAGCACGCCTAAAATAATGCTGGCGATAATGAATAGCTTGCGACGATGATACGACCATGACATTGCTTCCATCTCCTTTCTATTTAACGTGCATCCTTATGCTGGATCGGCCTTTTCTTCTCCGATGCTTGCTGCTGCTCTAGTCGCTGCTGCGCCCAAGGTGGAATATGCTCTGGCTTCACACTTCCCAGCATATCTTCCCGATTCCACCGCTGCTCCTTACCCGAATACACATTTCTGACATATACAGCCCTACCTCTGGAGTGAGGGGACATCCCAAAGCCGTCTATAGCCACAACAAGCTGGTAATGGGCGGCCCGATATTCAGGGCGCAGTCGTTCAGGACGAATAGCCAACAGCTCATTTTCAATATTGACCTCGCTGGTAAGTGCATGACATTCATTCTCCGTTAACACAGGCATATCCAGCGGAAGTTCGGCCCGCTCCTGCTGCAAGGAAGCTATCTCATCCTGAATACGCCCCGTAAAATCCTGCATAGCCTTTAAATAATCGCTTCCTGACTCCGCACCATAATATTGCTCCATGCTCAGCGGATTTTGCCGCGTGCAATAACAGACCAAATAAGGCTTGTCCTGCTGCTCGGCTACAGCGAGAATCACCTCTACCTTGCCAATTTCTATGGCTTGGACGACCTCATATCCCTTTACCAACCGTTTTTCCTGCTCCATTAAGCATCCTCTTTTCCCTGCTTTTCTTGTTCCCCTGTCCGTTGCTTACGGTCTGAGATGCAAGGACGCTGACTTTCCTCTTCATCCTCTTGCTTATGGCGACCAAAGCCAGGCTTTTCCTTCATCAAGCGTTCATAGGCACGTCGCTTCCCCTTGGTAAAATCCATTTTGTACTCACCCCCTCTCTCTGAAAAAGGGTATTTAAAAACTCTCCATTTGCAGGAGAGCCGGTTATTCTATTCGGTTTGATTGTATATTTGAGCATTAGCGCTCATGCTCTCGTTGCCGTTTTCGATACCAGCCCTCCAGCAGCTGCACAATGAGGTCTTCCTTTTGCTTTTCAGTGAACTCCCTTGGAAAGAAACGGTCAATTCGTTCACGCTGGATATGCAGCTTTTCCTTTTGATTTGGCTTCTCCTCCGTAAGAATAGAGAAAATAACATCCATATTCAGTCGCCCATCCTGGCTTAGCTTCTTCATACGCTGCGCCTGCGCCAATGATGGCGTACAATCCTCGGATTGCATTGTTTCGTAGAGGTCCTGCTGCTCTTTTTCGGACAAGTAAGATAGCTCTACTGCTGGGTTAAAGGCAATTTGCTTCTCATCCACCATTTCAAGAATGGTTGGAGTGAGTTCGGTTAGGCGAATATAACGTTGGATTTGATTTCGGCTATCGCCTACTTGCTCAGCCAAAAGCTGGTCAGAACGTTTTTGTGTCCCAAGTTGGGACACATTTTCCTTACTTGGCCTTCCAGCCTGTCTTTTCATCGCTTCCAGCTTCATCTTATAAGCAAAGGCCTTCTCACTTGCTGAAATGTTCTCCCTTTGCAAATTGCTATCCACCATAATGATTGTTGCCTGGTCGTCATCCAGTTCTCTTACAATACACGGCATTGTTTCTGCACCAGCAAGCTCACTAGCCTTTTTCCGCCGATGCCCAGCAACCAGTTCATAGCTTCCATCTGGCTTTGGACGCACTAGACCGGGAACAAGAACACCATATTGCTTCACACTATCTGCCATTTCCAGCATGGCTTCATCTGCCTTGACCTTGAAGGGATGACCGGGAAACTCACTGATTTCAGCAAGTGGAATCTCCATTACCTTTTCCCGTTGCGCATCAGCACGGCTTTCATCTGTCGAGAATAAATCATCTACCGTGCTCAGCTTGATGCTGGCGCGTCTGTCGTCTTTGGCTGCCAATACGCTGCACCTCCTTCGTAAAAGCCATATACGCCTTCGCAGCCTGACCATTTGGATCATGCGCATAGATGCTTTTACCCTTGGCACTCGTTTCTGCCGCGCGGATGGACAAGGGAATTTCATCCTGAAAGACGCGCAGCTTGCCCCCATACTCATGGCGAAGTACATGAGCAATATCCTTGGCGAAATTCGTGCGGCTATCAACCATCGTAAGCAACACGCCATCCAGCGCTAGCTTCGGATTAATTTGACGACGTACACGGGCAATGGTTTGCAAAAGCTGAGTCATTCCCTTAGCTGGCAAATAGTGCGCCTGTACCGGAATAATGACACTATCTGCTGCTGCCAAGGCATTAATCGTCAGCATCCCCAGGCTTGGCATGCAATCAATAAGGACGTAATCATAATCCGGCTTTACACTGTCGATATATGAGCGCAAAATCGTTTCGCGGCTCATTGTATTTACAAGTGACACCTCAGCCGCCGACAACTCAATATTGCCTGGCATGAGTGCTACACCTTCCTGATGCTGCAAAATTCCTTCATTTGGATCGTAATCCTCCTCCATCATCGTTTTGACAAGCAGAGTAGCCAAAGAAACAGGAATACTATCCGGCTCCCGATAGCCCAAGGAATCTGTCAAATTCCCTTGGGCATCTGCATCCACTAGCAATACTTTTTTGCCTTCCTTAACCAAGCCAATTCCCAAATTCACAGCCGTTGTCGTCTTGCCAACACCGCCTTTTTGATTAGCTAGGGCTATTACCTTCGTCATTTTCTTTCCTCCCTTCAACGTAAAAAAGCCGACTGCGCTGGAATTCAGGGCAATCGGCTTCTAAAAGATATTTATATAAAAAGAGAGCATCTGGTAAAGGATGCTCTCTTGAACAAGCTTAGTCTATAAAATTTAATACTCACCAATCACGACCCTGTCAAGATTTTTATTAGCATTATCAATTTCTTGATGCAGTATTTCATCGAATGTTACATCATAAGATTTAGAGATAGTATTATCTTGAATGTTACCAAAAGAAACTATTAAATCTCTTCCTTCAATTGAACTATTAAATATTTTTGAAATTTGATCCGTGCTAATATTTCCATAAGAGTAAATCCCATAAATAGACTTTTCTTCTATAGCTTTTTCAATTTCAGTTTTATAATCTCGTACCTTATTCCAAAGTTCTAAATTTCCTAAGTTCCAATCATTCACAGGGAGCATATCTCTCAATAAGTGTTTTAAAGCCTCCATTCTAAAACCATTACTGCTCCCCGAAGCAGCCAATATATACTTATTTAAAAACCTAACCGAAATAAACAACTTATTACTAGATACGATCATATCTGCAAGATTGGCTTTTCCACTATATAGCTGTTCTGTAAGGAATAAATTATCTTCATTAAAGTTAACACAGTCCTCATTTAAAGAATTTGAGTGTACTATTATAATTTTTGAATTGTTGGATAAATTCATTTTACTATTGGCAATTTCTACGTGATTGCTCGATAATAAAAGCTTGGGTAACTTCAAATTCTCATTAGATAGTTGAATAATTTCGTTTTTTATTTTTATTGAATTTGTTTTTCCTTGATGCTCCTTTAAATACTCAATAATCTTTATTATTTCATTTCTATATATTTTCTCAGCAATAGCTTTAGTAATAATTCCACCTATTTTTGCACTACTTCTGGAGAGTTCAACAGCTATTTCATCCTCTGACGTCTTACCGTCGACTACTAGAAATGGAATATTGGCTTTGTTTAAATTACTATATTGATTGAAATCATAGTCTCCCTTTATCAAAACATCATTATAAAGCAAAAGATTTTTTGTCTTGATTGTTCTATCTAAATTCTCATGTTTAGAATCTTTCTTTTCATTTTTCCCTTCTAACTCGATGTCATATAAAAGGGCTTTTATTGAACTTGTATCAATAATAGGTGAAAACATATCTTTCTTCTCGCTTATATTGGGAATTAAATAACTATCCGAATTATAATGAAAATAGATATCTATATTTTGATTATTTATTGCCCATTTGTCTATTCCTAATTGCTTAATCACTTCTTTAATATTTTTGTTATTAATTAAATTAGGATCAATTTCTATTTCTATCCTAGTATATGAATCATTATTTTCATAAGATTTTTGAATTAAATCGGAAACACGATTTTTATCCTCAAACAGTTCAAATCTAAATTCATTATCATTACTTTTCTTAGTTAGTACCTTAGCCTTTTTTCCAATTAAAAACATAGATAAAGCACCGATTCCAAACTGCCCTACAATGGGGAGACCAGAATTTTTCTTTTTTGATTTACCAACAGTCAAATAGTATTCTATAACATCCGCTAAACTCATTCCAATACCATTATCCTCAAAGGAAAGAATTAATTTTTCTTCAACAGTTCTTATTGATATTTCAATTTTACCTCTGTATCCCTCGTTCTGCCTTAGCTTACAGGCATCTATTGAATTTTGTAGTAATTCACGAAGTGCAATTTCAATTTTATTACCACTCTTATATAACGGTTCAATTAGTAGTGGTATTATCTCTTCGGAAACCCTAAATTTCACATTTGATTTCACAAATTGTTTTGAAATACTACTGTCATAGTTCACTTCTCTAATTTTGACGATTGTATTAAAGTTTAAATGATACAAAGGAAATGCTCTTAGAATTTTTATCAGTTCATTCAAATTACCAACATATTTATCAATGGCTCTATAATGCTCTCCATTAAAATTATTATCTACAAAGTTAATGATAATAGCATCATTTATTACTTCATATACAGCAGAATTATGACTTATTATTCTATACAAATTATAACATGCACAAAACAGTAAAATTATTAGCGAATTTTCTCCTCCATCTAAAGAGATATCAATTTTCCTACAATCATGCTTATAATTTTTTATCATAGTGATTATATAACTGAATTCCTCTACTTCTCGTATTGAATCGTCAAGAAAAATTTCTCCCTGCAATATCATCTCCTGAAAAACTCTTGTTATCTTGTACTTAAAAATAGAACTGCTATTCGTGACTATGTCAAGAGCCTCGCGGTTAATTAATATGTCCATGCTATCCAAAAAAATTAGCATGTCATTAAAAAATGATCCTTTAACCTCAGTTGCGAGATTGAAGTACCCGTATATATTTCCTTGCTTTTTAAAAAACATATTTGTTAGTTCGTTACGTGAAATTAGATGGCTTGAACTTCCATGTCGTATATAGCCTAAACCTTTACACTTGTTTTTGAATGTGTCTTTTTGTTGTCCTTCTTTTTTTCCACCGTCAAAGTCTTTTCGAAATAAGTAGGGCTGATCTTTATTTTCTTTTCTAATCTTAATCAAGTCTATCTGATGTCCATCTAAATCAAAGTTCATGATTATATCAATTTGTGGAATTGGTTCAATGTTCTCAGTAATTATTTCTTGAATATTATTTTCTTCATATCTTTCAGTAATATGAATTTCAGAAAGTGTATCCTCTTCAGTGTTTTGTCTGTAGCCTATAATTATATATTTATCTACTTCAATACCGACATTTAAGAAGGAAATACAATCCTTAATAAACTCAAATTTCTGATAGCTATATTTGAGTTCATACCATTTTTCTTTAAAATCTACTATAGTATTTTCCCTACCTGCCCTTATTAAACTTCTTATGTACTCGATATCTCGTTGATTTAGATCACTCATAAAAGCTCGATTCCTCCATTTAGTAATATTTTTCCTTTTCCCTCACAAATCACTATACCATAATTTGAAAATATTACTCCTTTGACGCATAAAATTAATCAAACATTGTAGAATCTGCTTCTAAAACCTCTTACTAAAAAAACGTCCTGAAAAGGACGCTCTCTTGAGATTACAATTTAACGATTTTAAGCTATTCCCCACTATCTCCTGACATGTCTACACACTGGACGTCAAAACCAAGGTCCAAATCGGCCAAAACCTCAGTTGTTTCCTTTAGAACCTTATTTTCAAAGACTTTGCCATCCTGCATAAAAGTCGTAATCGGCTCAAAGTGGTGAAAACAAAGGATTTCTAGCTATCTTTACTTCGCATTCCTATTAAGACCTCCGCATGGCTTGAGTAGCAGTCGCGGACAAATTGATGTAGTGGTGTTTACCTTTTATAAAGTTTTACAAAAAATAGCTAAAAAAAATCATCCAATATATTTGAGGGTCTTGTCATTAAGCTAATCCACAAGGTTTCATCGTTATAAAATATCTGCAACATATCCGTCTTTGGTCTTTAAAAATACAACTTTAGATGGTAACATTTTCTCGCCCGTATTTGCTAAGCCAACAATAGTCATCGCCCATTCAGACAGTTCTCTTGGAATTCGATAGCATTTTACTTCGTCCTCTTCTACAATCGTAACTACTGGAATCATCTCTTTACTTAAGCCTACTGATAATACATCGAAAGTTTGGTGTCCGTTTTTTATTACAAGCAAAGGTTGCCTATCAATGTCAAAATAAACCTTTGCACCTCGACGATTTATTACAAAACCATTAGATAAGTCATTATCTGTAACAGCATCAATCGGCAACGCCGGTATTTGTCTATCGTTTCTCATCTGTTCAAAATAATCAGCAAGATGTTCACAACAATAAGCATTGAAATATTCACCTTGCATATCAATATCTTTTTTTATATCTTCTACCGATTTAAAGCGATTCATGAAACTTAAGAGAGCAATAAACTCAATTAAATCATCGGAGTATACTCCGGCAAAAGCCTTATACCATGCGTTGTTTAATTCAATCGCTACTTGGTGCAATTTCTTGTAAAGGGCAAGCTGTCGCTCATTGAGGACGAACCAGCTCTTTTCGAGGATCTTCTTGTTTATCATTTCTTGAGGCGAAGCATATTCCAGTGATTTATTTAGTGCTTTAAGCAACTTTGAAATGATGCCTGCCAACATATCAGCCATACGAATTCCGCAGGAAGTCAATGAGTCTGCCTCGGAAACTGAGCACAAGCCCACTCGTTCAGCAGCTTTTACAGTGTTACTATTTTCGCCTTCCCTATCTATAGTAATTGAATAATCATAAATTACTTTTTCATCCAGAAATTTTCTAAATCCCACGAAAGCAATCTCATAATTCCAGTCAATCGTTTTAATCGTGGACACGTCGTCCAAGAGCAAGAGAATTTGGCTGAATTGCTCGATTTCCTTTTGCTTCAAAGTTTCGTTTGCCTTATCTTTTTCGATTTGGGCTGTAAAGAAGTCTTTCAATAAGCCAATAAGTTCACCTGTATTATTATACATCCCCGCCATAATTTCGCTTGGCTGATACAAGACTACTGCCTTCGTGATGGAATATTTCATCGCATCCATATCCACGAAAAGGCTGTTTTCATAGTCCTCAAATAGCTGATGAATTATGTATTCGATTTTGCTTGTGACAGCATAGTAGACAAGGATTCTTTCATCGAACAGCGTCATGAAGTCCTCTAACAAGGAGAGGTTATCAGCGTTCAAGGAGGCAAAGCCACTTTTTAGTTGGCTTTGCTTAATAGTATTGCTTTTTAGTTCGCCGTTTGACTGCCTGTGCTGATACTTAGACTCAAATGTTGCATATCTTTCATACAAGCCAGCCTGTTTGTTGGAGTGCCAGCCAACAACAACCGCAATAAAGCTGTCGAAGTAATTCTCCGCAGTAATGGTTTTGTGGTTGATTTTCCGGCTATGCTCAGATTCATCATAGTAAAAACTGTATTTGCTCATAGGCTACCTCATTTCGCGCAGTGGTAAATCCTCATTACTTGCTTTACTTTGACGGCATATGTCATTACCCCAGATAATTTATTAAGCATACATATTATCAACAAAATTCTCAAGAACACTTCACCATAAAAGGTGTTTGATACTCCTTCTATAGTAAGTTTTCAAATATAGTGGGCGCTAGCCCCCGAAATAACTGGGCTATGCTGATTTACTTAGCTTCGTTCAGATGAGTGTAGCGCACTTATTTTTTTGTAAGTAGAACTAGCTGTAGTTACCTGCATGTAAAATTCCCTTTTCTCTATCTGTTCAAGCTCTTCCTGCAATTGTATGGCTAAGCAATACTCCTTATCTGTAAGCCCATGGTATTATACCTTCGAGATAAACATCCTTTTTTTACATAATACGACATTGGCTTTAGAATTAAAACATCTAACTAAGTGATCTGGATATGAAAAAGAACGCCCTAAGGACGCCCTCTTAAAATCAATACTATTTTAGACTATTTTCACTAGCCCCTGACATGTCTACACACTCGACCTCAAAACCAAGGTCCAGCACGACCGAAACCTCAATTGTTTCCTTTAAAACCTTATTTTTGAAATCGGGGCCTTCCTTCGTAAAAGTCGTAAACGGCGCAAAGTGTTGAAAACAAAGGATTTCTAGGTATCTTTGCGTTGCATTCCTATTACGACCTCCACATGTGTCGTATGCGGGAACATATCCACCGGCGTGACCTCCACCGCCCGGTATCCCCCATCCTCCAGCACCCGCAAATCGCGGGCCAGTGTCGACGGGTTGCAAGACACGTACACGACACGCTCCGGCTGCATCAGCAGGATGGTCTCCAGCAGGCGCGGGTCGCAGCCCTTGCGCGGGGGATCGACGACGATGACGTCCGGGGTGATGCCCTGCTCTTTCCAGGCCGGGATGACATCCTCCGAAGCGCCGACTTCGAACTTCACGTTGTTCATTCCGTTCAGCTTCGCATTGGCGCGGGCGTCCTCAATGGCTTCGGGCACGATCTCAACCCCGTACACCTGATCCGCATGTTGCGCCAGGAACAAGGAGATAGTTCCGATACCGCAGTAGGCATCAATCACGGTCTCCTTGCCGGTAAGTGCAGCGTACTCCAGCGTTCTGCCATAGAGCACCTCGGTCTGCGCCGGGTTCACCTGGTAGAAGGATCGCGCCGAGATGGCGAACTGGACCTCACCGATGTAGTCGTAGATGACCTCGCTGCCCCAGAGGACACGGGTATCGTTACCGAAGATGACATTGGTCCGCTGGGTGTTGATATTCTGGCAGATGCTGACCACTGCTGGAAGCTGCTCACGGATACTGCCGAGCCAGGCGTCCAGATGCGGGATATCCCGGCCGTTCGTGACCAGCACCAGCATCATCTGGCCGGTGCGGAATGCCTTCTTCACCACAACGTGGCGGAGCAGGCCACGGCCGGTCTCTTCGTCGTAGGCGGTGATGCCCAGCTCACGGCCGAGGCTCTTGACGGTGGCGATGACCTTGTCGTTATCCTCATGCTGGATCAGACAGGTCTCCATGTCGATGATCCGGTGACTGCCCCGTGCATAGAAGCCGCCGACCAGACCGCCTTCGGCCACCCCGATAGGTACTTGGGCCTTGTTGCGGTAACGCCAGGGCTCGTCCATGCCGAGCGTAGGCAGCACGCGGATGCCTTCAGCCCGGTAACTTGCATCGGCCGCATTGCCACCTTCAACCGCAGCAAGCTCTGCACCTGCATTTGCACCATTCGTATCAGCGCTACCGCCCACTGTATCTCTACTTGTCGCACCGGCACCAGCCACCTCCAGCTTCCCGATCCGCTGCAGGTTGTCCACTACCAGCTGCCGCTTCCACGCGAGCTGCGCGGTGTATTCCATATGCTGCAGCTGGCAGCCGCCGCACTGATCATAGATCGGGCAGGGCGGCGCGATGCGGTCGCTGCTGGCCTGCACCAGTTCCAGCAGCTTGGCATAGCCGTACTGCTTCTTGGTCTTCAGCACTCTGGCCCGGACTCTCTCACCGGGAAGAGCTCCCTGCACAAATAGGGTAAAGCCCTCTACACGGCCTACCCCTTCACCTTCATGGGTCATGCCGATAATATCGAGCAGGACCTCGTCATTCTTATTTACAGGCAGTCCGACAACAGCGGCCGGTGCTTGTTTCCGGCGGCTTCCACTGCGCCCGCTGCGGTGTTTACTCATAGATATAGGTTCACTTCTTTCATGTTCTTCACTATTTATCACGTTAATTACAGTACCATCATACGAAGCAAGCAGGACTGTAAAGCCGCTATTTTCTCAAAAAGCTGTGAATCCGGCGTCGATGCGGACCGTAGTGCGCTTATTTCGTCTCCAGCAGACAATTCCGATAAGGTCACTGGAGTCCACTTAGCTGCCGCAAAACAGCTGTTGGCACAAATAAGCGCCGCTGAGTCCGCAAACCCAGCAATTCGCCACAGCACACTGGCCGCTCAGACCCTTCCATCACACGCCTTGCCTCAATCCGCCGCCCGCCGCATCACCGCTGACGCTTGGCCTCAGCATACCTCTCCCCATTGCCACCAGCCAGTCAACTAACTATTCTGCGCGAAAATCCGCAGATGCTGCGGCAGGATACTGAAATTGCCCGGCAGGGTACCGCCCAGCTCACCGTCCAGGTTCAGCTGCACGTGGCCGGGAGAGGTTACCTCCATGGCATCGGTGCGGAAATGGACAACCTTCTTGTCGCTCAGGTGCTCTCCGCGAATGGTCAGACGCACCAGCCGGATGAACTCGGCCAGGTTGCATTTCTTAACGGCAATAACATCGAGCAAGCCGTCATCGATACGCGCCCCCGGAGCCAGCTTCTCGAAGCCGCCGACCGAATTCGTGTTGGCGATCAGGAAGAGCATGAACTCGTCATGGATCATCTCCTGGCCGTTCGCGCGGATATACAGCTCTTGTGGAGCAAGGCTGGCCATCTTCTCGATCCCCTTCAGGTAATAGGCAAGCTGACCCATCATGGTCTTCAGCTTGCTGGGGACCTCATAGGTCAGCTCCGTCAGCTGTCCGCCGCCTGCTATATTAATGAAGTAACGGTCATTGGCTTTGCCGAGATCAATCAAGCGCGCTTCCTGACGCAGAATCAGGTCGCAGGCTTCCTCCCAATTCTTCGGAATGCCCATGGCCCGCGCGAAATCATTCGTTGTTCCCAGCGGTAATATGCCTAGCGGCGGAAGGTTCGGCTTCTCCGCCATCCCGTTAATCACTTCATTGAGCGTACCGTCGCCTCCGGCAGCTATGATCAGATCATAAGTACCGCGTTCCACAGCCTGGGCTGCAGCCGCAGTAGCATCGCCCTCTCCCGTTGTTGCATGGCAGGTAGCTTCGATACCGCCCATATCCAGCCGGTCAAGAATATCGGCGAGTCGTCTTTTCATTTCTTCCCGACCAGAAGTGGGATTATAAATCAATCTCGCAGTTTTCATTACCGGAACGCCACCTGTTTATATAATGGATAACTTTACTGATTATACCCAATTCTGTACCCCACAAGCAATGTCAGGGGGTCAGCTCCATTACCCGCGTACGAATTAACGTTGGCTCTCAAGTCTCCAGGCGCTGGAGCGCTGCTTCCACCTGCCGCTGAATCCAGCGCGGCAGCAGCGGATGCGGCAGCAGTGTCTGGCCGGAATAGGCATACTCAAGCCCCTCAAGCCGCTGCGGAATAACCACCTTAGTGAAGTACCCCTCACTCAAAAAAAGCGGAGCCACCAGCACATCATAGCCCTGCTCCTGCCAATGCTCCACCCGGCTTCTCAGGCTGTCCGGGTTCAACAGCCCGTAATCAGCTGCAGCCAGCCCGCTAACCTCCCGTACCCGCGCAGCAAGCGAAGAGATGCCCTGCTCCCAGCGCTGCCGGAAGCCGTTATGCCTGCTGCCGTGTCCGACCAGCAGTACCATCTCCCGTCCGGGATGCTGCGACAGTTCCCGAAGCTTATCCCACAGCATCTGCGCAATATCGGGATCATCATCGACAGGATAGCCATAATGAACCTTCGCGGCAACCCTGAACGGCGCAAGGTCGGTCTCCCGCTCAGGAACCGGCTTAGCGCCCAGTGCATACTCTATCTCATCGACATGCGTACTGCCGGAAGAAACAAACAAGGGGATCACAATAATATCTGTGACCCCTGCATGTTCCAGCTTATCAATTCCATCCTGTATCAATCGTCCTTCTACCAGCTCAAGGAAAGCCACTGCCACCGGCAGCTCCTCCCGGAGCATGAGATGGCTCACTGCCTCATCCACCATCGACACCCAGGCCTGATCCCGGGAGCCGTGACTGATTAACAATACACCCGGAACCATGGATTACCGGCCCAGACGTTCCAGCGTAAGCTTATAACCGTCATTGCCATAGTTCAGGCAGCGCTTCACACGGGAGATTGTTGCTGTACTTGCCCCCGTCTCGGCTTCAATCTGATTATATGTAGACCCCTTGCCCAGCATCCGCGCAACCTCAAGGCGCTGTGAGAGCGATTGAATTTCGTTCACGGTGCACAAATCATCAAAGAATACATAGCATTCTTCCATATTTTTCAATGTTAAAATAGCCTCAAATAATTGATCGATACTTTTATCGTTTAGCTTCTTTAGCTGCATCGCCCTATCATCCCCTAAGCATTAACTTAATATGACTATCTTGCCTCTACTATATTGTACTGGAGCACATTTTTCAAGCATTAACGGTTTCACGCTGTAAAGAGTGAAACCGACGGACAAACGTCCACCCCAGGCGCACACCGTAGCCGGGGTTAATTCTAATCTATTTCCGGCTTCCAGGTTAGACCGCCTTACTCATAGTACTACAAAACCGTGCAAAATCAAGCATGGACACGGTTTCTTCACTTCCTTCTTCCGCTCTATAGGCATCCGCCCTTTTCCGCTGGTATCCCGGTTACCCGGGCATTCGTCTATACCGTCTGTTCGCCCATGACATACAGTATAGCAAACCACTAACGAAGGAATGTGATCCTATGCCTCAGCATTACTATAATCATTCCCGCCAGCAAGGCCGTTCCCTGGCTGAACCCTACAATCCGTCGCCTTACCCGGGACTATCTGCTTATACACCTGCCCCGCTTCCCGGAGAACCTGAGCTGCTGCCTGCTTATGGTGCTGAAGTCACCGAGACGGCACTCGCGCTCCCTGCTGCAGAAGCTTCTACCGCGAAGGCCGGAGGCCTCCTGGGCGGACTCGGCAATCTTGGAAGTCTGGCGAATATGGAACAGCTCAAGGGAATCGTTGACCGGATGGGCGGTATTGACGGAATCGTCAACACCATGGGCAAGGTGCAGAAGGTGATGCAGGGCTTCTCACAGATGGCTCCGATGGTGAAGCTAGTGATGGGCGGCTTCGGCAAAGGCAAGGGAAGCGGAGCGGGAGAGCTCGCCGCCGAGGAGGATGCAGCCCTCTATAGCCCCAAACGGCGCAAAAAAAGACGCCCCGCCCCGAAGCGCCGCCATACCACCTCCAAAAAGCGTAAATCCGGCGGGCCTTCCTCCGTTAAGCGCCGCCGTTCCTAAGCGGCGGCGTTTAACGCGCTTTTCCCGTTACTTAAACCAGCCGCTCCGCCGGAACCAGCCGAACATTCCGATTCCCAGCACCAGCATAAGCAGCAGCACTGCGAAATAGCTGTATTTCCATTCCAGCTCCGGCATCACCCTGAAGTTCATTCCATAGATTCCGGCGATCAGCGTCAGCGGCATGAATACCGTGGTAATCACCGTGAGTGTCTTCATGATGGAATTCATCCGGTTGGAGTTGAGCGAGATATAGCTGTCACGCAGGTCGGCGGTCATTTCCCGGTCAACTTCAATCATGTCGGTCAGCTTCAGCAGATGATCGTAGATATCGCCGAAGTAGACCCGTTCCTCCCCGTTACTCTGTACATGCTGCGAATTGACAATCCGGTACATCAGATCACGCATTGGCACAATTGTCCGCCGCAGCTTCAGCAGCCTTCCGCGCACATTGAAGACTTGGCTCATCAGCTCTTCCACCGATTCGTTACCGCCCTGGCTCTCCAGATCCGCGAGTTCATCCTCCAGCGTATACAGGGACGGGAAATACCTGTCGACCAGCTTGTCCATCACGGTATAAGCAGCGGCCATCGGCCCGCCCGACCAGCCCTTGCGGCTATGAATCTCAGCTTTGACCATCTGCCACGCTTCCTCCATCTCCGGCTTGTCCTGATGATGGTAGGAGACGAGGAACTTCGGGCTGAGGAACAGGTCGATCTCTTCAGCCTCCAGCGTCCGCTCATTCAGCGAATGCAGCACGAAGAACTGCACATCCTCGTAATAATCCAGCTTCGGCCGCTGCAAGACATGCATACAATCTTCAATCGCCAGCGGGTGAAAATGAAAATAGGTGTCCAGCCTCAAGGTTTCTTCCTCCGTCGGCATAGCGAAATCCGCCCAGATCCAGGAATAATCATCCAGGATGATATCCTGAAGCTGCAGATCGGTCAGTACTTCACCTGTATGCGTTACGGCAAGTGTTCGTATCATAATATAATTCCTCCGCCCTATGTAGGCAATCCGCAGCAGAGCCGCGCTATTCTAGTTGCTTTCTCCCATTGTACCGCATGTCCCCGCAAAAAAATAACCGCCAGCCCGCTGAACAGCGGCTCCGGAGGTTTCTTGGGTCTTGCCTCTATAGTTGACGATGCCATTTGCTCTGAAGGGCCCGGACCCATAGTCCCGTATCCGGCTTAGCGGCCCAAGCCTTCCAGCACCTCCAGATGCAGCACCTGCAGGAATTTCTTAATGTTCACCTTCACCTTGCCGCTATCCCGGCCCTGTTCAATCTCCTTCATCTTCAGGCGCACCTCTTCAAAGTCGAAATACAGCGGCGCATAATGCTCGAACTTCGGATTCCCGTAATCCGTCAGACCGATGGACGCGAGACTTGTCAGACCCGCCGCCAAGGCGCGGCGCAGACGCTGTTCGATAGCCTTGACCTCTTTGGCTGCCTCCGCAGGCACCGGTCTGTACTTGGCAGCAGTCAGCTCATACAGTTCCTTCAGGGATGGAAGACTTCCGCTCTTCCCTTCCGCTACCGCCAGTTCCATGATCGTGATAATATCACGGCTGCCATTCTCCGAAATCATGCCCATATTCATCAGAATCGGCTGGACAATTTCCTTAACGGTCCGCTTGCCCGGCGGCAGCTGCGGCAGTCCGAACTGCAGGCCCTCCAGCTTGCCCAGCGTCAGCTTGATCTCATCCAGATAACGGCCCATGGCGTAACGTTCATTCACTTTATATAGAACAGATTCGACTTCAATCTTATTGATCGGCTTGCGGATGAAGAATTCAATTCCGCTCCTGTAGGCGCGGCTGACCATATCCCCGTTCTCAATCTGCGAGATCATGACGAATTTGGAGCGGCAGCCCTGTGCCTGAAGAGAGAGGATAGTCTCAATCCCGTCCTGGTCCGGCATCAGCAGATCCATCAGCACAATGTCCGGGGTCTCGCTCAGGATCAGAGCAACCCCTTCCTGTCCGCTCGCTGCAGTACCCGTCACCTCACCAAGCCCGCTGTCCTCAATAATATGCTGCAGCATTCTTCTCGCCGACGCGTCGTCATCTACAATACAGAATGATAGCGGCATCCTCTATTCCTCCTTCCGCAGCTTCATGCTCGGCACTGTAATCTGGAACATCGCTCCTCCGGTATGCGATACCGGCTGAACCGTAATGCTTCCCTCGAACATATTCACTATATCCCGTACATGAGAGAGCCCGATCCCTGTGGCAGCGATGCCCTCTTCATCGAATTTCGTGGTGAAGCCCGGCTCGAACAGCAGGTGGAGATCATGCTCCCCGATGCCCGTCCCGCTATCAGTCACTGTCAGAATCGTCATACCGTCCTGCTCAAAAGCGTTCAGATGGATGCTGCCTGTTCCTTGGATGACTTCCACCGCATTGGCGGTGAGATTGTTAAGCAGGGTCAATAGAGGAATGTAGCTGTCGGTTGTGTAATCGGAGGTGATGCGAATATGGAACTTAATCTCTTTGCCCAGCATTTCCGCATATTTGGCATTGCTCTTGACCGCGAACTGCAGAATGCCCGATAACGGCATGTCCCCGTTCACCTCACGCTCCACCAGCTTCACCAGTCCTGCCAGAATCCGCTGCGAATCCTTCTTCACCTCATGGAGCTGCTGGGTGATGTCGAGTACCTGCCGGCTGTAACGCCTCGTACCTTCCCCGTCCTTCAGCTTACTGTACAGCTCGAAGCTGTTCAGCGTTACCTGCTCCAGGGTGCCTATAGACTTCTTCAGATAGAACACTTCCCCGTACAAGCCGGAGCCGAATCCAAGCATCTGTTGGGTCCGTTCATGCTGCTCCCGCTCCCGGATACGCAGCTGGCTGACAGAGATGCTGCTGTATACGCCAGTGGTGAAATACGTTCGCAAGACCGCAATTGCCATCAGGTACGTCCACTCGTTCAGCCGGAAGGTAGCCGAATCCAGCACAATCAGCCGGGTCAGCAGCTCCATTTCATTGGACAGGAGATCGATCACCGCAGCAACGGCGCCCAGCACCAGCGGATGGAAGGTATCGATCCGGCTCTTGATGATATGCATCAGTGCGCCGAACACCATGTAATAGATCATTGCCGAGAAGTGGCTGCTAAGGCTCTGCTCTACCGTCAGTCCGCTTCCCTCCACCATATCCATGGCAGTCCGGAACAACAGCACGACCACCCCGGTGGCACAGCCTGTGCGGATATACGGCAGCTGCCTCATCAACAACAGGAAGAGGAGAAAGGCGCTGCTGCCCATGGCAATGCGGAAGACATCTCCGTCAAACGGGTTGATCTTGAATTCTCCGGCTACCGCAGTAACAGCGGCCACCAGCAGAATCTGTACCGCCTTCATTCTCAGAATCGATTGTCCCATCGCCACTGCTCCTGCCTAGAGAGGTTGACAACTATAGTATCATAGCCGCACTGGATTGAATATGGCTTAATCCTCATTCGGCTAAGGTTATACCGCTCTGTGCTCAAGCCTTCTGGACAGCAGCGACAGCAGGTAATTGACGACAAAATAAATCAGGGCAACCAGCGCCAGCGTAGGGATCGCATAGCTGTAGCTGTGGCCGATGACAATGTTGGCGTTATGCATCAGCTCCGGCAGTGAAATCACAACAGCAAGCGAGGTATCCTTCAGCAGGGAGATGAACTGGCTGACCAGTGGCGGAACCATCCGCCGCAGCCCCTGGGGAAGCACGATATGCCATAAGGTCTGTACATTGCTGAGACCGGAGGAACGCGCCGCCTCAATCTGCCCCTTGTCGATCGACATTAAGCCGCCGCGGACAATCTCGGCAATCATCGCCGCCTCGAAGATGGTTAATGCCGCAATGGCCGCAGTAATCAGTCCGAGCTTGATCCCGACCTCCGGCAAGGCGAAGCGGATGAAGAAGATGATCAGCAGCAGCGGCAGATTACGGATCAGCTCCACCAGGTAGAACATGACCGGAGACAGCACCGGCACCTCCGAGTAGCGGATGACGCCAATGATACAGCCGATGATAAAGCTCAGGAAGATCGATACAAAAGCAACAATCAGCGTTACATACAATCCGTCCAGCAGAAACTTCAGATTCTCGGCAGAGTATGCACCTGTGAAATCCATAATATCCCTCCTTTAGCTCAAGCGTTCTCTTAATATTTGCGCTGCAGTCTACGCTCCCAGACCCGCACGCCGTAGCTGAGCGGAAGCGTAAGCACCAGATAGAATACCGCTACGAAAATGTAGGTGTCGAAGGTACGGTAAGTCTCTGTAGAGATCCCGTCGGCGAAGTACATCAGATCAAGACCGGCCACCAGAGTCAGTACCGAGGAGTTCTTAATCAGGTTAATGAACTGGTTGCCGAGCGGTGGAATGACCAGCTTGATCGCCTGCGGCAGAATGATATGCAGCATCGTCTGTATGTAGCTGAGACCGGAGGAACGGGCCGCCTCCATCTGTCCCTTGGGCACGGCCATAATTCCGGCACGGATCGCTTCGGCGATGAAGGCCGAGGTATATACGGCGAGTCCGATGGTTCCTGCCTTGAAGCCGTCCAGTGTGAAGCCCAGAGCGGAAGGCCCGTAATAGAAAATATACACGACCAGCAGCAGCGGGATATTGCGGATGAATTCCACATACACCGCGCCGAACCAGCGCAGACCCTTCACTGAAGTAATACGGAAGACGGCAATGACCGCACCGATCAGGAAGCTGCCGATCAGGGCCAGCACACTGGACAGCAGCGTACCGTAGAAGCCTTCCATATAGAGTCCAAAGTAGTTCGTTAATATTGAGAAATCCATTAATGTTCACCTGCCTTTACCTGTGGATGAGTTCGTTCCTGCCCGGCTCGACTGCCGTTCCTACAAACAAGTAGAAACGGCGTTGCCGTCCTTGGAAAAGGCGGTACCGTTTCTACAAGAAATTAGTGTGTAACCTATATATTTATTCTTCCCTTGGATGAAGCTAGCCCTTGCTTGGAACAGGCTTATTTAGCCGGAGCTTTACCAATCCACTTCGTATAGATGGCATCATACTCCCCATTCGCCTTCAGTTCAGCCAGTGTATCATTAATCGCCTTAACTACATCTGCGTTGCTTTTCTGAACCGCAATGCCGTAAGGCTCATCCGTGAACGGCTTCCCCACCACCTCGAAGCCCGGGTCCTGTGAAGCCATTCCGTACAGAATCGCATCATCCGTAGTCAGCGCATCCCCTTGGCCCGCCTTGAGCGCACTGAACGCATCCTGATAGTTATCGAATTCAAGCACGGTTACGCCCGGCACCTTCTCTTTGATATTCTTGATCGAGGTTGCCCCCTTGGAGCCGAGGATCTTCGTATCCTTCGTAACGCTCGCAAGGCCTGTAATCGGGCTGCCCTTCTTCACAAGCAGCGACTGCCCGGCCTGGAAATAGACGTCAGAGAAATCTACTTCCTTCTTGCGGTCCTCCGTAATAGTCATGGTCGCCACAACCATATCAATCTCGCCGTTATTCAGCATCGGGATACGCGTCTTGGAGGTGACCTCCTTCAGTTCAATGGCATTCTCGTCACCGAGAATTTTCTTAGCGATGGCCTTGGAGATGTCGATGTCGAAGCCTTCCACGTTGCCGGAGGCCGGGTCCTTCAGACCGAACAGGCGGGTATCGAACTTCACGCCGACGAGCAGCTTACCGCGCTCCTTGATCTTGGCAATGGCCGCAGAGTCTGCTGCTGCCCCTCCGGCTGCATTGCCGCCTGCCGCAGGTTCGTTCTTGCCCTTGTTGTTGCCGCATCCGGCAATGACCAGCATGGCCGCAATCATCAGCACACTTAACACCTTGAAGCTCTTGGACATTTTCATTTCGGTTCCTCCCCGGATTCCTATTTATTTAATTTAATGGCTTAATACACGGCTGAGAAAAGTACGCGTCCGCTCTTCCTTCGGGCTGGCGAAGAAGGCTTCCGGCTCCGCCTCTTCCACGATCTGCCCTTGATCCATGAAGATAACCCGGTCCGCCACCTCGCGGGCAAAGCCCATCTCATGGGTCACAACGACCATCGTCATGCCTTCGCGGGCCAGGGCGCGCATAACATCAAGCACCTCCCCGACCATCTCCGGGTCCAGCGCCGAGGTCGGCTCGTCGAACAGCATAATCTTCGGCTTCATCGCCAGACCCCGGGCAATCGCCACCCGCTGCTGCTGTCCGCCGGACAGCTGGGAAGGATAGGACTCTGCCTTGTCGGCAATGCCGACCTTCTCCAAATAATACATTGCGGTCTTCTCCGCTTCCGCTTTGCTTAAGCCCAGTACCTTCACCGGGGCCAGCGTGATGTTATCAATGACCTTTTTGTGCGGGTACAGGTTGAAGTGCTGGAAGACCATTCCGATCTCTTTGCGCAGGGTATTGATATCTGTCTTGCGTTCGTTTACAGTTATACCGTCCACAGTTAATCCGCCGCTCGTGATCGTCTCCAGACGGTTAATGCAGCGCAGCATCGTGCTCTTGCCGGAGCCGGAAGGACCGACTACAACAACTACTTCCCCTTCCTGAACATGCAGGTCAATGCCCTTCAGTACATGGAATTGTCCGTAATGTTTGTCTACCTGATGAAAGTCGATCAATGGCCAGGCCTCCTTTGTCTATTCGGGTGTTTGTCAGCAATGGTAACACTTAAAACAAACCTTACTTCAGAGACTACCAAATCCTACATAATACTACGCAAAATTCATTTCTCATATGTTATTTTCTTTTAAATATGTGATGTATTTCATTTTCTTTTTATGCCTATTAACATTTTTTATCAGATTCGTGTAGCCTTTTGTGACATTCCTCTCTTGAAAAATCAAATAACCTCCGCTTGGGCCGGGGCTTACCGCTGAACGCAAAAAAAGATGTCCTAAAGCCATCCATGGCTTCTGCGACATCTTGTCCAGGCAATCTATTCTGTTCAGTCTTAGAAGAAGAGCTTGAAGATCACTCCCGACAGCAAGGCGCTGATCGGAATGGTAATGAACCAGGTAACCACGATCCGTCCGGCCACTCCCCATTTGACAGCGGAGAAGCGCTTGGCTGAACCTACACCCAGAATCGATGAGGTAATCGCGTGGGTTGTACTTACCGGAAGATGCAGCAGCGTAGCCGTGAAAATAACAGAGGCCGCCGAAATATCCGCCGCGAAGCCGTTGATCGGCTCGATTTTAAAAATCTTCGTGCCCATCGTCTTAATAATCTTCCAGCCGCCGATAGACGTTCCGAGTGCCATGGATGTAGCCGCTGCAATCTTAACCCAAAGCGGAACCTCCATCGTATCGAGCCGTCCCGAGGTGACGAGGGCAAAGGTAATGATCCCCATCGCCTTCTGCGCATCATTCGTACCATGGGTGAAGGATTGCAGCGCGGCCGTCACGATCTGCATCGAACGGAAGCCCTTGTTGACCGTATGCGGACTGCGCTTCGCGAAGATCCACTTCAAGATCGTCATCACAATATATCCGATTACAAAAGCGATCAGCGGGGAGAAAATCAGCCCCTCTACGATCTCAATGAACCCGCTCCATTTGATATGCTCTGTACCTGCCCCGACATACACCGCACCGGCTAACGCACCGATAAGCGCATGGGAGGAGGACGAAGGAATACCCAGCCACCAGGTGACCAGATTCCAGATAATTGCCGCAATGAGCGTCGCTGTGACAATGTCTATCCCGTTATCCAGCAGGGTCGGATCGGTAATGCTGCCCCCGATCTTCTTCGCTACGCCGGTGAACATCAATGCGCCGATAAAGTTCATAGAGGCGGCCAGCATGATGGCTGTACGCGGCTTCAGCGCACGGGTCGAGACAGAGGTAGCAATTGCATTAGCGGTATCATGGAACCCGTTGATGAAGTCGAACGCCAGCGCAAGAAAGATAACAAAAGCTAATACATATATAGATGTATCCATATTTAAGGCCCCTTATGAGTTACGCATGATGATCGATTCCAGCATGTTGGCTACGTCTTCACATTTATCCGTGGTGGTCTCGAGCCGCTCATACAATTCTTTGCGCTTAATCAGCTCAATCGGGTCCTTCACAGTCTCGAACAGGGCCTTGGTGCAGATACGCAGGACTTCGTCGCCCTGGTTCTCCAGATCATTCAGACGGATGGTGTATTCGCGGATCGCCAGCAGCTTCTTCTGGGAGAGCAAATGAACCGCCTTCTGGATCTCGTATGCACTCTGGCGGAGAATCTCTGCGAACTGAACAATATATTCATCCGCATCCAGCAGGTTATACATATAGAAACGCGAGGCAGAGGCCTCCAGACCATCAATGACATCGTCCATGCTTGTGATCAGATCCATGATGTCGTCCCGCTCCAGCGGCGTAATGAACGTCTTGTTCAATTCCTTGATGACAGTATGGGTGTAAGTATCGCACTGGGATTCGTATTTCTTCATCTCCCCGGCGAAGTTCTCCACATTGCCCTGGAGACTCGAGATATTCTGAGCGAAATAATCCGCAGCCTGAACAATGGTGTCAGCCATGTTTTCCAGCGTCTCAAAGAATATATCCTTTTTTCTGAGCTTCATTAGTCTAAGACCCCTTTACATAATATTGCCGTGAAAAAAATGAAGTCATTCCATGTAAACCGCATGAAAATGAATGACAACCCTTGTTATCTTATCATATCGACAGAAGGGATAGAAGACAAAAAACCGAACTTTTTTACACTATAATAACAATTCCCTGTAATCGCGAAAATAATCATCCGAACATTCAATTCTCCAGCCGGCCTTAGCGGGATGCAGGCGCCAGCTCATATTCGACATGACTGCTGAACGAGGGGCTGTTCGGGACAATCAGAATATGGGTGATTCCCGGGAACATCAGCGCCTCCTTGCCGTCCTTCTTCACAAACCGGATGACGTCTCCGGGGCTGCGCGACCATTTGCCGTTAATCGCTACGCCGCGCTGTAACAACACCGCTTCTCCTCCCAGCTCCGTATCCACCTGCAACCGGCCTACATCGTCCAGCACCTTATGATCCGAACCCATCACGATGATGTTCGCCGCTTCCACCGGACGGTTATTATTCAGATCCAGATGCGGCTTGCCGTTCACCAGGCGGGCATACGTGCGCTGCTCTGCGTTGTATTGGTACCCGACATTGTAGCTCTTCAGCAGGAAGTTCACACTCAGCGCAAGCGCCGGGGTGCCCTCCACAGGTATGTAATCCGGATCATTGAAAAGAAACCCGGGGACCTTCACGTTCTCCTCATACCCCAGCTTCGTTGCCCCTTCTCTAAGCTTAGCGGCATTACTGTACAGGTTATGGGGAGCCTTGCGTTCCTTGTCCCGCCAGAAGTAGGCACCCGCGCGGCCGATTTCGTCCATATCCGCCTTCTTCTGCCGTTGCAGAATGGCATAAGCGTCCGGACTGCCTCCGGCATGCACCGTTATGCCGCCGTAGCTCTCGCCGATATCGATCAGATACGGGCGGATACTGCGGATCGGTCCGATCTTCACCACCCCGGCATGACTCTGAAAGATACCGATCAGCCGGGTAATACCGCCCTCGGCCAGCACCTCGTACAGAATATCCGCCTCGCTGATCCCGGATTGCGGACGGGCCGCCGGAGCATTATTGATCATAACCGCGAGCGGACGTGGCAGGCTCTCCTCCTCAGCAGGCAGACCTGTTAAGACGGAGACCGCTATTGGCGGGGCCGGCGTTGCTGTCGGCGACGGCTGCGTAACTTCGGTCGGCTGCGCCTGGGCTGTAGGCGCTACCACCCGCACAGGCACAGGCGTTGCCTGCTCTTCCCCGCAGGCAGAGAGCAGCACGGCGGCAAGGACTAGAGCATATACAGGACGGGATACATAACGGTTCATCGATATAGACACGTTGTTCCTCCTAATCGTAAGTTACAGCTTGCTTCCTTCATTTAATCATAGCTGGCAGAGTTTGTCTTGAGTGCAGCAAAAATCTTCACAGAACGCACTATCTCACACATTTCCTGGTGGTACATCTACGCCTCCTTACGGCTGGATCAGACCCAATGCCTATTGCTGTTGCTGCTCATGATTCCATCGGCTCTACACCAATTATCCGCTCTACGTCAATCAACCGCTCTACGTCACTCATTCGCTCTATGCAATAAATGGATAAACGTATCTTAATTTGGAGGATTTTACTCATTCAGGGGAATTAATTGGATAAACGTCATTTAATTTCGTGAGTTTTGTCCAATTTGATTTTTCGTCGATTATTAAGTGTTGATTTTCCAACTGTTGCCGGAAAGGTGATGTACCGTTCCTGAACAAGTGGAGAAAATCCACCTGCTGTTCCGCGCTTCCTTATGCGCCGGTTTGGATATCCGCCCATTTTTGAAATATATACTATCCCCGGTAACGAAAAAAGGACACAGCCTGATTAACGGCTGTATCCTGTACCCATTCGTTTGACATTCATATAGTAGTCAGTCAAGCATCCAGCAGTTCAGGCTGAGTGTACCGTATTGGTAGGCCTGAATCATTAGCTGTGCCCGTCTGCCTTCATCGGCTGCCCCCATTACATAGAAGAGCGGGATAAAATGCTCCTTGCCGTAGGCAGGTACAGCCTCCCTCACATGCGGCGCTTGCTTCTCATACGCATACAGGGAGCGAAGATCCCAGGCCTTAAGCCGCCCTGCAATCCATCCGTCGAAGTCAAGCGCCCATTGCTCCGGCTGATCCTTCTGCTTCAGCAGTCTGAGATTATGCACCAGACCGCCGCTGCCAATCAGGAGGACACCTTCCTCGCGCAGCGGTGCAAGCATCCGGCCGATGTTGTACTGCTCCTCAGGCGAGCGGAGCGAATCCACAGATAAGGCCACGACCGGAATATCCGCCTGCGGGAACATGGTGCTCAGGATAACCCATGCGCCATGATCCAGACCCCGGCCCAGCACGGGCTGATGGGGCAGATTACTATTCTTGAACAGCTCCGAAATACGGTTGCTGAGTGCAGGATCACCTGGAGCAGGATAACTCAGCTGATACATCTCTTCCGGGAATCCGTAGAAATCATGCTGCGTTTCATGCTGTGCGTCCACTGTGATCAGCTGATCGGGACTGTCCCAATGAGCTGAGAAGATCACAATGCCGCGGGGCTTCCCCAGATCCGAACCCAGCCGCTGCAGGAAACGCGTATAGTCGTTATCCTCAAGTACCAGCAGCGGAGAGCCGTGCGCAATGAAAAAGGCCGGTAATTTCATAGGGTAAGAGCCTCCATTTCCGGTATGGTCTTCCCCTTTATTTTACAGCTAATTCCCTGCCATTGCGAGTGCCGTTACCGCTCCTATATCATCCAGTTCTGCCATTCCTCCTGCAGATGCTCCTGCTGGTTCATCCAATCCCGGGTACGCTTCAGCACCTGCTCCTGCGCCGGACCCGAAGAGAAGGTATGATCGCCCTGGAAAATAATCTCCTTGTCGCACCGTCCTTCCGGCCGGGTCCAGAACAGCTTCTGGTAGAGGAACGCATAATCTACAGGAATCACATCGTCGGAAGTCCCGTGGATAACCAGCACATCGCCGCTGAACTTCCCTGCCTCTTGGAACGGCTGGAAAGCGGCCAGGGAATTGAAGTATACCGGAGTGAACGAATAGCCGGCGTAATCGGCCGAACCGCTCTTCACCGACCGGTCGAAGGCTTCCCTGCCGACAATCTTGACGATGTCATTGAAGGGATAGCCGACGGCTGACCACAGTACAAGATTCTTCACCCGCCGGTCACGGACACCGGTCAGCAGCGCCACCGCGCCGCCCAGACTGTGTCCGATCAGCGTCACACGCTGCGGGTCCACATCGGCCGAGCTGATGCCGTAATCCAGCACCGCCCGGGTCTGCCCGATCATCGACTCCATATCCTCACTGCCGTAATCGCCGCTGCTCTCCCCGCAGCCTGCATAATCGAAACGGATTACCATATAGCCATCCTGCGCCAGCTCCCGGGCGGCCTTGACGAAGATCCGGTCGACACCGATCCGGCTGCCCACGAAGCCGTGGCAGATCACTGCAAGCGGCACCCGGTTCTTGCACCGTCCTGTCCCTGCCCGGTCTGCGGCCGGATAATGTATGCTCGCTGTCAATTCCTCTCCGTTATGCCGGATGATGATATTCCGTTCCATTGCGGCGTCCTCCCCTGATTCACTAATTTATTTTAAATTATAATAATTCCGATTAATTTAGTATGATTAATACTTCTATTATATTATCTGTACTAATTTGTTGTCAATACGCATGAAGCCAGCAGCTTACATCAGCTCTACAGGAGAAAAGGCCCCTTCCACTCCCTCTGGAGCGAAAGAGGCCCATATCCGCTTAGGCATCACTCAGTCATAGCTGTCGTGAAACATGTCGTGTGTCTCCTGCCGGCCTTCCCAATCCCCGAGCCCGTCCTCCTGGCCCTGACCCGCAGCATCCCATAGGCTGAAGCCGTCAGAATTGCCCCAGTCCCCCACATCATTAGTCGGTGCAGGCGTGGTACCGCCGTTCACAGCCTTGCCCGGATCCTGCTTGTTCTCCTGTTCCATAACGCTCCCTGCCTTCCCTCTAGCTATAGTTGGTGAAGCCACCACCTCTTCAGTGTTTACTCTTCCAAAAGGATTATTCAGACCTTCGTGAACGAACGTTGTCCTTGCACACGGCTGGTTCACAAACGTATACTCTAGGTTGAAGGTATCCTGATCACTCAATGCTGGAGGTATAGGTCCACACTATGAAAGTCAAAGCTATGATTAAGCAGAACAACCTGCTGCGGGAGCAGATGACGCCGTCTAACCGCTCTTATTTCGAAGATATGATTCTGGCGATGCGCGCCAGTTCAGTAGATGCTGTACGTGCAGAGGAGCTGCTGCTGGAGGCGGCCGCGCTGCTGCTGAAGGGACAAGCCAAGGGGAAGAACGCCAAGCAGGTTTTTGGCGAGAAGCCCGGCGATTATTTCAAGGACGTGATGGACAGTGCCCCGCCGCGCACACCGCGCAGCCGGCTGAAGAACTCCCTGATGATCTCCTGGTCCGCTCTGACCCTGCTGTTCGGGACGATGGGCATTGCCGGCCTGATTACGCAGTGGAGCGGCGGTCCGCACGAACTCTTCGGCCAGCTTAGCCTGTTCACTCTGGTCGTTGTCGGCGCAGGCTCCATCGTGTTGGTTGAGCTTATTATGAAATGGATGGCCTCCCTCTCGGAGGACGACAGTCCGAAGCCTAAGACCTTCGACATTAAGGCCCTGGGCATCTACATCGGAATTGCCGTGATTGCGGTATTCGCCGGCATATTCCTCGATAATCTGTTCCCGGTCATTCCGGTCTCGCCCTGGGTCAGTCTGGCTCTGGCCGCCGCCGGAGGTCTAGGGCTGAAATTCATATTCTTCCCATCTTAGAGGCTGTATCCCACATCCATTCCACACAGGAGGAGACTTGAATGAAAAAGCATACCGTTCTACCCGCCGCTATCGCCCTGCTCATAGGGCTTCAGGCAGGCGCAGCCGGACAGGCCGGTGCCGAAGGCAGCGGAAGCAGCCGGACAGGCACCTCCGGTACAGCTGCAAGCGCTAAGACTGCCAGCCATGCAGAAGCGGTCTATACGGCCGCGCTGCCGCTGCTGTCCAGCGGTAACCTGCCGGGAGCCATTGCCTATATGAAGACGAAGCTATATGCAGTCACTCCGTATCAGGCGACTGTACTGACGCTGAAGCTGGAGAACCTGCATAAGGCGCTGCTCCCCTCCTGGGAGAAGAAATTCAGCAGCAGCGAGGTCCAGCGGAAGCTCCTCACCGTCTACAGAGGAGGAGTCAGCATGGAGAAGCTGGCTGAGAGTACGGATAACGCCGCCCTGCGCGCCCTGCTGCAAAGTGCGGGAGAGAGCGGGTACAAGCTGGATACCGCCGAGGGAAGCTTTTACCCGGTGATTGATTATGCGGCTTACCGCAAATATAAGCCTTATGTAACGGAGGATATCAGCAGCTATATTTCCATTATGGCGGCTGAATCCGATCTGCCTCCTTCCAAGGATAACGGGCTGATCATTGCCTGGGGCGAGGTGGCCGACCGTGCGCTGACCCAGGAGCAATTCATCCAGACCTATCCCAAATCCAACCGGGCGCAGGCCGTCAAGAAGCTGTATGACCAGTATGCTGTGAACACCTTCTACGGCCAGAACAACACCCCGCTCTTCCATTACGATAATCTGGAGATGGATCTGGAGGCGCAGAAGGCCTACACCGGAATCCTGGCCAAGAACAGCGGCACAAGCGCCTTCCTGCAGAAGCTTGAGGGCTTCATGAAGCTGATGAAGAGTAACGGCTACCTGCTGGACGACGAGGCGAAGCAGTATTTGGAGACTGAGGTGCCTCAGCTGTAGGCGGTTCAATTGAATCCCATACAAGACACAATTATCCTAACGGGTGAAGGATGCTGATGCCTCATCGCCTTCTGATGATATTCATCCAGCCCATATGCCTTTTGGCCACCTTGCAGCCGGTTTTCGCATACGATCTGAAGGGCTTCTTCCTTTCTTGGAGGTGCTCCGCCTATCTCTTGCCCTTTCTAAGCGTTTTCTCTCACCGAGCGCTTGATGGAGCCGGATTGTTGCACATTTTGCAGGATTTCTCTAAAAATGTTACTGGATAAGCTACATTGTTGCATCATTTGCAGAAATTCTGGTGTTTAGTGCAAGTTAGGGCTGGCTTTGTTGCATTTCATGCAGGATTCCAGCATAAGTCGCTTCTATGGGGCAGTATTGCTGCACTTCTTGCAACATTCCCCTAAAACGGGAAACAGCCCCGTCCGCAATCACGCCGGACGGGGCTGTTTTCTATAAGATTAGATCAGCATACTGAACAGATTGACATCCTTGTTGATCTCCACGTAATCGACGCCCTTCTGCTTCATCCGCTCAATCAGCGGGGCGTAGGCATCGGTGGACATCAGCTCAATGCCGACCAGGGCCGGGCCGTTCTCCTTCTCATTCTTCTTCGTGTACTCGAACCGGGTGATATCATCGTCAGGTCCGACTACCTCGGTCAGGAACTCGCGCAGGGCACCCGCACGCTGCGGGAAGTTGACCATGAAGTAATGCTTGAGCCCTTCATAGATCAGGGAACGCTCCTTGATCTCCTGCATCCGGTCAATATCGTTGTTGCCGCCGCTGACGATGCAGACCACGCTTTTGCCGCGGATCTGATCACGGTACATGTCCAGCGCAGCAATCGGGAGGGAACCGGCAGGCTCCACCACAATGGCGTTCTCGTTATACAGCTCCAGAATAGTGGTACACGCCTTGCCCTCCGGCACCTTCACCACATCATCCAGCAGCTTCGAGCAGATATCGAAGGTCAGGCCGCCCACACGCTTCACCGCCGCGCCGTCTACGAACTTGTTAATCTCCTTCAGGGTGACCACCTCGCCGCTCTCCATAGCCTCAATCATCGAGGCTGCGCCGCTAGGCTCCACACCAATAACCTTAGTTGCCGGGCTCACCGTCTTGATATAGGTAGCTACACCGGCTGCCAGCCCACCGCCGCCGATGGTGACGAACACGAAGTCCGCAGGCTTGTCCAGATTCTCCATCACCTCCATGGCAATGGTACCGTTGCCGGCAATAATACGCGGCTCATCGAACGGATGAATCAGGGTCATGCTATGGTCAATGCAAGCCTGCAGCGCTTCATCGTAAGCATCATCGAAGGTATCACCCTTCAGAATTACCTCGACGAATTCGCCGCCGAAGCGCCGGACCTGCTTAATCTTCTGATTAGGAGTAGTGCTAGGCATGAATATCTTGCCTTTGATGCCTAGTGCCTTGCAGGAATAAGCCACCCCCTGGGCATGATTGCCCGCGCTGGCGCAGACGATGCCCTTGGCTCTGTCTTCGTCAGACAGACTGCGGATCATATTATAGGCTCCCCGGATTTTGAAGGAGCGTACAATCTGCAGATCCTCACGTTTCAAATATACATTACAGCCGTATTTGGCCGACAATACCGCATCCAGCTGGAGCGGCGTACGGACGATAACCTCCCGCAGCACATGGTGTGCGCGTACAATATCTTCCATTCCTACGATCCGGTTTTCGCCTTCTCTCATGTTTTCCCCGCCTCACTGTCTCTTTCTTATCGTTTCGCTTCTTGTAACATACTCTTCCAAGGACTTTTTTTCAACCCTTGTCCTCTCCATACACTATAACATCCACTGAGAGTGGAATGGAGCGCAGGAGCACCCTGCCGATAAGCAAGTCAAGCGGGCGGTCCGGCTTCTACCAGCCGGACCGCCCGCTCAACGCAGCCCCCTATACCTTAAACCTCGACACTGCACTCAGCAGCTGCGCCGAGCTGAGCTTAATCTCCTCCATCTCCGCTACGATGCTGCCGGAACGCCCGATGATCTGCTCCGCTCCGGCAGCAATGGCCCCCGCTCCTTCCGCCCCCTCATTCGTCGCACTGCTTGTCTCGCTGATCGCTGTAAGCATGCTCTGAATGGAAGCGAGCAGCTCTTCCGAGGTGGCGCTGAAATCCGTCACCAGCTCCTCAATATACCTGGCATCCTCACTGTACCGCTCTCCGGTCTCCTGCATGGCATCGTAGTCCTTCTTCACCTGGCTGTCCATGAAGCCAAGCATACTCTCCGCAGCCTCCACCAGATTGGACACCGCCTGCACTACCGCTCCAGTCACTCCCTGGATCTCAGTCACCGTCTCACGCGAATTATCGGCTAGCTTACGGATCTCCTCCGCCACTACAGCGAACCCCCGGCCCGCTTCTCCGGCCCGTGCCGCTTCAATTGAAGCATTCAACGATAACAGGTTGGTCTGGGCGGCAATCTCCAGAATGGCGCCCGTAAGCGCGCTGATCTGCGAGATCGACCCCGACTGTTCGATGGCCGTGCGCAGCTTCTCTTCACTAAGCCCATACACGCTATCCGCCTGTGTGCGGGATTCCCAGGCTCTCTCCTTCAGCCGCCCCGCCCGTACGTTAATTTCTCCGGCGGCTTCCGCCCCCTCCTGGGCTTTGCGGGCAATCCCATGGATCGCAGCCTCGACCTGGATTGTGCTGGCATTCATCTCCTCCATCGAGGCGGCGGTCTGCTGCAGACCTGCCGACAGCTCCTCCGTAACTCCTGAGATATCGGTGATGCTGCCGTCCAGCACGAATACGTTCTGCTCTGTATTCCCTACCGCTCCCGAGATACTCTGCGAGCTGTGCATAATCTCCTGAATCAGCGGCTGCTGCGACTCAATCATATCGTTGAAGCTCTCGGCCAGCACCCCGATCTCGCCTCCCGCGGTCACTCTTGCCCTTACCGACAGGTCTCCGTCCTTCGCCTGCCCGAACGCAGCTGTGAGCAGCGGAATCTGCTTCAGGATACTGCCCGAGACCAGATACAGCAGGACAGACAGCACCGCAATTGAAGCAATGATCGAGAGGAAGAAAATCAGCTCAAAGCGCTTCAGCGCAAGCTCCGCATGCTTCTGCGGTACGATCAGTGCGACTGACCACTGGTTAGCCACAGCCGGTGAATAGGATACATAGCTGGGCTCGCCATCTATTTCTGTCTGGAAGACATTCGAGCCCCACTGCAGCATTTTATCGCCAACAGCCTTCCACGATCCGCCCAGGTCAGCCATCTTCTTCAGCAGGATATGATCCGGATTGGGATGGTAGATGAACGTCCCTGTCTCATCAATCAGCACGGCATAGCCGCTGCCCTTATAATTAAAAGCGCCCAGCGCCGCTGTAATCTGCTCAATTGAAATATCTGCACTCGCCACACCGAGCAGCTTGCCTGAATCATCAAGCAGCGGTGTGCTGACACTGACGACCAGTTTGCCTGACCCGGCATCAATATAAGGATTGGTAATGGTAACACGCTTGTTCGCAGCCGTAGCGGAATACCAGCTTCGCTCCTTCAGCACATAGTCTGCCGGAGGCTCGAATTCATCCTGGGTAATCACCTTGTTCACCGCATCCAGACCTATGTATACATTGAGCAGATTCTTATTGTTGTTCTTGATCAGGTTCAGCGTCTGGATCAGCTGCGCGTACCCGTCCGTAGTCTTCAGCGTCTGCGCATCCTTCACCCTCGGGATGAAATCGCGGAGATAGGCATTGGCATTGAGCAGCGCCACACTGTCAATAGCAGGCTGCAGCAGGTCACTGACCTGCACCCCGATCTCCCCTTTCTCGTACGTCAGTGAGCTCTTCAGCCCGTCCACGATAAGCTGCTTGGCATTGCTGTAGATCACTATAGACACCGCTATGAAAATAACCACCACAGACAGAATCACCGACAAAAACAGCTTGCTACGAATCCCCATATTCCTTAATGCTTTCATACAACTCCCCCATCCCCATGTCAATAGACTCAGGCCTTAAGCTCTACCTGCGGCTATTCTCTGTCTTTTCGACTTATTTCTGCAAAAAATCCCTTTATCCCTTTACCGTTTCTCCGCAAGCTGTGAAAGAACTGTGTCCATGTCAGGTATTTTCTCATGATTACCCTGTTAAACACCCGCTTCTTCCGCATTTACGCTTATTCATGTCAGGTTTTTTGCACAAAAAAAATACTCCCTTGTCTCTGCTGTATTCAGCAAATAAAAGGGAGTATGGGGAGTACACCGTCCTACTGTTCCAGCAGCTCCTGAAACCACTTCAGGTTGAGTTCATGGTGTGCTCTGACATTATTCATCATCGATTTGGCCGTATCGTAGATCTTATCTTGCTTGGCATCCAGCGCATGGTCAATTTCAGCAATTTTGCGCCGTGTCTGTTCCATCTGCACCGCTACAGCCGCCTTGAATTGCTCAGGATCATATTGGTGGGCGAACAGCGTAGTCATATAAAAGGCTAACGTAATATCGTCCGTCTGCACCGAGTATTTGGCCATCAGTCCTTTGAAATGCTCGTCACCCTGCGGGGTAATCTCGTAGATGTATTGCTCGGGATAGTTGTTCACGCTAACGACCTCCACCAGCCGGACCAAGCCTTCACCCGCCAGCTTCTGGAGGTTGTAATACAGCGATCCCTTTGTCATATGGATAAGGTAGCGGTAATCCCGTTCCTTGAAGACACTGAGCAATTCATAAGCGCTGGATTGTCCGCAATCCTTCAGCAGACCCAGTATAAGTAAGGGTATAATAGTGAATTCCTCTTTCTGTATTTATTGAAAATCACCGAGATGCTCCGCAATCCATTCTCTGAACGTATAAGGCTCCCGGCCAAGAATCGTCAGCACCGTATCTGTCACGGCGAGCTTGTGCTTCAGGCTATACTCCCAGTCCCGGACTCTAAGGGTGATATACTCTTCAGCGATGTACTTACTCATATAGGAACGGAAGTCCCCGATCGTCTGCTCTTCCAGTTGAATCGATTGTCCAAGCTGCTTGGAGATTTCCGTCAATATGTTCCGCTGGCTAAGAATATTTGCTCCTGTGAGCGTCAAGACCTGCCCGGAGAATCTGTCAAAATCCGCTACTACCTCACTGATCACTTCGGCAATATCAGCTTCATGCACACTGGCCAGCTTAGCCTCCAGGGCCGGTAACCGGATCGTCCCCTTATTGTATCTAAAAAGGTCCTTCCAGTAAACGGTATTGTGCATGAAGGCCTCCGCCCGGATGAACACATACCGAAAGCCATACGCCTGTATCTGCTCCTCGACCTTCTTATGCTTCATGGCGTTCTCATTGTAACCGGCATCCGAGCGGTTGATGGAGGCTGAGGATAAAAACACGATGTTCCGTACACCCTTGTCCCGGGCAGCCTGGAGAATCTCTTCGGCATCATCCAGCAGAATCAGGAATAAGGTCTCCACACCGCTTAGGCTGTCTGACCAGACGCTGCACTCCTTGATATCGCCGGTGACGACACTCATATGATCGCTCTGATCGCTTATCAGCTTCTCCGGTGTCCGGGTGAGGGCCTTGAAATGGACAGCCTTAGAATTGAGGTGATGTACAACCCGATTTCCGACAGTTCCAGTTGCTCCAGTAATAAATAACATTAGGAGGACCTCTTTTCAGATAGTTTAGTCTAATTAGTCTATAATTCATAATATAGTCTAATTAGACTAAGTTGGCAAGGGGTTTTATATGTTGCCCAATCCCACCGCCATTGTAGTCGGTTTTCCGATTACATTGCGCTCATCTACCCCCGCCACTGGTATTATCCCCTTCAAGTAGACACTCGTAAAAAACCTCATGTGTTAACATGAGGAAGTGAGGAACTGGAGGGGGATGTTGGTATGGCCAAAAAGGGACAAGTATTTCAATCGTACACAGAGGAATTCAAGAAAGAGGCTATTCAAGCCTATCTTACAGGAGGTGAGAGCTATAAGGTTGTCTCCGACAGGTTGGGGATTGTGAACTGTACCCAGCTTAAAGTATGGGTAAAGAAATATCGCAATGGGGAGCCACTCGATACACAAAAAGGGGCAACAAGCCCTTTAAAAGGACGTCCACGTTCTACATTTGCCAGTATAGAAGAAGAACGAGATTACTTAAAGGCACAGGTGGACTACTTAAAAAAGCGGTATCCAAATCTGTAAAGGGAGGGAAGCTTGGACTACACGACAAATACGCCGTCATCGAAGAACTACGTGACCAGCATGGCGTCACCCGCCTATTAACCATTGCAGAGGTGCCGCGGGCAAATTACTACAAGTGGCGAGGTGCACAAGCTCGACGAAAGGATGCCCATGAGCAAGAGCACGCCATGAAAGAGCATATGGTGGCTATTCACCTGGCTCATCCCTATTTCGGGTACCCCCGAATGCAGGCAGCCCTGCGGGAGGCAGGCTACCTCGTCAACCACAAGAAGGTATGGCGGCTCATGAAAGAGCTATCGATCCAGTCCGTCATTCGCAAGAAAAGGAGTCGTGCGGGCTCTGCGCCTTCCGTGGTCTACCCGAACCGGTTAAAGCGTAAGTTTCATGCAACAGCACCTCAGCAGAAGCTAGTAACGGATATCACGTATATCTCAGACGGCACCCGCTTTTATTATCTGTCTGCGATTCAGGACCTCTTCAACAATGAAATTGTAGCTTGGCAGATCTCGGAGCGAAACGACGTAAACCTCGTCTTAGATACCGTTGAACAGTGGACACGGAAAAGAGACGTGTCTGAGGCCGTGCTCCATTCGGACCAAGGCTTTCAGTACACGTCTCAGGCGTACAACACACGATTAGAGGCATTCAGCGTCAAGGGCAGCCACTCTCGCAAAGCAACCTGCCTGGATAACGCCTGCATCGAATCCTTCTTTTCGCATCTGAAGACAGAAAAGTTGTACCTTCACCAGTGTAAGTCAGAAGCAGAGATTCATCAAGCCGTTGAGGAGTATATCTACTTTTACAATTACCAACGTTTTCAGGCCAAACTTAAACAGCGCGCGCCGATTGAGTATCGACACGCGCTGGCTGCTTAGCTTTTTTTATCTGTCTACTTGACAGGGGTATGACCACCACCGCCATTGTAGTCGGTTTTTCGATTACATTGCGCTCATCTACCCCCGCCATCGCCATTGTAGTCGGTTGTTCGATTACATGGGCGGTGTGCGATGAAATCACGGAGGTCGCTCCTAATTTCCATAAAAAAACACAGCCCCGAAGGACTGTGTCTGGTATTCACCTATAGCGTCTATTGCTTCAGCATCCACTTAAGCAGGTCCGGCAGGCTCGCCCACAAGCGCGAGTGCATAATTACATATTCAATCGCTTCATTGGGATCACCCATACCGACAAAATCCGGAAGATTATTCGGCAGCCGCTTCAAGCCCAGCAGGTAATCCGGCACATGCTTGTTCACTCCGCGGGCTATGCGGTAGAGCATTTTGAGCTGCGAGGTAATCCCGTTCTTCTTGAACTCCAGCACAATCCGGTCATAGGCAAAAGCCGCAGCCGCATCCTCTTCACCGTAGTTCTTAATGATCCGCTCTGCTGCTTCAAGCTGGTTGCTATACAGATATACAGCAGTCAGCAGATAGCGGGCACCGGTATTATCATCCTTATTAAGCTCCAGAATATGCTCCAGCATCTCTGTTGCTTCCTCCGCCTTACCGCCGAACCAGCAGGATTCCGCGTAGCTCTGGCAGATCCGGATATAAGGACGGGTCTCATAGAGCCCCCAGAAGAACCCTTTATGCTTCGTAAAATAAGACTCGCCCAGCTCCCGTCTGCCTGCGGCGATTCCCGCCTTCAGCAGCTCCCGGGCGTCCTCCTCATTCTCCGTCTCCTCGGCGAGAATAAGGTAGGCTTCCGGGCAGTCCGGATAGAGCTCCAGCGCCTTCTCCGCCAATTGGACCCGCCGCTTCGCAGAGGTTGCCTCCATAGCTTGGGCCAGAAGGGTCTGCGCCTTCTCCTGCGGAGTTTCGTCTCCGTTCAGCGCCATCAAATCGTCTGCTTCCCCGGTCATGCCGTATTCCTCGACATAGTTATAGATCTCTTTAACCTTGCGGGAGATCGTGGCCGTGGTAATCGCGTATTTGTCTGCCAGCTCCGCCTGCGACAGCATGAAGCCGTATTCCTCGGACAGCAGGTATTCGATTGCCGCACAGAAGGAGCCTGTCTTCTTCACGGCCGGCTTGGTCTGGCGGGAGAAACCGTTCCACAGCAGCAGTGCCTCCAGAATCAGCTCCCGGTCATACTGGTCTCTCATACGCTCGATCAGCTCCATCGCCAGCTGTTCATGGGCCGGATGCTCCCAGCTCAGCTCCTTCGTCACCATCTTCTTGAGCTTGGGCAGCGTTAGCTTGCCCGCAGCAGGAGCAGCACTTACCGTAGCCGGCTGTTCCTCTTGCACGATTACGCCGGGAATGGTTACAGGTGCTTGCGCAGCTGCATCTCCTGCGTTAACCAGCCGCAGCATCGACTGGGCTGCGGCTCTGTCTTTCTCCATGCAGCATTTCTTATATTTGTTCCCGCTTCCACACGGGCATAAGTCGTTTCTTCCTACCTTACTCAAAACTAATTCCCCCTTAAATCAGTAACTGTACATCCGCATAAGCATCGCTGTTATTGTACTATAATAGCATTCGTAGCGCGAAACATATGAATGCTTCAATTTTAAAAAAGGCCTTTCCTTAGAAAGGAAAGACCCTTTATCTGTATATATCCGCACATTTTCCCCCGTACGAGTTGTATTATAGCACTTCTCCTACAACTTGTCAGTCCTTTTTTTGGGACTTTCTCCTCAGACCAGTGCCTTCATTGCGATATCACTGCGGTTCTGTTTACCCGCAAACGTAATAGTCTCCGCACTGGCATAAGCTGATGTACGTGCTTCGGCAATGGTTGCCCCCAGGCCTACCACTCCAAGCACGCGGCCGCCGGTAGTCACCCAGCCGCCGTCCTCGCTGCGTGCAGTTCCAGCATGGAAGACCAGTGCCGAGCCGCTGTCTTCCAGCCCGCTGATCGGCACTCCCTTCGGATAAGGCCCGGGATATCCCTCCGAGGCCAGGACCACGCAGACTGCCGCCTCATCGCTCCACTCGATCGGAATATCGGCGAGTCTGCCTTCGGTCACAGCCAGGAAGATCTCCAGCAGATCGCTCCGCAGCCGGGGAAGAACCACCTGGGTCTCCGGGTCCCCGAAACGGGCATTGAACTCAATCGTCTTCGGTCTGCCGTCCGGCGAGATCATCAGCCCGGCGAACAGCACTCCGCTGAAGGGCCGCCCCTCTGCTACCATCGCTCTGGCTGTCGGTTCAATAATCGTCTCTACCGCTTCACGGATGATCGCTTCATCGATATGAGGCAGCGGGGAATAGGTACCCATGCCCCCCGTATTAGGTCCTTTATCGCCGTCGAATACAGGCTTATGGTCCTGGGCCGCAGCCATTGGCCGCACCGTTTCGCCATCCACGAACGCCAGAATCGACATTTCCTGCCCGGCAAGGAACTCTTCAATGACTACCTGCGCACCTGCTTCCCCGAAAACCTTGTCGACCATGATCTCCTGAAGGGCCTGCTCCGCTTCCTCCCGGGAATACGCCACGGTTACCCCTTTGCCTGCGGCCAGGCCGTCCGCCTTGATGACAATCGGCAGCGCTTGGCTCCGCAGATAAAACAGGGCGGTCTCATAATCGCTGAATTTCTCGTACGCGGCTGTCGGAATGCTGTATTTATGCAGCAGATCCTTCATGAAGGTCTTGCTGCCCTCAATCTCTGCGGCATTCTTACGCGGGCCGAATACACGGATATCCTGGGCTTCGAAGGCATCGACAATGCCTGCAGCGAGCGGATCATCCGGTCCGATCACCACCAGACCTACCTCTTTTTCCTTGGCAAAAGCGGTCAGCTTATCGAACTCGAAGACGCCGATCGGCACACATTCCGCAAGCTGCGCAATCCCGGCATTGCCGGGAGCGCAGTAGATTTTACCGGCACGGGGACTGCGGGACAAGCTCCAGATGATCGCATGCTCGCGTCCGCCGCCGCCGACTACTAAAATATCCATAAGACTCTGATCCTCCCAGCGTGCTAGTGTTTGAAGTGGCGTACGCCGGTGAAGACCATGGCAATGCCGTATTCATTGGCAACCTTAACCGACTCTTCGTCCTTGATCGAGCCTCCCGGCTGAATCACTGCCGTAATGCCCGCCTTCGCAGCCATTTCCAGAGTATCGCCCATCGGGAAGAAAGCGTCTGATGCCAGCACAGCCCCCTTCGCTTTCCCGCCTGCTTGCTCAATGGCAATCTTGGCCGCACCGACACGGTTCATCTGTCCTGCACCTACACCGACCGTCATATCGTCAGCCGCCAGCACGATGGCGTTGGACTTCACATGCTTCACGACCTTCCAGCCGAACAACAGCTGCTTCAGCTCTTCTTCGGTAGGCTTACGGTCGGTTACCACTTGCAATTCCTCAGGATTCACAGAATGTACATCACTCTCCTGCACTACCATACCTCCTTCAACAGAGGTGACCACAAAGCTGCTCTTTCGGGATGCGGCAGTGCTGAGGTGGCCAAGCTTAAGCAGGCGGATGTTCTTTTTCTTGGTCAAAATGTCCAGTGCTTCCTCGGTGAAGCCCGGTGCAAGCACGATTTCGAGGAAAATATCCTTCAGCAGATTAGCCGTGTCCGCATCAATAATCCGGTTGGCAGCCACAATTCCGCCGAAGATGGAGGTAGGGTCCGCATTGTACGCTTTTTGATACGCTTCATAGACACTAGTGCCCACGCCGACTCCGCAAGGATTCATATGCTTCACGGCTACAACGGCAGGCTCCTCGAACTCTTTGACAATCTGGAGCGCCGCGTTCGCGTCATTGATATTGTTGTAGGACAGCTCTTTGCCGTGCAGCTGCTCGGCAGCCGTCAGGGTATCCTGCGCCGCCAGCGGCTTGCGGTAGAACGCAGCCTTCTGATGCGGGTTCTCCCCGTAACGCAGATCCTGGATTTTCTCATAAGTGACCGTATAGCGCTCCGGCAGCGGTTCACCGGTGACATTCGCCAGATAATCGGCAATCAGGGCGTCGTAAGCCGCCGTATGGCGGAAGACTTTGGCCGCAAGACGTTTGCGGGTTGCAAGGGTTGTATCCCCACCGGCGCGTACTTCTTCAAGCACATTCGCATAGTCGGCCGCATCGACCACCACACTGACAAACGCATGGTTCTTCGCCGCAGAACGCAGCATCGTCGGTCCGCCGATATCAATGTTCTCGATCGCCTCTTCATAAGACACATCCGGCTTGGCAATCGTCTCCGCGAACGGATACAGATTCACCACGACAAGGTCGATGTAATCAAGGCCGAGCTCATTCATCTGACGGGTATGCTCTTCGTTGTCACGAACGGCCAGGAGGCCGCTGTGTACGGCTGGATGTAAGGTTTTGACGCGTCCATCCATGATCTCAGGGAAGCCGGTAACATCAGAGATGCCAATGACCGGAACGCCTTCCTTCGCGAGAAGTGTGCTGGTGCCGCCTGTGGAGATAATTTCTACGCCTAATGCAGACAACTCGCGGCAAAAATCCACGATGCCCTGTTTGTCCGATACGCTGACCAGCGCTCTCTTGATACTCACTTTGAATAGTCCTCCTCTGGATTGACGCTAGATTATTGGGGTGTTGTAAGAGTTACTTGATGGATCAGCTGCTCTTGAAGACGGCTTGCCCCCACTCATTGGTGCAGCTGATTTAGTTGGATTTTTGTCATCTAATTTCGGCGGGGAAGCACGTAGCGGGGCAGTAGTTGGAAAATGTACACTTAAATGACGCCAGATAAGGTCAATCATTCGATTGAGGCCGGATTAGTTGTACTTTTTCCACTTGTGCTCCGCTAACCGCATATATCAGCCAGATTAGATGGAGAAAATCCACCTGTTCCAGCAGCTTAGCTTATTGAGTTGGGAATACTAAACCTTTAAATTAGTATTACCTTGTACCTGTGGATGATTGTCGGATGAACTCCGGATGATTGCAGCGATGAATCCTGCAGAACAAACTATTATTTTAGAATTTCCTGGTGTTTCTGTCCTGCTATTTGTGCTTCTGTCTTTACGCCAGCAAACCTGTATTTTCGCAATTTCAGGCCAAGCCGCCAGAGCTTACGTCAATTTCTGACGCTCCAGCAGTATTTCCCGAGAAATATCAGAATCGGCCGGGGTTTGCCTGAAATGTCGAAATCAGTCCGGTTCAACAGTCAACACAGGTAGCTATACAACAGCTTCGCTTAATCGGCAATAGTCGTCATTCTTCCGTTCAATTCTACTTTTCCGGCGGCAAAAGCACTCACTACCTCAGGATACAGCGCGTATTCAACCTGATGGATGCGTGCAGCCAGCGATTCGGCGGTATCTCCAGATTGGACCTCCACGCTGCGCTGGGCAATCACCGGTCCCGTATCCATGCCTCCATCTACAAAATGCACGGTCACGCCCGTCAGCTTCACGCCATACTCCAGCGCCTGCCCGATGGCGTCCTTCCCGGCAAACGCCGGCAGCAGCGAAGGATGAATGTTGATGATCCGTCCGGTATACGGTGCGAGCAGAACCGGGGAGACCAGACGCATATAGCCGGCCAGCACCACCAGTCCGATGTTCCGCCGCTGCAATTCAGCAACAATCGCGGCCTCGTACTGCTCCCGGCCCGCGAAGTCCTTCGGCCGCAGCAGCAGAGCAGGAATTCCTGCCTCCTCTGCCCGCTGTGCTACAGGCGCTTCCGGTTTATCCGAGACCAGCAGCTCTATGCTGCCTCCGCCCAGCCTGCCCTCCCGCTGTGCCTGGACCAGTGCAGCGAAATTGCTGCCTGTTCCGGAGGCAAAGACAGCGATTCGGCCCCACTCCATCAGACTTCAGCTCCCGTGAAGGTAACGACGCGCTCTCCTTCAGTAACTGTGCCGATCCGGTAAGCCTCTTCCCCGCTGGCCTTAAGCAGCGCAAGCGCACGCTCTGCGTCCGCTTCTGCCACTACCAGCACCAGCCCTACGCCCATATTGAACGTGGTGAACATGTCACGGTTGCTGACCTGCCCCTTGCTCTGCATCAGAGTGAAGACCGGCTGAATCGGCCAGGAGCCGTAGTTGATCTCTACATTCACATTCTCCGGCAATACGCGCGGAATATTCTCGATGAATCCGCCGCCGGTAATATGGGCCATGCCCTTGACCGGAAGCTGTTCCAGCAGTGCAAGCAGCGGCTTCACGTAGATCCGGGTCGGGGCCAGCAGAACGTCTGCCAACGGCGCTCCCAGCTCCGGTACAACCTCATCCAGGCCGTAACCGTCTTCCTCCAGCAGCAGCTTGCGCACCAGCGAGAAGCCATTGCTGTGAATCCCGCTCGAAGCCAGTCCAATAACTGTGTCTCCTGGAGCAATGTCTGCTCCGGTGACCAGCTTCGCCTTATCGGCCACGCCGACAGTGAATCCGGCGATATCATATTCGCCCGCCGCATACATGCCGGGCATCTCCGCAGTCTCGCCGCCGATCAGCGCGCAGCCCGCCTGATGGCAGCCTTCCGCGATCCCGGATACGATGGCTTCAATCTTTTCCGGCACAACCTTATCGCAGGCCAGATAATCGAGGAAGAACAGCGGCTCAGCGCCCTGTACCACGATGTCATTCACGCACATGGCGACCGCATCGATGCCAATCGTGTCGTGGCGGTCAGCCGCGAACGCGATCTTCAGCTTCGTGCCCACACCATCTGTTCCCGATACGAGAACCGGCTCTTCGTACTTGTCCTTATTCAGGCCGAACAGGGCGCCGAAGCCGCCCAGCTCCGTCATTACCTCTGGGCGGTATGTGCGCTTCACATGCTTCTTCATGCGTTCTACTGCTTCATTGCCAGCCGCAATATCCACTCCGGCTTTCTTGTACGCTTCTGACACGTTTGGACACCTCATTTAGATTAGTTTAGAGCGCGGGTTCGGGGCGGCAGGGATTTGAACCCTTCACTTCTGGGGTGGTTATAGTCGTCATTCCGAGGAACATTTGGACTTCCGGCCGCTGTTATGGCCCGATTTCCTGATTGATACCGCTACTTGCGGTAGAAATCGGGCCATAAAGGCGGACGCTACCGCTCCTACAGTTCCAAATTTCCTCTCCATGACTCCAACCACCGGGTTTAAATCCCTGCCGCAAGCCGAAGCTTCGCGCCTTGCACAGCGGCAAGGGGTCGGCGCTGGGCTTCGCACAGCGCCTCCTTAGGCGACCGTCACCCCGACTTTGCGGCAGCAAACGGGACGGGGGCGGGAGCTCTTCTCCGCACGGGGCGAAGCCGTGCGGGCCTTAAGGCGACAGAATCTCCGGATTTGCGCAGCAAACAGGACAGATTCTGGAGCCGGAGGGGCCGGCGGACCGCAGGCCGCCGGGGGGCAGCGCCGCTAAGCGTGTCCCGTCCGTGCGCAGCACACAGGGACAAAGCGGGGACGCGCACCCAAGCCTACTTAGCAAGTTTAGAGCAAGCTCCTTCCACCAAACTTTCGGGTGGCCGGAGGGCAGCGCCCTCCGGAATCCCCCTTCGCAAGGGGGACTTAGGGGGATGTTAACAGCTGCATCCGTCCTTCTCTTCCCCGCCGAAATCCACCTGCGTCGGGTAATCATTGTCGAAGCAGGACAGGCATAGGCCGCCTTTGTAATCGTCACTATTATAGCCGCCGATGGACTGGATCAGCCCTTCGGGAGAGAGGAACGCCAGGGAATCGGCGTTGATCTCCTCGCACATCTCGGCGATGGTCTTGTAAGAGGCAATCAGCTCCCGGCGGTCGGGAGTATCGATGCCATAGAAGCACGGATTCTTGAACGGCGGCGAGGTAATCCGCACGTGGACCTCTAAGGCTCCGGCTTCGCGCAGCAGGTTGACGATCCGGCGCGAGGTGGTACCCCGCACGATCGAATCGTCGATCATCACTACGCGCTGGCCCTCCACGACGCGGCGTACCGCGCTGAGCTTCATCTTGACGCCCTGCTCACGCAGCTCCTGACTGGGCTGGATGAACGTACGGCCGGTATATTTGTTCTTGATCAGCCCCAACTCATACGGGATGCCCGTCTGCTCGGCATAGCCGATGGCGGCGGAGATACTGGAATCCGGCACGCCGGTGACAATATCCGCATCCACGAAGGCTTCGAGCGCCATACGGCTGCCCATCCGCTTGCGGGCGGAGTGCAGGTTGGAGCCGTTCAGGTCGCTGTCCGGGCGGGCGAAGTAGATGTACTCCATCGCACACAGTGCTTTGCGCTTAGGCTCTGCGAAGCGTTCTTCACGGAAGCCGTTCTGATCCAGCACCAACAGCTCACCCGGTTCAATATCACGCACCAGCTCAGCGCCGATGACTTCAAGCGCACACGACTCGGAAGCGAAGACATAGGCTTCGCCCAGACGGCCCATCACGAGCGGACGGAGTCCGTGGGTATCTGAGGCGACAATCAGCTTGTCATTGGTCATCAAGAGGAAGGCGAAGCCGCCGACCAGCTGCGACAAGGCATCCTTCGTAGCTTCGACAAAATCCTTCTGTGACCGCGCAATCAGATGCGCCAGCACCTCGGTATCACTGGTCGTCTGGAAGATCGAGCCGCCCTGTTCGAGCTGCTTGCGGATCAGCGGCTCGTTGACGATGTTGCCGTTCGTGGCAATCGCCAGATCGCCGTCACGGTATTTGAAGACCAGCGGCTGCGCATTGGTCAGCCGGCTGTCTCCGCTGGTGGAGTACCGCACATGGCCAATTGACATGTCTCCGACCAGCGAAGCAATCTTGTCTTTGTCGAAGACTTCCTTCACCAGGCCCATGCCGCGGTGATAGTTGAAGTCGCGTCCATCCGCCACGCAGATGCCCGCGCTCTCTTCGCCCCGGTGCTGCAGGGCATGCAGTCCGTAATAGGACATGGAGGCAGCCTCCGGGTGTCCGAAGACCCCGAAGACGCCGCATTCCTCTTTTAACGTGTCAAAAATATCTCCCGAGCCCGTTCCTTCATTGTAAAAGTCGCCGGTCCACAGGATAGGGGCTTCCTGCTTGTTCCCGGTCTTTATTTCATAAGACATGGAATAGCATCCTCCCAAATGGTCTTCAGTCCGGTAACAGCTTCATCCAGTGCAGACGAGCCGTCCAGTGTAACGCGCAGGCGCTCTCCGCCAACGGTTCCAATGATCTCTACAGGCACGCCGTATGCGGCAACTGCCGCCTTCAGCTCCTCTGCATGGTCAGGCGCCGAAGTCAGGATAATACGGGACTGGCTCTCGCTGAACAGCGCCACATCCGGGCGCAGCCCGCCTGCGGACAGCTCAATATTCGCGCCGATACTGCCGCTGATGCAGCTCTCTGCCAGCGCTCCGGCCAAGCCGCCTTCAGACAGGTCATGCGCCGAGCGCACCAGACCGCTGCGGATGGCAGCGAGGACGGCATCCAACAGCTTGCGCTCAGTCGCCAGGTCCAGCTCCGGCGGACGGCCTTCCGTCAAGCCATGCACAGCATACTGAAATTCACTGCCGCCCAGCTCTGCCTTCGTCACGCCTAGCAGCAGTACAGCATCGCCTTCCTGCTTGAAGGCCTGGGTTGTAATGTGATCCGTATCTTCAACCAGTCCCACCATGCCGACAACCGGTGTCGGGTAGATGGCCCCGGAGGCATTCTCGTTATACAGGCTGACATTCCCGCCAATAACCGGCGTATCCAGCACCCGGCAAGCTTCTGCCATACCGTCTACCGCGCGTTCCATCTGCCAGAAGATCTCCGGCTTCTCCGGGCTGCCGAAGTTCAGGTTGTCTGTAATCGCCAGCGGCTGGGCACCGGAGCAGACGATATTTCGCGCCGCTTCGCTGACAGCAATGCGTCCGCCCACTTCAGGGTCCAGATAGACATAACGGCCGTTACAGTCCGTCGTCATGGCCAGACCTTTGCGCGTACCATGAATGGTGACCACTGCCGCATCGGAACCCGGGCGAACCGCCGTGCTGGTGCGGACCATATAATCGTATTGATTGTATACCCATGCTTTGCTTGCTACGGTAGGCGATCCCAGTACAGTGCGCAGCGCACCGCCCAGATCAGTCACTTCCTCATACCGCAGCGTATCAATCGCTGCATTGTCCTCGTAGTATGCAGGAATTGCAGACGGTTTGTTATAGATCGGACATTCATCCACCAGCGCCTTCACCGGCATATCGCCGACCACTTCGCCGTGATGGAACAGCTTCAGGCGGCCGTCATCGGTCACCTTACCTACCTTGCGGCAAATCACGCCCCAGCGGTCAAAAATCTCCTGCGCCTGCGCCTCATCCTTAGGCTCCACCACGAACAGCATCCGCTCCTGAGATTCCGAGAGCATCATCTCATATGGGGTCATCCCGTCTTCACGCTGCGGCACCTGATCCAGATACAGCTCCAGACCGTTGCCTGCCTTACTCGCCATTTCTGCGCTGGAGCAGGTCAGTCCGGCTGCGCCCATATCCTGAATGCCGAGGACGATGCCGCTGTCGATCAGCTCCAGACAGGATTCCATCACCAGCTTCTCCATGAACGGATCGCCGACCTGTACGGCGGTCTTCTTAGCTTCCGATTCCTCACTCAGCTCCACCGATGCGAAGGTCGCACCATGAATGCCGTCACGGCCAGTAGGCGGACCTACGTAGAATACGGGGTTACCTACCCCTTTGGCGACACCGCGCTGGATTTTGTCATGATCTATTAGCCCGACACACATCGCATTCACCAGCGGATTGCCGTCATAGCTGTTGTCGAACATAATCTCGCCGCCGACCGTCGGAATCCCGATACAGTTGCCGTAGCCTGCAATCCCGGACACGACATGCTCGAACAGGTATTTAACCCGGTCACTTTCCAGCTTCCCGAAGCGCAGGGAATTCAGCAAGGCCACCGGTCTTGCTCCCATGGAGAAAATATCGCGGATAATCCCGCCCACCCCGGTTGCCGCGCCCTGATAAGGCTCTACTGCCGACGGATGGTTGTGGCTTTCGATTTTGAAGACAACGGCCTGGTTATCCCCGATATCTACGATGCCCGCGCCTTCACCCGGTCCCATCAGTACCTTCGGTCCGCTTGTAGGGAAGCGGCTCAGCAGCGGCTTAGAGTTCTTATATGCACAGTGCTCAGACCACATGACGCTGAACACACCGATTTCAGTATAATTGGGCTTACGTCCCATGAAGGAGGTAATGAGCTCATATTCGCTGTCTGATACACCGAACTGACTGTAGATTTTCTGCTCCGCGATCTGCTCTGCGTTCGGCTCCTTAGCGGATACTTGCTGCGTCATAACGATCCCTCCATGTCTTGAGAATGGATGTGAACATCCGTTTGCCGTCTTCCGAGCCCAGCAGGCTATTCGCTGCACGCTCCGGGTGAGGCATCATGCCGACTACATTGCCCGCCACATTACTGATTCCGGCAATATCGGCCACCGAACCGTTCGGGTTGTAACCATAGGTGAATACGATCTGATTATTCGCTTGAAGCTCTGCAAGCGTCTCTTCATCACAATAGTAATTGCCTTCCCCATGCGCGATAGGAATAACGATCTCTTCATTCTTCGCATAGTCAATAGTAAACGGGGTTGTGTTATTAACGACCTTAAGCACCGAGTCATGGCAACGGAACTTCATCGACATGTTGCGGCGCAGCGCGCCCGGCAGAAGACCTGCTTCGGTCAGAATCTGGAACCCGTTGCAGATGCCGAGCACGAATTTGCCCTGCTCTGCCGCCTTAGCCACTTCAGCCATTACCGGAGCGAACCGGGAGATTGCGCCGCAGCGCAGGTAGTCACCATAAGAGAAGCCGCCCGGCACGAGAATGCAGTCATACGCCGACAGGTCTGTCGCTGTATGCCATACATAATCCACTGGTTCGCCGAGGCTGTCTTCTACTGCCTTGTAGCAGTCAATGTCACAATTGGAGCCTGGAAAGACAAGTACTGCAAATTTCATGACGTTTAGTCCTCCAATTCGTAGCGGTAATCCTCGATCACCGTGTTGGCCAGCAGCTTCTCGCACATTTCCTTCAGGCGTCCTTCCGCTTCTGCGCGGTTATCGGTATCGAGGGTCAGCTCCATATACTTGCCGATCCGCAGACTTTCAACTTCCTGGAATCCAACGGAATGCAGGGCACCCTGCACGGCAACTCCCTGAGGGTCGAGCACGCTTTTCTTAATGGTGACGTAGACTGTCGCTTTTAACATACGCTTGTAGTTCCTCCTAGAATTTAATGAACTGAATTAGGCTTAATGTAGAGAATACAACTAAAATGAATCTACAACGACTTTCCAGTAAGGCGGTGATAGATATCCAGGTACCGGCGCGACGTTTCTTCGACCACCTCAGCCGGCAACGGGTCCGGCGTACTGTTTTTGTCCCAGGAGGAGGCTGACAGGTACGTGCGAACCGGCTCCTTATCCATGCTGTCAATCTCGATATCCAGTGCGTACTTGTCCTTGGCCCAGAAGCGGGAAGCATCCGGTGTGAAGATCTCATCGATCAGAATCACCTTACCGTCCAACAGACCGAACTCGAATTTGCAATCGGCGAGGATGATGCCGCGTTCTTCACAATAGGCTCTGGCAAAAGCGAACAGCTTCAGGCTCTTCTCCTTAAGCGTAAGCGCAAGCTCTGCGCCGATCTGCTCCTGCATCTGCCCGAACGGAATGTCTTCGTCATGACCGACATCATTCTTAGCCGCAGGTGTGAAAATCGGCTCCGCCAGCACCGCATTCTTCCGCAATCCCTTGGGCAGCTCAATACCGTTGACTTGACCGGTCTCCTGATACTGCCGCCAGCCGCCGCCGGTAATGCAGCCGCGCACGACACATTCGATATCAATCCGCTCGGCTTTGCGGACAACCATGATCCGGTTCTTGAGCGCTTCCCGGTCCTTCACAATGTCCCCGAGCTTGTCCACCTCGATATGCACCACATGGTTCTCGATCAGCTCCCGGGTCTGGCCGAACCAGAAGGCGCTGAGCCGGTTCAGCACATTGCCCTTGTCCGGCACCGCCGGGTCCAGCACATAGTCGAAGGCAGAGATCCGGTCTGTTACCACGATCAGTATCTCATCCCCTAAATCGTACAGCTCACGAACCTTGCCTTTGTAGAGCAGCGGCGCATTTACTAGTTCCACGGCAGTGGATACGGCTAGGTGTGTCATGACCTTTCCTCCCTTGAACAAATGATCTTACGTATATTTGGCTAAAAGCGCCTGGGGCGCCGTCATACTCCGCTTCGCTGGAGAACTGAAAAAACGGCCTGTTAACTGGTAACACTCCAAAAAATTTTGGACTTCCGATCGCTGTTATGTTTGAATTTCCTGATTTGAACCGCTGAGCGGTAGAAATCCGAGGATAGCATATGCTTCCGTAGCGAGCTTTCCTTCAGAAAGCTTTCAGGCGAACGCTAACGCTTCTTCCAGTTCCAAAATTCCTCTCCGTTCCTTATTAACTTGCCAATACAATTCAATTCTGTCGCTTACGCTCCAGAACAGCTACCCCGTCGCTCCGCCCAATTCTTCTCCAGCTCATCCCTTCACCACTGACTTACTGTTTTTTAAAATTTTAAATCAGCTCCAGCTTGCGGAAGATGGTGTCCACATGCTTGAGATGCCAGGTAGGATTGAACGCATCCTCGATCTCCTCCGCGCTAAGCACGGCAGTGATTTCCGGGGTGGCTTCCACGATGTCACGGAACTGGGTCTGCTCCTCCCAAGCCTGCATCGCGCGCGGCTGCACGGTGTCGTACGCCTGCTCGCGGCTGAAGCCCTTGTCGATCAGCTTGGTCAGGATGCGGCCGGAGAACGGAACGCCGAAGGTGCGGTTCATGTTGCGCTTCATATTCTCAGGGAATACAGTCAGGTTCTTCACGATGTTGCCGAAGCGGTTCAGCATATAGTTCAGCAGCATGGTCGCATCCGGCAGGATGATCCGCTCTACGGAGGAATGCGAGATATCGCGTTCATGCCACAACGGCACGTTCTCGTAAGCTGTCATCATATGGCCACGGATTACACGTGACAGACCGGAGATGTTCTCGCAGCCGATCGGGTTGCGCTTGTGCGGCATAGCGGACGAGCCCTTTTGACCCTTGGCAAAAGCCTCCTCGACCTCGCGGATCTCACTCTTCTGCAAAGCGCGGATCTCGGTAGCGAACTTGTCGAGGGAAGTAGCAACCAGTGCCAGCGCCGCCATGTACTCTGCGTGACGGTCACGCTGCAGGGTCTGCGTGGAGATTGGTGCGGGGCTGGTGCCCAGCTTGCGGCAGACGAATTCTTCCACGAACGGGTCGATGTTGGCATAGGTGCCGACGGCCCCGGAGATTTTGCCGAATTGTACGCCGTTCGCGGCATGACGGAAGCGCTCCAGGTTCCGCTTCATTTCCTCATACCACAGTGCCATCTTCAGCCCGAATGTCGTAGGCTCTGCATGTACGCCATGGGTACGGCCCATCATCGGGGTATCCTTGTAGGCGATAGCTTTGTCTTTTAGAATCTCAATGAACCGGATGATATCCTGCTCCAGAATCTCGTTGGCCTGACGCAGCAGGTAACCGAGCGCCGTGTCGACCACATCTGTCGAGGTTAGTCCGTAATGCACCCATTTGCGCTCTGCGCCAAGGCTCTCAGATACCGCACGGGTAAAAGCAATCACATCATGGCGTGTTTCCAGCTCAATCTCATCGATCCGCGCGATATCGAATTTGGCATCCTTGCGCAGCTTCGCGGCATCTTCATGCGGGATGACTCCCAGCTCGGCCCATGCCTCACAGGCGCAAATCTCAACTTCCAGCCACGCGTTGAATTTATTCTCTTCGGTCCAAATGGCCCGCATCTCAGGTCTGCTGTAACGTTCAATCATAGCTTGTCAGTTCCTCCAAAGGTTAGTTTGCTCTACCCAGGACAAGCCGTCGCCGGTATCCTTGCAGAGCAGGTTGATATGGCCCATTTTGCGGCCGGTTTTGCTCTCGGTCTTACCATATATATGAAGCTTGGGTGATACTCCAAGCCTGTCCGCTTCCTCATTCGCACGGCAGGCTGCCTGAACGGCTCCCTCCAGATGCTGGCCGAGTACATTCACCATCACCACAGGAGTAAGCAGCGAGGTAGCGCCCAGCGGCAGATTGCAGATGGCCCGCACATGCTGCTCGAACTGCGAGGTCACGCAGGCATCCATCGTGTAATGACCGGAGTTATGCGGACGCGGCGCCAGCTCGTTGACGAACAGCTCTCCATCCTCTGTCACGAACATCTCTACCGCCAGCAGCCCGACCGCCTCCATGCCGGAGACAATCCGCTCGGCCAGCTCACAGGCCCGCTGTTGAATCTCCTCCGGCACCCGTGCAGGCACAATCGAGAGATGCAGGATATTATCCACATGAATGTTCTCGGCAGGCGGGAAGCTCTTGACCTCCCCCGAGGCGCTCCGGGCGGCGATGACCGAAATCTCACATTTGAAAGTGATGAATTTCTCCAGCACCAGCTCCGGCGCGTCCACCTGTGCGGCCCCGTCAGCCTGAGCCGATGCCCCCGGCGCGACCTGCCGAAACGCTGCCGCCAGCTCTTCCGGTCTGCGGATGACGGCTTGTCCCTTGCCGTCGTACCCCCCTGTGGCGGTCTTCAGCACACAGGGCAAGCCCAGGTCTTTAGCCGCGGCTTCCAGCTCCGCCAGGCTGCCCACCTTGCGGTACGGGGCAACGGGTACGCCCGCCGCCTCGACCGCCGCCTTCTCGCGCAGCCGGTGCTGCGTCGTATACAGCAGCGCGCTGCCCTGCGGCACGTACGATTCCTCCGTCAGCAGCGCGGCTACGCCAGCGTCCACGTTCTCGAATTCGTACGTGATGACGTCGGAGCGCCGCGCCAGCTCGCGCGCGGCGTCCCGGTCGTTATACGCCGCTGTGATCTGCGGCGTAATCTGCCCGCAGGGCGCATCCGGCGCTGGGTCCAGCGCCACGAAGCGGTAGCCCATGGCGCTCCCGGACAGCGCCATCATGCGCCCCAGCTGCCCGCCGCCGAGCACGCCGATCGTAGCACCGGGCAGCAGCGTCAGTGGCGGCTGCACCCCGGTCTCTTCCCGCTCCGGCTCGGCTCCGGCAGCTATTGCTCTGCCTTCAGCCTTTACCGCACGCTCTGCCCCGAAGCCTTCCGCTCCGCCTTGAGCCTTCATCCCCCGCTCCGCCTTAGCCTGCTCCGCGCCACCCTCCAGCCGTCCGGCCCTCAGCTCCTCCAGGCTCATAGACTCTCGCTGCTTTCCAGCACCTCTTGCTGAGTCGCCTCGCGCCGCAGCTGCACACGCTGCGCCACCTCCGGCTCGAAGGCGCCGATGATCTGCGCCGCCAGCAGCGCCGCATTGATAGCTCCGGCGCGGCCGATGGCTACTGTCGCTACAGGAATGCCCGCAGGCATCTGCACAATCGACAGCAGCGAGTCCATGCCGTTCAAGGCCTTCGACTGCACAGGTACACCGATGACCGGCAGCGTGGTCTTCGCAGCCACCATACCCGGCAGATGCGCCGCACCGCCCGCTCCAGCGATGATGACCCGCAGGCCGCGCTCCGCCGCCTCCTCGGCATAACGGAACATCAGATCCGGTGTGCGGTGTGCAGAGACAACCTTTTTCTCATAAGCTATATCCAGCTCCTCCAGCACTTCACAGGTATGCTGCATCGTTTCATAGTCCGATTTGCTGCCCATAATGACACCTACTTGCACAGACATCGTTCACCCAGCCTTCCATTTCCGTTATAGAGATTTCTCTGATTTCAGTGTGTCCCGTTTCCTGCCAATTCCCGCATGAACCGTGAAAAATAGCCCGGACTCCAGACGCATTCTGCTGCGGGTGGACCCGGACTACTAAGGAATCAGGTGATAACCGCCCGGCAGCCGCACTCTCCCCGTCCTAACAGGCAGGAGAATACAGGAACACCGCCCCGGGCTGCGGGGAGGCTACCCTGCTGTCGTTCCAGTTATCCTATTTCCTCGTAGTCCAGCAATTTACGGTTACCGGGTAGAAACTTCCGGGCCCTATCCCCGGTTTTATACGAGCTCTTCATAGATTCAGTTTAACAACGCCCTACACATCATGTCAACTTAAACACGAACATTGTCATATCATGCCTGCAAATTGTTCGCTTTTGAGCATAAATGAAAATCTTATTTCCGCTAATCTGCCCATTTACGTACTAAAAAAAGGGGAACGCCACAGCGTTCCTCTACTAGAGCTTCTATTATTTAACAACCAGCACCGGAATGCGCGCGCTTTGCACCACATTATGGCTGACGCTGCCCAGAACGAATTCCCGGATACCGCCCAGCCCCCGGCTGCCGATTACGATCACATCTGCACCCTGCTCCTTGGCATAATTCAGAATCACCTCTGCAGGCGACCCCTGCAGCAATTCTACCGTAGCATTCAGACCTTCGGCATCCAGGCGGCTTTTCACTTCATCCGTTGTCTGGACCGCGAGGTCATAATAATCCTTGTTCACCGATGCCGGCAGAGGCGCGAGAGCTTCCCCGATGAAGAACCGCGGGAATTCAAATGCGTGTACGACGTACAGGGAGGACCCTGGAGTTACCTTAGCCAGCTCGATCGCCCGTTCCAGAGCCTGATTCGAAGCCTTTGAACCGTCATAGGCAAGCACAATTTTAGAGAATAACATATACGCCACCTCTTTCTGTTATTTACATCATTACCAAGCCCTCAAGCGGCTTACCTCAAAAAATACCCATACAGCAGCATATTCAGCAGCAGCAGTAGCGGAATTCCGAGTCTGAAGGAAGTATGCCTCGTCTTGTGGCGCTTGCGGTACATGGCAATCAGCACACCCAGCGCACCGCCCATGAACGCCAGCAGAAACAATGTTTTCTCCGGCACCCGATCCCGTCTTTTCCGGGCCTTGTTCTTGTCTTCCGACATCACTACATACCCGATAATGTTGATCAGCGCGAACCACAGCAATACCGCCTTGACCATCCTTCCGGCCCCTCCTCCTGGCATCCTACCTTGCTCTCTATTATATTACCCTTTCCGGCAAAAAACCAATAACCTCACATCACCGGCCCTGCAGCTCCCGCTCTTTCTTGCTCCGCCCGCCTGCGGCTCCGGCCTCTCTGATCCAGAACCAGGACAGCACTGCCGCCAGCACCGCTGCAATGGCTCCCAGCCAGAAGCCTCCTCGCAGACCGTACGCCGCACTCATCCATCCCGCTACAAAAGGACCGCCCGACATACCGATCGCATACACCGCCTGATAGAACCCCATCGCTGTCGCCCGCTTAAACGGAGCTACCCCGGAGACGGATTTCCCCAGCAGCAGCGGGAAGATCAGGCCTTGCATGAACCCGTTCCCAATCTGTGTTACACATAACGCAGCGAGCGTAGGCATCGAGGGAATGAGCAGCGTGAACACCGCACTTCCGGCAAAACCCAGCATCAGTGTCCCCCGGTCCCCCAGCCACCGGCCGAACAGCCGCGCACCATAGAGGGTCGCTATCGCATGTGGCAGCATAAAAGCCAGCGTCAGCCAGCCGAGGCTCCCCTTGCTCGCGCCAATATAGAGCGCCTGATTCGGCGTGTAGCCGAACATCGTAATGAACAGCACACAATGGGCCAGCACCGATAACAGCGATACTTTTACCAGCAGCGGTTCCTTCACGACACCGGCCAGATCCTTGAGCTTAATCGCTGTGCGCTTCTCCAGCTGTTGCTCCGGCAGACGGACGACCAGCAGCATCGCAGCCACCGCCACGATTCCTCCGATGATGAACGGGGTATTCCAGCCGAAGTGATCAACGATATAACCGCTGATCATCATACTGGTCAATTGGGCAATCACCGTGGTGAACTGGAGCATCCCCATAGCCCTGCCCGCCTCCTCTTTCGGAAAATACCCCGCGAACATCACCGAGTACACCACCCACGCCGATGCCGCTATCCCCGAGACCGCCCGCGCCGCCAGCGCCCAGCCCGGATGGGCCCCTGCCAGGAACAGCAGACAGCTCGCTCCGCTCGCGATCAGCCCCAGATAGATGAACGGCCGCCGCCGGTTAAGCACATCTGAACCCATTCCTATCGGCAGCCGGAAGAGAATCTGCATCAGGCCGTAGATTCCCAGCACCGCTCCCACCATGACATAAGAAGCCCCCAGATGCTCCACATACGGCGAGAGCACCGGAACATAGATATACGAAGAGAACCAGAACATAAAGACTATTATCAGAAAATACAATCGGCTGCTCCCCTTCTTACCCGGGGCCTCTGCCGCCTTCACCACATTCGCTAAACCTTCAGCCGCTGCCACTTCTCCACCTGCCCCACTCTATTTATCGAAACCCTGAAGCCTGATCCCTTTTCAATCTTTGTAAGTAAAGCATATCTACCGTCCCTTGAACAGCCCTGAAGCCGCAACAAGACCACCGGTACATCCCGGCAGTCTTATTCCTTAAGCCTATTCGCCCTTCTGTTTCGCTTCCATCGCAGCCTTCAGCAGATCGCCAAGATTGTTGCCGGCACTTTCCGTCTTGCTGTACTGCTGAACCAGCTTCTGCTGCTCGCGTTTATTGATATGCTTATGGTCCTTATCCATCGTCTCTGTAATGCCGCAGCCGAGGCACTGCACATACTTTCCGGCCTTGCCTTCCTTCATCTCCATCTTCTTATGGCACTGCGGACAGCGGCGGTTCGACAACTGCTTCTCGCCCGCCCGGGTATAGCCGCAGTCCTCCTTCGGACAGACCAGCAGCTTGCCGCGTTTGGTCTTCTTTTCTAACATCCTTGTTCCACACTCCGGACAATGACTGTTAGAGACATTATGCGGCTTGTATTCCGCCCCGCTGTTCTTCACCCCGGACACCAGCTCTTGTGCCATACTGCGGATACCCTGCAAAAAAGGCTCCGGGCGCCCTTGCCCGCGCGCAATTCTCTCCAGCTCCGCTTCCCAGCGTGCCGTCAGCTCCGGTGTACGCAGCTGCCCCGAGACCAGCTCAATCAATTGCTTGCCCTTGCCGGTTGGGTGCAGCAGATTGCCCTGCCGTTCAATCGTATCCGAGCTTACCAGCTTCTCAATGATATCCGCACGTGTGGCTGGTGTCCCCAGCCCATGCTTCTCCATTTGCGTCAGCAGCGTGGCTTCGTTATAACGCTTCGGCGGCTGTGTCCGTCCCGGCTTGATGATGCAGCGCGCAAGCTTCACGCTATCGCCTTCCCGCAGCTCCGGCAGCTTCACACTTTCTGCTGCGGGCTCATCCCCCGCATTCTCCTCGTCGTCATCCAGGCTCATATCCCCGCCGTATACCTCACGCCAGCCTGCATCCTTGATGGTAGTTCCCTTCACATAGAAGCCTTCACCGTCCACGGTTACCGTCACAGCTACGGCGTCATAACGGGCCGGAGGATAGAACAGGCTAATGAACCGCCGGACGATCAGATCGTAGAGCTTCCGCTCTTCCGCACTCAGCAGATTGAGCAGCACTGTCTGCTCTGTCGGAATAATCGCATGGTGATCGCTGACCTTGCTGTCATCGACAATCCGCTTCGTCATCGGCAGCGGCTTCCGCAGCAGCGGTCTGGCAAGGGCTGCATACGGCCCGACAGCCACGCTGTCGAGTCTTTCTTTTAATGTACCCGTCATATCAGCGGTCAGATAACGGCTGTCTGTACGCGGATAAGTGACCAGCTTATGCTGCTCATACAGCTTCTGAAGCACACTTGAGGTCTGCTTGGCCGAGAAGCCGAATTTGCGGTTGGCATCACGCTGCAGCTCTGTCAGATCGTACGCCAGCGGATGCGGCTCGCTTTTCTCACTCTTCTGTACCTTGGTGATTCGTCCGCTGCGGCCAGTAAGCTTATCCTTGAGAACCCCCGTCTTTTCCCTGTCAAAAATCCGCCCATCTCCGCCCTGCGCCCGCCAGCCCGCCTGGAAGCTCCCGAAATCCGCAGTCAGCAGGTCATATTCCTGGGAACGGAAGCCGGTAATCTCATTCTCCCGGTCCATAATCATGCCCAGGGTAGGTGTCTGCACACGCCCCGCAGAGAGCGGCGCGCCGAACTTGCAGGTTAAGGCCCGCGTCACATTCAGCCCGATCATCCAATCCGCCTCAGCACGGCAGCGTGCAGACTCATACAGCCGGTCGAAATCCCGTCCAGGCCGCAGCGAAGCGAAGCCTTCTTTAATGGCCTTATCCGTCTGCGAAGAGATCCACAGCCGCCGGAACGGCTTTTTCCAGCCTGCCATATTCATAATCCAGCGGGCCAGCAGCTCACCCTCACGCGCCGCATCCGTTGCTACGATCAGCTCCTCAATATCCTGCCGCTTCATCAGCTGCTGCACAGCCTTATATTGCTGGCTGGTCTCACGCAGCACCTTAAGCTTGGCCTTCTCGGGCAGAATCGGCAGATCCTCCAGCGCCCACGTTGCATATTTATTGTTATAGTCCTCAGGCTCAGCCAGGCCAACCAGATGCCCCAGCGCCCAGGTCACCACATATTTCGGACCTTCCATATAACTCTTCTGTTTATTTCCACAGCCCAGCACCCGCGCAATCTCACGGGCCACCGACGGCTTTTCAGCCAATACCAATACCTTCATCGTCCAAACCCCTCCCTGTCATCAACAACCTATTATACCATGACATACAAGTCCGCAATTATCATCAGGCCGAATTCCCTTCACTTCCGGTAGACTAGAATCATCCCCCAGCCGAAAGGAGTCACAGCCAATGCCCGCCTTAGAATCGTATAATATTATACCAGTAGGAGTAGTAACCGGAACACAGCAGAACCTGCAACTTGAGATTAGACCCGAATACCGACCTGCCTTAAAGGGGTTAGATGCTTTCAGCCACTGCCAGATCCTGTGGTGGATTCATGAGTTTGCAGATGATAGCTTCCGGGGGACTACTCAGATCGAGCCTCCCTATGATGCTCCGGTAAGCGGTGTTTTTGCGACCCGGTCTCCGGTCCGCCCTAATCCGCTTGGACTCACGGTTGCCCGTATTCTATCCGTTGACCTAGATCAGGGAATTGTGGAGGTCAGCGGACTGGATGCCTATCCGGGAACGCCCGTGCTTGATATCAAAGCTTATTTCCCTTCCACCGACCGTGTCTGTCAGGTTAGAGTGCCTGCATGGGCTGCCTCATGGGGAGAGTGGACTGTAGAGTAACCTAGAGGAGAGGACTACATGAAGAACAGCCAGCTCATTCTACAGGCGATAGAATATATTGAATCGAAGCTGAAGCAGCCGCTGTCTGTTCTGGACCTCTCCAGAGAGACCGGTTATTCCCTGTTCCACTTCATCCGCCTGTTTCAGGGGGTTACCGGACTCACACCGGGGGACTATATAGCAAGACGGAGAATTTCCGAGGCGGCCAGGGATATTCTAAGCAGTCCCGGGCGGACTTGTCACGAGATCTCACTGGACTATGCTTATAATGATTACGAGACCTTCACCCGGGCCTTCAAAAGACTGCTGCACACTACTCCCACCCAGATCCGCCACAAGTCTAACCCGGACATCCCTCTGCTGCTCCATCCCTTGCAGCCGGCTGATTTACCGCATTGGTCAGACCAGAAGGGTGCCTCTCCTGACCTGATTGAGCTTGGGAAAATCAGACTTCAGGGGCCGTTCATTACCGTTACGCAAGATCAGTCGGTCATCGGATCAGCATGGGAGCAGCTGTTCCACAGCCTTTCTGCTATCCCGGACCGTAAGCTTCCAGAACAATATTACCAGGTAGGCTATTGGCCGGATAACTATGAGAATCAGGGAATCTCCTTCCACATTGCCTGTGAGTTGAACAGCCTAGCATCTGTACGTACCGGCACTACCGTTCAGTCCAGCTGCGAGCTCACAGGCACCAAATTAACAACTCATACTCTGCCGCCAGCACGTTATCTCAGATTTAAGCATACAGGGCCATCCGCAGAGGTTTCTGCCACCTACAAATATATCTATGGCGTTTTTCTGCCAAGAACCGATTACCGCCTGAACCTCTCTTATGAATTTGAATACTACGGCCAAGATTATCTGGGCCCCCACCATCCGGACTCCGTAAGTGAAATCTACATCCCGTTAACATTGCTTTAATCGTCAAAAAGCCCGCATCTGCACAGCAGACGCGGACTAGATTATAATTTATTTCACACCTAACTTTTCTGAAATTCAAGGAATTTGTATCGTTGTTTCAAGCTCCTTCATATAAGTTTTCACCGGTTTCCCATCAGCATCCAACAAGAGTTTCGGCTCATTATCCAAAGTCATTGTATACGGTCTGACCGTAATCGTCTTAGGTTTTTGCGGGAAGTTATTGTACAGGCTATCCACGATAGGATGCTGAACTGCCTTCATCATGGCATACCCGAGACCCTTTGGACCCATAACATTACCGGCATCATCCACAAGCTCATAGAATACCTCTGTTGGACCATATTCCCCAGTCTGCTCTGGTGATGCAGGCACTTCCCCGTCACTGGTTATCACTAATCTCATGGCAGCAGGTGTAATGTCCAGACTCTTCACTTTATAATGGAAGGAGCCTATGCTTGCCCCCTGACCCGGAGTAAGATTGATGATGCCCTCCGCAAGTTTTTTCACCGTTACCTGGAACTTAAAGGGCTCGCCGATCTGGGCAACCGGCACACTGATATTTATCTTGAATTCATCTCCAAGAGCTGATGTATTCCACAATTCCCTCATTTCTAATAAAAGGGTATTAGGTTGACCCTGTACGTTTCCTGTAGAAGAAGAGCCGAAGCCAATACGCTCACCAGATTCTAGGGTAACTTCAGGCAATCCCAACAGTCCTTTGGTCGATTGATCGAATTCGTTGGTTTTATAATCAGTAATCTCCGCCAGCATCCGCTCATCCGCTACACCAGCTCTTTTGAATCCAAGGGCCAGTTGAATCCCGTCATAAAATACCTCCGTAACACTTAACGTCACTCCATCTTTGGTTACGCTCATGTTAGGTGAAGTCGTCAGGCCCTGTTCCGCCGCCAATTTTAATCCCGGGTTGTCCGTATGCTTGAATATACTGCTGAACACAGGGATTTGACTCAAGGTTTCGGCCCAGGCCGGAGAGATGAATCCTGCAGTTACCGTACCGACCCCTATCAGGGCGGCTATACTTGCAGCTGCTAACGTCTTTTTAAACAATTTATTTCCTCCTCTGGTCTCCAAAAGTTCAATGCGGTTCATAATCTGCTCATTATAGCTATCTACCGGAAGCTGGATTCTTCCCATGTTGCTGCGGATGTGTTCCAGCATCTGCTGCTCAGTTTGATTCTGCCACTTCTCCATGAGCGCATCCTCCTCCTTCATCCGCTTTTTCCTGGATCAGTTTTTTACGGAGCCGTTCATACTTTTTGCGGAGCGCCGCCGAACTGCTTCCGGTAATCATCGCAATTTCTTCGAAGCTGTATTGTTCAATGACACGAAGGATTAGTAATCCCCGCTCTTCTGAAGTGAGCTTTTCAAAAATCCGGTCTACCGGTGACTCCTCCGGCAATGCTTGTTGATTCGTCATCAGTTGCAGTTTATAAAGGGACAGCAACCGGCTGCGGCGCTTACGTCTGCGGAGCTGGTCCAGGCAATGATGATAAGCCACCTTATACAGCCAGGCCGAAAAAGAAACCCGCTTCTCATAACGCCTAAGCTGCTGATACACCTTAACGAATATATCCTGCACAGCATCCTCTGCTTCTTCACGGCTCCTTAAGATATAATAGCAATACGTATAGATCTGCCTTTCATAAGCAGTAATGATGACAGTGAAAGCTTGTCTGTCACCTGCGTGTACCCTCTGAATAGCTTCTTCCATCCCATTTGGATTCATTTGGCCCCCGGGGTTGCCTTGCTCCAAAAGAATCACCTCCATTTTCCTTGTACACCTGTATAACGTCTGCCAACTGTGTATTTGTGACATATCAGGAAATAGCGAATACAAGTAGAAACGGCTTTGCCGTCCTTCTTAAGGGCTGTATCGTTTCAGCGAGAAATATAAGGATAAGTTATAGTGTGGATGAAATAAATTTTTATATTTTAAAAAAAGACAGTCCCTTGGAATCCAGGCAACTGTCTTAATTGAATGCAATTGAATTAAATATATTGGATAGTAACCTATTTCTTAAGCTTAAGACAAGCCTCAAAATACATCCGGCCGCTGCCTTGCCCCCGGATATATACTCCATCATCGGTCAGCGGAGTGCGCAGAATCGTAATTTCCTCGCCATACTGGGCTTCCTGTGCATAAGTAATATGCAGGCCGGTAAGCTCCCGCGCTTCCCATTCCTCCAAGTTCAGCGCATCACAGCATAGGTCAACATAACGTGCATTGTTGAGATGTCTATTGTTATCCAGCCCGCTGTATCTAACCTGATAAGTGTAGGCTTCCTGCAAAGTAAGCTCCGGCGGAATAACTACTTTGTCCGGCTGGTCTCCTACCGAATCCTCGAGATAAGGCTCCACAGCTATCGGAAGAGCCGATGGACGCAGGATCTTCCGCTTCTTAATATCCACCAGTGCCCAGATGGAGCGTGCAGAGGCAAGCTCTATATCCTGGCTGTCATAGATCCGGTAATCCCGCTGCCAGAGCGCCCCTTTATTGCCTTTGCTCCAGGTATGTACACGAAGCAGCTCCCCCTGCAACGGTTCACGCTGAAGATTCAGCTCCATCGTAATGACCATCCAGCCCATCCCCGACTTTAGCATTTCATCGTTACTTAACCCCAGATTGCTAACCGCTAAATCTGCGGCACGCTGCATGATATCAAGCAGGAAGGACAATCTGCCCTTCGAGCGAAAGTCAGTATCACTCGCATGAACCTGGAACGCCTCTGTCCACAAAAGCTTGCTATGCTTGTCCATAACCATACACTCCTTTGCATATCTATCCCCAATTTTCGGCATCTATCCACATTATTTGGGGAGAAGTATAAAAAAATCTAAATCTATCCACATGTGCATAAGTATTCTTCCGCTTGAATTTTTCTTTGATCTGCACACAAGCTGTCCACATCTAGAGCTTACTTGCTCGTCTTCAATTTCACCAAGCATAGAAGGATTTTTCGCTTTGCTGGTTTCTGTTGGAAGGCTGCAGCAGTAGAAGTGACCTGCCGCTCTAATTAGTTTCGATCGGTTCGCCTGAAGCAATTGGATAAACGCATCTTATTTCGCCGGTTTCGGCGCGTTCAGCTGAAACAGTTGGATAAATGAGTCAATTTCATAATTCAGTTTACTGAAAAGCAAGATTGGTCCAAAATCTAAGGTCATATTTTTAAAAAAATCAGGCCACTTGCTGGGAGTCTCTCAACTGCTGATTCAATTTGTCTAATGCAAACTTACTCAAATTGTACGCGAGCGTACTGAGCTGGAAATCGACACTTGCCCGGACACCCCGGTGACGTGTGCGTTTCATCCCGAAATACTCTTTGAGATAGGCAAACACACGCTCCACGGCCGTCCGCTTGTTGTACAGGGTGGTAAAACTTTCGCTACCTCTGGCGGGATAAGTGTGCAACCGCAAATCCGTTTGCATGCGAATTTTAAACACTTTTTGGCAATCGGAACCGGAAAGCTCACAGCCTTTGCATTCGCTAGGCCGGGTGTACTTCAGGGTCTCATACTTGGCATCAAAACTGTCGTAACGGTACGTATGTCCTTGAGCGCACACCGGCGTGTAATCCAGATTCATTCCTGCAGGCGGGTCTTTATGGTGAATCAGGGAAATCGCAGGATAGGCGCCGAGCGTATGAATCAACTGGTAGATTGCCGCGCAGTCGTAGCCTTTGTCGCCCAAGATATGCTTGACCTTTAGCATCGGAAACTTTAGGAGCAGGCCTTTGAGAAGGACGACCGCCATACGCTGGTCATTCGGATTGGCCGAACTAAAGAGCCCACTGAGGATATACTGGCTGTCCGTGTCGACTAGCAGATTCGCCTTGAACCCGTAATAGCTGGTCATTCGGCCCTTCGTATTTTTCTTATCACAACGCGCAGCATGCCGGGGCAACTCGGTCAGCAGTTCATCGTACGTGTACGGCAACATCGCTTCAATGGTTTTCTGGAACGGTCCGAGACTTTGTTCATAGGCTTCCATTTCCTCGCGCCGACGTTCCTTTTCGGCCTGGGATGGACGACCTGGCTTGCTGTACCTGGGTTTCTTCAGCGGCGCGTTCACCGCCTTCGGCTCAGGCTCTTGATGTTCGAGCTGAAGTTGTTCGGCCCCCGGAGCTTCGCCTTTCTTTTGCTCCCGGCGAGCCGCACGACGCTTGGAGGCTGATTCGCTAAATTGGCAATCCCATGCCTCAACCATCGAGGAATCCACAGCCAGATGGGTGCCGCTCACAAAACCTTCTTCTAGGGCAGAGGTGACTAGGCGATCCTGAAGTTGTTCCAGCATTCCCGTTTGCGCTAGGGCATGAATCAAACGAGAATAGGAGGCCTGACTGGGAATATTGTCCGAGCCCGTAAACCGGCACTGGACTCGAAATTCGTGGCTATGATTCAATCGCCGGACCAAGGCAGAGACAAACTCGATGTTCTCCATTTTGGCAATCAGCAGCGAGTAGATCATGGCAGGTACGTTTAGTTTTTCAGGCCGTCCACGGTGGCTCTTTTTCCGCAGTGCGAACAGAACTGGAGCTAAATGTAAGTGTTCAAAGATTTGGCTATATTTATCTTCCGGAGCCATCTGGAGCAATTCCTCAAAGGAAAACAGTTCTTCTTGTCGAATAGAATAGATAGGGATTACCTCTTTTCTTCTCGGGTGTTGGTTTCGTCACCTATAACTTCGAGAATTTGGGGAGGTACTCCTTTTTCTATGCTCAAAAAAACCAGGTATAGCAAGGGTTTTGAATTATGAAATTGTCTCTAAATAGCATCTGTTGAGGAGCATTACGATGGCATGGGCTAAATTCGTATTCAGTACGTGTGGTTTATCCAACTGCTGTCCGAGTATCACCCTTTTCTTCCTCAGCAAGTGTAGAAAATCCAACTGTCTTCTATTCCTTCTCCTACTTTCTGCGTATGCTTCTCCCTCTGTATCCTTCATTCTTCGTATCCTTCATCCCCGTCCGGTTGGTTCTGCCCGCCTTCAGCTATCCCCCATACATACAAAAAGACCACTGCTGAATAATCAACAGTGGTCTTAAGTGCTTGGCAACGTCCTACTCTCCCAGGACCCTTCGGTCCAAGTACCATCGGCGCTGGAGGGCTTAACGGTCGTGTTCGGGATGGGTACGTGTGGAACCCCTCCGCTATCGCCACCAAACGGGCATTTACAACGTAAATGCTTCAGGAATTTGATTCCTGAAAACTGAATCCGAAACGAATATGCGTGATCGAAATTTGGATAAGCCCTCGACCGATTAGTATTGGTCAGCTCCATGCATTGCTGCACTTCCACCTCCAACCTATCTACCTCGTCGTCTTCAAGGGGTCTTACATACTGGGAAATCTCATCTTGAGGGGGGCTTCACGCTTAGATGCTTTCAGCGCTTATCCCGTCCGTACGTAGCTACTCAGCCATGCTCCTGGCGGAACAACTGATGCACCAGCGGTACGTCCATCCCGGTCCTCTCGTACTAAGGACAGCTCCTCTCAAATTTCCTGCGCCCACGACAGATAGGGACCGAACTGTCTCACGACGTTCTGAACCCAGCTCGCGTACCGCTTTAATGGGCGAACAGCCCAACCCTTGGGACCTACTTCAGCCCCAGGATGCGATGAGCCGACATCGAGGTGCCAAACCTCCCCGTCGATGTGGACTCTTGGGGGAGATAAGCCTGTTATCCCCAGGGTAGCTTTTATCCGTTGAGCGATGGCCCTTCCATGCGGTACCACCGGATCACTAAGTCCGACTTTCGTCCCTGCTCGACTTGTAGGTCTCGCAGTCAAGCTCCCTTATGCCTTTGCACTCTGCGAATGATTTCCAACCATTCTGAGGGAACCTTTGAACGCCTCCGTTACTCTTTAGGAGGCGACCGCCCCAGTCAAACTGCCCGCCTGACACGGTCCCCGTACCCGCTAAGGGTACTAGGTTAGAACCTAGATACGATCAGGGTGGTATCCCAACGGCGCCTCCACAGAAGCTTGCGCTCCTGCTTCAACGGCTCCCACCTATCCTGTACAGATCGTACCCAAATTCAATATCAAGCTGCAGTAAAGCTCCATGGGGTCTTTCCGTCTTGTCGCGGGTAACCTGCATCTTCACAGGTATTAAAATTTCACCGGATCTCTCGTTGAGACAGCGCCCAAGTCGTTACGCCATTCGTGCGGGTCAGAATTTACCTGACAAGGAATTTCGCTACCTTAGGACCGTTATAGTTACGGCCGCCGTTTACTGGGGCTTCGGTTCACAGCTTCGGATTGCTCCTAACCGCTCCCCTTAACCTTCCAGCACCGGGCAGGCGTCAGCCCGTATACTTCGCCTTACGGCTTCGCACAGACCTGTGTTTTTGCTAAACAGTCGCTTGGGCCTTTTCACTGCGGCCCCCTCGGGCTATTCACCCTACCGAGGCACCCCTTCTCCCGAAGTTACGGGGTCATTTTGCCGAGTTCCTTAACGAGAGTTCTTCCGCGCGCCTTAGAATTCTCTTCTCGCCTACCTGTGTCGGTTTGCGGTACGGGCACCTTCTCCTGACTAGAGGCTTTTCTTGGCAGTGTGAGATCATGACCTTCGCTACTGTAATTTTCGCTCCCCATCACAGCCCAGCCTTCACGGTGTGCGGATTTGCCTGCACACCAGCCTCACTGCTTAGACGGACATCCATCAGTCCGCGTCACTACCCTCCTGCGTCACCCCATCGCTCATAGCGGATTACGGTGGTACAGTAATTTCAAACTGTTGTCCTTCGACTACGCCTGTCGGCCTCGCCTTAGGTCCCGACTTACCCTGAGCGGACGAGCCTTCCTCAGGAAACCTTGGGCTTTCGGCGGATCAGATTCTCACTGATCTTTTCGTTACTCATACCGGCATTCTCACTTGTGTAGTGTCCAGCGCTCCTTACGGTACACCTTCAACCCCTACACAACGCTCCCCTACCCCAGATACAAAGCATCTAGCCATAGCTTCGGTGGTGTGTTTAGCCCCGTTACATTTTCGGCGCAGAGTCACTCGACCAGTGAGCTATTACGCACTCTTTCAATGGTGGCTGCTTCTAAGCCAACATCCTGGTTGTCTGTGCAACTCCACATCCTTTCCCACTTAACACACACTTGGGGACCTTAGCTGATGGTCTGGGCTGTTTCCCTTTTGACAATGGATCTTAGCACTCACTGTCTGACTCCCGGCAAGAAGTAAATGGCATTCGGAGTTTGACTGAGCTTGGTAACCCTTGCGGGCCCCGCACCCAATCAGTGCTCTACCTCCACCACTCCATTCACCGAGGCTAGCCCTAAAGCTATTTCGGGGAGAACCAGCTATCTCCGAGTTCGATTGGAATTTCTCCGCTACCCCCACCTCATCCCCGCATTTTTCAACATGCGTGGGTTCGGGCCTCCAGTGCGTGTTACCGCACCTTCACCCTGGACAGGGGTAGATCACACGGTTTCGGGTCTACGTCCACATACTTAGTCGCCCTATTCAGACTCGCTTTCGCTGCGGCTCCGGCTTCTCACCTTAACCTTGCATGTTAAACGTAACTCGCCGGTTCATTCTACAAAAGGCACGCCATCATCCATAAAGAGGACTCTGACTTTTTGTAAGCACACGGTTTCAGGTTCTATTTCACTCCCCTTCCGGGGTGCTTTTCACCTTTCCCTCACGGTACTGTTTCACTATCGGTCGCCAGGTAGTATTTAGCCTTAGCAGATGGTCCTGCTGGATTCATACGGGGTTTCACGTGCCCCGCACTACTCGGGATCCGTCTCGGAGAGAATACCATTTCGGCTACAGGGCTTTTACCTCTATCGCGGGCCTTTCCAGACCTCTTCGCCTACCCTATTCCTTTGTAACTCCATGTGAGACGTCCCACAACCCCAAGAGGCAAGCCCCTTGGTTTAGGCTGTTCCGCGTTCGCTCGCCGCTACTGACGGAATCACTATTGTTTTCTCTTCCTCAGGGTACTTAGATGTTTCAGTTCCCCTGGTCTGCCTCTGCGTATCCTATGTATTCAGATACGAGTAACTGCGAATTACCACAGCTGGGTTTCCCCATTCGGACACCCCCGGATCAAAGCTTGCTTACAGCTCCCCGAGGCAGTTTCGTTGTTCGCCACGTCCTTCGTCGGCTCCTGGCGCCTAGGCATCCTCCGTGTGCTCTTAGTAGCTTAACCAATGTGTTTTCCGTTAGGAAAATCACTTAGCATCACTAAAATATTGAAACTTGTTTACACAAGTTCAGCTTAAAGGAATGTTCTAAAACGCAAATTCGTTTCGGTATCCAGTTTTCAAGGATCAAGTTTCTTGCGTGAGAGTTTGAGCTCTCAAAACTGACCAACGAGTGAGTAACTAGCCGACCGGCTAGATTTAAGATTTGAATGTTTCCGTTGCAGGAAACGATTCTCCATAGAAAGGAGGTGATCCAGCCGCACCTTCCGATACGGCTACCTTGTTACGACTTCACCCCAATCATCTACCCCACCTTCGGCGGCTGGCTCCCTTGCGGGTTACCCCACCGACTTCGGGTGTTGTAAACTCTCGTGGTGTGACGGGCGGTGTGTACAAGACCCGGGAACGTATTCACCGCGGCATGCTGATCCGCGATTACTAGCAATTCCGACTTCATGCAGGCGAGTTGCAGCCTGCAATCCGAACTGAGACCGGCTTTGCTGGGATTGGCTCCACCTCGCGGCTTCGCTTCCCGTTGTACCGGCCATTGTAGTACGTGTGTAGCCCAGGTCATAAGGGGCATGATGATTTGACGTCATCCCCACCTTCCTCCGGTTTGTCACCGGCAGTCACTCTAGAGTGCCCAGCTCAACCTGCTGGCAACTAAAGTCAAGGGTTGCGCTCGTTGCGGGACTTAACCCAACATCTCACGACACGAGCTGACGACAACCATGCACCACCTGTCTCAACTTTCCCCGAAGGGCACCTGATGCATCTCTGCTTCGTTAGTTGGATGTCAAGACCTGGTAAGGTTCTTCGCGTTGCTTCGAATTAAACCACATACTCCACTGCTTGTGCGGGTCCCCGTCAATTCCTTTGAGTTTCAGTCTTGCGACCGTACTCCCCAGGCGGAGTGCTTACTGTGTTAACTTCGGCACCAAGGGTATCGAAACCCCTAACACCTAGCACTCATCGTTTACGGCGTGGACTACCAGGGTATCTAATCCTGTTTGCTCCCCACGCTTTCGCGCCTCAGCGTCAGTTACAGCCCAGAAAGTCGCCTTCGCCACTGGTGTTCCTCCACATATCTACGCATTTCACCGCTACACGTGGAATTCCACTTTCCTCTTCTGTACTCAAGTCACCCAGTTTCCAGTGCGACCTCAGGTTGAGCCCAAGGTTTAAACACCAGACTTAAATAACCGCCTGCGCGCGCTTTACGCCCAATAATTCCGGACAACGCTTGCCCCCTACGTATTACCGCGGCTGCTGGCACGTAGTTAGCCGGGGCTTTCTTCTCAGGTACCGTCACTCCGGCAGCAGTTACTCTACCGGACGTTCTTCCCTGGCAACAGAGCTTTACGATCCGAAAACCTTCATCACTCACGCGGCGTTGCTCCGTCAGGCTTGCGCCCATTGCGGAAGATTCCCTACTGCTGCCTCCCGTAGGAGTCTGGGCCGTGTCTCAGTCCCAGTGTGGCCGTTCACCCTCTCAGGTCGGCTACGCATCGTCGCCTTGGTGGGCCGTTACCCCACCAACTAGCTAATGCGCCGCAGGCCCATCCCCAAGCAGCAGATTGCTCCGCCTTTCATTCTCTCCTCAGGAGAAGAAAGAAATTATCCGGTATTAGCTACCGTTTCCGGTAGTTATCCCAGCCTTGAGGGCAGGTTGCCTACGTGTTACTCACCCGTCCGCCGCTAAGTCTGAAAGGAAGCAAGCTTCCTCTCAGACTCCGCTCGACTTGCATGTATTAGGCACGCCGCCAGCGTTCGTCCTGAGCCAGGATCAAACTCTCCAAATTGGTATTTAGAAAGAGCGATTGCTCATTTTGAAACATCTGACGAGAATTGTTACATTCTCTAATTTTGGATCTCACCGAAGTGATCTCCAGATACTCACTCGTTGTTCAGTTTTCAAAGATCAAGCTCGTTGTCAGCGGCGATTACCGCGTCACCAGCAACTCTTATAATATATCACGTTCTTCCGAGCAATGCAAGCTTTATTTTCGAAATCACTTATTTAAGTAATCTCTCATTTCCTTTGCCGCTCCAACAACGCTTATTTATAATAACCTATCCTTCTATTAAAAAGCAACCTTTATATAAATAAAAATAACCCGCTTAATCATTAAGCGGGTTATTCTCAGGTAATGCTATAGTTCACAGCTATTTTTAGTAGAATTTCGCTGCAGTATATTTGCTTGCTGATTTGACCAGTTCTGTTGATGCTGTGTTCTTGCCCAGACCTGCATCAACTGTAGTATCAATCGTTACCCATTTGCCGTTCAGGAACACTTCGTTCCAGGCATGGTATGAAGTTACATAGCTTGTATTCCCCATAACCAATTTGGTTGGAATCCCTTCACTGCGGAGCATAGTAGCGAACAAGGATGCGTAATCGTAGCAGATCCCTTTGTTGGTAGCAAGCGTGTTATCGTTGTTCGGAATATAATCTGTGCTTACGCTGTTAGCCAAAGAGTAATCATATTTCACATTAGTTACGATGTAATTGTAGATAGCCTTAACTTTGTCTGCATCTGTAGTCAGACCCTTTGTAAGCTGGGCTGCCTTTTGAACGGATTTATCGGAAGAACTCCACTTTACATTCTGTACGGAGCTCAAATATACGGCATTCACATTGCTCATGGAGAGAGATACAGTCTCGGAAGATAGCACTTTATATTTGTTGCCGGTAGTATTCTCGAGAACGGAAACCTTATAAGAGCCATTACCTTGTTGCAGCGGGAACGTCTCGTTCGGCTTGGAGGTGTATAAGTTGTAAGTATAGCTGTTATTGTCCTTGGTAATCATGAGCTTCATCTTCTTGTCCTTAGGAACGTCGTACGAAACCCCGATGACCCCTTGATCAAGTTGTCCAACATTTAACCAGCCTGAATCTGCATTAGCGGCTTGAGCAGTGCCTGTCTGCACGGAAGTGACGATCACAAAAAGTGTAATCAGCATTAAATAAAACTTTTTCATGGATAAAACTCCTTTCGGTAGCTGGCTGCCATTCTTACGGGAAGGCCCTTTAGCTTTGCGTCCCTACCTTTCGATAGGTTTGCCGTTATCGTATAAGCTTTATCTGTCCAATCTACTACCACATAATGACAGATTCTGAATTAAAACAAACAAAAAAAGCCTCTTCATTCGGTAGCTGGCTGCCATCCATGACGGGAAGGCCCTGTAGCTTTGCGTCCCTACCTTTCGATAGGTTTGCCGTTATCGTGTATTAGCTTTTGATAGTTCTATTTTACCATACCTCTATCTATTATCAAGACCCAAAATGCTAGATTCCACCACAAATATACTAAAATTTTATGTTTTTTTCGACCTTTATCGCCTTGTCTTGATAGATTCAGGTCAGCTTGGCATGAATGATAAGTCTGTGGGTCGGGTTGACAAGCGGATCACAGGTAATAAGAGTCAGAATCTTATCATCATCCTTTCCCTTCAGCACCGAAATATCGGTAGGCTCTACAATAGATACATTATATACAACATACTTGTATTCCTGGCCGCTTGTAATAACAGTAATGGTATCCCCTTTACCGACCTCATCCAGTCTGTTGAACAGCCGCCCTGCCGTTCTTGACCGGTGTGCCGCAATCGCTGCATTGCCTACCGCGCCAATCGGAGCCGTCTCCTTCATATGCGCCGCAGCATGCTTCATATTGGTCTTGGTGGCGCCCTCCAGTACAGGAAGCTTCAGATCGATTTTGTCGATTTCAATAATGGCGGTGATCTTGCCTCCAACTTCAATCTCGGGCGCTGTAGTGGGTACCGGCTCTTCTGCACCAGACTCTTCCGCCAGCAGCTGGGTGACTTCCGCATAAGGCTTGCTCAGATCCTGGCTGGCAGGAGCGGTAGCCGAAGGAACGATTTCACTATAAGCCTGTTCGGCCTCTTCCAGCAGCTTCTGCTGCTGAGCGTCCTCGCACCATTCGCTTCCTTTGGGGTAGAGCATAATCAGGACCCCGGCAAGTATAATCAAATAGGATAACTTCCGCATGACAATCGCCTCCGCAATATAGAATAAGTGCTACCTCCTCAGAATACCGGGAAGATATGCGGTCTCTTTAGAATACCCATTTCCGGCTTCCAAAGAAATTAATGATCACTGTAATGAAGGTAACCAGCACCTTGGCCAGCAGTACCTGTATCCCCAGCCGGTCCGTCAGAAGATGAATCAGCAGCACCGAAATGCCCAGCACCAGCAGATTCAGGACAATAAATCTCACCAGCTGCATCCGGTCAAAGCCGCCATCCCCGCCTCTGTCCCTTCCCTTAAAGGTCACCTTCTTATTCCAGAAAAAGCTGTTGGCCGTCCCGGCACTGTAGGAAATAATCTGTGCAGGAGTATTAAGCATCCCCAGGGAATGCAGCAGGGTAAATACCGCAAAATCTATGAATGTGTTAAGCAGGCCCACCGCATTAAATTTCAGAAACTGAATCATGCCTGCGCGCCAAGCCTTATCTTGCATAATCGCTTTCCTTCCGGGTGTCTTCAGCCTCTGTATCCGGGTAGCCTCTGGTCTCGCGCACGATATAGAGCGGTCTATCCTTCGATTCGTCATAGATCCGTCCGATGTATTCGCCAATGACGCCCAGCAGCATCAGCACAATGCCGTTAAACAACAGGTTCACCCCGACGATGGACGCCCAGCCCGGCACGGTCCAGGAGGTGAAGACCTTCTGGAATAAGACCAGGAACAGGTAGATGAAGCTGGAAAAGGACAGGAAGAAGCCGACATAGGAGGCGATTTTGAGCGGCTTATGCGAGAAGGAGGTGATTCCGTCGAGCGCAAAGCGGATCATTTTTTTGAGCGGATATTTCGTCTCCCCGGCATAGCGTTCTTCCCGCACATATTCCACCATGGTCTGCCGGAAGCCGACCCAGCTCACCAGCCCCCGTACATAACGGTTCTTCTCCTTCAGACCGCGCAGCACATCGCAGACCTTGCGGTCGATCAGCCGGAAATCCCCTGTATCTGTGGGAATCTCCACACTGGTCATGCTGCTGAGCAGACGGTAAAAGATTTTGGCCGTCACCTTCTTGAAAAAGGTCTCTCCGTGGCGCTTCAGCCGCTTGGCATAGACTACCTCATAGCCTTCCTTCCACTTGGCGATCATCTGCAGGATAACCTCCGGCGGGTCCTGGAGATCTGCGTCAATCACCACGACAGCCTGACCTTCAGCATAATCCATGCCCGCCGTAATCGCCACCTGGTGGCCGAAGTTACGGGAGAAGTCAATCAGCTTGACATGCTCATCCCTATTACTGATTCCGCGCATAATCTCAGCTGTACGGTCCCGGCTGCCATCATTGACGAACACGAGCTCATAGGTATCTCCGCACTCATCCATTACTTTTTTGAGCCGCTCGTAGGTTACCTGAATGACTTCCTCCTCATTATACATGGGGACAATTACACTATATCTGGCCTTCACAAGGGTTCCTCCTAAATTTATTGTAAGCCACAGCTTCCTTGATGTGCCTCATCAATATCAGCTTCCAACAACTATGCGGCTCGTTACAGCTCCCCTCCTAGAATACCCAGGAAGGGAACCAGCGAAGTACTTGAATGATATAACTGCTGTTCACCTGCATGCCGGATAATACCGGATAGAACATCACAAACAGGATGGCAGCAGCCGCAACATAGGCGTACCGCAGATATCGGGCACCCTGGAACCTGCTGTCAAGCAGCTTCATAATGTACACAATGGATAGAATCATAAACGGCACCATCGCAAAGTAATGGTACAGGAACGTCTCACGCGGTACAAGCATCCAGGGAACATATTGTGAGAAGAAGGCGATCCAGATCATGTACAGGTTCTTGTCCCGGCGCTTCACAGTGAACCATACGGCGGCCAGCATCGCGAAGATTCCTGTCCACCAGATCAGCGGATTGCCCATGGTAACTATGCTGCTCGTCTTGCCTGCGGGTAAGCCTTCGCCGCCGCTGAAGAACCACACGGGACGCTTCATGAACGGCCACTCCCACCAGGAGGAGGCGAACGGATGTGTTGCTACAAGCTGGCTGTGATAGTTATACATATTCTTCTGGGCATCAATCAGGCCCTTAAGGGTGAAGCCCTCTGCCGACGCAGACAGTGAAGGAATGAAGGACAAGCTGTATATGATTCCCGGAATGATGACGAAGAATCCGATGCAACTGGCCAGCGTGATGATCGTGTTCTTCCAGAAGGACTGATCTGCAGTCCTGCAGGCGGCTTTGAGCTCCTGCCCTCCCAGCTTGCCTTCAGCCAGCAGACGTCCGGCAGCTTTGTATTCCCTGTAGCGTTCAAACAGTACCAGCGCAAGCATAATAGCAAGTCCCGCGCCTCCGTAAATCACGATCCACTTCGAAGCAACCCCGATGCCGAAGAACAGTCCTGACCAGAACAGCGGAACAAGCGTTGTCCGCAGCGGCACCCGGTAGAAGTTCATCGTGAAATACCGCTGCATGAAATAGAACATCAGCATAATGAAGAATACACCGTACACATCGATGGTTGATATCCGCGTCTGGGTGAAATGCATGAAGTCCAGAGCGAACAATCCTGTTGCCAGCGCCGCATAGGTAGTCTTACGGAACAACCGTATAGCCATGATATAGATCAGCGGCAGCATTGCAATCCCGAACAAGGTACCTATGATCCGCCACCCGAACGGATTGACGCCGAACAGCTCCATCCCTACCCCGATCAGCAGCTTGCCAAGCGGCGGGTGCGTGTTCTCATAAGGCACAATATTATGATAATGCTCATAAGCTGTACGGGCATGATATATCTCATCAAAATACGTACTGTTCATGAAATTAGAGTTCTCCGGAATGACGGACTGCTCGTCGAACAAATTGGCCGGCGTTCCTCTTTTAGCTGCTCCCGAATCAGGTGTTACGCTTGCTATGGTCAGAGGAATCTTCGGTGCCCCCTGCTCATAGAAGGCCATCTCATTAAGAGTGAAGCCTGGAGATGTAACCGAGAGCTTGACATATCTTGCGGATACGTTAAGCGGCTGGCTTTTCCAGATGAAGACATTGCCGACATCCTCGCTTACCTCAAGCGGGTTGCTCCAATTATCAGGGGTCTGGCTGAATTCCAGCTGAAACTTCCCGGTTCCGACACCACCGAAGACATTAACCCGCTCCAGCTGACGGGCCTGCCCCAGATCCACATAGAAGCTCTCGCCGCTGGCCGCCGGCTCCCACAGAGTCTCAGGTGCCTTGTTATCACCCAGATGATAGAGGGCAAGCGCCCCGTACAAGGCGGTGATACCGAGCATCCAGATCCAGTCTCTGCGCTTCAGCCTCAGCGGAGAACGCCGCTCAGCAGGAGCAAGCGGCTTAATGCCTTCTGCAAGCAGTAAATCTGCTGAGTACGCCTCCTTGGGAGTAACCGGTTCAGGCAAAAGCTTCGCAGTTCGGCGGATATATACATCGTATCCAATATAGAGCAGATATATCGCAAGAATGATAGTGGTAATAGCTGTAACCAGAACAATGCCGTCAGCCGGCGGATTTCCTCCGGTATTCAGGTACGCCAGTGTGTAACCAACATTGATGTACTGAGTCAGGGAGAAACCGAGGAACAGGGTCAGGAACCGCCGGTCCCGGCTCTCCATGAAGGCGAATAAGGACAGGATCAGTACCGGATACAAGTAACGCTCATGCATCTTGGTACCGAATACGAAGACAACCGTGATCAGCACCATAGCGATGAAGTAGGACTTGGAGAGATCCTTGCGGTCCTTGGTATTGAAGGAATAATACGCAGCAAGTGCAACTGCAACCAGGATGAAAATAAAGCCCCATATACGGTAAGGGATGCCGAGCCAGGTCACATCCAGCGCCGACCACATCGGGTCAGTCAAGGCATACAGATTGAAGGCATTCACTGTGGAATACGGATAGGAGGACAGTGTGCTTTTGTAAAGGTTAATTAAGCCTGCAAACCCTCCATTGTTCCAGAAAAACGGAGCTGCGAGGACAAGAAAAATCCCCAGTCCGTACAGGGCTCCCAGCGCAAGCTGCTTCCAGGCCCGGTGATGGTAGAAGGCGAGCAGCAGCACAGGTGTGAAAATCAGTGCCTGCGGCTTAATCAATGTAGCGACGGCAAAGAAGATCGCTGCACGTACAAAGCGCTTATCGACAACCCCCATTATACTGAGCAGTAGAAAGATGAGGAAAAAGGAATCCGCCTGCCCCCAGGCTGCCGAGTCCATCAGCACAGCCGGATTGAACAGGAACAGCAGCATCAGCCCCATAGCCAGCCCGGAGCCGAGCCTGATTCGCGCACTCTTATAAATGATCCAGCCAAGCACCAGATCAGAGAGAATTGCAGGCAGCTTGAAGAGAACTGTCTCGGCGCCTGATCCGCCCGCAAAATTAAACAATCCGCGCAGCAGGCTCAGCAGATATAGCACATATAAGTACCCCGGAGGGTAATCAGCAAAATAACCTTCCTCATAGAATTTCCCCGGTCCAAGGTCAGTCAGGCGCTGGCCCCAGGCCATGAAGGTATTCATATCATTCTTGTAGCCCTGTGCCGTAAGGCCGATCCAGATCCGCAGGATGAATGCCGCGCCGAACAAAACGTACAGCCAGCGGGTGTAGATAACATCCTCCTGTCTCAGCAGACGCTCACTGCGGAAGGCTCTTGTGTACAGAAAAGCAAAGAACAGGCAGAATGCTCCGGAAAGCAGCAGCAGCTTGGCCGGCGATACCTTATGCGGCACTTCCTCCGGCTTGCTTCCTCCGTCCGCATCTGCCGGGGGAGCCTGGGCTCCGCTGTCCAGCGAGATGATATTCGATCCCTCCGGCACTGTATCCAGCTTTTCTACGGACAGATCATCGAAATAGGCCTTGCCCTGAACCAGATTGGCGTAGCCGCCGAGCGCAGCGCCGATTCCGATCTCGGTCTGCTCCTTGCCGGTCTGGCCGATGAACTCCAGACGCTGCCATTCACCGCCGGTATCACTGGTAGCGGGATAACCGCCCCCGATGCCTACCGGGAAGATGTTGGCCCCGATCCCCCCGCCTGCGATGCTGGCTATTTTGACATATCCAGAGATTCTATAGTAGCTATCCGGCACAACGGTAACGGTCTGCACCCACTTCAGGTGATTGGGCTCCAGGTTCTCGATAACCGCCGCTTTGCTGCCGGAATGAACCTCTTCGGACTGAACGGATATAGAGCCTGCCGCATCTCCGGCAATCCACATGTCCTTGCTCCAGCCTGCCGGTGCCCCCTCTTCCCCTTCTTCAAAGCCCGGGTTCTGCAATAGATTCCCTTCGGCATAAATGCTTGTTACAGGAAGAATAAATAAGAAGAGCATTAGTATAACGGTTGCCGCTGCACGTACATTCTTGGTCATCGTTCTACCCTCACCTCGTCAATGTTAATCCAGCCATTACCGCCGGTTATGTATACTTCTGCCTGTATCCCCTGCTCCAGAGTGACCGCAGGAAGTGTGACCTGTTGATAAGCATCCCCCGCAGGCAGTTCTGCCTCGGCAAGCACTTTACCGGCTGCCCGAATGCCGATCTTACCGCCGCTGCCGCCGCTACTGGTCATAACGGTTAGTCTGTACTCACCGGCTGTTGCGGTAAAACTCTGCGATACAATTCTCTCCGCTCCGGCATCAAGATATGCCAGCTTACTTCCGGTAAAGGGGTTGTTGCCGGCCACTCCCGTTCCCGCAGAGAAGGACCAGCCCGTTGTCCCTTCCTCAAATCCGCCATTCACAAATTCACCTGCAGCAGTCTTGGATGTGTCTTGAGACCCGCCATTCTGTTCGCTGGTGAGCAGTACGCTGTAGTTGGCGAAACGCTTCACTCTGGAACCGGAGCTTGCCGCAGGCGGCGCAGCACTATTCGCATAGATATATGCGGCATTCGCAGGCACCCTGTTCAAATCATCGAATTTGTATCTTCCAAAGGAAGAAACCCGCTGAAAGGCCTCTCCCGGATTGGCATACTGAACAGACTTCAGGAAATCATGCGGATTGATCCGCTCATAGAACAGTACATAAATATAAGGCATATTCACCTGGTTCGTAAGATAGACTTCACCGGTGCTATGTTCCGAAGCATACCGAGCAGCCTCCCCAAAGGATTCATAGAAGGCTGGACCGATTTGTTCAGGAAAATCGCGAAAATACGTATTGGAGAATGAAATAAACATCACGGCGAATCCGGCTGCGGCCAGGATGGCTATGCCTTTGGTCTTGCCTGCCAGCCAGACGAATCCGGTGCTTACCAGCATGATGAACGGATAAAAAATAATATTAATCCGGTTAATATTCACAGTTGTAATCAGCGCCATAAGCACCGCCACCAGGAACCAGAGCAGCACGGCTCCCCTGCCGGCACCCCCCCTCTCCCGACGGCTTGTCCACCAGGAATGCAGGAGAACGATCAGGCCGAGCAGCGCAAAAGGCAACGCCAGCGGGTAGGCATACCCGTAAGGAGAGATGGAGTTCCAGGGCAAGCCGTCGCTCCCGCTCCACATCAGCCTGCTGAAGGCCCTAAAGTTATCCGCAGCCGCCTGCCACAGCCTGCCTCCAAACACGGATGAAATCTCCTCCACGCGCGGCGTCGTAAGCTTCGGAATCGTGAACAGCGGAGTAGCTATATCGTGCATAGCGTAACGGTTTATGATAATAAATAGCAATATAGGCAGCGCCAGTGCCGCAAACCATACAAAATTCCAGGCCAAGGCACGGGGCCGCAGGACCTTGCTATATAATAGAAGAATTGCCGTACCAAGCGCAAATAACGGGACGAAAAAGTAGGCTGTTCCATAAGCATACAGCGAGAGAGCCAGCATGCCGGTAAAGGCATACAACCACCTTGGATTCGTAAAGGCGCGCAGCAGAAAGTATACGGCTATCAATATCAACGTAGGAAACAGATTCGATTCCAGCGCCCACCTGGACATCATAATATGCCACGGATTAATGGCGATAAAGAACATAGCAGCGGTCCCGGCTCCAGGCGAGGCCGACAGTCTTTTCATAATGAGATAGAAAAAAAGCATGCCCAGTAGTCCCATGATCAGGCTAAGCGCCCTTACAGATAACGGTGTTAGTCCGAACAACAGAATGAACGGCATAGACAAGTAGGCATATAACGCATTCTGCCCGCTGCCCCAGGCGATTAAATGAATCGGCAGATGAACACCATTCCGGTCCATTCCGTAGTGCAAAATGGCATAGGCATCATAGCCGATAGAGGCTTCGTCTTGATTCAGTCCCGGTGGAATAGAAGTTATGAATAGAATACGGACTATTGCCCCAAGCAGGAACAGCAGCGCCGGCCAGGGCTGGCTAAGGAAGGACTTGTACACTCGATTGAATACACCGGACACCATTAATCACCTCTTCAACAATATAATCTAAATATTGGTTAATGAAAAGGGTAAAGCCCAGCTTCTCCCGGGCGGCTCCCCCCTTACAAGAATAAAAAGAAAACGGCCTCTTCATATAATGAAGAGACCGCAGAATGGAAGCCAGAATCCGGGGAGCTTATTAGCCTTGGCTGCCGATCAGAACATAACGCAGAATGATCAGCACCGCCAGCACCCACATCATCCAGTGGATATCATATTTCTTCTTGCCGGCGATATTCGCAACACAAGCCAGAATAACATAAGTAACAATCCCGAATGAGATCCCGTTAGCAATGTTATACGTAAACGGCATGATTACAAAGGTCAGGAAGGCCGGAATTGCCAGTACCATGTCCTGGAAGTCAATGTCACGGATCGATTGAGCCATGAGTACACCGACAATAATCAGCGCTGCCGCTGTGGCCGGACCTGGGATCAATGCGACTACCGGAGCCAGGAACAAAGCAAGCAGGAAGCAGATCCCTGTAGTTACTGCAGTCAGACCCGTACGTCCGCCTTCAGCAACACCGGCTGCACTCTCAACATAAGCGGTAGTAGTGGAAGTCCCCAGCATCGCACCGCCCGCAACAGCTACCGCATCTACGAACATGGCATTGCCGACACGCTTTTTGCCCTCTTCAGGGTTCTTCATGATTCCGGCACGTTCAGCAGTACCCACCAGCGTACCGAAGGTATCGAACAGTTCTACGAAGGTAAAGGTGGCAATCGCCGATACGATACCGGTGTGCATAATGCCTTCCCAGTCGAATTCCCAGAAGTTAAGCTGTGTGAAATCAGGAATCCATGGCGTCTGCGGGTTGCTCAGTGAGCTGAAATCTACAGCACCCATGAGGATTGCAGCGACGGTAGTTCCGAGAATTCCGAACAGGATAGCACCGCGAACACGCAGTACCATTAAGATGGAGATCAGCAGCAGGCCGATAATGACGAGTTGAACATTGGTGTTCTCCAGGCTGCCCATATGAATTACAGTTTCAAAAGAAAGTACATCTGTAAATTTGTTAGCGGCGATATCACTTCCTGCTTCAACGCCGATAGTCATCAGTCCGCTGTTCTTCAGGCCAATAATGGTAATGAACATTCCGATACCGACAGTGATTGCATGCTTCAGGCTGTCAGGAATGGCAGTAAGCAGAATTTGCCGGACCCGGGTAATGGTCAGGAGGATGAAGATAATCCCGGAGATAAATACGGCGGTAAGACCCATCTGCCAGGTGAACTCATGTTCAGTGGTGGCAGAGGATAAGACTACGGATGCAAAATATGCGTTAAGGCCCATACCAGGTGCCAGAGCGACCGGGAAGTTAATGAATACCCCCATGGCAATGGTGAAAATACCGGCTGCCAGCGCTGTCGCAAGGAATACGGAATACCAGCCCATATCAATGCGGCCGAAGGCAGTCAGCGTGCTTGGATTAACCGACAGAATATAAGCCATTGCCATAAACGTGGTTATACCGGCCATGATCTCTGTACGTACTGTGGTGCCGTTCTCTTTCAGTTTGAAAAAGCGGTTCAAATGGTTCTCCCCCTAAGGTTGTATGTTGTGCCAATACAGCAACACAGGAAGCCGGCATCTGGGAAGACACCGGCCCGAAAAAAGAGATCACTGCCCGGAACCCCGGACAATTGCCGGTCATCCCTGAGCAAGCTGCTCTTCTTAATCGTAGCCAGGTCATTACGGTGACCTCGTAGAGACTTCCGGGCCGATCCCCGGAATTATACGAATATATTTGCTGTAGCGCTTTATCATTTTAGGGGGAGATGACATGCCTTGTCAATGGCAAATACGAACATTGGCCGTTAAGTTTACATAAATGTTCGTAAATTGAACATTTTCATGACAAATCCCGCTCGGTTCAGGGAGAATCCGCCAAACACTGCAGCATAAATGCAGATCGTTCCGCACTAGATTAATTATAATTAAACTCTACATGGATTAGCGCGCCAAAATATGTTAACCTGAATTAGCTTAGCGATAAGCAATCCATTTTTCTAACAAGTTCCTTATCCGAAAGGGGATGTTTTAATTGGCTACTACTTATATGGTGGTTTCAGTTTAAAACTGCATAGCAGGCATGCTTTTGAAAAAGACGGGGAAAAGCCCGTATTATTTGGTATGCCATCCCAAGTAACCTTTCGTGAATATTGCTGTTTAGGGGATACGATAAAGGTCGTATCTTTTTGCGTCTTAATGCCGTTGAACAGTAGCTTCTATTTGAGGCTGCTGTTCCGCGGCATTTTTGCGTCCACAAAACAACTTTAAAAGGAGCTGCACCCAAAAACATGATTAATCTTACAACCTATGGCTACACCGAAATAGAGGAAGTTCCCGCCGGGCTGCTACCCGGCAGAATTACAGAGCTCCGGCGGGAGCGCTTCACGGTAATCACTGAGCGGGGCGAGTTGACCGCTGTACTCAAAGGCACGTTCTATCATATTGCGGAATCCCGTGAAGACTTCCCTTGCGTGGGGGATTTCGTCCTGCTGCGCCCGAATGGGAGCGGTGATTCGCTTATCGTTACGCTTCTCCCCCGCCGCTCCAAGTTCTCGCGTGCGAATTATTCGGGTCATGCCGCAGGCTATACCAAAACCATTCTGGAGCAGGTCGTGGCCACCAACTTTGACTATGTATTTATTCTGTCCTCCCTGAACTGGGATTTCAATGTTACCCGGATGATGCGCTACCTGACTCAGGCCAGACAGAGCGGCGGCCGGCCGGTGGTCATTCTGACCAAGGCAGACCTTACTGAAGACTGGAGCCGTCCTCTGGCAGAAGTCCAGCAAAGCATGCCGGATGTGCCGGTGCACGCAGTATCCAGTCGTACCGGTCACGGGCTGCATGAGCTTGATGCCTATCTTAATCCAGGTTCGACTGTCGTCTTCCTCGGCATGTCCGGGGTAGGCAAATCGTCGCTGCTCAACGCCCTGATGGAACGGGATGTTATGAAGGTCAGTGCCATCCGGGAGGAAGACAGCCGGGGACGCCATACCACCACACACCGCCAGTTGTTCAAGCTCCCCTCAGGCGCCATGGTGATTGATACGCCCGGGATGCGGGAGCTTGGATTATTCGACGCCGAGGAAGGCATCTCTGCCGGCTTCAGCGATGTCGAGGAATGGTTCTCTGCGTGCCGGTTCAAGGATTGCCGCCATGAGGCGGAGCCGGGCTGTGCGGTACTCGCTGCCCTGGCGGAGGGCTCTCTGACGCGTGAACGCTGGGAGCGTTACAACTCACAGCTGCAGGAGAACCGGTTCGTCCAGGACAGAACTAACTATCTCAGGGGCAAGGATGCCCGCAATCAGTCAGCTGCAATGCAGCGCAAGCAAATGAAGAAACACGGAGGACGATACAAATGAAGATAAACCAAGAAGCTTTATATATTGCTCTATCCCAGCTTTTTAAAACAACGATTACAGCTGCTGATTACCAGACGTTACAGCTGCATGGCGGGACCTTGGGAGATGTGCAGCTGATTACCGGAACGGCCGGAACGGCTGCAGGAGCGCAGTTGCCTTACCGGATCGTGCTGAAAATCCAGAAGAAATGGGAGCGTTACGATGATCCGCATTCCTGGCGGCGGGAATATGACCTCTACGCTTCGCCGCTCGGTGCAACCTTCACGGAATCTTTCCGCTGGCCGGTGTGTTATCATGCCGAGATGAATGAAGCCGGGGATGAAATGAGGCTGTGGCTGGAATATATGGATGGCAGCTCCGGCCTGGAGCTGACCGGTGACATGTATGAACAGGCAGCGCTGGAGCTGGGACGCTATCAAGGGAAATTGTACGCAGAGCAGCCTGAAGTGCTGCAGAGTCTGACCAACCTGAGCCATGCGGACCTCATGAAAAATACGTATCTGCACTACCGGTCATGGCCGGTTGTCTACGACTATATCCGCTTAGAGGAATGCGAATTCCCGCAGCATATCCGGCAAATGCTCATCGATATCGATGAGCAATCAGATGATATTTTTGCCCGGATTGAACGCCTGCCTCTGGTATTATGCCACCGGGACTTCTGGGTAACCAACATCATCTATACTGGCGGGACCATCGCGCTGATCGACTGGGATACCTCGGGCTGGGGTTACCTCGGCGAGGACATCGCCAGCCTGATTGCGGATGAGGTGGATCTTGATCACATGATTGAATACTATCAGCGCTGCGTCCCTGCTTATTACCGGGGCTTCGCGGAATATGCGGGAGAGATTGCCCCTCTTGCCGGCCACTGCGTCTACGAATTCATCCTGCTCGTATTCGGATACCGGATGGTGGAGGGATATCTCCATACGGATAGTGATGACAAGAAGACAGAGTGTCTGGATACGCTTGAGAAGATTTATGAGATGAAGAGCTTGTAGCTGTCCTCCTAAGCAGAAAGAACTCCAAACCTTAATATAGGGTTTTGGAGTTCTTTTTTTGTCATATATAATTGACACATAAACTTATGGAGAGTACCATGAACATAGAGTTAGTCATATATATATGACTTTTCATCAAGGAGGAATCGATATGAACAGGGTTGCCGAATACAGAAAACGCGCCGGCTTGTCGCAGCTTGCCCTGTCGAAGGAGGTCGGAGTTGCCCGGCAGACGGTCAATCTGATTGAGAATGACAAGTATAATCCTTCATTGGATTTGTGCATTAAGCTGGCCAAGGCCCTGAACTCTGATTTGAATACACTTTTCTGGGAGGTAAACAATCATGCTGAATAAAATAGAGAAGAGAATGCTGAAGCCCTTTATTGGATATTCCGAGGAAAGAGATGAGTATCAGCAGGGAGAGATTCATAGAATTCTTGCCGGTGCCTGTATGCATGCCTTATATCTGACGTCCGGTCTTATGCTTATCAGCTTAATTATGGATACCATACACCACACATTCACCTTCGGAACGATGGCTCTGTTCATTGTGCAGCAGTTCTTAGCCTACTACATCCTTATCCGGCTCCGAAAAACCGGAGTTGCCGATACGGAATATGAATCAGATGCAGATTATGAACAAATCATTAATGCGTTGAAGAAAAAGTATTTCTTGGCAGGTGCCCAGTGGGGCATCACTATGTTCATCCTGATGGAGTTCCTGTTCCCGGCGTTAGCTGGCGAGAAGATTGACATCGGCCTGTTCAATATTCTGCTCTGGTGTACCACAGGCGCCGCCTTTGGCATCATTACATATTTTCTTCAAAAGAGAAATATTAAAAAAATCGTTTAGAAATACAAGCGGAACAGCTTTGACGATCTTTTAAAGAACGGTACCGTATCCGACAAAAAACTCTCTTCTATTGGCAGAAGCCTGCCGGTAGAAGAGAGTTTTAATTTTAACCTATGTCTATTCCCACTCAATTGTCGCTGGCGGCTTGGAGGTAATGTCGTACACGATGCGGTTCACGTTGTCCACTTCGTTGACGATGCGCACAGAGATACGCTCCAGCACATCCCAAGGGATACGCGCCCAGTCGGCGGTCATGCCATCAATCGAGGTTACCGCACGAATACCTACGGTGTAGGAATAAGTACGCTCGTCCCCCATTACGCCGACACTCTTCATATTAGGGAGAGCAGTGAAATATTGCCAGATCTCACGGTCGAGACCCGCCTTGGCAATCTCTTCACGCAGGATATAGTCGGAATCGCGGACGATCTGCAGCTTCTCCTCGGTCACTTCACCCAGCACACGAATCGCAAGACCCGGACCCGGGAAAGGCTGACGCCATACGATCGCATGCGGCATGCCCAGCTCTTCGCCCAGCTTACGGACTTCGTCCTTGAAGAGGGTGTTCAGCGGCTCGATCAGACTGAATTTCATATCTTCCGGCAGCCCGCCTACATTGTGGTGCGACTTGATCGTCTGCGCCGTTGCTGTACCGCTCTCTACGATATCGGTATACAGTGTACCTTGGGCCAGGAACGCGAAGTCACCCAGCTTGGCCGATTCTTCGTCGAAGCAGTAGATGAACTCATTGCCGATGATTTTACGTTTCTGTTCAGGATCGGAGACACCGGCCAGCTTGCCGAGGAAGCGGTCACGGGCGTCGATTTTGACAACATGGATATCGAACTTGCCGACAAAAGTCTCCATGACGCTCTCCGCTTCACCTTTGCGCAGAAGGCCGTGGTCAATGAACATACAAGTCAGCTGATCGCCGATCGCCCGGTGAATCAGCATCGCCACCACAGAGGAATCTACGCCGCCGCTGAGTGCGCAGAGCACTTTCTTGTTGCCGACTTTATCCCGGATGTCCTTAACAGCATCCTCGATGAACGACTCCATCGTCCATTTGCCTTCGCAGCCGCAGACCTCGTACAGGAAGTTCGAGATCATCTCATTCCCCTTCACGGAGTGGCGCACCTCAGGATGGAACTGAACGGCGAAGAATTTGCGTGCATCATTACTCATGGCTGCAATCGGCGCGCTCTCTGTACCGGCATCCAGCTTGAAGCCTTCCGGAAGCTCCACTACATGGTCCCCGTGGCTCATCCATACGGTCTGCTTGCTCTCAAGGCCCGCTGCCAGCACAGAGCTGGGTGCGAATTCCACATCTGCTTTGCCGTACTCGCGCTTGGCGGAGCGTTCCACCTTGCCGCCCTGCTGCTGAGCCATCAGTTGCATCCCATAGCAGATTCCGAAGATCGGCAGCCCGAGCTCGTAAATCGCCGGGTCTACATGTGGTGCATTCTCCGCATAGACACTGCTTGGCCCGCCTGAGAATACAATCCCTTTGGGCGATAAGGCCTTAATCTTCTCCATCGGTGTATTGTACGGCAGAAGCTCGCTGTATACCCCCAGGTCACGAATTCTGCGCGCGATAAGCTGGTTATACTGTCCCCCGAAATCCAGAACAACAATTATTTCATTTGGCTTGTTCATTACTTGCCTCCCTTGATTATTGGATTCATTATACTCATGGTTAATTCTCAGCGTCAAGGAAATGGGGTCCCTCTGTTTTAAGGTTTTGGGCTGGCTGTGGTAGGGGTGGAGGGAATACCCGCATGGTGCAAAGGTAGCGGAAACAAGCTCATGGCTATGACAGTACGTAATACCAGCAGATGAGCAATGTCTAACGATTCACTGCTGCCGGGAGCCGGTAACTATGTTATGGAAATACAGTGAAGAATTACTGCCCTGGCTGGCGGTATGTACAGCGTTACTAGGGAAAGTGAATTTGAATGTAGTCGGTTTTTCGAATACATTTGGTCCTCGTATCCACGCAGCGCTAAATGTAGTCGGTTTTTCGATTACATTTGGAGCGGCTAGCTTAGCCGTCACAAAGACGTCCGCTGCACACGCAGGGACGCCTTTTGCCGGATCACGTCAGATGGAATGTGATCATCAGGCACCGAGCTATGAAAGCCTCTGCGTCCATGGCATCGGCAGCGCTGGCGGGGGCACGGCGTTGGGACGCGGAAGGCGGCATGGGTGCAGAGGGTCCGAAGGACGTCGTGGGTGCGGAAGGCGTCGTGAGTGCGGAGGACGGAAAAGGCATGCCGTCTCCAGCGGTATCTGGCGCCGCTAAAGGCACGCCGCCTCCGGCGCCGCCATACGCCAGGGTCTCCCACTGGCGTACAAACCCCCGGACGGCGGCGCGCAGCCGCCCGTCCTCGATAGCCAGGGAGTCTGCGTACTCCCTGGCGGTAACCCCGGGCAGCGGCGGCCCATACCGCGCCGCCAGCCCGTGCCAGGCCGCAGCGGCGGCGCGCAGCTGCCGCTCACGGCCAAGCCTGCCGGCGCGGCGCACCGCCGGCAGCAGGGCCAGGCTGCGCCGCCAGCGGAGGGCCGCAGCCAGCACCAGCGCCGCCAGCGCGAGCGGCGCACGGTCCGGGCCGCCCGCCTGCGGCAGGGCGGCAGTGAGCGCGTCCGCGTGCAGCGCAGCGCAGCGGCGGGTGTCCGGCGGCGCGGCGGCAGCCGCCGGGTCCGTGGCCGCCGCGCCGGGGGCAGCGTCGGCAGCGGCGGAGGGCGTGGGGTCGAAGGGGACCCAACCCGCGCCGGGAAAATAGACCTCGACCCAGGCGTGGGCGTCGCCGCCGGTCACACTGTAGCGCTGCGGCACAGAGCCGGGCACGGCGGTTCCCGGGCCATAGCCCTGGACGTACCGCGCAGGAATGCCGCTGCTGCGCAGCAGGACCGTCATCGCAGTGGCAAAATGCACACAATAGCCCTGACGGGTCCCGAACAGAAAATCATCGGTGAAGTCTGCACCGGATGGCGGCACACGGGTCTTCAGCGAATAGGTGTAGCCGTCCTGAAGATAGCCGGCCACGGCTACGGCGGCATCGTAACGGCTCGCAGCAGCTCCGGTAAGATCGCCGGCCAGTGCACGTACTCTGGGCGGCAGAGCAGCGGGGAGCTGCAAATACTGGCTGCGGACCCCGTCGGGATCATTCCCCTTCAGCATCCGCAGCACTGCCGGATCACTTGGCGGCAGAACAGACTTGACGGTATACTCCGTAACCCCTGCGGAGCCGTAGACTTCCGGCAGGCGGAAGCTGAGCCTGTCCGGGCTGGCCAGCACGTAACCCAGCTGGCTTCCATCCGCAAGCCGGATGTTCTGTACGTCTGTTATAGCGCCTGCACTGAACAGCGGCACACCTCCAGTGGAAGGCGAAGCGAGCTGAATCCGCTGGATGAGGGTCTGCCCCCCGGAGGGTGAAGCATCCGCCAGAGCAGGCACCGCCCCGGACAGGCGGGGCAGATTCAGCGCTGCATACGCGGCTCCGCTCCTGATCCAGCGGCGGCCGTCATAATACGCCATGCTCTCCCCCCGCGAGTAGTAGGGACGGGGGGCAGTGACCGTGAAGGCCGCCTCTGTGCTTGGAGTCAGAGGCATCCCAAGCTCTCTGTCCTCCATACTGTAGCCGGTGCTGCCAGCTTTGGGTACTCCTGTCTCATCGGGCTTTTGCGCTGCAGCCCAGTGCTCCAGCTTGTCCAGCACCGGCTGCAGTGTAACCGGGGCAGCCGGACGTGCACCCAGCCCTTGCCCGGCTAACCAGGCGGCCAGCGTTACCAGCACAGCCGCCGATAACGCCCTGGCTCCCCAGCGGGCGTAAGGAAGCACCTGCCTCCCTGTCCGTTCTTGCAGATGGAGCAGGCCGCTTAAGGACCGCAGCCACAGGATCAGCCCCGCCGTGGCCAGTACATCCCCGGAAGTATTAACGGCATAGCCCATATCCAGTACCAGCAGATATACCAGCGTTACACCGGTGAACAGCGCAATACTTCCCCTGTACAGCGCGAGCTGCTGGACGGAGGACACCAGCAGTCCCCAGCCCAGCACCAGAATCAGGAGCCTGCTGTCCTCGCTTAAGGCGGAGATCCGGCCGGAGAGCAGCAGCAGGGCATCCTCTCCGCTTTTCTCCAAGGCATAGACCTTCAGCCACCCGCCCCCGCCTCCCGCAGCAGTACAGAGGCCAATCCAGGTCATGAAGATTAGAAGAAACTGCCCGCTTACCTGTACAAGACGGGGTAACAGCAGACAACCCCAGGCGAGAAGCGCTGCTGCCGAGAGCATGAGGAGCCGCAGGAGCTGTGTATGGTCCGCTGCCGCAGACAATTTGTAGAGCGGCAGCAGCCACAGCCCAAAGACGCCCATAATTGCCAAAGAGAACAGGCCGCGATAGTACAGGGGGCTGTTCTCTCTTTTACCTGCGTTGCTGTTCTCTGCAAGGTCTGATTCCTGCATCCCTGGCGCTGTAAAGATGATGCTGCCGGAGCGGCGCTGCCTGCTGTGGGTTGAGCCCACCGGACTGGCACCATCCGTACCCGCACTAGCAGGAGGTGGAGTTATCCGGAAATCCATCTGGCTCCGCCCCCTTGTACCCTTGTGCAGGAGCAGCCTGGCTCAGACAGTGAATCCTCGCGCCAAGCCGCATCAGACTTCCCGCAATCGTATCCGAGGCAGGCGGTCTGCTGGTCCCGTAAGCTGCTGAATCATGCTGCCCGGCTGGTTCCCGCCCCTCCGGTGCCAGCCTGCTGCTGCGGGTTAGCTCCGGCGTTGTCCCCGCTGCTCCGGCGGGGCTTCGCACAGGATTACCGGGAGTCCGGCTCGGAGATGGCTGGTCCCAGACATAATACAGCTCCACCCTGATTCCCTGAACCAGGAAGCGGGCCAGCGTTCTCGCCGGCTCCTCCTCCAGCCGGCCGGTAATGACGGATACCGTCATCCCGGGAATCCAGCTCTGCGATGCCTCCTCCAGCAATCTGCTGAGACTCTGTGAACCGGAGGGGGCAATCTCTGTAAGCAGATCCCGGACCCTCCCGGGGATCTGGCCCACCCCCTCATGTCTGGCCATTCCTTCCGGCCAGCCCCCGCTGAAGAGCTGGATGTAGCTGCCGGAGCGCTCGGCAGAGAGCAGCAGCCCCATAGTAGCCGATACCGCCTGTTCAAAGGCCGGGATCACCGACCTCCGCTGGCTGCGGGGAGCATGCGCACCGCCGGGAATCTCATAATCCGCCGGACTGCTCGCAAGCACGATGCAGGTCATCTGCCCCGCTTCACGCTCCGGCACTCTGCTCTGCAGGTTGCCTTTACGGGCGCTGCTCTTCCAGTGAATCCGGCTGAACGGATCACCCGGCGCATAATCACGGATATCCGCTGCTTGCGGGCTGCTGTGGGTTCCCCGCCCGGATGCACGGTCTCCGGGCAGCAAGCCGGTATCCGGCACTGCTGCGCCCATATATAGCGCTCTTGGCAACACCTTGAAGCCCGCTTTGCCACCCGGCTGGCAGCCGCCTGTGAACAGCCCCGGCAGATCTCCCCAGGTTACACTGCACCCATGAAGCTGATGCACTCCTCTTGGGACAGACAGCAGCTCATACGAATAGTTGAAGGATCGCCGGAAGCCGGGAAACAGCAGCTCCTGATGGCTGCCCCCGCTCCAGTAATCGGTCACAATCATCCAGGGCAGCGGGATTCTGGCGGCAAAAGAAATCTGAACCTCTACGGTAGCGTCATCCCCCGCAGACAGACGCGCAGGAGTAATCGTGCGCTGGACACTAACTCGCCGTGGACCGCAGAGCTGCATCAGCAGGCCGCCGGACATAACCACTCCGCCAGCTGTCAGCAGCAGCAGGAGCGATTCTCCGCCGCGCCACATATACAGCCCTCCGGTAACCGCCATCAGGAGCAGCATTCGCCCCCACTCCTTGGCTGCGCGGCGGATGTGCTTCCGGGGGAACCCGGCAATCTCTGCATTCCCGTACCTGTTCTGCTGTGAAAATACCTGTGATTTCGGATCTGTCAATGATGATGAGGACAAGGAGGACACCCTTCCATGGTCATAGACTAGCCCCCGGCAGCCTGTACTTTCTCTGGCTATACTGCTTGTTGAGGCCTGTTGCTATCTATTCTTTCCACGAAAAAGGATGCCCAGACATTCAGCAGCCGCTTTTCCCCGCAAGCGCTCCCTGTTCTCTGCTCTCCTTGCCGTTCTCTATGTCCAGCCCGCCTTCCAACCCGGATATCCGCCTTAAGCTGCGGTAACCCTGCGCTCCTCTGCATTAACAAAGGCTTCAGCATCCGGATGACCTGCCGCCTCCAGCAGCATACGCAGGGGTACCCAGAGGGAGGAACCCTGGAGCTGCACCTGTGCCGCTTTGTACTCTGCTGTACCGTCCGGCCAGTGAATGCCCACTTCCTGCTTCTGTGAGTCTAACGTCATGCTGCGGCCGTTCCAGCTGACAGCTGCGCTCCGGGTAACCGCATTCCAGCCGACCCGTCCACCCAGCCGTTCTACGGTGGCGCGTAGCGGAACATAGTACTGCCCATCCTGTAGACGGTACTCTCCGGGCTTCAGCTTGGTCTCCAGCCCGCCAACCTCAAGGGCAAGCGCCTTGCCTGGTGCAAGCAACTCCGCATTCGGGGAAATATTGGCCGATATCCAATCCTGTGACGGTTTGCTTCTATGAAGGGCGGCTGCTTTGGAGGACACTCTGAACTGTACGGGATCACTTTGCGCATCCAGAACACCGAACTCATAACCGGCTGCTCTGTAGCGTTCAATGATAGCAGGCAGTGCCTTGGCGCTCTGTTCATGGCCCGATCCGTCATGCAGCAGCAATACCACACTGGAGGAGTTCAAGTCAGCCACAGAAGCCTGTATAATCTCCGCAGCAGGCACTCCCCGGCGGCGGGAATCCCCGCTGTCCACAGTCCAGTCCATCACCCCGTAGCCTGCCTGCTTCAGCAGATTGAAATATGTGCTGTCGAAATGGCCGAACGTGCCGCCCGGCGCACGGACCAGCTGCGGACGGATGCCTGTGATCTCACGTACCGTTTCCTCCGTCTGTTTGATTTGGCGCCAGAACTCCTTGAAGCCGCTATATAAATCATGATAATTATGATTATAGGTATGGTTGCCGATAGCATGACCCTGCTCCCAGATGGCCTTGATCAGCTCGGGACGGCCTGCGGCCTGATCCCCAAGCACGAAGAAGGTCGCTTTAACCCCCTGCTCCTGCAATATGCTAAGCACCTTAGGAGTAACTGCGCTTGGCCCGTCGTCAAAAGTCAGATAGACCACCTTCTCCTTGCGGTGTCCGGCTGCTGGAGCAGCTTTCCCCGCAGCAGCAGATACTTGCTGTATAGCGGGAGCAGGACGCTGCGCACCTGCCTTAGAGGCTGAACCGCCCGAGATGTGCGGCTGCCGCAATTCTGCGGTTGTCATTCTGGAAGCTGCCGGGCGCAAATCTTGCACCGGGACAGCCGGAGCATTATTCTTAGAGAGTAGAGGTAACGCACTGCCTGCTTCAGCCTGCAGGGAGTACGCCCTCCGCGAACCGGAAGAATTCTCCTGCCCTCCATAGGCTGACACACCCAGACTCAACATGGCAGCAATAATGAGCAACCCGCAGATCATGATGCGGCGGATAGGATTTTCCCGACTGTCCTTCATCTTCTCTACCTCCAGCATTCTATTGGCGCTTCCGCACCATTTGGTAGATTATATGAAGACAAGCTTCAGAATAGAATTGGCGCGCAGCCTTGGAGAGTGAAGAATCTATGGATATGCTGAAATGGATACAAGAATTGTTTGCGAGCTACGGTTATAGCGTATTGTTCTTCGGGCTTTTGCTCGAATTCATCGCCCTGCCTTTTCCCGGGGAGACCACGATGGCCTTCGCAGGATTTCTCTCTTACACAGGGAGACTGGATTTCTTCACCCTGGTGATCGTAGCCTTCTTAGGGACTACAATCGGGATGACCATTACTTATTTCATCGGCCTCAAGGCCGGTCTGCCCTTTATCCAGCGGTACGGCAAATGGTTCATGTTCTCTCCGGCCAAGCTGGAAAAGACACAGCGCTGGTTCGAGAAATACGGCAGCGTGCTGATCTCCATCGGCTATTTCATTCCCGGCGTCCGCCACTTCACCGGTTATTTTGCCGGGATTATCGCCCTGCCCTTCCGTAAATTCGCTATGTATGCCTATGGGGGCGCAATATTCTGGGTGGTGTTATTCCTCGGAATCGGCAAAATCTTCGGCCCGCAGTGGATGGGCATCTTCCACCTGATCGAATCCTACGCCCTCTGGATCGCGGTCGGCGTGCTGGCCATCGCTGCGCTGATTATTATCTATCGTTACCGGGCTGCCATTTCTCTGCGGCTGCGGCGGCGCAAGCCTGCGGCTACGCTTGATGCCAAGGTCCAGGTAAAGGTTAAAGAAACCTCCAAGACCCGCTGACTTAAGCTCACCTAACGCCCGAAAGAAGGTATCCCTGTGAAAATAGACCGTCTGCTCTCCATTGTCATTCTCCTGCTCAACCGGCCGCTGATTCAGGCCAAGGAGCTGGCCGATATGTTCGAGGTCTCTGTACGTACGATTTACCGCGATATAGACAGTATTAACAGCGCAGGCATCCCTGTGGTTACCTATCAGGGCGCAGGGGGCGGCATTGGCCTCATGCAGGGCTACAGGCTGGACCGCAACGTGTTATCGCAACGCGAGCTGGCCGATATATTCAGTGCGCTGCAAAGCGCCTCCTCCATCGGAGGGGAGGGCCATCAGCTATTGATGGAGAAGATCAGCAGCGTTGTCCCTCCCTCCCAGATCGCTGCCTTCCGCAGCAAAACCACCCAAATGATCGTCGATTTCTCCCCCTGGGAGCTGACAGGTGCGCTGGAGGAGCGGCTGAACCTCCTTAAAGAAGCCTTGGAGGAAGAGGTCATGGTCACTTTTGAATACATAACGGCCGAAGGCAGGGTAAGTACGCGTACAATCGAGCCATATACGCTGGTTCTTAAGGGACAGTTCTGGTACTTATACGGGTTCTGCCAGGACCGTCAGGATTTCCGTCTCTTCAAGCTGCTGCGGATGAAAGCGCTGGTGAAGGAGAACAGGCACTATATCCGCCAGGATATCCCGCTTACAGAGCTGCCGTGGAGCAGTGCCTGGAAGGAACCGCAGAATCTCACACCGGTCACGCTGCGTTTCACACCTGAAGGCAAGCATCTAGCCGAGGAATACTTCGACTGTGAGACGCTCCAGCGGGATGCTACCGGCGGATATATCCTCACACTCCAGTACCCTGAGAATGACTGGCTGTACGGCTACCTGCTAAGCTTCGGGACCGTCCTGGAGGTGCTGGGACCGGAGCATGTCCGCCGCAGATTAGGCGAGGTGGCCCGAGGCGTCGCGGCGGCATATTCAGCAGATCGCATCTGAACCTGAATCCATGTTGTCAGGTTTGCCGGTTTATACTCTAAGGGAGAAGCCGGTTTTGGACTGGGAGACTGGGGAACATGAAGGACAGTGGGGCAATTCCACCCTGGTTCGCAGACGCAAAAAGACGATCCGGCAACCGTTAACGGTTATATCGGATCGTCTTTTTATTATATACAGGATTATGCTCTCTGTGATTTCGTCAGGTTCGGCTGCGGCTGTCCGCCTTCCGCTTCTTCCGTCTTCAGGAAGTCGGGCTGCGGAGAGGTCTTGCGGATGAACAGCGCCAGCACCAGGGCAACAACAGTCACCCAGGTTGCTACAGCGAACGCATGGGTAATCCCGTTAATCGTTGCGTCCTGAGTAAGCTTCAGCATCGCAGCCTTATCGGTCTTCGACACCGCTCCGCTTACCAGTGCATCGGTAATGTTGCTCTTCGTACGGTTGGTCATCAGGCTGACGAACAGGGCCATCCCCAGTGCACCGCCTACGGTACGCAGGGTGTTGGACATGGCTGTACCATGGGAAGCCAGACGTTGCGGCAGCTGGTTCAGACCGGCGGTAACGATAGGCATCATCAGCATCGACATCCCGAACATCCGGGCCGTATACGTCAGGATCAGGTGAGTATAAGTGGTAGTGGTGCTGATCTGGCTGAATTCCCAGGTCGTCACAGTGGTGATGGCAAGGCCGATAACCGCCAGCCATCTGGCGCCGATTTTATCAAATATTATTCCGGTGATCGGCGACATAACGCCCATCAGAACCGCACCCGGGAGCAGCATCAGTCCGGATTCCATCGGTGTAAAGCCGCGGATGGTCTGCAGGTAGATCGGCAGCAGGATCATCCCTGCGTACATAGCCATGGTGACGATAATGTTGATTACGGTAGTCAGTGAGAACATGTTGTAGCGGAAAATGCGGAACTCAAGCAGCGGCTTATCTGTGGTCAGCTCACGCCATACGAACAGCCCCAGGGACACGATACCCAGGATCAGGCAGAGAATAACGGTCGTGCTTCCCCAGCCGTCTGTTCCGGCATCACTGAAGCCGTAGAGCAGCCCGCCGAAGCCCAGGGTCGATAAGATCACGCCCGGCTTATCCAGCTTCGGAGAAGTCAGCTTACCGACATTCTGCATAGTCTTCATGCCGAGCAGCATCGAGAAGATGGCCAGCGGAAGCACGATGTAGAACAGCACGCGCCAGGAGTAGTTCTGCACAACCCAGCCGGACAAGGTAGGTCCGACAGCCGGAGCAAAAATCATTGCAACGGCCATCAGTCCCATCGCCTTGCCCCGTTCTTCTATCGGGAAGATGCGCAGGAACACAATGTTCATCAGCGGCATCAGAATTCCGGCACCCACGGCCTGAATGACTCTGCCGACCATAATCATCTCAAAGCCTGTTCCTATTGCACAGACTAGAGTACCTATCGAAAATAACATCATTGCGGTCGTAAAGAGCTGGCGGGTCGTAAATTTCTCCACCAGATAGGCGCTGATCGGCACAAGCACACCGTTAACCAGCATGAACCCTGTCGTCAGCCATTGGGCCGTATTGGCGAGGATGTTCAGATCCTCCATCATTTTGGGCAGTGCCACATTCATCAGTGTCTGATTGAGCAGCGCCACGAAGGCGCCGATCAGGAGCGCTGCGATAATCGGGCCTCTGCGGACCGTCTTGGACGGTGCATTACCGGCTGTAATTGTACTCATAGCTTCTTGTTGTCTCTCCCTTGTTCTAGAATTCGGATAATTTCACCATGCAGCCGCAGCAGCTCCTGTGCATCCCCGGGCGGAAGTTCGCCCAGCGGCTGCAGATGCCGTCTGAATGACTGCTTGCTGAGCTCACGGATCTCCTTGCCCTTATCGGTCATCGCCAGCTTGAATATACGCCTGTCGCTCTGCGAGCGTTCACGGGTAATCAGCCCGGCCTTCACCATCCGGTCCACAACCCCGCTGACCGCGCTATTGCCCAGATGCAGCAAATCGGCAAGCTCAGTGATACCAATGTCCGGATGCACCGCTAACTTACGCAGCACCATGAGCTGGGTTGAGGTAATATTAAGCTCTTCCGCATACTTCCACAGAAGCTGCTGGAAATTATGGGTAATGCAGCGGAAAGAGGACAGAATATCGTCCAGTTGCTTTTCCTTTTCTTCCAAGCCTTATCCCTCCACAAGCATAATGCACAATAATATTTCGCATGCGAACTATTTTACTATTTACCTATTTATCCGTCAATGATTTTCTTACAGAAATTTTCTGAAAAATTACGGAAAGCGAGGGTTAAACATGAATACAGAACAACGAAACTACTGGAACAGGCAGCATAAAATGTTGTCCAGGATCATCACCAACCCGAAGGCGCATACTGAAGCAGTCGCTATCATTCTGGAGCTGCATACTGCCCTCTTCGCCTCTGAAGAAAGCAACGGGCAACAGGCAACCTACGAGGATACATTATGGGACACGCTGCTGGAGTCCACTGCGCGCAGCTACCCGGTGCAGACACCCGGCAGCCGTAATTCAATCGTCTGGCATCTCTGGCACAGTGCACGGATTGAGGATATCACCATGAATATCCTGGGGGCAGACTGTGAACAGGTGCTATACTCGGGTCAGTATGCCCGGAGGCTGGAGGTTCCTTACGTTCATTCCGGCAATGGGATGAGTGAACAAGATGTCGCTGCGCTCAGCAGAGAGGTGAATCTCGGGGCGCTGACTGAGTACCGTCGCGCTGTCGCCCGCAGAACACGTTCCATCCTATCCTCTCTGGAGCCGGGACAGCTCGGGAGGAAGGCCACTCCGGCGCAGTTTGAGAGAGTCCGGGAAGAAAAGGCCGTACTGGACAGCGAGCAGTGGCTAATGGATTATTGGGGCGGCAAGACCTTTGCCGGTCATGTGCTGATGCCGGCCACCCGGCATAACTTCGTCCATCTGAACAAGGCGATGCAGGTGAAGCAGAAGCTGCAGAAGTGACTCCGTGCTGCATCCGGTCCACTCACCTTCGCGCCAAACACAATGTAGTCGGTTTTCCGATTACATTTGGCCCACGTGCTCCGTGCCTGCTCCATGTAGTCGGTTTTCCGATTACATTCGGCCCACGTGCTCCGCGCCTGCTCTATGTAGTTGGTTTTTCGACTACATTCGGCCCACATGCTCCGTGCCTGCTCCATGTAGTCGGTTTTCCGATTACATTCGGCCCACGTGCTCTACGTCTGCTCTATGTAGTCGGTTTTTCGACTACATTTGGCCCACGTGCTCTGCGCCTGCTCCATGTCTTCGGTTCTCCGACTACACTCTCTCCACTTGCCTCCCGCGGGCCCCATGTCTTCGGTTCTCCGCATACATGCGGGTTGAGCCCTGAAAGGCAAAAAAGCGGACCGGAGTTTCCTCCGGTCCGCTCTTCATTTATTAAACCGCTGCTTATTCGCAGGCGGCTGGCTCTACCCCTGGCAGCCCACACCACCGGCCATGACTGGCACCAGCTGTGCCAGATCATCCGCTGACGGCTGGGTACCGGCGGCAAGGCCGCTGGCAATCGACATCATCAGCTTGATCCGGTTAGCCTGATTGACCACGCTGACTCCGGCATCATAATCAATGGCGACGATGTTCGCACCAGGATATAGATCCTTAAGCCCCTTAATCATCCCGCGCCCGGTAATATGGTTCGGCAGGCAGGCAAACGGCTGGATGCAGGCAATATTATTCACACCGTTATCCAATAGATCCATCATCTCCGCTGTCAGGAACCAGCCTTCGCCCATCTGGTTGCCGACCGACACGAGGCGGCTTGCCTTCTCGGCCAGACCGTAGATATTCTCCCGGCCTTTGGATAATCCTGCCTCCTCCAGTGCTACCTTGACCGGCTTGCGGTAGATTTCGAGATAGGAGATCAGCATGGGATTGATATAGCCCAGCCGCTTGCTTTTGCCGAATTGCCCGGCCTTGTAGATCGGATTGTAGACACAATAGAAAATGAAGTCCAGGAAATCAGGCATCACGGCCTCTCCGCCTTCGGCCTCAATCATGTCGATGATATGGTTATTGGCATCCGGATGGAATTTGATCAGGATCTCCCCGACAATCCCCACCTTGGGCTTATCCGCCGGGATGACCGGCAGCCGCGAGAACCCGGCAACAATCTCACGGGTCAGCCGCTTATATTCGCGGAACGAGAAGTTTGACAGGCTGCCCTTGCAGCGGCCCATTCCTTCGCGGAATAAGGCCTCTGCGCTTCCCGGCACTGCTTCATACGGTCTGAAGCGGTGCCGGAGACGCATCATCAGATCCCCATAGCAGGCTGCGGCGATCAGGCGGTTCGCCAGCTTCAGGCTGATGCGGAAGCCCGGCTGGTTCTCCATCCCGGAGGCATTCAGGGAGATGACCGGGATCTGCCCCAGACCGGCATCTTTCAGTGCCTTGCGCAGCAGGGAGATATAATTGGTCGCCCGGCAGCCGCCTCCGGTCTGCGACATAATCACAGCCGTCCGGTCCGGATCGTAATCGCCGCTCTTCAGTGCCGACAGCATTTGCCCGATCGTTACAATCGCCGGATAACAGGCATCATTGTTGACGTACCGTAGGCCTTCCTCCGTCTCCTGCGGACCGGTCGATTCCAGAATTTTCAGCCGGTAGCCTGCATCCTGGAAGACCCGTTCGAACAGCTCGAAATGAATCGGTGACATCTGCGGGGCAAGGATGGTATAGCTATCCTTCATTTCTTTGGTGAACGGCACATTGACTTGCGGCTTGTAGAGCAGCTGCGGCTTAACCTCGCCTCTCTCGCGCTCGCGCATCGCGGCCTGGAGTGAACGCAGGCGAATCCGTGCGGCTCCGAGATTGCTGATCTCATCGATTTTGATAAGCGTGTAGACCTTGTTGTGCCGCTCCATAATCTCCTGAACCGCATCGCAGGTAATCGCATCGATTCCGCAGCCGAAGGAGGTGAGCTGGACCAGCTCCAGATCGCTTCTTCCCGCCGCCAGCCGGGCCGCACGGTACATCCGCGCATGGTAGGTCCACTGGTTCACTACGCCAACGTCCCCTTCACTGCGGTCCAGATGGCAGATCGAATCCTCGGTCAGCACCGCAAGTCCCATACCGGTAATCATATCGGCAATCCCGTGGTTGATCTCAGGGTCGGCATGATACGGATGCCCGCAGAGCAGAATCCCCTTCGTGCCTGTCTCCGTGAGGAAGACCAGCGTCTCCTCTCCTTTGGTACGCACATCGTTCTTCGCCTGCTCCGCTTCCGCCAGTCCCGCCTGGACAGCAGCCGCAATCTCCTCCTTAGGCACCTCGGCGAAGGTTCGTACCAGCACCCGGGTCAGCGCCGGAATATCGTCGAAGGTCAGGAACGGGCTGACCAGCGGAACCCCTTGCTCCTTCAGGCCGTCCATATTATTGCGGATCACCTCAGGGTAGGAGGCAACCACCGGGCAGTTGAAGTGATTCTGCGCCGCATCATCCTCCTTCTTCTCATACACCACCGCCGGGTAAAAGATGAAGTCTACGCCTTGCCCGATCAGCTGCTGTACATGCCCGTGCGCCATTTTGGCCGGATAGCAGATGGATTCCGAAGGGATCGTATCCATTCCGCTCTCATACAGCTTCTTACTCGACTTCGGAGACAGCACGGTCCGGTAGCGCAGCGAGGTGAAAAAGGTATGCCAGAACGGATAATTCTCGAACATATTCATTGTGCGCGGAAGACCAACCGTTCCCCGGACCGCCGCTACCTCAGGCAGGCCCTCGTAGGCGAAGAACCGCTCATATTTATATTGCATCAGATTCGGTAGTGTGTTCTTCTCTTTCTTGCCGCCTGCGCCGCGTTCACAGCGGTTCCCCGTCACATGGAAGCTCTTGTCCGGGAACCGGCTGATGGTCAGCGCACAGTTATTGGCACAGCGGCTGCAGCGGCCTGGAGCAACTGAATACTGGAAGCTCTCCAGCTCCTCCGGTCCGAGAATTGTGCTGATTCCTTCCGGCGCAGCCTGTTCTCTGGCAATCAGCGCACAGCCGTAAGCGCCCATCACACCGGCGATATCGGGTCTGACTACCGTTCTTCCCGTCAGCAGCTCAAAAGCCCGCAGGACAGCTTCATTATAGAAGGTGCCGCCCTGAACAATGATATTCCGGCCCAGATCTTCGGGATTACGGATCTTGATCACCTTTTGCAGCGCATTCTTCACCACGGAATAGGCTAGCCCCGCCGAGAGATCGGCAAGTGTCGCCCCTTCCTTCTGGACCTGCTTCACCTTGGAATTCATGAACACGGTACAACGCGAGCCGAGATTCACCGGCCCCTTCGATTCGAGCGCAGCAGCGGCGAATTCCTCTATGCCAAGCTCCAGTGCGGAAGCGAAGCTCTCCAGGAAGGAGCCGCAGCCCGCCGAGCAGGCTTCATTCAGCATCAGGCTGTCGATAGCTCCCCCGCGGATCTTGATGCACTTCATGTCCTGGCCGCCGATATCGAGGATGAAATCGACCTCCGGCATGAACCGGGAGGCTGCCTTGTAATGGGCCACCGTCTCTACTTCCCCGCCGTCCATCCGCAGCGCCGCCTTGACCAGACCCTCGCCATAACCGGTTGCGTAAGCTCCAGCAATGTAGCAGCCAGAGGGCAGAATCCGGTAGAGCTCCTTCAGCGCGTCGGTGACCGACTGGAGCGGATTACCGCCATTGCTGCCATAGAAGGTATGCAGAATCTCGTCCGCCGCTCCGGTAACCACCAGCTTGGTCGTGGTAGAGCCGGCATCAATTCCGAGATATACCGGCCCCTGGTAAGCTGCCAGCACAGAACGCGGCGCTGTAGCCTTACTGTGCCGGAGTCTGAACTGCGCCAGCTCATCCGGTGCTCTGAACAGCGGCGCCAGCTCTGCATCCTCCGCGCGGTCCTGCGAGAAGTCAACCGCCATGATCCGGGCAATCCAGCCGCTCAGCGGCAGGTATAAGGGATCTGAGCCGGCAAGTGCTGAACCGATGGCTACGAAATATTGTGAGTGCTCCGGGAACAGCACCTCCTCTTCCTTCAGTCCAAGCGTCTCCGTGAACCGGTCCCTCAGAGCGGACAAGAACGTCAAGGGTCCCCCGAGAAAAGCAACACGCCCGCGGATAGGCCGTCCACAGGCGAGGCCGCTGATGGTCTGGTTCACGATGCTCTGGAAGATCGAGGCTGCCACATCCTCACGCCGTGCTCCTTCATTCAGCAGCGGCTGCACATCGCTCTTGGCGAATACCCCGCAGCGCGAAGCGATGGGATAGATCCGCTCATGCTTCACCGCAAGGGCATTCAGCCCGGCAGGGTCCGTCTGCAGCAGAGAGGCCATCTGATCGATGAATGCTCCCGTACCGCCTGCACAGGCTGTATTCATCCGCTGCTCAATGCCGCCGCTGAGATAGATGATTTTGGCATCCTCACCGCCCAGCTCAATCGCGGTATCACATTCTGGAATCCGTCCGCTGATTGCCCTCGTGCAGGCAATAACCTCCTGGACAAACGGAATCTCCCCTAGCTTAGACAGAGATAACCCGGAGGAGCCGCTTACGGTGAGCGCTGCTTCACTGCCTGTGAATCTTTGCTGCACCTCTGACAGCAGGGTAACCGCCGCTTTTTTTATATCACTGAAATGACGCACATAATCCTGATATATAATGATATCCCGCTGCATAACCACCAATTTGGCTGTAGTTGATCCGACGTCAAGCCCAATACGCAGTCTCTTCATGCCATCCCCCATACCTTGCTCCAAATTTGAAGTAATATGAGGCAACTATATCACGAGTAAGCCTGACTAGAGCTGTTAGAAAAGTAACAGACAAATACAATTAATTCCCAGCATACTTAATTATTTCACGATTTGTTCTAATGCGGCCTCCACATGGCCCTTCACTCTGACTTTTCGCCACTCCGCTATTAGAACTCCTTCCTCATCAATTAGAAAAGTAGAACGGACAATGCCCATGAACTCCTTGCCGTAGAGCTTCTTCTGCTGCCAGACGCCGAACAGCTCGCTGACCTTATGCTCCTCATCCGACAGCAGCGGGAACGGCAGGCTATGCTTCGTGCTGAATTTGCTGTGTGAGGCCAGCGGATCAGCACTGATTCCAAGGACAACCGCCCCATTCGCGGCAATTGTATCGTGGGCATCGCGGAAATCACAAGCCTCTTGAGTACAAGCCGGGGTACTGTCCTTGGGATAGAAATAGAGCAGCACCTTCCTGCCGCGATAGTCGCTTAAAGTAATCTCCCGTCCTGTAGATGCGGGGAGCGTAAAGTCGGGGACCTCCTGGCCGATCGTAATATTCATGTAGAATTCACTCCTTGCCGATATAGTTGGTGAACCTGAAATTGCGTGTCTTCCCAAAAGAAATTATAATGTAGAGAATGTGAACTGGAAAGGACGAACGAAATGCCACCAAGAAAGAACCGGCACGCCAAAGCCGGCAAGTCAAAGAAGAAACCGCTGCTCTGGACTCTGGCAATCATACTCCTTTTAATTATCGGAGGTCTGGTTTACTATTTCACTGCTATTTACAACCAGCTCGATAACCTCCACAAGACAGGCGAAGATTCTCCGTTCGCGAATGTTCCCACTGCCTCGGCAGAAGCGGTTAAGCCCCCTGAATGGGAGGGCACAGAGCCGGTTAACATCCTGCTTATGGGCGTGGATGGCCGCGGGGTGAAGAAGGGCGAGGTTCCGCGCTCGGATACGATGCTGGTGGCCTCTCTGGACCCGGTGAAGAAGAAATTCTATGTCTTCTCTATTCTGCGCGATACGTATGTTGATATACCAGACCACGGGAGTCAGCGGATCAATGCCGCCATTACTTACGGCCCCAATACGGCGATGCAGACGGTAAGCAACCTGCTCGGCATTCCGATTCAATATTATGTCTATACCGATTTCCAGGGCTTCATTAAGCTGGTGGATGCCGTGGGCGGTGTGGACTATGAGGTCGAGAAGGACATGCGCTATACCACCAAGGCTGACGGGCCTGAATACGACATTGATCTCAAAAAAGGCTTCCAGCACCTGGACGGCAAAATGGCGCTGCAATATGTACGCTTCCGCCATGATGCCACCTCCGACTTCACCCGGACCGAGCGCCAGCGCGGCTTCCTTAAGGCGGTGGCGGACAAGGTGATCAGCACCACTTCGATCATCAAGCTGCCGAATATTCTCGGTCAGGTTACGCCTTATATCGACACGAACCTTGACGCGAGTGACATGTGGAAGCTGGGCGCTGTAGGCTATGACAGCTCTATGGGCGGCAGCGAGCAGATTCCGCCGATGAAGCTGATCCGGGAGAAGACCCTCAAGGACGGCTCCCAGGTGATCGGGTTCAGCAGCGAGAAGGCACTGAAGAAGTTCGTAGAGGATACACTCACTGCACCAGAACCATCGCCAACTCCTGGAGCAGAGGCTTCACCGGGCAGCAGCCCTTCAGCATCACCGGAAACAAAATAACATCCAATATAACCATGCTTGGCACACGGGGCGGGCGGACAGCGGGAATCAGCCGCGGTTCGCCCTTTCCCTTGGGCACAAGCCAAGAGGAAAGGAACATTACCTATGAACCGCAGCACATCAGAACAGCTATATGACGAAGCTCTACAGCATATTGTCGGGGGCGTGAACAGCCCCTCCCGCTCCTTCAAGGCCGTAGGCGGAGGCGCCCCTGTCTTCATGAAACGCGCCGGAGGCTCACGCTTCTGGGACGAGGACGGCAATGAATATATTGATTATCTGGCCGCCTACGGCCCGATCATAACCGGACATGCCCACCCGCATATCACCGCCGCTATTACAGAGGCTGCGCAGAACGGACTGCTCTACGGAACGCCAACCCGGCTTGAGATCAAGCTGGCCAAGATGCTGAAGGAAGCCATTCCCTCGATGGATAAGGTACGCTTCGTGAACTCCGGTACAGAAGCCGTCATGACGACCATCCGCGTCGCCCGCGCCTACACCAAGCGCAGCAAAATCATCAAATTCGCCGGCTGTTATCACGGTCACTCGGACCTTGTGCTTGTAGCCGCAGGCTCAGGTCCGTCGACACTGGGCATCCCGGACAGCGCAGGCGTTCCGGCCAGCATCGCCCAAGAGGTCATCACCGTTCCCTTCAATGATCTGGACGCCCTGCGTGAAGCTCTCGAGAAATGGGGCCAGGATGTGGCTGCCGTTATGGTCGAGCCGATTGTCGGCAACTTCGGTATGGTTATGCCGGAGCCAGGCTTCCTGGAAGGCCTATGCAAGCTGACGCACGAGAACGGCTCCCTGGTCATCTATGATGAAGTGATTACCGCTTTCCGTTTCCACTATGGCTCCACGCAGACCTATGCCGGTCTTGTGAATCATGAGGAGATCATTCCCGATCTGACGGCCCTTGGCAAAATCATCGGCGGCGGACTGCCGATCGGTGCTTACGGCGGCCGCAAGCATGTCATGGAGCAGGTCGCTCCGCTCGGTCCTGCTTATCAGGCCGGCACGATGGCCGGTAACCCTGCCTCGATCTCGGCAGGGATTGCCTGCCTGGAGGTGCTTAGTGCTGAAGGCGTCTATGACGAGATGGAGCGGCTGGCAATCCGCCTGACCGAAGGACTTCAGACCTCCGCTGACCGTCACGGCATTCCGCTCACCATCAACCGGATTCGCGGCGCCTTCTCCACACATTTTTGCAGCCATCCCATTACGAATTATGAGGAAGCACAGGATACCGATGGTGAAATGTTCGCCAGCTTCTTCCGTCATATGCTGAGCCGGGGCATCAACCTGGCCCCGTCCAAATATGAGGCGTGGTTCCTGACCACCGCCCACACGGATGCCGACATCGACCTCACCCTGGAAGCGGCAGAGGCTTCGTTCGCGGCTATGGCTGCGGAGAAGTAATCGATTTTGATCACATAGGAGAACCCCTGCCATTAAAGCTTTAAGCGGCAGGGGTTTCGTTTTTAATATATGAATAATAGCCTCAACTCTAATGCTTCCTTAATCGATGTGAACGCTTTGGTAGCCGACAAGCTGTTCTTCTGACTTTTGGTCGGATTGGAGAAGAATATCGCGGATAAATGTTCCGACTGGTGATAGAAACAACTGTGCTTGGCGGGTCGGCAAATTTATTATTAGGCCGCGAAACTTTAACACGTTCAATTAAAAAAGTCTCAGGATAGTACCATCTTCCGTGGTCACACTTGCTGATTCCAATTTGGATGTATGTATTGTCTGCAACATGCAAATTATAAATAATAATTTCAGAAGGAATTCGGGATGAACCTGAAGGAACAAACTTGATTGCTAATGAGCCAACTCGGAGAAGTTCAGGCAAGTAATAAAAAAACAACATCTTGTCTTTCATCGGGTCCAACGAAACTCCATACGCCCGTATAATTGCTTTGCTTGACCGCCCTTCGCGAATCGCATTCCAACCGGCCATTCCCTTGTATTCCTTCTTCACTTCCCGGCTGAGTCTTCTCGCCTGTTCAACAGTTTTTTTAAGACCAAGTAAATGGCAGAATGCCTCTAAATTGAACTTCAATATAATTATTTCACCGCTTGCTAGAACAAATTCAAAGATATTTGGATATAGATATTGGTAATATAAATCGCTTAGCGGCAGTAATTCCACATCCGTGAATGATGGTTTCGATTGAAGTGCGATAAGAGCTGCGGCAGTTAGCAATAATGTTCCCCCTAGAACTATTTTCTTAATAACAAAAATGCCCTGATGAAAAAGACATCAGAGCAATACATTATTATTAAAGGTAGCCGATTTGTGGTATTCCAGGGTTTTATGAGACCCTCCCGCAGGGTACCGGACGCTACCAGGTCCAGCTCGCTTCAAGCGACATACTTATAGGATATTCCATGAAACCAAGAATGATGATTACGTGGTAGCCGATTGGTAATATTCCAGGATTTTGTGAGACCCTCCCGCAGGGTACCGGACGCTACCGTGTCCAGCATGTACCTTAAGATTGAGATACAACTTAATATTACTATACCCAGTTTACATGATATTAGCAGGGATTTCAATGAAATAATTTGTAAAAATACCCCAGGATAATTCACTACTCCCCACTCTTACGCCGCCCGTACACGAACAACGCAGCCACCGCAAGCGGGGTCACCAGCCGTACGGCAAGCTGCATGCTCCCGCCCGTGAAGGCGACCACTACATAACTTATCACGATGGCTGCTTCAGACATCAAGTGCTTGTTAAAGGTTCCTTGTCTACTTGCCCTTCTGCTCATACAGGCTGCGGATCTCCACATCCTGCGGAAGCTTGAACGGGTTCTGCGGATTGATCCGGTCATAGAACATCATTCCGTCCAGGTGATCCATCTCATGCTGGATGATGATCGCCTGATAGCCCTTGAATTTCTGGGTAATCACCTCGCCGTTCAGATCAAAGCCCCTGACCTTCACAGACTCATACCGTGGTACGAAGCCGTGCACCGGCCGGTCCACGGACAGGCAGCCCTCGCTCTCCGGCAGATAGACCATGGCCATCGAATGGCTGATAATCTTGGGATTTATCCAGGTATATTCTACGTTCTTGCCGTTATCATCCTTCAAATACATGACAAACATCCGCTTCGATAGTCCGATCTGATTGGCGGATAAGCCTACCCCTGAGCGCAGCTTATATTTGGCAGCCATCTCGGCATCCTGACTGTTCTTAAGGAACTGCATCATACTCTGCAGTGCACCGCGATCTTCCGCCTGTAGCGGCAACTGTACGGTTTCCGCTACCGTACGCAGGACAGGGTCGCCTTCCCGTATGATATCCTCCATCGTGATGATGTAATCAGCATTATACTTTGTACTAGACAACTGGGTTCATCCACCTTTTCCACTACGGGACTGATTTGATGATGCTATGGTTAGATTATGCACGATTACGGATTAATGAAAGCTGTCCGCAGCTTGCTGCTGTAATTCACATCGAAGCCAAGTCCGGTAGCGAGCGCGGCGAGCGGAAGATAGGTTTTATCCTCTTTACCGACCTTGTGCAGAAAAGCTGGAGTATCAATCGCCACATCCGTACCGTTCACCTTAATGGTCTTCGAGCCGATCGTAATAACCACCGTTCTTCCGCCGTAAATGACGGTAGCGCTGGAGGTTTTGTTATCCCATTTGCCGTTTGCACCTACCGCATTCAGAATATCCTTCAGCGCCAGGAAGTTCTGCCCGTTCTTCAGAATGGGCTTATTGGGTGTGTTCAGCTCCTTACCCTTCACTACGATGGACATCGGCGCTGTCTCTGAAGCCATCGCCGTTACTGCCGGCGTACGGTATCCCCCCCATTGCAGCTCAGCAAATACAGAAGCAATCCGTTCATATCCAAGCTGCGTAGGATGGAAGTCTGCCGCCCCCGCTCCGATGATGTGAGTTAGCGATCCCTCTGCACCGGCGAACTTCGCAGCTACGTGAGCTACCTTAAGAGGAGCGCCTGCCTGGTTCAGGGTAGCCGCAATATTCTCAGCCGCGGTGGTGAACTGTGCAGCCGCATTCATCAGTTTGTCGTACGAAGCCCCCAGGGCGATTTTCGGAGCAGGCTGATACTGGTCGGCCAGCAAAATGGTTGCCTGCGGATTCACTTCCCGGATATTCTTGAGCAGCGCTGTTACATTACTGCTGTACTCCGTTAGACGCTCCGCAAGCTGGGAAGCGAAATCAGCATCGCTCAGCGTCTTGTAATTCAGGAACAGGCTGCTGACATCATTACCGCCGATGGTAATGGTAATGAGATCCGCCGCAGCGAGCTCCGTTCTAATCTGCGGGGCCAGCGCAGCAAATTGCAAGATACGCGGATCAGACAGCCCCGGCTGAATGGCCTCCGGCGTAATGGCCGCACTGTCCTTAATAGCTCCGGTATATTGAAGCAGTCCTGCTGTCTTAAGGCCAAGGATACCATAATTCTTAAGCTCGCTTCTCCCATGATACCAGCCCTGCTCCAGTAATCGTTCAGCGTATCCGTACGGCTTCACCCCGGGATCAGTCATTCCCGGCTCATACCCGGCAGTAATGGAATCTCCTAGTGCCACGATACGAAAGACATCCTGCTCCGTTCCTTGCGCCACGGCTGCTGCAGCGGCATCCGCCGGACCTGCATGCACATTGATTAATACGGTGAACAACAGCAGTCCGCTAGCAGAAGCTGATATTAACCTTCTCCATGTCTTCAGCATCGTATTCCTCCTAAATTAGTATAATTCTATTCTAACATCCCGCCTCGCACAAGTGGAAACGGCTTTGCCATCCTTTTAAAGGACGGTACCGTTTCAGCGAGAAATAGAAGGATAATCTATCGTGTGAAACATATAGATTCTTATATTTGCACAAAAGAGCGGTCTTCCGATAATTCGGAAAACCGCTCCTGGGATAACGGCAGCAGGTTATTGCTCCCCGCTGCCGGATTCTAAAGATTTATTAGGACGGCTGGTGCTTGGCGGACTGCTCGCCTGGTCTGAGCGCTTCACATATTTATCATACCGGTCATCCAGCTCATAGGCGATTTTGCGGTAACGAAGCGTCTCTTCGACAATTGGGTCAAGTGTAGTCTGTATGCGGATCTCATACTTGGGCGAAATTTGACGAATCTCCTTGGCCTGCCGGTCCGCCTGTTCCATCTCGCCGTCCTCCAGAAGCTCGCTTAACCTCCGCTCCAGATCTTCATTCTCATTCATAACAGTGTAAGCCCTCCTACTGCTTCTTGAAGCCTGTGGCATCTGCGACCTGCAGGGAAGTAACCAGATAATCATGAATTCGTCCATTGCTTGCGACTACATGGCGTGTGCCTATATCGTAGGGATCGCCCAGCGTATTCGTGACCTTGCCGCCGGATTCCAGCACCAGCAGCACCCCGGCCGCACAATCCCAAGGGCTTAGTCCAACCTCCCAATACCCGTCCACTCGTCCGGCAGCAACATAAGCCAGATGGAGTGCTGCCGATCCTCCTGCACGAATGCCGCGGACCTGCGGCATAATCTGCTGCAGCCCGGCCATATTCGCCGGCTGGGCCACCACGCGGTCCGGCGGGAAGCCCATAGCGATCAGGCTGTTACCCGGAAGTGTCTCCGCTGATACCTTTGTAGGAATCCCGTGCATGTATGCGCCCTTCCCCTTCTCGGCCACGAACATCTCGTCCCGGATCGGATCATAAATCACGCCTACCGTAAGCTCTCCCTTAACCACCAGAGCAATCGATACGCAGTAGAACGGGAAGCCGTGCACGAAATTGGTCGTGCCGTCTATCGGATCAACAATCCACAGATACTCATGCTCCCGCGCTTCATCCAGGGCAGCCATCAGTGCCTCCGCACCGGGCTCAACACCCTCCTCGCCAAGGATGGCATGGTCAGGATAATGGGTCAGGATCAGCCGGCGGATCATCTGCTCCACACCCTTATCGACCTCCGTGACCAGATCCTGGGCCGATGTCTTGCTGCCCAGTTCCTTCACCTGGCCTTGTCTGCTCTTGATCCATTCCCCCGCTTTGGCCGCAGCATTGATGGCTGCCGCCGTATGTCCCTTGCTTGTTACTACATAGGGCTGCCGTTCATTTCGGTTATCAGGACTTACAGGACTCATCTCTTCACTCCGCTTTCTTTGCGCATGATTGTTCTCCCGTGGAACGCTGTTTCCGCAGGATACCATTTCTCTGCCTTAGAACATGATTGCTCCACTTTCTTTCAACGTACCTCATTTCGGCCGGTTTATCAAGTCATGACTGGTGCCGCTAAGGGGCCGGGCCGGCAAGTTTTGTGCCAGTTATGGTTCTATATTCACGCTCGCTCCGTTTAGTACCATAATTCCATTCCCGCCCTCTGCCAGTCCCTTCATCTCCTCCATCAGACCGAACAGGGCCCCATCCTTGTGCTTCGCCTCAATCATCACATCTACGGCGGGAGTATCCGCAGCAATCCGTTTCAGAAAAGCAACCAGCGGTGCCGGCTCCACCCCGTCGGCATGGCTGCGCGGATCAGACGGGCTGCGCGGGCTGGACACATGAATCTTCGGCGGCAGATGACCTCCAGGCGGCACATCCTTCAGCGCCAGAGGGCTTGTCCATGTCTTAAGAATCTCCGGCCACAGCTCCCAGGGGAGCTCGCCTTCATTGTTGACCCATTGGTGATGGATATCCAGCACCATCGGCAATCCCACTCTGCGGCAAACCTCAAGCGTCTCCACCGCATTGAACGTCTTGTCGTCGTTCTCAAGTGTCATCCGCTCTCTAAGTGCAAGCGGCAGTGCAGAGCATTGCACGCAGAAGCGCTCCGCAGACAGAGGCTTGTCCCCATAAGCGCCGCCGATGTGGATATTGCTCTTAGCCGTCGCCGGCAGCCCCATCGCGTTCAGCATGTCCGTATGATGCTGCAGATCACGGATCGAGCTTGCAAGCACCTCCGGCCGCGGCGTACTCAGCACCGTGAAGTGATCCGGGTGGAAGCTGACGCGCAGCCCGTGCTTCTTCACATAGCTGCCCACCTCAGCGAATTCCTCCGCAAGAGCAGCCAGCGGATTCCAATCCGCCAGATTAGGATGAGTTGCCAGCGGAACCAGCTTGGAGGTGAGTCTGTAGACCTTAATATCCGAGCCGACATTATGCTTCAGCAGACGGAGCGTATTATGCAGATTCATCCGGGCGATGGATTCCAGCTTACGAAGGCCCGCCTCCCGGTCGCCCAGCTTGTTGAAGCTTGCCATAGTCATCGTTTTGGAGGGAGAACAGTCAGGGATCACCGTAGACATGGCGACATAGCCGAAGCGGACAATCATCCCTCTTCCCCGAAGAACATTTCGAAGGCAAGAGCCGTCTGAACGCGTGACTCTTCCTCATTCAGCTTACGGACCAGATCCATTTCCACCGCCGTAACCTCATTGCCCTGAAAATTGATTTCTGCGATCGACGCGGAAATTTTGACAATGGCCACCGCAACATTCTGCGGATTATAGGCTATAACCTTCTGGCCGGTCGGATAGACACGGAAGCCCTGCTTCACCATCTTGGTACGTCCGTACTCCAGCAGTTCATACAGCTCCTGCTCATTCTTGAACTTGCACACCGAATTGAATTCTGATTGAAACCCCATGCATATCTCTCCTTCCCGGCCGGAATTCTCCCGCCGATCAACGTGGTTTATTCATTATCGTACTTCAGGCCCTGTCTGAACCGGTAACGCTCCAGCGCCAGCCCAATCATACGCTCCAGCAGCACTTTATAGGACACACCGGTCTCACGCCACAGCAGAGGATACATGCTGAACGGGGTGAAGCCGGGCATGGTATTCACTTCATTAATAAGAATCTTGCCGTCAGACTTCCGCAGGAAGAAATCGGCCCGGGTAATGCCGCTGCCCTCAATAGCCTTGAAGGCCAGTATAGCCGACTCGCGCAGACGGTCCGCTACCTCAGGATCGACAGGTGCCGGAATCAGCATCTGTGATTTGCCGTCAGTGTATTTGGCCGCATAATCATAATATTCACCAGAAGAGACGATTTCACCCGGAACCGAAGCCTCCGGCTCCTCATTGCCGAGTACCGCCACCTCCACTTCCCGCGCATCGATGAACTCCTCAATAATCACCTTCGTGTCATAACGGAAGGCATACTCCACAGCCTTGATCAGGCTTTCCTTGTCGGAGGCCTTGGAGATTCCTACGCTGGAGCCCAGGTTGGCAGGCTTGACGAAGACCGGATATCCCAGCTTATCCTCCAGATCTACAATTAGCTCATGCTTACGCTGTCTCCAGTTCACAGCATTGAAGTAGCAATAGTCACATTGCTCCAGCCCCGCCTCGCCGAACAGCTTCTTCATAACGACCTTATCCATGCCCGCCGACGAAGCCAGTACCCCTGCACCGATGTACGGGATATTCGCCATCTCGAACAGTCCCTGAATGGTGCCGTCCTCACCGTTCGTACCATGCAGCAGCGGGAACATGACGTCGATGACCTGCTCGCCTCCGCTGAGCCCGCTGAACAAGGCATTCAGAGCCGTGCCCATATCACCAGCCACCCCGGAGAGCTTAAGCTGCTCAATTGCGGGGAAGGGAGCCTCCAGCACTGCACCTACCTTCCATACCCCCTGCTTGGAGATATAGAACGGTATAATCTCATATTTATCGTAGTCAAAAGCGTTCATAACCGCATAAGCCGTCTGCAGCGATACCTCATGCTCTCCGGATTTGCCGCCGTACACCAGTCCTACGGTAGTTTTAGCGTTCCCCATGCATTAACCTCTTTCTGAACTATAAATAGTCATTAATATGAAAAAAACGATAAGCCGTCCGGTCCGTCCAGGCGTAGGAATCCTTGTAATCCCAAAAGCGGTGACGGCTGCTAACCGTCCGTGCATTCACCAGCGGTTGTCCGCCCGCATCAAATGCGGTAACAATCGTGCTGTGCTGATAATGTCCGTTCCCGTCCCAGTCATACTGAATAATATCGCCCAGCTGAAGCTGCTCCGGCCGCTCGACAATCTCCGCACGCAGCCCGCTTCCCCGGCTCCCGCTCAGATAACGCTTCAGGCTATCGGAGACCGCCCAGCTGAAGCTCCACCATTCCTGGGCTCCATTATAGCCCTTATACCACCAGCCCGTTTCTCTTTTACCAGTATAGTTGATAGGCGCTCCCCCTGCAAAGAGACATTGAGAGACGTAATTGGTGCAGTCCACCTCGAAAATCTCGAACTCCGGGTTCCCTTCCTTCCACCAGAGGTCCGCATAGGCTGCGGCTTCTTCCCGGCGGTAGCGCACCTCCCGGACACCAGTAGCACCCTTCAGGACACGGCGGTTCAGCAGCGGCTGGGACGGACGCGGATCGGGCAGAGCCTCCCCCCACTCCGAGAGCCGCAGAGCCGGATCTTTCTCCACCACCTTGCGCACCCCATTGCGCTCAGGCACACTGCGCTCCACGTTCACAATCTCCCAGCCGCCCTTTTCACGCACAAAGGTCAGGCGTTCCGACTCCACCACATCCTCGCGGTGCGTCATCCCGCCCTTCTCATAATAGAAGGCGCTGTGCAGCGCCACATCGGCGACCACCTCCGCTGGATTCTGCCGCACGGTCCGCAGCGTCCGCACCCCCGTCTCCCCGCGCAGCGGAGTAATGCCCCGGCGGGTGTACCACTGGGCGATCCGGCGGGAACGCGTGCGCTGTTCGTCCAGGAACCGGGGGTCCCTGATCGTGGTATGACGCGGCTCGGCGCCAGGTGCAACCCGCCCCTTGTTCAGCTGGTCCACATAGACATAGAGACTTTTCTTCCACTGCTGCTCCATTCATACTCCGCCCTTTCGTTCACAGATAAGAATGTATATGATGTTAGCTAAGAATATTCCTTCAGGTATCACCGCCATAATGGCTGCTGTCCTATGTATATGAAGGATTGCTTGCACCTATACGGAAGCAGGAGCGATTTAACTGCAAGGAAGTCAGGGGGCCGAGGGTTCTAAGCATTCGTGTAAACCCTGAATATACCTTACATCAGGGAGCAAAAAAAACTTTACTCCCCCGATTGTAAACGTTATACTTAAAGCATAGGAATTATGAAATGTAGTTTCATCAGATGAAACGAGGAGGCGCATATATGCCAAGCAAGGACCATTTTTCATTGGCCAAGAACCTGAACTCAGGTGGCAAAACTTATCGCTACTATCATTTGAACGCTCTGGAGGAGCAAGGTGCAGGCGACATTTCCTCCCTGCCATTCTCCATTAAGGTATTACTCGAAGCGGCTGTCCGCCAATATGACGGACGGGCGATTACAGAAGAACATGTTAAGCAGCTGGCTAACTGGTCCGGCGGCATTGACCGTAATAAGGAAATTCCGTTCATTCCTGCCCGGATTGTCCTGCAGGATTTCACCGGCGTGCCTGTAGTTGTCGATCTCGCAGCTATGCGCGATACCGTCAAGAAGGCGGGCGGAGACCCGAAGAAGATCAACCCGCTTGTACCGGTTGACCTTGTTATTGACCATTCCGTTATGGTTGATGCATTCGGAACAGCCGATGCCCTTGAATATAATATGAACGTAGAATTTGAGCGTAATGAGGAGCGCTACCGCTTCCTGCGCTGGGCACAGACCGCCTTCAATAATTTCCGTGCGGTTCCTCCGGCAACCGGAATTGTGCATCAGGTGAACCTGGAGTATCTGGCTTCTGTAGCGGCCACCAAAACCGTTGACGGAGAGACAGTGGTCTACCCGGATTCCCTGGTCGGCACGGATTCCCATACTACAATGATTAACGGTCTTGGCGTAGTGGGCTGGGGCGTCGGCGGAATTGAGGCTGAAGCAGGAATGCTCGGACAGCCGCTGTATTTCGTTACCCCGGATGTCGTCGGCTTCAAGCTGACCGGCAGTCTGATGGAAGGCGCTACAGCTACCGATCTGGCCCTTACCGTTACCCAAATGCTGCGCAAAAAAGGCGTAGTCGGCAAGTTCGTCGAATTCTACGGTCCGGGTCTGGCGAACATCAGTCTGGCAGACCGGGCGACAGTAGCCAACATGGCTCCTGAATACGGCGCAACGATCGGCTTCTTCCCTGTAGACGATGAGACGCTGGCCTATCTGCGCAGCACCGGACGCCCGGATGAGCTGGTAGAGCTGGTGGGGGATTATTATAAGGCGCAGGGCATGTTCCGCACCGCAGAGACACCGGACCCGACATTCAGCGATGTCATTGAGCTGGACCTGGCTTCTGTGGTTCCCAGCCTGGCCGGACCGAAGCGTCCGCAGGACCGGGTAGAGCTTACCCATATGAAGGAGAATTTCGAAGGCATTATCCGTACACCTGTTGACAAGGGTGGCTATGGCCTCAGCGATGAGAAGATTGCCCAATCGGTGGAAGTACAGCATAAGAACGGAAGCACCAGCAAGCTCACCACAGGAGCGGTTGTCATTGCAGCCATCACGAGCTGTACGAACACCTCCAACCCGAGCGTAATGCTGGGCGCAGGACTGCTTGCCAAGAAGGCTGTAGAACGCGGTCTCACCAAACCGGGCTATGTCAAAAGCAGCCTCACTCCCGGATCGCTGGTCGTTACGGAATACCTGCAGAAGGCAGATCTGCTGAAGCCGCTGGAAGCACTCGGCTTCTACCTGGCCGGCTACGGCTGCGCCACTTGTATCGGTAACTCCGGCCCGCTGCCGGATGAAGTCAGCGAAGCCATTACAGAGCATGATATGACGGTTGCCGCAGTCATCTCCGGGAACCGTAACTTCGAGGGCCGCGTGCATGCCCAGGTCAAAGCCAACTATCTGGCTTCACCGCCACTGGTTGTCGCTTACGCACTGGCCGGCACAGTGAATATTGATCTGAAGACCGAGCCGCTGGGCTATGACCCGCAGGGTGAGCCTGTCTTCCTGGCTGATATCTGGCCGACTTCAGCCGAGATCCGCGAAGCCATAGGGCTCTCGCTCAGTCCGGAAATGTTCCGCAGCAAATATGAGAATGTATTCACGGCCAATGAACGCTGGAATAACATTCCGGTACCGGAAGGCGAGCTGTATGAATGGGATAACAACTCCACCTACATTCAGAATCCGCCATTCTTCGAGCATCTGGCAGACGGTGCCTCTGACATCCAGGATATCAAGAGCTCCCGTGTACTTGCGCTGCTTGGCGATTCCGTCACTACCGACCATATCTCGCCAGCCGGGAATATCTCCACTTCCGGTCCGGCCGGAGAATATCTGCGCGGCCATGGCGTGGAACGCGCTGACTTCAACTCCTACGGCTCACGCCGCGGGAATCATGAGGTGATGATGCGCGGTACGTTCGCCAACATCCGTATCCGCAATGCAGTGGCTCCTGGAACAGAAGGCGGCGTAACCACCTTCCTGCCAAGTGATGAGGTCATGTCGATCTATGACGCCTCCATGCTGTACCAATCGGCCGGACAGAACCTGATCGTTATCGCCGGTAAAGAATACGGCACAGGCAGCTCCCGCGACTGGGCCGCCAAGGGAACACTCCTGCTTGGGGTCAAAGCCGTCATCGCAGAGAGCTTCGAGCGGATACACCGCAGCAATCTCGTCGGCATGGGCGTGCTGCCGCTGCAGTTCCAGGAAGGCCATGGCTGGAGCAGCATGGGACTGACCGGACGTGAGACCTTCGACATTACCGGTCTTGACAACCACGTCCTTCCCGGGCAGGAGCTGACGGTCACTGCTACCCGTGAAGACGGCACGCAGTTCGACTTCCCGGTCATTGCCCGTCTCGACAGCAGCGTAGATATCGACTACTACCGCAATGGCGGTATTCTGCAGACAGTGCTCCGCCAGATGCTGGCAGATGCTACTGCCTCGGAAGCGGCTCAACCGGTAGAATAAGTCTGCTTCATTCATAAGGCCAGATCATTATACAAGCTGCGCCGGTATCAGATTTCAGTCTGATACCGGCGCAGCTTTTGTCTCATTCAGGAATGCCCTATTTGACCGACAGCAGGCTGGTCGTAATGAAATCCAGCTGTTTCTCCAGAGAGATCGGGTCATTGTACGTATCGGCAGCAGGATTCAGCTGGAACACATTCCCTGCCTTGACCGCCGGAAGCCCCTTCCACAGCGGATTGTCATAGACAATCTTCGGGTCTGTAGTATCCCCAGACCATGGGCAGGTAAAGATAATATCTCCCGCAAAGTCCGGCAGCTTCTCCAGAGAGATGGAAGCCCAGCCTGTTCCGCTGTCGATGGCCTCCTTCTGCGCTTCTGCGGGAGCCTTCAGCCCGAACTCCCCATACAGAATCTCACCACCCCTGCCATAGTTATGACCAAAGACATACAGCCCCTTGGCATATGGATTCAGGATAGAAACAGTCTTATTGCCGACAGCAGCCTGTACCTGCGGCTTCAGTTCAGCAATGCGGGCCTCCCACTGGGCGATCCAGGCCTTAGCTTCATCATTTTTGTTCACAAGCTTGCCGTAGTCGAGCATCTGATCCTTATAATTCTTGGCGCCATATTTAATCTGTACCACAGGCGCTATTTCCTTCAGCTTATCAATGCCTTCTGTTCCGGTATACACAATAATCAGGTCAGGGTTCAGGGCCAGGATATTCTCCGGGGTGACGTCATCACCCAGCCCTTCTGCACCTTCAAGCATCTCTGCAAGATATGGACTATCCTTGGCTCCTTGCATGACCCCTACCGGCTTCACACCCAGCGCCAGGAGATATCCTGTATAAAAAGCTGTAGTATCCACGATTCTCTGCGGATTCTTAGGCACTTGAACCTCACCGGCACCGTCCTGGAAAGTAACCATCTCTGCTTCAGCGGAAGGTTCACCAGCAGCCGGAGCAGCCGTGGGTGCTTCAGATGCTGCAGGTGCAGGTGCAGGTGCATTCGCTGCCGCCCCGGAGCCAGAGCCGGAATTACCCGATGAACCGCAGGCTGCCAGCAGGACAGCCATGACGAGAGTAAAAACAATCAGGACAAGACTTTGTTTAGAGTATCTCAAGATAATCCCCCAATGTATATATGATATTGATAATCATTATCATTTGTAATGATATCATAGAGTTTGCAGGCTGACAACTCTCCCGGAATTTTCCGCAGCAAAAATCCCCTTTCGCTGGAAAGGGGATTGCATTTCTCTGGCATAAGCGGATAAATTATCGCAGCCTCAGGAGGCCATCAGGACATCTCGATACGTTCGGAATCGAATATTCTTTTGTAGACCAGAGCTATGATCTGTGAACGGTCCGTTACGTCCATTTTATTAAAAATGCGGCTTAGATGGTTCTTGACGGTATGCTCGCTGATAAACAAGGCACTGGCAATCTCCTTATTCGTCTTGCCCAGAATAATCAGCTCCAGCACTTCCTCCTCGCGCGGTGAGATTCCCCATTCCTCCTTGGGCGTCTTCAGTGCTGTACTGTTCAGCAGCTTCCCTGCCGACACACCTCTTTTGGCGGGCATCGCTTCCGAGCGGCTGCGCAAAAAGGATTGGAAGGTATTGCGCGGCTCACTGTACAGCTCCCCAACCACATGGTCATCCAGATAGAAGCGGGAGGGGTTCAGCCACTCCAGATCCGTGTCCGCCAGCAGCTCCTTGTCCGCGCCTTTGCCTGCATGATGAAGCACCAGCACGAGCAGCTGGGCCATGACAGAGACCGAGGGCTTATTGATCTCAAAATAGAACGAAGTAAATTGGTCCACCTGCTTCAGCAAAGAAAGCTCCTCCGGGTAGAACCCGTACCCATGCAGGAATTCCAGCCTGAACGGAGCCAGCAGCGCAGCCGTTCTCATCTGCTCTGACTCCCGCTCCGGCAATCCTGTATATCGGGCAAGCTCATACGCCATAGCAGAAGCTTCTGCCGACAGGCGGTGCAGCTCGGGATTACTGAGCTGGAGATAATGAAGCGTCTGACCGGTGAAGACCCCTGCCTGCTTCATATGTCTGGCTTCCTTCTCGATCAGGCGGATCGAAGTACTCGCCAGACTGGCGAGACAGCTGGTTAAGGACAGCCACTCCTCAGCTTCGCTGCGGCGTCTGAAGCCCACAGACAGAATGCCCTTGAATACCTTCTCAGCAATCAGCGGACATTCAACCAAGACCTGCCCTTCTGCCTCCCCGTTGATGATCGCAGAAGAGAGAAAGGCCTGTGAGGAGTAACGGGACTGAAGGTCCTGGACATACGGCTCAATCTCCTCCGGCCTCCATCCCTTGGCATAATGAGTCTCCCCGGGCTGCTCCTCGAAGAATACGAGCACCGATGACGGGAAGAACGGCATGCCCATAATCATATCCAGCAGCCCGGTGCCCAGCTCCTGGGTAGATGCGGCCTGCGGAAGCAGGCGGGCAGCTTCCTTCAAACGCAGGGTGGCCTCCCTGCGCAGGGCTTCACGCTGCACCAGCTGCTCTCCCCGTCCGGATAAGCCCAGGAGCGCAGTAACATTCTGCTCGTACTGGGCATAGTCCTGTATCAGGCGGCTCTTTCCGAAGCCCACAGCAAGCAGTACGGCCCTCTTCCCGCTGTGAATTCTCACAGGATAGCATGACAAATATTCCGGCTGCGTCATCCCGCGCTGGGTGAAGAATAACGATCTCGAATCTTGGGCAACGCTCTGCCAGTGCCTGGGCTCCATGCCCAGAACTGCCTGTCCCAGAAAACCGTCTCCTTGCTGGAACCCGGCGTTCATGAGGAGCCCTGCTTCTTTGCCGGCAGAATATTTCACCTTGAACTGGCCGGCCTCCTCCTCTTGGGCAAAGGCATACAGCTCTGCGTCAGATAACGTACCGGCCAGCTGCTGCAGCACAACCTCTATCTTCAGGAACTCACTCTCCAGATTGGATAACAGCTGGGAAATCAGCAGACCCCGTCTCTGTTCCAGAGGCTTCACTGCGCAGCCCGCCAGCAATTTGGAGAGCACATTCCCGAGCACACTCAATTTCCCCCTGATGCTGGCAATGCCCTCCCGGCTAAGCTCAGGCATGGCGGCCAGTACATCCTTCAGCATCTCATAGTCGGGGTGATTCCGCATCTTGGCCTCGAACGCCTGCAGCACAAGCCCGCGGGTGCCTTCTTCCATATATAAGCCGGACCATAAATAGTACGTCTGTCCATAGTCAGGAGCCAGCGGACTGACCACATACTTCAACCCGGGTACCCACTCTTCAAGTACAGCAGGATATGATAAGGGGCCCATTCTAATCAATGCAGGCTCGAAGGGCCGCTCTATGACCTGTAAAGAATTAAACATCTTCTGATAGAATATTCCGGACAGCGTTGGGCGGGTAACCACATTCCCGGCCTGATCCGTAAGCACAAGCGCCTGACCCGTAACAGAGCCGAACGTATCCTGGAGCTCTTGAATTTCTCCCATCAGTGAATCGGGTATAACTACTTTCATCCCATCACCTCGTGCACCTGGATTCCTCTTATTTCTTCAATCTCAATTTAGCTAATCATTACTAATGATAGTTCATTTTAACTAGATATACAATGAATGCCGAAGACTGAATAGCCTGTATTTCCTAAAGTTTTCCTGCACGGATCTGCCTACGGAGGCCTACATCTCAACCCATCATTAGGCCCATTTCAGCAGCGGCCTCCGCTAAAATGACAGCATATTCCTCCAGCGTCTCCCGCGACAGACGGCTGACCGGGCCGGACAGCGAGAGCGCTGCTACCACACCCCCGGCCCGGCCGGCGATGGGAACTGCCACTGCTGCCGCTCCCGGCTCCCGTTCCTCGAAGCTGGTTGCATAGCCGCAGCGGGTAATCTCTTTCAGCTGCTCCAGGTACTGGCTGCGGTCAACGCTGTCCGGCCATGCGGGGTCGGCCAGCAGCCGGACCTGCACTTCAGGCGGCGCGTAAGCAGCCAGCACCTTGCTGGAGGCGCCTACCGAGAGTGGCAGCCTTGCACCGATCTGGGCTACCCGGCGGATAGCCTGGCGGCTCTGCACCGCCTGAATGCGCACACGCTCCAGATTGTCGCGCAGATACAGGCTGACCGTCTCGCCCAGACGGTCGCGCAGCCGCTCCATGGCGGGCAGCAGAAGCACCGCCGGCTCGTTCAGCGTCGGGAGATGTGTGGACAGCTCCCAGATGCGGATACCCAGGCGGTATTTGTCCGTCCCCTCGTCCCGCTGCAGGAAGCCCTTCTCCTCCAGTGTAGTCAACAGACGGTGCACTGTGCTTTTATGCAGGCCGATCTTCGCAGAGATCTCCGTCAGACTAAGGTCGTAATCATCATTATCCTGAGTAAAGCACAGCAATATATCCAGCGCACGTTCTACGGCGCGTACAGTCAGCTTCCGGTCTTCCACCCCGATCTCCCCTTCACATGTTTCACCTATTGAAACCCGGTTACATAATTATTAAGATATCCCTATCTTAGTGCAAAAGCCTAAATAAAGTCCAGCAGATTCCGCATCCATAATCAGCCGTCCGCAGTTTACAGTTACATTACAAAAGAACCATTTCCATTGACTTTGTAAGGGCATAAATTTACGATTAAATATATGAACTATTCATGCTCTGAATCTTGAAACTTTCCAGGAGGGGACCTTATGAATCTGGCAACTAGTCATCCCGGCGCGCCGGTCTCCCGTATGCCTAACGAGGATAAGCCCGCTTCGTCAACCTTAATTCCGATTCGGATGATACGCCTCAAGCACATCATTGTGGCCCTGCTGTTATCCGTATTCTTCTTCTTTGTATTCTGCTTCATCGCCCTGCATGCTTATATCGCCTGGGTACTCTCGAATCCTACCGTAGCCCCACTCTACTCCAATCCTTATCAGGCCAAGGGGCTCGCCTACGAGGATATCACCTTCCCTGCCAAGGACGGCAGCCGGATGATGGAGGGCTGGTATATTCCTTCCAAGGGAGCTACCAAAACCATTGTCTTCAGTCACGGCTATGGCGCGAACCGCGAAGAGAGCTGGGTGCCCATGTATGATCTGGCCCATTATGCGCACAGCCTGAGATTCAATGTCGTCATGTTCGACTACGGCTTCGCCTCCAAGACCGACAGGGATATCGCAACCGGCGGTAAAAAGGAATCCCAGCAGCTGCTCGGAGCCATTGAATTCGCCAAGGAGCAGGGGGCAGACCAGATTGTGGTCTGGGGCTTCTCGATGGGCGCAGGCACTGCCCTGCAGGCAGGACTTGTAACCAAAGATGTGGATGCGATGATTCTGGACAGCACCTTCCTGCTGGAGCCGGACACCCTGTACCATAATATCAAGCAGAATATCAATCTTCCACGCCAGCCTTCGCTGGAGATTATGGAGATGCTCTTCCCGGTCCTGAACGGCACAGGACTGAATCAGATCCCTTACTCCAAGGTCAAATCGGAGGATTATCCGTTCCCGGTGCTGTTCATGCACGGTACTAAGGACGATAAGGCCCCTTATCCGATTGCCGAGGAGCTGGCGGCGAACCAGAGCAATCCGTATTCGGATTCATGGATCGTGGAGAACAGCCATCATGAGCTGCTGTTCCGCGAGCACCCGCGTGAGTATCTGCGGCGGGTATCCGCTTTTCTCGGGAATGTACAGCTGGCCCAGATCAGCGGGAGCCACAGCAATCCAACCGCAAGCAAATAAGCTTCTTACCGTTACCCTAAGGCATGTGCAGATGTATCCTGTGATACATTCTGTGCATGCCTTTTACTGTGCGTGGCACCAGGACCTCCAATCCGCCACGATTCCCTGCACAGGCTAGTCTCATAAGCTGTTCCTCTCCCGCATATAATGGACCGATGAAACTTTAGGACGGGAGGACTGCATGTCATGCCATATGTATTCGTTGCACCGCCGCCAGTACAGATTCTAGGGGAAATTGCCTTCTGGAAAAAACAGGAGAAGGAGCATGCCGAGGTTCTAATCCAGATCATCCCACGCCTGGAGGAGCCTTATGTGAAGCTGCTGGAGGACTGGGCCATTGTATTCCTGGCTACAGAACAGGCGGCACAGCATCTGCTTGCTAATCCGCAGCCACCGGACACAGGTGGTCCGGGGAGTCCATCCGCCGAAGCCGGGCTGCTGCTGCACACTGCCTGCGACCAGTCCGCCGAATTCATCCGGCACCTGAAGGCCATGAAGGAGGCAAGCGCCGCTGTCAATGCTTTCCCTCTGGCGGGAACCGCGCTGCTGCACTTCATCCGGGAGTCCGAATACTTCCTCGCCGTACTGGCGGCTCTCACCCCTGCGGACTACGGGCCCGGGATGCTGCGGATGAATCCTCCGGAGCAGGCGGAAGCAGCTCCTTCACCCGATCCGGCTGCAAGCGGAGAACGTCTTCAGGGAACAGGAAGCTTCGCAGTTCCGTTATGGGAATCCCGCGAGACAGGACCGGTTCCCATCGGCGGGCATTCGCTTCCTCCTCTGCCTTATGCTTATAATGCACTGGAGCCGTATATTGATGAGAAGACGATGATCATCCATCACGACAAGCATCACCAGAGCTATGTAGACGGACTGAACAAGGCGGAGAATAAGCTCGCGGAAGCGCGCCTGAGTGGCGACTTCGATCTGGTTAAGCATTGGGAGCGGGAGCTTGCCTTCAATGGCGCCGGACACTATCTGCATACGATCTTCTGGAATGTCATGTCCCCGCAAGGAGGCGTCCGCCCCTCCGGCGCCCTGCTGGACGCCATAGAACGCAGCTTCGGAAGCTATGAAGCCTTCAAGGCCCAGTTCACGGAGGCGGCGGGTAAAGTCGAGGGCGGCGGATGGGCTATTCTGGTCTGGAGCCCGCGCAGCCGTAGACTGGAGATACTGACGGCTGAGAAGCATCAGAACCTGTCCCAATGGGATGTCGTTCCGCTGCTGGTGCTGGATGTGTGGGAGCATGCCTATTACCTCAAGCATCAGAACAACCGCGCTGATTACATCCAGGACTGGTGGAGAGTCGTCAACTGGCCTTATGTCGCCGAGCGCTACGGTGCCGCCCGCAAGCTGGTCTGGGAACCTTTCTAAGGCTCTACGGTGTCTTCGGTTTTTCGCACGTTATGATGTATTTCTCCCTCTCATGGCACCGTTCTACGTGTCTCTACCCAATCCAATCCTGACGGTGCTCAATCTCACCGGCTACAAATCATCCTGACCGAATGTATGCTGTTTTCCACATGCATTCGGTCCGTGTGCCTGCTTGCAAGCACAATGTATGTTGTTTTCCACATCCATTCGGACTGCGCATACCTCAACATGCACATTGTATGCTGTTTTCCATATATATTTGGACATATGCCTGCTTGCAAACACAATCTATGCTGTTTTCCACATACATTCGGACCGCGCATTCCTCAACATGCACATTGTATGCTGTTTTCCACATACATACAGACCGCGTACCTGCTTACGAGCACATTGTATGCTGTTTTTCGTTACTACTTAGGTCTCCATGAAAAAACATCCACACTATTCCACTTTCGGAAAGGAGTTTTACTCTCCCCTGTCGAAAGAAAAAGACAAAACCCGGGAGGTGAATGAGGTATGGATGTTAGCCCACAGCAAGTCCTTCAGATCAGTAAAGGGGATCCTGAAATTGCAGGCTTCATCCAGATGCTCCTCGACCAAAATCGGGCCTTGACCGAACAGAATCAGCGCCTTCAACAAATCGTTGACACCCAGGCGAAAGAGATTCAATCGCTGAAAAAACGCGTGCATGAGTTGGAACGGCAACTCCAGCAGAAGAGTCATAACAGCAGCAAACCTCCATCTAGTGACGGGCTTCGCAAGCCTCCCAATCTGCGAACCCCTGGTGGTCCCAAAGGCGCACCGAAAGGCCATCCTGGGACGACGCTCCACGTTATCGACAATCCCGACGAAGTCGTGGTCTGCGAATTAACCACCTGTCCGGACTGTTTGGGCTCGCTCGCAGGTGCTCCTTGTGTGGGGGAAGAACGGCGTCAAGAATTCGACCTTCCTGTGTCTCGCATCTGGACCACCGAGTTTCGTGCCGAGCAACGCTACTGCGCTTGTTGCCAAAAAGTCCAGCGTGCAGCCTTCCCGTCCCACATCACTGCTCCGGCCCAATATGGCCCCCGGATGGCGGCGTGGACGGTCTATTTGCATGCCTTTCACTTTCTTCCGCTTCAGCGGATGGCTCAGCTCTTCGAGGACTGGACCACGTATCGGCCCAGCGAAGGTACCTTGCTTTCCTTTTTAGAGACCGCCCATGACCGTTTCGCTCCCATCGAAGAGCATATCCGTACCCAGTTACATCAGAAAGTCAAAGTCCATGCGGATGAAACCGGGTGCCGGGTTGACGGACGGACCCAGTGGATGCACGTCATGTCTGACGAAACGTATACCTTGCTCCAGCTGCACGCCAAACGGGGAGCTCCCGCGATGAAAGACATCGGTTTTTTACCTACTTATACGGGAACCGTCGTCCATGACTGCATGAAAGGATATTTTAATGAGAGGCATAGCTATTCCCATGCCTTGTGTAATGCCCATTTGCTCCGGGAATGCATAGGGATTGCCGAGCACGACGGACATCAGTGGGCGAAGCAGATGAAGGATCTGCTGACGGAGGGCTGGGCCCAGGCGCTGCGTTCCCGTCAAGCAGGGATTCCTTTGGCGACAGAGGTCATTCAATCGTTTCGTGAACGATATGACGCGATTCTCCAAACGGGCGAAGGGGAATGGTCGAAAGACTGGGTACGGGCGAAAACGTGTAAAAAAGGTCGTGCCATTAAGAGCAGGGCCGGCAACTTGGGAGAACGCTTTGAGGTTCACAAAGAGGCGATTCTCAAGTTTCTTTGGTGTCCCGAGATTCCCTTTGATAACAACCAAGCCGAACGTGATCTCCGAATGGTCAAGGTCAAGCAAAAAGTCTCCGGTTCTTTTCGTACCGAAGCCGCGGCGCAATGGTTTGCCCGCTTACGGAGCGTCGTCTCCACCTACATTAAACAACAACTCCCTGTCCTTTCCTCGCTATCTCTTGCTTTTTTCGGTAACCCTGTTTTGAAGTGACCTAAGTAGTAACTGTTTTTCACATACATTCGGTCTGTGTGCCCGGTTGCAGCAGGATACTATTAGTTTCCTATGTAAAAAATATAACAAAAAAGCCCGCCGCCACTGTCGAAGTGGCAGGCGGGCTTATCCGTTCCTATTCCTTGATCAGGGCCAGGAATTCAGCCCTTGCCGCAGCGTCCTCGCGGAACGAGCCGCGGGTGGCCATTGTAACCGTCTTACTGCCTGGTTTCTTCACGCCCCGGGCACACATGCACAGATGCTCCCCTTCGACTACAACCATGACACCGTGCGGATTCAGCACCTCGGTCATGATATCGGCGATCTGGGCCGTGATGCGCTCCTGCACCTGTAACCGGCGGCTTACCGCTTCTACGAGCCGGGCCAGCTTGCTGAGCCCGGCAATGCGGCCGCTTGGCACATAGCCGATATGCACCTTGCCGAAGAATGGAGCCATGTGATGCTCACATTGGCTATAGTAGACAATATCCTTCACAATGACCAGCTCTTCATGAGACTCGTCGAAGGTTACGCCCAGCGCTTCGCGCGGATCAACGGAATAACCGCCGAAGATCTCTTCATACATCCGGGTCACTCTGGCCGGTGTTTCGAGCAGGCCTTCGCGGCTGGTATCCTCACCGATTAATTCCAGAATCTTCTCTACATGATACTCAATCTGCTCCCGGTTTGCAGTAACCTTCCCGTTCTTGTACTCCTTGATGCCCCCCATGAAAGCTCCCCCCTTCCGCACCTGCAGCTGACTCTTATCTATTTTCTACGATCCTCATTATTACATTACTTCTTGCGGGAATTTCCTTTGCCCGCAGCGGGACGCCCCGGCGGGTTACCGTTCTTCATCATCTGCTGGGCACGCTGCATTTGCTTCCCGTTCAGGTTATACCCCATTTGCTTGGCAACCTTCTGCAGCATTTCAGGATCATTCTGCATCGTTGTCATCTGTCTGCGCAGATAATACACACCGATGAAGAAACCGCCGATCAGACCTACCACAAGCGTAATAATAGGCAATGCAATATTCATCTGTAATCCACCTTTGTACTCTAATGTCTGGCGATAACCCTGTTCAGGCACGCGAATCTATCATAGCATTTCAACAACTGGACAGCAATTGGCAAATCCCGCTGCCAGGACAGTTCATTCACTGTCCGCTGCTCCCTGCTCACGCAGCTTGCCTGCGGCCCGCTCCAGCATGTCGCGCACCGTACTGTGCTCTTCGCTCTCCAGCGCCTGCTCAACAGCCGCAAGCGCTGCTTCGCCGCCGATGCGGCTGAGTGCCCAGGCCGAGGTTCCGCGCATTTCCGGCCGGGGCTCCGTAAGCAGAAGCTCTGTCAGCTTCGGCACCGCCGAGGCCTCCTTGAAATTGCCCAGCGCAATGACTGCGTTGCGCTGGATCGGCTTCTTGCCGCGCCAGGCCGCCGAGCTGCTGCCGAACTTCTCCTTGAACTCCCGGTTGCTGAGGTCCAGAATCGGCATCAGCAGCGGCTTCACCACCTCAGGGTCAGGCAGAAGCTGCGGACGGTGATTCCAGTTCTTGCCGCGGTTATGCGGACAGACAATCTGGCAGGTATCACAGCCATACAGCCGGTTGCCGATCTTGGTCATATAGTGATCGCTCAGGAAGCCCTTCGTCTGGGTCAGGAAGGAGATACAGGCCTGGGCATTGAGCTGGCCCGGTCCGACCAGCGCGCCGGTAGGACAGGCGTCGATGCATTTGGTGCAGTCACCGCAGCCTTCCTGCACAGGCTGGTCCGGGGGAAGCGGAAGATTCGTCACCATCTCCCCCAGATAGATCCATGATCCCCACTTGGGAGAGATGATCGAGCAGTTCTTGCCGCTGAAGCCGATCCCCGCCCGTTCTGCCACAGCCCGGTCTACAAGCGCCCCGGTATCCACCATGCTCTCCAGCACAGCACCCGGGACACGCTCACGGATGAAGCTCTCCAGCTTCGCCAGCGCTTCACGGAGCACATGATGGTAATCCTGGCCCCAGGAGGCGCGAGCCAGAATACCTCTGCGCGCACCCGGCTCGGACTTGGGCGGGTCCTCCATTTTGGAGGGATAGGCCACCGCAATAGCAATGATAGAGAGCGGCTGCTCCCCGGACTGCAGGGCCGGAACCGTCCGCTTGTCCAGATCAGGCTCCTCGAACCCGGATTCATATCCGTTGTCCCGGTGCTCCTGGAGAATGTTCTTCAAATATAAAAACGGCTCCGCAGTGGTGAACCCGATATCATCAATACCGAGCTCAGCTGCAGCCGCCTTAATCTCAGCCTTAAGTTCCTCCCATTTGGAAGGAGGCGGAGCATAGCCTTTCTGGATGTTGAGGTACATATCCGCCTCTCCTTTATAGAATGAATAAGGTAACGCTACAGGGCCTTCATCTTAGAGAAAGGCCACCAGATCAGGGACACCTTACCCACGATACTCTCCCCTGCGACAGCGCCAAAATAACGGCTGTCCTTGCTGGCCCCGGCATGCCGGTTGTCCCCCATAACGAAGTAGGTTCCCGCCTGCACCGTCAGGCTGCTGAAATCGGGATCTTCTATAGACGTATCAATATAAGGCTCATCCAGCAGTTTGCCGTTGAGGTAGAGCTGCTGGTTCCGCACTTCGATGATATCGCCGGGAATGCCGATTACCCGCTTGACCAGATATTCCTTGCGGCTGGGTCCCGTACTGGGATCATGAAGGACAACAACCTCCCCGCGGCCCGGATTCCCGAAGCTGAGGGCGATTTTATTAATAATCAGCTTCTCTCCCTGATATAGGGTGGGCTGCATGGATTGGCCGATTACAGTAGACACATTGAACACATAGATATTAAGCAGCGACATCACTGCGAACACAATCCCCGCCGTAATGATCCACTCCCGCATATCCTTAATCCACGTTCTTCCGGACTTCTGTCTGGACTTGCTATGCGTTACTGATCTGTATCTTTGTCTGCGGCTCCGCATGAAATCTTCTTCAAGCTCCCGGTTCATAGGCCACCTACTTGCTTCGATTGGGTTATCCGTTCCTTAACAATAGAAAAGCATATCTCCCGCCCATTTGCAATGGACATAGGGAAGATATGCTTTAGTATAATGAAACAGACTATGCAGGAATACCCATATTCAAAAGTATCCGCCCTGCAACAGTTCTCTACTCTGACCTTTGATTCCGCTTACAGCAGCGGTTCAGCAACAGTTACCCGACAATGCTCAGCTTGCGCACGGATTTGAAGATGTGGTTCTCGTCATAACCCATGGCTTCATAGAGAGGCATTGCAAAAGAATTGTGTTCATCGACGGCAACATAAATGCCGCTGACCTTCCGCGCCTGAAATCTGCTCTCCATAGCCGTTACAAGACTCTTGCCGACTCCTCTGCGGCGGTAATCCGGATGGACGGCAATGCGGAAATAACAGCCGTGATTCTTCTCAATCGTACCAATCAGCGCACCGATGATTTCTCCTTCATCCTCAGCAACTACAATGAGATCAGAATCCCATGACAATTGCCTGGAGAAAGGCTCGATCGTGCTCTCGAAACATTCTTCCGATAATGCGGTCTGCAGCAATTCAGTCACTGGAGTTACATCGCTTAATTGAAAGGAACGAACGTGCATACTTAAAAGTCTCCCTTTTCTATGGCTTATGATTTTACAAAAAGAAGGAGTTTCCATAACAGTATAAAGTGGAAAAAAGCATCAAAAACCGAGGAATACCTGCTTTTGTCTCTATTAAAGCACACTTTTCTCGCGTTATCATCATTTTTCTTTTGAAAGCGCTTGATATGAAGCGTTTACATTCAATATAGTTTCATATTTAACATCTATTAGGAGATTATAGTAGTCAAAAGGTCCCAGTCAGGGAGCCTCATCAGTTTAACACAGCCTTAACACTTTCTGTGAGCTGGCGGCGGGAAAATACTTTTCAAACATTTTCGTTTGTTTAATGTTGCATTATTGTTCCAGATGCGTTTTAATAATAGTATCTCAACGGATATATACCAAAACCAACATATAATCAGGAGGGATTTTTCCATGGCTTTTCAATTACCGGCACTTCCGTACCCGAACAACGCACTTGAACCACACATCGACGCTTTGACGATGGAGATTCATCATGACAGGCACCATAACACTTATGTGACGAACCTGAACGCCGCACTGGAAAAGGCACCCGAACTGCAAAACAAAAGCATCGATGAGCTTCTGACCGACCTGAACGCTGTACCTGAAGCGATCCGCACAGCGGTCCGCAACAACGGCGGTGGACATGCCAACCACACCCTGTTCTGGGAAGTGATTGGACCGAACGGCGGCGGCGCACCGACTGGCGCATTGGCTGCTGCCATTGACAGCGAGCTGGGCGGCTTCGATAAATTCAAGGAAGACTTCGCTACTGCGGCTACTACACGCTTCGGCAGCGGCTGGGCTTGGCTCGTTGTGAAGGACGGCAAGCTTGCTGTAACCAGCACACCGAACCAGGACAACCCGATTAGCGAAGGCGCAACTCCAATCCTCGGCCTCGATGTATGGGAGCATGCCTACTACCTGAACTACCAGAACAAACGTCCTGACTACATCAAGGCGTTCTGGAACGTAGTGAACTGGGAAGAAGTCGGCAAGCGTTACGAAAGCGCGAAATAAGCATCAGCCTTCAGCATGATGCTCTAAGCAAACAGGTTCACCTCTGCCGTAATGGCCGGGGTGAACCTGTTTTTGTATAAAATATAAGAATTTAGATGTTGCACATGCTAAATTATCCTTCTATTTCTCGCTGAAACGGTACCGTCCTTTAAAAGACGGCAATGCCGTTTCCACTTGCCACGCTAAGCCAGACCTGAGATCATTGCATGAACTTGGCGTTCAGGGCGTCGTATTCACGCCGGGTGACCGGAATTACCGTTCCATGGCGGGGGCTGGCCGGCAGCTTATAATTAGAGGATACCGTCCAGTTGCCGGAATCCAGATCTACCGTCTCCAGCGGGATGTACCCTCTGCCTCCGAATTCATCCACAAACAGATACCACTTCTCCTCCGTATTGGATTTGAACAGGGTTGGCCCTTCAATGCCCTTCAGTCCGCCGACACTCCCGCTCAGCAGCTTCACCGCTGGGGCAAATACCGAATCCAGGGACTCCTGGAACACCATTTTGCCAAAAGGGGATTCCGGGCCTTGCTCGCGCTCATCCTTAGTGAATCTGTAGATCTTCCCGTTATACGCAGCCATAGTGGTATCAATGATCGAATACCCGTAGTCCATATAGACCTGCGGCTCTGAGAACGCGCGGAAATCGCGTGTCTTGCTGTACATAATTGTCTGGTAGGCGTCCCCGGTGTGAGTGGAATCAGCGTACATCAGCGAGGCCCAGAATACGATGTATTCCCCGCTCTCCTGGTCATAGATCACCTCAGGTGCCCAGGTATTCCCCGCTTCCTCAGGTGATACCCGGGCTTCCCAAGGCTCCGACCAGTCCACCAGATTATCCGATTCCCACACGATAACCGCCCGGCTGCCCTGTGACTGGGCTCTGCCCCAATCCCAATTGCCGTTGATCTTCAGATCGGTGGCGATGAGATAGAACCGGCCGCCTTCAGGTGAACGGATGATGAACGGGTCCCTGACTCCCTTGTCGCCCAAGCTGGAGGTAAGCACGGGCTTCCCGCCATTCAGCTCCTTCCAATGCAGCGGGTCATTGCCTTCGCTGAGGGCGAAGTATACCTGCTCGCCATCCCCGGTCCCTTCGCCGGTGAAATAGCTGAACAGATAGCCTGCATAATCTCCCGCAGCCGGAGCTTCCTGCGCAGCCTGAGTTCCGGTAACCTGGGTTCCGGTCAACTCACCCGGCCCGCCTGCCTCCTCCTCTAATTCCGGCCCGCCTGCCACCAGGGTCACCACCGACTTGGCCGGGATAACGGCCTGGAATACCTGCTCCCCAGCTGCTGACCCATCAGCAGCTACATCAGCGGCCACATCCTCGCCACGCGCCAGATCCAGCTGCGCATTGGTTACATAGGAACGCAAGGCAGATGCCTTCAGTCCCAGTCCGCTCAAGGTGAGCTGCACCCGCTTCTCCTCCAGGCTGTCATTCACCAGCACCGCCGTCATGCTCTGCTCCTTCTCGTGCACGTAAGCCGAGCCAAGCAGCTCGTTTCCGGCATCCTGGCTCAGACCGGAGAGTGCAATCCGCACCGCTCCGGGGCGGATGAACTTACTGTAATTGCCGAGCGACCACAGAATCTTCGAGGTCAGGATATTCTGCCCGTCTCCAGGCTGAGTGTAATCGGTGTACAGCAAGCCGTCCTTGTAATCCACCTTGGATACTGCGGTCCACCACTGCCATGCGGCTGCACCCGCCTCGGTCAGATCAAAGTGGATGGTGCGCGCCACCTGTAGCGCCGGCTCCATTCCCAGATCCCGCCCCGGGCCATAATCGCCCATAATGCAGTATTCGGTAACCCAGTACTTGGCCTCAGGATCATATTGCTTTAGATTACCGGCCAGCAGTTGTCTCAGCTTAACCAGGCGGTCATCGCCGGAATGGCTGTAATCGGACCAGTAGGAATGCGAGGCGATCTTATTGCCTACCGCTTCCTTCAGCACAGGATCACCTAGCAGGTCCTTAATATATTCACGGTATTTCCCCAGCCCCAGGCTGTTAGCCCCGCTGGAATAGACACCGCTGCCAGTGAATTCCCGGTAGTGCTCATCATCCAGCAGAGAGGTAATCTCTACCCCGTCCGGGGCACTGATCTGCGCTTCCAGGACGCTTGCGCGGAGCTGGGTGTGCAGCTCCAGAATCACCCGCTTCAGGTCGTCATTGTTGTACCGGCTGGCTTCCTGCTGCGCATGATTCCAGTCCCAGGTCGGCTCGTTAACGGGGCTTATATAATCGAACTCCAGCCCTTCCTGCTTGAAATGCTCCAGCACATCAATCAGGAAGGAGGCGAAGGCAGCTTCAGAGCCTTCCTTCAAATTACTGGACCCTACCTCCGGATCAGGCTGGGCATGACCATTCCTGGTCATCCAGACCGGCGGGCTGTTGACGAAGGCAATCAGGGATTCGACTCCGCGTTCCCTGGCCGCCCGCAGGAACCACTGCTGGCCTGCCTGCCTGCTCCAGTCGTACGGCCCTTCCTCCGTCATTTTGAAGGCTTCCGTTCTCCGCCACGGATCTGGAATGATGGCCTCATCGGTCTCCGCCGAGCCTGCGCCTATATTGAAGCGCCAGGCCGACAGCCCGATCCCTCTGCTGCGTGAGAACAGCAAATCTGCCACCTTGTTCTTATTCTCTTCGGTCCACTCCTTCCCCAGGGGGTCCATGGACCAGGCGTCGGACGCGCCGAAGTTATCGATAGTCTGATAGCGGAGATTACCGTCTATCGACACTGCCGCATCCGGCGGTTTCTGGTGCTGCACAGGGATTTCCTCCTCTTTTCTATTACTGAACAGAATTACAACAATAACACACACTAGAACAATACCGATAACCGCCGTAACTGCCAGCCGCTTCATGCTCCTATCCTCCTCCTAACCAACCAGACCGGAACGCTCCACACTCTCTACAAAATGCCGCTGAACGAATACATAGAGGATAATCAGCGGCAGAATCGCCATCAGCACACTCGTATTCATCATCATGGACATGAAGAACGGGTCCTGAACGAGGGAATTCGCCGCCTGGCCGCCGCCGGTCATGTAGGTAGCAATGCCGTAGCCCGCCGAAGACATCATCGATGACATGACCTTCGGTTCGTTCAGATACATATTGGTGAAGAAGGAATCATTCCACTGCCACACGAAGGAGAACAGCATCACCGTTACCATCGACGGAATGGCATTGGGCAGAATCACCCGCGCGAAGGTGGTGAAATAGCCTGCTCCGTCCACATAAGCCGCTTCCTCAATCTCCCGTGGAATGCCCTTGAAGAACTGGCGGAAAATATAGACATACAGCCCAGTCTTGACGCCCATTCCGAGCATCGAAGAAATAATAAACGGCCAATACGTATTGATCAGGTTCGCCGGCTTCCCCGTGAACAGCTCAATCAGGCCGAACAGGTCAAAGTTCTTGAAATGCAGGTAGAGCGGGATCATGATCGTCTGGGACGGGACAAGAATCGTAAAGATTACTGCCGCGAACAGCAGCCCGCTCCCCCTGAACTTAATCCGGGCAAAGCCGTAACCGGCCAGCACACAGATGATGGTCTGAAGCACCATGACTGCTGAGGACAACAGCATGGTGTTCCGCAGAACTGCAGGGTAGTTCATCGCCTTGAAGACCAGCCTGAAGTTCTCCAGCGTGAAGGCCTGCGGGACCCAGATCACGGTGGAATCATACAAATCGTCCATACTCTTGAACGCAATCGACAGCTTCAGCAGGATCGGGTACAGGATAACGAACGAGATACCGAAGACCAGCACAAAGCGGGCGATTACCCACAACCATTTTTTCGAAAATTCCACCCAATAGGCGGCCGAGGCCAGCCTGTGCAGCTGCTCTTTCCTGGATCGGTGCGGCATTGCTGCGGTCTCTGTCTTCATGAATGCTCTCCTTCCTAACCGCTAGTCTTGATAAAAGACTTTACGTGAGATCAGCGCCGTCGTGATCCACAACAGCAGTGCAATGATGGCAAAATACATCCAGGACATGGCTGCACTCAGCCCGAAATTGAAGCTCTTGAACGCTGTATCCACCACCATGCGGCTGGTCTGGTCACTGATGAAGCTGTCGATGATGGTGTAGACCAGATTGGTCAGGATCAGCGGGCCGATCATCGGAAACGTAATTTTCCAGAACGCCTCATAGCCTGTGGAGCCTTCAATCTTCGCCGCCTCATACAGGGAAGGGGAAATCGATTGCAGCCCCGCCAAAAAGATCAGGATCTGCACGCCCGATTGGCTGACAATCTCATAGATCCGGCTTACCGCTCCAGTCAGATACTGCACCACAGTGGGGCTCAGACCGGATTCGATCAGCAGCGTGGTCAGCTCCAGATTCTTGATCACCGACAGACCTCCGCCCGTGGAATCACTGGCGCTGCGCACAACAGACTGCATCAGGTCTCCGTTCTCAATGCTGGCTATAATGCCTGAGGCCAGAATGACCGGCAGGAAGAAAATCGCCCGGGCCAGCACTCTGCCATGGAACTTCTGATTGAGCAGCACGGCGAAAAACAGGCTGAAAATCAGAATAAGCGGGGTGTTCAGCACGATATTCAGCACGGATTCCGTTAATGTCCGGACATAGGATTCATGCGAGAACAGCGCCTCCCGGAAGTTCGCGAGTCCGATATACTTCAGCGTGAAGCCCTCATCATTGACCTGCAGGTTACTGAGGCTGAACCGCAGGGAAGAGAGCAGCGGCGTCAGGAACAGGAAGCAGAAGCCCGCGAACCAGGGAAGAATGAAGTACAGGCCGTAATATCTGTTTTTTTGCTCCAGGGACAGCTTCTTAAGCTTCATTATTGCGGCTCACCTCCTACCCGGTAATTGCGTCCGTCTATGGTGACTCCGCCCACACTCACCGGCGCACGGTTATAATTCACTATAATCGTGGTGCCTGCTTCATAAGTCGTCTGATAGACACCTTCCGCCAGCTTCTTATGCTCTTTGATCGTCTGGGACTGGATATTCTTCATCACACGGCTCAACGCCTGGTACTGCCCGGCTGCCTGGTCAATCCAGCTGCGGTAATCCGCCGAGTAGAGGCTGCCAAAGCCTGTCATCTTAATCGCGGAAGGATCAGCATAGAACCAGGTATAATATGGTGCGCTCCCGGTCTCCAGCGCCTTCAGCAGACTGAGCGACGCATCCTGATCGTCAGCCATATTCCAGGCGGTTCCGGCATATTGCAGATAACCGTGGTATACCATCTGGAAGAAGGGGATGCTCTCATCCGTAATATTGAACCCGCTGCTCTGCATGGGTGCAGCCACTATATGACGGGCGAAGGGAGCCGCGTACGCATTGCCGCCTTCCACCATCAGGCGGGGCACAGAGCTCTTCATCCGCTCCAGCTGCTCCTTGACGATTCCCTCGGCCTGCTGGCGGTCAACCAGCTCCTCCGCATTGAAATCGGAATTCAGCCCGCTGCCGAGATCCCGCAGGGACAAGCCGTCTACTCCAAGCTCTGCATAGTCTCCGAGGAAGCCGTCTACCACACCCGGCAATACCCGGGGGCTGACGACATAACCGGAGGGCTCCTGCACATCCAGCTTCAGCATGGAGAAGTCGAAGGGATACGTATGCGCCAGCTTACCCGTAATCAGCCGGGAGGCCTGTGACTTGCGGAGTCCCTTGGCTTCCGGGAAGGTCTGCAGGAACGAAGCATCGGGATACAGTGTAATCCCCTTATCCTGTGCGTAGGCCTGCAGCTCCTTAAGCCCCTTGGTCCCGCCAAGCTTGCTGTCCACAGATACGCCCTTCGGGTAATTATGATTAATGCCGCCGTTGAACCATCCGGTATACCGCAGTTGAATATCCCCGATTCCCTTATCCTGCATCTGCTCCAGAATAGCCTTGGCCTCCTTGAAGGAGGTAAGCGGCTCATAAGCGCTGTAAGGAATGCCCAGGAAGAATTTCTTCTTCGGAATGCCTCCGATCAATTCCAGGTAGAAGGGAACGTTCTCTGTCCCGTCCAGCCTTGCCATCCCGGTATGTTCGATTAGGTACTCCCGGTAATGTGCGGCCATGCCTGAATAGCTGGCTTCCTCCTGATCAAGGAAGCTGTACGCTACAGTGATATCACCGGGGTAGATCCCCGCCTGAAATTGCTTCACTGTACTGGAGCGCCAGCCGTTGGTCAGTGTCACTTCCTCCAGACTGCCCAGCGTATAGCTGGAGAAGACATTGTTATACTGATTCAGCCGTCCACTGACATCTGCCTCCACGGCAGCAATCGCATCCCCGCTCTCGATCACCGCCAGGAAGCCCCGGTCCTCATACTTCATGCCGAATACAGGCAGCCGCGCGGTCTCCTCCTTCTGCACTTGCCCCAGCTGGGTCAGCGCAGCATCCGGCCCGTACATCGCGCTGCGGTAAGGGGTAGCATAGAGCTTGTTATTATTGAAGTGTATCAGTGACCCGGAGCCGTCCGGCACCAGGCTGTAGCCTTCATCCTTTGTACCGCTCGCCCCAAAAAACGGAAGCAGCGACAAACTCTGAATATGCATATTATCCGGATAACGGACCTTACCGCCCGGGATGCTTACCTTCAGCTGCTTCCCGTCCAAACGGTATTCCAGGGGAAGCGTCACCAGGGCGGCTCCGTCATCCTCTTCACCGTAGGCCGCTTTATCAATGGCGATTTGCGCCTCATCATAGCCGATCTGCCCGAACAGGGTGGTTACCTTCTTCAGCCCCACTCCCTTGAAGGAGGTATCTCTCCGTTCATACCGCTTATTCAATTCATCGTACCTGAACCGCTTCTCAATCTCCTTCTTGTCACTGTCCTTCTCAAGGCGGCCGATGATGAGGGTACGGAAGCGTTCTTCACTGATGTATTTGGGAATGCCGTCGATATTGCTCTTGACCTCCCCCAGCGTGTACACGATGTTCAGGCTGTCCTTCGATTCCTCGATGGTGAACTGGCCACTCTGCACACTGTGGGTGTAGTTATCGTAGTTCATGAGATTACCCTTGCTGTCATAGTAGGTCAGCTCTACCTGCACATTCAGCTTGGATTTGTTATAGCCGGTGGCAACAGCGTCCTGTTCACGGTCCTGCGGGTTAGAATACCAGATCGCTCCGCTCTTCTTATCCTTAACGACAATCTCCGTGGTCGTCTGATTCAGATACAGGGTCAAATACTCATTGTCCAGGGCCTGCTTCAGATCTGCGGATAGCCCCGGCGCTTCCGGGGTGCGGGTATCCTGCCCGCTCTGCACTTCAGACTGTACCGCCGCTTCTGCTTCAGGTGCGGATTCCGCCAAGTCCGCGTACGGCAGGACGGCTGCGCCGCTGAGCATAAGCACAATTGCAATGATGGTTAGCTTCTTCTTCAAAGCCTGGCTCCTCCTTTCTTATCCGCGAAGTGAAAGCTCCTGGTAGACGGTGTAGACAAAACTGACAATTTGCTGGATCAGATTGAAGAACAGCAGGCCCAGGAAGATGATGATGCCTACCACGGCCAGCGTCAGCAGCATGGTTGTAATCGTTTTGAGCACCGTGTACTGATGAACCGTCATGGTTCCGATGAACAAGAGCCACACGAACCACAGCGTAGCCAGAGCATCCAGCAGATGATAGAAGGAAGCCTCCCGCAGCGTGATCACGTTGCTGAGCAGGATATTGGGAATGTTGATCAGAATCAGCGGAAGCAGGGCGTACCCGGTCGTAATGACGATCTCCGAGAACTTCCCTTCCCCGTCCATCAGTGTCGTCAGGGACCAGTTCGCCAGGCACCAGAGCAGGAACGGGAAAATAATATACTTCAGCTCATTGATGCTGTTCAATGCAAGCGGGTGATTATAATTGACCACATAGCCTACGTATTGGCGCTTCACAATCATGGTCAGGGTAAGGGCCATAAGAATGCCCAGTGCCATGCGCAGCTTGCCCTTATTCTCGTATTTCAGATCCCAGAATCCGTCGAAGGGGTGCACTGCTACATGCAGTGAATATTTAATGTCCTTAAGAAACGGCATCCTGAACCCTCCCTTCCTTTCTCGGCCGCTTCACCAGGCGGATGATTACGTAGCCGCCCAGCAGCACGGCTATTATTCCGGTCATATAGATGCTGAAGTGATCGCGCATATACTCCCTGCGGTATTTCCCCAGCGCTTTGGAATAATATTCGCGGTCATTGCCCAGCTTCAGATAGGTCATAGCCTGCTTATATTCGCCTTGGCGGAGCAGCGATTTGCCGATCCCGACATACGCCATCTCATAGTTGGCATCCAGCTTCAGCACCTCCCGCCACAGCTTCGCGGCTTCATCATGCTTCCCTGAGCTGTACAGGGCGTTGGCTTCATTGACCATGCTGCCGAACTGAGTCACTGTGAACTCGGTAATTCTCCCCAGATCACGGTCCAGCACATAGAGCGCATTCCCATAGCTCTCCACCGCCGCCGGGTTCTTGAAGGTGCCGAGCTGGCTACCGAGTTGACCTATGACATACAGCAGCTTGCCGTCCTCATTGTAGGTGAACACCCGCCCGCGCGTAGCGTCCAGTGCCCGGTAGACCCCGTTTCCGGTCACATCAATATCAATGAAGGCGGAGCGGTCCCGGCTCAGATCGCCGATGGGCGGAATCTCCTTGCTGACCCGCAGGACATCGATGCCGGATGGATTCAGTCTTTTTACCGGAGAGAAGGTCTTCTTATCCACTGTGGTGGTATAGATGAAGCCATCCTCATCGACATCGGTATTATTGAATTCCAGCGGAATGAACTGCACCATCTTCTCGCGCTGCTCCTTGGTCGATACCGACTTCCAGAACAGATCCACCGGATCAAACTGCACCTTGTTCGTGCCCATGAAGCCCGTGAACTGCCCGTCGCTGTCGAACTCGATCAGCCCTTCATAGACCCCTCTGCCAACCACATAAATGCGGCCTGCCTTATCAACAATCACCTTCCGCGGAAAATACTCAAAATTCGCTCCGATCACATCCGCCTTCGGCGCCCCGATCTCCCGCACGAAGGTCCCTGTGCCGTCCAGCTCGACCAGCCGCCTATTCTCCGTGTCCGCCACGTAGATCCGGCCGGCCTCCGTAACGAAGAGTCCTTCCGGGTTGTTGAAGCTGTCCTTCTTCTCCCCGTTCTGGAAGCCTTCGATAACACGGAGTGTGTTCCACTCCTTATCCAGCACCACAATCCGCCCGTTCCCGGAATCGAGCACGTAGAGCAGCCCCTCCGCCGAAACGAACAGGTCTCCCGGAGCGTTCCAGGCTCCCGTCCCTGCCTCCAGCCCGCTGATGGCCCTCGAAGGAAGATAGGCAATCGGCGACTGAACCGCCCCGCCCCAGTAGGAGTAGGTATATCCTTCATACGGCGCAGCCCCGGCCGGCCTTGGACACAGGCTCACAAGCAGCAGCACGGATACAAGCACCAGTATCGATGACTTTATTCTCAACCCTAACGCCTCCATCGCTTCAGTCCTTCATGCCGGACGAAGCCATCGTCTGAATCACATTGCTCTGTGACAGAATGAACGTCACAATCGGCACCGTCATCATAATCACCGCTACCGCGGCCCCGACTCCTGCACGGGCGATCCCGCCCTGAATAATCTGGCCCATCGCGTAATGCAGCGTCTTGAGCTGCTCGCTGTAAATGAAGCTGCCGCCGTCCGTGCCCCATAGCATCTGCATCATCAGGATGAGGAGCGTCAGCCAGGCCGGCTTCACCAGCGGCATGACGACCTGCCAGAAGATGCGGTATTCACTGGCCCCGTCAATCTTCGCCGCCTCCAGCAGCGCATCCGGGATCTGCTCCATGAACTGCTTCATTAGATAGAGTCCCAGCGGATAGGCAAAGGCAGGAACGATAACCGCCTGGTAGGTGTCCATCCAGCCCAGAGCGGACATAATCATATAGTTCGGTATCGCGGTGACATGCGGCGAGAACATCAACGACAGGACAACCACGGTGAACAGCACCTTAGAGCCGCGGAATTTATGCTTTGCCAGCGGGTAAGCCGCCGCCGAGGCCAGCAGGATATGCCCGGCTGTACCGGCGGCGGTAATGAATACGGTGTTAAATATATATCTGGAGAACGGCACCCAGGAATTCTTCATCACCTGAAACAAATTGGCGAAGTTCTCAAGCGTTGCATTGCGTACAAACAGCGTAGGCGGGAAAATAAACAGCTCATCCAGCGGCTTGAACGCATTGTTAATGACATAAATTAACGGAATCGCCATGAATGATCCGAATCCGGCCAGGGCCAGGAACAGCAGGGCGTCGACCTGGCAGGAACGGTTTACTTTTTTGTTCAGACGTATCGCCAGCTTCATCCCGCTTATTCACCCACCCTCTTCAGCAGCTTTTGGACAATCAGATTGCTGCCCAGCATCATTACGAACAGCACGGTGGCAATCGCCGAGGCATAGCCCATCTCGAAGCGGATTGTTCCGTAGTCCACCAGATGGGTTACAATCGTATGCGCCCCGTACTGCACACTCGGGAAGCCTGCCAGCGCCATAGCCACATCGGCAACCGCCAGCGACGCAGTGATCTGAATGACCGCGCCGAACATCAGCTGCGGGCGCATGGAAGGGAGCGTAATGAACCACAGCTCCTGCCAGCGGTTTTTGACACCGTCCACAGCCCCTGCCTCATACAGTGTCTTGTCAACAGTCTGCAATCCGGCGATGAAGGCCAGGAAGCTGGTCCCCAGACTTAGCCAGAGCTGTACCAGCATGATGATCCCCAGCATATACCTCGGGTCCTGCAGCCATTGGATCGGCTCATAAATTACACCAAGCTGCATCAGGAAACCGTTGATGATCCCGTAGGAGTCACTGGAGAAGATAATCTGCCAGATGAAGAATACATTCCCCGAGATCGAAGGCGCAAAAAAGATCAAGGTCATAAACGCCCGCAGCTTGGGATTCAGCTCATTAATCAGCCAGGCAAACAGGAAACAGGCGATATAGCTGACCGGTCCGGTGACCACTGAGAAAATCAGCGTGTTCTTGACCCCGATCAGGAACACATCATCGTTCCAGAGCAGCTTGGAATAATTCTCCCAGCCGATCCAGCGCGGCATCTCCAGCATGTTGAAGTGCGTGAAGCTGAAGATGATCGAAATCACCACCGGCAATACGGTAAACAACAGAAACAGCACCATATATGGAGCAAGCAGGATATACAGGTGTTTATCCCGCCGCACATCCTTGCCGAACAATGCCCAGTAATTACGCAGCCCGGAAGGGGACAGACGGGGCTGAATCAACGGTTCGGCCGTATTTTTCACTTTCTGCACAAGAGTCCCTCCCTATTCCCTTCGTTTCAAATCGAACTCTGCTCTCTTCTGATCAATCTCATAGTCAATCTCCTGCACGTAATCGTACAGGGCATCAGCGGTGTTCGTTCCATTGTTGATGACCTCGCGCAGCGCATTGTCCAGATGGCGGCCTGTGAAGTAACCGCCCGGCACCTCAGGCACACCCTGCACCCATTCCCACTGCTCCTCCAGATGGCGGTAATCGCTTGTCGGCCACGGCAGCTCCTTAAGCGCTTCAATGTTAGCAGTCGGATACCGCGCAGCCGCGCCCATGAGGCCCTCCATCTCCCGTCCGAAGCGGACCTGCGAATCCTTGTCTACCCACCACTTCATGAATTCCCAGGCGGCATCCTTGTTCTTGGCCTGCCTCAGCATCAGGGCGGCAGTGCCCCCGCTGGCCACATCCCTGCGGATACTGCCGTCCGGCTGCTTCGTCCCCGGAACCGGAATGAATTCCCATAGCCCCTTAATCTCCGGCGCAGAGACTGTCAGATAGTTATAGAAGGTATAGTCCTGAATGCCGACCGGCATCTCGCCGGTGCGGAACCGCATCGGGAAGTCGAAGATCAGCGGCAGCTTGTAGCTGGTATAGAAATTGGTCCAGTTCTTGAAGGCAGCCAGCCCGGTCTCTGTATCGAGTCCGCTCTTCGCTCCGTTATTCAGATAAAAGGACCCGCCCATCTGATAGAGCAGCATAGCATAAGCGCGGTTGACCTCCAGCACCGGCACGCCTGTCGTCTGCGCGAGCGGCAGCGCCATATCCATCCGGTGCTTCTGCAGCACCGGAATCATTGCGTATACCTCATCCCAGGTCTGCGGCGGCTCAAGATTCAGCTCCTGCAGAATATCCTTCCGGTAGAACAGCATGTTGAATATTTGCTGCTCGGGCAGGGCAAAGACCTGATTCTCGAACCGGTACGGTACGAGCGCACTGTCTCTGAACTGCTTCACCACTTCCTCATAGCCGGGATACTTCGACAGATCCTCTGCCGCTTTACGCATTCCGAAGTTCACCGGCATATCATTGCCGACCTGCATTGCCACATCCGGGCCTTCTCCGGCCAGCGAAGCACGCAGCAGCACATTCGGACTCACCAGCTTCAGATTGACGCCTATGCCGGTGAGGGGAGTAAATGTATCATCAATCATTGCCTTCAGCACCTGCGCCTGGTCGCGGCCGGTTCCGATCCACACATCAATGGTCTCGCCGTTCTCCGTGGTATTGCCAATGGTGTTGTAATCCTCGAAGAACGAATGGGTGAAGGACGACACCTCATGCCCGATCTTCCGGAATACGGAAGAATTGGCCTTCGGCAGCTTCACATCCGGCGAAGACAGCAGCAGATAATCAATCTCCAGCGGCTGCTCCCGTACCTCCAGAATCCAGGAGCCTACGCTGCCGACATTGATTTTGAACTGCGACAGCCGCTTCTGCACCGTTTCCGGCTTGTCGGCCATGTCCGCCAGCTGATAGGCAGTTTTATTCAAGGTTGCGGTTTTATCACTCTTTTCCCCTGTAAGCCGGACCAGCTCTTCCGATACGCCATATAGAATCTGGCTCTGCTCACGGAAGACCGCCGTCATATCCGGGATTTGCTCCTCCAGCCTGTAATCGCGGTACGGATCTGGCACATTGCCTGTAATCATCAGGATTTTCCGGTACATCGCATTCATGTCCAGCACACTGGCCTCCACCTGGCGCAAGAGCGGTGCAATGGCTCCGAGGCTGACCTCCAGGTGCAATTCGTGTTTCCCTTTGCTTAAATAGAATAAATAGGGCTCTTCATCGGTCCCCAGCCGGTTCATCTGCCAATCCGAATCATAGTAGAACGGAATCTGCAGCATTTCCCGGAACGGGACCTCTCCGTCAATCCGCATAGAGCGTGTGGAATATATCCCTCTTAGCAGCTCCTGCCGGCCTTTGATGGTGATGTTGTACAGGCCGTCCTCCGGCGCTTCCACCTCCCAGGCGATCCATTGGCCCGGTACCCGCCAGTTGTTGCCGCCAATCGTGTTCATTCTGATCTTGGAGACATCGTACGGCTCTGTCGAAGGGCTGGAGCGGTCTGTGACCGGATACAAGGTCGGGGAGGATTTGTAGACCGCCGCTTCCCCCTGCACCTTCACCGTGTGGCCGCTGGTGGATTTATACCCCTTAGCCTCGTAGCTCTGCTTCACCTCTGCATAGGCAGCGGGTGCATCGTAGCTGTGCAGCTTAATATAGTCGATGACCATCGGCTCTCTGCTGGACACCATCGTCAAGGTGTGCCTTCCGGCCGACAGATAGAATTGGTAAGGCTCCTCATAGTAGCCTTCCGTATCTCTCAGCAGGGTCTCCTGCCAGGCCGGGGCCTCAATCTGGCGCGGCCGGAGATCATTGTCCCGGTTATCCTGCTGGATCTCCAGGTTCTCATTGACCCAGATCCGCCCGAAGGACAGATTGCGTGCGCTGGTGAACGGCAGCTTGCCGTCGATCAGCAGCTCACGTTCAATCGCCGAGCTTTTGCCCTTCACCGGATAATACCGGACAGAGATGTGGTACAGCCCGGACTTCGGTACATCCAGCTGCCACTCCACCGAGCCGCTCTCCTCTGTTCTGACGTATCTTCCCGTCTCCCCGCCAAGCTCCGTCAGCACCTCCGGGCTCATCCCCTCGGCCCCGGTATAATCGGCTCCCTTCAGCATAATTTCTTCACGGGGCTGCTCCTCGCCCTCGTATTGCTGCAGATAATGCTCATAGCTGCCCTCAGGCGGCTGCCGCATCTCCTGCCCGTTCCCCGTCACACCTTGTGCCTGGGCAGCAGGCAGCTCTGCACTTGCCGCAGGCAGCGCCATCATGGAGATCAGCATGACGGTTACAAGTGTCCGGTTCATCATCCGCCGGGATAATGATATTCTCACTCGGGTTCCCTCCTCTAGCAGACTTGCATATTAAGAGTGATACAGGTGCACACGGCTACGCCGCCCTATAAGGGCGGCTGCCGATTCTGCGGACTAACACAGCAGGTATTGCAAAGGACAAGCAGGTATTAAGCAAGAAAGCAGGTATTACCCTTGTTATAAGCTGTACTGTTCCCTATTTCTTCTCTTTATCCTGCTCACCGCTCAGTACCTTCTTGGCTGCGGCCTGCGCCGTTCCAATGACTTGGGCCACCCCTGTAGACGGTGTAATCTCGCCCTTCAGGAATTTCTCAGTCACCTTATCCAGCTGATCCTTGACGCCAAGACCGCCGTAACGTCCGCCGAAGACCCGCTCTACCTTACCTTCATCATTCATTGCATTGGCGATAGAGGCTTCATCCGGCAAAATATTCTCCATCGACAATCTGCGGTTCTCCTGCCAGCTGTCGAACGGCTGCAGATCCTCCCAGATCTTCACGATGGTATCCGCATCCTTGACACCTTTGGGAATGGCATAGGCTGCTGTCTGGCCCAGCGGATCGTAGTACTTATCGGCCTGCGGGCCTTTTGGAATATAGACATATCCCCATTCATCCTTCATCTTGCCGAGAATACGCCCTTCGATTTCCCAGAGACCGCCCGGATACATAGCCACCGTTCCTTCTCCGAAATACTTAGCCGGGTCTTCCCAGTCATTGCCCTCGTTAGGCTTGAACACCTTATCCTGGGTGTAGAGCTTATGAAGGAAATTAAGCGCTTCCATCGATGCCGGTGAGTCAAAGACCGCCTTCTGGGTAGCTTCGTCGTAGATTTTACCGCCGTTGCTGGCGATCAGCAGCTCTGAGATCACATAATGGGCTCCGGCCAGACCGTACTGGTCCATCTTCCCGTCCCCGTTCTTGTCTATCGTCAGCTTCTTCGCCGCATCAAGCATCGTATTCCAGTTCCAGTTATCCTCATCCATCAGCTGCTGCGGGTCCTTCAGGCCTGCTTCCTTGAAAATACGCTTGTTGTAGAACACGCCGCTGTCGTTCGGGCTGTACCAGCTCTCCAGGCCATAGACCTTGTCGCCGCCGAAGCGCATGGAGTCAATCACGCTCTGATCGATGAGTGAATCCTTCAGATAATCATCCAGCGGTGTAAGGAAGCCGCCATGCATCAGGCCCCAGATGAACCCGTCCGGCAGCCGGACAATCTCGGCAAACGGATCGCTTGCCATAACGGAAGAGGACAGCTTCTCAGCGGTGGACCAATACTCTGTATTCAGGTATTTAATCTTGACGTTGTATTTCTCTTCCACCGCTTTGATCCGCTCGCGGGCAAGCTCATCTGCCTCTGAATCCCCGACAGGAGTGGCATCCCACCAGTGGGAAATGCGGATCTCCCGCCCGTTCAGATTGGCAGCCGGCGTTGCCGCGGGCGCTTCCGTTGCCGCTGCCGGCGTTTCACTGGCTGCCGGAGCCTGAGTCGCCTCCGCCGCCGGTGTTGCCGGTGCAGCCGCATTATTCCCGCCGCTGCAACCGGTTACAAGTGTAACTACGGCTGTCAGCAGCATGAGCCAAGCCGAGCTTTTCTTCTTCAACTGTTTCACTGTTCGCCACGCTCCCCTAATTTCAGTGATGTTAAGCCAATTCAAGATTGAACTGATTCAAGCCTGTCTGCGTCCGTCCCCCGCTCCCTTCACGATGTCATATTTATATAGTGGCGTATGCCAGCATATAAGCCCTTAAGATAAGCCTTGAGATGATGAAAAGAAAACCTCGAAATTAAATGAGCTTGGATACAGAGTGAGTGACTGGTAGGTTACGGCTGCGATTTTCTTATACTTTTCAAATTACCAGTAAATTTACAAACTCATATTGTCCCATATGTACCGCCAGAGTAACCGCTTACTCAAAATATAAAAAATAATGAAATGGGTTTCATGAAATCCATTTCATTATAACTTCTGGTTATCCTCTGGTCAATCCTACTTTACACAAATTTCATGCTTCAATCCAAAAACTTTCCAGAATACAGGCCCCCTCGTGCTGACGCACTCCACCTACGCCTGGAAAGTTCTTGACCGCTCCTGGATGAGCATACTTGAATGCGCGCGCGGCAGGCTTGTCTGGCAAGCGGCTTCCGTTAGGCTACTATGCGTGCTATTACGTGAGCTACTTCGCGGGATTTTTCGGGCGTCCCGTGCTGTCGCGTACCACCAGCTTTGGCTGGAGCACCGTACGTTTCCTGGGATTTCTGCCGCTGATCAGCTCATGAAGCATCTCTACAGACAGCTCCCCCAGCTGGTTGGTGTTCTGTGATACCGTGGTCAGCTCCGGAATTACCGCTCTGGACAAGGGCGAATTGTCGAACCCGACGATCGACAGATCCTCCGGTATCTTCAGCCCATGCTGGGTGGCAGACTTCAACGCCCCGATGGCTGTAAAATCATTCACACACAGCACCGCTGTCGGCCGGTCCTCCTGCTCCAGCATCCGGTCCATCAGCGCACGCCCGCCCTCGATTGAGAAGTCGTGGAACATGACCCAATCCTTGCGCAGCGTAAGCCCATACTCTTTCAGCTTCATCCTCACAGACTTCAGCTTCACTTGGGTTGTGGAGGTCTCCTCCATTCCCCCGAGGAACCCGATTCTCCGGTGCCCCAGGTCCAGCAGATGCTGGGTGGCCAGTGCAGCCCCTTCCTCTTCATCGGTATAAATGCGGTGCAGGCCGCTCCGGGGCAGATTACCGTTGACCAGCACAATCGGTACATGCTTCGACAGCTCCACGACTTCCTGCGATAACGCCGGCGGACAATGATCCAGGTTAATTCTGCCGCCCAGGAAAATAATCCCGTCCACTCTTTTCTCCCGCAGAATGCTGAGGTACTCCGACTCACGGCTATGCTCACCAGCCGTATCACAGAGAAAGAAGGTATAGCGCTTCTCTCTGGCTACATTCTCGGCTCCCCAGAAGACCTCCGGGAAAAAGGGGTTGGTGATGTCAGGCAAAATCATGGCAATCGTGCCGGTCTCCTTCTTGAGCAGACTGCGGGCCAGCGCGTTCGGCTGAAACTGGTGCTTCTCAATCACAGCCATGATGATCTCCCGGGTGCTCTCCTTGACCGGAGCTGTATTGTTGAGGACACGGGAGACTGTGGCTACGGACACCTGGGCCTCCTTAGCGATATCATATATGGTAATCGTCTTCATCCTTTACCTCCTTGGTCTAGCGTTCTTGACTTATGGCAACTTATATCCGGGGCGGATGGGTGCGGGGGTTGGGGTGAGCAGGAGATAGGGCAGAGCGGTTAGAGTTGGCAGGATGCGAGGGGGTGGGCGCGGCGAATTCAGGGGTATTTTGGACTCATTTTACTCCACCGCCCGCTTTGGGCCAATTCAGGGGCATTTGTGCTCCTCATTTAGGCCTGCTGCCTACTTTGAGTATTTTTAATGGGATTTATCCCTTTGATTGTGCCATTCGACTCAATTTCGGCACATTCAATGGGATTTATCCCTCTAATTTCACCGCGCGGCCCACTTTCGGCACATTCAATGGGATTTATCCCTTTGATTGCGCCATTCGACTCAATTTCGGCACATTCAATGGGATTTATCCCTTTGATTGCGCCATTCGACTCAATTTCGGCACATTCTATGGGATTTATCCCTTTGATTGTGCCATGCAGCTCCACTTTCGGCACATTCAATGGGATTTATCCCTTTGATTGTGCCATGCGGCTTACTTTAGTTAGTGGCGCACATATACTATACTTTCGGCTGTTGAGGTCAGGTAATTTATAATTTCAGTTTGTCCACATCCGATGCCCCCACATTTGCTCAACAGCACACGGAAGCGGCGGCATTCTCTTTAAGAGGACGGCAGCCGTTGCAGCGTTGATGAGAGGATGAGAGAAGTACCCCCGTTTAGCAATAAACATACTAATCTTTACACTGCAACCGGCAGCAGTGCTGCTCATATCCCGGTGGACTGGCACAGCGGGGAACAGCATCACAGCGGTGGCTGGGAGTCTACATCCCTTGCTCATCGAAATAGCTGTTCAGCAGCTTGAGGAACACATTCGGAAAGGCGTAATTCTTCATGTCCTCGCGGCTGATCCAGCGCTGTGCTCCGCTGTCTGCCGCATCGGCTGCGGCATCCCCGCTGTCGAACAGCGCCAGCGGTGCGTCTTCCGCTGGCTGTGCCCCCAGCGCCGCAGCCACACGCTCCGCATGTGCCGCTTCAGCGCCCAGCGGGCTGTCGCCGCGCCCCGCAGGCGCCGCTCCGTACACGGCGCGGCTCTCCGCTGCCAGCGGCAGCGCCGCCTCTTCCCTGCAGCGGTACACCTGCAGGGTCCACACAATATGGCTGAATGTATGCTCCGCAGCCATCCAGTGCCCCTCAGGCCGGGCATGAATCCCGGCCTGGCTCATGGACCGGCGCAGCCGGTCCAGCGCTGCCGCTTCCGGCAGCAGCGCACCGCGCGCGCCGCCGGCCTCAGCAGGCGGCGCAGGCCAGTGCGGCAGCTCCCACATGCGGGCCAAAAGCCCGCTAGCCGGCCGCTGCCGGATCAGTACCCGGCCCGCGTGCTCGCCGCGGCCCTCGACAAGGGCGGCCAGCCGCTCCTCCGGACGCGGCGGCTTCGCCTTGGTCTTGACGGGCAGCGAGGCCTCGCAGCCCGCCAGCCGCGCGGCGCAGTGCTCCATCACCGGGCACGGAAGGCAGCGCGGCGATTTCGGCGTGCAGATGAGCGCGCCAAGCTCCATCAGCGCCTGATTGAAGCTGCCCGCCTCCCCTTCGGGGATGAGCTCGGCAGCGAGCTTTTCCATTTTCACACGGGTCGGGCCCTTGGCAATGTCATCCTCAATCAAAAAATACCTGGATAAGACGCGCATCACATTGCCATCCACCGCCGGCTCCGGCCGGTTGAACGCGATGCTGAGAATAGCACCGGCTGTATACGGGCCTACGCCCTTGAGGCCGAATACGGCATCGCGGTCATCCGGCACTTGTCCCCCGTACAGCTCCTTGACCTGCTTCGCGGCATGCTGGAGATTCCGGGCACGCGAGTAGTAGCCAAGTCCCTCCCAGCACTTCAGCACCTCTTCCTCCGGTGCATCTGCGAGCGCCTCCACGGTTGGAAATTGCTCAATGAAACGGTTGAAATAAGGAATTACCGTATCTACCCGGGTCTGCTGCAGCATAATCTCTGAGATCCAGATGTAATACGGGTTGCGGTGGCGCCGCCACGGCAGGTCCCGCTTCTGGAGGTGGTACCATTCCAGCAGGAACCGGCTGAAGAATAACTTGGCTTCCTGCTGCGCTTCTATGTGCTTCTCATCTGTGGTCATCGCTATTCTCCTTGCCGTTCAATTGATATAATTACAGGCGGTAACCGGGTATCCGCTCTACCACCGCGAAGGCCGAGGCCAGCCCGCGGCTATGCGTAATAGTGAGATGAATAACATACTCCTCCTTCGGCAGACCCAGCCGGGACCAGGCCTCCTCCGACAGTATGGCTACTGGCTTGCCCAGTACATCCGGCAGAATCTCAATGTCCTGAAAACCCACCATCTGCCCGATTCCGCAGCCGAGCGCCTTCACAACCGCTTCCTTGGCCGAGAATCTCCCGGCGATGAATTCCGCTGTCTTTGCGCCTTTGCCTGCGGCCAGCGCCAGCTCCTGCCGGGTCAGAATTCTCCGGGAGAACCGGCCGCCCAGGCTGCCCTCTGTTATCCCGGCAACCCTGCCGATTTCCAGCACATCATGCCCGATTCCGTAGATCACACTCCCACACCTCTCCTGGCTCAGCATTCCTTAACCCTCTTATATTACCTTCTATCCTTACCCTGCGTCTAATGATATGATCTTGCTAGGACTCCACAGATCTCATGTAACAGTGAAGGCTGTCAGCATCTTGACCAAGTATTATTAATAATAGTCTTAGCGTCAGCTTTCTGCTATCTTAAAAGAAAAAAAACTGAAAGTCTAATACACCTAAACACACATATCAGGTAAATCCAGCAATTAAGGTAAAACAAGAAGTTCCAAGATATCCAGGAAAGGAAGAATACCTTATGTCCCGTAATTTTGAATTACCTGCAGGAGAGGATGCAGTGCTTCGCTGTTCCCATTTTCCCGCCCAGGGAGAGGCCCGCAGTGTGATAGTTATCGCTCACGGCTACAAAGGCTTCAAGGATTGGGGGATGTTCCCGTATACGGCACAGGCGCTCAGCGGCGAGCATGAAGTAATCACCTTCAACTTCTCCCATGCCGGCATCGGCGAGGATCTGCAGAATTTCACCGAGCTGGACAAATTCGCCCGCAACACCTACCAGCGCGAGATCAAGGATATGGAGATCCTGCTCTCTTATCTGAGCCAGCACCACAGGTTCGGCAGCCTCCCGCTCTTCCTGCTAGGGCATAGCCGCGGCGGGGGCGACTCGCTCCTCTACGCACTGGATCATCCGGGAGAAATCACCGGGGTCATCTCCTGGAACGGGATCACTAACCTGGATCTGTTCACAGAGCAGCAGAAGAGGGAAATGCGGGAAAAGGGCCGGACCCACGTGCTCAACGGCCGGACCGGACAGCAAATGCCGCTGGATGCCATCCTTATAGAGGACCTTGAGCAGCAGGCGGAGCGTTATCAGATTCTAGAGCGGATGAAGCAGGCCCGCTTCCCCGTTGTCCTGATTCAAGGCAGTGAGGACGGCGAGCATCTGCGGCGCGGCTCCGAGCAGTTGATCCGGCTGCGGCCGGATATTGAATGGGTGCAGATTCCCGGCGGAAATCATACCTTTGGCACCGTTCATCCTTTTGCCGGAACAACCCCCCAGTTAGAACAGGCGATATCCGCTACCAGAGAATTCATCGACCGGGTGCTGGTAGAATAACAGCATAGTTTATAGTTAGTCCCACATACATGGCTGCCTAATTGAGAATGTGTTCGGTTTTCCGCATATATCCGGCCCATGCACCTTCGCACCAGCCCACTGCCTTGGAGGAGCCCAGACCATTCAGATTCTTGCTTTCACAGGTGAAAACGGCTTTGCCGTCCTTGTAAAGAACGGTACCGTTTCAGCGAGAAATAGAAGGATAATGTATCGTGTGCAGCATATAAATTCTTATATTTGAACAAAAACCGCCGGAGCGTCTGCATCAAACGCAGCGCTCCGGCGGCCCCGGCATAACCTGCTTAGATCCCCGGAATACGATCGCGCTTATGCGCCGTTCTCCGGAAGAAGCGCTCCAGCTTCTCAGCCGCTTCAGGGCTGACGGTCTTCCCTTCCAGATAATCGCTGTTCTCCTCATAGGTGATTCCAAGCTCTGTCTCATCCGTCTGGCCCGGCCAGAGTCCGGCCGTCGGCGCTTTGGTTACGATATCCGCCGGCACGCCAAGCGCCGCAGCCAGCTGCCGCACCTGCCGTTTGTTCAGGGATGACAGCGGTGTTATATCGACGGCGCCATCGCCCCACTTCGTATAGAATCCTGTAATGGCTTCAGAAGCATGATCGGTACCCACCACCAGCAGATTGTTCTCAAAAGCAAGCGCATACTGCATCACCATCCGCGTTCTCGCTTTTACATTCCCTTTGCCCTGATGGGTGATATGCTTGTGCTGTCCCAGGGCCTTCAGGCTATGCTCGACCTCCAGGGCGATCTCGTTCACCGCTTCTTCAATATTGGTCTCCACCGTATGGGTCAGCTCAAAAGCCCGGGCCACCGCATAGCTGTGCTCAATATCCTCCTGCTCCCCGTAAGGCTGGAACACCCCGAGTGTCATATACTCCTTGCCTTCCTCCGCCGTCAGCTCGTCCGTAGCCAGCTTGCACAGACCCGCAGCCACCGCACTGTCCACCCCACCGCTAATTGCAATCAGCAGACCTCTGGCCCCTGCCTGAAGCGCATACGCTTTCAGGAAATCCACACGCTTACGTATCTCCGCATCCGTATCAATTACCGGCTTCACTCCAAGCGTAGCAATAATCTCTTCCTGCAGACTCACAGGACCACCCCGTTTCTTAGAATTGTAATCCCTATCCTTAACATTAGAAAAAAATCCCGCATAAGCCAAGCCTCCGGCTGACGGCTGGCTGATGCGGGATCATTACATATTCATGCTGCAGCCCATAGGCTGCAGGACAATATTACTGGCACACGCGGTTAAAAACTTCCTTCAGCTCCGCAGCAATCTCGGCGGCCGAACGGTCTTCCACACCGTGACGTTCGATGAAGTGAACCAGCTCGCCGTCTTTCATCAGGGCGATGGACGGGGAAGATGGCGGATACGGTGCGAAATATTCACGCGCCTTGGCGGTAGCTTCCTTCTCCTGACCGGCAAATACGGTGAACAGGTGATCCGGCAGAATCTCGTTCTGCAGCGCCTGCGCTACCCCTGGACGGCACTGTCCTGCGGCACAGCCGCATACGGAGTTAACAACGACCAGCGAAGTTCCCTTGGCTGCCGGAAGGGCTGCTTCCACATCCTCCGGGGTCAATAACTCCTGAAAGCCGATGCTTGTCAGATCGTCGCGCATAGGTTGAATAGAATCTCTCATATATTGATTAAAAGACATGGACATTTCTCTGCACTCTCCTTCATCACTTGAATTGAGATAAGGTCAGAACCCGGATAACGTTACCGCGTTCCAGCACTACTTGCTAACTTTATTATACATACATACTCTGCGAAAGCAAGAGAAGCAGCCTGCTCCAGCCTGCCGCTGCATAGCCCCGAAACGGGCCTCTTCCCCTTTTAGTCCGCTACATATATACAGGGCTCTTGAGCGCTTCCTCTCTGGACTCTACCGGAAAAGTAACGATGACCGAGGTCCCGGTCCCTACCTCCGATTCCACCCGGATCGTTCCGTTATGCCGCTCCGCAATACTAAGACAGAGCGGCAGGCCAAGGCCTGTCCCCTGGCTCTTAGTGGTGAAGAACGGGGTGAACAGCTGATTCAGCTGGCTCTGGGGCATGCCGCCTCCGGTATCGGTAACCATCAGCAGCACGGTATCCTCATGCTCACAGGCGGCCAGCGTCAGCACGCCCTTGGCCTCCATCGCCTCCATCCCGTTGCGGGCCAGATTCAGAATCAGCTGCTTGATCTCCCGGACATTGAGCTGCAGCAGCGGCATGGCCGGGCTGATCTTCAGCTCCACGCTCTGGCCGCGGAGATTGGCATCCGCCCAGATCAGCGGCGCAAGCTCCTCCAGAATAGGCTGGAGCCCGGACGGCTCCTTGTCCGATACACGGGTCTGTGCCAGCGACAGAAAGTCATTGATGATGCTGTTGGCCCGGTCCAGCTCCTCCATGACAATATGATAATAGGAGTGGAGGTCCTCCGGGCTCTTTTCCCGCATCAGCTGCAGGAAGCCGCGTACTACCGCCATCGGGTTACGGATCTCATGCGTAATTCCCGCAGCCATCTGCCCCACCAGCGACAGACGCTCGACATTATCAAGCTCATTGCGGATTTTCTCCTCTTCCGTCAAATCCTGAATAATCATGACGATTCCGCCCGGCTGCCCCGATTCATGCTGGAGCGGCGCAGTAAAAATATGATAGGTCATCGAATCAACCCTGATCTTGGTATTGGAACGCTGCCTGCTGCGCAGAACCTCATGTAACCGGGTGAGGGCGGCCTCATCCATGCTTTTGCCGAAGAGCTCACTGGCCGGACTGGACAAAATAATCTCTCTGGTCAACAGGGGGCAATGACGCTGCATCAGGCTCAGCATGTATTCATTCAGCTCTGTCACATACCCGTTGTCATCGAATTCCATAATATTCAGCGGAACCACATTCGTGATCTGCTGCAGCTTCTCCGACTCCCACTGGAATTTCTCCGAGATCCCCTGCATTTGTATCCTGACTTGCAGCTTGTCCCACGCCTTATCGATATAGATGATAAACAAGGCGCCCAGAATTAAGACCGTCAAGGCATATAGCCCGGCCAAGGCGGCTTCAGCAGGATGGATATTAAGGATGCTCCGGCCCTGCATATTCGGTACAATGACAATGAACAGCATGCTCGGAAAAAGCGCGCCCCACAGAATGCCGATTTTGCCGGGAATCGCGGATTTCTTGAACAGTCCGGACATACCGAAGAGCAGCGGATACATCAGCACCCCTGTATTCAAGAAAAGATGCTCTATTCCTGACGGCACCCAGAATAATGCAGTACAGAAGAAGAAATACAGTGCCAGGTACACGCTGGAGGGCAGGTTGCCATATAAAATCCCAAGATAGGCCGGGAGAACCGCCAGATTCAAATAGACCACTCCGAACATCGTAGCCGATAGGGCCATGCACAGCGTAATGCCCAGCGCGCAGCAGATCATCAGAAAGGTATGATCATCGGGGAACCTGATATTCCGGCGTAGGGGATCGCCCCGGTCCAGCCTCCACTGAAAAAGAAACAGGAACATGCAGGCAGCCGATATTTGCAATAAAATATCCTTTACCGCATAAATAATTGCAATCACTCCTCATATTGGTTAAAATTCCTTTTCCACTTAGATTAAAGCATACCCGCGCATTCCTGACAACGATAATCAGGTTTCGACATTTTGGACCTGGCTACACCCGGCCTGGAATGGTATGATGCCGTTAATAGAGTGTCGCAATAAGCAAAAGGAGCAAATGAATGAATAGCTATGATGTAATCGTCATTGGAGGCGGTCCGTCCGGGCTGATGGCCAGCGTAGCCGCAGCCGGACACGGAGCGTCTGTACTTCTGATCGACAAAGGGGCGAAGCTGGGCCGCAAGCTGGGGATTTCGGGCGGCGGGCGCTGCAATGTTACCAATATAAAGGAGACCTCGGAGCTGATCGCCCATATTCCGGGCAACGGCCGTTTTTTATACAGCTCGTTTGACCATTTCAACAACCGGGATATTATAGATTTCTTTGAGGGACTGGGCATCGCCTTGAAGGAGGAAGATAACGGGCGGATGTTCCCTGTATCGGACAAGGCCGCAAGCGTCGTATCCGCTCTGATCGGCAAAGTGCGGAGCCTTGGCGTGCAGATCATGACGGACAGCCCGGTCCGGGAGGTTCTCTACGGGGAAGGAGCCGTCCGGGGCATCCGCCTGGAGTCAGGCAAAGCCTTCAGTGCGAAGGCTGTCATCATCGCCACCGGAGGCAAGTCAGTGCCGCAGACGGGCTCTACCGGCGACGGATACCCTTGGGCTGCCGCTGCCGGACATACGATCACGGAGCTGTTCCCGACTGAAGTCCCTATTCTCTCCCGGGAGCCGTGGATCAAATCCGGGGAGCTGCAGGGCTTGTCCCTCCGCGATGTCACGCTTACCGTCTGGAATCTGAGGGGCAAGAGGGTGATCTCCCACCGGGGAGATATGCTCTTCACCCACTTCGGCTTGTCCGGCCCGATTGCGCTGCGCTGCAGCCAGTTCCTGCGCCAGGTTCAGCAGAAGTCGGGAACCGATACCGTGGAGATGTCCATCGACCTGTTCCCGGACCTGTCCCTCCAGGAGGCGGAATCTATGCTCCAGAATAAGCTCGATCTGGAGCCAAAGAAGGCTATCCGCAACTCGCTGAAGGGACTCCTGCCCGAGCGCCTGATCCCGCTGCTGCTGGCGAAGGGTGGGCTTGACGGGGAGATTACAGGCCATCATCTGCCCAAAACTGGCCTGGGGGCGCTGGCTTCCCTGGTGAAGCGGATGCCCGTTCAGGTTCATGGGACTCGTTCCCTGGCGGAAGCCTTTGTGACCGGCGGGGGAGTTGCGCTCAAGGAAATCGACCCCAAGACTATGCAGTCCAAGCTGACCGCAGGCCTCTATTTCTGCGGTGAGATTCTTGATATTCACGGGTATACCGGCGGCTATAATATTACCGCTGCCTTCTCCACCGGCTATACGGCCGGCAAGCATGCGGCGGAGCAATAAGGCTGATAAGCAGCGCAGATAGTCAGCTTCTGTCTGGCCTGTGATCCGAGAGCATCCCGGATGCTGCCAGTGACAGCCGGAACAGCCGGAACAGCAAAAAGCCTTCCCCGGCTTACGGAGGAAGGCTCTTTGCTGTTATCTTGCAAACTTTATGACACTGAATATACGGCCGATCCAGATTCCGCCGGCAGCCCCGACAGGGATAAAGATCAGCAGGCCCCACCAGCCGTAGGCCGGAATGCAGACCATAGCGGAGCACAGGACGGCGAAGGGCGTCAGCAGAATGGGCATCGCCTTGGAACCGGCGTCCGCCTTCTGCGCCTTGGTGAACGGCAGAATGCCGATATAATCATCCCCGGAGAACAGATTCCAGAAGGAGGTCAGCCAGTAGGCCATCAGGCATGTCAAGGTGGCGTACAGCAGCCATTTCAGTACTACAGGCACAATAAGAATGGCTACCAGCGACACCCCGGTGAATTGCAAATACAGCTTGAGATGGGCCGGATTGCGCAGCATCGCCTTTATCCCTGCGGCGGCAAAGCGGCTCTCGGGCAACTTCGAAGCCAGCAGCGGCTGTGACTTGCGGAAGATCCAGGGCTTGTAGCGTGTCGGGCGCGGCTTATCCAGCACACGGCGCAGCAGAATCGCTGCAATGCTCATCCGCTGCTTGTAGTCTTCGCGCACATCATTCATGAACGTGCCGCGCAAGCGCAGGCGGGCTCTGAAGGCCAGGACGGTCACTGCCGCGTAGGCGGCAGCCGCAAGGAACAGAAGGGCCGGGCTGTCCTTCCAGAAGAGCGCGAGACGCAGGTAGATCCCGCAGGGTACGGCCACCGCAAGGATCAGCCACAGCCGGCGGCGGAAGCCCTGCCGCTGCACCTTGACGATATGGCCCAGCAGCTTAACGGCCCAGCTGCAGGCTATCGTTAGCGCCAGCAGGCCATAGGCGCTTGCCGCGCTCAGCTCATAGCCGCGGATCAGAAACGGCAGCAGAATGACGTACACCGCCGCCATCTTCAGCGCAGTTACCGCTAGGCTATAGACCATGCCGCCCTTGAGGATCGTGCTGATCCAGTTCTGCCGCTGCCGCAGGAACAGCAGATCCCCTTCCTGGAGCAGCAGCACGATGCCTCCCGTAGCCAGCAGAATAGCCAGCAGCGAAGGCACGACCACAAAGGGTACATGGCTGAACCAGCCCGGAAGATTGCCGTTCCAGTAGCCATAATAGAAGCGGCCGCCGAGTAAGCCCCCCGGGATGAGGATATACAGCAGTACTGTCCAGTCTACAGCCGTACGGATAATAGCAGTCTGCTCCCGGAAATGGGAGAACAGTCTTCGTCTTAAAAGATTTCTTGCAGCCGGGAACGCAAATGAATTCCGGCTCATGTTAATTCGTCGAAGCAATCAAACAGCGATCCCTCCGGCAGCCCCGCTTCCCCGCGTATCGCCGCAAGTGTCCCCTCGGCGGCAATTTTGCCTCCGGAGATCAGAATGAAGCTGTCGCAGATTTTCTCCGCTGTATCCAGAACATGTGTGGACATCAGCACTCCGGCACCGCGTTCCCGTTCCGCCTCCAGCAGGCGCAGGAAATCCTTGGTCGCCCTGGGATCAAGCCCGATGAACGGCTCATCCACTATATAGACATCCGGCTGTACCAGGAAGCCAAGCATGAGCATCATCTTCTGCTTCATCCCCTTGGAGAAGCCCGCCGGCAGATCATCCCGCACATGGGTCATGCTGAACTGTACCAGCAGCTGTTCGGCCGTGGACTCGAAGGCTTCATAGCTTAAGCCATAGGCAGCGGCAGCCAGATCAAGATGCTCCCACAGCGTAAGGTCCTCGTAGAATACCGGCTGCTCCGGTACGTAGGCGTAGGACTGGTTCTCGCCGCCAAGCTTCACCCGGGCCTTGGCATGCTTCAGCAGACCAAGCAGCGTCTTGATTGTAGTGCTTTTGCCGGCCCCGTTCGGTCCGATCAGTCCCAGCAGCTCGCCCTTCCGCACCTGGAAGGAGATTCCTGAGATACGGATGTCGCCTGCCTCATAGCCCGCTTCCTCAATCACCACATCAAGCACGGTATCCTCTTCATCGTAGTCATCATCGTCATCGTAATAGTTGTTGAGCCGGTCCTCCGGCTGCTTCGGAGCCTTCTGTTCCTCTGAGCCTTCTGTCTCTTCCATCTCTATCTCCATCCCCTGTATCATCATTAAATATAATGCGATCATAGCACCATAGACGAGCCTTTGCTGCAATAATTTTCACCCTTCACCTGTCCCCCGGTCTGTAGCTTTCATTATACGGATAACCAGTGACTGACTTCAAATTTCGTGCAGGTATACATTTTTTATGCACCTTCAAAAGATTGTTCAATTTTTTATTATTAAAAGTGTGCTTATTGTGACAAATGACATGTTCTTCAATCTTTGTTTGACGTATTGTAAAACTAGATATCAGGAAGCAAGTATTCCAAACCGTGCGGATAACCCCGTACGATTAACAATAGAGGTGGAGAAGCATGATACAATCCTATGAACGCGATACTCAGTTGACCCTGCATTTGTACAGAGTTTTTGCCAAGTCCTTCAAGAGCATTAATGAGCATGCTGTAACCGGCAGCAAGATCGAAGGCTTCAACCCGACCGCCTTCGCAGTCATGGAGGTTCTCTATTACAAAGGATCGCAGCCGATCCAGCAGATCGGTGCCAAGCTGCTGCTTCAGAGCGGCAACGTTACTTATGTGATCGACAAGCTGGAAGAACGCGGCTACCTGCAGCGCAAGCCTTGCCCAAGTGACCGCCGCGTTATTTTTGCCGAGCTGACTACAGAGGGCGAACGCCTGATGAACGAGATGTATCCGAAGTACTCGGAGCGCCTGCATCTGGCCTTCAGCGGACTCAGCGACGAAGAGAAGGAACAGATGATTGTGCTGCTGAAGAAGATGGGCCTGCAGGCCGAGAAGCTCTCCCCGCTCCCGCGCAAATAAGGGTAGTTGAGGAATCGGGGATTGTGAATCTATTCACTAATCTGGCCGGTTATCAGAATAAGGGTTGTTCCAAAGAGCATGAACTGGCTGCTTGGAACAACCCTTTGTTTTGAGCAGGATTAACGTAAGCACCCGGGTGGACGCTGCGTGAACGTACCGCATTCGGGCCGTGTACCTGCTTTAGTCCATATGCCCCGTACCCGCCCATTGTATTCGGTTGTATGCTTTCAAAAAAAACGCTCATTTGGTAAATGGAAGGTCCGCCATCCATGCCCAAAGGAGCGTTTTTTCCGAATAAAATTTATAGCTTAACGCTTCGACGGTATGCTTGCTTCCTGTATGGAAGGCACCCCTTGGTCAAGACGCACCGAGATCACCAGAGAGATCACAGCGAACACCGCCATTACGATGAACAGGGAGTGCAGACCGCCCTCCAGCGCACCTTGCAGACTGCTCCAGGCTTCCTTGGGCAGCACGCTTCCGCTATGCGGGTTAAGCAGCTGGTTAATATCTGCGCCGGAGGCGGCAGCTTCAGGCTGTTCCGCCAGCTTGCGGTCAATACTGAAGTTCAGCCACGAGCCGAAGATCGCCACCCCGACGGTCTGCCCGAGTGAGCGGGTGAAGGTGTTCAGTGCAGTAGACGCACCGCGCTGCTCATGCTGCACCGAGGACTGGGCGATAATGGTGAAGACGGTCGAGGCATAGCCGAAGCCCACCCCGCAGCACAGCATCAGCACCAGAAGCAGCTGCTGCGAGGAGTCTGCATTCATCAGCGTAAGCCCCACAGCCGCGATAACTATCAGCAACAGGCCGAGCATCCCCGTGCGGCGCGTGCCTGCACGCAGAATCATCCGCCCGCCCGCAATGGAGCCCAGCATCCAGCCGACTGACATCGGCGCCAGGAGCAGACCTGAGAGCGCGGCACTTTTGCCGAATACACCCTGCACCCACAGCGGAACATACGTAGACAGCCCGATAATGAGCGTACTGACCAGCAGATTCGCACCTGTAGAGACTGCAATATTACGGATGGAGAATAGCTCCAGCGGCAGCATGGGCTCGGCGGCCCGGCGCTCCACGACCAGGAACACCACCAGCAGCAGGACAGCCGCGAGGAGAATGGCCAGCAGCAGCGGAGAAGTCCAAGGCAGACTCTGACCCCCAGTTGTCAGGCCAAACAGCAGCGCTCCCATCCCTGCAGCGAACAGCAGCACTCCGGCTACATCGATCTTCGTCTTACGGCGGACCTTCTCTTCCTTCAGGTACCGTGAGATGAAGATAATCGACAGCAGGCCGAACGGCAGATTGAACACGAATACCCAGCGCCAGCTTAAATAATCAACTACATAACCGCCTAGCAGCGGTCCGACCAGCGAAGAAATCCCCCACACCGAGCTAAGCAGCCCCTGCGTCTTCGCCCGTTCCTTCAGGCTGTAGATATCTCCGATAATGGTAAAAGTCATCGGAATCAGTGCCCCGGCACCGATCCCTTGAATACCCCGGTAAATAATCAGCTGCTGCATACTCTGCGAGACTCCGCATAACAGCGAGCCTGCCAGGAAGACTACAGCGCCGCCTATGAACACAGGCTTCCTCCCGATCAGATCACTCAGCTTGCCAAAAATCGGCGTGGTCACTGCCATCGCCAGCAGATAAGCTGTAAAGATCCAGCTCAGCCACTGCATCCCCTGAAAATCCCCTACGATAGCCGGACCCGCCGGACCCGTTACCGTCCCTTCAATCGCTGCCAGAAATGTTGCCAGCAGTACGCCTGTCAATATTAACTTCCGCTGCTTTTCCCCCAGTGAACTCAATGAATCCATACCTTCTCTCTATGTTCTCTATGTTCTCTTTGCTCTATCTTCTACGCCCGTATCTCCTTGCAGCAGGGAATACATCACTACATCCTGATAGCCGGATGCCGTATGCCGGTATTGCCGCAGCAGCCCTTCCTGCCGGAAGCCAAGTCCCGTGAGCAGCCGCTCTGCGCGAAGGTTGTCCGGATGGCACAGGGCTTCCATCCGGTTCAGCCCCATGCTCTGGAAGCCGAACGCAAGCACCAGCTCCAGGGCTTCCCGCATATACCCCTGACGCATGGCTGCCGGTGACAGCTCGAAGCCGATCTCTCCCCGGTAAGCGCCTTGCAGCTGCCAGTGGTTATAGCCGCAGCTACCGATGACACTGCCTTCCGGGTCCAGGATGCTCCAGCGCAGGCTCTCTTCCTCCACGGCCCACTCCGCCAGCAGGGCAATCAGTGCTTCTGCATCCTCCACAGAGGACAGAGGCGGGCCATCCAGCCAGGGCGCTACCGCCGGATGGCTCCAAATCCCGAACAGCGCCTGCGCGTCCGCAGGCAGCATCGCCCGCAGACGCACCCTCCGTCCGCTTAATTCCGGGATAACCCCTCCGCACACATACATGTCCCCGTCCCCTTTCAACCCTACCAGTATACATCTTATTCTGCCCGGGCGGCGCGTTTACCTGTCACTCCCGCTTATCCATCACAAACAGCGTCTGACCCTATGGCTTCCCGCCACACGGTCAGACGCTGTACCTTATACCCAAGTGTTATGTTATATTCCGTGCAGCAGCATTCAGAATTAACCTGAAGCACCCGCTGCCTTAACCGGCTTAAGCACCTCGGTGCACAGCACGCCAAGCTTGGCCTGAATAGCTTTGAATTCTTCGATTCCCGTTCCCGTGACACTATAAGCGTCGCCATGGGCGGTGAGGAAATTCTCCTGGGTCAGCCGTTCCAGCTCCTGTTTCACTTCGCGCTCCGCCACCCGGTACCCCAGGCTCTCCAGCTCCGGCAGCATTTCCGTTAGTGTCAGATCCTTCTCATGTGCACAATATAGCATATGGATTCCAATAAACAAGTTCTGTACGTCGGCGCGCATATTTCACTCCTTCTGGCTACTAGCCTGCTGTATTTATAAAAGCATTACCCTGCCCTGAGTTCCCGGAAACATCCTCACTTCCAGGGTTCTTACTTCTTCCTCTTCTTCCACTAAGCGGGAAAACCTGTTAATCCTTGATTGTACTTGACGTATCGCGCTTCCCTGTACTATCTTGATAGTTAACAGTTATGGGATTCATACTGACTCAAGGTACAGGAAGGTGATGCTTCATGTTTCAAGCCATGCCTTATGATGGCACCCGCAGCGAACGGTTCGAAGCCGTTCTCAGCCAGCTCGGGGCACTGATGGAGGGTGAACCCAGCGCCATTGCCAACTTGGCCAACGCTTCGGCGCTGTTAAAGCTCTCTCTGCCGGACACCAACTGGACCGGCTTCTACTTGTTTGACGGCAAAGAGCTGGTGCTCGGCCCCTTCCAGGGACTTCCGGCCTGCATCCGGATTCCGCTGGGCCGCGGTGTCTGCGGAACAGCAGCCGCTAAACGCCGCACGCTAGTGGTCGGCGATGTTCATGCCTTCCCCGGACATATTGCCTGCGATGCTGCCTCCAACAGTGAAATCGTTGTTCCGCTGCTCAAAGGGGACACCCTCTATGGCGTACTGGATATCGACAGCCCGCTTAAGCACCGCTTCGACGACGAGGAGCGCCGCTTCCTCGAACGGTTCGCAGCCATGGTATCCGAGGTGCTCTAAGGCTAGCCTTCGTCATCAGCAGCAAGTAAGTCCTGAACCGCAAGTGGAAACGGCATTGCCGTCCTTTTAAAGGACGGTACCGTTTCAGCGAGAAAGAGAAGGATAATTATAGCGCAAAGCATATAAATTCTTATCTTTCAAAATAACCCCGCAAAGTGGAGCTTAGCTTTGATGATGACTCAGGTGCTTTGCGGGGACCCCAAAACATATCAATTCTTAATCAAAGAAGCCGCCCCACCGCAGGAATGATCCCTGGATGGAGCGGCTTTTGCTGTTCTGATTACACCACCCGGACATGCGGCTATGAAGCTGCAGCCCGTACCTATGGTGTTACAGCCGGATCGGATCGATATGCCAGATCTCGGCGGCGTAGCGGCTAATCGTATTGTCGCTGGAGAATTTGCCGGAATGGCCAATATTGATGATCGACTTCTTCAGCCATTCCTTCTGGTTCCGGTAAGCCAGGTCAATCTTGACATGGGTCTCCACATAGCTGGCGAAATCCTTAAGCACGAAGAATTCGTCGTTGTTGTCAATCAGCGACTGGAAGAGCGTATCAAACTCCTGGGCATGGGAGCTGAAGGGACCAGGGACGATTAGCTGATCCAAGACCTCTTTTACCCGGCCGTCGCCATTATAGATATCGCGGGCGTGGTATCCGCCGTACTGGTAATAATCAAGTACCTGCTCCGCCCGTAGACCGAACAGGAACATATTATTGTCCCCTACCATCTCATGCATCTCCACGTTAGCCCCGTCCATGGTTCCAATCGTCAGCGCACCGTTCATCATGAACTTCATGTTGCCGGTACCGGAGGCTTCCTTGCTCGCCGTGGAGATCTGCTCGCTGACATCAGCGGCCGGAATAATCTTCTCCGCCAGCGATACCGAATAATTCTCCAGGAAGAAGATCCGGATCTTCCCGTTAATGTCCGGGTCTTTGTTGACTACATCAGCCACCGTATTGATCAGCTTAATGATCCGCTTGGCCAGATGATAGCTCGGAGCAGCCTTGGCCCCGAAGATGAAGGTCCGCGGCACGATATTAATGGATGGATTATCCTTGATCTGATTATACAAATGCATAATATGAAGCACGTTCAGCAATTGACGCTTATAGGCATGCAGGCGCTTGACCTGTACATCAAAGATCGAGTCGGGATCTACCGCAATACCGTGTTTTTTCGTGATATATTCAGCCAGATGCAGCTTGTTGCGGCGTTTGATGGCAGCCACCTGCTCCTGGAAGGAGGCATCCTCACTGTATTTGATCAGTCCGATCATCTCCTGCGGCTGATGCATCCAGCGGGTGCCGATCGACTCGCTGATCAGTCCGGCAAGCCCGGGATTGGCATGCTGCAGCCAGCGGCGGTGCGTAATGCCGTTGGTCTTGTTATTGAAGCGGTGCGGATACATCTCATTGAACAGCCGCATCTCACGCTTTTGCAGAATCTCCGTATGCAGCGCTGCTACACCGTTCACACTGTGGCTGGCGACAATCGCCAGATGTGCCATCCGTACCTGATCGTCGTGGATGATCGCCATCTGATTAATCCGGTCCTGGTCTCCGGGATATTTGCTCATCAGTTCGCCGCAGAAGCGGGCGTTAATCTCTTCAATAATCAGGAAGATGCGCGGAAGCAGCTCTCTGACCATGCTGATCGGCCACTTCTCCAGGGCTTCGCTCAGAATGGTATGGTTGGTATACGACACCATCCGGGTAGTCATGCTCCAGGCCTGATCCCAGCCCAGATTATAGACATCCATCAGAATGCGCATCAGCTCAGGGATCACCAGCGTAGGGTGAGTGTCATTGATATGCAGGGCTACCTTGTCAGGCAGGCTGTCAATCGGCAGGCCTGTCTTGGCGAAGGTCCGGATAATACTCTGCAGGCCGGCACTGCACATGAAGTACTGCTGCTTCAGACGAAGTAGCTTGCCTTCGTACTGGGAATCATCGGGATACAGGAATTCAGAGATGGATTCCACCGAACGCTTGTATTCCAGGAACTTGTGATAATCCGTACCGCCCTGAGTGCCGAAGACTCTCGATGGCTGGGTGATGGACTCGGCACTCCAGTTCCGCAGCGTGTTGACATGTCTGCGGTCTGCACCGATCACCGGGATATCATACGGAACCGCCCGTACGGCTTCATAATCCTTGTGCTCGAATACAAGCTCATCATTCTCCCAGCGGGTATCCACATGTCCCCAGAAGTGCACCTCTACCTGCTTATCTTCGCGGCGGACTTCCCACACGTTGTCATTCTGCAGCCAGTAATCCGGCAGCTCCACCTGATAGCCGTCTACAATCTTCTGCTCGAACAAGCCGTATTTATAACGGATGCCGCAGCCGTGTCCTGCATATTGCAGGGAAGCGAGCGAATCCAGGAAGCAAGCGGCAAGGCGGCCCAGGCCCCCGTTGCCAAGACCCGCATCGGCCTCCACCTCTTCGATATCCTGCAGACAGAATCCCAGATCCGCGAGACCCTCGCGGACAACCTCCAGCACGCCCATATTCAGCAGGTTATTGCCCAGCAGCCTGCCGATCAGGAATTCCATGGAGAAATAGTATACCTGCTTATCCTTATCGATCTTGAACTTCTGATTGGTGTCCGCCCAGTCCTTACCGGCATTCTCGCGGATCATGTTGCCGAGAATATTATAAATGTCAGCGTTCGAAGCTTCTTCCAGCGGCTTGCCTAATTTCCCGATGAGTTTCTCACGGAACACTTGTTTGAAAGTCTCTTTATCGTTGAACAACAGCAGGTTCCTCCTTACAGGGTGCATGTATTGGTTGATAATAATGCCTATTACAACACTGGATCAGAAGAAATGCCCCTAGCGGCACATTTCCTCTGATCCAGATATTATATCTTGCTGCTCTTGGCTATGACAAATGGACGCCTGCTGTCTCCAACGAGAATCCGGTCTTTGCTGAGATGCACATCTTTGTCCATGATCACATTCTCAATCACGGCATTCTCTTCGATGACGCATTTCTGCATAATCACAGAATTAATAATTCTGGCACCCTTACGAATCTGTACACCCCGGAAAATAACGCTGTTCTCCACCGTCCCGGCGATGACACAGCCGTTGGCTACCAGCGAGTTGCTGACCGACGAGCTGTCCAGATAACGGGTAGGCGCCTCGTATTTAATCTTGGTCTGCACCGGATTCTCTTTGAACAGGCCGAAGTAATTCTCCTGCTTCAGCAGCTCCAGGCTGTTCTTATAGTAGCTCTCCAGCGAATTGATCACGGCATGGTAACCCTTATATTCATAGGCGGAGATTTTGAATTTGTGGCGGTTCTTCTGAATGGCATCGCGGAAGAAATAGCTCTCGCCATGAGCGATGCAATGCTCCACCTGCTCCAGGAACAGCTTCTTCTCCATAATGAAGATGTCCAGATACACATTCGGGTGATGCTTCTCATGGTGAATATTCGTCACAATGTTATCGTCATTAAGCTCGACCCGCAGGCACGGGTCATGCTCCGGCTGAAGCTCGTCAATCTGCTTGTAGACCATCGTTACATCCGCACCCTGCTCCAGGTGATACTGATAGAGGTCCTGCAGATCCACCGTGTTAATATGCTGGCTGCCGGAGAAGACGATGTATTTGGCCGAAGCCCTTTTGAAGAAATCCAGATTGTTATGATAATGCTGAAGATCACCCAGAGAGGTATCTGTAGGGTCATTCCAGTCCGGAGGCAGGATGAACAATCCGCCATGCTTGCGGTTCATATCCCACGATTTGCCGTCGCCGAGATGATCCATCAGTGAACGGTACTTGCGGCGGACGAACAGCCCAACGCTCTCCAGCTCCGCACGCATCATATTGGACAAGACGAAATCGATCAGCCGGTAACGGCTGGCAAATGGGACCGCTGCCCCGCAGCGGAAATAGGTCAATTCATTTAGATTATCCAATTCATGATCAAGATTAATTACGCCCATAAGCTCTTTCATCGTTAATCCCCCGCCCTCTTGTGGTTATATGGTTTTGGCTGCTACAGATTTGAGCTTCTTGCTTCGTTTGTCGATCAGCAGAATTTCGTTCTCATTCTCCCGGTCGGCGCCGATTTCCATATTATCCTCAATGACCGTGTTCTCACTGATGATCGCCTTGTGAATTCTCACGTTCTTGCCGATCTTCACCTTGGGCATAATGACAGAATCGGTAATGACACTGCCTTCGCCCACCTCTACCCCGTAGAAGAGAACGGAGTGCTTCACCTCGCCATGCACGATGCAGCCCTCATTAATAATGCAGCTCGACACCTTGGCTCCCGGCGCCACATATTGTGCAGGCTGATTCGGATTGCGGGTGAAGATTCTCCAGCCGGTATCATTCAGGTTCAGCGGAGGCGTATCGCTCAGAAGATCCATATTCGCTTCCCACAGGCTGTCAACCGTACCTACATCCCTCCAGTAGCCTTCGAATGGATAAGCGTAAAGGGACTGGCCTTCATCCAGCATCATCGGGATGATATCCTTGCCGAAGTCATGTGAGGAGCCGGCGTTCTCTCCGTCCTCCAGCAGATGCTTGCGCAGAACATCCCATTTGAAAATATATACACCCATCGAAGCAAGTGTGCTCTTAGGCTTGGCAGGCTTCTCTTCGAACTCATAGATCTTCAGGTCATCTTCTGTATTCAGTATGCCGAAGCGGCTTGCTTCCTCCAGCGAAACGTCAATGACCGAGATGGTGCAGTCCGCGTTCTTGGATTTGTGATATTGCAGCATGGCATGATAATCCATCTTGTAAATATGGTCTCCCGACAGGATCAGCACATGCTCCGGGTCGAACTGGTCCACGAACTTCAGATTGCGGTAAATGGCATCTGCCGTTCCCCGGTACCAGCTGCTTCCGTTCTCCCGTTCATGCGGAGGCAAGACGAATACGCCGCCATCCTTACGGTTCAAATCCCAGTCGCTGCCGACTCCGATATACGAATGCAGCACCAGCGGTTCATATTGTGTCAGCACACCCACGGTATCAATGCCTGAATTCGAGCAGTTACTCAGGGGGAAGTCGATAATCCGGTACGTTCCTCCGAAATAAACAGCCGGTTTGGCAATTGATTTAGTCAATCCTTTCAATCTTTTCCCTTGGCCTCCCGCCAATAGCATGGCTACCATCTCTTTTTTCTTCATGGAAGAGCCTCCTTGACTTATGGGTAATGGAACATGTAATAAATTAGGTTGAATGAGTGATGCTGTGAAGTGTAATGAAATGAAATGATGTAGCCCTAAAGAAATGCCTAGACAGGATGAATACGGGTTATTCGGGGAGGATAACAGCTGAACGGATATATTGTATCCTTATATTCTATTAGTGTTCTATACCCGCCGTCAAAAACCCTTTATTACCTGAACTAAACTGTTTAAATTTATAACTATATTTCATATTCATGGCGCGATAAATCACTATAATTAGATTAACCATTATGATTAACCGCAAACAGCCGGGATGAATCGAATCCGTGGCTCCAAAGGCCTATTTTCAGCAAACGTTCAACCGGGGAATTCATACTATGGACATACTACACTAACTACACTTACTTAAAATGGAGGAAATGCTAATGAAAGCGCCACAAGGTGTCCGGCTACTCCTGGTGGATGATGAGCCTCATATCCTTCAGTTTCTGGAGCTGGGCCTAATGAATGAAGGCTTCGAGGTACAAACCGCCGCAGATGGCGCTGAAGCCGTGTCAGCGGCAGCCGACTTCAAGCCGCATGTTGTTATCCTTGATGTGATGATGCCCGGCATGGACGGCTTTGAGGTCTGCAGGTGCCTCCGTTCCGAGGAAGCGGAGGTGGCGATCATCATGCTGACTGCCAAGGATGAGGTGGACGACCGCGTGGCGGGCCTGTCTCTGGGCGCAGATGATTACATGGTGAAGCCGTTCAGCTTCGAGGAGCTGCTGGCCCGGATTCAGGCCCGGCTGCGCAACCAGTTCCCCGGTCTGCTCGGCGAGGTCCGGTGCGGCCCCTTCCGGATTGACGGCCGCCGTAAGGAAATCCGCCATAAGGAGGAGGTGCTGGAGCTGTCTCCGACCGAATATGAGCTGCTGCAGTATCTGGTGATCAACCACGGACTGGTCCTGAGCAAGCCGATGATTCTCGACAAGGTGTGGGGCTATGACTTCGGCGGAGAAGAGAATATCGTGGAGGTCTATATCCGCTCTCTCCGGGAGAAGCTCGGTGACAAGGAGCACCGGATTATCCGCACCCTGCGCGGGGCGGGATACCGGGTGGATCTGGTATGACTGCCCGGCCCCGGAGATTCACGGGCAGATTCCATGCTCCGCGTTCCCTGCGCAAGCAGCTGCTCGCCGCCTCGCTGCTCATTCTCTCAGGATTGCTTATACTGATCGGCGTACTCCAGTATGTACTCATGCGGAATTTCATATACAGCAACCGGGCAGAGGCGATGGAGACCCAGATACGTTCTGTGCCATTTGAAATCTTCAATAATTCAGGTAACAGACGGCCCGGGGGAGACCGGCGTCCCCTCCTGCTCGACGCCCATACTACCCTCGCTATCTACAATCAGGACGGCGGCTTCGTGGATTTGAAGGAAGAGACTCTGTCCGCTTCGCCTGCACCAAGAATGAGTAATGAGGCCTATGACCAACTGTTGAAGCTCCCCCAGAACAAGAAAGGCGGGAGTTACCAGCTGATTACCGCCGGGGATGGCAAGGAGCAGCTGGCGGTCTTCATGAATCTGGGCAGGCCGGGTGCTGCCCGGATGCTCCTGCAGATGACAGTGGAGACCGGACCGCTGAAGGATGTCATCCTGCAGCAGCTGCTTATCTTCGGCGCATTGTCGGTGACGGCTCTGCTGGCCGGGCTGCTGCTGTATTTACCTGCGCTGCGCAAAACGCTGGTCCCCTTATCCAACATGGGGCATTCGGCCCAGATTATCGATGCCGGCAACCTGAATGTGCGGTTCCCTGAGGAGCAGGGCCAGCTTGAGATCGACCAGCTCGCCCAGTCCTTCAACGGCATGCTGGAGCGGCTGGAGATTTCGTTCAAGAATGAGCGGGAGGCGAAAGAGCAGATGCGCCGGTTCGCCGCCGATGCTTCCCATGAGCTGCGGACGCCGCTGACGTCCATCTACGGCTTCCTGGAGGTGCTGCTGCGCGGAGCTGCCGATAACCGGCAACAGCTCTACAGCGCGCTGAACAGCATGCACGGTGAAGCCAAGCGGATCAACAAGCTGGTGGAGGACCTGCTTCTGCTCGCCCGGATGGACGGCGCGCCCCGGCTGCGGGTCAAGCAGGTACTGCTGGCTGAGCTGATCGATGACATGCAGGCGCAGCTCCGGGTGCTGGCCGAAGAGCGTCAGGTTGTCTTCGACCTGGCCTACGGCATCCGGTGCCTGGTTGATCCGGACCAGATCAGACAGGTTCTCCTTAATCTATTCCACAATGCGGTTCAGCATACCGATGCGCTCAAGGGCATCATCCATATATCGCTGCACGCTGAGGGAGAACTGGCAGAGCTGACTGTGAAGGATAACGGCTCCGGCATCGCTGCGGAGCATCTGCCGCATGTCTTCGACCGCTTCTACCGCAGCGATTCCTCCCGTACGCGCAAATACGGCGGCTCCGGGCTTGGATTATCGATTACGAGGTCCATTGCCGAAGCGCATCAGGGGGAAGTGACGGTATCCAGCACTCCGGGTGAGGGCGCTGCCTTCAAGGTCTCTCTCCCATGCCTGCGGGATTAGCCAATGAGCTGTTAATAGCGATATAATAGTAGGCAGGTGTGAAGCGAGTTTTGCGAAGTGATTCAACGAAGTGTATGCTATCAAAACTTAAGCGTATGCTTCCGAAGCGAGTTTTGCGAAGTGATTCAATGAAGTGTATGCTATCAAAACTTTTAGGAGGGTATCTCATGTACGAAATCGCCATTATCGGTGCCGGTCCTGCCGGTGCAAGCGCCGCCCTGTTCGCTGCCAAGGCCGGCAAAAAAACACTGCTGATTGACAATGACAAAGGTATGACCCGCAGAGGCTGGTATGAGAATTATTACGGAATTAGCGAGATCGGCGGACCTGAGCTGGTAGAAACCGGCCATAAGCAGGCCGTGAAGTTCGGGGCCGAGCTGGTTGCCGGACAGGCGACGTCGCTTGAAGCCAGCAGTGAGGGCTTCGTCATCGGGACGGAGAGCGGGGCTGCTTATGAAGCTAAGCATGTCGTGCTGGCGACAGGTGTTCTGACGGATCTGGCTGCCGCAGCCGGGGTAACGACCAAGGAGGGGACGGAGCCAAGAATCAAGACGGTGATTGCCGCCACACCGGAAGGCAGAACCAATATCGACGGGATCTGGGCTGCCGGAACCGTTGCCGGGATGAGTGTTCACGCGATTATCACTGCCGGGGACGGAGCCAAGGTGGCCGTCAACATTATCAGTGAGCTGAACGGCGCACGTTATGTCGATCATGATTTGCTGAAGGCTTAGGTTGCGGCTGCTCACCAAGAGGCTGTCCCAATGGTCATTACATGACTATTTGGGACAGCCTTTTACTTGAGTAAGACATGCTTTTCTATTTGAGTAAACTCTGCGGCTGAAGTGCGTATACTAACTCCAATTGCATTTTCTACAATAGATTTCACTTTAATTCGCCCTAAAGCATTCAGTTGTATTAAATAGTTACTTGTTGAGACTGGCGACTCTCTGCTCCTGCGCGCTCTGCTGCGGCCTGCCGCTGTAGAGCTCCTGAACGATGTAGAGGGGGCGGCCCTTCGATTCATCATAGATCCGTCCGACATACTCACCCAGAATACCCAGCATGAGCAGCACGAACCCGTTGAAGGTCAAGGTGATTCCAATCATCGATGCCCAGCCCTTCACGGCCGCATCCGTAAAGAGCGCGAGATACAGTACATACATCAGGTACAGAAAACCGGATACGGACAGCAGCGCTCCAAGAACACCCGCCAGCTTCAGCGGCTTATAAGAGAAGGAGGTAATGCCGTCCAGCGACAGCTTCAGCATCCTTCTGAACGGATATTTGGTCTCTCCGGCCAGACGCTCCTCCCGCTCGTATTCTATCGCCTTCTGGCGGAATCCAACCCAGCTGACGAGACCGCGGACGAAGCGGTTCTTCTCCGGCAGACGCTTCAGCTCGTCGCAGACCCTGCGGTCCATCAGGCGGAAATCGCCGGTGTCCACCGGAATGGAGATATCTGTCGAATAACGCAGCACCCGGTAAAATAAGCTGGCCGTCCATTTTTTGAACAGGGACTCTCCGTTTCGCTTGATCCGCTTGGCATACACGACCTGGTAGCCCTGCTTCCACTCCGCAATCATCTCCGGAATCAGCTCGGGCGGGTCCTGGAGATCCGCGTCAATGATCACAACCGCATCGCCCAGCGCATAATCCATCCCTGCGGTAATAGCAACCTGATGCCCGAAATTGCGGGACAGATCGATCAGCTTTACACTTTCATCCCAATAGCTGTACTCCTCGATCATCTGTGCGCAGTTGTCGGTGCTGCCGTCATTGACGAAGATCAGCTCGTAGGGCTCGCCTGTTGTTCCCATTACTTTTTTGATGCGCCGGTAAGTCTCCTGAATAACAGCCTCTTCATTGAACATCGGTATAATAATGGAATAGCGCACTTGAACACTCATGGGCAGCTCCTCCTCAAAAGTAGTAAGGAAGCGCGCCGGCACACGGCCGGATACACGCGCTTCCCGATCTCCTGCCTCCGCAGGTTAGTTCAGGGTTATCTCATAAAGGGTTCCGGCATTGCCGCTGTTCTGCGTTCCCTGCCAGTCTGCGGCCGGAACCTCTGTGCCGTTCTTGGTGATCCATTCCGTAATCTCCGAACTGCCGCCTCTCATCCCGCCCATGCCTCCGCCGCTAACCAGGAAGTACTTCACTTGCCCGCTCTCTACAAGCTCCTTCAGGGTGTCCGGGGTGTAAGGTGTATCTGACGCATTGAAGCCGTTCAGGATAACAACATGCTCCCCTTCGTCGATGATATACGGGCCTGCTGTTCCATAATCCATCGCTGCGAACAGATATTTCTCGCCGGTATTATGCTCCTTGAGATAGCCCAGCAGAGACTCATTAATACCAGCGGCGTTATTTCTTCCCCCCATGCCGCCCATGTTGGGCATATTTGACATGCCCGGCATATTGGCTATGTCGGGCATGTTGCCCATTGCGCCCCTCCTGAAGGAGCTGCCGCTATCCGGTCCCGCTGCCGGCGTCATGCTGTTATTGCCATAGACAATCGGTGTGAATGCCCAGTAGAGCGGGCCAATCAGCAGCACCAGGAACCCTGTTACCGCAGCAGCATGTAACCAGGAATGCTTACCCCGTACCGCCTTCAGCAGCCGCAGAATGATTAGCACTACTGTCATTGCAATACCTGCTGCCAGTATGCCCGCGGACCACCCGCTGCCGATGGTATCGTCATACGGACGGATAATGTACACCTCAAGCGCCGTTGTAGCCAGCACAGCTGCGGGCAGCAACCAGGACAGCCAGGTCTTCCGCTCCTTATAGTAGCTCCAGAGCTGAGACCAGCCTGCACCTGCCAGCGCCGCCACCGGCGGAGCCATCATAATCAGATAGTACTGGTGGAAGAAGCCGGCGATGCTGAAGAATCCCATGACCGGAACCAGCCAGGCCAGCCAGAACAAGGCCTCCTTATGCTGCCCGGTAAAATTCCTGCGCCGCAGGCTGGCCAAGATCCCGATGCTGCCGAAGAGTACAAACGGCAGCAGCCAGCTCGCCTGGCCGGACAGCTCCTGCTGGAACAGCCGCAGCGGACCGGCTGTGCCTGTGTTGAACATGCCGCCACCGCCCATCCCGCCGCGTCCGTTCGGGCTTCCGAACCCGCCTGAGCCGCCGTTCGCTCCTTCTCCGCGCCGTCCGCCGTCCTGACTACCCGGCACCATTCCGCCACCGCGTCCGTCCTGGCCTGAAGCAGTCCCGCCGCTGTCACGGCTCTGATTGTCCCCGGCGGCGGAATCACGGCCGTTCATCATCCCTTGCCCGTCAGCGCCCCCTTGTCCGCCAGCTCCATCCATGGGCGGGAATTGGCCGCTTTCGTCCGGCATTTCCCCGTTCATTTCTGGCATGGCGCCACCGCCAAAGCCACCGAAGCCGCCCCCACCGCCGCCAGTACTTCGGTCGCCGGTCAACCGGGATACCCCGTTATAGCCAAAAGCCAGGTTAAGCACAGAGTTGGTGCCGCTGCTGCCGATGTATGGTCGCTTATCCGCCGGAATGGAGTCCACAATGACCGCCCAGGACAGAGACACTGCCAGCAGTACAGCGGTGCAAGCGGCAAGGGTGCCGGCTTTCTTTTTCCAGTTCACCTTGGCTGCAAGAAGATAGAATAGATAGAAGGCCGGAAGAACCATATAAGCCTGCAGCATCTTCTCATTGAAGGCGACACCGATGAGCCCGAAGGCTGCCAGCAGGCTGCCAAGCCGGTGGGTCCGGGTGCCTCGGAAGAGAAACCATGCCGCCAGCAGCAGTGTGAATACCAGCAGCGCATCAATATTGTTCGTCCGGCTTACCGCCGCTGCTACAGGAGTAGCGGCCATAACAAGCGCTGCAAGCCGTGCCGCCGCCCGTCCGAAGGTTGGCTTCATCAGCAGGTAGACTAATAGTACCGAGCCCATGCCGCCCAGCACCTGCGGCAGAATGACACTCCAGCCATGCAGGCCGAAGACAAGCGCGCTTAAGGTCTGTATCCAGAAGGTTACCGGCGGCTTATCGACCGTTACAGAACCTGCTGAATCCAGGGAAGCGAAGAAGAAGTTATGAAAGCTCTGCAGCATGCTGCCTACTGCGGTTGTATAGTACGTATTGGCATATTGGTCATTCCAGATTCCGTATCCGTACAGGACGGCTGCCAGCAGCATAATCATTAGCAGGACAACATCGGTACCCGGCCTCTTCAGTAATTTCATCGTTTGATCCACTCCGATTCGTTCATTTCTTAGGTGTATTATGGCATCCGTACCTTAACCCGTAATGAATGCCCGCTGAATGTTTGCTGAACGTGCCGGAAGCAAGGGACAGCATGACAAATACCCCACCAGGAGATTATCCCAGCGGGGTATTTGGTAGAGCTACTATTTCCTTTACGGCTTACGGGCCAGCGCTGCTACCTTGTTCAGGGTGTTCCAGTTGCGCGCGGTAAGCGCCGTTCCCAGCAGCTTGTCGAACGGCACCTTGAACAGCGGCGACTCGCTTACACTCACTTCATAGAGGGCATATAGCTCCCTACCGATCACCCGCAGCTTATCGGCTCCATTCTCATAGGGGCGGAGCTTCTCCAGCGCTTCAGCGGCTGGCTCCGCTGCCAGAAACGAGACGTACAGGCGCTTGTAGGCTTCCGGTTCACTCTGCGGGAACGGATTGCCGGCAATCACCGCCTCCAGTTCCTCCAGAGACCGGATCATCACCGGAACCTCAAAGCCGAAGGTCTCCTGAATCTTCCCGCTAATCATCTCCGCCAGCCCGCCGCCGGTTAATGCTTCACTCTCAAATATAACATTGCCGCTCTGGATGTAGGTGCGTACATTCCTGAATGGAAGCGTCCCTAGGGTGGCCTTCAGATCCTGCATTTTGATCACTTTGTTGCCGCCGACATTGATGCCGCGCAACCATGCAATGTATGTATTCATCTGTGTTCCGCCTTCCCAAGTACAATCTGTTACCCGCAGGTCTATGCTCTCAGGCGTCTGCGGATCTCACGGACCAGCAGCTCCTTCTCGGGAACCGGAAGGCCTTCTACCAGCCGTGCCGCCGCTACCGGCAGTATCCACGCTTCGATCTCCGCAAGCGTCAAGCCTGACAGCTTCAGATACCTGCCGACATATTGGGCGGTCAGCCGTTTTCTGGCGAAACCCAGGAACCCCTTAGCGAACACGGAAGCCTGCGGAGGCATGGCCCCGATACTGAACATGATTACTGACCGTGCCACATCTGCCGCAGGATTGCCGCGGACGCCGGTCATCCAGTCAATGACCCATAGCTTATCGTCCATCAGGATATTATCCGGGTGGAAATCGCCATGGCATAGCTTGTCCCCGTCCGGCAGCCGGGCAAGCCGGGACAGAATCTGTGTTTTCTCGTCTGTCTCAAGCATGGGTGCGGCGATAATATGCTGCTCCAGGCGCTTCTTCTGCGCCCCGGCTTCGCCCATGCCACCCAGCTGATGGAGGCTGTAATGCAGGCCGGCCATCTGTTTGAAGCCGCTGAAGTTCAGCCAGGGCTTCCGGTTCATCTGCTGCAGCAGGGTAGGACCGGCGATCTGCTGATATAGAATTCCCTGTCTACCCTCTACAACTACCCGCTCATGGGGCTGCGGAGTAGCAACACCTTGTTCATAGACCCATTTACTGATGCGGTATTCCAAGTCCACATGCCCTTCCGGAACATCCTCGCGGTACAGCTTAAGAATTGTCTCTTCCCCGTACTCGAGCACTTCAGCCGTTCTGCCTTGACCGATTACCTTCCCCTGCATATCGTACCCTCTCCACTAATCCAGACTAACCTTCGTATAATGCTCTACTATAGGAAAAGGGCTGTAATAATGATGCAGCAGCGCCTTCCACTCCTGATACTGGGGCGATTCCCTGAAGCCTACGGTATGATCCTCCAGGCTGCGCCATCTGACGATCAGCAGATACTTGTGGTCATCTTCCATGCAGTGTTGAAGCTCATGGCCCAAATACCCGTCAATCGAAGCAATCAGCGGGGAAGCCTCCCTGAAGTCTGCTCGAAGGAATCAGTCTGAACCCGGCTTTACCTGCAGCATTGCCGCTTCTGTAATCATGCTCCCATCTCCTTTTATAGTGAATCCCGGAAAAACTCATGATAGAAATTAATAATAACCAGCAGCACAGCCAGCGATTCGTTGACGCTATCCACTTCCAGCGCATGATTGGCATCGTCAATTCTGTAGACCCTTACCTGCTTCATGCTGCTAAGCTCAGCAGGATGCTGCCCGGTGAACATCGGGTCACTTCCGCCGTAAATTACACTGCCTTGGCTCTGCCTGATGAACGGAAGGCTCTCGGGAACAGGCGTAAGAAACAGATGCGAGACCTTCTCGCCCATTCCAGGCTCCGACGCCGCCTTACCGGCAATAATCGTGCCCATACTCTTACTGATGAACAGGAACTGCTCGTAGTCGGGAAGCGAAGCAAGCGCAATCTTGCATTCCTCGGCAACAATATCAATCTCTTCGCGCTTAAAGGCTACTCTGGCAGCCTGATATCCGTATTCGAGCAGCAGCAGGTCACAGCCGTATTCCCGAGCCAGCTTGCCTGCATAATCCAGCAGCGGCCGCTCGGCGGAATAATTCTGTCCCGGAAACACCACGGCCAGCACCTTGGAGCCTTGCGTAATAAGCTTATGTCTGACCTCTCTGCCCCAATGTGAGGACATTACAATGCTTGATACGCTCATCTATAATCCACGCCTTTCTTACCTGTTCTATGAGATTCTCTCTTGCCTCTCATTATAGCTAACTTCAGCACAGGTTGAAAACCGGACAGCCCCACAGGGCGGGTCTGAAGATGGCGCCACTCTATGAACCATCCGGCTGCTGCTCTGGAAGAGCCTTGTGAATGCTGCTCCTTTTGCGGACAACAAGCTCAGCTGTAAGCCACAGCAGCACAGGAATCACCACTTCGAACGGAAGGGCATATACCTTGTAGATGTGATACGCGAACTCTTCCATTTCCATAATATTGGAATAGATGAAGTCCGACAGATAGATCATGATCAGTCCCATCTGCAGCACTACAGACCGGTAGCTCCCAAGCTTGAATACCTTCGCTACCCCGTTACAGGTTACATACAGACACAGACTGACCTTGACGAAGAGCGCGGTAACAAACACAATGGCCGCCGAGCCCTCGATCCTCGTAACGAAATCGCCGATATTTATCCGGCTGACCGCCACATAAGAGGGGAAGTACAGACCGGACAGAATATCAGGACCCAGCATCAGCAGATTGCGCAGTGTAATCATAATAATGATCCCCCCGGCAATCAGTGTGCTGCTGACCAGCACCCGCTTGGCAGAGCCCTTGGCCGGAATGGCGCTGAACGCGCCCAGGAAGACTACAATCTCGGCAAAAGGGAAGGTGAACGAGCCAGCTGTATCTGCAAGAATAAGGCCAAATCTGGTATGGAGCAGCGGCTTCAGATGATGGTACTCAAACTTGGGTACAGAGAGCAGTTGTAGGACCACAATTACAATCAGCGAGAAGAGCAGCAGGAATTTGGCGCTTCTTCCAAGCACCTCAATCCCGGCATGGACCACCCAGATACAGAGCAGGCCAATCATAAGCATGGGTGCGAGCATCGGAGTTGCAGTTAAAGCCACGGTCTTGCTGAACTCCCCGAAATTACGCAGCACCAGCGCTCCCAGATGTAAAGCATACCAGATATACAGACAACAGAGCATCCGTCCCAGGACGGAGCCGAACACTGCAATCAACATATCATACAGATCCTTGCCCGGAAACAGGACATGGAGTCTCGCATAGATCAGCATAAGCGGAAGGGCCAGCATAATCGCCAGCAGTTGGGCAATCCAGCTGCTGTTGCCGGATTGTGACGAGGTGCCCAGGAACAGGGAAGCGCCGGTGATAAATAATACAGCGATGCTGATCGACTGGCCAGCCGGGATAATCTCTTTGCTCACACTCTCCTCCTCCTTCAGTGTCACGCGCTAATATAACCTTTTGATCCAATCCACAAACAGCGGGGACGGACTGGGTATCTCCCAGCTCATCGAGAGTGCGAAGGCCAGCGCGAAGGAGATCAGGTACAGGGCAGAGCAGACCAGGAAATCCCGTTTCATTCCCTTCTTCCGCAGCCCATATGGATCAATGACAGCGATCAAGGCATAGATCAACACCACGTAAATAACCATAGCTTAATCCCCCAGCCGGATGGCCCGCGATGTCTTGGCACTGCTCTGTATCGTCACCTTGGACTTGACGTTCACTTCAAGACCGGCAAAGACCTCTGGCCAGTGATCCTTCACCTCCGCCCAGAGCTTGGGCTGGTTCTCGTACAGGCTCTCGCCAAAGCCAAAAATATCAGCGTCATATTGCTGCTGCATCTTATGAACTAACGTAAGAATATCTGCCTGCAGCTCCTCAGCCGCCCTTTGCTCAATATCATGAATCGTCTCATTTTGTAAGAATCCGTCCGTGGTCATCACCTCATCCAGCCCTGTCTTGGTTTCCGTTCGAATCTCCATCCGAAGCCTGCCATCTACCATTTGGTGCTTCAGCTTGGTCTGATTGGAGACAATCTCCAGGGAATACGCCGGGTTCCCCCGCTTATCATCCACAACCAGCACCCCTCCCTGCAGTACATTTTTGATCATAAGCATCGTCTTCGTCTCATCGCCGCTCAGTTTGCCCACCATCCGGTCCTTCAAGAATAAGGCGGTGCCTGCCACCCTCTCGCTCCTCTCACCATTTTTCCGGTGAATATGAATGATTGGGGCCGTTGCATTAATCCCCGAAGTCTCCAGCTTGTCAATGAAATCCCAGATCTCCACAGCCGGAGCGATGTTCGTATACTTCTCGTCACGCATCATCTGGGCCAATTCAAAAGACAGGATCGCTTCCGTGGTACTGTTCAGATTGAGCACCTCGCGGGCCGTCTTCTCTCCTGACACGAAGATGAACACATCTGAACGGGTCTCCGTGTCCCGGCTGTACCAGTCAATGACTTTCACCAGCCCCTCTCTGGCGGCTTCCTCACTGATGATTATGGCCTTGGCATGACTCCAGAACAGCTTCTTGCCGGTCATAGAGATCATATTGCGGACGATTTCAAACATCGTATTCCCGCTGAGGCTGACCATTTTATAGCCCGCCTGAGCCTTGTCGGCTGCCCCGCCAGTATCTACGATCTCTGCTGTAAGCAGCAGCTTCCCATCCTCATCCTTATCAATGGCCACCCCGGCTACAATCGCCATATCATCCACCTCGGCATAATTCCAGCAGCCGGTGAGTCCCAGGCTCAGCAGCAGCAGTAGCGAGATCAGAGAGGCCCCCCCTCTTCGCAGAGACCTCATGACCGCTTCGCCGGTCTTTTCGGCGGCTTCCGTCTCCGGTTGCGCATTCCAATCATCGCCGGCCGCAGATTCATATCCCACCAGGGGGCACGGATCGTTGTATCCTTAATATCCTGCGGGCGGATCGAGCCGACTCCCAGCATGTAAGAGACCCCGAAGGAGCGCAGACTCATCAGATGAATGACCAGACCGAGCAGACCGAAGAAATATCCGTAGAGACCGAGGAAAAAGGTGGCGCCCAGCAGCGCCAGTCTGGCGATGATCAGCGGGCCGGTCAGCCTTGGATTCAGCAGAGTCGTTATCCCTGTCAAGCCCACCACGATGACCATCGGCGCACTGACAATCCGTGCATCCACAGCAGCCTGGCCCAGCACCAGCGCTCCGACAATGCTTACCGCCTGCCCAATCGAAGTCGGTATCCGCGCCCCCGCTTCCCGCAGCACCTCGAAGATGGTCAACATAAGCAGGGCTTCAACTATGGTTGGAAACGGCACCGATTGCCTCGCAGTCGCAATGCTTAGCAGCAGCAGAGTGGGGACCATCTCCTGGGCATAGGTCACGAGGGCAATATACCCGGCCGGGATACTGATCGACATGAAGGCGCCCATCACTCGAAGCACACGGTTAAACGATGCAAAATAATAATTGATATAATAATCCTCGCTGGCCTGGAAGTTCTCTACGAATACATAAGGGACAGTCAGCGCAAAAGGAGTGCCTTCGATAAGAACCGCAACCCGGCCCTCCAGGATTTTGCTTACCAGTGTGTCCGGCCGCTCGGTATTTCCGACAGTTTCAAACGGAGAGTACGGCTCGTCACGGATCAGCTCGGACAAATAACCCGTATCCAGAATCAGATCAAGCTCCACCTTCTCCAGCCTGTCATACAGCTCCTTAATAATGGCAGGAGAGGTCAGGCTCTCCATATAGCAGATACAGGTCTGTGTCCTGCTGCGTGTTCCGATTTGCGTGAATTCAAATTTCAGATCCGGGTCCTGCACTCTGCGGCGGATCAGGGTCAGATTGACAAGCAGCGATTCGGTGAACCCCTCACGGGGGCCGCGCACTGCTTTTTCTGTAGTAGGCTCTTCTATCGCTCTGGAATCCCATCCCTGAACATTGATAACCAGCCCTCCGGCATAGCCATCAAGGAGCAGCACCGCCTTCCCGCTGACGACCGCTCCGATCAATCCCTCCAGCTCCCCGGTGGCCGTGACATCAGGCGTATCAATAACGGTCATCCGGATTCTTTCCATCAGAACTTTGGGGTCCCGGTACTCTTCTTCTGCGGGCTGGTAAGCAAGTACCGGCTTGATGATCCCTGTTTGAATCAGATTCCGGTCTACCATTCCATCGACATAGATTAATCCGCAGCGGACGGGAGCTCCCTGGCTATTCTCTATGATCCTTACTCTCAGTGTCCCGTCGTTATTGAAAATCTTCCGCAGCCGTTCCACCGTCTCCTCCAGCAAAGGGCTTAGCGGAGGATGCGCGGACAGGGTACCGGCAGCTTCACTGTTCAGTGCAGGATGCTTGTTCTTCACCGCTCTCACTCCTGTCAGAGATCTATTGCTCTGATTATCCCCCGTCTCTCTAACTCCTATTCGCCAGAATTTGCTGGATAAAAGAGCAGAAGCCGCCCGCCCTTGAACGGCACAGCAAGTAAGCCCGCTCTGTAACAGAGGGGCCGGCTTATGCCAAGCTTCATATAAGATCGTCAGTTGCTGCTCCACTAGTGCCAAAGCTCCTTACAGCAGCCGCTTTATGTTATGGTTAGTACAGTATGTTATTAGCAGAGAACGAACAATAAAGGAGCCTGTAAGATGACACCATTCACGCAAAAGGTTATCCTCATCATTCAATCGATCCCGGAAGGCTCCGTCATGACCTACGGCGGAATTGCCCGGGCAGCCGGAAGCCCCCGGGCAGCACGGCAGGTCGTGCGCATTCTGCACTCCATGAGCAGGAAGTACAAACTGCCGTGGCACAGGGTCATCAACGCCAAAGGCATGATCTCGCTCACCGAAGACGAATCCGCCTCCCTGCAGCGGCTGTACTTAACCGGAGAGGGCATTGTCTTTGATGAACGGGGGGTGGTTGACCTGGACCGCTACCAGTATATTCCTGCTCTTGAGCTGGACATGGAACTGGAGCTTCCGGCTGACTCCGGCGATGAAGGGGAAGCTTAACCTGCCTTCCTCCTGCCCTCGGAATAACTCCTGCGGCTCCCGCCCGCCAGCCCGTTCAGCAGGCAATACATCGTGGCATAGATCACCAGCAGCACAAAGGCGATGAACAGGCTGAAGAACACAGACTGCCGGTTCAGACTGTCCATGACCAGCCGGTAGAGCTGATGGCGGTCCGTCAGCACATCCCAGCTGTTCAGCCGGTAGACTCTGCCGAGCAGGACGCCGTAGCCGCCCATGACACAGGCGAACAGAACGAATATCCATGAGAGCAGCATGTTGCTTTTGCGGTAGATCACGTGCTGGAACTGGTACAGGGAGAAGAAGCCGGTCAGCCAGCCGCTCCAGGTGAACAGGAGGAGGGTGGTCAGATCATACCAGTACCGGTTCTGGATCGTTCCGCCAACGATATACTTGCTTTTGCGGACGGTCAGATGGATCAGATCAGTCATAATATAAGGCGCATTCGGAAAAAACAGCAGCCAGGCTACGCCCAGCGGCAGAATCAGCAGTCCCCCGATCTTCCGCTTATCCAGCTCATGCGCGGCCATGGAGAAGAAGAACGGCACCCAGGCCAGAAACAGATTCCAGAGCAGAAAGGCATAGAACGTATCCGTCTGCAGCGAAACTACCCGGTACACCGCAAGCGTTGCCCCCGTCATAGCAGCCAGAAGGATGAAGACCTTGGTATAATTCAGTTCTTTCATGAAGGATAATCCCCTTACCTTGATATAGTCGAATGATGTAATTGTACAAATATGGGGCAGGAGTGTCCAATATGGGAGGGTTTAATACGGGAGGGTTCACGGGGAATCTGGTGACAATTGGACAAGACATAATAAAACCGGCGGGAAATTTACGTCTGTAAATTCCCCGCCGGTTTTTGCTTTGAGCTAATTTGTTACTGCCTAACCGCAGGCTTATGCAGCAACCCTCATATGAATTACTTTTCGCTTACGAATTATATTGACTGTACTCATCCTCAGTCGTCTGCACGTTCTTCAGATACGTAATCTGCCCCATATCATTCACACGCATAATATCTATACCCGCCTTCGCATAGACCGTGCCATCGGCAGCTTGTCCGCATACTGCCCAGTTGGTCAGGTAGCTGCCGTCAGGCTGAAGTACCCATGCGTCCCACATATGTTTAATGTCTTTGTTATGTTCATAAAAAGTCTTAATCACTATCTCGAATCCTGTGCGGCTTCTCCCGCCCGACACAATTTCAGCATCCGGCGTGAACAGTGACAATAAGTCTTGCATAGCCCGATCGTCGGTGCGAGAGGCATCATACAAACGGAAATAGTTATTTAACATGGTTATGTTCTTATCCGTGTGTTGAGCGTTAGTGGTATTACCGGCAGTTGTTGTGTTAGACATTTTGTTACCTCCTGAAGTTTCTGTAGTGTTATACTTAGTCGGGTTTTATAGTTCGAATATTTTCGAACTATTCAACACAAGAAGAACTATATCACACTTCTAAAGCAACGTAAATGATAATTCGAAAATTATCGAACATTGAAAGAAGATATTGAATATGCTAGTATCTACCTTATGAGACATTTACCGATACCTGCAGTTTCAGAGATGCATCTGACCACGGTCTGTAATGCATTAGGTGACCCGTTGCGCATGAAGATTGCCTATTGTTTAGCCAGTTCTGGCGAGAGACACTGCTCCGCTTTTGAAGTCGACCACATCTCAAAATCAACATTGTCCCACCACGTTAAAATGCTTCGTGAAGCTGGAATTATCCAGCCGCGCATAGAAGGCAAACAACACTTTTATTCGCTCAGAAAAGATGATTTAAATACCCGTTTCCCAGGTCTGGTCGATATGATTCTGCACACAGGAGACTTAGGATAATATAGGATACAGTGGGGACATGTATAGTAAACGACAAAGAAATCGCTCCTTTGGGGATGGAAGGTGACCCTCCATTGTACCAAAAAGGCGATTTCTTTGTGCTGATTATAAGGGTTATACCCCGCCGCTCAGCTTGCGGGCCACTGCCGGAGTGCGGCCCTTGAAAGCAGCGCTGCGCGAAGAAGATTCCTCCAGCCCCGAGAGGGCGCTGCATTCTCTGAAGGCCGCATGCGCGCAGCCCCGGCAACGGCTGGGATTCACGCTGCCCAGCGCATCATTGATCGCTTCGCCGGTATGATCATAGAACTGTGAGGCACCGATCCGGTCATACAGTCCTGTTCTCTTCAGCAGCTCCAGCGGCTGGCTCTGGATACCTGAGATCATCAGCCTGCCGCCTGCCGCCTGCAATTCCTTCACCAGTGCTGCCAGATTAGCCTCGCCTGTCGTATCCATCAGCGGCACCTTGCCCATGCGCAGCAGGATAAGCTTAGGCTGATCCGGGCCGAGCCCGGGCATGGTGTGGTCGAAGCGGTAAGCGGCTCCGAAGAACAGCGGTCCCTCCACATTGTAGATTCCGATCTGCGGACAGTCGTGGCTCTCGGTTACCATATGGGCCTCAACCTTGACGGAAGACGGGTCAGGCAGCACCTTGGAGATTCTGTGTACCTCGCCCATACGCTTCACGAAGAGGACAACAGCCAGAATCAGCCCCACCTCAACCGCCACGGTCAGATCGGCGAATACCGTCAGCAGGAAGGTAATCGCCAGCACCAGCGAATCCCCGGTCTTCAGCTTCAGCAGGTGGAGGAATTCCTTGCGTTCACTCATATTCCAGGCTACGACCATCAGAATCGGGGCCATCGCTGCCAGCGGAATGCTGGAGGCGTACGGGGCGAACAGCAGCAGGATCAGGAACACGACCACGCCGTGAATGATCCCGGATAGTGGAGAAGCGGCACCGCTGCGGATATTGGTAGCGGTTCTGGCAATCGCACCCGTAGCCGGTATCCCGCCGAAGAGCGGCGCAGCGATATTGGCGACCCCCTGGCCGATTAGCTCCCGGTTGCTGTCATGGCGTGTGCCCGACATGCCGTCGGCCACGACTGCGGAGAGCAGCGACTCAATGGCCCCCAGCAGCGCAATGACAAAGGCCGGACGGATCAGCAGCTTGATTTTCTCCCACGTAATGACCGGGAAGTGAAAGCTAGGGAGTGTATTCGGAATATCTCCGTAGGCAGAGCCGATGGTCGTCACCTTGCCGCTGAAGAACAGGGCAGCGATAACCGTGGCACACAACAGTCCGAACAGAGAACCCGGCACCTTCGGGGCAAACCGCAACCCCAGCACCACTACGGCGAGGCATATCCCCGCAGTCAGAATACTGTACAGATTGATGGTCGCGAGATGCGCACCGATCTCCTTCATATTGTCGATAAAGCTCTCATGCCGCTTCATATCCCTCAGGCCAAGGAAGTTCGCAATCTGCCCGCTGAAAATAATAACGGCAATCCCGGCCGTGAAGCCGATCGTCACCGGCTTCGGAATGAACTTAATCAATACCCCCAGCCGCAGAACACCCATCAAGACAAGAATCACCCCGGCCATCATTCCGGCAATCAGCAGATTCTCATACCCGTACTGCATGGCAATAGCGAACAAAATAGGAATGAATGCACCCGTAGGCCCGCCAATCTGAAATCTGGACCCGCCGAATAAGGAAATCAGTATTCCGGCCACAATGGTTGTATAAATTCCGTACTCCGGCTTCACACCGGAAGCAATAGCAAATGCCATCCCGAGCGGGATGGCAATAACGCCGACGATTGTCCCTGAAATGATATCTTTGCGCAGCGAAGCAATGTTATAGCCTTTGAATCGGCCCCACCCTGTCATCCTATAACCTTCTTTTCTCTGAATATCTGATTATTTGAATATAATACCCACATTACTCCTGCCCGCTGCTCTTGTCAACGGGGTAATCCGCCCCCGGAAGCCGGGGTTATTCGCTGCGGATGCCTTCAAGCAGGGAAATGGTACTCACCAGATGATTGTCGAAAATCTGTCTGGCTACAGCCAGAAGCTCCTTGATCAGAGGATCACGGAGAGCATAGATGACAGTGGTCCCTTCCTTGACGCTGGTGACCACATTTTTGGCCCGGAGGACGGCCAGCTGCTGGGATACCGCAGAGCCCTCGGAGCCCAGGATCGCCTGCAGCTCGTTCACATTCTTCTCGCCTTCGCTAAGCAGCTCCAGAATCCGAATTCGCATCGGGTGAGCCAGCGCCTTGAAGAATTCCGTCTTAAATTGTTGAATATCGCTGTTCATCAGACTTCTGCTCCTTATGCTGTTACTTGTTTCAATCTATATATATTAGCGCATTTGCCTGAAGGTGGCTATGCCGGGGCAGGAAATCGTTCGTAAGCCGGGGGGCCTGCGGCCCTTACAGATTCACGGGATACAGCCTCGCTTCACGGGTCCTCAGCTCAACGAACCCGCCCAGTGCCATGGGTTCACCCAGACATTCGAACATAATTAGGTCGCGGCCGATCCGCAGATAACCCGCGCCGTCCTCCTCAATATTTTCCAGAACGCCCGTCAGGATAACCGTGTCTCCCTCGATACGCAGGCCGAAAGAACCGCCCGGAGCCGGCACAATATCGACCCAGCTCATGAACAGCGCCGGCAGCTCCCATTCAGCTTCCCAGACCTCTCCCGTCTGTACAGGCGGCCCGCACCAGATGGCTCTGGCTTCCCCCCACTCCGCTGCCGCGAATCTGATTTCCCCGGTCCGGGGGCCTTGTCCAAGAATGTGTATGTTCATCTTCATTAGCTCCATCTTCGTTCATTGGTATAACGTCATTATACATGACCGGACGTAGGATGAGGATATCAGGTGTAGTTCTGCGTTGCTTTATTCAGATACGTGCTGGGATGCAGCCAGGGATGCTTGAAGAACTCGTGTTTATCGGTGATCTTGCGGGAGACGCTGAGGTCATAATCAATCATGCGCTTCACCTTCTCCGCGAGCTTTCTGCCCTTCACCAGCAGGCCCAGCTCATAATCATGGCAGGCACTCCGTTCATTAATATTGTAAGAGCCGTGAAATACCGCCTGCGCTCTGTGGTCGTAGATGATTTTCCAGTGGGAGAAGTGTTCTGTCGCACTATAATCATAGAAGGATACGCCGTTACAAAAGGGGATGTACATATTGCTGCGCACCGCCGCCCGGTTCGTCGGATGGTCATTAACCTCCAGCGGATTGCAAATGACAAGATGGCTGGCTTGCTCCGGCCCCACCTCACCCAGCCGGTTCCAGAAGGCCTGATCGATCAGATACGGATTTACAATAAGAGTCTCATCCGCCGCATAGGTGATCACATCCAGAATATACTGCTGAATCAGATTCACCGGGTTGCCGGGAAAGCTCGCGAAGAGCGTACACTCCTCCTCCCCGAACGCATAGTCCACCGCAGGACGATAGAAGGGTGACGCAAGGTCAAAGTGATCTCCCCCAAGCAGCAGCCATCTGGAGTGAAAAACAGCGTTCAGCGACTGGGCCACAGCCCCCTGAATGCGGAAGCAGCCGTCATGCCATTCCTCTTCCTTGACAGGGATACCTAGCGGGCGTCCATCCACCTGCTGATCCGGGGATTCCTTAATGGGAGTGGCAAAGGTATACTGGTCCCCGATATTCAGACTGCCGATAACGGAAGTTATTCCGTCTATGATCATGAATTTGCGGTGGTCAATCACATTCAGTCCGGTCACCTCCACATCCTCTTGAACCTTATCCTGCAGAAAAAGGATGCTCTCAGGCACGCCCTGCGACTTCAGCACCTTGCGCTTCGCAGCCCATTCCTCCGCACCGTAATAGGAGTGGAAGGTATCCAGGAGCTTCGCACCCGCCTGCTCCAGACGCCCGGCAATGCCGGAGAATTGCCCCACCTCCAGATTCTGTCCGTATCCAAGCGCAGTGACCGTATAATTCACCATGATTCTGACCTGGACCCCGCGCTCAAGCGCATGAAGCAGCTCATCCGCGATAAGGTTCCCCGAATGGTCGTTGAAGAAAAGCATCACGGATAGATGAATATAACTTTCAGCCTTGCGGATCTCGCCGAGCAGCATGTCCAGACATTGCGGCCCGTTCACATAAGGATCTACCCGGTTATGCCGGGTGGTCTGCGGGGCCAGGGCTCTGAGCTTGCCGGAATCGAGTCCCGCTACTGTATCCGCAAGCTGATCAAGCCATTCCTGGCTTATACCCGGCAGCTGCCTGAGCTGCTGCATATCCGTTATGACGCCCCCGCATTCCTGGCGGTAAGCGCGCGCAGCATCACTTTGCAAAAGAGGGGCAAACGCCGGCTCAGCCTCCTCCGTGCCTTCGGTCAGCGAGGCCAGGGAGCCGCCCGAAATATGATAATTCACGTAGTCTATTAGATCCTGCTGGAGCTGCTTGTCCTGGTCCGCAGCAGCAGGAATTGAGGTTAACCGGTGATTGTTATGTACACTTGTCATGCTGTCTTCATCTCCTTCGTTCTTCCCGCGCCTTGTATCGCCAGCAAATGACAAGTCAAGTCAGGGTAAGGTAAGATACCCGGCTTGCAGGTTTTATAAACGGCATAACCTCTTGCAAAATCCCCCCACAAAACAAAAAAAGGATGCCGCAGCAGTCATTAGACTGCCGGGGCATCCCCGGATTCCATTATTTGCTCAATTCCTCAGCGCTGTACACCTTAACATCAAGCGGCGCGGTCAGGAACTCGCCCGCTTTGGCGGCGAAGCCGGTGAAGTGAGGACTTGTGTTGTGAGCGGCAACGGCGGCCTGGTCACGCCAGGTCTCAACCATAATATATAGACTTCCGTCTGCTGCATGCTTATACAGCTCGTAGGACAAGTTCCCTTCTTCTTCGTGCGTGGCAGCAATCAGCGGCTTCGCTGTGGCCAGGAACTCTTCCTCCCGTGCAGGATTCACATGAAGCAGCGCATGGATAATTAACATTGACGTATTCCTCCTAAGTTAGGCTTGGGCTTATTTCCACTGGGCGATCTTGTCGATTGGCAGACGGACGGAGGCGTAGCCTTCATCCATCGCTTTGCCGATCGAGATCAGCATAACCGGAATGTAGCGTTCTTTGTCCATACCGAACACTTCAGCAATTTGATCCTTTTCAAATCCGCCGATGGCATTGGTGTCATATCCGTGTGCGCGGGCAACCAGCATCAGTTGCATGGAGACCAGACCGCCGTCAATCATCACAGTCTCTCTGTTAATATCGGCCGGCAGATTGGCGAAGTGGGGGCCTAGAGCGGCCATTTGTCTTTCTTTAACTTCAGCAGGCATAAGGCCGCGTTCTACTGCAGTTCCGAAGATTTCCTCAGCATAATCGAAGTTCTTCAAATCACCGAATACAGCAATCATGGCTGCAGAGGTTTCAACTTGAAGCTGGTTGAACTTGGCAATAGGAGCCAGCTTGGCTTTCGCTTCCGGACTTTCGATGATCACAAAACGCCAAGGCTGCATATTCACGGATGAAGGAGCCAGCGTAGCTTCTGTAAGAATCTCTGTCATTTCCTCTTTGCTGATTTTAACCGATGGATCATATTTGCGGATCGAGCGACGTCCTGTAATAATGCTGGTGAAATCATTGTTTTTGGTAGTGTTCATGTGAAATTGCTCCTTTATGGGTTTGATTATAGGTTACGGCTACAGTACATTGATATTATGCCGCAGCCGGGTAAGCATCTCTGCGAGCACCGTGCGCTCCTGTTCGTTGAATCCTTTCAGCAGATCGCTGATGAACTCAGTCTTGCTCTCCCAGTAGTCATGGATATGATCGCGGCCCTGACCGGTCAGGGAGACAAGCGTCACCCGGTTATCGGATGGATTATTGCGGCGGGCAATCATCCCGTTCTCTTCAAGTCCCTTCAGATGGCGGGTAACTGCTGCTGCGTCGATTTCCAGAAGCTTTTGCAGTGCAATCTGACTGATCTCGGAAGTCCGGTACAGCTCTTGCAGCAGCCTGAAGCGGGTTGGCGTCATGCCGGCGCAGCGCTCGAATTTGGGACCGATGTCTTTGTGCAGGGCCTGCAGCAGTTGAAAAATCTTATGTTCATCCGGCTGAACTTTGCTCAAGATTAACCCCCTCACGCAAGTAAATTGTGCAAAACCTTTTCGACAAAACATACTTTACACCGAATTCATTGACCCGTCAACTAATAATTTTTGGTGGAGGCTGCTGTATGAAAATAGCCCTGATTCAGCTTGATATAGCATTCGGCAAACCGGAGGTAAATTATGCTGCCGCCGGGCGCAAAATTCGCGAGGCTGCCGCTGGACGGCCGGACTGCATTATTCTTCCCGAGCTATGGACAACAGGATATGATCTGACCCGGCTGGGCGAAATCGCTGACCCCCGCGGACATACCACCGGCGCCTTGATGTCAGGTCTGGCCCGGGAATACGGCGTGAATATCGTTGCCGGCTCCATTGCCGTCAGGCAGGAGAACGGCGGTATTACGAACAGTATGTATGTCTTCAACCGCAGCGGGGCGTGCATGGGCGAGTATAGCAAGCTGCATCTGTTCAAGCTGATGGAGGAGCATCTCTACCTCCAGCCCGGCGGTGCGAAAGGACTGTTCACGCTGGACGGCATTCTCTGTGCCGGGCTGATCTGCTACGACATCCGGTTTCCGGAATGGGTCCGGGTCCATATGGCGGGAGGGGCCGAGATCCTGTTCATCAGCGCCGAATGGCCGTTGCCCCGCCTCGCCCACTGGCGCGCGCTGCTGATCAGCCGGGCGATTGAGAACCAGTGCTACGTGGTCGCCTGCAACCGGGCAGGCGCCGATCCGGCGAATACCTTCGCCGGGCATTCCCTGATCATCGACCCGTGGGGCGAGATTGTGAGCGAAGCCTCCGGCGGCGAAGAGATCCTCTGCGGCGAGCTTGACCTCGCCCGTGTCCATGAGGTACGGGAGCAAATCCCGGTCTTTGCGGACCGGCGTCCGGACTTGTATATGTAGGTGGGGGTGGTATGCGCACCCCGACTTGTACATTGTATGCTGTTTTTAGCATGCATTCGGGCCGCTCGCACCCCGACCTGCACATTGTATGCTGTTTTCCGCATACGTTCGGGCCGCGTGCACACCAGCCTGCACATTGTATGCTGTTTTCCGCATACGTTCGGGCCGCGTGCACACCAGCCTGCACATTGTATGCTGTTTTCCGCATACGTTCGGGCCGCACAAACCCCAACTTCCCCATTGTATGCTGTTTTTCGCATACATTTGCCCCACGAGCTTCCGGGAAGCCGAATGTGATCGAAAAACCGATTACATTTGCCCCACGCGCCTCCGCCACGCCGAATGTGATCGGTTTTTCGATTACATTTGCCCCACGCGCTTCCGGCACGCCGAATGTGATCGGTTTTTCGATTACATTCGGGCCGCGCGCACCCCAGCCTGCCCATTGTATGCTGTTTTCAGCATACAGCCCGCCACCAGCTGCCGCCAGAAGCCGCCCGCCTCAGCGGGCGTACCTCTCGCGCAGCATACGCGCTGCTTCAAGCACCTGCGGGTCGCTGTACCGCAGGCTGTAGCCTGTCTTCTGCTGCAGCAGCTCCGCAGGCAGCAGGCGGGTTCCCCGGCCGGCAAGCGCCTGCCGGATACCTGCGGTGAATTCGGCCGCCGAAGACGGGCCGCCAAGCTCTGCGAGCGCGCCGATGGTCTCCGGCCGCACGCGCGGATAGTCCAGGGAAGCACCGCCGTCCGCTGCATCCTGATAGAAACGGCGGACGAGCTCTCCGCGCGCGCGCCCCGAGCCGGACACAATCACGAACGCGTGGACGAAGTACGCGCTGCTCTGTCTGCGCTGGGCGATGCCGCAGAACTTGCGGCCGCCGATCGCCAGGTCGAAGTCACCGGGGCAATACGACCCGATGACTTCCTCCGCCCGGATCTGCGCCGCTGCCTGCGGATAGCCCGCCGCTACCGCTTCGGTAATGACCGAAGCCAGCAGCCGGAAATCATCGTGGAAGTCCAGCTTGCCCGCAGGCTTCGGCAGCAGCAGGGACACGTTGATGACTCCCGCATCCAGCGGCACCGCAGCCCCGCCCGAATGGCGGACTGCCGTACGGATGCCCTGCTGCTCCAGCACCTGCATCGCCTCTGCTGCGCGGGGCAGCTTGCTGTCCCGCAGCCCCAGTGCGACCCCGCCGGGGTGGCTCCAGAGATGCAGCACCGGCGGGACCCTCCCGGCCCCGACATCCCGGCACAGCACCTCTTCAAAAGCGAACGGAATCAGCATATCCTCCGCAGATGCCCCTCCTCCTTTCCCCCCCTCTCTCCCTTCTTCCCCAGCCTCACCGCCGGTATGTGTGAAGAGGACCATCTGCTCCGGCAGCCTTCCCGCCGCCCCGTTCTCCAGTACATCATAAGGTTCACTCTGCATGCTGATTCCCCTTTCTATCTATAAGACCTGCGCTGATCTTAACTCCGTTAACTATTCACATTGTAACCGATCTCTCCCCGCACCGTACAACCGCCAGCGTATGCCCGTACAAATTTGAAATGGCGGAGCGAACCCGTTATCCTTAATGTAGTACAGAAGAATATACCAGCCATAAGATTCGCGCATAAGCTCATGCTATAGACAACCTCTAGGAGTGATGCTGCATGACAACCGAACCACAGGCAAAGGACAGGCAACTAAGTAAATCCAGGCAATGGGAACAGGCCATGAATAAGCTGTACATTAATTTTCAGGACTACAGCAAGGATGCACGGAAAGGATTCAACGATGAGGATATTCATCAGGCCAGAGTCAATAGCCGCAAGCTGCTGACCCTGTTGTCTATTCTTGATCCGGGCCATACTGCAACAGCAGACTTGTACGACAGCTTCAAGCAAGCCCAGAAGAAGCTCGGCAGAGTCCGTGATGCAGATGTGCTGATCGGGTCATTTGAGGCCCGGCGCAAGGCAGCGAAGGCGGCGGGCGATAAGAAGACTGCCAAGCTGCTGAAGGCGGTAATCGAACACCAGAAGGATACATGGAAGACCGCGCGCAAGAAGCTGAAGAAGGCACTGCCCAAGCTGTCCGGCCAAGCGCTCGAAGCGCTGTGGACATCTTTTATCAATACCGGGCTAGAACCCCTCGCTGCCAAAAAAGACGCCAATGTCGCCATGCGTGAGCTTGAAGTCGCCTTTGAACAGAAGAAAAAAGCCTGCAAAACCCTGTTCAAGGGTCCGGCAGCCGAATCTCAGGAAGCCTTCGAAGCCCTGCATGAGCTGCGGATCGCCGCTAAGGAACTGCGGTATACGGCGAATGCGGCTGCTTTTGCGCTGGATCAGAAATTCCACGCCCATGAAGCCTTCTATAAGGACATTCAGGAACAGCTCGGACTCATTAATGACAAGCGGGTATGGCTGGAGACGCTGCAATCGATTGGACGCGAAGAACTGGATGTCGGCAAAAAAGTCTGGGCCGCCTTCACCGGTGCGCTGCGGGCAGAGGTACTGGAGGCTCTTCATCAGAACGAGGTCATCCCTGTTGCTGATGCTGAACCCCTGAAATAAGGCATCATAGCTGATCATCCCATACATCATATACACAAAGGCAGGACGCCGCATGTTATCCAAGCGGTATCCTGCCTTTTACCGTTAACGACACGCACTATAGCATTCCGGCAGCCCACAATCCGCCTCTGCGGATCATCCGGCGCAGCGGCTCTGAGGAGAAGGAAGGCAAATGGTGCCCAGGCATCAGATAGACCACCCGTCCTTCGCCGAAGGGATGGCACCATGCCGCCGGTCTCATCGCCCCGTCATGCGGATATTCGGCCAGCACCGTTGTCTTGAAGTGGGGATGCTGCTCGAAATAGTAAGGCTCGTCCTCTATCACAAAATCAGAGACCCCCTGCATAATCGAGTGCTCCGGCGTTGCCACCTTCATCTGCAGCGCTGAGAATGCCGGATGGTGGGTGAACCGGGCACCAAGCATCGCCCCAAGCTCCTGATTGCGCTGCAGGGATATGCCGTTGTGCACGACAAGCAGCCCGCCGCCGCCAGCCACATAAGCAAGCAGGGCCCCGCTCTGTGCAGGGGGTATCTGCTCCTCGGAGAACTCCGTATAGGAGATCACCAGGCTGCACTCTGCCAGCTCTGCCCGGTTCATCCGTCCATAATCCTCCGTAGAGACCACCTGGAGCTCAGGCTCAAGGAGCTGCTCCAGTTCACGGTCCACTCCCTCGAAGGGATGATACTTCACTTCGGTATAGCTGCCGAACGCCAGTGCTTTGTATGAAGACATGATGTACACACCTCTCTTTTGCCAAGATAGCCTGTCTGAATGTTCGTATCACCAGGGCCAGAGATTGCCGTCCAGATCGATATAAGCCGGTTCTTCAGCCAGATACATCTTATGGTTATGAACGATCGTCATAATCTTGCCTGCTGATTCTTCAGGAGTTACAGACGCCTGCGCATCCTTCTCCCCGTTCATATAGGTCTGTAGCCAGCCGGGATGGAAGACCAGCACTTGTCCGCCCATCGCACGCAGATGATTGTGCAGCAGCGAAGACTGCATATTAAGCGCGGCCTTGGACATACAATAGCCATACATATTGATCCGCTTGTTCCGTCCGATGCTTCCGGCCTCCGACGAGATATTAACCACCAGACGCTGGCGGCCTTGCAGCAGTAAGCCCATTAATGCATTACTTACCCTCAGCGCACCCAGCGTGTTCACGTTATAGATCTCCGCCATCGCTTCATCATCCATATCCACGAGCACCGTTGCATCATCCGACCGGTGGATAATCCCCGCGTTATTGACTATCATATCAAGGTGCCCTGTACTTCCGGCAATACTCCGTGCCGCCTCCTTTACGCTCCCTGCATTGCCGATATCAAGAGGGACCATCCTCAGGCTATCCGGGTATTGCGCTTTCAAAGCTTCAAGTAGCGCAAGGTCCGGCAAATACTGTCCGGCAAACACCATGTACTTACTCTCCAAAAGAGATCGAACGAGGCACAATCCCAGTCCACGGTCAGCACCGGTAACACAAGCAACCCTTTTCATGAGCTCCCCCCTCATATCTGCATGATTATGCACCGAGCCTAGGTTCATCCCTCTCACATTAGCATGGCCTGAGGCCGTTAACAACATCCTGCAAGGGAGGGGCGGGCTAAGCTGAACTTTATTTTTGCTTTAATTTTGAACTATGCTACAATCAAGATTAATAGTTGTTAACAACACAATTGTTGACAACAGGTTTCATTAACTCTTACCCAGGAAGGTGATCCTCCGATGTCTATTCAACAAATTCACACTAAGGAAGAATTACAGCAATATATCGGGCAGCCTGGCAAAAAACTGCTCTTCAAGCACAGCACCACCTGCCCGATCAGCGCCAAGGCCAACGAGGAATTCCAGGCCTATGCACAGCATTCAGATACTCCTGCCGCCGTTGTCCATGTAATCGAAGACCGTCCTGTCTCCAATCAGATTGCTGAGGATTTCGGAATCAAGCATGAATCCCCGCAAATCTTCCTGCTGGAGGACAGCCAAGTCCGCTGGAACACCTCACACTGGAAGATTACCCAAAAAGCGATAAAGGAAGCAGTGGAACAATGAGCGGGAACGTAATTGTCTACTCGACCTCCGGTTGCAGCGAATGCAATCAGGTCAAGCAGCTGCTGGAGAGCAAAGGCATTCCCTTCGAGGTGCGGGATGTGATGACAAGCTCCGTCTATCAGGAGGAAGTGGAGAAGCTGGGCTTCATGGGCATTCCGGTCACCGTATCCGGGGACCGGGCAGTCAAGGGCTTCAATCTTCCTGAGCTCCAGGAGCTTATGGATGCTGCTGTTCTGTAATATACACAAAGGTGCTGTCCTCTCAACAGGAGCAGCACCTTTTTTTTGCGATTCATTGATGTAAAATATGTATATTTATATATATCTGGAGGAACAGGAGGACTGATTAATTGAACTGGCTACAAGATGAGCAGGCCGCCAAATGGCGTGAAGAAGGACAGCGTTATGCGAGCGACGTCAATCAATTCGTACATAAGGGACTGACTGAAGGCTGGGACAAGGCGGGAGATGAACCCGTAGAGGATACACGCGGGGCCCTCGCCGCCACAATCTATAAGATGATTCGGGGAGCTAATGAGCATGGTGAAATTGCTGAGCTGCGGGCGCAATTGCCGGCGGCAACGTGGCCGCTCTCCGGCCACTTTCAGAAGGAGATGCAGGCGGTTCGCGGTATCCATTTCATCAGTGATGATGCTGTGGTGTTCAGCATAGGCTCACCCTGGGAGAAGAATGCAGTTGTGGCTGTGTATAAGGATGTTATTTCCGTATTCGACGAGTTTAGCCTGGTTGGGGCATCTCCTGATAATCAGTTCTATGCGCTCGCCGGAACTCAAGGCATTACCATTATGCAATCCATGAACAGCGAGTTGCAGGGAGAGGTCGTTGCCGAGCTTTCATGGCGTGAGCTAAATGGAACGATTCAAGCGCTGGACCCGGACTTTACTGTTTTGAACTTAGACAGCCTGGACCAGGAGTTACCCTTGGAGGAGATCATTCCTTTTAACGGGGGCGGGGCGTTATTGCTTGTTACGAGCCAGGGAATTTTCCTGGTCCAGCAAGCGCTGGATAAGCCCTGGGAGGTGAAGCTGCTGCATCCTGATCTCGAAGAATATAAAGCAGATGAGATGGAGCATATTGAAATTGACATGCCGCATGGTGCCGTCTCACCGGACGGAAGATGGATTGCCTACGGCAGCCAGGGCAGCGACCATCTTTTATATGACACAACTTCAGGACAGGTTCACTTATTCAATCCGGAATCGAGCTACCCGCACTATACTATATTTACGAAGGACCAGCATAGCGTATGGTACAATGCCTGCCACTTCTATAATGGCGTTACCCTCGCCGTGTCCCTTGAAGATGCGGAAGCAGGCAAGCTTCTGCCAGATCAGGAATATCCGCTTGTCAACGAGGAGGCCCGGGTATATGCGGCGGCAGCGCTGAAGGACGGTGTTGTCATTGGCGACGCCTATGGCTACTTGACGCTCATTGACCTAGAGGGGCGGGAGCTGTGGCGTTATTATGCCGGAAGCACTATATCAGGCTTAGCTGTCAATGCGGATGAGACATTGCTGGCCGTGGGGACTTATGGAGGGATGCTGCATTTCCTGGACCTTCATGCCACCGAGCGTAGCGGCTATGAGATTACAACAGGAGCCGTTCGTGAGGTGAAGCGGATTATTGCCTGGAAGAATCAGAAGGTTCCGCTGTGGTGGTAGTCTAATACAAGGGGCCTTCATCCCCACCGCCGTCTGCCAAAAATAAAAAACAGCGCTTGAGCGAGATAAATGGCGGATAATCTGCTACATATAGGTGTTTTGGCTTTCCTATGCGCAGCTATTCAGGCATTTGCTGAAAACAAGGCGAATAGCACTCTTTTCCATTTTTACAAACCCCCTCCGAAGAGAGTATGATTCGTGTTGAAAGCAAATGAATGCATTCATGAAAATGAGCATATGCATGCACGCTGAATTTCCGTCATGTGGAAAACGGGGGAACCATCCGGCCGTCAGGCCGACTTGGGGTGAATCCGAAGGAGAATGCCACGCGCAGGTCTCCGGCAGGTAGGGCGACTCTCACCGTCCGAATCCGACAGCTAACCTCGTAAGCGTAAGGAGAGAGTCCTGATCCGCCAAGCTTTTGTGCCAGGCGTCTTACGCCCTGTTACCCACAACCGCAGGCAGAGGTCCTCCTCTGCCTGCGGTTTTTTGCGCGCTGGAATGAACTGCACAGTATAGATTCTGAAAGGAACGTGACCACATGCCTGACCCCTTACCGCCCAAACTGACAGCTGCTGCCGGGTTCAACCACTACACCCAGCAATATAGCGGTCCCGTCTATGCGCTTAGCTGCCTGCTGCTGGACAAAGGCGCCCGCGCCGAACAAGCAACCACCGCCACCTTCGCTGCCCTCCATCCACTGTGGCTGAAGGGCAGCCTCACTGGAGACAGCGCTGCTGCGTCTGCTTACAGAGAGTGCATCCGCCAATGTGCCGCGCTCGCGCGGAACCATAGCCGCTCCGCTTCTGTGCTCAACTGGGACGATCACGTTGCCAGTGCCTTATGGTACGGCATCCAGCTCCCCTTGCCCGACATCAGCCAGATCCTGGAGTGCAGCATCCCCGAGCTGAAGGCCCGGCTTAGAGGAATACGCGAACAGATGGCAGCCGCACATTCGGCCTTGCCTGCGGTCCACCGCCCTTCGGCGGGATGAGACTGGGAATAACGCGGGATTCGTGGGATACAGGAATGAGTGCGGCGGAACGAGTTGGCTGTGGCGGAATTAGGATACGGATGCGGCAGAAGGAGTCTGATGTGGCGGAATCAGGATACGGATGCGGCAGAAGGAGTCTGATGTGGCGGGCGGGCTGCGGACTACAAATCCGCTATTTCGGCAAATGAGACTGTTCTGAAGTCCATGCGGACTGAGAGGCGCTTAATTAACCCATTCTGCCTCATTTGGCGCTCCAAACAGCCCGTTAACGTCCTCTCAGTCCGCAACGGGGAGATAATCGGTCTTTTTCACAAAATAAAGGCCTCTGAGTCCGCCTACAAAACAAAATCCGCCCCTCAAAATGGGGCTCTGGCTTCGATGATGACTGAGGTACTTTGCGGGACCCCACAGCATATCAAAAAAAGCCGCAGCATCCGCCGCGACTTAGTCCTTGACTCTCAGCGCCATCACGCACCCATACTGTGCCTGGCTCACCTTTCATAGCTCAACCATCCCATGAACCGATCCTGTCTCCGCCAACTGTTCAGTACATAGAACTCAGCTCTTGCCTTTCCCGCTCTTACCACCCTTGCCGCCCTTGGCAAACCGCCAAAAAGCCATACAGCAGCCGAGTAATCCGGCTCCCAGCATTAGGGTCTGTAACGCCCCCAGCCATGTCGACTGATCCGAGGGGATCAAGCTGCTGACAATAATGAGCAGGATAGAGGCCCCAACCAGCATTGGGGTTTGTCTGCTTTTCTTCACAACCATTCACCACTCCTGTTAGTAATTCTTCACTCTATAGTACTCGAAATCAGCGAAGGAGTCATGCTGGTGGGCATCAACAGAACCGATGAAATTGAACAAGCCTGTAAATCCGCCGATCTCCCCCGGCTCCCCGTTCACGCCTTCATCCGACAGATAGAGAGCATCGATATTCTCTACAAAAGCTTGCCAATCCCCGTTATCCCCCAAGCGGTAAAGGATACTCGCGATGCCTGAGTGGTAGATCAGCTTGAGCTCCGCTGTGTCTTCAGGGACTGGAATGTAATGGTGGACCCGCTCGGTGCGTTCCCCCAGCTTGGCCTGCAGCACAGATAGAACAGTGCCCTTTGATTCGGAGTGGGTCAAGTGAACGTACAGCCAATTATTCGAATCATAGTATAGCCCCATCCCCGCCGTTTCCGAGTAATGATCGGGATGAAACTCCACCTTGGTCTGAACTTCATAATGAAGGGAGGTAGCACGTGTGGCCAACATCGCCGGATTGATCTGCGAGAAGAAAGAATTCTCTCCATGAATGCGCAAGTAACCGGGACGTTCAACCGTATTCACCCATGCTGCTTGCTGGTCCCGGTATGGAGTCAGAAAGTGAAGATCATAGTGCTCCCGGTTAAAATCATCAAATACGTCATGAGAGAGTCTGTCCCCCTCTAGTTCAACACCTGTTAACCCCTCAACCTCCATTTTGGCTACATTCGATCCGTCCTTCATTTCCAGCCAGCCGTCCTCTGTCCAATGCATTTTCTGTATAGAGGTTTCACGGCCTAATGGGTTTAAAAGCGTTCCTTCCACAGGCCGTGACATTAAATGGGCAATGTACCATTCGCCTGTTTGGGTTTGAACTAATGAGCCGTGACCTGCTTTTTGCATGATTGAACCTGGATTATACATCTCAAAATGCCCGGCATCCGGATTGCCCAGTGAGAATAGATGACGCGGCGAGGAAGTGATAATAGGCTCTCCCGACGGATGCGCTTCATAGGGGCCAAAAATATTCTCCGAACGTCCCAGCTCCACACCATGAGCATAACCCGTTCCGCCAGCTGCTAATAGCAGATAGTACATATCTCTATATTTATAGATCTGCGGTGCTTCCGCACAGCCGCGGCTGGTGAAGCCTTGCGTCACCCGGTGCCATTGTCCAGCGATCTTCCCCACATTCAAATCAAATTCAGCGATCACAATATGTCCAGGCGCCTGATACCCTTCACGGGTCTCCCATTCAAGAATGGACACATAGTGTTTGCCGTCTTCATCATGAAAGAGCGCCGGATCGAAACCGATGGATGTCAGATAGATGGGCTCCGACCAGGGTCCCTGGATATCTTCTGCCCACATGGCATAGGAATCCGAGTTAAATTCACGGCCTGCCATGTTTAACATATGTGAATAGGCTAACCAGTACCGGTTCGTCCTGGAATCGTAGGAGAGATGCGGGGCCCAGATCCCGGCTGGAGTATTTGTGCCTCTTAGATTCACTTCCCCTTTATTCAGGGCAAAGGCCGTCAACTCCCAATCCGCTAAATCGTTTGACTTGAAAATTTGAATGCCGGGATTCCAATGAAACGTAGATGTCGCAATATAATACACATCATCTACTCTAATAATAGAGGGATCTGGTGCCATTCCAGGGATTATAGGATTATTAATCTTCGTCATTGATTTGCTTCCCTTCGCTGTTTAGCCATATTATTTACCCTTTTCCTGTTGTCTATGTATATTATAATAACTAGTAACGTCCTTATGCGATGGGATGATTACGGCTAGATTTACCCAAATCAAAGGCAGGTGCTGCAAATTGGAACAGATGAATAGCTATCTCACAGGTGCACAGACGCTGCTGTTGCCGCGCATTGATTGGAATATACGCTTTTTTGGCGCACATACACAGACCGTTCCTGCCGATTGGAGCATGACGACAGAATCCCACCATGCCTTTGAGATTCTAATTGTGCTGGATGGGACTCAGGAGACAAGGATGGATTATGAACAATTCGTTGTAAACCGTGATGATATTCTGCTGATTCCGCCCGGGTTCGAGCATACGAATAAATGCATTTCCGCTGCATCGATGACTTATTTTTGTGCTCATTTCGATATAGACGAGCCCTCCTTGCGGATGCAAATCATGAAAAACTGCGACTGGGTCTATACGCCCTCCAGTTCGTATCATCCTAAGCTGAAAAAGTGCCTTCAAAAATGGATAGATATTCTGCATGAGCCTGAGCTGTCGTTCACCAAAGCGAAGCTAAAAGCACAAATGGTCCTATTCGAATTATTGGAGGTGCTGATAGATATCCAGCCGGTCCAGACGGAGATACGTGCTAAGCAGTCCATGACCACTGCGAAATACGCCAAAGAAATTGCCGAAGCCATCAAGCGGGCTTTCAAGAAAAATTGCACCCAGGGAAATTCAGATTACACCCTTCACATCCAGCCCATCATCGCTGCGCTTGGGATCAGCCCCAACTACGGATTAGAGGTATTTCAAAAAATATATAAAATGTCGCCCCGTACCTATCTGTCAGACTTAAAGCTGCAGGAAGCCAAAATATTACTCCAGCAGCCCAGAATATCTTTAAATGAGATTTCAAACCGTCTAGGCTACAAGAACCTCTCCCACTTCAGCAGACAATTCAAAAGATGGACGGGAGTTAACCCTTCTGACTTTCGTAAAAATAATGGTGTATAGCAAACACCCATCTGCCTTTATGGGGCGGATGGGTGTTTTGTTGTTGCGCGCTTTATATATCATGGCTATAGCTTCGTCTTATTCGCTGCGTTTCTTAGATTTACCCAGGGTCACAATCGTCATCATCATCCCTACCAGGCCCATCCCTAACAGCAAGCCTTGCGAGAAATCCATCACATTGCTTCCGTTAGGCTGAATGAACTGGCTCGCAGCAATGGCTGCAATTGAGGCCAGAAACAACGTAGACACCTGTTGATTTTTGAATTGTTTTTTAATCATATGAAACACTCCTTAGTATAGTTTTATTTTAAATACAATCCTAGATTTTATAAGCCTTCATCGCTTTTCTGATCTCCTTGATGCTAGGGCGCTTGCCGTACATCAGGACGCCGGTGCGGTAGATCTTGGCGGCGAGCCAGCCGAAGAGGAAGGTTGTCGCCAACAGGATCGCCAGCGAGACCATGATCTCCCAGAAGGCGACCTCCCCGACCCCGATCCGCAGCAGCAGGCTGAGCGAAGAGGTGAACGGCACGAAGCTGGCGACCTTCACCAGCAGGGTATCCGGGTTCGAGATACTGAACAGCGGCAGGTAGAAGCTGACGAAGCCCAGCATCATGACCGGCATCACGGCCTGTCCCAGATCCTCTGTCCGGCTGACAATTGAACCTACAGCGGCGTACATCAGGGCGTATAGGAAGTAGCCCAGGATATACAGGATGAAGCCATAGACGATCATGCTTACATTAAGCTGTCCCAGATTCAGATCGAAATCGCTCAGGATCGTGGAATTATGCGGCAGCATCAGGTTGACGGCGATGGCAGCCGAGATAATGGCGATCTGCATCAGGCCGACGAGGAAGATTCCGATGACCTTGCCGAACATCTGGGTGAGTGGCGAAGCGCTGGTGATGAGAATCTCCATAATGCGCGAGCTTTTCTCCGAGGTAATCTCGGCTGAAATCATGTTGCCGGTCATCATCACCGACATGAAGAACAGAATCAGCAGGATATAGACCACAACATAGTTAATGGGCGGTTTATCCCGAACTTGGTCTGCGTCACCTGCCGCCCCGTCCGTACTGAGCTGTGCGGTATCAATCGACACCGGAGCGAAGATTGCCGCCACCTGGCTCTCGGTCAGCTTATCGCCGACAATCAGCCCGGTATTCACCTGCTGCAAGGCAGCTTGCAGATTCGTTCTCAGCTTGCTGCTGATGTCTCCGTCCTTGCTGTGATACGTTACCGGAGGCACGCCTTCCGTTCCCTCTGTGGCAAAGGTGAGATATCCCTCGATCTTCTCATCCTCCAGCCCCTGCTTCAGCGCAGCATCCTCAGCGGAAGGATAAGCGGTAAATACGACTTTATCTTCGGCCTCAGCCGGCGGAGTATAAGCGAGTAACAGCTCGGCAGGCCGGAAGCCCTGCTCGGCAACAACTCCAATCTGTGTAGCGTCCTTGGCCCCATCTTCTCCTTGGAATACCTTGATAAAATAGGGAATATTCATCCCGATACTGAGCAGAAGCACCAGAATCAGGGTGGTAATCATGAAGGATTTCGTTCTTACCTTGTTCTTAAATGTAAAGCCGATAATGGTTGCCATTTTATTCATTGGATTCACCCACCGCTCTGATAAAGATTTGGTTTAGCGTCGGTTCCTTAATCTCGAAGTGCTCGACCTCGCCCTGAGCCATAGCCAGCTGCAGAATGCGCTGTGCCGCTCCCAGGTCAGTGATGGTCAACACATATCCGCGCTCCTGCCGCTCCACTCCGGTAACACCGGCAATCTCCGCCAGCCCGTTCACTTCCCCGGCGGTGCGCAGCACGACATGCTCCCGCGGATACCCCTTCTTGATCTCACGGATATCTCCCTGAACTACGGTGTTCGAGCGGTCAAGAATCGTGATGTTGCGGCATAATTCCTCGACATGCTCCATGCGGTGTGTGGAGAACAGAATACTGGTTCCCTGATCCCGCAGCTCTTTGACCGTATCCTTCAGCAGCTCCACATTGACCGGATCAAGTCCGCTGAAGGCTTCATCCAGAATGAGGATCTCCGGCTTGTGGACCACGGCAGCAACGAAGCCCATTTTCTGCTGGTTCCCCTTGGACAGCTCTTCAATCCGCTTATTGTAGTATTCCGGAACATCGAACCGCTCCAGCCAGTACTTCAGGCTCTTATCCGCCTCACTGGCAGCCATCCCGCGCAGCCGGGCCAGATAGATAATCTGGTCGCTGACCTTGACCTTCGGGTACAGCCCGCGCTCCTCCGGGAGATAGCCGGTCAGATGCTGAAGTTCCTTACTATACGGCTTGCCGTTATAGAGGATGCTCCCTTCGTCGGGATAGATCAGGCCGAGCACCATGCGCATGGTCGTTGTTTTGCCGGCACCGTTGGCACCCAGCAGACCGTAAATCTCGCCTTGCTCTACCTTTAGACTGATTCCGTTGACGGCTGTCTTCTCACCGTACTGCTTCACTACCTGCTTCAACTGCAATGCTTCCATTCTTATTCCCCTCTCTTCTGGTCGATCAGAACCGGACGATGTCCCCGGGTCCATAAGCTTAGGATTTCATCCAGCTCCAGGCTGCGGCTCTTGATTACCTTTACGCCCAAATCGTGAATGCGTTTCTCATACAGATAAATTGGCTGGGTTAAAAAGGAAGCCACACCCGGCGTCTCGAGCTTCAGCTCCAGCGCCTGAGGCAGCTCGGCTGCCAGCTCCTCCAGCTCCTGCGCCCCTTCGACTTGAACCCATATCTCAGTCCATGAGCCGAACAGGCTGTCCTTCTCGGCCATTCCCAGCAGCTGCCCCTGGTGCATCAGCACGATGTAATCGGCCAGCCGCCGCACCTCATCCACAATATGGGTCGAGATGACAATCGTCGCCTCGTGCTCCTCCATGTAGTTCTGCAGCGTATCAATCATGGTCTTCCATGCAAATGGGTCCAAGCCCGAAGACGGCTCATCCAGCAGCAGCAGCCGGGGCTTCGCCGCAAGGGCCGCGGCAAGCTCGAACTTGCGGCGCTCCCCCTTGGATACTTTACCCAGCCTGGCATTCTGCGGCACTTCAAACCTCTGGATCAGCTCCTCGAAATAGCTCTGGTCCCAGGAAGGATACCAGTGGCTGCGGAAGGCAGCCGCCTCAACAGGCGTCCAGAAGTTCTCCTCAGGCTGGGGCATCTCCGGCACGTAAGCGATGGTCTGCCGGAGCTTCATCGGCAGCACGCCGCGGTAAGTCTCTTCATACCAGCGGATCTCCCCTTCATCCGGCAAAATCAGCTGCAGGAGCATATTCAGCAGCGTGCTTTTGCCCGCGCCGTTCTGGCCCACCAGCGCTGTAATATATCCTTGCGGCAGCCGGAGATTCATCGGCCCGATGGTTTTGTTCCGCCGCTTCTTGCAAACATCCCGCAGTTCTATAGCTTGCTGGCCCATCAGCTTCCCCCTCTTTCTGCCTGCTTCCTGTATTTGCTCTTCACAATCTCTGTGAACAGCCTGGTCAGTTCCTCTTCGCTGCATTGGACGGATAGTCCCGCCTCCACGGCACTCTCCAGCGCCTTGCGGACGGTCTCCTGCTTATAGTCCTCCATGGCCCCGGTACCGATATGGGACACGAAGGTGCCCGTCCCTTGCCGGGTACGCAGCAGCCCTTCGTTCTCCAGATCCTGATAGACACGGCGGACCGTAATGACACTGCACTTCAGCTCACCCGCGAATTCGCGGATGGAAGGAAGCAGCGTCCCTTCTGTAATCGCACCTGAGATAATCAGCGCTCTGAGCTGCGTCTCAATCTGATGGTACAGCGGCTCTGCGCTGTTCTCATTAATTTGTATAGGTATCCACATCATTTACACCTGCCTTCCAGGCCCGGTCCCCGGATGAACGCCTTGCCCCGTCTCATACGAGATCACGGCTCTTCAGCCGGTGAATCGTCCATTTGGAGAATAATTGAACCGATAACACGCCAAGTACCAGCGTTCCCCACATCAGGGGAGATAATAGGCCCCACTCCTTGGATACAGCGACCGTGGCGAGCAGTATATTGCCTCCAGCCAGATAGACCAGACCGGACACGCCCAGCGCCAGCAGCATGATGGCGGAGATGGTCCAGAAGTAGACTACACCGCTGACCGAGAACTCAATCATAATATACATGCCTGTGACCATCAGACTGTAACCGATCCAAGTGAGGGAGAAGGCCAGATACGCAGCAGGCGGCAGCTCGGTACGTATTCCGGGGCTGAGCAAGTAGATCAGGCCGAAGTACAGCGTGCTATTCATAACAATGGCGAGCAGGGTGTCCAGCTTTCTTTTACAGAGAACAGCGGCTACAGGTACCGGCAACGCCCGCATATACGCCAGCATCCGGGTGTAGGAATCCTCTGAGATATACTTCATTGTCCGCCGGGAGAAGGTGATCGTGAGCATAAGCATCATGGTAACCATCAGAACATCGCTGAGCAGCTGCTTATCATGTCCTGTCAGCGTATCGTCGATGACCATTCCTGACAGTGCAGCAAAATATCCCATGAACAGGAGCGAGAACAGCAGTGCCCACAGCAGCTTCCAGCGGTCACCGTGGAATTCGCTGCGTACGATGACCCATGCTTGCTTGAATGTTGTCATAACTTCTAACCTCGCTTTATTTGTCTTGAAAGTCCGTCGGTGGCAGATCAGCCAACTTCACTGTGTATCTATGTGTGCTTACTGTATATATCTATATACACAGTATATGACCTGTGCTTTTCACTGTCAATAGAAAACGTCTGCTATTTTTATGATTTCGGTATCCATACAAAAAAACCCCGCGCATGGGCGGAGTCTAAACTTTCTATTGGGCATATGCGGGATTTACGGCACAAGTGCCGGATTTGAGTGCAATAAACCACTTGAAGTTAAGTCAGTATGTATACTTTGACGTTTTTTGTCGTACAATATCACTTATGCGACTTTTTTGGAGCAAAACAAGAGAAACTATGCATACTTGCGCATAATTAAGCAGCAATGCGTTTATTATAGGTCATTTCCTAACTTCTGTATAGAAACTTCGCCGGATCAGCCCCTCCGCTTCCACAATAATGTTCATTTCGTGTCTTTGCAATTTTTGTCGAATTCAATCTATTGAATAAACGTACGCAGGCTGTCCTCTACAAAATCCGGGGCAGCCTTTTGAATCTGCTGAACGGTGTGGAGATACCGCTGGGTGGTATTGATGTGGGAATGTCCCAGCGATTCCTGAACCTGCTGAAGTGACGCTCCCTGCAGGAGGGCCAGTGTGGCATTCGTATGCCGCAGCCAGTGCGGTGTCAGCTTTTTCTCAATCGTGCTGGCGGCTCCGGCGTTCTTAATAATCCGTTCCACCTGCCGTGAAGATAACGGAAACATCCTCTGCTCCGGAGTTAGCTCTTCCTTCCTTGGCAGGGTATCAGACAACTTGGAGTACAGCTGCCAGAGGGTCGGCGGAACCTTGATTTCTCTGGGCTTGCCCCCCTTGCCGTTCTCCACGGTCAGCCAGACCGAGGTCTCCAGCAGATCATTATGGAAGTCTCCCCACTTCATTGCTGTCAGCTCCGATACCCGCAGACCCAGCACCACCAGCGTCAGCCCGATCAGATAATTGCGCAGTCCCTGCTTCTCCAGTACATTCAGTAATTCTCCCACCTCCCGTTTGGTCAGGAAGTTTTTGCGGCTGGTCACGGTTATTTTGGGGATGCGCACCGAGGAGGTCGGATTCACTGCAAAGATCCCTATGTGCTGGTCACTCCCCCATTTATAAAAAGACTTCAACGGCGCAAGGAATGCCGCTATGCTTGCCGGTGCCAGCTGCCTCTGATAGCTGTAGCCCCCCTGCGTCAGGAAAATCTTATACGCCTCAATCTCCCTCCAGCTCACTGCCCGCAAAGAGGTGCCTGCAATAAATCTGCGGAAATCAGCAATCGCCCGCTTATAATTTCGACCTGTATTAACATTCGTACAGCAGGTAGCCATAAACATCTGAACAATCTGATCATCGCTTAGGTAGCCCTCTTCCGGGTGCACCAAGCTGAGCGCCGTACGGCTAAATTCGGTCTGACTCATTCTTTTTTCATCACTCCTCAGGATTAGACATGTCGCATAAGTGATATTGTACGACATTTTTGTGGTATTTTGTCCCATTATCACACAAGGATGACTAAAGACAGGAACACACAAGATCAGCAGAAGATAACGCGAAGAACTCAGAAGGGAGACGTAAGACAGAATAGCAGCTGCGGGCCAGCTAAGTACTATGAGAAGCCGGAGGGTAACTATGGAGACCGTTTTGCAGAAACAATATGTTGAATTCGGGATAGAACACGAGCATTACGCAATCCCGATCTCAGATGTCCATGAAATTATAAGAATGCAGGAAATAACAGAGATCCCCAGCAGCCGTCACTATGTTAAGGGCATTATCAATCTCAGGGGAAAAATTGTGCCCGTGCTCAGCCTTAGAGTGCTGCTCCAGATGGAGGAAGTGGAGCCGACCAAACACACACGTATTCTGGTGGTCCATCACCAGGAGGAATCCCTGGGCGTCATTGTCGACAACGTGAATAAAGTGACGACCTTCAGCGATATTCAGCCTGCACAGGGCAGCATCTCCGGAATCAGCGGCTCCTTCTTCAACGGAGTAGGCTTCTCTTCTTCCGGGCTGGTCGGCATTCTTCGGCTGGATGAGATCCTGCTGCGCGACTAAACAAAGGCTACACGGAGAGAAGGAGAACCATGGTTGATTTATCGGAATACCGAGGGATTTTTCTGGAGGAGCTGGAGGACCAGCTGCAGCTGATCGAGGATGAGGTGCTCAGACTGGAGCAGGCCGGGGAGACAGAAGACGGCATTCAGCAGTTCTTCCGGGCGGCCCATACCCTTAAGGGCTCCTCGGCCTCTATGGGCTACAACGGGCTGAAGGAGGTCACGCATCATCTGGAGCATCTGCTTCATCAGATGCGGGGCGGGGAACGTGGGGTCACACCGGAGCTGATCCACCTGTTCTTCGAAGCGCTGGATAGCATGCGTGTACTGCAGAGCGAGATCGCTGCTACGGATCAAGAGACCACAGATGTGTCCAATCTGGTTCAGCGTTTAAGTGCATTCGCAGCGAAGGAACTGCACAAGCCAGAGAATACAGTCTCTGCTGAGCAGACAAGTCAGACCGAACTGCCCCTCCAGCTGTTCTGGGTGCATGTGTGGCTCTCTCCAGGCTGTGAGATGAAGCTGCCCCGCCTTCACCTGATCGATGCCAAGCTGCGGAGTGTCGCTGCAGTCCTGCGCATGAAGCCGGAGCTGGAAGCGATAGAGGACCACGACAGCCGGATTGACGAGGCTTCCTGGTTGCTGTCACCCAAGTTTGATATCGGGGAGCTCCGTCAGGAGATCTTATCCATTATGGATGTTGATCGTATATACATAGAAGAAGTGCTGAACGATTCTCCGCGTCCCGGTGAATTCGTGAGACCGCCCCATCCGGAGACGGGAAGCCGGGAGCTCCCGGAGGTACCCGAATCTCTGCCGCCTGCCTCTGACAAAACCAAACCGCAAACGATCCGCGTCCAGGTGGAGCGTCTGGAGAAGCTGATGAACCTGGCGGGTGAGCTGGTCATCGACCAGACCCGGTTCCATCTGCTGAACCGCAGATTCCACCAGCAGTACGGAACCAATGATCTGACAGAGGAGCTCGGCCAGCTTGCCGACCATCTGGCTATGATTACAGGCGAGCTGCAGGAGAGCATGATTAAGGTGCGGATGCTGCCGATAGAGCAGCTGTTCAATCGCCTCCCCCGCATGGTCCGGGACTTGTCCGGCTCCCTGGACAAGCAGGTTGAGCTGGTCCTTGAAGGCAAAGAGACGGAGCTGGACCGGACGCTCATTGAGGAGCTTGGCGACCCGCTGATCCATCTGCTGCGCAATGCCGTCGATCACGGCATAGAGACCCCGGAAATCCGCCGCAAGTCCGGCAAAAGCGAGACCGGAACCGTACGCGTCGTTGCCTCCCACGAGGACAACCAGGTCATCCTGGTCATCGAGGACGACGGAGCCGGGATCGATTCCGGCCTGATTGCAGAGTCTGCTCTGCGGAAGGGCATCATTACGGCAGAAGAGGCCGGCGGGATGACTGAGGATGAGGCACTGCGGCTTATTTTCCGGCCCGGCTTCTCCACAGCCCAGCAGATCAGCGATATTTCCGGCCGCGGAGTCGGGATGGATATCGTCCGCAATGACATTGAACGGATTAACGGCATGATCGATATTGAGACCACCCGGGGGCAAGGCACCCGCTTTCGAATCCGCCTGCCCTTGACGCTCGCCATCATCCGGGGTCTTCTCGTTCATGCCGGGGGAGCCACCTTCGTCATTCCCATGAGCAGTGTGGCTGAGATCGTCCGCGCCGCTCCAGAGGAGATCAGCTCTGTCCGGGGCCAGCCTGTCATTACCGCACGGGGTCAGCTCGTACCGGTGGTCTGGCTGCAGGATATTCTGCGGCTGCCCGCAAGCGCGGGCGGCAGCGCAGCATCCATTCCGCTGATCATCGTGGGGCGGGGAGAGAAACGGCTGGCACTGGCCGTAGATACACTTATCGGCAATCAGGATATCGTGATCAAATCACTCGGCTCCTACATGGGCAAGACTGAGAATATATCAGGAGCTACTATCCTGGGAAACGGAAATATCGCACTGATCATAGACATAGCCAGCTTATTTTTGACTACGGGAGTTTTCGCTTAACAAAATCATCTTTACTGGGGGAAACAGGTATGAAATGGTTCTATAATCTAAAAACAAGCGTGAAATTAATCTCGTCCTTCCTGGCCGTCGCTATCATTCTTTCCTTCGTGGGCCTCTATGGGCTAAGCAACCTCGGCTCAATTAATAACAGTCTGGACGACATGTATGTGAATAACCTGGTTCCCGTCTCCTCCCTGCAAAGCTCACAGAACAGCTTCTCCGTCATGCGCGTTATCGTCAGGGATCTGTACATTAAGAAGACCCCTGAGGAACGCCAGCAGCGGGTGGATGATTATAAAAAAGAGAAGCAGAACGTACTCGATAACATCGCAGCCTTCCGCAAAACCAAGCTGAGCGCGGATTCGGTTCAAGCTATCGCCCCTTTTGAGGCGGCATGGAATGACTATCTGCTCACCTACGATTCTCTTGTCAGCCTCTCCCTGACCGGTCAGGACGAGAAGCTGCTGGAGATGCTGCGTGGCAGTACGCTTAACAACCAAGGCGACACCTTGAAGAATATTCTGAACGAGCTAATTCTCACCAACACCAAGGAAGCGGATCAGGCCAGACAGAATGGAGCTGCACTCTATAGCTCTTCACGTAATATTACCCTCAGCATCATTATCGGTGCGGTCATTCTGTGTATCCTGCTAGGGTATGTCATCTCCCGGATTATTTCCAATCCGCTGGCGAAGGTTGTCAAGGTGCTCTCGAAGGTGGCTGACGGTGACCTGCGCAGCCAATCCGATATCGACACCAGAGATGAAATCGGCATCCTGGCTGCCAAGGTGAACGAGATGGTCGCTAGCCTCCGCCGGACAGTGGGCTCTATCCTCTTGCATTCCCAGAGCCTGTCGGCCGCCGCCGAGGAGATCTCCGCCAGTACGCAAGAGGTGGCAAGCGGCAGCACAACTACAGCGGATGATGCCGGAACCATCAGCGAGTTATTCAAAGAGCTCTCCAGTGCGATCCACTCTGTAGCCCAGAATACCGAGCAGGCCTCGGTGATCTCCGATGAGACGGTAACCATTGCCGAGAACGGGAACAGCATTATTCAGGAGTCGATGGAGAGCATGCAGGCTGTCAGCGGGCAGATGGCCAAGCTTGAGGAGGACTCGCAGAAGGTCGGCGAGATTATCGATGTCATCGAGGATATTGCTGATCAGACCAACCTGCTCGCACTGAATGCCGCCATTGAAGCCGCCAGAGCGGGGGAACAGGGCCGCGGCTTTGCGGTGGTGGCCGACGAGGTTCGCAAGCTGGCCGAGCGCAGCGGCGAGGCCACCAAGCAGATCACCAGCATCATCAAGGGGATGCAGGTGAATACACGCTACAGCGTGAGCGCTGTGCAGGAGAGTGCGGAGCTGTCGCAGAAGACCGGCGTTTCTTTTCATCAGATCGTGACGATGGTCAACAACGCCGGCCAGAAAATCTCCGAAATCGCCGCCGCCAGCGAAGAACAAGCCGCGCAGTCCACCAACGTCCTCGCTGCCGTGGAGAGCATCTCCGCCACCACCCAGCAGTCCGCCGCCAGCAGCGAAGAGACCGCCTCTTCCGCCCAGTCCCTGGCCAGCCTGGCTGAGGAGCTGCAGAGCACGGTGTCTTCGTTCCGGTTGTAGCTCTTGGTTTATTCAGGTGCCTGCAAGCTCCGAATGGGAGCTTGCAGGTTTTTTTGTTTATCTTGTAGAATCAGCCAGATATACAGTATCTTTAATTATTGGAGGGATGTGTAATGAACGATCCTTGGTTCACAGTTACAGCAATCGATAATTCAACCTTCGCCATCAGCGAATACGGTCATTGGGAACAGGTACATTCCTTCCTGTTACTCGGAGCAGACCGAGCTGCACTAATCGACACAGGGCTTGGCATAGGGAATATCAGCAGCATCACCAGCCAGCTAACCAGGCTGCCCATAGATGTCCTTACTACTCATGTTCACACTGATCATATAGGCAATCATGGGGAATTCGAGCGGATTCTGGTGCATGAAGAAGATCAGCACTGGTTAATCCACGGTATTCAAGGCTTGTCCCTGGAGCAGATTAGGCAGAATATCGGCCGGGATATCACACGCCAGACACCTGAGGGGTTCGATCCCTCTACCTACACACCTTTTCAAGGGGAACCGGCAGGATTGCTGCATGACGGGAATACGGTTGACCTGGGCGGCGGGCGGATGATCACGGTATATCATACGCCCGGGCATTCGCCAGGCCATCTATGCTTTTTTGACAATCAGCGGGGGTTCCTGTTCAGCGGCGATCTGCTTTATGACACCATGCCCGTCTACGCCTTCTACCCTTCCACGAATCCCGCTGATCTGACGCGTTCCCTGATACGCATTTCAGAGATTAGCGGCGTCCGCAAAGTATACGGCTCTCATTATACGCTTGGACTGGAACCTGAGATTCTTCAAGAAGCGAAGCGTGCGGCGGTATATCTGCAAGAGCAAGGACTTGATCATTTCGGAACAGGAATCCACCGGTTTAATGGCTTTAGTGTACAGTTCTGAACGCAGCCGATGGCGTGTAAGTGGATTTTGTCCATCTATTTTGACTGCACCGCCCCATTCACGGACAACAGTTGGAATAACGACACTTAATTTCTACAATTTCGTCCAATTCAATGATTTCCGGGGAATTAGGTGGACTTTTTCCAATTGCTTACCTGCAACCGTCTGTATCGCTGAAATTAAGTGTGCTTTTTCCAACTATGATTGTGGCTCCTCTTCGCTGAACCCATCAATTAACGAAATCCCCTTGGTAATACGCACTGTACTCTCTTGCAAGAAATCACGGGTCCAATCATCAGCCTGGGTTAAATCCCAACTCCGGTGCATGCCGACAACTACGATAATCTCACGCAGTTTAAGAAACAAATCCAGCTGACTCTTCCAGCCACCGGGGAGCTGCCGGCCATCCTCCGTGTAGCCCAGCTCGAAATGCCGGATAAACAGCTCGTATTGCGCCTTACGTTCAGATCTCGAATCTTCCCCAAATACATATAGTAAATAATAGAGCTGGATAGCAATATCCTCAGCGTACCAGCTGTACTGGCACTCATCAAAATCAAAAAGCGTGATCTGCCCTGACTCATCTACCATGAAATTGCCTACGTTGATATCCCCGTGAATTAAACCAAAATTATCTGAGGTGACAGGCAGACTGGCCAACTCTGCTTTTAGTTCATCAAGGGCATGTAAAATGGGCCCAAGCTCTGCCGGTAAATAATCTTTCGCCCGTACCAGGTATTCGTTACTCTCCCAGGTATGTCTTCTGAATACCGGTTTGTACCGCTTAGCCAGTTCATGAAGACGGCCTGTAATACGGCCACATTGTTCATATAGCATTGGATTCCCCAGGCATTCCGGATATCCGATTTTTGTGCCGGGTGCATAATTAAACGCTGATACGTAAAAATCCATCGTATTCCCATGAATACGCTCAAAATCCTTTCCATTCACCGATTGAACCGGAGCTGAAACTGATACCCCCTTCTCCGCAAGGTAACAAATCCATTCGATTTCGGCTGCAACTCCCTCGGAGGTACGAAGCGTGCCAGGAGTAAATCGGAGAATATATTGGGATTCATCTCGAATATAAGAATAAATAAAGTTTTGAAAGCCGCCAATAAAGGTCAGATCCTCAGGTTTAATCCCAAAGCGCCTAGCACCTTCAGCAGCATGTTCGTCCAGGAACATTCGTTTGATGTGTGGGTCCATGTTTTCTCCTTAGTGATTGAAATTAAACTGCATTGTTATTCTTAACACTTGGCGAGTGCAATCCCAAGCGCAATGTAATCGGTTTTTCGATTACATTTTGCCCGCAGGCTCGCCACCAGCCCAATGTGATCGGTTTTTCGATTACATTCCTCCCGCAGGTTCGCCGCCAGCCCAATGTAATCGGTTTTCCGATTACATTCCTCCCGCACACTCGCCACCAGCCCAATGTAATCGGTTTTCCGATTACATTCCTCCCGCACACTCGCCACCAGCCCAATGTGATCGGTTTTTCGATTACATTCGGCCCACTCCAAGCCCCTAATCCTAAAAAAGCCCACCCCTCCCCCGCAGCAGCGGCAGATGGACAGGCTTTTTCCTTTTCACCTCAGGCTACTCTTCCCCTCGCTTAAGCGCCCAGGATGATCTCCCAGACAGGCTTCGTGTGGCCGCCCGGATAGAAGATATACAGCAGCACGTAGACGGCGACTCCGGTGATGGCAGTGATGAACCAGATGACGGCGGTCACTCTGCCCCACTTGCGGTGCTTGGCATACTTGGCCTTGAAGCCGAGCGTCAGTGTGGTAATGCCGAATACGGCAGCGACGGTAGCCAGCACGATGTGGAAGATCAGGAAGACATGGTAGATCGTCGTCAGCTCATCCGGGCCGCCCCAGGAGGTATTGCCTACGAACACTGTTCTTGACGAGTACACCAGGAAGAACAGAATCGCTGCCACCGCAGCCGCAATCATCGTCTTCTTGTGCGCTTCGCGTTTGCCTTGAATGATCTGTCTCCAGCCGATGGCCACCAGCACCGCGCTTATGACGATGAACGATGTGCTGATCGTAGGAAACAATGTGAAAATATCCATGAATATCCCCCTCGGTACTTACCAGCTCATTATAGTTCAGACCTCCTCCGCCAGTGCAGAGGGTGACGCGGACACCTCGGTGTCCTCTTGTCCGTTCTCTTTTTTATACCAATGATAGAACACATAAGCAAGCATCGAGGCGAAAATAAATTCCTGAATGAACTTCATCACGATGCCGCCGACCTGCTGATCTACCTTGGGGGACAGAGATCCGAAGAAGCCGGGACCGCCAAAAGCCTGCAGTAAGGCAGCCGGACTCTGCGGAACACAGTAGCCCATCGCCTTCGCCCAGGTGCCCGGGTCGCTATACGTAGCATAGAGGGGGGAGCCTGCAAAAATAATCAGCCCGCAGGCCGGTGTCAGCAGCACCATGTTCAGGAAGATGAAGCCCACCTGTCCCAGACCGCTAAGCGCCCTATATTCCGGCAAGGGGTTGATCAGATTCCACCACATCAGCGCCGAGGTCAGGAACAGAACGCCATAATACAGACGGTGAACGGTGAAATGCAGCATGACATAATCATGAATGGCGGGGATGTGGTAGAGCGAGAACAGGCCGTTGAAGAGCAGGGCCGCCACCACCGGCTTCGCGAGAAAAGCCAGTCCCTTCAGCGGATTCACCCGCAGCAGAGCGCGCCAGCACCAGTCGGGGATACCGAGCATAATCAGCGGGACCGCCACCAGATAGGACAAGGCCATACTGACCATATGGAAGGAAAATAAGATATGCCCCAGCAGACTGACCGGGCCTCCCTGCGCCAGATAGAGGGCCAGCATTCCGCATAAGAACAGCCCCCTCCGCCAGAAGGGGACTGCAGTGCTGACCTCAAAACGGGAGGCCAGCGGACCGATCAGCACAAAATATCCGGCAGTCAGGAGGAGCATCAGGGCCAGAAACAGCGGACTCCATAGTTCCGCAAAGCTGAAATATTGCAATCCCGGTATCATCCTCAAGACCTCCCCGGAGATAGAATTAATCCCACCATACCCAATAGAGCGCCATTACAATACAGGTGCCTGCGATAAAAAAACCGCCCAGCATGAAGATTATCGGGAGCATATGCCCTTTGTCCTTCAGATGCATCCAGAAGCCCATCTGCAGGAACACCTGCAGCACAGCCATTACCAGCAGCAGGATGATCGCAAAGGTAGCATTCACTCCTCCGGCCGCCACTGCAGCAAAAGCGATCAGCGTCAGCACCACGGAGAATACAAACACCACAATATGCCGCTGCGGTCCTTCCGGACGGTGCCGGTGCTTCACCGCAGAATCTGTAGAAGGCTGCTTCGTCGTCATGGCTTCACCCCACCTTTCCGAGCAGGTATACGACTGTGAAGATAAAGACCCACACCACATCAATGAAATGCCAATACATTGCCGACACGTAAATCTTCGGTGCGGTAACGACCGTCAAGCCTTTATGCAGCAATTGTCCGATCAGCACGGCGATCCACAGAATCCCGAACGCCACATGAGCACCATGGAACCCGACCAGCGTATAAAAGGCCGAGCTGAACGCACTCGTCGTCATCCCGAATTCCTCATGTCTGACATAAACGCTGAACTCGTAGATCTCCAGGATCAGGAATGCAAGACCAAGCAGGACGGTTACCAGCAGCCAGTTCCGGAGCTGGGCCACATTCCCCCGGTGCATGGCCTGAATGGCGAACACACTGGTCAGACTGCTGACCAGGAGGAGCAGCGTCGCTGCCGCAACCAGCGGCAGGTGGAACAGCTCAGCCGCCGAGGGTCCCTCATTCGTCTGATTGCGCAGCGCCAGGAAGGTAGCGAACAGGGTGCCGAAGAGCACCGCTTCCCCCCCGAGGAACAGCCAGAAGGCCAGCACTTTATTGCGTCCTTCCAGGGTCGCTTTCTCAGGTTCATGCGGGAGTGTACCGTCCGCTGCTTCAGCATGTGCCGTTGTCATCTCTGTTCACCTTCCTTCCAGCTCTTCGGGTTCAATATGCCAGCCGTGATCATCGAACAGCGACCGCATCAGCATCGATCCGAAGGTAATAAGCAGCCCCAGCGCCGTAACAATATAGTTATTGAACAGGAAACTCATGATGCTGCTGCTGAATTCATCGCGGCTGAACATGAAGCCGAGGCCCGCAATGAAGATACCGGCGGACATCAGGAACGGCAGAATCGTGGCCGACGGCATATGAATCGGGCCAACCGGCTCTGCCGGGGTCATCGCCTTATGCCCGGCCATTTTCTCTTTCCAGAAAGCATCCAGGCCCCGCACCAGCGGCGTCTGCTTGAAGTTATATTCCGGCGGCGGCGAAGGGATCGTCCATTCCAGCGTCCGCCCGTCTTCCCACGGGTCATCCGGCGCATCCGCCGGCCGTCTGGAGGTCAAGAATACATTTACAAGGAAGATAATCATGCCCACTCCCATCAGGAACGCCCCCACCGTACTGACCAGGTTGAGCGTGTCGAACTGCTGGTTCGGCAAATAGGTGAATACGCGCCGCTGCATCCCCATCAGTCCCAGGAAATGCTGCACGAAGAACGTTAAGTGGAACCCGATAATGAAGGTCCAGAAGGTCCACTTGCCCAAGGATTCGCTGAGCATCCGTCCGAACATCTTCGGCCACCAGTAGTGCAGTCCGGCGAACAGACCGAGCACCAGACCGCCAACGATTACATAGTGGAAATGCGCCACCACGAAGTACGTATCATGGAACTGGAAGTCTGCCGGCGCGGAAGCCAGCATCACCCCGGTTACCCCGCCCATCGTGAAGGTGGGAATGAACCCGGCCGCGAACAGATTCGGAGTCGTGAACCGTACCTGTCCGCCCCACATGGTGAACAGCCAGTTGAAGATCTTGATCCCGGTCGGGACGGCAATCAGCATGGTAGAGACAGAGAACAAGGCGTTCGCTACCGGACCGAGGCCGGTGGTGAACATATGATGCGCCCAGACCATGAAGCCCAGGAAGGCGATCAGAATCGTCGCGAAGACCATGGAGCTGTACCCGAACAGCCGCTTGCGCGAGAAGGTCGGAATGACCTCGGAGATGATCCCGAAGGCCGGGAGAATCAGAATGTATACTTCGGGATGGCCGAAGATCCAGAAGATATGCTGCCACAGCACGGGGTTCCCCCCTCCGGCAACATCGAAGAAGTTGGCGTCCAAAATCCGGTCGAAGGTAAGCAGGACAAGTCCTACGGTAACCGCAGGGAAGGCAAATAGGATAATAGCTGAGGTAATAAAGGTGGCCCAGGCGAACATCGGCATCCGCATGAAGGACATCCCCGGTGCGCGCATCGTGATGATGGTAGCCAGGAAGTTAATCCCGCCAATCAGGGTGCCGAGACCGGCAATCTGCAGTCCTATCGTATAAAAGTCCACCCCATGCGAGGCGCTGTAGCCCTTACCCGATAGCGGGGTATAGGCCGTCCAGCCCGCATCGGGCGCACCGCCCATGACCCAGCTGAGGTTAAGCAAGAGACCGCCGAACAGGAAGGTCCAGAAGCCCAGCGAGTTGAGAAAAGGAAAGGCAACATCGCGCGCGCCGATCTGCAGCGGAATCACCGCATTCATCAGCGCGAAAATAACCGGCATGACTCCCAGAAAGATCATGGTCGTGCCATGCATGGTAATCAGTTCGTTGAAGGTCTGGGCATCCAGGAAGGTATTCATCGGCTTGATCAGCTGAATACGGATCAGGATGGCCTCCAGACCTCCAATGCCGAAGAAGAGGCCGCCTGCCCATAGATACAGGATGGCTATTTTTTTGTGGTCGACGGTGGTAATCCAGTCCATCAGCCCGGTATGCCGCTTGGCGCTGTGGCCGGGCTGCAAGGGCTGGGAGGGCTGCAAGGATTGCGCTGCGTGAGCCAAAGAACGTACCCCCTTATCAAATATGCTGCTTCCGCTTCAGTCATTGGCCCCTAGTCCAGCGTATAACCGGCCAAAAATTCGGCAATGCCGTCGATCTCTTCATCACTTAAGCCCTTATCCTTCGGATTCGGCATCTTGTTGCCGGGCTTCACGCTCTGCGGATCATGCAGCCAAGTCTTCAGATTCTCCAGGACCGGTGCTCCGTCTTCGCGGGTGTCATCATTAAGCAAAATCCCGGCAACGGATTCACGGGAACCAATTCCGGTCAGGCTGGGAGCGACCGGTGATGCAGGCATGCTGCCAATCGCATGGCAGCTAAGGCACTGGGACTTGAACTTCTCAGCCAGTACCGGGTCTTCCGGCATCACCGACTCCGGTGCCTTCATCGAAGCGATCCACTTCTCGAAGGCATCACCGCTGACAGCCTTCACCTTGAACTCCATGAACCCGTGGGAGGGTCCGCACAGCTCTGCACATTTCCCCCGGTAAACGCCTTCATTCGGGGCACTGAAGCTGAAGCGGTTCACCGTGCCGTCGGGATTGGTGTCCATTTTCCCGGCCAGCGAGGGTACCCAGAAGGAATGCAGCACATCCTTCGTGCTCAGCTCGAAGGCAATATGCTTGCCTGTAGGAATAATCAGATCCTGCGCAGTCGTTATTCCGTAATCCTTATATTCGAATTCCCACCAGTACTGGTGGCCGGTCACCTTGACCTTGATGGCGTCCTTGTCATCCGAATGATCATTGCCGGCAGCGAACACCACCTTCACCGTGGGAATCGCCAGCACAATGACGAGAATAAGCGGGATGACCGTCCATAGCACCTCCAGCTTGAAGCTGCCCTCCACCTGCTCCGGGATCTCATCCTGATCTTTCTTCCGGCGGAAGCGAATCCATACATAAGCCGCAATCGAGAAGACGATCAGCAGCACCACAATCATGATCGTGATTGACAGCTTCATCAGTCCGTAAGAGCTTTCCGCTACGGGTCCCTGCGGTCTGAGTACCGACAAGTCCTCCCGCCCGCATCCGGCCAGAAGGAGTCCAAGTGCTGCGGTCATGGGAAGAAGCCGCTTACCAGCCTGCCACGTTTTCATCATTGATCTACCCCGCTTTTCCCGAATTCGTAGAATAGAGTATTTTCCTGTCAATTATAACAATCACTATTAATATAAGTTCGGTCTACGGTTTTGTCAATCGTTCACAACAAATTCACAAAATCATTTTGAAGTCGCGGAAAGCTTGTCAACACTGATTTTATAAGCGCTTTCAATTTCACAGAAAAACTGTTAAACTACTTTTGAAGCGTATTCATATGTATTTGTGTCTAAACATTCATTTGACATACGAAGATAATCTGAAATGGGCATACAAAAAAAACCGATTCCAGAAGCAGTAGGCTGCCCGGGCACGGTTTATGAGAATCCTCATGGATGTTATCGCTTGAATGTAGCTTACATATATAGTTGTAGGTATCACACAGCACGAAACAGAATCTGCCCGCTTCTTCAGGAGACGGAAGAATTCATTCTAACCAGTTCATGCTCCACAACCATGGTCAGCTCTTCTTCATAGCCTCCCGTGATCCGATACTTCCGGACGTACTCTTTCACAAATTTCTTGGGATCTTTGGGCCGGAAAATACGTGTCATTTCCCGTAGACTTTCCTTGACTTCGTTATGACCTTTACTTGCCATGATCAGTTCCCTCCCAAAACATTGAAAATGAATGCTCCGTTGTAGAGAATGCATGATGAAAAGTTCGCCGTAACCTTGAAATGCAAGTTAAGAACCATTACACATACGCGGCTTGCATTACCCGTTCAGACTACCATTCCAGTAACTTGGAATTCCGCCTTGCCGGTGAAGCAGGTTCGTCGTGATTTGGGCTGAGAGTAAGGATGTCCCACTGCAAAGACACCTTGACACTTTAATTACCCGAAGAGCCACTTGCTGAATCACTCCTTTCGGGCCTTATCGTTATATTGTATCATATTCCAGATGAACTTCCACCTTTCCATGTAAAAATGCAAATGGAAATTTTTTATAGTATATGCTTGCCCTCCCGTTTCGGAACCTGGCAATAGTATGCCCCGTACCCCCAGAAATTATTGGACAGCAGCCCCGCACAGCTCATACTTTTCCTGGACACCTCATAGGCTTGTAGGGAAGGAGAGTGAGCCCTTTGTCGCCTTTCAGATCTTCCACCGGACTGCCCGATAACCTTGCTGCCGCCTTGTGTTATTTCTTCCCGTTCATCGGGGCCATTATTTTCCTCGCGCTGGAGAAGCGCAGCCGCTTCGTCCTGTTCCACTCGCTTCAATCCCTGATTGCCTTCGGAGCCCTTATGATCGCCCATGTACTCAGCGGTTTCATTCCGCTTATCGGGGATCTGGCGGGCGCCCTGATCTCCCTCTGCAGCTTCGCCGTCTGGCTCCTGATGATCTACCATGCCCTGGGCAGCAGATGGTTCAAGCTCCCCTGGGTGGGGGAAATCGCCGAGAGCCAGCTGCGGCAGCTGTAGCTCCGTAATGCACAAGTGAAAACGGTACCGTCCTTTTAAAGGACGGCACCGTTCGGCGAGAAATAGAAGGATAAGTTATCGTGTGAAACCTATAATTTCTTGTATTTCAAAATAGTTTCCCTTTTGCCTGCCCGCTCCTTACAATGGGATAAGACATTCAGGAATCTACAGGCTGGGGGAAGCATCATGTATTTGTTTATCATCAATTCCCGCTCCGGCGGCGGAGCGGGCCTGCGGACTTGGCACACCGTACAAGCCTTGCTTGCGGCGCGGGCTGTTCCGTATGAAGCGCTGTTCACCCAGAGCGCTGACAGCGCAGAGAGCCAGATGCTTCACGCACTGGCCCGCCGCGACGACTGGCGCGCCGCCATTGTTGTCGGCGGCGACGGCACGATCCACAGTGTGCTGGGCGCACTGCGGCGCAGGGGTGTCCCGCTGGGCGTCATCCCGGCGGGTTCGGGCAATGACACCGCGCGCGGCTTCAGCATCCCGCTCGCGCCCGGGGCAGCGCTGGATTACGCGCTGCAAGAGCGCTGCCTCGAAGCCGATCTGCTTCACGCGGCAGGTGGTCTAACCCTGACCGCGGTGGCCAGCGGCTTCGACGCGCAGGTAGCCGTCAATGTGAACGGCAGCCGCTACAAGCGGCTGTGTAACGCCATTGGCGCCGGGCGCCTAGCCTATATCATCGGCGTGCTGCATACGCTGATGACCTTCAAGCCCTGCCGCGTCAGCGTGACCTGCGACGGCAAGGAGCAGGCCTTCGATCAGGCGTGGCTGGTCTCGGTCTGCAACCTGCCGAGCTACGGCGGCGGGCTGCTGATCTGCCCGCAGGCGGAATCAGGCGACGGCCTGCTTGACGTCTGCGTCGTGCACGGGGTCAGCCGCGGGCAATTGCTGCGGCTGTTCCCGACGGTGGTGAAGGGCAGGCATACGAAGCTGCCCTATGTCACGATGCTGCGCGGACGCAGCGTAGCCGTGCACTTCGCGCAGCCGCGCCACGCCATCGGCGACGGCGAAGCGCTCGGCACGGCGCCGCTGGCCGTGGCTTGCGAGCCGGGCGCGCTGCGCGTGCTCTCGCCGCTGGCAGCAGCCGGGGCGCTGGGCGAAGCCGGGCCCGGGTCCTGTCACGCCAGCATCTAAGACGGGTGTGGCGGGGCTGGGCATATATGCGGCTCCGCGTAACGGACTGAGGCGCTCTTATTCCCGATGAAAGTCATAAATCAGACAAGTAACGACGGACCTTATTCTCTGAAATACTGCTTTACATATCGTTTTGAGCTACCTTAAGGTCTCCTCGGTCCGTCAAGACACCAAAAGTGGTGTTTTCCAAGGGATAGAGTCTCTCAGGTCCGTTAGAAGCAGATGGCTATGCCTAATGAAGAAGTTGGAATGATATTTCTCCCAACACAAAGAGCAGGCCCCGGGTATTCCCCTGGTCCTGCTCTTTGTTATCTGGAACCCCGCTGCTCCGGTTACAGCCCTGTTGGCTTCTGGGGTAGCAGGTTGCCGACAATCGACTTCAGCTCACCCTCCGGCTTGCTGTTTTTCTTCCCGTTGTCAAAGCTGGTAATGCGGATCTCGGAATAACTTTCTCCCGGAGCCACGGGCTTGAAAATCCATTTCTCCCGATTATCCAGCCGGACGTTGAACTTCATGTCCTTGAACATCTCCACCAGCTCCCGTTCTCCCGGGGTCTTGCCCTCTTCCAGGAACAGCAGTCCGCGCAGCGGCTTGACGCCATCTGCATGCTGCACTTCAAAATGTACAATACACTCCATGCTTGTCACCTCCCTTGCTTAGTGAACTTGGGCACTTACTACCCAAGCCCTATTCCTCCGGCTCTTCCCCGGATTCCTCCTGATCATGCAGCACATATTTGCTGTAAATCCGGCTGTAGCGCTCCCCGTAGCGGCGCTGCAGTTCAGGGCCCATATCTTCCTCAAGCTCGAACAGTACCAATTCCTGTGTAAAAGATTTGAGCAACAGCTCCACCAGCACCGGATGCTCGGTAATCACGGCCTGGGCGCTCCCGTCCTCATAACGCATACCGAGCATGCACCAGCTCCGGTCCACGACGAAGGAGAACTTACGGCCTCCGCTGCGCTGCGGCTTGCCCGGCAGGGGCGGCCATACCGGATAAGGTGCCGGTACAGCATCGCCGCCGTCAAAAGCCCACAAGAGCTTCACTCCGCGCTTCTCCGCCTGCTCAAGCTCACTGCGCAGCAGCGAGGCTTCCTCCCGCCACACATCCACCACAATCTCCTGAGCGGCAAGATTCAGCTGGCGGACCAGCTCTCCAATGACATTCCGGTCACCCTCCACGTTGTAGAAAGAGGGGCTGACAGGACCCCCGCGCGGCATTTCACTCTCCATATAGGCAAGCGAGGCCTGCACCCGGCCGGATATCATCGTGGCCAGCTCTTCCGGGTCCAGCACACTGTAGCGTGCCGGCTCCCCTTCTCCGCAGCGCACGTAGCCTTGCTGAGTCAGGCGCTGAAGCGCCGCGTATACGTTCGATCTTGATACTCCTAGCTGCTTTGCCACTTCATAGCCCGAAGCCTGGCCCTTGGTGGCCAGCTCAACCATAATTTTGGATTCCATCTCTGTGAAACCCAAATTGCGCAGATGCAGCAGCAACTGTTCCATCTATGTTGTCCCCCTAAGCTGTCAGTACTACACTGTCTATATTTGTTCCGAGCCGCAGCGCGGGCACCACATGGAGCCCTTCGGCAAGTCGGCGCGGCAGATCTGACAATTCACGACCTCCCGTGTATCCGCATCTCCGGCTACGCGTTCTTCGGCTGGCTCACTTGCTTTCCAGTCCCTGATCCGGCGGTCCAGCTCCAGTTGCCGCTCCCGTTCCCGTTCCAGTTCATCTGCCTCCCGGCGGCTCCGGTCAGAACCTGCAGCTATCCGGTCCGCCTCCCCCAGCTCTGCCTCTTCCTCCAGTTCGGGCAGTACCTCTGCATACTGCACACGCGCTTCGGGTCTTCTCGCCAGCTCCCGTTCCGCTTCGGTCAGCTCTTCCTCGCCGTAGTACTGGTCTTCCTCATCTTCATGCTCCAGCACCGTATGTACGGTAACCGCAGACGGCGCTGCGGCAGCAGCAGCCGCCGAAGACGGTTCTTTACGCAGTGAAATTTCCTTATCTTCCGGCTTGCGTGGTTCCAGCTTACGTCCGCAATGCGGACAGAAATTGGCATCCAGCCCTACGATCTGACCGCAGGCACACAAGCGTTCATTTCTCAGTTCGGCAATTCTAGAGCGTACGTCCTCGATCTGCTCCTGCAGCTTGTTACAGCCCCGCGCAAGCTCGATCATCTGGCCTTCAGCCACCGACATATCCCTTGAACGATATCCCTCGTAGAACAGCTTCCCCATTTTGAGAAATTCAACTTGCATCTCATGCTCAATATCTGAAATCTGCCCATTCAGCTTGCTCACTTCCACCGAGCTTTGCGCTTTTTCACTCACCCGGCTGGCACCGTCTTTAATGCGTTGCAGTAAATTCATTGTAGTTCCTCCTTCTCCAGAGTGAGAATAGGCTGATTCGCAGCCGCGTATATCCTTCCATTCCGATTGCCGCTCCATGCAGCAGCGGAAACGTGATTCTATCATACCAAAAGTCCACGGCAGATTCATTATTTGTCGTCATGTGGTAAATACCAAGTAGAGCGGCTAGCGTTCTTATTGGAATGAGTATGCTGCGGAGAAGCAATCATACATCTTGCCTTCTGCTGCCCCTTCGTTCCTGCGTACCCGTACATTATCAAAATGATGGAGGGATAAATGGTGCCTAACGATAACCTTAACCGATATTTCGTCTCTGTGAATCACGGTCTGATTCAGGAAGAGAGGGGCGAATCCAGTGACTACGAGGTTCTGCTGTCCAGTGACGGGCTGACCGTGCTTCAGGAGCTCCTGGCCGATCTGGCCAGCGGGGATGAATACACCTTCCGGCGTGCTCTGGTTCCCTACAAGTCAGCCGATCATGATGATGCCGCAGAGCAGTTCGATGACGCCACCATCCGCCTGTTCCAGTATCTGCACGACCACGGCACGGACGAGACCCGCCTTCAGATCGAAGGATTGAACATCCTGCAGAAGCTGGAGAATACGGGCTACCAGGATGAAGGTTACGGCACAGGCTCTCCCACCAACAAATAAGAATGAACGAAGCTGTGGCATAAGAACGGCTTAATGCCTATACTGTGCTAATACGCGCCGGAGGGAAGAATGTTTCTCTTCGGCCAGGGTTACGGTTTTATTTTGCTTCCGGGGCTGTACATCGGTTAAAATAGAATCAGAACCGCAGCTAGCGCTGCAAACGATTGCCGCAGTCATCCATTCATGGTCTACAGTCACAAATAACGAAAACCGGGAGAGTTTCAGTGGAAGAATATGATAGTACACAAGTAACATTGAACAAGTTGCAGGTCCACGTGAAGGATATGCAAAAGTGGCAGATTAACGAGGATTTTGCCAAGCAGGTTGAGAATTTCAAGGCTTTGCCGGCGCTGTACCGCCATGCTCTGAATGAGCTTGAGAATAAAATCGATATCATCCGGACCGAGTGGCAGGTGCGGGACGGCTTCAGCCCGATCGAGCATGTGAAGTGCCGGATCAAAGAACCGAAGAGCATTGTGCAAAAGATGCAGCGCAAGGGCTATGAGCTGAACCTGGATAATATGGAACAGCACATCCATGATATTGCGGGGATGCGGATTGTCTGCGCCTTCGTGAAGGATATCTACCGGCTGGTGGATCACCTGTGCGCCCGCGAGGATATCCGTGTGCTTGAGATTAAGGATTACATCGCCCATCCGAAGCCGAACGGCTACCAGAGCCTGCACCTTATCGTGGCTATACCACTGGTGCTGCTGGATGGTACCCGCTGGGTGAAGGCAGAGATGCAGCTCCGTACCCTGGCGATGGATTTCTGGGCCAGCATGGAGCATATTCTCTACTATAAATTCGACAAACAGCTGCCTTCCCACGTGGCCGAGGAGCTGAAGGAAGCCGCCCGCGCCGCTGATGAGCTGGACCAGAAGATGCTCCGCCTGCGCCGGGAGATTCTGGAGCTTTCCGAAGGCAGCGGCGGCAACGAGTCTTAATTGTGCAGCACAGAACACACATAAATTTAGGGCAAAATGGCCGCAGCCAGGCCTTTATCCGCCTACAGGAGGGGCACTTTTGTGCTCCTCCTTTGTTTTACTGGCTTGATGTGGGAGGACCGCCCTACCGCCTGGTTTGGGCTAATTCCGGTGCACTTCTGCTCCTCATTTCCGCCTACCGCCCGGTTTGGGCTAATTCCGGTGCACTTCTGCTCCTCATTTCCGCCTACCGCCCGGTTTGGGCTAATTCAGGTGCACTTCTGCTCCTCATTTCCGCCTACCGCCCGGTTTGGGCTAATTCAGGTGCACTTCTGCTCCTCATTTCCGCCTGCTAAATATCAGCTAAATGTCCGCACGGCGACTTCCAGCCGATTCAGAGGGATTTATCCCCTTCATTTCTCCATTCCGCCGACTTCCGGCCGATTCAGAGGGATTTATCCCCTTCATTTCTTCATTCCGCCGACTTCCGGCCGATTTAGAGGGATTTATCCCCTTCATTTCTTCATTCCGCCGACTTCCGGCCGATTCAGAGGGATTTATCCCCTTCATTTCTCCATTCCGCCGACTTCCGGCCGATTCAGAGGGATTTATCCCCTTCATTTCTCCATTCCGCCGACTTCCGGCCGATTTAGAGGGATTTATCCCCTTCATTTCTCCATTCCGCCGACTTCCGGCCGATTCAGAGGGATTTATCCCCTTCATTCCCTTGCAGCCTCCCGCAACCTACCCGGCGCACTGCTCCCAAAACCAATATTACTTGTAAGATCATCTATTGCGTTCGTGTCCCGGCATCTGATTCATTTCCACCAGTTGGCCTAGTTTACCCTCTAGATTACTTAAAGGACAGCTTCAGTCGCCGCACAAACATTGTAGCCTATAGCTCATTCAATCCCACTGTACCTATCTGTGTTACCTAAAGCTTAGCTTGCTCAAGCCAACCTCACAAATCCACGCGCCTACAGCTTGCTCAAGCCTACCTACAAATCCATGCACTTAAAGCTTACTCAAAGCTCACCTACAAATCCACGCGCCTAAAGCTTACTCAAAGCTTACCTACAAATCCATGCACTTAAAGCTTACTCAAAGCCCACCTCACGCCCCGTGCAGCTACAACTTATTCAAGCCCGCCGCGCGCTTAGCAGCAGCTTCCGAGACCCGGCGCATCAGCAACGCAAGCCCTTCACGCGCCTTGGGTGTCTGCGGCAGGAGTGTGCTCCAATCCTCCTCCGGTTCCATTACCTCAGGCATTGCCGGAAAAGGACGGGAGGAGATCTCATGAAACAGCGGCCCCGGCTGGTGCAGAGAGCCTTCAGCCGCAGCCTCGGCCAGCCATTCTCCAGAGGATACAGCCGGACCCTTGCGCTCCAGCCGGGCTAACTCGGACGCGAGCGACACAGATGCAGGCGCGTCTTCTTCCGCACTGCGCTCGTTCTCCTGCTCCGCCCACAGGGCGAACACACCGGAGAGCAGCTCTTCCTTGGACAGTCCGCGCAGGGCTAACGCAAGCAGCGGCTCCTGGGTAAGCTGCTGCCTGATCCGCTCCACCAGTGCCTCAGCCGGCAGCAGACCCGTGCCCTGTTCATCCGCTGCCAGTCTCAACTCATCATCCGCAGGCAGCAACTCCAGCGCAGCAAGCCCGCCATTCAGGCTGCCCTGCAGCAGATCATACAGTTCACCCGGGTGCGCAGCGAGCTGATGTAGCACTTTATCCTTCCGGGCAGGTGTCCACTGCGGAATGCGTAGAGTGACAGCCTCCCGCTGCACCTGCGATAGCGACGCCTGCTGTCCTTGCTGCTGCACCTGCGGCTCTGCTTCCACCCGCTCTCCTTGCCCTTGCTGCACCTGCTGTTTTTTCTCGACTCGCTCTCCCTGCCCTTGCTGCACCTGCTGTTTTTTCTCCACCCGCTCTCCCTGCCCTTGCTGCACCTGCTGCTTATTCTCCACCCGCTCTCCCTGCCCTTGCTCCGCCAACTGCTTTTTCTCCGTCTGTTCTCCTTGCCGCAACGGTTCCGCCCACCGGCCCATATCCCCTTGCTTCTCTATCTCTGCTCCGGCTTTGCTGCTGCGTCTGTCTGCTCCTTCAGCAGCAGGCCCCACACTGCCGGTGGCCTTGATGACCCCGGGCAGCACCTCCAGCCGCAGCTCCAGCAGCTCATACATAGGTGCTTCCTCCTTTTACCTTACAATCTATTGCCCGATCTACATCCAGTCCTGCCCCTGCAGTTCAATCAGCTCCTTGAGCTCATGGTTAGACATCTCGGTCAACCAGTTCTCGCCGGAGCCGACGACCTGCTCGGACAGGCTTTTTTTGCGTTCAATCAGCTCATCGATCCGCTCCTCCAGCGTTCCCTGGCAGATCAGCTTATGCACCTGTACATTCTTGTGCTGTCCAATCCGGAAGGCGCGGTCCGTCGCCTGGTTCTCTACTGCCGGGTTCCACCAGCGGTCATAATGCAGCACATGATTAGCCCTTGTCAGATTGAGGCCGACGCCGCCTGCCTTAAGCGAGAGAACGAAGAAGGCCGGACCTTCCCCCTCCTGAAAAGCATGCACCATCTCGTCGCGCTCACGCTTCGAGATGCCGCCATGCAGGAAAAGCGGCGTCTGCCCGTATCTTCGGGCCAGCCGGCTGACCAGCAGCTCGCCCATCGCCACATACTGGGTGAAGATCAGCGCCGATTCGCCAAGCTCGGAGATGCTGTCGAGCACCTCGAACATGACGTCCATTTTGCCCGAAGGCTCACTGCGCAGGCTCCGCCCCTCGTCCTTGCGGAACAGCTGGGGATGATCGCAGATCTGCTTCAGCTTGGTCAGGGAAGACAGCACCAGCCCCCGACGGGCCATGCCTGAGCGCTCGCCGATGACGCCAAGCATCTCATCCACAACCCCCTGATACAGCGAAGCCTGGGTCTCCGTAAGCGGACAATAAGACTTCAGCTCCAGCTTCTCCGGCAGATCCTTCGAGATATCCGGGTCACTCTTGAGACGCCGCAGCAGGAAGGGCGAGACTAAGCGGTGCAGCTCACGCAGCCGTTCTCCGCCCTCTCCCGATACATAACGCTGGCGGAAGGAATGATAGGTCCCCAGATAGCCGGGGTTGAGAAAATGGAAAATCGACCACAGCTCGCCCAGCCTGTTCTCCACCGGGGTCCCGGTCATTGCGATCCGGTGCGGCGCGCTCAGCTTCATGACGCTCTGCGCCTGCTTGGTGCGGTGATTCTTGATATACTGTGCTTCATCCAGCACAACGGTAGACCAGCGTACCCCGGCCAGATCCTCGCTGTCCCGGCCCGCCAGATGGTAGGTGGTCAGCACAATCTCATGGCCGGCCGCCAGCTCCCTGAATCCTTCACCGCGCACCCGCCGTCCTCCATGGTGAATGTGCAGGCTAAGCGAAGGGGCGAAGCGCTGCAATTCACGCTGCCAGTTGCCAAGCAACGAGGTCGGGCAGAGAATCAGCACTGGCTCCTGCTTCTCACCTGGCGGGGCATTCAGCGCCCGGTCCAGCAGGCAGGTGATGACCTGTATGGTTTTGCCTAGACCCATATCATCGGCCAGGCAGACGCCGAAGCCGAGATTGCTGAGTGCCGTAAGCCACTGATAACCCCGCTCCTGATACGGACGCAGTGTTCCGTTCAGATCCTCCGGCACCGGACGCAGCGGCATCCCGCGCAGCACATCGCCGTGCATGAGGGAGGCCAGCAGGCCGGAGGTCTCCATGCCGGTAACTGACATGCCCTTCCACAGCCGCTCCTCGCCATCTTCGGCCTCCAGGCGCATCCAGTCGGCTGCGGTCATCTCTCCGCTCTCGCCGCGCTTAATATATCTCAGGACCTGACGCACTTCCTTCGGGTCCACTTCAATCCACTCTCCCCGGAAGCGCACAAAAGGCACCCCCGCTTCCACCAGAGCATTCAGCTCCTCCTCGGTGATGTCTGAATCCCCCAGCGAGGCTTCAATGCGGAAGGAGATTAGCTCTTCCATGCCCAGCGCCGGCTGAATCGGGCCATCCGTGCCGCCAACCGGCGGCTGCATCTTCATTCTCATGCCGATCCGCCGGCGTCCCTCACGGCTCCAGCGCGATGGCATCTGCACGGTAATTCCCCGCTCCCGCAGCTGCTGCACACTCTCCTTCAGGAAGAAATACAGCCGCTCCGGCGGCAGATCAATTCCGCGCGGAGCCGGTTCAGCCAGCGATCGCCGGATATCCGGCGAACTCTTCGCCGCACGTCCCAGCGCAGCAAGCAGCTGCTGCTGGATATTACGGTATCGCTTGCCCCACAGGGTGAACTCCCGCTCCCGGCTGCTCCACACCGCTTCCGCCGGAATCCAGAATTCTCCCTCCTCCCGGCTCTCCGCCCAGAAGGTTAGCTGCCACAGCTCGCTGTCCTCCGCCGGCGGCTCCAGCCGCAGGCCCAGACTAAGCTGTCCGCTGCGGGCCTCCTCAGTCTCGAAATGCGGCACCTCATGGCCCGCCGTCTCGTTCACCACGCTCAGCAGCTCCGTCACCTCAGCCGGGGTCCCCTGCACGGGGATATCCCGGCTGCCGGTAAGCAGACTGTTCCACCACAGCTCAGTCAGCGGAGAATAGCCGCGGCGGTAGTTAGCCTTATACGGCGCCAGCGCGCTCTCATGGGCGGCAACTACATTCTTAATCTCGGCAGTCATGACCGCCTGCAGGAAGGAATACAGCACATATCCGCCCGCTTCCTCGCGCGAGGACAGGTCGCCTTCCTCGGCTACATGCGTGCCGAGCGCAAGCACTGGCATAGAGGCCGCCATCTGCAGGAAGAACTCCTTATCCGCCTCTTCCCGGAACGCCGGTGACCAGCACACGGCAGCGGCCTGTTCGCCTCCGCGCCGCCGCGAGCCGACCTTGCGCGGCGGCTGGGCACCGGGCACAATCCCGCCCTTGCCCATCAGCTCCAGCGCGAAACGGGCCGCAGCCGACCAGTAGCGCAGCTCGCCTCCAGGCTCAATGCCCTGGGCACGGCTGGCCTGTTCATCCCAGGCCAGCAGCAGCTCGAAAGCATCCTTCGGCGACAGCGCCAGTCCTTCCAGCGTGCGTCCGGGCAGTCCGCGCCGCGCCGGCTTGCCCTCCGCAGCAGCGGCTGCAGGATACTTCACCTCCGCCAGCCGCAGGGCAGCACCCGCAAAAGGACGCCAGCCGCTGCGGAGCTCCAGCCGTTTGATCACGCGTGTCCATGCGTCCACCTTCGGCTCGGAGGTTTCGCCCGAGAAGCAGAATAATACGTCCCCTAACCATATTGCATACAGATGCTTAATCATTGTTGGTTAATCTCCATTCTTGTGAGCAAACAGCAAGAGCAGCCCTTCCACTCCGGAAGACTGTCTCCTGCTGCGCGAGAAATATATTATGAAGCTGCACCGGCGGCAATAGCTCTAGCCGTACAGCCTTCCTGTTACGTTATTTGCTGCAACTTTTTCTTCATCCCTTCATCTTATACGAAAAAGCCTATATTTAAAAACTTTTCTGCACATTTTCTGTGATTTTCAGCAGATTGTTGCCCGGATCAGGCCATTACTGTCCAGATTGCGTTCCAGCAGGAAGAACCGGCCCGCCCCTCCAGGCAAGCCGGTCCTGAAATCCCGTGCAGCAACTCGTGCTGGACTACTACACTCTGACGGTTACATTCTACCCGGCTCCTACTCCGCACCCGCCAGAATCTGCAGCTCTCCGCCCCCGGCAGTATCCGCCACCTGAACGATGATCGCACCGTTCTTGCCGTTCCGGGCCCAGCCCAGTGCCCCTTCATTCAGCTCCTCCAGACTAATCTCCGCCAGCCCCTCCACCGCAGCCACATTGAAGAACGGATAGCAGAGCGCGAAGCGCAGCGTCTCCCGGCGCGGCTTGTAATCATGAACCGCATACGCCCACTTCAGCACCAGCGCATTTTCCCCGCCTTCGGCCTGCACGGTAAGCTCCGTATACTGCCCTTTGCGGTAGCTGAAGCTATGGCCGTCATCCTCATACAGCTTGAAAGATGAAGAGAAGCCGGCAGCCGCTTGCGCCCCGTAGAGATGGAAGATAACCGTCTCCTCCGTGTCCTCCAGCGCATATTGTCTCAACGGGCCTTCGGCCACGAAGCTGCCTGCCTTCACATACATCGGCATGATATGCAGCGGTGCAGCCGCAAGAATATGGCGTCCGCCTTCATGAATCTCCCCGTCCCAATAGTCCAGCCAGCAGCCTTCGGGCAGATAGACGGAGCGGTGATCCGTATCCGGGCGGTAGACCGGGGCAATCAGCACATTTTCACCCAGCAGGAACTGGTCGCACAGGTTGGTCACATGCGGATCACGCGGATATTCGAGCACCAGCGGACGGATGACCGGCAGACCGCTCATCTCCGCTTCATGAAAAAGATTATACAAATGCGGCATCCACCGGTACCTCAGCCCGATGAATTCACGCAGAATCCCTTCCACCTCTTCCCCGAAGGACCACGGCTCCTGGCGCAGTGTTCCGATGGAGGAGTGATTCCGGCAGTAAGGGAAAAACACGCCCATTTGCGTCCACCGCACCAGCAGCTGCGCCGACGTATGATGGGCGAACCCGCCGATATCCGGCCCCGAGAAGGCCAGCCCGGACAGCCCCATGTTGAGCACCATCGGCATCGCCATCGCCATATGCTCCCAGAAGCTGCGGTTATCCCCGGTCCATACGGCTGCATAGCGCTGGATGCCCGCATACCCGGCCCGGGTCAGCACGAAGGGACGCTCGCCCCCCATATGCTCGGCCAGACCCTCATAGGTCGCTTTGGACATCATCATCCCGTACAGGTTGTGGTATTCCTCATGGGTCACCGGCCGCCCGTTGTTGAAATGCATCACATCCAGGTCCATTGTCTTGGTCTCATTGAAGACTGCCGGTTCGTTCATATCGTTCCAGATGCCCTGAATACCAAGCTCCGTGTAGTATTTGTGCAGATCCCCCCACCACTCGGCGGTCCGACTGTCGCTGAAATCAGGAAAGGCGCTGATCCCCGGCCACACCTCACCGAAGAAAATATCGCCCTCCAGGCGGCGGCAGAAATGCTTTTCCAGCACCCCTTGCTTATACACCTCGTATTTAGGGTCTTTTTTTACACCGGGATCGACAATCGGGACAATGCGCACACCCAGCTCCGCAAGCTCCGAGATCATTTTCTGCGGATCAGGGAAGTTGACAGGGTCGAAGGTGAATACGCGGTATTCGTCCATATAGTGGATATCCAGATAGATCACATCACAGGGGATGTTCTTCTCACGGAAGATCTTGGCCAGCTGCAGCACCTCCTGCTGGTTCATGTAGCTGTAGCGGGACTGGTGATAGCCAAGCGCCCACTTGGGCGGGAGGGCGATCCGGCCGGTGAGCGTGGTATATCTTTTGACGACATCCTTCATCTCAGGCCCGTTAATGAAATAGATATCGTACGCTCCTGTAGAGCAGCCAATGGTAAAAGCAATGCCGTGCGAGCGCATGTCGAAATCACTCCGCCCCGTATTATCCAGAAACAGCCCGTAGGAGAGGTCCCCGTGCATGTGGATAATGAGCGGAATAGACTCATAGAGCGCTTCAATCTCCGGCAGATGCGGGGCGAACACATCGGTGTTCCAGTTCGTATAACGCTCCCCCCGTTTGTCCAGGAAGCTCGACTTCTCACCCAGTCCGTAAAAATGAGAGTCCGGCTGCATATCATATTCGGCATGGCTTGCGCCGCGCGGGTTCCAGCTCGTCAGATTCTGCTGCATGATCACCTTGCCGGATGTATTCTCCACACGAAGCAGAAATGAGGCCTTCTCAATAATCAGCCGGATGGCGCCCGTAGAGAAAATGAGCTGCTCCTCCGTCTCCTCTACCGGAAACAGATGCGGAATACAGCACTCCTTCAGCACCGCCTCCGAGGTGGTCAGGTCCGGTACCTTATCATGGAAGACCTTCATCCGGAACATATCATCGCTCAGGAAGATAAAAGCCATCCCGGCGCATTCCCCCCGGACGATGTAGATATTCTCGGAGCGTTCCCAGGACACCACGCTGCCCGGCGTGTTCCAGGTCTCCTTCATCACCAGCGGCCCCATCTTCTCAGGGCGTATCGCCTCACTGCTCTCCATGTATCTTCTCTCCCTTCGCTGCTTGCTGATCTACTTCTTGACTACATATTACCCCGGGCCTAAGGAATACTATCCGTGATTGTTACGACCAATCGGTCATTTTTTTCGCCGGATTAGTCTTATTTGCTGCCAAAGCGGGTATATTCTATATAGGCCAAGGCCAAAACGTAGTTATTAACCAAGTTAGGGAGTGGTCATATGACTAGAACTAATCCTTATAAGTGGGGAAATTTGCTGCTCTTCCTCGGCGTCATTGTCATCAATACCCTTTCGGTCGTCCTGCCGCTTGGCGGGAACAGCACCGCCGAAATCTCGGACAGGTATCATACGTACCTCACACCGGCCGGATATGCTTTTTCCATCTGGTCCCTGATCTATCTGCTGCTGGCCGGATTCATTATTTATCAGTTCCGCAAGGGTACCGGAGGCAGGGATTCCGTCCAGCGGATCGGGATCTGGTTCATGCTCAGCTGTATCTTCAATATGGGCTGGCTGCTCCTCTGGCATTATCTGTACATTGAGCTGTCGCTGGTGGCGATGGTGCTTCTGCTGCTATCGTTAATCGTCATTTACCGCAAAACCCGCTTCATCGCAGATCCCACAACCGGGGAGAAATGGCTCGTGAAGCTGCCGTTCAGCCTCTACCTCGGCTGGATCTCCGTTGCTACTATTGTCAATGTCAGTGTTGTGCTGGTGAAGAACGACTGGGGCGGCTTCGGACTCAGCGGCATACTGTGGGCAGTCATTATGCTCTGCGTTGGTGCAGTGCTGGCTGTACTGGTAAGCTTCCCGTACCGGGACAGCATCTATCCGCTTGTCTTCGTCTGGGCCTACATCGCCATTGCTGCGGAGCATAAGGACACGAATGAGGTGTATTTCACCGCATTGATTGCAGCAGGGCTTCTCTTGCTCTACAGTATTTGGCTGCTGCTAACTCCGCGCCGTTCCCGCAGCAGATACTAAATAAATTGAACTGACTATTTTTCCGTTTTGGGATTAGCCGTGACTCCAGAGAAGTTTTGGACTTCCGGCCGCTATTGTCTGCAGATTTCTTGATTTATCCCGTTTTCAACGGTTGAAATCCGCAGACAAAGGCGGTCGCTACCGCTCCTCCAGTTCCAAAATTCCCTTCCGCCACTTTCCCCTTCCCTTAAGTTTTCAAGTTCAATCTATGTAGATACGCTTATATATACAAAAAAATCCCCGCACGCCAGCTTCACGTGCGGGGGATTTCGCTGTCCTATGCCTTGACCGCTTGCAACCGGCCCGGGTTATTTCTTGCGCGCTACCGCTTCGATCTCAACCAGCGCGTCCTTCGGCAGACGGGCTACCTCAACGGCACTGCGGGCCGGGTAAGGCTCGGTGAAGAAGGTGCTGTACACCTCGTTAACCGCCGCGAAATCATTCATATCCTTCAGATACACGGTTGTCTTCACCACTTGATCCATCGCTGCTCCGGCCTCTTCCAGGATGGCCTTCACATTGTTAAGCGACTGGCGCGCCTGCTCCTGCACACTGCCCGGCAGTTCCGCCGTCTGCGGGTCCATTCCGAGCTGGCCTGAAGTGTAGACCCAGTTGCCCGCAACAATTGCCTGGCTGTAAGGACCGATCGCTCCTGGGGCTTTGCTTGTAGCTACTTGTTTTTTGGTCATTATGAACGCCTCCTGCATGCTGTACGCGGCCTGTAGACCGCTATGTACATTCTATTAGTATGCTTATTGTAAGTCCTGGGGTCTGCGGTTTGCAAACCCTGCTGCCCGGCTAATGCTTGCCAATCACATGAATGACCTCATTCGTGTAGATGTGCACGCCGCCTGTATCAGCCTGGGCAATATTCATCATCGCCCGCGCTACCGTGGCGGCGGGAATGGCCCGAAACTTCGCAGCTTTGCCGACCATGGCGAAATCCAGCGCCTTCATCAGCACAGCCGCAGCGCGTTCACCCAGCCTGAATTCTGCCCGGTCACCCAGCAGCAGCGAAGGGCGGAACAGATGCAGCCCGTGGAATCCGGCAGCTATCAGCCCCTCCTCCGTCCGCCCCTTGATCCGGCTATAGAAGGTACGCGATTTGGCGCTGGCTCCCATAGAGGACACAGCCAGGAACTGCTTCACATTATACTCTTTGGCCAAGGACGCAGCGGCAAGCGGGTATTCCAGATCTACCCGTTCGAACTGCTCCTGCGAACCCGCCTGCTTAATTGTCGTTCCCAGACAGCAGAATACTGCATATACACCGGCGAATTGCCCGCTATATTGCTCAAGCCGGTCCCAATCCACTTGAATCTGTCTCAGCTTGGGATGCTCAAGCGCAAGCGGACGGCGGACCAGTACACGGACCTCGTCCCAGCTCCCGCCCAGCAGATCCCGGGTCAGCGCACTGCCGACCAGACCAGTAGCACCCAGTACCAGCGCAACTCTTCTCACCGCAATAGCCTCCTTATATTCCTCCTTATTCATCCCGCAGAATACGGCGGCCCAGCAGCAGTGCCAGCAGTATCATCAGCACGCCTACCACTAACTGCATGCCGTAGATTTGCATCCACTGCGGCCATTCCTTAATCCATTCGTAGATACGGCCGCCCAGCAGCGGGCCGAAGAAGGCCGCCAGACCGGTGAGCGCCGCATACATCGCCATATACATCGGCCGTTCGCGCTTCGGCGTATCCCCAATAATGAAGTTGAAAGCGAGCTGGTTGAAGCCGCCTACGCCCACGCCGAACACAATATGGGCTGCGAATAACACAGGAAGCATCGGCAGCACGGACAAGAGCCCCCAGATCAGGGAAGAGAACGCGATAATCGGCAAGGTCCAGAGCAGCAGCTTCTTGTTACTGTGCCTGGCATTCAGGTTGCCCCATACATAGAAGCTGGCCATCATGAAGACCGTCTGCGCCACATTCAGCAGGGACAGCTTCTCATAATTGATATTCAGCAGCTGCAGCATGACATAGGAATATAGCGGTACGGTCAGGTTCTGCAGCAGCAGCCAAGCAGACAGGAACAGTGTGGATTTCATGAACAGCTTGTCCTGAAGCGGCTTCCTGAGCATCGGCAGGAAGGCCTTCTCTTCGGATTTCTCAAACGGCACATCCGGGTAGAAGAAGAATACCACGATGTTCGAGATTGAGAAAATCCACACTACAATATACAGGATAAGGAATCCGTGTCCGCCCGGATAACGGTCCAGAATAATACCGCCCCCGTACATCACCAGGCTTCCCAGCGCATTAAGGAACGTATTACGAATACCGAAATACCGGCCCCTTACTCTTGCAGGCACCAGGTCACTGATGACGGAGTTCCAGAGCACACCACCGGCGGTGTTCGCAATGAAAGCAATGGTATACAGAACGATGAAGGCGGTAACCCAGTGCTCTTGCGGAAAAATAAACGGAACCAGGCCCGTAGATCCCCACAATAGACGGTGTAAGCCAATAAAAGTCACGAGCGCCCACTTACGGCTCGGCAGCTTCTGGATCAGGAAGGCCACACCGATCTGTGCGACGTTCACCAGCGTAGTAAGCGCCAGGACAAATCCGATCTGACTGGAGCTGGCACCCAGGTATAACAGGAATCCTGTAAGAAATTGGCCTTGCAGCAGCACCTGGAATATGGTGGATGGTATCCCCTCAAAGGTAGCGATCTGCAGATTCTTGCGGTGTACGGAGGCCTTGCGCAAATCCTTGGAACGGTTCCGCAGCGGCCGGCTTCTCATGATGTTCATGGGGGAATGACTCTCCTTTGATGCGGCTTTTGCTTCATTCTACTCAGCACCAGATTCCTGTCAATATACCAAATTCACAAATAAAGTTGGAGCTGCGGGGATTATACAGACGCGCCCGAATCCAGAGGTAAATGTAAGGAAAATATACTACCCTGGCCTTCGCGGCTATGCAGGGTAATGAAGCCGCCCAGTAGCCTGGCCAGATCATTGCTGATAGACAGGCCCAGTCCCGTACCGCCATACTTGCGGCTGACATTGATATCCGCCTGTTCAAAGGCTTCAAAGATCAGATCATGCTTCTCCGGAGGAATGCCGATTCCGGTATCCTGCACCTCAAAGGCAATCCACTTCTGCGAAGCAGCCCCCTCCTGACGTTCCACTACACGGATATTCATAGTGACCCCGCCAGTCATCGTGAATTTGAACGCATTCGAAAGCAGATTGCGCAGAATCTGCTGCACCCGCTGGGGGTCCGTGTAGATTACGGCCGGGACCCCTTCGTCCAGAGAGACACTGAAGGTGAGCTGCTTCTGTCTGGCTAAGACGCCGAACTGCTGAACGAGCAGATCAGGGACCTCGCTGGTATTTAAATCCTCTATAATAATATCCAGCTTACCGGCCTCCACCTTGGACAGATCGAGAATATCATTGATGAGCGACAGCAGATCCTCCCCTGACCGGTGAATGATCCCGCCATATTCAGCAAGCTCCTCCGCACTCAGGGACTCATCGCCTTCTTCTATCATCTGGGACAGGTTAATAATGCTGTTCAGAGGGGTTCTCAGTTCATGGGACATGTTCGCCAGGAACTCCGATTTGAACTGTGAGGCGAGCATGAGCTGCCTGGCTCTTTCCTCAAGCACAATTTTATTCTTATGCAGCTCCTCCGTCTGTTCGGACAACAGCTCATTCGCTCTAATGATCTGTCCGGTACGCATCAGTTCCAGATGGAAATCGCGGATAATCAGCGCGAACAGAGCACTGAGGACAAGACCTGCAGGAAAGGTAACCGGCAGAATCTTCGTTATGTAATCATGTGTGGGAATGACCCCGAATACGGCAATATTCAGCACATTTACTACATTGACTACCAAGATGGTGACGATCCCCTTATACATCAGCGAGGAAGACGAACGCTTCATCCATAAGCTCAGAGCGGCACAGACGAAGCCCAGAAGAGTCAGGTTCAGCACACCTACCAGGGCTGCGTCCGTAACTCCGAAGGTCAGGCGCGTAAGCCCGGTAGCGATTCCGATTATAATCAGTACCAGAGGCTGGGGATAAGCCAGCGTTGAAATGATCAGCGGTACGTACCGCAGGTCAAAAATGACATGCTCATGCAGTCTGTAGCCGAAAAAGGTGCTGATCCAGCCCGCAAAGACCGCGAGCAATACCCAGCTTACTCTTTTTACAGGCTCGGATGCGTGGGTTATGGTGTACTTGTATATTAGATTCGCCAGATACGACAGAGTGATTAGTAAAGCTGTATTCACAAAAAAGATTTTGACATATTCCATGGCTTCACTCCTGCAGCGAAAATAAGTTCACAATAATATCAATAGTATCACAATGGAGGAATGAAAACATGAAGCATGAGGGCTATTGCATATGTATATGTATGAGAATGAAGGCTGCCGCATGTCGGGAAAACAGCAAAAGAGCGCAAATCAGGTAGGATTTGCGCTCTTTCCTTGTATTGTTAACTGCTGATTAGCTGCGGTGGGAGGACTCCCATTTATGGTACTCCGCTTCGGCTTCATCCTTGGAATGGCCGTAACGCTCCTGCAGCTTGCCTACCAGCTTGTCTTTTTCACCGTCGATGATATCCAGGTCATCATCTGTCAGCTTGCCCCATTGCTTCTTGGCTTCACCTTTAATCTGCAGCCATTTACCTTTAATCACATTGTTATCCACTACAAGCTCATCTCCTTAGTTGTCTATTTAATGTCTGGCGAAAGCTTATAATTGCTTGTGATCTATTACCCCTATGACTTTTTGCTGAATCGCCACGGAGTGCAGGGCTGCACCTGCAACCGGGTGAAACCATGCAGAATAACTCAACTTTTGTCACATAAAAGTCTTTATAAAAAGCTATTCAACTATCTTAAAATTTGATATACTTCATAAGTAAATTTATTTATGATTTAAGTGATTATTTTCACATGATACTTCCATAGCTTGTGCTAAAATGCCATCGAACAAGAAACGATATGATTAAATTTTTTCTTATTGCCTGCCGATATATGTCGTATGCCTGCTACAAAAAGGGACTTAAGACCGAGATGAGAGTGACATTTATCATTTATAAAGTGATTTTTATCACTTCCACCGCTATTAAAATGTTTTACATTTTAATATATATATTTTAAACTATTTTCTTGGAGGTCATATCAAAATGAAAAAAGCTTCTGTAATCTTGTCGAGCGCACTGGTACTGGGTACTTTACTCGCTGGTTGCGGCAACAGCAACAAAGCTGAGAATGCAGCTGCAACAACTGCACCTGTAGCAACTGCTACTGCCGCAGCTGAAGCAACTACTGCACCTGCAGCCGAAACAGGCAAGTACCAGGACGGAACCTACTACGGTACAGTGGATGCCGATCCAGAGACTGGCTGGCAGACCTTTGCACAACTGACTGTAGAAGGCGGCAAAATCACCAAAGCTGACTGGAATGCTTTCAACGTTAAAAAAGCGGGCGATTTGAAGAAAAAAGTATCTGAAGACGGCAACTACGGCCTGGTAAAAATCGGTGGAGCGAAGTCCGAATGGCATGAACAGGCTGCTCTTGCTGAAGCCTACCTGATTGAAAAACAAGATCCTGCTGCTCTCACTGTAAACGCTGAAGGCAAAACAGATGCAATCTCCGGTGTATCCGTACACGTTAGTGATTTCGTTGGCGCGGCTCAGGCTGCACTTGCTGCCGGCCCTGCACAAGCAGGCCCATACAAAGACGGCGGATATACTGCTGAAGGCGAAATGGATGCTAAATCCGGCTGGAAGTCCACTGTAGCTCTGTCTGTTGCTAACGGCAACGTTGTAGCTGTTAATTTCAGCGGTGTGAATGCTGCAGGCGACGATAAGAAACAATATTCTGTAGACGGAAAATACGGCATGAAAGCCGGCGGCGCTGCTGCTGAATGGCATGAAGAAATCGCCCTTGCCGAGAAATACTTCCTTGAGAACAAAGGCGTAGCTCCTACCCTGGATGCTGAAGGTAAAACAGACGCAATCTCCGGCGTATCCATCCATGTTGGTGAATATTTCACACTTGCACAAAAAGCACTCGAAGGCGCGAAATAATTATTCGCTACCCTTTTGCAGCTAATCAGATGAATGAGGTGAGTTTCTCTTGAAGAAAATAGTCATTTTGGGCGGCGGCTACGGCGGCGTACTCACGGCTAAGAAACTGGCAAAGAAATTTAAGAACGACAAAGATGTAGAAATCAAACTGATCGACCGAAATCCATATCACACTCTTTTGACTGAGCTGCATGAGGTTTCTGCGAATCGCGCACCTGAGGATTCGATCAAAATTGACTTGAAGAAAATTTTTGCCGGACTGAAAGTAGATGTAGTTCTGGATGAGATCAGCAACATTGATTTCAAGAACAAGAAGCTGAAATCCGACAAAGCCACCTATGCTTATGATTATCTGGTCATCGGCACAGGAAGCAAGCCAACCTTCTTCGGTATCCCCGGAGCTGAAGAGAACACCTTCTCCTTCTGGTCCTACGATGATGCAGTTGCCCTGAAGCGTCAGATCCGCGACATGTACACCAAAGCTGCGAAGGAAAAGAACCCGGCTACACGCCGCGCTATGCTGACCTTCGTAATCATCGGTGCCGGCTTTACCGGCGTTGAGCTTGTAGGTGAAATGGCCGAGCAGCGCGACGAGCTCTGCAGAGAATTCTTCATCGATCCTTCCGAAGTGAGATTGATCGTGGCTGATATGGCTCCGAAGATCCTGCCTATCCTTCCGGATAAGCTGATCCAGAAAGCCGAAGCCCGTCTGCGCAAGCTGAAGGTAGAAATCGTTACCGGCGCCAAAATCACCGAAGTAGGGGCAGGCTCTGTTGCCCTCGGCGAGAAGAACATCGTGGATGCACAGACAATCGTCTGGACCGCCGGTGTTGAAGGCTCGGAAATCGTCGGCAACCTTGATGTTCAACAGCAAGGCCGCAAACGTATTGTTACCAATGAACACCTTGAAAGTGTTGACCATAAGAACGTATACGTCGTAGGGGATAACATCTTCTTCATCCCCGAAGGCGAAGAACGTCCAGTTCCGCAAATGGTTGAGAATGCTGAACAAGCGGCTCCGGTTATCGCAGGGAATATCACTGCTGATATCAAGGGTACGCCTAAAAAAGCATATAAACCAGGCTTCCACGGCACCATGGTTTCCATCGGCAGCCGCTACGGTGTAGCGAACGTTGGTCTTCCGGGCAAGTTCTTCATGCTGACCGGCTTCATGGCTATGTTGTCCAAACATTTCATCAATATGTTCTATCTGTCCCAGGTTGTGGGCTTCAACAAGGTCTGGACTTACATGATGCACGAGTTCTTCCATGTTGAGAACCGCAAGAGCTTCGTCGGCGGTTACTTCTCCAAGCGTTCGCCGAACTTCTGGCTCGTTCCGCTCCGTATGCTGCTCGGGGGAATGTGGTTATATGAAGGTATAGAGAAGATCCGCAAAATCTGGGTTGATCCGAATAAGATTTTCCTGATTCCTGCGGCTCCTTATGCAGACGCGACATCGGCAGCAAGTCAGGCTGTGGATGCAGTCAAAACTACCGTAGATGCCCAATCTGCCGCTTCCGCAGTATCCACTGCCAAAGAAGCTGTATCGGCTCTTCCGGTTCCAGGCTTCATCTATGATATCTCTAACTGGTTCATGGATCTCATGTTTTACAATGCTGACGGATCTTACACCTTCCTGGCAAAATGGTTCCAAATCGGTATGGTCTGTGCCGAAATCGTCTTCGGCGTAATGCTGATCGTTGGTCTGTTCACAGCGATCTCTGCTCTGGCCACGATAGGTATGGCGGTTATGATCTGGACCACCAAGATGGCAGCAACAGAAATGCTCTGGTATGTTGGAGCAGCTATTGCCTGCATCGGCGGTTCCGGCAGCGTGTTCGGCCTGGATTACTATGTTCTTCCTTGGCTTAAGAAGCAGTGGAAGAGGATTCCTCTCGTCCGACGCTGGTATCTGTATACCGACTGATGAACCGGGTAACCGGTGGTTAACAACTACATTCATTTATAACAGCGGCGTATGCACAGGCTGCGCTGCTGCAAGCTGAATAGGATATTCTTAAGAGTAATGTGTCCCTAGGACACATTACTCTCCTTGTTTAACGAGGTGAAAGTACATTTATATGTGTGTTTTCAACAAAATGGTTTTGTAGGGATAATCAGGAATTGGCTTCCTTCCAGCAAAACCGATAAGAAGGAGAGAAGCTTGTGAACCAAAAAATCACCCAAGATACATTCCGGTTGCTTCAGGCTGAAATGTCTAAGATTGCCGGAATTCAGTTGTCTCTCTCTCCGGCAGAATGTGAGCAAATGCTCTCGGTACTGGAACGCCATGATCTGGAGTATGACCGCAAAACTCATTTGCTAGGCATTTATACCATCCTTACCGTGGCAGCACAGCGCCATATGGAATGTGTCCCACATCATCCTGACCTGACCCGTAACATTTTGGATGGAGATTACCTGTACAGCTTCTATCTGCAGTTTGCAGTGAAATACAGGGAGCTGGATCTGGTAGCCTATATGGCCTCCTCCATCAAAAAATTGCAGATCAAACGTTCAAATGGAGAGTTCACAGAACACAATCCGGCCCGGGAGCTGGATGAGTTTCTCATTCAGGAGCGCAGACAACGAAGCCGTACCAGCAAAGCCATTTGACAGGTGGGAACATGAACGATGAAGCTGCATGAAGCCTTGAATATTGATCTGAATGAAATTAACCGTGAAATTAAGAATCTGGTGGCCCGGGATAAGGATGTTCCCAAAAAGTCGCAGCTGGCGCAGAGCATTCTCGAACTGACAGGCTCCGGCGGTAAACGCCTCCGCCCGCTGATGGTTATTGTCGGCAGCCGGTTTGGTCCGAGACCTGCCGGACGCCGCACCCTGCAATTATCCGCTGCGGCTGAATTTATCCATGTGGCCTCATTGATTCATGACGATATTATTGATAACGCCGAGCTGCGGCGGGGCGAGCCTGCGCTGCATATCAAGACCGGGATTCTATCCGCTGTCCATATCGGTAATTATATGTCTGCCCGCATTATTGAACTGCTCAGCAAGTATACCGGTGATAAGGACCGTTATGTTCACGATCTATCCTCTGTCGCCACAGCCCAGTTATGTTTGGGTGAATATCAGCAATTAGAGCTTGCCTTCGATTATGATCTTACGCTGGAGCAGTATCTAGAGAAGTCCCGTAACAAAACCGCACTGTTGATGGCCACCTGCCTGCGGGTAGGCGCATTGTCGGCGGAGAGCAGCGCGGAGACTGCCCACCTCCTCTACGATTTCGGAGAAGCGCTGGGAATGTCATTCCAGATTCAGGATGATATCCTGGACTTCACGCAATCAGCGGATGTACTCGGCAAGCCGGCCGGCAGCGATCTTCGTCACGGCCAGGTTACCCTTCCTGTGCTCTTCGCCTTACAGGATGATGAGCTTGCTCCTGTCATCCGCAGGATAGGCCCTGGCTCTTCTCCTGAAGACATTGAGCATGTCCTGGAGCTCGTAAGAGACAGTGATGCCCTTGCCCGCTCAGAGGCTGTCAGCCAGGACTATCTGGCCCGGGCTGCTGCGATTGTGGAGCAGCTCTCCAGCTTCCCGGCGCATGCCGATCTGAAGACCCTGCTGCAATACTTCGCCGGGCGTGACCGCTGAGCGGGCATCAGCATAATGCAGTGACAACCTTGTGCGTTAGTACAATGTATGCTGTTTTTCGCATATATTCGGCCATACGCCTGCGCGCCAGCACAATGTATGCTGTTTTTCGCATACATTCGGGTCATACGCCTGTTCGCTAGCACAATGTATGCTGTTTTTCGCATACATTCGGGTCATGCGCCTGCGTGCCAGCACAATGTATGCTGTTTTTCGTTACTACTTAGGTCACTTCAAAACAGGGTTACCGAAAAAAGCAAGAGATAGCGAGGAAAGGACAGGGAGTTGTTGTTTAATGTAGGTGGAGACGACGCTCCGTAAGCGGGCAAACCATTGCGCCGCGGCTTCGGTACGAAAAGAACCGGAGACTTTTTGCTTGACCTTGACCATTCGGAGATCACGTTCGGCTTGGTTGTTATCAAAGGGAATCTCGGGACACCAAAGAAACTTGAGAATCGCCTCTTTGTGAACCTCAAAGCGTTCTCCCAAGTTGCCGGCCCTGCTCTTAATGGCACGACCTTTTTTACACGTTTTCGCCCGTACCCAGTCTTTCGACCATTCCCCTTCGCCCGTTTGGAGAATCGCGTCATATCGTTCACGAAACGATTGAATGACCTCTGTCGCCAAAGGAATCCCTGCTTGACGGGAACGCAGCGCCTGGGCCCAGCCCTCCGTCAGCAGATCCTTCATCTGCTTCGCCCACTGATGTCCGTCGTGCTCGGCAATCCCTATGCATTCCCGGAGCAAATGGGCATTACACAAGGCATGGGAATAGCTATGCCTCTCATTAAAATATCCTTTCATGCAGCCATGGACGACGGTTCCCGTATAAGTAGGTAAAAAACCGATGTCTTTCATCGCGGGAGCTCCCCGTTTGGCGTGCAGCTGGAGCAAGGTATACGTTTCGTCAGACATGACGTGCATCCACTGGGTCCGTCCGTCAACCCGGCACCCGGTTTCATCCGCATGGACTTTGACTTTCTGATGTAACTGGGTACGGATATGCTCTTCGATGGGAGCGAAACGGTCATGGGCGGTCTCTAAAAAGGAAAGCAAGGTACCTTCGCTGGGCCGATACGTGGTCCAGTCCTCGAAGAGCTGAGCCATCCGCTGAAGCGGAAGAAAGTGAAAGGCATGCAAATAGACCGTCCACGCCGCCATCCGGGGGCCATATTGGGCCGGAGCAGTGATGTGGGACGGGAAGGCTGCACGCTGGACTTTTTGGCAACAAGCGCAGTAGCGTTGCTCGGCACGAAACTCGGTGGTCCAGATGCGAGACACAGGAAGGTCGAATTCTTGACGCCGTTCTTCCCCCACACAAGGAGCACCTGCGAGCGAGCCCAAACAGTCCGGACAGGTGGTTAATTCGCAGACCACGACTTCGTCGGGATTGTCGATAACGTGGAGCGTCGTCCCAGGATGGCCTTTCGGTGCGCCTTTGGGACCACCAGGGGTTCGCAGATTGGGAGGCTTGCGAAGCCCGTCACTAGATGGAGGTTTGCTGCTGTTATGACTCTTCTGCTGGAGTTGCCGTTCCAACTCATGCACGCGTTTTTTCAGCGATTGAATCTCTTTCGCCTGGGTGTCAACGATTTGTTGAAGGCGCTGATTCTGTTCGGTCAAGGCCCGATTTTGGTCGAGGAGCATCTGGATGAAGCCTGCAATTTCAGGATCCCCTTTACTGATCTGAAGGACTTGCTGTGGGCTAACATCCATACCTCATTCACCTCCCGGGTTTTGTCTTTTTCTTTCGACAGGGGAGAGTAAAACTCCTTTCCGAAAGTGGAATAGTGTGGATGTTTTTTCATGGAGACCTAAGTAGTAACTATTTTTCACATACATTTAGTTTCAGCTGGTGAAATCAATCTTATCCAAAAAAGGCTGCCGGGACTTCTCCGGCAGCCTGGGCGCCTTGCAACAGGGCGCCCTTTTGTTATTTATTTTCAAGCAGCATCGTATCTATTATTTCCTGAAAATCATCCCGGTACTGGCGGAAAGCTTCGGTATTAAACTTAGTATTGGGATCTTTGGGCTTAGGCGGGCCAGTGAGGAGCTCCGCGTACAAACGGTCAGTTTCTTTGGATAGCGGTGCCCAGACTTTCTTCACATCGTCATATTCTGCACCCAGGCCTGCGATATAGCTGTCGGATTCTTTCTTGTGGGCCATCGCAACAGCTAGCCGGTCCATGGTTGCTTGAATATCCATATTTTCGCCGACAGTGTTCTTCCCGTTCTTGGCATAATAATGGAAATCAGCGAAGCCTTTGTTCCACACATCGACAATCATAAAGTTGACCAATTCATCCAGCACCGTTAGGGGCGGTAACGTCACAGCCGGAACCGGTGCCTTAAACTTGCTGCGGAGATTGTTAAATTCGGCTTTTTCCACTGCCTCCATAGCTCTGAAGATTTTATTATCTGCAATCAGAACAATAACCTCATTGTACATATTCGACCGTTTCTCCCCCTGAAGCAGTACTGCATCCACCTTTTCCCCATTGTCATCCGTATACTCTGTAGATTCAATGACCTTGGGTCTAAGCACTTTAAGCTCTGGCTCCGTCTCCGTCAATTGTGCTTCTTTAAACAAAGCCTGCACACCGGGATGGAGATGTTCAGCCACAAATTTCTTTTTCGCCGCCACATCCGAATTGTTCACATATGTAATGATATAGTCCAGAGCCAGCTTCTCCGCAGCTGTAGGCTCTGCCTTAGGAGCTTCCGTAGGAGCCGTTGTAGGAGCAGGAGTAGGTTCTGCCGTAGGTTCGACCGTTGCAGCGGCAGTGGGTTCAGCAGCAGCCGAAGTGCTATCAGGCTTTGCTATATTGGCATCCGAAGCGCAGCCCGACACTACAGCACAAGCTACAATGAGGCTGAGCGCCAGTTTGTTATTCAATTTGTATTCCTCCTTCAAGAATTTGGATGTTCCAAGACCTATTCTTTCTATACCCATCCAATAAGCACTTAAAGCGCATGTTAATTGAAGTTTTGCTGAACAAACGAATGCAGCGAAGCGTACGTGAGTGATGTTTAGCATGGGGGTTTGGGGTTTGGGGTTTGGGGTTTGGGGTTTGGGGTTTGGGGTTTGGGGTTTGGGGTTTGGGGTTTGGGGTTTGGGGTTTGATGCTCCAAAAAAGAAGAAAAGCGCGAAGCTCTAAGCTTATTCGCGCCTTTTTTGCCGCCCACCCCCTGGGTAGGCCTGTTGTCTTTTTGAAGTTAATCTTGCCTGGGAAAGGTTAGGACGGAACGGAGAGGAATTTTGGAACTGGAGGAGCGGCAGCGTTCGCCTTTAACTTCGGATTCCAACCGCTCCAGCGGTTCCAATCAGGGAATCCGAAGTTAACAGCGACCGGAAGTCCAAACATTCCGCGCAGTGCAGCTCCCCAACCTCCAGCCGCCCCTACCCGAGGCGCCCAACCTAATTAACGTAAAAATAATCAATCAGCGTACACAGCAAGATCACCATACTGATCACCTGATTCAAATTATAAGAAGCCACCTTCATCAGCTTACGGTTAGCTGGCTTGATAATCTTGTGCTCCGTCATGAGCAGCACCGTAGCGATGCCGATGCCGACCAGATACATCCAGCCGAGATCACGCCAGAGGTACAGGAACAACAGCAGCATAACCATAATGAAATGCAGCCCTTTGGAGATCCGCAGCGCATTCTCCAAGCCGAAAAAGCTCGGTATGGACCATAAACCGTTCTTGCGGTCAAACTCAATGTCCTGGGTCCCGTAGATGATATCAAACCCGGCAATCCAAAGCATCACCACGGTTCCGATGACGAACGGCGTGAACGCGATATTCCCGGTAACCGCAAACCAGGCACCAATCGGCGCCGAAGCAATTACGAAGCCCAGATACAGATGACTCAGGAAGGTGAAGCGCTTCGTGTAAGAGTAGGATGAGATCAGTACAATGGCTACCGGGGACAGCACCAGACAGAGCAGATTCAGCATCCCGGAAGCCACAATGAACAGGGCATAATTGATGATAATGAACAGAATGACTTCTTTCTCGGCGAGCAGACGCTGCGGCAGATGCCGATGGGCGGTACGCGGATTGTTGCCGTCGAAGGTGCGGTCCACCAGACGATTGAACGCATTCGCCCCGTTGCGCGCCCCGATCAGCGCGATCAGTCCCCATAACATCATATGTCCGGAAGGCCAGCCTCCCGCAGCCCATACCATCGAGATGATGGCAAAAGGCAGGGAGAACAGCGTATGGGAGAACATCACCAGCTCGCTGAACATTTTCATTTTAAGTGCCGTATGTTTAAAAGCATTAATGATAACCATAATGTTAGGCCTCTTTCTTAGTGGATCGCTTGCAGCACTTCATGGAGTGCATCCAGCAGGGCATCGATATTCCCGGAAGTAACAACAAGCGGCGGCTGGAAGGCGAGAACGTTGCGGCCTATGCCGTTTTTGCCGATCAGGAATCCGCGGTCCTTCAGTTCTTCCAGCACATAGTCTGTCACAGCCGCGGCATCCTCAGTCTTGGTACCGGCCAGCTCGGCCCCCAGCATGAGTCCGCTGCCCCGTACATCGGTAATCAACGCAGGATACCGCTTCTGGAGAGCAAGCAAGCCTTGCTTCAGTTGCCCGCCGAGCTCAGCCGCACGTTCCGCCAGCCGCTCATCACGGATGTAGTCCAGGACCGCCAGCGCGGTAGCCGCAGAGACCGGATTCCCTCCGAACGTTGAGGCGGAAGGCTTGTTCAGCGAAGCCGCAATCTCATCCGTTGTGGAAAAGGCGGCGATAGGCACTCCGTTCCCCAGTGCTTTAGCCATGCTGATAATGTCCGGCACGACGCCGAAATGCTCCATCGCAAACATAGCCCCCGTCCGGCCGTAGCCGGTCTGGATTTCATCATCAATCAGCAGTACACCGTACTGCTCAAGCAGCGCCTTCACCTCACGGAAGTAAGACAGCGCAGGCATCACGATCCCGCCATTCCCCTGAATCGGCTCCACGATCATGGCGGCAATGGTGTCTCCCTGGGCAGCTAGTACCTCCTTCAGATTCTGGATGGACTGCGCCGCAGCATCCTCCAGCGTCAATTCCGGATGATACGGGCGCTTAATGAATGTCACATCCCCATCCAGGTAGGCATCGGTTCTCCACATTTGCAGCCCGGTCACACTCATGGTGAGGTTGGTCCGGCCATGCAGGCCGGCCTCCAGTGCGATGAAGCCTTTGCGGCCGGTATGCATCCGCGCCAGCAGCAGCGCCCCTTCATTCGCCTCTGAACCGCTGTTGACGAAGAATGTCCTGCGCAGTGCACCCGGCAGCACTTCTTCCAGACGTTCCGCCAAATCTACATTCGGCTGGGTCAGGTAGATCGGCGAGGTGTGCTGCAATTGCTGCAGTTGCTCTATCGTACGTGAGGTAATAGCCGGATTACAGTGGCCGCAGGCAACCACGGAGACTCCCGCGAAGAAGTCGGTGTATTGCTTGCCGTTTTCATCGTAGACATATTGCATGCTTCCGCGTACCAATTGCGGGGCATCCCGGTAAAAATGTGCGGTGCACGGGTAGAAATACTGCTTTCTTTTGGCAGCTACCGCTTCTCTTCCAATGATAACGCTTTGTTCCATGAGATTCCCCTCGCTTCCAATCGCTGATGATTTAATAATAATGGCCAAGCAGGCTGGTGACACATCAGGCACACCTGTCTATGAGTTTGTGAAAAAAGGTACTTATAATGGCGCCATATGCCCTTATTATACTCGCCCTAGCGTTATTTTAAAATTGAATTATTAGCCTTAGTTAAATTGCAGTGAACCGAGGGTGTACCCCGCGTATACCGGCTTCAGTCCGCCCAGCAGATCATCCTCCGGCTTCGTTCCCTCTATCGCAGCCTGATAAGCAGCAATAATAGTGCGCAGCTCCTTGATACTGTATGTCGCGCCTTCAATCCGGAAGCTGGCAATCCCCAGGCCATTCATTTCCTCCAGCATCGGGAGATAGCATAGCTCCTTGGCGAACAGCAGATGGCAGCGGCCGTATTGGTCACGGTAGACCGGGTTCTCGCCCTTGTCGGTCTTAAGCACCAGCACATCATTGCGGACATATTGGTTGTCTTCTTCCCCAATCGGCTCCATCACTTCCGTATTCTCGAACAGATCATGCTCCATATACATCAGCGCTGGCGTTCCGTGTACCACAACCTCCAGCGGCAGGTCGCTGCGTGAGGTGAAGGAGGCGAAATGCTCCAGCGTCATCTCCGGCGAAACGGTCAGCTTGGTAAGGCCCAATCCGGCGTACAGTCCGGCAGACAGATGATTGTAGACATTCAGATTAGCATCGCCCATCATCGGGTAACCGGTCGCGCGGTAGCGGCGGATTGCCCCCAGGTTCGTAATGATCAGCCCGTCAATCGGCAGCCGCTCTCCGTTCAGCAGATGATCATACTGGTCGAAATGCAGCTCATTCATCATCCGCGGCAGGCCCAGATATAGCTTGGTATGGCCTTTTACCGCTCCAAGATCCTTGATATCCTGCTTCGTAAAAGGACGGTCCGGCTCAAACACATCACCCGGCAGATACAAGCTGTCTACTCCCATCTCCAGTACGAGACGCGCCTGTTCCATATTATTCACACGTACTGCCAGCTCAGGCTTGTTAAGGGTGCTGCGTCTGTCTTCAGCCATCCGCCCGCGCAGCTCTGTCACCCGCTCCGCAGACAGCTCACGCTCCGCAGTCGGCGTACTGAACACTTTACCGGTGCTGTAGAACTTGCCAGTTCCCTCATAACGGCGGTTGATATTCGATAATCCCGGTTTGCCAAAAGCATACGCCGTGGAGAAATCGCGCTTACGGTTGTTATACAGCTCCTTGGAATCCTTGGTGCGGTCGAAGCCCAGCGGATCATCGATATAACGGTCAATCGCATCGCCGTAGCTGTTGGACAGCATGACCATGAATTCTTTATCGCGCATACGGCCTTCAATCTTAAAGGAAGTAATGCCGGATTCAATCAGCTCCGGAAGATGCTCATACATGAACATATCCTTCACCGCCAGCGGATATTCCGCCGGGAAGACATAGCCGTCACGTTTGATCCGGTAATCCCAGCGGCAAGGCTTCATGCATTTGCCCCGGTTGCTGCTCATTCCGAACACCTGGGAGCTGAAATAACAGTTCGCCCCGTGGACAGAGCACATATCGCCATGAATGAAATATTCCAGCTCCATGCCGCTTCTTGCGCCCAGCAGCTTCGCGGTCTGCAGATCCATCTCACGGGAGGTAACGACCCGGCTGACGCCCAGCTCCTTCAGCGCGTGGATCATCTCCAGATTATGCACATTCATCATCACGGAAGCATGAACCGGCAGATTCAGCCCCATCTCGCGGATCAATTCCAGCACCGCCATATCCTGCACGATCAGCGCGTCCGGGCGGGCCGTGTCCAGGAAGCTAAGGTACGCTCTGGCCTCTTCCACATCCTCTTCGCTGAACAGATTATTTACCGTGATATATACTTTTTTGTCCATACTATGGGCGATATTCAGAGCTTCAATAATCTCTTCATGACTTAAGTTGTAGCCCTTGCGCATCATTCTCATGTTCAGCACCGGACCGCCGAAATACACCGCATCACACTTCGACTCAATGACCGCCTTGAAGATCTCGAAGGTTCCCGCAGGTGCCAATAACTCTACTTCTTTACCATTAAAATAACGTGCCATTTCCGTATCCCCCTAAATGTCTTACAATAATACTACTGCAACTCCCAGTACAACGAACATAGCAACAAACAGCGTATCCGCCGCGCCCCACCTGAGCCGGTGATACCGGCTGCGCGGCGCATCCATGCGGAAGCCCCGGGCTTCCATGGAATAGATCAGGTCCTGGGCCCGCCGGAACGCACTGGCGATGACTGGAACCAGCAGCGACACAAGCATCCGCGCTTTCTCCTTCAGCGGCAGCTCCTTCAGATCCGCTCCTCGCGAGGCCTGCGCCTTCAGGATAATCTGCGCCTCATCCAGAATCGTCGGAATGAAGCGGAGCGCGATGCTGATCATCAGCGTAATCCGGTCGGGTGACAGCCTGAGCTTCTTCAGCGGGGCAAGCACTCCCTCCAGCCCCTGGTTCAGCTTGCCCGGCGTTGTCGTGAAGGTCAGCAGCGCGGTGAAGGTCAGCAGGAACAGCATGCGGATGACCGAGAATGCCCCCAGCCGCAGACCGCCCGCATGCAACGAGAAGGAGCCCAGCGACCATAGCACCTCCCCTTCCTTCACGGACAGCGCCTGTACAATGAAGATGAATAACATCAAATAACGCAAAGGCTTCGCAGCCTTAATGAAATACTTCAGTGGAATGCGGGTCGTCGCCATCACCACGATGGAGAAGACCGCAACCAGCCCAATGGATATCCAGGAAGTAGACAGCAGGATGATCGCTACATAGAGCAGCATTCCGGTAATCTTGGACCGGGCATCCAGCTTATGGACCCAGGAGCCCGTATCAATGCTGCGGCCCAGCAGCAAACGCTCATTCATGGCCATTCCCCATTTCCTCCGAGCCGGAAGCATTCAGCTTGCGGCGCTCTTCCAGCAAGGCCGCAAGCCGCCCCGCGAGGCCCTCTGCTGTAAGGAGCGGCTTCTCGCCGCTAAGGCCAAAGCGCTCGGCGGCAGCCTGCCAGTAACGCAGAGACTGTGGAACCCGCAGTCCGCAGCGCTCAAGAATCACCGGATCAGCGGCCAGCTCGCCGCCGCTGCCCTGGAAGGCGAGCTCACCCTCCTTGAGCAAGACCCAGTTGTCGGCATAAGGCAGCAGTTCATCCATCCGGTGCGTTACGATGATGATCGTGCGGCCCTGCTCGCGGCACAACCGCTCCAGCAGCGCGATCAGCTCCGCGCGGCTTACCGGGTCCAGGGTGGCTGTCGGTTCATCCAGCACCACAACGTCCGGGTCCATCGCCAGCACTGAGGCAATGGCTGCCTTGCGCATCTGTCCTCCGCTGAGCCGGAAGGGATTGCGCTCCAGCAGCGCCAGATCCAGTCCCATATCCGTCATCGACTTGCGCGCCCGTTCCTTGGCCTCCTCCAGACTGACTCCAAAGTTCAGCGGCCCGAAGCAGAGATCCTTCTCCACTGTATCTTCGAACATTTGCTGCTCCGGGAATTGAAAGACGAGGCCTACCCTCCGCCGCAGCGGAAGCAGCCTCGGTGATTTCTCCCCGGCAGTTATCGTTACATCCAGCACCTGCACCGTGCCTTCCGTCGGCTTAAGAATGCCATTGAACAGCTGGAGCAGTGTAGATTTGCCGGAGCCGGTGGCCCCGGCAATCCCGGTCAGCGAACCCCCGGCAATCTCCAGATTAATCCCGTGCAGTGCCGTCTGCTTCCACATGCTGCGGTCAGCATATGTATAGCTTACTTGCTGTAGTTGTATTGCCATAATGTGTCTATAAGCTCCTTTTCGCTGGCGGGTACATCCACCGTGATTCCCCGGCTCTCCAGTTCACGGGCAAGCTGCCAAGTATAAGGCTCCCGTAAATGACACTTCTCCAGCAGCTCTGTATCCCGGAACAGCTCCGCAGGTGATACATCTGCGGCGATGCTTCCCCCGTGCAGCGCCAGCACCCGGTCCGACGCCAGAATCTCATCGGCATCATGAGTAATCAGCAGAATGGTGTAGCTGCCTTCTGCCTGCATGTCGCGCAGAATCCCCATCAGCTCATCCCGGCTGCCCTCGTCCAACATAGAAGAGGCCTCGTCGAAGATGACGATGCCTGGCTTCATGGCGAGAATCGAGGCGATGGCTACACGCTGCTTCTGCCCGCCCGACAGCTCTCCGGGATGCTTGGACAGCAGATGGCTGATCCCAAGCTTACCGGTATAGAATTCAAGCCGCTCCTTCATCTCTTCGTAGGACAGGCACAGCCCCTCCAGGCCGAAGAGAATATCTTCCTCCACCGTCTGCCCGATGAACTGGTTATCGGGGTTCTGGAAGACCATTCCGATACATTGCCGGATGGATTGAATCGTCTCTTCCTGCAGCGTATGTCCGCAGACAGAGATATGGCCGGCACTCTTCGGAAGCAGTGCATTCAGCAGCTTGACCAGTGTTGATTTCCCGCAGCCGTTAGGCCCCACAATGCTCACCCATTGACCCTGCGGGATCGACACGTTGATATCATGTAGAATCGGATGCTCCGGGTCATAGCCGAAGGATACGCCCTCTAGGGCAATCACCGCCGGCTTCTCACCGGCTTTTGTATCGTTGTACGCTTGATTCATGTTACTCATCCTTCCGCAGCTAGTGACCCGGTCCGTTCAGGAACTCTTCAAACAAGGATATTTTGGATAGCGAGTCAACCACATACCGGACGGCGAAGCCGACAGCAATGCCTGTAATAATACCGGTAATCAGCAGGACCGGCAGGTAATAGAAAATACTGGTTGAATTAAATACGAACGAGGCTGCCAGCAGCTGTCCCGTATTATGAGCCAATCCGCCCGCAATACTGATGCCGATCACACTGAACTTCTTGCGGCCGAGCTTCACCAGCGCGAACATCACAATGAAGCTGAACAGGGAACCGAACAGGCTGAACAACAGGCTGGACAGCGTGCCGAGCAGGAAGGCGGTCAGCAGCGTCTTCAGGATCACCAGCACCAGAACATCGCGTCCGCGCAAAAAGTAAATACAGGTCAAAATCATAATATTGGCGAAGCCCAGCTTCGCCCCGGGCATCAGCCCCACACCGGCCAGCGGGATCTGCGCCTCCACAATACTCAGCACCACAGCAACGGCAGCGAATATAGCAATAATTACGGTCCGCTTCAGCGCTGTAGCCGATTCACTACTGGACATAGCCATCTACTTCATCCTCCCCGGCCGCACTTGCGATCTCAACCAATACCCGGTGCGGAAGGCATACAATCGTCTGCTTGGGCAGTGTGATGAAGCCGAAGCCCAGACATACCTTATCCGGACAATCCGCATCAAACATCTCAACCCCGTAATCATGCACCTTCAGAATGTTATAGCCCCGCTCGGTGCGGACCTCAATAGTCTGCTCTTCTTTGGTCAGGGTTATCGTTTTGAATAACTTACCATCTACTGTTATATTGGCCTTGAGTTCTTTGCCTGGCCCACCTTTATCAGCATCGTTTGACAGCCATCTTGGCACGAGAAAAGCGAGCGCAGCAATCAGAACGATAGAAATCAGCAGCACATCTGCGCGTTTCATAGAAATCTCCCTTATTTTTTAATTAAAATCCAGACTTAATAATTATAACGGTCTGCCCTCAATCCTTCAATGAATGTAGTCGTTAATTGTCGCAATTCCCTGTCAGTTCACAAAATAGGCACGCAAAGCTGAAGCGGAACCTCCATAAACTGGATAGCATCCGCTTCGGTAAGTGGAAACGGCTTTGTCGTCCTTTTAAAGGACGGTACCGTTTCAGCGAGAAATAGAAGGGCAGTTTATCAGGTGAAACATATAAATTCTTATATTCCAGGAATATAAGGATGTGCAAGCATTTAAAGTATTACCCGGCTTGGACGGGATGAGGGTCTTTAGGAGCTTCCGGCTTCCGGCCGAAGTACCCCAGGAATAATCCGGCGAATTCAGGGTCCCATTGGCTGCCCCTGCCCTGCTCCAAAATGCCGAGCGCCCGTTCATGGTCCATCCCTTTCCGGTAAGGCCGGTTGGATGTCATTGCATCATAAGCATCTGCTACCGCAATGATCCGGCCATGCAGGGGAATATCCGTACCGGCAAGACCATCCGGGTAGCCGTGGCCGTCATAACGCTCATGATGCGAGCGGACGCCGCCGAGAAAGGGGGCCATTTTGTCCGCCGGTTCAATCTGCCGCAGAATATTTTCCCCCAGCACTGTATGGCTCTGAATCTGGAGGAATTCCTCATCCGTTAGGGCTTCTTCCTTGAACAGGATGCTGTCTCTCACACCGATTTTACCAATGTCGTGCAGCAGGGCTGACTTGCGCAGATCATCCAGCTCCTGCCCCCTTAGGCCGGCCAGCTGGCCGATAATCACCGAATACTCCGCTACACGGAGCGAGTGTCCTGCCGTATATGAATCGCGGGCATCCAGCGCCACGGCAAGGGTGGAGAAGTAGCTGTCCAGCAGTTGGCGGCTCTGCTGTTCCCGTGCCTGCAGCCCGCGGACCATCATGTTAAAGCCTGCCACCAGCTTCGAGAACTCATCGGAGTACTCATCCTGCACCTGGACCAGATTGCCGCCCTTCACCTGGTTCATCGCCTGATACAGCTCATGGATCGGATGCTGTACACTATTCGTCAGCAGCCAGGCCGCAATGGAGGAGAACAGCGTGCCAATCAGCAGCACCATCCCTGCCCAGGCCCAGTAGCTCTGAAGTCCGACGACGACTATCGAATCCCCCTCACCGTTCATACGGATATGTGTCGCCATAATAAACAGGAACAGCGGGAAGGTGCCGATCAGCATACAGCTCACCAGGAATTTGGGGCGTATCGGCACAAACACATGGCCCTCCAGGGAAAAATCCACACCGTACTGCTCCAGCGCACGGTTCCTGAACTCCTTGATCAGCGGAATAATGGAGGTGCAGGTCAGGAAGAATTCAATCAGGGAATGCATGCAGGCCACAAGCACAGCGCAGCACATGGCCAGGATCAGATAGAAATAAGGGAACGTAACCCAGCCGGCATGAATCATCCAGAAGGTCAGCAGCAGAGCCGGAACGGATAATCCGAGCAGATGCGGCCCCATGATTCGCTGAATGGCCCGTTGGGGCAGCTGGTGCGTGTGCAGATATGCTTCTTCCAGCATCGATAGCGCAGCATTCTTCTGAACCAGCGCAGCCCGTATAGGTCTGATCTGTCTGAGAAAGACAGTAATCTCTAGGGATGCCATAATCACAAAGGAACAAAGAAGCACCAGCAGGAGCCGGTAATATTCAACCCGGCTGATCTCCAGGGAAGATAACATAAGCAGACTCCCGACTGCTAGTACCGCTACAGTTGAACCGAAGATATAGTTCCGGATCTGTTTCTTCAAAAAAATTCTGTATAGTTCCATCTGTCCCCTCATTTCCATCCCGGCCGCAGCCCAATGTCAGTTGCATATTTATTATACCCGTGCTATAATTAAATAATATTTGTTTTCGAGTATGTATATCCCCATCAAGAAGATGTCAGGCCGATGAATCACTTCTCTATATTATCGGCGGTTTGGACACAATATCTTACGTTTTCTTGCAGTACTTTTCCTTTTTATGAGACTAAATTCGAACATAGCATTCCGATTCACACTGGCGCGGCCACGGAGCCGCAAGGACAAAAGAGAGGTAGGGCTTTTGTCGTATTGGAAGGATTTCTCTCGCCACACGGCTGCTGGAAATAACAAGGAATAACGACACCCGTTTCGCTCACAAACGGCGGGGGATTTATATACCGATAAGGCATGGTTTGCTGCTTCCCTGTTCTTCAGGGAAAGGCCCCATGTGTGGAACATAATTAGCGCCCGATAACCGCTGTTTGCGGATATCGGGCGCGTCTACGTTCTAGAGGCTTTTATTTTACAGATTCAGCGGCAGCCGGGCTGTGTACATAGCGTTCTACGAATTCGCCTACTGTGCGGATATATGTGCTTTTATCCGTATCATAGGATAGGCCATGCCCCGCTCCATGCACCACCAGTTGCTCCCTCGGACTCCGGCAGGCCTCATACAGCTCATTCATCATCGCATAAGGCACGAACTTATCCGCATCCCCGTGGATGAACAGAATCGGCACCCTGGCCTTGCGAACCTGCTTCAGCGCAGACGCCTCTCCAAAGGAATAACCTGCCTTCATCCGGGTCACCAGACTGGCAACCGGCACAAACGGAAAGCTGGGCAGATGGTACATCCGCTTCAGCTGATAGGACAGCTGCGCCTTAACCGAGGTATAGCCGCAATCTGCGACAATCGCCTTAACCTGCGGGGGAAGCTCCTCGCCGGACGTCATCAGCACCGTGGCTCCGCCCATAGATACGCCATGCAGCACGATTTGTGCATCCGGACCGTTCTCCTGCAGGACAAATCCGATCCATTTCAGATAATCCCGGCGCTCCGGCCAGCCAAAGCCGATATAATCCCCCTCGCTCCGCCCGTGTCCTCTGGCATCAGGCAGCAGCACATTGTACCCCAGGTTCTCATAATAGTTTTTAGCCGTCGCCCCCATATCCTTGGCCTTCCCGGAATACCCGTGGGCAACAATGACCGTCCGTCCGGCAGCACGCTCTGACGCCAGATAATAGCCTTGCAGCTTGAGCCCATCCTCAGACACCAGCTCCACTTCACGGAAGGTCTGCCGGGACACCCACTCCGCCCCTTCTCCCCACGAGGCTCCAGCCACCGGCGGCGGATCTATCTTAAGGTCCGGGGTCTTAGCCAGGAATTCCTTAGGGGCCCGCTTAATGGCTACTCCATAAAAATAGAAGCCGGCATATCCCACCCCTGCGGCCGCCACGATCAGCACCACAAGCAGGGTTATCATCCACATCAACGTTCCTCCTTCAGTAAGCAACCCTTCCCTAGCCAGGGAACTGCTTAGTGTAATTTGAGCCTAGTATAGCACGGGAGTTAGGCCAACTGAAAATACAGCTGGGGCGCCCTGTTTTTTTGTGATGGAGTATGAAATACGGCGACGCTTAGGAGCACACTCCGCTGTTTAAGTATCAAAAGGAACAAAAGGCTTGCGGTATCGCCATTGTAATCGGGTTTTCGACCATATTCGGTTCCACACGCCTCTGTCGCACCGAATGTAATCGGTTTTTCGACCACATTCGGCGCACACGCCTCTGCCTCACCGAATGTAATCGGTTTTTCGACCACATTCGGTTCCACACGCCTCTGCCTCACTGAATGTAATCGGTTTTTCGACCATATCAGGCCCACACGCCTCTGTCGCACCGAATGTAATCGGTTTTTCGACCATATCAGGCCCACACGCCTGTCCATGTGTTCGGTGAAATTAGCGAAGTCATTCCTATTACTGATCCAGAATATAGTCATCCTGCCGATGCTCCAAGACATCTACCCCAACTTTATGCACAATTTATCCTCATCGGACGTAAATCATAATCTCCTAAACAACGAAAAAAGAGCTGCCTCCAGGAGAACGTCTTCTCCGAAAGCAGCCCTTGTCATATTACCGGGTCATCGTTTGTTTATATACATCTCAGTTCCGGCGACTCACTTACGCTTGCTGTTTCTGGTGGTTCTTCTAAGAATCAAGCCCAGACCCGCGAGTGCCAAACCGGCAAAGTAATAAGGGGCAGGACTGGATTCGCCCGTCTTCGGCAAGGCTCCATCCACAGGCACACCGCCTAGAGGAACTTCATCATCAATAAGGACTACATCGGGTGCCGGTTCCGCTGACGGCGTTGGCGCCGGTGTTGCTGCTATTGGCGCAACCGCAACAGCAGGTGTCGGCGTTGGTGCCGGTACTGTTGTTGCTGTTGGAGCAACCACAGGTCCCAGCGGTAGCGGATCATCATTCACAGCCACATCATTGCTCACGATAAATCCGATAATCGGAGTCGGCGTAGGCACTGGAGGGAAACTGAACGGCGGCGATGTTGGCGCTGGCGTTGTTACTGGTGTTGGATCTGCTGTCGGTGTTGCTGTCGGTGTCGGTGTTGCTGTCGGTGTTGCTGTTGGTGTTGCTGTTGGTGTTGCTGTCGGTGTTGCTGTTGGCGTTGCTGTTGGCGTTGCTGTCGGTGTCGGTGTTGCTGTCGGTGTTGCTGTCGGTGTTGCTGTTGGCGTTGCTGTTGGCGTTGCTGTCGGTGTCGGTGTTGCTGTCGGTGTTGCTGTTGGCGTTGCTGTCGGTGTTGGCGTTGCTGTCGGTGTTGCTGTTGGCGTTGCTGTAGGTGTCGGTGTTGCTGTTGGCGTTGCTGTCGGTGTTGCTGTTGGCGTTGCTGTAGGTGTCGGTGTTGCTGTTGGCGTTGCTGTCGGTGTTGCTGTTGGCGTTGCTGTCGGTGTTGCTGTCGGTGTTGCTGTTGGTGTTGCTGTTGGCGTTGCTGTCGGTGTTGGTGTTGCTGTCGGTACTGCCGTTGGCGTCGGTGTTGGTACTGCCGTTGGCGTTGGTGTTGGCTCTGCCGTTGGCGTCGGTGTTGGCTCTGCCGTTGGCGTTGGTGTTGGCTCTGCCGTTGGCGTCGGTGTTGGCTCTGCCGTTGGTGTTGGTGTCGGTCCTGCCGTTGGCGTTGGTGTCGGCTCTGCCGTTGGTGTTGGTGTTGGCTCTGCCGTTGGTGTCGGTGTCGGTACTGCCGTTGGCGTTGGTGTTGGCTCTGCCGTTGGTGTCGGTGTCGGTACTGCCGTTGGTGTCGGTGTTGACACTGCTGTCGGCGTTGGTGTCGGCACTGCCGTTGGTGTTGGTGTTGGTACTGCCGTTGGCGTTGGTGTTGGCTCTGCCGTTGGTGCCGGTGTCGGTACTGCCGTTGGTGTTGGTGTCGGTACTGCCGTTGGTGTCGGTGTTGGCACTGCTGTCGGCGTCGGTGTCGGCACTGCCGTTGGCGTTGGTGTCGGTACTGCTGTCGGCGTTGGTGTCGGCACTGCCGTTGGTGTCGGTGTTGGTACCGCTGTCGGCGTTGGTGTCGGCTCTGCTGTCGGCGTCGGTGTTGGCGTTGGCTTCACTGTCGGCGTTGGTGTCGGCTTCACTGTCGGCGTTGGTGTCGGCTTCACTGTCGGCGTTGGTGTTGGCTTCACGGTTGGCGTTGGCGTCGGCTTTACAGTTGGCGTCGGTGTCGGCTTCACAGTCGGCGTTGGCGTCGGCTTCACAGTTGGCGTCGGGGTCGGCTTCACAGTCGGCGTTGGCGTCGGCTTTACAGTTGGCGTTGGCGTCGGCTTTACAGTCGGCGTCGGGGTCGGCTTCACAGTCGGCGTTGGCGTTGGCTTCACGGTTGGTGTTGGCGTTGGCTTCACTGTCGGTGTTGGCGTTGGCTTCACGGTTGGTGTTGGCGTTGGCTTCACTGTCGGTGTTGGCGTTGGCTTCACGGTTGGTGTTGGCTTCACAGTTGGTGTTGGCGTTGGCTTCACTGTCGGTGTTGGCGTTGGAGTTGGGGTGCACACAGGTGTAGGTGAAGGTTTTATAGTCGGTGTAGGCTTCACAGTTGGAGTCGGTGTTGGTGTCACTGTCGGTGTTGGCGTTGGTGTTGGTGTCACTGTCGGTGTTGGCGTTGGCGTTGGTGTTGGTGTCACTGTGGGTGTCGGCGTTACGGTCGGCGTCGGACTCGGCGGCGGCCCCTCTCCCTCGTACATTCCAAGGTGCATCTCAACACCACCGCTAAAAGATTTTGCAATCAGGGTCCCGTACAGCTCTGCTCCCTTATAATGAATATCCGCTCTGGGTGCGAGAATCGTCCCGTAGAAGGACGTATACTCGATATTCACCTCAGAAGCCTCGTAAAAGTTGAACAATACTTGACTGGCCCTGCCATTATTCATTGCAAAACTTGGCACATTGACTGTAGACCCGCTAATATTAATAATCAACGTTGCGTTCGGGGCAATATTGAATTGGATGTAATTCGTTTTTGCCAGAGTAGCGGCATCCAGATGAACGACATTGAAGGCATCCGGTGCATTGATTGTAAGCTGCCCATAATGATTATCGCCAATCTCATTCGTGCCGGCTAAGGCTCCATACTCTGTGGATCGGGAGATCAGCATCTGCTGCTCGGCTGCAAAATCAATCGGGCTGGCATTTTTCTTCCCGCCTTTAATGCTGACACTAGGCTCATTGGCTGTAAAGCTATTCCCAAATACCACATTTCCATAGATCTCTCCGCTGCCCGAATGTACAAAATCCTTACCGGCCACAAGTACATCCGTCGGAGCAGCATCCCTGTATGCTCTGGCTACTCCGTAACCTCCGGTGAGGGTAATGTTCCCTGCCGCTGCCAGGCGGCCTTCAATCTGATCATTGCCTTGCACAAAATCCCCGAAAATAAAAGCATTAAAATTCCCTGCAACTCCTAAAACCGGTGTTGGCGTATACGGCACCCCTGAAGCTGCTCTAACATCCGTCCCCCATGTAAAGGCACTGGATAAAGTCAATAGGCCCGCCATAATGATGGCGGCTGTTTTACGTACTCTTTTTTTCAATAGTCCACACCTCCTAGTTACTATTCTATGAATCTGTCACGCGACTATAACAACAAAAAGACCGCCACGAAGGGTTAGCTTCACGGCGGCCGGACGACCCTAGCCTCAACTTTAGAGACAGTAGATTCCTGACTTTGCGTCCCGTTCTTTCGATACGGTTTGCGTTTGTACATGATTTCGGTATGAAATTGAGATTCGCTTATGTAAATTCATGGTTGAGTCTATGACATTTGTTACTTTTGTACTAATTTTAGTTTATCCGCTCCCCCACCCTATTGTCAATCCATTCCCAGTATATTTTTTGAAATTATTTTCGCAATGATTTCTTATTGAACCCTTGTACCATAAGGCTTAACGGGCGAGTCTCTTGTTTATCTGCTGACGAAAAAAGTCGAGAAATCAGAGAATCGGCTGTAGCCGTTTATCTCTTCTCCCTACAATTGTATCAATTTATATTATTAAAATTTGATGCATTTGTCCTATTTCATCACCCTCAGCCCAGCTCCACTCATCATCTGCTCCTGTTCAAAGCAATTTTACCTATTTATAGGCATCTCAACTGAAAAAAAGTGCCGCCCATAAGGACGACACCTGCTAATAGAATTCATATATTTTGAATAAAAATGTCGCCTAGGCAGACCCGAACAGCTGAACCCAGCCAATCATCGATACCCAGAGCGGAACACTTAGAATAATCCCGAATACCAAACCACGGCGGAGACTTCCTTCATGACTCATTGCCATTCTCCTTTGAGCTGATTTATTTTTCAATCTTTATTATTTCAATTTTAATATATAATAATTCGTTTTATTTTATTGCGAAAAAAATCACATTATTTGAGTAATTTATTAAACCCATTGATTATTTTTTGAAAAATGAGTTACAATGCGAATATACGTTCTCTTCGAGGGGTTGAGAGAGATGCATAGAGCAGAGAGTCAGGATAACCTGCTGGTCAAATCCTATATTTTGCTGCCGCTTATACTATCCGCCTTTGAGCGCGATGCTTCTGCTATATCCTCAGAGCTGCGCACGCCCGCGCCTTATCTGGAGGTGATCCAGAGGGCCGTCCATGCCGCTTCTGCCGATCTGCGGGAGATTCGTGCCGGGATGCGCGCCCGTGGTCTGAAGGTCTATGAACAGCAGCGGCTGGAGGCGGGCGTTGAAGCCAGATTCGTCTGCAGAGGTTATCACGAGCGGATGCTGCTGCTGGATGATGTGATTGCCGCCCAGGCCACTCTGCATATGCGGAGATATCTGGGTATGGAGAAGACGGAGCAGGGCGGCGGTTCGAAGTAAGGTTAACAAAAGAAGCCTGCCGCAAGCGGCAGACTTCTGCATTAAATGATCACCCGGATGCGGTTACATTAACAACGTCCAATACCCGAGCGTGCCGCATATAACCACCACAGCTACCGGGTACAGGATTCTACGGCTTACCTGATCCCTGAACGCAAGAAACAAACAAAGCATACAAAGCCATGCAATTAGAAGGCTTCCCATCTATTATGCATACGCTCCTTCCCGGCATTCCTGCCCCTCTCCAGCGGTAGACCGCCTCAGAGCACAACTATCCTTATATACTTATATAGGAAGATTCCCCGCCGAATATCCCAATTATACCAGCTGACAGCCAATCCGGAGCATTATATCTTCAACAATGCCGTCAGAAAATTCACATTTCCTCTTCCAGCACAGGATATTCCCAGAACCCCAGACGTCCCTTGGCAGGGATGGGATGTACCAGCGGAACAACCTCCTCCAGCTTCCAGGCATACCTTCCTTCGGCATAATTGCCGAATATATATTCATTGCCGTCCGGCCAGCCTTGCTGCGCCAGCTCCGGCGTCACCTCACAGCAATCCGCAATGCGGCTGACCGCAATGATCCTGCCGGTTGGCAGATTGTCCGCAGTGTAGCCATGACGGGCCAGCAACGACTGATACGGCTCCGTCCGGCAGATCGCCTTATTCACCTGCATCCCGGCATGAATGGCTAACTCTCCCCGGTAGGCAGTCCGCCAGGTCCGGGTTTCGATTTGTTTTTCTCCCAGCGCAATTAACGTGGCCCACGGCTGGCGAATGGTCAGGCATTTCATAATGTAGCTTGCCTCCTCTGGTGATAGAATAATAGTTAAGAAGGAAGACAGATAAAATATAGGTAACAAATTAGGTCAAGAGTACGGGGTATTAAAAATGAAAATTATTCAATGAGGATACCACATATAAGCTAGGTGTCAAATATAATCATGTCCAGGTTAGAAGAATTGATATTGAACTGTTTGAAGATCAAGAAAAGGCCCAAGGGAATCCCTTGGGCCTTTTCTTGAGATGTTTTCATTATCCATTTAAGGAAAGAAGCCCGGACCCCAACTGTGTGTCCAGGAAATTATAAATTTTCGTAAATCAAATGGTTATTATGACTTACGTCTCCATTTTACAATAGAACGAATTATAACAAAAAGAACGAGTACAACAAGAAGAATATTAGTCATTGCTAATGATGAATTTAGTTTATCTATACTTTTTGCGGTTTCGTTGCTGGTGTATACCATTGTCGAATTTAGATTGCTAACTTGATTCGCTACATTATTAATTGGTTGAACTAAATCATTTGAATTCAAATCTTTTCCTCCTCAAACAGTTTTAATATCTTATTATGTTTTTATATTTAATTTTATACCATAACTTTTCTCACTTAAAGAATAATTTTCCAATGGTAATATTTTCTTTGTAATAAAATTCATTTTATGGAGGTATACTTAATATGTTAGAATTAAAGAAAATTCTTTCCACTTCTTTAGCCGCTGCTTTACTGCTCACATCTACAGCTGTTGCCTCTGCTGATACAGCAACAGCTCCCACAGGAGTAGCTCAATCCGTCCAACAAGAATTCCCACTACAACTTGATGAACTTACTACAATTTCTACCCCTTATGATCCTTCACTTTACAGTTTCCAAAGATCTGAATCGCCTAGCGAAGTTATTGTTAAAGTGGTTGACATGAATTCCGGTCGTATTGTAGAGACTATCGGTGAAAAAATCGAAGCTCACATGAAACCGGCTGGAGTGTCTATCATGGCAAGTGGTACCTATACTACCAGAACTGCTTACAGAACATTCACGGATCCAGGAGTTAACGGCCAACACTTTGCAGGAGCTGACTTATACACAGTATATAACTGCTGGCAGAGTGGATCTTTTGGTCAAATCAATTCTGTATCTGATACATACTGGTCCCCAATGCCTGGTAATGCAGACTTCACATTAGAGGCTCCACATCAACAATCGCAACCAACTGGAAACACTAACACCTTCCCTACTAATAAAATCACAACAACAGGAACTGTAGTATTTTCTACACATAAAAGTTCTGCTTTTGGGATTTCACTTGGAGCCTTTTCATTCACTTTAGGTGCAGACGGATATAACAGATACACAGTAAGAAACGCAGCTTATAACATCACTTTTGGTCAATAAATAACAGCAAAACCTGCCGGACCTTTGTCTGGCAGGTTTATTTTATGTATACTGTAAATTTTTTTGTACCAGGCCTAAACCTTGGACTGCACCAAGGTTACTACTAGGAAATCCCTATCAGCAATTCAACGAAAAATAGCGGGTTCCCAAAACTCCAGGAACCCGCGCCACTATCAACTTCACAAATATGCTGGTGAAGGGAATTGAACCCCCGGCCTACGCATTACGAGTGCGTTGCTCTACCCCTGAGCTACACCAGCCTACAGGCTTTGTTAGCCTGCCAAACAAAAAATATTATAACTCTTCCAGCGGAAAACGCAACCCCTTTTTCCGCTGGCAGCTGTGTCATCAGCCGTGCATGAGCCCCAGCCTGCGGAAATAATCCAGCGCGAGCTTAGCGCTTGCAAGAGAGGATTCCTCGTAGGCCTCTTGCTCCACAATATAGTAGAGAATTCCGCTCTGCTCCGCTATCTCGAAGACGCTCTGAAAATCGACCTCTCCCTTTCCAAGATCGGTCTCCTCCTGGTTGGCTCCAAAATCCTTAATATGGACCAGCGGAACACGTCCGGCATACCGTGACACATAATCAGCCGGGTTGGCTCCGCCCCTGTATACCCAGCCCAGATCGAACTCTGCCAGCATATGCTCCGCAGGAATCTGCTCCAGCCAGATATCAATGACCGCCTTGCCGTCAACCTCAGCGAATTCATAATCATGATTGTGGTAGCCATACTGCATTCCCGCTGCCCGGACCATCGCGGAAGCCTTCTCAAAGAATGGAATTAACCTCGTTACATCGTCGATGGAAGGGCTGGGCGGAAGCGGCGCTGACGGGGTGATAATATATTGAATTCCCAGCTCCGCCGCGTACTCGATCTCCCTGGCCAATGCCCGCTCCATCTGTTCCAGGCTGCTGAAGTCCAGACCCACATGCGCCGAAGGCGCTGCAAGACCCAGTTCATCCAGCCTGCGACGAAGTACCCCGGCAGCTACGCCGAAATATCCGGCGAATTCCACCACCTGGTATCCCATCTCTGCTACCTTGCCCAGTGTGCCAAGGAAATCCCGCTCCGTCTGGTCACGCAGTGTATACATTTGAATTCCGATCTGCCGCGCTGCTTCTGCCATGAAGAATCCGCTCCTTATCATCATTTCTGGTTGGATACTATATTCACTCTATTTCCCCTGAAGCTTGCGCTCTACGGATTCCAGCTTGCTGCGGCTGGTGGAGGTCTTGTCGCGCCGATCGTCGATCTTGAGCGAGGTGGAGACTCTCTGCGCCCCGGCGGTGAACGGCGACTCATGCAGCGCTTCTACCGCAGCCAGAATCCGCCCCACCGGTCCCTCAATAATCGTACCCATAGAAGTTAGCTCATACGTAATGCCCTCCACCGTCTCCAGCACGCGCTGCATCTCGGCCACATAGCTGCTAAGGCTGGTGCTGCCTGTCCCAATCGGAATAACGGTCACTTCGCCAATTGCCATTGCTATTTCCCTCCCTAAAGTATCTGGTGTGCCTGCCGCTTACTTATTCCCTTATTGTAACGCTTCGCCAGGCTCGCCACAAATCACCTGCACCCTCTCTTTTCTATTAATATCCGTCAAAATGATTACCAGGATTAGACGCACTCTATTTATGGATTCTTTGTGGCGTATTTTCGGAGATTTTATGAAAAATTCAAGGCAGATTTAGAGGAAAGTTGTGGATTACCTGTGGACTAACTGTGGATCAGCTGTGAGTAAAAGCGCCGAACCCGCTCCCCGTGCGGGATTGCAAAAAAACATTTACAAACACAATATATTGCGGTAGCTTTAATAGATAACAACAAAATATAGTAGAAACAGGTGTTTCACCCCTAGTAATAGAGGTGAGACTTAATAGGGAAGCGCGGTGCAAAACCGCTGCGGTCCCGCCACTGTAACCGGATGCTCCCAGGGTGCGATACCCAGGGCCGCATTCTCCGGCTAATTGCCACTAAGGGGCGGAATAAGCCCCCCGGGAAGGCGCTGGAGGAGTTGCCGGAAGCCAGGAGACCTGCCTGTTTCGGCGGCACCGCTTAGACTCCTGCGAGGAACAGGGGAGGTGCCCGTATGCGGCCTGCTATTGCAGAGTTAGCCTTCCGTCAATCGGGCCAGAGGCTGCCGATACCTGAGGACGATCGCGGATTATCTTCAGGTATCGGCTCTGCGGAATATACAAGAACTGGCGTAAGCTATTGCCCCGTTTCTGCTCGTATGTTCTACCCAGACCACAGGCAAATTTCCGCTTTCCGGAGCTTTGCATCCTGCATTCGGGCATTTCCGGCCTTCCCGGCCGGGGGTGCTTTTTTAACGCTTACAATACCCGAGAGGAGAGAGTTATATAATGACGCTGCTGGAGAAACGTTATAACGAAGGACAAGCTGCACAAGAGGTTCTATTGGAAGAGGTCATTCATCTGGGACGGGATATTATCGACAGCCGGGATCTGGATCTGCTGCGCGAGAACGCCAACCTGAACGGGGAGAGCTTCTCCGGCAAAATGAGCAAGTTCGGCAGTGAGTACTCCAAATGGTATGCCCGCAACTTCACCATGCCGCCACAGCTGGTACAGGCTACCCTGGATAATGTCGTCTATGTACATGACCTTGATCAATACGCCATTGGAACCACGAACTGCATCTTTATTCCGTTTGAACGGCTTCTCCGTGAAGGCTTCAATACCGGCAACGGCAGCGTACGGCCTCCCAACTCGATTATGACGGCGATGTCGCTGGTGGCGATTATTTTCCAGTCGCAGCAGAATGCGCAATACGGCGGCGTATCCGCCAACAAGCTGGACTATGATCTGGCCCCTTATGTCACCAAATCCTTCTCCAAGCTCTTCCGCAAAGGTCTGGAGTATTTCGAGGAGAATGCAGAGGTGTCTGGGCTTGGGGAGATTACGATGAGCCGCAGCGATCTGGCCGAGCAGTATCCGCGCGCCTTCCGTTTTGCCCTTAAGGAGACGCAGAGCGAGACCCTGCAAGCCGCAGAGAGTATGGTACATAACCTGAATACGATGTCCAGCCGCTCCGGCGGCCAGATTCCTTTTACCAGCATCAACTACGGCACCTGCACCTCCCCGGAGGGGCAGCTTGTGATCAGCTCGCTGCTGACGGCCACGATGAATGGACTGGGCAGCGGGGAGACGCCGGTGTTCCCGATTCAGATCTTCAAATGCAAGCAAGGCATCAACCAGCAGCCGGGTGATCCTAACTACGAGCTGTTCCTGAAGGCAGCGGAGTGCTCGGCGCGCAGATTGTATCCGAACTTCGCCAACCTGGACGCTCCGCTGAACATGCAATATTATGATCCGGCTGACCCGGATACCGAGTTCGCTACGATGGGCTGCCGCACCCGTGTGCTTGGAGACCGCTTCGGACGCAATCACTGCTCCGGCAAAGGCAACCTGTCCTTCAACACACTCAACCTGGTGCGTCTTGGACTGGCCCACGGCACGATAACCGGCCGCCGCCTCGCTGCTGATGAAGAAGGGTTCTTCGACGACCTCAATCACTATATGGATATTGCGCTCGACGGTCTGCTGCACCGCTTCCGCATCCAGGCTTCCCAGAAGGCCAAAGCCTCCGATTTCATGATGCGGGAAGGCGTCTGGGAGGGCGGCGAGCAGCTTGCCCCCGATGACAGTGTAGGCGAACTGTTGAAGCACGGCAGTCTGTCGCTGGGCTTCATTGGAATGGCAGAATGCATGAAAGCCATGTACGGCAAGCACCACGGCGAAGATATGGAGATCCATGCCAAGGCTGTAGCCATCGTCCGCCATATGCGTGAATATTGTGACCGCAAGAGCGAGGAGCTTGATCTCAACATCACCTTGTTCGCAACACCAGCTGAAGGTCTCTCCGGCAAGTTCACGAAGATTGACCGCAAGGTGCTCGGCTCTATCCCTGGGGTAACCGACCGTGAATACTATACGAATTCGTTCCACATTCCGGTCTACCATGAACTGAGCGCAGCCAAGAAGATCAGCCTGGAAGCTCCGTTCCATGAATATTGCAACGCCGGAGCGATCTCCTATGTCGAGCTGAACGGCAATGCCCGGAGCAACCCGTCAGCCTTCGTCAAAATCATCAAATACGCGCTGGAGCAGGATATCAGCTACTTCAGCATTAACCATCCGATTGACCGCTGCTCCGGCTGCGGCTATGAAGGGGTCATCGGCACGAATTGCCCGACCTGCAATGCCCATGAGGATACCACCCATATCCGCCGTCTGCGCCGGGTTACCGGGTATCTGACCGGCGACTATCAGACCCGCTTCAATGCTGCCAAGCAAGCCGAAGTCCGGGACCGTGTTAAGCATCTATGAACATCTGCGGATATTACCCGGAGTCGATTAATGAAGGCGAGGGCCTGCGGGCCGTCCTCTTCATCAGCGGCTGCCGCCACCGCTGCCCGGGCTGCTTCAACCCGAAGACCTGGAACTTTAGCTTCGGGGAAGTCTTCACCCCGGAGCGGCGGCGCGAGATCATAGAGGAGATTGCAGGCAATCCGCTGCTGGACGGCTTGACGCTGGCGGGCGGGGACCCTTTTTTCTCGGCTGAGGAGGCCGCAGACTTCATTCACGAGCTGCGCACCGAGCTGCCGGGCTTCCCGGTCTGGATCTATACCGGCTATACGTACGAGGAGCTTACGGCTTCGCCGGGCTCTGCGGAATGGAAGCTGCTGGCCTTGTGCCAGGTCGTGATCGACGGACGGTTCGTCGAAGAGCTCAAAGACCTTACCCTCTCCTACCGGGGAAGCAGCAACCAGCGCATTATCGATATTCCGGCGAGTCTGGCGGGAGATTCGGTTGTTCTGTGGGAGCCGGAGCTGAGCTTTCAAGGGGTATGAAATTTAAATGTAAAAAGGCACTAAACGCCCGAAAGCGGGTGGTTTAGTGCCTTTTTGTGAAACGGGACAGATTGAACCGCCAGCATCCGCTATTCTGCGTCTCTTGATTGCCCTGCCTTGCGCCCCACCTTATGCTCTGTCTCTTCCGCCAGCTCTTCCAGCACGCTGTCCAGGCGCAGCTTCAGCTCTTCCGCCAGCTCAACGACGCCCTGGTCGTTACGCACCGCCTGGGAGTCTACGGCGTAGACGCCGCCAAGAATGTAGCGGGCGCCAAGCACGGACAGTACCGGCTTCAGCGCATAGTCTATCGCCAGCAGATGCGCGAGACTTCCGCCCATGAAGAGCGGCAGGACGATTTTACCGGCCAGCCCTTTTTGCGGCACCAGATCCAGGAAGGTCTTCAGCACTCCGGTATAGGAGGCCTTATACACCGGACTAACTACAATTACCGCGTCGGCCTCCGCCACCAGACCATTCGCCTTGACGATCGCTTCGCTCTCGAACTTCGTGTGAATCAGATCCTCCGCCGGAAGCTCTGCCACATTGATCCGCTCCACTTCATACCCGCGCTCCCGCAGGGCACTCTCTGCATACTCAATCACGGCATTGATCCGTGAGACCAGGGAGGGTGTTCCGTTAATTACGACTATTTTGGCCATTTCCGCACCTCTTTTGTCCGTATAATAGGATAAACCGGGTTACTTTCCCGGGCATCAATACTTTAAATTAGTAATAATCCTAGCAGACTACACGGAATATTGTCAAACCTCAATTTGCTTGCAAACTGCTACCGCTCTGGTTATAATAAACGGCAAACCTATATCCCGACCAGGCCAACGACCGGCATCCAACCGCGAGGCGTCTGCGACCGGAGCAGCTTCCTGTTCCCTAAGTTTACCGGGTTTCGCCCGTTACCGCGAAGACCAAAGAGGGCCTTATTCCGCACATTTTAGTTGCATGATGTGAATGAGGTCAACCTGGGTGGCACCGCGAGCTGACGCTCCTCGTCCCATGGATGAGGGCGTTTTTTGCGTTTTTTTACCCACACTTAAGGAGCGGATGCAGATGCTGGATATGAATTGGATCAGGGAGAATGAGGACATTGTACGGAAGACGGCCGAGTGGAAAAGATTGAAGTTCCCCCTGGAGGAACTTCTGGAATGGGATGACCGGCGGCGGGTGGCCCGCCGGGAGACCGAGCAACGCCGGGCGGAGCGCAACGCGCTGACGAAGGACGTGGAGCGCCTGCTGCGCGGGGGCGACGTTTCGGGTGGCGAGCTGGCCAAGGAGCAGGTGCGGGTGATCAACGGCCAGCTGACTCTGCTGGAGGCGGAGCTGCTGGAGGCAGAACGCCGCTGCGGGGAGCTGCTGCTGCTCGCGCCGAATCCCGTGTCGGCGGATACGCCGATCGGACCGGATGAGAGCGCGAATGTGGAGCTGCGGCGGCATGGCGCGCCGCCGGTGTTCGGGTTCCGCGCGCGGGACCATGTCGAGCTCGGAGAGCTGCACGACATGATTGACATTCCGCGCGGCGTCAAGGCAGGCGGGCCCCGCAGCTATGTGCTGAAGGGGACCGGACTGCTGCTGCACCTCGCCGTGCAGCGGCTGGCGCTGGATGTGCTGATCCAGCGCGGCTTCACCGCGATGGACGTGCCCGTGATCGTCCGCCCGGAGGCGCTGGAGCGGACCGGGTTCTTCCCCGGCGGGCGGGATCAGACCTACGAGCTGACTGGCGAGAAGCGCTGGCTGGCCGGGACCTCGGAGGTGTCGCTGGTCTCGCTGTACAGCGATGAGATTCTGGAGCTGGACCAGCCGCTGCGGCTGGCCGGAATGTCGGCCTGCTTCCGCCGCGAGGTGGGTTCGGCAGGCCGCGATGTGCGCGGGCTGTACCGGGTACACCAGTTCTCGAAGATCGAGCAGGTGGTCATGTGCAAGAATGATCCGGCAGAATCGGAGCAGATGCTCCAGGAGATTCTCGGCAATGCCGAGCATATTCTCCAGCTGCTGGAGCTGCCTTACCGGGTGGTCGCCGTCTGTAGTGGAGACATGGCGATGAAGACCCACAAGCAGTACGACATCGAGACCTGGATGCCGGGCAGGGAAGCTTACGGGGAGACCCACTCGGCCTCCAATCTGCTCGACTTCCAGGCCCGCCGCTCGGGCATCCGCTACCGTGATGAAGACGGGCGGCTGCAATACTGCCATACCTTGAACAACACAGCGGTGGCCACGCCCCGCATTCTGATTCCGCTGCTGGAGAACCACCAGCAGGAGGACGGTTCGATCTATATTCCGCAGGCGCTGCGGCCTTATATGGGCGGGGCGGAGCGGATTGAACTCAAGTGACTTCCCCTTACCCATCGCCCCCTTCTGGGGGCATTCGGGGGTACCCTGCCCTAGGGTATTCAGCCAAATCAGGAGTAATACTGCTCCTGATTTTTCCCTTTTTTGAGCTACACCCGTCATACGCACCCTCCTGCCAACACATTGTAATCGGTTTTTCGCCTACATTCACCCGCTCGGCCCCATACAAGCCCATCGTATACTGTTTTCCACATACATCCAGCCCGCTCGGCCCCATACAAGCCCATTGTATACTGTTTTCCACATACATCCAGCCCGCTCGGACCCGTACAGGCCCATTGTATACTGTTTTCAGCATACATCCAGCCCGCACAGCCCCGTACAGGCCCATTGTATACTGTTTTCCGTATACATCCATTCCGCTCGTCCCCACACAACCCAATTGTATACTGTTTTTCGCATACATTCCGCCCACACATTTACGTTTGTGGTGGATAAGGTGCATGTAGAAGAGTTGAGGGGAAGCGGAAAGATGACTATAGTTTCCTTAACAACAAAACAACAATAAACGGCGCTTCCCTCGCCCAAGAGGGAGACGCCGTTTATCAGCATATAAATAACATGTAGTTTACATGATTTTCAGAAAACATAACTACCTTCGCCTAAAATCTATTAAAATTTTATATTATTCATTGTTTCCAGTTAAGATTTTATGCAACTTTAACAAATATTGACGAAAAATTGCGCTAGATTCATATTATCTCTATTATAATAGAGTACGAATGATATTTTATGGGGAGGTATACTCACATGAAACTTTCTTCACAATGCAGGAAGCCGCTCAGTCTGTTCCTGGCGGTAGCATTGCTATTAACCGGGATCTTCCCGGGATTGTCCACAGGCTCAGGGACGGCCTCGGCAGAGCCGATCATAGCAGCCGACACTGCTGCGGTCACTGCCGCCATCCAAGCTCCAGCGGTTACGGCATCCCCTGCCGCACGCACTAAGATCGCTACAGGGTCAAAGATTACTTTAAACACCTCTGTAACGGCAAGCGTGTACTACAGCGTCTATGCTGACAACAGCACTACCGCAGAAGTTGCAGACCAATTGTATACTGCCCCAATCAGCGTTCATTCCGGTATTACCTCTCTTAAGATTACAGCTTATTCCTTATTACCCGATTCAGAGAAAGGTCCAACATCCACTTTTGAATACAGCGTAGCCCCTGCACTCGCAGGTCTGAAGATTAACCAGATTCAAGGCGCAGGACATATCTCCCCTTATGTGGATGCTATGGTCACTAACGTTAAGGGAATCGTTACCTACATTAAGGATGCAGACAGCTTCTATATCCAGTCTGCGGCCGCTGATATGGATAACGATATCAAGACCTCGGAAGCCATTCAAATCTATCAGAAGGGAAAAAGCAGTGCCGTTAAACCAGGCGATGCAGTCACGGTAGACGGAGTTGTCAAGGAATTTGGCCGCACCGGACAATTATCTGCCACACAGATTACCGCCAGCCAAACCACGGTTGTCAGCAGCGGTAATCCGCTTCCGGCCCCCACCCTGCTGGGCACCGGCGGACGCCTCATCCCAACGGCTGTAATCGACGATGATGGCCTGAATCCGGCCAAGTTCGAGCCAGCCACCGATGCCATCGACTTCTATGAGAGCCTGGAAGGGATGCGGCTGGAGCTTGCCAAGCCGACCACCGTGGGCCCGGCAGTCTACTATGCTTCCAGCAGTACTTTTGAAATCCCGGTGGTGACCGTCAACGGTACGGGCAACACGACTGAAGTGACTTCCCCTGCCGGCGGACTGGTATTGACGGGTGCCGACTTTAACCCGCAGCGCCTGATTCTCTCGGTGAAGACCGCTCCGGTACTCACTACAGGCCAACAGTTCTTGGGCAATGTCACCGGTATTCTGACCTATGACTACGGCAAATTCCTGATTTCTACGGAAACAGACGGCCTGCCGGATGTCTCCCCAAGCAAGCTGAAGCGGGAAGTAACCTCCCTCTCTTCGGGAGAAGCGGACAAGCTCAATATTGCTTCTTTTAATATAGAGAACTTCTCCCAGCACAATGATCCAGCCAAAATCACCAACGTGGCTAAGGACATCGTCGTCAATCTCAAAACACCGGACATTATCGGCCTGACAGAAGTGCAGGATAACGATGGAACCGGCAAAGGCGGAACAGATGCCAGCGAAAGCTACAAAGCCCTGATCGCTGCCATTACAGCCATTGACGGCGGTGCATCTAACTATGGTTACACGGATATCGCCCCGCAGAACAACCAGGATGGCGGCGTTCCAGACGGCAATATCCGCTCAGGCTTCCTGTACAATATGAACCGCGTCACTCTGAAACCGGGCACACCCGGAACAGCTACAGACGCTGTGAGCTATGCCGCAGGCTCTGGCCTCAGCCTGAATCCGGGCCGCATTGATCCGGAGAATGAAGCCTTCAAAGAGTCGCGCAAGCCGCTGGCTGCCGAGTTCCTTTTCGGGGGTAAAGAAATTATCGTCATTGCTAATCACTTCAACTCCAAGAGCAGCGACAGCTATCTGTTCGGTTCCGTTCAGCCTCCGGTCTTCTCGACTGAAATTCAGCGGGCCAAGATTGCCAAGGTGGTAGGCAGCTTCGCTGAGGATGTGCTTCAGAAGAACCCTAAGGCCAATCTTGTCGTGCTGGGCGATCTGAATGACTTCCAGTTCTCAGATACGCTCAATATCCTCAAGGGCAGTGCACTTACGAATCTTGTAAATACCCTGCCGCTGAATGAACGGTATTCCTACAACTTCCAGGGCAACTCCCAGACGCTGGATCATATCCTCGTCAATAACCGGCTGGCTTCTGCCAGCAAGCTTGATATCGTGCATATTAATGCCGATTTTGCAGATCCGGGAGATTATCCGAAGGGCACTGTATCTGATGCCGACGGCATCCGGATCAGCGACCATGACCCGCTGCTCGCACAGATTGACTTCGGTACTACAGATTTCAATCTGCGCGTCCTGCATACGAACGATACCCATAGCCATCTGGAGAATATCACCAAGCGTACCTCCGCCATCAGCAGTGAACGGACAGGCAATACGGTGCTGCTGGATGCGGGTGACGTCTTCTCCGGAACCCTGTATTTCAACCAGTTCAAGGGTCAGGCAGACATCAAATTCATGAACAATATCGGCTATGATGCGATGACCTTCGGCAATCATGAGTTTGACATGAATAAGGAGAATCCGGAAATCCTGCGGAATTTCGTGACGGCGGCCAAGTTCCCGTTCGCCAGCTCCAATATTGATTTCACTACGAAGGGCAGCGAGCTTGCCGATCTCTATCATGAGATGACCGGTATTCTTGAGACAGATGAGACCAAGAGTACGGCCAAAGACGGCCATATTTACCCTTCTGTCATCAAGGACGTCTATGGAGAGAAGGTCGGAATCTTCGGCTTGACAACTGAGGATACCGTTGGCCTGGCGTCTCCCGGCGACAAGATTATTTTCAAGGATCATGTAGACAGCGCGAAGCGTACCGTCAAGGCGCTTGAAGACCAGGGCATCAACAAGATTATCGCCGTCACACATCTGGGGTACACAGTGGATCAGGAGCTGGCCAAGGCCGTTCCGGGGATCGACATTATTGTCGGCGGACATTCCCATACGAAGATCGATAACCCGCCAACTCCTGTGGTAATTGCAGGTACGGACAAGAAGGTCCTGATTGTGCAGACCGGCGAATACAGCCAGTTCCTCGGTGAGCTGGATGTGACCTTTAATGACCAAGGCGAGGTTAAGGCTTATCAAGGCAAATTGCTGGATGTGAATCTGTTCGGTGAAGATGCTGCTGCCAAAAAAATTCTTGCCCCATACGATGCTGAATTGGAAACAGTCCGTAGCCAGGTTGTAGGCCGCTCGGACGTTGATCTCTACACCAACCGTGACATTGACGGGAAATCCGTCCGTGTGGTGCGTAAGGAAGAGACCCCAATCGGCAACATGATTGCTGACAGTGTTGCGGAGAAAGTAACCGAGCTAATGCCTAACTTCGTGTCCAAGGAGGACCAGAGTACGATCAAAGGCGTCGTCGCCATCCAGAACGGCGGAGGCATTCGCGCAGCGATTGACAAGGGCGATATTACGATGGGCGAGGTGTTGACCACACTCCCATTCAATAACAGCCTGGTTGCCCTGAAGGTCACTGGCGCAGAGATCATCTCTTCCCTGGAGAACGCAGTCAGCGGCCTGGAGTCCGACCAGGGACGGTTCGCTCATGTCTCAGGGATGAAATACACGTATGATTCGACCAAAAAGCCGGAGATTGTGAGTTCTTTGACCGGTCAGGTGACCCAGACCGGGGAGCGCATCATCTCCGTTGAGATCAAGCAGGCGGACGGGACTTATCTGCCGGTTGATCCGGCAGGCTATTATATTCTGTCCACGAACTCCTTCATGGCTGGCGGCGGAGACTTCTACCGTGCACTGGCTTCAGCCAAGGCGGATGGACGTTATTACGAGCTGGGCCTGCCTGACTTTGAGGTGCTGCTGGCTTATCTGAAGAACCATAAACCGGTCACCTCCAAGCTTGAAGGACGGATCACTGATCTGAAGGGAGCCGCTCCAAATCCAAGTCCGACTACAACACCGGCACCAACCACGAATCCGGGAGGATCTAATCCGGGAGGCTCCGGGGGAGTGACGCCTACGGCAACGCCATCGGCCACCCCTGCTCCAAGCGCGGGAGCAGCGCCGCAGATTACCACATTTACTGCAGCGGATCTCACCGCTAAGCTTGCAGCCCTGCCCGCCGGTACGAATGAGCTGAAGCTTCCGCTCACGGCTTCAGCAGGCGGCGCCCAGGCTGTGCTGCCAGGCAGCGTGCTGGTGCAGCAGGCGGCGGCACAACCGGACACAGTGTTGACCTTCATCTCTACCGGCGGTGCTTCTTATTCCCTGCCGCTGAGTCTTATCAACGGGACGGCTCTGGCCGCCCGGCTTGGCACCAGTGATTTCACAATTACCGTATCATTGCTTCAGGCAGATACCGCTATACTGGACAGCCTGAACAAAGCTATCGCCGCGCAGGCAGGTACGATCACTGTTGCTGCACCAGTCATTGAATTCAGTGTTACTGCCCAGGCAGGCACTACAAGCGTTCCGCTGAACAGCTTCGGCAGCATTTATGTGAAGCGGACCCTCACGGCTACAGGTGCACTTGATGCCAAGGGCGCGACCGGTGTCGCCTTTGACCCGGCCACAGGTAAGCTATCCTTCGTGCCTTCGGTCTTCGCTAGTCCGGCAGACGGACATACGGAAGTAACGATCAAGCGCAACAGCAACAGCTATTATACTGTGGTGAAGTCATCCAAGACCTTCGGTGACACTACCGGACACTGGGCACAATCCGCTATTGAGCTGCTGGCCTCGAAGCTGGTGATTACCGGCACCAGCAGTACCGCTTTCTCGCCTGCCCAGTCCATAACACGGGCCGAGTTCGCAGCGTTGATTACCCGTTCCCTGGGCCTTGCCCCGGCAGCAACAGCAACGGCCTTCAGTGACGTCCGTGCAGGCGCATGGTACACGGATGCTGTACAGACCGCGGCTTCCGCAGGTCTGATTACCGGATATACCGACGGCAGCTTCAAGCCGGGCAGCCCGATTACCCGGCAGGAGATGGCAGCCGTCCTGTCCAAAGCCATGAAATACACCGGCAAGACCCTGACGTCCGATCCGGCTGTACTGGCTAAATTCCGCGATGCCTCAAGCATCCCGGCCTGGTCCAGAGCAGCGGTAGCAGAGATCGCCGCCGCAGGCATTATTCAGGGAACCCCTGATGGTGCGTTCGCTCCGGCGAAGCTGGCTACCCGTGCGGAAGCAGCTACGATGCTGGAGAAGACCTTGAAGTCGCTGCAATTCATTAACTAACACACGCACGCCACAGCGTTATACGAGGTTTAAATCAGTAAAGGCGGTTCCCAAGGCGCATGATGCGCTGCGGGAACCGCCTTTTTTGATAGATAAGTATTTTTATGTTTTGGAGTCCCCGCAAAGCGCCTGAGCCACATCCTCCGTCAAAAGAATCATTTGCCAAAGAAGAAATGTTCGTTTATTATAAAACTAATAAATGTTCTATATATATAGAACCAACACCTTTACCACACCAGAAAGCAGGAATTCCTTATGGAATATAAATTAACTGTAGACTTCGCGCCTATATATGAATGTATTACCAGCCTCAACGCTTTTATCGGCAAGCAAAATCATACGGCTATGGATGCCGGTACTCCCTGGGTCCGCCAGGTCCAGACGCAGTTCGCCCCTGTCATGCTCCAGCGTATGAAGGAGGTGTTGAAGCTCACCGATGATTTCAGTCTATCCCCCTACATCTGGAGCTGTCCCGGAGAGCGTACGCCGGAGGAATTCCTGCATTGGTTCGAAGAATTGTCACCGGGAGAGCTCTACGACATTGCCGGGAGATTCGGGCAGAGTGTGCCTGCGAATCTTGCCGGGCTGCGGGATGCTGCGGCTGAAGTGATCCGGGTGTGGAATGACAGCTACTTCAGCAGCATTGATCCGGCCATTATAGAAGGGTTAAGGCAGGAGGCCGGAGCACGCGCAGCGATGCTGAACGGCACGAATGATATGGCCGTCTACGAGGCAGCTACCGAAGGGATGCGGCTCTATCCGTCGGAGACACTGAAGCATGTTATTATCACTCCGCAGTATCATGCCCGTCCGCTGGTCATCTCCTCTCAATATGATGAGTTTGTGTTCACCAGCTACTCCTGCGATGCGCTACCACCCGGAGAAGGACGTCCTGCTGCCGCGCTCCTGCGGCTTACCCGGGCGTTATCAGATGAGACCCGGCTGTTCATTCTCCGGCAGCTTACCGGACGACAGATGAATTTCACAGAGATTGTGAAAGCAGTTAAGCTGTCCAAAAGCACGATTCACTACCACCTGATCGCGCTGCGCGCTGCAGGTCTGGTCATCGTTCACACCAGCGGCAAAAGTGTCTCCTACAGCCTGCGGCTGGAGGCTCTGGATGATCTGCCCGGGCAAATTGAGGATTACCTGAAGGGGTGAGCGGGTTGCAGAAACGGAGCTATTACGGATTGTTATCCACAGTTTCACTCAGCGCCTTCGGCGATGCCTTTGGGCTGCTGGCCATGGAGTGGCTGGTCTATGACCTGACCGGCTCCAAGGTTGCGATGGGGGCGCTTGCGCTCAGCTCCATGATTCCTGAGCAGGTGCTCCGCCTGCTCGGCTCGCCGCTGTCCGACCGGCTGCCCCGCGTGCGCTTCATGGCCTGTCTTGCCGTGCTGCGGCTGCTGGCGCTCCTGCTTCCGCTCGGCATGGGACTCGCCGGCCATCTCCAGCTCTGGCAGTTGTTCGCGGCCGCCAGCCTGAGCGGAGCCTGCTCCGCGCTGTTCCTGCCGACGGCTATGGCTATTATCCCCGGGATCGCCGGGACCGGCAAGCTGATGCGCGCCTTCGCCATCATTGACGGCTGCAAGGGGGCCGCCGCACTGCTTGGACCGGCGCTTGCCGGCATCCTGACCGCGGCCAGCGGGGCTTTGCCGGCGCTCGGGGTCAATGCCGTCTGTTATATGGCTGCAATCGCCATGCTGCTGTGGCTGCCCCGGATGAGCAAGCCCGCCGGTCCGCCTGCTGCCGTCTCCGTGTCCGGCTATCTGCGGGAGGTGGCCGAAGGCTTCTCGTTCTACCGGCGCTTCCCGGCCATGCTGACGATCATGATGATGGCTGCCGTCAGCAACCTTAGCTCCACAGCTATATGGACGATGATGGTCCCTTATGTCCGCGAGGTGCTGCACCGCGATGCGGCGGCTGTAGGCACGCTATCTACAGTGTCTGCGTTTGGCTATCTCGCCGGACTCGGGGCCATCTCCATCATGGGTGAGATTAAACAGCGGCGTGCCGTCATGCTTGGCAGCCTGGGCTTATCGGGCATCGTCACCATGCTGTGGGGCTTCATCCCCAGCTATGCCTTCGCCTTGTTCGCCGTATTCGCCGCAGGACTGATGGGGCCCTTCTTCAGCTCCTTAAGCTCGTCCCTGCACGGACGGCTCGTGCCCGGCCAGCTTCAGGGCCGGGTGAATTCGGTCCGCTTCCTGATTGGCGGGAGCCTGTCGCCGATTGGCGCCCTGGCAGCGGGTACGGTCGCCGAGCTGTATGGAGTTCCTGTGCTTTTGCTTGCTGCAGGCCTGCTTCCGGCGCTGTATGCCGGAGTGGCCCTGCGCCTGCCCGGCCTGAAAGCGCTGGATGGCGACCTGTCTGTGCTGGAGCAGCGGGACCGCCAGCGCCAGGAGGCTGCGCTGACGGGTAATGTCTCTGTGTAGATGAACCCAAGGAGCTAGCAATGTTACACTTTGTGCTGGATCTCCGCGCAGGTTACTCCTATGGAGTCCTAGTACAGTGCCAGATTTAAAAGGGTGGATAAGCTTTTGAAACTCAGGTGTTCGTGTAATGAAACCCTATCATCCCAAAAATCTAACGGACCGAAGAGACCTTATCCTCACGAGAACGCCACCTTTTGCAGCGTAACGGACTCAGTGGAGCTTATCGTCTTTCTGCGAGACGTTTTGGAGCTGAATTGCAGGGGATAAGGTCCTTACGGTCCGCTAATCGCCCAAGTGATGACTTTCTTCCTGGATAAGAGCACCTCAGTCCGTTACGAAAATCCAAGCGTACCCAAAAAAGATAAAATCTGTATATTGAAAAATATGTAATTTTAAGAGTGATTTATTCTACTCCATTATTTCAAATCTGATGAGGTACTAGCAGTATTGCACTTCATGCAGGATTTTTCTAAATTTGTTACTGGATACGGCACATTGTTGCAACTTTTGCAGGAATTCGAACGATTACGGGCTATCGGGAGCTGGATTGTTGCATTTCGTGCAGGATTTCCGCCCAGGTCGCCCCTCTAGAGCCGACAGTGTTGCACTTCATGCAGGATCTCCGCCCTCGTCGCTCCTATCGTGCTGCATTGTTGCACTTTATGCAGCGCTTCCGCCCAGGCCTTGCCCCGCCCCATGCCAAACAGGCGATGCCACATGCGCATCGCCTGTTTATCGTAACTGCACCTGCTGTGCTGCTATCCAGTAACTGCCGCTTAGGACTCCAGGCCGCCCTCACTAGTCACATAATGACTGGTATCTCCGTGCAGCACGATCTCCGGCACGCCGTCTGTAATATCAATTCTGCATAGGCAGGTAGGGTGGATGTAGGGCAGATCCCACAGCTTCTCCATGGCACGGTCTTCAAAATAAGCCATCAGCACCTTCACTACTACCGTATGGGTGGCAATGAGAATCGTGCCGCCTTCATGCCGGTGGATGAGTTCCCGCAGCTTGCCGAGTGCACGCTCCTGCACGGCGGCGAAGGTCTCGCCGCCCTTGATGCTGAACAGCGCCGGGTCACCCCAGAATAGCTGGTGCTGCTCCGGGTACTGCTCCTCCAGCTCACCGGCCTCCCGGCCTTCCCAGACGCCAAGGTTAATCTCTTTGAATTCGTCATAGGCGGTAAGCGGGATCTCCCGGCCGCCCCGGATAATCTCTGCCGTCCGCAGCGCCCGGGGGCTGGAGCTGGCATAGACCGCGTCCAGATGGACATCCTGCATAGCCTGACTTAACCACTCTGCCTGTTGCACCCCAAGCGGTGTAAGTGGCGAATCCTGATGGCCCTGCATCCGCTTCTGCACATTCCATTCCGTCTGCCCGTGTCTTGTAATATACACCGTAGTAGTCATGAACTCTGATTCCCCTTTACCCAATTATGTATCGATGTTTACATCATGCCGCTCCGGCATCACACCAGCCTCTGCCCGCCGTATCCGCAAGGTCTACCTGCGGCTGCGCTCCAGCCACTTCACCCCATAATCGACTATCTCCCGCTGCGGGACCAGCTGCGCCGCAGATGCTGCAATGAAGCCCTTGGCAATCTGCCCGGTCTCCTTGTCAAAGTCCGCGCCAAGCTGAGCGAAATCATCCGAATTCCAGTTGTAATCGCTGAACTCTACCCATTGCCGGGCACCGTCTACCAGCATCGGAGCGCCTGCGATCACTTCCTGCTTCCCGGCATAATCCGCCCGGTGCTCCGCCAGATGCAGCGAGGTGTTGTTCCCATGGTCCACGCCCAGCAGCAGCACGCTTCCACCCAGCTCATAGATCCGGGCCAGCGGCGAACGCTCTCCGAAGGCATATTCCAGGCCATGGCCGTCAATAATGACATCCCGGTGCTTCCCCCAGGCGGCAAAAGAATCAATCGGATGGCTGCTGCGCCGCACGCCCCGCTGCTTGCGGAAGCAGTCCGGGATAATCCCCATGCCGCGAATAGGCGTCAGGTCCGGGTCATACGCCGGCATATGCTCCCGGATCTCCGGCCACCAGGCCTCCGGCACCGGCGGTCTGCTCCAGCCTGACGGATCGGTCAGATCCGAGGATTGCGTCGGCATCACCAGTGTCCCTTCCTCGCCCAGCACCTGCTCCAGCGCGAGGATCACGGCAACGGGTCCGCCGGCCACCCACTGCCCGAGTGACTTGAAGGAGGAATGCAGCAGCAGCGTCATGCCCTCCTGCACACCCAGCCGCCGGAAATCGGCGGCCAGCCTATCTGCCGTAATCAGTGTTCCTTGGATCTCTTCCATACAAATACCTCCAGACCTTCCATCTATCCTATCATAGATCACAAGTGGAAACGACTTTGCCGTCCTTTTAAGGACGGTATCGTTCCAGTGAGAAATAGAAGGATAATTTATCATGTGAAACATATGAATTCTTATATTTGAACCGCAAGTCTTGTTACCCGGACCTAATCCTATGCCTGCCATCATTCCTGCCTCTGCCCTAACCCTAAGACTCCTTATCCTCAGCCTGTCCGGGATAACGTCCCATCAGCAGCTTGGCCCGGTATTCCCCGGGAGAGATGCCCTCCAGCTCCTTGAATACCCGCGCGAACTGCTTGCTGTTCTCAAAGCCGACGGACTCGGAGACGGAGGCCAGCTTGACCCGGTTATCGGCCAGCAGCTCTTTGGCGTGGCCGATGCGGACTTTTTTGAGATACAGCACGAAGCTCTCCCCGGTATAAGCCTTGAACGCCTCACTGAAATAAGAATAGTTGAGAGACACGTAATTACTGACCATCGCCATGTTCAGCGGGCGGGCGTAGTTCGCTTCGATATAGGCCATGGCTTCCTCCATATCGGCATGCTCAGTATGAGCAGATTTGATGCCTATAATATAATCGTTAACGCTTAGAAGCAGATGCTCCAGCGCACGGTAATAGTCGTGGAAATGGCGGAAATTATGCAGGTTGCCCACTTGGCGGTAGAGCTTCAGTACCTCCACCGAAGCTTCGCCGTGTGTACGGAACACCTCATCCAATACACGTTCATTCATACTCCGCCCTACATTCTCCAGGTAACTCAGATCCAGCCTCAGCAGATGCTCCGTCTGGAAAATAACCCCAAGCAGCGCCTTGATCTCCTTCTCCCGCCCGGTTCCCAGCATATTGAGCAGCTTGCGCAGCTCCTCCTCCGGGAGCGGGAAGCTCAGCCGTCCGGCCTGAATATCCGCATAGTCCACGAAGCTGGCCTGCGGCGACAGGAAGGTGTATTGCAGCGCCCGGCAAGCCTCCAGATAACAGGTACGGAACTGGTCGGCGCTGCGGCTCTCCCTGCTGATTCCGAGCAGCAGCCGCGTAAGCTCCTTGGACTCTGCCTTCCTGGCCAGCTCCAGGAAGCTCTCCCCCTCTCCGACAAGCACCAGCTTGCCGTCCCCGTCTGTCAGAATCTCCGTGAATTTGTGCTCCAGCGGTCCGCTCAGCTGCTCCAGCAGCCCTTGCACTTCTGCCGGCTTCATCCGTGTACCGTCACTGTGATGATAGTTCAGCACCCCTACTGTAAAAGGCAGCGTCAGCCCCGCAAGCTCCTCCTGCTGGGCCGCCGATACCTCGCCCTCCTGCTGCATCAGCAGACTGCGCAGACGGGCCGCCCGCAGCTCGCGGCGGTAGCCCTCTGTTTCCTGCAGCTGCTTATGGCTGCTGGATTCCCGCTCCGCCACTTCCTTAGCTATGCGTTCGAGAATCTCGAACAGCTCCTCGCGGCGGATCGGCTTCAGCAGATAGTCCTTGACGCGGTAGCGGATCGCGCTTTTGGCATATTCGAAATCATCATGACCGCTGAGAATAATGACAGCCGGAGCTCCGCCCGCCCCTGCTTCCGCAGACAGCCGCGCCAACAGCGTAATCCCGTCCATGATCGGCATCCGGATATCCGTAATAATCACATCCTGCCGTTCCCGCTTGTACTGCTCCAGTGCCTCTGCACCGTTTCCTGCCATCGATATATTGTAGACCGACGGATATTCCCGTTCGATCATCGCCTTCAGACCTTGACGGATCATTCTCTCATCATCCACAATCATCAGATTTGTCATCGCTGATTATCCCCCGTCAATAGAACTTTGGGCAGAGACATATACACCGCTGTCCACTTCCCTGCTTCGCTCTGCACTTCCAGTCCATAGGCTTCCCCGTAAAAGAGCTGCAGCCGCTGATGCACATTGCGCAGCCCGACGCCTCCCGCCTTATATCCGCCGCTGCTGATCCCGGAGGCGTCCGCTCCAGGCTCCTCCTTCGCATAAATCGCCTCATGCAGCTCTACCAGCTGCTCCTGCGTCAGCCCCAGCCCATTATCGCGCAGGACAATGAAGATATCCCCCTCCGCCTCTGTAAGCTCGATCTTCACAATCCGGTCCGTTAACTCCACGCCGTCTGCATTCCAGGCATGCTTCACGCTGTTCTCAACAATCGGCTGCAATGACATCTTAAGCACCTCCACTTCCAGATAAGCGCTGTCAATATGAAGCTCCAATTGAATGGTGTGTTCGAACCTGATATTCATGACCTCTATATAATTCTCGATGTGGCGAAGCTCGTCTCTCAGCTTCACATATTCCCCGGTCCACTTGAAATTATAACGCATCATCCCGCCCAGCCGGGTCAGTGCATCCGAGATGGTCCGCTGGTTCTCAATTTCGGCCAGCATCTTGATATTCTCCAGCGTATTGTAGAGGAAATGGGCATCGATCTGATTATGCAGCGTCCGCAGCTCCGCTTCCTTGGACAGCGCCTGCTTATAGACCGCCTGGGCAACCAGCGTATTGATCGTATTCATGAGCTTGGAGAAATGATGCGCCAGCTCTCCGACCTCCCCGCCCCCGCTGACCTTAATACTGCCATACGGCTCGCCCCGGCGTACCTTCTTCATCGTCTCTGTCAGGCGGCGGAGATTCTTCAGAATGAATGCATTCAGCACATACGTAATCGCCGTAACCAGGAAAATAAAACCGATATTCACCCCGATAATCAAATTGCGGGTCCGCGAAATATCCTTCATCAGGCCTTTCATCGAGACCACCGTGACCAGGGAGGCATCAATCTGCTCCACCGGTGCCTGAATCAGCAGGTACGAATTCCCATTCTCCTTGTAATCCATCTCCCATTCCCCGGTCTTGCGGTAGACAGCCAGCCGCTCCTTAATCGCTGCGCTCAGCCCGGAATCAGTGGTCAGGAAGGAGTTGTCGGTACGCGTGAACAGATTCAGCGCATCATCGACAATGACCATCTGGGATTCGTTATCCTGCACAGAGGTATAAGTCTTGGGCGTGAACTTGCTCAGCAGCATATCCACCTGGACCATCCCGATATGATTCCCTGCCGGAATACTGATTTCCCGCAGCACGGATACCTTCGGCTGACCTTGCCCGCCTCCCCCCGAGGAGCGCTGCATCAGATCGATGTCCGTATTCTGAAAGGACCAGAGATTCCGCCTTCCTTCCAGCTTCATGGCCTGCTGGAACCAGGGCTCCATCGACACCCGGGATTCACGGAAAATAACCGGCCATATCTCATACACATTCGGACTGGCAGAGAACAGATAGAGATGCTCGATATTCGGATTGTTGAACTGAATCTGGCTGAAATTCAAAAAGGTAGTCGTATTGAAATCAATCAGCTCACGCAGGGTTGGATCATCCTCACTGATCAGGTAATCCCGCACACTTTTATCGCTATACGCCATCTGAAGCGCCCGTTCCATGGCCTCAATCTGGTTGAGTACATGCATTCTCTCCATTTGCAGCAGATAGCTGTTCTTCTCAATTGAATCCCGCATATAGGTGTTGTTGATTTCCTTATACGAATAGAAGGACACCAGCAGGCTGGGTCCCAGAATAATGAAGATATAGGCCGCAATCAGCCGGCTCTGCAGTGACCTCCGCCCCCACCAGTAGTGGAAGGAGTGCCATAACGCCCCTGTTCTCTCTCGCATGCTCACCTCTTGAAAATAACCCAAAAGCCCGCAGTCGCGGGCATTTGGGTCTGATATTTAAAAACTTACATTCCGAGTTTTTTCTTGTTCTCTTCATATTTCGTCTGGCGGTAGGCATCGAAGGTCGCTTGGCCTTCCTTTTCCTTCTTCGCAATATATTCCGTCCAGATCTTGTCGAATTCCGCATCGGAATCAGCCATCAGCAGCTTCGGCATCGTTTTGCCGCGGAGCTGTTTCAGCTTGGTAGCGATAATACCTTCCGGTGAGTTACCCGTAGGATCGATTAACTGGAACTCCGAAGTATTGATCGACTTGCCTTTGGTCCAGTCTTCCAGTTGCTTGAACGGCTCAACCGATTCCGGCTTCCACTGGTCGGTAATATTCGTATTTTGCAGCATCCAGAAGGTGAAGGAAGAGCCGTATTGCTTATCGAAGGCTGCACGGTCGGAGTTCATGAGCTTATTCGCTTCAGGCAGGAACTGGTCCTTACCGTCAATTGTATCATAGCTGACCCCTTTTTCGCCCAGATAAAGATCCTTGTTGCCTTCTTCACTGTTCAGATAGCTGAGGAATTTGATCGCACGCGCCTTATCCTTAACATCCTTCGAGATCAGGGTTACGGTCCAGCCGGAGATCCCGGGGCCGTTCAGTGCAGGCTGATCCATCTTGGTGTTAGCCGGACCGTCTACTGCAATGTACACCTGCTCAGGGTTCTTCTGGAAAATCGTTCCGAGCTGGGAAGCAAAGTCTGTACGTTGATAGAGCATTGCGAAGTAGCGGCCCTGTACGATTTTCTCTTCCATTTGAGCACGCTTGTCAATGAAGATATCCTTCGCGAGCAAGCCGTCCTGGTTCGCCTGGCGGAGGGTCTTCATCCAGCGGACATACTCAGGGTCTGTCTCACGGTCATAGACCTTGCCGTCTTTTTCCCAAGGAATGTTCAGGAAGTTCTGAATGTAGCCTTCAAGGGAATCATTGCCGTTCTCGGTGAACTCATGCAGACCCAGCGGAATCAGCGGCTGCCCGTTCACTTCAGGGAATTTCTCCTGGGCTGCCTTCAGAGCGCCGAGGAAGCCTTCAGGTGTGCGCATATCCGGGCTGCCGATCGCTTCATAGATATCCTTGCGGACAGCGAAGGTCTGGTTCGAAATATAAGTATCACCATATTTTTCGTAGTCGGCAGGAGAAGAGGAGGAGTTAGGATAGCCGTAGACGTTACCGTCCGGCTGTGTGTACCAGCCCAGCTTATCTTTATCCGAGACCTTGAAGAAGTACGGGTCATATTCCTCAGCCAGCTTGTTCAGCGGAAGCACCAGCTCGCCTTCCACCATTTTTTTGATCGCATCTTCCCAGTAGCCGAGGGTGATGAAGTCAGGCAGCTTGCCGGAAGCAATCAGCGTATTCAGCTTTTCATTCTCATTGCCGGCAGGAACGATGAAGTTCACGTTAACGCCGGTCTTCTTCGTAATATATTGCGAAGTCGGGTCGACGCCCCACTTGTTGGCGAACCAGGCAAAGTTCAGGTACCAGTCGAAGGTGATTGGTGAAGTATCGCTTTTCCAGCCCGGCTCATCTGCATTCAGTGCAGGTGCTGCTGTTTCTGTGGCTGGTGCTTTGGTAGCTTCCGCATTCGCCGGTGTGTTGCTCCCTGCTGCGTTATTGCTGCTGGAGCAGCCTGCCGCCAAAGAGGTCAGCATTAGTCCTGCAAGCAGGAGACCCATTTTTTTTGGCTTATGTTTCATGCCCATTTGTTTACCCCTTTTCTAGAAAATAATAATTATAAGCTCAACCCCGTTGCCCATAAGACACCCGGGCGCTGGAGGAGTTACCTGATAACACGCAGATCATCAGCCCTTGATGGAGCCGATCATCATGCCTTTGACGAAATAACGCTGCAGGAACGGATAGACGAATACGATAGGCAGTGTAGTGACAACCATGGTTGCCAGCTTGATGGACTGGGACGTTACGGATCTTGTTGCCGCGTTACCCTGGACAGCCACCATCATGGTATTGGAGCTGGACTGGGCGACTACACGGAACAGATACGTCTGGATCGGCTGCAGATCCACATTGTTGATATAGATAATTCCGGCAAAATAATCATTCCATTGATACACGCCGTGGAACAGCGCAATGGTAGCAATGACCGGCATGGAGACCGGAAGGATAATCCGCAGGAAGATGGACCAGTCGTTGGCCCCGTCAATCCGGGCTGCTTCCTCCAGACCCTCGGGGATCTCCCGGAAGAAGGTCATGAAGATAATGAGATCGAAGAAGCTGAACATCACCGGAATGATATAGACCAGGAAGTTATCCAGCAGATGAAGGTCGCGGTTCAGCAGGAAGGTCGGAATCAGACCGCCGTTGAAGAACAGCGTAATGGTCCCGATCAGGATGTAGATTTTGCCGCCTACCAGATCCCTGCGGGATAAAGCATACGCCACCATTGCGGTGAAGAATACATGGACAGCGACACCAAGCACGGTCTTGGCTACCGTAATCCCCATGGCGAGCATAATGCCGGGACTTGCGAATACCGCCTCGAAATTCTTCAGCGTGATCATCCGCGGCCACCAGTAGATGCCGCCCAGCATGGCGTCGTTCCCGTCATTGAAGGAATTGACCAGCACATACCAGATCGGATACAGCGTCAGGAAGCAGACGCAGAGCATGACCAGATTATTGACGATATCAAAGATGGCTTCACCTTTGGTTTTACGTTTTAGAGCGAACATATATAGGTCCTCCTTGTCCTAGAACAGCGACGTGTCGTTGATTTTTTTGGATACCTGGTTGGCAATCAGCAGCAAAATCAGTGCTATAACCGCTTTGACCAGGGTGACCGCCGCAGAATAGGAGAAGCGGTTGGAGACAATACCCGTTTGATAGATATAGTAGTCAATTACATTAGAAGCACTGTCATTGAGTGAGTTCCGCAGGACCAAAATCTGGTCGAAGTTGGAATTCAGTACCCCGCTGACGGCCAGAACGAACAGAATGCTGATTGTTGCCCGGATGGCCGGCAGTGTGACAAACCACATTTTCTGGAATCGTCCTGCTCCGTCAATCGTTGCTGCTTCGTACATTTCCGGAGATACGCCGGCGATGGCCGCGAGATAGATAATGGCGGACCAGCCAAGCTCCTTCCAGATGTCGGAAGTAATAATAATGGTCCAGAAGTAACTGGGCTCAGCCAGATAGGTAATCGGCTTGTCAATCAGATTGAGCGCAAGCAGAATATTATTGATAATCCCTACATCAGCCAGCCAGGTAGCCAGAATCCCGCCAAGCACAACCCAGGACAGGAAATGCGGCAGATAGGAGATCGTCTGAATAGCCTTCTTGTACCTTATGGAACGGACCTCATTGAGGAACAGAGCGAATATGATCGGCAGCGGAAAACCGATGAACAGCTTGATTAAGCTTATGCCAAGCGTATTGCGGATGACATTCGGCAGATCCTCGTCAGCGAACAGCTCCCTGAAATGCTCCAGCCCTACCCATGGGGCTTCGGCAATCGACTTGACGATGTTATATTCCTTGAAGGAAATAATCAAGCCATAAATCGGGATGTAGTTGAATATAATCATCCAGACTACGCCGAGCAGGGCCATGGTCTGCAGATGACGCTGGGCTACAAACTTCCTCCACAGAGTGTTTTTGCGACCTGAACCGGTTTCGATTGACGCCGGAATGAGCGGCCCCATGGCCGGATTCGGCTTGGTGTTACGTTTGTTCTCCATCGTATGGACCTCCAAAATACCTATCTTTATTGTGAAGCGTTTTCATCTCTATGTATGTATTGTATGCGTTTTAGGTATATGGTTAAAGGCCTCATTTTTCGTATTTAGGGGCTCATTTTTCGGCTTGGAGCGTTCTTCTGAACTCCCCAAGCCGGGGCCAGTTACACATGCAGAACCGCATGCTCCTCCGATAGTACAATATAATCACCGATCACGCCGTCCTCAAAGGCAAGCTTGCGCGGCTGGCCGTTACCGAGCGGCGGCAGATCCTGATGGTATTTGTAGAAAATAAGCCGGGACCGCATGCCTTCCTGCGTCAGCTCAAGCCGCAGCTCCCCATCCGTCAGCTGGACAGCGGACACCACGCTCCCCGTTACTTTTGCCGTCAGCTCATCCCAGTTCTCTTCCTCAGGCTCCCCTGCCCAGCTGGATAACCACGGCCGGTGGCTCCCGTTATATCTCAGGTGGCATTCAATCACTCTCCCATCCAGCAGAATATATTGGCCCGATGCCCAGACGGCATACACAAGATACTGCCTAATGCCCTCCTTCTCCAGCAACAATCCGAAGAACCCGGGACCGCCCATGCCATAGGTTCCCAGATGGGCAGAGAATCCCACGGCCCTGCTGCCCAGCAGCGAGTCCGTGTCCATCTCCGCAAGGGTCCGGGGTCTGGCGGTCATCATCGCCTCGCCTTCTTCCGCCTCATAGTGGAAATCCCTGAACGCAGGTTCCTCCAACCAGCCCTTCGACTCCCACGCCTCCCGCTGCGCGGCCGGAACAATTATAGAGTATTTCTCAATCAGTCCCATCTTAAGCTCGCTCATTCCTTCATCCTGCTCCTCTCCTGTTAACAGACGTATACCCATTATTATAAACTAACTTTGGGCCTGGTGAATTTGCGCCTAAGTAGGAGTCTGCGCCAGCCTGCACTCCTCCACACCTGCCCATTGTAATCGGTTTTTCGATTACATTTGGCCTGCACTCCTCCACACCCGCCCATTGTAATCGGTTTTTCGATTACATTTGGCCCGCACACCCTCCGCCCGCCCAATGTGATCGGTTTTTCGATTACATTGGGCCCGCACACCCTCCGCCCGCCCAATGTGATCGGTTTTTCGATTACATTTGGCCCGCACACCCTCCGCCCGCCCAATGTGATCGGTTTTTCGATTACATTGGGCCCGCACACCCTCCGCCCGCCCATTGTAATCGGTTTTTCGATTACATTGGGCCACGGACCATCCTGCGAGCCGATTGTGTTCGGTTTTTCGCATACGTACCAGACAAACAGAAAGGAGGCCCCCAAGGACCTCCTCTCCATACATTCTATAACCGTTAGTCCATCACCGCACGGATCGCGGCAATCTCCCCGCGCCGCAAGGCCTCGGCATCTGCGCCGCGCAGCAAGCCGCCGGATACACTCCGTTCCTCGCCGCTGCGGAATTCCAGCTTCATCTGCTGGATAACCGCCTTGCTGTCGCCGAAGGTATCCGCATGACGCGGATTCACATAGGTCACTTCCGTGCTGCCCAGCAGCTTGAAGGAGACCTCTCCCTGCCCGTCGAACAGCCAGCCGGGAAGGGCCGGATGCAGCGCGAGGGTTAGTTCGCCATCCTCCATAGCGAAGAGGCTGCTGCCTGCCATCATCGTTCTCCACATGCTCAGGAACTCGGCCGTGGAGCCGCTCAGCCGCGCTACAAATCCCCGTCCGTGTGTATGCGGGTCAGGGTTGCCGCCCGTTGCGATGAACGAGGAATTCTCCAGCGTGCTGCGTCCGTAGACCTCAGGGTCAAGGAACGGAATCAGCGATGTTCTCAGCTCACTGTAGAATTCTTCATACAGCCCCGCCTTCAGCAGCTCAAGCAAGTATTTATAAGACATGTGCAGGAAGTTCGATTCCCGCTCCTGCCAGCCTGCGGTGAACGCCCGGATGCGGCCGATCTCATGCCCCTCTTCCTCCAGCGATACCGAAGTGCGGTACATTGAGGTGACCGGATCGAACAGCCCGCTCTGCTTCACCTTGCTGTATATGTCCTTGGCCGTCTCAAGATCATCTAGAGTTTTGAGCCAGCGGGTCGGACCTTCCAGGAAATACGGCAGCGCCGAAGCCTCGAATGCCTCTACGACGGCCTTCGGCAGTCCATAGCCGCTGATGACCGGCTCGCCGGCAGCATCCGTAACCGGCCGGAAGCGCGTAGCCTCGAAACGGAAATAGGTTGGCACCAGGCCGCCGCCCATCTCCACCGCACGCAATATCCCCTGATCCGTCTTGCGCAGCCACTGCTCCAGCATGCCGCGTATCACCGTAAGGGCAACATCACGGGTCTCGCCTGTAATCCCGAAGCGGATCTCCGCCCGGTAAGCCTCACGCGCCGAGGCAACGCGGTCCCAATACAGGAAATCAGCCAGCGAGCCGTCCAGCACCTCTGTTACAGCCTGGCCTACCTGTGTCAGCAGCCCCGCCATTTCCACTGGAAGCGCCACTGCGGAAGGAAGCCCGGCACTGTTCTCCAGCGCTTCCGCCATGAAGACCAGCATGCGCTTCAGCTCCAGCGTCTCGCTCATCCCCGAGCCGATCAGGCCCGGCAGCCCGTTCATTGCATCGTTCCAGCCCGGCTTGTTCGCCTCCATCTCCACACCCATACCGTACGGATCAAGCGTGGCGAATTTGTTCAGGGCAAGCGATAGCATTTTCACAAACAGACTGGTCCGGTAGATCTCCCCGTGCCCGCCTTGCGTGCGCAGCCACTCGGTGCCGGATGCCTTGCGCTTCAGCTTGTGCAGCTTCTCCTCGTCCTCCAGCAGAGCTCCGAACTGCCGCACCTTGCCGCCGCTGATCACATACTTCTCGCTGCGCGGCAGGACGTAGGCCGGAGAATCGTAGAACGCATACGTCTCATCCCCGAACAGCAGCTCCGCAAGGCGCTCAGGATAAATATCCAGATATCCTTCCACCAGGTCCAGGTTATACGTCCAGTGATCCGACCAGAACCCCTCGCCGAAGGCGGCTTCAATGTTCTGCTGCGACAACGCAAGCACCCCGCTGAGGAATTCCTGCTCGCTCAGGGTTAACGCAATCTGCTGATCGGCAATATAGTTAATCAGACTGCCTGCGGTGAAGCGTCCAGCCAAGAGCTGCGTAAGTCCCGCATGCTGCTCCGCAAGCGCCCCGGACAGCCAGGTCTTAAGCTGCTCTTCCGCACCCGGCAGAATCTCGAAGCTGGTGCCCTGTACACTGAGCGGATTGTAGCCGTCTGCCTGAATGAGGCTATAGAACATTTTGATATTGAAGCTGCCCACCTTGGGATGGAAAAAGACGTCGTTGCGGCGGTTCTGGTTCATATCGCGGAAGTTCCCGTTCCCCTGCGAATAATATTCGGGGGCCAGCGAGAAGAAGTTATAATCCCGTTCCATATCGCCATGCTTGCGGGAGTAGAGATGGACGACGAAGCCCTCTTCTCCATTGTCAAAGATAAACGGATACCCCCCGCGCAGGAAATTGTCGAGATAAGACTGGCGGCAATACGCGTCGAAGACCGGCGAGGATGTCCGGGTAGCGATATCGGCAGTTAACTCCTCGGTCAGCGCAGCGGCTTCAAGGGACTTGGCGGCAAAATACTCCTCACGGCACAGCTCCGCCGTCCGTTCATTAATCCGGGCAATATCATTCACATGCCCGATGATGGTATTCAGCTTCAGCGAAGCCCCCGGAGCCAGGGTCCGGGCTGTGCCGCTGAAGCCGCACGGCACCTTGTTGACCGGATATTGCGCCTGTGCCAGCAGTTCTGCCAGCGGATGCGCCGCAAAGCGGTCGGGATAGGTCAGTGAAGTATTCCCGCCAAAGATCACCTCATAGTCTACCAGCGGGCGGAGCAGCTCCCCTTCCGCTGTGGAGGAGAGATAGAAATGCCCGCTCTCGATCTTACCGATTTCGGCATCGTCATTCGTGCCGGAGCGCAGCTTGTAGAACGGGATTCCGTTTTCCAGGTTGAACACATCCATCCAGCTGCGGAGCAGGTTCCCCATCTCCTTATAGTTGCCGTTCTCCACCCCGAACGGAAGTACCTCCGGCAGACCGTCCAGCAGTTCCAGCTCAAGTTCGGCTCCGCCGATGTTCTCAATCTCCACCTGGCGGACCAGCGCGGCATAATCATCGCCCGGAAGGTTGAAGTAGTGGACCGTTGTCTTCAGTCCATGTCCGGGATGCGTCTCCTCAATGGTTAATCCGTTGGGCAGAATGGTCATGATCCGCTTGGCTTCAGGGTCCGGGCGGGCCGATTGGAACGGTTCATAGATCTCTGCTGCCCCCTTCAGCTTGATGAAGGTACGGAAGCCGGTCGATGTTACATTCTTGTAGGAGATATTGGCCGGCGAGAACTCCATGATCGGCGAGTTTTTGTCCCGCACGCCGAAGCTGCTGATCCCTTGGCCGCGGTTCACATAGAACGTCCACATCGGGATTCCCTTCAGTCCGGCCAGGCCGGGCAGGAAGCTGGCGAACGGCTTACCTTCGTGGAACTGCTCAATAATAAATTTCCCTGAATCAAAAGTATAATGGCTCATCTTTACTCCTCCTAAAATATCTATGAATACTTATGTGCCTCCGCTTCATCGATCTGCTATAGCAACCAATGCTTAAGTGCGGAGCTTGCTTATGGGATTTAACTTGCAGGGCAATTGCATTACATACAACAGAAGGTGCTATTCTCTGCCCCGTACACCATTCTGTTGTATTTCGTACACCAGATTTCCAGGTTACAGCCCAAAAACGCCCCTTCCGCCACATTCTGCTGTACAAAGTACATTAGATTACTCATTTCGGCATAATCAGCGTTCATCTAGTGTACAAAGTACAACAGTTCATACAGCCACAGGAAGGGATTGCTCGTAGATTCAAAGATGCGAGTGTGGTGAGCGGCGCAGGTAAGAAGTGCACAGGTAAGTGACACAGGTGCGATGTGATAGCACTGGTGCTATACACTGGTGCAGCCACCGCTCCCACCCTCCACTCCTCCTTTTCACAAGCCCGCAGGCCTAAGCCTGTGTAATCACATGGGTCGCAATAGAGTGCGCAGGCAGCGTGCATTCGGCGGTTTCAGCGCCCAGTCCCAGCGTCAGCGTACGGGCTTCCCCGCCTTCGTTCATCAGCACCACAGCAAGGCTGCCATCCGGATTGCGGAACGCTGCCGACAGCACCTCTGCCGCTGCCGAGTCCAGGCCGATCCGCACCGCACCCGGAGCAATAAATTTGCTGAAATGCCCGATGTAGTAATACGAGCTGTTGTAGTGGACCTCGTCCGTAGCTGTATCCGCAATCACCGGAGCATCGCAGAGATTGCCCACATGGTTCGGCCCGCCCGTCTCATCCAGCACCAGATTCCAATCCAGATAGCCTTCGGTCCAGGCATTCAGATCACCGATCATATTGCGGCCGTAGCGCTCGCCCGTGAACCATTCGCCTAGACGCACGCCACCCTCCTGGCAGCCTTCCGTGAAGAGAATATGCTTATCCGGGAAAAGCTCATGCACCTGCTCCACCTTCCCGAACTCCTCGCCGCCGTACCAGTGGATACCGGTCCCCCAGACATACTTGGCAGCCTCCGGGTCCGACAGAATCGGGGTCACGCGCTCAACCATAATGTCGCGGTTATGATCCCAGATCACGATGTTCACATCGTCCATTCCGGCTTCGTGCATCACGGGGCCGAGGTGGTTTTTGACAAAATCACGCTCTTCCTCAGCACTATACACACAGGAATCCCAGGTCTGCACCGCTGCCGGCTCATTCTGCACAGAGACCGCCCAGACCGGAACGCCTTCCTTGCGGTAAGCCTCGATGAATTTGGTGTAATACCGAGCCCAGACCTGCGCATACTCCGGCTTCAGTGAGCCGCCGTTGTTCATCTCTCCGTTGGTCTTCATCCAGGCAGGCGGGCTCCACGGGGAGGCCAGCATGGTGAACGGTCCGCCCCGCACCTCCATGGCATCCTTAATCAGCGGCAGAACCCACTTATGATCACGCGAGATATCGAAGGTCTTAAGCTCCGTATCCCCATCCTCCACATACGTATAATTACCGAGTGCGAAGTCGCAGCTATGGATATGCACACGGCCCATACTGTAATTCAGCCCGTCCACCGGGTCGAAATACCGCCGGATGACCTCTGTGCGCTTCGCCGGACTCATCCGGGACAAGGTATACGCCGCTGCTTCTGTGAATGCGCCGCCAAAACCAATAATGGTCTGATACGCCTGCTCCGGCCGCAGCACGATATCTGCTTTTGCCGCGGCGCCCTCTGCACTAAACTGAATGCCTTCCTTGGGACTCAGGCGATCCCCTGTATCTTTGGCGGTCACTACTGTTTGTACTGTTGTCATGTTCATCGCTCCTTTATTATTTTGGCCAAGCGGCATCAGGGACGAAAGAAATCGAAACCGGTTTCGATTTTGCCGAAAAAAAAGGTATTCCTGAATGAACGCATCTTCATCACATGCGCGGCGGTGCGCAGGAATCCCTCACGATAATCTCTACAGGCAGCACAAGTGCTTCCTGAGCCGTACCTGGACCGTTCATAGATGCCAGCAGCAGCTCCGCCGCCCGGGTCCCCAGAAGTTCGGTGTTCTGGCGCACAGTGGTCAGCGCAGGCGTGACGTATCCGGCAAGCTCAATGTCGTCATAGCCCATCACCGAGACATCCTCCGGTACCGCAAGCCCCTGATCCTTAGCCGCCATCACCGCACCCAAGGCCAGCAAGTCACCCGAAGCAAAAACAGCCGTCGGCCGCTCAGGCAGCGCCAGCAGACGCTTCATTGCACCATAACCATTCTCCAGCGCGTAGAAGGCTCCCTCTGCCACATATTCATCCGGCACCTCAAGTCCCTGCTGCTCCATCGCCGTTCTGTACCCCAGCTCCCGCTGCTGTCCCGGATAGGTGTTCCCGCCTCCCGAGATGTGGGCAATCCGGCGGTGTCCAAGACTGACCAGATACTCCACAGCCTGCAGGGCACCGGTCATGTTATCCGAGCAGACGGTATGCGACAGCTCTGTCTCGAAATCGAGCACCACGGTCGGAATATCACTCTCCAGCAGCTCCCGGAAATACGGGTCATCGTAATCGGATAGGAATACTACCACCCCGTCGACGCCACGAATCCGGCAGTTCTCCAGATATCCGCTCTGTTTGCCGCCGACATCCTTCGAGATGAACATGAGGGCATAGCCCTTGGCTACGGCAACCTGCTTGAAGCTCTCAATCACTGCGCTGAAAAAAGGATGGCGGATCCCCGCCCCCGTATTCTCCACAAACAGCACACCGATGGTCCAGGATTTCTTGGTCGTCAGTGTACGTGCATGCGCATTGGGAAGATACCCCATCTCCCGGGCGGTACGCAGAATCTCCTCACGCGTCTTCTCCCGCACATCGGAATAGTTATTGAATGCCTTGGACACTGTGGTTGGCGAGTAGCCGGTCCTTTTGGCAATATCGTATATTGTGGTCATTTCCGGTTCACTCCCGCAGCTCAATGAAAGCCCTTTTATGTTCACTGACATTCTAACTTCTTTCGGCACGGCCGTCCAGCATAAAATATCCTTGGACCTCAGGCAGCAGCGTCACAGTCTGAATCAGCAGCCCAGTTCACCCTCCGATAAATCCGCATGATGTGCCTGCCTGTGTGAATGTCTGCGGTTTACGCTATACTAGTATCAATTAGGACAACTACTGAATCATTTATCATTCACAATACAGAAGGGATTGGACGGTTGCGGCTTAAGGCTGCTTCTGCCAAGTACACTTATGACTGAGACGACAGCTCTACCTCCATCCAAAAAATGCGCGTACTGCCACCAGCTTAAGCCGCTCGCTGAATTCCGCAGGCGCACAGGCAAGCGCGCCAAGGGCTTGTCCCGGCGCGGAGCCTGCCGGGAATGCCGCAAGCTCCGCGAGGCCGAGGCTTCCTTGCCGCCGGTGAGGGCAAGCCTAGAGCCTGCCCTGCCGGAGCGCCAGGCCGGACCGGCCGCTGGCTCCGGGGCAGCTGTGCCCGGGAAGGCACAGCCGCCCATGGCCCAGCCACGGCATGCCGCCCGGCCGGAACGTACCCGGGACGCCAGAGGCAGCGCGGGCGCGGCCGGCCTTAAGGGCAAGCCACGGCCACGGCATGCCGCCGAGACCGGGCGCAGCCTTCCACAGCAGCGCGGGCCGAAGCCCGATCCGCAGGATGCCTCTGCCCTGATCCCTTCGGCCAAGGGCATGATTCTCATGCGCGGACACAGCGATAAAGGCCGCCGCTGGCATCAGGAGATCGACCTTGAGCTTGCCGTGACGCTGGTCAAGGAGCATGCGGCCGTCGTCGTGAACCGGCGTACGATCCGCCGCTTGTACAGCAACAAGGACTTCCGCGTCTATATTTTGACGAGGGACCGCTATACCTGTTATTTCTGCGGCCAATACGGGGATACCATCGACCATCTGCTTCCCCGCGCCAAGGGCGGGCATACTACGCCGGATAACTGCGTCTGCGCCTGCAATTTATGCAATCAGACGAAGGCCGACCAGTCGGTGGAGCAATTCATGAGCCGGTAATGTTCTTGACCCGTCCAACCTGGCCGTCCGAGAGCCGCACCTTGATCCCGTGCGGATGGCGGGGCGAGTTGGTCAGGATGTCTTTCACTGTGCCGTGCGTGAGCTTGCCGGTCGCCTGATCCTGCTTCAGCACGATGTCTACTTGAATGCCGGGGCGGATATCCGCTCTTACTTGTCCGTTCATAATACACTCTCCTTCCGTTAATATTTGCGTAATATATCGTCTACTTACTCTTACAGATAAGGATGAATAGCCATGGCTTTTGGAATCAACCGGGCGGAATTAACCCGCTGGAAACAGGCCGTCTCCGCAGGGGAAATTGCATTCCTGACCCATTACTGGATCGATAAACGCTACCCTGAGATCACAACAGTCACCAAGGTGGGCTGCAGCGATCTGCCCCGCCTGCGGGAGTGGTGCAGGAAGCACGGTCTCCCGGCGCGGTATATTCATAACCGCCAGCCGTTCCCCCACTTCGACCTCATGGGCCCGAAGCAGGCAGAGATTCTCCGGCAGGAGGGCCTATGGGAGCACCTGGAACGTTTCCGCATGCTCTGAATTCAACGACAGACTGCGGAGCGCCTGTGACCGGTCGGTTATTTCGGGTTCCGCAGATCCTTCATAATCCGGCGGCCGGTCGGGGTCTGGGCCAGCCCGCCTCCGGCCGTCTCCCGGTGCTTCTCAGGCATCGCAGAGCCGACCTCCAGCATAACCTTAATCACTTCATCGGACGGAATCACGCTGCGGACGCCGGCCAAGGCCATATCCGCCGCTGCAAGCGCCGTAACGGCACCGAAGCCGTTGCGGACAATGCATGGAATCTCCACGAGTCCGCCTACCGGATCACAGATCAGCCCCAGTGTATTTTTGAGCGCGAGACCTACCGCATGTACAGCCTGTGCCGGAGTCCCGCCGCGCATCTCGGTCAACGCTCCTGCGGCCATGCCGATCGCTGAACCCACCTCGGCCTGACAGCCGCCCTCCGCACCCGATACAAAAGAATTATTAGCAATAACATACCCTATTGCTCCGGCCGCGAACAAACCGGAAACCATATAGTCATCGTCCCAGCCGAAGCGCTCCTGACAGCTCAGGAACACACCGGGGATAATTCCGCACGAGCCGGCAGTCGGTGTCGCAATAATCCGGCCCATAGAGGCGTTCACTTCAGAGACGGCAAGGGCATACGCCATCGCCTGGCCTGCCGGCCCCCCGAGACAAGGCTCTTCCGCTGCATTATAGGCGGCCACCCGCTGGGCATCCAGGCCTGTCAGGCCGCTGCGTGAGGTGGTGTCTTCGGTCATGCCGCGCTGCACCGCTTCCTTCATCACCCCGTAATACTCGCGCATGGTGGCGAACTCCTGCTCCTTGGAACGGCCGGATTCGGCGCTCTGCTCCTCAAGCATCAGAGCGCCGATCCCAAGCTCCCGCTCCCCGCATAGTACAGCCAGCTGGCTGAGTGTTTGAAAATTCATGTTGTGATGTCCTTCCCCTTCTGTGTCTGTTCTTGTCTATTGCCGTTCAAATCGACTACCTTGACGCTCTTCACTGCCGGAAGCGCCCGCAGCTTCTCCAGCAGCTCCGCCGTGGCTGACTCATCCAGCTCCAGCACCGTCAAGGCCGCCCCGCTGCGGTTCTTCCGGTCGAGTGACATATGTCCAATATTGAACTGTCCCTCCCGCATGACATCCGTAACACTGGCCAGCACACCCAGATAATCCATATGCTGAATCAGTACCGTCGGGTACATGCCGGTCAGCTTCACACTGAAGCCGTCAATATCCACAATCTCAATATTGCCACCGCCGATGGATGTGCCGGTAAGGGTCATCTCCGTCCCGCTCTCCCTGCCTGTAAGACGCAGACGGACCGTATTGGGATGGGGAAACAGCCCCGTTCCCTGACCGAAGGAGATACTCATCCCGGCTTCGGCCGCAAGCTCAATGGAATCCGGCAGCCGGTGGTCGTCCGTGGCGAAGTCAAGCAGCCCCCCGGCGATCGCCCGGTCTGTCCCGTGTCCCTGATAAGTCGCGGCAAAAGAACCGAAGAACGTAACCTCGGCCTCTCCCGGCAGCTCGCCAAGCACCTGCCTTGCCGCCCGTCCGATCCGCGCGGCTCCCGCTGTATGAGAACTGGAAGGCCCGACCATGGCCGGACCTATAATTGAGAATACATCTTTAAATCTCATAGTTCTGGTCTCCCGCTATCTAAATTCGGCCATGTACAGCGAATGATGTATTGATGTACATCTGTTCATTATACAGCACCTATATATTATACTGCGTCCGCACCAAAGCTACACTATTACATGAATTGTGATCTATTATCCGCTGTTCTTTTATTTTGAGAAAAGCAATAGCCCGTCCCGCTCCTGCCAGCCGATACCTGTCCAGAAGCTGCGGCCAAGGGCATTATCTTCGATCACCATGAGATGGCATTTCGTTATGCCTGCTTCCCTAAGTTCCGCAAGGCAACGCCTCACCAGCTCACGGCCTGTACCGCTTCCCCGGCTGCCACTGTCGACTGCCACATGATACATATAGCCTCTGCGTCCGTCATGCCCGCACATTGCTGTGCCCATAAGGGTGCCGTCCTCCTTCACGCACACCTGGCTGATCCCCGGATTCCGCTCCAGATAACGGATAATATGCTCACGCGAGTCGGCTTCACTGAGACCCATTCCGTCCGTATTCTCCCATAACCGGTAAGCCGCCTCGTAATCGTCCCCTGTCATTGCTCTATATATCATGCATTCTCCCCCATTTCTATGTTAATGACTCCGCTTCACGCCGCACGCTTTTCTGGGCGCATGCATACCCATATACGGAAGAGATGAGCCAGCAAGGAGGAGTAACCCCCGATCAACCCTGTGTATGACTATTCGTCCACCAAAGGCGCTATCGTCTCCTTCACCCGTTCTCTCGCCTTGTCCCTCGCCGCCAGCGGCATCCGCGTCAACAGCGTAGCTCCCGGTCCGGTCTGGACGCCCTGATTCCTGCCAGCTTCTCTGCGGAGGAGGTCAGTGTCTTCGGCACAGAGATTCCGTTCAAGCGTGCGGCACAGCCTTACGAACTGGCAGGAGCCTATGTGTACCTGGCCAGCGGCGATGCTTCTTATGTAACCCGCACCTGCATTCATGTTAACGGCGGGGACATGGTTGCCAGTTGATCTATGTCCAGGCTTCAGCCGGTCACTCCGGCCGTGTTCATCCCCCACCCCGAAAGGATGTATAGCGATGAATCAACACAACGATTTCAACCTGCCTTCTGTCCGCCTGAATGCGGGCATGTACGCTCTAGCTAAGCTGTCGGCCGCCGGATTGACCTTCATCCTGCTCTCCCTGTTCATGCTGATCCATGGCTATGAGAACGGAATTCCGTCCGGCTGGCCGGTATCGGTGCCTTATGCCATCTACGCCTACGGCCTGCCGGCTGCCATCCTGGCCGATGCGCTGCTGCGCATGTTCCGCTCCACCTCGCTCAGCCCGGCGCTGGCCCTGTACGCCATTGCCGGCTATGGCGCCGGCCTGTGGCTCGCTGCGGAGCAGGGCGGCGACGCCCTCGTCTCCGGCCTTACCGGACTCGCAATCCTGCTGCTGTTCCGCATCGCCCAGATCGCGGGCGAACGCTTCCCGATCCTGCTTCCCTTCTTCGCCCTGTTCATTCCGCTGGTCTATCTGGTTCTATTCTGACCTGGACGGTTTCAGGGGAGGCGGGGTACTGGGCTGGAGAGCGGGTAAGGCTCGGATAGCCGGAGGGCTGGTATACCAGCTAGGGCTGTAACATTGAGTAGGCTGGTATCCAGGCTAACGGAGTAAAGTAACCTCTAAATTTATAGGTTGGCTCAGTAAGAGGACACCACAGACTATTGTGTTCGGTTTTTCGCATACGTTGGGCCCGATGACCTCGCGCGGGCAAATTGTGTTCGGTTTTTCGCATACGTTGGGTTCGATGACCTCGCGCGGGCAAATTGTGTTCGGTTTTTCGCATACGTTGGGTTCGATGACCTTCCTCAAGCATAGCGTGTTAACGCCTATCCTCCGGCGCATCGCGCGCTATTGTATGCCCGCAGCAAACAATTGGAGAAATGTGTCTTAATTCATCCGTTTCTGCCGATTACACGCAAGCAGGTGGAAAAACTACAACTAATAGAGTTAGTACCGCCGCCTGGGGTGAAATGTGCCAAATTAATTGTCGTTTATCCAACTAACGTCCCGCCAGCGCTCATCCGCTCATCAGCAGATGGACAAAATCCACCTATTATCCGCTAAAGCAGACAGCGGACTAATATAAACTTTGACCTCGAAGCAGGGCCGTGCGCCAGAGCGAGCACGAGCTTGAATTTGTTAAAGGGATGTTGGTTGGAGACATCAAGCTGGTGCTTACACTTACAGCGCTTCGATAATATCACCGGCGATCAGGGCGGCAGGATGGTCCCGCTTCCGGGCGGCGCGTTCTCCGGCCAGCCCATGCAAATATACTCCGAATGCTGCGGCCTGATCCGCTTCCAGACCCTGGGCCAGCAGACCGGAGATGATGCCCGTCAGCACATCTCCCGCACCGCCGGTTCCCATACCGGGATGCCCGGTGATGTTAATATAGGCCTGCCCTTCAGGCGTTGCTATTACGGTATGGGCTCCTTTGAGTACAAGGATTACCCCATGCTGAACTGCGTAAGACAATGCCAGCCCGATCCGGTCCCGCTGCACCTCTGCTGCAGATATCCCCGCCAGACGGGCCATCTCGCCTGGATGAGGAGTCAGAATAACCGGATGTCGGCGGCTCCAGCTCCGGTAATCGGCATCTGCCAGTATATTCAGCGCATCCGCATCGATAACCATAGGACCCTCCGTCTCCTCCCACAGTCTGCGGAGCCACTCCGTATCTCCTTCGAACCGGCCCAGGCCGGGGCCGATGGCTGTACAATCGCGGCTGGTGCTCAGCCGCAGCACTTCAGCGGTTGTACCTGCGTTCCACTCCCCGTCACCTCCGGTGACCGGGGCCAGCATCAGCTCCGGTACAGAACCGATCACATAGGGCAGCAGCTTCTCCGGCAGCGCCCAGGTTACCAGCCCGCAGCCTGCACGTAGTGCAGCGCGGGCAGACAACAGACCTGCGCCGCTCATGCGCAGGCTTCCTGCTGCAAGCAGGACATGCCCGTAGGTGCCCTTGTGGCCCTCGGGCGAACGGCGGCGCGCCAGGTCAACCTTCAGGCGCGCCGTCAGTACTTCCGGCGTCAGCAGGCTGACTCGGACGCCGCCCTCCCGGGCAAGGGCAGCGGGTATGCCGATGGAGCGGACCACGACCCGCCCGGCGGCCTCTGCGCCGGGATATTGCAGCAGCCCCCGCTTCAGGAACGCGAGGCAGACGGTCACTGACGCATGAATGCAGGGCTCATGCGTCTCCCCCGTGTCCGCATCCAGCCCGCTGGGGATGTCCGCGGACACAATGGCTCTGCCGCTGGCGTTCGCAGCGGCAATCAGCTCCGCATAGGCACCGCGCGGCGCTCCCGCGCTGCCTGTGCCGAGCAGCGCATCCACGATGCCGCTGCATGCGGCAAGGTCCAGGGCGTCCCTGCCGTAGACTACGGCAGGAATGCCCATGGCTGCAGCGGCATCACGCTGCAGCGCGGCTTCACCGGCCAGCGACTCCGGCGCGGCCGCGTACACCAGCGTGACGGCGATGCCCGCCTCACGCAGGTGCCGGGCGGCGGCGAGGCCATCGCCGCCGTTGTTGCCCTTGCCGGCGAGGACGAGCCAATGCTCTCCGCCGGCACCGGCAAGCGTCAGCGCTGCATCTACGCTGACGGAGAAGCCCGCAGCGCCGAAGCCTGGCGCCCTACGCCCGCTTGACGCATCTGCTGTGCCACCGGTTGCTCCCGTTCCGCTACTCCACACTCCATCTCCAACCGTGTCGAACCCATCATTCTGTGCACCATCAACAATCGCTCCCGTTCCGTCCAACCGCATTCCACCTCCTGGTATTACCGCTCCGCTACTCCGCACTCCACCTCCAGCGGCACTGAACCCGTCACTCCATGCACCATCAACACTCACTCCCGCTCCCGCCCCAGCCACGCCTGCCCCGTTCCACCGTGCTTCATTACTCCCCGCTTGACCATCAACTGCACCCGCTCCAGTACTCAGTGCTTCACCACCAGCCGATCTTGTTCCACCACGCTGCACTTCGCTACCCAGCACTCCCGCTTTAATGCTCCACACTCCGCCACCAACCGCTCCCGCACCAGCGCACCACGCCCCGCCGCCAGCCACACCAGCTACGCCTGCCCGGCGGCGGCATAGGCCGATGACCTCCTCGGCAATGGCCCGTCCGGCATTTTCCATCAGAGCGATGGCCGGGATGCCCAGCCGCTCAATCGTGTCGCGGTCAAGTTCCCGCATCTCCTCCGCTGTCACTACATCCATGGGTCCAGACCTCCTTCATAGTTGCTTCGATTGTACTAAGTCCCGTTTCAGCAAGCAAATAACCAAGGCAGCCCATGGCGGCCAATCAGTGACGAGTAACAATCTGCTTAAACAGCAAAAAGTCCTCCCGCTACGAAGAGGACCTCTATGTTAGATAGGTAATGACCCCCACTATGTAGTCCTGAGGATCAAATAAGCATAGTTGCATTTCATACACCTAAAAACACTAAAAGCAAAGCCCGCCTCTTCTAGCTGTAGTTTGTACAACTAAATCTGCCCGATTGGGGAGAATCCCGGCACATAGGGATTTTTAAATGTACAAACTACAACTAAACGCATAATTCTTGTAAAATCAGGCGTTTTAGTTGTACAGAATGCGATTAAACCTGCCGCTGCCTTTGTCCTTTCCTCCTCTTCCTCGCCCGCATCCTCCTCCGTGCACACGCACACGCGCACCCCAAGCACTGCGCGCAACTCCTCACCTTGCGATCTGCACAATCGCCCCATCAATACCCTACAGTAAACCTGGCTCTGCTGAAATTCCCTTCCTCCAGCTCATCGATGACCGCCACGGCGAAATCCTGGATGCTGATGCTGCTCCGGCCGTCTTCATCTACAATCAGCCGGTCGAGGCCGATACGGAACTGGCCGGTGCGGCGCCCGTCTACCAGAGCGGCAGGCGGACTAAGATACGTATAGTCCAGCTCCGACCCTCTATAGATCTCATAGGCATTGGCATGAGCCGAAGCCAGCGCTCGGTAGTCCTCCGGGAATCCGGCGGTGTCCATCAGCCATTCTCCCGATTCCGTCTTCAGGCTTCCCGCTCCGCCGACAATGATCAGACGCTCAAGTCCGGCCGCCCGCATCCCTTCCAGCAATGAATCCGCTACCCGCAGCAGATCATTCTCATGCCCCGCCGCCGGACCGAACGCACTGATTACCTCTTCATGCCCGCGTACCGCTGCCGTTACCGAGGCCGGGTCCAGCAGATCAGCAGCCACTACCTGCAGCCGCTCATGCTGAAGGCCGAAGGCTTCCGGTCTGCGTACCGCAGCCGTGACCTCGTGTTTTCTTTTTAACGCTTCCTGAACGATGGCACTTCCAACTCTGCCCGATGCTCCAAATACTACAATATCCATTCTCCCGCTGCCTCACTTTCCTAATCTGCTTTCCTTTATCATTACACGAATTTACTCTATTTATCGCCGCAGGAACATTCCCTGTGAAGCAGGCATTACCGGCGCGAACCCGTACTTGGCATACAGCTTGGCCGCTTCCCCGTCAGCAATGAGACTGATATACGCCTTCTCCGGGACACTGTCCAGGAATGCGCGGATTTCCCGCATGATGCTTTTTCCAAGACCCTGTCCCTGGAAGGAAGGCTTCACAGCAATATCTGTGACCTGAAAAAAACATCCCCCGTCCCCAATAACCCTGCCCATGCCCACCAGTTGCTCCCCCGCATACACCGTCACGGCAAAAGCGGAGTTAGGCAGTCCGGCGGACGCCCCCTCTATGCTCATCGGACTAAGCCCGGCTTCCAGCCGCAGCGCCAGATAATCCTCAACTGAGGGCAGCTCCTGCCGGATCTCCGGCTGTACTGAATTGGTCATAATTCTCCTCCTGTCATGCAATCTACACGCAGCCCCGCTGCCATACTGATACCAATATATATGTATTTGTTCAAAATTGAAACGCCCCGCCTCCTCCGGCGTACAATAACTCAAAGCACAGCACTTGCTCTCTAGCGGGTGGCAGGTTATTCTTACCCCGTGTCCTTGGGTAAACTGTGGATAGACAAGCAACACTATTATTGTGGAAGGTTGGTGAAGTAATTATGTCTCCTACAGGGAAACTGTTTAAATGGGGAACTTTCGCTTATGAGGCTTTTCTGGCGCTGCCGATTATCGGGGGAAGCTTTGTTGTCGCAAATGCCTGGGCGCCGCTCGGGATCGCTTTTCTGCTGCATGCCGTAGCCATAATCATTCTGCTGAGAGAGCGCGGTCCGATTATCGGGAATGCCGTGGGCGTGGTCACCTCGGTGGTTGCCTTGATTCCTTTTGTCGGCTGGGTGATGCATGCCATTACCGCTATCATTCTGCTTGTAGAAGGGCTGAGCGGATCACGGCGCAATCCGCGTTACTGACAGTCAAACCTAAAAGACCTTCGATTGGTTCCCCAATGGAAGGTCTTTCTGCATTATCCCCGTCCTCCAGTACGGGTATCGGTCCGCCGGCTTCCGGTCTCTCCACTACCGCGTGAATTTGCTGTGCTGTTCTCGAAACGTTTGCGCTCCGTGCGCTCCATCTGTACGATTTGGCCTTCATGCACTACGATGTGCAAGGAGCCGAATTCCATATCGTCGAGCAGTTCCGTTATCCGCGCAAGCCATACCTCATCCACCTTCAGTGGTTTAGCCATTCGCAAGCCTCCCTTTCCCGGTTAGGGAAGTAACTTCACCCAAATTCCGTTATTACCACCTTGTATACTATGAATTAACTTAGCACGGCTCCCAATAGCTGTCAATGAGCATTTTTGCGTACAAGTACGCTTTTTACAATCATCGTCACCAGTGCCAGCAGGAGCAGCAGAGAAGCCACCGCGAAGGATGCCGAAAACTGATATTCGTTGTACAAAATTTCGACATGCAGCGGCAGCGTATTCGTCTCCCCGCGGATATGCCCGGACACCACCGAGACGGCCCCGAACTCGCCCATGGCCCGTGCATTACAGAGAATAATGCCGTAGAGCAGGCCCCACTTAATATTCGGCAGCGTTACGCGCCAGAAGATCTGCCACCCGTGCGCACCGAGCGTAATCGCAGCCTCCTCCTCCTGTGTGCCCTGCTCCTCCATCAGCGGAATCAGCTCGCGGGCTACGAACGGGAACGTGATAAACAGCGTAGCCAGCACGATGCCCGGCAGGGCGAAGACGATTTTGATATCATGGTCGCTTAACCAGGGGCCGAACCAGCCGTGCGAGCCGAAGACCAGAATGAAGATCAGCCCGCCAATCACCGGTGATACCGCAAAGGGCAGATCGATGAGCGTAATCAGAAAGCCCTTGCCGCGAAAACGGAACTTGGTCACCGCCCACGCCGCCGTTACCCCAAAGATCGTATTCAGCGGAACCGTAATCGCGGCCACCAGCAGCGTCAGCTTCAGCGCCGAGGCGGCGTCCGGGTCGGTCAATGCTGCCCAGTAGACATCCAGCCCCCGCTTCAGCGACTCCACCAGCACAATGATCAGCGGCAGCGCAATCAGCCAGAGCAGGACCAGCCCGGCCAGGGAGATGAGCACCCATTTCACCGCCTGTGACTCCGTCGTAGAAGGCGATGACGCGCCTGTACGCGGCCCGGGGACATGCAGGGGAACCGTACCGGCCATATTTATTCCTCCTAAAGTTTTGTTAGTATATGCATCATGAATCCGCTCCGGACAAAACTCGCCGCCTTTAACGCGAGCTCCTCCGCGCCCAGTGCTGAAGGCTGTTGATGACCAGCAGCATCAGGAAGGAGAGCAGCAGCAGAATCAACGCCACGGCAGTGGCTCCGGCGTAATCGAACTGCTCCAGCTTGGACATGATCAGCAGCGGGGCGATCTCTGTGCGCATCGGCATATTGCCGGAGATGAACACGACAGAGCCGTACTCGCCGATGCCCCGGGCGAACGCCAGGGCGAAGCCCGTAAGCAGCGGAGGGAGCAGCTCCGGCAGGACAATCCGCAGGAAGGTGCGCCCCCGGCCTGCCCCCAGCGTAGCGGCGGCTTCCTCCATGTCCCGCTCCAGATCCTCCAGCACCGGCTGCACCGTGCGGACGACAAAGGGAATGCCGATGAACATCAGCGCCAGCGTAATGCCCAGCGGAGTGAAGGCTACCTTGAAGCCCAGCGGCATCAGCAGGGAGCCGATCCAGCCGTTCTGGGAATAGAGGGCGGTCAGCGATACGCCTGCCACGGCTGTCGGGAGCGCGAACGGCAGGTCGATCAGGGCGTCGAAGATTCTTTTACCGGGGAATTCATACCGCACCAGCACCCAGGCCAACAGCAGTCCCAGAAAAACATTGATCAGGGCCGCAGCACCCGCCGTACTTAGACTGACACGGTAGGAGGCCAGGACGCGGGCATCCGTAGCCACATCCCAGAACTTCGTCCAGCTCAGCCCCGTTGAATTGAAGAGCAGCGCGGACAGCGGCAGCAGGACCACAAGGCTCAGATAGAGTACGCTGAACCCCATCGTAATCCCGAACCCAGGCAGCAGCCTGCGCCGTACCGTCCTTGCAGCAGCTTTGGTCATGACACTCATCTGCCCATTCATCCTTTCCTGCCTTCGGCATATGGCCGATCAGCCTCTGGCGGAATCCCGCCTGTCAGTATGTTCTTGCCGCTTCTGCAGCAACGTTCACGAACTCTGTTGTCAGCTGCCCGGTACGTAAATTTTGTCGAAAATCCCGCCGTCATTGAAGTGCTTCGCCTGGGTCTCCTTCCAGGTTCCGAATTTCTCCGCCAGGGTAAACAGCTTGATCTCCGGGAATTGATCCTTGAACTCAGCCTTCACGCTATCCAGCGTCGGACGGTAATAGTTCTCGGCAGCAATCTTCTGGCCTTCCTCGGTGTAGAGATATTTCAAATAGGCGTCTGCTGCCTCGCGGGTTCCTCTTTTATCGACTACTTTATCTACCACAGCAACCGGCGGCTCTGCCAAAATACTCTCTGAAGGGTTCACAATCTCGAATTTGTCTGGACCCAGCTCCTTGATGGACAGATAGGCCTCATTCTCCCAGGCAATCAGCACATCCCCGATGCCGCGTTCCACGAAGGTAGTGGTGGAGCCGCGCGCTCCGGTATCCAGGACAGGTACATTCTTGAACAGCTTTTGCACGAATTCCTGGGCCTTGGCTTCATCATTATTATTGTGGTCCAGCGCATAGCCCCAGGCAGCCAGATAGTTCCAGCGGGCACCGCCGGAGGTCTTGGGGTTAGGGGTGATGACCTCTACGCCCTCCTTCAGCAGATCGGGCCAGTCCTTGATGCCTTTCGGGTTGCCTTTGCGGACCAGGAAGACGATGGTGGAGGTATACGGGGAGCTGTTATGCTCATATTTACTCTGCCAGTCCGCACCGATCAGCCCGGCTTCCTGAAGGGCATCAATGTCATATCCAAGTGCAAGCGTAACGACATCTGCCTCCAGGCCATCCAGCACAGCCCGGCTCTGCTTGCCCGATCCGCCATGTGATTGCTTGACTGTTACCTTCTGGCCGGTCTCCTGCTCCCAATAGGCGGCGAAGGCCTTGTTGTAGTTCTCATATAACTCACGCGTTGGATCGTAGGATACATTCAGCAGCTCGATGGGCTCTTTAGCCTGTGTCTGGGTGGCTTCCGGTGCTGAAGACGCATTCGCCGCCGCTTCTGTCACGGCCGGGGCCGCTGTTCCTGCACCCGCACTGTTTCCTGTGTTACTGTTCCCGCAAGCTGTAAGCCCTGCCGTCAATATCAATGCAAACCCGGCGAGAAGCCCCTTCTTGATCCCTTGTGTCATCCTTAGTCCACTCCCCCATAATAGTCTTGTAACAAGCAATAGACGCAGGAAAGCCCGCTTGCGGCAAGTCAAACCGGTCTTATAGACACGTATCTGCGAGCCTGAAGCAGGCGTTCCTCCGTCTGTACGGTAAGAACTTATTTGATTATTCCTACCCATTTAGTAGGTTATACAGATATAATACTGAACGCTTCCCGCGCTGTCAAACCTTTTTTTCAATTTGAATGAAAGACTACGATCGACGGGAGGCGGGCAGGAAGTGGCGTCCGTTCCTGTAAGCTCCACTTGTTATTGCTGCCCCAAAGTAATATCATTGCTTACATCTAATAGAGTGAAATAGAGTGAAATAGAGTGAAAAAAGCACCGGGGGAAATAATCATGGGAATGGATTTGGAGTATGGCCCCGCGCCGCAAGGACCGCGGCTGCACAGGCGCGTACTCAAAGAACTGGGCAGACGCATTCTGGAAACGTACAGGTATGATACTACTATATGGAGGACTGCGCTCAGCGGCCCTTGGACACTATGTATTCTTGCTTTTTCTATAGTTATTATGGGTATTCCTACCGGACTCGGAAGCGCAGCGGATATTATGCTGGCAGTTGGCGCCGGAACGCTTGTTATGGCGCTGGCCAGCAATCTGCTGGCTGTGCTGCTCTCCCTTACCGGACTCCGCTGTCCGCATCTGTTCGCGGGCTCTTTGCTCAGCACCTATGGGACTGTATTGCTAATCTTGTATTTTTCCGATTTGGAGCTTGAAGCAGCAGCCGTAATTGCCTGTATCGCAACCTTAGCCTGCGGCATAGGGGGACTTGCGGCCGGCCTGCTGCGGACCCGGAGAATGCTCAGCGGCAGTCTGCTGGCTGCGGCGCTCCTCCTCTCCCCGTTCGCACTGGCCTATGGCACTGGATCGGGAAGCAGCCCGGTACCTGTACCCCCGCTTCAGAGTCTGGCGGCGGACGGACAGGTGCCTCACTTACTTGCAGATGATCCCGCCCAGCCGGGAGGCTATACGTTCCACAGCTTCACCTATGGCAGCGGCAAGGATCTGCAGCGCAAGGCGTATGGCAAGGATGTCCTGCTAACCTCTGCTTCCGTGGATGCTACAGGGTATATCTCTTCCTGGCCTGTGCTGCGGACCCTGTTCTGGGGCTTCGATCCCGCTTCCCTCCCGCTGAATGCCAGAGTATGGATGCCGGACGGGGACGGGCCGTACCCGCTGGTGCTCATGGTGCATGGCAACCATATGATGGAGGACTTCTCCGAGGGCGGCTACGCTTATCTTGGTGAATTACTGGCCAGCCGGGGCTTCATCGCGGTCACCCTGGATGAGAATTTCCTGAATTATTCAGCCTGGTCGGGTATTCCGGACAACGATTTCAAGGCGCGGACCTGGATGATTCTGAAGCATCTGCAGCAGATCGGCAGCTTCGCGGAGCAGCCTGGCAACCCCTTTTACCAGAAGGTTGATTACGATTCTGTTGCGCTGCTCGGCCACAGCCGCGGCGGCCAGGCAGTAGCCATGGCTGCGGATGCATCGCTCTGGTTCAGCAGTGATCCGGCTCTGAACGCTATTCAGCAGTTTCATATTACTTCAGTCATTGCTCTAGCTCCTACGGATAAAATGATCGACAGCAAGCAGGCCCGCCTAACGGATGTGAGCTATCTGACGCTGCAGGGCGCCCGTGACGGCGATGTGCATGATTTCTACGGGGACCGGCAATATATGCGTTCTTCGTACACCGGCAATACCCCCGGCTTCAAAAGCTCGCTCTACATTGCCGACGCCAACCACAGCCAGTTCAATACAGACTGGGGGCTGTATGACCAGACGCTGCCGACCGGTCTGTTCCTGAAGCGTTCCCGGATCATGGACGGGGAGGAGCAGCGGAGAATTGCCAAGGTCTATGTGTCCGCCTTCCTGGAGACCACGCTGCACGGGAGGAGCGAGTACCGGCAATTGTTCCGCGATTACCGCAGCGGTGCCAGCTGGCTGCCGGATACCGCCTACTATAACCGCTTCCAGAGCGGGAGCTATATTACGGTGGCGGACTATGATGAAGACCGCAACAGAGGCATCGTTCAAGGCGGGACCGTCTCAACTACCGGGCTTCAATGGAGCGAAGAGGCCGCGAAGGACCGCGAGCGGAACAGTAAGCCCTCTTACGGTATTCTGCTGGAGCGCAGCGCAAGCCCGGATCAGGAGCCTGCGGCCGCCGAGGCCGCTTACAGCATTAGGCTCAGTGACACGCTGACTCAGACGCTTGCGGAATCTCCTGCCGTAGAGGGACTGACCTTCTCCCTGGCGAACCATAATTCCGATCCTAACGAGGACGGCGATTCCGGGCCGTTGCCGGAAGCTGAGCTCTCCCCCGATGTGGAGGTGGAGCTGACGGACAGCAACGACACCGCCGCAAGAATCCCCCTGGACGAGGTGATGGATATTCTGCCCCTGCCGCAGACGGAATTCACGCTTAGCCCATGGCTGGAGGAGCGGATCAGTGACGGCAAATTCAGCAACCTCTCGGAGGCCGTCTACCAGACGTACAAGCTGCCCTTCGAGCTGTTCCTTGAGGAAGAGCCGGAGCTTGATCCGGACAGTCTGAAGGGTATCACCTTTTATCTACAAGGCTCAGAAGACAAGATTATGCTGGACGACATTGGCTTCTATGAGCGGGAGGAGCCGCTGACAGGCGTGTATTAACCGGACATCATTCTATCTATAAAAAGCCCAAATAGCCCCCTGCCCGCCATACTCCGGCGTTCAGGGGGCTTTGCTGTTCCTGCACAAAGATACTTGTCCAGGTTAATCCAGGGCTACAAGGCAGACAGGGGCCGTCACTTCCAGCTCATTGCCGGTAGGAATCAGCCGCCCGGTCTCAGCGTCTATGCGGAAGGAGGCAATATTGCCGCTGTTCTGGTTAGCGGCGAGCAGCATGCCGCCGATCAGAGCGAAATTGCGCGGTGTCCGGCCGCCGGAGATCACCCAGTCCTCCGCTTCCAGCAGACCTGTAGCATTATCGATGTGGAATAGTGCGATGCTGTCATGTCCACGGTTGGATACGTAGAGGTAGCGCCCGCATGGCGATACATGAATATCAGCAGCCGTATCATCACTTCCCGCCGTATAATGCTCCGGAAGGCAACTGATACTCTGCAGGAGCTTCAGATTACCCTGAGGCTCATCATTAGCGAACACGGTTACGGTATTATTCAGTTCATTGACCAGATAGATCCATTGCCGTGAAGGATGCACTGCCAGATGGCGCGGTCCTGAGCCTGGAGGAAGATTCACCTCCCGGTGAGTGACCAGCTTCCCTTCCTCCACTCGGTAGAACACGATCTGGTCAAGACCAAGATCACAGACCAGCACATGCTCACCTGTCTTGTCCGGAATCACCGAATGGGGATGGGGCGCCTCTTGACGGTCACTGCGGATTCCCGAGCCTTCATGCTTCACCTGGGAAGACATCTCCTGCAAGGACCCGTCCGGGTTCAGCGGGAACACATTGACGTTGCCCCCCGTATAGTTTGACACGGCTATGTAATCTCCCTGCGGAGCCACCGAGACATAACAAGGTGCGCCGCCTCCGGTCGCTCTGCTGCCCAGCGGATGCAGGGCTTTGCTGCCGGGTTCAATCGCATAGGCATGAATCTCACCCTCATCCTGCTCGCTCACGGCATATAATGCAGTCTGCGCCGCATTGACCGCCAGATAGGAGGGATTATGGGTCCCCCGGGTACCGCCCATAAGCCTCATTTCTCCGGTCTCCTTATCCAGCGCACCGAGCAGGATGGCCTCTTTCTCCTTACTGTTGTACGTTCCAATATAGAATAATACTTCATTAGGCTGGTGCATGGCTGCGGCTCCTTTTTGTTCTAAAGTATATAATCTTATATAACCTGTACAGCCCTATTCTTACTCAGCAGGTCCTCCATTTAATTCACTATAACATCTTTATGTACCCACCTCATTATTAGGGTTAAACAGCATAAATTTGGACAGACTGGAATACTAAATAAATGTGTGCCGGCAAAATTTAACACTGGTTTAAACGCTGAGCATGAGGTTAATAGTAACCATCGAAGACAACAAACACAAAAGGAGCTGAAAGTAAATGAGTTTACTATGGATGTTGATTGTTGGTGGCGTAATAGGTTGGCTGGCCGGGTTGATTATGGGCCGGGACATTCCGGGCGGAGTTATTGGCAATATTATCGCTGGTATTCTCGGTTCATGGCTGGGCGGCATGCTGCTGGGAAGCTGGGGACCTAAGGTCAGCGACTTCTATGTCTTCCCATCACTGATCGGTGCTGTAATTCTGATCTTTATCGTTAGCCTGATCCTGCGTTCGGTTGGCGGACGTAGCCGTTCTTAAGCTCTATGGCAGCATTCTTACCTGAAGCTGCTGAACTATACTTCGCAAGCAGACCCGCCGGGGGTTAGACCCCAGGCGGGTTTGCTGTGTTTGCTCATTCTGAAATCCGTTCATTATCTGCTATAATGAAGACAATAGTGACCGAAATCACAGAGAGGACAGTGAATTATGGGTAACATCAACCCCTCGCTTCTGCATGTGGGCTCCACGCTGGGGGCCGTATTCATGGCGCTGATGGTGATTTTTATCCGCATGAAGGCCAGTGCCCGCCCGGTAACCATCCGCAAAATATGGATTCCGCCGCTAGGCATGTCCACCGGCTTCGCCATGTTCGTAGTACCGGAAGTGCGCTTCCCCTGGTGGTGGGCGGCCGCAGCTTTCCTGGTCGGCTGGTTTATTTTTGCCTATCCGCTAATCCGCAGTACACGGTTCGAAGAACGTGAAGGGCTGATCTATGCCCAGCGCTCCAAGAGCTTCGCGTTCATTCTGCTTGGACTGCTGCTGGTCCGCACCCTGCTCCATGAGTTCATCAACCGGTATGTATCCGTTCCGCAGTCCGGCGGATTATTCTTCATTCTGGCCTTTGGCATGATCCTCCACTGGAGACTGTTCATGTATAAGCACTATACCGGAATGTTGCCTGCCGAGCCGCAGATTCCGCAGCCCCGGGTCTAGGGAGAAGCGGGTTAAGACATTCATTTCATCAAGTGGAAACGGCTTTGCCGTCCTTTTAAAGGACGGTACCGTTTCAGCGAGAAATAGAAGGATAATTTAACGTGTGAAACATATACATTCTTATATTTGTACAAGGGGGGGTGTCCCCGGCAGCCTTAGCGATGACTGCCGGAGGCACCCTTTCCTTCTGCCTTCCCAAACGCCCATCAGCTGCATATTATAGTTCATAAGAACCCATAAGAACCCTGATACTCTTACCTTCCATGTAAATTGTGGCTAAATAACGGACGGGGACAGCGGATATTTTCGGTGCTATGTCAGGTAACTTGCGATGAGATCAGTTAGAATAGTACCATACTTGTAGAGAGTGGGGACGGGGCAATTGAAAAGTAAATCGAGAAAAGTAGCAATCGTCGGCTCCGGCATGGTTGGCTCAAGTGTTGCCTATTCCATGGTGAATCAGGCCGTATGCGATGAGATCATGATGATCGACCGCACCTACGACCGCGCCATGGCGCAAGCACTTGATCTCTCGCACTGCATGGACTTCACCGGAACACGCACCAAGGTCTATGCCGGCACCGCCAGCGACTGTGCGGGGATGGATGTCGTCATTCTGACGGCAGGCGCCAATCCCAAGCCGGGGCAGACCCGGCTGGATGTACTGGATGCCGCTGCTGTAATTACCCGGGAGATCATCACCGAGATTATGGCGGGCGGCTTCGATGGGATCTTCGTCGTCGCGGCGAACCCTGTAGATATTGTGACTTATATGGTCTGGCAGATCTCCGGCCTGCCGCGGCACCGGGTGATCGGCACAGGCACCTCCATCGACTCCTCCCGGCTAAAAACCCTGCTGTCAGAGGTGTTCACGATTGATCCGCGCAGCGTCAACGGCTACGCCCTTGGCGAGCACGGAGAGTCGCAGTTCGTGGCCTGGTCCCATGTAACCATCGGCGGCAAGCCGATTCTGCAGATTATGGAGCAGCACCGCGAGCGCTTCAGCAGCCTGGACCTGGAGGATATTGCCCGCAAGACGAAGGATGCCGGCTGGGAGATTTTTACGCGCAAAGGCTCAACCCACTTCGGAATCGGCAGTGCACTCGCCTATATCACCCGCTCCATTCTGAATGACGAGCACAAAATCATCGCCGTCTCCGCCATCCTGGACGGAGAATACGGACAAAGCGGCGTATGTGCCGGAGTTCCTGCCATTATCAGCAGCAGCGGCATTCAGGAATTGCTGGAGCTGAATCTCAGCGATACGGAGATGGCCAAATTCACCGCCTCCTGCAGCATTATCCGCGCGGGAATTGATAGCCTCACACTGGAGGAGCATCACTAAGCTTAACCGCACAGCCTATACCGCAAACACCCCTCTGCTTCACACAGTAACCTGTGTGACAGAGGGGTGTTTGCGGTAATTTTACCTGATACTATTGAAACTTCTCAATCTCGCTGCGCAATTCGCTCATTAACTGGTTGAGGGATTCGGCTGAGGTGACGACCTGGCCCATCAGATTCCGCTGCTCGGTGGAAGCCTCCGCCACCATCTCGGCGCTCTCGGCAGAATCTCTGGCAATAATCAGCATATCGGAGATAGAGGCTGTAATCTCCTCCGTCCCGGCGGACATCTGCTCATTGACGGCAGAGACATCCTGAATTTGAACCGATACCTCACGGATGGACGAGCGGATATGGTCGAAGGAGGTGCCTACGTTCTGCATTTTACCCATCCCGTCTCCGATCTCTGCAATGCTCTTCTCCATAGAGACCTCGGCTGCTCTGGTAAATTCCTGAATTTGACGGATCAGCTCCACAATGTTCACAATGGCACTGTTCGTGCGTTCTGCCAGCTTCTTCACTTCATTCGCCACCACGCCGAACCCGCGCCCGTGCTCGCCTGCTCTGGCCGCTTCAATCGATGCATTGAGGGATAACAGCCCCGTCTGATTGGAGATTTCCGAGATTACGTCAACAATTTGGCCAATCTGCTCAGATTGCCCGCTCAGATTCCTGATCAGAGCCGAGGTCTCCTCCGCAGCGCCGCTGATGACAGTCATCTGCTTAAGTGTGGATTGAATCTCCACATACCCGTTCTCGACCTCGGTGCTGACCGTCTCTGCCTGGTCGGACACATTGACGGAGGATTCCGCAATCCGCTGCAGCCCGATCGCCATCTCTTCCGTAGCTCTGGCAGCTTGTTCCGAGCCCTTGAACTGCTCGCCCATTCCCTGGGCGACTTCCTGAACGACCGTCTCAATCTCTGCCGACGTATTTGAGGTCTGGCTGGCGTAATTCAGCACACTTTCTGCCGAGACAGCCACCTGCGCCACTGTAGCATCGATTTTGCCGACAATGCCGGACAATGATCCGATCATATCATTAATGCTCTGGCTCATCTGGCCAATCTCATCACCCGAGCGTACGGTTACCCGTTCGCTGAGATGGCCGTCTGCCACTTTCTTCATCACTCCAGAGATCGCCACAATCGGCTTCACAATCAGCCGGGTCAGAGATAAGGCCAAGGCAATGACCGCCAGAATGATGATTCCAATGAATAAGGTGGATATCCGCTGGGCTGAGGTGACTTTGGCGGTAATCTCGCTTTTGGGAACCGTAATCAGCAGCTTCCAGTCTGTGCCCGGGACGGTACGGAAATAGGTAATCACCTGCTTGCCGTCCTCTCCCTTATAAACTTCCGAGCCTGCTTCCTTGCCGAGAATATGCTCTACTGCCTGCTTCATCTCTGTGGTCTTGGCGTAATCCGCGATATTCTTGCCGATCCGCTCCGTCTCGGAGTAGGCGTAATAATCACCCTTGCCCGAGATCACGTATCCGTAGCCGGTATCGCCCACGTGGATGTTTTTGCCCATCTCCATCAGAATGTCCGGTGTCACCGAGAAGGCGATGCCGCCGCCAAACTGCTTGTCCTTGTCCACGACCGGAACGAATACCGGGATAATATATTTGCTGAGCTGTTCCAGATAAGACATCTCCGCTACCGCCGGAGCAAGACTCTCCTTCGCCTGCAGGAAATATGCCGATTGCCCTACATCCGCCGTAAGCTTAAGGGAATTGGCCAGAATGCCTTGCTTGTTAATGACGCTGTAGCCTTCGGACTGAGTATCGCTCTCCTCCAGTACCTTGACCACGGGAAAAATAGTATCCGGTCTTGCGGTATCGAATTCCGGATGCTGCGCAATCAGCTCCTGGACCGCAGATGTCCGCGTATTCAGCCACTCTGCAATCCGTGTGGTGTTCATCTCCAGAATATTCTGGGCGAGCTCCTCACTGTCGTCTCTGGTTACACCCCCGAAGTACTGCATGAAAAAGATCGTGACGCCAAGCAGAGGTACAATAGCAATTGCCAAAATAACAAGCGAATACTTGCTTTGCAGCGATAATGATTTTCCGTTCTTTGCTTTCATTTTCAATTTTGACCGTACACTTGCCTCATTCACCGCAAAATCCCCCTAGAAACCCATTGTGGTCTTCCATATGCTGTAAATATATATTGATATATCGGCATAAATAGACAAAAAATATATTACACCCCATAAAAATAAGCCTTAAGACCCAAAAATTAGGATCATTAAGGCTTATACTTTTCATAATTATTTCATTATTGATTCATCTTATACGATTATACCGATTTCGGCGGCTGTAAGGCGCGCATGCTGTTCAGTACAGCGAGTACAGTGACTCCGACATCTGAGAATACGGCCTCCCACATGGTGGCAATCCCGAATGCTCCCAGCAGCAGGAAGACCGCTTTGACTCCCAGCGCAAAAGCAATGTTCTGCCAGACAATGGTCCGCGTCCGCTTGGCGATGCCGATGGCGGAGGCGATTTTGGAAGGCTCATCCGTCATAATTACAATATCCGCCGCCTCGATGGCCGCATCCGAGCCAAGTCCGCCCATGGCGATCCCGACATCCGCTCTGGCCAGCACCGGAGTATCATTGATCCCGTCCCCGACAAAAATGATCTTCTCCTTCGGCCCCTTTTCCCGCTCCAGCTGTTCAATCGCCGCAACCTTATCTCCCGGCAGCAGCTCTGCATGGATCTCCTGAATGCCCAGCTGTCTACCGACAGACTCGGCTACCGGAGCGGCGTCACCAGTCAGCATAACCGTCTTGTGGATTCCCAGTGCATTCAGAGCCTGAATTGCCTTAAGGGAATCGTCCTTCACTTCATCTGCAATGACGAGATAGCCTGCGTAGCGCTTATCTACAGCAATATGCACGATCGTCCCGTACTCCTGCGGGGTTACACTGGCAATCCCTTCACGCTCCATCAGCCGCGCATTCCCGGCCAGCACTGCCTTCCCCTCCACGGTAACTGCGATGCCGTGGCCGGAGATTTCGTTATAGTCGCTAATGGCTTCACCAGGAATAGCTTCACCATAGGCTGCACGGATGGATTCTGCAATCGGATGGCTGGAATGACTCTCCGCATAAGCCGCTACCCGCAGCAGCTCCTGCCTTGTGAAGCCTTCCGCCGGAACATTGCCGGTTACCGTGAACTGGCCCTTGGTCAAGGTTCCGGTCTTATCGAACACGACGACCTTCACATCGTTCAAGGCTTCCAGATAGTTGCTGCCCTTCACCAGAATCCCGTTCTTCGACGCGGCACCAATCCCGCCGAAGAACCCGAGAGGGATCGACACGACCAGCGCACAAGGGCAAGAGATAACAAGGAAGACCAGTGCACGGTAGATCCAGTCCGAGAAGGTGGCTCCGCTCAGCACCAGCGGCGGAACCACTGCCAGCAGCAGCGCTGTTATCACTACAACCGGCGTATAGGCACGGGCGAATTTGGTGATGAAATTCTCTGTCTTCGCTTTGTTATTCGTAGCATTCTGCACCAGCTCCAGAATCTGCGAGACTGCGGATTCTCCGAAGTCCTTGGTCACTTCAATGGTAATCACGCCATTGCGGTTAATAAATCCGCTCAGCACCTGGCTTCCCGGCTGTGTCGAGCGGGGAACCGATTCTCCGGTCAGCGCCGAGGTATCCATCATCGCGCTGCCCTCAAGAATAATCCCGTCCAGCGGCACCTTCTCGCCGGGCTTAACCACGATGCTGTCCCCTACTCTAACCTCTTCCGGGGACACCTTGCGCAGATTATTGCCTTCCTTCAGATAAGCGAACTCCGGCCGGATATCCATCAGCGCTGTAATCGAACGGCGCGAACGGTTCACAGCCATTCCCTGGAACAGCTCACCCACCTGATAGAAGAGCATAACCGCGACGCCTTCAGGATATTCGCCGATAGCGAAGGCACCGATGGTAGCCAGGGCCATCAGGAAGTTCTCATCGAACACCTGGCCTCTTACAATATTCCGGGCAGCGGAGAAAACAACCTCCCCCCCGACAATCAGATAGGCTGCCAGGAAGATCAGCAGCTCGGTGATCCCGCTGACCGGCAGGAACATCCCGGCAGCAGCCAGAATGGCACCGCCGCCCAGCCGCATCAGGATGCGGCGCGTATCGCCCTCCCCATGCTCGTGGCTGTGTCCGTGACCATGGGAATCCCCGTGGCTGTGCTCAGCAGCATGTGAATGCTGGTGCCCATGTTCATGGGAATGCCCTTCTCCGCGGGTATGCTCATGACCGTGCGGTTCAGGATGGTTATGAACATGCCCCTGTCCTTGAACCGCTGTGCTGCGCACCTGAGCTGCTCCCTCCGCAGACAAGGACTTCTTAACAGCCCGCGAAGCTTGAACCGCGCGCGGCTTCACATGCGGCTCCAGCTTGGTTACCGTCTGCTCAGCCTGCTGGGCGATCTCATCCGCAGCAGCAGCGGTTGTCTCCAATGTCATGGTCTTGGTGGCGAAGTTGACGGAGCAGGAGGACACACCTTCAATCTTCTTGACCTTATTCTCGATCTTCATTGCGCAATTCGCGCAGTCCAGCCCATCCAGTACCCATTTCCGCTTCACATTGTCTTCTACCGTACTCAAATGACTCATCTCCCTTGATTGTTCCTATATATGAGTATTTGTTCATATGTTAACTTACACCTATTATATTCCCCTGAATCATACAGTGTCAATGCATTCAGCCCACAGATTACGGCTAATTATGTACTGTGAAGAATATGATGCCGATGGAGTTATTTTGGGCAAACTGTTCGTATCTTACTTATAAAATGAGCTTAAAAATGAGAAAAAGAAAAGCTTGTAATTCGTTTGCGGCAGTTATAATATTAACATATGAGCAATAATTCATATGTTAACTGAAGCGAGGTCCTATCTAATGAACAATTCTAATATCAATTCACACACTCACTCACACACTGGAACACATGCCCACTCGCACTCTGACGGGCATTCGCACTCCCATTCACATTCCCACGCACCTGATAATAAAAAGGGCCTGCTGATCGCCTTAATTATCACCGGCGGCATTATGTTCCTTGAGTTCTTCGGCGGCCTGTTTACGGGAAGTCTGGCTCTTTTGTCCGACTCCGGCCATATGCTCAGCGACACCGCCTCCCTTGCCCTTAGCCTTGTGGCAATGATTATCGCAGTGAAGCCGGCATCCTCCAAGAACTCCTACGGCTTCCACCGGTTCGAGATCATGGCAGCCTTGTTCAACGGGGTGACCCTGTTCGTCATTGCCGGATTCATTATGTATGAAGCTTTCCAGCGCTTCTCCGCCCCTCCGGCGGTAGCCAGCGGAACGATGATGTTAATTGCCAGTGTCGGATTGCTGGCCAATCTCGTCAGCGCCTGGTCGCTGATGCGCAAAAGCGGGGCTAAAGACAACATCAATATCCGCAGCGCTTACCTGCATGTCATCAGCGATGCTCTCGGCTCCGTCGGTGCGCTGGCGGCCGGTCTGATCATGAACCTGTTCTCCTGGTATGTTGCAGACCCTATCATCAGTGTACTGGTTGCCCTGCTGATCCTGCGCAGCGCCTGGGGTGTCATCAAGCAGGCCTTCCATATTCTTATGGAAGGAGCTCCGCTTAGCGTGAATGCCGAAGATGTCGAGAAGGCGCTACTGGGCATTGAAGGGGTTCAGGATGTACATGATCTGCATATCTGGACCATCACCTCCGGCATGGATGCCCTCAGTGGTCATCTGCTGATTAGAGACGGAGTGAATACGGAGCAGGTGCTGCAGCAGGCACTTCAATTAGTGGAAGAGCATTTCGGCATCCGGCACACCACATTGCAGCTTGAGAATTCCGTTGTGAAGCACGGTCAGCTTCCGGTCTGAGGAAGAGGAGGTAAGCGGGTAAGGGTAAGGGAGTCTGTGCGTCGGAGGGAGTCCGGGAGAGTTCGAGGAATTTTGAGGGAATCCGAGAAAAACCTAACGATTCTGTAGGCCTGCCGAATGTATGCTGTTTTTCGCATACATTCGAACCACTTGCCCTCACGACCACCGATTGTATGCTGTTTTTCGCATACATTCGAACCACTTGCCCTCACAACGACCGATTGTATGCTGTTTTCCACATATATTTTGAACACATGCCCTCACAACGACCGATTGTATGCTGTTTTCCACATATATTTTGAACACATGCCCTCGCACTGGCACATGTATGCGGATTATCGTACATCATAACTTATAAAAGGGCTGCCCCATGCCATTACCTGGCTTGGGGACAGCCCTTTTTCCTGACCTAACGATCTATTCATGCCGGATATGCTCATGGGTCTGCAGGAAGATCTGCTCCACATGTGCATCATTCAGCGAATAATATACGGTCTTGCCTTCCTTGCGGCGCTTCACAATCCGCAGATTGCGCAGATAGCGGAGCTGATGGGAGACTGCCGACTGTCCCATATCCAGTATGGAGGACAAATCATGCACACATAGCTCCTGCTGGGATAAAGCGTAGATCAGCCGAACTCTTGTCGGATCACCCAGTGCCTTGAACATTTCTGCCATCTTATCTGTAGTCTCACGGTCCGGCAGAATCAAGGCCATAGATTCCGGTTCCAGTTCGGAACCATTACAGGTGTTGTCGCATTCTTCGAGTGCCGCTGGTTCCATGCTCCCGCCCTCCTCCATATGCTCATCCGGCATCACCGGCGCTTAATAGTATCTTCTACGATTAATTATAGAAAAAATAGCGTCCAATGTCCATGGAGAAGGGAATCTTATACCGCCTTACGCCAAAAAGCGATCAAGCCCGCACCCAGGAACAGAAGCAGGCTGCCCGACACGACAATCATCAGGCTCTCCAGCGGCAGGTTGAAGGCGCCGAACCGTTCTTCGCCGAAGGGGGACATGGCCAGCATCGGTTGTACCCATGGGTAATAAGGGCCGTAGGTGGCGGAATTGGCAATCAGTATATTGGGAATGGTGAAGCAGACATTCAGCGCCAGCGGAGCGCCGAAGCTGCTCCAGCCCTGGGATACCGCCAGTTGCAGGGCGGCCAGCGGCAGGCAGGCGAACCAGCCTCCGAACAGACTGCTCAGCAGCAGCCCCCAGGGAACTCCCCCTTCTGCGCCCCGATACCATCCGATTCCCAGAACCCCTCCAACAAACAGCAGTTGTACCGCACCCAATAGCCCTATTATCAGTACATATTTGGCAAAGTATACTGAAGTCCGCGTCACCGGGAGCGCCAGAAGCTGCTTCCAGCCGCCGTCACTATGCTCATTGCGGCAGATTAAGGCCGCGAAGAGTCCTGAGAGCACCGGAAGAAACAGCAGCGCATGCAGCGTTGACATCGTGCTTAGCAGAACCTGCCAGGTGATTGTCTGATTTCCCGGCATGTCCGAAAGTGCACCAATCGGCAGGGAGACCAGCGGACTGAGCAGAATCAACAGCCAGGTGCGGAATCCGGCTATCTTCAGACACTCCGCAGAGATCATTCGCAGAAACGTCCGCATGTTCAGTCCACATCCTTTCGCGCGAAATGTACGGCTCCAGGCAGGATTACCAGGAATCCAAGCAACAGGCCGGCTCCGCTGAACAGCCATGGACGCGGATCACTCCAAGCCAATTCCGGCCAGGAGAGCGGGAACCACTGCGTGAAGTATGAGCCGAACGGGCTGACCAGCGACAAGGTCAATCCCACCGATACCGGAAGGGTCTGGTTCCGGCTGGTTAGAGACAGCCACAACTGGAGTGCAATGATCGGCATGGCCGCAGCATAAGCGGCGAAGCCCATCCGCAGGACATCCGCAAGCGGTATCTGCTGAGTGCCGAATCCTAGCAGCAGCCCGAGAATGACAGTCCCCGCCGACAGCAGCAGGCAGGACACGATAAGCAGCAGCAGGCAGAGCAGCAGCTTCGCTATGAACACAGCCGTACGGGAGACAGGCAGCGCCAGCAGCTGCTTCCAGGCGCTGGTCTGATGCTCGACATTCGCAATCAGTGAGCAGATCAGTGTGCCTCCAAGATAGAGGGCAATCGGTACGAAGGGTATGACCTCACTGAGCAGGCCACCCCACAGGTCTTCCCGGTACTGCCCGCGAAGATAGTCATAGCGGAGGCCGAAATTCAGCCCCTGCATGGCGATAAGACCCAGCGGGCCGAGGAAGGCGAGGAACCATATGCCTTTGCCACGGATCTTAAGCCAGTCCGCTGACAGCGCACGCCACATCATAGCTCCCCTCCCCCGACCACCTGCAGGAAGAATTCCTCCAGAGATTGCCTGTGCTCCTCTACCCTGTAGATCGCGTGTCCCTCCTCGACCAGCTCTTTGACCAGCAGCGATACTCGCGCATCACTCATCCGGGGCAGGACCAGCCGGCCCTCCTGCAGCTCGCCGCCGCAGCCGCGCCGCACCGCTGTCATCAGCGCAGTCTCCGGCTCGGATAACGCCAGGCGGAGATGGCCCGCCGCCTGCTGCTGGAGATGGGCAATGGTATCCTGATAGACCATCTGTCCCTCGCGGATAATGCCGACCGTACCGGCCATCTGCTCAATCTCGCTCAGCAGATGGCTGGATACCAGCACCGTAATCCCCTGCTCTTCAGGCAGCCGCTTAATCAGGGAGCGGATCTCCTGTATGCCTGACGGGTCCAGCCCGTTGGTCGGCTCATCGAGAATAAGCAGCTCCGGGCTGCCCAGCAGGGCTGCCGCAATCCCCAGCCGCTGCTTCATGCCCAGCGAGAAGCCCTTGACCGGCCGCGTCTCCTCCCCGGTAAGCGAGACGATCTCCAGCACCTCGGCAATGCGCACCTTCGGCACAGCCAGAATGCGGCGGATCGCTTCCAGGTTGTCCCATGCACTCAGATGTCCGTAGTAGGACGGCGATTCCACCAGCGAGCCTACCTTGCGCAGAATCTGCATCCGGTTCGCACGCAGCTCCTTGCCGAAGATTTCAATGCTGCCGGAGGTCGGCTTGATCAGACCGAGCAGCATGCGGATGGTTGTTGTTTTGCCGGCACCGTTCGGTCCGAGGAAACCGTAGATTTCCCCTTTGGTGATATTGAGATTCAGGTTCTTCACAGCCGCACGGCCGCGGTATTCCTTAAGCAGATTTCTTGTCTCTATCACTGTATCTTTCATATTCTCTTCACCTCGGTAACAGCATAACGCCCCAAGGTTAAAAGCACGGAGGCAGCAAGTTTAAATTTCGTTTAAATTGTTCAGGCGTTCCGCTTCCAGATTACAACCTCGGTCCCCTTCGCCCTACTCTCCATGCTCCATTCCAGGTCCATCCGCTTCAGCAGCAGATCGACAATCGACAGGCCCAGGCCTGCTCCTGCGGAGTCAGTGCTCTGCGCAAGACCACCGCCGTGATCCGAGATAATAATCACCCGGTTGCCATCACGGATCTCCGTAAGTATTCCTACATATAACCCGCTGCGTGCATGACGCAGAATATTCTGGAACAGATTGTCCAGCACTCTGCGGAACCAGCTGTCATCGATTTCCCAGTACAGCGGCGCTCCTTCGAGATCAATATCGATCCGATACCCCTCCCTCTCCCACACCGGATACCAGGCGGCAGCGCTCTCCCGCACCAGTCTCAGCACATCCCGGCGCTCCAGATGCAGCGTAATGCGTCCGCTGTTCAGCAGATTGTAGGACAGCAGGTTCTCAATCAGGATGCCAAGGCTCTCAATCCGCTGATCCATCAGCTTAAGGGAGGACTGAGCGTGCGGAGACAACGGCTCCTTGCCCAGTACATGGAGGTGGCTGCGAATAACGGTAAGCGGAGTCCGCAGATCATGCGACAGATCGGCCACCAGCCGTTTGCGCAGCGCCTCTTCTTCCGCCTCCCGGGCACGGCCTGCCTTAAGCTCCGTCACCATGGTATTGAAGGCTTCCTCCAGATGCCCGATCTCATCCGGCTTCCCCGGCGGAACAATCTGCGGCAAGCCCTCCTGCCCGGTGAACACCATAGCGGTCTGCAGCCGCAGCAGCCTTCTGCGGATCATGATGAAGAAGAACCAGGAGCTGGTAATGAACAGCAGGAAGAACACCAGCATGGCAATCGTATACCATTTATCCAGCCCTGCGGTATATTTGCTCTTCGTAATATCCTCAGGCAGCTGCATCACCATGAAGCCCTCTGCGGCCTCTGCCCGGTCTCCTATAAAAGCGACAATCGCCAGCGGCTTCAGTGCCGCACTGTCCTTCATGAAGGATACCGCTTCAGCGGCGCTCCACTGGGCGGGAATAGCCGGAGCCTCTCCCGTCAAGAGCAGCGGCGGTCCTGAAGGCTCGGTCACCAGCTGTGTTCTCCCTGCAGGATCGACCCAGAATATTCTCGACAGCGGATAGGCTTCGCTTAAGGCCAACAGCCGGCGGCTGATATCCTCAGGAGGCTGGTCAAGGAGCTTGCGGGCTTCCTCATGCCACATCCTCTCCAGCTTATCTATCCTCGAATACTGCTCATACGCCTTGGGTGGACTTGTATGAGTAATCCCCCCGAAGATGCTGTACACGGCAATCGTCAGCGGAATAACAACGGGCACGAACAGCAGTGCAGCTACGATAATGAGCAGATAACGAAAAAGCAGCGAGCGGTGCAGCAGCTTGAAACGCCCCGCCCCTTTCACCCTCTCACCCTGTAGCCGATCCCCCGGACCGTCTCAATAATCTCCGGCGCGGCCGGATCAAGCTCCAGCTTCTCACGCAGATAACGGATATGTACCATCAGCGTCTTGTCGCCTTCAATGTAGCTCTCCCCCCAGACCGCCTCATAGATCTGCTCCTTGGTCAGAATCTGGCCCAGATGCCGCAGCAGATATGAGAAGATCTGAAACTGCTTGCCGGTAAGCATGATTTCCCGTCCGGTCGCAGCTTCCGTGACCACACTGCTTCCCGGTCTGACAACCAGATGCTTAAGCGTGAACTGAGCGGGCGCGGCAGCGCCGCTTCTTCTCAGCAGAACCTCGATTCTCGCCGCCAGCTCATCGGGATGAAACGGCTTGGTCAGGTAATCATCCGCGAAGTCCAGCCCCTGAAGCTTATCATCAATGGAGGTGCGCGCCGAGAGCATCAGTACCGGCAGCTCCGGATAGGCCCGCTTCAGCCGCCGGCCGACGGTGAAGCCGTCCAGCCCCGGCAGCATCACATCCAGAATCGCAAGCTGGCAGCCCTCTGCGGCTTCAAGCGCCCCGTCTCCGCTCTCCAGCCAGCGAACAGCATATTCCCTTTCCCTCAGATCAGCCGCCAAGGCACTGCCGATCTCCCGGTCGTCTTCTACGTACAATAGGGTCACACTCACGTTGTTAACCGTCCTTTCTTGCTTCAAATGGCGCAACAAATCCCCGAATAGCGGCAGACCTCAAGACTGCCGCTATTCGAGGAGAATCATCCTTGCTATTCAGGCTGTAATTCCGAACCGTCCCGGCGGCTTATCCTCCGGCAGCCCGAACAGATAGCCTTGTCCCAGATCCATGCCCAGATCACGGCAGACCAGGAATTCCTCACGGCGTTCAATGCCTTCGGCCAGCAGGCTTGCACCGAATTCTCCAGCCCTGGAGATAATCTCCCTAAGAATCCGCTGCTTCCCCTCATCCCGGTCACAGAAGCTGATCAGACTGCGGTCCACCTTGACATAATCGGGCTGGAGGCTGGACATTAGTTCAACGGTGGAATAGCCCGCGCCTACATCATCCAGCGCAACCCGCATCCCCTGCTGGCGGTATTCGGCGAAGATGGCGCGAAGATGCGGAATATCGCTGATCTGCTCCGTCTCCACAACCTCAAATACATAATCCTCCGGATTCTGGTCCAGTCTCCGGATCGCCTCAAAAGTATGCGTAAGACAATACTTGGGATTATAAATAGAAGAGGGCAGGAAGTTAATGAACCGCTTGATGCCTTTGGGCAGCAGCTTACTGCCGGTCTCTATCGCCGAGATCCGGGCGGCCCGGTCAAGGAAGGAGTGAAACCCTGTCCGCCGGGCAATCTCAAACAGCTCATAGGGCTGAAAATAACTGCCCTGAGGCAGCGGGCGCAGCAGAAATTCAAAGCCGACAATCTCCTCGCTGAAATTCACAATCGGCTGCATGTGGCTGCAGAAATCATGGCTCATAATGATGGACACCAGATTCTCATTAGCGAAGCGGACCTTCAGCTGATCGAAGGTCAGCCACCGGTCCGGGGCCTCAGGGGCACCTTTACTCTTAACGCATACCGCTAAGGAATCCGCTATGTCCTTAGCTGCCACCAGCATTTCTATAAGCTTCAACAGCTCTTCCTTACGATGATATGGAATGATACAGGTCTTGCTTGTCTGATATAGTTCATAACCGGCATTTCGGATGGCAGCAGCCAGCGGATCGGAGCAGGGGCGGAGCTTCAGCTCCCCTTGATCCTCAATCGGGTCGATGTCAGCACAATCAACACAGTTCATGGCAATCCCTCCGCCTCATGATGTCGATAACCTGAGGTCATTATAGCATGATTCCTCCGGCACAAGGCACAATGCGGAAAGCCGCAGCAGAAAGAGCCCCCTATGAACCTTGAAGGTTCCTAAGAGGCCCGGATTGCCGGACTATATACTTAAGACTGCCATACCCCATGCCCGCCGTTCTTGCCCATATATTCAATCCGTGAAGGTGACAGCTCAAGAATGACATAATCGGGATCATCCGGCCCCTTGAACCATTTCTCCAGGGACTCATTCCATACCTTAGAGCGCAAGCTGTCGTCCTTCGTTACAGCAACCGTTGCTTCGATCTCCAGTACATCCTTGCCGCCGCCCTGTTCATAGCCGAGCAAGAGACAAGCATTCGGATTATCCTGAAGCTCTTCTACCTTATGAGTCTTGCGGTTAGTTGCCAGATAGATGGACAGCCCGTCATGAAATACTGCCATATAACGCACTTTAGGCTTGTTACCGGCCTCAATCGTGCCGAAGGAACCGAACCTGTTGTCGTCCAGCACCTGTATGATTGTTTTCTCCAGCTCTTTGTTGTCCATTGACGTCACAGCTCCCTTCAAATTCATGTGAATATAAGTTTATATTCACGTCCACGGTTTGGATTTATGATTAACCTGTGCCTAATATAGTGTACCCTTCCCGTTCATTCTGAATCCCGCCATCTGTTCATAAATTGATTAATAAGGAGTCTTATCCTTGAAAAAACTAATCTGGACCGGCTGGTCCATGGATCATCTGCAGATCGCCCAGACCTCGGGACTTTCGGCCGCTTGTGCCGCGCTGTTATTCGTGCTGAGCGTGACCGCTTGGAGAATAGGGTAAATGTAAACTACAAGGTCCATATTCTGTGAATAAGGATGGAACCCACACATGGCTGAACTGCATTCTGAGCCCACTTTGCATACCGCCTTACTGCAATTCATTTTCCCCTTTTCAATTAAGGCGGAAGTCGATCAAGAGCTGATTGAGAGCCTTCAGGAGGATGGATTTACGCGTTTTTTTCTGGAGAACAAGGAACTGGAACATGCCTATTACGGGGAGAATCACTGTGTATCCCATGAGAAAATGGAGCGCAGCTATCTTCCGTTTGCCGCCCATGTCCTGTTTCCGCGTGAGAAGGACAGGGATTCCTTCCGCCGCTTTTCCCGGGCTAACGATCTGCTGTGCGGGCTGCAAATGCCCTTCCAGACGGTTCCCTTCCGCGTGCTGTCGACCGATGTGTTCCTCTGCCCGTTCGAGCTGGGCTTCCTGACGGTAAGAGTCGCTATTGAGGAGGAGAATCTCCCCTTCAGCATGGTGCTGGAATTCGCCGACCGCTTCCGCAATCTGGAGGATGTAAGTGTTCAGGATGAGCATACTTTCATTCATTGTCATCAGAAGTCTTTTGCCCGGGTGGAGGATTTCGTGTTCAGGCATCTGGCAGCCGGGCTTGAGCCGTATCTCGATCCTGCGGAGACGAACGGCAATTATTTCGAGACCCTGCCCTTCTTCGTCGATGAACGGATGCTGGTGCAGGCCTTCTACGGCGTTAATCTCCCGGAGGACGAGGAAGAGATCAGTGTCGAGCTGCTCTACCGGGCCTCCCAGGTGGACGGTCTGAACATCGACGGCAGCCCCTATATGAGTGCGAGTGATCCGGACTATATCAAGCAGTACACCCGGGAGCACTGCTATAGCCGCTGGGGGCCGGACACCTACTACATGACCAATGAGCAGACCTTCTGCTGCGTGAGCCGGGCGAGGCCGGAGATTGCCGCAGGCCTGATCAGCCAGATGTACGGCGAGTATTATTACGGAATGCTGCTGAGTATTTTCCACAAAATCGTGCTGCTGAAGCTCGCCAACCTCCACTCCCGGCTGCGCATCAACCACGATAACGACGAGATTGAGAATCTGATCTTCCTGATCAACAAATTCTCGGCCAAATTCTACTTCCTGGAGCTGATTTCGCAGTCGCAGGGACGTGAGATTTTTTTTCAGCTGCGTAAGGTGTATGGCAATGATGCCCTGTTCGATGAGGTGAAAATGACGCTGAATGACCTGTTCCAGTATCAGGACAAATTCCAGGCCAAACGGCGGGATACGCTCCTGATGGTGCTCACCGTGTTCACGGTCATCAGCGGGATTTACGGGATGAATCAGGTGATCGAGGATCTGAAGGGACAGATTGACTGGAGCAAAATGCTGGAGTACTCCGCGTTCGAGTATCTGGCTCTGTTCCTGACCTTCTCGGGGATCACCGTCAGTATCGGCCTAACGGTAAGAGAGATCTGGAACGGCATCCGCAGCCGCCGCAAGAAGCGGCATTATACGAGGGATTAAGATATGAGGGTGGACAACGGCGGGACTGCCGTCTATAATACACCGTAAGAACATAGCAATACCCGTGAACTTTATAGAACCAGGGGTGCTGGAATTGGCCGGCTGAGATTGTATCCCACAAGATACTGACCCTTATACCTGATCTGGATAATGCCAGCGTAGGAATCTTCATTCGGCACAGTGCCCCTAAGCGGTACTGAAGCTGAAGTCCCCTCACGCAAGTCACTGGCGTCCCGATCTTCGGGACGCTTTTTTGATTCTAAGGATGTACAGGAATACGGTTTCTGTAAGCTCTGAAGACCAGGGGTTGCTGGAAGGAGAGAGAAAGAGAAATGGGAGTCAAAAAAACAGCACTACTCCTGCTCAGCTCCATGCTGCTGCTTACCGTAGCAGGATGTGGCGGCGGGAACAACAGCGGCAATGCGGGGGCCAGCGCACCTGCTGCAGGAAACAGCACAGCTGCACCTGATGCAGCCGCAGCCGCACCCACGGATGCACCTAAGGCGCTAACCCAGGTTAAGATTGCCCTGGACTGGACGCCAAACACCAATCATACAGGCCTGTATGCTGCCAAGGAGCTGGGTTATTACGCAGAGGAAGGTCTCGACGTACAGATTGTACAGCCCGGCGCTGCCGGGTCCGATACGATGGTCACTTCCGGCGAAGCCCAGTTCGGTATCAGCGCCCAGGAAGCCCTGACTCTGGCCCGTCTGCAGGATGTGCCGCTGGTGTCGATTGCTGCCATCATTCAGCATAATACCTCCGGGTTCGCGGCTCCGAAGGACCGCAATATTAAGACGCCGAAGGATTTCGAAGGCAAAACGTACGGAGGCTGGGGCTCCCCTGCGGAGCAGGCTGCCATGAAAGCGATCATGGACCCCGAAGGCGGGGATGTCTCCAAGGTGAAGCTGGTGAATATCGGCGAAGCGGACTTTTTCACAGCCGTGAAGCGGGATATTGACTTCGCCTGGATCTTCTATGCCTGGACCGGTGTGGAGGCCGAGCTGCGCGGGGAGCCGCTGGATATGCTGTATCTGAAGGATTACGCTCCGCAGCTGGATTACTACACCCCGGTGCTGACGACCAGCGAGAAGGAGATCGCCGAGCATCCTGAAGTGGTGAAGGCCTTCCTGAAGGCTACGTCGAAGGGCTATCAGTACGCTATCGATAACCCGGAAGAAGCTGCGACGGTCCTGTCGGACGCTGTACCAGACCTTGATCCCAAGCTGGTGCTGGCCAGCCAGAAATGGCTTAGCCCGAAATACAAAGACGACGCCCCGCGCTGGGGGGAGCAGAAGCTTGAGATCTGGAAGAATTACGCCGACTGGATGTACGGCCTGAAGCTGCTGGATAAACCGCTGGATGCGGAGAGTACGTTTACGAATGAATTTTTGCCGGAATCATAATGAACCCGCATGGCGGGAATCTTATACTTAATTTGGAGAGGAAGGATTCATCATGGCTAATACATTGCTGAGCATTCAAGTAATTCCCAAGACACCGAACAACGAGGATTCCATCCCTTATGTGGACAAGGCCATTGAGGTCATTCAGAAGTCAGGCGTGAAGCATCAGGTGAATCCGCTGGAGACCACGATGGAAGGCGAGCTGTCCGAGCTGCTGGATATCGTCCGTGACATGCATGAGGCGCTGGTCGCTTCCGGCAGTCCGAGTGTCATCTCACAGATCAAGATTGCCCATAATCCGGTCGGCATCAGCATGGACAAGCTGACCGAGAAATACCGGCCGTGAGAAGCACCTGGAAGCTAGTGTGGCCGCCCTTTGTGGCGGTCCTCTTTTTTGTCGGGATATGGCAGCTCTCGGTCATGCTGTTTCACATCCCGGCTTACCAGCTGCCCAGCCCCGCGGATATCGCGCGTGAGTCGAAGAACAACGCCTCAGGGATCTGGGAGCACACCGCCGCCACGCTGCGGCTGACCCTGATCGGCTTCCCGGTCGGCACAGGCATCGGCCTGCTCACCGCCTTGCTGCTGCACCTGCTGCCCTGGGTCAAGCGGGCGATCTATCCGCTGCTGATCCTCAGCCAGAATGTGCCCTCCATTGCGCTTGCCCCGCTGCTGATTATCTGGTTCGGCTTCGGTCTGCTGCCCAAAATTATCCTGATCACCCTTGTCTGCTTCTTCCCCGTAGCTGTTGCAGCCATGGGCGGGCTAGCCCAAAGCGACCGGGTGATGCTGAATTATATGAAGATGGCCGGTGCGGGCAAGTGGCAGATCTTCACCCGGCTGGAGCTTCCCGGCTCCCTGCCCTCCCTGTTCTCCGGGCTCAAAATCTCCGCCACCTATGCGGTGATGGGCGCAGTGGTGGCCGAATGGATCGGCGCCGACAGAGGGATCGGCTATTATATGCTGCTGCAGAAGTCCTCTTACCGTGCGGACCGGATGTTCGTGGCCATCGCCATCATCGTGCTGCTAAGTCTCGTGTTATTCGCGCTCATTGCCCTGCTGGAGAGATGGCTGGTGCGCTGGAAGCCGCGCAAGGATGCTTAAGAAGCACGGGAGGATCATCCAAAACGGACCAACCAAAATAAAACTGAAGGAGGCTGGACGAAGTGTCTGAGCTTACGAGGATTGAACTGGAGAAGGCGAACGTAGATGGACGCCTGCGTACTCAGAGTGTGCCGCCTGCGCTTGAAGTCAGCGGCATCTCCAAGTCATTCACGCACCGCCGCCGGGAGACGCAGGTGCTGAATCAGGTGTCCCTGACCGTGGAGCCGCAGGAGTTCGTCTCCATTGTCGGCCCGTCCGGCTGCGGTAAAAGCACGCTGTTCCATATCATCGGCGGCCTTACGCTGCCGGATACCGGAACCGTGAGCATGGACGGCATCCCGGTGACCGGGCAGCGCGGCAAGATCAGCTATATGCCGCAGCAGCCCGCGCTGTTCCCGTGGCGCAGCACGCTCGACAACGTCCTGCTTGGCGCCGAGCTGCAAGGCGCCCCCAAGCGGGAGGCCCGTGAGGCGGCACGCCACTGGCTGGCGAAGATCGGCCTCGGCGGCTTCGAGCGGGCCTACCCGCACATGCTGTCCGGCGGCATGCAGCAGCGGGCCGCCTTCCTGCGGGCCATGCTCGCGCCGCAGGAGCTGATGCTGCTCGATGAGCCGTTCAGCGCGCTCGATGCGCTGACCCGTGAGCAGATGCAGCGCTGGCTGCTGGAGCTGTGGGAGGAGAACCGCCGCTCCGTGCTGTTCATCACCCACAACATCGAAGAAGCGCTGCTGCTCTCCACCCGCATCTACGTCTTCTCGGGGCGTCCCGGCTCCGTCCTCCACACCGTGGAGGTCCCCTTCCCGCGTCCGCGCCGCGAAGAGATCGCCGATTCGCCGGAGTTCCTCCGGATGCGGCGCCAGCTCTCCCAGTGGATGCGCGAGGAGCAGGCGAAGAGCCAGAGTTAAGAGGGGTTGCTGCGCTGGTGACTTAGCAGGAAAGGTGGCGTGGCGCGCCCTGCTATACATAACAACAGCCTTCGTGACTCGGCACTGCCTTGTCTGTAGCAGCATAACTCTGCCTGATTGTATTTACTGCAATAGAATCTGCAATATTCCAGTCAAAATTCACTTCTGCTGTATTTCGTACAGCAGATTTTTGTTTATTTGCCCAAAAACACCACTTTCGCAGATTTCTGCTGTACAGAGGAGACAATTTCATAATTCAAAACCCTTGCTATACCTGGTTTTTTTGAGCATAGAAAAAGGAGTACCTCCCCAAATTCTCGAAGTTATAGGTGACGAAACCAACACCCGAGAAGAAAAGAGGTAATCCCTATCTATTCTATTCGACAAGAAGAACTGTTTTCCTTTGAGGAATTGCTCCAGATGGCTCCGGAAGATAAATATAGCCAAATCTTTGAACACTTACATTTAGCTCCAGTTCTGTTCGCACTGCGGAAAAAGAGCCACCGTGGACGGCCTGAAAAACTAAACGTACCTGCCATGATCTACTCGCTGCTGATTGCCAAAATGGAGAACATCGAGTTTGTCTCTGCCTTGGTCCGGCGATTGAATCATAGCCACGAATTTCGAGTCCAGTGCCGGTTTACGGGCTCGGACAATATTCCCAGTCAGGCCTCCTATTCTCGTTTGATTCATGCCCTAGCGCAAACGGGAATGCTGGAACAACTTCAGGATCGCCTAGTCACCTCTGCCCTAGAAGAAGGTTTTGTGAGCGGCACCCATCTGGCTGTGGATTCCTCGATGGTTGAGGCATGGGATTGCCAATTTAGCGAATCAGCCTCCAAGCGTCGTGCGGCTCGCCGGGAGCAAAAGAAAGGCGAAGCTCCGGGGGCCGAACAACTTCAGCTCGAACATCAAGAGCCTGAGCCGAAGGCGGTGAACGCGCCGCTGAAGAAACCCAGGTACAGCAAGCCAGGTCGTCCATCCCAGGCCGAAAAGGAACGTCGGCGCGAGGAAATGGAAGCCTATGAACAAAGTCTCGGACCGTTCCAGAAAACCATTGAAGCGATGTTGCCGTACACGTACGATGAACTGCTGACCGAGTTGCCCCGGCATGCTGCGCGTTGTGATAAGAAAAATACGAAGGGCCGAATGACCAGCTATTACGGGTTCAAGGCGAATCTGCTAGTCGACACGGACAGCCAGTATATCCTCAGTGGGCTCTTTAGTTCGGCCAATCCGAATGACCAGCGTATGGCGGTCGTCCTTCTCAAAGGCCTGCTCCTAAAGTTTCCGATGCTAAAGGTCAAGCATATCTTGGGCGACAAAGGCTACGACTGCGCGGCAATCTACCAGTTGATTCATACGCTCGGCGCCTATCCTGCGATTTCCCTGATTCACCATAAAGACCCGCCTGCAGGAATGAATCTGGATTACACGCCGGTGTGCGCTCAAGGACATACGTACCGTTACGACAGTTTTGATGCCAAGTATGAGACCCTGAAGTACACCCGGCCTAGCGAATGCAAAGGCTGTGAGCTTTCCGGTTCCGATTGCCAAAAAGTGTTTAAAATTCGCATGCAAACGGATTTGCGGTTGCACACTTATCCCGCCAGAGGTAGCGAAAGTTTTACCACCCTGTACAACAAGCGGACGGCCGTGGAGCGTGTGTTTGCCTATCTCAAAGAGTATTTCGGGATGAAACGCACACGTCACCGGGGTGTCCGGGCAAGTGTCGATTTCCAGCTCAGTACGCTCGCGTACAATTTGAGTAAGTTTGCATTAGACAAATTGAATCAGCAGTTGAGAGACTCCCAGCAAGTGGCCTGATTTTTTTAAAAATATGACCTTAGATTTTGGACCAATCTTGCTTTTCAGTAAACTGAATTATGAAATTGACTCCAGAGTACAACAGAATCGGATTTGCTGCGGATTTTGGGGACATCTGTTGTATAAAATACAATTGAGCTAACCATTCCACCTCTCAATCGGACCACAACCAGAATATACAGTTAGTTTAATTGCACCAAATACAGCTATATGGAGATTCGGCGGTACACAAACGATTTAGTTGTACAGAGCCCCAGGTCACCCTACATCCAGCCCTTCTCCTCCGCCAGCCGCACGGCTTCGATCCGGGTCTTGACCGCAAGCTTGCTGAGAATCTCTGAGATGTAGTTGCGGACGGTGCCGTAGGAGAGGTGGAGCGCCGCTGCGATCTCACCGGCACTGCGGCCCGCTGCGGCCAGCTTCAGAATCTCACGCTCCCGGTCAGTTAGCGGATTCTCTTCACGCAGGCTGCCGAAGACCAGCTCCGGCGAGACCTCGCGCCCTCCGGCCATCACGCGGCGGATGGCATCCGCCAGCTTATCTACCGGCTCGTCCTTCAGCAGATAGCCCTGAATCCCGGCCTTCACTCCGCGTTCGAAATAGCCGGGACGGGCGAAGGTGGTCAGGATAATAATTTTGGTGGCACAGCCCCGGGATTTCAGTATCTCTGCCACCTCCAGGCCGCTCATCAGCGGCATTTCTATGTCCATCAGACACACATCCGGCTGGACGCGTTCGATCAGGGACAGCGCCTCCGCCCCGTCCCCGGCTTCGCCCGCCACCTCAATATCATCCTCCAGATCAAGCAGCGATGCCATCGCGCCGCGCAGCAGCCGCTGATCCTCGGCAATTATGATCCTGATCATGCTGTTTCCCCATCCTTTCCATCCTTCACTACTCTTGGTGTAACCACGCTCAGCCGGGTTCCCCCGCCCGGTCCCGGAGCAAACGTCAGCGAGCCGTCAATCAGGGCCAGCCGCTCGCCCATCCCCTTCATGCCGTTGCCGTCCCGGCGCTCCGTCCCTCCCGCACCGCTCGCTTCTGGACCTATGCCGTTATCCTCCAGCGTAATCTGTACCTCGCCCGGTGTCATTACGATGCTGATCCGGCACTGGTCCGCACGGCTATGCTTAACGATGTTGGTGATTCCCTCCTTGATGCAGAGGCTGAGAATACTCTGCGTCAGATCGGATACACCCGGCAGCGCTGCATCTCCCTCTACCTCAAGTGCGATCTCCGCACTGCGCAGCATCTCCGCCGCCTCAGCCAGCTCTTCGGCAACTGAGACTGCACGCATCTCAGAGACCAGCTCCCGCACCTGGCGCAGCGCGGCCCGTGAGGTCCGCTGGATCTCACGGGCTTCCGCCTGCGCCCGCTCGGGGTTCTTGACGACAAGCTTTTCGACAAGCTGGCTTTTCAGCGTAATCAGCGACAGTGTGTGTCCCATCGTGTCATGCAGATCGCGGGCGATGCGCATCCGTTCCTCACGCTTGATCATTTCCTTGATCTGCTCGTTGGCCTGGTCCAGCTCCTTCTCCAGCACCCGCCGCCGGTTAATGGAGCGGATGCCGAAGGGCGTGATCAGCATCATCAGTGCGAATGGGAGCAGGAACAGCATATCCAGGCCATACGCCTGCGGCAGGTAGAACAGGCCCAGTCCAACCAGTACAGCAGTGAACACCGCCAGAGCCTGCCTGAACCGGCGCATATCGGTATACCAGCCGATAAAGTTACTGGTGAAGAAGCCCATATACATGTTGTAGGGGCTATAGACTACGGTTAACACGACAATAATCAGCAGCTGCAGTCCCAGCCAGGCCGTATACGCCCTCTCTTCCGCCCAGTAGAGCTGGCGGTACGTCACCAGGAACAGCAGGAGCAGCACATACCCTGCCATCAGCTTGTAGCCGCTGTAACCATCGAAATTCAGCACCGGGAACACCAGATAGATCAGCCAAATATAGGGGAAGAAACCGAACCTTTCCGGAAAAATCCGGAACTGCATACGTGCCGCCATGGATTACACCGCTTCCTGTTTTCGCCTTATATAGACCGATAATAACATAAATACGGCCAGGTAACCGAGCAACAGCAGCACGGCCTTCCACGACGGGGAACCTCCCGCTACAATCGCCCAGGCTCCATCTCCATAATTATAGGACGGCAGCCAGTGCCCGATCTTCTGCATCAGCTTAGGCATAATGTCGAGAGGCATCCACATGCCCCCGGCCACCGCCAGCCCCATATAGAGTACATTGCTCACCCCGCTCGCCGTATCCACCCGCTTCATGGACCCGATAATCGTACCCAGCGCCAGAAAAGGCAGAGAGCCCGCAAGCAGCCACAATCCGCAAAGCAGCCACTGCGCCGCTGTCAGCGACACCCCGTTGATTAAATACCCGGCTACGAAAATACACAGAACCGAGAACAGATGCATGACGCTCTGACCGAACATTTTGCCGAAAAAATAAACCGAGGACGGCAGCGGAGTAATGCGGATAAACGTATTCCAGCCCTGTGTCTGCTCCTGCACCAGCCGGATGCCGAGGGTCATAATTGCGGAACCCATCACGCTGAAGGCCGCCATCGACATCAGATAATGCGCCTGCCACAGCTTCGTATCGTCCGTCCCCGTATTCACCACCCGGGTGAAGATGAAGTAGAACAGAATCGGCATGAGCAGCGACCAGAACACATAATAGGGATTGCGGATAATCCGCAGCAGCTCTGCCTTGCACTGGGCCATCATAGGTTTCATCATACTGCCGCCTCCTCTTGATTCAGGGTCAATTGCTCGAACGCTTCATCCAGCTTCCCCTGGTCGATCCGTACATCCTGCACAGCCAGTCCGTTCACGAAAATAGCCCGCAGCGCCTCATCCGTATTCTCTGTCGTCACATGCAGCCGTCCATCCTTCTCGTAGCAGCCGTCCACGGCTGGCAGCTCCAGTAATTGACTGTGCAGCAGCGCCGGGTCGCCGGACGCCAGGAAGGACAGCGACTTCTTAACCAGTCTCGCCTTAACCTCGTCCGGGCTTCCGTCCGCCGCCAGCACTCCCCGGTTGAACAGCAGAATCCGGTCCGCGATATCCTCCGCTTCCTGCAGGTAATGAGTGCTGAACAGAATTGTTTTGCCCTGGTCAGCCAGTCCCCGCACCCTCTCCCAGAAATGCCGCCGGGCTGTCGTATCCAGCCCCACTGTCGGCTCGTCAAAAAACAGCAGATCCGGGTTGCCCGCCAGCGCCAGCGCGAAGCTGAGGCTGCGCTTTTGCCCGCCGGAGAGCTTCTCCGCGTAACGGTTCAGATCCGCCGCCCCCAGCCCGGTCGCCTGAAGCAGCACTTCCATCTCCATGGGCTGAGGATAATAGCTGCGGATCAGCGCCAGTATCTCCCGGACCTTCAACCGGTCCATGACGCTGACCTCCTGGAGCATGGCTCCGGTCCGCTGCTTCACTCTGACGTCTGCCGGCTTAAGACCGAACACCTTAACGCTGCCCTCCGAGGGCTCAAGCAAGCCCAGAAGCATCGCAAGTGTGGTGGTTTTGCCGGCTCCGTTAGGGCCAAGCACCGCTGTGATCGAGCCGCGGCTAATTGTAAAGCTCACCTGCTTCACCGCTTGCTTCTCCTGGAAGCTGCGGCTGACATTGTTCATTTCAATGACATATTCCATCGTGTATCCCTCCGTGTCCTTCTGCCTTCTTGGCTATATTGCTATAGTACCGGAGACTGGAGAAGAGCATCAGTATGGACTGTCACCGATTCAAAGTGACAACTGTCACCCGGCCAAAATAGGGCGCTCCTGTCCACGATTCCGTTATCGTAGCAGGAGCGCCCCCCGTGTGCATATTACTCAAACCTCAGCCTTTGGAGCGACTGCTCCAGCATATCGTTCAGCGTCTGCCCTCCGGGAGGTGCGCTTACCCAATGGAAAACCGCTGTGCGTATCGCTGCCATAAGCAGCGCCGCCATTAAGTCCGGGTACAGGTCGAGCTTCACATCCTTATGTGTACGTTCCGCAATCACCTTGGCGAGCTCCCGCTCAATCTCGATCTCCACCTTCCGTGTCGCACCGAACAATGCCGGATCATCGCGGAGGAGGACGATACGCGCATACCACTGCCGGTCTGTTGTCTCGGCGAAGCCTTCAAGCACAGCGGCCCGGATGGAGTCCTGCAGCGGTTCATCTGAAGGGCGGCCGGCAAGGGCAGCCGCTATCCGCTCGGAACGCTGGTAAGCATTTCCGACCATTGCGGCTTCTTTGGAAGCAAAATAGTTATTGAACGTCCGCATGGAGACATTCGCGGCAGCGGCAATATCCTCCACCCGAACCTGGCTGGCCCCTTTTTCCATGGCCAGACTACATGCTACATCGCTCAGCGTCCGCCTGGTCTCTTCCTTCTTGCGTGCTCTCAAGCCTTGTTTTTCATTCGTCATGGCAGTCTAGTGCTCCATTCCTTATATGTAGTCAAAGATCTGCGGTGCTGAAAGGACAGCACCGCAGATCCGTTCGATTCCTGCGGAATCTCGCTTACCGCGCCGATTGTAGCCGGATATTATAATCCAGTACCTCATCCAGCCAGTCAAACATCACCTGGTAGCTGAGCGGCAGATTGTTCAGCTGGCAGTGCAGGTCGGCACCATCCTCTTCCGTCCCCTTGAAGATCGCGTTCTTCTCATTCGGGGCTTTCTCGTAAGTGTCGATCGCTTGCCGCTGCATCTCAGGATGCTCTGCCTCCGAATACATGGAGAGCAGGGGACACTTGACGTCCTTCGGGTCCACTTCGACGGCTTCCCTGGCTACAGGATACCACTCGGCAATACTGTCGAAGCCGTGCGACCAGGCTGATCCGGCGAACAGGACCTGGCCGGTGTAAGGCATTTTCTTAGTCTGCTCCGCCGCTTCTTCTGCACTGCCCCGGAGAAACGAAGGCATGCCGCGTTCAATGAAGGACGCCATGGAGTACACCGGTGAGTTGGGCACTGCCGCTGCGAAGCGGTCGTCACAGCTGGCATGCACCATTGTTTTGGCTCCGCCGTAGCTCATCCCGCTGACCACCAGCCGCTCAGAGTCCACATCCGGACGGGCCAGAACGAAATCTGTGGTGGCTCTGTAGACATTATGCAGCTCCTCGCGCGGGAAGTTCCGGGCTGTCGCCTCCGGCTCATAGAATCTGACACATACATCATACGGAAGGTCTACGATCAGCGCGTTATATCCCCGGTCAATCGCCGCTTGCCCTCCGAGAAAATAGGTATCTTCCTTGTGCGTCTCCCCGCCGTTATGGAAAATAATCGTTGGCTTAGGCGCATTCCCGTGCTCTGCCTTCAGGAAGCAGCCCGGGAACTTATACCCCTTGTATTCCACCTCGACCCATTCATGGGGAATCTGCTCAGACTTCGCATCAAGCGCCTTGCGGAAGCATTCCACACTTTTGCCATGATACCGCGCGAAATCCGGTTCACCGGGAAAAGCTCCATAGAAGGCTGCCCGGTAATACGAGTGGGCACGGATAAATGCCTCGCTGGCGCTGATCAGATGGCCCTTCTTCATGCAGTTCTCTGCGCTTGCTTCGATCTTAACGGCTTCCTTCTCGAATTCAGTCTTCCAGCTGGCCAAAGAGTTCGGATCGATGCTCCGTGCAAGCTTAAATACTTCACCCTGCGACACACCGCCGCAGTGTACGAACGACAGCAGCCACTGGAACGTGAACTCAATGTCATCCCGCTCGAAGAATACCTTATGCGTTAATCGTGCAGCCACCTTTGTCTCTTGCCCGTCTACCTGTACCATACCATTCTCCTCCTTCTCGAATCTATGATTTCAAGATCATCCACAGCAGACACAGCCGCGAAGCGGAGAGGGAATTAGGCTACGGCGCGATTCCGGGCCCGGGTGTTGGCGTCCAGCGAAATCCAACCTCTGACCAAATTTTAGCACTTTCCATATTTTTGCGCAACACGCAATATTTCTTTTAACGCAATTTTTCTATACGTGCAAAACGATCAAATGGGAAAATACCCTTTCGCTCGCTTCGGCTCACTCACCCTTGCAATGGCACATTGTATGTTGTTTTCGGCACACATTCTCCCCGTTCACCTTGCAGTTGCACATTGTATGTTGTTTTCGACATCCATTCACCCCGATCACCCTTGCAGTGACACATTGTATGTTGTTTTCGGCACACATTCGCCTCGTTCACCTTGCAGTTGCACCGATTGTATGTTGTTTTCGGCACTCATTCGCTCCGATCACCCTTGCAGTGGCACATTGTATGTTGTTTTCGGCACACATTCGTCCCGATACCCCGCAGTTGCACATCATGGTGACGTTCTGCCTATCTCCGGCCAATTTTGATGGTTTTCACTCTCTGCCACAGCTTGTATGTAGCAGCATTGTTGCAGTTTTTGCATGATTTCTCAAGGCATGTTACTGGCTGCGGTGCAATGTTGCATGATTTGCAGGAATTTTGGTGTTTTGAGCAAGTTAGTGCTGGCTTTGTTGCATTTCATGCAAGATTTCTGCATTGGCCGCTTCTATTACCCGGCATTGTTGCACTTTTGGCAGGATTTCTCTAAATATGTTACTGGCTGTTGAATATTGGGGCCTGCAGACATTCGCATCAGACCATTATGTTCGATTTTTCGCATACATTCGCCCCGCGCCCCTCCAACCCAAAAAAAGCCTCCCCCGCTGACTACGGGGAAGGCTCACCAAATCCCTAGCTCTACCTCTGCATGAATCCCTTGCTAAGCAGGAACTCCTTCATGTGCAGCCGGGCAGGCTGAGCCAGCCGGCCGGCCATCATCTCCGACCAGGAGGCTGCGTTCTGGCCGCCGGTACGCTCGCGCATATAATCGCTGGAGATGGCGTCGTACACACGGGCCTGTTCCACTGCAGCTTCGGCATTGTAGCCGTTATGATGCAGCACCGCTGCCTGCGGCAGGCGAGGACGGACGCCATTCACGGCGGCCGGATACCCGAGGCACATGCCGAAGACCGGATAGACCAGCTCCGGCAGGCCGAGCAGCTTAGATACAGCAGCGATCTCATTGCGGATGCCGCCGATGTAGACAATGCCAAGGCCGAGCGATTCTGCGGCAACAGCGGCATTCTGCGCGGCCAGCGCGACATCAACAGTCGCTACAATCAGATTCTCGGCCGTGCCCTCGTAGGACGGCTCCCCCTGCAAATGCGGAGCAGACGCTTCCCGCAGACGGTACAGGTCCGCACACCAGACCAGAAAGACCGGGCACTGCTTAATGTAGGCCTGATTACCGGACAAAACGGATAGCTGCTCTTTAAGCGCAGGCTCGGTTACCGCAATAACCGTGTACGCCTGGACATTGCTGGAGGTCGAAGCCATCTGCCCCGCTCCAATCACTGCTGCCAGCAGCTCGTCACTGACCGGCTTGTCCTGGTACTGGCGGACAGAGGTATGACGGTTCAACAGCTCAAGGGTTTCATTCGTAGGTTTCATTATCGTTCCGCCTTTCTTCACTCATATAAAGCCTATTATGATCCCATTTCGCGGCTCAGACAACAAAGGAGCTTCCTTCCACCCTCTTCGTCCCTCATTCGCATCTTCCTTCTCTCCTACTCTTCCGCCTTCTTTTACCTTTTCCCCTCTTCCCCCTCTTCCGCCTTTTCTGCCTTTTCCGCCTCTACGGCCTTTACCACCCGCTCCCGCGCTTTACCTCCTGGATAATCGCCAGGATTCCCTCATCAATCTGTGTAAGCCCCGCCCGGGAAATACTGATGCGCAGGAATTTGTCCCGGGTCTGGTAGCCCGGCAGATAGAAGCCGTTACCGGGTATCACCTGAATTTTGCGTTCCCCCAGACGCTTGACCAGACGCTCCAGGTTGACGGTGAGCGGCAGCCTGAACTGGATATAGATGCCTGAGCTGTCCGCAGAGGCTTCGATTAAGCCGTCTGTATTATGCCGCCCGAGTGCTTCGTATACCGCGCGGATTTTTTTGGCGTACATGGCTTTGATCTTGTGCCGGTGATGCCCGTACATCCCGTTCTTGATGTATACCTCAAGCGCAGCCTGCGACAGCAGCGAGGTATCGGTGTAGCCTTTATAGGAGCGGAAGGTCTCCAGCAGCGGCTGCGGCACCACCACCGCACCGAGCCTAAGGCCGGGGAAGATGATTTTGGAGAAGCTTTTGAGATAAATGACATGGGAGGTCTGGTCATACGCATAGATGGGGTCATAGCGCCGTCCGATCCCCAGATCCGCCATATAATCATCCTCTGCGATGTAGACATCGTATTTGCCAGCCAGTCCGGCAATGGCCTTGCGCTCCTCTGTGCTGTAGGTTGTCCCAAGCGGGTTGTGGTATCTGGGCATCGTATAAAAAAACTTAAATCTCCCGCTGGCGAACCGTTCCTCCAGCTCCTGCAGGTCAATGCCCGCCGCCGAACGCCCGATTCCGCTCACCGGCAGCCCCTCAGCTTCCAAATACCTCAAATAGATATCATACCCCGGCTGTTCCACCAAAATCTCCGTCCTGCCGCTGGGAAAAGGCATTCTCGCCAGTATCTCCAGCGCCTGCTGAATCCCTGAGGTAATCAGGATCGACTCCGCCTTCGCGAACACCTGATACTCCGCCAGATGCGACACCAGGGTGCGGCGCAGTGTTGCAAGCCCCAAGGCATCCCCATAGGTGAACAGATGGTATTTGTACTGGTCAATCGCCTTATTGAGGCAATGCTGGAAGTCCAGGTACGGAAAGACATTCAGATCCGGCGATGCCGAAGCAAAATCAACCGTCCCTTCACTCCCCGACGCCGCTGAATCGTCACTCTTGTCCACCATGTAATAGCCGCTCTGCGGAATAGAGTAGATCGTATGCGTCCGCTCCAGCTCCCCGTAAGCCTTCAGTATGGTACTGACGCTACAGCCGTAGATTTCTGAAGCACTGCGCACAGACGGCAGCTTGTCCCCCGGGCGGTACTGCCCTTCCTTCATCTGCTTCTCCAGCTCGGTGATCACCTGATGATACTTGTTCATCGCCCGCCTCCGTTTGCCGTTATTCCCCTGCTATGCCGTATATTCTATCCTATTATTCTCCCCTTATTATATAGGGATCACGGCAGACTGTACCGGTACAGTTGAGGAAACCTTGTATTGTTGGTGCACACCTTTTCCTTTAATTTTAAAGTAATAGATCGAATGTTTACAGCATCCAATCTTCACTAACCTACAAGGAGATGTACCCATGCACAAACAAGGACTCAAACTGGCCTACAGCTTCGCCGTACTCAATGCGTTCATTATCGGCTTTTCCTTCCTGTTCACCAAAGTGGCGCTCGTTCATGCCGGGCCGCTCGATACGCTGACCTTCCGGTTCGCTGCCTCTTTTGCCGTGATGTCGGTTCCGGTCGCCCTCGGCTGGGTCAAGGTTTCCTACCGGGGCAAGCCGATTGGCCGGGCCCTGCTGCTCGCCGCGATGTATCCGCTCGGCTTCTTCACCCTGCAGGTCTTCGGACTTCAGCGCGCCACCTCAGCCGAGGGAGGCATCCTCTATTCGTTCACTCCGGTGGTGACGATGATCATCGCCGGGGTTTTCCTGAAGGAGAAGACCACCCTGCTGCAAAAGCTGTGCATCTTCCTCTCGGTATTCGGCGTGGTATTCATCTTCGTCATGAAGGGAAGCGGCATTCAGCTGTCGAGTATGACCGGGATTGTGCTGCTGTTCATGACTTGTCTCGCGTTTGCCGGGTACAGTGTGCTGGCCCGCTCCCTCTCCAGCCACTTCAGCCCTGCTGAGCTCAGCTACCTGATGATGGGGGTCGGCTTCGCCACCTTCCTGATCATCTCGCTTACCGGACATACCGTCAGCGGGACGCTCGGGGAGTTCCTGAATCCGCTGGGAAGCGCAACGTTTGTCCTGTCCGCTGTATATCTGGGGGTGGTCGCCTCGCTGGTCACAACCCTGACCTCAACCTATATTTTATCCAAAATCGAGGCCTCACTCATGAGCGTGTTCACCAACCTCTCCACCATCGTATCCATTGCAGCCGGAGCGATCTTCCTGGGTGAGCAGATCACGGTCTATCACTGGATCGGATCATTCCTGATCATCGCCGGGGTCATTGGCACGAACTTGCTTGGCCGAAAAGAGACCGCTGCGGCTTCCCCAGCAGCCAGCGAATAGAGCAGCATGTACCGAATGCGTCTATAGAAGACACGCATTTAGGTGCTCCCCGGCGATTCTTTGGGTTCCTTCCCCCCTTCTGTCCGTCCGGATGACTCCGGCTGCGGAAGGGCTGCATCATTCTTACAGCTTGACGCGCTGTAAACGCAGCGCGTTCAGTACAACGGATACCGAGCTGAAGGCCATCGCAGCTCCGGCCAGCCAAGGCGCCAGGAAGCCCAGCGCCGCAATCGGGATTCCGGTGATATTGTAGGCCAGCGCCCAGAACAGATTCTGCCTGATATTGCGCATGGTCTTGCGGCTCATCAGGATCGCATCCGGAATGCTCATCAGATCACCGCGCATCAGCGTAATATCCGCCGCCTCCATCGCCACATCCGTGCCGGTGCCGATTGCCATGCCCGTATCCGCGGTTGCCAGCGCCGGAGCATCGTTGATGCCGTCGCCGACCATAGCCACCTTGACCCCGCCGCTCTGGAGCCTGCGGATCTCTTCGGCCTTGCCCTCAGGCAGCACCTCCGCCAGAACCGTGCGGATGCCCGCCTGATCCGCAATCGCCTGGGCCGTAATCCTATTGTCTCCGGTAATCATGACAACCTCGATGCCCATGGCATGCAGCCGGGCTACCGCCTCCCGTGAGGTCTCCTTAATCGTGTCAGCCACAGCAATCACTCCCGCAACCGCATCCTCCACGGCTACCAGCATCGCTGTTTTGCCTTCCTGCTCCAGCTTGGTCATGATCCCTGTCCACGGCTCGATATCCAGCCCGTTCTCCACCATCATACGCCGTGTGCCTACGCTTACCTTCTGGCCGTCCACTACCGCCGACACCCCGCGGCCCGGTACCGCCTCGAACTGGCCCGCTGGCGGCAGGTCGATTCCTCTACCTTGTGCTCCAGCCACAATGGCCTCCGCCAGCGGATGCTCCGAGAGCTTCTCCGCAGCCGCTGTTATGGCCAGCAGCCGGTTCTCGCCAAGCACCCGTCCTTGCGCAGCGATTCCAGTAGTCGCTACAATATCGGTCAGCACCGGCTTGCCGTTGGTCACGGTCCCGGTCTTATCTACGACCACTACCTTCACGCCCTGCGCAGCTTCCAGATGCTCCCCGCCCTTGAACAGGATGCCGAACTCGGCGGCCCGGCCGGACCCGGCCATAATGGAGGTTGGCGTCGCCAGTCCCAGTGCGCACGGGCAGGCGATGACAAGCACCGCAATGGCTTTTTCCAGGGCCTCTGCAAACTGCCCCGGCGCTCCCCAGATATACCAGACCCCGAAGGTTACGGCAGCAATACCGACCACAATCGGCACGAAGATCCCGGAGATGACATCGGCAATCCGCTGAATCGGTGCCTTCGAGCCCTGCGCTTCCTCCACGACTCTAATGATCTGTGCCAGCGCCGTATCACGGCCGACCTTGCGGGCTTTAACCCGCAGCATTCCGTTCTTGTTCAGCGTAGCTCCGATCACGGAATCTCCCGGCTTCTTCTCCACCGGGATACTCTCGCCTGTGAGCATGGATTCATCGACGGAGGACAAGCCCTCAACGACTTCACCGTCTACAGGCACCTTAGTTCCAGGCTTCACCAGCACAATATCGCCGATCACTACATCCTCCACCGGAATACTCAGCTCTGCACCGTCACGCAGCACCAGCGCTGTCTTGGCCTGAAGCCCCATCAGGCTGCGGATCGCCTCCGATGAACGCCCCTTCGCCAGCGCTTCTAACCACTTGCCTACGAGAATTAACGTGATCAGCACCGCGCTGGTCTCGAAGTACAGCTCCACGGTGTGGTGCATCCCGCTCATTTTCAGAGAATCAATCGTCAGGTACACGCTGTAGAAATACGCCGCAGATGTACCCAGCACCACCAGCACATCCATGTTGGCACTGCCGTTCTTCAGCGCCTTATAGGCGCTGACATAGAACTGCCAGCCGATCACGAACTGAACCGGGGTCGCCAGCACAAGCTGGAACCAGGGATTCATGAACAGCTCAGGCGTCCAGATCCAGGTTGTGAACGAGAAGTGGCCCGCCATGGCCCAGAGCAGCGGGAGAGACAGCAACGCGGAGATCATCCACTTATTCCGCTTGCGTGTAATCTCTTCGCTGCGCTGCTCCGCGATATCCTTCCGGTCCTGCTTAAGTGCCGCCTTATAGCCGATGCTGCTCACCTTATCCATAATCTCGGCCGGACTGACATTGCCCGGCGAATATTCCACATGCGCAGTCTCCAGCGCCAGGTTCACATTCACGGCCGCGATTCCAGGCATGCGTCCCAGCACCTTCTCAATGCGCGCCGAGCAGGCGGCACAGGTCATGCCGGTAATATCAAAATCCGCAGATTCCTTCAGTGTATCGTAACCTAGCGAGCGTATCTTCTCCTCGATCTTCGGCACATCCATAGCTGCCGGATCGAAGCCTACCGTAGCCTGCTCCAGCGCCAGATTGACACTCGCCCGGGATACCCCCTCCATGCGGGACAAGCCCTTCTCAATCCGCGCCGCACAGGCGGAGCAGGTCATTCCGGTAATTTGCAGCGTGGCCTGCTGCTCCGGGGCGGACTCTGCACTCTTTTCCATCCTCATGCACCTCCACATACCCCCAAGGGGTATATTTATTTTGAAAAGAAAAGGCATTGGCGCCCGGCCCTGTACCCCAGGGTTCCCTGCTCCAAGCCCTTATATTACAACAATTAGCTCACACTACGTCGTAGCCCTGATCTTCAATAGCAGCCTTGATCTTATCCAGGCTTACCGTATTCTCATCGAATTCAACCGCCACCGTCTTCGCCGGCAGATCCACCTTCGCCGCAGCGCCTACACCGCTAACAGCCTTCTCTACAGCACTTACACAATGACCGCAGGACATTCCTTCAACATTCAGTGTTACGTTCGACATTTGAATTACCTCCTAATTGTTGTTGGTACACGATTAATTTGTGTTCATATTCTACAACCGGAATATAGATTGTTGCGTGAAGAAAGGATAGCTGTGCTTGATTGTACTTTGTACAACAGATGCCGGACAAATCAGCCTCTGAATGGAATCTATTGTATTTCGCACATTAGATTTTCAGCTTTTAGGCTCTTTCATCCTATTTCCCTGACTTCAATTGTACAGAATACAATAGAATGGATATTTTCATCGTTAAACAGGAATTCTATTGCACAAAGTACAATCAGACCCTTGGTCGTTATTCTTCTCTCTTCCTCACCACAGCCTGGAGAATTCGAACTATTAAATCCATACAAAGCACAACCTTTATTTCATCAGCTTGTTCACCGTAACCAGCAGCTCGTCAATGACCTCATGCTCACCGGCTTCGATCCGTTCAATAATACAGCTCTTCATATGGCCTTCAAGCAGCAGCTTGCCGACACTGTTCAGGGCCGCCTGCACCGCCGCCAGCTGATTCAGCACATCATCACAGTAGGTATCCCGTTCAATCATGCCTTTCACTCCACGGATCTGTCCTTCAATCCGGTTCAGCCGGGTCGTCAGCCCATTCTTGAATTCCGGGGAATGATGACTCTTACGCACACCGGAAGCAGAAGAATGGCAGGCTTCGGCAGGGTCCCGTCCGGCAGGGTCCTTCTCATTTGTAGACACAGGAATCAGCCTCCTTACGTACCAATATAATATACCCCCCATGGGTATGTCAAGCTGCAGGAATAAAGAATCGCCGCTTAAGGAATACCAATTAGAATGGCGCCGCTTTCCTTAAACGGCCTTTCAGAACTCCTGTACAAGCGCTGCATAAAAAGGATTGACCCCCTATTCAAATTTGAATATAATAAGGTCTGCAACTTATCAATTTCAATTAAAGGAGTATGAACAACATGCATAACAAAGAGAGCAATCTGAAGCTTGTCGTTGCCGGACTGCTGCTCGGCATTCTGATGTCGGCCATGGATAATACGATTGTTGCCGCAGCGATGGGCACGATTGTCTCTGATCTCGGGGGACTTGATAAAATCGTCTGGGTCACCTCCGCCTACATGGTCATGGTGATGGCCGGCACCCCGATCTTCGGCAAACTGTCCGATATGTACGGACGCAAACGGTTCTACATCTTCGGACTCATCGTCTTCCTGATCGGCTCCGCACTGTGCGGAACGGCTACCAGCATCACCCAGCTTAGTATTTACCGTGCGATTCAAGGGATTGGCGGCGGCGCACTCATGCCGATTGCCTTCACGATTGTCTTCGACATTTTCCCGCCTGAGAAAAGAGGCAAGCTCACCGGACTCTTCGGTGCTGTCTTCGGGATCTCCAGTGTAATTGGGCCTCTGCTGGGTGCATATATCACCGAATATGTGAGCTGGAACTGGATTTTCTATATTAACCTGCCCATCGGGATTGTCTCGTTCTTCTTTATTATGACCTCCTATAAGGAATCCATATCGCATTCCAAACAGCGGATTGACTGGGGCGGCGCTTTCACCCTGGTGGCAGGGATTATCTGCCTGATGTTCGCCCTGGAGCTTGGCGGTAACCAGTATGCTTGGGATTCTGCAGCCATTCTTGGACTGTTCGCTGCGTTCGCCGTGCTGCTGATCGCCTTCATTATCATTGAAAAATTCGCGGCAGAGCCGGTTATTTCTTTCGCCATGTTCCGGCAGCGCCTGTTCGCGACCAGCAGTATACTGGGCTTGTTCTATGGTTCGGCATTCATTGTAGCAACGGTATATATCCCAATATACGTCCAGGGGGTATACGGCGGCTCCGCCACCAACTCCGGCCTGATTCTGATGCCGATGATGATCGGAACCGTAATCGGCAGCCAGTCCGGCGGCCTGCTTACTACTAAAACGAGCTTCCGCAACATCATGCTGCTGTCAGCAGTCTGCTTCGTGGGCGGGATTTACCCCCTCAGCACCTTGACCCCGGAGACCCCCCGGATGGCGCTTAATGCCTTCATGGCACTGACCGGCTTCGGCGTGGGCTTCTCCTTCTCCGTACTCAGCCTGTCTTCGATCCAGCATTTCGACATGCGCCAGCGCGGTTCGGCAACCTCCACCAGTACCTTCATGCGCTCGCTCGGAATGACGCTGGGGATTACGATCTTCGGCATTATCCAGCGCAACCATTTCGCCTCCCAGCTGAGCGCAGCCTTCGGAGACAGCGGCCAGGCCGCTTCCTTCGGCGACCCGCGTTCCGCGTTAACACCCGAGGCCAGAGCACAGATTCCGGCGCCTGTCCTTGAGAAAATCACGAACTCACTGTCTTCGTCGATCTCACATACCTTCTTGTGGGCCATCGTTCCGGCGGTGCTTACCGTGGTCTTCGTCCTGCTGATGCCGAAGGACCGTCTGCTGCCGCAGGGCAGCCAGCACGCTGCTGATAACGAACGGAGGTAAGCCCATGCCCATGAAGCTGGCAATTCTGGGACTTTTGCTGGAACGGGATATGCATCCTTATGAGATCACGCTTGTTATGAAGGAACGCTCCATGGACCGGGTGATCAAGATGCAGACAGGTTCATTATATTATGCGGTCGATAAGCTGGCAGCAGGCGGCCATATTGAGGCGGTTGAGATCATCCACAGCCCGGACCGGCCGGACAAAACCATCTACCGGATCACTGACAAAGGCAAGACCTTCATGGAGCAGCTTATTCTGCAGCAGATCCGAAAAAGCGATCCCATGTACCATCCGGTACAGATCGCTCTGTCACTCACGCATTTGATTGACCAGGAGAAGGTCGAAAGCCTGCTGGAAGAGCGTATCCGCGAGGCAGAGCATGAGGTAAACCTCGCCTATCAGCTATACGAGGAGCATATCGCCGTGGTACCGCGTTCGGTGCTGCATCTGATGTACGGCAGATACGAGCATTGCCAGACTGAGCTGAAGTGGCTGAAGCGCCTGTATGAGGATGTGGCCGCCCGCAGACTGAATGATATCGGCAGACCTATTATCGCAGATGAATAGAAGTGAATAGCCGCTGTGATTGTTTAGCGGAGACCATATGTGTTTATTAGCAAGTGGAAACGGCTTTACTGTCCTTTTAGAGGGCGGTACCGTTTCAAAATTCTTATATTTGGAGCAAACCGCTGGCGAGGGGCTAAAGCTGTGTCAGCCCCCGCCTGACGTATATTCTGGAAAGGGAAGTGAAGCCGTGATGAGCGATGATAAAAAGCCGATCAGAGACGAGCGTGACCACCCGGAGCAATACCCTACGGACAAGCCCAGCCTGTTCGATGTAGATGAGGACCAGCAGCATGTGGACCCGATACCCGTAGAGGACCTGACACTTGAGAAAGAGGAAGAGAAGGATAAAGAGACCACGAAGCACCGTTCCTCCAGTGATAAGAGATACCACACCGGATTCTAAAGGTGTAAGCTTGTCCGGTAACATAACGAGAGCATTCTCAAGCTAATAGTATGGAGGGATCACATTGCTGAGAGCGTTACCCCTTAACCGGCGCGGCATACCCGCCAGCCGTATTGCCCTTGGCTGCATGGGACTGGGCGGCGGCTGGGACCGCGAGCCGGTCACGGCTGCGAATATGAAGCAGGGACATGAGGCGCTGGATGCGGCGCTGTCGATAGGTATTAATTTTTTTGACCATGCCGATATCTACACCCGGGGCAAGGCGGAGAAGGTGTTCGGGCAGATCTTCAAGGAACGGCCGGGGCTGCGCGAGGGCATTCTCCTCCAGTCTAAATGCGGCATCAAGCTGATGGAGCCGGGAGACCTCTCCAATAGCTTCGACCTCTCCAAGGAGCACATTCTGTCCAGCGTTGATGGAACTCTAGCACGGCTGGGCACAGAGTATATTGATATTCTGCTGCTGCACCGCCCCGATCCGTTAATGGACCCTGAAGAGGTGGCAGAAGCGCTGCATCAGCTCAAGGCCTCCGGCAAGGTACGCCACTTCGGAGTCTCCAACATGAGCGCTGCCCAGATCCAGCTGCTGCAGACTTATTGCGACGAGCCGTTTATTGTCAATCAGCTGCATATGAGCCTGTACAAAATCAGCTGGGTCGACGCCGTACTTAGCGTGAACCGCGATCCGTGGAAGGACATTACGTTCCCGGAGGGCACCATGGAGTATTGCCGTGCCGGGAACATCCAGCTCCAGGCCTGGGGCCCGCTGGCCCAGGGACTTTTCAGCGGACGGCCGCTTGAAGGCCAGCCGGAGAATGTTGTGAATACAGCGGCCATGGTACGGAGACTCGCTAACGAGAAGGACGCGGCACCCGAGGCTATCGTGCTGGCTTGGCTAATGACGCATCCCGCAGCCATTCAGCCTGTGATCGGCACAGTGAATCCGCAGCGGATCGCTGCCTGTGCTGGCGCGGACCAGCTGGAGTTATCCCGCAAGGAATGGTATGAGTTGTACGTTACTTCGCGCGGGGAGAAGCTTCCTTGAGTTTGTGGGCACTTGGGTGGACGCTCCGCTGTTTAAGCGGTATACGTAACACCCCATCATAAGAGAATATCATTTGATTTCTCTTCCAAAACAGAAAGCAGCGATTCTCTTTTAACGGAAGGATCGCTGCTTTTGGGACAACCCCTTCTTTGCCAAGAAACACTAACCCATTCGTTTAGCCAACTGGTTCAGCATCTGAATTGTATTCGGTTTTTCGCATACATCGGGCCCGTACGCCTCCCACTTTTGCCCCATTCAGGTGCACTTATGCTCCTCATTTCTGCTCCCCGCCGACTTTTGCCCCATTCAGGTGCACTTATGCTCCTCATTTCCGCTCCCCGCCAACTTTTGCTCCATTCAGGTGCACTTATGCTCTTCATTTCCACACTACACTAACTTTCGCCGCATTCAGGGGCACTAATGCCCTCATTTCCGCTCCCCACCAACTTTTGCTCCATTCAGGTGCACGTGTACTCACCTCACTCCGCTCCTGCCACCCGCCCCATCCGTTCTTTATAAAGAACATTTGTGAAAAACAGCGATAACCGCAGTTACAGCGAGATATCCCACCTAATTCGTACTTTATTGCGAACATTCCGCTGAAATTAACATTTTTCTTTTCCAAGCGGCGCAGTGTATGATTTGCTTACGATATCGTTCTTTATAAAGAACGAATATAACGAATAACTCATTAGCAAGTTGAGAGGGGGCTTAGCTATGTACCCCAGATCTGCCAAGCGGCGCAAACGAACAACCAGGAAGCTCGGCCTGCGGATTCTGCAATCGGGTATGGCTGTATCTGTGCTTTTGATCTATACCTCAGGCCAGATCGGCAGCACCTATGGAGAGTTCAACACCTCGCAGGAGCAAATCAGCTCCATCGGGCTGTGCTCGGTATTCCCGGGTCAGATTGAACAGCTGTTATCGGAATTAGGCGGGCATCTAAGCACCCTCGCAGAGCTGAAAGCTTCCCTTGGCAGCCATAGCATCAGTGGAGTGTATAACACCTCAGCCGCTACCGGAGAGCTGTCGCTTGCCGAGCTGGATCAGGCTGCAGACGAACTCTCGTCTGAGCTCACTCAAGCTGGCAGCGAGATCGGTCTGCTGGAGAAGCAACTAAGCTTCAACGTGACGGTCTGGCAACAAATTCTGCAGGAAATTGGCTATGCAGCGGCCATTCTGCACAAGCTCGGAGGGTATATGGTGAATCTCGATCCTAACTGTCTGGAAATCCGTGATGCACAGTTCTTTGACCAGATTCAAGAGAGTCTTCAGCAAAGCGGGATTCTCTCGGAGCCGCTGGCAGAGACGTTAAGCGGAATTGTGCAATACCTTGGCTCGATTCATGATATCGGCGGTTCCTTGCCTACCGGTAATCCCGACCGCGTCTTACTCCGGCAGGATGACTACAGCTTCCCCGCTGAGGAGCCTGTGCTCTCATTCGTAACCAGCGCCTATCAAGTAGATTCGCAGGTATCCCCTGCGCTGCTGGCCGCGTATGAGCAGTTGAATACCGAATTAACAGCGTCCAAGGATACCCTGACCTCCACCATCCACACCTTAGAGGAACAGCTGGCAGAGATCGCTGGTGCCAGGACGGCCCTTGAGGACAAGGCGAAGGCACAGCAGGAGGAAGAGAAACGCCTGACGCTGGAAAAGACCGATAAGGCCAGAGCGGAAGAGGCCGAACGGCTCGCCATAGAGAAGCAGAAGGCTGCTGACGAAGCGCTGAAGCTGGAGCATGAACAAGCCCGGAACCAGCCGCCCGCAACCAGTCCTCCTGACAAAAGCCAGCCGGCAGAGGAGCCCGCTCCAACAGCGCCTGTACAGGATACTCCAGTCCCCACAGCTTCAGCAGCAGCAGAGGTTATTGCTCCAGCGGCCACTCCTGTGCCTGAGATTCTTTTACCGGAACCCACTCCAGATCAAGGACCTAACGGCGTAATTCCGGGCACTGTGATGGACGACGGGCAGCCTGCTCCTGCAGCTACACCGTCTCCACAATCCGACACCAGCAAAGGCGGCGAATAAGATGCGCATCCGAAAAATAGCAGGTACGATCATCTCCACACTGATTCTGATTGTGTTCCTCGTGCTGATCACAGCCGTTGTGATCTCCAAAGCCTCCGGCGGCGAGCCCTCCTTCTTCGGCTATCAGATTAAGACGGTTTTGTCCGGCTCCATGGAGCCAGGCATCCAGACCGGTTCCATTGTGGCCATTAAGCCGGGCGGAGACATGACGCGGTTCCAGAAGGGCGATGTGATCACTTTTCTGAATCCAGATAATATTCTGATCACCCACCGCGTGGTCGATGCCGAGCTGAACAGTGCGCTGGGGCAAGCCAGCTATATCACCAAGGGCGACAATAATGATGCAGCCGACACCGCGCCCGTCAGTTCCACGAATGTGGTAGGTGAGTACACCGGCGTAACCGTCCCCTATGTGGGCTATGCCATGAGCTTCGCAGTCTCCAAAGCCGGCAGCGTAGTGCTGATGATTATTCCCGGGCTGCTTCTGCTCCTCTACGCGCTGTATTCTTCCTGGAAGGCCGTTGCGGCACTGGAAAAGAAGAACGTGGCTTCATCCGCAGCCAGCGGAGGCGGGCCGGATAGTCTGACTGACCTCGTCCAATGATCGATTGTCCTCTCCCGTTTACGAAACGCGGAGCCACAATACAGCTCTACAAAGCAGACTCATAAGAGAGGGATGAACAAATGAACGTCAAAAAAACATTAGGTCTCGGCGTTGTATCGGCAGCATTAGGCTTAACCCTGGTCGGCGGAGGTACCTTCGCTTACTTCAGCAGTACCTCTACTTCTTCAGCTTCTTTTAACAACGGAACCCTATCATTGAAATCTGATCCCTCTGTCATTGTTAATCTCAGTAATCTCAAGCCGGGCGATACAGTCTTACGGGACTTCAAGCTCAAAAATGACGGAACGCTCAATATTCCTAAAGTGGTACTGCGCACCTCGTCCGCCATTACAGACGCCCAAGGTGATAACGGTACGCATAATTTCAAGGATGATATTATTGTGACCTTCCTAGTAAACAAGGATAAAAAGGAATCACCGCTTCTGGTCATCTCGCTGGCCGATCTGGAGAAGGAGAGTCCCGATCTGGTGGCCCGGGGAATTCTCGGAGCAATCTTAGGCGGAGAGAAATCCGGCATCAAAGCCGGTACCTCGGATGACCTGACCATTCAATTCGCCTTCAAGGAGACCCTCCAGCCGCAGAACTATTATCAGGGCGATACGCTTGCGCTGACGCTGAATTTTGAAGCCAACCAGGAAAAAGGCAGTCTCAAATAATTTCAGGGCAAAACAAACCATTCGAGGAGGAAATCAATCATGGGTATCAAAAAAACATTGGGTCTTGGCGTAGCATCGGCGGCACTGGGCTTGTCTTTAATCGGCGGGGGCACCTTCGCTTACTTCAGCTCCACAGCCACCAGCACGGCAACCTTCGCCGCAGGTACGCTGAAGCTCGGCTCTTCCTTCAATACTCCGGTAGCGTTGACGAATCTGAAGCCGGGAGACTACACCGTCCGCACCTTCACCTTGTCCAATGACGGCACACTGGATATCAAATTCCTCAAGCTGGCCACCACTTACACCGTAACCGATGCCAAGGGCGATAACGCGGGCCAGGATCTCGGAGACCACTTCAAGGTCAAGCTTCTCGATAACACGTACACCGGCGGTTCACTAAGCGGTCATGTGCTGTCCGAGATCTCCCTGAAGGATCTGAAGAACACCCCCAGCTACGATCTCGTAGCAGCAGGTGTACTGCCAGGAGGGATTGCCGCAGCCGGGTCCAAGACCTTTAAGATCGCCTTCGAGTTCGTAGACAACAGCCAAGATCAGAACATTTTCCAGGGTGACGGCCTAGCTCTGAACTGGACCTTCGATGCACTTCAAGGACTGGGAGAGGCCAAGTAAGTCAACACTCAAGTGGAAAACGGCTTTGCCGTCCTTTGAAAGGACGATACCGTTTCAGCAAGACGGCACATCCTTCCCCCAACCGGGCCGGGTGTGCCGTTTCCTTTTCCCAGGCTGCCGGGCTTAATGATTTTTGTCCGATTTGCGGTTTTTTGTTATACTGACAAGTGAAAACGGCTTTGCCTTTCTATGAGGGCGGTACCGTTTCAGTGAGAAAGATAAGGATATAGCGCGAAGCATATCACTTCTTATCTTTTAATAAAAAGTACGGAGGGCGTTGTAATCGTGTCAGATACTATGGGAGGCCGCATCCACAAACTCCGGCTGGAGAAGGGCTATTCGCTATCCGAGCTTGCGGATAAGGCTGATGTGGCGAAATCATATCTCAGTAATGTAGAACGCAATATTCAATCCAACCCCTCCATTCAATTCATCGAAAAAATCGCTGACGCGCTTCAGGTATCCATTCATGCACTGCTGTATGGCGGACTGGCAGAGACGGAAGAACAGGCTCTGGACGGGGAATGGTTCCGGCTGGTTCAGGAGGCCATGGCCTCCGGTATAAGCAAACGTGAATTCAAGGAATTCCTTGATTACCAGAAATGGCGGATGGAACAAAAGGACAATTAAACGCAGCATTGTATGTCACAGGGAAGACTCCGCACGGCAGGGAGGCCGCCTTCGGCGAAGGCATGCTTTCAAGCGGCATACAGAAAAGGCACAGCGTACCGGGCGCTGTGCCTTTTCTGTATGTATCGCAGCAATGATGACCGTCCTTACATCGCCTGGAGCGCCTTCTCACTTAGAAACCGGCGGATCTCCTCCGCCGCGATCCCCGCCTGCTTGGCAGACATCAGCAAGTGCACCCATTCTAAATCCAGATCTACTGCCTGCAGCTCGTCATTCCCCTGGTTGGACATATCCAAGAAATCTCCTCCTAGAATTTTCGCGTCCCCAGGCAGTCCGGCCATCATAGTAGTATTGCTACTTTGTAGTATCTCTACTTTAGATCCGAGACTTTGTGCCCCTGTCTTTCGGCAGGTTTACCTTTTACTGGACCCTTTCCATCATGAAAGGATCTGGCAAGAATCGATGAAACCGTTCTCCGCAATAACATTATACAAGATCATGCGCGATTAGTGTGTCGTTTTCTGGAATTTTTTTATGATAAAATGTGAGGAAACTTAGCTAATATTGCCAGTGGCTTGTATAAATATTTCCAGTTCCAAGTTCAAACCCTAGGTAATAGTTTAAATATACTAAAGGGAACTCTAACTGCTCCGCCTTACCGCTGCGCGCAACATCGCATAGAGACAATTACCCATTTGTATGGATTACGGACAGTGATATGGATTGAACTTGTTGAAAATTTAAGTTAAGGGAAAAGTGGCGGAGGGGAATTTGGGAACTGGAGGAGCGGTAGCGACCGCCTTTGTCTGCGGATTTCAACCGTTAACAACGGGATAAAATCAAGAAATCTGCAGACAACAGCGGCCGGAGGTCCAAAACTTCTCTGGAGTCACGGCCAATCCCAAAGCATAAAAATCAATTTGTTCAATTAAAATACATGATTAATGCCTATTTATGATAGTTCCGTATGAATACTGTAATGAATCATGCCAAATTGCGAACGGATTGACCGAAAGTATGAATTGATTACCCCGCCGGAAAGTAGCACAATAAGGTGAGAATGAAACCGCAAACATTTGCAGCTCCGCCAAGTGGCACACTGGATGCCCCGCGTGGAGTTTATCCGTTAGGAGGACCTATTCATGGCAGTCAAAGAGCCCTATAACGACACAGTATGGAGCAAATACTACGGCCCCAACCTGGGCTACATCCAAGAAAGATATGAGCAATTTGTCAAGGACCCCTCTTCTGTTGAACAACATTACCGCGATCTCTTCACCGTATCCGGTCCCCCTCCGCTGGCACCCGATGCCGAGAGGGCTCCAAGGCCTGCCGTATCAGCAGATGCGCAGTGGCTCAAGAAGGCTGTCAAGGCCTCGAAGCTGATCGCAAATATTCGAATATATGGCCATATGGCTGCAGACATTGATCCGCTGGAGCGCAGCACGAACCCGATGGCCAAATGGCTGGAGCTGGAGACCTACGAGCTTACCCGCGAGGATCTTAATGCTCTGCCTGCTTCGCTGATCTGGGATAATGCCCCTGCGGATGTGCATACCGCAATGGATGCCGTCCATAGAATGCGTCAGGCCTATACCCAGACCATTGCCTATGAATTCGGGCATGTACACGATGAACGCGAGCTGCGCTGGCTCAACAGCCAGGCGGAATCAATGACCTCCCCTGCCCCGCTGAATAATACAGAGCGCAAGGAGCTGCTGAAGCGGCTGGTTCAGGTGGAGCATTTCGAGACCTTCCTGCACAAGACCTTCGTCGGGCAGAAACGGTTCAGCCTGGAGGGCAATGATGCCCTCGTGCCGATGCTGGATGAGATTGTGCGGGCCGCCGCGCATGACGGCGCAGAGCATATCCTGATGGGCATGGCCCACCGCGGAAGACTTAATGTGCTGGCTCATATTCTGGGCAAGCCCTATGATATTATTTTCTCGGAATTCCATCACTCGCCGAACAAAGAGCTGTTCCCTTCGGAAGGCTCTATGGGTGTGACCTACGGCTGGAGCGGTGATGTGAAGTATCATCTCGGGGCTGACCGCGCCGTCCGCGAAGGCGAGACCGTTCGCACCCGGATCACGCTGGCCAATAACCCGAGCCATCTTGAATTTGTCAATCCTGTCGTCGAGGGCTTCACACGAGCCGCACAGGAAGAGCGCAATGCTCCGGGACTGCCTAAGCTGAACACAAGCAAGGCTATGGCTGTGCTGATGCACGGCGATGCCGCCTTCCCTGGCGAAGGTATTGTCGCTGAGACGCTTAATATCGGCAAATTGCAGGGTTATCAGAATGGCGGTACCGTGCATATTATCGTCAATAACCGGATCGGCTTCACCACAGAGAGCGAGGATTCCCGCTCCACCCATTATGCCAGCGACCTGGCCAAAGGGTATGAGATTCCGGTCGTGCACGTCAATGCCGATGACCCGGAAGCCTGTATTGCCGCTGTCCGTCTGGCCAGTGCTTACCGCCATATGTTCAAGAAGGACTTCCTGATTGATCTGATCGGCTACCGCCGCCACGGGCATAATGAAATGGATGATCCCGAGACAACTCAACCGATTGTGTACGGCAAAGTGCGCAACCACCCTACCGTCTACCGCTCCTATGCGGAGCGTCTTCAACGCGAGAAGGTGGTCACTGCCGATGATGTGAAGAACATGATTGCCGAGGCTGAGAGTGTCCTTCAGCAGGCCTTCGACCAGATGAAGGAAGGCAAGCAAAAGAATGCGGAGTCTAAGACCGCCGTCGCGCTGGATAACGATAGTCTCCAGCAGCGTCCTACAGCCTTCCCTCTGGCCGGTCTGCAGGAGATTAACCGCGAGCTGCTGCGCGTACCGGCCGGCTTCAAGGTCTATCCGAAGCTGGAACGGATTCTGCAGCGCCGCAAGGATGCACTGAATGACGGAGAGCGGGTAGACTGGGCGCTGGCAGAGACACTTGCCTTCGCTACGATCCTGAAGGACGGCACGCCGATCCGCCTCAGCGGGCAGGATGCACAGCGCGGCACCTTCGCCCACCGCCATCTGGTGCTGCACGACAGCGAGAACGGGGAACTCTATGCTCCGCTGCATCAGCTGAGTGATGCCGGCGCTTCCTTCGGCGTCTACAACAGCCCGCTGTCCGAGGCCTCTGTCCTCGGCTTCGAATATGGTTATAATGTGTTCGCACCGGAGACTTTCGTTATCTGGGAAGCTCAATACGGAGACTTCGCCAATGCCGCTCAGGTCATTATTGACCAGTTCATTTCCGCCGGCCGCGCCAAGTGGACGCAGCGCAGCAATCTGACGATCCTGCTGCCTCACGGCTACGAGGGCCAAGGACCAGAGCACTCCAGCGGTAGATTGGAACGGTTCCTCCAGCTCTCCGCCGAGGAGAACTGGACTGTAGCCAACCTGACCACTGCTGCGCAGTATTTCCATCTGCTCCGCCGTCAGGCCGCGCTCTGCGGACAACCGGATGCCCGGCCGCTGGTGATCATGGCGCCGAAGAGCCTGATCCGTAACACGCGCAGTACCTCAGCCGGAGCAGACCTCGCTTCGGGCACCTTCCAGGCGGTTCTTCCCGAGCCGCTGCTCGGCAGTAAGCCGGAAGCCGTGAAGCGCCTCGTGGTATGCAGCGGCAAGGTGGCCATCGACCTGCAGACAGAGCTTGAGGCGACGCGCGGACAGGACTTCTCCTGGCTGCACATTTTGCGCATGGAACAGCTCTATCCGTTCCCGGAACGCAAGCTTGGTACTCACCTTAGCGGCTTCAGCTCTCTGGAGGAGATCGTCTGGGTACAGGAGGAACCGAAGAATATGGGCGGCTGGACGTATGCCGAATCCCGGCTGCGCGCCATCGCACCGCAGAAGGTCACTGTCCAGTACATCGGACGTCCGGACCGTTCCAGCCCGGCCAGCGGCTACGCAGATGTCCACAGCTTCGAGCAGCGGCGCATTGTACGGGAAGCCCTGAAATTGAATGCTGCAGTGCAAGCACCTGTACCGTCTTCCTGAGCACAGCAAGGCGGTCATCCAATATCACGCACACCACTATATTTGGGGAGGTACGGCCTGTGTCCGAGATAAAAGTACCCGATTTGGGCGAATCGATTTCCGAAGGAACGATCTACAAATGGCTGGTTAAAGAGGGCGACACTGTCGGCCAGGGGGATGTGCTTGCCGAGCTTGAGACTGACAAGGTCAATCTCGAGATCAGTGCGGAGGAGGACGGCGTCATCTCCTCCATCCTGCGCCAGGCGGGCGAGAACGTTGCCGTTGGCGAAGCCATCGGCATCATCGGCAGCGCCGCCGGAGCAGCTGCTGCCAGCAAGCCGGCAGCAGACAGCGTTCCGCAGGGCGGCAGCGCGCCTGCTGCTGCCGCAAGTGCCGCAGCGCCTGAACCGGCCGCTGCGGTAACGGCTCCAGCCGCCGCCGAAGGTGCGGCGGCAGGCACTGCGGCCCTGGCCTCGCCGGGGGCGCGCAAGCTGGCGCGGGAGCGGGGCATCGACCTCGGCGAGGTCAGTGCCCGCGACCCAATCGGCCGGATCGGTCAGGCCGATGTGGATGGTCATAGCGCCGCCGGGCCGCAGGCCGCTGCGCAAGCGGCTCCGGCGGCGCGGCCGGAGCCGGCGAAGCCCGCGCCGCCGGCAGCGGGCAAGGCGCCGCATGCCGAGGACGGCAAAGCCACCGAGCGCAAGCGCATGTCGCGGCGGCGGCTGACGATTGCCAGCCGCCTGGTCGAAGCGCAGCAGACGGCTGCGATGCTGACCACCTTCAACGAGGTGGACATGACCGCGATTCTCGACATCCGCAAGCGCCGCAAGGATGCCTTCAAGGAGAAGCACGAGGTTGGACTCGGCTTCATGTCCTTCTTCACCAAGGCAGTCATCGGCGCGCTCAAGGCTTACCCGATGCTGAATGCGGAGATCGACGGGGAAGATCTCCTGCTGAAGAAATATTACGACATCGGCATTGCCGTAGCTGCCAAGGAAGGCCTGGTTGTACCGGTCGTCCGCGATGCCGACCGGCTTAGCTTCCCTGAGATCGAGCGGCGGATCGGCGAGCTGGCCTCCAAGGCGCGGGCGAATACGCTCAGCCTGCCGGAGCTTCAGGGTGGAACCTTCACGATCACGAACGGCGGAGTATTCGGCTCCCTGCTGTCCACACCGATCCTCAACACCCCGCAGGTCGGCATTCTCGGCATGCACAAGATCCAGCTGCGCCCCATCGCGCTGGATGAGGAACGCACGGTCAACCGTCCGATGATGTACATCGCCTTGTCCTACGATCACCGGATCGTGGACGGATCAGAAGCGGTCAGCTTCCTGGTCAGAGTCAAGGAATTGCTGGAGGACCCGGAATCTCTGTTGCTGGAAGGTTAATTCTCCGGCCACATAGTTTCTCCATCCACTTACATGATAAACATAAAGGCACCCGGCGGAGCGTAGCCTTACGCTTCCCGGATGCCTTTTTTGTCTATCTGCTGACTCCGCCATACCCGCTCATACCAACATGCGCCTGTTCCCGGCAGCCCACGCGCATCACCCAATCCAATTGTAATCGGTTTTTCGACCACATTTAGCCGAGGCTGCGCATCCGGTCCAATTGTAATCGGTTTTTCGACCACATTCAGCCCACGCGACTCACCCAATCCAATTGTAATCGGTTTTTCGATCACATTCAGCCGAGGCGGCGCATCCGGTCCAATTGTAATCGGTTTAATACGAAAATAAAAGTACCGGAAAATGCGCAGCAGAACGGGTTTTGACAAAAAAAGACCCACCGCCCCAAAAAAACGTTTCGTTTTTTTTGAAAAAGGGAAGACTATTGGATAGGATTTAATTGCACGCTATATCCTAACTGCTGGATATAGTTCACGTACCTATCTAACGTGTTTTTCTTGGACGTCTCATCGCCTAGTGAGACGTCTATTTCTTGGTATGACCTCTTCTCCCGCATCAGGGCATGGAGGATTCGAATCAGCAAATGCGCGGTGGCGACGTTTGCTTTTTTATCGCCTCTTCTCTTACGTATTCGTCGAAAAAATTGGCCGATCCGGTTCGAGGAGCGAGAGTTCGCCCAAGCCGCCTGACACAAGGCCCCTTTCAGATGCTTGTTCCCTTGCATCGTTTTTGACTTTCTTCGCTTTCCCGCGCTTTCGTTGTTCCCTGGACACACCCCCGCCCATGATGCAAACTGCGCATCACTCGGGAACATTTCCGCGACATGCGGCCCCACTTCGGCAAAGATGGTCACGGCAGACGTCCGCTCAATTCCTGGAATGGAGTCAATTTGTTCAATCACCTCCAGGTACGGTTCTGCCTTCGCCTCGATTCGAGCTTCCAGCTCCGTGATCCTTTTCTCCAAATAGACCAAGTGGTCCCAGTGGTCTCGAATCATCTCGCGGTGATGACGGCGCAACTTGCCATTGAGCGCGTCTAGCAACTGCGGAACTTTCTTTTTCAAACGGGTTTTGACCAGGTTTTTAACGGTCCCTTCGTCGATGACCTCGCCGTCCATGATCTTCTGGAGCAGGCCCCGTCCCGAAACCCCATATAGATCGGACATAAAGGTGGTTAGCTTAATGTTGGCATCCTGCAGGATTTTGTGAATGCGGTTTTTCTCCGCCGTCACCGCCTGCACCATCTTACTCCGGTAACGGGTCAAGTCTCGCAAATCCCGGATGTCTTGTTCGGGCACCATACTGCCTTCAATGAGCCCGCAACGGTGCAATTGCGCTAACCAGCGCGCATCTTGCATGTCACTTTTTCGACCCGGCGTATTCTTTACCCGCTGGGCGTTGGCCAAGACCAGATCACAACTGCCCTCTAAGATGTTCCATACCGGTTTCCATAACACGCCCGTACTCTCCATCACCACCTCCCGACAGCCTTGTTCACTCAGCCAATCTTGCAGGCCTAGCAATTCTTTGGTTGTCGTCCCAAAGGTTTTCAGGTGACATTGGGGTTTCTGTTCGATCGGTCCTTTCAACACGCAGGCCACAACGGTTTCCTGGTGCACGTCCAGACCGGCGCAACACATACGTACAGCATCCATTCCAATCATCCTCCATCGTCAGCTTACAAATCATGCGCTCGAGTGAGTGTAATTTAATACACGTACTTTTGGGGGCTACAATAGGCGATGCTCGAAAAGCGCAATAGAACAGTTTTTCGCACGGGGTGTATCCCAGTAACCGTTTCCGCCCTTTGATTTGTATATGTAGTGTTGACGACTACAGCCTCTTTTAGAATGGATGCGACGGATGCCACCCACTTATTTTCATTCCTGGGGGTGACAAGGTCTCTGTCTTGTCATGCCTGTTTTTCGACCACATTTAGCCGAGGCGGCGCACCCAGTCCAATTGTGATCGGTTTTTCGATTACATTTGGCCGAGGCTACGCATCCGGTCCAATTGTGATCGGTTTTTCGACCACATTCAGCCGAGGCGGCGCATCCGGTCCAATTGTGATCGGTTTTTCGACCACATTCAGCCGAGGCGGCGCACCCAGTCCAATTGTGATCGGTTTTTCGATTACATTTGGCCCACGCGGCGCATCCGGGCCATTTGTGGCCGGTTTGCTGTATTAGAAACACTACTCACTTCATGCTGGAGTTGTGCCTCGAAAGATAAGTTTGTTTTCGACCATGAAAAAAAGAGATCCCCCACCCGCTTACGCGGGCGGAGGACATCTCTTCTTCTCAGATTTATTCTCTTTGTCTATAGTACTCAAATTTGTCTATAGTACTCTTATCTGTCTATGGTACTCTTATCTGTCTATAGTACTCTTATTTATCTGTACTTTCTCAAGCCGGCGTAAGTCGATATATGGTTAAGCCGTATGCCGTGAAGGCTTCAGGCTCATTCCCTTGGCTTTGGCTGCTCTGGCTACCGGAGGCTTCAGTGAAACCGCCAGGATACAAGCCAGAATACACAGCAGCCCGATGATGTTAAAAGTGGGCTTGAACCCGCCGAGGAAGGCGGCGATGAACGAACCGGACAGCGCGCCGATCCCGAAGCCCTGATAGATAATGCCGTAGTTCTTACTGTGATTCTTCAGGCCGAAGAAGTCACTGACAATCGCCGGGAAGACGGTAATGTTACCGCCGAAGCAGAAGGCGATAGCCGCCACACAGGCGAAGAACAGGCCATAGCTCAGCGCGGCATAGCTGAGGGTAAACATCGCCACAGCCGTTACCGCCAGCGTGATACTAATCAGCTTGGTCCGGCTTACCCGGTCGGATAATGCGCCAAGAATCAGGCGTCCAGCCGTGTTGAAAATAGCGATCATCGCCACAGCATTCGCCGCCGTCGCCACATCCATACCCGCCAGCTGCACACCGATATCCTTCACGATACCGATCAGATAGAGGCCGCTCATGCAGGCGGTGAAGAAGATCACGAACAGCAGGTACGCTTCCTTCGTGCGAAGCATTTCCTTCACGGTATAATCCTTGGGCAGCAGAGCCGCCCCGGAAGCGGACGATGCCCGGTTTCCCGCAGCAGTTACAGCAGGCGCAGCAGCCGGAGCCTCCCGGATCAGCAGCGCGCCGATGAGGATCATCATCATAACGATAAGGCCCCAGTATAGAAAAGCATTCGACACCCCCGCCGATTCAATCAGGCCGCCATTGATGTATTTGAAGATCAGACTGCCCGTTCCGTAAGCGCCCACGGACACCCCGGAGATCAGTCCTTTATTCTTCGGGAACCACTTCATCAGGTTGGACAGCGAAGTAATATACGCCGTTCCGTCCGCATACCCGACCACTACGCCAGCCAGCAGGTAGAACATCGGCAGGGAACTGGCCTGCGAGCTCAGAATCAGCCCCAGCCCCAGCAGTATGCCGGAGGCTGCAGTCAGTCTGCGGAGACCGAACCGGTCCTGCAGCTTGCCTGCGAACAGTGTGGCGAAGGCCAAAGCAAAGCTGGTAATAGAAAACGTTATCGAAACTGAGCTAAGCTCAAAACCAAATGTACTGACAAGATGTGCATTGAACAGGCTCCAGGTGTAGATGGTACCGAGTCCCATTTGCATAATTACTGTACCTAGTACGATGAGCCACCGTTTACTGGCTGTATCCGTTATCATCAGAATTCCCTCTTTCTCTCTGAAGTCGCTGAATCCGCTTCAAGGCTTCCTTTGCCTTTTCATTGTAGCGAATGGTGCTCCTTCTGAGAGAAATCCGGAATGAGATGACACTCACGGGGAATGAACTGCCGCTAGAGACGCATAATCTGCCGGAATTCCTTCACCTTGCTGCGGCTGACTGGCACCTCGGCATTCAGATCACGCAGCCGGAGCAGATAGGTATTGTTGAACCAGGGGATGATTTCCTTGATTTTGGACAGATTGACCAGATAGGAGCGGTGGCAGCGGAAGAACTGCTCCTGCGGCAGACGGGTATGGAATTCGCTGATACTTAAGGCCATGCTGTATTCCTCCCCCTTGGTAATCACACTCGTTGTTTTCTCCTGCGCCGAAGCATAATAGATCTCGTCTGCATCGACGACGATAATCTTTTCATTTTTCCACAGATTGACCTTATCGCTGCCCAGCTTCAACGGCCCCTCTTCCCCCTGGCGGCTCCCGGCCGCGATGGCCCCCTCCAGCTTCTGCAGCATCGCTCTGATCCGCGTCTCGCTGTAAGGCTTCAGAATATAGTCGAACGCTTCAATCTCGAACGCCTCGGCGGCATGCTCCTTATAAGCTGTAATGAACACAATATACGGCTTGACCGCGAACCGGCTGATATTATGGGCCAGCAGCACCCCGTCAATCGAAGGGATATTGATATCCAGGAAAATCACGTCCACCGTATCCGTCTGCAGGTACTTCAGCGCATCCAGCCCGTCCTCGAATTCCGCCGCAATCTTGATCCGGCTGTGGGTCTGAATCAGATACGTAAGCTCCTGTCTTGCCAGCACTTCATCCTCGACAATGATCGCTCTCATCGCTGCTCCTTCATCACATCAAAATAGATTTCCGTCCCCTTAGCCAGCCGCCGGATGGTCAGACCTGTACCGTAGATCAGCTTGATACGCTGGTGCACGTTGTTGAGGCCGATTTTGTTGCCTTCCATGCTTCCGCTGTAGACCTTTGCAATCGTCTCTTCACTGATCCCCGCTCCGGTATCGGCAATTCGCACCCTTACACTGTCTCCGTGGTCCTTGACCGAAATGTCCACAGTTCCGTTCCCTTTTCCCTTCAAAATCCCGTGGATAATCGCATTCTCCACCAGCGGCTGAATGACCAGACTCGGAATGCGTACCGCCACCTCATCGATATCGTACAGTACGCTCAGGCGGCTGCCGAAGCGGGCCTTCTCTATCTCCACATAATGCTGCACCTGCTGCAGCTCGCGCCGGATATCTATAGACTCATCGGTCAGCTCCAGATTGTACCGCATATACCCCGACAGATTGACAATCAGCTCGCGCGCCTTGTCCGGGTCGATCCTGATCGAGGAGATGATCGCATTCAGCGCATTGAACAGAAAATGCGGGTTGATGCTGGTCTGCAATGCCTTCAGCTCAGCCTTGTTGGCCATCTCCTTGATCCCTTCAACCCGTGAGACCTCCATCAGCGTGGAGATGATCTGTGAGAGCCCTACAGCCATAGCCTGGAGGGAATAGGTGATTTTATGCGCATGGGTATAGTAGATCTTGAGTGATCCCGTCACCTCCCCCTTCTCCTTCAGCGGAATAATGATCAGCGAGCGGATGTCCCGGTTCATGTACTCGGTATCGTCGTCACGGATGGTAATCTCCCCGCTGCTCAGCGTCTGCTTCGTCTCCTCACTGATAATCTCATTAGCTTCGGCATAATATTCTTCCCCGACACCCACATAGGCCAGAATGACTCTGGTATCGGTAATGGCCACCGCATCCGCCCCGATATCCTCTTGAATGATTCCGCAGATGATACGCAGCGACTCAGGATTAATACTGCGGAAATACGGAAGCGTCTTATTGGCAATATCCAGCGCCAGCTTGGACTGCTTCGCGGCAATCCGTTCCTTCTCCCCTTCTACACTCTGTACAAGCGTAACGATCAGACCAGCACAGATCTGCCCCATTATCATTGGAAAAGCAATCTTCGACACGATGTCCACCCCCAGCGAGTGGGGATCAGCCATCACCAGAATCAGCAGCATCGTCAGTGCCTCGCAGGCCATCCCGGCAGCAATGGCAGCGATCCAGCGCCGTTCAGGCGAAGTGCGCCGGTAAATAATCCCGGATACCACACCGGCTGTAATGCTGGTAATCAGACACGGGAGCGAGGTAACCCCGCCGATATCGATCAGGAAGCGGTGTACGCCCGAGAGGATCCCGGTAATCAGCCCGACCCAAGGGCCGAACAGAATCCCCCCGGCTATAATGGCGATAATCCGCACATTGACCAGAGACCCCTCCACATTAATCCCGCTGTAGGTTCCGAAGATGGCGAACAGGCTGAAGATAACTGTGACAATCGCCAGCTCCTGCGGGGCATGAATGCCTTTGGCAAAAATCTCCTTGAACCGCGGCACCCGGCTCAGAACGAATAGACACATCAGCAGCAGCGCTGCCCGCTCAAACAATTGCAGCAAAATACTCAGATTATATTGCACACTCACGCCTCCATAGGACAAGCTATCGGTCCATTATAAGACGGGATAATGGTTATAGCAATCGGATCAGCCGCTCACCGCACGGGTGGTATATAATGGACAGAAACTAGATACAGCGTAAGGAAGGAGCGTCAAGGGATGAAGCTTCATAATGAACCGGACATTCTCCGGCTGGTGAAGGAAGATGACTGGATGATGGGAATTCTGGCCTCGGCCGCCGTGCCGCAGTTGCCGGACTGGTGGGTCTGCGCCGGGTTTGTGCGCTCCAAGATCTGGGATGTGCGACACGGATATAAGGAGCGGACCCCGCTCCAGGATATTGATGTCATCTATTATGACCGTAGTGACCTGCGGGAGGAGACGGAGAAGCTCTGGGAGACACAGCTGAAGGAGCAGCATCCCGGAATCCCCTGGTCGGTCAAGAACCAGGCGCGAATGCATAAGGTGAATGACCTGAAGCCTTACCGGTCCTCCACGGATGCCATGTCCATGTTCCCGGAGACCGCCACAGCGCTCGGCCTCTCCCTCCGTGAAGACGGCGAAGTCATTCTCAGCGCTCCCCATGGCGTAGAGGATGTGCTTGAGCTGGTGGTGCGGCCCACGCCTTACTTCGCCGCCAATCCGCATCTCTGGCCTGTCTATGAGAAGAGGATAGCCAGCAAGAATTGGCAGCGCATCTGGACCGGTCTGCGGGTCCTTCCGGCCGGGAAGCGTTAGCGGCCGGTCCCCAACCTCCCTGAAATCCAAGTGGAAACGGCTTTGCCGTTCTTGTAAAGGACGGTACCGTTTCAGCGAGAAATAGAAGGATAAGTTATCGTGTGCAACATATAACTTCTTATATTTCAAATAAGGAGCAGGCTGTCCCCCGGGGACAGCCTGCTCCTTATGTAGAAGCCGTATTCTATTGTTACACTGCCAGATCGATTCCCACCACACCCACAACTTCCCCGTCGCTGTTCGTAATTGCTCTGGAGAGCGTGATGCAGGAACGCTTCGTAATGGCCGAGACATATGGCTGCGAGATGTATTGCCCTTCTGCCATCGCCCCGTTCCACCAGTCACGGCGCTTCGCATTCAGCAGCCCGGCCGCAGGCTCGGAGTAGATGAAGGTGCCATCTGTCCGGTTGGACCAGATGGCCTGCACATCCGGCACCTTATGCTTGCAAGCTGTAAGAACTCTGCCATGGATGTCCGCATCCGCTGCATACATCTCCTGCTTGGCTGCTATCTCCTGAAGCACCGTCTGCATTTCCGCAAGCCTCGCCGTATATTGGCTCAGCTCAATGACTTCGCGTCCGGCAATGCCGTTCACCGACTGCTGCAGGGTCTGAGATTCCAGCAGCAGGCTCGCGCTGATCTCATTAAGCTGCCCGATCTGGGTCCGCTGGCGGGTTACCTGCTCCAGGGTCAGGTCTACGCCTGCTATGGTCTCATTAACAATCCCCACTGCACCGCTTAGTTCGCCGGTCACCTCTGCGATCAGCCTGCTCTGCCGCTCGGCCGCAGCCGCTGACTCCGTAACTATGCCCCCAACTTCCTCCACCCGGGCTGAAATGTCCCCGAGGCGCTGCTTCACCTTCGTTACTTCATTCACTCCGTGCGCAACCGCAGCCTGCTCCTTCGTAACCGACTCCAGCACCTGACGCACTCCATGATTGAGATCCAGCAGCACCGCCGTAGAACGCTCCACGGAATCCCGGCTCTGATCGGCCAGCTGCCTGATCCGGCCTGCGACTACAGCGAAGCCCCGGCCTGCTTCTCCGGCCCGCGCAGCTTCAATCGAGGCATTCAGCGCCAGCAGCGAGGTCTCATTGCCGATGCCTACGATCAGGGCGTTCATCTCCTCCACCAGCGCAATATGTCCGCTTAACACGGTGAATTTGTCCAGCATATCTCCGCTCTGCTCCTGCAATTCCTCCATGACCTCATCTGTATTCTTCAGGGAATCCACCATCCCCGCCATCCCTGCACGTGCTGCCTGCATCGCCGCACTCAGCCGCCCGGTCAGCTCTCCAATCTGTCCGGTAACCGCTGCTACTCCGCCCATTCTGGCAAAAGCCCCCTCAATATTGGCCTTCGCCTCATTGCTGCGGGTCTGCAGCTCTACCTCATAGGCATGCGAATAGTCCGCTGTCTGCTGAAGTCCTTCGGTATGGCGGGTAATCTCCTCCAGAGCACCATGCAGCCGGTCCGAGGTAACCACAATCTCATTGCCCAGCCTCTCTACCTTGCTCCGGGCTTCTGCCAGTTTCCCGGCTCCGGCTGCTCCGCCCCGGCGGATATCCAGCGCAAGCCCGGCAAGTGCCGCCATCAGCAGCAGATAGACAACCTTATGTATCCAGTACATCTCCATCCATAAGCCATACAACCCCACACCCAGCAGCAAAATAATAACGATAGCGGCCTTGCTCCGGCGAATTTCCATTCTGCACGTTCACTCCACTCTATCATGTTATGTATTCTAACATTATATCAGCAGAGTTAAATTAAGGAAACCATTACTCTATGGATTGCACTTATATTTTTCTGTTAGGGGTTTGCCGCGACTCCAGAGAAGTTTTGGACTTCCGGCCGCTGTTGTCTACAGATTTCTTGATTTTATACGTTTGTAACGGTTGAAATCCGTAGACAAAGGCGGTCGCTACCGCTCCTCCAGTTCCAAAATTCCCCTCCGCCACTTTTCCCTTAACTTAAATTTTTAGTTCAATCTATATAGCAGATGTATGGTGTTTTTAAAATACATCTGGTCTGTGCACCTGCTTGCGAGCACAATATATGCTGTTTTTCACATACATTCGGTCCGTGCGCCTGCTTTCGAGCACAATGTATGCTGTTTTCCACATACATTCGGTCCATGTGCCTGCTTTCGAGCACAATGTATGCTGTTTTTCACATACATTTGGTCTGTGTGCCGCTGTACCAGCCAATTGCTATTTGGTTTTAAGCATGAGGAAAATCATAGTTTGCTAAAAAACAAAAAACAGCCGCCTCCAGCATCTGAAAGTACGGCTGTTCTAATGGTGTCCTCCGACCCAGAATTACACTCCCGCCGGTTGGATCCTAACTTCCTGTGCATTCTTCGCCATCATGCCGCGGGCAATCCAGACGCCAGCCGCTCCGGCCTGGGCCAGTCCGCGGGTAATGCCTGCCCCGTCGCCGCCGCAGTAGAGGCCGGAGATTTCGGTCTCGAACTCTTCCGTCAGCTTCGGACGGGCGGAATAGAATTTGGCTTCTACGCCATAGAACAGCGTATGCTCAGAGGCGATACCTGGTGTTACCTTTTCCAAGGCTTCCACCATTTCAATCAGGCTCTTCATCGTGATGTACGGCAGCACCAGACCCAGGTCACCGGGTACCGCTTCCTTCAGCGTAGGCTCCAGGAACCCTTCCTTGATCCGGGTCTCCGTAGACCGGCGGCCCCGCAGGATATCACCATATTTCTGCACGATGACCCCGCCGCCGGACAGATCGTTCGCCCGCTTGCAGATCTCCCGGGCATATTCGTTCGGCTTGTCGAACGGCTCGGTGAAAGTATGGGAGACCAGCAGCGCAAAGTTGGTATTCTTCGAGCCCAGCGCAGGGTCCTTATAGGAGTGCCCGTTCGCGGCCATCGCTCCGCTGTGATTCTCCACCACCACATGCCCCGAGGGATTGCTGCAGAAGGTACGGACGCGTGTACCCACTGAGGTATTGAAAATGAATTTGCCCTCGTACAAATGCTCATTGATTTCCCGCATTACCACATCCGAGGTTTCTACGCGTACACCGACATCGACCTGGTTATTATACATTTTGAGCCTGCGCTTCTTCAGCACCTCGGTCAGCCAGGCCGAGCCGTCCCGTCCCGGAGCAATCATCACCAGGCCAGCCTCATGACTTTCCCCGTTCTTCAGCGTAATGCCTGTGATGCGGTGTGTTCCGTTCTCTTTGACGGTAACGATATCTTCCACTTCTGTCTTGTATAACATATCAATGCGTGTCCGCAGATATTCATAGATCGATTTCAGAATCTCCAGGTTCTGCTCGGTTCCGAGGTGGCGGACCTGTGCCCGCAGCAGCTTCAGCCCGGCGGCATATCCCCGCTGCTCGATACCGCGAATGCTCTCCGTGGTCGGATCGGTAATGACCGGGGTTGCCCCGTGCTCCAGGTTGATTCCATCCACATATTCAATCAGCTCCATCACCTTGGAAGGAGGCAGATAATCGGTCATCCAGCCGCCGAATTCGGTGGTAATGTTGAATTTGCCGTCGCTGTACGCGCCAGCACCGCCGAAGCCCGCAGTAATGGAGCAGGCCGGCAGACACCCGGCGAATTCCTTGCGGCCGGAGGCGGGCGGACAGAGCTTGATTTTCTCCTCCAGGATCGGGCAGTTGCGGCGGTAAATATCATGTCCCTTGTCCACCAGCAGCACCTTCAGCTCAGGGGCCTTCAGCGTTAATTCATAACAGGCGAATATTCCAGCCGGACCGGCTCCAACAACAATTACATCATATTTACTCATATCTTCTCTGTTCCTCCCAAGGTGAAACGGCTTCGGCCTGCTTTTGACAGGGGCCGCGAAGCGTCTCTGCGGTATATTCGTCCACTTATCCAAGCAGCACACAACAGCACACAAAAAAATCCCGGCCTCTTCATAGGTATGCAAAATGCATCCTATTCGTAGCCAGGAATTTACGGTCCCCTGTAGAAACCCCCAAACCTTATCATTGAGGATATACGAACAGCTTTACCCGTTATTACGGGCCAATTGGAATTTTACCGAATAAACCCGAATGTGTCAATGATGAATAGCATGAATAGTTCGTGTTTATAGCATTGTGCGGAATTTATCGTCCGAATAACCTAACAAACACCTTACAAACACGAACGTTATTCCAGACCTATTCCCAGACATAAGACCTAGAAGGAGAAACGTGAACATTGTCGAATATATAAGTACATTGCCACTGGAAAAGAGGAACATCTTATGCAGATCCCACCGCCAACTCCTCGCCAAATGTACTGGAACCGCGCCCTCCTCAACACCTTTTGGTTGGTGCTGTTTGTATATCTCGCCAGCCAGTTCTATGTAACCTTAGCGATGTGGAGCCACCGGCCCGAATTCTCCGGCAAGCAGCATCTCATCATGCATATCCTGATACCGGATTCTATTCTGTTCGTCCTGCTGCTCATTCTGGAGAATATTCTTAAACATAAACCGGTGTTATCCGAATTATCAATTCTGCTTACCAGCCATTTGTATGGTATCCTGATCATCCTGAATCTGAGCTCGGACTACCCTGTGAAGCCGCTGATTATGCTGTTTCCGCTGCTGGTATCGATGATCTATCTGAGAGAGAACTACCTGAAGACCTCTTCATTGATCTGTCTGTTCTACATTATCATCCTGTTCCTGAACACCTCTATTTACGATTTCACTCTGCGCATCCAGAACATCATCATCACCCTGATCTTCGCGGCCGTCTCCCTGACCGGCTTCGCCGTGATTGCGCGGGGCAAGGAGCTGATGCGCTCGCTGGAGAATTCGGTGAAGTCCGAGCAGGAGCTGCGGATACAGAATATTATTATGGACCGGCTGTCCAAGATTGACCCGCTGACCGACCTGTACAACCATAAGACCTTTCATGAATATCTGGGCTGGCTGATCGACCATCAACAGAGCAATCCCTTTCCGATGCAGCTGGCTGTTATTGATATCGACAATTTCAAAAAAGTGAATGACCAGTATGGACACTGGGTCGGAGATATCGTTCTCCGGCAGGTCGCCGCTGTCATGCTCCAGCATATCGACTCGGATGATTTCGCAGCCCGGTACGGCGGGGAGGAATTCGTGATTATTCTGACATCCAAGACATTAGAGGATTCGAGCCGCATTATGGAGAATATCCTCGCAGGAATTGAGAGCCTTCCAATCAGCGAAATGGACAATGCATCGGTTACCGTGAGCATCGGAATGCATGAATATAACGGCGGGGACACCAAGAGCTCTATCTTTCAGCAGGCAGACGACGCCCTGTACGAGGCCAAGAAGACCGGCAAGAACAGAATTGTTATCCTGTAAGGCTAGCCATCTCCCCCTCCTGTGCGCAAAAAAACGGGTCCACCGTACATAGCAACCTATGCCGTGGACCCGCTTATCGTCTGAACCGGTTCTGCCCTCTATTCCAGCTCCTCCGCTCCATACCTTCGCTGCGGAACGAGTAACTCCATCACCTGGCGCTGCGGCACCGGCCGGCTGATCAGATATCCCTGCACCTTATCGCAGCGTGCCTCCTGGAGGAAAGCCCATTGGCTGGCATCCTCAACTCCCTCGGCTACTACATCGAGACCCATCTTATGGCCCAGAATAATAATCGTCTGCACAAAAGATTCGCTGAAGGCCTTATCGGCCAGGGAATCGATGAAGATTTTATCCATCTTAAGGGTAGAGATCGGCAGCTGCTGCAGATAGCTAAGGGAGGAATACCCCGTTCCGAAATCATCCAGGGCAATCCGTATCCCCCGGGACTGCAGGAACTCCAGCTTGCTGACCGTACTCCCGAACGACTCCATGAAGATGGACTCTGTAATCTCCAGCTCCAGACTGGATGGCGCAAGGCCGCTCTCCTCCAGACTGTCCAGCACAACCTCTACGAAATCATCCTGCAGAAGCTGAATAATGGAGATATTTACCGATATTTTGTAAGGAATGCCGGTCCGCTGATGGATGCTGTTCATGAACTTGCAGGCCTCCCGCAGCACCCATTCGCCGATATAGATAATCAGCCGGGAATCCTCGGCGATCTTGATGAAGGTGAGCGGGGAGACGAAGCCAAGGACCGGACTGTTCCAGCGGATCAGAGCCTCGAAGCCTGAGATCAGCCCGGTCTCCATCTGTACCTGCGGCTGATAGTGCAGCTCGAATTCGTTATTATTCATCGCACTGCGCAGATGCTTCTCAATATTCATCCGGTCATTGAAGGCGGTATGCATCGATTTATCATATACGACGTAGGTGCTTTTCCCCTCTTCCTTGGCCCGGTACATCGCTACATCGGCGTTCTTCAGAATCTCTTCCGTTGTCTCGCCGTCTTCCGGGTAGAAGGAGATCCCGATACTGGAGGACACATACAGATTGCTCTCACCGATAAGAAAAGACTTGCGGAACGCACGCATGATATCCTCAGCCAGATTAAGCACATCCACCCGGCTCTCAATATCCTTGAGGAAAATCACAAATTCATCTCCGCCCAGCCGCGACAGCATGTCCTCCTTACGCACTACAGACTGGAGACGCTCACTGGCCTTGCGGATCAGAATATCGCCGGACTTGTGTCCAAGCGTGTCATTGATGTATTTGAAATTATCCATATCTACAAAAAGCAGCGCCGCACTTCCGCCCGTCCGGCGGAAATAACTCTCCATCGTCTCCAGCAGACTGAGCCGGTTCGGAAGATTGCTGAGCGAATCCATATACGCCAGGCGGTGCATATTCTTCTGATTCTCCAGCAGCATATCATATTGCCCCACAATCTCCTGCTGGGTCGCTGTAAGCTGCTCATAGGTCGCCTCCAGCTCCTGATAACTGTTATTCAGCTTGAATTCAGCCTGCTTGCGCTTACTGATATCGATCAGGGAGCCGAGGAACAGGACAATCTGATCCTTCGGATCAACGATCGCCTTCCCCCGCACCTCGAACCAGATGTACTCACCCTGCCCCGTTCTCATCCGGTATTCGGTTTCATAGATCGGTGTCAGTCCGGTAAGATGCTCCTGTCTGGCCTTACGCGCGGATTCCTGATCGTCCGGGTGAATAATGCTGAGCACGCCTCCCTCGAAGGAGTTGATCTCCGTCTCGGTATATCCCATCACCTCATACCACCGGTCCGAGAGCTTGTAGAAGCCGCTGTCCCAGTCCAGCTCCCACATGTAAGCGCCCGAGCCTTCCGAGGCCAGGCGGAACCGCCGTTCGCTGACCCCCAGCTTATTGAACTGATCCTGCAGCTCTACCTCTGTGGCCGCCAGCTCCTCATAAGTGGACTCCAGCTCCTCGTAGCTAAGCTGGAGCTTCAGTTCATTCTGCTTGCGTTCATCGATATCAATGCCGACCAGCACGAAGATATCCTCCGCCTGCTCGTCCATTCCCTTAATCAGGGCGGTGCGGACAGAGAAGTAATGTGCACCCGGAGAATGGTCGGGAAGTCTCAGCTCAACATTGGTCACATAATCCCGGGCTGCCGCTCTGGCAAGGAGATCCCTAAGCACAGCGGCTCCGGCTTCCAGAGGCAGCTCAACTATGCTAACGCCAAGCACCTCCTTCTCCTTAAGCCCGGTCATCAGCTCGGCATATTTATTGAAGCGCACGCTCCGTTTATCCCCGTGAACAGCCCACACAATCACCCCGGTATTCTCGATCACATCCTTGAAGAATTCCTGTTCAGAGTGAATCGTACGGCGCAGCCGCCGGATATACATCCGGAGCAGGACGGCACCGAATACCAGCAGAATGGTCCCGATGGAGAACACGGTAAAAATCCGGTTACGCATTTTTTCATTATAATAGTCGGAATGCACGAAGAAATACTGCTGGTACAGCTCTTCGAAGGCACCGGAGCTTACCAGCCGCTCCAACCTTGCATTGACGTAGGACACAAGCTCCGGCTTGGACTTGCTGATGCCGTAGGCCACATCCTGCGGATACAAATTGCTCATTTTGCGGATAATATTACCGGTTAAGCCCTGTTCTACAATCAGATAATCGACCACCCCCTGATTCTCGAACAGCAGGTCGATCTCGCCCTGACGCAGAGCCTCCAGCGCATCCGGTACGGTTGCATATTCTATGTATTCTGATGACGGGATACCCGCCTTAGTCTGCAGGACTGTCTCTGCATATTGTCCTTTACCAACACCGATCTTGTATTTATGGAGTGTGCCCAGCGTCACCTCCCCCTGGAGTCCTTGACGCGCATAGACGGAAATATAGCTTTTCAGCACGGGTTTCGAGAAAAGAATGTCCTGCTTCCTCTCCTCGCTGACAGCCATCAGCCCGGTGGTATCAATCCCGCCCTCAGTCAGCCTCCGGTACGTCTGCTCCCAATTTCCGGTGCTGTAGTGGACGAGATACTCATTCTTCTCAAAGACCATGCTTGTCAGATCAATATCGAAGCCCGTCAGATAACCATTCTGTATGTACTTATAAGGTGGATACTCCAGTTCTGCCTGATACTTAATTTCCTGTCTTTCGGCATAAGCGGCAGCGGGCTGTGCAAGCATGAGCACAATGCTAATCAGAAGCAACAATTTACACCGCTTCATCGCAATTCTCCTTTATCCCAAGTAAGATCGGCTTAACTATGTATACAAGCTTATTCGACAAAATATGGTAGGGTTCCTGCTCCTTTTTTCTCATTTCCGATAAATTGTGCATATCCTGCGGGTTTATATCCCTGACTCTTTAGTGCGTCATCTTAGATTTAATCAAAAACTTTAGATTTGTATTGCTTTTTGCGGTTAAAATGTGGATAATATCAGTAATGGTTGATAATGATTATCATTATTGGATGTATAACATTCATTATTTTCTATATTTGAGCTAAAAGGAGACTGAACACCCATGAACGCAGCCACTACCCGGACCGCCCTGCAGGTTGACGATTACCTGGACCTGCTCAATCTTGCTGTGAAAGTTGGAGATATGAAATGGCAGAAAGAAATCAAGTCCCGGTTGCAGTATATCCTGTGCCTGCAGACCCGATAGATCATTTCATACAGAAATAGATGAATATCGCTTGCTTCTTACACAAGAGGCGGTTCCAAAAGCCATGAAATGGCTGCCGGGACCGCCTTTTGATTTGGAGCTTTTGATTTGGAATAAAGATCAATGTGGGCACTCGGGTGTACGCAAACTCCCGCAATTCGGCGGCACCTGCATCTGCAGAGCTCAGAATGTTTAATGATATAGTATAATGATCAGCATACTATAACGAACAATAGCCTATAGATCGGAGTGTGTCAGCTTGAGAAAAAACCTCACCCTCGCCTTGGTCTTAATATTATCGCTGCTGTGGATTCCGGGGGTCTATGCTGCGAATGTTCCCGCACAGCAGGGATTGATAACGGATGAAGCCCGGCTGCTGACTGCCCAAGAAGCAGAGAGCCTTGCCCGGATTGCCGCTACAGACCGGTACACCTTCCATGTCTTAACCGTTGATTCGCTGCCCGGGAGCGACATGTCCAGTTATGCTGCGGATGTATATGATACCTGGGGGCTGAAGTCCCGGGACATCCTGCTCCTGATCGCTTACGAAGACCGGCTGACCGAGATCAGCTTCATTAACCCCGGACTGCAGGATGCGCTCGATGCCTGGTCCAGACAACAGGGCGGAGCTGCGGGTAGCGCAGCAATTAACAAGGTGCTGGAGAAATACTTCAATCCTTATGCCGGAAACGGAGATATCTCTGGAGGCATACGTTCTGTGATCCAGCAGATGCAAGCCATAGGCAGCAGCGTACAGAGCGGCAGTACCGGCAGCGGTGCATCAGACGGCGCTGCCGCAGGGACCGCAGGAGCTGCCTCAGGAGCTAACGGCAGCGGCAGCGGCTTCCCTCTCCTGCCGGTCGCTGGCGGCCTTGCCTTGGCCGCACTGCTGATATTACTCCTGTATGTGCTAATTACCGGATTGCGCCGCCGCAAGGGACTATCCGCACAGCGTGAGCAGCTCGCCGACCTGCTGGTACGGGCGAACCACGCCCTGGAATCCCTTCAGCCTTTCCAGGGGATTGTGCAGGGCAAGACCGGTGAGATGGTCGAAGGGATCTCGAAGCGTCTGACCTCCCGGCTGGTTGAAATCTCTGCATTGCAGACCGCCGGGCAAGCACCATTGCCGCCGTTCTACCGCCTGTCCGCACTTAAGACGGCAACAGAGCAGCTTCAGCAGACAGAGGGGGAATTCCGTGCCTCCCTGGAGGAAGAGGAGAAGAAGGTCGCGGTCATCAGCGCTGCCGACCGGAACGTCAAGCAGCAGATCACCGAGCTGAAGCAGGCTGCCCCTGAGCTTGAGGAACAGCGGCAGCAAGCAGTCCGGGAGACCGGCTATACGCTGGAGGAGATTGCCCAAGATCTTCAGGAACTGGCCGAAGAGACGGCCAAGGCAGATCAGCTCGAGCTGTTCGACCCAATCGCTGCCCAGGAGATTACTGCACAGGCAAAGAAGCGGCAACAGCAGATTGAGCAGGATGTGCAGGATGCGAGGGCCTTTGACGATAAGCTGAAGGCCTTCCCCGGTGTCCTGTCGGCTGCCCGCAGCCGGATTGCCGGGCTGATCGACCAGAACTCCCTGCACAATATGAAGGTTAAGCCTTACGACAGCCTGGAGCAGGCTTCCGCTGCCGCGGGTTCCATGGAAGCGCCGCTGCACAGCGGCGATATGGATGAAGTGCGCCGGATTGGTGCTGATATGGATGCCCTTCTGACTGAAGCCGTGGCTATGACGGAACGCCAGGCTATGATCCGGCAGAATAACCTCAGGGATCTGGAGACTGTACGCAGCACATGGGCAACGCTTAGCCAGCGGAGGAACGAATTACAGAGCCGGCTTGCCGGGGCGAAGAATCGGTTCGCCCGGCAGCATCTGGACGCTCTGGAGAAGCTGCTGGAGGAGGCAGGCGGCGCACTGCGGCAAGGCGCGGCGGAAGTGCCGCAGCTCGAGACCTGGACCAGCGATGCACGCGGAGAGTATGACAATGCCCGCAGCGGGCTGGACCGGCTGCTTGCCTTGCAGGATGAGACGGCAAACAGCATGAATAGCATTAGCAGCAGTCTAGACTCTCTGGAGGAGCGCCTGGACAGCTTGAACAGACTGTTCACGGAAGGGCAGAGCCGGGTGGATGCCGCCTACAATCTGCTGCACAGCAGAGGAATTGCCTCGCAGAACCGCTTCCAGCTGTCCCTGCTGCCGGAGTATACCGAGCTGGAGCAGCGTCTGGCCTCAGGTCCCTACGATCTGGATCAACTGGAGGAGACGGGACGCTCCTATGCTGCCCAGATCGCTTCCTTCGTAGAAGAAGCGAACCGGCTGGTCCGCCAGAAGGAAGAGGCCGAACGCGCAGCCCGAATGGCCATGCTGCGGGAACAGCAGCGCCGGGAGCAGGCCCGCAGACGCAATTCCGGCCCGCCGGGCGGCGGGTTTGGCGGGGGCGGGGGACGATCCTCCGGCGGCTCTTCTTGGGGCGGCGGGGGCGGCGGGCGTTCCTCCGGCGGCTCTTCTTTTGGCGGCGGCAAATCCGGCCGAAGCTCCGGCGGCTCCAAGTGGTAAGCGGCCGATTGCCGCTACCGCACATCACCGCAACAGGTGGGGGATATCACCACTTGTTCTGCGGCATTAAGCGAAGGGGCTGTCCCAAAAGTAAATATTCTATAGGTGGAAACAAAACCTGCAACTTTTTCAAAGCTTACCAAGTAAAAAAAGGAGCGATTCTCCGTTATTGGAGGACCGCTCCTTTGCGTTTCTGGTCGTTCGCTGCTTGCTTCAGCAGGTTGTGGGCGAGCGAAAGCCAACCGACCTCCAGCGTCACTTTTTCCAAGCCGCGAAGCAGAAAGCGCCGGAAGCCCCGGTTATTCTTTAATTGTCCAAATACACTTTCCGGCTCCGTCATTCGACGTACAGCCAATAGATAGCCTTCCTCGCTTCGGAGGATTTCTTTCGCCTGTTTCTGGTATCTAAGCCGCTCCAAACTGACTGCGATTTCCCGGTTTCCGCTTCCCTTCGTGCAGTTTTCTTTTAGCGGACAACCTCCGCAGCTTTGACTTTGGTAGTGACGCTTCTTAATTTCGTATCCACTCTCTGTGGTTTCCTTGCTTTCTCGTTGGAAATACAGCGGGTGTCCAGCTAAACACGTCCAACGATCCTCGGATCCGTCGTAGGTCCAGTTCTCGATTTTTCCGACGTCGGCTTTCCAGGCTTTGCTCTTTTCTTTGTGGTAGGTGCTGTATTTCACGACGGCCTGTATCTCGCTCTTTTCCAGATAGGCGTAGTTTTCTTCACTTCCATAGCCGGCATCTGCAATGACCGTCTTTGGAAGTTTCCCGAGGAACTGCTTTGTTTTTTCCAGATGTGGTTCTAAACAGCGGGTGTCACCCGGTCTTTGATGGAGACTGTAGGCCACAATAAACTGGTTTTCGGTCCCGATCTGTAGATTATAACCTGGCTTCAGTTGGCCATTTCGCATGTGATCTTCTTTCATCCGCATAAACGTTGCCTCTGGATCGGTCTTGCTGAAACTGTTACGGTCCCCAAGCAGCTTTTGATATTGTTCGTACTTCTGCAGTCGAGGGAGCAAATCCTTACGCAACTTCCGAACCGTCTTTTTTAGGGGCTTGTCTTTCGGTTTTTCGGCAAGCTGAGCTTCAAGCTTTTGCATGGCTTGTTCGAGTTTCTCACTGTCCATTTCTGAACCCGTGCGGAGTTCAGCCAGATCTTTGCCCTGGTTCTTTTGTTCTTCCTGCTCTTCCGCTGCGTCAATGTCAGCGAATAGGGCCTGTACCTTATCTTGCAGTTTCGCTTTGTGTTTGCTGACCGCTTTGCTCCAGACAAAGGTGTAGCGATTGGCATTCGCCTCAATCTTAGTGCCGTCCACAAAATAATGCTCCAGAGACACGTATTTTTCGTTAGCCAGAAACTGAAGCACGGCGGTAAATACCGTTTCGAGGACATTTCTCATCCGCTGGGAACGGAAGCGATTCAGCGTGCGGAAGTCGGGTCGCTGCCGTCCGGCCAGCCACATGAAGGGAATGTTCTCCCGGACCGCTTTGGCGATTTGGCGAGACGAATAGATTCGCTGAGTGTACGCGTAGATGATGACTTTGGTAAGCATTTTAGGATGGTAGCTGTCACGGCCGCCGCCAGGATAGGCCGCGTCAAAAATGGCGTTGTCCAGCCGGTTGACGGCGGCATTCACGACGCGAACGAGGTGATTTTTCGGGATATCTTCTTCCAGATCCATTGGCAAGCAAAGTTGGTCCATGGTATATTGAATGTACAAAGAAACCTCTCCTTTGAAATGGTTGTGTGGTAACTCCATTTTAACAAAAGAGAGGTTTCTTTTTGTGATTTTAGAAAGATTTGAAGAAACTTTTCCCGCTTAAACAGCAGAGAGGACGGAACGATTGTGGAAAAGCGGCAGCGGTCGCCTTGGTCTCCGGATTTTCACCGCTAAGGGGAATGAAAAAAATCTGGAGACCACAGCGATTGGAACAACGGTCCGTTCGCGCAGCGTTCACCCAAGTGCTCACGTTGATCCTACTACAAAATAAAGAGCTGTCCCAAGCAGCCACTTCATGGCTTTTGGGACAGCCCCTTTTTTCTTTAAACTTCATTTGCCTTCGCACCCTCGCCAGCACAATGTATTCTGCAAACGCACAACAGCGATCCCCTTATCACCGGAGAATCGCTGTTGTGCTGTCGATTATATTGCCGTTCAGTGAGACTCGTCCTCCAGAAACGGCTTGTTCACATAGTAATACATTACGCCCATCAGCACACCCCCGCCGATGAGATTGCCTAATGTGACCGGGACGAGATTATGCACTACGCCTCCCCAGGAGATCGTACCGGGGTGATCCAGGACGAGGGCAATCGCAAAGGTACACATGTTGGCAATACTATGCTCGTACCCCGAGATGAAGAAGCAGAACACGAACAGCACCATGGCGAACATTTTGGCTCCGTCGTTCTTCATGGACATCGGCACGAAGAAGGCCAGACAGACAAGCCAGTTACAGAGAATTGCCCGGAAGAACAGCTGCATCGCCGGAGCTTCCATCTTATGGGCCACCACATTCAGCAGGAACCCGTTGACAGACGAATCATAGAACAGTCCGGTCAGAAAAATCAGCAGGGCAAACGCCGTAGCTCCAAGAATGTTGCCCAGATAGCTGACGACCCACATCCGCACAACCTCGGTCCAAGCCAGCTTGCGCCTCAGTGCCGCATAGGTGTAATAAAAAGTATCCCCGGTGAACAAATCGCCCCCGCCGTAGGAAATCAGGATAATGGCTGCGCCAAACGTGATCGCAGCCATCGGATAGGTCATCGGCGATTGTTCCATATAGAAGAAGTTGCCGGTCTTAAAGGCTACGATCACGCCGAATCCGATAAACATGCTGGCGAGCATGGCCCTGGCAATGTAACGCCATACGCTTTGCCGGAAGATCTTCTGTTTCTTAAGTGCAAGCTTCTCTACCTGCAGCAGTGCCTCGTTCTCCATTTGACCTCCGTATTCACTTTAGATTTTCAGTGGTGCCGGAAGACTGATGTACAGCCTCCAGGCTATTATACCCAATAAACCACTGGAAATTGCTTGAATCACAGAGCATGAATAATTTATGGATTCCGTTCACTGCCCGCACCCTTTTCACAGGCTGTTATCCTCCCGATCATTCAGGCTGGCAATCGCCTCCGCCTTCTCACTGCTGGCTACGACGATAAGCACTACGATCAAGCATCCCAGAATCATCCCGCTTATCCCCTCTTTCTCCACAGGTCGCCTTAGTGACAACGTATGTGGAGGAGCGGGATAATATGAGTAGGATTCGCGGAGAATCAGTCAGTCAAACCGCCAATATAATAATTAAGCACCTTATCATTAGCATCATAGAACAGGATAATGTAGTCTTCCGGTTGTCCGTTCCGCGCCGCATCATCAGATAACTGAATTCGCTCATAAGGATAGATACTGTTAGTATTCCAGTAATCATTTAAATACTTCACTGCGGATTCTGCAGTGAATTCTTGCTTAGCTGCTGCCAACGCTGATTTAGAGGTCACTGTGAAATAGACCGCCTCGGGATGCGTTTTCTGATAATCTTTTACAGATACATAGTCTATACGGGTACCGTTATTATAATCCCGGACCAGCTTAACTCCATCCCCAATCTGTGCCGCCGTTCCGTCCCACACGGGCCGCTTCGACGAGAAATCTACCAGCTTGGTGGTATAACGTATTGCTTGCCCCGCCTTATTATAATAGACCACAGTAACGTAGTTCGGTCCGCTCTTATCTGTCACCGGAAGAACTACTGAATGAATGTCAGCAAAATCAAATTCCCCATAAGGGCTTGGTTGTGCTAAATCTTCTGCACGAACAGGATTGGCTGTAATGTAATACGAGAAGCTGCCTACGCTTTCCTTCATCTCTTCCGGGAACCCCATCAAATTCATTCTTATTGTTTTGCCGTTGAATTGATTATATCCATCAACAATTACAGATTGAACCAGATCCATATTCTGTAGCGGTCCCGATTTCTTTGCGTCCATAAGAGCTGATACAGCATAATTAAGCTTAGTCTTTCGTTCTCCCCAATTGAAAGAATCATCAAAAGGCAAGTAGGCTCTATAAGCCCTGTTAACTGCATCTTCATCCGTTAAAGTAACATTCGAAGGAAGCTCGTCGATTCTTTTCATGGCAGCTTCTAATTTCAGGTCTGTGTCAAGCATCACCTTGCCGGTGTAATAACCCAACGCCTTCATCTCAGAATCGAGGAAAACAATGGTGTATGCGTCTTCGTTATAGGTTTTGAAATTAAATAACGTTTCATAGGAAAACGGGATATAGCCCGGTGATGAAGCACCTACTGCTGCATTAGAGGATACTGTGGCATCAACCGCACTGACCCAGCCATCTCTGTACACTTTACGCGAAGCATGAATGATATCATTCAATTCCAAATTCAGTTTACTGTCCCTATAGTACTTCGGGGTAATTGTATATCCCACTGCTCTTCCGCCAAATTGCAGAGCAGCCTCTTCCACATCAATAGTGTCGCGATAATATACTTGGGAAGACACGGTGTTGAATTTCTCCTGGGTAATAGTCACACCACTGTGCAGTAACATCATACTGTTAGAGGCCTCAGTAACTGAGGGCTGCAAATTCACCTTTTGAGTATAGAATCCGGTCACTTCATTAGATGAATTCCGTACCACAACCGAGACATATTTATCGCCTGCTGTTCCAACCCTGCTCGCCGGAATCGAAACACCGGTATATGTGAGCGCCTTCAATGAGTACCCCGTACTAATTGAAGCGTACTGGAGATTGGTAAGCTCCCAGTAGAGATCTCTAGAGCCAATCGGCTTCGCGGTTACATAATAAGTTATCTGGTCATTTAGATGGATAGTGCTGCCAATCACCCTGCTATAATCAACTTCCAGATAAACCGCATTCGTAACTGAATCGTCAGGGCGGGAGGTGATGCTGATATCCAGAGCCGGAAGCTCTTTGACCGGTAATTCATTAACAGGTTCCGGGCTCGGTGTCGGTGTTGGAACCGGCGCTGGTGTTGCCGCCGGAGCCGGGGTTGGCGTCACCTGAGGACCACCACCACCGCCGCCACTACCACCACCACTTCCTCCCGCAGCTACAGCAGGAGTTGCAGTTGGTGTAGCTGTAGCTACTGGAGTAGCCGATGGTGTTACGGCTGGAGCAGGCGTCGCCACTCCCTGTGCAGATTGACCCGTTCGAGAGACTGCCGCATCAATCAGCGCTAAGGATTCTGCACGGGTCAGGGCTTTGACGGGCCCAAAGGTTCCATCCGGATACCCTTTAAGCACCTTAGCTGTGACTGCTGCTGCAATACTCCCCTTGCTCCAGGATGCCATCTGGCCCGCATCACTGAAACCCTTCAAGACCTCTGTATCACCGGCGCTGAGCTTCAGCAGCTTAGTGACTATAACTGCCGCTTCCTGTCGGTTAACCGGAGCATTCGGGCGCATCTCATTGTTGAAGCCCTGGATATATCCAGCCGCTACGGCCTTCACAACCTCGCTATACGCCCAACTGGTAGACGGCACATCGGTGAATTTCACCTTACTCTGTTCCGTAAAATGATAAGAACGGTTGATGAGCGTCATGAACTCCGCTCTGGTTATGGTCTGGTTCGGTTTAACCGATCCATCCCCGAAGCCTTTAAGCCAGCCGTTATCCAGCCAGCTCTGAATCGTTTGCTGGGCCCAATGTCCCTCATAATCCTTTATCACTGTAGACTCGGCTGCCGCTGTCCCCATAGAACCGAATAGCATCCCCGCTCCAACCATACCTGCCAATATTCCTGTTAACTTCCTGACCATCAATATTCTCCCCCTGAATGTACGACTGAACCCACCTCATAATATCTCACCGGAATATATTAGTAAATTAGAAATTTAACAACAAAAACAGCCCGCCGAATCCATCTCAGCAGGCTTGGTGCATTATTCAGGCTATTGTATGGGTGCAGATTTAAACCCTTAATTCAAAAAGCTGCTCAGCCCGTTCTCCGCCTGCTTCAAAGCCTGCGGCTGTGAGCCTTCGTTAAGCCCGAGCCGGTTGTTCAGCTGGGTGTTGATGGTGGTCATTTTGGACGTATAGTCCTGACAGCTCTCGATGATCCGCCGGTTGGACTGCTCCGAGGTATCCAGGGCGCTGAGCAGGTCGCCAATGGCCTGATTGACTGCTTCCAGGGACATGGACGGCTTGGAGAGCAGCTCCGTGGTCTTCTCGGTCGTCGTGCGCAGCAGCCGCGCATTCTCCTTGAACTGGTCCTCGATGGTCTTATTCGTGGCTTCCACCGCATTGATAACATTCTCCTGATCTGCCAGGGACATGGCAATCATCGCCGAGACGGTGATCAGGTTAGAGGTCTTATCAATCGCGTTGTTTACGGAATCAATCAGCTTGTCATTATTGTCATTGATGATATCCGTTGCCGCAATCGCCTGATTGTAGAGCAGAATCATCTCGGTCATGGACTGAATCCGCACCATAACCTTGCGCAGCCCGCGCTCCAGATACGCTTTGCGGAATTCATTCTCAGGCTTGGCGATCTCAACCTCGAACAGCTCCTTCAGCTTGTTGCCGAAGGCGATCTTGGTCTGGAGGTTATAGATCTCCTCCATGGAGGTGCGCTTCAGCTGGCGCATGTTGACGATGCTCTCCTCCAGCGTATCCCGGCCGTCACGCAGACCGGTGATAATGGCATCAATGTTGGTGCGGACCGACTGATATTTGTAGACATAATTCTTAAGCGGGCTTTTGCGCAGCATTTTGCCGAAGAAGCTGACATTCTTGCTCTGCTGAAGGGTCTCGCACTCACCCCGCAGCTTCATAATCATATTGGGCACTTCCACCCGCTTGCCGCTCATCAGGTCATTGACGGGGCGGTCCAGCAGCTTCAGCGTCTGGCCTGCCTTCTCCTGTGTCTTCACCCCAAGCTTCCCGATGTCATCCATCAGGGAATCCAGCGCCACCGTGTCTGTCTTGGCTACCTGTTCAATTAACTGGGAAGCCTCCTGAACTACCTTCTGCTCATCTTCTTTTCTAAGCTCAATTAACTGCGTAGACATGGTTCTCCTCCTCCTATAATTCGGAACTGCTATATCGCTGATGTATCAGTTCCGCCTTGGTCTGAAGTTCCATCAGGTCTTTGTGCTCGATCGTGGACGCAATATCGGAAATTTTGGCATCGACATCACGCAGACCGTTCAGCAGCATTCTCCGGTTTTTTGTCTTGGCTTCGCCGCCCAGGCGCAGGAACGGGTTGATTACTCCATTAAGGTCCTTCAGCACCAGCCTGCGGACGGTATGGTTGATCTCGCCGTTGCCCAGCTCCTGCAGCAGCGGAATAACGCGCTGCAGTCTGGCGAACAGCGCCAGCGACTTCTCGACTATCTCATTGTCCAGCGTATCCTTCTGCCCTTCGGAGATAATCATATCCTCCAGGATTCCGAGATACTCCACCACCGGGGCGAACTCTGCCCCGATCTGTATTTCCTCCCTGTGCCCGGCTCCCGGATGGGCCGGGGAGGCCTGTCCCGCCGCAGCTGCAGGAGCAGCAGCGGCAGCAGACGAAGCCTGCGGCGCTGAGGAAGATACCGCAGGAATGGCCTTCGGCTCCTGTCCGGCAGGGATCACCTCCACCGGAAGATTCACTCTGGTGCGCCTGAGCTCCGGCACTGCAAGTGCTGCCCCGATCACCGGAAGCAGCAGCGAGACCAGCTCAGGCAGGAAGCCGCTGGTCAGCACGGCTACAACATAACCGGCACCGGCATACGCCAGTACTTTGAATTTAGCTTGCATTCCTTCTCACCTCTTATGAGCGTGAATGCTACACGCTCAATTCACGGAATCCGTAATGACGGATTCTCCGTTTATTCTCATAATCAGCGGCTGCTCGACATGGCTGGCCAGGACGTTATGCTCGAACGATGCAGGCAGAACCTCGCCGCCGAGCGCGCTTTTGACAGCCAGATAAGGGAAATTGATTCCGGACAGACAGGAGATATGCAGGCCGCCGGACATCCGCGGATTAATCTCCAGGAGCTTGGGGACGCCGCCGCTGTATTTCATCTGGATATTGAAATTGAACGGAATCCGGTACGTCTCAGCCACCCTGCGGGCCACCTCCGCAAGCTCCGGGATATACTCCATCAACCGCAGGCGGCCGCCTGCCTTCCGGCGGGGCACTGCAGCCAGCAGCCTGCCCTTCTCATCCGACAGGCAATCAATACTATATTCATAGCCCTCCAGCAGCTCCATCACCATCAGGTTAGGGAAGCTCCCGGCTTCATCAAGGATGCGGTAAGCCTCCTCGAAGGAGATCAGCGGAGTCACATGGCCGAACAGCTCCTCCACGGGACTGCGGTCATTATCTATGATCCGGAATCCGAGTCCGCCTTCCGTCTCGGTAGGCTTGAAGCAGACCTTGTGTCCTTTGGCTGCGAGGTCTTCATAAGCTTCCCTGAACTGCTGCGCATTACTAACCACATGATAATCAGGAATCGTCATAATCCCGGTGGTCTTCACACTCTCATAGAACTTGCCTTTGTCCATGATCATCTCCAGCAGATCCAGATCACGGCAGACCAGCACCTTCGTCCCGATCTCATCGAACAGCGAAGCGTGCAGCGCGATATCAAGCATATGCAGCCGGGGGATGAAGATATCTATCTCGTTCCGGCGGCAGAAGTCCACACAGAACTGCACATATTCAATGCCTTCGAGCGCCGGCTCGGTTCCGGCCACATCCGCGCCTTGCAGCGACATGTGGTGGATATCCGGGTGGGTGGCGAAGATCTGCACCGGAACGCCGTCTTCATTGCCCCGGATGAGATTCATGTAGTGATAGGCAACAGAGAACCAGCGGTTGAAATATATATTTACCTTTTTCATGGTGGCGGTCCAACTCCCAATGCTGTCAAATGTGTATAAATCCTGTGAACATACTGCATAATCTCATCCGCGGCGAATACCCCCTGCCGCTCAGTAAACGGATACTCTAAGTGTACTAAACCCGCCTGCTGCTCGGCAAATATTTCTCCGTGGCAAGGAGCTATGGCATAGTCGGCGGCGGCTAGCAGGCTCTTGTCCAGAAGAGAGTCGCCGGAGGCGACCATCGGCTCTGAATGCACGGTACGGCGGACATGGAGAATGGCATCGCTTTTGTTCACCGCCTCCGGCACGATATAGAGCTTGCGCCCCTGCAGGGATACTCTCCAGCCAAGCTCACCCAGCCGCTGCGCCATCCGGGCAATCTCCTCCAGCGGCAGCGAATCCCGGTGAACCACGAACGTATAGAACAGCTCATCGCAATACCTCCGGCTAATGATCCATTCTTCCCGCACAACAGCGCGTACGATGCGTTCAGCTTCTTCCGCCGCAGCGGAGCCGCGTTCCACCGCTCTGCCGACAGCCGTCCGCCAATCGTTGTCCACTACCCCGTTCACAAGAATATTGCCGCCATTGCTGGTAATGGCATAATCCGGAATGACCGTCTCCTGGAACAGGTTAATCCGCCGGTACTGGGCAATCGTACGTGTAGTCACCGGCATGAAGACAATCTTCGCTGCCAGCTCTTTCAGTGTAGCCAGAGCCTGCTGTGAGATATACGATACCGTCCTGCCGTCAACAACCTCTGCAGGAACCAGACCGGGGGTATCCTCAGGAACGCCTATCGCGCTAAGAGAGTAGATCAGTGTGCGGTCCAGATCGCTGGCGTAGATCATTCACTCTCCCCTTTCAGCGGCTTGATGATTCCGCAGCAGGAGTAGGTCAGTCCGGGATAGACCTCTACCGGCACGCCCCGGTCCTCAGCCAGCAGCAGAATATGCCGCAGGTTGGGATTGTCCAGCCTGTCGACAAGGATTCTCCAGGGCACTCTGCGCAGCAGCACACGCGTCGTCTCCCCCACTCCGGGCTTCACCAGATTGATATTATCTATGCCGAAGGTATCCTGGATACTGCGGATATCGGCCAGCCCCTGCCAGGTAATCTCCGGCGGATGCTCCAGCATCTCCGCAGCCTGTGCCAGTGCCTCTGCCGCTACTTCCGCGAAATACGGAGTAATTGCTTCAACGAATACGTTGGACAGATCACTGTCCAGCCATTCCTTGTAGAATTTGGCCCCGTGGAATTCCTCAGGCCCGATCAGATCATCCCGGAGTACCGTACGGCTCATCAACCCGGATACCGTAGAGTTCAGGCAGGCGCTTGGAATCAGATAATCCTCCCGGGTGCCGTAGGTTCCCGAGCAGTGACCGGGATCTGCAAGTACCGCCAGATCATCATTTAGCGTAATGCCATACTTCTTATGCATACTCTCGCAGGCCTCTATCAGCACCTGCCGGATGGCCCCCTTGCCGGTCCAGCCATCGATGAATTGCAGCCCGGCATCCCCTCCATGCTGCTGCAGCATATAGAGCACCGCATTCTCATCAATCCCCTTACCACGGATAATGGAGATGCTGTAATGCGGAAGGTCCGCTCCATATTTCTCAAGAATATAACGTTTGATCAGTACCCCGATCGGAGTGCCCGCTCTCGCCAGCGAGACCAGTACGGTATTCGCCGTTCCCCGCCGGGCAACAATCATCTCGGACACCACAGCTACAGCCAGCGCCACCTTCCCCGCAGTCTGCTGCAGCGTCTCATGAAACAATTCGATATACTGCTCCGTCGGCTGGTATTCCACCGGAAGCATCTCCGAATAATGCACGCCGGACTGGATCGCTTCCTCCCGCTCGGCCGTTCCCCGCTCCAGGGATACATTGCTCAGATCCTTGAGCAGGAAGGTAACGTCGGAAGCAGGATAGCTGCCCAGTGGCACCGGAGGAGATATTATTCTATTGTGAATGGCTTCGATATCTATTCCCTTCATAGCCCTGAGCCTCCCGTATCTGGTTCTGGGCTTAGCACAACAAGATGTACCTTATTGCCCGCCAGCCTCTGTAAAATATCCGTCATCGGCGCAATCCGCTGCCGGGGCACCCCGCGCTCCAGCAGGACGAAGATATCGTCATACTGGCCGGGGTCCACATTATAGATGAAATTCGTGATCTCCGTATCGCCTGCGGACGGATAGGCAGCGGCGCTGTGCACGCCGTAATCCGCACGCCGCTCGGGATGGATCGGACTGCGGGTCGAGGACTGATACAACACGCCCTCTCCCATCTCTGCGGCGATCCGCATCGGCAGATACATGAACTCGCCTACGCCCATCACCAGCGTACGGGCACCTTCACGCAGTCCCCGGAGCTGCCCGGCCACGCGGCTTACCCCTGCATCTATCTGCGCATTATCCGCAGACTCCAGGCCGAAGCGGCCGCTGTGCTTCAGATATGGCGCTGGATTGATCACGCCCTGCCCATCCGCTGAGGTTACCGGAAGCCGCTCTAAACCGTCGAATACATAAGTGGTTACAAGCTCTGCGTCCGTGGAAGCAGCGGTTCCATTATCGGCTGCAGGCTGCAACAGCGGGATTCCCTCAACCTTGATGCTTCCCTGAAGCAGGGATAGAGCGGTTATCCGTATCCCCAGCTCCTGCTCCAGATCGCGGTAAGCCTGAATATTAGCTTCACTCCGCCAGTCCAAGAGAGAGGCCACTACATAGTCCCTGCGCGGGAATTTGGACTGGATGTCCCGGATTGTATTAATCGCCGTATTACCTGTCGTAATCTCGTCATCCACCAGCACAATCGGCTCTGTTCCCGATAACAGCTCAGCATTCAGGGCATAGCAGAGATGATCTACGGCGTGGGAATGCTCCTCTTCAAAGGTGACCACCGATTCCAGCTCAGGAATCAGCTCTCGTGTGGTATGAATATAAGACGCCCCGCCGGCGAACGCATTATACATGCTATGGCCCAAGGCGGTAGCGGTTTCGGCGAATCCGATGAACAGGACCGGCTGCGGCAGAACCAGACGCGCAGCAAGCAGCGCATGGCAAGCTTCTTCCGCAACCTCAGGATGGATCAGACCATGAACGGCCTGGTTCATCAGCGGGTCAATAACCTCCCGGTCAGCAGTATCCGCGCCCATCTCCAGATACAGAAGCAAGGCGAGTGCCGCTCCGCTGAGCAGCGGGGTATACGGTCCTACGGGAATATGCTTGCCAAGGACTTTGCTGACGAACAGGAAGGAGCGCTTCTTATTGATTCGTGCAGCCATGGAGAACAAAGACTCCACAGGCATATGAAAAGGATTCGAGGTTTCTGTTACCGTAACCTGCAGATTCTCGACGATATTAAACGTGTGTGTATTCGTTCTCGGGTAGTAATCCGACAAAATGCTGTTGTTCATGTAACACCCCGTATATTTGAGATCGTAATAAAATTCGTCTGGCCCAGTTCAAATGAGGCTTGATTTCATTCATTTTGTTATAGTATTCACTCTTGAACACGCCGCGGCTGCCATCGTTGCTGTCTACAATACTTAAGGCGTCCACATACTCTTCATGCATTACGGTATACATGGCCTGCACGGGTCTGAGGTGGGAGGGGTGGATAATGGTTTTGCCCACAATGCCGTTCTCCTTGTCCAGAATCACTTCCCGGATCAGCCCGTCCATGGAGCTTGAGATGAAGCTGTTGCGCATCTCGCGTCCATGCTTGCCGTAGGTATCCTCGAAGGGCGTCTCCCGCAGCTGCGGGCGGAGGACCCGGTGCCCCTTGCTGGCAAAATACTCCCAAACAGGACCCGAGATCACGTATCCTTCCTCCACACGGCCAAATACGTTAATAATATCCGACATGCAGTCGCGGATCGGTGTCAGATCATAGATGCTGATATCCGGGCTGCGCCGCAGTCCGAACAGGCTGGAGAAATCCGTTGCTCCGATCCGGACATTCAGCACATACCCGCGGTATTGCCCGAGCAGATCCCGGACCCCAAGCAGAGTATCCATCCGGCTCTCCCTGTAGATAATCGGCGCATTCTCCAGAATCGGCATCCCGTACAGCACCGGTGCGGAATAGCTGCGTGTGTCATTGTAATCGGCAATAGCCTCGAAATAATCCGTACCGTTCTCTACGGAGAATTTGGGGAAGACGAAGCCGGTCAGCATGGTAATTAATGATCCCAGCCGGAAAATCAGGTCTCTCAGCTGTGCAGGGTTACGTACGCGGATGAACAGCAGCGGAAGACTGCCGCGCTGGTCTGGCTCATTCTCCGCATAAGCGGATAGAAACGCCAGATGCCTGACGATGGACTCTTCGGCATAATCCACTTCACCGTCCCCGATGGCATCCTCCAAATCTATGATTACCGTAATAAGCCCCGAGGCTCTCAGCTTAATAATATCTTCGGCAACACTGGCACGGGTGGCCGGCATATAAAGGGCTGCTCCGACGGCATAAGCCAGTAAATCCTTGCGGGTAGTATGATCAAATGAAACCGGCGGAACATGGAATAATGAGGCTTCCTGTTCTTGTGTGAGGTAATCGAAATATCTCAAGGCCCTTCCCCCTTAATGTTGTGCCAGCACAATACAAATGGCCTTTGGCTGCGAGCAGAACCAGCTATGCCGTCCTCTCGGGGACGGTATCCGGCTTTATTTGAACCCAAGCAAAGGCCATGCTATAAACCTATTACGATTACCCGAAAGGCGTGCCGGAGTCCACCCTTCCCGTGAACCCCGCGCCTTCCTGCACTGCTATAAAGGATAAAGAGATGAAGCATGCAGATCAATCAGGCCTTGTGGTTCTCAGCCTTCTTGCGTTTGCTTGCGCTATACACGATAGTACCTGCAAACACCGCAATTAGAATACCGAAGAAAATGACATGCGGCAATTCATAGCCGAAGGCTCCGGCAAGCATTTTACCGGCAATCAGTGCAATAAGCAGGAATGCCGTTTGTTCCAGTTCAGGATATCTTGCGATCAGCTTGAGGAACACCTGAGCTACACCGCGCATCATCAGTACGCCGAGAATACCGCCAAGGAAGAGTACCCAGACTTCAGAACTAAGACCGAATGCTGCTACCACGCTGTCAATACTGAAGGCAATATCCATTAATTCAACCAGGAGGACCGTCTTCCAGAAAGAGGCGCCTTTATTCTTAACCTCGCCATCTTCACCGCTGCCCTTGAACAACCCTTTGTAGGCAATATAGAAGAGATACAAAGCCCCAAGCACCTTAACCAGCGTAAATTTGACGAGATAGGTCCCCAGACCAATCGCCAGGAATCTGAATAAATAAGCACCTAGTATCCCGTAGAACAAAGCCTTACGCTGCTGCTCCTTCGGCAGGTGCTTAACCATGACCGCCAGTACAAGCGCGTTATCAGCGGACAACAGACCCTCCAGCAGAATCAGACTTCCGATAATCCCCCAGCTGACAGGGTCGGATAGCGTCCCTGCAATATCACTCCATGAGAAGAAATGCCCGTAATTCTCACCGATACTCCTAAAAAAATCACTGAACCAGTCCATTCCACTTGCGCCTCCGGTAATATCAAATTATTTGCTTCCCGCTACCCAGCGAAGCCCCCAGCCATAAGCCTCATCCATCTCTCTGTGACCGCTGAAATATTGCACGAGCCGTTCAATACTGAAGGTCTCGCCCTCCACATTCCGGATCAGCGCGATGGCGCACATGCCTTTACGGTTGTTATGCTCGTCCAGATTCACGATAATATCCGGTCCTCCATCCTGCTTCAGGGTAACCACTCCATCCGCCTCAGACCAATTGGTAACTCCTTTGTAAATAAAGGCAAACACCAGAATCCGTTCGATCTGGGCTACCTTACTTCCGTTTATACGCAGATTCTCGCCGGATGTTACGGAGCCGGTCCGGTCATCTCCATCAAGCATGATGTAAGGCGGCTGCTGGAGGTTGCCGAACGCATTGCCCAGTGCCTGTACCACGCCTTTGCTGCCGTTCTTCAGCTCATACAGACATGCAAGATCCAGGTCCACCCCGCCCTTGTTACGGCTGAACAGTCCTCCGCCCTGCTTCTGGTTCCAGTTCAAATTAATCAGCAGCTCACCCAGTCCGGAGGCCGATTTCTTCAGGTTAATCGAATCGCCCTTCTTCTTCAGCTCAATCTTCTTCAGATTGAGATTCAGCGCCGGTGCGGGAGCTGCCTCCTGCTTAGGCGGTGCCGGTGCAGGTACAGGCGGTGGCGGAATCACAATATTCGGTCTGGATGACTCCGCACGGGGCGGCGGCACCTGAAGCGGCGGGCGTGCCGGCGGCGTCTGTTCCGGCGGCTTCGCTGCCGGAGCAGGCTCGTCCTCTACTTCTATGCCATAGTTCCCGCATAGTGCCTTAAGCCCGCCCGAGAAGCCCGCAACAATCGCACTGTATTTCCATCCTTCGCCATGTCTATATAATTCTCCAACTACAACAGCCGTTTCCACAGAGAACTGATTTCCGAGGTTACACCGCAGAAGCTGCGCACCTGTCGCCTGATTCACGATCCGGCACTCCGCTTCACTCATTTGTCCGAACATCTGCTTGCGTTTTTCTCCGTCATACAGAGTAAGCGTGAAGGCAATCTTCACTATGTTTGCCGGAATCCGCTCCAGCGAGACCTCGAACCGCTTCAGTCCGCCCGAAGCTGTACCCGGTACATCTTTATAGGTGATAAAGGGAGTAGACGGGTTATTGTAAAAGATCAGATCGTCGTCACTGCCCACTTTACCGCCAGCTCCAAGCAGGAATGCGGAAGCATCAATATCCATGGAAGACGGAGCTTTCCACCCGATCTCAACCGTAATGCTGCGGAGTCCCGGGTTCCCTTTGGTCAGATCTGCTTTCTGTCCTTTGACTACTTCTGTACTCATTCTTACGCCACCTTTATACATGGATAAGAGTGCAACTTATCAGATTTTGTGTATAAAAAGGGCAGGATCGATGATGATCCCGCCTTTGAAGCTCTTATTGCGCGTCCAGCCCGTAGTTCTTGCATAATGCGCTTAGTCCGCCGGCGAAGCCGCTGCCGATCGCCTGGAATTTCCAATCCGCCCCCTGGCGGTAGAATTCACAGAAGACTACAGCCGTCTCGGTGGAGAAATCCTCGCCCAGATCGAACCGCAGAACCTCACGGTCGCTGGATGCATCTACAACGCGGACAAAAGCGTTGGAGACTTGTCCGAAGTTCTGCGCCCGGGCCTCATAATCATAGATCGTAACCGTGATCCCGATCCGCTGAATATTCGCAGGCACCAAGCTGAAGTCTACGATAATCTGCTCATCGTCGCCATCGCCTTCACCAGTACGATTATCGCCTGTGTGGGTTACAGAGCCTGTACCGCCGCTTGGATTGTTATAGAATACAAAGTCATTTTCGCTTTTGGCTTTGCCGTCCTCATGCAGCAGGAATGCTGAAGCATCGAGGTCGAAATCCTGTCCGCCGCTGTACTTGTTTGTATCCCAGCCCAGACCTACAATTACCTTCGTCAGACCCGGATTGGTCTTGGTAAGATCAATCCGCTGTCCTTTGGAAAGACTGATCGTCACTTTCGAAAACCCTCTTTCATTACAGATTTATTTCCCGGAGCCGCCGGGCTTATTGCAGGCCGTAATCACGTGTCAGGCCAGCCAGACCGTCCTTGTAGCCGCTGCCAATCGCATTGAATTTCCATTCTGCACCGTTACGGTACAATTCACCGACAACTACGCCTGTTTCAACGGAGAAATCTTCACCCAGGTCAAAGCGGATCAGCTCTTCACTGTTCGCATCGTTGACGATACGCACATAAGAACGGGAGACTTGTCCGAAGTTCTGGCTTCTGCCTTCTGCATCATAGATGGTTATCGTGAACGCAATTTTGTCCACATCAGCCGGGATATTCTGCAGGTCTACCTGAACCTGCTCATCATCCCCGTCACCTTCACCTGTACGGTTGTCGCCGGTGTGAACAACGGAGGCGTTCTCGTTCTGCTTGTTGTTGAAGAAGATGAAGTTGGACTCCTTGCCCACTTTACCGCTGGCATCGGTCAGGAACACAGACACATCAAGGTCGAAGTCTTTGCCGCCATCATATTTATTCGTATCCCATCCGAGGCCGACTGTGATTTTGGACAAGCCTGGATTCGTTTTGGTTAAATCGATTTTTTGTCCCTTGGATAAGTTAATAGCCATGAATAGAGCCCTCTTTTCTTAAATTGGATTTAGATTTAGATGTAGCGTTCTGCCAGCTGATTGATATGCGCGGCGTGGGCTGCTTCACCGATGGCTGCAAATTTCCACTCATCGCCATGACGGTACAGCTCGCCGCAGATCAGTGCCGTGAAGCCTGTATAATTGTCTGTCAGATTAAACTTAACCAATTCTGCATTGCCTGCCGCATTAATAATGCGGATATACGCAGATTTGATCATGCCGAAATCCTGCTTGCGGTTCACCGCATCATAGATATTAACCACTACAAGGACCTTATGGACATCCGCAGGAATCTGCTTCAGATTCACCATGATCTGTTCGTCGTCCCCGTCTCCCTCACCCGTCAGATTATCTCCCGAGTGGACTACAGAGTTATTCGCATTCTGTTTGTTGTGAAAGCAGACGAGGTTCAGCTTGTTCGTTAGCTTGCCGTTCTCATTCAGCAGCAGCGCTGAAGCATCGCAGTCGATATTCGCCTGTTTCTTGATTCCGAAGAAGCCTCTCGAAGGTTCGGCAGGGTCCCAGCCCAGCCCTACAATTACGTTAGACAGCCCGGCATTGCCTTTGGTTAAATCGATCTTCTGACCTTTTACCAGATTAATTCCAGCCAACTTGAAGTACCTCCGTTTCCAGATAGAAGTATGCCTTGCGGGTGTTACATCAGTGATACGGCGGTGAATCGCCTAAAGTTTCAGTCATTAGCAAATAAAATCCAGCCTGTACTTACAGGCTGAATTCACTTGGGCTGAGTCCCAGTACATTGCAGATATTCCGCACAACCGCTTTCTCATGCTCATCGAAGTCGCCGTCCGCTGCACCAATCGCCGAGCATACGCCTACGATTAAGCGTCCAACCTCCGGTTTGCCGTTAAACTTCCCGATGGCCTTAAGCGCTTCCTGCTTGCCGATCTCCGGCGAGAACTCGAAGTTGCTTACATAGTAATTGAACTGGGTGATGACATCTCTCATGTCAAATACCTTGAGTTCATTGCTGAGATTCATATATCCTGCCATCTTATTCTTCTCGGATTCCTCAATCTTGCCGTCAGCCGCAGCCACCAGCGCGCAGCCTGCTACTACCGCGTTCATAAAGTCTTTATTTTTAAATTTCTTCACTTGATCCGTCAGTCCGTTTTTGGTGGTATTCAGCCAATTTTTGAATGTGCTCATCGTATTCTCCTTCTATCATTATGGAATTATAAAAAAAGATATCCCCGAGCCTCCTCCCCGCCACCCTGGGCAGCTATTCATTCATGGACTTATTGCCTATTTCTTACTCTTCTAATATAACCGATTAAATAACAATATTCTACTTTGGGCGGTTCTCACAGTACCTTGGACAGAAACTCCCGTGTGCGCTCATGCGACGGGCTGCCGAACAGCTGCTCGGGCGTACCCTGCTCGACTATGGACCCTTGCTCCATAAAAAGCACCCGATCTCCCACTTCGCGGGCGAAGCCCATCTCATGAGTCACCACAACCATGGTCATCCCCTCACGGGCCAGCTCCTTCATGACCGCCAGCACCTCGCCCACCATCTCGGGGTCCAGAGCCGACGTCGGCTCGTCGAACAGCATGATCTTCGGCTCCATTGCCAGCGCCCGGGCAATCGCCACCCGCTGGGCCTGACCGCCGGAGAGCGAGGCCGGATACATCTCCGCCTTCTCGCTGAGGCCCACCTTCTGCAGCAGCTCTACCGCCTTCTGCCTCGCTTGCTCCGCCGTCCATTTCCGCACCTTCATCGGGGCCAGCATAATGTTCTCAATCACTTTACGGTGCGGAAACAGATTGAACTGCTGAAAGACCATCCCCACCTCGGTACGGATATCGTTAATCCTTGTGCTTTTGGCCATCAAGGAAGTGCCTAGAGTGATAATATCGCCCGCTTGCGGCTGCTCCAGCAGATTAAGGCAGCGCAGAAAGGTCGATTTGCCCGAGCCAGAAGGCCCGATGACCACCACAACCTCACGGCTGTGAATGTCGACGCTGATATCCGTCAGTACCTGATGGGCACCGAATGATTTATGCAGATGCTTGACTGAAATAACCGGTTCCATAGGGTTACACCTTCCGTTCGATATAATTAAGCAGCTTGCTGAGCGAATAAGTAAGGATGAAATAGATCAGTGCAGCGGTCAGATAAGGCTCCCAGATCCGCAGATATTGGCCTTTCATGGTATTGCTCCAGTACATAATCTCAGGGGCGGCAATCAGCGCCAGCAGCGAGGAGTCCTTCACCAGCACGATGAATTCATTCCCGAAGGCGGGAACCATCCGTTTGATGGCCTGGGGCAGAATAATGAAGCGCATCGCCTGCCGCCGGGTCATCCCGAGGGATAAGGCCGCTTCCCGCTGCCCGGGGTCGATGGACTGTATACCCGCGCGGAAGATCTCCGCAGAATAGGCAGCAGAATTGAGTGACAGCGCCACGAATGCGCTCATCAGCGCGTAGGTTTTGCCATAGAACAACGGGATCAGCCCGAAGTGGACGATCAGAATCTGCACATAGAGCGGCGTACCGCGGAAGATGTTGATATAGGCATGGAACGGCCAGCAGAAATACCACTTGGGCGCCATTTTACCGAAGCCGATAACCAGCCCCAGCAGGGAGCCGCACAGGATGGAGACCAGCGATACGCCGATGGTGAACAAGGTCCCTTTTAGCAAAACCGGTAAATAATGAACGATGATGTCGAATCTGAAATCCATAGAATTCTTCCCTTCTCTTCTGCATGTGCCTTACTCAAAAAAAGAAGCACGCGCAATAGCAATCATTACGCATGCTTGGTTGTTGCCGGTTCTCAGGCTACTTCGCGTTCATAAGCGCCGCCGTATCCGGCTCTTCGCCGAACCATTCCTTGTAGATCTCCGCATATTTGCCGTTCTCGATGACCTTCTTGATCGCCGGGTCCAGCTTCTCCTTCCATTCACTGCCCTTAGGATACAGAATGCCGTAGTACTCGGAGCCGAAATTCTCCTTGTCGATAATGCCGGTCAGCTTCTCCTTCGGATTGTTCTTGATGTATTCGTTCACGATGGCGATATCCGCGACCACCGCATCCGCGCCGCCGCCGTTCAGCTCCATCAGCGCTACCGCATTGCTGTCGAACCGCTTCAGGTTGCCGTTGTCGACGCCCATAATGCCGCTCATCAGCTCATCCGCTGTCGTAGCTGCCTGAACCGCTACCTTTTTCCCCTTCAGATCCAGGGCGGATTTGATCTCGCTGCCTTCCTTCACCATGATCATGTTCGTAGATTCGAAATAAGGGATGGAGTAGTCATAGGTTTCCTTGCGTTCATCTGTTATCGATACCGAGGATACACCCGCCTGATATTCAGTGCCCTGCTTCACACTGGTCAGCATGGTATCCCAGCCTGTGTTGGTGACCGTGTAATCGACGCCGGCCTCCTCCATTACCGCCTTGATGAAATCAATGTCAAAGCCCTTGATTGTATCGGTATCCATATACTCCATTGGTGCATAGCTGGCATCGGTAGCGATTTTGAGGCTCTTCCCGTCCGAACTGCCGCCTTCTGCATTATTACCAGAGCCACAACCCGCTATTGCCAAGACCAGGAGTGCCACCATACCTGACATCGCCCATGTTTTCCGGATTCCCATTCTCCAATCCCCCTACTTATTTGTAAAATAACTTAAGGAGATTTTATCAGATTAAAGCAATGATGACAATTAACTTTATCCACTAGTGTAATATAATATGACACTATTATCGATATACTGTAACATCTCATGCAAAAAAGCAGCCAAAATGTCCCGGAGAGAGCTCCGGCAGCATTCTGGCTGCTTACTGAATGGTCAATCTATATATTAGCGCATAATTTAGAAGGTTAAATCGCCGTCATAGGAAGCAATCATCCGGTACAGCTCCGGACGGCGGTCACGGAAGATCCCCCATTCAATCCGGCCTACCTCAAGGGCATCCAGATCGAATTCGCTGACCAGCACGGTCTGCTCATTCCGTCCGGCTTCGACAATCTTGTTGCCCTGCGGACCGGCGATGAATGACGAGCCGTAGAAATCAATGCTGGAATCCTCGTCAGTCTCCTTCCCGATCCGGTTGGAGGCCACGACAGGAATCAGGTTAGCGGCAGCATGACCCAGCATGCAGGTCTGCCAGTGATCCTTGGAATCAATCGACCCATCCTGCGGCTCCGAGCCGATGGCTGTAGGGTAGAACAGAATCTCCGCACCCATCAGGCTCATCACCCGGGCAGCTTCCGGGTACCATTGGTCCCAGCATACGCCGACTCCGATTTTGGCATAGCGGGTATTCCACACCTTGAAGCCGGTATCGCCCGGGTTGAAGTAGAATTTCTCTTCATAGCCTGGACCGTCAGGAATATGGCTCTTGCGGTATTTGCCCATCACGGTTCCGTCCGCATCAATTACCGCCAGCGAGTTGTAACGCGCATAGTTCTTCTTCTCATAAAAGCTGATCGGCAGCACCACCGCAAGCTCCTTGGCGATCGCCTTGAAGTGGTTCACCGCCTTGTTCTGCTCAAGCTCTGTAGCATAGGCATAGTAATCCGACTTCTCCTTCTGGCAGAAATACGGCGTCTCGAACAGCTCCTGCAGCAGAATAATCTGCGCTCCTTGTGCGGCAGCCTCTCTAACCAGGGCCTCCGCCTTGCGGATATTCTCATCAATGTCGCCGGAACAGCTCATTTGCGTCGCGGCTACTTTTACTTGTCTCATGGTTGTTCCTCCTTATATGAACTTATAACACTTAAAACTCAAAGCTTGGTCGTCGCTGCGGTGAACATTTGGACTTCCGGCCGCTGTTGTCCCCAGATTTCTTGATTTAATCCGCTCTCCGCGGTTGAAATCCGGTGACAAAGGCGGTCGCTAACGCTCCTACAGTTCCAAATTTCCCCTCCGCTTCTTTTCGCTTTTCGTTAAGCTCCATTCACCGCAGGCATCTGCTGGGTGGTGCAGTGCACGTTGCCGCCTTCGCCGATCACGGCCATTCCGTTAACGGTACGGATGCGGCGGTCTGGGAACAGCCCGGCCAGCGTCTCTTCAGCCAGCTTGTCCGTCTCAGCCGCTGTACCGCCGAAGACCGGCAGGATGATTCCGCCGTTCACGAAATAGAAATTCAGATAGCTCAGCGTCAGGCGGCTGCCCTCGAAATCTACACGGGGCGGCTGCTGAATGCGGACAATCTCCAGCTTACGGCCTTTGGCATCAACCGTCTGCTCCAGAATGCGCAGATTCTCCTGCGTAATCGCATAGTTCTCATCCTGCGGGTCCTCGCAGACCTGGATAATCACCTTGCCCGGTGCCGCGAAGCAAGCGATGTTATCGACATGCCCGTCCGTCTCATCCCCGCTGAGGCCGCGCTTCAGCCAGATGATGGACTCGGTCCCGGTATACTGCTTGACATAATCAGCAATCTCTTCGCGGCTAAGCTCAGGATTACGGTTCGTATTCAGCAGGCATTCCTCTGTGGTCAGCAGGGTGCCCTCGCCATCCGTATGAATGGAGCCGCCCTCCATCACCAGCGGGGCATTGAATCTGGTGATTCCCTGATGCTCAAGAATCTGCGGTGCCACCGCATCATCGAGATCCCACGGCGAATATTTGCCGCCCCAGGCATTGAACTTCCAGTTGACCCCGGCCAGCTTGCCGTCCGGACCAGCGACGAAGGTCGGACCGTTGTCGCGCAGCCAGGCATCATTATGCTTGATCGGAAGCAGCGTTACATTAGCACCAAGCGCCAATTGCTCAACGGCCTCCAGCTCGTCCGGGTTAACAACCACCGTCACCGGCTCGAATTCGGCAATCGCGCGGATAATCTCGGCATAGCCCCCGCTAACCGCTTCATAATTATCAGGGTGTACCATCGAGTCCTTCACCGGCCAGGAAATGAAGGTCCGTTCATGCTTGGCCCATTCGGCCGGCATTGTATAGTGTAAATCACGTGGATGCATCATTTAGTTACCTCTGCTGTTCATATTTGAAGCCGGGCTGTACTGTCTGCCCGCAAAGCTCCTCACCCATCATACATGAATATGCCGGTGGGCTCAATTGCTGCGCAGCAATAATCCCTCTGGAAATATCCAGAGGGATCGCAGAGCCGAACTGGCTTTTTCAATCTGTTAGATCTGTTACAGCCTGATTTGCTTGAGGATATTGCCGCTGAAGTCTTTAATGAGAAATTCCCCATTCTCCAGGACACCGTAAGAGTTCGGGTTGTTCTCCTTCGGCAGCGCAATCGATCCGGGATTGAGCACATTAATGCCGCCCCTCACCTCTGCCACCGGCAGATGCGTATGCCCCTGAATAAACACATCCTGCGGGGAGAGCGCCGGTAAGCGGTCGATGCTGAAGCCATGCCCGTGGGTGGCGTAGATTTTGCGGCCTTCATGCAGAATCAGTACATAGTCGCCCATCATCGGGAAGTGCAGCAGCATCTGATCCACCTCAGCATCACAATTACCTCTTACCGCCGCCAGCGATTTACCAGATTGGCAGTATGCATTCAGCCTGTCGGCGACCCCCTGCGGATTATACCCCTCCGGCAGCGGATTCCTCGGCCCGTGATACAGAAAGTCGCCCAGTATAACCAGCGTGTGCGGCTGCTCCTCCTCCGCTTTAGCCAGCACCTCCTCCAGCCAGTACAGTGATCCGTGAATATCGGAAATGAACATTAGTTTCATGTGGATGCTTCCTTTCTGTGAATATACCTGTCACTAACTTCTACTATAACGCTTTTTTGCCAAACTAGTTGAAACTCTCAGCCAAAATCCTGCCAAAAATGCAACATCCTATTTACAGCCACAGGCCCAATACAAAAATGTTGCATGAAAAGCAGCATTCCTTCTCCTCCGGGCGAAATTACAGGCTGAATCCTGCATTCTGTGCAACAATTCCGCCTGAACCCCGCCTATTGCCGGTTCGAAATTGCATTATGTGCAACATTAGCCGCGAACGCTCCCCCCCACCTGCATCCTAACTATAAACGAGCAGCTGAGGCGGGGAACGCAAAGCAAGACGCCCGGGAAGGGCGTCTCTTGGGGGACATACTTGGCAGAACACACCTTATCAGGCGTTCCTTGACGGACATCGCTTGACTGAGCGTCTCACAATGGAGCACCACACTCAAACTCACTTATCAGCAGCCTCAAGGCAGATTGGACGAGCCCATCAGGAAGCGGTCTACCTCGCGGGCAGCCTGGCGGCCCTCGTTAATCGCCCACACCACAAGACTCTGGCCGCGCCGCATATCACCGGCGGTGAAGACTCCCTCCACATTCGTTGCCTGCGCGCCGAACTCTGCCTTAACGTTGGAACGCTCATCGCATTCTATGCCAAGCTGTCCCAGCACCGTTTCTTCCGGCCCGGTGAAGCCCAGCGCCAACAGCACGAGCTGCGCCGGGATCACCTCTTCGCTGCCTGGTACTTCGACCGGCGCCATCCGCCCGTCTTCCGTGCGCTTCCATTCAATGCGCACCGTGTGCAGCTCCTGTACATGGCCATCCACATCGCCCACAAAACGCTTAGTATTCACCAGATAGCGGCGCGGATCTTCTTCATATAGAGAAGCTGCCTCCTGCTGTCCGTAGTCCACCTTCAGCACCTTCGGCCATTCCGGCCAAGGATTGCCCGGCTGGCGGGTCAATGGCGACTGCGGCATAATCTCCAGCTGAATCACGCTGCGGCAGCCGTGGCGGATGGAGGTCGCTACACAGTCTGTTCCCGTGTCTCCGCCGCCGATGACGACCACATCCTTGCCTGCCGCCGACAGGTATTCTCCATCCTCCAGCCCGGAATCCAGCAGACTCTTCGTATTCAGCGTCAGGAATTCCATTGCCTGATGGATGCCGCGCAGCTCCCGGCCCTCCAGCGGCAGGTCGCGCGCCTTCGTAGAACCGCCGCAGAGAACCACCGCATCATTCTCCTCCTGGAGCTGTGCGGCTGTAATATCCCGGCCGATCTCAGTCCGGGTGACGAAGGTAACGCCTTCCGCTGCCAGCAGATCCACCCGGCGCTGCACCTTCTTCTTATCCAGCTTCATGTTCGGAATACCGTAGGTCAGCAGTCCGCCGATCCGGTCAGCCCGCTCATACACCGTTACACTGTGTCCCGCCTTATTCAGTTGGGCAGCGCAGGCCAGCCCGGCAGGGCCGGAGCCGACGACGGCAACCTTCTTGCCTGTCCGGGTAAGCGGCGGCTCAGGAACAATCCAGCCTTCCGCGAATCCTCTATCTAGAATCGCTTTTTCGATCGATTTAATCGTTACCGAATCACCGTTCTTCCCTACTGTGCAAGAGCCTTCACAAGGCGCTGGGCAGACGCGTCCTGTAAATTCCGGGAAGTTATTCGTCTTATGCAGGCGCTTCAGCGCAACCTGCCAGTTGCCGCGGTAGACCATGTCATTCCACTCTGGAATCAGATTATGCAGCGGACAGCCGCTGGCCATCCCTGACAACATACGCCCGACATGGCAGAACGGTGTTCCGCAATCCATACAGCGGGCACCCTGCTCACGCAGCTGTTCTTCCTCCATCGGAACCGAGAATTCATTCCAGTTCTTAATCCGCTCCAGCGGCTCGCATTCAGCAGGCGTGCGCCGCTGATATTCTATAAATCCGGTTGTTTTACCCATCCCTGTCATCCTCCGAGTCTCTCTGATTGGCCGCCGAAAGGTAATAGACGGCATTCATGCCCACACCCGGCTCCAAAAAGAAACACACTCTTCTGTCACCGTCCGTTATTCTGTCACTGTAAAGCAGCGAAGCAAGAGGCTGTAACGGGGCTTCAAATCACCCCGGTACAGGCTCTTGCACGGTTATCATAAGGGGAATAAATGCCTTCATATTACCACCTATCCGCAGGGAGAGAACATGAGCAATGTCACCTTTTGTGTTAACGTTATGTGGCAAATCGTGGACAGCAGGGTCAGGCAGCATCTTTTTTCTTGAACATATTGTAGACCGAGCTGAACACCCCAAACAGAATGCCCGTTAACGGGAAGACGATCCAGTTGATCTCCCACTGGTCAAACACAATACCGCTCACCAGAAAAACACAAGTAACCAACGGCCAGATCACAGCGGCAACCGCACCGACAAACCGGTCCTCCTCCTTCTTCGCTTCACTGAAATCACCGGTCTTCAGCAGTTTCTGATAAGCCCCCCGGATATTTCCGTAATACACGAAGAGGAACACCGCTACAGCCACCATGATCAACAGAACGGCTACCCCGAACGAGCTGTATTCATCTCCAAACACAGAAGATACAAAGATGGCAATCGGCGACAATACGCATAAACAGACCCCCATGATGAGCGACAACGTATAGGTGGCGGCAAAAGCCGACTGTCTCTGCTCAATATATGCCTCCAGAGGATACGGCAGATTGAACCCGGACTCCAAATATTTGTATTTCTCCATTTTCGTGCCACTGTAGATAAATAAGGCGATAGCAGGAACGAGGAGCAGTAACAGGGAGACCAGCCCGATCATGCTCATCGCATCCTCAGAGAATACAGAGTCCATGAACCCGTTCTCCCCCAGACCTGAGATCAGGATTAGCAGAGCAGCGCCCAGCATAATCAGCCCTACACCCCAGCCTACGAGCAGGCCTGATCTTTTTTTGGCAGCGATAAATCCCTCTACAGCAAGCTCATCCAGCATGGGCAGCCCCAGTTCTTCCTCCTTACGAACCTCTCCAAGCCCCAGCTCGCTGACCAGCTCATCAATGTTGCCGAATTCAGAAATGACAATGCCCACCGCTTCGTTCTCCGACTTCCCTTCATGCTTCAGTTCATAGTATTTCTCCTCCATGTTGCCAAGCAGCTCCTGCTTCAGCATCGCCATCTGTTCCGTTCTGGGCAGAGATGCGAACATATTGTTCAAGTATACAATGATGGTATCCAAGTTCCTCACAGCTCCTTTATGAATTTGTTGATAACTTCCTGCGTGATCTGCCATTCCTCGCATTTGGCCCGGTAGTAGGCAAGACCCTGCGGAGTGATGCGGTAGTAGGTGCGTCTTTTGCCAAACGTCTCATCCAGATAAAAAGAATCAATATAACCGTTCTTCTCCAGCCGGGTGAATGCCGAATAGAGAGTGGTTTCCTTCATAATGTATTTCTCTTCCGACAACTTCCGTATGTTCTTGGAAATCTCATAGCCATAAGACTCCCCGTCCAGAAGCATGTAGAGGATCATCGTATCGTTATATCCCCTGATCACATCACTGCTGATCAATTGCCTGCCTCCTTTACTTCATCTGTCGTAGTAATTAGGTTCATTGTAGCACAATTACTACGACAGATGAAGTAGTGTTTTACACGGAAATACTTTTTATTTTTAAAAGCGGGGTTATGGGCGGATTCCGTGCTAAAGCAGGCTCGGATAAACCCTTGACATAAAAGCGCCCCTTGGAGAGTTTCCTCCAAAGGACGCTTAAACTGAATCTTATTCCTGGAGTTTACTGTCCCGTTTTTCGGAATCACCTTGCTTGCTTCAGGATACTACACCTGATCTCTTAGAAACCTTGATATGATGGGCCGGTCTGGAGGGCTTATGTGACTTGGCAGTTGATCCAGCTCAAAAAACTGAATATCCTGCACCTCATCCCCGTCTCCTCTAAGGGTTCCCCTGTAACCCTTGCACAGATATGCTGCAACAACGTTATGTACTTCGTCTCCATTGGGATACCGGTAATACAATTCCGGCCCAGAAAATAAATCCAGTAGCTCTAAGCCCAACGCCTCTAATCCTACCTCCTCGAAAAGCTCCCGCTTCGCAACCTCTATCATCTCTTCCCCCGGCTCCATGGAACCTCCTGGCAATCCCCACATGCCGTTATCTGTTCTCTGTTGCAATAATAATCGCCCATGGGGGTCCAACAAAATCACACAAGCTCCTGCCATAATGAGGGGATGAGTTCCGATTAAGGTGCGGATTTGTTTAATATAATTGGTCATGTGCTTCACGTCCTTATAAGTTCGACTGTATTTACCTTAATATAGCATTGCACAGACAAACAGCAAAAAGCAGACTGCCCAGGCAGACTGCTTCTGCGATACCTATAATCGCGATAGCTATCAGTCAATTCACAGCAAGTACAATCATTCCAATTCCTGCAGCGGTTAAAATACCGCCCTCCAGCCCGCTGATCTGCTCCTCGCCGAATACGATGTCCCATGTGCCCAGTTCGGGCAGCTTCAGGGCTGCACCCTCCGGGTTGGCATTGTACAGAACGTACAGATGCTCCGCAGAATCTCCTCCGGCATGATCGCGGAGCGTGAAGGCCACCGCCTGCGCCGGTGCGTCTTCGAACACCAGATGGTCACGGATCTCCTCTGCGGTACGCAGCCGGAAGGCGGGATGAGCCGCGCGCAGCGCGATTAGCTGCTTCATGTACGCTACGGATTCAGCATGCTCCGCGCAGCGTTCCCAGTCCAGCCAGTTCACTTCCACTGGTGATTTATAGCTGTTCTCCACACCATCCTTGGTCCGCAGGAACTCCTGCCCGGCATGGATGAATGGAATCCCCTGACTGGTCAGCACGATGGCTGAGGCAAGATGATGCATGGTGAGGCGCTGCCCGTCTTCCGCTCCTGCCGTAGACAAGACCAGCTTATCCCACAGTGTATGATTGTCATGGCACTCCACGAAGTTCACACTCTGCTGCGGCTCCTGGGCGTATTGCCCGAGACCGGGCCCATAGTAAATCGCTCCGGCAATGCCCGCCTTCACATTGCGCTCGAAGCCGAACCCGCCGCTGATGAAGCCCTTTTGGTCATGGAGAAATATATTTCCTTTCACCGCATCGCGGAAGCCGTCATTAAAGTGTCCGATGCCCGGCATCTCATTGGCTTGACACTGGTTGGCCCGCTGCTCTTCTGCCAGCTCCGTATCCATCACCCAGCCTTCGCCAATGGTCATAATCGAGGGGTCCAGCTCATCCAGACGGCGGCGGATCTCATTCATGGTCCCTGTATCATGCAGTCCCATCAGATCGAAGCGGAAGCCGTCAATATGGTACTCCTTAGCCCAGTACAGCACGGACTCCACGATGAAACGGGACATCATCTTGCGCTCAGAAGCAGTGTCGTTCCCGCAGCCGGAGCCGTTGGATAACCGGCCATCTGCGGTGTAGCGCAAATAATAACCGGGAACCAGCTTGGTGAAGTTCACCCGGAAGCCGTCATAGACATGATTGTAGACCACATCCATAATGACACGCAGGCCGCGGTCATGAAGTGCCTGAATCATCGTCTTCAGCTCCCGGATGCGCAGGCCCGGAACATACGGATCTGACGCATAAGAGCCTTCAGGAGCATTATAGTTCTTGGGATCATATCCCCAATTATAGTGAGGCTCCGTAAGAAGGGTCTCATCCACGCTCTCTGTCGCATAATCATAAATAGGCAGCAGCTGCACATGGGTAACACCCAGACTGGCTATATGATCAAGACCGGTGGCAATGCCCTCAGGACCCCGGGTTCCGGCTTCAGCAAGACCCAGGTATTGCCCTGTATGCGCAATCCCGCTGGCAGGATGGACGGATAAATCGCGCAAGTGAAGCTCATAGATCACCGCATCCACCGGGTCCGCAAGCGGCGGCTTATCCTGCGTCCAGCGCGCGGGATCGGTCTTGCGCAGATCCAGGATAGCCCCTCTGTCCCCGTTCACGCCGACCGCGCGGGCGTACGGGTCCACCGCTTCATTCCATAGATCACCGATGCGCACCTTATAGGTGTAGAACATTCCGTCCAGATCACCCGGAACGCTGAGTCTCCAGGTTCCCCGGACGTCACGCACCATGGGAATCTGCCGCTGCGCAGCATCCTTCCAGGATGGATAGAGCACCAGCTCCGCTTCCTGGGCCGTCGGGGCCCACAGACAGAACGCTGAGCCGGACGCCGAATAGGTTAGGCCAAGATCCTCTCCTTCATAGCTGAACAGCTCATCGAAACTCCGGTCGAAGACAGAGATTCCGCCGGTAGCCGCCGGGTCCCCGTAATCAATCGGTTCCTTCATTTCCTTCTGTACTGACAAGGCATACCGCCTCCTTTACCCTTAACTAAATATACGGCACAATTTCAAGTATTTATTCAACTCTGTTTTTCTCTATATGAAATTTTATCCTAACCGCCACGTTTGTGCAAACGTTTGAATCACACTCTGCAAGTGAAAACGGCATTACCGTCCTTTGTAAGGATAGGGCGAAGCATATACATTCTTATCATTCAAAAAGGCCGGGACACAGCAGATATCCTGCCCCGGCCCGGCCACTATCTATCCACCCAAATTCTAACGGACCGGAGGGATCTTATCCCCGCGAAAACGCCACTTTTTGCAGCGTAACGGACTCAGGCGACCTTACAGTCTCTCTATGAGACGTTTCGGAGCTGAAGGGCAAAGGATAAGGCCTGTGGAGTCCGTTACTCGCCCGATTGGCGACTTTCTTTCCAAAATAGGAGCACCTCAGTCCGTTACGCCAAACCAAACGCCCCTGAAGAACAACGCCCGCTTGTCTGTTACTGCACATCTGGAGATTCCGGCAGGTTGAGCGACACCATCGTAAGTATTTTTATATTCGCTGAATAGGAGATCAGCCGTTCTCTGCCCGGAGTATAACCGCCGCCCGGATGCTGCACCCCGTTGTCATGGACAACCAGCTTGCAGGAGCCGTCCTCCTCATCCTCATAGCCGATTCCCAGCACCCAATGATAGTCATACGCATATCTTCCGCGCCAGCGGAGGCTGAACCACTTGTCGAATTTGAGCGCGACCGGACGCCCGGCATTAATCTCGGCCCGGTAGCGCCCGATATCATTGAAGACGGATACCTCAATAAGGCCGGAGTGGTTGTGTAAAAGCGGCAGGGCTGAGCCGATGTACGCCCGGAGGCCTCTGACAAAGCTGCGTGTGCTCATGCCCCAGGGCGTCCCGCCATGGTGGGTATAGATATAATTGATATGTGCGGCCATGGAATCAAAATGGCGGATACCCGGAATAAACGTCCGGCTCCTGTGCGAATGCCAATATTCCAGAAGGGCGGCCATGGTTGCCGGTCCGCAAGCTGAGGAAGGCGAGGCTACGCCTGTCTCCCACTGTGTATAAGCCTTCGCCTTCAGGCGCTCCCCGGAAGTCTTCCTGCTCATAGGGATACCCTATGGCTGCAATGCTCCAGCACCCGGTCAATATCGGCAGCCAGGAACGGCTTGCTTACAAAATCATCCATACCCGCCGCGTAGCAGCGCTCCCGGTCCTCTTTTCTGGCATACGCTGTCACGGCTGCAATATACGGCTGGTGCGGAGCAGGCGCCTGTTCGCGGATTCTGGCCGTTGCCGTAAGCCCGCTCATCCCCGGCATTTGAACATCCATGAATACCAGATCATACCGCTCACGGAGCACTGCCTGCACCGCAGCTTCGCCATGATCGACCAGATCGGCGGCATAGCCTCTTTTGTCCAGCATCGTAACCAGCAGCTTCTGATTCACCGGATGATCCTCCGCCACCAGTATACGCAGAGGCCCGAATTCAGCAGCGGATTGGCCTTCTTCCGGAATACTGGTCTGTTCAGAGGCTAACGCCGGATCAGAGACGGGCAACATGTCCTCCTTGCCTCCTTCCGGTTCCAGCTCAACATCTACAGGCAGGATGAAATAGAAATTAGATCCTTCCCCGACCACACTCTCCACCGTGATGGCCCCGCCCATCAGCTCCACCAGCTTTTTGCAGATTGCCAGGCCCAGTCCGGTTCCCCCGTACTTGCGGTTAATAGACGGATGCAGCTGTGAAAAGGACTGGAACAGCAGCGGCTGCTTCTCGGGAGGGATGCCAATGCCTGTATCGGCCACGCTGAACTTAAGCGTCAGCCTCCTGCGGTCCCTGCTATATTCTCTGCTCAGCAGAATGGAGACTTGTCCCGTCTCGGTGAATTTCACGGCATTGCTGACGAGATTCACCAGCACCTGACGCAGCCGGGCCGCATCTCCCATAATCAGCTCCGGCACATCCGCAGCCATGCGGCAGGACAGCTCAATATTCTTTTCACGGGCCTTCGGCATGAACAGCTCCGTGATATTGTCGAGCAATTCCGCCAGACTTACCGGTTCACGGGTAAGCGTCATTTTACCGGCCTCGATTTTGCTGAAATCCAGAATTTCATTAAGAATATATAACAGGGATGCACTGCTCTCGCTGATAATCTGGGCATACCCCCGCTGTTCTTCCGTCAATTCCGTCTCAGCCAGCAGATCGGTCATTCCCATAATTCCGTTCATCGGTGTACGCAGCTCATGACTCATGATGGCAAGGAATTCCGATTTGGCCTGGTCGGCCTTCTCCGCCAGCTCCTTGGCCCGGATGATCTCCTTCTCCCCGGTAGTGTCACGGAAGACAACAACCGCTCCCTTACGCTCCCCCTTGTCGAACAGAGGGGTAACCTGGTACTCGGCCAGGAAGCTGGAGCCGTCCTTGCGCCACAGCACCGCATCCAGGCTCTGATGGGCTTCTCCTGCCCGGACTGCCCGCATCAGCGGAGACTCCTCCGGCCGGTAATGGTTGCCGTCGAGCGCAGTCTGCTGGATAGGGTCCAGGTACGGATGTCCGGTAATCTCATCACATTCGAAGCCCAGCATATTCGCTCCCGCAGGATTAATAAAGGTCACCCGCCCCTCGTTGTCCAGACCGAATATTCCTTCGGATACGGCATTGAGAATCAGGGTGTAATCATTGCTCAGCTTCTCAATCTGCTCCGTGTATCTGATATGATCTGTGATATCGCGGGAGATTCCATATACCCCTACTACCTGGTGATCCACAACAATTGGAATATTAATCGTATTGATCTCCACCGGATGCCCGTCTTTGTGAATCAGCGTCAGATCATAGCTCTGCGGCTCCCCCTGGCTGGCAAGAGTGAAGTGATGCAGCGTCTTCTGAATATCTTTGTCAGCGACCAGCGGCCCAAAATAATTCCCCAGCAGCTCCTCCAGCGAGTAGCCGCTCAGCTGCTCCAGATTGGCATTCGCCGTCAGATAATCCCCCTGCAGATTCATGGAATATACCGCCGCAGGATTATACTCGAACAGGGATTTGTAGCGCTGCTCACTCTCCTGCAGCTTCGATTCGAATTGCTTGCGTTCAGTAATGTCACGTCCTACCGCAATAATCTCTGTCTTCCGGCCCTGCGCATCAAAAATATAACGGCTGTTCGTCTCAAACCACACATAGGTACCGTTCTTGTGGCGGTAGCGGTAGGAGGCCGGGGGAATTAATCCCGAATCCTCACTCTCCGCCATCTGATTCAGAATCATCTCCAGATCATCAGGATGCAAGTAATCGTAGGCACTGGTGCCGATCATCTCCTCAGGCTCATAGCCGAGCAGCGACCGGCTGGCCGGCGAGCAATACAGGAAGATGCTGTCCTCTATCGCATGGCGGGAGATCAGGTCAAGGGAATTCTCGGACATCAGCCGGAAGTTCCGTTCACTCTCCCGCAGCTGCTCCTCCATATGCATACGCTCGGTAATATCCTGCATCATGCCGAACAGCTGGGCCGGCCGGCCCTCCGGTCCCGCAATAACATCCCACTGGACATGCACCATCAGGACCTCCCCATCCGGCAAAATCATCCGGAAAGCCGTGTTCCCCGGCTCCCCCAGTCCCCTGGCCCGTTCGACGGCCTCCCTCAGAATCGGAACATCCTCCGGATGGACCAGTGCCAGAAAGGCATTCTGATTCACATGCCCTGTCTCCACACTGTATTGCAGAATACGCTGCAGTTCATCGGAGAACGTGACTCTGCCCTTCAGCAGATCCCAGCCCCAGGAGCCTATTCTGGCCACCCGCTGGGCGGATGCAAGAGCCTCCTCGCTGTGCTTGCGCCGGGTGACGTTACGGCCAATCCCCATTATCCGTGTGATTTCACCCTTCTCGCCACGGATCACATGGAAGGAGGTCTCAAACCACAGATAGTGACCCTCCTTATGACGCAGGCGGCGGCTGGAGATATTGTTCTCCAGCAGACCGCCGGAGCTGTTGATAGCCCCAACATCGTCAAGATGATAGAATTCTGCGCGGTTCCTGCCGATAATCTCCTCTGGATAGTATCCAATCTGGGAGTAAGAGGACGGCGATATGAATGTTATCGTTCCGTCCGGCAGCGAGAAGGAGATCATACTCTGATCGTCTTTTATGAATAAATTGTACAGATCGCGGCTGTCTACGGTCAGCTGATCTGCAATTTTGCGGTCTGTTACGTCCTGTGCATATACAATAACAGTCTGGCCGGAAGGCTCCTCTTGAGCCGGAATGAAGGTCAGGGCGAGCCAGAACGGCTGCCCGTCACGGCCGGAGAACCGCTGATCCGTCTGGAGAGCCTGTCCTTGCTGCTGTGCAAGCTCTGTCACGATTCGCTGAATGGTGAACCGCTCCTGCAGTTCCCGGCCGGCCCCCGATTGAGTCCCTGAGAGAAACTCAGCTTCAGTGCAGCCCAGCATATTGCAAAAGGCAGGATTAATTTTCATCCATCGGCCTCCTTCAGGAGACAATACCGCCATACCCACGGGGGATAAACGGAAGGCTTGATCGAAAATGCTGTTATTACTGGCCAAGTTATCCATTACATAAGACCTCCTTCATTCCGGGCTGGCGCTCGCTTCTGCAGACCCTCTGCTGTTCTTCGTCTGCCATTTCTACCTTCACAGTATACGCTATGACTGTCACAGAACGAAATGGAAGCCCAGTCCTTGATTTTTAAAAGTTCAAATTGAAATCATTGACAAAATATACGGTTTTCCCTATATTTAAAAATAAAACTATCTTCGTGACTCATTACGCCGGAAGCACCCGTAATAGAGGCCTGTTGGCCTTTACTGCGGGTGCTTTGTTTGTGTTCCGGGACATGAAGACAAGCGGAGGAATGTTAATGAACAATCTGTATAAGCCAAGTTGTCTGCTGCTGTCTCTCTTGATTGCCCTTGCCCTAAGCTTCCTGGCCGGTCCGGCTTCGGCAGAGGCGGCAGTGATTACCTCAACGGTTCAAGCTTCCTTTGACCTGACTGCTGCTAAGGCGGATAGCACTGCCCGCGCCCGGATGAAGAGCCAATTCACCGAATTAACCCTTCTGTCTGCCGGGTATGACAGCCGGGAGGTGCAGATCCGGGCGCTTCATGATCAGAATACAGAGGCGCTGAATGCAGTCCGGGAGTCCATCAAGAATATGGACCAGGCTTCCATCACCAAGCTGAGCACCTCCGTCAGCAGTGCCAAGCAGCGTTATCAGCCGCTGTTCGATCAATACAGCGCGCTGAACAAGCGGATCTCCCTGCTCAAGGGACTGAAGGACAAGACGCTGAATTCCGTTCTGAAGGCCCAATCAGAAGCCATGAAGCTGTTGGTCCAGATAGCCCGCCAGGAGATCCGCGACAAGGAAGCGCTGCTCAAGGCCGCCAAGGATACCCGTTCGCGCCGGATGGCCGCTGCCCGCAAGACCCTGGCCGGCATTGACAGACCGCAAAGCTTAATCAAATCACAAAAAAGCGCAGTCTCTGCCCTGAACAAGCGGCTAACGGCAGACTGGAGCGACTTCAAGGCGGCTATCCGCAAGCAGAATCCTGCTCTGGCCGGACAATCCTTATCTTCTATGGTCGCCGGATACAAGCAGATCGCAGCGGGCAAGCTGAAGATCCTGGAGTATGAGCAGACAATTGCCGGAATCATTGCCGCTACTCTTAAACAGACGGGCAGCTAAGCCGCAGACCGCCGTTCCCTGCTTGCTCCTGTGTCTTCTGCACGCCAGAACGCATATGTTAGGTTAAGAACCCTATCTACTATGCAGCGGGAGGAGCAGCTACAATGCACATCTGCATGATTGCACCGGAGCAGTTCACGGTTCCCGGGGACGGCTCTGTGGAGATTTGCATCTGGAATATCGCGCGGAGGCTGGCCAAGAGACATAAGGTAACCATCCTAAGCCGCAGAGCCGCCGGTCTTCCTGACACGGATGAGCTTGAGCAGGTCAAGTTCATCCGGCTGCCTTCAGGCAGCCCTTCCCGGTACCGCAGCTCCGTTCTCATGTTCCTGGAAGCTGCCGAACCGTTCGACCTTATTCAGATTGATAACCGGCCACGGCTGGCAGCGGCTGTGAAGCGGCAGTCCCCCGGCACTCCGGTGATGATATTCCTTCACTCTCTCACCTTCGTGCCCCAGGAGCCCGGCATCGCCCGCAGCCTGGCCCTGGCCGATGCCGTCACGGCCAACAGCAGCTCCCTGGAGCAGCGGCTTATCCGGAGGTTCCCCGGCATCCGCAGCAAGCTTCGTGTGGTTCCTCTGGGAGCAGACCTGTCGCGCTTCACTCCTGCGTCTGCGCAGGAGAAGGCGCGTCTGCGCACACTGCATGGTCTTGGCACCGGCTTCACGGTCCTGTTCGTAGGCCGGGTCATCCCGCGCAAGGGAGTGCCTGTGCTGCTCCGGGCCATGCACCGCCTGAACCGGCATATGCCTGCACGGCTGCTGATCGCGGGCAAGGGGAAGCCGCCGTATCTCCGGCAGCTGAGAGTCCTTGCGCGGCGGCTGGGCGTACACGTGTCTTTTCTCGGCAACATTCCCCATGAGGACATCCACAGTATGTATCAGGCTGCCGACTGCTTCATTTGCCCCTCCCAGCAGCATGAAGCCTTCGGGCTGGTGAATGTGGAGGCGATGGCCTCGGGGCTGCCGGTGATTGCCTCCAGCAACGGCGGAATACGGGAGATTATCGATTCGGGCCGTAACGGCTATCTGGTGAAGCAGTACAGGAACCCTGCTGCTTTTGCCAGCCGTATGCTGCAGATCGGCCGCAATCCGGATCTTGCCGCAAGGATCGGACTACAGGGCAGAAGCGACGCGCTGCAGATGTATGAGTGGCAGCATACCGCAGAGCTGCTGGAGAATATTTATTTGAAGCTGACGGGATTACGTTAACCAGAGGAGGCTTTCTCCTTCATGGCTCTTCTGGTTAACGAAGGAGCCCCCCCCTTTACCTTGCAATGCTCCTCTGGAGGGCAGACGTTGCCAGCATGAAAGTCCAGTCAGGTTGCGACAATGTGTCATACGGATTTTGTGATCCTTCTCGCAGGATGCAGCCGGGAGTTAATCATATACTACACATGTAAGCGTTGCCATTAAACAAATGCATTGTACAGTAATCCACCGAGATATTGGCAACCCCCTACAACCTATTATTCGCTGTAGAAAGGGTGCATCGTTATGTTAATGATCAAAGCTATAGTAAGACCTGAGAAAGCGGATGAAGTGATGGCCGAATTGCTGCTGGCCGGCTTCCCCTCCATCAGCAAGATGGATCTGCTCGGACGCGGCAAGCAAAAGGGCATTCAGGTCGGAACCAACCATTACAATCAAATCTCCAAGAAGCTGCTGATGATCGTCATTCAGGATGATGACAAGGATGACGTAATCAGCATTATTATGCGTACAGCCAGAACCGGTGAGCACGGCTCCTTCGGCGACGGCAAAATCTTTGTCCTGCCGGTACAAGAGGTCTTCACCATCAGCAACGGCAAGAACCAGCTGTAGAGCGTCTTCGCCCTGTTATATTCGCGCCTTCTTATATTTTGAAAGAGGCAGCAAAGCATTCCCCCGCTCTCCGCCATCACGGACGACCGGGGACTGCCTTGCTGCCTTTATGAATTTTTGATATATCAATCTCAGATCAGCTGGATGACGGTAAGCACCAGCCCGACCACAAAGCCGCAGACGGCCCCGTTGACACGAATCCACTGCAGATCCTTGCCGACCTTCTCCTCCAGCATATTCACCAGAGCGGCATCGTCCATCTGATCGAGGTTCTCCTTGACCAGTTGCCCGATCCGGTAATGATTAGCTTCCACGAAGGAGATCAGCGTACCGCGAATCCGTTCTTCTGATGTCTGAATCCATTCCTTCTCCCGGCTAACCCGCCGGACCAGCGCGGCATACAGCGAGAACAGCCTGCACCCGCCCCGCCCCCGGTCCTCTTCCAGCAGTGTAACCGCCTTGCCGCGCAGCCCTTGGAGCTGCTGCAGCATAAATGCGGCGGCCGCTTCCCCTTCAAGCTCATTCAGCGCCCAATTCTTCAGCGAGGCAATCCGTTCTTCATCGCTCAGCAGCTGGAACAGAGCCACCCGGATCTCCCGGATAACCTCCTCCCGGTAGGGGCTATCTTCTTCCTTAAAGTCACGGATCGTAGACTGCACCATGCCCTGGAGCATTTCCCCCAGCATATCGGCATCCACGAACCCGACGAAGGCCTGGAAGGCCATCCCCTTCAGTCCGCCAAGCTTGACCTCGGCCAGCTTCTCGCTGGCGATCTTACCCAGCATAGCCCGCGTCTCCGGGCGTCCACTCCAGGCGGAGATCCCCTCCAGCGCAAAATCAAGAGCTGCAATATCCTTGCCCTCATTCATCAGGCTAGTGGCAATCGTATCTGCTGCGGCTCCAAGCTTAGCTTCACGCAGGTAGCTTGCCGCTGCCGATTGAATATATGGAACGGCCTGCTCTACCGGAAGCCGCAGCACGAAGCCCTTCAGCTGCTCCAGCACTTCCTGCCGCGCTTTCTTTCGGGAGAAGAACCGGGTCAGCACGGTAGCTCCGAGCGAAACTATATTGAATGTGCGCAGCTTATTCTCAATGCTCTCCTTGTTCAGCAGCTCATTCTCCATCGCAGAGATCAGGGACTGGATCAGCTTATCCCGGTTCTTCAATAGCAGCGAGGTATGCGGAATTCTCAGGCCCAGCGGATGGCGGAACAACGCCGTTACGGCAAACCAGTCGGCGATGCCTCCGACCAGACCTGCCTCGAAGCCGCCTCTCAGCAGAATAACTGCCAGATTCTCCGGCAGAAACAAGGTGAACAGAAAGCCGCAGGCCATAATAGCCAGTGAGATCGTAGCTAAATTTCTGGATTTCATCAGTATCTTTTCCCCCTTACATAGCGACCCCATGCCGCTAGCATCCCGGCCATCGTCCCTTGCACATGCAGAAGATAAACCAGGCTGTCAGGTTACAGGTCTGCCTTACATTGTACCACGTGAGTACTCTTTTCTGAAAATCCTCTAGATGATCACTTTCATTTCAAATTTTCCGGTCAGTCATGATAAAATACAGACAAAGCCATAGATAGAACAGGAGAACAATTACATGCTTATTGCACTGGATATGGACGGAACGCTGCTCAATGCGGAGGGTGAAATCAGCAACGAGAACAAAGAGGCTATTCTTCAAGCACAGCGCCTGGGGCATATCGTGATTATTGCTACAGGCAGGTCCTATATGGACGCTGAGCGGCAGCTGCGGCTGGCTGATCTGGAATGTCCTGTGGTGAGTCTTAATGGTGCTGTAATCACGCTGGCTGACCGGAGCGTGGCGGCAAGCACCCCGCTGAATAAAGAGGATATTATCCCTGCACTGCGCTGGATGAATGAAATTCCTGAATTGTATTACGAGGTGTACACTGAGGATAATGTATATGTAGAGCTCGACAAGCGGGTACAGCTGGAAAAGCTGGCTGCTCATAAGGATACTGAGGTTCCCGAGGAATTGGCCTGGCTGCTTCAGGCGATGGTAGACCAGCAGTTCCAGCAGGCAGCGGTGACCTACGTGGAGAAGATGGAGGACGTCTGGAGCAAGGAAGAAAATCTGATCTATAAAACCCTGGTCTTCTCGCTGAACCGTGAGCTGCTGAAGGAAGCCTCTGCGCGGTTCGCCGCCATTCCCGGACTGATTATTACCGCATCGCATGTCAACAATATCGAGATCAACCATGAGGAAGCGAATAAAGGCGCCGGTGTAAGCATGCTCGCTGCCCATTACGGGATTCCCGCGGAGCAAGTGGCGGTGATGGGCGACAGCTACAATGATCTGCCTATGTTCGAGATGGCGGGGTATAAGATTGCCATGGAAAATGCCGCCCCCGTGCTGAAGCAGACCGCCGACTTCATTACGTTAAGCCATACGGAGAATGGTGTAGCGGCTGGGCTGCGGCATCTTCTCAAGTAGAAACGGCTTCGCCGTCCTTTTAAAGGACGGTACCGTTTCAGCGAGAAATAGAAGGATAAGTTATCGTGTGAAACATATAAGTTCTTATATTTGGACAGAAAAGCAGCCTTCAAATGAAGGCTGCTCTCTGCTACCTGCGGTCGGTTCCCGAGCGCCGGATGAAGCATAATGAGATGGCTCCCAGATTGAGGGCCAAATATAGAATGAGCATCAACCGTTCGGCATTGCTTAATTCCATAAGCACCGGAATAAACATGATATCCCTCCATTACCTCACTTCTATTTGTCCATCTGTTATAATCAGCTAGTCCTTTGTCCAATATATTAGTATTATCTGCCAAAAAGTGGACTTTATGATAAATGGCGTTATTTTCTGCTGGGAGGAATTACTCTATGAACCACCTATACCCCGGGATTGCCCGGTTATATGAGAACCGGCTGCTGCGCACCGAGCTGGAATGCGAGCAGTTTGATCAGGCGCTGGAGGGTCTGGCCGGTGATACGGAAGATGCCGTCATTCACCAGATTTTCAAAGTATTCGACGATGATACGGAGCAGGAAGAGGTCATGTTCAGCCTTGTTCATTTTGTAGAGAGTGTCCAGATGGAGATGTATCTGACCCAGCTGCTGGAATCGCTGCCGGAGATGCTGGAGCATGCCCGTAACTGGGCGATTGTGCTAAACCAAAGAATTCTCCAGGACGACACTTTCCGCAGAGACTACGCTGAGATCGCTGTGCGCATGCCTCCAAGAATCCGTCAGTGCCTGTCCTTCCTGCTGGAGGAGATCAAGGAGGATCAGCCGCGGCTGTATGAGCGCAAGGTGAATTCTTTTCTGGCCAAGCTAAATACATCCGCGAGATAGCCTCGTGCAGAAAAGAGTGCAGAATGGTATAGTGTATACTGGCCAAAACCGCATGACTGATTATGCATTCAGAAGCAAACGAAGGTGAACATAATGAACAAGCTCTTATTCCATAATATCCCGCTGGGAGCCAGCGGTGAGAATATACCCCAGGCGAAGGTCGCCTCGGCCCGGACGAGCCGGGAGACGGTTCAGCCGGGGGACAGCGATGCGTCTTATTTCAGGCGGCTGGAGGCTGGAGGCATTCTGCTCAATCCGCCGCAGATCTTGGCGGTCCGCCATCATCTCGGGCCGCTGCTGACACTGGCTGGAGCCGGCTCCGGCAAAACCTCGGTGCTGATCTGCAGAACCGGGTATTTGCTGTCTGTGCGCGGCATCGCCCCCGGACGCCTGCTGCTGTTGACCTTCTCCAGCAAGGCAGCAGCAGAGATGCGCGAGCGGATCGCCCTGCTGCCGGGGGTGAACGAGGGGGATGCTGCGCGCCTTACGGCGCGTACGTTCCACTCGTTCTTTCTTTATTTCCTGCGGCGGCAGGGGCTGCGGCAGGATATTTTCAGCGAGACCCGCCGCCAGCATATTCTGCTGAAGCAGATTATGCGCGAGTTAGGACTGCCGAAGGATACCTATCCTCCTGAGAATCTGCTCAGTCTGCTTTCTGCCTGGAAGATGAACATGGGCTTGCCCGCACAGCTGCCGGAGACTACAGAAGCAGAGAAGGAGATGAAGGCTATTCTGGCTCTGTACGAGCAGTGGAAGACCGATCATTTCAAAATCGACTTCGATGATGTGCTGCTGCTCGCCTACCAGATACTCCGCGAACAGCCTGCGCTATTGCGGGAGCTGCAGCAGCAGTATCAATATGTGATGGTCGATGAGTTCCAGGATACGAATGCGCTGCAATATGAGCTGGTGAAGATGGTTGCTGCTCCGCAGGATAATCTGATGGTGGTCGGTGACGATGACCAGACGATCTATTCCTTCAACGGAGCCCGCAGCGAGTTCATCCTGGAGTTCGAGAAGCTGTATCCGCAGGCCAAGGTGATTACGCTGGATATCAACTACCGGTCCGGCCCGGCGATCATCGGGCTGGGCAACGGCATCATCCGCCATAATTCACGGCGCCGTGCCAAGACGCTACAGGCCGCCCGCAGTAGCGGCCTGCCGCCCCGTTATCTGCGTCCGCTGACGGCAGATGACGAGGCCGCGCAGATTGTGGAGCATATAGAGCGTGAGACCCAGAGCGGGACCAGGGAATTCCGTGATTTCGCCCTGTTATACCGCGCGACCAGCAGCAACCGGGCGGTCCTGGAGCTGCTGCTGCTGCACGATATTCCTTATATAGATTATGGGGAAGGTCAGCTGCTGTATGAGCATTGGCTGATCTCTCCGGTGCTGGATCACCTTCGCCTGTCGTTGAACCGCCGTGACTTCGCCGCCATGGAGAATATTCTGCCAACACTCTACATGAACCGGGACAAGGGGATGGAGCATATCCGGCGCATGGAGGCGGTGCAGGCGAAGCAGGGCCCGCTGATACATCTGCTGTCCATGCCGGGCATGGAGGATTTCAAGGGCGGCAAGCTGCGCGAGCGGCTGGACCTGATCCGCGGCCTGCGGGAGCTGACACCGCTCCAAGCGATCCGCCAGATCCGCACGGTATTCTACGATTATTTCATCGAAGGCAGCGAGCGCCATCAGGCTACGCTGCACCGGGAGACGCTGAAGGAAATGCTCGATGAGCTGGAGTCCTCAGCGGAGCGCTTCGCTACGATTCCGCTATTCCTTGAATTCATCGGCAACGTAACAGAGCGCAATGAGCAGAACCGGCAGCCGGGGCTGAAGGAGCAAGGCAACCGGGTGGCGCTGATGACCATCCACAAATCCAAGGGGTTGGAGTTCCCCGTAGTCTTCCTGATTGGAGCCTCCGAAGGCATTCTGCCGCATAGCTCCGCTCTGGAGGAGAACCGCGTGAAGGACCGCAAGCCAGCGAAGGCCTCGGTCAAGGTAATCAGCCCGGCCGCCGCAAGAGCCGCAGCCGAAGCGGGCAATGCCGCATTGGAAGAGGAGCGCCGACTCGCCTATGTGGCCGTTACCCGGGCCAAGGAAGAGCTGTTCATCAGCTCGCCCGCCCGGCATCGGGGCAAGAAGGCGGAGGTCTCGCGCTTCATGCTTGCGGCCTTCCGTTCTGCGGTGCGCCCGCAGGCACCGGCTCCGGCTGCCGGAGGCAGCCGCCCGGGCAGAACGCCTATAACCCGAAGCAGCGCCCCGGGTTCAGCCCCCGTGAGAACACATACTGTCGCGGTCTGGAAATGCACCGGTAGAGCCTGCCCGGGCTGGACCCGTAAGAAGGCGGGCGGAGCAGAGGAGCACCTGGCCTCGAAGCCGTGCCCGCTATGCAGCTCCCCGATGGAACCAAGCACCCGGGAGGTCCCGGTGTAGACGGAATGTAATCGGTTTTTCGACCACATTCGGCCTGCGCGCTGCCACCTGGCTAATTGTAATCGGTTTTTCGATCACATTAGACCTACATGCTGCCACCTGGCCAATTGTAGTCGGTTTTTCGATCACATTGGGCCTACGTGCCGCTATCTGGCCAATTGTAGTCGGTTTTTCGATCACATTGGGCCTACGTGCCGCCACCTGGCCAATTGTAGTCGGTTTTTCGATCACATTGGGCCTGCGCGCCGCCACCTGGCTAATTGTAATCGGTTTTTCGATCACATTAGACCTACATGCTGCCACCTGGCCAATTGTAGTCGGTTTTTCGATCACATTGGGCCTGCGCGCTGCCATCTGGCCAATTGTAGTCGGTTTTTCGATCACATTGGGCCTACGTGCCGCTATCTGGCTAATTGTAGTCGGTTTTTCGACTACATTGAAACCCGTCCGCACTTGGACAAGTATAAAGGGAGCGCTGCAATTACTGCAGCGCTCCCTTTAGTGCTCTTTGGCGGATGCCCGCCAGCGGGACATGCCAGTATTCTGTTAATCCCGCCCAATCACCGGGCTCCGGCCAATCCGCCATACCCCGCTATATGCGTACAGCGGTTCAGCACAATGTACCGGCCTATCTTAAGTCCAGGCCCACAGGAATCCGTCGCGGTCCCAGGCAATCCGGCCGCCATGCAGCTTGCGGAAGGCCTTCTTCACTTCCTTGGATAACGAAGCGTTGCCGTTCTCATTCACGAATACAAACTGTTCACCGAAGTTTGCCTTCACATATTCAATCGCAGCGGTCTGGTATAACGTCCCTGTGAACTTGATTTCCTTCACCATCCACTCCGCTACTTCCTGTGCGGTTACTTCCATTCGGGGTACTGCTCCTTCCTGTTCATCCTGCTTGCTTGCAGATTCCCCCATTATACCATGAATCCCGCTGCATCTATCCGATCCGATCTAATCCGTTCCTTTATCGTCTGTGCGCACCCGCGCTGACCACACCATAGCGGTAGAGCACCTTCCGGCCGAACCAGCCGAAGGCCCGGTCTGTGAAGAAGCCCATGAAGCCGAGGCTAATCAGCCCTACGAAGATCCAGTCGGTACGGAAGAACAGCCGCGAATTCCAGATTAGGTACCCCACCCCTTCGTTCGAGGCAATCATCTCCGCGCCGATAATCGCCATATAGGAGGTGCCCATCGCCAGCCGCACACCCGTGAAAATATACGGAATCGTCGCAGGCACAATGACGTGCAGCAGAATCTTCCACTCACTGGCCCCCATGCTGCGTGCGGAGCGGATCTTGTCCTCCTCCACCGACATGACCCCGGTCAGGGTGTTCAACACCACAATGAAGAAGGTGGCATACATAATCAGTGCGATCTTCGACTGCTCACCGATGCCGAACCAGACCAGGAAGAGGGTAATGAAGGCAATCGGCGGAATGAAGCGGATGAAATTCAGGAACGGCTCGGCGAACAGGCGGACAACATTCACCTTGCCGGTGATCAGTCCTGCCGGAATAGCCAGCAGACTGCCAAGCACCCAGCCGATCAGCACGCGGTACAAGCTGACCCCGATATATTGCACCAGCGTTCCGTCCTCCACCAGCTCCCGCCCGCCCCGGGCCGTGGCCCACGGCCCGGGAATAACATCCGGACCATACACCCAGGCGCCCAGCTGCCAGAGCAGCAGTACGGCAAGCCACAGCAGGGATATGGATACCCATTTCTTTTCCAGCCATCTCATCAGGTTCACCTCCGTCCTATTCTTCAAAATGGCTCTGAATCCGGCCATACAGCGCGTAGAATTCAGGTGAAGCCACATCCCGCGGGAAGGGCAGCGTATTGTCATAGATGTCTGTGATATTGGAGGAGGGCCCTACCGACATAATGCCAATGCGCTCCCCCAGCAGCAGTGCTTCCTGAATATCGTGGGTCACGAAGATCACCGTCTTATGCGTCTCCCGCCAGATCTGCACCAGTTCCTTCTGCATCGTCCGCCGGGTCATGGCATCCAGCGCACCAAACGGCTCATCCATCAGCAGGATCGCCGGATCATTCGCCAGCACCCGGGCCAGCTGTACCCGCTGTTTCATCCCGCCCGACAGCGCCTTCGGGAATTTATCCTCATGACCGTTCAGTCCGACAAGCTTGATATACCGGTCCGATAAGCTTCGGCGCTCTGCCTTGGCCACCTTCTTCATCCGTAGTCCGAACTCTACATTCTCCCGCACCGTCAGCCAGGGGAACAGGGACGAATCGGCTTGCTGGAACACCACCGCCCGGTCCCGGCCCGGCTTATCCACCTCGATATTGTCTACCCGCAAATGTCCGCCCGACTTGGAGACGAACCCGGCAATCATATTGAGCAGCGTGGATTTGCCGCAGCCGCTTGGGCCAAGCAACACGAAGAATTCTCCGCCCTTGATCACCAGATCTACATCCTTAATAATGTAGTGGACATCTCCGGCTGCCGGTTCACTGTAGCTCTTGCGCAGCTGCTCGATATGAATAGCATGCTGCCTTGCCGCTGGTTTAGCAGATAAAGACATGGGGCGCCTCCTGTGATTTCATTTATTTCGGATAGGTCACTTTATCCGGCAGCGCCTGCTTCAGCGGCTCCAGCTTAAGCTTGCTGCCAAGATCAAAGTCCTGCGTGATAATCCCTGTATCCACCATATACTTCTTCTGTCCGGCGAGACTGTCATATGCAGCCTGGGTGAAGCCCACCTTCCACGGATTCGCCGGCAGATCCTTCAGCGTTGCTTCCTTCGGCTGCTTCACTTCCTTGTACATCAGCTCCGCCACGTCCTCCGGATGCTCCTGCACGTATGCCGAGGCTTCATCCACCGCTGCCAGGAAAGCACCAATGCCTTCACCATGCTCCTCTACAAAAGCATCCGCGGCTACGATTCCCATCCCCAGCCGCACCGGAGTCTTCGACATATCGGTCAGCTCATGCACGCCCTCAAGCGCAGCCAGCTTATCGGTCAGTGCTGAACCGCTGAACCAGGCGGCATCGACATCTCCCTGCTTCAGGGCGATGAAGGCTTCGTCGAAGGCCCCCTGTCCTGTAAGCTTCACATCGCTAAGCGCGATGCCCTGCTCCTTCAGGTATTCATCCCACAGATACGGCAGGAACGTCCCGCGCAGGAAGCTCAGATTCTTGCCCTTCAAGTCAGCGGCAGACTGAATGTCGTCCTTGACGTACAGCTTCCAGACTGCCGCTGCCTGATCCGTGGCCTGACCGGCGGAAGCAATGATCGAATAGTCGCCCTTGGCAACGGCGTTCAGCACCGGAAAGTCCGCCCCGAAGGCCACATCCACCTGCTTGATGAACAGCGCATTCACTCCCTCCGCCGGTGTCCCGAAGTTGATGATCTCTGCATCGATGCCGTGGCTTTTGAAAATGCCTTGCTTAAGGGCTACCCGAAAGGTCGGATTCGTATTGATATCGGCAATCCTGATCTTCAGGGTCTCCGGTGTACCGCCGCCCTCTCCCGAAGAGGCTGCCGCATCTCCCTTGGAGCTGCAGCCCGAGAGCACCAGTGCCAGCGATAAGGATAAGAGCAGAAGGCTTGAGCTGTACCATGATTTTGTCACAAGAACGCACCTCTTCGTCTATGAATTTATGAAGCCTGCCTGAGTCTCTACCTGGCCCGCCGGACGCTGCCTTCATCCGTAGTGGCTACACAGGCTGCCCCCTCTGTAAAAGGAAGCGTCGTCGCCACCTGCACGACTGAATCCGATCCCTTCGGCGCGGCTCCCGGCACCCGGAAGCTGGACACGTCAAGCGGCGCAATCGCATTCTCCTGCGGCTTCGTAAGCTGCGGCACCCAGGCATAGGGTACCCGGTAAGAACGGTAGACCATATTCGTATTGCGGCGGTCGGTGTATGGGGAGATATACTCCCAGACCAGCTCATGCGCTGCTGTGACCTCGAACAGCCGTCCGTTGGAGCCTTCGGTAATCAGCGTGTTGCCGTTCGCAAGCCGCTGTGCCGAGCTGATATACGGGCTGTAGAACTTATAGGAATCCGTCGGAATGGAGAATCCGGCCTCCGCCGAAGTATACTGCCACTCGATCTCAAGCGTCACCGGGTTAATCTCCAGCACGCGTGAGTGATCACGCAGCGCGTTCTTCTGCCCGAACGGCGATGCCGGATTCGGCAGACCGTAGCCGCCCCAGCCGCCGTTATCGAATACAAGCAGATTGCCTTCCCCCGGCAGCCCCTTCGGAATGATGTGGGCATGATGCTGGCCGATAATCCAGCCGATATGCATCACTTCGGGCAGGGAATAGTCCGGGCCCAGACGCCAGACGATGGCCCCGCTGCGCTTATCGGTGATGGCGATTATATTTGCCTCACGGGCATCCCATATAATGTTGTCCGGGTGGAAGCGCTCGTCACCCTGATCATAGAACCGGTTCGGCCCCACATAGGACGCAGAGTTAATATGCAGCCAGTCGCCTACGCCGCCGCCCAGATCGCCGAAGGAGCGGGTGTTGGGGTCGCGGAACAGGACATTGCGCGCCGCCTGGTCGAAGCCCAGCTCCGCGAAATGATCGCTGGCGGCCCACTCCCAGAGGACGTTGCCTTCCCAGTCCACTTCAATAATCGTGTCATCCAGCAGCTCCTTGTCGGAAATCCCGGGGTTATACAGATTTTTATGCGCCAGAATTAGTGTTGTCCCGCTGTTAACCGAAGGATCAAGCCCGGGAGCATAGTATCCGGCAGGATTGCCTTCTCGCTGGTAATCATGGTGCTGGCGGGCATACCAGAGCGGCTCGGCCCCAGGGTCCTTGATCAACTCATAGCTGTTATATCTCCAGACCACATTGCCTTCCCAATCCACCTGCACCAGATCGACATTATCCTGAATGCCGAATTTGGGATCTCTTCGGCCGGTACTGCCCAGGACATAGCCGCCGGGAAGGATTTTGGCCGGGAAACCGATCAGCCCTTGCCATAGATGTACCTCCTTGCCGCTCATGTCGATCAGCACTACGCCCTCATCGCCTGCCTGAAATACCGTGTAGCCGCTCCATGCCTTGGCCGGGTTATATACAGTTGCCCCTGTTGGATATATTGTGGAATGTCCCATGCTCATCTCTCCTCATCATTAGGTTGGGTTCGTATTCTCTTCTTTTCTCAGTAGCTGAGATAATTACTCTTCGTGCCTGTGCTCGGCTTCTGTTCAGGCTGTACAGGAACTGGAATGGCAGCATTCTGCCCTGCCAGCTCCAGCAGCGTCTCCGAGAACCCTTCCAGATTCCCGATCATCCGCTCATAGAACCGGCTCTGCTGCTCCAGCTCCTCCTCCGTAAAGCCCTCGAACAGAAGCGTAATACACCTCGCACCGATGTTGCCGTTACGCTGCACCATCTCCCGGCCGCGGTCTGTAATATCCAGCAGCACAGTCCGGCGGTCATCCTCCTTACGCCTGCGTACCGTATATCCGCCCGCTTCCAGCTTGTCGCTGAGCGCTGTTATAGCGCCTGAGGTGAAATCAAGCTGCTCCGCCAGATCGCCGAGCCGCTGCTCCCCGTCGCGGATGATTTTGTGCAGAATCAGCATTCCCGGCAAGGCCACTCCCTCCACGCTTACCCGGTCACGCTCCTTAACGAACCTGCGTACCAGCTTACGGAACAGATGATCCGCCTGCTCCAGCCGCTCCCATTGTCTATACTCCATGTTCTCTCTCCTCTGCTATTCATCCACGGGACGCAAATAGGCCCCCGGTCCATTCCCTGTTCGGGAACTGTAACGGGAGCCTTTGGTGGTCCAATCAGCTCAAATCTCAGGTATGATGTTCACAGCGATTCTTTCACTGTTCATTTAATTAGCGGTGAACGATTGCTGTTATCATATACCCCTTTAAACCAACCTGTCAAGTATGAATTAGAAAAATAAGCTTGGACCGGCTAACCCGCTTATACTCGTAATTCCCTTGTGTATAAGATTGTGTCACAATACGTGGCATTCCGATTGTTATATAGGTATCCAACCAAAGGAGGTGAGGTAAGTGCAATTAACCGTCCCCGGGGAAGCGGACGAACGAAGCTTAATGATCGAGCAGGCTGTAGAGGCTGTGAAGGCTGGAGACAAGCAGTCGTACGAAATCATTATTAAGCGGTTTCAACGCCAGATTTATACCTATTGCTTCTATATTCTCAAAGACCATACCGAAACAGAAGATGCCGTTCAGGAAATCTTCATCCGCGCCTATGCGAACCTTCACCGCTATGGCAGCAGCACTTCCTTCTCAGCCTGGCTGTACAAGATGGCTTACCACCATCTAATCAATTTGAAGAAACAACAAAGCCGCTGGCTTAGATTAGTAGAGCATTACAAGGAGCAGCAGCGGCAGGAGCAGGTCCCGCCAGGTGAATCGGTAACCTCCGAGCTAATGGCCTGTCTGACCACAGAGGAGCGTCACATCCTGCTGCTGAAGGCGGTAGAGCAGTATACCTTCGAGGAGATCAGCGGGATTATGGGGATCAAGGCCAACACAGTCCGCAAAAAATACGAACGGCTGCGCAAAAAACTGCTGGAGCGTGCCGGCCAAAAAGGAGCGAGGATGCATGGAACAATATCGGGAGCGAACAAGACATCCTGAGATGGATGCCATTGAACAACAGATCCGGGAGTCCGTTAAGCCAAGAGCGGAGTTAAGCACGATCATTATGAATAAGATTGGAGAGGAAGAAATGAGCAACATAACAAGATCAAGAGCAGCGAAGGCCAGATCGGGGTTCATCAAAAAAACAGCTATCGCCGCCGCCATCGCCGGGGTATTGGGTGCAGGCGTTCTGGGTGCTGGCTTCGTGTCACCGGCAATGGCAGAGACGCTTAAGAAAATTCCGGGGATCGGCATTCTTTATCAGGGAACAAGCCCACAGTCGCTTGAGCTGGCCAAAAGCCAGGGGATATTGTCACAGCCGGGTCTCAGCGTAACCCATAACGGAGTGACACTCAAGCTGACGGATCTGCTCTATGACGGCACACGGCTTAGCTTCCAGCTTGAGCATGAGGGCGGATTAGATTTCTCCGGCGGAACTATAGGACAGTTGATCGAGCCTCCGGCCGTCTTGGCTGACGGGCAACCGGTTAAATTCACTTCAGGAGCCTACGGCGATATTCCTTATCAGGATAATGCTTATCTGGCCGAGCTGTCGGGCGATTTAAATCTGCCGAATGAATTTACCCTGACGGTGGAGGCCAAGGTGAAGTCAATGAATGAGACCTTTACATTCGTTGCACCTGTAAAAATCATGGATACCGCGCTCACGGTTACTCCGAATATCACCAAAACAGAGGGTGCCTTCAGCTATACTGTCGAACAATTAAAGGTCACTCCGGTATCCACCCGTCTGGTTCTGAACAGTCAGGGTGAGGTGCCGCAATCCGCAGAGCAGTCCGGCGAATATCATGCCAGCATGATGTACTATGAGCTTGTAGATGACCAGGGCAATTCTATTGACCCTAATAGATACGGATTCTACGACAGCAAGCCGAAGACAGAATACCATCTGAATGAGCTGTATCCTCCTTTTGCTAACACGCCTAAGACCATAACCATCAAGCCGTATACTCTGACCGTTAAGAACGATGACTTCACCATTGTGGGGCAGAAGAAAGACAGCAATGGCAACATTCTGCCGGGAAGCGAGAATCTGGGCAAACGGACTTATCTGAAGAATCTGGAGACCACGATCACCCTCCAGCCTTAGTGCATTAATGCCAGCCGTCAAGCTGTTCATCATCTAAAAAGCAAGGCTGTCCGGGTAGCCGTCATGCGGCTGATTCCGGGCAGCCTTTTGCTTTTGTCGCATAAAAGCGTTACGACAGGCTGATCACGTAGGTCAGAAACTGATAGATATTATCCTTCAGCACCGTAGCTGTAGCCAGCAGCTTCTTACCGGATGGACTCCAGTGGAGAGAATCAGCCAAACGAAAATCATTCAGCACAGGCGTCTGCTCTCCGGTCTCCACCTCGGTAATGAACAGGTCCTGCTGGTCATCCGTTGAACCGGCCGCCGTGACCGCATAAGAGAGCAGCTTGCCGTCCGGCGACCAGCTGGTGCCGAAGATCTGCTGCCCCGATGCTAGCTTAGACTGCTCATTGCCCTCGCTGTCACAGAGCTTCAGCGTCATCTCTCCGCGTCCGGTACGCTCGACAATCGCCAGCAGGCTTCCGTCCGGGGAGGGAACCGCCCAGATCACATTTTTTCGCAGCACCTTGGTCTGCTTCGTCACTGTGTCATAGGCGCTAAGCTGGCTGTCTTCACCAGTAACATAGAGAATCCGGCTGCCGGTCTGAACCACCTCATGCACATAGGGAATGCCCGTCTTCAGGATCGTCTCCTGCTTGCCGGTTAGATCGGCACTTCGAATATTGCCTTCCATATCAGGAAAAATCACATGCGCGTCATCCGCCCATTTCCCTTCCTCTACCCGAAACTCCGCATCGCTTACCTTCACCGGAGCACCTCCGGACAGATCCATAATATAGCCGAATCCTGTGTTGTCGTACAGCTCCTTGAAGAAGATATGCGTCTTGTCCGGGGAGATTTGCGGCGCGCCATAATTCAGCTCTCCAACCTGCAGCGGAGCTTCCTCACCTGTGGACAGGGTATGCAGATAGAGATTCAGCGGATACCGTTCCTGTCCTTCAATCACCTGCGGGGGGAGACTGCGGTTCTCCTTGGTCACTACCATTACATCCTCACCGGCAAAATCCGTCCCCCGCACACCATCCACCTTCTGTATGCCGTCAAGCTTCAGCTTTGTGTAGACCGGTTCGCTGATATTGTCGAGGACTGTAATTTTGCGGCCTGCCTTCTCTACAACCTCACGTGTATCTGTGTTCTCAGTACTACAGGCAGTAACTGATAGCAGAACAGCTCCGCAGAGCAGAATGCTCCAGATTTTGCCGCTGGCTCTAAGGCTCATATGATTCATTCAGGCTTCCCTCCAGCTCATCGCTCATGTTGCCTCTTCAGCATACCGGACGCTTATTTCCAAACTGCATCTCAACTATATCCAACTTGTAAACATTATCCCTTCAGGTCACCAGCGGAAAAGACAGCTCAAACGCTGCTCCTTCGACTGAGCCTTCCAGCAGGGCAATGGTGCCGTCCTGCTTCTCCACCAGATTACGGACCAGCGAGAGACCAAGCCCTGTGCCGCCCGAGGCTCTGGAACGGTCACGATTGACCGTATAGAACGCTTCGAAGATCTTCTCCCGCGACGCCTCGGGAATGCCGATGCCGGAATCCTGCACAGTAATCCATACCCGCTGCTCCCTGATCTCGCTGTGCAGATGAATACTCCCTTGAGGGACATTATATTTGATCGCATTGTCCAGCAGATTGATGAAGATATGCATGAAGCTCTCCCGGTCAATCCAGATATGCGCGGGCTGGGCGTCAAGCGTGACTGTGAGGCCGTAGCGCTCCGCCTTGCCTTTCATCCGTCCGCAGATATCGCGCAGCGTACTCTCAACCTCCAGCAGCTCTGCCTGGGATTCAAAATCATACTTCTCCAGTGCCGTCAATTGCAGCACCTTCTCCACCATCTCGTACAGCCGCTCTGTCTCCTTGGCAATGCTCAGCTTAGCATCATGCAGCAGCTTGGGGTCATCGTCATACATATTCAGCAGATCGACATACGCCTTAATCGAGGTCAGCGGCGTCTTGAATTCATGGCTGATGTTCCCGATGTACTGCTTCTGCTGCTGCTCCAGCGCCTGAAGCTTCTCCACGGCCAGCTGGAGCTTGCGCCGTTCTTCATCCTTGGCGGCAATACTGCGCTCAATCTCCCGGCTCATGAAGTAGATGCCCTCGGCCAGCTCCCCCAGCTCATCCTTGCGCCGCACCGGCGGAGCCGTGATATAGTTGGCCCCGCGGATATCCTCCGCCGCCTTCTTCAGCCGTCCGATGGAGGCAGCCGCACGGTTGAAGTACAGATACCCGAGGATGAAGCTGAACACCAGCACCGCGCCGCCTGTCGTCAGGAACAGATTCAGCAGTGTCTGCTGGAAGCTGCGGGCGCCCTCCAGGGAATACTGCAGCTGCACCACGCCCATCTGCCCCTCCGGTCCCTGCAGCGGGGCCAGATAGAACAGCTTGTCGCCTTCACTCTGGTAGGCGACCTTGTTATTCAGCGCGTAGTCCAGCGCTGTGCTGAGATCCGGCTTGCCCGGACCCGGCTCAGGCCCGCCTTGCGCCGAGGTGCCTGCCTGCTGGCCCTGGCTGTCGTACAGGGTCACCTCCAGGCCGGTGAATCCGGCCAGCTCGGCAGCCAGCGCCTTGCCGCGCTGCTGCATGAAGACCTGCGGCGTAAGGCGCGCGCCTGTATAATACGTCTGCTTCACGCGCAGATTGACCGTGTTGACATGCTGGGCCAGACTGCGCTCCGTCTGGCCCTGCTCATTGCGCTCCACGCCGCGCAAGACGAAGTAGCTCAGCACGCCGACGGCCAGAATCAGCAGTGCCGCCAGGAACAGGCTGAACTTCAGCTTAATGCTGATTCTCATGAGTAGCTCCCCGCAGGTACGGCCTTATAGCCTACGCCGTAGACGGTTTGCAGGATATTCTGGTAGGGCTCCCCCAGCTTTTTGCGCAGCCGCTGGATATGAATATCTACGGTGCGCGTTCCCCCGGCATAGTCCATATCCCAGACCTGCTCCAGCAGCTCCTCGCGCATATACACCCGCTGCGGGTGCGAGAGCAGCAGATGCAAGAGATCGAATTCCTTCGGGGTCAGCTCCAGCGGCTCGCCGCCAAGCTCGGCGCTGCGCCGGTCCGGGTGAACCTGCAAGAGGCCGTATTCGATCAGCTCACTGCGGACCTCAGCCGTATTCTTCTCCAGCCGGCGCAGCAGCGCCTTCACGCGGGCCAGCAGCTCGCGGATCTCGAAGGGCTTGGTCATATAATCGTCTGCACCCAGCTCCAGACCGACAATTTTATCGACAATATCATTCTTGACCGTCAGCAGGATGATTCCAATATCATCCCGGTCCTCCAGCTTGCGGCAGACATCATAACCGCTCAGCTTCGGCATCATTACATCCAGCACCAGCACATTCGGACGGAAGGTATTCGCCTTGCTTAGCGCTTCCTCCCCGTCACCGGCAGTATCGACTTCATAGCCTTCACGCCGCAGCGCGTAGGCAATCGCACTCACAATGGCCGGTTCGTCATCGACGACCAGTATTTTTTTCATAGACGGTTCATCCTTCCGCTCGCGCTTGTTCAGTTCGGGTCATGCCCTTCAAGAATAACGCAGATGAAGAAGCCGGAGCAAGGAACCTGCAGAGACAAGCAAAGTTTAGGTTATCTTTAAGAAGACTTAAGCTTCATTTCAGTATAGTTGGGTAAACTGTACTTAGCTGAAGTTCACAAGCCGCCGTAAATGATGAACCTTGACCGATATAACCAACCACGAAAAGAGGATTATACACATGAATATAAAACATATGAATATCAAGCGCGTAATGATTGTAGGAACAATGATCGTAGCCATGTCGTTCGGAGGAACGGCTTGGGGCAAGCCGGCGTTACATACCCTTCCTGTCGCCAAATGGTCCACCTCAGATGTGGCCGATACCGATGAGCTGCTGGATGCCCTGAACCTGAACCCGGCCTCTGACGAAGAGCTATACGACGCCTTGTATGACGGCAAATCCCTGCGCAACATCGCTGAAGAGAACGGCGGCAACGTGACTCAGGTCATCAACCTGCAGGTCAAGCAGCTGACCCGGCAGCTCGAAGCCAGACTCGCCAGCGGCAGCATCACCCCGCAGCAGTTCAACGCGCAGAAGGCCGAGCTCAGGGAGATTGTGGCGCAGAGTGTCGAGACTTCATTTGGGTGAGTGAATGAATCGGAGCAGCGACAATTAAATGTGACTTAAAGTATTTAAATAAGCTGTCCTACGAGCAGTACACTGCGCGTGGAACAGCTTTTTTATATGCGCTACTACTTCACTTGTTCATCTGGCCCGTTGGCTTCTGTGCCCACCGAATGTATTCGGTTTTTCGCATACATTCGGCCCACATCCCATGCTCTCGTCCAATGTATTCGGTTTTTCGCACACATTCCCCCTAATTCAAATCCAGGGAGAATATTTCTTCAAAACCCGCTTTCCCCTTATTCGTGACCTGTACTGCACGTGTACCCGGCAGACGCCGGACCCAGTCCAGCTCCAAGACTCTCTCCAAAAGGGCATTTCCTAGGGCTCCGGCCAGGTGGTGGCGGCGTTCGCTCCAATCCAGGCATTGATGCGAGAATTGACGGCGTTTCTTTGCAGCTTCGTTCAAATCAACGCCAAAGTCGGCAAAAAACTTCTCCCCATGCTCCGTCACCGTATACCTGTCCTCTTCTTCAATCAAAATACCGCTGCTTAGCAATGCCTGGGTTAATTGTACCCCTACGTTCCCGGCGAGATGGTCATAACATGTTCTGGCATAACGCATTGCCTTGTTCTGCGAGGATTGCCGTAAAGACTTAACCGCCACAGGCGGAGCAATCGACAATAAGGATTCCATCACCCGCGCAACCTCTTGATTTCCAATCGCAAAGTAACGGTGTCTCCCTTGTTTCAAAGCGGTAACCACGTTGGCATCGATCAATTTCGCTAAATGAAAGCTTGCCGTTTGAGGCTTAATTCTTGCCATATAGGCTAACTCGCTTGCCGAATGGAACCTTCCATCCAGCAGAACGGTTAAGATTGCCGCCCGTGAAGCTTCACTTACTAGAGCTGCGATGATCGCAACATTCGGATTGGCCTGCATCCTAAACCTCCTTTTTGTATTCCATACTTCGATGAGTGTTGAATTATTTATATTATACACTGAAGCAGGATCTACAATATGGGAGGAGAAATACAATGAACCCTACGAAGCAAAGAATGAACACTGAAACGATACAACCCAAGATTTTATATTATGGAACTCCTGTCATCTTACTGAACACCTTAAATGAGGATGATACCGTCAATATCACCCCTATTTCGTCCTCCTGGGCCTTGGGAGACTGTATAGTACTAGGAATTGGCCTTGGGGGAAAAGCCATCGAGAACCTGGAACAGCTTCCCGAATGCGTCATCAACATCCCCGGCCCTTCACTATGGGAGAATGTGGAGCAGCTTGCTCCCTATACGGGTAAGAATCCTGTCCCTGATTACAAGCAACAACATGGGTACTCCTATCAAAAGGATAAATATGCTGCCAGCGGACTCACACCCGTATCGTCCAAAACAGTTAAGCCTTCACGAATTATGGAATGCCCGTTACAAATTGAAGCAAGCGTCCAACATATTCGTATACCGGATCATTCGCCTGGCTTTGCCATCATTGAGGCGCAGGCTGTTCATGTACATGCCCACCAGGATATTATTATCGATGACAATCATATCGATCCTCTGAAATGGAGTCCGCTCATCTACAATTTCCGCCATTATTTTGGTCTGGGTCATCAGCTCGGCAAAACCTACCGGGCAGAAACCTAATCCTTACGGTTGATGTCCCACACTCCCGTAGAGCAGAACTCGACCTTAAGGCCGGATGTGCCTGTAATATCTTCGAGAACCGGTACAATTAAATCCGAATAGCGGTGATATAACCATTCTGCAGCAAAACGGCTAGGACTGTAGACGCAGTAAGTCTCCCCCAGCTGCCTCCCCTTCGTGCCCTTGAACCAGGTGTTGAAGCTGGGCGGCGAGATGCGGGTTTGAATATGATCCAAAGCCTCAGTCCAGACCTCATCCGGCAGCTCGATGGGAGGGCTTACAATTTTATCAGAAGCTGAACCGCCGCTAACACTATCCCCTAACAGAAGCTCTTCCACCGACTTCCCGAAGACCTGTCCAAGCTTCAGCAACACCCCGATATCAGGCAGGCAGTCTCCCTGCTCCCACTTGGAAACCGCCTGATGGCTTACGCCAACTAAGCTGGAGAGCTCTGTCTGGGTCAGGGATAACCCCTTCCTTAAGTTCAATATATTCTGCCCGGCTTTGTTATTATCTATCAACGTGACGACACCTCCACTCTACTATCACTCAACACAGCCAATAGTAGCATAGAAGGGATGATATCGAAATCGAGGGTAAGTTGAATAATGCGCATCCCTTTCGCAACGTTAGGTTGCAAAAGCTATACAATCATATCCCCCACCCCAGTTCTCTCTATATCAGACCTGACGCCGTATATTGACTTGAATTTGGAATAGTGATCCGCCCAGATCAATACCTGTTCACTTTTGAACCTCCACACCCTTAAAAGGGTGGGATTCTTAGCTAGTTAGTGGGTGCATACGTTTCCGCTTTACCCTACTGCTAAGTTAAGGGCGAGTTCATTCACCCATCCTAGATCAGAGCGTATAGCTATCTAGGCTGGCAGACTATTACCATCTGCCACAGGTTGACGCATGATGTTGATGGCACCGACCCGATCTCGATGTGCTATATAACCGCAGTCGCACTGATACGTTCGATCCTTTGCTTTGTTCCGCTCTCCACAAGAGGGACAGGTTTGCGATGTGTAAGCCGGATTCACTTCAACCACTTTGATTCCAGCGAGTGTCGCCTTATACCCGATGAACATTTGCAACTGATAGAACGACCAATGATGCAGATTTCTAGCGTTTTTACGACTTGTTCTTGTCGTCTTACGGATATTCGTCAGTTTCTCCAGCTTGATGACAGACACCTTTTCTTGAATCGCCATATTCACGATCTGGCGGCTGATTTTGTGATTCTGATCTTTCATAAAACGACTTTCCTTGTCGTTCTGTTTACGGATCGCTGATAACTTTTTAAGCTTTCCTAATTTGCGGCGATAGGCACTGTACTTACGGCGAACAAACTTGTTTTTACGTCCATTTCCGCAAAACTTTGTCTTGCCGCTAGAGGTTACGACAACAGCAGGAACTTTCAAGCCTAAATCAATCCCCATCACTTCATGACCCTCGGCTGGCTCAGTGGGGCATTCGATTGAAATTTGAACAAACCATTTCGCTGATTTTTGAACCACGCGCAGAAGTCCAAGCTTCCCATTCGAAAGCATGTCCCGCTCCCGATCCGAAAAAAGCGCAGGAACCATAAGACGTTGTACTTTTCCTTCCAGGATCACGGGGAAAGAAATATGGTTGCCCCAAATCGTATAATTTTGATTGTTCACGTAGTACACCCTCTTTTGGAGAAGAGGTCGCTTCTTCGTTTTCTTGAACCGCTGAAATAGGCTTTTGGCGTCTCGAATCACTTGATTCTTTACGGCAGAGGGGAGATTGGCATGAACGGTTTTTGAAGTTAGCTTCGGGAACGTTCCAGACCTTTCGGCTTGCTCCGTTAGTTGGTTGACGGTACAAATGTATTCGTTGCCCATATCCACCAATACAGACGGATGGGTTGGGAAAATGCGGATTTGAATCGTTACGGTTTGCAGGGTTTCACCCCCCTTGTTTTTTTGTTCCTCAACATATTGTTTGATCGTTTCGGTACGGTTGTTTTCGTATTTATATAGGATTGTCTCATACCTAGATTGTAGCAGTTAAATAATTTAACTGCCTCAAAAATATGCGCTCATTTAATATAATTTTGACAACATAAGGATGTTCCTTAAACAAAGACAATTCATCCCACCCCTAAAGGAGCGGGTTTTCTCGACTAATTTCTGTAATGAATTGATCCAGCGTACCCGGGATTTCCAGCTGCTGAAGTTCTTCGGGTAACGTAGCGAATAGAGCATCCTCCATATTGGTATAAGAATAGGATTGCAAGCCTCTTGCGTAGAAAATGGAGGGTTGAAGCTCAATATGATCCGTCAGCTTCATCTCGTTATGTTGATTCACTAATTCCGTTAATATCTCTTCCATTTGTTCAACGGCCCTTGTAACAGAGGGTTCCAGCAAAATAGCTTCAAGCTGCTTGGTCTGCCGGCTAACCTCAGGGCTAATCTGCGCCAGCTCCCTGGACATCCATTTGTAGGTTCCAGGCCGGAGCCTTTTATTATAGAGAAAAATCAATTGAACTGCCTGCTCCACCATGCGGTTGATAAGCAACCTGGCCGACAACGGTTCGCCCCGGAGGTCTGCAAGTCCTGCGTGCGCACTCACATTTTATTTTACCGGTAACCTTATGTTAACACCTCGCCCAGAAATTACTAGACTATTCATTTCACTTCTGTTATCATTTAGATTGAAGTCTTGATAATAATACTATTTCATAACAAAACGGCTGGTCAGGTTCCCCTGATCCAGCCGTTTTCTGGTTATTTCGATATTACATTATCGGTTCCGGCCCCGATCACTCAGATACCGCCCAACCGTCTCATCGCTCCAGATATGCGCTTCGACGTACCGCTCGGGGCCGTATTTTCCGTCATTGTTCCAGTTCTGCGGTAACCCGTACTTGTCGATGATGCCCACAATCTCGGAATAGGTATACAGGGTATGCCTGTACTCTTTGCCATCGTTAATCAACGGGCTGAAGGTCGGCATGGAGTCCCCATAGGTAAAAGAAATCGTGTTCACCTCAAATTCCTCAATCGGAATCTTGAGCGATGCGCCATTCTCAAACCACGTGCTTAGCCACGGACTGTGTTCAACTACCATATAATGCGGGGAGGACCGCTGGACCACACCGCCCTTACGTATAAATTCCGACCGGATGCTGCTCTCGCAGTTCTGCCGATATTCCACATACTTATCGTGTCTTTGGGCGCTCTGGGCCTTGGGCTTGGTCTCTTTAATCGTCTCCAGCACAGCCCTCGCCTGATCGCCTGGCAAATCGGATAGGCTGACAAACGGACCCACAGATGCATCATAATAATGGTATAAGAACATCGTTCCGCTCCTTTTCCTAGAGCACAGACTCCAGCACTTCATCCTCAGCATCAATACTATTCAGGGCCGTACGGTTAATCCAAGACAACGCCAGTGTTCCCTCGCCCATATGAGCACCTACCACCGGGATAAAGGGCATAATCTCTGTACGCACCGAAGGGGACATGGCCTTAATAGCCCACTCCAGGCTCAGCGCCTCTTCTTTATTGTTCGCGTGCATAATACATACATCCTGGAAGCGGCCGTTTTCTTCCTGGATGGTCTCCAGCAGCTTTTGCTTCGTCTTCTTGAAGGTGCGGATTTTATCAACAACGACAATCTTGCCCTCATCGAACCTCAGAAGCAGATGTATCCGCATCAGTTGGCCCAGCAGGAACTGGGAGCCGGAGAGCCGTCCGCTGCGGTGCAGCTGGCTTAGGCTGGCCGGGATGATATAGAAGGACATTTCCTCAATTATATTATCAATTCTGTGCTTGATCTCCTGTGCAGAGCAGCCTGCCTGCTGCCAGTGAATACCGCGCAGCAGCATCTCACGGATGGGGTATGCGCCTACTTTGGAATCAATACCCATTACGTTCACTCCAGCAATATCCGCCGCCTGCATTGAGGTGTTGAAGGTTCCGCTAAGCTCGGAGGAGCAGTGGATCGCAATAATCTCGTCATACTCTTCCTTCAGACGCTCGTATAATTCCACGAACTCGCCAATCGGCGGCTGGGAGCTGCCCACCTTGTCATGCTGACGCATTTTGTCATAGAACTGATCGGCGTTAATATCTATATTTTCTCTATAACATTCATTATTGACGATTAGACGGAGGGGAACGATATACACATGGTTATTCATAGCGAATTCAGAATCAATGGTGCTGGTGCTGTCAGTCACCCAGGCGATGGATTTCATAGTCACTACTCTCTTTCGTGAGGGATTCACTGCTCAGGAATCGGCAGCTATGGCTGTCTGTATATTCATAAATTATACAGGATGCAAGCTATGCGTAGAGTATTCCTTGAATAATCCCATCACTTTTTTTCAACTAAATTCGACATAAATTCACATTATATATGACGAATATACCTGTTTAAGAGAGGACTGCTTATGGTATGGGAACAGGTAAAAAAAGGATATTCAAACCATTTCATTGGGGCTTTGGAGGGCCAGCTTTTTTCAAGGTTCTATTGTATTTCATACATCGGAAACCACTGAAATTCACCCCACCTGGGACTATTTCTTTAATCCCGGAAGTACTGCGTGACCGTTCCCTTACCTGCCCCAACCACTACCTCTGCAAAAGCGCCGTTCACCAAAGTAACCTGGGGTGGCAGGTGCCCGCAGTCGATATCGTATGCAACCGGCAGGCCCAGCTCATCGGCCAGCTCCTGGTAGACATCCTCAACGGTATAGTTGTCCATAGGGCGGTTAGCCGCGCTACGGCCGAACATAAGACCGCTGCAATGCTCGAACCAGCCCGCCAGCTTCATCTGCACCAGAGAGCGGCGCAGATCGGTCACGGACAGCTCACAGTTCTCTAAGTACCACAGAATCGGCTCGTTGTTGATATAATGCTGCTGGAAGTGCCGGACATCTCCGTAAGGGGTGCCGATCAGATGCCGGATAACGTCAATGCAGCCCCCCAGCAGGCGCCCCTGCATGGCGATAGCGTGATTGCCCACCGTCTTCCAGTTAGTTGCTTCTGTAAGGTTGAACACATGGGGTGACGGCTCGCCTCCCCATTCCAGCTGATATTGCTGTGAGGATGATTGAATTACAGTCCCGCCGCTTGGAGTGGACAATACCTTGTCCCACATGGCGGTTGTCGGGTCTGTCTCTTCTCCCCGGAGATCAATGAAGTTCGTGCCATGAGCAGTGGCAATCCCCGTCTTCAGAGTGACCGCCAGCAGCAGCACACTGATGTCGGAATACCCGAGAATCCATTTAGACTTCATCTTGCTGAAATCCGCCAGCTCCAGCATCTCGATCAGCAGCTCCCCGCCCCAGGGCGGCATGACGAGTCCGATGGACTCATCGGCCATCATCTTGTTGAATTCAGCGGCACGTACGGCGGCCGGGGCCGATTTGGCCTTCTGCTGTGTCCACGCTGTGGGTCCGCAGACTACGCCGTACCCGCTTTTTTGCAGCCGTTCTACAGCCAGCTCAAGCAGTTCACGAAGCGCCTCCCCCACTCCAGATGAGGGTGCAGTTACACCAATAACGGCTCCTGCTTCTAATACTGGATATCTGATCATCTTATGTCTCCTCCAATGCTTAATATGAAAATAAGCGATACCCGAACCTTGTGCAGGTTGAATATCGCTCTATGCGTACTACGGATTATATAATTGGCTGCATCATTCCAGTGAAGGCTTATTGTCCCGGCTAATATCCAGAATATCCAGGAAGAAGACGAAGATCGGTATCCCGAGAATTAGTCCCCACACCCCGATATAATGCTCGGAGAACAATAGCACTACGAGCGTGTAGAACATCGGCAGGTTCATTTTGGAGGACATCAGCTTAGGGTTCAGGAAGTAGCCTTCAATGACATGCAGAACGGCAATCATCACCAGAATGTTAACCGTCAGCACCAGTCCGCCCGTGTTATAGCCGATGATGCACAGCGGAATCAGTGAAATGACAAAGCCGACAACCGGAATCAGGCTAAGCATGAAGATCATAATGGAGAGGGCAAACAGATACGGGAACGGCTCGAAAAAGAAACCAAGCACCCACAGCCCGACCACGGTAAACAAAGTATTGAACAGCGCAATCAGAATCTGCGCTTCAATGACCTTACCGAAGGAGGAGATGAACTTTCTGCCGAAATACTCCAGCTCCACATAGAACCAGGAGATTTTGCTGTCTCTCAAACGGGAGGTAAAGTTGACGATCCGGTTCTTTTCCAGAATGAAGACAAGGCTTAGAATTGTGGACAGGACGAAGGTGGTTCCCCAGTTGCTGATTTTGAAGACATATTCGATCCCCTGATTCAAATAGCTCTGATAATTGAGCTCCTTGACCTTTCGGAACAAGTACTGCATAATTTCATTCTGCGGAATATCATCGGAGGTCAGCGTACCGAGAAAGGTGGTTAACTGCTTGATCTGCGAGAATACCTTGGGCATGTATTTGACGAGTGCCATGACGATCATGCTGATCAGCGCCACATACAGTATAATGATGATGACCTTGCTGTTCACCTTCACGAATTTGCCGATCCGCTTGCTCAGCAGCACCTGAAAGCTGTTCATTACATAAGCAATCAGGAAGGTCAGCAGCACCAGATTCAGCATATCCCTGATACTGTACAGCAGCAGTCCAATCAATCCCAGAATCAAGAAGCGCCGGACTGTTAAATTGGCGACATAACGCTTGAATACTTCCATTGTTCCCTTGTTCCTCTCCATTCGCAGGCGATTAAGATTTTAGTTATAGTGTACCGTACTGAAAACAATTATAGCAACTTTGGCACAGCCCAATTCCCGCGAAACAGCGAACTTTATGTCGATTTTCAGGTAGCTCTATTGCTATATGCTATAATGTGGGCGAAATTGGAACATTTATACCTTTTTCAATAGGTCCAAATCAATGAAGTTCAAACTAATGGAGGCGAAAGCTAGTATGTCAAAAGTAATCTGCATCACCGGAGCATCCTCCGGCATCGGCCTTGCCACTGCACTGAAGTTCGCCCATGAGGGCTGGACGGTCTACGCCGGAACCCGCCATCTGAAGCGTGATCAGGAGCTGTACCAGAATGTAGAGGGTCTGCAGTTCGTAGAGCTGGAGGTGACACAGCCGGAGAGTATTAAGCAGGTGATTGAACGGATAGAAGCGGAGCAAGGCAAGCTGGATCTATTATTCTGCAATGCCGGCTTCGGCTACCTGAGAGCGCTTGGGCAGGCACCGTTCCCTGAGATCGAGGATGTCTTCAATACCAACGTGTACGGGGTAATGCATACGATCCGTGCTGCACTGCCGCTGCTGCAAAAGACGGGCTACGCCCATATTGTCGCCACCTCCAGTGTCGGCGGGCTGGTCGGTCAACCGATGAACGAGGTCTACTGCGCCAGCAAATTCGCAGTGGAAGGGCTGCTGGAGAGTCTGGCCACCTATTACAAGCCGCAGTTCAACATCGACATCACCCTGCTTGAGCCAGGGGCAATCGCCACGGAATTCAATTCAACTGTAATGGGGCATGTCGCCAGCACCGGCGGCGTTCTGGAAGACGAGTACAAGCCCATTCTGGATGCTTATAGAGCGGCCTTCCTGGAGCGCAATGTGGAGCCGCAAACGGCAGACTCTGTTGCGGATGTGATGTGGGAGCTGGTACAGCTTGAGACCAAGCCGCTGCGCCTGCGCACCTCGGAGCGGGCCGAAGCCTTCGTGGCCCGCAAGGTTAGCACCGACCCTACCGGACTGGAAGGCGTACTAAGCACGCGCAGAATTCAGTTAAATATGTAAACATACTGTGTAAGCAGCTGAATATTAATGAACGGTGTACACGGCTTCTTACTGTCGGGAGTACACCGTTTCATTTATTCAGCATCTACCGGAATCAATCCTTCGGGAATGAGCCGGTATTCCATTAACTGACTCTCACCCAAATCAGCAGCTTCGTACACCAGATCATCCCTGAGCATCACGGAATCGGCCTGCAGGGCATCATTCAGATAAGCCTCCTCGGCATGGCCGTTATGCCAGCGGTACACATAGGCCGACATAGGGGTGCCATGTGCTGCAACCACCTCCGTACTCCCATCCCGGTCCACATCCGCTTCACGGGTATGCCCGGTACTCACCTGCAATACTCCAGCCGGTATCCCTAAAGCATCAATGGTGTAATAACTGCTGAGCGACAGATTTGCTCCAAGCCCACCGGTGATTTTGAGGGCCACACCGTCAAACAGTACGCAAGCAGCGGCAGTACTATCACCGGGTTCCCGGTAATTGTAAGTCCCTGACGGACCGAGAAAGTAAGATCCGGCCGAAGACTCCAGTCCAGCATATACATAATCCTCATCCCCGGGCTTCGTGAAGAAGGTAAGCCGGATTCCTCCGAATGCCTCCAGATGTTGTTCCGAAATGATCTCCGCATCTGAAGGAAGACCTGCCCAAGCCTCAGGCTTGAGCGTAGGTTGCATCTCCTGCCAATCCAGCTTAACCGGCTCGGTAACCTGTGTGTTCTCCGCAGCCAAAGTGTCAGCGGAAGATCCGCAGCCTGCGGTAATCAGCATAAGTGGTGCTAGCAGCACTGTGAAGATGTGTTTCAGGATCAAGCTCATCTCTCGTCCCCCTTCACTTTACTAGAACCTATCATCTACCGACCAACGTCTTGCTCCAATCCAAACAAGTGGAAACGGCTTTGCCGTCCTTGTAAAGGACGGTACCCGTTTCAGCGAGAAATAGAAGGATAAGTTATCATGTGCAACATATAAATTCTTATATTTAAACAAAGATCGCCCGGCAATTCCGGTCTATCTCTGGATCGGCTCGATCCGGTAAGCGGCATTCCCGCCATCTGCGGATGATCCGCTGCCTGTAATGTGCCAGCCGAAGGATAATACACCCTCCAGCTGCCGCTTCTGTGATTCAGATAACAACGCCTCGACTGCTTCGCAGCCTTCCTCAAGCTCCAGCTTTGGCTCGATGCCGAAGGCAACTTCAATCCAGCTGCGGATGCCGCGGATGGTATTGTACTTGATCTGGTAGCCTTCCGTTACAGCCTGACGGAACAACTCGGGCTGCTCATCAGCAAGGGTTGACAACTGCCCGTAATCGAACTCATATTTACTTTCATCGGCCGGCAGATCCCCTTCACTGACTCTGCGCAGCAGCTCTTCGTCAGATCCTGACAAAGCGCGCAGCGATTCCAGCAGAAGCGCATCCCATTGTGATAATTTGACCTTATTCTTCATTTCTGTCATTGGTGCATCCTCCCTTTTCGTATAAGTCAATTTCCATAGTCCCCGGCCACATAATGTCCAGGACTCACTTCCCGCAGTGCAGCAGCTTCCTCCGTCCCGCGCGCCGCCGGGTAGGTATCCAACTGAATCCGCTGGCTGGCCTTCATCGGGTCTGTCTCCAGAATGGAGGACAGCAGCGCTTTGGTGTAGGGGTGGAGCGGATTATCGTACAGCTCATCGCTTGGAGCCACTTCCACCAGCCGGCCGCCGTACATCACGCCGATCCGGTCTGCAATATGCCGGACCATCGACAGATCATGGGCGATGAACAGATAGGTCAGCCCGAACTCGGCTTGCAGATCCTCCAGCATATTAACGACCTGGGCCTGGACAGAGACATCCAGCGCAGAGATGGGCTCATCGCAGACGACAAACTCGGGCCGGACCGACAGCGCCCGTGCGATGGAGATCCGCTGGCGTTGCCCGCCGCTGAATTCATGGGGGAACCGGTACAGGTGCTCCCGCTTCAGTCCCACCTTCTCCAGCAGCTCTGCCACCGCCTCCTTGCGCTCTTCGCCTGGATAGAGACCATGAATCCGCATCGGCTCACTGATCAGCTCCAGTACGTTCAGGCTTGGGTTAAGTGAGGAGTACGGGTCCTGGAAAATAGATTGAATCCGCCTGCGGAAGGGCTTCAGCCCTTTCTCGCCCAGCCTGCCAAGCGGCTTCCCGTCATAGAGCACCTCGCCGTCCGTATAATCGTACAGACGGAGCAGACAGCGTCCGACCGTAGACTTGCCGCTCCCGGATTCGCCAACCAGTCCGAAGGTCTCGCCCTGACGAATCTGGAAGCTGACCCCGTCCACAGCCTTAAGTACCGCCTTATCCCGTCCGCGCAGATCCTTGCCCTTCGGGAAATGCTTCTTCAGATTGCTAACCTCTACAAGCACCTTGCGCTCACTCAAGTGAAATCCCTCCCTGCTGTAACTGCCGTCATCTCTTCTGTACCTTCGGTCAGCCAGCACATCGAGCGGTGTCCTGGTGCAAACTCGACTACCGGAGGACGCTCACTGCAGCGGGCGAAGGCATGCGGACAACGGTCCATGAACGGGCAGCCGGGCGGGGGATTCAGCAGGTCGGGCGGTGTGCCCTCGATCGGAATCAGCCGCTCACGTTCACCGCCGCCGCGTTTCGGTATGGAACGCAGCAAGCCCTGCGTATACGGATGCTGAGGCCGGTAGAAGATATCCTGCACCGTCCCCTCCTCCATAACCAGTCCGCCGTACATGACAATGACACGCGTGCAGACCTGGGCTACTACTCCCAGATCATGGGTGATAAGCGCAACTGCTGTATCTCCCCGTTCCTTCAGCTCTTTGAACAGATCAAGGATCTGCGCCTGAATGGTCGCATCCAGTGCGGTGGTAGGCTCATCGGCAATCAGCAGCTCCGGGCGGCAGGAGAGCGCCATCGCGATCATCACCCGCTGGCGCATTCCTCCGCTGAATTCATGCGGATATTGCTTCAGCCGCTGCTCCGGATCACGGATGCCGACCTGGCGGAGAAGCTCCGCCGCTTCGGTATATGCCGCCGCTTTATCCAGTCCCCGGTGTCTGCGGATAACCTCTGTTAATTGCTGGCCGATGCGCTTGACCGGATTCAGCGAGGTCATCGGGTCCTGGAAGACCATTGCAATCCGGTTACCGCGTAAGGACCGCCACTGCTTCTCCGTAAGCCCCTTCAGGCTCTTGCCGCGGAATTCCAGCTTCCCGGCAGTCATTTGTCCCGGCGGTGTGATCAGGGACATGACCGCCTTGGCTGTAACACTTTTACCACTGCCGGATTCCCCGACAATGCCTACGGTCTCACCCGCATCAATATGGAAGCTAACGCCGCGGACGGCCTGATTCTCTCCGTCCCGGGTAGCGAAAGAAACCTGTAAATCCTCAACAGTCAGCAGCCGTTCAGTCATGATGTTCCACTCTCCTATCTCCGGATCAGCTTGGGTTCAAAGCCGACCCGCAAAATATCTCCCAGCACATTAAAGCTCAGCACAGTAAACAGGATCATCAGTCCGGGGAACAGCGCCAGATAAGGCGCCTGGGCAATATACCCCTGTGCGCTGTTCAGCATACTCCCCCATGTGGCATTCGGCGGCTGCACCCCGAAGCCGAGGAAGCTGAGCGACGATTCCATCATAATGGCCGAGGCTATATTATTCGTCGCCCCTACGATAATTACCGGGACCAGTCCCGGGAGGATGTGCCGCCAGATCATGCCGAAGGCACTCTGTCCCGAGGCCTTGGCATATAACACGTACTCCCGTTCCTTGATCGTCAGGGTCTCCGCGCGAACGACACGGGCCACATTCATCCACATCAAGAGAGCAATAATAATGATCAGATTGCCGATGCTCGGCTTCAGATAGACGCTAAGCAGCAGCAGGATCAGGAAGGACGGGATCGACATGATAATATCCAGCATCCGCATCAGCAGATTATCGATCCAGCCGCCGAAATATCCGCTAATCACCCCAACCAGCACGCCCACAAAGGTTGCTACGATCATGGAAGCGAATCCGACCAGCAGTGAAACCCGGCCGCCGTATAAGGCTCTGGACAAATAGTCTCGGCCATAATCATCGGTACCGAACAGATGCGCGGCGCCGGGCTTCGTGAGGCGGGCCATGGCATCCATGGCATTCGGATCATGGCCGGACAGGAAGGCAAAGACCGCCCCCAGTGTAAACACCGTCAATATGACAAGAGCAGCGACACCCAGACCGTTCGTAAACAGCTCGGACTGCAGGTTTTTCCATTTACTGCGATTCATGAGGTCACCCCTTCAGTTTGATTCTTGGATCGACAACGCTGTAGAGAATATCTGCCACCAGATTACCGAAGATCAGCATTAAGGAAGAGAACAGGGTAATCCCCATAATGACAGGATAATCCATCCCCTTCACCGCCGTCATTCCCAGGGAGCCGATCCCCGGCCAGGAGAACACCGTCTCCGTAACAATCGCCCCGGCCACCAGATCTCCCATCGACATACCGATCAGAGTGATGACCGGCAGCAGTACATGCTTCAGCACATGGCGGAACAGAATGGTGGATTTCTTCGAGCCAAAGGCGTACTGGATCTGCACATACTCCTCCTTAAGCTGTCCGATCGTGCTGGAGCGGATATAGCGCACATACCCGGACAGGAAACTGAAGGCCAGCACCGTACAAGGCAATATCCCGTGCTTCAGCACATCCAGCGGCGATTCCACACCAATGGTGCGCATTCCCATGCTTGGAAGCAGATGCAGCTTGATCGCGAACAGGTACATCAGCAGGATCGCCAGCCAGAATAAGGGGATGGAGATGCCGATATAAGCGATAAAATTGATCAGCTTGTCTACCCAGCGGTTGCGGTTCGCACCGGCCGCGAGGCCTAGCGGAATTGCCAGGATTACTGCCAGCGCGATGGCGCTGCCCATTAGTCCCGCTGTCGCAGGCAGACGTTCCAGGATCTGGCCCAGCACAGGCTGGTGATTGACCAGGGAATAGCCGAAATTACCCTGGACCATTTCCTTGATCCAGATGAAATATTGGATATAAGCAGGTTTGTCCAGCCCCAGATTATGGCGGATGCGCTCAATATCATCAGCATGCATATTGGGCGTAACGAAAGACAGCACCGGATCTCCCGGAGCCAGCTTAATCATAGTAAAACAGACCACCGATACGAAAAACAGCATCGGCAATGTTTGCAGCAACCTTCGGACGATGAGTTGTCTCATACGCAGCTTCTCCCAGCTCTTAACAGGCAAAAATAAGCTGGGGAAACCAGCTTATTTTTTTGCCTTGCTTATTTTGTGAGGCCAATTATTTCTTGTAGATCTTGGACAGGTCTTCGAAGATGACGACAGGCTTCAGTACCGCTTCATCAATACCGCCGTAGTTCTTCGATACCGCTACCACAGTCTTAGTATAGGCGATCGGATAGATCGGTGCATCCTCGGCTACCAGTTCCTGTGCTTTCTTGTAGATCTCTGCACGCTTGGCCGGATCTGCTTCGCCTGCACCGTCATTCATCAGCTTGTCAACTTCACTGTTGGAATAATGCGAGTAATTGGATGAGCTGTCCGTAGTGAACAGGATACGGTACGCATCCGGATCATAGCCCATGATATAGCCGGTCAACGCCAGCTCATAATCGGTCGCCTTCAGATCAATGAATTTCTGCACCCAGGCCGAGGAATCCATGTTCTGCAGTTCAACCTCTACGCCAATTGCCTTCAGCTTCTGCTGCACATACAGCGAGATGGCTTCCTGCGCCTTGTTCCCGCTCTGTACGATATAACGGAGCTTCAGGTTGCTCTCACCGGCAGAAGCCAGCAGTTCCTTCGCCTTGGCAGCATCATTGTCAAAGGTAGGGACATCGTTCGTGAAGTACAGCGCATCCGGTGTCAGGAAGGATTTTGCCGGATCAGCATATTCGCTGGAAGTATAAGCCGTCTGGATCAGCTCGTCGCGGCTAAGGGCCAGGGACAGGGCCTGACGGACTTCTTTTTTGGCGAGGGCGCCGGTATCGCTGTTCGCATTGAACATGAGATAAGCGAGGCGGCCTTCGCTATACGGGAGAATCTCAAAATTATTCGTCGCTTGAATCGTAGGAACATCCTTCGGGTCCAGATACTGCACATTAATCTCGCCGTTCTGCAGAGCCAGATTCGCAGCATTGGTATCCTTGGCAATCCGGTATGTGACCGAATCCAGATGCGGCTTTCCGCCGAAGTAGTTGTCGAAGCGTTCCAGCGTCAGGTACTCGCCAGCCTTGTATTCCTTGAACTTGAAGGCACCGGAGCCTACCGGGGAAGCGTTCTTGGTGCTCTTCTCGATGTTAGTCTCATTCTCAAAAATATGCTTAGGAATCGGGGTTACCTGCACCAGTGTAGCCTCAAAGGCCGGGCTGACCTGCGGGAGCTTGAAATCAACGGTCAGATCATCAACCTTGACGGCCTTGATGGCCTTGCCGCCAATCAGGAAGTTGGCCCGCAGGAAGCTGTTCTGCTTCTCGTCAAGGATGCTGTCGATGGTGAACACCACGTCATCTGCCGTCAGCTTCTCTCCATCATGCCAGGTCAATCCATCCTTAAGCTTCAATGTATACGTCAGATTATCGCTTGACGGTGTCAGGCTGTCCGCCAGATAGTAGGTCTTCTTGCCGTTGTTCACCTGGAACAGCGGTGCATACAGCGCCTGGTCAATCGTCAGACTGACACGGTCACCCGCATAGTTCGGGTTCAGTACTACCGGATCGGAAGCGACCCCTATAATCAGACTGCCTCCATCCTTCGGCTCGCCGGCAGCTGGCTCTTGTGATGCAGCCGGTGTCTGTGCGGCATTGGTAGATGAAGCGTTATTCCCATTGGAGCATGCACTGATCACCAGTGTTAATAATAGTAGAATAGCAACCCCTGTTATCCCTTTACGCATTGTCTCTTCCTCCATGTCTATGAGCATTGTTACTCGTTGTTGAGCAATTATATATCGGAATACTAGGAATTACAATGTATGAATTTACCATGGTCTTTATCATGCTCTTTACCAGACGCGGACCTCCTGCATGACCGCGCCGCGCCGCAGGGCATCGACATGCTCCATGCCTTCTGTGACTCTGCCGAATACCGTATGCCAGCCATCCAGATAATCGAATGTATCATAACAGATAAAAAACTGGCAGGACCCCGTACCCGGTCCAAAATGCGCCATAGACAGCGCCCCGCGCACATGTTTATGGGGATTCCCCTGCGTCTCACAGGGAATGGGATCTGTGCCGCCTCTACCGTTACCGTCCGGGCAGCCGCCCTGGGCGACGAAGCCGCGAACCACACGCTGAAAGGCCAGACCGTTGTAAAAGCCGCTGTTCGCAAGCTTTTCAAAATTGGCTACGGTTCCCGGCGCCTCCTGTTCGAACAGCTCCAGCTGAATCTCCGGTCCCTGCTCCAGACGGATCAGAGCCTGCTTCATGGCGACTCCCCCTCTACACGGGCCGCAGTATCTGCTGGTGCACCGATATATACTGCCGTCTTGGCAGCATGCAGCGGCGCATAAATCTCCTCGATATCCTCGTCCACGAGCGGCCTAAGCTCTCCGCCCTCCGTATGCAGGTACACCTCGGCACGCGGATTCATCGCCAGGAGGACATTGATCAATTGCTGTACTTTTAACGTTGGCTTGTCCATCCTCTCACTCCTGCCTGCCCTCTACCGGGGATTATATATATTAGCGGTATTGTACAACAGCTCAGGGCAGACGGCAATACGGCTCTCCTCTATACATGCAGGTTATTATTTCAGGGAAATGGGGAAATTCCGGTACTTCTCTAAAAATATCGAATACATATAATTGATATCAACTATTTGCGAATCCAAGGGGATGTTCTATCATGTTGACCTTATTCTGGAGTGGCCTGCTATGAATTCGAATAGAACCCGGGTGCTGCTAGGCAGCCCGATTCATCAAAAACCGGCGATCCTGGAGCAATTCCTGAACTCTCTGCTGCGTCTGAACCTGAAGGATATCGATCTGGATTTCTATCTGATTGACGATAACCCGGATGAAGCCGCAAGCGAACTTCTGCAGCAGTTCGCCCGGAACGGCAGATCCGTCTTCCTGCAATCCTCTGGGCTTCATGATGACTATATCCGTGATGAGCATACGCATGTCTGGCATTCCAATCTGATCTGGAAGGTGGCCGGATTCAAGAATCTGATGATCCGGCGGGCCGAGGCCTTCGGCTATGACTACCTGTTCCTGATTGATTCCGATCTCATTCTCCACCCGGATACACTGCTGCATCTGATCGGTACAGGCAAGGATATTATCTCCGAGATTTTCTGGACACAGTGGCAGCCGAATACACTGCTTCAGCCGCAGGTATGGATGCATGACGAATACAACCAGTGGGAGATTCATCCGGGAGAGCAGCTCTCGCCGGAGGAGATTCAGCACCGCTTTTTTGCTTTTTTGCAGAAGATGCAGCAGCCCGGAATCTATGAGGTTGGCGGACTTGGCGCCTGCACGCTGATCAGCAGCTCAGCCCTCAGCTCCGGGATCAGCTACGACCGGATGCGCAATATCTCCTACTGGGGAGAGGACCGTCATTTCTGCATCCGTGCAGCGGCTCTCGGCCTTCCGCTCTTCGTGGATACCCACTTCCCGGCACTGCACCTCTACAGAGACAGCGATCTGGATCTGGTGGCGGAGTTCATCCGGCACACCTCGGACACGGAAGCAGAACCTGACGGCCCACACGAAGCAGCGGGCATTGAAGACAGCGATACCCCCGCTGACAAAAGAGTGCAGGAGGCAGCAGCGCAGTGGGAGGTGCTGTGGACCGAAGCCGAAGCCCGGCAGCACTTGTCCAAGGAGCCTCTGCCTGCTGATGCAACCCGGGCGGCGGAGAAGATTACTTCTGCAGCTCCTGCCTCCCGCCGGCCCAAGCTGACTCTCACCATGATCGTCAAGAATGAGGGCACCAGGTTCCTGCGTCAGGTGCTGCAGGAGCACCGTAAGTATATCGATGAGGCCGTCATTATCGACGACGCAAGCACAGATGATACAGCCGATATCTGCCGCGAGGTTCTTGAGGGGATTCCGCTGCACCTGATACAGAACCCTGTCTCCCGCTTCCATAATGAATCAGAGCTGCGTAAGCAGCAGTGGGAGGCGGTGGTTAAGGCCCGGCCCGAGTGGATTCTTAATCTGGACGGGGATGAGCTGTTCGAGTCATGTTTTCCAGAAGAGATTGATTCCCTGCTGCGGACAGCGGATTGCGACTTATTCTGCTTCCGGCTCTACGACTTCTGGGATGAGGCCAGCTACCGCGAGGACAGCTACTGGCAGGCTCACCAGAGCTACCGCCCGTTCCTGCTCCGTTACCGGGAAGACTTCACCTATGCCTGGAATGATCTGCCGCAGCACTGCGGGCGGCTGCCGGAGAATATCTTCGAGCTGTCCCATCAGTTAAGCAACCTGCGCCTGAAGCATCTTGGCTGGTCGAAGCCTGAATTCCGGCTGGAGAAGTATCTGCGTTATATGCTGCTGGACCCGGACGCCCAGTACGGCTGGAAGGAGCAGTACCAGTCTATCCTTGACCCGCATCCCCGGCTGGTGCCTTGGAGTGAATAAGGCACAATACTAGTCATAAGAAGAGAGAAAGAAGCTCCCTATCGGGGCTTCTTCTTTTTGTGCGAATCAGCCTCAGGAAATAAATCACTATAGGTGCGCAGGCAAATATGATAAAATAACAGAACATAAGTTCGCATTTTGGTTGTAAAATATAACCTAATATTTCCCTATTATTAGAAAGATATATAGAAGAGGAGGCGTAACCGCAATGGAACAGCAAATGATACAGCGTTACCGGCAGGAAATCTATCGAATCGGCTGGCGCTTACAATACCGCAGCAAGCGAACCCGCCGGCATGAATGTACCTTCCTGGATATCCGCCCGGCTCAGCGGAATGAAACGGAGGAGATGATTAACCGCTTGTCCGTTGAGCAGCTATTAGATACACTTCCAACCAAAGGAAAGGTGATTCTGCAGAAGATTTATCTGCAGGAAATGACAGAGGCTGAGGTCGCGGCACAGCTGCATATGAGTCAACAGGGGGTTAACAAATGGAAGCAAAAAATGCTCCAGCAGCTATCACAGACAGCGAATTCGCAGACCTTCTGACCGGTGTCCGCCAGAAACGGCCGGAAGCCATGCTCCAGATCATTGAGCTATTTCAGGAGGACATTGAAATGGTCAGTCAATGCATTCTTCTCCCGCGGGAGGATGCCATTTCTCATATTGTGACGGAGATTCTTAACTTCATACAGGCCGGGGACAGCACATGACAAAGCGGGCAAACGCCACCCTACCCGTGGCCCTGCCCGCTTGTCATTAATCACCCTCATTGAGAAGAAAAGGGCGATACAGGCTATCGGTTCATACCGAATATATAATAACCGGCGATGAATGCTACTGGTGCAATAATTTGCTAAGGATTCATTCTGCTCCCATTCCATGATCTGCAAATATTCGAACACTATCCGGCAGTTTCTAACAATATAGTGAGAATCCTTTAGATTTTGGATAAGGTCACCCTTTATGGATGGCCTTTTTTGTACGGATATGTCTATCAAGTGTTGAGTTATTATACTAACAGTTGTATTATTATTCATACTTCGCGAAAAAGGAGCACACCTATGCCATTGATAATCAGAAATGCTGAGCCTAATGATGTAAACAGTCTGACCGAGCTGATGTATGAATACATCGTTGGTTTTTATCAGAACCCTAAACCTCCTGCCGATAAAATCAACGCCTTAATCCAGACCCTTTTTGACCGGCAGGAGGGGGTGCAGTTCGTGGCAGAGCAGAATGGAGAATTGGTCGGCTTTGCTACCCTATTCTTTACATTCAGCACTATGAAAGCAGATAAAATCAGTGTTATGAACGACCTCTTTGTAAGAGAACCCTTTAGAGATACCGAAGTGGAATCACAACTATTCCTGGCATGTCAACAGTACTCACAGAATCATGGATATGCCAACATGACTTGGATTACTTCTACTAACAATAAACGCGCTCAAAGCTTCTTTGAAAACATGAACGCGGTCAAAGGGAAGGATTGGGTTCACTTTTCCCTTATCTAAATCAACGCATCAAAATGGCCTTCTGCGTCTACCGTCGCTGTCCGGGGATCAGTCAGACCGATGCCCTTAAGGCCTCCCTTTCCCTCAGTCCGCCAGGGCGGAGTATGATCCTGAAGCGGGGGAGCAGGTACAAATGAAGCCGAAGCGGTACTCCCGCTTTTCTGCACCAGATGGGCCTCGAGCTGCCGTATTTGCCGCTGCAGCTGCTCCCGGCGATAAGGAGTCTGCATCGCGCCGCCCTGCGCCGCATTCACCTTGTCCAGCTCCATCAGCAGCCGGTTGCGCTGCTTCTCCATCGAACTGACATCACTCTGTGTGCTGCCGTAAGTTGTAGTGGCCCGTACCGGGCTGATACCAGATACCGTCTGTGCCGCCATGATCTCTCCCTCCGTTTCCTTGGCTTCTGCTTCAAATCCAGCCATATTCGAAAGCTCTAATCATTTCTATTACCCGGCAGCCCCCGCCTTGATAACATTTAAACCACATATTTACAAAGAATCGTCTCATAGTCTCACTCCGATGCTGATTAGACTATACCAAAGACCTAGCCGGGAGGTAGAGTAACGGACACAGGGGCTTCACTTATCCGGGAAGAAAGTCGTCACTTGGGCGATTAGCGGACCGCAAAGACCTTATCCCCTGCAATTCAGCTCCAAAACGTCTCACAGAAAGACGATAAGGTCCACTGTGTCCGTTACGCTGCAAAAGATGGCGTTCTCGTGGGGATACGGCCTCTTCGGGCCGTTGACACAGTACTAGGAGGTGACGCCGGGGCCCATTACATTTCACATCGATCCTACGGTCTCCGCAGATTCCGGTGCCATTATCTGCACGGTCAGCTCGCCGTCCGCTTCGTCCACCGTCATCACTGAGCCTTCCTCCGCTTCTCCGGCGATCAGCGCACGCGCTACCCGGGTCTCCAGGCTGCGCTGGATGAACCGCTTCAGCGGCCGGGCGCCGTACACGGAGTCGAAGCCTTCCTCGGCAATGAAGTGCACCGCCCGGGCGCTGAGGACCAGCCCGATGTTCCGCTCAGCCAATCGCAGACGCAGGCCGTCTACCAGCTTCACGACAATCTGCTCCGTCTCATTCATGGTCAGCGGCTTAAACATTACAATATCATCCACCCGGTTGAGGAACTCTGGACGGAAATGCCCGCTCAGCTCTTTCATGACCCGGTCCTTCACGGCTTCGGTCAGCTCGCCGTTGTCATCCGTGCCCTGAATCAGATGCGGTGAACCGATGTTGGAGGTCATGATGACAATGGTGTTCTTGAAGTCGACCATCCGGCCCTGCGAATCGGTCAGCCGCCCGTCATCCAGCAGCTGCAGCAGAATGTTGAATACATCCGGGTGCGCCTTCTCCACCTCATCCAGCAGCACCACCGTATACGGCTGACGGCGCACTGCTTCCGTCAGCTGGCCGCCCTCTTCATAGCCGACATATCCGGGAGGAGCACCTACGAGACGGGAGACACTATGCTTCTCCATGTACTCTGACATATCGATGCGGATCATACCATCCTCGCGGTCGAACAGTGATACCGCCAGTGCTTTGGCCAGCTCCGTCTTCCCGACCCCGGTCGGTCCAAGGAACAGGAACGAGCCGATCGGACGGTTCGGGTCCTTGATGCCGGCTCTTGCCCGAAGAACAGCGTCGGCTACCAGCCGGACCGCCTCATCCTGCCCGACTACCCGCTCATGCAGCGTATCCTCCAGCCGCAGCAGCTTATCCCGCTCGCCTTCCACCAGTCTGCTTACGGGAACACCCGTCCAGCGCGAGACAATATCGGCGATCTCCTCCTCCGTCACGGCTTCACGCAGCAGCCGGGTCTCCTGATCCTGCTGCGCCGCTTCCTCCGCGCCCTTAAGCTGCCGCTCCAGATCAGGAATAATGCCATAGCTTAATTCAGCCGACTTGTTGAGATCATAGATCTCCTGCGCATCGACCAGATCCTTGCGGGCCTGCTCCAGCCGCTTCTTCAGGTCACGGATGCCCTGAATGGCCGATTTCTCCTTCTCCCAGCGGGCCGTCATCCCCAGATGCTTCTCCTTGAGGTCGGCCAGCTCCCGCTGGAGATTCTCCAGACGGCGCGCACTGGCGTCGTCGGTTTCTTTTTTGAGTGCGGCTTCCTCTATCTCCATCTGCATCAGGCGGCGGGTCACCTCGTCCATCTCGCCGGGCATGGAGTCGATCTCCGTACGGATCATCGCGCAGGCTTCATCGACCAGGTCAATCGCCTTATCCGGCAGGAAGCGGTCGGTGATGTAACGGTTAGACAGCACACCGGCTGCGACCAGGGCGCTGTCATAGATTTTGACCCCGTGATGCACCTCAAAGCGTTCCTTCAAGCCCCGCAGAATCGAAATGGTATCCTCGACATCCGGCTCACTGACCAGCACCTGCTGGAAGCGGCGTTCGAGCGCCGGGTCCTTCTCGATATATTTGCGGTACTCATCCAGCGTGGTCGCCCCGATACAGTGCAGCTCGCCCCGGGCCAGCATCGGCTTCAGCATGTTGCCCGCATCCATGGCCCCCTCTGTCTTGCCCGCACCGACAATCGTATGCAGCTCGTCAATGAACAGAATAATCCGCCCGTCACTCTCACGGATCTCCTTCAGCACCGCCTGCAGCCGCTCCTCGAACTCCCCGCGGTATTTCGCACCGGCAATCAGCGCGCTCATATCCAGCGAGAAAATCGTCTTGTCCTTCAGTCCCTCCGGCACATCCCGGCGGACAATCCGGTGAGCCAGCCCTTCGACAATCGCTGTCTTGCCGACACCCGGCTCCCCGATCAGGACAGGGTTATTCTTGGTCTTGCGGGAGAGGATGCGGATCACCCGGCGAATCTCGGCATCGCGCCCGATGACCGGATCGATCTTGCCTGCCCTTACCTCGGCTACGAGATCGCGGCCATATTTCTCCAGCACCTCATAGGTGGCCTCCGGCTCCCGGCTGGTCACCCGCTGGTGTCCGCGAATCTCCGCTAATACGCCAAGCAGCTTCTCCCGGGTAACGCCCCGGCTGGTGAACAGCCCGCGCAGCTCGCGGTTCCCGCTGCTTGCATCCGAGACCATCGCCAGAACGGCATGCTCTACCGCAACGAATTCATCCTGCATCTTGGCCGCTTCCTGCTCGGCCTGCTCCAGCATGGCAATCAGCGCAGGCGAGGCATAGCGCCGCATGGTGCCTGCTCCGCTCCCGCTTACGCTGGGTTTGCGCTGAAGCAGCGCTTCCGTTCCCTGCAGCAGTTCGGCTGCGGGAACATTCATCTTCTGCAGCAGCCGGGGCAGCAGGCCCTCATGCTGCTGGAGCAGTGCCTTCAGCAGATGGAGATTGTCAATCTCCTGATGCCCGCCGGAAGCCGCCAGCGACTGCGCCTCTGCCACAGCTTCCTGCAGCTTCTGGGTAAGCTTATTGAAATCCATACCATCATCGCCTTTCTATTTGTACTTTCTATTTGTATAGGTTAATCAGGCGGATGCCCGGCTGTGATATTTACTGAACCCTTTACCGTGCTCCGGCTCTGCGCCGCTGCGCTCCGCCTGTGGTACGCCGTTTCGCACCCGCCTGGAAGCTGCCGGACTCCGCCAGCTGGCGGTACAGCTTCTTCTCCGCCTCGGTCGTTCCGGCCGGAATGACCATTTCCATTCGGAACAGGATGTCGCCATTCGTTCCGTCCAGACGTCTCAGCCCCTTGCCGGAGAGACGCAGCGTTCCGCCGCTGGCTATCCCGGCAGGGATCTTCAGCTTCACGCTGCTGCCATCCGGCAGCGCCACCTTGGCTTCCCCGCCAAGCACCGCCTGCCAGGGAGCGATCTCAACCGTGCCGAGCAGATCCCCGCCGTCCGGCTCATAGATCTCATGCGGCAGGAGATGCAGCGAGACCAGCAGATCCCCGCCCTGCCCGGCTCCGCTTCCGCCGCCGGGTACCCGGATGACGGTCCCTTCCGCTGAGCGTGCGGGAATCTGTACGTTCAGGTCTTTGCCTGCCGCCTGAACGCTGATATTACCGCCTCTATAAGCCTGCTCCAGCGTAATCTCAAGCTGGGCCTGCATCGTACTGAACTCATCCCCCCACGGGCTTCCGCCTGGACGGGAGCTACTGCCGCCGGAGAAGAAGCCCGCGCGGTCAGCCGCGCCCCGGCTGCCGAAGAACATCCCGAACAGATCCTCCTTCGGTATACCGCCGGAAGAGGCGGCTCCGCTGCTCCAGCCCGCGCCAAACGGCGATTCCCATGACGCAGAGGAGGCTGATCCGTAGCTGCGCTGACCCCGCGAATCTGCTGCGGCTCTATAGCGGAGCTCCTCATCATAGATTTTGCGCTTCGCTTCATCGCCCAGCACCTCATATGCCTCGGCTGCTTCCTTGAATTTCGCCTCTGCCTCCGGGGCCTTGTTGACATCGGGATGCCATTTTTTGGCCAGCTTCTGATAGGCCTTCTTGATCTCCTGCTTCGAGGCTTTCTTGTCTACCCCAAGACGCTCATAATAATTTGCCGCCACCGGAACCTCCTCCTTTCATGTAATGGGAACCTTTCTGCCTTCCTCCGGGAAAAGACGCATTATAGCCGGAACCCCCACTACAATGCGTCTAATATGAATTGCTATATGAAAAGCCCGGTGAATTCCTGCTGCCGCCCGGTGAACCGGATAGGCCAGCGGCTACAGCCGCTAAGCCCGGAGCTCCTGCGGAAGCGGCAGCTTCAGCCGGACTTGGAGGTCCATCTGCCTCTTAAGGCTGCCCTTCTGCTTACTGAAGCTCTTTCCGGTCTGAAGTATCATTTCCGCCATCCTGAATTTCGATCCGTTTGCCCTGGGACTTCTGCCGTTTCGGCACCTCCAGGCTCAGCACACCATCCTTCAGGGAAGCACGAATGTCTTCCTCAGCAATATCCTGCACGTAGAACCGGCGTACATATTCACCATACCGGCGTTCGCGGCGCACCATCTGGTGCCCATTGTTCTCCTTACTGCTCTCTTCTGTGCGAACCGCCTTAATCGTCAAGTAAGGGCTGGAATAATCAATGTCGATTTCTTCTTTACGGAAGCCCGGAAGCTCGGCCTCGATCAGATATGCCCCTTCACTCTCCCGGATATCAGTCCGGAAAGACAGCGCGTTACTTGTCAGTGGTGCGAAAAAATCATCATTAAACACTTCGTTCAGCGACTTCGCCAGCACACCAAAAGCATCATCTCTGCGTTTACCAAAAGGAACCAAATCAAACATCTTTCATTCTCCTCTCATTCGACTTTTTGATTTTTTGAATTCGGTCTTGCCCAGGCTTTGACTTTGTCTGACCTATGGCTTTATTATAGCCTGCACCCCCGGAGAAAACAAAACCGGTATAAGCCGAAAATCCGGGAAAATCCGGCGTTTCGGCTCGTTTTTTATAATATATTTTAATATTATTAAAGTTTTGACCTTATTTGACCTTCCTGTTCTACTTCAAATAACGCTCCCGGTATTCACTCTCCAGCATGCCCATCATAATCACATCATGATACTCATGGTTATAGAACAGCGTCTGACGCCGCACTCCCTCCTGCACAAACCCGATGGACTCATAGACATGCGCAGCACGGGCATTATAACTGTAGACCTCCAGCTCAATCCTGTGCAGATTCAGAATGCCGAAGCCGTAATCCAGCATAAGCAGCAGCGCTTCACGCCCGTACCCTTGGCCCTGATGCCGCTCGTCCCCGATGGCGATCCGCAGATTGGCATTGCGGTTATCCCCATCGATATCCTGAATGGCGATGTCGCCGATCACCTCATCGTTCGCCTTCAGCGCGATCAGCAGCAGCACCGTACTGTCATCCCCGGATTTATGGGCGATATACTGCTCAATCTGCTCTTTGGTGACATGATTCTTGGTACCGGTCAGCCTGCGGACTTCCGCGCCGTGGAACATCTCATAATACAGCCCCGCGTCTTCCCCGTTCAGGGAGCGCAAATATACCTTATCCCCTGTTAAAAGCCTTGAATTACTGTTCATTTCTGTCCACTCCCACTGTCGTAATTGCTCTTATCGTAATATAAATCTGTATACTATAAAATATACAAAAACGTCCGATTTCAAAGGACAGATGGAAGGTGAAGCATGCTGCTTGTCCCGGATCTGAATGAACATAGCAAGACCCCTTACTACATACAGCTCTATGATTATCTGGCAAAAGCCATCCTGAGCGGCACCCTCCAGAGCGGGACGCGCCTGCCTTCTATCCGCCGTCTGGCGGCGTTATGCGGAATCAGCGCCACTCCGGTGGAGCTTGCTTACCAGCAGCTTCTGGCAGAGGGCTTCATCGCCAGCAAGCCGCGCAGCGGCTACTACATCCTGCCCGTTCGCCGGGAAGGCAGCCCTGCCGCCGGGGAACGGCCCAGTCCGGCCCCCCGCCCGATCACGCCCCGTGATCCACGGCACTACACATATGATTTCCATATGTCGCGCAATGATTTCTCCCTGTTCCCGCACAAAATATGGCGCAGCCTCTACCAGGAGCAGCTGGCGAATCCAGACCTGCTCCAGTACGGCGATCCCCAGGGTGAGCCGGCCCTCCGCGCGAGCATCGCCGCCCATCTGCGGCAATTCCGCGGGCTGCGCTGTACGGAGAAGCAGATTGTAATCGGCGGAGACCAGTATACGCTGTGTTCTTTGGTATGTCTGCTGCTGAAGGGACGAATGAGCGGACTGGGTATCGAAGATCCGGGGTACCACCTGCTGCCAGCGGCATTTCGGCGCAGCGGATACGAAATCAAGCCAATTCCGCTGGAGGAGGACGGATTGCAGCTAGACAAGCTGTACAGCAGCGGGGCAGATGCTGTGTACATCTCGCCGTCCCACCAGTATCCCCGGGGGATGACCATGCCAATCAGCAAACGCCTTGCTCTGCTGGAGTGGGCCCGTTCCACAGGCGGTTATATCATCGAGGATGATTATGACGGGGAGTTCCGCTATCACGGGCGGCCGATCCCCGCGCTGCAAGGGCTTGCCGAGGGCAGTCCGGTAATCTATATGTGCAGCTTCGCCCAGTCGGTAACCCCCGCCTTATGTATTCACTATATGGTTCTGCCGGAGGAGCTGCTGCCGGACTATCATAGCCTGAAAAGCGAGCTGTACCTGGAGCATTCAGCCTCACGGCTTCATCAGATCGCGCTGCATTATTTCATGGAGCGGGGGCATTTCGAGAAGCACCTGCGCCGGATGCGCCTGCTCTATCAGCGCAAGCATGACCTGCTGCTGCGCTCGATCCGGCAGCATTTCGGCGATGCCGCAGTGCTCGGCGGAACGGATGCCGGATTCCATCTGCTGCTGAGCTTTAAGCCGCCTGCAGCAGAAGCTGGCACCAGAGTTAGCAATAGAGCCAGCATTAGTACCAGCGCAAAGGAGCTCGCTGCCGTAGCGGAAGCCGAAGGCATTCGCGTCACCCCCATGTCCTATACCTGGTGGGCCAAGCCGGAATACGATGAACCTGAATTCATCCTGGGCTTCGGCGGGATCGCCGAGGACCTGATCGATGAGGGCATTCGCAGATTGGCCGGGGCGTGGCTGGGCTAGTAGAGCATCAGGTTTAAACTTGTGAAAAACCAGATGCCAATATTGCAAATAAGACCCTCAGCGGCGGAACTCAACGAGCCAGCATACATTCCTACGCAGTCTTTCGTATACTATTATATGCACTGGAACAGCAGGTAACTGCATTCTGTACAACAGATTGATGTCAAACCAGCTTCGAAATAGATTCTATTGTATTCGGTACAATTGAATATTGAACAAAAGCCATTTTTCGCCCAAAATGCAGCATTCCAATGTACGAAATACAATGGAATATCAATTCACGGTCAAATTTAAGCTTTCTGTTGCACGAAATACAATCACCCAGGCTTTTAGATCAACTATACTTCTCCAGCATGTCCGCAAGCATCCGCTTCACCTCGGCCACCAGCTCCGGCGGCTCCTGCACCGTTGCCTCGCTGCACAGGCCAATTACAAACCGCGCGAAGAAGCCCAGATCGCCTCCCGGAATCTCACCCTCCAGCCAGCCTGTGCCGTCGGCACGGATATGCAGCAGCACCGGGGACCATACTTCCCCTTCGCAGGCCTGAACCCCCTCACTCCCAAGCTCCACGTATAGCCGGATAAGGCTTTGTTCGGCCTGCTCCTGCGGCGGGCTGCCGTAATGCTCCGTATTGTCCAAGTGGATATGACGCAGATCCAGCGCGGCCGGTCCCGCTTCATCATACCCGGCAGACTGAATCCGGTCGCAGCGGAAAGTACGGATGCAGCCCCGCAGGAAGCAATACGCCGGACAATACCACAGTCCGTTACTGGCATAGATGCCGACGGGCTGAATCCACCTTTGCTGTCGACGGCCCTTCGACTGGTAATCGATCAGCAGCACTTTTTGCCCGGTGGCCGCTTCCAGCAGTTGGGGCAGATAAGGGAATTCCGCCTGCCGCGCCGGGGTCAGAAAATCAATCCTGTTCTTCATCTCATCAATCCGGTCACGGACATCGCCAGTCATGTAGTTATAGAACTTGTGCAGGGCGGATAAGGATTCTTCCTTGAAGGGAAGATATTTATAATGGCGCAGGGCATGGCTGGCAAAAAAAATCGCCACCGCCTCTTCCTCCGTAAACGCAATGGGCGGCAGGATTCTCTCGTTTAGTACCTGATACCCACCATGCGGCCCCACTTCGGAATAGAGCGGTACGCCCAGCTCCCCCAGCTCCTGCAAATCCCTAAGGATTGTGCGTGAAGAGACTTGGAATTCGTCAGCCAGCTCCCTTACGGTAAATTTGCGCTTGCGGTTGACGGTCATCATCAGGTCCAGCAGCCTTTTGGATTTCGACACAGGGTTCACTCCCTTTATATTTTAACTATGACAAGACCTGTCACTATTATAGTCTACACTATAACCATAGCTGGTTAGTACAGGCAAATATACCTTCCAAGGAGCGAACAAGACATGAAACTGCAAATGAACCCTTATATTCTGGTGGACGGATCTGCACAGGAGGCGATAGCCTTTTATCAGGAGGCACTTGGCGCTGTGGTGCTGTTCAAGCAAACAATGGGCGAGGGCCCGCAGAACCCGGAGAACCCGATGACAGAGCAGGAAAAGGCGCTGATTGCCCATGCCGTGCTGCTGGCGGGAGAGACGAAGTTTTTTGTGGCCGATTATGAGCGGGGGATGCCGCGCAGCCGGGGAAACAGCATCAACATCTGTCTCACGGTGGAGACCGAAGCTGAAGCACAGCAGTTGTTCAACTCACTGAAGGCAGGCGGAACTGTCGATATCGAGCTGGCACCGGCCTACTACAGTCCTGCTTACGGCATGGTGACCGATAAGTTCGGCGTATGCTTCCAGATTTTCATGGATAACAGGAAGTAGGAATTGGGCGGAGAGCGGGGGAGTAAGCGTCTCACAGCTTCGAATGTATTCGATTTTTCGCATACATTCGGCCTTTGACCTGTGGAATCAAACACACTCCTGCTCCTTCCAGCGATTCTCCAGATACATTCAGCACCACATCACTCTACAATTTCATCTAAAAAGCCCTGTCTCCCGAAATAACCGCGAGACAGGGCTTTGTTCTAATATAACGCCCGCCACAAGTAGAAGGTGGCGTATGCTTCCCAGCCTTGCCACGGCCGGGCCAGCTCCAGCAGCTCCGCAGGCGTCGGCTTGCGGTCCATGCCGGTCAGATGCTTGATCACGTTCTGCAGGCCGACATCGCCGACCGGATAAGAGGACGCATCGCGCAGGCAGCGCATACGGACATATTGCGAGGTCCACGGGCCGATCCCGCGGATCTGCAGCAGCCGCTGCTCGGCGGCAGCCGGGGACGGAAGCGCCAGGAGTTCCTCCCGGCTCAGCTCCCCGGCTGCGATCAGCCCGGCGACCGTAAGAATCGTCTGCGCCTTACTACGGGTTAGCTGCAAGGCGCATAACTCCTCTACCTGCACCTCTGTGAACACCTCCGGGCCAGGGAAACGGTAGTACGTCTGCCCCTCCCATTCCAGTGCTTCCCCGTATTCAGCGGTCAGCCGCTGCTTCAGCCTGTAGGCAAAAGCCAGATTCACCTGCTGGCCCAGAATCGCCCAGCATAAGGCCTCGAACAGATCGGGGATGCCGATAATCCGCAGTCCCCGGTGCTCATTGGCCAGCGGCCCAAGCAGCGGGTCCGCCGCCGCCAAACTGTAGAACGGGGCAAGATCACGGTCCAGATCAAACCATTCCACAATGTAGCGGGCCAGCGCCTCCTGCTCCAGCACACTAGGGATCGCCCCATGCAGCCGGGTTACACTCAGCTTGTGATCCTCGGACACACTGAGCCTCACCAGCAGCAGGCCGCCCTCTATCCTGAACATCCGGCTGACGCCTGCTTCATCCGTGCGGAACAGGCATTCCAGCGGCGAGCGGTTCATGTATTCCAGACAGGCCCCAAGGTCGAAGTCTTCCGGTAGCGGCAGCTCAAAAAGCAAATCGTTCATGACCAGCCGCCTTTACATTAAGAATTCCCTCCAGCTGGAGCAGCTCCTGCTTCATCTGAAGTCCGCCCCGGAAGCCGGTTAAGGTACCGTTCGCGCCGATGACCCGGTGGCAGGGTACAATAACCGGTACCGGGTTCTGCCCGTTGGCCGCACCAACAGCACGAACCGCCAGCGGTCTGCCGATCCGCTCCGCCAATTGCTTGTAGCTGGCCGTCTCCCCATGCGGGATGGTAAGCAGCCCCCGCCACACCTCCTGCTGAAACGGGGTGCCCCACAGATCCAGCTCCACCCTGCTGAAATCTACCGGCTCTCCGGCAAAATACCGCTCCAGCAGCGTGATCACCCCAAGCTGCTCAAATCTCCCGGCATCCTCTATGAGCTCATGGGCAGGCGCATACATTTTCAACCAGGAGGCGGGTAATTGCCCTTCATCCTGCGGGAAGGATATGCGGATCAGGCCTTTATCGCTGGCCCACAGGGTCCACTCCCCTTTTCCGGGATTCAGGGTATGATGATAAATTCTTACAGTATTTGTACTCCGGCTGTTATTCCGGCTTGGGCTTGGGTTCATGTTGGTTTCCTCCTTCGTTATGCTTGCTGCGGTACTCTGTAGGGGACAGCCCCGTCTTCTTCACGAACCAGGCGGCAAAATGGGACGGCGTGCGGAACCCCACTGCCGTGCCAACCTCAGCCACTCCCGAATCCGTCTCCGCCAGCAGCCTGCGGGCTTCTTCCGTGCGCAGCGCATCCAATCTGGCAGCCGGTGACTGGCCGGTTACCCGCTTATAGGTGCGCTGCAGGTGAAACGGGCTGACCTTCAATTCTTCAGCCATCGCCTGCAGGGTCAGCTTGCTGCCGAACCGCCTGTCCATAATGGCATCCGCCTGCGCCGCCAGGACCGCGTCCGGCCGGAGGGTGCCGCCTTCTTCGGGACGGCATCTTTTACAGGGACGGAAGCCTGACGAAATAGCCTCCTGCAAGGAGCCATAGAATACAACATTCGCTGCCTTCGGCGTTCTCGCCCGGCAGGACGGGCGGCAGACAATATGCGTCGTCTTCACCGCCGTATAGTAGATGCCGTCATAGGTCGGCTCACGCCGCACCACCGTATCATAGATGCGTTCAAACAATTGCGGGTCCATCCCCATCACCTCTTACCGCCAGTATAAACGATTCGTTTCGGCTTATGCAGCCTATTGAGATAGGAGAGCAAGATTACGACAGTGAGGCAGTTGGACAAACCATTGGAAAAACGCATCTTACCTGGCAGATTATCCACCGGCGCGGCTATACAAACGTTACCTTGTCCTGCGTTGTTGGGAATGAAGCCATACATTTGTATAACAGCCTCGGGTTTCAGGAAACGCATAGAATGGAGTATATGATAAAACAGGATGGTTGAAGAGAAACGATGGAATGCATGACCGGAGTAACAACGAATGATGAGCACAATGAATGTATTTGCGAGGTATGGATTCCTGTGGTGAAGAAATAAAATGATTTGGACTTAAGTCTTAGTATATTTGACAGGAAACTATAAGTCTATATTTCAGCGGGAAATGCTGTTAGTCTGAGGGTGCACCCGGCCGGGGGACGCTAAAGATGAGATGAGGGTTTCAATTGGTGAGTCAACAACTGCTGCACCAAGCAGCGGCAGCCTTTGGATTTGATGCGGAAACTTTAGTCTTCCTGAGCAACTCAAGCAATGAAGTCTACCGGTTTGTCAAAAACAATCAGCCGCATATCCTAAGAATGTCAGCGAAACCTGCAGCCTATGTGAAACAAATACAAGCGGAGATAGACTGGGTCTACTATCTGGCACTCAATGGAGTGCGCACTTCCCTGCCGGTCCATACCTCAGACGGGCAGCTTACCGCTGTATACAGTCAGCAGGAACAGTGTTATATTGCTACAGCTTTTCAGATGGCACCCGGATGTTTTTTTGACAAAAGCGATCCGCAATTGTGGGGCCCCTCCATATTCAGACTATGGGGCGAGACCATGGGACGGATACACCTGCTCACCAAAAGCTATTCTCCTGCAGATCCCGCTGCAAGACGGTCTGACTGGGGAAGGCGGCGTATCACTAACCCTTATCTGCACCAAGGCCGCTACCGGATGCTCACAGACAAATTGGAAGCCCTGGAGGATGTCCTCTCCAGTCTGCCAAGAGATACGGATTCATATGGACTCATCCACAATGATTTTCATCCGTATAATTTCCATATCGACAAAGGTGAGCTTACGGTGTTCGATTTCGATGACAGCATCTATGGCTGGTACGCCCTTGATATAGCAATCGCAGCCGTCCATGCGGTCTGGTGGGGTTCCCCCGGGAAAGACCGGCAGTCCAAAAATAAGTTTGCCGCTCACTTCCTGAATGAGTTTCTGACCGGTTACTCTTTGCATCATGTGTTATCCGCTTACTGGATTCAGCAGCTCCCTATGCTCATGGACTACCGGAATATCTGCTCCTATTTCTGGTGGCTGGATGCTTGGAACGGCGATGAGTCCGGACTGTCTGAATCTCAACAAGCCGCTATTGCTCATGCGGTGATGCTAATCTCTAAGGGGCAGCGCTTTGAGGGTTGTGACTTTATCTTATAGCTGACAGAATTCTACGGTGACCCGTATATTTTTAACAAGCCTTCCCAACGCCCTAACGGGGTCTGGAAGGCTTGTTTTCATCTGCCCGCAATCTTAACATCCTTTGAACCTCACGTTATAATCAAAAGATATAAATTACTTGGAAGGAATGAGCTGCCAATGCCTATACTGAAAAGGTTAGTTCCGTTCTGTCTGATCCTCTTATTCTTATTTGCCGGCATTAGCTCCGCCGCTGCTGCCAGCCAGGCCCAGTCAACCACAAAACCTATACAGATTAACATCGATGGGGCTTTTATCTCCGCTGATCGCAGTCCCCTCATACTCGCTGGCCGAATGATGATTCCCATAAGCACGCTTGCTTCCCTGGGGCTCCACTATTCCTGGGATGGTATCCGCCATACGGTAACGATTACGAATTCCTCAAATGACCAATTTGAAATGACTCAGGGACAATCGATTGCCTATAAGAATGGCGTACCGGTACAAATGGATAGTGAAGCCAATAATTACAACGGACGAATCATGGTTCCCGCAAAGTTTGTCAGTGAGGCATTTGGATACAGTGTGTACTATGAAAAAATAAGGGAAATCATCTTCATTCAATCCAAGAATTTCACTCCTGATGCCCAGGCCATCCATTCAGCAGATCTTAAGCAGGCCCGCCTGGCAGCCATTTCGTTGCCGGTCCGCTACTCTTTCAAGCCCGGTACAAGTGCACAAAGTGACCACTCCCAATACTACTCTTATTCCTTTGCCTCAAAGGACGCCACCCGCTATGCCTACAGCAATGGAGAAATAACCACTGTGGTTGAGATTACAGGCACAACGGCCACAGCCATATGGCAGGCTTCAGAAGCAGATATCCCCGGTTATCCGGCAACTACGTTCGGCGGTGTGCAGCCAGCGTATATTTCTGATCTGTTTCAGGATTCTTTTAGCTACAACAACGGGGTGTATAGCGGTTATCAGAGGCTTAGCGACGGCACTGTAACAACCTTTAAATTCTCCGGCCTCCCTTATACGGATCTGATCCGGGCCATCCCCGAATAAGGAACCTAGATGCCGAAGTTAGCTCCCGGGAAAAGGGTGTACCGGTCCAGATATTTTGCCGTGTCCGGTACCCTTTTCACGGACTTGATTTTCCCCTGCCCAAAAATAAAATTCCACCGCTCCACCTTCACCTTGTACTCATCCTCCGCAGTCACTCTCTGGACAATCCGCACCGTTAAGGTGCTGTCTGTACTTGCTACAGCCTTCATGTCAACAATCGTTTCCATATTATACGTTCCCGCCGGGAAACTTTCGTTATAGATATCGGTCTTGAAATCAGGCGTAATTACATCGAGCACTCCTTGATGATCCCGTTCGTCATACGCCATAATCCATCTATATGCCAGGTTGCGGTTCGCCACATAAGCCACACTGCTGCGCTCCATTCCGAAATTCGGATCAGAATCCACATACACGGTTTTACTTGTATTATCCCACTGAATACTGGCGTCAAATCCTTCTGAAACGGCCCGAATCGGGACATATACCGTACCATTAATAATCTTAGGCTGCGTCTGAGTTTTCACTTGATTGCCGTTTACGATTATTTTTGGAGCAACTGTAGCCGCAAAGGCACCCGCACTAAACACTAGGGTCAAGGCTAATCCTGATATGGCTATTTTCAAAAGTTTGTTCATTCCTGATCTCTCCCTGGATGACAGATTTCTATTTTAGACGCCGTTCAAGCATATTTGTTTCTATAAAATCAAAATTATGTAATTATATATTCCGTTTTTCATATACGTTCTGAAGTGTTTCTTCCTTTCCTGGAGGTGCCCGACCTATCGCTTGCCGATTCTGAGCGTTTTCTCTCACCGGCCGCTTGCTTGGAGCCGCATTGTTGCACATCTTGCAGGATTTCTCTAAAAGTGTTAGGGGCTGAGGTACATTGTTGCATCATTTGCAGGAATTCCGGTGTTTGGAGTACATTAGCGCTAGCTTTGTTGCATTTCATGCAAGATTTCAGGCTCTGGCGCTTCTATGGGGCAGTATTCCTGCACTTCCTGCAGGATTTCTCTATAAATGTTACTGCTGCGGAGCATAGACCCCATCCTCCTGCTCCCCCCGGCCGTCAGCAGACATCCCGTTTTACTTTCCCCCTAATTTTTCAATATGGGGCATATCATACCTGCCAGGATTTCAGACTTTTGCGGGATACGCTATGCAATAATGATATAATGGAACGACGGATTCACCCAATCTGCTACAGGAGAACGATAGCGATGCAGTCAAACTATATGATGGATGCTGCCGGGTGGGATAAGCTCATCTCGGTGGTTGCCCATTCTTTCGATGATCTGACCCTGAAACGGGGATTTCAATATTATAAGCAGCAGCGCGTGCAGGCCTTCAGAATGATCACGCCGCACAGAATCATGTCGCTGGTCGAAGGCCGCGAGGATTATGGGGTCTCTATTGACCTGGACGATCTGGAGGAGAGCCATTGCGATTGTCCAGTGTCCGGAATGTGCAAGCATATGGCGGCTGTGCTGATGAAATACGCTGAGGAGCAAGCGCAGCCTGTGCATTCCATTGCAAACGCCAAGGCGCTGATAGGCCAGCCCAAGCTTCATTCCACTGCGGCGCCTGCTGTTCCGGGACGGCGCGGCGAACAATTGAAGAAGCTGGCCGCCCTGATTCCTGAGGCTACGGTGCAGCAGTGGCGCGAATACATGGCGCTGCTGGTGGAGCCGCTTGCCCATACGGTGCGCAACCCGCAGTATGCGGACCGGGCGCTCGCCGCCATTACCGGGGGCCAGCCCAAGCTGCCTCCCGCTGCTGCCCAACTGTTCAAGCTACACGCTCATCTCTGTGTGCTGGAGAGTATCCTCCGGCCTGGCGGGACCTCCCTAACGGCGAACCCCTTGTCCCTTGGTTATTCCGTGGGCTACTACACCTCTATTGCGATTTCCGAGCTGCAAAAGCATATCATAGACACGATGAAACGGGGTCTGCCGCTGGCGGAAGCCCCCGAGGAGTGGCCGAGAGTCTACGATACGATTGCCTATCTCCGGACCGAGATGCTGAACGAAACGCGCGACCGCGCCAGAGAACAGCCTTATTTCTCAGCTTGTTACAGCCTGCTGTGGATCAACTGGATTACCCCAAATCTAAGCGGATCGGAGCTGTACACCAAGGAGCTGGCGGAGCTGCAACAGGCCGGAGAACAGCTAAGCGCCGCTGCTCCCCGACATGCCCTGCTGCTGGCCGAGAGCCGGATGCATGCGCTGCTGCATGAGGATTCGGCCGCTATTGAGAAGCTGAACGCCGCGTCCGAACGGCCCGGGCTGCACCCGGAGGAGCTGATGAGCTTCCTGCCTCCGCTGGCCGAAGCCGGCGAGTGGAGACGCCTGACCCAGTGGCTGACCGCGCTCGGCCCGCTGCTGAACAGCCGAATGTATAATCTGCTGGATTATGCGGGCTACTGGGATGAGGCAGTCCGTCACCTGCCAGAAGAAGAGCAGCTGATGTGGGAGACGCTGTCGGGTATGCTGCCGTTGTCACGCGAAATCTATGAAGCCCAGCTCCTAGCCTACGGCAAATGGCAGGAATGGATGGATATGCAGATCGCCTCCGGCCATCGGCCTGCCGACTTCCGGGTGAGTGACCTCCAGCCGATCGAGAAGAATGCGCCGGAGCTGCTTCTGCCGTTCTACCATCAGGCGGTGGAGCGCTTCGTGCTGGAGAAGAACCGGCACAGCTACAAAGCGGCCGTGAAGCTGCTGAAGCGGCTCGCTAAGCTGTACAAAAAACTGAAACGCGAAGCACGCTGGGAAGTGTTCCTGGACAGCTTCACGGATAGACACAGCCGCCTGCGCGCCCTGCAGGAGGAGCTGCGGAAAGGAAAACTGATCCCATGAATATGAAGATGCGCAATATTACCGTCCAGCTCGCCCTTACCCAGTATGGGGATGCGCTGATCTATGGTGTGGATGACCGGGATGATTATATGCCCGGTATCCAGCTCAAGCAGCTGCTGTTCGCCTGGCATGAGGAATCCTTCTACGGCACGGAGCTTAGCACCTCGAAGGCCGATGAGGTCGAGCTGGTGGTGCTGCCTGCCGAGCAGGTCCTGCCGTTCTTTGCGGACCTGCGGCTGCTCCGGCATGTCGGCTGGAGCTGGCAGGGCGATGCCCAGCTGCTGACCCGGCTGGCCCCGTTGCTGGCTAGAATGCTGGAGGCACGGCAGTACGCCCCCAGCTTCGCAGCCTACCGTGAAGGCCAGCTCCGCTGGGCCTGGACAGAGCAAGTGCTGGCGGAAGCCGCCGAGGCAGACTGGGATGATGCGGCCGCGCTGCATCGTCTTCAGGAGCGCAGCGGATTCGCTGAAGGGCTGCAGGCCGCCTTCTCGGCGGCGGTCTTCCAGCGGTATTACAGCACCGAGGCGCAGGCCGGTGATCTGCGCAGTGAATTCCCGCTGCTGTTCAGCGCAGGTGGGAGAAGCGCAGCCGGTATGGACGAGGACAGCTGGCTGATGTCCATCGGCTGGAAGGCAGACACCGCGCCGTTCCGGCCGGTGCTGCAGCTGCTTGAGCCTGACGATGAGCTGCCGTACTGGCGGCTCCAGCTGCTCCTCCAGGACAAGCGCGACGAGTCCGCGCTTGTGCCGCTGCGGCTCACCGGAGACGGCGAGCCGCATGGCACTTGGCCCGCAGCGTGGACAGCGCATGTCCACGAGCGGGCGGGCGGGTGGCTGTCACGGCTGCGTGACAGCCTTCCGGAGCACATCGGGCGCGGCGCCGATGTGCTGGCAGAGCCGCTAAGCGACGAGGTCGCGTGGCGGTTCCTCACGGCCGACAGCCGGGCGCTGCTGGAGGCTGGCTGGCAGGTGCTGCTGCCGGCGTGGTGGGAAGCCGCCAGCCGCAGGAAGCCGCGCCTGCGCGCGAAGATCAGCTCCGGCACGGCTGAGGGCAGCCGCGGGCAGTCGCTGTTCGGCCTGGATGCGCTGGTCGATTTCGACTGGCGCATCTCCATCGGCGACGCCGACCTGTCCGAGGCGGAGTTCGCCGACCTCGTAGCGCGCGGGGAACGCCTCGTCCAGTTCCGCGGCAAGTGGATTCCGCTGGACCCTGCGCTGCTCGCGCAGATTCAGCGGGCCATGGCCGGGATGGACAAGTCGCGCGGCTTGTCCTTCCAGGACGTGCTGCAGCTGCACCTGCTGAACGAAGGTGCAGACGGTGATTCGGAGGAAGCGGAAGCGCAGCGTGCCGAGGAAGAAGCGGTCCGCGTCCGGCTGGAGGTCGAGCTGAACGAGCATCTCGTGAAGCTGATCGGCCAGCTGGGCCAGCGCAGCCAGTGGCCGAAGCCGGAGGTGCCGGCCGGTCTGCACGCCGAGCTCCGAAGCTACCAGCACGAGGGCTTCGCCTGGCTGGTCTTCCTCCGCCGCTTCGGGCTGGGCGCTTGCCTGGCCGATGACATGGGGCTTGGCAAGACGGTGCAGCTAATCTCCTACCTGCTCCATTTGAAGGAGCAGGAGGAGGAAGCTGCAGCTTCCGGCGCACCTGTGGCCCGGCGGCAGACCGAACCGGCGGGCTGGCCTTCGCTCATCATCTGCCCGACCTCCGTGCTGGGCAACTGGCAGAAGGAGCTGCAGCGCTTCGCGCCTTCCCTGAACGTGATGCTTCATTACGGAAGCAGACGGCTGGATGCCGGATATTTCTACGGCGCAGCTTCACAGGCGGATGTTGTGCTTACCTCTTACGCTACCGCTGCACTGGACCAGGAACTGCTGAAGCAGTTCACCTGGGCAACGGTATGCCTGGATGAAGCACAGAATATTAAGAATGCCGGAACGAAGCAGTCCGCCGCCGTGCGCAGCTTCCCGGCCCTGCACCGGATCGCGCTGACCGGAACGCCGATTGAGAACAGGCTGTCCGAGCTGTGGTCGATCTACGATTTCATTACACCTGGTTATCTGGGCAGCCCGAAGGGGTTCCAGGACCGGTTCGCAAATGCCATTGAGAAGGAGCGCAATGCCGAGCGGACCGCTGATTTGCAGCGGCTGGTCAAGCCGTTCATGCTGCGCCGCAAGAAGAAGGACCCGGCGATCCAGCTTGATCTCCCGGATAAAAATGAGATGAAAACCTACATCAACCTGACAGCCGAGCAGGCTGCACTCTACGACCAGAATGTGAACAGCCTGCTTGAACGGATGCAAAAGCTGGAGGGCATCGAACGCAAGGGGGCCATCCTCGCCGCCTTGACCAGCCTGAAGCAGCTCTGTGACCATCCGATGCTGCTTACCAAGGAGGTACTTCCTGATCCGGAGGACGGCAGCGCTCTGGACACCACCTCCCTGATAGAACGCTCTGCGAAGCTGGAACGGCTGCTCGCCATGGTCCGCGAGCTGCGCGAGGAGAACGAGCGCTGCCTGATCTTCACCCAGTATGTAGGCATGGGTAAGATGCTCCAGGCCGTACTTCAGCAGGAGCTGCAGGAACCGGTGCTGTACTTGAACGGCAGCACGCCGAAGAGCACACGCGACCGCATGATTGAGCGGTTCCAGGCTCCCGTGCTACCTGCGGGCGAAGGGGTTAGGGCTGCAGATGCAGCGGCCGGAGCGCAGCCGTCCGATCAGCCAAATGTATTCATCCTCTCGCTCAAAGCGGGCGGGGTCGGCCTCAACCTGACGGCCGCCAACCATGTGTTCCATTTCGACCGCTGGTGGAATCCGGCGGTGGAGAATCAGGCCACGGACCGTGCCTACCGCATGGGCCAGACCCGGGATGTGCAGGTGCACAAGTTCATCTCACTCGGCACGCTGGAGGAGAAGATTGACGAGATGCTGGAGAGCAAGCAGCAGCTCAGCGACGACGTCATCTCCGGCTCCGAGGGCTGGATTACCGAGCTGTCCACAGACGCGCTGAAGGATCTGTTCACACTGCGCCGGGAATGGGTGGGATAATTCGCTGCTGCGGATGCCCCCTGTTCCGGCTATCTTTTATCTGCTACAGGTCTGGCATGGGTCTGTTACCAGTCAACCAGCGTAGCAATAACGGGCGTTCACCCGGCAGTCTTCACCATTGCTCAGACATTCGGAAGGTAACCGCCACATTGTCCTCACCGGCAAGCGAGCTGACCACCAGCGTGACCGGCAATAGCTGAAGATCGTACGCGAGCCGCTGATTCAGCAGATTCGCCGCCACATTCTGGTACGCCCCGGATATGCCGGAGCCGATGCCTTGAGTCAGCACCCGTCCGCCGGTGACCGATGTGCAGGTATAGTTCACCAGCAGCGCTGTTTCAGTGACAGGGATAGCCGTAGTCGGCGTAGGGTAATTCACAAAAGCCCCGTTAACGGTCCCCCCGGCTATCACCTTATAGCGGATGGGAGTGGAGGCCAGAATCTCCAACCCGTCCGGAAAGATCTCGGCGGTCACTGCTTCAGGAACGGTGATCGTGGTGCTTCTGCGGAAGCTGAGGGCTGCGGTGTCGCTGCCGGTTACGGGGATATTGTTACGAAATTCCGAGGTAATCCGGTTGAGCGTTATGGGCTGCAGAGTAACAGGAATCCAGACCCCGCTGCTGTCCACCAGAAAGATCCGTGCCCGGATCTGCTCCTGGGAGTAGGAAATATTGAATTGAAAAAAATTCTGCGTAATATTATACGTTTTGGTCACAACTTCCCGATAGTTCGACTCAAACAGCTCCTGTGCAAACAGCGTTGAGGGACTTACATCGTTGTTGTAACCGGTCAAATAGACCGATCCCTGGGCGATCCCGTTGTTCACTACCTTCACTACCGCCTGACTGATGAGTCCTGCTCCCGGGGTAGGGTTCTTTGTTAACATATTGGTTGTAAGTATAGGCATAGTTATCACCCTCCGATTAGAGCCGTATTCAATAGGATATGCAGAGGAAAATGGAAGTTTCTGGTCGGTTGACAGACCATGGCACTTGTCAAATCACACACACTCCCGCTTACTGGGGGTTGTTGCCAGATGGCAAGGACTGTGCTAAAATCAATGTAACTTTTTTAGAACGGAGGGTTGCGTGTGATAGATTATATCCGGATTCGCACTTTGCGCGGCTAATTATTTTCCCATAGCGCGAAAGCTCTGCCCTGTGCAGAGGACTCAGGATAAGTCTGTCCATAACACGTAACCCATAGAATTCACCTGTTAATCCGCAACCCGAACGCTGATTCCCGGAACCGGTACACTGTGCCCACTAGTGCATGTATCCGCCCCGTCAGGATCTGTGTTTGCCGGGAGGATTAGCTTTATATCTTTTTAAGTTGCCGGGGCCCTTGGCCCTGCAGCTTGAACCTTCATGGTGTCTATGGCAAGCATGGCCGTATAGCTGCTCCCGCGCAGCGGGCTATACCAGACCTTATTCTGTTGTTCCTCCACCTACTGTTAGCACAGGCAGACTGCCTGTGCTTTTTTGATGCCCAAATTACACTATGGAGGTTGATCTATATATGGAACCCGTACAACAGAAAGCCGTTATCGTCGGCATGCAGCTGCAGAACGATACGAACTTCGCTTATTCGATGGAGGAGCTGCGTAATCTGGCAGCCGCCTGCGAGATTGAGGTCGTGGCTGAGCTTAGCCAGAAATCCAGCCGGGTGAACCCGTCGCATTACATCGGGACCGGCAAAATCCAGGAGCTGGCGCTGCTGATGGAGCAGCATGAAGCGCCGGTCGTTATTTTCAACGATGAGCTGTCTCCCTCCCAGATCCGCAATCTCGAGTCATCGCTGGACCGCCAGGTCATTGACCGGACCATCTTGATTCTGAATATCTTCGCCTCGCGGGCGAAGACCAAGGAAGCCCAGCTGCAGGTAGAGGTCGCTCAGCTGCAATATATGCTGCCCCGCCTGAGCGGACTGCGTGAGTCTCTCGGCAGACAGGGCGGCGGGGCCGGCCTGAAGAACCGGGGAGCCGGGGAAACGAAGCTGGAGCTGGACCGCAGACGGATTGAAGAGCGGATCTCCGCATTGCAGTTAGAGCTGCAGACGCAGGTCGCAAGGCGCCAGATCCAGCGTAAGCAGCGGCATAAGAATGAGGTACCTGTGGTCTGTCTGGTCGGCTACACCAACACCGGCAAGTCCAGCTTAATGAACACCCTGGTCGAGACCTATCATCCCGGTTCGGGCAAAGGCGTGCTCGCCAAGGATATGCTGTTCGCGACGCTTGAGACCTCGGTGCGCAGCATCGTGCTGCCTGATCACAAGACCTTCCTGTTAACCGACACCGTAGGCTTCGTCAGCCAGCTGCCCCATCATCTGGTGAAGGCGTTCCGTTCGACCCTGGAGGAGGTAACGGAAGCCGATCTGCTGATTCATGTCGTCGATATTGCCGACCCGCAGCATGAGCAGCATATGGCTGTAACGAATGAGACCCTGAAGGCGCTGGGCGCTGACGGAATCCCTACTCTGTACGCCTACAACAAGGCTGATCTTAGGGAGGAGCCTTACCCGCAGGTGGAGGAGAACTCTGTAACCCTGTCTGCTAAGAAAAACCGCGGGATCGCCGAGCTGGTCACTCTGATCCGCAGCCGCATCTTCACCGACTATGTACAGTGTGAGATTCTGGTCCCGTTCGACCGGGGCAGCATTGTCTCCTACTTTAATGAACATGCCGATGTGCAGTCCGTCAGCTACGAAGAGCAGGGCACACGCCTGAAGCTGGAATGCCGGGCCGCCGATTACGAGCGGTTCAGAGATGATTTTATAGAGCTGCCGCAATAAAACCTCTGAATGTCACAGGAGCTGGTCCCCACATTACGGGGCCAGCTCCTTGTGTTGTCTATGAGGTTTGTTTTCGCATACGTTCTGAATTGTCCCTTCCTTTCATAGCGGTGCTCCGCCTATCTCTTGCCAATTCTGCGCGTTTTCTCACTGGTCGCTTGCATGATGAAGCCCCATTGTTGCACATCTTGCAGGATTTCCCTAAAAAAGTTACAGGTTACGCTATATTGTTGTATCATTTGCAGGATTTCTGGTGATGAGAGCAAATTAGCGCTGGCTTTGTTGCCTTTCATGCAGGATTTCAGCATAAGCCGCTTCTATGGGGCAGTATTGCTGTACTTCTAGCAGGATTTCTCTACGATGTTACTGCCTACGGTATATGGGGGACTAACCCTCATCGCAGCAGCATCGATTGTGTTCGGTTTTTCATATACATTTGGTTCATGCGCCGTCGCACTTACCGATTGTATTCGGTTTTCCGCATACATTTGGTCATCGGCCTTTGTACCAGCAAATTGTGTTCGGTATTTCGCATACATTCATTCTTTGAGTGGTGAGGTCATGGCTCTCCCGGCGCGGGCCGCAGGTTAAGTACGAAACCTCCCTTCATGCTGTTCATGCTGTTCACGCCCCTTACACCCCACCCTCCCTTCTCAACATTCGTTTCGTTTGTTTCGTTTACTTCATTTACTCCATTTACTTCATTCGCTCCATTCTCATCATTCCATACGTTGACCCTCTTCGCTCCCGCTGCCTTCTCTCCTGCAACTCCCTGCGTTCTGTCCTCTTCATGCTCCATCCCACTGCTAACCCGCAGTCCGCCCTCATCTGTCTGCTCCAGAAGCGGGGCAGAGTTCAATCTCCCCTCCTCTCCAGCCACCAGAGAGAACACCAGCGCTGCCTGCTGCATGGAGGTGAAATCAAGGGTCCTGCGCGGACCGGCGTAGAGAATCATATCAATATTCATCCGGCCGTCTGCCTTATGAACCTCCCATGCCAAGCGATTCTCTGCATTCGCTGGTCTGCTGAATGCTGCGAACCAGGTGATCAGGCTAAACTCCGTCCCTCCGATGCTGATCACCGCACCTTCCTCTGTTAATCCGGCAGTAACTTCGTCCAGAGCGCCGCCAACCTCCAGCCGCAGCCGCAGGTCCGAGGCTGCAATCACACCGCCGGTCCGGTCCAGATTCGGATGGGTATCCCCTCCATCCGTTACGAAATCGATCCCGAACAGCACATGGCCTGCCTTCTGCAGCGATTGAAAGCGTGCAGAACAGTAGTCATAGCCATCATGCAGGCAACGGAGCCGGATATAGGCAGGCTGACCGTAATGATCTGCATAGATCAGCAGCGGCCGTCTTTGGTTCCACAGGTCACTGTGGGTGAAGGAGCCCATGCTCCACTGCGGAGTCATATAAGTGACCGCCCACTTGCCGTCACGCTCCTGCCTTTGCCTATGCACCTGACCCGGACCCTGACCGAGCTCCAGCTCCAACTCCAGTTCCAATTCAAGCCCCAGTTCCAGTTCCCGGTCCTCACCCTGCTCTTGCTCCTGACTCTGCTCTTGACTCTGCTCCCCCCTCCGTCCTTCCTCACGCTCCCGACCTTCCCTTCCCTCTTTTCCTTCTCCCTCCCCCTCCAAGCGCTGCCTTACCTCCTTCGTATCAGGAACCTTGAATCGATCCAAATAGGCTGGGGGACAACGGATGCCGCTCTTATACCATTCCTCTTCGTAGGGCAACTCCTCCCATGGGAAGAACATCGCGGCTCCTCCTGTCGCCAGTTGCAGAAACGCCTTGCTCTGGTCCTCCAGCAGCACCCCATAGCAGCGGGAATGCGGCCCGGACCACTGGGCCGTGGCAGGATGATAATACCCGGCCACGGTCCTCCAGGTCAGCTCAAGCAGTTCGCCGGTCCATGCCTTAACCCTGATGTCCGAGGTCTCGGACTGCAGCTTCGACAGTTCCAGAATGGCAATGTAGGTGTAGACCGGGCTGTTGTATTCCTGAAAAGCCCCATGCTTCAGGGTGTGAGCACGCAGCCTCCTTAGCCGCTCCAGCCCATAGTCTGCATAATCCTTACGCCCCAGCTTCTCCCCGGCAATTCGGGTCACGAACGCGCCAATTATCGCAATATTGGTATAATCGGGTCCGACATTCCGCCGGATAATCGCTTCGCAGGCATACTCTATGGACAAGACGGCCGCCTCCCGCAGATCGTCCGGGAAGCGGTGGCCGTGGCGCGAAAGGGCCTGCACCAGACGGCTGCCGCAGAAGTCCGCCCAGTTCCAGTCCGGCGGAGCCATCTGGTCCAGCGGCTCCTCATAGAACCATGACCAGATGCCGAAGGTATCATGCGCCGGGTCTGTATCCTGCAAGGAGATCACCTGCCGGATAATATCGAATGCCCGCTGTTCATAACCGGCCAGCTCCGTGTCGAGTAGTCCAAGCGCATAGCTGAGCGAGTCTCTGGTGGAGTGGATGAACTCCGCCTCCTTCAGTGTCGTATGATACCCCGGGCTGCTGAACGGAGAGCGCAGCATGCAGATTGCCGAATCATAGCGGGATTCCAGTCCGGCCATCTTATGAATCAGCCGTTGCCGCTGATCCAGCCCTCCACCCGCAGCTTCTAAGTTATCCTTCACTGTTATTCCCTGCCTTTCCTTCAACTTCAAGGGAACCCTCCCCTCGGATTGCGCCTGACGTTGCTACCCCCTTGACGCTCTGAATGTTCTTGACGCCCCTGGTCCTCTTGTCGTCTCTGGCGCTCCTGATGTCCTTGACACCCTTGGCTCTCTTGTCGTCCCTGGCGCTCCTGATGTTCTTGACACCCTTAGCCCTCTTGTCGTCTCTGGTACTCTTCAGGCTCTTTACTCCTCTGGTCCGCGTGTCGTTGCTTACACTCCTGATGTTCCTGCCCCGCAAGCCGATACTCCATTTCCCCCAGATCCAGTGCCTCTGTCAATAGCTGCATCACCAGCCCTTGCCCGTACAGTGCCGGATATCTCTCGATGGTGTTATAGGCTGCTATCGAGGGCATGACCGGAGTGCCTCCCGAGACTCCCTGCACCTCACCATCTTCGCAGATAAGTGGAAGAATACCCGCAAGGGCCGCCTTCGCGCTCTCCAGATAAGCAGCCTCCAGCAGTCCGCTCTTCACCGCCTTCAGGAAGCCGCAGGCAATTCCGGCGCTGGCCGAGGTCTCCTCGTAGTAATCCGGCTGATCGAGCACCGTATGCCACAAGCCGCTGGCCCCCTGAGCCTGCCGCAGCGCAGAAGCAAGCCTGCGGTAGCGGCTGTATAGCTCATGCGGAATAGCAATCAGGCTTGCTGTCCCGGCCACAATCTCCGGGATAGCAAGTAGCACCCAGGCATTGGCCCGGGCCCAGCGGGCTGCCGACATATGGCTGCCTGCCCGGCTGTTCCAGCCATGGAACAGCAGCCCCGTCTCCGGGTCCTGAAGCAGACGAAGGTGCAGCAGCGTCTGCTGCACAGCGGCGGCGGCAGCCTCCCTGTCGCCGGTTAGGCCGGCAAGCCGGGCCAGGAACAGCACGGCCATATATACCGTATCGGCCCATACCTGTTCCGGGAATTCCACCGCCTCTGTCACCGTATGCTCCAGCGCCCCTTCCCGGGTCCGGGGGGCAGTCTCCAGTATCCATGCGGCAACCTCCTGCGCCCGGCTGAGTAGCCAAGGCTCGCCGGTCAGCCGGTACAGCTCAGGAAAGAGCGCATAAGGGGCCAGGGAATTAATAACCCAACCCCCCTCAGCCTTCTGCTTATTCCGGTTCACCCAGTGCAGCAGGTAATCCCTCACCTCTTGTTTATCAGTCACCGTGCCATACTCCAACAACGAGATTACGCCCACGCCGGGCACCCAGTCCCAATGATCTATATCCATAGCCCAATTGCCCTGGTGCTGCTCGGAGCGCATGTATTCCCAGATCCGCTCCAGCTTCTGCTCTAATGCCTGCCTGTTCGCTAACTCCCGCTTGATAGTCAAGACCTCTGAAGCCTCCTTGAATCGTAATCATCCTCTTGAATCTTCGTCCTCACTGGAGAGCCTCCCTGAATCGTATTCACCCGCTTGAATCTCTGCCTTTACCGGAGAGCCTCCCTGAACCATAATATCCCTCTTGAATCTCCGTCCTCACCGGAGAGCTTCCCTGGAACGGAATCTCTCCGAATAGTGCCTTCACCGTCAGCTCTACCGTATCTTCATGCAGGGAATACGCATTCACCAGGGTATCTAAGAAGGGAATGTCCTGCAGCAGATACGGCGTAGCGAACGAAATACCGATCGGCCGGACAGTCTCTGCATGCTGCATGGCCCAGATGGCTTTGGCTGCTTCCCCCACTGGACGGGCGGTATTCATCATTCCGTGCAGCGGAAGGAAGTATGGGGCGAAGGCGGCATCCCAGCGGACCCCGGACAGCTCCCATTGCCGCAGCGTCGTCAGCGGCTCGAATTCATCCAGAATATCGACCGCAAGCCCCCGGGCCTTAAGCTGCTCCACAAAAAGATTCATCCGCTCATATCTGCGCCCCTCCGTCACCTTATTCAGCATGATGACCAGCACCCGCCGGATCTTCTGCGGATTCAGCGGCAGCTGGCCGGTACGGTTGCGCACCAGGGTAATGCAGCGCCCGGCCAGCTCGCGGCTGAACTGTCTGACCTGCCGGTCCAGACTGGGCAGCAGCTTGTCGTCCAGCAGCGGCAGCGCCCGGCCGTCTTCTTCCCCGGCGCGGGCAGCATGCACGCCAAGCCGCGCCTTCAGCTCCAGAATCCGCCGGACACTGGCCTTCAGCTGTTCCCGGCTGACACGTCCGTCCTCCACCGCCTGCTCCATGACCGCGAAGTAACGCACTCCTGGCCAGAGCAGCACATCCGTACCGCAATTGAAGCAGTCGATGATGCGCTGCGTGTAGTCTCCCCAGGATAAGAACCCGCCCATATCGAGCGCATCCGACAGCACAACTCCATCGAAGCCCAGCCGCTCCCGCAGCAGCCCTGTTGTAATCCGTTCCGAGACGGTTGCCGGAATCGGCTTCGATCCGCTGCCTGCCCCGTCTTCGATCCAAGGAAGGGCGATATGTCCGGTCATATAGGACATCACACCCTGATCAATCATCTCCCCGGCCACCTGTCCGTAAGTGGAGAACCACTCCTCTTCCGATAAGCTGTTCAACGTAGTAATGATATGCTGATCCCTGTAATCGACCCCGTCACCAGGAAAATGCTTGGCGCATGCCGCAAGGCCATGCTCCTGCATCCCCCGCATAACAGCGGCAGCCAGGCGTGCCGCCCGTCCGGCCTCATCGCCGAGACAACGGGTCGTAATCACGGGATTCATCCAGTTCAGCAGCAGATCGGTGCCCGGAGCCAGCGCCCAGGTGAACCCCGCCGCCCGGCCTTCAAGCGCGGTATATTTGCCGTATTCATAAGCCAGGGCCTCATCATCGGCGGCGGCAAGCGCGAGGAGCGGCGGGAAGGCCGTGAGACTTCTCACGGCCGAGCCTGCCCCGAATTCCAGATCACCGGAGAACAGCAGCGGGAACCTGCTGATGCCCTGCAGCATTCCCGCCCAGTCCCGGTAATCCTCCGCTTTGCCCGCAGCCTTCTGAATGACCTCCCCGCCGATGAAGAAGCTGCCCACCGGATACTGCTCCAGATACTTGCGGAGACTTGCCGCATCATCTCCTTTGAACGGCAGTCTGCCTGCATGGTCTTGCATCGTCTGACCGATCAGCTCACGGAGGCTCATCGCTTCAAGCGTATCCTCTACCCACTCCTGCTCTTCCTTGCTTAACGGCTTCTGCATCATTTAAAGCTCCTCCCGGCAGGTTCTGTTCTGAGTCTAGTGTACCGGATCGTAAAGCTGCCCTACATACAGCCAGCTATAATATAAGTTCAATATTCTACAAACTGCCTGCGCGCATATCCCCAGCGGCTGATTAGCCCGTCAGGGCAGGCTGATCAGAAGCGTCCTTGCCCGCTTGTTATTCTCCTTGTTCATCTCCGCATACCGCCAGATATCATTTACAAAAAAGCTGACCGTAAACTCGCCGATGGTCGGCGCCGTCCAGCGGGGCGTGCCCTGGGCACTGGCGTTAGCCGTCAGTGTAATCTCCTCGCCCGGCTGAATCACACTGGTATTCGTGTCCGTCCACGAGACCACCCCGCCGTTGACCGAGAAAGCGCCGCCGGTAATCTGCCCAAGTCCGGTCGAAGCATTCAGCGGTGTGGGACGGACGCCAATGTTCTTCACTTTGGCCCAGAAGATCAGGGAGTCGCCCAGCTGCGGTGTGCTGTGGGCGGAAGGGCTGCCGTCACTGTTCACAATATGCCAGCCGATATCCGTCACAGTCATATCCGGTCCCGGTACGGGCAATACGGATTCGTAGCTATCATACTCCAGTCCGCTGACCATTACCTTTCCGCCGTTCCCTTTAATCTCTATCCGGTGCAGCCCGTATTCCAGACCCGTCAGCTCGTAGACAATTTTATGATCGCCCTCCAGCCCTGCCTGCGGAATAACTACAGTCTCCTTATACTCGCCATCGACGTAGACATCCGCACTGCCCATATCGCTCTTGATATCTGATCTCCAGCGGACACCGATGCCATTGAAGCTGAAGGCGGCTGTGGCATCCTCTTCGTAGGTCACATGGGAGACTCCATTGGGCGCAGGCGTGAATCCGGCATAGTCAATATAAGGATGATCGTGTGCGGCCGGATACCAGTGGGAGAGCGGAACGTACTGCCCCTCCTCCAGCCTGAAGTAATCGAGATTCGCCCCCTTCCCGGCCGAAGTGAAGCTGATCGTGTTATAGCCCGGCTGGAGGGTAATGCCATACTGCCGTGCTGTCAGATTCGCGGTCCAGCTTCCCGTAGAAGGCAGGGTTACTGTGGACTGCTTCACGCCGTTCACGAGAATGTTTTTCTTCGACTCCTCATTGGAAGCGTATACAATTGTCAAAGTATAGCTGCCTCCGTTCACGGAGTGGAAGCCTTGGATCGTTAAGCCTCCGCTATGTGTCTGCTCTACGACCTTGCCGCCCGAGGCGCTGCTGTTATTACCGGTCTTCAGCGGCAGGGCAAAGGCGGTAGCTTCGGCCTCGAACTTGGAAGGATCTCCTGCGGCATGCGGTGTAATGGGCATAACCGGCGTAGTCGCTGACACGGCTGCGCTGAGAGGCGATACATTGCCGGAGTCATCCACGGCCTGCACCGTGTAGCTGTAAGTGGTCTGGGGCGCAACGGTATAGTCACTCCAGAAGGTCAGCCTACCCGGAATATTGATCACCGGAGCCGCTCCGCCGTCACGGTAGACGTTATAGCTGACCACAGCATCATTGTCTGTCGAACCCGCCCAGGTCAGCCGGATCTGCTCATGGCTTACGGCTGTTGCCGCAAGGTTGCCCGGAGCAGCAGGCAGTGTGTTGTCCTGCTCATCCAGGATGTACTGGACTGTCTCTCCCGCGTCCAGTGCCACTGTAAGGGTAACGTAGGGATCTGCCGTAAGCTCCACCCGGGAGTAGGCGGCGGCGTACGTCTCCCCGGGTCCGAACCGCTCCCCGGTATATACTCCGCTGGACGGCAGGGCCACCCGGACCTGCATCGTTACCGGCGTCTTCTCGAAATTCACGAAGTTCAGCAGGATTTTATCCGCAGCAGCCCCGATGGCCGAAGTGCCCAGCGTCGAGGTATCCACTGCGCGGAAGTATGCCTTCAGCCCGGTCAGTTCAGCCGCATTCAGTACCTCGTAGCCCAGCGGGCTTCCATGCGTAGCGTAAGCAGCGGCCAGTCTGCGGAACGTCTTCAGCCGGGTCTCCCCGGATTCATTGATATTAGCCGGTACCGCCGCCGTATCCTCATAGCGGTGCGTGTTCCAGTTAATCGCGGAATCGAACAGGCCAAACTCCGTCCCGTCATTGAAGAAGGCGGCATGCTGCATAATATGGTCGGCATAACCGATATTCCCCCGCAGCTCCCGGTCAAAAGCAGAAGCGAACCGGTAAGCATACGTCCCGTATTTCGTATTGTCGGAATGATTGTCGTTGCTGCCGGTCTCGCTCATGGCCATCTCTTTGCCGAAGCCTTCCTCTGAATCGCTGTACACCCGCAGATTCTCATACAGGCTTCCGCCCGGCAACGGCTGGACGCCGGTCCCGCCATAGCTGTGTCCGTTGGTCACGTCCGACAGCGCTTCAATCGGCGCACGCTGGGCAGCATCCCGTTCCCAGCCGTCAGGGGTGCCGTTATACGGCCAGTAGGCCCAGCCGGGAGCAACAATCTTCAGGTAAGGCTGGCTGTTCGTCTGCCTCTCCTCGTCCATCATTTCATGAAGCGCCAGCACCGCCTTCTGCGCCCAGCCGAACAATCCCGGCTCATTGCCTGTCTCGGCATACTGGTACAGATCACCGAATTTGCTGACAAAGCCGCTGTAGTAGCTCCTCAGCGCAGAGCTGATCGTCCCTGCTGCCAGCTCGCTGTTCGTCTTCCAGTTGCCGCCGATGATATTAACCATGGGCGCAAGGTTGAGGTCGCGCAGCGTCTCCAGGTACTTCCGCCCCTGCGGGTCCCAGCCTGCGCTGGTATCGGACCAGAAGGAGGTGCGCATCCAGTTGCCGCTGTAGGCAATGCCCAGCCACTTAGCCATAGGGGCCAGATGGCGGATCGCATGCTCGTCATACCGGAAGGTTGAGGCGGCAATCGTACTTCCCAGGTGGACATACCGTCCGTGGATAGGCTCTGTGGCCGGTTCAGTCAATGATTCCAGCCTGAGATAATCCCATTCGAACCACAGATACTTGTCACCGTCATATCCGGGCGACTGCGGATCAGCGTATAGCCCGCGGTCCACGGTCAGCTTCAGCTCATTGCTGCCGGTCTTCAGCTGTTCTGAGGGAATGTAGAGTCTATAGGTTTCTTTCCATGTGTTCGTTAAGGGGGTCTCTCCGTCATTCAGCCCGGTAATCTGAATCAGTCCGCTGAAGCTGTCATTGGTGAATACGGCAAGCTGCGGAATAGCGGTGCTTGCATCCAGTACCTTGAAGCTGAACTCTACACCATAGAGGGGGACTTCCGTAAGATTGAAGCTTAGCTCCATCGCCGCGTTGCGGTCCAGCTTCATGCCGCGGGAGATCGTATTCCAGTTCAGGGGATTGACGGGGAGGGTAATATTCTCACTGTACACATCCTGATACACTGTAAATTCTGCGGAGCTGTTATCCTGCTCGCCCACCTGCCAGAGCAGCGGAGACGGCTGATAGGTATCCTCTGTGACCGTACTGTTATTTGCATATTCTTCTACAACCGCCTGTGCAGGCGGCATTTCGGCGGAGCTGATCGGTGCTCCGGGCAATGATGCGGACATCCATACCAGAGCTGCAATGAGCAATTTGCCTGTGATTCTCTGAATTCGCATAGTAACACCCTCTCTTGATCAGATAGGGGCTCCCCAAAGGCTGGATTTGCGAAAGAGAATACCCGGTACCTGCCGCAGGCGGCCGTGTGACTGCTGCTGCCGGATACCGGGCGTGCTATGGCCTCTACTGCTTACTTGGCGGCCAGAAAAGCGTCGAGCTGACTTTGAATTTCCGTAATCACAGCGTCCAGGCCTGCGGCCTTCAGCTTGCTGTTCATCTCCTTCAGGACCGGCTCAGGGTCCTTTTCCCCGGAGAACAGGGTGTTCTTATACTGCTTCGTGATGTTGATCAGCGCACCGATCTGTGACTGCACCTTGGTCGAATCGAACACAAACCCGATGACCGGTGAAATATTCGAATTCTTATTCCAGTCCGTATAGAGCTGCACGCGCTTCGGATCTTCATCCTTATTCAGGTAGTTCAGCAGCACATTGCCGATCATCCAGGAGGATACGGAGTTATAGCCGCTGTCTGCAATGAACTCCACGGTGTTGTTCTCCAGCTTCTTGTAGTGCTTACCTTCAATACCGAAGGTCAGCAGGTTGTAGAGCACCGGATCGGTGTGAAGCAGGTTCATGAACATCATGGCCCGCTCGGGGTTCTTCGAGGTTCTGGAGATGGCGAGCATCGAGCCCTGCAGACTCTTGGTGCTGACCTGAACAGGCAGCAGCGTCTTGATGATCATCGGCTTCTCGGCGAGCCGGGTCCAGTCATTGGTGGAGGTCGGATTCATATTGCCGTAGACGAACCAGGCTTTGCCGCTTTTGACCGCATCCTTCAGCTCGGTCTTGTCAGTGGCTCCGTTCTTGTTAATATAGCCCGCTTCATACCAGCTGCGGATCAGCTTCAGCCGCTCCGTCATTGCCGGCGTGTCGTATTCGTTGAACACCTTCATGGTCTTGTAATCCAGCAGGGTCGGGATATCATTGCTGCCGTCTAAGTCCTCGCTGTCGGGATACGCGGTGAACCAGTGCAGACTGTCGGTATGGTTCATGAACAGCGGAGAGAGGGCCGGCTCCTTCTCCTTAATCGTCTTCAGCATCGGTTCAATATCCTCCAGCTTCTGGAGGCTGTTCACATCGAAGCCGTATTTATCCACAATCGCCTTGTCAAAAGCAAACCCGACCGACTGCCCCAGCTCCTTCTCGGTTGGAACCGCATACAAATGTCCGTTGACGGTAGCTGCCTGCAGGTAGGCGGGATTGATCTGCGCCTTCGTCTCCTTGGCATAGGTATCCAGCAGCTCCTCCAGCGGCAGATACGCCCCCTTCGCGGCATTGGTCATGAAGTTCCAGGTATAGACCATATCGAACACCTCGCCGGACTGGATCATCAGGTTGACCTTGTCGGCCGGTTTATCCCAGCTCAGCTGGTTGATCTTGAGGGTGGCGTTGATTTTATCCTTCAAGTAGGCGTTGATCTCCTGCTCTACGGACGCCACATCCTTATCCGGCCCGCCGGGCAGATACAGGGACAGCTCCACCGGCGGAAGTGCATCCGGCGCCTCTGTTCCGCCCGCTTCGGTTCCTGTGGCTTCCTTCGTTGCCGCCGGAGCTGTGGTGCTTTCTCCCGCTTTCTCTGTAGGCGCAGCTGTATTGCCATTGTTCCCCGCACATCCGGCCAGGGTGAATCCGGCTATCAGCACAAGCGACAGCAGCAGACCTGTGACTTTTTTACCTGCCATACTTTTTTCCTCCCCTTGATGGACAAATATATGCTAATCGGTAGGTTCCGAGGTTAGCCTTTGATCGAGCCGAGCGTCAGTCCTTTGATGAAATACCGCTGGAAGAACGGATAGGCCAGCACAATCGGCCCAATGCCGATCAGCGCCATCGCCATACGGATCGTTTCCCCCGGCAATTTGGCCAGCTCGGTGGCCGAGCCTTGAATGAGTGCCCCGTTGCGGCTCAGGTAGTCTGCCTGGGAGATCATTTTGTACATGAGATATTGGAGGGAATAGAGGTCTGTGTCAGTAATGAAGATCATGCTGTTGAACCAGTCGTTCCAGTAATGCAGTGTATTGAACAGCCCAATGGTCGCGAAGACCGGCAGAGACAGCGGAAAAACAATCCGGAAGAACGTCCGCAGCTCCCCCGCCCCGTCAATCGTAGAGGCTTCAATCAGCGCGGGCGGCACGCTCATCTGGAAATACGTCTTCATAATCAGCACATTGAACGGGGACAGCAGCATCGGCACAACCAGTGCCCAGATCGAATTCTTGAGGTCCAGCACCTGAGTGTAGACCATATACCACGGCACCAGCCCGCCGCCGAACAGCATGGTGAAAAAGATCAGGAAAGCGAACACCCCCCGGTACCGGAAATCCGCCCGCGATATCGGGTACGCATACAGGGAAGAGAGGAACACACTGGCCAGCGTCCCGGTGATCGTGACGAAGAAGGAGATGCCGTAGGCCCGCAGCACCACGCTGTAATCCTTGAATATATAGGCGTAAGCCTCCAGGCTAAGCTTCTCCGGAATGAACTGATAGCCGTTGCGGACGATGTAATCGTAATCGGTAATAGAGATCATGAAGACCAGTACAATCGGCAGCAGACAGGCCAGGGACAGGATGATAAAAATAATATGGAGGAGAACATTAGTGAAGCGGGATATTTCGTTATTAGCCACGGATTTCCACTCCTTCTACAGGGTACGTGCGCTGCTTGACTTTTAGCTAGAAAACCGCCTGATCCTTGTCAACCTTACGCACGATCCAGTTCGAGCCGAGGACCAGGAAAAAGCCGACCACCGATTGGTATAATCCGGCCGCTGCGGACATCCCCAGGTTACCCATGTTAATCAGCGCGTTATAGACGTAGGTGTCGATGACCAGCGTAGTCGGGTACAGCGCCCCGGAGTTCAGTGTGGTCTGGTAGAACAGCCCGAAGTCGGAGCGGAAGATGCCCCCGATCGCCAGAATCGTTGTAATAATAATGACCGGCCGGATCAGCGGAATGGTGATGTGCAGAATCTGCTTCCACTTGCTGGCGCCGTCGATCAGGGCCGCTTCATAGTACTCGTTGTCAATGCCGATGATCGCCGCCAGATAGATGACACAGCCATAGCCCACCCCTTTCCAGAGATTGATCAGCGGCAGAATGAACGGCCAATACTTCGGCTCCGAATACCAGTTCAGCTCATCCAGCCCGAACAGGGCGAAGACTCCTTTATTGATGAAACCGTATTCAACATTCAGAAAAGCGAACACCAGATAGCTCACCACCACCATCGACAGGAAGTAAGGGAAGAACATGATGCTCTGATAGAATTTGGCGGCCAGCTTATTCCTCAACTCATTCAGGGCAACCGCGATGGATACGGCAAAGAGCAGATTAAGCACAATGAATACGAAGTTGTAGAGCACCGTATTGCGCGTGATAATCCAGGCATCCGAGGTGGCGAACAGGAATTTGAAGTTATCCAGCCCAACCCACGGACTGCCGAGAATCCCGTCCACATAATTGATATTCTTGAATGCAATCACAATTCCGAACATCGGCAAATAATTGTTGATCAGCAAAAATACTACGCCCGGCAGCAGCATCAGCAGCAGCACCTTATGCTTCAGCAAATGCTTCAGCATGTGTCTCTTCTTCGTATTGCGGCCTACCGGCGGCAAGCTGCTGCCGTTGCCTGTGACCGCCACACTTCTTTTGGACTCGATAACCATTGTCTTCCGCCTCCCGTGTTCCTTCAGCAGTCCCTCTCTTCCCTGCCTTAAGTGTAGCCGCAGGCGGCCCCATGCTAAATAAGGCCATCTATAATAAAAGTTCAAAATCCTACGGAGTTTGGATGGGCTTCGCTTCCGGCCAAGCTGGAAACGGCAGTCAGAAGGGATGGGAAAGCGCACCGCTCCCGTCCTGATTCTGGCGTAAGGTGGACAGCTCGCCCCCTCCTCGCTCTGGCATGAGGTGAACAGCTCGCCCCCTCCTCGCTCTGGCATGAGGTGGACAGCTCGCCCCCTCCTCGCTCTGGCATGAGGTGGACAGCTCGCCCCCTCCTCGCTCTGGCATGAGGTGGACAGCTCGCCCCCTCCTCGCTCTGGCATGAGGTGGACAGCTCGCCCCCTCCTCGCTCTGGCATGAGGTGGACAGCTCGCCCCCTCCTCGCTCTGGCATGAGGTGGACAGCTCGCCCCCTCCTCGCTCTGGCATGAGGTACATTAATTGGATAAACGTATCTTAATTCGGATACTTTTGATTTCTTTCGGGCTTTAGTTGGATAAATGCCATTTAATTTTGCGTATTTCCCCTACTCCGCTATATTGGTTGAATTTTAAGTGCTGTTTCTCCAACTGTTTTCGTACACGAAGACTTCTGTTCACGAAGAAGTGGCGAAAATCCAACTATTTTTCGTACCGGAAGCTATACAGAGGCATGGAAAAAACAAAAAAAGCGCTCCACGATGACCGCTGTGGAACGCTCTTTTAGCTGAAGCTTATGCGCTTGATCTGCCTGCCGGGATTAGGTTAGTCTGTGAACAGACCACACAATGCCCGAGGAGGCACCTCCAAGATCTAACGGCACGGTTAATCCATCTGCTACATAGAAGAGGCCGATGACATCGCCTGCACTCAGTTCAACCTCGCCTGACAATGTTACTGTACCGTTACCAAGAATCGTCCGCAGACTTATAAGAAGCGCAATGTTAACATTGAGCAGCGGGAACAATCCGGTTATCAGATCTGTTACTGTCGGAGATGTTCTCCGCACTACAAAAGCCGGATCAATTCCCGCCCCCAATGCAACCGTGATCGCGGCCGTAGTGCTATAGTTAATAGTCGCCTTGATTGAATATCTGCCGGATGCCGGGATCGTATAGCTTCCTGTAGCATCATTAAGTGTCGCACTGTCATAGAACGGCGAATTTACAGTCCAACCCGTTAGCTGCGTACTGGTCGTGGCCGAGAATGTCGGCAGCAAGGCGGAGAACCCTTCCGCTGCAAAATTCGGGCCCGTTGCTCCGGTCGAACCGGTCGCACCTGCTGCTCCCGCCACTCCTGCCACCGCTGCTCCCGTTGGCCCAGTTACCCCGGTCGCTCCTGTATCACCTGTTGCCCCGGTTGCTCCCGTTGCTCCGGTCGCCCCGGTCACGCCTACTCCCGTTGCTCCGGTCGCTCCGGTCACGCCTACTCCCGTTGCCCCGGTTACTCCTGTTGCTCCCGTTGCACCAGTCGCTCCCGTTACTCCTGCGCCCGTTGCACCGGTCGCTCCGGTCGCTCCGGTCGCTCCTACTCCCGTTGCTCCGGTCGCCCCAGTCGCTCCAGTCACTCCCACGCCCGTTGCACCGGTCGCTCCGGTCACGCCTACTCCCGTTGCTCCGGTCGCCCCGGTCACTCCCACTCCCGTTGCTCCGGTCGCTCCGGTTACTCCCACTCCCGTTGCTCCGGTCGCCCCGGTCACGCCTACTCCCGTAGCTCCGGTCGCCCCGGTCACGCCTACTCCTGTATCACCTGTTGCGCCAGTCGCCCCAGTCGCTCCGGTTACTCCAGTCGCCCCAGTCGCCCCGGTCACGCCTACTCCCGTTGCACCAGTCGCTCCCGTCACGCCTACTCCCGTTGCACCAGTCGCTCCGGTCACGCCTACTCCCGTTGCTCCGGTCGCCCCGGTCACTCCCACTCCCGTTGCACCAGTCGCGCCAGTCGCTCCGGTCACGCCTACTCCGGTCGCGCCAGTCGCCCCGGTCACGCCTACTCCAGTCGCCCCAGTCGCACCGGTCACCCCAGCTCCGGTCGCCCCGGTCACTCCCACTCCCGTTGCACCAGTCGCGCCAGTCGCTCCGGTCACGCCTACTCCGGTCGCGCCAGTCGCACCTGTCACCCCAGCTCCGGTCGCCCCGGTCACGCCTACTCCCGTTGCACCAGTCGCTCCCGTCACTCCTACTCCCGTTGCACCAGTCGCTCCGGTCACTCCCACTCCCGTTGCACCGGTCGCCCCGGTCACTCCTGCACCCGTTGCACCAGTCGCTCCCGTCACTCCTACTCCCGTTGCACCAGTCGCGCCAGTCGCCCCGGTCACGCCTACTCCCGTTGCACCGGTCGCTCCAGTCACTCCTGCGCCCGTTGCTCCGGTCGGACCTGTCACGCCAGTCGCACCGGTCACTCCCGCGCCCGTCGCTCCTGTTACTCCTGCGCCCGTCGCGCCTGTCGCACCTGTCGGACCCGTCACACCGGTTGCTCCAGTAGCCCCAGGCGCACCCGTTACACCAGTATCACCCAATAGTTCAGCCGAGACCAGCCGGTGGGCAGTAACAAGCTGTCCCGTGCTGCTCTTCCCCCATACAGAGATCTGAACCGGATCATCTACAATTGCAGGAGTGTCAAACACAAATTCAAAGGCGTCCAGATCCGCATAATAAGTATTAGTAATAGATCCATTGGCAGCTACATTAAGTGATTGACTGACATACAGTACCCGCATGCCTCCCTGCATGTAATAGCCTTGTAAAGATACTGTAGAAGCTGCAACACTACTGCGGTTATCAATTCTGACCGTAACCTGCGTAGTGGGTCTCACCCCTCCTACTGCATTATTTTCCAGTGGTCCTGTAGATAGTAGAGTCATTTCCCAGTCTCCTTTAATGACAGATTTGCATTGCCCTGATAGATTGTCCTTTCCTCGCTTAATCTATCTTTTGACTACATAGAAGCTAGCAGCAGAAAGATGGATCAATATAGTAATATTCTGCGATTCTGGCAGGGTGTGTGCAGTAGAGCTAGATTCCGGCAAGCATCCTGTATAAATAGGAGACAACACAAAGAGAGCCTCTCCTCAGCCGCATTGGCCGGGAAAGGTCCCTGAATATAAGCCTATTCTATTCCCGTCCGCTGCCCGAACGGCTCTGCAGGCTCTCCCCCAATAACGGGGAACGGGGATCGAACTGCGGATAGATATACTCCTCACGCCGAAAAGAATACCCGGTAGCTGCAATATCCAGCATCTGATTCAGCCGCTCACTCTCGCTGCCCAGTCCCTGGTCCAGCGGAATGTCTCCCGCGATGATCCGCAGGTACAGCTGCATTCTTGGACGGTCGCCTGAATAACGCGGCTCCATCGACACCGTATTCGGATCGTATTGGTCCATGATCTGCGGCGAGAGCGGGTAGACCGATTCTGCTGCGGTGGGATAGAATTCCCTGAAGTGGCGCAGCCCGCGCGAAGCGCCCGGCTGATCCATAATCCCGTCTGTCACCGGGAGGGCGAGCGCCTGCTGGTACAGCATGCCCAGGAACTCCTGGGATTGAAAAAAACGCCAGACCTTCACCGCAGCCTCCCGGCTCTGCGCTGCACTGTTCACCACCAGCGGAGCGTGGGGGACCATCATCAGGGCCCCGGCCCCGCGCCGTGACAGGTCCGCTGCGGGAGGGAGCGCTACCCCCCAGTCATCCTTAGGCATATACTCCTGCAGCCTGACATAATCTTTGCTGGTAACATACATCATACCGATATTGCCGTCCGCGAATTGCCGGAGCGCACTGCTCAGCTTCAGCAGAGTCTCCCCCGGATAGAGACTGCCCTGCTGCTTCATCTCCCGTACCATTTGCAGCCAGGGAGCATAGACACTCAGGTCATAACGGCCCGACCGGTAATCATAAAGATAATAACCGCTGTAGGTATTCGATAGCTCCAGCCCGGCCTGGAGACTGGCCCGGCTATCCCCGGCGGGCAACGCGAAGCCGTATTTGTTCACAGGTGCTCCGGCCCGGCTAATCTGCAGGGCAGCCTGCTCCAGTGCAGCGAAGGTATGCGGAGGCTGCTCCGGGTCAAGTCCGGCGGTCCGGAACAATTGTTTATTGTAGATGAGACGGACGGTATCAATACTGGAGGGCATGAAGTAGATTCCGCCCTTGAACAACGGGCCGGACGCGTACGCCCTCGCCCATACCGGAAAGCGCAGCAGCCAGCCCGCATCCAGCTCCGCTGACAGATTAGCAAGATACCCCTTGTTGACATAAGTGGCCAGCCAGGCGTTATCCACACTGAACACATCCGGCCCCTGCCCGGAGGTTATCAGCATATTCAAGGTATCGTCGTAGGCGTCTGTTGCAAGGTTCATGGGCACAATCTCAATCTGATCGGGATTCGTTTTATTGTAATGGCTGATGGCGTTCTTCACTTCCAGGTTCTCCGTCCAGTCAGACAGGGCGACCCTCACCCGGGTGGGCTGCGCCGCCGGTACGGCCTTCTCGCCTGGAGTGAGGTCCGGCAGCAGCGGGCGGTTAGAACCAAGAGTGTAAATAACCAGCCCGCAGCCTAAGACGGCAATAAGATACAAGTGGAAACGGCTTTGGCGTCCTTTTACAGGACGGTACCGTTTCAGTGAGAAATAAAAGGATAAGTTATCATGTGAAACATATGAATTCTTATATTTGAACAATAACCTTTTCACACCGCACCTCCTGCGTTGACATCCTGACTTCACGCGTTTTACAATGTATACCAATTATTACCCCGGAAGGAGGACTCCGATGAAGAAATATTACGATTCGTTGTCGAAGGCACTCTTCCTCTACAATTTCAGCATCCGCAGCCGCCTGATTCTCTACTTCCTCTTCCTCGTTCTTCTCCCGACTACGATCATCTCGGTCACCATCTATAACAAATCTGCCGGGATCATTACCCGGAATATGAATACATCGATTGAGAATAACTTCAATCTGGTTCAGGATAATCTGTCCCAGCGGTTCGAAGCCGCCAATCAAGCCATGACTGCGCTGTACCTGAATTCTGAATTCGCGGACCTCATCTCCTCCAACCGGCCAGCAGACAGCACCGGAATCATTAATGAGCTGGCCTCCCTTAGCAAAATCCTTGAGGATTTCCCAGCAAACGGGACCTCCGGCAACAGCTTCGTCCCTATGCTCTATATGCTGAACCGGCCGGAATATACCCAATATAACTTCTCACGCCGTGTATTCAATATTGATCTTATCACCTTGAAGCCCTGGTATTTAAGCATTCCGGCCAAAGCCGATTTTGCCGTGGTCGGACTTAGCTCGCTGGATTCCCGGTTCACCCTCAAATTCGCGAAGCGCCTGTTCGGTATCCGGCATGCACAACTGCCCTATGTCGGACTGCTCACCCTGGATATTCCGGCGGCCGAATTCGGCACGCTCCTGGAGCATTATAAGCCCACGCCCGGCAGTAAGGTCTATATCGCAGACAAGTCCGGAACCATCGCCATCAGCCCCGAGCCGTCGCTGATCGGCCAGAATATCGCCGCCCAGGATTATTACAGCAAGCTTAGCCTGACTACAGACGTTACTGACCACACTGACCACACAGGTAACCCGCTCCCTCCAGACCACCCGTCCGCTCTGCATTCCTTCCGCCACTCCATCGGCAGCGAGGAGATGCTCGTCTCGTACACAACCCTGGAGAACACCGGCTGGACCATCCTGTCCTTCTCGCCTGTCCGCGAGCTTAACGGGGAGCTGATCTCCTTCCGCCGGGTGATGTACGCCGTAATTGTCATCTGCATGCTCGTCTCCTTCCTGATGGCGCTGCTGCTGTCCGAGAATATCTCCGCACCCATCCGCAAATTCATCCAGTCGATGTCGCATGCCGAGAGCGGGAACTTCAATATCCCCATCCGTTACCGGCGCAAGGACGAATTCTCCTATTTATTCAACCGCTACAACAAGCTGCTCCAGCAGATTAAAGCGCTGATCGACAAGCTCTACGTCACCGAGCTGCGCAAAAAGGAAGCCGAGCTGCAAATGCTCCAGGCCCAGATCAATCCGCATTTTCTCTACAACACCCTGGACTCCATTAACTGGATTGCCATTAACCACGATATTCCCGAGATCAGCAGCATGGTCACCTCGCTCTCGGATTTCTTCCGGTACAGCCTGAGTAAGGGCCGCAATATCATCCCGCTCCGCGATGAGCTGCGGCAGGTCGAGAGCTATCTGCAGATTCAGCAGTTCCGCTTCCAGGACCGGCTTCACTATGAGCTGGAGGAGACGGACCAGCCGCTGGCAGAGGAATGTCTGGTGGTGAAGCTTAGTCTCCAGCCGCTGGTGGAGAATGCTCTGATTCACGGGATTCAGCAGCGGCGGGGCACAGGCACGATCCGCATCCGGGTAGAGCAGACACAGGAGCTGCTTAGCATCTCCGTGTTCGACGATGGCATAGGCGCAGATCCCGCGCGGCTGAACCAATTGCTGGCAGACCCGCAGCCGGGCAACCAGTCTTATGGCATCCGCAATGTGCATATGCGGATCCGGCAGTTTTTTGGAGAGTCCTATGGCATCCGTTACTACGACAATACCGAAGACGGCTGCGGTCTGCTGGTTGTCATCCGGTTCCCGGTGGTCACTACTTGGAATGAGGTGAACGAAGATGTTAACGATGATCGTAGCGGATGACGAGCCGTTTATCCGCAGCAGTCTGATCCGTGTGTTCGATTGGCAGGAAGAGTTCGGGATTGAGATTATCGGGGAAGCCTCGGACGGACTGGAAGCCTACGAATTATGCCTGAAGCTCCGGCCGGACATCCTGTTCACCGACATTATGATGCCGCTAATGGGGGGACTTGAGGTAGCAGAGAAGCTGCGGGAAGCAGGCTGCGCCACCCGGATTATTATTATCAGCGGCGCCCAGGACTTCTCCTACGCCCGGGAGGCGCTGAAGGTCAATGCAGAGGGATATATTCTGAAGCCTGTCAAGCTGCCCGAGATCCGCAGTGTCTTCCGTCAGGCGGTGGCGAAGCTGACAGAGCAGCGCGAGCAGCAGCTGGATATGGAGCAGCTTAAGCAGCAGCTTCAAGACAATATGCCGCTGCTGCGGGAGAAATTCCTCCAGAATCTGATCGCCGGCCTCTACCGCAGGGAGAAGGAGATCTGGCAGAAGATACAGTATTTCTCCCTGCCCTTCCAGCAAGGGACGCCTCTCAGCGTATGTGTACTCCAGCTGGATGAATACCGGAGCGCGGTGGACAAATACTCGGAGGAGCACAAGCAGCTGCTTTATTTTTCCATCCAGAATATCATTCAGGAGAGCCTGGACAGCCACCCCTGCGCCATCAGCTTCGTGGCCAGCGAGAACGAGTTCATCCTGGTGTTCTGCACCCCGCAGACGCCTCCGTCCCACTCCATCTCCGGGACCTGCGGGCAGATTATCGCCAACATTCAGAAGTATCTGCGGCTGGACGCCTCCGTCGGCATCGGGCGGGCTTGTCCGCTGGCGGGCCAGCTTGAGGATTCCTATAAGGATGCGCTGGCTGCGCTGGTGTACAAATTCTATACCGGTCCCGCCTCCGTCCTCTACATCAAGGATATCCAGCCCGACACGGAGAAGCTGCAGAGCACCTTTATCTATAAACTCCAGGCCCGGCTGATGAATGAATTGAAGGCAGGACATACGGACACTGTCACCCGGCTGATGGAGCAGCTCTTTGACGGGCTGGCCGGGCCCAAGCATAGAATTGAATATGTGCAGAGCCTCTGCGCGGAGATGATTTTCACCTCCGCCAGAGCTCTGTATGAGATTGATGAGGATATCGGTCAGGTGCTGAGCGACCGGATTAGCATCATGGATAAGCTATATCAGCAGACCACGATTACCGGCCTTAAGGCGTATATGCTGTCGCTCCTGCATGATTTAAGCGCTTATGTGGCAGGCAAGAATACCTCCAGGAACAGCCGGATCGTCAGCAGCATCCGTACTATCGTTCAGGAGGGATACGCCTCGGAGCTGTCCGTGTCCAGGATTGCCGAGGAGGTGTTTCTGACACCTAACTACATCAGCTTGCTGTTCAAGAAGGAGACCGGCGGAACCATTACCGACTATATCACCCAGATCCGCATAGGCAAAGCGAAGGAGCTGCTGCTGACCACGGACCTGAAGGTCATGGAGATCTCGGAGCGGGTTGGCTATGAGAATCCCCATTATTTTAGCACAGTATTCAAAAAAACCACCGGCCTGCATCCGCTCAAATTCCGTTCGTCCAAGGGTTAAACTGCCTCTGCTCTAGCGGATAATATAAGATTTCGTACCTATTCTGGAAAAGATGGACGTTTTTGCATTCACTTTGGCGGAGACCGGCAGGTTCAGGCGCGCGTTGCCCAGTGAAGCAATATAGGCAAAGTCCGGATGAAGCCCTTCATCCGCCAGATAGGCCGGAGTCCGGCTGCCCGGCACCCGCTCCCTGTTAAGCGAGGTTATCATCTGCGTGGCATTCTTAATCCCGAGTCCATGTCCGTAGTAACTGTCTCTGGACAACATAATCGCGTTCTCCCCCTGCCATTCCGGCTTAGCCGGATCATGGTCGGGATTCTTGAAATAGACCACATCGCCCGGCTGCAGCTCATTCCGGTTGAACGTGGTAATCAGCTTCAGATTGCTGTCATAGTTCCAATCCCACAGGTACAGACCGGTGAAATACCGGTTGAAGGCTGCCTCCCCAATCATGTTGATGGTCGCTTTATAGAGAATCATCACCATCGCCATAGCACATTCGAAGGCATACAGCTGTCCATTGACAAAAATATCATTAATCGCCGCCGAAGGAGTGACATTTGAATTCAGCTCAAATCCGCCGCCTCCTGTACGGGTCCAATACCTCGGATTGCAGTGGGAATTCTCGAAGGTTGAGAAATCTGTACCCCCTACATTCATTGCCCGGGCTGCCGCAATAATCTCCCCCCGCATTCTGCTCTCAAATGCCGGATCTGCCGGAGCCGCGTATCCATACCCCATTCTGCTTCCCCCTTTCGTCTTCTTGCCATGAAATATAGGTTATTGTACGTGTCGGGCCTCCTATTGGTGCGTAAACAGCCCCCCGTAATCTATCCACGGAGAGCTGCCGGTCAAAAACACCTATTATTCTAACGTGACATGAGGATTCAAAGTAATTTCAAAGGCGCGGCCCCAGATATAATCGGGGTCATCGTACGGAAGGGCAGCACTGGTATATTCCGAGAAGACCCAATCGCCCCCGTTAATCTGCCGGATACTGCGCGCTGGTTCAGCACTGCCAATCAGGAAGGCGCTCTCCCCAACAAGCGCAGCCGTGTGTGTCTGCATCCGCTCTCTCAGCAGAGCCTGAAGATGAGCGTAGTCCTCCGGGCTGTTGAACAACAACATATTCTGATCTGTAAATGTTGCAGCATTCTCATAGAGCGAATGGGCTCTGGAGTACGTCCGGATTTCGCCAATCGCCAGTCTTTTGTAGAAATAGTCCTTCAGGAAGCGCTTGAACAGCAGTGAGCCGTGAGCGTTAACCGCAAGCTCCAGCGCAGCCGCATCGGTCTCTGTAACGACATAAGCATATCGGGCCTGGGCCATGCCCAGTGCGAGGCCGATTTTGTTCCCCGGCGTGTTCCAGCCACTATATCCTAATAGCGAGCCAGTATGCCTGCTGCCCAGCAGAGTCTCAGTTATACCAGCATCTGCTGCACCTGCGCCGACACAGTCAATCACTAACGACGGGACGGCGCGGGAATCGTTATATTCAATCCGGTTAACCGCAGCCAGCGCCTGATCTGCAGCGGTAATCGCGATAATCTCCACCTCACGGGCATCGCCTACCGCCACTCCCCCCACAATATCCAGATGACGCAAAATGTTCTGGTGCACATCCATATATTCATACGGACTCGTAAGGGTAGAGCCATGAGGTCCGAAATATTCAACGGTGTACCTGGTGGTAGCCCCGTTCCGGTAGAGCTGATTCGCCATCCGCGCCAGCAAGGCCTGTCCCAGTCCGTCTGCATCCGGGAGAATGACGGCCCGGTCCGGATTTTGACCCTGGGTCCCGCCCAGCCATTCATTAATGCCTGCCTCCATATAGTGAATCTCGTTAATCTGCACGCCCTGAGTGTTAGCATCATCCACACCGACTGCAAGGAAATCAATAGAGCCCTCCTGCGCCAGCACCTCCAGAATATAGCGGTTCGTCTTGAATTTATGCGCTCTGGTATTGTAATACTGCTCTTTATCAAAAGTAGCCGTACTGCCATAGTCGCCGGTCGGGGACAGGTTATATCCGCTGAGAATATCGCCATACTGCGTGAAGCTTCTGCGCGGCTGAAGCATGAAATTACGGGACTCCGTATACGCCGCGAGGTCCACTCCTCCCGCAAAAGAGGTAGTCGCCAGCCTCATAATCGTGTCCATTACATACACCGGCTTGTCCGGATAAGCTTGTTTCACTTCACGGATGACGTCCAGCAAGTCTGTAATTGCTGCATCGTAAGCGGGATAAGCGCCCCCTGCATCCGTACGCAGACGGCGGCTGCCAATCAGTCCCCCATAGGCCAGCATGTCCGCCGACAGGATGAAGCCGTCTACAGAAGCGGCGTGCTCCAGAATAAATTGCCGGATCCTGGCTGTGTCTCCATAAGCCGGTGAACCTGTGGCCAACAGGGTTGTGCCCGATGCTGTCTTTTGCGAATCCAGGCGGTTCTTAAGGTCCGTTACATCCGGTGTGATCACATGAATCCCGGCCGACTTCCCTAGCACAATCACATCATCCAGATTCACAGGCCGGTCATCCAGCGGTACATATAGTACATTCTTCATTTCTATCACACTCCTCTAGTTAGCAGGGTAGGCTCAGAACAGATGCCCTCACTATATAAGGTGATTTACACAGATGGATTACAACCAGAACGATAATTTTTTTTGCCGTGGTTCGTAAAAGGGAATTTACATTGACTCTAGTATTTAGAGTGATAAAATATAGGAACATTTGTTCTTATTATTTGGGAAATAGTTGTAAAAAAGAAATCTAATCTCTCTTTATAGTGTAGGAAGGAACTCTTCAAAAGGAGGGGCAGACAATGAAACCGGATGATAGTTTAAATCGCCGTTTTATTTCGTACATGGCCAATCTTATTTATTACAACTCCATTAATTATGACAAAAAAAGAAGAATGAAGGACACTCGATTTCCTCTAACACTAGACAACGATGACAATATGGAATCTGTCCTATTAACTATTTATGATCCAGATGTTATACATGCAAATCTCAGAGATCACATCACAGACTATGCACTTTTTCAAGCTTATGAGACCCTTTCATCCCGACAACAAGAGATTCTATCACTAGCCTATGTCCACAACCTTAAGGACGAGGAAATAGCCAAAAAATTAGGTTACACCCAACAAAATATCTCCAAACACCGATTAAAAGCTTTATGTCAAAATGATTGAGGTTATACAAACTTTTGATATTAGTGAATTGAAATAAAATTAGGAGCGTGGTTGTAAATAAAGAGACTTATTTCTCTTTTTTTAATGTGAAGACAATACGGCATTGCAGAAAACTTGGGAATGGTGCTCTGGCTTTGATTCCTCCCTATTGTTCTTCTACTAAAAATAATTTCAGGAGTGATTACTATGGCAAATCTTGGCGCTGGCGGAGCAGACCTTATCAAATCGCATGAGGGATTTTCTTTGAAATTTTATGGAGATCCTGTTGGGTATCCAACAGTTGGATGGGGACATCTGATAACAGATACTAAAAAATACACTAAAAATACAACCGGTAATCCAAAGGATTCTCTTCTAACCCAAGCAGAAGCTGATGCTCTATCAAGTTCTTTAAATCTAGGTTATGCTTCACCAATTTCTCAGTCTAAGGCAAATACTTTTTTTACTGAGGATACTGCAAAGGCTGTTTCGGCAGTAAATAAATTGTCACTTCCTAACGGCCATACACTTTCACAAAATCAGTTTGGTGCCCTTGTTTCACTCACTTTTAATGGAGGTCCTGGGGTGCTAACAACTCCAGATGTAAGAGCCATGCTTGCCTATAAGCAAATCTATCCAACTTTTATTGGCCCACGTACAACAAACGAAATTGATAATTGTTCAAAATTGGTCAGTAAAGCATTCTCATATGATAAAAATTTACAAAGACGAAGAAATGAAGAAGCCACTTTATTTTGTAAAGGCTCTGGTTATACTCACAAATATCCAGTATATACTCTGTAGTTCAATCGTTTTAAGACATAAACAGGAAAGAGGCTGTCCCAAAAGTAAATATTCTATAGGTGGAAACAAGACTTATAGCTTCTTCAAAGCTTAACATGTAAAAAAGGAGCGTTTCTCCGTTATTGGAGGACCGCTCCTTTGCGTTACTAGTCGTTCGCTACTTGGTTCAGCAAACATTGCATTAATCCGAGACTTTTTTAAGCTCAAAAATAGTTGCCTCTGATAACAAGATAAGTCTATCACTATTAACAGCAAAAAAATTTAAGCCAGAAGGTATGCCAAGTTTTGTATGAGGATCACTTACATCTATTACTTTTACTACATCCTTTATATTTAAGTCTGGAATATCTATTTTGTAGAATCTATAAAAAGAGTCAGAGTTAGTACATGTCGTTGTAATTTCGTATAATGGATTTTTTAGTTCAGTTTGATATTTCGTGTATTTTTTAAGTCCTTTTGATGAAAAAAAATCTTTTTCGATGATAATTTTATCTCCAATGAATTTTTGCCCTGTGGGATATTCGGAAGCATCGTTGTATGAATTTGCAAACCCTAGAAGTTTCTCAACTTTCCAAGTTCCATAGAAATTTTGTGCGGTTTCAATATCCAAGCTTATACGGTCTACAGTACAATCTCCAGAACGATCTGTAATCTGTTCCGGCTGTGTTGTTACTTGTTTACTGGGAGAATCGTCTGCACCTTGTGTAACTGTTGCAGGCTTATCTGACCCACATCCTGAAAGCAAAATGGCACTCAATAACATCAATAATCCTAGCTCTTTTTTCAATATTCTAATCTCCTTTCCCTTACCTAGCAGAAATTATATCAGAGCGAACTGCCAGAGGAATGACGTAATAATAACATTATTTACTTATAAAGTTAAATTTATGTCAACGTTCCTGTATCGGGCTCTCGCTTCCTCTGGGGCAAGAAAGTCCTTTCAACATAAAGAACCCACCCATTAGAAAGGCAGGCTCTATATACTCTTGATCATAAACGATGCAAGAGTATCCTTTATCCATTTTTGCTCATTTATAGATTAGAATAATAAAAATGAATGTAAAAGGAGAGTCATTATGGCATTAGAATTTAAGGTCAATGAAAAACTGCTCCCTGAACAAATGGCCGAGGTGTTTAGATTATCGGGGCTAAAGCGCCCTCACAGCGATCTAGAACGTATGGGCAAAATGATTGATCAAGCCGACATCTTAATTAGCTGCTGGGATGGCGGACGGGTAGTCGGAGTAGCACGGGCCATTACGGACTATTGTTACTGCTGTTACCTCTCAGACTTGGCCGTCATCAAGGAGTATCAGAAGCAAAATATAGGCAAAGACCTGGTAAAACTTCTTCAGCAGACCTTAGGAGATCAAGTAGCCATCGTGCTTTTATCTTCTGAGGAGGCCTTAACGTTCTATCCTCAAATCGGCTTTGAAGCAGCTACCAACGCGTTTCGGATCGCCCGCAAACATTAGCTACTCTCTGGACCCGGCAGCCTCCTGGAACCATAGATTCACCTGCGCTGTTTCCTCGGTTAAAAGATCCAGGTAGATGGAGGTGCGGTAATCGGTCTCCTTGAGGCTCCGGCCTGTAATCTCGGCGATCCGGTTGAGGCGGTACATTAAGGTATTGGTATGAATATGCAGAAAAGCGGCCGCTTCCTTCAAATTTCCGTTCAGCGACAGATATACGGCGAGGGTCTTCAAGAAATCGCTCTTATGCTCACGGTCATGCTCCTTCAGCGGATAGAGCAGCAGACTCCGGCGGGGGCGGCTCCGTTTCTGCTCCAGTATAGCCGGAAGATACGCCCAGAACCCGATCTCTTCATAGAGCAGCAGCTCACGGGTATGGTAAGGCAGCAGCTTTTTCAGCTCCAAAATCCGCACCGCTTCACGGTACGCTTCAGCGGCCGAGGTATATTCGCGATACTCCGGACTGCAGCCTGCCGTAAACTTGCCGCCCTCGCTCTGGCCCAGCTCACCTAGCAGCTTGTGCAGGAACGAAGACAGACGCCCCGTCCCTTCCACCGGAAACATAAAGGAGAACAGAATAATCAGCCGGTTCTGCTCGGCAGTCTGAAAGAGCAGTCGCTGCCCGGTATAGGTATCCATCACCCTGCGGAATTTCTGCAAAAAATGCTCATCCACCGGCCTGCTGCTCTCCAGCACCCCGATATAATAACGCTCCGGCAGCAGGATCGCCCCCGCTTCTGCCTCTTGGCGGATTCGCGGCTCACTCTCATAATGCGAGGTCAGCAGCTTCCAAAAGAAATCCTCGAACGTCTTCTCCTGCTTCGTCTTCCAGCCGCGCTGCTTCAGCAGATAACGTCCGGCAATCCCGGCAGCCTTCTCCACGATACGCTCCGCATGACCTTCGGTAAGATTGCCACCGTCCACTACCCAGATATAGCCGAGAATCTCCTGCTGGTGCCGGATGCACATAGCAAGTCTGGGACCCAGACCAACCTCCATCACGGCGGGGATACGGATCGGATGGCCGGTATTCTCCAGATTGTGCATCACACCTTTTTTGCGAAGGCCAATAATCACGGTATTCGGTACTCTTTTGCCGATAATGGTCGAGATTCGCGCCGGATCGCTCTCAAACTGATGGGAGCTGTAGCCAATCACATGATGATTGCTGTCCTCAATCGTAACCTGAGCCTGAAGCGATTCACTAAGGGTATCCGCCAGGGATTCCATGCTGTCAAAAAAACGGTCAAATGCTGGCTCTGCTTCTGTCAATGTTCCCACCCCAACCCCAAAGAATAGCCGAAGCTTATATAAGTGATTACATTATATTACAGCGCTTGGCAGTTGCCTATAGGGGGATAAAAGAAATGTGGAGGAAACCTGACATCCGATGAAGAATTTGCGTCAAACACAAAATAGTGTGCAGCGATAGCTTACATGGATGGTGTATCCGGCATACATGTCTTCGCACCAGCAGTTCGCTTACATCCAGCCCGTACACCCTCGCACGTGCCCATTGTGATCGGTTTTCCGATTACATCCGGACCGCTCACCCCCAACGTGTCCATTGTAATCGGTTTTCCGATTACATTCCGCCCACTCACCCCCAACGTGTCCATTGTAATCGGTTTTCCGATTACATTCGGACCGCTCACCCCCAACGTGTCCATTGTGATCGGTTTTCCGATTACATTCGGACCGCTCCCCCTCGCACGTGCCCATTGTAATCGGTTTTCCGATTACATCCGGACCGCTCACCCCCAACGCGTCCATTGTAATCGGTTTTCCGATTACATTCGGCCTACTCCGCACAAAAAGCCCGGTGATTGCTCACCGGACTCCGTCTCTGTCTATTGCACTGCCACTCTACTCTAGCCGACTTCCTCTCTATAAGTTAGATCAGCGTGAACTCCTGCTCTACAGCGGCTTCAACCGTGAAATACTCTTCCCCAAGAGCTTCGGCTACGGCCTGGCAGGTGATTTTGCCGTTGGCCACGTTGACGCCGCTCTTCAGACCGGCATTGTCTTCGATGGCCTGGAATACGCCTTTGCCTGCAATTTGCAGGGCATATGGAACGGTGACGTTGGTTAGGGCAATGGTCGAGGTTTTGGCGACTGCGCCCGGCATATTGGCGACCGAATAGTGCAGGACCCCATGCTTCTCGAATACAGGGTTGTCGTGCGTGGTCACCCGGTCAATCGTCTCCACAATCCCGCCCTGGTCAATCGCCACATCGACAATGACGGAGCCCGGCTTCATCGTCTGCACCATCGCTTCCGTTACGAGCTTAGGCGCCTTCGCGCCTGGAATCAGCACTGCCCCTACCAGCAGATCGGCCTCAGCAACGGCCTTAGCAATGTTGTACGGATTGGAGATCAGGGTACTGATCTGGGCACCGAAAATATCGTCGAGCTGACGAAGCCGGTCTGCGCTCAAATCGATAATGGTCACCTCGGCACCAAGTCCGATGGCCATCTTGGCTGCATTGGTGCCGACCACACCGCCGCCGATAATGCTGACCTTGCCGCGGCTTACGCCGGGAACACCGGAGAGCAGGATACCCTGTCCGCCGTAGTTTTTTTGCAGGAATTGCGCACCAAGCTGTACGGCCATACGTCCGGCTACCTCGCTCATCGGGGTGAGCAGCGGCAAGGTACGTCCATCTACTACGGTCTCATAGCCGATGGCGAACACGCCTTTATCCTTCAGGGCGGCAGCAAGGGCCGGCTCTGGAGCCAGATGCAGGTACGTGAAGAGAATCAGACCCGGACGGAAGTAACCATACTCACTGCTCAGCGGTTCTTTCACCTTCATTACCATTTCAGCAGCAGCCCATACTGCGGCAGCTTCTGCAACCAATTCCGCACCAGCGGCGCCATACTCTTCATCAAGGAATCCGCTGCCCGCACCCGCTCCGGCCTCAACAAGCACCTTATGACCTTCTGCAGTTAGGCTTACCACACCCGCAGGGGTAATCGCTACACGGTTTTCGTTGTTTTTGATTTCTTTCGGTACGCCAATAATCATCTTTCATCGCTCCTGTCAGGTTAGAGTTCTCTTATGTAAAGAATCATAACATATGATTTCCAGCAGCATTTTGGGTAAAAAGAAAAACATGATCTGACATGATTGTGTTTTTACACAATGGGCTTAAGATGCCACAGCGGCTGCTTCGGAATAGAACGTTTCCCTGCACTATCACCGCCCTTGCCCTAATCCGGGGAGAGAATGTAAAGTTATGTTCCATATTCTACTGTTTTTTGTTCCTTCTGACGCTTCTGGCCATCTGCTATTCTTGAGTTGCAAGCTTATACAGTACACACAGGGAGGTTGTCGCTTTTGAATAAGAGCCGTGTTATTGCCGGAATCACTTCACTCGTTCTGATCATGGGCCTGGCCACAGGCTGCGGGAACAGCAGCAATTCATCTTCAGCGCACAATGGAAGCTCTGCTACAGGTAAGAATACACCGGTTACGCTCAAAATGTGGGGCGGTGTCCCGCCGGAATCCGGTCCGCAGCAGGTGGTGGACAACTGGAACAAGGAGCATCCCGATATTCAGGTGGAATATGTACGCTATGTTAATGATGATGACGGCAATCTGAAGCTGGACACGGCGATGATTACCGGCCAGGATGTGGATTTGTTCGTGAACTATACGATCTCCCATGCCGCCAAGCGGGTGGAATCCGGTCTGGCCCTGGACCTCAGCGGCTACACCGATTACAACATTGAAGAGAAGATGGGCGCGGACACCGCGAGCTGGAAAATTGACGGAAAATTCTACGGCGTTCCGACGACCAAAAGCCCGTTCTTCATCGCCCTGAATAAAGACGCCCTGGACAAGGCCGGTCTGCCGGTTCCGAAGGAATGGACCTGGGATGAGCTGCGCGAGTATGCGAAGAAGCTGAAGAGCGGCAATTCGTACGGTTTTATTCAAAATATGGAGCCCTTCGTGGACCCCATCGACTCCGTGCTCTCCCAGGAGGGCTACACCAAGCAGGACGGCACCTCCAATCTGGATCATCCGCTGGTCAGACAATGGCTGGAGACGCTGAACGGGATGATGCAGGACGATAAGACCACGCCACCGCTCGGCGAGCAATTAACTTCCAAGATGCCGGTGGAGCAGGTCTTCCTCAGCGGAGAGGTGCCAATGCTCAATATCGGAGCTTGGCTGCTGCGCAGCTCCAATAACTTCACCGACTTCCCGCGTGATTTCAAAATTGCCTTCGCCCCGGTACCCAGGCTCACTGAATCCGCCAGTGATTACGTGACCCGCGGGGGCCTCGGCGATTACATCTCCATTAACGCCAAGTCCAAGAAGCAGGAAGCGGCCTGGGAGTTCCTGAAGTGGTATTCCGATGGCGGCATGTCCCCGATGGCAGCAGGCGGAAGACTCCCGGCCTCCAAGGATGCCAGGCAGGAGGATGCACTCAAGAGCCTCATCGGCGACAAAAGTGACTCCTACGATCTGGACTCCCTGATGTACGTCATGTTCGACAATAAGACGCCAACCTACGTCCGCAGCCTTCCGCAAGAGGTAATGGACCTGCGCTCACAGGAGTACGAGAAATATTTCCTCGGCTCACAGTCGCTAGATCAGACTGTGCAGGCCATGGCAGCGCGGCATAACGAGTATCTGAAGCAGAAGAAGTAGCGGATTAAGTGCAGACAGCTGAGACAGCGGAAATAGCGAAGTTAGTGAAGACAGCGGAGTTAGCGAAGATAGTGGCATTAGCGAAGCCATAGAGGAATGCAGTTTGCTTGCGGACTGGGATGCGCTTATTTGGCTGAATCGCGTTAATTTGGAGGCTATGCGGACTCAGATGCGCTTAACTACCATTTTCCCTCTCAATTTCGGTTACCTGGAGGATATAGCGGCCTCTGAGTCCGCCCACCGGCATAAAGCTGATTATTTCGCCAGATAAGAGCACCTGAGTCCGTCAGTCCGTCAGTCCGTCGGTCCATCGTCCGTCAGTCCATCGTCCGTCAGTCCTTCGTTCCACAAACATAGGCGGTTCATGCGCCCGGTAACCCTAATTACCACGCACACTGGAAGATCGTTTATAATCTGGGAGGAGGGACCATCTTCGCAAAGGAGGGATGAAATGCTCAAAAGCTTCAAACCCTTTGACAGGACAATCATTATAGGCGGATTAGTATCGGCGGGGGGCTTTCTCCTGGCTGGCGTGTTTCTTCTGCTTACGCTGAAGTACAACATCATTCGTTTAAACTGACATCTTCTCCCCCAGCAGACTCCAAGAGGTCCCTTGACAAGGCGGGGCGGATAACTATCCGCTCCGTCTTTCTCCTGCCGCTGTCAAGCCCCCCGAATAGAACAAATCTATGCATTTTCGCCACCCTCCCGTGTCCGCTGGAACAAAACCATGCAATTTGAAATATCGCCAATCCGGCGGAGCGATTATGCTATAATCTAGCATATCAACCGGCCCGGACCGGGCAGGTTCAGTCAGGCTTGGAGGTGCTTCCCTGTGTCACAGCTGCTGCGCGTGCTGATTCCCCAGAAGTTGAAATACCGGCTGTTCACCGCATTCGTGTGCCTGATTCTGCTGCCGTTCGGCACACTGAATATTTATAACTATCAGCGTATTGAGACGCTGATCCAGAAGAAAATCAGCCAGCAGAGCCACTATCAGCTGGAGCAGATGTACCGCACGCTGGAGGACCAGATCAGCATCGCCTTCAAAACGCTGCTGTTCCTGAAGCAGGATGACACCGTGAAGTCCGTGCTGGTCCATCCTGAGCAGCGGAATGAGCTGGAGAATAAGCGGCTGATGGAGAATATTTTCAAGAACCTGAACAACAGCTTCTTCCTGTATAATCCTTCGGTCTACTTCATGATTCTGGACTTATCTGAAAGCGCATACACCTCATACCCGCCCAAGGATCCACTGGTCTATGCCAAGCTGCGGGCCAATCCGGGGTTCGACCGGGGGCAGATGGATAACAACTCCTATCACTGGGTGCCCAATGATGCCAACTACGTGCTGCGGGATGTTTCTACCAGCGCCTATCTTCTCTCCTTATATGCCTATCTGGAGGATGCCGGAAATAAGCCGTATGGCATGGCCCGGATCAGCATTGATTATACGTACTGGCTGCGCTCCATCCACAAGCAGTCCGACCTGGAGCAGCAGTATTTCCTGATTACCCGTTCGGGCGAGGATATCTCCCAGTCGGTTCCGGGCAGCCAGTTGTCTGACAAGGTGAAGGCAGGCTTCACCGGGCAGCCGGGACAGCAATATTTTATCGACAAAGAATCGAACGCCCTGATTAACTATATCTATGTGGAGTCGCTGGACTGGTACATCGTCAACCGGATTCCGCTGTCAGTGCTGTTTGCGGAGATCGAGGGGCTGAAGCAGCAGTACTTCGTGACGTTCCTGGTGCTGACTAGCATCTTCCTGATGATGACCTTCGTGATTGCTACGACCATAACGCGGCCCTTGTCCCATCTGCAGAACAAGATGAAGGCGGCGGTGCAGAAGAACCTGAAGATCCGCCTGCCGGAGCACAAATTCAGCGGCGAGATCCTGGAGCTGACCCGGACCTTCAATACGATGCTGGACGATACCAACCTGCTGATCCAGAAGCTGAAGGCGGAGGAGCGGCAGAAGGAGGCGGTGCATTTTCAGATGCTGCTGGCCCAGACAAATCCCCACTTCCTGCTGAACACGCTGAATACGATCAAATGGATCGCCATCCGCGAGCATAACGAGGACATTACGAACATGACCCTGTCGCTCGGCAAGCTGCTGGAGGCCAGTCTGAATACCGATAAGGATCTGATCCATCTCAAAGATGAAATCGAGCTTGTAGAGGCCTATGTCCATATTCAGCAGGTCCGCTACGCCCACAAATTCGACTGTACCTTCACGTATGACGAGGACATTCTGTATGCTCTGGTGCCGAAGCTCAGCCTCCAGCCTCTGGTCGAGAACGCCATTATCCATGGAATCAGCAGGCTGCCCGGCCATGGCCTCATTGAGCTGAACGTCCGCCGCGAAGAGCACAGGCTGCTTGTCGAGATCCGGGACAACGGCGTAGGCATGGAGCAGGGCGGGGGGCCCAAGGCTCCGCGCAAGCGTCCGGGCATCGGACTGAGTAACATTCAGGAGCGACTGCGGCTGCTGTTCCGGGAAGAGGGACAGCTTGAGGTGCTCTCATCCAGTGAAGGTGTTACTGTACGCTTGACGCTGCCGCTGCTCCTGTCCACACCTTACGGCAACGAACATCCGGCTTGAGGCGCATAACTAAGGGAGGGATTACACATGTGGAAGGTACTGCTCGTGGAAGATGAGGTATTCGTTCGGGAAAGTGTGCGCGAGATTATCGCCTGGGAGGAGCTTGGCTTCACGGTCAGCGGGGAAGCGGGCAACGGGGCTGAGGCGCTGGAGATGATCCGCGAAGATGCGCCCGATCTGGTGATTTCGGATATCGTCATGCCGGAGATGGATGGCGTCGAGCTGCTGCGCAGAACCCGTGAGGAAGGGTTCGATTCCCGCTTCGTCATGCTGACCTGCATGAATGACTTCGAGAACGTGCGGCAGGCCATGGAATACGGGGCGTCCAATTATATTCTGAAGCTGTCGATGAGTGTGAATTCACTCCGGGACACACTGCGCAAGATCAGCGGCGAGCTGGAGAAGAACCGCAAGGTAGAGCCGGACAGCACTCAGGAGCCTACCCCGCCCCCGCCGGCCCATGAGGAGATTACGAGCCACCCGGAGATCCAGAAGATTCTTCATTATCTGCATGAACACTACGCTGAGGATATTACCGTGAAGTCGATGTCCCAGTATGTGATGATGGCCGAGAATTACGTCAGCACCCTGTTCAAAAAGAAAACCGGCCACACCCTCATCCACTATCTGCACCGTGTACGGGTAGATCAGGCGATCCGGCTCCTGACCGGCTCCGACCTGCCGGTCTATGAGATCGGCAATCGGGTCGGCTTCGTGAGCGATAACTACTTCATCAAGATTTTCAAGCGCCTGACCGCGCAGACGCCCAGCCAGTACCGGCATCAACAGCGGGAGAAGCCGGATAGCTTAAGCCTGTAGCCTGTTTCTTATCGGATAACGATCATTGTGTCACTCCAGCGGCATTCCTCTCGGGAATGCCGCTTTTTTCTTGCTGCCGGAACGCCAATAGAACATAACTAAGACCGAAGTGCCTGCTGCCGCTTGTGTAATTGTATATTTCTGTGCCATGAAGTGGGTGGTTTTGTTCCTTAACCCTCACGGGAACGCTTGCTATGCTTGTAATGTACTTACAAGACCAGAAGGAGTGGGGCTATTGTGAAAGCAACCTGGATGCGACGCCAGCAGCTGCTGGGCTATCTGTTTATCGGGCCCAATATGATTGGCGTGATACTGTTTTTTATCATACCGGCTATGTATTCGTTCTATCTCATGTTTACAGATTACAAGTTTATGAGTCCCCATACCAAGTTCATCGGGCTGGCCAATATCCGGCGGATGCTGGGGGATGAGGTCTTCTATATTGCCATCAAGAACACGCTGCTGTTCCTGCTCTCTGTTCCTGTATCGATTGGGCTGGCGTTCCTGGTGGCTGTCATTCTGAACCGTTCTGTCTATCTCAAAAAGCTGCTGCGCGCCTTGTACTTCATGCCCTACATTACCAGCGGCGTAGCCGTAGCCTTCGTGTGGATGCTGCTGTTCCACCCGAATAACGGGCCGATTAATGGTATTCTACGCTCTATGGGCATCGCTAACCCTCCCGGTTGGCTGTCCACAATGGATACGTCCATGTATGCGATTGATATCATCTGGATCTGGTTCATGCTCGGCTATAACATGATTATCTATCTCGCCGCTTTGCAGGAGGTGTCCGGGGAGCTGCTGGAGGCAGCCACCATCGACGGTGCCCACACGTGGCAGACGGTCCGCAGCATTCTGTGGCCGCTGGTGAGTCCTACTACTTTTCTGCTGCTGATTACCGGTCTGATCATGTCGATTAAGCAGTTCGGCATCATCCAGGCGATTACGCAAGGCGGTCCCGGGAACAGCACCACCGTATTATCCCTGTTCATTTATCAGAATGCCTTCCGCTATTACGAGATGGGCTATGCATCAGCGGTCTCCTGGGCCCTGTTCCTGATCATTCTGATCTTCACCGTCGTTCAATGGCTGGGCCAGAAACGCTGGGTTCACTACTAAGGAGCTGAGAATATGAATAAAGCCGCCGTTGCCAAAATCATCACCACCCTGATCATGCTGTTCTTCAGCATCGTCATGATTGTGCCCTTCCTCTGGATGATCAGCACCTCCTTCAAAACCCCTGCGGAGGTCTTCCGCTATCCAATCCAGTGGATTCCCGACCACTTCAACTGGAGTCATCATATCAAGGTGTGGTCCGGCCAGAGCAGCTTCGTGCCTTACTATCTGAATTCCCTTAAGGTCGCTGTGCTGAGCACCATCGGCGCTGTCTCCCTGTCTGCTTTGGCGGCCTATGGCTTTGCCAGAATTGAGTTCAAGGGGCGTAACACGATGTTCCTGGTCTATCTGTCGATGATGATGGTTCCTCCGCAGGTGCTGTTCGTGCCCAAGTTCATCATGTTCGACTGGGCCGGCATCTATAACACCCACTGGGCGCTGATTCTGCCCGGTATGTTCACTATCTTCGGCGTGTTCATGATGCGGCAGTTCTTCCTCTCCGTGCCTCACGAAATTTCGGAGGCCGCTTTCATCGACGGTGCCGGACACTTCCGCATCTTCTCGCGGATTATCCTCCCGATGGCCAAGCCCTCGCTGGCAACACTGGCAATTATCGACTTCTCCTGGCACTGGAACGATTATGAGAACGCACTCGTCTTCCTGATCGACCAGGATCTGTTCACCGTGCCGCTCGGGCTGCAGAATTTCATCCTGGAGAACAATGTCGATTACAACGGCATGATGGCCGCCGCAACCGCCGGGATCATTCCGATGATCCTCGTCTTCCTGCTCGGCCAGAAGTACATTATTGAAGGAGTGGCCAGCTCGGCGGTGAAGGGGTGACAACTGATTGTATTTCTTGCAATAGAAAACGCATCGCTGACCGTAAAATGGGATTCTATTGTATTTCAGAGTCAATTTCATAATTCAGTTTACTGAAAAGCAAGATTGGTCCAAAATCTAAGGTCATATTTTTAAAAAAATCAGGCCACTTGCTGGGAGTCTCTCAACTGCTGATTCAATTTGTCTAATGCAAACTTACTCAAATTGTACGCGAGCGTACTGAGCTGGAAATCGACACTTGCCCGGACACCCCGGTGACGTGTGCGTTTCATCCCGAAATACTCTTTGAGATAGGCAAACACACGCTCCACGGCCGTCCGCTTGTTGTACAGGGTGGTAAAACTTTCGCTACCTCTGGCGGGATAAGTGTGCAACCGCAAATCCGTTTGCATGCGAATTTTAAACACTTTTTGGCAATCGGAACCGGAAAGCTCACAGCCTTTGCATTCGCTAGGCCGGGTGTACTTCAGGGTCTCATACTTGGCATCAAAACTGTCGTAACGGTACGTATGTCCTTGAGCGCACACCGGCGTGTAATCCAGATTCATTCCTGCAGGCGGGTCTTTATGGTGAATCAGGGAAATCGCAGGATAGGCGCCGAGCGTATGAATCAACTGGTAGATTGCCGCGCAGTCGTAGCCTTTGTCGCCCAAGATATGCTTGACCTTTAGCATCGGAAACTTTAGGAGCAGGCCTTTGAGAAGGACGACCGCCATACGCTGGTCATTCGGATTGGCCGAACTAAAGAGCCCACTGAGGATATACTGGCTGTCCGTGTCGACTAGCAGATTCGCCTTGAACCCGTAATAGCTGGTCATTCGGCCCTTCGTATTTTTCTTATCACAACGCGCAGCATGCCGGGGCAACTCGGTCAGCAGTTCATCGTACGTGTACGGCAACATCGCTTCAATGGTTTTCTGGAACGGTCCGAGACTTTGTTCATAGGCTTCCATTTCCTCGCGCCGACGTTCCTTTTCGGCCTGGGATGGACGACCTGGCTTGCTGTACCTGGGTTTCTTCAGCGGCGCGTTCACCGCCTTCGGCTCAGGCTCTTGATGTTCGAGCTGAAGTTGTTCGGCCCCCGGAGCTTCGCCTTTCTTTTGCTCCCGGCGAGCCGCACGACGCTTGGAGGCTGATTCGCTAAATTGGCAATCCCATGCCTCAACCATCGAGGAATCCACAGCCAGATGGGTGCCGCTCACAAAACCTTCTTCTAGGGCAGAGGTGACTAGGCGATCCTGAAGTTGTTCCAGCATTCCCGTTTGCGCTAGGGCATGAATCAAACGAGAATAGGAGGCCTGACTGGGAATATTGTCCGAGCCCGTAAACCGGCACTGGACTCGAAATTCGTGGCTATGATTCAATCGCCGGACCAAGGCAGAGACAAACTCGATGTTCTCCATTTTGGCAATCAGCAGCGAGTAGATCATGGCAGGTACGTTTAGTTTTTCAGGCCGTCCACGGTGGCTCTTTTTCCGCAGTGCGAACAGAACTGGAGCTAAATGTAAGTGTTCAAAGATTTGGCTATATTTATCTTCCGGAGCCATCTGGAGCAATTCCTCAAAGGAAAACAGTTCTTCTTGTCGAATAGAATAGATAGGGATTACCTCTTTTCTTCTCGGGTGTTGGTTTCGTCACCTATAACTTCGAGAATTTGGGGAGGTACTCCTTTTTCTATGCTCAAAAAAACCAGGTATAGCAAGGGTTTTGAATTATGAAATTGTCTCTTTCATACAGTAGAATGTTGTGATTTGGCTGAAAAATGGCCTTTTTTCAATATTCAATTGTACGGAATACAATAGAATCGATTTCGAAGCCTTTTTTACAGCAATCCATTGTACAAAGTGCAATTACCTATTAATCACGCCCGGATGCCAGACCCTCAGGAATTAATTGGATTTCTTGCCGATGCTCCTCACTCCCGCTGGCTATCCAAACACTGCTGTTCTAGCGCCTTTACCGCCACCCAGCCGTCAATCAGATAAGCGCCGAAGAACCGGGATACGGCCGTGAACCCGGCCTCCTCCAGAAGTTCCTCCATTTCTGCGGCGGGGAGCGGATGGGAGGTTACTCCGAAAGAGTGCTCAAAGGTCTGCCACTGATCCTCTGTGATGCCGTTCCCGAGCATATGCAGCCGCCAGCCCGCCATCTGAATCTCCCAGGCCGGAGAGCCCGGCACCCCACAGATGGCGGACAGGCACAGCGGCGCGCCCGGCTGAAGCCGTGCGGCAATGCTGCGGAGCAGCGCCAGCTTGCTCTCCCGTCCCTGCACGAAATGCAGCACCAGCATACAAGTTGCGGCATCATGCAGCGCATTACTGCTCCACGCGGCAATCTCCGTATGATGCAGCCGCACTCTATCCATAATACCCGCAGCCGCCAGCCGCTGCTTGGCAGCCTGAAGCATACTCTGCGAGGTGTCCAGGCCGCTGAAGCTCCAGTCCGGGTGGCTCAGGCCCAGTTGCAGAATTTCCTGTCCTCCGCCTGCTCCCACGACTAACAGCCTTGGCTTGTCCTGCTTGTCCTGCTTGTCCAGCCACGCTGTCAGCAGCGTGTCCATCAAGCCATATTGCAGCGCGTAGCCGGGGATTTTGCGGCTGATGTTCTGTACATACTGATCTCCGTTTACCTGCTCCCAAAGGCTGGCTGCCCCGCTCATGCTGTCTCTCATTTCATCCCCTCCGAAAATAATAATCGGTACATAACCACAACAGGTCATGTACCGATTATCAAGGCCGGGCCCCGGAACCGCCATCCCACATAGCTGGGATCTATAGCACGGTCCGCTCATACCAATACCCTGGAATCCCCCGTTTCAGCCGCATCAGCGCCTCCAGATAATAACCGCCAGTGAAGGGTATTGGATATCCTAAGTGAACTACCATCCACCTAAGAGGTGGCGGCTTCTTGGTCATTGAAGCTACTGCTCCAAGTTTACCCAAGCTCAAAGGCTAGTCCCTAGCCCAATCATTGCAATATCACATGGCTAGTTTCAGTAGGTTTTGAGCAGCGTTTACATCCCGATCATGATGCACGTTACATTCTGGACAAGTCCACTCTCGCAAGGCGAGATTCTTCACCTCTGCGTTCTTATACCCGCAACAGGAGCAAAGCTGACTGCTTGCATAGTGCTTAGGGGCAATAATCAGTTCTCTGCCATACCATTGAGCCTTATATTCAAGCATCGAACGGAACATACTCCAAGATACCTCGCTAATCGCTTTTGCAAGTTTGTGATTCTGCAGCATATTCTTTACACGCAAGTCTTCCATCACGATAACTTGGTTTTCGTTTATCATTTTGGCAGACGTTTTATGCAAGAAGTCTTTACGCTGATTCGCTATTTTTTCATGGTGCTTGGCCACTTTCAGCCTAGCCTTATGACGGTTATGGCTTCCCTTCTTCTTCCGTGATACATCCTTTTGCAGCTTCGCTAACCGCTTTTCAGACGTACGCAAGTATTTAGGATTGGATATGATTTCGCCATTTGAAGTGATCGCGAAGTCTTTCAGCCCAAGATCAACGCCAATCTTCGTATGCATGTTGGGCAACTGGACGATATCCGTTTCAACCAATACGGAAGCATAATACTTTCCCGTTGGTGTTTTTGAAATCGTGCATGATTTGATCAGCCCCACAAATGGGCGGTGCAGCTTGATATTGATGCCCGTTTTTAGCTTTGGAATCTTGAGATATCCATCCTTTATAGCCACTGTTCCCTTTTGGTTATTCGTTGTGAAGCTATGATGATTCGTCTTCTTGCTCTTGAATTTAGGAAATCCCGTTTTCTTATCACGAAAAAAATTCTTATAAGCCTTGTCTAAATTCAGTTGGGTATTCGCTAAGGCAAGGCTATCGACTTCTTTCAGCCAGTCGAATTCCTTTTTGTATTGTGCGGGTGTATTCCTCAGCATCGTTTCCGTTTGCTTGTAATGTTCCATTTTATCTGCAAGCATTCTGTTGTAGATGAAGCGAACGCATCCGAACACTTTAGCGAAGTAGTGTTGTTGCCCATGGCTTGGATAGATACGGTATTTGTAGGCTTTCAGCAATGGTGATCACCGTTTCACACCTTGGGTTTCGAGGTATTTTTGAATGACGTCTATTGGCGCTTCACCCGTTGTAAGCAAGCAATAGGAGCGTGACCAAAAGGCCTCTTTCCAAAGTGATGTTCGGAGGGTAGGAAACTCCTTCTTGATCAGCCTAGAGGATGCACTCTTATAAGCGTTGAGAAATTTAGAAATGTCGGTATTAGGATGAGTTTTCATTAGGATATGAACGTGATCCCTGTCATGATTCCATTCCTGCAAAGTCACATTGTAAGTAGGCTGAATGTATGCAAATATCTCTTTCAGACGTTCGGATATGGGATATGTAATGACTTTCCTACGATACTTGATGACTAGAATAAGGTGAAAGTGAAGGGAGAATACTGAATGGTTATTTGAATCTAACTTCATTGATTTCACTGACCTTTCCAAGATACGACTGAATACTTTAATTATTGCATCTTAGGCGGTTAGAATCCATGTAGATTAGACCGTTTCTATTCATCCCCCACTTAAAGAAGATGGGCGAATTCTGTCAACTGAGGGTTAAACAGACAACCAATCAGCATCGACAGCAGCTAATACTAAAATGTATAATAATCCCAGTGTTTCGAGATTACATGGGGAGGTAAAAATTTTGAAAAAAATATCGCTGGATGAATTTTTGAGATTAAGAAAACTGATTCACCGTAATGCCAGACCGCTAGAATTTACAAAATGGAAATATTTATTTGAGAACGGGAGCTGCGGGGAATTCCTTTCGGTTCTATCCAGTTACCAAAATGAGGATGGCGGTTTCGGTTACAACATCGAGTGTAACAATTGGAACCCTAATTCTTCTCCCTATACAATATGTATAGCGTTGGATTATCTGGACACAGCAGATGATTCTGTTAGCAGTATAAAAGATTTAGTTATTACGGGTATCATCAAATACCTCGATTCCGGTACATATTTTTTGGATGACGGCTGGGTGGGGATGCAAGGAATCCCTAGCAACAATGATTTCGCACATCTGCCATGGTTTCATTTCGACCCAAAGAAAGCCACGGAAGCTGATATTGGAGTAACAAAGAGACTTTCCGATTTTATACTCACATATGCAGACCACAACCTTGATATCTACCACAAAGCAGTGGCTTTAAAAGACAAGTATAGGATGTGTGGTCAAATCCTGCTTAACGGTGTACCCGATTATGACCCGGTATTATTAGAAATGAAATCATTTGATCCTGTAACATGGCCGTTTTGGTTACCATTGCCCGTATATTTTATTGGTTCGCCACAAAGCAGGCATTATCCAGAACTTAAACATGTTGCGGATATCAATTTGGATACGATTATTGACACACTACATAATACAAATGAGATTCAAATAGCACCTGAGGAAGAATTAAACGCCTTTGAACATAATAACCCGCATCCCGATGGCAAACGTTGGTGTGTCGCTGAACAAGCCATCGGTAATTATTATTGGGGTACTCATCATATTACCTCTGATTTGGATATCTTGAGGAAGTTTGACAGATTGGATTTTGATCTGCCTATCCACTCATGATGAGCAAAAAACGAGGTTGATTGGGTTCGTAATCTTAAATGGCGAATTTAAAAGGAGGGAAATCGCATCCCTCCTTTAAGCATATTTATATACCGTATCCTATGGAGTTACTTAGCCTCCCTGCTTCTCAAGCACCCGCCAGCACCGACAGCACCGTCTCCAGCACCACATTCACCCCCATCTCACAATCCTCATAGGAGGTGAGCTCTTCCTCGCAGTGGCTTTTCCCCTTCACACTTGGGACAAAAATCATCGCCGACGGCAGGAACCCGGCCACGAACTGGGCGTCATGCCCCGCGCCGCTGGCCAGCTTCCGGCTGCTGTAGCCCAGCTTCTGCGTTGCGTCAGTCACCAGCGCACAGATGTCCGGATCGAACCATACCGTGTCGCGGCCCCACAGCTTCGTCTTCGACACGCTGCAGTCCAGCAGTTCCTCCGGCAAGCCGTGAATGACCTCCTCGACCTCCCGGACCACATCCATGTCCTTATGTCTCGCTTCCACGGTGAAGATCACCTTGTTCGGAATCACGGTATGGATATTCGGCAGCACATTCATCCGCCCCATCGTGTAGACCAGCTCAGGATCAAGCACGGCCAGCTTGCGGCGCAGCTCCGCAATAATATCCGTAGCGGCAAACAGCGCATCCCGGCGCATATCCATCGGCGTAGTCCCGGCATGATCCGATTCCCCGGTCACTTCAATCTCATAGCAGGCCATGCCCACCACACAGTCAACCAGACCGATCTTAAGGTTCTCCTTCTCCAGCACAGGGCCTTGCTCAATATGCAGCTCCAGATAAGCCGCCGCTTCCCTGATCCGGTTCTCTGCGTCGCCGGCATAGCCGCTGGCCTCCAGTGCTTCGCCGAAGCTGACGCCCTCCGCGTCCTTCTTCCCCAGCATGGCTGCCTTATCGAACTTGCCGGATAAGACGCCTGAGGCCATCATAGACGGCTCGAAGCGGGCACCTTCCTCATTGGTGAAGTTCATCACCGTGACAGGCAGCCGGGGCTTAATTCCTTGATCTACCAAGGTTCTCACGACCTCAAGGCCGGCAATCACCCCCAGCACACCGTCGAATCTGCCACCCTTCTTCACGGTATCCAGATGGGAGCCGATCACGATCGGCGGCCCCTCTTCTCTGCCAGCCAGAGTGGCATACATATTGCCCATATCATCCACCTTCACGGTCATGCCCAGCTCTTCGCAGCAGGCGGTGAAATAGCCGCGCACCCGCACATCCTGCTCCGACAGCGACAGCCGGGTAACTCCGTTATGGTCTGTCCGCCCGAAATCCGCAAAGGCCTCAATGGTATTCTTCAGCCGCTCACCGTTCACCAATAGTTGCTTCACCTGCATCGGCTTATTCCCCCGTTTCCGCTGATATGGAATGATTGCTATCCTTATATGTTAACGAATTCCACCTGTTTGTCATTGTACATACTGTAAAAATTATAGGCTGGAGAATTTCCGTTATTTGCTGGCACCTGCGGGGAAGTCTGTTAGAATATGAGACATCAGGATTACATATTGCAGGGCGAGAGGGGTAAAAGCATGAACACTATTTTACGCAGCAGCCTGGCCGTGGCCGAGATCAGTTCACTCGGTGCTGAGCTGGTCAGCTTCAGAAGAACGGATACAGACACTGAATATATGTGGAACGGAGACGCCGCTTATTGGACAGGCCGTTCTCCGGTGCTGTTCCCGATGATCGGGGGAGCCGCAGGCGAAGTGGTCCGTGTAGATGGACAGACTTATCCGCTGGCCCGGCACGGCTTCGCCAGACGCAACGAATTCACGCTGGTGGAGGCAAGCGAGACGCAAGCGATCTACCGGCTATCGCACAGCGAGGACACGCTGGCCAGCTACCCGTACCCGTTCCATCTGTATCTCACCTATAATCTGAACGGCAGCACGCTGGACATCGGCTACAGGGTGGAGAATCCCGGTGAAGGGGAGATCTTCTTCCAGCTCGGCACCCATCCGGCCTTCAACTGCCCGATTGACGGAGAAGGCAGCTTCACCGACTACTATCTTGAATTTGAGCAGCCGGAGCGCCTGGAGCGCTTATTCCTGAATGAGAATGGCCTGATCACTCCGGGCCAGAGCGAGACCATGCTAGGCGCGGATAACAAGCTGCCGCTGAACCACGGGATGTTCGCACATGATGCCCTTGTGTTCCGCAATGTCCAGTCTAAATCGGTTGCCCTGAAAAGCAAACAGTCTGCTAAGAGCGTAACGGTCGCCTTCACGGGCTTCCCTGATCTCGGCATCTGGCAGCCGAAGAATGCGCCGTTCGTGTGTATCGAGCCTTGGCATGGCGTGGCCGATCTCGAAGGCTTCACCGGCGATTTCCGGGAGAAGCAGAATGCCATCTCCCTGCCGCCGGGCGGCCATTTTACCAGCGCGCTGGCGATTACATTTAACTAAATTTCCGCAGGCGAAAGGCCGCAGTCACCCCATGGTGCTGCGGTCTTTTTACTGCGGAACAGCGGCTTCCCTCCAGGCAGCTCACGCCCCTCCTCAAGCGATAAGTACACTTTAGTAGTATATACAACCTTTTGACCCGGATAGTAAGATTATCACAAATATAGTGACGCGTAGACCCGAATCAGAACCGGGAAAGGAAGTGACTGCTCGAGTGAAGCCAGAGATAAGTATTATTGTGCCTATCTACAACGTGGAATTGTACCTGAGGAAGTGTGTGGATTCGATATTGGCGCAGACCTTCCGCAGCTTTGAATTGATTCTGGTCAATGACGGATCACCCGATAAGTGCGGCGAGATATGTGAGTATTACAAGGAGCTGGACCCGCGTGTCGTCGTCATTCATAAGCAGAACGGCGGATTGTCCGATGCCCGCAACTATGGAATTGATGTGGCAGAGGGCCGGTATATCGGGTTCGTCGACAGCGATGACTGGATTGAACCGGACATGTATGAAGCTCTGCACGGACTCATCACCGCCCACAATGCAGATATCGCTGTATGCGGCCATTGCGAGGTACAGGATGATGTCAAGCTGGAAAAGTCCTTCACGCACCAGGTGCGTGTATACGATAATGCGCAAGCCGTTGACAAGCTGCTTGAGGATACCGAGATCCAGAACCTTGCCTGGGATAAGCTGTACAAGGCCGAGCTGTTCAGCCAGGTGAGATATCCGGTCGGCCGGTATTTCGAGGACATTTTTACCACCTATAAATTATTCCTCCAGGCGAAGAAGACCGTCTCGCTGGACTCCCCCAAATACCTGTATCTCAAGCGAAGCGACAGCATCACCGGAGCGATGAACAACCGGAAATATTACGACCGCTTCCGTGCAGCACTGGAGATCTACGAGACGATTCAGGATAAAAACTATCCACTCGCCAAAGAAATCTCGTTATCCCGCACCGTAACCGAAGGCATTGAGCTGTGCAACTTCCAGCTGATTACCGGCGAGACTGCAGTGAACAAGGAATATCTGGCCGAGCTGGGCGGGTTCCTGAGCAAGCATACCTCCGCGATCCTGCGCAACCGCATCATCCGCCGGGAGATGAAGACCGCAGCCCTGCTTATTCTGACCAGCTCCACGGTATACAAAATGCTGTATTATTCCAAACTCCGTTTGAAGGGAAGTAATATGATATGAGCCAAGCCCTTGAGAAGATCCTGCCGCTGTCTTTCCGCAATTATGTAAGCAATATTCCCGTCTATCAATATTATAAGGGCTATCTGAGCTACCGGAATGCATATAAAGACAAGACAAAAGCCATTTACGTCGTCGGCTCCCCCGAGCATGACAATCTGGGCGATCACGCCATCACTTATGCGCAGATGAATTTTTTGCGGAAAGCTTTTCCCGACTATACCCTGATTGAGATTGTCGCCAACCGGCTGATGCATAACATGAAGTGCCTGGAGGAATTCTGCACCCCGGAAGATATCTTCGTGCTACAGGGCGGAGGCAACTTCGGAATCGAGTATTTCCGTGAGGAAGAGGTCCGCCGCAAGATTATCTCCGAATTCCCGAATAACAAAATCATCGTCTTCCCGCAGACCATCTACTTCGGTGAGACCGAGCTTGGCCGCGCGGAGTTCAAGAAGACACAGGACCTCTACGGTTCCCATAAGGACCTCACTCTGGTCGCCAGAGAGGCAACGTCGTACGAAATTATGAAAGCAGGTTTCAGAAACAACGCAGTGCTGTTAACACCGGACATTGTAATGTCCCTGGATATCACTGATCCTCCCAAGGAGCGCCATGGTGCCCTTCTGTGCATTAGAGCCGATAAGGAGAGTATTTTCAGCGAGCAGGATAAAAAGGTCATCCAGGAGTACACCTCCAAGCACTACAGCTCCACTACCTTCACGGATACCTGCATCCTCCGCCCTGTCTCCCTGGAAGACCGGGACCACGAGCTGAACACCTTATGGAATCAGTTCAAGGAGGCCGAGGTTGTGATTACGGACCGTCTGCACGGGATGATTTTTGCGGCGATTACGTCCACACCTTGTATTGCGCTGGGGAATTACAATTATAAAGTGGTAGGCAGCTACGAATGGATAAAGCATCTGGGCTATGTGAAATTCACGAACGATGTGAAGCAAATCCCGGCCTTGCTGGAAGAATTGAAGACGATCCAGCGCCCCCGGTACAATAATGAGTTCTCGGTCCAGCACTACAGCCAGATCATTGAATCCATGGCAAGCAGCAGCGCTGAAGAATCTGCTTCGTCCATCGTTACCGCTTAAGATAAGCACAAGACACTCTCTGTAGCGAGGAAGCGATCTGTTTGAAAACCAATATTAAACTTGCTGCAATCATAACCTATGCTTCCGTATTTTTAGGCGTTGTCATCTCCCTGGGCTCGACGCCATTCATTGTGTCGACCCTGGGGAAATCCGAATATGGATTATTCGCGCTGGTGAACTCCATCATCGCCTATATCGTCCTGCTGGATCTGGGCTTCGGCAGCGCGGTCATCCGCTTCAATGCGAAATACATCTCTGAGAATGACTCTGCAGGCCAGCGCAATATCAACGGAATGTTCCTGCTGCTCTTCTCAGCCATCGGACTCCTCTCCTTACTTGCCAGTGTGATTCTGGTGTTCAATTTCGATTCGATCTTCAGCAGCCTCGATGCAGCTGAGCTCGGCATTCTGAAGACCATATTCATCATTGCCGCCATCAATGTGGCTGTCTCGTTCCCGCTGAATATCTTCAGCTCGATCATTACGGCCTATGAGCGGTTCGTCTATCTCAAAATCATCAACCTGATCCGCGTCGTCCTGTCTCCGGCCATGATGGTGCTGGTCCTGCTGCTGGACTTCAGATCGACAGGAATGGTCACTGTTGCGCTTGTGCTGAACCTGGCAATCGGCGTGATTAATGTGGTCTTTTGCCGGACCAAGCTGAACTTGAAGGTCAGATTCCACGGCTTCGATACCAAGCTGTTCAAAGAGATCTTCAGCTATTCATCGTATATCTTATTGTCGTCGATTGCCTTTCAGATCTATACGAATGCTGATCCGCTGATCATCGGGATGTTCCTCGGAGCTACGCCCATCGCCGTCTTCGCCATCGCTGCCCAGCTCAACACGTATATTCTCAACTTCTCCAATGTGCTGGCCAGCTTCTATCTGCCGAAGCTCACCAAGATGATCGTCAAGGGTGCAGATCAGGCGGCCCTAATGCTGGAGCTGGTCAAAATAGGCAGAATCCAGGCGCTGATCGTAGGCTACATCGTCTCGGGCTTCGTGTTATTCGGACAGAGCTTCATTCTGATCTGGCTCGGCCCGGATTACAAATATGCATACACTGTTGCGCTGATCATCATCATTCCCCAGATCACATCGATTGTGCAATCGCTGTTCGCCACCATGCTGGAAGCGATGAATATGCACCGGGTGAAGGCCTTCATCTATTTCTCTGTTGCTATTCTGAAGGTGGCCTTAACCTTCTGGTTCATCCGGATCTGGGGGATTACAGGCTGTGCCATTGCTACGGCTATCGGGATGATCATCAATGTATGCCTGAATAATGTGTACTACAAATATAAATTGAAGTTCGATATTCTTCACTTCTGGCTGCAGATCATCCGCGTCTTCATTCCGGTGGTGCTGCTGACCGGTGCGTGCGGGTTCCTGCTTAGCTTCGTGAGCATCACTTCTTACGTGTACCTGGGTATGTATGTCATCCTCTACTCCCTCATCTATGTGCTGACCATGTGGCTGTTCGGACTGAACGGGGCAGAGAAGCAGATGGTGGCCGGACCGGTGAGAAAAGTGGCTCTGCGGAGTCAGGCCTAGTCTGCATCCTCCAAGAAGAAAGATAAGGAATTTTTATTGCGCGGCGCGATGCATATAAATTCTTATTCTTTGAACCCAGGCGCTGCCTTTCATTGTTCCTGCTTCCACCTGCACTGCAATCAGCAAACAAGCCTCTGCGGGCTTCCGCAGAGGCTTGTTTGCTGATCTGTCAGAGTCAGAGCTGCTTCAGCCGCTCATCCAGCAGCCGGAACGCTTCCCGCAGAGCCGGCCCCGAGACGCCGCCATAGACATCGCCGATGTTCAGCTCGTAGTAGCAGGAGTTCTCGCTGGTCGGCTTAAGCCGCGGTGTCAGGCCAATGCCCGTCTCGTTATAGATTCCGATGAGTACAGGGGCAAGCTGTTCCCGAGGCAGTGCGAAATGGATGTGAAACATATTCGAGACCGGAACCTCCGGCAGCGTGGATACCTTATGGCAGCTGTTGAATAAGGCCGCCAGCTCCTTGGCCTGCTCATAGTATTGTGACATCCTGCTAATACGCTGCCGGTAATAATACCGGGCCGGGACAATATAGGGATAGAGACTGATCAGGTCGCCCCCGTGGCGGCGCTTCCAGATCTTCGACTCCTCCGTGAACTCCCGGCTCCCGGCTAAGATCGCTCCGGCAATCCCGCCGATGCCCTTGTACAGGGAGACATACACGCTATCGAACAGCGCGCAGACCTCGGCCGCCGTCTTGCCGTAGTAAGGCAGCACCTCGAACAGCCGCGCCCCGTCCAGATGGAGCTTGATTCCCTGCTCCCGGCAATACGCCGATATCGCTTCCAGCTCCGTATACTCCGGCAGCTGTCCGCCGATCTCCCGCTGCGGCAGCTCCAGCAGCAGACAGGCAATTCCCGGTCCCATCCCCTGCACATCCTCCAGGGTAATCAGGCGGTCTGCACTGCCCAGCAGCAGCGGCTCCAGATGATGCAGCTCCTTCAGGCCGTCCTGCTCATGAATCTCCAGATGGCATAGCGGATGATAAGCGACCCTCTTACTCCCCTCACGGTCACTCCAGATCCGCAGGGCAATCTGCTGGGCCATCGTGCCGCTGGGGAAGAACACGCTGCATTCTTTGCCCAGCACCTCTGCCATCTCCGCCTGGAATTCCTCAATCACCGTACCTGTCCCGTACATGTCCGCAGCAAGGCTGTCCTCTACACTGGCCAGCGCTTTCTTGAGTACGGCTGCGTCCCGTCCGCCATGGCCTGCAAGCTGCACCTGTGTCCGGCCGAACGCCTCCATTAAAGCATTCTCCTCGTTCATTTTATTATCCTAGCCTCCTTCTCCGTAGCACCCGAACGGAATGAATCCTTGAAATTATATCATTCCCCTACAAAATAACCGAATGTTTTGAATATTCACATGATATTCCTCTCCAGCAAGGTGAAATAAGTTGACCGCTGTGCTACAATATTGGAATTGCAAAGGCAATTGCTTAGGGAGGTTTATAAATACACCATGCTTATTATTGGTATCGCCGGCGGGACCGGCTCCGGCAAGACAACGGTAGCGCGCTCCGTGATTGACCGTCTTGGCTCTGACAAAGTAACATTCATATCCCAGGATAACTACTATAAAGACCATTCTTACCTCAGCATGGCTGAACGCGGTGCGATTAACTACGACCACCCGCTGGCCTTCGACAACGACCTGCTGATCGAGCATCTGAATTGCCTTAAGGCCGGACAAGCCGCCTTCGCTCCGGTGTATGACTTCACGGTCCATGCCCGTTCCACCGAGAAAACGGTGAGACTTGCCCCGAATAACATCGTGATTCTGGAAGGGCTGCATGTGCTGTCTGACGAGAAGCTGCGCGAGCAGCTCAACATCAAGGTGTTCGTGGACACCGATCCTGATGTACGCATCCTGCGGCGGGTGCTGCGTGATATCGAGGAACGCGGACGGACCATCCGTTCAATCCATACGCAATACCTCACTACGGTGAAGCCGATGCACGAAGCCTTCATCGAGCCCTCCAAGAAATACGCCGACCTGATCATCCCGGAAGGCGGACAGAATCAGGTCGGTATCGAGCTGCTGTCGGTACTGACCGAGAAGTATCTGTCCGGCGATCATCAGTGGAACTGAATGAAGCCGCGCACCGGCTGTTAGGGGTGCAAGGACCGTCCGGCAATGCCGGACGGTTTTTTTGCTGCTACGGGGAGTATATTTTTATCGGAAAACCGATTACATCGGACGGCGCGTGGGCTACCGCGCGGATTGTAATCGGAAAACCGATTACATCGGGTGGCGTGTGGGCCACCGCGCGGATTGTAATCGGAAAACCGATTACATCGGGCAGCGTGTGGGCCACCGGGCGGATTGTAATCGGAAAACCGATTACATTGGACGGCGCTTGGGCTACCGGGCGGATTGTAATCGGAAAACCGATTACATTGGGCGGCGCGTGGGCCACCGCGCGGATTGTAATCGGAAAACCGCTTACATTAGACAGCGTGTGGGCCACCGGGCGGATTGTAATCGGAAAACCGCTTACATTAGACAGCGTGTGGGCCACCGGGCGGACTGTAATCGGAAAACCGATTACATCGGGCAGCGTGTGGGCCACCGGGCGGATTGTATGCGAAGAACCGGTTAGCAATCGGTCGCCCGTAGGCGTGCTGTTCCTGAAACAACGCCGCATAAGTCACATTACCTCACACAAAACTCCTATTCACATTAGGATTTTCATCATTTTCAGCAAAACTATCAGCTAATTTGTTATATTTTCTGACTGATAGCGCTTTATTTCAGAAGTAAAGGGTTGATTATTTGGGTTTCATCCAATATGATTAGTTCAATGGCAGGCATTAAAATTAAAGCGTTTTAACTTTAATGTGTTCATGGTATGGTCTGCTATAATTATTTTAATCGTTAGTTATAATTATTTTAGCAAATCCGATTTTTCATTTCCCCCTAAAGTTTAAGCGCTTATACTTTTAAAAAGGAAAGGCTGGTGTGTCCGTGATTAAGAGTGAGAGCCGGCGGCAAACGTTCTACATGTATCTATTCATCTCCCCGTGGCTGATCGGCTTCCTGATCTTCGCTCTGTACCCGATCCTGTCTTCGCTGTACTACAGCTTCACCGACTATGATATCATTCATCCGCCCAAATTCATCGGCCTTGCCAACTACACGGAGATGTTCCACAATGAGCTGTTCTGGCGTTCTGTGAAGGTCACACTCAGGTACACCTTCATCAGTGTGCCGGTGCAGCTGCTGCTTGGACTGGGATTCGCCCTGCTGCTGCATCAGACTATCCCCTGGCGCGGCTTCTTCCGCACAGCGATGTATTTCCCCAGCATGGTCTCGGGCGTGGCCATGTCACTCCTCTGGTACTGGATTTTCAATCCGCAGATCGGCCTCTTCAATTATATGCTCTCCTGGTTCGGCATTCACGGCCCGGCATGGCTGATGAACCCCGATACAGCACTGTATGCCCTAATTATCATGTCCCTCTGGACAGCTGGCTCAGGCATGATTCTCTTCCTCGCCGGTCTGCAGGGCGTTCCGGCCAGCCTGATTGAAGCCGCCAATCTGGACGGCGCAGGACGCTTCCGCATTTTCCTGAATATTACGCTGCCGATGATCTCGCCTGTCCTGCTGTTCCAGCTGATTATGGGTCTGATCGACTCCTTCCAGGTCTTCACGCAAGCCTTCGTCATGACGCAGGGCGGCCCCAATTACTCTACCTGGTTCTACGTCTACAATCTGTATACCAGTGCCTTCAAGGAATACCACGCCGGATACTCCTCCGCGCTTGCCTGGGTGCTGCTGATTGTCGTCATGCTGTTCACGGCGGTCATTATGAGACTGTCGCGCCGTTATGTCCATTATGAAGGAGGCAACCGCCGATGAGCACCGTCAAGGCCACCCGCCCGCTTGGTCCGCCCTCCCGGCTGCACCGTAGAATCAAGCCCGTTAAGATTGCCAGCTTCACCGCGCTGCTCCTTACAACGTTCCTCATGCTGCTGCCGCTGTTCTTCATGGTCTCCACCTCGCTGAAGTCGAAACGGGAGATGCTGAGGTTCCCGCCGACCTTTCTGCCGGAGAGCTGGGCCTGGAGCAATTATGCGGATATTTTTGACACGCTGCAGTTCGGCACACTGTATAAGAACAGTCTGATCATCGCCGGTTTCTCTGTATTCGGCACCCTGCTCTCATCAGCACTGGTCGCTTACGGGTTCGCCAGATACCGGGGACGCGGCAACAGCTTCTGGTTCATCCTGCTGCTGAGCACGATGATGCTGCCTTATCCGGCCATTATGATTCCGCAGTTCGTGCTGTTCTCTCAGATGCAGTGGATCGACACCTTCCTGCCGCTGATTGTCCCTGCCTTCTTCGGCTCAGCCTATAACATCTTCCTGCTGCGGCAGTTCTTCTCCACGCTGCCTGAGGAGCTGTTCGACGCTGGACGTATAGACGGCTGCGGCGAGCTGAGGATGTGGCGGACCATCGCACTGCCGTTGTCGGCGCCGGCGCTGGCGACGGTTGCGATCTTTGCTTTTATCTATAGCTGGAATGATCTGTTGACCCCTGTGCTCTATCTAAGCTCATCGGACAAATTCACACTTCCGGTCGGAATGGCCTCCCTCACCTCATCGCGCTTCCGCATTCCGCCGTGGCATCTGCTGATGGTCGCCTCCGTCCTGGCTATGGTTCCAATCGTCACCCTGTTCGCCATCGCCCAGAAGCAGTTCGTCGAAGGCATCGTACTGACCGGTATCAAGTAAGACATCAAAGCAATCCGGGTTACCACACTTGAAATCAGGAGGGATTGGACAATGAACAATATCACGAAAAGTAAAAGGTATGCGCTGCTGCTGGCAACAGCCCTGACAGTAACTACAATCTTGGCGGGCTGCGGCGGCGGCAAGTCGGCAGGCAATGTGGCGGATGGAGACAGCGGAGCCGGGAATACTGGCGATCCGGGGAAGCAAGTGACGATATCCCACTATACGATTGATTCCGAGGACCGGACTTTTATCGAGAAGCTGATCCCGGATTTCGAGAAGGCGCATCCGAACATCAAGGTCAAGGTAGAGAAGGCACCGTATGAGCAATTCGACAGCAAGCTGCAGACACTGATTGCCGGCGGTAATTCCCCGGATGTGACGAGTCATTACGGATACGGCGGTTTTGCCGAATATTATAACAAGGGTATGCTGCTGGATCTGACGGACCTCATTAAGGAGGACGGCTTCAAGGCGGAGGACTACAGCATCCCTGAGAATCTGATGAAAATCTATACTGTAAACGGTCATACTTACGGCATACCTGTTAATATGTACGTCACCTTGATGCTCTACAACAAGGATATGTTCGATGCCGCAGGCGTCTCCTACCCGCCAAGCGATTATGAAGATAAGAGCTGGACATTTGACCGCATGGTGGAGGATGCCAGGAAGATGACGCTCGTCTCGGACGATATTGCCAAAACACAGTACGGCGTAGACTTCACCTGGGCGGAGCGGGATATGCGGCCGCTGTACTTCGGGGCTGAGCCTTACTCCGAGGATACCTGGACCAACGGCGGCGTCCCGTCCGAGACGCATTTTGATTCCCCGGAGGTGATCGCCGCGTACCAGAAGCTGTTCGACCTTGTGTTCAAGGAGAAGGTATCCCCAACCTCCGAATGGAGCAAAAGCGTTGCCGGACAGAACGGCGACCCGTTCGTCGCAGGCAAGATCGGCATGTCCATCGGCGGCTCCTGGAACCTCGCGGGGGCTAACGACTTCCCGTTCAAAATCGGCGTAGCCGCCGTGCCTTGGGGAGGCAACGACAAGGTGCGCAGCACGCTGTTCGTTGATCCGCTGCTGATACTGAAGGACTCGAAGCATCCGAAGGAGGCTTTTGAATGGATCGAATATCTGATGACCACTGAAGTCCAGGAGAAGTCCATCGAGCTGAGCGGCGGCAATCCGCCTGTGAATACGGAAGCGGCTGAGGTATATTACAAGCATTTCGACGGCATTGATCCGGAGGATGTGAAGAAGGTCTACGAGGGCGCGGTCAAATACGGCTATGAATCCTACAACCATCTAATCACCAACTACTCGCAGATCAACGACATGTTCATCAATGAGCTGCAGCCGGTCGAGACAGGGCACAAGACCCTGGAAGAGGTGATGCCGGTGATTCAGAAGAAGGTCACGGAGATCATCAAGCGGTAGCGGACCGGCGATGGTTATATGTTTAGCGGAACCCCGGTGCGGCCTGTATACTGGAGATAGAACAAGTGGAAACGGCTTTGCCGTCCTTTTAAAGGACGGTACCGTTTCAGCGAGAAATAGAAGGATAAGTTATCGTGGGCAACATATAAATTCTTATATTTTATAAGCACCGGCAAATCCGCCGCAAGGAGCGCTTGAGATGAAAGTGAGTATTTTTGATGTGGCCAAAAAATCAGGGCTGTCCGTGGTCACCGTATCACGGGTCTTAAACGGAGCAACGTCAGTGCGGGAGAGCAACCGCCAGAAGGTGCTCGACGCGATCAAGGAGCTGGATTACCGCCCGAATGCGGCAGCCCGCAGTCTGGCCAGCGGCAAGACCGGCATCATCGGCCTGATCGTAACGACCCTGCAGGACTCCTTCTTCGATGCCGTGGTCAAGGAGCTGAATGAGACGTTGGCCCTGCACGGGTATTATCTGGCTATCTCTGTGTCAGATGGCATCGGCTCCGGCGAGAGCCACTATCTGATCCAGGAAGACCGGGTGGACGGACTCATCCTGCTATCCCCGATTAATGAGGACCATTATATTGTCGAGCTGAAGCGCCGGGGCATTCCCTATGTGCTGATCGACAACCAGCTGCCGGAGAATGACAGCTACTCCATCACCATCGACAACTTCAAGGGCGGGTATGCCGCAGCCAGCCACCTGCTGGAGCTGGGGCATACCTCCATCGCCCATCTCTGCGGGCAGGAGATGTTCCGCAGTACGCGGGAGCGTCGCGCGGGCTTCCTGCAGGCGCTGCAGGAGCAGGGCCTCGCCCCGTTCGAGATCGTGCACGGCGAATTCGAGATCGCCATGGGCTATGATACCGCGCAGCGCTGGCTTGCTGAGGCTAAGCTGCCGGGGGCCGTATTCGCCGGAGATGACAATATCGCCCTCGGGGTGATCAATGCCCTGATGGAGGCGGGCGTTCAGGTGCCGGAGGAGGTTGCTGTAGTCGGCTACGACGACCACTATATCGCCTCCCAGCTCCACCCGCATCTGACCACCGTGCGCCAGCCGGCGGACAAGATCGGAGTTGCCGCCGCCGACATGCTGCTGCGCCGGATCAGCGGAGAGATGAAGCGCGGCTCCGCTATCCGGATCGACCCGGAGCTGATTGTGCGGGAATCCACCCGCGGGGGCGCGAATATTCAGCGCTAGTTGTATTCTATACACTTTGAACGTTTAGGAGTGACAAACATTGGCTTACTACTTGGGGATCGATGGGGGAGGCAGCAAAACCTACGCCCTGCTATGCGATGAGCATGGACATATTCTTGGCAAGGGCAGGAGCGGCAACGGCAATCACCAGACCAGCGTGCAGCAGGCTGAAGCAAGCATCCGCGAAGCAGCCTCCGGCGCGCTGGCCGAAGCCGGGCTCCGGCTGGATCAGCTCCGCCATGCCTGCCTTGGGCTGGCCGGGGCGGACCGCCAGACCGATTATAATATTCTGCATCCGATGATCCGCCGGATCGGCTTCACGAATTACACGATCAGCGGCGATACGATGATCGGCCTGCGGGCGGGGACGGACCGCCCCTACGGCGTAGCCCTGATCTGCGGCACCGGCACTAATGCGGCAGGCCTGAGTCCGCAGGGCCGCCACTTCCAGTGCGGCGGCTTCGATTATATGTACGGCGATTTCGGCGGCGGCGGCGCGCTGAATATCGAGGTGTTCCGAACAGTCATCCGGGCCTGGGACGGCCGTGAGGGCTCCACACTGCTGACGGAGCCGCTCCTGAAGCTGCTCGGCTATAAGCGGGTGGATGACATGTACGATGACTTCCTCGATCACGGGAAGCAGGTGCCGCTGGATGCGGCCCGCCTGCTTTTCCCGGCAGCGTCGGAGGGCGATGCCCCAGCGCTTGCGATCCTGAACCGCCAAGGCGTAGAGCTGGGCAAGGCCGCAGCGGCCGTCATTCATCGTCTCAGCATGGAGAACGATGAATTCGATGTTGTGCTGGCCGGCAGCCTGCTGACCCGGGGCGACCGGGGCTGGATTCGCGGTCCGATTGAGCAGGCCGTGCATGAAGCGGCGCCAGGCGCGTCAGTAGTCACCCTCTCCACCGAGCCCGTGGTCGGCGCTCTATGGTCAGCGCTTGAGGGGGACGGGATCACCGTCAACCAGGCTATGTATGAGACGATGCGTGCTTACAGGGAGTTCGAGCTTATTCCCACTACCACCAGACAGGAGTGATTCATTGTGACAGCGAACCAAGGTCTTAAGATTGCCGTCATCGGCGGAGGGTCTTCTTATACTCCAGAACTGGTAGAAGGCTTCATTCTGCATCATAAGGAGCTGCCGGTCCGGGAGCTATGGCTTGTAGATATTGAGGCAGGCCTGCATAAGCTGAACATCGTGGGCGCTCTGGCGAAGCGTATGGTGGAGAAGTCCGGCCTGCCGATCGAGGTCCATCTTACCACGGATCGCCGCGAGGCCATTGCCGGTGCGGACTTCGTCAGCACGCAGATCCGTGTCGGGATGCTGGATGCCCGTGCCCGCGACGAGGCGATTCCGCTGAAATACGGCGTGATCGGCCAAGAGACAACCGGCCCCGGCGGCATGCTGAAGGCGCTGCGCACCATCCCGGTCATTCTCGGTATCTGCCGGGATATCGAGGAGCTGGCACCGGACGCCTGGCTGCTCAACTTCACTAACCCCGCAGGCATGGTTACCGAAGCCGTGCTGCGGTACTCCAAGGTGAAGAGCATCGGCCTGTGCAATGCCCCCATCGGCTTGATCAAGCAGGTATCGGCTAAATATGACGCTGCCCCGGAACGGATCTACGCCGAGTTCGTTGGCCTGAACCACCTGCACTGGATTACCCGGATTGATGTGGAGGGTGAAGACAAGCTGCAGGAGATGCTGGAGGATACCGCCGGCTACAGTGCAAAGAATGTTCCGGCACGCGAATGGAACCCGGAGTTCCTGCAATCGCTGCACGCCTTGCCTTCGTATTATCTGAAGTACTTCTACATGACCGATGCGATGCTCGCGGAGCAGCAGGAAGCCGCTGCGCAAGGCGGGAACCGCGCTGAAGTCGTCAAGCGGGTGGAAGAGGAGCTGTTCGCCATCTACGGCGACCTTGCGCTGGACGAGAAGCCGAAGCAGCTGGAGCAGCGCGGCGGAGCCTTTTATTCGGAAGCGGCTGTGAACCTGATGCGCTCGCTCTATAACGGGACCAATGATATTCAGACGCTGAATGTGGCAAACCGGGGCATCTTAAACTTCCTGCCGGACGATGCCAGCATCGAGGTGAACTGCGTCGTCACGAAGACTGGCCCCCTTCCGCTGCCGCTGACGAAGATTCCGCCGATGGCCAAGGGACTGATTCACGCCGTTAAAGTCTACGAGCAGCTCGCCATCGACGCCGCTGTCACCGGAGACCGCAGCCTGGCCATTCAAGCCCTGGCACACCACCCGCTTGTCCCTTCCGTGGAGGTTGCCATCGCCATGCTGGATGAGATGCTGGAGGCGAACAGGGAGTATCTGCCGGCTTTTTTCGCTCAGGACTAATTCCTTAACATCAATAAAGAGCCTATGCTAAACCACAGATCCTTCTGCGGCCGCACAGGCTCTTCTCTTATTTCGTAATCATATAGCGGTAGGTTTCGCCCTTTATCCCGAAGTCCGCATATAGCGGCTTGCCGCTGGACTTCACTTCATCGGGAACCTCAGCCAGGAACACCAGCGTGCCGTTCTTCAGCGGTTCAATCCTCGAAAGACTGGTATAGGTGAAGTCTTCCCCGCCTTTCTCTTCAATGGTATCGAAGGTACTATACTCGTATTTATTGTCGTATTTGACCTTCACATCCGCTACTTCGTCTGCATTCATAGCTTCACCTGCCAGGTTCTTCACTTTCAGTGTGATCGCCAGATAGGTTGTGCCCGGTTCCTTGGCTTCATAGTAGGTGTAGAAAGATCCCGGATTTGATGGAATAATCTTCTTGCCAAAAGAGGTCTTGGTAACGGTATACTCACCCGTCCCCTCAATAACCAGCGGCGTGCCTTTTACGATCTGCTTGTGTTCATCGCCGGAATCAGCCGCTGCGGGGTTGTCTCCGGTAGTAAGAAGTTCAGCCGTACCGCCCTCCTCTTCCGCTGTCACAGGCTTTACCAGGCTCTCCTTTAACATTTCATTCTGTTCTTTTAGGAACTTGTTCTCCTTCTGCAGCTCACTAACCTCTGTCTTCAGCTTCTCCATATCTTCTGATGAGGGACCTGCATTGTCTGAAGAACACCCGGTTACAGTTACGGCAAGCATGGCGGCAGCAAGCCAGAGGCCCCCTGATTTCATTTTCATAACACACCCCAATATTTGTATTTAATCCTTCACTATTATAAGACATCTCCGGCGTAAGAGATTGAAAAATATGTAACATATTCGCAGCGAGTGTCGAATGAAATAACGGATGGCTGATGCGAGCCGTTATCTTCAACCCCTGTGCTGCTTACGGTACTGGAGGGGAGAACGCCCTGTGGTGGCCTTGAATACGCGCCCGAAATGGGCAATGCTCTCAAATCCTGTCTCCGCCGCCACCCGGGTGATCGGCCACTTCGTCTGTGTAAGCAGCGCCTTCGCCTCACGGATGCGGACAACATTCAGGTATTCAATGATAGTGAAGCCTGTCGTCTGCTTGAAAATCCGGCACAGATACGTTGCGCTGATGAAGAACCGCTCGGCAATTCCCCCAAGGCTCAGCCGCTCGCTGTAATGGTTGTCCAGATACTCGATGATGCTGTACACCCGGCGCTGCCCCTCGCTCTGCTCCGGTGAGACCAGGTCGGGCTTCGCCCTCTGTATCCGCTCCAGCGTAATCAGCAGTTGCAGCAGCAGCGTTCTTGTATACTCAGTGCTCCATCGCAGGCTCTCCTTTTGTTCCTCCTGCATCGCTTGGAGCAGATCTGTGATGACTCCCTGTTCATGGGCCGTGGGCCGCAGCAGGAAGCTCTCGCCTTCGAACACATTCATCCAGTCTGCCCGGGGTGCCACCGGCTCCAGGTAGGTATCATTGAAGCTGATCAGCACCCGCTCATGCGGCAGATGGCTTCCGCCGGTTGTACGGTGCAGGTGATTTTTGTTAATAAATACGAGGTCTCCAGCCTCCAGCGCATACCTTCCGTTGCGGATATAATAGTGACGCTGCCCGGACAGCAGATAATAGATTTCGTAGAAATCATGGAAATGGTCGGTGTCCATATTGAAATATCCGATGCGCTTCAGCTGCTCAATCTGAAAGATAGGTTCCACCCTGCACTATGCCCCCTGCCAGGATAAGATATGCACACTTTTGAGTTAAAAAGACTAAATACCGTTCACTTTCTGCATTTTCTATACTATAAAATAGAATCAAATCCAAGTAAATGGAGTGATCCCCTTGTCCAAAAAGAAATATGCACTTGTCGGCACCGGCGGCCGGGCTGAATTTTTCTATGGCGCTCTTGTTACCGCTTACAACGAAACCTCCGAGCTGGTGGCCTTCTGTGATGTCAATCAGACGCGGATGAATTTCGCCAATCATATGCTTACAAGCAAATACGATTACCATGAGGTCCCTACGTACAAGGCAGAAGACTTCGACCGGATGATCACCGAGACCCGGCCCGACTTCGTGCTGGTGACTACGATTGACCGGACACATCACAAGTATATCATCCGCGCGATGGAGCTGGGCTGTGATGTCATTTCCGAGAAGCCGATGACAATTGATGAGGAGAAGTGCTGGGAGATCTTCGATGCGATCGAGCGCACCGGCAAGAATCTGCGGGTAACCTTCAACTACCGCTACGCGCCGCATAACACGAAGATCCGTGAGGTCATTATGGACGGCGTGCTGGGCGAAATTCTGTCCGTGAACTTCGAATGGCTGCTGAATACCCAGCATGGAGCGGACTATTTCCGCAGATGGCACCGCGACAAGCGGAACAGCGGCGGCCTCTTGGTGCACAAATCGACACATCACTTTGACCTGATGAACTTCTGGCTGGGGTCACAGCCGGACACCGTTTTCGCCATGGGCGACCTGCGCTTCTACGGCAGAGAGAATGCCGAGAAACGGGGCATCACCGAGTTCTACCAGCGTGCCTACGGCAGCAAGGCTGCCGAGAACGACCCGTTCGCGCTACATTTGGACCGTAACGAACATCTGAAGAGCATGTACCTGGATGCCGAGCACGAGGACGGATACCAGCGTGACCAGAGTGTGTTCGGGGACAATATCAGCATCGAGGACACTATGAATGTCATGGTCAAGTACAAGAACAAGACCGTCATGAACTATTCACTTAACGCATATATGCCGTGGGAGGGCTTCATCATCGTGTTCAACGGTACACAGGGCCGGATGGAGGTGCGGATTACAGAGCAGTCCTACGTCAATTCCGGCGGTTCAAAAGAAAACGAAGGCGCGCTGGAAGGCGTCAGCATTATGATCTATCCGCACTTCAAGGAGCCTTACCGCGTAGAGTTCGAGAGCAGCAGCGGTGGACACGGCGGCGGTGATCCGGTACTGCTGAGCGATATTTTCGACAAAAAGCAGGAGGATCGCTTCAACCGCGCAGCTTCGCATAAGGACGGTGCGATGTCGATTATGACCGGCATTGCCGCTAACCGCTCTATGAAGACCGGCCAGCCGGTGCGGATTGCTGACATCTGGCAGGAGTAGTCTAGCGCGTGGCCTCGCAGCGGCGATGATGCGTGCATGATCATGCGGCAGCCCCCTTTCTACCACTTGGATGTGGGGGAAGGGGGCTTTGTAACGTTCGCGTTGTCATCAGCACATTTTGTTCGCATACATTCTTTTCTCAGCAAAAAAAAGACCCTTCATTTAAGAAGGGCCTTCGCTTGCATTACGGTTAAAACTATGATGCGGTCAAGAGGACTCGAACCTCCACGATATTGCTACCACTGGCACCTGAAGCCAGCGCGTCTGCCAATTCCGCCATGACCGCAAAGAAAACATTCAATGCAACGCAAGAAGTAATATATCATGAATTCTTCAGAAGAACAAGTCTTTTTTAAAAATATAAGAATTTATATGTTGCACACGATAACTTATCCTTCTATTTCTCGCTGAAACGGTACCGTCCCTCAAAAGGACGGCAATGCCGTTTCCACTTGTTTATCATGGTTAAGGAGGAACATAGCCATATTGGGAAGGGGCTGGTTGGCGTATAACTGCTTGCCTCAACTTACAGTTGATTTTGTTAAACCGCATGCCCTACTCCAGTATATGGGTTATTTTGAGAGCTGATATTATAATAGACTTACGACGTCGGAATCCATTATAGGAGTTGTACTGCGCATGATCGTTAGCGAAAAAGTTGGTAAACGGATTGCTACCCTCCGCAAAACAAAAGGCTTGTCCCAGGAACAATTAGCGGAACTGCTCCATGTCAGCGCCCAGGCGGTATCCAAGTGGGAGACCGGCAAATCTCTGCCGGAGACGGCCACCCTTCCCTTGCTATCCGCCGCACTCAATCACTCGATTGACAGCATTCTGCTGCCCCAGGAGCTTGTGGTGCTCTCTGCGATCTATACGGATGGTCAGCAGGAGCTGGAGGTTACCCAGCTTGTGAACCAGTTCGTTGCCTCAGACCGCTTAAGCTTAATTCCTGGGGAGCACCTCTTTCCCCACTCCTGGAATGACGGCCGCCTGAAGCTGCTGCTTGTCACCTATGAGACCCCTGACGGTATGTACTCGACCTTTGTACTGAAGGACCAGCTGCTTACGATAGATATTCATTCGAACGGGTATGTCCCAAGCCATAATGAGCTGCAGATTATTGCTGCGCATTATGGAAATGAACAGGCACACCGCAGCGTTGCGGCCAAAATGAAGCATTACGAGCATTTCCGCTGGACTCAGTTCACCGCCACACATGAGCTGTTTCCCAGTCTGATCGGCTGTGGGGGGCAGGACTACCTGCTGCTGGTCTACCTGAATGCAGAAGGTATTCATGCCGTAAGCTGCGCGGAAGGCGAACAGATTCATTACAGCCAGGACCGCTGCCATCTCTATCAGACCCGCTCCTCCCGGGATCAATGCATCATTGAAGGGATTCCGCGGCTGGGCTTCGGACGGGGACAGGATTGCTCCTGGGCAGGAGCCATGACGCTCGCTCTTACCGCCAGAGGCATAGAGACCACCTATGAGCAGGTGATGGGCCATTCAGGAGCCTGCTGGAGAGCGGCTTTTGAACCGGTATGGGATTACAGCGCTGCGGATGCCCTTGTCGTCTATGACTACTCTATTCCCGCCTGCAAAGCTTATGGACTAAGCGCCTACCGGGCCAACCGGTTAGAGCCGCAGCAGCGCACAGCCGAGAAGCTGGCGATTCTGGAGGATATCCGCCAAGGCAGACTGCCCCTTGCCATTAACCTCAGAGTAGCGCCGGAGTGGGGGGTCATTACAGGATATCTGGCGGAGGGGGATGTGCTGCTGTGCCGCAGTTATTTTGACGATGAGACCTTCAGTGAGCTTGAAGCTGATCCTGAATTCCAGGCTCATATGAGGATAAGCCAGGGGTATCTCCATGTGGATCAATGGCCTTACCGGTTGATTCGCCTTGGCGATCAGTCAGCAGCCCCGTCTGCGCTTGAGAATCTGTATGCATCGCTCCGCCTTAAGCTCGAATCTATGCAGGCTGAGGCCATAGCCAGCAACAGCACTTATGCTGTAGGATACAAAGCGCTGGAGCTATGGAGAGAGGGACTCCTGGACCACCCTTGGTATGCCGCAGCCGACAAAGAAGCCTTCAGCCGCAGGTTATCTGTCAATCACTTCTGCATGATGGCCCTGGCAGATGCCCGCCGCTGCGCCGCCGCCTACTTACGGGGCTCTCTGCCGCTAGTGCATGACCCGAAACAACAGGCAGCCTTGGAAGAGATGTCGGCAATCTATGGGGAAATGGCTGGTCTGCTGGATAAATACTATAAGGAGATGTTAGACCCGGCTATACTCCGAACAACGGGCACTGCCCCCAGAGCCAACTGGACGACCCGGCAGCGTGAAGAGCAGGCAGAGCTGCTGGCGAAGGTTGCTACGCTGGAGCATCAGGGAGATGCTCTTGCGCAAACGGTGCTGAGCCTAACTTCATAGAGTATGGATGTATAACGGCTCCAGTGATGGTTTGACCTGACGTAGAATTATTGTGGAACAGGCAGCAGCACCGCGTACACGAAAAAAGGACACCCGCAGGTGTCCTTTAGATTTTTCACTATAATTGCTTCATTATTCGGTCGCTTTGGTCCGGTCTATCACTGTGAAGAAGAAAGGTTCGCTCTCTTTCATTAGTCTGCCAACAACCGTCGCTTGATATTGCACATTAGGAGTAAGTTTAAATTCTATAACTTCGTAGGAAGCCCGCTCACCGGCCATATAAAATTCTCCAATTACATTTCCATCCTTAGTCTTAAGAAAGAAATGCGCTTCGCCGGATAGACCAGGGACATATACTTCTATCTTCGTACTATCACCATAAACCACACCAACCACTGTAGGTGTCGGAGTAACTGGTTTGCTGGCTACTACAACCTCAACAGACTTGCTAGGGAGCTTCTCGTATCCCTTGGCGGTTACATATAGAGTCTCTCCGGCAACAAGTTGTGAATCAAGTGACATCCAAAAATATCCGGCGGATGGGCCAAAGTTTTTTGCCTGCCCCAAAATGGTTCCGTCCGCACGTGTGACAACGATGTCTGAGTACCCTTCGGCTGTGCCATAGATTTCCCAATCATATTCATACACAACTTTCGTAACAACCGGTTGTGCTGTTACAGCCGTAGGTACTGCGACAGTGATGTAGACAGGCTCACTCTTTCTTTTATCTCTCGCCTGAGCATAAACCTTCAGCTTCTCACCAACATGGAAAAGCGGGGAATTAGAATTACTAAGGTAGATATCAAACATGCTACCATAGCTATTAGCTATCCCAATTATTGTTCCATCTTCCCTGGTTAATGTAATATCAGCATAAGGTTCTTCTATGGTGCCTTTGATCCTATTGGTATCGTCATACACTACGCTGGTTACTACAGGCGCCTTAGTCTGCGGCCGTTCGACGACCTTCACCTCAAACCGCTGGCTGGACCAGCCGCGATCCGTGTACATGGTCACAAATAATTTATCATTAGCCTTCAGGTGCAGGTCCGGGTTAAATTCAAATAGATTAATATTAAAGTACACTCTGTATTTTTCGGCAGGACTGTTCAACTGTTCCCCGTTCTCAAGCTCAATTTTCACACTGAAGGAATCATAAACGTTCATAATCCTTCCGTTGATATAAGGGATATCCGTATAAGTAATTTGTTCAACCTGTATTTCAGGCGGATTCTCTATGATCGTGAAATCTGGCAGAACCAGATTTTCACCTGCTTTCACAGTAAATTCATCTGAATAATAGTTGTACGTAGAAAGCGGCATAAATACTGCATAAGTACCCGGCACCACATTTTCAAAATTAAACTCTCCGCCTTTTTCAACGATAGCCGTATAAGTCCCCCGAGTATCCTGCACTCCTCTTAAATAGATACGAAGGTTGTAGGCAGGAACCGGCTTATCCTTCGTATAAGGCTGAACAAACAAACGCCCAGTTACGTTTACATTAGCTTTAGGCACAGTAATCGCTCCAGATAATACAGGGCTTCCACCCTTATAAGATACGGAGTATACCGCCAGTTGCTCAGTCTCACTATTCGCTATTGAAGGAATTGTGAGCCTTACTGTTGCTGCTTTATTGTCAAGGAGCGTAACCAAAGTTACCTCAACCTTATGGACTTCGCCATGATTAACCTGTTCGAGAACGGAGAAATCAGCAGCATCCGGCAGGCTGTCCAGGTTCCGGTTAAATTGGGCTTCTATCATGCCGTTTGCTGCGGTAATTCCCGTTACAGCCAGCGCCGGTACAGGAGTAGAACCGTTGCCGCCGCCCGGACCAGGATTAGAGGAGCCTCCACCGCCGCCAGTTGCAGGTACAGCAGGCGTTTGTTCTTTTGGCAGCTTAGGGTCCGGTACGCCCTCCGACAACACAACGCCTTTGACTTGTCCCTCGCCGGAGATTGTCAGCTTACTCTTCATTTCCAGCTGCTCAATAACAACATTCTTGCTGAAATTCAGAGTAGGGATGACCAGGTTTTCTTGGATAAGCAGATTAGCTACGCTGCCTGAGCGAACATTGAATTCTTTGAGGCTGCCGCCTACAGCAACCTTCTTAAAGTCTCCGGCAAGCACCACTGTGCGCTCTGAAGAAGCTGTCTGGGCGGCAGGAAGCACGGTTACATTCACAAAACCGTCGCCGGCAAGATCCTTCTCCTCAATAACCGCGCTGGATAGAATCTGTACTTCCTGCACCGAGCTTGAACCCTCAGCTACAACTCTCACCGCATTATTCAGTCTATTCACAGATACTGTGTTTAGTTTGCTGTTGCGGATATGAATGCTGTTGCTGCCTCCGCCTTCGATACGGGTTACACCGTCTACTTGAACTTGTTCAAGGTAGGCGTTCCCATCGGCCACCTCTTTAGCAATGACGAGGTCACCCCGGATATGCATATTGCGGAGCGTGACATTGGAAGCTGTAATTCTTACATTATGGTGTACAGTACTAACTGCATCCTTTCCAAAAGCACCCGCCTGATCATAGACCACTGTACTCAGAGCCAGCGCCTTCTTAATGACCACTACAGTCTCTGCACGGGTCATATTGCGCTGAGGCTGGAAGGCTCCATCCGCATTCTTGCTCATGATCCCCTGATCCAGAAGATACTGGACAGCGGGTTTGCTCCAGGCAGGGATAAGATTCGCGTCCTGTGCAGAGACCGAAGCCGTTGCCCCTGTACTGTCAAAGCCTAATATTCTGGATAGGATCACTGCAGTTTCCTGCCTTGTGATTGGCTTGTCAGGACGGAAGGTATTGTCGCTGAATCCGCTGATATATCCTTGAGCGGTAGCCTTCTGTACTTCTATGTACGCAAAATTCGCCGGCTTCAGATCCTTGAAGCTGATAGCTTTCGTATCCGAATACTTATACGCTCTGTTCACTAGCGCTACGAACTCACCTCTGGATACTTCAGCCCCCGGCCGGAAGGTATGATCGGGATAGCCGGTAATGAGCCCTTGATCCAGCCATTCTTGAATATCCGATTCCGCCCAGTGTCCTTTGATGTCTGCCATTTGTCCGGCCTCGGCGTAACTCCGTGTAAAGGGTAGAAGAATAAATAATAAGACGATGAAGCAAGTATTTCTTAATAAACGATGGATAGCCAAGAGATTAGGTCACTCCCCAATAGAATTAGAACCGGGACTAAAGTCATGTTTTTTTTCACTTTAAACCCAGTACTTCAGGGTAATTCTACATGCATATCCGTTTCCCTTTTTTTCACTGTAAAATATTTCACTACCATTCATTTAAATTCACAATTTGTATATTTTCAGAACATCCCGCCCCCAATAAGGATATGCTTCATGATCCGGTCCCTGGTGAACCCGTTCTTGTCGTAGAAGCGGATGGCGGCTGTATTCTCCTCGCTGACAACCAAGCTGATACCCGAATAGCCCAGCAATTTATACTTCTCTGCCAGACAGGCAATCAGATGCCTGCCTATGCCCCGGCTTCTCTCTTCGGGCCGGATACACAGGTACTCCAGATGAAGGGTGCCGGTCCGTGCATTTTTTCTAACAATTATGTATCCGGTGAACCGGCCCCCGTTAAGGACAGCGTGAACGTCATATTCACTGTTGCTGCTGTCTTCTATCTCTGCAGTAATCTCCTCCGGGGTGAGAATTGCGCCTTGAAATTGCTGATTATGCAGATCGAGAATCTGCCCGGTCCACCTGGAGGCAGGCTCTGTGACGGGCAGCACGGACAGGCCTGGGTGCATGTGACGGCTGCTGTCAGGCGCAGATGCCATAGCGACCGAGTAATGGTAATGTGTGCTCACCTTCTCAGCCCGATAGCGGGCAACATATTCAATGAGCGCAGTATTATCACCGCTAATAAAAAGATGGACATACCTTATAGCTCCAGCTTGAGCAGTCTTACTCAGGTAGTTGAATAAGCGCCGGAGCTCTTCTTCTGGATGAGCTGAATAATAAGGTCCCCATACCTCAATATCCTTGCGCCCGCCTCCAACGTCATAGATGTCCAGGATAATCGCGCCAGTAATACGTTCTCCTTCATACAGCACCAGACTGGCTTCCTCCGTACCGTCACTAAGGTCATGCATAACATCCTCCAGCGTACTGCCTACATACCCGCACTGCTGGTCTCCTGTATTACGGGCGCAGATGAACGCCGCTAACTTCCCGATATCGGTCAAACGGTTCTCCCCCTAATCATAGAATGACTATTGTAATATAATCCCACCTACCTACTAATAGTACGCTATCCTGCTCCCAAAGACAGCCCCGGGTTGTTCAAAAATAATCCGCAGAACTCCATACCCGCACAAGCCGCCCCTCAGGTTCTGAGTAAAATAGAGTAAATAGAACAGTGAGGTGAATGACGAATGGCAAATTCAACAAAGCTCCGCAAGCGGGCACAGCAGCTGAAAGGCCAGCCGGTCTGCATCACTTTGCATAATGGGCGATCCTACGTAGGGTGGATTACAGACCTGAACCAGGAGGCGGTGATTCTGTCCAGACCCGGCACGCGTAAGGGGCCACCTTCGAAACGCAAATCCTCTTCAGCTGCGCGCAGAGCAGAGGTATCCGGCTTCATGCCTCTACTCGGCTCGCTGATGGGCGGAGGCGGCGGGGCTGCCGGTATCGGAGGACTGGGACGGTTCATGGGCATGTTCGGAATGGTGCAGAAGGCGATGCCGGTGATGAAGATGGGCTACAATATGATCAAGTCGATCCGGCCTTTTCTGGGCGGGCTCAAGGGCTTAATGGGCTAATACGTATATTCTTAAAAAAACGGATGTGCCGCCACTTCGATGGGCACATCCGTTTTGGTGTGGAGCTTCTTACGCCGCCGCTGGCCGCAAGGTCTCCGGTTTATTTTTTGACCACCTTGAAGTTATCCGTAAGCAGCAGCCAATTCTGCGGAAAAGGCAGGCCCAGCTTCCAGTAGCTGATGCCCCGCAGCCCGAGTTCCTTGATCAGATCGAACTTGGCCTGAATCGAGCGGGCATCCTCAAACCATACCTTATGCTGCCGCCCCTCATCATCGGTGTAATTGAAATGCGGCGCCTGGGCTTTATAGTCATATTGAATGGCTGCATTCCTGTTCCTGGCCAAATCAATGGCTGCCTGCGGACTGAGCGCTTTCGCATATTGCCCCCCTGCTACAAAAGGCAGCGTCCAATCATAACCGTACAGGTTCTGGCCCATCATGATTTTACCGGCGGGCATCTCACTTGCTGCATAGTTCAGCACCTGACGGACAGGCCCGATGGGCGAGACAGGCATCGCCGGTCCCCCGCTGTAGCCCCATTCATACGTCATAATAATGACGAAGTCGGCCACCTCACCGTGAACCTTATAGTCATGCGCCGTATACCAGGCCCCAACCTGTGACGCGCTCGTCTTGGGGGCAAGGGCGGTGGATAGCAGGAAGCCCTCCTTATGAATGACATCTGCCGCTTTCCGCAGAAAAGTATTGTATGCTTCACGGTCCTCCGGCCGGAGAAACTCCAGATCAAAGTGAATATCCCGGAAGTTCAGCCGCTTCGCTTCCGCGATGATGTTCTCAAGCAGACGGTCCTGGACCTCCTGATCATTCAGAATGATGCGCCCGAGCTCCGAGCTGAACTGGGCATCCTCCAGATTCGTCACGACCATCATCAGCGTCACCTGATGCTCTGCGGCAATGGAAGCGAGGCCGTCCAGCGGCGGTGGCACCAGTGTTCCGTCCCGCTTGATCCGGAAGCTGAACGGTGCGAGATACGTCAGCTCAGGAGCAGCCTCACGGGCAGCATTCTGCAGCGGCTGGGAGACACTCTCCCCCCGGGGCTCCACATAAGCGTTCACTTCCGCCTGCCGCTTCGGTCCGGGAGGAAGGTACAGCCGGAGACCGGCCTGCAGCGGCTGATTCAGCGTCAGCCCGTTCACCTCCGCCAGCCCGCTTGCCTTCAGGCCGAACCGCTTGGCAATGCTATAGTAGCTGTCGCCCGGCTGCACCCAATAGTATTGCCCGGCAATCGGGATTACCAGCGCCTGCCCTGCCACCAGCCTTCCCGGCGCAGAGAGCTCATTCGCCTCAGTTATCGTATCTGTGCTGATTCCGTAGGCCTGCGCAATGCCATACAGCGTCTGGCCCGGCTGCACTACATGTATTTGCATACGTTCCTGCCATCCCTTCATAGTAGCCGTTTTATCTCTATTTTATTCGACGGCCCTGCGGGTATGCGGAATCAGGCGGAACATGTAAATTCTTATATTGCAAAAAAGACACCCCGAAGGGTGCCTTGATACTATTGCTATTAATACTGCTGATGCTATACCTGCTTGAATTCAATCCATTCAATCTGCAGGCCGGGCTTGACGAAGTCCAGCTTCAGCTCATACCGTCCGGCTTCCAGCTCAACCTTGACCAGCTTCTGTCTGATCCACCGGCCTTCCGTTCCGTTCGTCTGAATGGTGGTTACCGCTTGTCCATTCAGCGTCAGGTTGCAGGCGCTCTGAGCAAGCTCAGGCTCAGGAGACATGATGCTGACAATAATGCGGTACTGGCCCGCCTCGTCTGCCTGAATGTAGGTCGGCCCGGACACCGCAGGGGTTACCTGTGCGTTCTGGCTCAGCACGTGCACCTGCTCGGCTCCGATTGCCGGATTAGCCTTGAACGTATCAACCGCTTCAATAATCTCGTGCTCTCTGGAGAATACCGGAGCCTTCATAATGAATTCACAGATGTTAATCGCGCACCGTTGAAGCTCCCCGCGGGTAAGCGTGCCATTCTCCAGAGATGCGATTGTATTGTCATCGTAAGCGTTAACCTCTGCCCCATAGTTACTAACAACCATGTACAGATCGTTCTGGGCGCGGACCATCCAGTTCGTATTCTTACGGTCTGCCGGTCCTCCGTTCACCACATCATTCATGATGGCCCACCAGTCGGTCATGACAATCCCCCGGAAGCCCCATTCGCCGCGGAGCAGCGTGGTGTTGAGGTCATAGTTGGAAGCCGCCCAATGCCCGTTCACCGGGTTATAGGAGGTCATGATCGAGTTGGCTCCGCCCTGCTTGACTGCGATTTCGAAGCCCTTCAGATAGATCTCACGAAGCGCGCGTTCCGATACGACAGCATCGACCTTACTGCGGTGCTTCTCCTGATTGTTGCAGGCAAAATGCTTCAGCGTCGCATTAGAGCCGCCCTTCATAATTCCGCGTGTGCATGCAGCAGCGAAGATCCCCGAAATCAGCGGGTCTTCGGAGAAATATTCGAAGTTGCGCCCGTTCAGCGGGCTGCGCCGGATATTCAGCCCCGGTCCCAGCAGCGCATCCACCTGGTTGCGCAATAATTCCTGGCCTTCCATGACATACAGGGCTTCCACCAGCTCTGCATTCCATGTAGCAGCCAGCAGGGTGCCAATCGATACCTGTGTAGCCTTCGCTCCACTGTCCATGCGGATACCGGATGGGCCGTCCGCTGTAGCAGCAACCGGAATGCCATAGCTGAACAGACTGTCGCTGACGCCCCCGAACGCCGAAGCCGTACCCGGAGTGACCAGCGGGCTGCTCATCCCTTCGCCCCGGACAATCGCCGCCAAATCTTGGTCGCTTAGCTGGGCAATGAACGTGCTCATGCTGACTTTTGCGTCATGGACATCTCTCAGGGTGTATCCCTGATTGCCGGTCTGCTCGAGAGTCTGCGGCAGATTGCGTTCAATCCGCTCCGCCAGATCCACCTTACGTGTAGGTACCTCGGAGGAGACAAGCTCATACGAACCGTCTGCCTTGCGGGCACCCGGCTTCATCCGCATGAAGCTCTCGGTAGGTGCCATCGCTTCTTCCAGCTGCTCCACGACCTTGAGCTCTTCCAGCACATAGCCTTCTTGTCCATCCAGAAGCACTGCTGACACTGCTTTGACACTGGTGCCTGCATAGAAACGGTAGGTACCGGCTTCCAGCACATAAGCAGAAGCATGCCCGGTCACTCCGGCGTCATCATAGGAAGCCATGGAATGGAGCGGGAAGCTCACGGTAAGGCGCTGAGACTCACCAGGCTCCAGCAGCTTGGTCTTAGCGAAGGCTGCCAGCGCTTTGGCCGGCTGACCCAGCTGTCCCTGCGGCGCTTCATAATATACCTGCACGACTTCTTTACCGGCGTATACGGCTCCCGTATTCGTTACAGTGACGCCGATTTCAATCTGCGGCTCGCCCGCCTGGTCCACCAGCTTCGCTTCCTCCGGCTCCAGCTTGAAGGTCGTATACGAGATCCCGTAGCCGAATTCATACTGAACCTTATCCGGGCAGAAGGTCTCGAAATAACGGTAGCCTACATAGATATCTTCCTCGTACAGGTTCTTGAACTCGTTACCGTAGTTGCGGGTCGACGGGTAATCATCAATGGAATAGGCAATGGTATCCGTCAGCTTGCCGCTTGGCGTAACCTCTCCCGCCAGAACATCGGCAATCGCGTGACCACCCTCCATGCCCCCATGCCAGGAATAGATCACAGCAGAGATAGGATTCACATAAGCAGCGTCATTTACCCAGCTCATATCCATGATATTGGACACATTGAGCACCACAATCGTCTGTTCAAAATGAGCCGTAACCGCGACAAGCATCGCCTTCTCATCTTCCGTCAGCCGGTAGCTGCCTGCGGTATCGGCATTATCCTGATCCTCGCCCGCCGTACGTCCAATAACCACAACCGCTTTGGCTGACTGGCTTCTTGCCTGCTTCACCAGCTCGTCCGTAAGCGGCATTTCCTTCTGGTTCCACGGCTCCGCAGCCCATACCTTGCCGCCGTCATCGAACGGGTTCAGCCCGATCCAGGCCTCGTAGGCTGCAGCCAGCTCTTCATTCACGCTAATGTTCTTCTTGCTGCGCAGTCCATCCAGCAGGTTCGTCGTATATGCAACGTGAACGCTACCGCCCGATCCTGTACCGCTGCGGTAGTAATTCACCTGTATTCTGCCAAAAACAGCCACGCTCTCACCGTTACCCAGCGGAAGCACCTGTCCCTCATTCTTCAGCAGTACCGCACCTTCTGCGGCTACCGTCCGGCTAAATTCTGCAAAACCCTCTAACGGCACTCCAATGTTCTGTGTACTCAATTGGTTTCCTCCTGTATGTTCGTTTCCCATGCTGTGGGTTGATTCTATAGACAACGCCTTCCCCGCAAGGATGTACGTTACCTTGAATCTGTATGGTCCTTCATATAGCATATCCTTCTAAGAATATAAGCTCCAGCCATATTATTCAAGCACCGCTCTAAAATAAAAAGACACCTGTGCGGGCGTCTCTCAAGCCTGTTCCTATGCAATCCGTTCCGCCTGAATAGATACGTCCGGATCTTCTATTTATTTTATCTGCGGCGGCGGCCCTTCATCATGCGGTTGTACATAATAAGAGCGGCAACGATCATGCCCAGCATGGCTACACTGCCTGCCGATTCCTGCGACATACCGAACATCAGGCACACACTTGTCACTAACTGTCTTGTCAGCAGCGCAACCGCAATCAGCATGATGGGCCGCCATATGTTATATCCTCTCACTTCAGCAACACTCCTAACCCGATTTTCAATAACCGTATGATTCCTCATTCCATGAACCATCAATTTCTATTATAGCACAAGAAGGAATGCGCATACATTTTGCAGGCGGCCAGTGAGGTAGTTTGTGCTTTTGACAAGAACGTACGTTCGGTATATAATGCTCACATATGAGGGGGATTGAGACCGTGGATGTAATGGAGAAACTAGAGATTCTGACCGCTTCAGCCAAATACGATGTGGCGTGCACTTCAAGCGGTTCGGACCGCAAGGGTCAGGCCTGGGCACTGGGCAACACCTCCGCGATGGGCATCTGTCACAGCTTCGCGGCGGACGGCCGCTGTATTTCGCTCCTCAAGGTACTTATGACCAACGGCTGTGTGTATGATTGTGCGTACTGCATCAATCGCAAGTCCAACCCCATCCGCCGGGCGGCCTTCACCCCCGAAGAGATCGCAGATATCACCATGCAATTCTACCGCCGTAATTATATAGAAGGACTATTCCTTAGCTCAGGCATTATGCGCAGTCCGGACTACACCACCGAGCAGTTAATTGCTGCACTTGAGCTGCTGCGCAATGTCTATCATTTCAACGGTTATATTCATGTAAAAGCCATCCCTGGAGCAGACGAAGTCCTGCTGTCCAGACTGGGGCTGCTCGCCGACCGCATGAGCGTCAATATTGAGCTGCCCTCGCAGGAAAGCCTAGGACGGCTTGCTCCCGATAAGAGCAAGGTATCCATCCTGAAGCCGATGGGGCTGATTAGCAGCCGGATCAAGGAGAACCGCTCCGATATCGTCCGGTATAATCACGCACCCCGCTTCGCTCCGGCCGGACAGAGCACCCAGATGATCGTGGGGGCAACACCCGATACGGATTACCAGATCCTTAATCTGACGGAAGGCCTATACCGCAAATACTCGCTCAAGCGCGTCTTCTTCTCTGCCTATACCCCGGTTGTGGAGGATTCCCTCCTGCCCGCTCTGGACACCAAGCCGCCGCTGCTGCGGGAACATCGGCTCTATCAAGCCGATTGGCTCCTGCGCTTCTACGGCTTCAAGGCGAATGAATTATTGGATGAGGCCGTACCGAACTTCAACCCGCTGCTGGACCCCAAATGCAGCTGGGCCGTTAACCACAGGGAGCAGTTCCCCGTTGAGATCAACCGCGCTCCGTACGAAATGCTGCTGCGTGTACCCGGCATTGGCGTAAGAAGTGCACAGCGGATCGTAAAGGCCAGACGGGCCGGATCGCTTGATTTCCATGCGCTGAAGAAGCTGGGAGTGGTTCTGAAGCGCGCCCAGTTCGTCATCACCTGCAAGGATAAGCCGCTGGAGGGACTGAAGGTAAGCGAACATACGCTGCTTCGCTCACTCATGTCCGGGGAGCAGTTCGCGCTCCAGCAACCGCAGGTGGAACAGCTCACGCTGTTCGATGACTTCAACCTCTCCACCTTGCCCGCAGCCGGTGACTGGAACAGCATCAATAAGGGGGCGAAGGCCTGATGTTCAAGCCGTCCGCACTGGCGTACACCTATGACGGAAGCTTCGAGGGTCTGCTGTGCTGTGTATTTGAGAGCTATGCCTGGAAGGAGATCCCGCTGGCGATTCATGCTGAGGGCGGGGAAATTGGCCTGCTGCTGGAAGCCAAGTGGATTGAGACCGACAAGGACAAGGCCGCGCGGGTACTGAAGTCCCTGCCGCTGCGGATCAGCCGCGAAGCCGAGGAGCTGGTGCGCCTGAGCTTCTGGAGCTGCGCCCCCGACAAGGAAATGCTGCTGCTGAATTTCCTGTATCTCGGCTTCAAGCATGGCCGCAAGGTAATGAATATGCTGGCCGATGATACTGTTAATAGTCTGATGAAGGCCGTTCAGCAGCTCCGCCATGAAGCACATCTGTACACGGGATTCGTCCGCTTCTCTGTATACGGCCCGGTCATGGCCGCAGTCATTGAGCCGCAAGGTTATGTGCTGCCTGTAATTCAGGAGCATTTTTGCGACCGGTTCCAGGGGGAGAGCTTCATGATCTACGACCAGACCCACGGGGCGGCGCTGATTCATGAGCCCGGACGGGAGGCCATCGTGCCCTTAAGCGGATGGACCCCGCCCGAGCCCGATGAGACGGAGGAGGCGTACCGCCGCTTATGGACCGGCTTCTACCATGCCATCGGCATCAAGGAGCGCAAGAGCGACCGGCTGCGTTCCTCACTAATGCCGAAGCGCTACTGGAAACATATGGTGGAGATGAATGGGCGGGGCGGTGTGCCTGTACTTACCGCGGGGCAGCGGAAGAAGGCATTGCCGCGGGAGAACTCATCGATCCCGGAGGTCCTGGAGACCATAATCCAACTCCATTCACTGGACACAAAAAGCGCCCCGCAGCCATTATCTGACCCCGGAGCGCTCCCTGATTGAAGCTTACTATATTATTAATGAAATAACACTATCATCCTGCCCTTAGTTCAAAGCCTTCCATACCCAGCTCTCCACCTCTGGAAGGTCGATGCCTTCTTCGCGGATGTACGCGTGATGCTTCTGCACCATAGCATCCATCTCGTCTGCGATAGCCTGATATTTGCTTGCTTCCGGCAGGCTCAGGACAGCTTCCTTCGTGAGGTCGAAGCGGTCCATCTGGTTGAGTACACGCATATCGAACGGTGTAGTGATATCGCCATTCTCGCGGTAGCCGTGCACATGCAGGTTATGGTTGTGGCGGTCGAAGAACAGGTCCTTGATCAGGCCTTCATAGCCGTGGAAGGCGAAGATGACCGGTTTATCTTTTGTGAAAAATTGATCAAACTCCTCGTCAGACAACCCGCGCGGATCAAGCTTCTGGCTTCTCAGCTTCAGCAGATCGACTACGTTAATATAACGGATCTTCAGCTCAGGCAGCTTCTCATGCAGGATCGAGATGGCAGCCAAGGCTTCCATTGTAGGCTCAGTACCGGAAGAAGCGATGACGAGATCCGGCTCTCCGCCCTTGTCGGTGCTGGCCCAGTCAATGATCTTGAGGCCTTTGTCCACCAGCTCCTGCGCTTCGTCTGCCGAGAACCACTGCGGACGCGGATGCTTGGAGGATACGATCAGGTTGATCTTCTGGCGGTCATTCAGGATCTTGTCGAACACAGCCAGCAGGCTGTTCGCATCAGACGGCAGATACTCACGGATGAACTCAGGCTTCTTGTCAGCCAGATGGCCAAGCAGACCCGGATCTTGGTGGGTATAGCCATTATGGTCCTGTTGGAACACTGTCGATGTGGCAATCACATTCAGTGAAGGAATATCTTCTCTCCAGGTCTGATCTGTTGCCTTGCGCAGCCACTTGAAGTGCTGGGTGATCATTGAATCAACCACGCGCAGGAAAGCTTCATAGCTGGCGAAGAAACCGTGGCGTCCAGTCAGGACATAACCTTCCAGAATCCCTTCAGCTTGATGCTCAGACAGCTGGGAGTCAATGACACGGCCGTATGGAGCAAGGAATTCATCCTGCGGTTCCTGAATGGCATCCATCCATTGGCGCTTGGTCACTTCGAATACAGGTCCCAGTCGGTTAGACATAGTCTCATCCGGTCCGAAAATACGGAAGTTGCGGTTCTCTTCGTTGAGGGTAACAACCTCTTTCAGGTATTTCCCCAGCACGGCCATATCCTGCGCAATCACTTGGCCTGGAGCAGAATTATCGAGAGTGTAGTTGCGGAAGTTCGGCTTGTGCAGATCTTTGATCAGCTTGCCGGCATTGGTTACCGGGTTCATGCCCATACGTCTGTCGCCGGTTGGCAGAATTTCAGCCAGATCTGCGTTCAGGCGGCCGTTCTCGTCGAACAGTTCTTCAGGTCTGTAGCTGTTCAGCCATTCAAGCAAGGCCGGAGCATGCTTCATGTTCTTTTGGTCAACCGGAATCGGCACCTGGTGGGCACGGAAGGAGCCTTCATTCGGCACACCGTCCCATGCTTTTGGACCCGTCCAGCCCTTAGGCGTACGGAAGACCAGCATTGGCCATACAGGGCGTGCAGTATCGTTATTCTCGCGGGCATTCTTCTGAATGGCGGCAATGCGCTCTACGATCGTATCCAGCACTTTAGCCATTTCCGGGTGCATCAGATCCGGGTTCTCGCCTTCTACGAAGAAGGCTTCCCATCCGTTTCCGGCGAAATAGGCGGTCAATTCTTCTCTGCTCATCCGGGACAGGATGGTCGGGTTGCTGATCTTGAAGCCGTTCAAATGCAGAATCGGCAATACAGCACCGTCTGTAATCGGGTTGATGAACCGGTTGGACAGCCAGGAAGCGGCCAGCGGGCCGGTCTCTGCTTCTCCGTCACCTACAACTACTGCGGAGATCAGGTCAGGATTATCCAGAATCGAACCCACGCTGTGCGACAGGGAATAACCCAGCTCGCCGCCTTCGTGAATCGATCCAGGTGTTTCAGGAGCAGCATGGGAGGCAACACCGCCAGGGAAAGAGAACTGCTTGAACAGCTTTTTCAGACCAGGGATATCCTGAGTGATCTGCGGGTAGATTTCGGTGTAGCTTCCGTCCAGATAAGAGTTCGACACCATCACCTGACCGCCATGGCCCGGGCCTTCAATATAGAACATGTTGAGATCATATTTAGTGATTACACGGTTCAGATGCGCATAGATAAAGTTCTGCCCAGGGATAGTTCCCCAGTGTCCGATCGGCTTCACTTTAACGTCTGCATCCTTCAGCGGTTCTCTTAACAACGGGTTATCCTTCAAATAAAGCTGGCCTACGGAGATGTAGTTCGTTGCGCGCCAGTAAGCGTCAAGCTTTGCCAGATACGTTTTGGAGGAATAATCCACCTGTTCGATTGTTAATCCCATGTCTTCCACTCCCTAATCTTTTTCTTTGTAAATTGAATGTATCACTTCTACAGTTACATCATACATCGGCATTTCAGAAATTCAATCTTTTTAGAAATTAATACGGTCCAATATTGTGAAATTTTGAACATAGTATGAAATTCGCTGCAAATCAAGCACAAAAAGATGATCATTTTTATAAATATGGATTAATTTGTTATCTATAAAAAACACAAAAAGACCGGGACTCCTCCCGGCCTGCTATACCTCAGTTATGCTGTTTACGCCGTCCATGCGTCAATGCACAGACACGAACGTATTGAACTTCAGATACTCATAATGGAAGCGCATGTGCGAGAATTCAAACGGCGTGCCGTTATCCAGGAAGAAGATCCCCTCCATGATCCCAACGGGTTCATTCTCCTTCAGATGGAGCAGCTCCTGGTCATTCGGCAGAGAAGGCTCGGCAAAAATAGACAAAAAGGATTTGGTCACCGCCAGATTGCGCGACTCCTCCAGATAATGAAAAATCGAGCCCTCGATAATCGTCTGGTCGAGATTTTGCACAATTTTGATCGGAATATATCCCGTCTCAATCATGAAGGGCGCACCTTCGAACAGGCGCAGACGCACGATCTTATATACGAAATCATGGGGCATCAGGAACAAATCCCGCTGAAGCTCCTCCGTGGGGCGGATGACCTCGAAGCTCAGCACCTTGATCTCCGGCTTCTTGCCGTGCATCTGGAAATTATCCGACACCCCCAGATTAGAGCCCTCGTAATTGAAGATCGAATCGTTCTTTATGTATAACGGATTGATGAAGGTGCCGGAGCCGCGTTTCTTGAAAATAATGCCCGAGCTCTCCATCTTCATCAGCGCACGCTTGATGGTACTGCGGCTAACCTGATACGCCTCGCTGAGACTGCGCTCATCCGGCAGCTTCATATCGGCGTACTGCCCGGCAAAGATCTTCGTTTTGAGATCAGCAATAATCTGCTTGTAGACAAATTGGGTCATGGGGTGCTCCTTCGTCGGGTCTTTGCAGAACAAGTTCATTCAAGATTAAATATATCATAATTTAGATAGGGCAAAAAGGATGAATCCACGGACTCACCCTTTTTGACGCTTGTTGTCCCAATCCCTATACCATTTGACAATCTCCCGGCTCGGCTTCTCAGCAACCTCTGCTTCCATGGCCGTTTCCAGCATGACATATTGTCTTTGCACGAGAAAATGAAAGCCCATTCTGTCCGATATTTGCATGTACAATAATTGCGCCTGCTCCTCTAACGGATAGCGGGTGCATACCTGTTCAATATGCTTGAAGGCCTGTTCATATTCTGCTTCGCCCATATACCAGCGGACCAGATTCAGCTTGAGCCGAATCCACTGCAGCTGAAATCTCTGCCGTTCAAGCTCCGCCCACACATAATCGTACCCCTCCAGATATTCGCTTTTGAACAGCTTCAGGATTCGTTCATATTCAGGCAGTGTATCATTCGCTAGCTCTACCCCCGCTTGGATAAAGCGGTCAAACTCATCAACGTCCAGGCAGATGCCATCCAGCTTGAGCAGATAGCCGTCCGCCGTATTTTGCAGGAGAATCCGTTCTCTGCTGAAGGGCTCCAGCATTTTGCGGATATGGTACACAGCGGTATATAACTGCGGATAGGCCCTGTTCGGATCAAAATCAGCCCACAGCAGCTCAATCAGGGTAGCTTTACTGACTACTTTGCCGCGATGATGCAGCAGATAAAAGAAGATTTCCTGCGCCTTCGCCGTTCTCCATTGCAGCGGTGCAAGCTCCTGCGCGCCTTCATAGATCCGGAAGGCATCGAGCATTAGCATCCTCCAGCTTGTCTGCGCTGAAGCCGCCCGGGCTGCCAGGCCAGGCTGCTGCTGAGCATTCAATCTTCGAACTGTAAGCTTCAGGCGGTCCATATGAATCGGCTTAAGCAAATAGTCCAGGGCATTCAGCTCAAAAGCCTTGATCGCATACTTATCATATGCCGTTACGAATACAACCTGCAGATCGGGCCTGCGTTCCAACAGCCGTTCCGCCAGCTCAATCCCGCTCAGCTCCGGTAAATGGATATCGAGAAACACAATATCGGTCCCGGTCTCCTCCACCTTTTGCTGTCCTTGCAGCGGATCGGTATATTTGCCGATAATCTCAAAACACCCAAGCGCATGCAATTGGCGTTCCAAAGCCTTAAGTGCCAATTCTTCATCGTCAATCAGGATTGCTCTCATTCGGATCTCCTTCGCAACTGGAAATCGGTACAGTGTTATAACCATTATACTTCAAATTTAATGATTTAGGGGTTGGAGGAGAATGATCTCTCCTCCAACCCCTATCCATTTATTCTGTAACCCGTTGTTCCTTCTGTTCACTGTCGATCCGGTACTGATGGTCGATGACAGCCTCCTGGATATCCAGGTAGGCCCAATGATTCTTGGAGACATCCGGGAATTTCACCGCATCTGCTCCATGGAGCGGGCCGCGGTCGAACATCTGATTAACAATGACTACAGCTTCCGCACGGGTCAGATAAGCATTCGGCTTGAAGCTGCCGTCCGGGTAGCCCTTAAGCAGGCCTGCCGACACGTTGGCTTCAATTACCGCCTGAGCCCAATGTCCAGTTGTATCGTTGAAGCTCGATTGACCCTCAGCCGGTACTGCAAGCTTCAGGTAGTTGGCAGCAGCAGCGGCCATCTCTGCTCTCGTAATCGGTGCATTCCCCCGGAATTTCCCGGCCGGATCACCCTTCATCACGCCCTGTGCATTCACGAAGGCAATGGCTGCTGCCGCATAATGACGGACAGCCACATCCGGGAAGGGAGGCGTGCCTACAGCCGCATTGGCATCATAGCCCAGATTCCGGGCAAGCATGAGTGCCATCTGCGAGCGCGTCACCCGGTCGTCCGGCTTGAATTCGCCATCCGGGAAGCCAACGATATAGGATACATGCGTAGCAGGCGACTGATTATTGAAGTTGATAATCGTAAAGGTACTAAATTTGCTTACCGAGAATTCCAGTCCAAGCAGTCCCTCTTTATAGGTAACCGCTTTGCCTTTGACAACCTCTTTCGTGCCGTCGGTATGTTCAATGAAGATACCGAGCTGTGCCAGGAATGCATTACGCGCCGCTTCATTCGCAGGCAGCTTCACATCTCTTAGCGGCAGGATCAGGGTTACCGCCCGGCTGGACAGGTTCGTCTCGATGGTCATCGGTCTGGCGACCACTTCAATTTTGTTATCCTTGGCCACTTCACGGACCACAGCTTCGAGTGTGGCTCTCTTCTCGATTTCATTCCGCTCTGTTGCATTTCTCACCGGCACCAGCCGGAAATAGAAGTCTTGTCCGATGCCTTCCAGCGATTCGTTCGGAACACGCACAATCGCGTTCTCCGTATAGATTTCCAGTATAATTCCGTTCTCTTTCAGCAATTTGGCGGTCTCCGCCGGAATCTGGACATTCACTTCGCTGACATTGTCCGCCGCATCCGGGATGACTACACGGGCAATGCTTTGTCCCGTCTCTTTCGCCTTCTTCACCGCTTCTTCAGCCTTATCCTTGGTGAAGCGGACCAGATCGGTGATTGTGCCATTGCTCTGAGTGGTGCGCTGAACCGGCACTTTCGTGATACCCGCCGCATTGGCTCCGCCGATGGCCACATCCACCTGAATCACTTCGGTCTTGGATGTTTCAGGCGCTGCTGGCGCCGGAGCGGAACCTCCGCCTGATGGAGCAGGCTCTTGTCTGGTGATAGTTACGGTGTAGGTGTTCGTTCCGCCTGCGGAATCCTTGACGGTGACAACAACCTCATTCTTCCCTACCTTCAGCAGGAGAGCTGCGCTCCAGTCGCCGCTCTTCACCTGTACAGGAGCTTCGCCCGCAATGCTGAGCGTTACTACAGCCCCTGGGTCCAGGGTAAACGGCTTAAGGGAAATCTCATACACACTGTTGCTAACAGTTGCTTCATACTTGTCAGTTTCAGGCTTGAACTCCGGCTGTAGGGTGCCGCTGGAAGGCTCAAGCGAAACCAGCTTCCCGCTGGCGCGGATGACCTGAATTTGATATTGTCCAAGCTTAATGCCCGGGTTCTTCGCATCCACAATATCCACCTGGATGGTATTCAGCCCTTCCTGAAGCGGCAGCTTGCTCCAGTCCCCGTCAGGAACCTCTACCCCATTCAGGGTTACCTTGCGTAGTGTATCCTTATCTCCTGCCGGAGCAAGATTCAAGGCGATGGAATCCGTCTCATTAGGTACGGTTGCCAGATAGCCGCTTGGTACGTCGGGCTGGAAGCCCGGACTTAAGGATACCGGCTTATCCCCGGCACTCAATCCCAGCCCGTTCTCCGGCAGCTTGCCGGCGTCTGCGATATATTTGCCGTCTCCGCCGAGATCAATCCCCGGCTGCAATCCCGTAAGCGGGTTATGCTTATTTCCATTCTCGGTCACACTTCCGTGTTCTGGGTCGTAACTGAGCAGGCCACCCTTAGAATCAGAAGGAATGGACACGATCAGTTCATTGCCGTTAATTTCAAAAGGCTCCTTAAGCGGCACGCCGCCGTAAGTGAACCCGGCCAGATCGGTCAGATCGTTGATCGGCTTGTTGAACACCAGCTTGAGCTGCCCCGCTTCGGGATAAGCAGCAACGAGCTGAAGCGGAATCACATTGTTATCCTTCGAAATGCCGGACTGCTCACCGGCCTGAATCGGCTTCAATTCATTCAGGACGTTGCCTTCAGCCGTAACATTACCGGCAGCAGGATCGTACCCTACGATCAATGCATCATCCGGACCAAGCGCTTCCTCCAAAACGACTTCCACTTTATCGCCCTGCACCGACTTCACAGCAATAACCTTCCGGCCATCGATGGTCAGCCCGGTGAAATCCCCATCGGTCAACGCAGAGCCAACAGGCTGATTGAATGTCAATACAGCGTGATCCGGCTGGCCTTCGTTTACCGCCACATGGGTCAATTCCAGCTGTGGTACAGTGAACGGGACCAGCTTCGTTTCTGTTCTTACTTCATCGCCGAATGTTTTGGTCGAAGTCACCGCCACATGGTAGGAGCCCGGTGCCAGCGGTCCCGGCAGCTTGGTGTCCCACTTATAGACATCATCGGTTACGGTAATGCCTACCTCAAGATCGAACAGATGTGCATTCGGGTGGACGTCCACTTTATATACAGCAGCCGTAACCACCGAATCAAGTGCAGCTTGTCCAGTTACAGGAAGCGGCAGATCTGCTCCATATACCTCGGTTCCCTTAGCAGGCGTTTCAATCTCCAAGGAATCCCCGAACGGTCCGTTCGCAATAAGCGTAAAGTCGGACACTGGCTCCTTCCCGGAAGTCTGAGCCTGAATTGCCGACTCTGCGGCATCATATTCGATTCGAACCACAGGGTCATTGGACAACGGGCTGGCCAGGGTCAGAATGATGACACTAGGATCTTGGTCGGATACTACAGCGTTCGTAACATCCACCACTTTTCCGTCCAGTGTCACTCTGAAGTCATCCGTAGGGTCAGCATCGCCATCATTGAACTTAACCGGCTTGTCGAACTTAATGGATACCTGGTTGTTGCTGCCCTCTGTATAGCTTGCGCTATCAGCCACTGGCGGCTGCTTCACCAATCCGGCAATGGCATCCGCCAGACCCTTGCGGGCGGCCTCAACCTCTTCAGGGGAAGCATGGTCATCATCAAGGACCGCCTTGGCTGCATCCGATGCATCCTTGAGCACTGCCAGAGAAGCCTTCGTATAGACCTGCGGCTCCAGACCGAGATAACCCTCTGCTGTATCGTTGTCCTGCTTCAGCGGGGTTTTGTCTACTAATGTTATAGTAGTACTAATACTGGAGTTCGCATCGCCTGGCATACCACCATATTCCACAAGATAAGCATCAACCCTGTTATCTATTGGATAGTCATTCCACTTTCCGCTTGCAAAGATGTGCACCACATGTTCGTAGGTAGAGTCATTCGGCTCTCCTGCATCCCAGTTGTTATGCATGATATGGTTAGTACCAATCCCATAAGTAAGATCCGTCACTGTGGCAGAATCATTTCTTCCACCATTAGCGTTGTACCCCTTATAGAAAGGAAGCCCGGATTTGCCTTCGTACTGCAGCTTTCCTTCAGGTCCGGTTACCCAGCGCCAATCGCCATAACCATTATATTTGTTGTTCTGCAAGGCGAACACACGTGTATTGGCCCTTCCGTTCGTATCCTCGGAACGAGCTACATCTTTCCCGCCAACCCAACCAATCCCTCTAGCCTTCTCCGCAATAAAAGCGTTCTCATCCGGGCCGGTAATCGTCGCCAGATACCCTTGGCGGCCATAATAGGTCCGCTGTTCGGCCTTCACCCGGGCATCCGTCCACTTCACGCTTGGATCTGTAACATACTCATAGAAGTGACCATTCTTATTAAAGGCAAGAACAGGGCCAAGACCAAAGGTCAGACTACGTTCGCCGGAAGTGGTCATCGTAAATTGGGCATTCTCCAATACCTGCTGATAGACTTCAACCGGCGCGTTGCCTGTTAAGATATAGGCTCCGTTGCCCCCGCTAGTCGCAACTGTAATTCCTGTACCGGATGTGGCGAATATCATCTGATCGCCCGCTTTATATCCGTTAATGACAACCGTAGCCCCTGTCATCATTTCACCCGCATCTGCGGTGATAAAGAGCTCCGGGAAGGTTAATTTTACTGCTCCGCCATCCTTGGTGAAGCTCCGGTACTTATCCGAAGTGAAAATTTGTTCCGAACCATCATTCTCCGCTACAGCCGCATGGGCCACTGGCCCAAGCACCGCAAAGTTGGCGGTGACCAGCGCAATTGATAAAGAGGCGGCCAGAGTGCGTGACCATCCTTTATTCCATTTCTTCGATGTTGTCATCTTTTTGTGTACTCCTCATCTAATGGGACTTGTATGGAATCAGCCGACACTTCCTATTGTTCATAGACCGCTTGCCTGTTACCTGTAAATTCCTCCCTTCCTATGCAGGCGTTCACCAAATCGTAAGATACGGATACCGGCAGGTTGTGTATAATAATCTCTTAGTTTCTAATAGTATCCGACAGTCCTCTACATTAACTCTACAATCCTCCTTTTTTGTGACAAATATCATTGCATAATTGCGAATTCCCTTTCACTTTTTGCTATCATTCCTATTTATAATTAAAAAAGACACCCCTAAGGGTGCCTTGGCTGATCCTGCGGATCGCTTATTTCGGTTAATCCGACGAAATATACATCTTCTGAATCTCCTGCACCCCGGGCATGAACCCGAGATTGTAGTACATAGATTCCGCTTCATTTCCTTCCATTACATACAATCTCAGCAGCGGATAAGAACCCTTCAGAGTGGTGAGGGCTCTTTGCAGCATGCGTGTAGCCAGTCTTCTCCCACGATAAGCAGGATTAACGCCAATGCTATAGACTGCGGCCACGCCGTCCTGTAGACACAACCTGCAATTGGCAATGAGCTGATCAGTCGCGTTATCGAATACCAACGTGGAAGCCTGCGTCAATATTTCATTGGAGTAATTAGGATCTTCACCGGGTACAAAATCTTCTAAAGCAAATTGCTTCCTCCGGGTTGCATCCAGTCCGCCTCGAAAGCTCTCAAAATCACAGCGGGCAATCTCTTCTGCAAGGATGAACCGTTTGCCCCCTGCCTCGGTTACCTCCACTTCAGGACTCTCAATCCTCAGATTATCCTCCCAATTCACTTGGAAATATTCTGTAGGCCGCTGCATCCAGCGGCATCTGAACTCATCCGGCCAAAAGCCTGCCCGGGCATACAGCTGAACCTGATCCGGCAGAATTTCATAGGCTCGTATGGGCTCCTTCCGGTCAGACCACTCGATCAACAGCTTTTTAAGCTGCTTGAGCACTCTGAATGTATCGTTAAATGGCGGGATTACAAAGAGATGGTAGATCACATTCGGTGACATCCGGACTCCGCCGATTTTGCTCTCCCCCTTGTATATCCAAAAGGCATTTCTGCGCGGATTCGCATAGCTTTCCTCTCTAAAAAAACCGTTATACTCCATGTTATAGTAGACGGAGCAATATACGCCCCACTCCTTGGGCTCTGCTCTTCGAATAGACCAATCACCGTTTAAATCGTAGAATATCGTATCTTCAGACCATTGCTTCATACTCATCGTGCACTCCTCCTTCCTCTTAATCTTATCAACACCATACTCCCATTCAAATATAGGAAACTGCTATAAAAAGACTCTACTGTTTGTTTTTTTCTCAAATATAGGGTATATTGTCAGCCCCCAATTGTCTTATAATGGAATTGGGCGGGATTCTTCGGTCATTTATGAACGCGCGTTCATAACCCTGCCTGTCATCTATCATGAGGAGGAATGGTTATGCAATACGGTCATTTTGACGACAAGAACAAAGAGTACCTGATTACAAAGCCGAATACGCCTGCTCCCTGGGCCAACTATCTCGGCTCGCCGGAATACGGTGCGATTATCTCAGGCAATGCCGGAGGCTACAGCTTCGTGAAATCCGGGGCCAACGGACGGCATATCCGCTATCATTTCAACTCCAAGGACGAGCCTGGGCGCTACATTTATGTCAAAGATCTGGAGAACGGCGATTATTGGTCCGGCTCCTGGCAGCCGGTAGGCAAGGATCTGGAGCAATACAAGTCCGTCTGCCATCATGGAACCGGATACACGAACATCGTCTCAGATTATGACAACATCCATACCGAGTCCTTATACTACGTACCGATGAACAAAACCTATGAAGTATGGCGCATGAAAATCCGCAATGACGGCATCACTCCGCGTAAGCTGGCTCTCTTCGGCTTCGCCGAGTTCACCAATGACAACAACTATGAGCAAGATACCGTAAACCTGCAATACACGCTGTTTATTTCCCGGACCTACTTCAAGCACGATAAAATTCTTCAAGTCATCAATGAAAATATCGCGGGAGAGCAGACCTGGAGATTCTTCGGCGCGGCCGGAGCAGAGGTGGCCGGTTATGACGGAGACCGCGATACATTCCTTGGAGATTACCGCAGCTACGGGAATCCGCTCTCCGTGGAGAACGGGCAATGCTCGAACTCACTGAACTACAATGCCAATGCCTGCGGCGCCCTGCAGATGAATGTGGAGCTGCAGCCGGGAGAAGAGAAGGAAATTGCCTTCCTGCTGGGACAATATGATGAAGAGGGGGCCTCCGGCATTCTTAGCCATTACCAGGACTTATCGGTTGTAGACCGGGAGCTTGAAGAACTGAAGACCTTCTGGCATAGCAAGCTTAACCGCTTCCAGGTGCAGACTCCAAGCAGCAACCTGAACCATATGATCAACACCTGGAACGCATATCAATGCTTCATCACCTTCATCTGGTCGCGCGCCGCCTCCTTCCAGTACTCCGGCCTGCGCAACGGGCTCGGCTACCGGGATACGGTGCAGGATATTCAGGGCATTATCCATCTCGATCATGAGATGGCTCTCGAACGCCTGCGGCTGATGATCTCTGCCCAGGTATCTAACGGCGGCGGGCTGCCGCTGGTGAAATTCGACCATAATCCGGGCCATGAGGGAACACCGGACGACCCTGAGTATGTGCGGGAGACCGGACATCCCCACTACCGGGCCGACGATGCCTTGTGGCTGTTCCCGACAGTGATCAAATACTTAAATGAAAGCGGGAACTGGGACTTCACCGATGAGGTCATTCCTTACTCCGATAAGGGCGAAGCAACGGTGTACGAGCATCTGCGGCAAGCGCTGCAATTCAGCCTGGACCGGATGGGTGCGCATGGGATGCCGGTCGGCCTCCATGCCGACTGGAATGACTGTCTGCGGCTTGGCGCCAAGGGTGAATCGCTGTTTGTGGCCTTCCAGTTATACATGGGCTTCAAGGTATTCATGGGCATTGCGGAGAACAAGAACAAGCCGGAGGATGCTGCGTGGGCGCAAGGCCTGCTGGAGGAGCTGGACGGCAATATCCAGAAGTATGCCTGGGAGAACGATCAATTCGTCCGCGGCTTCACCGAGGACAACTATACCATCGGCTCCTGGGAGAACGATGAGGGCCGAATCTGGCTCAATCCGCAGAGCTGGTCGGTGCTCAGCGGCGCAGCCCGCCCGGAACAGGCCAAGCTTGCCATGGACAAGGTCTATGACAATCTGCGGACCGATTACGGCACGATGCTGTTCTACCCGCCATTCCGCAAATATGGCTTGCCGGTTGCACTGATGGCACTGTTCAATGCCTCTACGAAGGAGAACGGCGGCATCTTCAGCCAGCCGCAGGGCTGGCTCATCCTGGCGGAGACGGTGATCGGCAACGGTGAGCGCGCGTTCGAGTACTTCCTGAACTGCAGTCCGGCCACGATGAACGACCATGCGGAGGTCCGTAAGCTGGAGCCTTATGTCCATGGCCAATTCGTGGAGTCCAAGGATAGCCCTTATCAGGGCCGGGCCCATGTCCACTGGCTGACAGGCACGGCCTCCACTGTCATGGTCTCGCTGGCTGAGGGCATTATGGGCGTTCAGCCGCAGAAGGACGGCCTCCGTCTGGACCCGTGCGTCCCTTCGGACTGGACCGACTTCTCCATGGTGCGCGAATTCCGCGGGAAGAAGCTGAACATCCAGGTCGAGAACAAGAACGGCGTCCAGAAAGGCGTCTCCCGCATCGTCATCAACGGCGAAGAGATCGGGGGCAACCTGATTCCGGTGTCCCGGATGGCGGCAGAGAACGAAGTGCTGGTTGTGATGGGTTAACTTCAAGCCGGTCCAAGGAACGGCATAGCATATATACGAAGAAGGAGAGCAGCCCCGCGGGACGCTCTCCTTCTTTTTTTAAGGTATACTTCAAGTCGGCAACACTCTTTAGTGTATCGGGTATTGATAATGGTCTGGTTGTTAATCTTGATGACCCCTGGTGTATCCAGCGCATCCAGCGCGAACTTCAGCCTTGTGTTCAGCAGGTACCTCTCTCCGGTAATCAGCCGCACACTGCACATCCGGCTCTCCGCCTCTATGACAGCAACCTTGCCTGCTTCCAGAGTGACCTGGCGATTATTGCTGGCATTGATGACGGTGATCCGTTTCTCTTCTGCCTGAAGGGCAGCTTCAAGGCGCTTCCATTGCTCCTGTTCTGCCGGATGCGTAACGATCTTAGCCCATCCCCGGTCCATCCCGCTGTCTGCTTCAAATCTGATTTCCAACTGGCACTGCCTCCTCTCAACACCCATATTATTATCCCGGAAGCATCTTGACCATCATTCTGCGTTTTCTTGCAGGAATGTGGCGGTTTGTTACATTTTAGCTCTTTTGGGCTTGTTCATCATACCAGCATTCTTGATATAGTTAACATTTAACTTAGAGCGGGAGAGAACCATGCCGCCATGATTACATTCGGTCCGCGCACCTCCGCCTGGCCCATTGTAATCGGTTTTTCGATTACATTCGATCCGCTCGCCTCCGCCCGGCCCATTGTAATCGGTTTTTCGATTACATTCGGTCCGCGCACCTCCGCCTGGCCCATTGTAATCGGTTTTTCGATTACATTCGGTCCGCGCACCTCCGCCTGGCCCATTGTAATCGGTTTTTCGATTACATTCGGTCCCCTCGCCTCCGCCCGGCCCATTGTAATCGGTTTTTCGATTACATCTGGCCTGTACGCCGGTGCAATCAGCCACATGTCCTCCGCAGGTGTAAACCATCATCCCCTCTATAACAAAATAAGGCAGACTGCCGGGAGCTTCCCGGCGGCCTGCCTCACCATTTTATAACCTCGGATCGATTTCCTTCTCCTTCGTCACCTCGAACAACAGGTTCGCGGCAATCTGCTTGTAGGTGCTGTTGTCCGCCGAAATATCCTCCAGCTTAATCTCCAGCATCTGCTTACCCAGCCGGTGCTCAGCCAGGGAAGTGCGCAGCTTAGGTGCGATATTCTTCTGCTTCATCAGCTTGGCATATTTGTGCGGGAACCGGTAATCGTAGCCGTAGATGATCGACAGGTACCCGGGATTGCGGACCTTCAGATAAGGGACTACTCCCGGCTGCTCCTGCTCCGGCTTGATCACGATCCCCTCCATCTGCCGTTCAACTGTTATGGTCGCGAAATATTCCTCGGCCCGGCTGTAAGCCTCCGACTCCTGCAGGTCCAGCACCAGAATTTCGTCGTCATTCAGGAAGCGGTACTGCTCCGAGGTTACCCCCTCAGGCACCCGTTCCTCCCCGCTCTCCAGCACTTCCTTCAGAATGGCAAAAGGCTTATAATCCAGCTCCGCATCCCCCGCATACAGCTCCAGCTGCTGCTTATACACCTGGTACGCCTCGTCCCGCTGGTCAAGCTCCACATAGGCATCCCGTATGCTGCGCACATGCTTATAGGTCTGGTATACGTGCGCGCCGTAGCTCTTGTTGAGCGCTTCTTTGGCCAGATGATGCTGGTCCTGCTCGAACCCGCTCGCTTCATACGCCTGAATCAGCTCACCGAGCGATTCCTCGAACCCGTGCTCTCTCAGGAATGCGAGCTCGTTCTCCAGTGCCCGCCCAATGGGCTGGAACTGGCGTTCAATCAGCCCTTCTCCCAGCGCCTTCCAGGGTAGAAGCTCCCCGTCCAGCAGCAGCACACGGATGCCTTGCTCACGCATATACGCTCCGAACCGCTCCAGCAATACTTCATAGACCGGCGTCAGATCTACGGCCTTGACCTTATAGCCATTACGGCTAACCGCATAACAATGCTCCACGTCCTGGTACAGATACACCGTACAGCGGGATCCCATATACTTAGGCTGAAGGACCACCTCAGATACCCCGCGCCCGGCAAAATAATCCAGACCCTTGCGCAGTGACTCCAGCTCGCCTGCTAGTTCATCCTTATCCGCAGGCGACATCGTCCCGGAGATGAAGTTAACCTTATTCTTCGAGGAATAATGCAGTCTGCGCATGGACTCCGCATCCAGCTCCTCCACTGAGACCGAGCTCACTTCGCGGAAGAGAACCGGCAATTCTTCCGGCAATTGCTGCTGCTGGCGGGATTTATGGCTTTTGTAGAACGGCTTGAAGGTTATAAAGACAGAAGTCAGCCCGTTCCCATGCACCGCCCCCGTATCTAGATGTAATTTGTTCTTGATGCGGAACGTCTGCTTGGCGGCAATATGTCCGAACAGATGGAACGGATGATTTCCCTCCGCCTCCTCCTTCAGGAAGTCAAGCTGCTGCTCGTACGCCGACTCACGGTCCAGCCGGAAGTTGCGCTGATGGCGCAGCGAATTCGTATCCAGCTTCCCGATATACTTATTGCGGCAAGGGGCATGCGTCACATAGAAGGAAGGTCCCCGACTCCCAATATAGCGGTAAAAGGGCTTCGCTCGCTCCACCAGCACGGAGAACTGACGGAACAACTCTTCATCTTCCCGTAACACCTGAGTAGAGTCAAAATAGGTCCTAAGCAGCTCCGGCTCAGTCCCCTTGATCTCCCCGCGCAGGTACTTGTAGACGAAATTCTCATGGTTGCCCATGACGAACAGGAAATGCTCCTGATTGTTATACAGGAACTCTATGATCTCCCGGGTCTGCTTGCCTTTATCGATCCAGTCGCCCGCCAGGATGATCCGCGTATGCTTCAGCTTATCCGTAGCGCTTAGCTTCCCTTCTTCAATCCGGTAGCCATAGCTGCGCAGCAGGCCTTGCAGCTCCTGAACACATTCGTGTACGTCACCGACCACGATGTATTCCTGATCCTGCGGAAGCACCGCAGCGGCATAAGCTTCCCAGTCCTGAATGTGCACCCGGTAATCCGGGTTCGGCCGCTTTTCCCCTAAATCTTCAGTACCTTCAACACCTTCCAAGAGAAAATCCTTCGCGCGCACCTTATGAATACTATGATAGCCCTCGCGGGACAACACAGGCAGCACCTCCCGGCGCAGCCGGTTCAGGTGATTTGAGATCAGCTTCTTCGAGCGCTCTGAGGCATAATAATCCTCCCGCTTACGGTAATCGAACAGAATGACCTCCAGATTATACTGGTTCTCCTGGGCAATCGCCCGCACCTTGCTGCGGTAATCCTCAGCGAGACCTATCGTATCCAGAATGACAAACTCCGCATTAATCGGCCAGGAGGTCACCCGCTTCAGCCGCTCGAACAACAGCGCGAACGTATGCGAGCTGGCCTCCAGCATGACCTGGTCGTATTTATCGTAATCATAGCCTAAGATCTCCTGACGGATGAGGTCTGAGGAGAGGTACTGCACATTGGTACGCAGACCTGTAGCGCTGTCCGCAAGCTTAAGCTGGGGGATCAGCACTTCCTTGGCAAAAGTAGACTTCCCGCACTCCGTCGCTCCCACCAGCATGAATATCGTGTGTACCTTCGTCTGAATGTCCATGGTCTAACCCTCCTGTCTGCGCACAATCGCGCTCTGCGAAGTACGAATGTCGCCTACCCGGTCACCCACGAGCGAGAACTCGGCTTCCACGCCCAGCCCTTGCAGGGTGGCCGTCAGCCACTCCTGGAATGCCGCCTGGCCTTTTTCCCACTTGTGATCCTCATGCCGGAAGCCTTCCAGCTCATAATAAGGATTGAAATCCGCATTCGGCGTAGTCACAATCAGCTGTCCGAAATCCACATGGCGGATGATCTGCCGGATCAGCGCAGCCGCTTCTGTCTCGCTCATATGCTCCACCACCTCGGTCAGAATGACATCCACCTGCTCTCCGTTGTAGAGCTCCAGGAAATGCTCCAGCGAGCGGAAGGTGACGATGTTATCCAGCTCCTTGGCCTTTGCCTTGCGGTTCACGACCTCCAGCAGCTCCTCGTTGATATCCACCGCATAATAAGCGCCCTCGATCTTCCCGGCATACGGAATGGCGTAGAAGCCTTCGCCGCAGCCGATATCCAGAATAGGCTTATCAAACGGAAGCACACCCGAGATGAACGTCCGCCGCTGCATCGCCGTACTGCCATATTCCAGACCGATCGGATACAGATCCGTCTGCTCGACCGCTGCCTTGTACCGCTTGAACTGCTCCCGGGTCTTCAGAAGATTCCGGGCGAACAGGCTGCGGATATAGAATGGGGCATCCATTACGTTCAGGCTGGGGATATATTTCTCCAGAATCCGGTCCGAGATATCGATATACTCATCCCCGAAGATCGATAAGAACAACGACAGCACACTGACCACATGCAGGAGGTGGTATAGGCTTTTATGCGTAGTAATGGTTAGAGAATAGCTCTTATGCGCCTGATGCTCCAGCTTGAACGTGTAGTCCTTCAGGTGCTGCTCGAAGAACCGGATGTAATGCAGGCGCTCGACATGAATCATCTGGATGGTAAAAGAGTGCTCAAACCCTTCCGCATCCCGCTCAGCCTGTGCCTTGAAAGGGGTTGAGAAGAACTCATTCACCGCATTCAGCGGGAACAGCGGGGTGTTATAGCGGGAGACATTCAGGTACTCGAAGCTCTCGCCGTCATTCTTTTTATAGGAGACCTCATTGTCAGCGTCCTTGAAATACACATTATAAGTAGTCTCATCCGAGTACCAGCCGTAGGCGATACCCTGGCGGACCGGGCGCAGCTGCATGCCGCTCTGCGGATTCTTGCGGATGATGAAGCTCAGCTGCGGGTTCGTTGATCTCAGTTGTACAATAGCCATGATTGCATTCCTCCTAACTTTTTATGTTCTGGGATTAACCGTGACTCCAGAGAAGTTTCGGACTTCCGGTCGCTAACGCTCCCCCAGTTCCAAAATTCCCCTCCGCCACTTTTCCCTTAACTTAGATTTCCAAGTTCAATGATTGTCGGTCCTAGCACTCAGGTATGCCGCCGCTGTCTGCTCCAGCCCTTGCAGCTGCTCCTCAAGATACTCGTTAATCGCACTCAGCTGCGGCTCCAGGTCCAGCTCTTCTCCCGACTTCTTCCGGGCCAGCAACTGCTGCACAACCTGCCACAGCTCGCTGTCCCTTGGAATCAGCCGGTCCACCAGCACCTCGAATGCCATCGGCGGCATCTCCCCGTAGCGGTGAATCCACTCGCAGGCCAGCACCGGGCGCAGCACGTAGAAATACTTTTTGATCTTGACCTGCTCCCCTTGCAGATAATCCCGGTAGTTGCCTTTGGCCATGTTCAAGTAATGGTACATACAGGATTTCGGCGAAAAAGTGTACGGTGAGATCCCCCTAAGCTGCTCCGCCACACTGAACTTCTCAGCATACTGAATGGGGGATTGCAGCCACTCCAGCAGTGGCGGGTTGGATTTATGGAACAGCTTCAGCGCTTTGCGCAGATCCCAGCCGCTTAAATCTAACATATTGTTAATCGGACGCTCTATGACATCCCGTGCATCCCAGACTGATAAGTACCACTCCGGCTTATGCAGGTAGATGAACCGCACATCGTAATCGCTGTCCTGCGAGGGGAAGCCCCACGCACGGCTGCCGGACTCACAGGCATAGAGGATCGTCACTTGCTCCTCTTGTTCAATCTGCTTCAATTGCTCATGGATGAGCGTATTTATAGGGTTCATGCCATCCCTCCGTTCCAAGTCGGCTTTGCTGGCTCTATTTTCCATCATTTTCCGCAGGGTGAACAGGGTGAAAGTATGGCAGCGGACAAAAATCTTCCATTTCAAGCAACTCTGGTGCTTAATAGAGGTATTAACTATTACAACTCATGAATGCGTTACAGGCTGGAGGTATACATATGGCCAAGGAAAGCTTCGATAAAGAAATACAGTTTCTCCGTATGCTGTCACTAGCCGGGGGAGCTTACAGCAGGCAGCAATTCGCCGAGCGGCTTGGCATTTCCGTACATACCTATGACAAAACGCTGCGCAATCTCAAAGAGATGGTGACCGTCCTGCAGCAGGATCTGATCGCAGAACAAGGTACAGAGCTATCTGAATGGCTCCGCTATAATTACTATGAATCTGCCGATCCGCTGCTTCTGTTCCTGTTCCGGGCGAAATCGCTGAAGGAGACAGAGAGCATCCGGCTAACCCTGCTGTTAACAGCACTTCAAACGCAGGAGCTGACGGCCAAGGAGCTGCATGACGGCTGCTGTGACCAGATGCTTGCCGACTCGCCGCTGCCGGACGAGAAGACGATCCGGGGGGACCTGAAATACCTGGAGGAGGTCGGCGTGATTGTAAGGGTAAATGACAAGCGTCCCTACCGGTATAAGGCCGCCAATGATCTGCTGGACCAGCTGACGGATGACGAACTGCTCGATCTGTTCGATTATGTAGATGTCATAGCCAATACGCAGATTCCGTCTGTTCAGGGTTACCTGCTGCGTGACAACCTGAAGAAGGCTCTACGGATACGGGGTATGAATCCCGAGACGACTGAGACCCACCGGTACAAATACCATTACCATTCACGGATTCTGGATGAGGCGCATCTCTATACGATCTTCGGGGCAGTTCAGCAGCGCCGCAGGATCAAATTCCTCTATCTGTCGCCCAAAAAAGGGATGAACTACACCTCCCAGAACACCAACCCCCTCTTCGCGCGGGAATCGGCGGGAGTCATCGACAGCCTGCTTCCGCTGCGTGTCGTCTACGATCATCAGTATGGGCGCTGGTATCTGATCGGCTATCACAGCCGGACGGGGATCAAGAAGCTGCGGATGGACGGCCTGACCCAGGTTGAAGAGGGCGAGCCTGTAGAAGAAGAGGAATTCACGCAGAGACTTCAGCAATTGGAGGCTCAGCTGGAGTATAGCTGGGTGACGGATACCAACCGTACAGTTAAGGTGGCCGTCCGGTTCTATAACCCTAGCCGGTCCGGCGCCAACTTCATCCGCGAGCGGGTCGAGGCGCAGGGGCAGTGGGGCGTGATTACAGAGGAATCCGATACGACCTTCCTGTACGAGATTACGGTGAATGAGATTTTTGAGATTAAGCCTTGGCTGCGGAGCTTCGGCTCCAGCTGCGAGATTCTGGAGCCCCGCTGGCTGCGCAAGCAGTTCATGGAGGAATGGAAGGAGATTAAGAGCTACTATGAATCCCTTTGAGAAAATATTCAACTTCCAGATCATCTCCCGCCTGGAGGAAGCAGGCTCCCTGGCACTGACCTCGCAGGAGCGATCCTGGCTGAAGACGATGCTGGGGCATCCGGCGGCGGCTGAAGCTTTTTCAATGGAAACCTTACGTAAACTGAATTCCCTGCTGGAGCCTGAAGCATCTATTGAAGTAGGAGAGATTATCATCGAGAAGGCCCGCAGCAAGGAGCGCCAGGTCTATCATCCGCTGCTCCGCCCCCTGCGCCGCATCATCATGGAGAATCAGGGAATTCAGATCACGTATGCGATCAAGCATGGCGGCGAACGGACCGATCCGTCCGGCTTCCCCCACAAGCTGGAGTACAATATGTATAAGCGGGAATGGTATCTGCAGTGGTACAGCACCCGGCAGCGCTCACTCATGTCCACCAAGCTGCGGAACATCTTGTCTGCCGAACCTGCTCCCATCCCCGCCCACCGGATAGATGGCCTCAAGGCCCGGATCGCCCGTCTCCTGGACGGTCTGAGAGAATCGGCCTGCATTCAGGTCATTCCTGTCTACAATGCCGAGCTGTCGCGGATCTTGTCCACCTTCTCTTGCTTCGATAAGTCAGTAGCCTTTGATGAAGCTACGGGGATCTACCACATCACCGTCCACTACATGAGGGACGATAGCGAGTTCCTGCTCTCCCGCATCCGCTTCCTGGGCCTGCGCGTGAAGATCACCCAGGGCGAGCAACTGAAGCAGCGCATGCTGAAGTCGGCGGAGATGGCGGTGGGACGGTATGGGGAGGGATAAAGGCAGTGGGAAATTGAAGAACCCGGTGAGCCATACTTTCAGCTTGCTTGAATAATATCATCCAACAGCTTCCGGATCTTCTGCTCCTCCAAGCTTTCATTGGTTGCAAATCTTTTCAGCTTCAATCCATAGGTTTTGAAAATATTATTTTTCATTTTGTCCTTTTCTAATTGTTCAGGCTTATTTTCATGAAATTCAAATCCGTCTACTTCAATGGCTAGTGCCGCTGTCATGTCCAGTTTATGATAAATGACAAAATCAACAGAAGCGCAGTTTTTGATATATTGCCGCTCCTGATCTGTCAATTTATCTACACTTCTAAGCAAATTCTTAAGAAGAATCTGATTTCCAAGTGTAAATCCGCTATAAGCCGGTTCTTGCAACAATTCCGTAAGCAATGCCTCCATTAAATTTTCTGATTGGAACCGGGATTTATTGAAATACTTCGCTCGTTCTCTGAATGCATGAAGCTTAATGGAGTATTCCTTATACATTAGATCAAATATAGAAACAAGTTCGCTCTCCACCACATTCTCATCTAATGTGCTATATTCCATATAACGTGTGAGGTCGCCAATTTCGTTACCATATTTCCGAAACAGGGCATGATCGGTTACCAGAATGAACTTATTTTGCGCACGGGAGACAGCTACATTAATCATGCAAGGATTATTCACAAATTTCATACCAGTTTTGCCGGAACGCGTCTGATCCAGCACGGTTGACATAATCATAATAGGTTTTTCACGGCCTTGATATTTATGTATGGTGTCGCTCTCTATATCATCAGTGAACTGCCCGGCTGCCTTCTCTACCTGTTTCCGGTATGGTGTGACGAAACCAATATCTGTGTGCCCGACTGCCACTTCCTCCAAACCCACAAGAATCTCTTTTTCAATGACGTCCAGTTCCCGCTGGTTGAACTTCCCCTTACCTTCCCCCCTAGTAACTTCCCGCAAGTGATTGCCTGGGGAAGTCTTGTAAATTAGCAGTGGCAGATCCGCCTCTTCTTGAGCCGTATAAGTGATGAGATCACCGTTATAATACTTCTGATTGCAGAACTGAATGATCTGGGGATGACAGCGGTAGTGCTCTTTAAGCATCACTTTAGGAATATTGTCACCGTATAAAGCAAGCATAGATGACAATAGATTATGTTCAAAATAATTAAAAGCTTCGTCAATGCCAGCGGAATCTGCATTTCCAACCAGTTGCTGGATCTCCATAGTCACAATTTGTGGCAATTGTTTCGTATCACCAACTATGATTGCTCGCTTACAACAGGATAGAGCAAGTGCACCTGTGATCAAGTCCACTTGGGATGCTTCGTCAATGATGACATAGTCAAATAAATCATTCTCTGGAATACAGTTACGTAAAGAATGGGTTGTGCTCAATACAATTGGATAATAGTTGATAAATGTTTTAAAATTCTTACTCTGCCGATAATCTTTCACACTACATTTAACACTTGGAAGATTAAAATATCTCTTATGCAGTTTATGACGAAAAAGCTCTTCAGAGCACTGCTGATGTTCATCCAACAAGGGTAAATAGAACGCGGACTCAAGCTCTTGTTCAATCTGTTCAATACGGCTAGACAGTTCTTCAATACGCAGGGCATAGAACTTCCGTTGAACATTCAGAATTACATCTGCACCCTGTTCTCTCAAGTATTTAAAGTCAGTGAACCCATGCTTAAAAAACAGCTTGAACTTGTACAGTAAGCCAGTATCTTTATCTTTTCTCACCGCAAGATGGCTATCCTTCATGAATTCAAGCATCCGCTCCGGGGTCTCTCGGTAGAATGACAGCCTCTTGAGAGATTCAATCTCCTGATCAGCATAATAATTCTCAAAATGCTTTTGCTCCAGTACATACGCAGATAACTGTTGCTTCAACCTTGCCTTCTCTACATCCAGCTTCATTAAATTAGTGATACGGCCATCCAGCTCTTGTACTTTAGAGAGAAGCTCTATTTCCGGCATCTCACTGTCCCAGCCCGCAACCTCCGCAATAGGCAGGTTAGCAAAGAAACGTTTTTTGTTCTTTGTATTCCCCAGCGATGCTGTCAAAAATGAATATCCCTCCGCCTCCAGCTTATCGCGTACATTCTGAACTGCTGCATTATTCCCCGAGACCACAGCCACTTTCTTCTGCTGCATGACCGCCAAATTAGCTAATATATTGAGAATCGTCTGAGTTTTACCTGTACCCGGAGGCCCTTCAATGATACTAATTTTACTGCGCAGGGCTTGGTCTAATGCTGTTTTTTGACTTAGGTTGTAACGAAAAGGAAAGATCGGCTGTATTTCAGAAGAAGCATCTATACTCACCGGAGAGCCATTAACATAATGACTCAAAACACTCTCTGGGCGCACAAAGCTGAGTTTGGCAAACTGCTTTTTCAGAAAGTCCTTCGTTTCCGACTGCTCTTCTGAGCTTCTGAGATGAAGTGAGATGGAAGTCCAATACTCCATGACTTGTAGTGCATCAGAGGTCCTAATGCCGCTGTTCTCAATCGTGACGTTCTGAGATTCATACACCCGTTTGGTTCCATTATTAAAAAAGACACAGATTCTAGGCCCAAAATCCAGCACTTTCATCACATTATTCAGAGGATGCTCCTGATTAAATATCACCTGCTCTTTAGTAATTGCGATAGCAGCAGGATTGCTGAGGATTATTACATCACTTGCAAGAAAGTTATAGGAAGTTGGATAATTGCGGAACGTAACTTGAATATTGGTACCGCATTGTGTAAATGAAGCGATATCTGCAGTGCGGTCCTTTTTTCTGACTAGTATTAAAAACTTATTTTCGTCCATGGCACTTCCTCATAATGGAGTATTTGAGTTTGATATGTATGAAATTCTTTAGATTGTAACGATATTCCTTCACTGGAATTAAAAAAATTGGACAAAACAAAAAAAGACACCTTCCACGGTGTCCAAAGAAAAACTACCCCTCGACTAAAACCTCGATCATCATCGTCGTCCCGGTCTTGAATCCAGATACAAATGCAGCCGCCATATCCATCCCCTGCACCTGTGAATACAGATCCAATAATGCCTCCAGCTCCGTGAACTCATCCGGTGACAGCCTCAGTCTCCAAGCTTCAAGAGATTCGGTAATCTGCCTGTTGAGCGGGCGGTAATCAGGGTCTTTGGAGACAATATCCTCATTCGGGAATAAACTGCCATGATATAGCGATTCTAGAATGTTGGGCATTGGGGCCTCCTTCATAAGCTACATTTAACTTTAGGATTTAAGTCAGCGTAGCATATTTACAGAGTGTATATGGTACGTATAAACGTAAAGCATAAAATTTCTTGAAGTAAGTTATGCAGAATCTCTTGGGTCCGTAATGCAGCATTAAGCGATCTAAGAGTGACGCATTAGCTTCAGTCATATCGTTAGAATCGTTGACACCTTTAAACATTGAGGAGATTATCGATTTGACTGATTTCTCGTTTGATTGTTATGGTGAAAAATATCACAAACGAGTCTGCTATCATAAAAAAATGAAGACAGTTAGAAAAGGTTAATTGCTTAGCCGCCTCTTTAATCATCATAATGATATATCTGGAGTTTTAGTGTGAAAAATGGCTGAAATGTTTAAATCCGATTTGAATTGTTTCGAATTCTTCCCACGGAACTGATCTTAATAAATTCCGTCTATTCGAAAATGCCTCCGCCGGGGTCATCACAACAAAAACTGAGTCAAATTTAGCCTTAGTTTTATCTCGACGACGTGTTAGATATTTTCCACAACAGTCAATATTATCAATAAAATCAATACATTGCTCGATGACACGTTTGTCCACCATTTCAGGATCCGATTGCTCTGAAGCCTGACTAAGCGCATTTAGAAGGAAAGATTCAATTGCTCCAGTATCCTCAAAAGGTATTATAAGCGGGAGACAGTTCAAGCTTTGCTGGCTTTGAAGAGCATTAGTGTATGAAGATATATTCCAATTATTGTGAACAAATTCACCATCAAACTGAACATGATAACGATTGAATTCAGATAATAGGCTTGTAAGAAATACGGCTTCAGTTTCTACTTCATCACGATCACAAACAACTGCAATGCTGTCGTAAGGAAAGAGAGGGCCTAAAGAGTTATAGTCTAGGCATTTGTTTAATATTGCTGGAATTTTACTACAGCCCCCAGCAGAAATTAGGCAAAGAGAGTTTCCCGATGAATGACTAAACCATTTCTGGTTATTGGGTTCAGTTATCCTGTTCATTTTATCTGTATAATGTTTGATGTTGACATACTCCCAATTATAAGTTTTCTCAAGGAAGTATTGAAGAAGTACCAAGTCTGTATTGCCTTCACAAATGATTACGCTCTTCATAATCTCAACTCCATATCGTAATCATCACGAACTTGCCGAGCTTTATTTGAATCAAGGACACGTGCAACAGACTGTTCGTCCTTTTTAACCAATGTTATTATATGGGTTTGTATTTGTTCTTGAAAGTTCTCATCGCTATTGAGAATTTCATCAACTGCTTCAAGGCTGTGTGTTGTAATAAACAATTGCACATCAAATTTAATACAAGCTTCTACTAACCAATTAAACACTTCTCTCATTGCTTTTTTGTGAATAGATGTCTCAATCTCATCAATTAATAGAACACCGTTCTTTGCAGAGACAACTCCTTGTGCTAGAGAGACCATTCTTTTCATTCCATCACCAAAAGTAGAAAGAGGCAACATCCCTAAGCTACGGTGTTCTAGCGCTTGAATAAATCGTTGATCCTCTTCCTGAATGATACCGATATCTATTATATTATTGTCAAAAATATTTAAAGCCCGAACAACATCACGCTTAATTGAGGAGCTTTTGAAAAGAGAGCGAGATGTGTTATTAACAATGTGTTCAATTGTAGAAATAAATCTTGAAGGAAGGGAATACTCTGTTCTATTAACACGGATATTTTTAATGTATTTATGCATTAAAATTGGTTCAGTTTTCGTTTCTCCTCCATGCGAATATTTAAGTTCCCCCTCAAAACCTTCAACTTCTTCAATATCTATAGGTTCGAACGTTAGTCTTTTTTGGGCTAATGGAGATAAGAATTGTCTCAGTTCTTTTGGATCTACTAGTTGTTTAACTTTATTACCAATCACTTCTATAGCAATTTGATGCTCATTTACTTCCCCATCCAACTTAATATTTAAGTTTTCGTTTCTTCTATCGAACATATAGAGAAATGAATCATATAAACCTAGGCTTCCTTTACTCATAAAGTTATATCGCTCTCGCAAACGAGATACTGAAGCGAAGTTTGAAAAATCAGATGGCCCGACTAAAAGCATAATAGCTTCGAGAAGGCTAGTTTTCCCACTATTGTTATCACCAATAAGCACATTGATATCTCCGAATTTTTGAATAGATAAGTTACGTATACCACGAAAAGATTGAATATTAATGCTCTCAACATGCTTCGCCATAGGTACACCCCTTTCTTTATTAGTATGGTCCAACATTTTAAATATAACACTGGAACATAGGAATTTTATAACTAGAATCTAGATATCCGTACACTCATATTATGTATAAACTATATAAAATTTCTTTTAACGCATAGCACTTAGAAGGTGTTTGGTTAACTTAATTCCTTGTTAAAAGTATAACAGAAATACTTGCGATATTGACAAAGTCTTAATCTAAAGCCGGATTCTTTACCGCCTTCACTAATTCGTCCCTGACTGTCAGATCGCCCAGATTGCCTTTCGACAATAGAACCGGTAAGGATTCCATGTCCGGCAAGGAATAGAATTTACTTGAGCCGTCCTCAGGATCCCTGTAACACAAAACAACCCCAAACAATTCTTCTTTGGATAGAGCGTTCAGCAAGGTTGGATTATGTGTTGTAATAATAACATCTATCTGTCTCTCTTTGGTTAGTCTGGATATCGTTTGGATCAGGCTCTTAATTCGGCTGGGATGGATTCCATTATCCACCTCTTCTATCACAATCATAGTATCAGGGTCTTCAGTAATCAGCGAGGATAGAATGGCCACATATCTGAGAGTACCGTCCGAGAGACGCTTGGCCTCCACGAATTCCGAGCGTTCACCATACTTCTCCTTCAGGCAGAACATCACATCACCAATGGAAGTCTCTATGAACCCAATATCCAAAATTTCATTCTCCGGCAGATCCTTTAGGGCGTTCAGCAGCTCTTGCTTAACCTCTTCATTCTTGCACAATTCATATATAACAGAAGAAATATTATCGGCCGTAGGTCTTAGCTCATGGTCGCTCATCCTTGAATAATCTCTCATTCGAACCGGCAAAGGATCTAAGAAGAGTATCTTCCCCAGGCGTTCCAGAACCAGATTTATATAAGACACGTTCTTCTTATTATTCTCTGTAGTCGTAGGCATCTTCGAAGATAGTTGTGATAGAACAGAGACAGAACGAATACAGGTCACTTCGGGATTTCTCCCCTTGCGCCCATTATTATATTCAACGTTCATATCGCTATAATCGTCAGGTGTGTCTTTGGTCTGAAAAATGGTCATCGGCTTTGCGCCGCTAGAGGATAGCTTCAACAAATGCTCAGTAAGCACAAAAACACGATTGCTCACTTTGATGGTTATGGAATACTCCAAGTCATACTCCGCATCAATATCCACCAGACATCCCAGGGTAAATATATCTGTACCAATTCTGGGACAGCCTACACTACCACCTCTGATCTCACTATCCACATTCTTAGAGCCATCCAGAATAATAGATAGGTCTCTTCCTGAAGCGATCTCAGAGAGTATCTTCATCCCTTCAATCGCATTGGTTTTACCGCCTGCATTAGTGCCAATAACCGATGTTAATTTCTCAATTTCTAGAATAGATGAATCAAAGCTTTTAAAGCTCTGGAACGAAAAATTCTTCAGCATCTCAAGCGCTCCCCTCACATGGAGTATTACCCTTATACCCTTCATTATAGCAAATTATGATCATAGTAATACTCACTCGTGAGAGGCACAATAGTGCCTCTTCAACCGAAAGAAAGAGACGGCCCATTCAGGCCGCCCAGGTTACTGCCAGCGGAGAAGGATTTCTCCCCTACTCCACCACCAAATAATACAAATTAGCCGCACTATCCTTTGTAATCGTATGCGCACCCGCCGCAAGGGAGACGGTGGCCACACCATTCGTTATGGGATAGCTTGTCCCATCCACCTTAATCTTGGTTCCCTCGGAGCCAAACACCAGCGTCAGTGTGGACGCCTTGGCTGAGGTGAATTGGATGCTGGTGGCGCTCTCGATCTTCAGGCATTGTGTTAAGGTCAGGCCGTTATAGACTACCGTTCCTTTGCTGGTGGAGAGGTTGCCTTGAATGGTGAAGAAGCTGCTCGAAGTTCCTGACGCTGTAAAATTGTGAACCGCAGCTCCCAAGGCAGGAGTAGTTGTTGGCACTGGAGTTACAGTCGGCACCGGTGTTGCTGTCGGTACCGGCGTCGCTGTTGGCACTGGTGTTGCCGTTGGCACCGGTGTTACCGTTGGCACAGGCGTCGCCGCTGGAGTCGGCGTTGGGCCTCCCGGGTTAGCATTGCCTCCCACAAACACCAGCCCTGAGGTGTAGCTGCGGATGGCAGACATTAACGGCGCGTTGAGGGCATAGGAGGTGTCGTCCACGGCATTATTGAAGGTCCAGCTGAAGTCGCCGCCCCCTTGGCGTCCTGCTCCCGCTGTAACTTTCTGCCCTACTACGCTTACGTTATCAACAGCTGCTGCGCTGACACCTGTATCGACCAGCGTATCGAAGTTGTTATAAGCTGTTCCGCCAACAAGTGCTTTGTATGAGCCGGGAACGGCTTCACTTCTCGATGAGGCCAGGTAAGCATCGTTAGAGGCTGCATTTGCCGGAGCTGTTCCGGTATTGGAGTTGGCATAAATGAGACTGGACGCCCCCGTAATACTGTTATTGAAGGCCTTAATCATCCCGCCAGTCTCCCCGGAGAATGTGCCTTCGCCCAGTGCATCCGTCCCCTGGAGGGAGCTAAGCATCGGGTATTTGGCATTGCGGAACACATTACTTTCCACGAAGGCAGAAGCGCCGGTGGTTACGCCTACACCGTATTTTGATACACCGTCATAGAAGTTATTATACACATGGACCGAGGCCACTCTGATCCGCGGGTGACGCGAGTCGGAATGATCGAACCAGTTGTGGTGGAAGGTGACGAAGAACTCTGCCGATTCGCTAAGTCCGACCAGAGCTGCTTTGCCGGAATCGAAGTAGTGGTTGTACGAAATGGTGATATACGTGGAGCCTTTCTTGAGGTCTGTGGAACCGTCGCCTTTGACCTGGTCCGCATCACTGCCCGCTGATCCGTAGAAAATATCATTATTATGCACCCACACATTCGCGTTGCCTGTATCCATGGAAATGCCGTCATCCGGGAACAGCATTACGCCCAGATTCCGAACCTCCACATTCCCTGTATATCTAAGCAGCAGCCCCCAGCCATAGGCATAGGCGTCCTTGCCGATCCCTTCGATTGTCAGGTTCATTTGGGTATAGTTACTTTTCCCCTTTACCTCCAAGTAACCACTGCTGTTAAGCTGTCCGCTGAGATCCGCTGCGTTCACTTTCCCGATAAAGCGGATGGCCAGCGGCGTTGTGTCATAGCCTTTTTGCCGAAGAGTAAGAATGCCGCCAAGACCTACTCCCGTCTGCACGGTACCCGAGCTGCTGACCACTACGGGAAGCGTTACGGTTTTGGCATTCTGCGAGGTGATATACAGCACCTGTGCGCCGCTCTTGAGCGTTCCGTTGTTGTTATAAGCACCTGAGCCTGTACCAAACGGAGAGTTGGAGGAGAAAGCAAATCCGGACCGGTCATACGGCGTTACATTCAGTGTACCCGTAACTGTATTAACCGTTCCTCCGCCTGACAATACCGCTTCAATCTTCATGACATAGCTTCCCGCTGCAAGGCCTACGGCGTCCGCTCTCCAGTAGGAAGCATATTTGCGGATTAATTCATTGTGAAGCTGCTGATACTGCGAGTCTGCTGCACCTGAAGCCTTGACATACACATTATAACCAGACGCATTGCTGACAGGCGACCACTCCGCATACGCCGCTTCATTCCCGCCACCGCTGCCTGTCAGCGTAACCCCCGCAGCGTACACTGCCCCGGTTCCCCATCCGCCATATATCAGAGTGAGTATAAGAGAAAACAACAAAGCCATACTGGTTACCTTCGCAACTAACCTATTCATTCATTTGCCTCCCCGGATTTATTTGTTGCAGAATTACATGTAACCGCTTGCAATTTTTGATGTTGCTTCTCTTTTCACCCCCTCTTTACCCGCTGATCTGTATCCTTGAAGGACATAAGAATCTGAGCCTCACGGATACCCCGAGCATAGCAGAAGCCGAATTAGTGCTGAAACAATCATTTGCTCATATCGCCTGCGATTATGCGCTATTATGAGAAAATGATTATTTTGCAGCGAAATGATACCTGCATGCAAAAAGACACCCGCCCAGGGTGCCTTGAATTGTCGCTACTATTGGTGATACAACGGCTACTGAAACTTCGTGTTGACGCGGATCTGGCCGCTTTTACTTTTGACCGCAGCCTTCTCAGGCTCTTGGCTGAGGTTCTGACCGATGTCTGTAGCGTTCTTCTTGAAGGTCTCGGTCACAGTCTGAATGACTTCCCCTACATTGTGCGCCGATTCAAAGATCGGATCGATGGTCTTGATCTTCCCCTTCACATCCCGGGTGACCTGATTCGCCGTGTGAATGAGCTGAGTCGCCTCTCCTGTCAATCCATGGATGGCATTCCTCACCTCGCCCAGCGTCTTATTGGTCTCCCCGAGCGTGGTCATTCCCTTGCGCAGCGTAAGAATCAAGAACACGGCCAGACAGATAAACGCGACCGCCGCAAAAGCAACACTAAGCTGAATTAACATATGCAACGCCTCCTGTAGTTCCACTCTATGTCCAAATTACAGACATCATTCCTACTCGTTGCTTATAATGGAGCTACAGAGCAGACCGACCAAAAAAGCAATGCGAGACAGGTACGATTCTCCCGCCGGGATTAAAATGAGAGGTGTTATGAGAGCCAATACAGTAACCGACTGGCACCGTAAAGTAGAGACTGCGATTCTTAGGATGATGAACACACTGGATGAGCCCTTGCATTTCAGGCAAATGTCTAGGGAGGTCTATTCTTCGCCGTATCATTTCCACCGTAAGTTCCGGGAGCTGACCGGCGAGAATGTGCATGAATGCTTGAGAAGACTGCGTATGGAGAAGGCCATGCATGCCCTGCGGAACTCGAAGACAGCCGTAACAGAGGTCGCCTTCGATGCCGGTTACGAGACAGCAGAGGCTTTCACCAAAGCATTTAAGCACACTTATGGCCTGACACCGACCCTGGCCCGGAAGCTCCCCAGCTGGGAGGGCTGCCTCTTCTCATCCGTAGGCCTGCATTACAGCGAGCGGCTTCAGCCGAATTGGTTCTACCTTAATCCTGAAGGAGTGCATTCAATGGAGACGAAGATTATTGCTTTTGCTGCAAAACGAATCGTTGGCGTTCTTAATAAAGGGGATTACTGGGGCCTGCCACATGCCTGGGAGAGCTTCCACAGCATCCTGGGAGAACATCAGCTATACCCTCATGCCAAGGAGTGGATGTCGGTCTTTCCCGACCATGACCCGCAGATTCCGGTGAAGGATAAAAGATCCTACGCCGCCGTACATGTAGCGGATGACTTCACGGGCACATACGGCCTGCAGGAGTACATCATTCCCGAAGGGCTGTATGCGGTGACGGTTCACTTCGGCTCATCGGAAGAGATCGGCCCCACCTGGGACCGCTGGATGGAGGAATGGCTGCCCGCCAGCGGCTGGAGAGCCGACCCTTCAAGACCGAATTATGAATGGTACCAGAACCAATGCATGCCTCCTGAGCTGACGCTGACCTTCTTGTGCACACCTGTGGTCAAAATCGAAGGGCGCTGATTACGACTCGCTTTTGCCGCCTTTGAAGGAAGATAATTTGTCGATTAGCTTGTCCTTATAGATTAGTCCCAGGATAAAGGCTAGGACTGAGATAACGGAAATGACGATGGTGGGGCCATAATTCTTATCGTAAATATTAGCCCCGACGCTCACGGAGGCCAGCAGCCACGGGAATCTGGCAACGAGCAGGATCATAAAGAATCTTAGGGGCTTCATCGTCGTCAATCCCGCGGCATAGATGAACATATCCTTGGGGAATCCGGGAATAATGAAAACAATGAACAGGAAGATTGAGAATTTCTTATTATCCATCATCCCCCGCATCCACTTGAACTTGTCCTTCTGCAGCAGCCGCTCAATGAAAGACCCGCCTAGAAATCTGGTGAAATAGAAGGCAATCATCGCCCCCAGCATCATCCCCCCAGTCACGTAGACTGCCCCTAACGTTGTCCCATAGATGTATCCCCCGGCAATTTGAACGACCTCTCCCGGTATGGGTGCGATCACCGTCTGGAGAATCTGGAAGAGAACCAGCATAACCGGACCTAGCTTTCCTGTAGAAAGGATATAATCCCGGAAGGCATCCAGCGACATCGTCAGTCGCAGAAGCTCCGGCAGGTATCTGATGAATACAATCGTGGTCACAAGGCCTGCGCAAGCGAGGAGAACCTTGCTGACCCGCTTTTTGTGTAATAACCAATCCATTCGAATCCCTCTCTTCACTGGCTTAACATACCTCCAGCTTAGGTGGATATTCTTAAGATCCGGGCATGGAATTCCTTAAGAATTCTTAAGTCGCCTGTCATCCGGTGGTTTAAGCGCTATGGACAATCTATAATGTAAGCACGGCAAGTGCTCGTGAAAGGAGGGGGATGGAAAAATGATGAGTCCTGCGAAGACCATACTCATAGCCGACGACAACTACGAGATCCGGGAGATTGTCCGGGTGCTCCTGGAGAGCGAGCAATACCATGTCATTGAGGCTGTAGACGGTGAAGATGCCGTGAATAAAGTAGACGATAGCATCGATCTGATTATTCTCGATATTATGATGCCCCGGAAATCGGGCTTCAAGGCTTGCGTGGAGATTCGTGAGATGACCAGTGCACCTATTCTTTTCCTGACAGCCAAGACTCAAGACTCCGATAAGACCTTGGCCTTCTCGGCCGGAAGCGACGACTACCTCTCCAAGCCCTTCTCCTACACCGAACTGGTGTCTCGGGTGAAAGCCTTACTGAGGCGATATTATGTATACAAAGGCAAGGAGGATACCTCCTCCCCCTCGAATGTAATTACCTTCAACGGGCTAAGCATTAATCGTGCAGTCAACGAGGTATTGATGAACGGGAAGGAGCTTACCCTGACCGAAATTGAGTACAAGCTGCTGGCGCTGATGGCCGGCAACCGCAACAAGATTTTCTCGGCGCAGAATCTCTATGAGAGTGTATGGGACGAGCCTTATTTCTATAGCTGCAACAATACGGTGATGGTTCATATCCGCAATCTGCGGATGAAGCTGGAGAAGGACCCGCAGAATCCCAAATTCATCCGAACCGTCTGGGGAAAGGGGTACCGGATTGAATAACAAGCTGCGGTGGAACAGGCTGAAACTGAAATTAATCCTGTGCCTGATCGGTTCGTTCGTGGCTTCTGCAGGATTATTCCTGCTGCTGCAGTCCACAGGTGAAGATCTGCTGGAGCATTACCGGACCAGAAGCTCGTTCATTAACAAGCAAGAAGAGCAAGCCCTTCCGGCACTCCAGGAATATATCTCCGGGCAGCATCTTGCGCTTAAGGATGACGCGAAGATCGCCGCATGGGTCCGAGACGCCAAGTACGTGAACCTCTATCTCTATAAGGATAACCAATTCCTTTACTCTACCGACGGGTACACGATCAAGACCGAGAACACGAGGTTCCTGCCGGACCCTAACATTTTCAGCAAATCCCAGTATTCCACGGTTACCTTTGCGGATACGGCTGCTCAGGTGTATATGGAGTATTTTTTTGAATACAAGTATTACAACCTCATCACGATTCTGGGTGTGATTCTGTCGTTCCTATTCTTCATCGTCCTGGTCCTGTTCTTCATCAACAAGAAGACCTCTTACATTGGCGTGCTGGAGAAGGAGATTAAAATTCTGGAGGGCGGGAATCTGGACTATCCGATTACACTGAGGGGGAAGGACGAGCTGTCGTCGCTGGCCCAGAGCATCAATGAGATGCGGAAGTCGTTCATTGAGCGCCTGGAGAGCGAGGAGCAGGCCAGATTGGCCAACAGCGAGCTGGTCACCGCCATGTCCCACGATCTGCGGACACCGCTGACCGCATTGGTCGGCTACCTGGACATCATTGAATACAAGAAGTATCAGGATCAGGAAGCGTTAGCGAAATACATTCATAACAGCAGGAAAAAAGCCTATCAGATCAAGCATCTGTCCGACAAGCTATTTGAATATTTCACCGTCTATAACACAGAGGAGAATGATCTGGAATTCGAGTCCTACGATGGGATTCAGCTCATGGATCAGTTAATCGATGAGCAGTCGATGCTGCTGGAGAATCACGGCTTACAGCTAGCATGGGAGCCTTCCCCTGTCCCTTTCCGCGTGGAGCTTCACCTGATCTCCTTCAGGCGGGTATTCGACAATCTCTTCTCCAACATTACGAAGTATGCCGATACGTCTGACCCCGTCACTATTGCGTATAGGATTGAAGGCCGCTGGCTGTTGATGGATATCACGAATGCTATTAAAAGGGCGGCCCATGAAATCCATAGCACCGGGATCGGCCTCAAGACCTGCCACAAAATCATCAGCCAGCATAAGGGCGAAATCACGTTTACAAGCACTGGAAGCAAGTATTCCGTCCACATCCGCTTGCCGGTAAATACCCCACAACCCCAACCTTAAGGAGGAACCATCATGCAAGACATCAGTACCGAGCGATTAATCATCAGAAACTTCCGGGAGTCAGATGCACCGGGGATGCTGGAGTACTTAGCAAATCCGCGGGTGAACTGTTTCCTTAGCGAACGCCTATCCACGTTAGAAGAAGCCCTCGCTTCTGCCAGCGAACGGAGTCAGGACGATTCCCATCTGGCCGTCACTCTGAAGGAGACCGGGGCAATCATTGGCGATCTGTTCTGCATGAAAGAGGAGCCCGATACCTATAGCGTAGGCTGGCACTTCAACCCGGCCTACGAGGGCGTCGGCTATGCCAGCGAAAGCGCCCGCGCGCTGCTGCGCTATCTTTTTCTGGAGCAGGAAGCCAGACGCATCTACGCCTACGTCGAGGACGACAACTCCAGATCGCAGAAGCTCTGCGAGAAGCTGGGGATGCGCCGGGAGGGCTGCTTCCTCGAATTCATCTCCTTCACCACGAATGAAGACGGAACGCCGAAGTATGAGAACACCCAGCAGTTCGCTATATTGAAGCGGGAATGGCTGGGGCAGGGATATATGTAACCACGAACAGCCAAGGCGCAGGGCCATCCTGTTCCTTGGTTGTTTTTAGCTGGAGTCGCCTGCCGGCTATCGTGACAACCTTTTTTTTAACTTCTCCGGTATGGGGATATGCCTTATGGATTCTACCGGATGATACAGCAGCATCCATGGTCCTGAGAAACGCATCACGCGCTTAATTTCCTGGCGGTAAGCGTGTGTATAGCAATGAATCGGACACTTCGCACAAGCGGTCTTCGCTTCTCCGAATTTGCAATAGGAGAGTCTTTTCATAACATACTCATTTAAATTCCGGCATTCCTCACAGAGCTCCTGCCCATGATGTTTTTTCTTGCAATAGATACGGATCATCTTTGATGCAATTATTTTTTCTTTGCGGATCTTAGGGCCATCGCTCAAAGGCAGCTCTGCTGCGCTCATATAAGAAGCCTCCTTGACTTAGTTAAACTTACTCGTCCATCTCCTTGAAATGAAAATGCTCATGATGGATCGCATCCATTCCAACCAGCTCTCCGCTCTTCTGCTCAGCAACAAAAATAACCCAGATATATTCATCAGCCATTTGGACACCTTGCCTTTATCTAGTACCACATCAGATTTAAACAAGTGACTTCATTCCATAAATGTGGTAAGGGATGAAGCTGAATTCGTAGCGAAAAAAAAGGGGTAAGTGTATTCTGTGCAACTAAAAACAGTTAAACGGGTGGAGTTCCTCTTCTAATTGTAGTCTGTACAACTAAATTTGCCCATATGGGCGAAAATCCAGAACTAGAGGCATTTTAATTGCAGGAAATACAACTAAACGGAGATTTAGCGGCACATAAGGCGATTTAGTTGTACAAATTGCAATTAAGCCTCCCCTTGCACTCTAAACGTGGCGCGGTAAACCCTCAGCAAGCCATGAGTTAAAGTAATTTTCTCACGTTTAGATCTGATGAGCTACTAGTCCTATCAACGATCCCTTAGATCTTCAAGAATGCCCAGATCCTCTTCAGACACATCGAAAAACGCCCCAAGTCCTCTCATACGAATCTCGTTCAGCTCTTCTGCTGTCATTAATCCCGCTTGATACAGATTCATGTATTCCTGAGAAACGCTTTGATTAAAGATCAGTAAATCATCGGTGTTAATCGTCACAGGTACCCCACAATCATACAGCTTCCGAATAGGATGGCTGCCGTAGTTCTCCGCTACACCAAGCATGATATTACTAGTAGGACAGACATTCAGTTGAATATGGTGAGCAGAAAGCCAGCTCATAATTTGGGGCGAACGGACGGCTGCAATTCCATGGTGAACCTCATGAAGCCCGAGCTCCTCAACAGCTTCCATAACATCATCTGCGGTTCCGAACTCCCCCACATGAGCCTTGAGCGCCAGCCCCGCCGTATTCGCAGCTTGGTAAATGGACTTAAAGGATGTAATCGGCTGAGCAAATTCATCGCAACAAATATCGATGGAGCGAAACCAGCGGTAAGCCAATATTTCATCTAACCGGTTATACACTTCATCTACATTGCAGGCACGGTCCAAAGCCAGCTCCGGGAGAAACTGTGTTTCAGGAGCACACCGGCGATGATATTCATTCATGATCCGCATAAATGGCTCCATTCCTCCCAAGGTATACACCTCATCCACTCCAAAGCTTAATGCCAATCTCTCAATATGGTCGTCAGCCGCTTGCGCAAAGGAAGCTTCAATCCGTTTCAAATAACCTTGAATACCAGGGCAATGCCGTTTCACAGATTCAACAAACCATTGCTGCATATCCTGCAACGATCGGAACGGTTCCGCCGGCGGCTCTATGTCAACATGCGCCCACTCGCTAATATATCGAATGTTCCCTCCGCGTCCGGCGTGGTTATGCAAATCGCTTTTCGGAATGGACTGCAGATCCACAAGTGATTCATTCATAAGCGCTTCTACAAACCTTTGCTTAGTGGACAGGTTCTTAGGTTCTATCGGCAACTTGTGACACCTCCTTTTCGTGAAGACAAGAACAATTATGACTGTTACGGAACAACTCCGTCAAACCCTCTTGTCTGCATTGTTCCCAGAATCGACCGAACATTTCTTTATCAAACCCTTTGATTCTCTCTTTCTCTCGTATTCAAGAAACAAAGGGTACCTCTATGCCATAATTTGGCTTTAGAGGTACCCCTTTTAGCTAACGAAAAACATATTTGATTACTTAGCCCTCTTGATGACTAAAGGTTGAAGTAAAAGAATGACTTGTCATAATCGCTACTATCTCTGAGCTGGACGGCCAGATAGTTCGCCACACCCTTATGTACCGGTACGATTACAAGACCTTCTGCAGTGTAGCTGTAACTTTCACCCGCCTTAAGCTTTTTTAAATCCGTTGCGTCACGGATAGCATCATCCAGGGAGCCGGTGAAACCGGAATTCTTCACACCGACGATACTGTCTCCGTCTGAAGTTTTAGAACCCCACAGTTGTGGTACAAAATCAACAGCAACATAAGTGCCTTCGTTTTTATCATCAGAGATAATCTTACCATTATTCATAACGAACTTCACCTTAGCCAATTTATACTCAATCAAAGCATTGGCTTCTGGCTCTCTGAAACCAAGAATTGCAATTTCACTTCTTGAGATTGACTTTACTGAGCTTACGGAGACAGTGTAGTTTCCTGTGAACGACAGACCATCATAACTATAGGGATCATTAAATGTAACCGACTTGCCTATTGGAATTGCAGAACTAAGGGTTTTACCGCCATTAGCCGAAGCAGTCGACGTCGTTGCCGCTGGAGATGGTGTATTGGTCACAGTCAGGTTAACAGTTTGCTTAGCCGGTTCTTGGGGAGTCGATGCCGTACTGGTATCCTTATAAGGAATACCACTATCACCTGAACCATCAATCGAAATAGTTAAAGAAGCCCCATCAAAATTAACATCCGCTCCAAGAGCTTCTGACACAGATCTTAAGGGCACATATGTAGAACCGTTATAGACTAAAGCAGATAAATTATTACCCGATTGATCTTTTGGAGTCCATTTGGAACCGTTAAGGACAAACTTGATATCATGGTTCAATTTTGCCTTGATTGCTTCAACCCCATTTCCTGCAAACACCCCTACTGTGCCAAATAGCAGACTTGAAACTACAATAGATGAAACAAACACAGACTTCCTCATTTTAACTAACTTCATTCTGAAAATCCCCCTACAGTTTATTGGATGCTACATGTACCACCATAAGTAAAGCTATCAACATAATGAAATGAACCGCTTGACAAGATATTCTGGGATTTATCCCACAATTCCATTCCAAAGTTAAAATATGTATCTATATATTTATCGGATCAATAGGGAGTAATTGTTAATCCTTTCCCCCGAATTTATAACTCAAAGAGAAATAGAAAAGACACCCCTAAGGGTGTCTTCACTGGTACTGCATCACTCTCTATCCCTTTACGTGGTACGGGCACGCCGATCAGCAAGCGCCATCGCAGCGACATATCCGGAGCTCCAGGCCCATTGCAGGTTATAGCCGCCGCAATCTCCGTCCACATCCATTACTTCACCGGCCAAGTAGAGCCCCGGCACCAGCTTGGATTCCAGCGTTCCTTCGACTAGCTCCGTCGTATCGATGCCACCGGCTGTGGTTTGGGCGTTCGTGAAGCTGTTGGTATCGGTGATTTTAAATTCCCAACGCTTCAATAGTTTATAGAATATTTTCTTGGTTTTCCAGGATAGATCCTGACACAGCAAATGCAGCTGTTGATCAATTCCAGCCTCCTTCAGCAGCACGGGAATCAGCTTCTTGCTGACGATGCCCACGAAGGAATCGGCAACGGTCCGGTGTCCGAAGATCCCCCAGTGGATCTCCAGAAAATCAATTAGCTCTTCCTCTGTGCGCTCCGGCATCAAATCAACCGACAGGGTCACGGATTCTCCTATGCCGAGATTATACGCAGCCTTTCTGCTTAGCTGAAGTATAGGCGGACCCGAAATCCCGTAGTCCGTAAATAGAATCTCGCCAGACTCCGTGCGGATGACTTCATTGTTTACGATAACATGGGCCTCTCCCTCAAATTTGATGCCCGACAGTTCCTTCAAATACGGATAATCCAGCTTCAATTGTACAATGCCTGGCACCGGGTGGATCATAGTGTGCCCCAGACGCTGGACAAGCGTATAACCGGAGCCGTCTGTTCCTGTTTTGGGAGCGGTAAGACCGCCGGTACATAGAAAAAGATAGTCACTGGTATACACAACCTGTTCCTCTGTCTCCGTCTGGCAGGTTATCGCGAACCGCGGATGTCCCGCCGATACGGCCACATCGAGCACTTTATGTTTATAATAGACGGGAACATTCCGGTCCTCCAGCGCCAGCTTAAACACCCCCGGCACCGAAGCCGCCTGCAGCGACATCGGATACATCCGGCCATTCTCCAAGCTCATAAAAGGAAGCCCGAGCGAGGAGAAAAAATCGATGGTCTGGCGGACACCGAATTGCCGCAGCACATGTATGGGGAAGCCTGCCTGATTGCTGTGATACTTGACGGATAGAGCAGCCGCTTCATCCGTACCTGTAGCGGTGGATTGGTTCGTAATGTTGCACCGCCCGTTACCCGTTGTTATGATTTTCTTCCCGAGCCGGTCATTGCTCTCAATAATGGCTGTATCAATACCTTGATCCCTCGCTGTAACTGCAGCCATTAGACCTGCAGCACCCCCACCGATAATGAACAGCTCGTGGTGCCTAGAAGTCTGATCCTTATACATGTTAATTGATGCATCCCTTTTCCTAATAAATTTATTGAATGGACTTAGCGATCGCCATGGCAGCCACATATCCGGAACTCCAGGCCCATTGCAGGTTATAGCCGCCGAAATCTCCGTCCACATCCATCACTTCGCCGGCCAAATACAGCCCGGGCACCAGCTTGGATTCCAGCGTTCCCCGGGTGAGCTCCGACGTATCAATGCCGCCGGCTGTTACCTGCGCATTCGTAAAGCCATTGGTATCCGTCACTTTAAATTCCCAACGCTTCAAGAGGCGATAAAAGTTCTCCTTAGTATTCAGCTTGAGATTCTGGCAAAGAAGCTGTGGCTGTTGATCTAAGCCCGTCTCCTTAAGCAGGACAGTAACAAGCTTCTTGTTAAAGATACCCACGAGGGAATCCGCCACGGTTCGGTGCCCAAAGGTCTCCCAGAGCTTTTCTAGGAAATCGACTACCTCTTCCTCTGTGCGGCCGGGCATCAAATCCACCGATAACTTCACCTGTTCTCCTCTGGCCAGATGATACGCAGCCTTCCTGCTTAGCTGGAGAATGGGCGGACCGGTGATACCATAGTCTGTAAAGGCTATTTCACCCTGTTCACTGCCGATGACTTTACCCTTTACAATGATATGGGCTTGTCCCTGAGATTTGATACTGGACAGTGCCCTCATATTCGGATATTGCAGCTTCAATTGCACGATGCCCGGAAAAGGCTCAATCAGGGTATGCCCCAGACGTTCGGCAAGGGTATAACCGGGAGGTTCTTTTCCTGCATTGGGACCGGTGTTTCCACCCGTAGACAGAAGCAGGTAGTCGCTGGTATACACAACCTCTTCCTCTGTCTCCGTTAGGCATTTTATCGTGAAGCGCGGATGATCTGCCGAAGCCGTAACATCCACCACTTTATTCTTAAGGTATACGGGAACATTCCGATCCTCTAGCGCCAGCTGGAAAATATCCAGTACGGCCGCTGCCTGCAGCGACATCGGATACATTAAGCCGCCCTTGAGTCTTGTAAGCGGAAGCCCAAGAAAGGAGAAAAAATCAATCGTCTGGCTGACGCCATATTGCTGCACTACCGCAAGCGGAAATCCGGATTGGTTACTGTGATATTTGTGCGATAAAGCGGCTGCTTCATCCTCAGCTGTCACAGTGGATTCATTCGTAATGTTGCAGCGGCCATCACCTGTCATTAAGATCTTCTTGCCAATCCGGTCGTTACTCTCCAGAATGGCCGTATCGATCCCCATATCACTCGCAGTAACAGCGGCCATTAGTCCGGCAGCACCTGCGCCGATAATAAAGAGCTTGTGGTGCATAGAAGTCTGATTCTCATACATGGTTGGTCAATGCATCCTTTATCCAATTTTCTCTAAGCCCAAAAACACTTGATTAAATTATAGCATAAGCAAAGCAGCGATTCCCTATTAACAGGAGAATCGCTGCTTTGCTGTGTTCTAACGTATACCAATGAAAGGTTGGCTATGTTTACTTAGCCTCCAGCATCCGCAGCAGAACCGTAACCGTCTCAGCCCGCGTTGCGGCAGCTTTCGGGAAGAAGCTGTTGTTGCCTTTGCCTTGCATCAGTCCTGACTTCTTCATCTCGGCTGCTGCTCCAACTGCCCAGGCGGGGATGTCGCGGTCATCCGTGAATCCAGCGGAGCGGGCAACGGGAGCCAGCTGTAATGCTCTTGCCAGCATGACGGCCATTTCCGCTCTGGTTACAGGCGCATCCGGGCGGAAATTGCTGTTGTTATCCCCTTGGATGATTCCCAGAGCTACCGCCTGCGCAACGGCTGTCTTGGCCCATGATCCGATCCGGTCACTGTCCTTGAAGGACAACGCTGCTTCTGTGTTCTGAAGCTTCAGCGCCTTCGCCAGCATGACCGTGAATTCAGCACGGGTCACGTTGCGGTTAGGCTGGAATGAGCCATTCGGATAACCTGTAATAATGCCCTGCTTAACCGCTTCCCGGATACTGGCTTCGGCCCAATGTCCGGCAATATCGGTGAGAGATGGACCAGCCACAGGAGGAGTAACCGGGGTTAGCGGGCTCTCATCCGGCTTACCAGGCGTTCCCACAATAACCGGCGGTACTGGTACTGACGGAGACGTTGGCGTTCCGACTCCAGGATCGCCGCCATTTCCGCCGCCCGAACGCTCATTGACCGAAACGCTGATTCTGCCTGTAATGGACGGATAGGCGCTCAAGACCGCCGTAACCGACACTTCTCCAGGCGTGGAAGGTGCCGTAAAGACTGCGCTGAACCGGCCGTGCTCATCCGTTACGACAGTAGCAGGCTCAAGGCTGCCTGAAGAAGCTGCGAGTCTAACCTCCTGGCCGGAGACCGGAAGATTGTCGCTGCCCAAGACTTTTCCTCTAATGGATACGTCATCTCCGGTATTTACGGCAGACTGTGCAGCCTGAAGTTCAATAAGAGCAGGGACTGGTATCGCCTTGCTTACAGATACGGTAAGCGTATTCGTCACGGAAGGATTGCCGGTCAGTACAGCCGTAATAACCACATCCCCGGCCGCAGACGGTGCCGTAAAGACTGTGCTAAACTGACCATGCTCATCCGTGACGGCAACAGCAGGCTCAAAGCTGCCTGAAGCTGCCGTGACCTGGACCGCAGCACTGGCTAACGGTAGCTCTTCACCGTCATAGACGGTTCCCGTAACGGACACTTTGCCTCCAGCGGATACGGAGGACGGGTTGGCCTCCAGTTCAATCCGGGCTGATACAGGCACAGCCTCTTCTTCTACGGATACGGTAACTGCCCCTGTCACAGATGGACTTGCCGGTAGGAGGGCCGAGATGGATACCTTGCCGGGAACAGACGGTGCAGTAAACACCGTACTGAACTTGCCGTACACATCTGTAGTGACTTTGGCAGGTTCAAGGCTTCCATCGGCGGCTGTGAGTTCAACCTCTACACCGGACAGCGGAAGATCGCCATCGGCATAGACAGCACCCGTAACGGATACTTTGCTTCCAGGCACCACAGAAGATGGGGTTGCCGCAAGCTGTACCCTAGCAGGAACGCTTTGCTGCGTCTCTGGTCCAAATACTTTGAATTCCCAGAGCGAGTATCCGTACTTGCTCCCTCTCTGAGTTCCATACATCCGGACATATCTGGCATTCAACGGATCGATAGAGATCTCATCGATCCCCCCGTCTCCATTGGACGCACTATATACCGTCTTCCAATCGTCCAGCGTATCGGAGACATCGATCCGGTATTCTTTTCCATAGGCGTCCTCCCAATGCAGCATCACCTTGGAAATCGCCTGAACGGAGCCCAAATCGACGTAAATCCACTGCGGATCGGCATAGTTAGACCCCCAGCGGGAAGTCAATGAGCCGTCTACTGCATTCCCTGCCGACACATCAGCCGCTTTGGACGAGCTTGCAATCGCAGTCTGGCCTTCTGCAAGGTTGGGAGCAACCGCTTCATACACGTTAAATTCAGCAAGCGAGTAGCCGTCTCCTGTCCCCTGCTGGACGCCCAGCATCCGGACGAATCTGGCGCTGGTCTTACCGAAGGAAATGTCGTCGATTCCGCCATCCCCCATGGAGGTCGCATAAACGTCCTTCCAGGTGGCCGCATCATCGGATACTTGAATTTTATAGCTTCTGCCGTAAGCCTTCTCCCAATGCAATCTAACCTTATTGATCATATATTGATCCTGCAGATCCACATAAATCCAGTCATCATTTGAAGCGTTTGAGCTCCAACTGGAGCTTCTGTACAGATCCGTAGCATTGGAGTCAAATTGCTTGCCCACGCTGGAGGAAGCAACCGTGCCCTTACTGTAAGCGAGATCATACCCTCTGTCGTCGATAGAAGCTCCCTCGCTCAGCGTCATACTCCGGCCGGTAAACGTATCTTTGCCCAGTCTGTATGTGGTCGTGGTCTGATCTCCGTTCCGGTTCAGCGTTACGTTCACTGTAATCCCCGGCGTTTCGGGATTCGCCACCGAGATGTGGACAGGGTCCGCGGATTCATCGACAATCACCATTGACGGTTTATCTGCGGTGACGGTCAATCCTTCTCTTAGCGTGACTGTACCCGGCTGATAGAACAGCATTTCCGCAATACCCAGCGAACGGTGCCGGACCGCCTGCACAGATGGTGTATTTGCCAGAATACTGATCGGGCTTGCTTCCGCATAGCTGGCGACCTCCCCGGCGGTTTTACCCGGCAATACAATGTATTGATAGGAGGCATTGACCGGCTTCACGCCATGATCCAGCCACATCGAGAACACCGGCTTAGTGATTGGCTCCGTTGAACTGCCAGTAACCACATCGCTCCATTTCCCGGTCTTCGTCTCCTGCTTCACCTGGAAATTCGTCTTATCCGGGAACACGTACCCGGTACTATCGTTATAAGCCCAGCGTCCGCCGTTTACCTGCAACGTTTCATCAATCACTGCTTTACCGTCTACCAGCACATCGCCTGCAGCCAGACTCTGATTCAGCGTCGTATGGACCGGAGCAGCATTCGTTGAAGTGATGCCTGCGCCTAGTGCTACCATTTCATCATCGAAGAAAAAGTAGCCCTTTTTCCCGCTGGTACTCAGCTTGTTGAAATCAAACGCCGTGGCTCCGTACCGCTCATTGGTCACGCCGCCTACAAAGGTCTTCGGGTTATTGAAATTATTCTCCTTCGTGAAAACGTAGGGAGCTGTTGTTCCCGGAACATGATTCCAGTCCATCAGCGGGTACACTTTTCTGTATTCATCCCCGGTTCTCTGGATAGCAGTAGCGCCTTGCGAAGTCCAGTAGAGCAGATTATATCCGCTTGGGTTAATGGTTCTCCATTCGCCCCCTTTGACTGTGCTGGAGGACATCTTAACTGTAATTCCGTAATCCTTCCGCATATGAGAGGAGACCAGGGTCTGCCATTGCGTCATATTGTTCGCATCCTGTCCATTGCCCGAGACCGTGCCAACACCCCGGATATTATCCAGGAAAACAGTGAACTCATCCGCCCGCTTCGGGTTAGCCGCCTGCATCCACTCTAGCGGATCTTCATAGAAGGTCAGCGCAGAGCTCTCATAATCCGGCCACTCCAGCCCATTCATCCCCATCCCCAGATCGGCAACATCACCTCGCACCAGATATCTGGTTCCATCCAGCAGATAGGAGGATAACGAATCAATAGCCGCCTGGCTGTAGGCGAAGCTTGCGCCCGAGACCACATAGGCCCAGAAGGACATATCTCTGGCGAAGCTTCGTCCATAGCCCGTAGTGTAATTCGTCTTCCCATGCATGAAAAAGGACATGTCGGACTGAATTCCCGTTACCGTCTCTGTCACAGCCGAGAGCACGTTGAACGCTTCTACCGCGCTGCGGACGTTCTGGGCATCCTCCAGCAGTAAGCCGCGGATCATATAATTCTGATTGTACCAGGACGAATTGGCACCATCGACAGTGTTGGGGTTTTTGTCTAACGTTTCGATAATATTGGCAGCCTGCTCCGCAGTCAGATAGCCTTCGCATAATAGTGCGACCTTGCTCAGCCGCAGTTGCTTGCCGATGCCGGTCTCCCACCAGTTGACGGAGGTCGGCTTGACCTTGAACCAGTGATCCAGCGCTTTCTGAATACCGGCTAACATGGCTTCATCGTGATAGTAAGGCCCCTTCGGATCTGCAAAAGCCTGGGCCATCGATTGCATCCGGTCCAGCGCAAGGTAAGGCGACCACGCTCTGCCGTTCGCGCTGGAGGTAGTATTCGCATAATCTACATCCACCCAGCTTCCATCTGCTTTTTGAGTCGATAAATAAGTTCCGGCCTGTGATTTAAAAGTCCATTCCACCCGGCCATTGGTTCCGTCATTGATGATGTCCTTGGAGATATAGAAATCCACCGCCCGCTGCTTCATCAGCTTCATTTCAGCCAGCTCCTGCGATGAGCTATCCGCCGCCGATACAGGGTAATTGAACCCGAGAGTCGAGATCATCAAACCCACCATCATGAGACATATCCATCTTTTGATCCTGCTTTGCATGTTACCAGTCATGTACACGCTCCTTCGCTTATCTGCACCAGACTTTTGTTAGCGCTTTCTAAACTTTAGATTAAGGAAGGCAGCTCCCACTGCCTTCCTCACCTTACACAAGAGTATCTAATATATCCTGAAGCGGGATGTCCGCCACAGCCATCACTTCGTCCGCCGCACCATAATACATACGGACTGTCTGGTCCAGCAGCAACGCGCCGCAGGAGAACACGACCTTGCCGAAGAATCCGTTCACCTCATAGGAAGCTTCCGGCTCCAGCACAGGGACACGCGATCTCGCAAGAACCCGGGAGGGGTCTTCCAGATCCAGGAGTACCGCCCCCATACAATAGCGGTGGCTGCTGTCCGCGCCATGATACAGCGCCAGCCAGCCCTGAGGTGTGCGAATCGGAACCGCCCCGCCGCCCATGCGGGCTGAATCCCAGCCCTGTTCGCCGAGTCCCATAAGGAACCTGTGGTTCCCCCAATGGTCGAGATCGGGCGATTCCGCGATCCACATCTCGGGCGCGCCAAAGGACTTCGGCACAGGACGGTGCAGCGCGTAGTATTTGCCGTTAATTTTCTCCGGGAAAATCATAACATCCTTATTCTCGGGAGGCAGCATCAGCCCGCGACGTGTGAAGGTCCGGAAATCGCGGGTCTCCGCCAGCCCGACACCAACACCGCGCGCGGAGGCCGCGCTGTAAGTGATGTAATAGGTGGCCCCGATCTGGGTCACCCGCGGATCTTCGATTCCCCATGCTTCCAGCGGATGCTCCGGGAACAGGGCCGGCTGCGGCTCGACCTCGAAATGAATGCCATCCCGGCTCCGCGCTACCCGAAGATGGGATAAGGAGGTGAGCATCACCGTCTGTCCGTCCTTGGCTACGAAGCGGGAATCGGAGAAATCATAGCCCGGATCATTCCTGTCGTACCGCTCGACCTGCACCTCCGTTCCTGCTTCATTCAGCCGGGGTACCAGCACTTCGTCTGCCCGGTCCGGTATTGGCGCTTCGGCAACGCGCAGCAAAAGGATCGTCTCCTCCTGTAGCTGCGCCACGCCTGCATTGAACGCGCCCAGCACCCGGAAATCGGGACGGGAGGGGGCGACATCCCGTGCTTCAATCAGCGGATTATGCGCGCTGCGTGTTATTTTCATTGGAGTGACCTCTTTCTGTGGTTTAAGTGCTGTTATTTCCCGGCGGTAACGGCGTCAATCTGTGCCTGGATTTCATCAATTACTTTTTGCCCGCCGAGACTGGCCATTTTATCCTCCATCGTTTTCTTTCCTTCTGCCGCAGGGATCAGGCCTTGGCTTAGCGGCAGGAAGATCGAATCGTGCAGCGGCGTGATTTTGGCATATTCTGTCTTTACCTTCTCAGCGTTGAAGTTGAAGCCTGCGATTGGGCTAAGCGTGAAATTGGACGTGTTGGTCGAGAAGTCGAACCACTTCTTGTCATCCTGCATCATGGTATCAGGTGTTCGGTTGAGCGTCGGCCGCCAGGTCAGCACATACCCAGGGAAGGTATAGCCGGACAGTGCCTTATAGCTTGAATCGCCGACAGGCTCCCAGTCCTTCCCTTGAATGCCGTATTCCATCAGATCATGGTTCTCCTTAATCGACAGCCAGTTCACTACATCCATAGTGACATCAGAATGCTTGGAGGTTGTCGGGATACAGAGGAAGTTCCATTGCTGATAAGCCGTATAGGGCTTAGCCTGCTCCCCGTTCGGAATGAAAATCTCCAGCTTGTCGCTGCCGTCCTTCAGCATCTCCGAGTATTTCAGTCCCTCGACCCCATCCGCTGCATAGTAGGTCGCCGCATATTTACCTTGCTTGAACAGCGTCTCGGCATTTTGCTCCTGGGCAATATTTTTGGAGATAATTCCATCCTTGTAGTATTTGGTAACGCGTTCATAAGCATCGGCAATCGTCGGACTCTCCCATTGGCCAATGACCTTCTTATCCTTGATCGAATACGAGAACATGTTGACCCCGATCTCCAGCACTTCATCCTGCGCCAGATTCGCAGAGTTACTCAGGATGAATGGCAGCTTATCGGCCTTAATTCCGTTAATGACAAAAGGCTTGATGTCTTTCTCATTTTCTTTGACTGCATACAGGAATTTCTCCAGGTCATCCAGCGTTTTCAGCACGGGAAGACCGTATTTCTCGCGTAAATCCTTACGGATCAGTACGCCATACAGCTGGCCCTGAGTGGTGCCGAGCGGAATCCCCATAATTTTGCCGCCGAATTTGTTGTACTCCCACATTTCCTCCGGAATGGACGCCTTCAGCTCCGGCCGTGCAGCCACTGCCGCATCCAGCTCCGTCAACGATTTACTTTCGATCATCTGGTTCATGGACAGCCAAGGGGCATCCAGATACATATCGAACTCTTCCCCGGCAGACATCTTCACGGATACTGCATTCCCGTAATCGGTCCAAGGCATGAAGTTGATATTCAGGGCCGCTCCAATATTATCCTTTTTCAGCTTGTCGTTAACCGCCTGCAGTACAGCATCGAACCCCGCAGGTTTATCTCCCGGGAAATAAGCCTTCAGCGTCACTACTTCCTTGGAAGCAGGCGCTGCACCCTCTGAACTGGAAGGGGAATTCGTAGAATTCGCCGTACTGCCTTCATTCTTCGCATTTCCCCCGCAGCCTGCCAGCACCAGTGACGACACCAATACCGCTGTTGTTGCCGTGCCGAACCATTTGTTTAACCTCATCTCGTAACCCTCCCGTATCTATGGACAATCTGAATAACTTACCCTTTGACAGCGCCTACCGTTAGACCCTTGACAAAATATTTCTGAAGCATCGGATACAGCAGCACAATCGGGCCGATGGTCAGTACTGTAGTCGCCATCCGCACCCCGTATGTCGGTGGAGTCACTGCAATCGCTGCACCGGAAGGAATCAGATTCCTGGCCGCTTCCATGTTGGAGACCATCCGGCGCAGGATTAGCTGCAGCGGGAATAACTTCTCGTTGTCGATGAACATCAGTCCCATGAACCAGTCATTCCAGAAGCTCAGCGCATAGAAGAGGCCGACGGAAGCCAGAATCGGCTTGGAGATCGGAATCATAATCTGGAAGAACACTCTCATCTCATTCGCGCCGTCGATTCTGGCGGCTTCCTCCAGCTCCTCAGGTATGGTGCGGAAGAAGCTGACCAGCAGGAAGACAAGGAATGGCTGGCATAACATCGTCAGTATGAGCACCCAAATCGTATTCTGCAAATGCAGCCACTGGCTGACCACAATATAGAACGGAATGATCCCTCCCGAGAAGAGCATAGGCAAGTAGCAAAAAAACAGAAAGGGCGTTTGCAGAACATTCCGTTTGTTCGCCAGTGAATAGCCGAGCATGGCGGAAATGCACAAGGCGCTTAAGGCCCCGATAACGGTGATGAACAGAGTGACGCCATAGCCGTTAAAAAGCACATCGGATTGCAGAACGGCCTTATAGGCGGCCAGCGATAATTTCTGCGGGAATAGGGTATAGCCGTGTGCTATCAGCTCCTCCTCATCCGTAAAGGAGCCGGCAATCATCAGCAGAAAAGGAAACAGACAAAATAAAGTAAACAGCAAAATGAACGTATGGGCGAATCCCGTAAAGGTGCGGTCCGCAGCGCTTTGTTTCTGTATCATAGTACCTCTCCTAGAATAAAGCAGATTCTTTGGATACCCTGCGGGTGACCCAGTTGGCAGCAATGACGAAGATCAGACCCATAACCGACTGGAACAGGCCTACGGCCGAAGACATGCCGAAATCGTGCAGCTGCCGCATTGAGCGGAAGACAAAGGTATCTATGACGTCGGTAGTCGGATACAGCATCGAGTTGTCGCCAATGATGGCATAGATCATCGCAAAGTCACCGTTGAAAATTTTGCCCACGGCCAGCAGCGTCATGATCATGATCGTCGGAACCAGCAGCGGCAGCGTAATGCGCGTCACAATCTGCAGTTTAGAAGCCCCGTCAATGCGGGCCGCCTCATATAGATCCTCCGATATCCCCGTAATGGCGGCCAGGAAAATAATTGAGAGATAACCGGCTCCTTGCCACACCCGGATCACTGTCAGAATATAAGGCCAAAGGCTCGACTCAAACATCCAGTTGACCGGCTCCATACCGATATTTTGCAGCCAGACATTAATCATGGGCTCTTCCCCGCCGAACAAGGATTGGACAATCATCCCGATCACAATCCAGGACATGAAATAAGGCAGGAAAATAAGCGACTGCGAGATCCGTTTGAAATATTTGTTGCGGATCTCATTGAACATGAGGGCAATCAGAACGGCCGCCACTGTAGTGAACACAATAAACAGCACGTTGAGCAGCAGTGTGTTCCGCAGAATAACCCAGAAGTCATCTGATGTGAAAAAGTAATCGAAATTCCTAAACCCTACCCAGTCACTCCCCGTGATCCCCTTGGCAAAATCATAATCTTTGAAGGCAATCATAATCCCGTATATAGGAAAATAACTGAACACGAGGAAAAACAACAGCCCCGGTACAGCCATCACATACAGAAAAGGATTCTGCGTGATATGCCTCCATTTTGAACGTTTACCTGCGCTAAGCGGGTAGTTCATTTGTATATCCCCCCTTCCTCAAGACCGGTAATCGCCTGAAGAGCATCCCGTTATCTATGCCGTCACCTTATCAAGCCCTTGCGCCCTGAGCAATTCCGAGAAACGCCGATCCTTCCCGCAAGTGCAGATTTACCGCCTTCCCAAAAACAACACTCTTCCCAAAACAAACGATTCGGCAGACGAAAATAACCTGTGTGCTATAATAAATCTACTTATAATGAGCCGGACAGTTATGATTACGGAGGTTCCAGAGCCATGAAATTCAGACAACCGTTCTTCGCCTCGCTGAAGCGGCACCCTACCTACATGAAGCTTATTTTTTACTTTGTCAGTGCGAACATTCTGGTCTTAGGGATCTCCTTCGTACTGCTCTATGGGCAATCTTCCAAGACACTGCTGGAGGAAATCGGCGATCATTCAGAATCCCTCCTGGTGAACGGGGCCCGGAATACGTCGCGGCTGATGGAATGGGCGCTTGATTTCAGCTTCTCCTCCAGCAATGACAGCGCGCTTAAGGTATATGCGCTCTCCGATCATTACAGCGATTTCGAGACTTATGAGGTATGGAGCCAGCTGATGGATATTAAGAACGGCAACCCCTCCATTGATTCCGTCTATCTCATTAACGGCTATACGAATACGGTCATTGACTCCAGACTTGGGTTAAATGATACCGCAGCTTTTTACGATCAGGATATTATTAAGCGCTTACGCGACCCGGAGACAGCGAACCACAGCGTGCTTATTCCGAGAACCTTGTCCCTCCCCCTTACCGGGAACACACCCAAAGAAGTAATGACCATTGTAAGATTTTATGAAAAAGGAAGCTCTATCTCCGCGTTCGTCATGAATGTGGATACCCATAATCTCATGACCCTGCTGCAGAATAATTCTAACTTCGCGAGCCGGTCGATCACCGTGCTGAATGACCGGGACGAGACGATTTTTAGCAGCACGCCAATGAATCCGCAGCAGATTGCCGAGCTTAGAAGCCACGGGATGAAGGGGGCCAGCGGCTGGAAGCTGTTCCAGCCCCAGGATCAGGGGGAGAAGCTGGTGGTCTATGCCGACTCCTCCGTTAAGGGCATCCAGGATTGGACCTTCATTGAGATGATCCCGAAGTCCGCCATCCTGAATAAAATCACGGTCCTGCGCGATACCAGCCTGATCCTGTTCCTCGTCTTGTTCGCAGCCTCCCTCGCGGTGATTATTCTAATCTCCAAACGGGTGTACTCACCCATTCAGGAGCTGATCAGCCGGGTCATGCGGCAGCATCAGGCGGAGAAGCCGGGCCTTGGCGCGAACGCCAATGAACTCGAATACTTATCCAGCGTTTTCACCTCGCAGCATAATCAGATTCACGAGTTGACCGAGCAATGGCGGCATAATAAATTTCTGGGCAGAGAGCGGTTCTTAAGGGATTTCCTGGGGGAGACGTACCATTCGGCAGCGGAGATCAGCGCTCAATTCGTGGAATGGGGGATTGATCTGCCGGGCGATCAGTTGTCCGTAGCCATCTTCCGGATCGACCACTTCGCGGAATTCTCGGGAGTGTACCCGGAGAAGGACCGGCGGCTGCTCCGGTTCGCGATGTCCAATATCATTCAGGAGTCGCTGCAATCGTCCAGGCACAAGCTGCAGACGGTAGATATGGGAGACGACCACGTGGCTGTAGTCTTATCGGCTCCGTTGTCAGAGGAATTCGCGAAGGAGCTGCAAGTGGCAGGGCAGCTGATCCAGCAGTATTTGTCCGTGGGAACCACTGTGGCCTGGGGCCGGACATTGCCTGGCTTAACCGACATGCATGAGGTGTATCTGGAGACCTATGATCTGACGCAGGAGAGGTTCCGGTTCGGACACCGGTCGCTCATTGTGAAGGAATGGCTGCCCGCTGCACCCGGGGAATTATATCATTTGCCTGTGAGCCAGGAGCGGCAGATCGCCCAGGCCATACTCAAGGGGGACGCCGCCGTCATTCTGGAGGTCTTACGCTCAGCGGTAGTGAAGCTGCGGGAGCTGCCTTATTTTGAATGTAAAATGTCTCTGATCACCTTGTTCATGGACATCCGCCGGCTCATCCAGGAGCATTCCGCCCAGCCGCTGCCCAGCCCGTGGGGGCTGACGTCCATCGAGAAGCAGATCATCCGGCAGGAAACGATGGATAACGTCATGCCCTGGATGGAGGCTTTGATTACCAAGACGCTCGAGGATATTGCGGCGGCCCGCAGCCAATCCAAGAATATCGCCCTGATCGGACAGGTGGACCAGTTCATCGAGAGTCATCTCACCGACCCGAATCTGTCTGCCACCATGCTGGCCGATCATCTGGGCTTGTCGGTCAATTATTTCCGCAGTCTATACAAAGCAGAGACCACCCAGTCCATTACCGATAAAATATCCGAGAAGCGGCTAGCCTTCATCTGCCAGGAGCTCATTGCCTCCGGCTCGCCGATCGAGCCCATCGTGCAGCATTTCGGCTTCTCGTCCCTGAACACCTTCTATTCCAGCTTCAAGAAGGTATACGGCATGACTCCCGCCCAGTACCGGAAGAAGTACCGTGCGGGGGATGGCGGGCAGAAGGTGTAGGACAAGTGAAACCTATACATTCTTATATCTGCGCGCAAAGAAGCGATAAGGAGGTGTTCCTTATCGCTAATGTTGATATTCCAGCAAGTTGCCGCTTTTATTCTCCCTTATAGGCCTTACGCAGCTCCGCAAGCTCGAACTTCTTCATCTGCAGAAAAGCCTTCGTCACACGCGCCAGCTGCTCCGGCGTGCCCTTCTTCATCATCTCGTTCATCTCCGCAGGAACAATCTGCCAGGAGATACCGAAGGCATCCTTCAGCCAGCCGCATTGCTCGGCTTCAGGAACTGCGGACAGCTTGTCCCAGTAGTAGTCAATCTCTTCCTGAGAATCGCAGGATACCATGAAGGAGACGGCTTCATTGAAGCTGAACTGGTGATTATGCGCACTGTCCATTACCGTGAACCACAGATTCTCCAGCATGAAGTCCGCGAACATAATCGTTCCTTCCTGATCCGGCCCTGAGCCTGCCGGGTATCGGGCAATATTCCCTTGCCGCGAATCCTTGAATACGGATAAGTAGAAGGATATCGCCTCCTCGGCCTTCCCGCACTGATCCCCGACGAACAGCAAGGAAGGAATAATCGCAGGCCGCTCTTCCCCTGCCGGGTTCGTGAGAATCAGCTGCCAGGACACTCCGAACTTATCCTGAATCCAGCCGTAACGCTTACTGAAGGGATATTCACCAAGCGGCATCAGGGCTGTGCCGCCTTCAGCTAACTTATCCCACACCTCATCTAATCTCTCTGCTGCATCCTTTTCCCGAGATGGATCAAAATTCACAAAGAAAGATATAGCCGGATTCAGCTTGAAATAAGGACCTCCGCTAATCGCCATGAACGGCTGCCCCCAGACCTCAAAAGAGACCTGACCCGCATCGCCGGACGGCGTATCATGAATGGTGTTCACACTTGTAACTCTGGATTCCGGGAACACAGAAGCATAAAAGCGGGCGGCTTCTGCCGCCTCTTTGTCATACCATAGATGCGGAACAATTCTCTGTCTGATGCTGGCCACAACGATTCCTCCTCAGCTTCCTATCCGTTCCGATCAGGGATAGGGCTATAGTTTGCTTTATTATACACTAATGAGGGGCTTCTTCATTCTTTAAAAGCTTTCAAGGTATACTATAAAGAAAACACGAGGACCTATCAATGGACAATATCGAGGACAAATATAAGGCGGCGCTGGCATATATCAAGGAACTTGAGCTGGAAATCAGCCGGTTAAGAGCTCTTCTGGGACATACAAAGGAGGAGGGCGAAACGACCCCTTTTCCTGAAAAATCCAGCCCCGAGGTAGCTGCATCTGTTGCCCAATCTAATGTTCATCAGTACTCCACTGTAGATGACAAACTCGCTCTATATAAAAGTTATTTCCGCGGCAGAGAAGATGTCTACCCGATTCGCTGGAGCAACAAGCAGGGTAAATCCGGGTATTCACCAGCATGCGCCAATGAGTGGACTGCTGTCTGTGAGAAGCCCCGCGTGAAATGCTCCGTATGTAAGCATCAGAGCTTTTTGCCGCTCAGCACCGAAGTTCTGTCCGCCCATCTGGATGCACGGCAAGACCGGACCATTGGGATCTACCCTATGCTGCCGGATGAGACCTGCTGGCTGTTAGCTATGGATTTCGACAAGCGTGACTGGAAGCAGGATGTTACTGCCGTGATGGAGCAGTGCAGTAACCATGTTGAAATAATTATTTTGTAAATCCAAAAAATTAGTAACAAAACTTTTTTAACAATATGCGATAAAACTACAATAAAAAAAGGACCTGAACAATTTCTCCAGTGTCCTTGAATTTCATTGCGAATCTCCAAAGTTTAAACCTAACAATTTTAAAGCTCTGTAGACTTCATTTCCCTTTCACTAAGGCCTGTCAACTTAGCAACATTAGCACAATCCATTCCTGTTGCCAGTAAGTTACGAGCGACTAGCAGCTTACCTTCCATAATCCCTGCAGCCTTTGCCCCCTCAACCATAGATACCTCATCATGCAAATACTTCTGTCTAGCCTCATACAACCGTCTGGCCTCAGAATCCTGACTCAAATACCGCAAAGTGTCCATCGCCTTAGCTAATCCAGGTTCATTCATCTTCAGCACCTCCCAGTATGATGTATAAGCAACATTTAAGAACAACTACCCAATTGATCAAAAGACCGCCATAAGACGGTCTCTCTAAATATTTCCTTTATATTCGGTACCATTAACTATATAAGGCTCTATAAAATTAAACGCCTCTTCCAAAGTATGCACATCCCAGTTCTCTTTTCTGTGCCTTCTATTACCAGGAATGTGGTGATGGTGATGTGGTTCTGTAATTACCTTGAACTCATCAGGTGTATTTGGGGAATCATGAGGATCGTTACCCCAAGCCGATATATGATGCAGACTCACGCCCATCTTTGGAATGATAATTTTCCAGCTATATGTGTATCTTCGAACATAACCAGCATCATCGTATGATTCCAGCACATGTAAACCAGTAATGCCGTGTACAGGATGTTCTTTTAAAGGAAAAAGCACATCTAACTTATTTGTATTTCTCGTGTAATTACCATATATACCTGAATTCCCTGGAACATTAGGATAAGTCTCAAGCAAATGACCGAATTGAGCTGTAATACTAAAAAGATTCGCGGGTAAGAGTTTTTTGAGAGCTAATTGCTCAATCTTACTTTGCGTCATTTGCACCTCCGCTGAGCTTCATAATTTCAGCCAATTCCTCTTCGAGGTCTAACCACCGATGGTAATCCGTTGGATCATCCATTTCATCACCGTTGTAGTCTGCAAATGCATCCTTAAACGTTTTACCTTTATATTTTAGTTGAAGATCCATCAGCTCCAAAGCAATTTCTTTAGCCCGCTCCTCTTTCGTCTGCTTCCCCTTTTTCTTTTCCTGCGCAAGGATCTGCATACGTATGCCGTAGATAGGATCTTTAAGAAGTTCTATAGCATACTTTGGAATTTTACGATGTTTTTCAGTATCGACACAGTCTAGGCCTTGTTTAATATATTTTTGCAAAGTGACCGTAGAAATATTTAAAGCAGCAGCCGCTTCAGATGGTGTCATAAGATAGTGTTCAACAAAAACAAATTCCATCTTTTCTCCGCCAAGCTGCATATACCAATGCTCAAAATCTATTTTCAGTTTCCCAAACTCCAGATCCGATGTAGGAAATTCCATTTGTGAGAATCGGCTAAGCCACTTATTCAAATTGTTTTTATGTTCCTCAGAAAAGAGATAGCTAGGTGTTAGATTTAAACTCTGCATATCCATTTTAATCGCAGCAATCTTGTCTGAAAAAGCAACCATGAACGTTTTATATATCTTATTGAAGAGAAATTCAGTCTCCTTTTCAAGAATCCCTTCATTCTTTTCTTTATAGCCTATGTTAATTTGTTGTTGGGTAAGATCGAAAAGAGCTTTACTCATAAGATTCATCTCCTTTATTCCCCCATTCTAACGTTAACTTTGTAATTTTTCAATATCACTAATTATTAATTTATGATTATCACTAACTTTTTATGATAAGTTCATCCAAAACTATGTCATTAACATTATGAGTATAGGTAATACTATATAAACAGATACAACCCATTAAATTTCTGAATACATCAACGTGAAAAAAGACCCCGAAGGGTCTCTTTGTGATATTTCATATAATAATATCCTCAATACCCCGCCGAATACTCCCTTCTCTCTTTTAAATTAACAATATCCTGGCCCGTCGGGTTCTGGAAAACGCGGAGTCCAAACAGAGGGATAATCGCAAAAATATGATCAAAAATATCTGACTGCACCGACTCATACACACCCCAGGTCGTCTCATTACTGAACGCATAAATTTCTAAGGGCAGTCCGCTGTCTCCTGCTTCCAACTGTCTGACGATGAGCGTCATATCCTTATGAATTTTGGGATGATTGCGCAGGTATGCTTGGACGTATTCTCTAAATACCCCGATATTCGTGAGCTGTCTCCCATTCACTTTGCTCTCCATATTGATCTGATGCTCGATATTATAGGCGTTAATTTCATCTATTCTTGTAGCGATGTAATCGCTAAGGTAGTGGACCTTCCGGAACTCCTCAATCATTTCTTTAGTACAGAAACATATGCTGCTCGTATCAATACAGACACTCCGTTTCATCCTTCTGCCGCCGGAAGCCTCCATGCCCCGCCAATTTTTAAAAGAATCTGAGATCAAAGCATAGCTAGGAATCATGGTAATGGTTTTATCGAAATTCATCACCTTTACCGTATTCAGCGTAATGTCAATTACATTGCCGTCGGCATTATATTTAGGCATTTCAATCCAGTCGCCGACACGGACCATATCGTTAGAGGATAATTGCACCCCTGCCACGAGGCCCAATATCGAATCCTTGAAGACCAGCATAAGAACAGCCGACAGAGCGCCCAGTCCACTAAGCAGAATCAGCGGATTCTGGCCCATGAGGTTCGAAATCACCACAATCGCACCAATGATATACATAATGATTTTTGCAACCTGGATGTAGCCCTTGATCGGTCTAATCTTGGACACCTCATACGTACGGTAAATAGCATCGATGGCATCAAGCAGAGCATTGAGCACCGTGATCATTACGATAATCATATACGCTAAGGCGAGCTTAGTAATGAGAGACTGATACAGCGGGAATACAGGTGCGGCGTAATAGATAATGAAGGCCGGTGCGAGATGCGACAGCTTGTGAAACACCTTTTTCTCCAAAAAGATATTATCCCATGTATACCGGTTGTTATTGATCATCCGAATGATGATCTTCAGGACGATTTTTTTGGCTACAAGATTAGCCACTACAGAGAGTACAGCAATACATAAGACCATAATGATGTTCGAGAGATACACACTCATCTGTTCGCTAACGCCATATCCTGCTAGGTTCTCTTTAATAAAATTCATCATTTCCTCCTGACTGGGTGCATAGTAGCCTACAATTATAGAGGATAAATGGGGGTTATGCAAAAATGAGAATACTTGCAACACTCGAATTAGTACTGTATAGTTCTAATCATGACAAAGGTAAAAGTAATGAATCAAAAACGTGTGATTGAAGTCGCGGCAGCCTTATTTTTAGAAAAGGGATTTGCTTATACCAGCATGGATGAATTAGTACGTGTAAGCAAAGTGTCCAAATCGAATGTGTATTATCACTTCGCAGATAAGGAAGAGTTGTTAGCAGGGGTCGTGGATTATTGGATTGAGACGTATGAGCGTGCAATGGATGAAATCCTTTCCCAGAACCAATTATCTGTGGAAGAGCGTGTCCAGATGTTTCTAAAGCATTTATCGCAGGGCGTTCAGTCCAGAGAGTATAAGGGGAGCTGTCCGTTTATTACGCTTTATATTCAAACTCCGGCACAAGCTACGCACATTAAAGAAAAAATAGGGCTCTTTTTTACAGGCTTACAAATGAAAATCTCTCTATTACTTAAGCAAGGAGCAGAAAAAGGCGAGTTTAGAGATACGATTGATATCAACGAGGTAGCGGCACTTTTTATAACGAATCTGGAAGGAGCGCTGTTTCTTGCAGAGACATTGAAGGACGCAACAGTGATCACGCAAACAGCCAGCCACTTTTTCAACTTGCTTCGATAAGAGGCATTTTTTTTACACATAGTTAGTACCAATCAGTACTAAAAAGGAGCGCGGATGATATGAGAACTATATTTTTAACAGGTGGAACAGGCTTTATCGGGAGGCAACTCGTGGAGGAGCTGCTTAAAGAGGAGGTTATGATTTTTCTTTTAGTGAGGTCGAAGAGTAAAGCAACACGTGTCTTTCAGGATAAAGGGTATTTCAACGAGGCAGCCCTGTACTTTATTGAAGGTGATTTGACGAAACCGGATTTAGGTCTAAGCGATGAAGATAAGGAGAGGGTACTACGCACGGATGTTATTATTCACGCCGGCGGACAAATGGATATTCAAGCGACAACGCAGGAAGCAACCAATGTATTTCTAAACGGCGCCAAGCATATCAGTGAATTCGCTAAAAGCATCCATCAATTGAAGGGTTTGCAGCAATTTATTCATGTCGTTGGATATATGAGCCCCTTTGATGATGATAATAGCAAGGTTGCGATTGATGTGTTCCAAGACGGGCACGACTATTTGAAAATAAAAAATCCTTATGAACGAACAAAGTTTCTAGCAGATCTGTACATTCGCCAACAGGCCTCCGCAATAGGCTATCCGCTGTCTGTGATTAATCCGCCTACCGTAGTCGGCAGCAGTACAACAGGGAGTACGGAGCAGGTAGCTGGCCTAGGCTTGCTTGTGGAGAGTATGCGCAGAGGGCTGATGCCGGTTATCCCTGGAGGCAAGGGGTATAAATTACCACTTATTGCAAACGATGCGCTGGCGAAGTTTATTGTTCAGGTTGTTACGCGGGAGCCATCGTCTATTCAAACCTATACACTTGTTCCAGACCAACCGCAGGACCCGGATATATCTGAATTATTAGGCGTGATGTCAGAAAGTATGAATATGACCGCACCTACAATCTCTGTGCCCCTTCGCTTCATGAAGGCACTTATGAATGGCGGGATTAGTAAAATCACACAAATTCCGTCGGATGGACTGAACTTTATTACTAATAGAAAGTTTGCAAATGATTTACCGAAAAAAGTCATGGGAGCCAATTGGTTTACTAAGACGAGTGTTATGAATTTTTTCCCGGCCGTAGTCGCAGATTTGGATTATCGCTTGATGTACCCGAATGACCAGCAGCATCCTGCATTTGAACGAACCTTAACCGGGAACACTGTGATTTATCAAATACCAGGTGAGGGCAAGCCATTTATTTTATTCCACGGTTTGCTCAGTGATGGAGAAGATTTATTTCCTCTAGGACTAGAGCTTCATGACAAAACGGGTCAGCCGGTATGGATTCCGGATCTCCCGGGTTTAGGACGTTCCCCTTTTAAGCGGGAAAAGAATCTTCTGGATCTCTATTTGAATGTAGTGAAGCAGTTATCAGAAAAAGCTTCTAATGGCGCACATTGGATTGGCCATTCCTTCGGAGCGGTTATTCTGCTGGAAGCATTAGGGCGAGAGTACCTGGATACGAAGAATACGATTACTTTACTTCAGCCACCTGTTGCCAAAAAAAATTCTAAAGCGTTCAATATCCCTCCATTTATGAGCAAATGGGCATTAAAGTCAGCAACGGCTAATTCATTAGAACGTTATTTAATTGGTAACGGTCTGTTTGAAACTAGGGAGAGCATTCCGAAGCATTATATTGCTAAAGTACGCAGCAGCTTCACTTCGCCTAGAATTGTAAATACCACACTTCAGCTCAACCATTTCCTGTCGAAAAACTATCAAGGGGATTTCACCAATGTACCAAAGCCTAATCTTCATATTATTTGGGGAGACCAAGATCGGCGCTATTCCGTTCCAGCACAGCTTGGTAAGGTTGATGTTGTTCCCTATGGCCATCATTTTCCTCTCAGCCATCCGAGGGAGACAGCTTGTTATGTTTTGGGGAAATAATAAGACATCTACAGAGATGAAAAAAGACACCTGATAAGGTGTCTTTCACTGATACTCCATATGGAGCCGAGGATTCCGTCAATCTCCATGCCATAATCCATGTTCCCAATTTCAACTTGAAAATCCTTAAGTATTGCTTCATCGACTATAATCGAGTCCAGGTATTTGGTGTACACATACTCCACGCCACCTACGCCCCGTATCATATCAACGATATCATTTCCTTCAGGTACCATGCCAATCTCCTGTACGACATTCGCGTTCAGAAGCGTGCTGGCAGAACCTGTATCAAGCAGCACCTTCTCAAGCCTTAACTCTCTCCCCCTAAACACAACTGTCATGCTTACAAAGGGAAGCCCGTAAATTTCGGTTATATTCATCTTGGCCCTCTGATTCCGATATATCGTTCTCGCGCTACAACCTCAGGACGGGAGGTGTGAAAAAAACAATACTCTCTGTGAGGGTCTTCCTGATGCAGCTCACTGTAACGCTTCAATGCTTTGGTAGAATCCTCATAAGAATTAATCACGGACATCTCTTCAATAAAACGCTGGCCTTCCTTAGAATACGCCTTGGTCGCTTCAAGAACGACCCATTCATTAGGAAACCGCTCCTGAACTTCATCCCATCGCATCTTGAACACCTCCGGTTAAATAATTACTATTATTATAGCATATCAGGTGGTATCTTCTAAACCAGAGTCAGACCTCCACCCGATCTTTGGAGCTCTTTTATAAAGCGGTATCCCTCCAAAAATCCGACTACAAAAGCTTCCTCTTCTTCGAGACCCTGTCCTGCGTTCATAGCTTCTTCCATGAATCCGTACAATTCACGTCGATCCTTACCATTGATATAATTCAATTTATGGCTCTAAACCTTACAACGAGGGCCGAGATACCGCTCCCAAGGGCATAACTAATAGGCCGATTTGTTTCAATGAAAATCACATCGGTGATTTAAGTCCTTTGAAATGACAGCAGTGCCAATTCCGCATACGATGAGTTATGTCGTTGAACACATAAACCATATTTTTGAGCCCCTATTTATCAATAAGAGGATATTTCTTGGCATTTAAATCACTTTTTTACCGCTAAAGAAATAAACCCTTATAGGTAAAACAAAAAGAGCGGTAGTCCTTGACTTTATTTTTCGTCTATGGCTGCTGCTGTTTTTAAATTATGGGGTCAGGGGTCAATACCTCCAAGCTAATACTCTGTTTTTTACCAATTCGGCGGAGCGTGATGCTCTTCAACAAGCCTGGCCGTTTCCTCCTCGAAACAATGCCTCATCCTGCTACCCATCAAGCTATCTATTCAACTATCGTTCCCGTTAGCGGAACAGTTTATAAATCGAGAACCGGAACTGGTCCGTCCATCCAGTTCAGCTGGCTATCCATCATGAACTGAACCGTCCAATGATGCTCTGCCTGATACCAGTTATTAAATTCCACAATACTCTCGTACAGATTTTCTACGGCTTCCGGCGTTCGTTCTTCCAGTACCCGATGGATGTCCGCCAACAAATTCTCCGGCTTCTTTTGGGCCCCCTCCAGAACCTTTAAGAACCACTTATAAGAAGGGAACAGCGTTTCGTTGTGCAGCAAAATCAGCCTTCCTGCGAAAAAGGCATAGTGGGTCAAACAGTAGTCGATTAATAAACGATTGTTGCGTTTCAGTCCTTCGTAATAATACCACTTCCAGGTTTCGAATTGTGCATAGAACTTCTGCATGTTCTCAGTCTTTTTCTCCACCGGATATCGGGGAGCATCTTGGACCAACTGTTTGAGCCCCTCGATATTGGAATAGGTGACGAACGCATCCTGGAATGCGAACTTAGCAGGCTCGCTGCCGGATTCGGCCAATTGCTTGATGTAGGAAGCGGATACAACTTTCCCGTCCACATAACCGCCTTCATAAGAACAGGATTCCGTTTCGAAATACCCAAGTTTATGGATGGAACAAGCTTTCTTGTAATCCTCTTCAGAAAGGACGATCATAATGTCGATATCCGAGTTTTCGCCCGCAAAGCCATGCGCCACGGAACCTCCGATGATGATTCCTTGTACGTCGGGTCTGGCTTTAAGCTTGTTGGTGATGGCATCAATGGCAGCTTGATGATGGGGATACACAATACATCCACTCCAATGGAATTAATATAATTATTAATTAATAAGTAAATACGTTAATTATAAGTTAATAATATTCTACTTTTGAAATTCCCGCAATCCCCCGAATGAATCCATCGTATTATAGATAACTGCCCGTTAGTTTAGTTCCATCTAAAAATCAACCAAGCTCCAAAAATCTAGTGATTATCAACCGACCAAATTTGCCATTTGCGTGAGCGTCTAATCAGCCAGAAGGCACTAATTCCGATTAGTAACAGGTGAATCTCCACGAACCACAAGCTGATTTTCCCTGGGTATGCCTGATAGAGAGCCGGAGTGAAATCAATAAGAGCATGAAATAAAATGGCATACACCAGAACCATCTTCTTCTTTGTACGCACTGCGTACAGGACAATAAGCGATAAAGCAATTTGAATAAAAAGTGCGGGTATCCGTTCTAATCCTCCCAGAAGAAAATCATAAAATGAAGCGTTCAGCAGCTTGCTCTTAATATCTGCCAATACATCGGGTGACGTTTTCCCGCCCAGTGACTGCTCGAGCTTGTCCGTATTAATCATTACGGCATATACGAGCGTCTGAATCGAGGAAATTCCGGCAATAAATATGGCTTCAAATCCCCCATGGGCCAGTCCGTATGCAATGCCATCTCTTCGTTTCCGATTATGTTTAAGCAGTAAGCGGAACCCGAAATATCGGCCGGCCTCTTCAAAAATCCCAGCTGCCAGTGCCCCATATACTGCAAAAAGTAACGGATAGGCGAGTAAACCATGCGGCTCCGTTTTGCCTTGTAAGACTATGATATGTAAGGTTTTTTCCAGCACCTGTGAAAACACAAAGAAAACAAGAGCACCAACCCATACCGCCCGAATTGAAAAACGCTAACGTTTTCGCATAATGAAAAATAGTGCTACAACAAACGAAATAACAAAACACCCTAGTCCATAACATTATTTTTATGTCTATGGCTGCCGCTGTTTTTATTATAGGGCCAGGGGGCTGTCTTATAGTCTAAAATAACCGCAAAAATGAAAAAAGACACCCTTCAAGGTGTCTTCTGCTTTACTTCATATGGAGCCGAGGGGAGTCGAACCCCTGTCCGAAGATAACGGCACATAAGCTTCTACGAGTGTAGTTACAGTTTTGATGTCAGCCTAGAAGCCCCCCGTAACCGGGTCTCCTTCGGGTCAGCCTGATTATCTTCTTCTGCTGCCCCCAGGCGGAGACCAGACAGCGTATCCCACTGCTTGTTAGCCCCTATCCCTGTCACATGGGCGGCTGAAAGAATAGGGATGTTAAAATCTTATAGACCGAATTTCATCTTCACTTAGACCAGTTGCTTTAGCGACAGCCGCATGGTCCATTCCCATAGCCAACAAATTTTGGGCAACTTCTATTTTCCCTTTTTTTATACCTGCCATTTCCGCACTACCCAGCATAGAAGCCTCATCATGCAAATACTTCTGTCTGGCCTCATACAATCGTCTAGCGTCCGAATCCTGACTCAGATATTGCAGAGTATTCATGGCCTTTTCCAAACCCGGCTCATTCATCTTCAGCACCTCCCATTGTGATGTATCGGCACCTTTCAGGAACAACAGCCAATTGATCAATCCGCCTTCGGACGGAACACTATGTTCATCCAGCTTCGGCAACTCCAAGAAATGAACCTCAATATCGTCAATCAGGGATATCCCTGTCCGATCTTCCCGCAGATGAAATACGTTATGATATTGCTCGTTCTTCAAGAACGAATAGTTTAGAATGTTGATTGTTACGCATTTCTTCAACTCTGGGTATTTATCACCTTCACTGAGTTGGCTGGCATACCGTTTACTCCAATAAAAGAGTGTTCTCTTCTCAATATCGTATTTATTAAACAACTGCATCTCTATATCAATCAGCTTACCTTCAGAAGTCTTGGCATAAACATCAAAAATGGACTGTTTGTCGAGCGGATCGTCTTTATCCGTATAGGGGTTCATCAGGATAATCTCTGTCAGCGGCGGCTCGCCAGCTTCGGTGAAGATACGGTTAAGAAACGCCAACAGCACATCTTTATTGTTCTCACTGCCAAATATTCGTTTGAATACGAAATCCACACGTGGGTCAAGCAAATCCATCGGTATCAGCTCCATTCATTATTAGTATAGCATTTTTCATAGGTTCTGAACCTTACAAAGAGGCGTAAGACCGTTCAGAATGAATCAAGTTATCGTTTGAAGCATTGTAGGCATAAATATGTGCAATAGGAGTAATTGCATAACATAGACGCTTTTGAGGCTTTAGAGAGGTAGCTTTGAAAAGTAATATTAAAGAATCGAAGTGCGGATAATGAGGCATGAAGGGCAAAAGTACACGCCGAAGGGGATTGCATTTAACACTGGTTGCGTGGCGGCCAAAATCTCCTGTCTTCGTATAGCCTCAGTGAAACTCACTGTATCCATTAACAGCAAGCTTCAGAAGCCGCGTAGTGACAAGCTTTCCAACCACCACGTATAGACCAAAACAACTACTGAAATGAAAAAAGACACCCCTAAAGGTGTCTTCACTGATACTCCATATGGAGCCGAGGGGAGTCGAACCCCTGTCCGAAGATAACGGCACATAAGCTTCTACGAGTGTAGTTACAGTTTTGATGTCACCCTAGAAGCCCCCCGTAACCGGGTCCCCTTCGGGTCAGCCTGATTATCTTCTTCTGCTGACCCCAGGCGGAGACCAGACAGCGTATCCCACTACTTGTTAGCCCCTATCCCTGTCACATGGGCGATGCAGGGTAGAAGCACGCACACAGGTTATTAAGCTGCGAAAGCGTAGTTGTTTTGTTGTTTGCCGTTTAATAGGCTTTAGCGTTGATGAAGCGGACGCGTCCCCACTACTCGCTACTCATGCTCGAACTATCCCCGTCGAATCCAAGAACGGCCCCTCATTAGAAAGGGCGCTTCGGATTAACGGATCAATGACAAGCACAAATGCTGATCCGGTACACAGCGATCTGACATAAGATGGCTGTTCAGAAGCTTCAAAATCTACTTACCCAGTATAGCACATTTATCATCACTTTAATACGTGGGTTAACGGAAATGAAGGTTGAATCTGGAACGGCTGGCCGGGCCGGTTATCTCGCGACCTTCTGCTTCTCGCGCAGGGCACGCTGGATGTCACGTTGAGCGTCTTTTTTGGCAGCGGAGTCGCGTTTGTCGTATTGCTTCTTCCCCTTACCGAGGCCGATCAGCAGCTTCGCATAACCATTGCGTACATAGACCTTCAGCGGCACAATTGAATAGCCTTCCTGCTTGGACTGCCCGAGCAGCTTGTGAATCTGCGCCTTATGCATCAGCAGCTTGCGTGTGCGGGTCGGGTCCAATGGATTACTGCGGTTCCCCTGTTCAAACGGGCTGATATGCATGTTGTGTACTTGAATCTCACCGTTACGGATGGTGGCAAAAGCATCGCCGATGTTCGCCCGTCCATTGCGCAGCGACTTAATCTCGGTACCGGTCAGTACCATCCCCGCTTCGTAGGTGTCCTCAATAAAATAGTCATGGGAAGCTTTTTTGTTCTGGGCAAGCACTTTTCCGTCTGCTTTTTTACCCATGAGCGTCACTCCTTACATCGTATCAAAAGATCTTTGGATCTAACTCCTGTTAGTTCAATCAGAAAACAGCAGTACATCAGGACTCAACTTATATTGTAACAAAGCCGGTATTGTTCACGCAAGCAAGCTGCGGGCCATAGCTGGTGCTTTATGATGACTCCGCAGCTTACTAACAGGTTGCTTGAGGATTGAAGAGATTATTCTTTTATACGTTCAAAAATAAGATCCAGCACAGAAGCCTGTCCACCGGCCAGAAATGGCATGGGCACAAGGCTGTGCAGCTTCCAACCATCGGCAGCGTATCGATCGATTACCTGCTTGTAATCCTCCTTTAATTTTCCGCTTATCGTTCCCACCGCAATTGATACATAATTGTATTCATATTTGGACATTATTTAACCTCCCTGTAAGTTCAGCTTCTCTATTGGATCATTTGCTGCACAAGCACTTCTCCATAACCGAATTGATTGTCCCGGCCCGGGTCACCGAGGTCAACAGCTTTTTGTTCCATAAATTTAATGATTTTATTTTTTGGGGGATATTGATGATGCTTATCATAATAATTCGAAATGAGCAGCCCAGCTGCTGCCGATACCTGAGGAGCAGCCAGACTTGTTCCGTAGGACAGTGAAAAGCCTTGTGGTATATTTAATATACTATCGAGCGGCGAATTCGGAAGCAGCCTAGGAAAACTGGTAAGCATTAAATCTGTTACCTCCACCTCTCCCGTTGTATCAAAGTCGTCGCCTAAATAACCGCCGTATGCCACAAAATCAATGTAAGAACCGAAATTGGAATAGGGAGCCAAGCGATTACTCTTCGTTACCGCACCCACACTAATAACATGTTCAAGCATACTGGGAACATGAATTTCATTGTATGCACTATCAGAACCGTCGAGACCACGATTTCCAGCAGAAGCCACAATCATAACTTGATTTTTGTTTGCATAATCTGCCGCACGCTGATAAGCATCTAATAGAATTTGTCCCGCATCATCCATTTGAATGTAACTGCCGGCACTGATATTAATAACTTGATTATCGTCATTAGTAGCTCTTACAATAGCACTCAGCAGATCAAAGATGTTTCCTCCGTCTGTATTTCCGCATACCCAAAGCCCTCCATCCAGCCCCGTTAGGCTCATTTAGTCCAATTTTGTCCCCCCCTAGTACCTGCTGGCCAACACTGCTCAGTTCCGTCTCCACAAGCCTACCCAGATAAAAAGACCTATTATTATAAAAGATAATGAAAATAAGATTGTCACCATATTTCGATACAGCTCGTAGCCCGGATCGATCCATGAGCTAATCAGGATAATTAGTGAAAAGCTGGTGCTCAAGACTACAAACATACTCCTGAAAAACTTGTTGATAATATAGATTCCCCGTTCGTCCCGGATATTAGACAAACAGAGAAGCAGTATCCCTATAAAGGACAAAAAACCCAGTACTGCAAAAATAGAATTCACACGAGAAAAAACGTCCACATTAATCTCCCCCCACATAATCAAACACTTCGTAGATGCTTTTCTGAAAGACATCAGCAATGCGGAAAGCCAGCTTGAGGGATGGCATATATTTGTTCCTTTCAATCGAGATGACCGTCTGACGGCTAACCCGAAGGGCATCTGCCAACTGCTGCTGTGTCCAACCCCTTTCTGCACGCAACTCAATAATATGATGTTTTAAATTCTGATCATCTACCCCCATATTTACCATCCTCTTGAATTAGTTTACATTTTTATCATAGTACCATTTTTTTCAAATGTAAAGCTCCCTTTACAATTAATTATTGACTATTTTAAAAAAAGGGGTGTCCCATAAGCCATAAAATGGCTGGGACACCCCTTTTTTGGAGTTGGATGGACGTTTGTGCTTAGTGAGGACGCTCCGCGAAGCGAGGAAGAATACCTCTAGCTCTTCTAGTCCACGTTCTTTTTTCTTTTCTTGCGCTTAACTTTCTGCGTATCCGCGGCCTTATCAGTGCCTGGTGTCACGGAAGGCCCAATGAACACGCCGCCTTTCTTCTTCTTGCGGCGGCTCTTGCCCTCGGGCGCTGCGCCGCGCCCGTCAGGCCCCAGGTCCTCGCGGCTGCGGAACCGTGTGCCCGCGTCTACGCCGCGCAGCTCACCGCCCGCCTGCTCAGACCCGCCACCGCTCGGCGCGCCGTAGCCGCCCTTGCCCGAGCCAAAGCCGAATGCGATGCCGCGGCCCCCGGCACCGCCACCACCCTCCGCGCCGCGGCCTCTGCCGCCCTCGCGCGGAGCGCCAGACCCGCCGGCTTCGCCCCGGCGGTCCGCCTTCGCGCCGCCCGCTGCGCCTGCGGCGGCGGCCAGACCGCGCCGCGCTGCCGCTTCCGGCCCACGGCCGCGCTTGCGGCCGCTGCCTGCTGCGCCGGCGGTGTCCCACGCCGCCGCTCCGTCTGCGCGCGGCCCGTTTCCGGCGCCTGCAGGAGCGGCGCCAAGGCTTCCGGCCGCGCCGAAGCTGCCGCCCGAACCCGCGCCGCCCTTCTTCTTACCGGCACCGTTCTTGCCTCCGGCGGCCACACTGCCGGGCTTGCCTTTACCGCCACGGCCTTTGCCGCCTCCGGCCTTACCGGCGAACGGCTTGCTGAAGCCTCCGGCGCCCGGACGGCCGCCCTTGCCCCCACGGCCACCGTAGCTCCGGTGATCTCCTGCCGCACGCGGCTTCATATCAACCAGCTCGAAGTCAATGGTGTGGTCATCCATGTTGACCTTAGCGACACGGATCTTCACTTCATCGCCGATGCGGAACACCTTGGAGGTACGTTCGCCGATCAGCGCCATATGAGCTTCATCGAAGTGGTAGTAATCATCCGTAAGCGCACTGAGGCGAATGAGACCTTCGACCGTATTGTCGAGCTCAATGAACATTCCGAAGCTGGTCACGCTGCTGATCATGGCTTCGAATTCCTCGCCAACCTTGTCCTGCATGAACTCCGCTTTCTTCAGCTGCTCGGTATCGCGCTCGGCTTCCACAGCCACACGCTCGCGCTCCGAAGACTGCTGCGCAATATCCGGCATCCGGGAGGCCAGGTATTCGTGACGCTTCTCGCTTAGCGCTCCGCCATTCTCAAGAACCTCACGCATAACGCGGTGAATGACCAGATCGGGATAACGGCGGATCGGTGAGGTGAAGTGGGAATAGAACTCCGCTGCCAGCCCGAAGTGCCCGGTGCTCTCGGCATCGTACTTCGCCTGCTTCATGGAGCGCAGCATCATCGTGCTGATAACCGTCTGCTCCTTCGTTCCCTGAATCTGCTCCAACAGATCCTGGAGCGCACGCGGGTGAACCGAATTCCCCCGGCCCTTCACGTGGTAACCGAAGTTAGCCGCAAAAGCCATAAAGTTCTGCAGCTTCTCCGGGTCCGGGTCCTCATGAATCCGGTACAGGAACGGAACCTTCAGCCAGTGGAAATGTTCGGCCACCGTCTCATTAGCGACCAGCATGAACTCTTCAATAATCTGCTCCGCCACAGAACGCTCACGTTTTACAATATCAATAGCCTTACCGGCCTCATCTACAATAATCTTGCTCTCTTCAAAATCGAAATCCACCGCCCCGCGCCGCATCCGGGCAGCGCGCAGCTTCATCGCCAGCTCTTTCATCAGCCGGAAATCCCCGATCAGCGGAGCATAACGCTCCAGCAGCTCAGGATCTTCATCCTCGACAATCTTCCGTACGTCAGAGTAAGTCATTCTCTCCTTCGTGCGGATGACACTGGTGAAGACGTCGTGCTTCACGACCTTCATCTGCTCATCGAATTCCATTTCACAGGACATCGTCAGACGGTCAACCTGCGGATTCAAGCTGCAGATACCGTTCGACAACCGGTGCGGAAGCATCGGAATGACACGGTCCACCAGGTACACACTGCACCCGCGGTCATAGGCTTCCTTGTCCAGCTCAGAGCCTTCACGCACATAATAGCCTACGTCAGCAATATGAACGCCCAGCTTATAATGACCATTCTCCAGACGCTGTACGTTGACCGCATCATCCAGATCCTTGGCATCAGCGCCGTCAATCGTTACGATATTGAGCCCGCGCAGATCACGCCGCCCCTGCTCGATAATCTCTTCATCTGTGATCGAATCCGGCGCCTGCTCCGCTTCAGTCATTACCTCAGCCGGAAAAGCCTCCGGAAGCTGATGCTTACGGATGACCGACAGAATATCCACGCCCGGATCATCCTTATGGCCAAGGATCTCAATGATCTCACCCTCAGCCGCAGCACGGCCCTCCGGATAGTTCACGATGCGGACAACCACCTTTTCCCCGTCAACCGCACCCTTGAAAGACTCCCTGGGGATGAAAATATCCCGGTTAATCCGCTTATCGTCAGGCAGCACGAAGCCATACGTCTCCAGGCTCTGGAAGACACCTACCGTCTGCGACACGCCTCTGATCAGAATCCGTTCCACTTCGCCTTCCATACGCCCGCCGGACGGGCTCTTCGAGGTAATACGGATCAAGACGGTATCGCCGTTCATTGCACCCTTCAGATCGTTCGCGTGGATATACACATCCGGGTGCTCCCGGTTATCGGGAATCAGAAAAGCAAAGCCCTTCGCATGAACCTGCAGCCGTCCGCGCAGCAAATCCATCCGCTCAGGCACACCATAGCGGCTGCCCCGGGTCAGTATGATCCGTCCGTCCTTTTCCAGTTCAATCAACAGAGCCTCAAAGGCTTTGAAATCGGCACTATCCTCCACGGCGAAATGGCTCACCAGTTCTTCATAAGTTAGTGGTTTATAAGCGGTCTCCCGCATGAAATCAAGTAAGATTTCCTGTGTTATCATGTTCGTCACCTCAGCCTCCTGCTGCATTCCTATGCATTGGCATACTGTATGCCTTGTCCTACTGCACAGTAATCATTTCAAGTAAAATTTACCTTTATATACTTCATACCCTAGTATACACGAAATCAATCCCGGGCATCCCTGTTATGATGTTCACAATATTAAATCTGCATACAAAAAAGCCCCCGTCTATTCCATTCAGAACAGAGCGAAGGCTTACTGTTAACCAACTAGTCAATAACAATGGCTACAACAATTGACATGATGAAGAATCCAGCCGCCAGACCAACTGTTACACGCTGCAGCACAAGCTCCATACCGCGTGCCTTTGTTTTACCGAAGAGATGCTCAGCACCGCCGGAGATGGCACCGGAAAGACCTGCACTTTTCCCTTTTTGCAGAAGAACGACCGCAATCAGACCTACGGCAAAAATCAGAAGCACCACTTTCAAAAAGATATCCATTCACTTCCACCTCCTACGTCCAAGCATCACTATCTATGCTAAATTAGAATTTCCGTTTCATAAACAGCATTTTTATTTTATCATAGCCCCGGAATGAATACAACCTTCCAGACTGCATTCCCGCCTATCTCTCTATGAAAATCTTACCTTTCCCTCTATACCGAGCAGGCTGCAGCAAAAAACCTGCCGGAAACCGGCAGGCTCATTGTACCTATAGATTCAAAAGAAATTATCTTTTGAGGTTGTAGAAGGATTTCAGACCATTGTATTGAGCCAATTCGCCCAGCTCGTCTTCGATGCGAAGCAGTTGGTTGTATTTAGCCACACGGTCAGTACGGGAAGGAGCACCAGTCTTGATCTGACCAGCGTTGGTTGCTACAGCGATGTCAGCGATAGTGCTGTCTTCGGACTCACCGGAACGGTGGGAGATTACAGCTGTGTAGCCGGCACGTTTCGCCATTTCAATCGCATCGAAGGTTTCAGTCAGTGTACCAATCTGGTTAACCTTAACCAGGATGGAGTTACCGATGCCTTTTTCGATACCTGTTGCCAGACGCTCAGTGTTTGTAACGAACAGGTCATCACCCACCAATTGGACTTTGTCGCCCAATTTTTCAGTCAGCAATTTCCAGCCATCCCAGTCATCTTCAGACATACCGTCTTCGATCGTGATGATTGGGTACTTCTCAACCCATGAAGCCAGCAGGTCAACATACTCAGCGGAAGTGTAAGATTTACCTTCGCCTGCAAGTGTGTATTTACCATCTTTGTAGAACTCAGTGGAAGCAACGTCCATACCAAGGAATACGTCAACGCCTGGTTTGTAGCCGGCTTTTTCGATCGCTTCGATGATTGTAGTGATCGCTTCTTCATTGGAGCCTAGGTTCGGTGCGAAGCCGCCTTCGTCGCCAACAGCTGTGTTCAGGCCTTTGGATTGCAGTACGGATTTCAGGTTGTGGAAGATTTCTGCACCAGTACGCAGTGCTTCCTTGAAGCTTGGAGCGCCTACTGGAAGAACCATGAACTCTTGAACGTCGATGTTGTTATCGGCATGCTCACCACCGTTGATGATGTTCATCATCGGTACTGGAAGAGTCTTGGAGTTGAATCCGCCCAGGTATACATACAAAGGAATGTCCAGAGCAGTTGCAGCAGCGCGTGCTACAGCCATGGATACTGCCAGGATAGCGTTAGCGCCCAGCTTGCCTTTGTTGTGAGTTCCGTCCAAAGTGATCATCAGCTTGTCAATGCCCACTTGGTCAAGAGCGTCCATACCGATTACTTCCGGAGCGATAATTTCGTTTACGTTCTCAACAGCTTTCAGAACGCCTTTACCCATGTAACGGGATTTGTCGCCGTCACGAAGCTCTACAGCTTCATGAGCGCCAGTGGAAGCGCCGGAAGGAACGATAGCGCGGCCTTTTGCGCCGGACTCCAGATATACGTCAACCTCTACAGTAGGGTTACCACGGGAGTCAAGGACTTCGCGTGCATACACATCAGAAATAATAGTCATGTAAGTTAATCTCCTTTTATACAATGGTTTTGGGTTTACACAAACAGATGTCTTGCTTATTTGCGGCTGGCAATCATGGATTGTCCGGTCATTTCCGCAGGCTGCGGAAGTCCCATCAGATCGAGGATCGTCGGTGCCACATCTGCGAGAATACCAGCTTCACGCAGTACTACATCTTCAGTGGTAACGATGAACGGAACCGGGTTAGTGGTATGGGCTGTGAACGGGCGTCCGTTCTCATCGAATACCATATCAGCATTTCCGTGGTCGGCAATGATAATAGCAACGCCGCCCTTGGCAACTACAGCATCCACAACCATACCTACGCATTCGTCCGTTACTTCAACCGCCTTGATTGTAGGCTCCAGCATGCCGGAGTGTCCTACCATATCAGGGTTGGCAAAGTTCAGGATAATGGCATCCTGTCTATCCGCTTCAATCTCCGCTACGCAGGCCGCCGCCACTTCGTAAGCGCTCATCTCAGGCTTCATATCATAGGTTGCCACTTTCGGCGAGTTGATCAGGATACGGGTCTCGCCCGGAAGCTCCTCATCGCGTCCGCCGCTGAAGAAGAAGGTCACATGCGGATACTTCTCCGTCTCCGCAATACGCAGCTGCTTCTTGTTCTGCTGAACCAGCACTTCACCGAGCGTGTTGTCGAGGTTCTTCGGGGAGTAAGCCACGAAGCCTTGAACCGTCTCACTGAAGGTAGTCAGGCATACGAAGTGCAGGCCTTGCGGGAACTTAGGTCCACGGTCAAAGCCGCGGAAATCCGAGTTCGTGAACACTTGCGACAGCTGAATCGCGCGGTCAGGACGGAAGTTAAGGAAAATGACGGAATCGCCGCTCTCCACTGTCGCTACCGGGTTGTTCTGGCTGTCCACAATTACACTTGGTTCCACGAATTCATCGAACACAGAATTCTGGTAGGATGCAGTGATGGCTTGAAGGGCATCGGTATATTTAGGGCCTTCGCCATATACCATTGCACGGTAAGCCTTCTCTACACGATCCCAGCGTTTGTCACGGTCCATCGCGAAGTAACGTCCGGATACCGTAGCAATCGTTCCTACGCCAACCTCTTCAATCTTGGCGACCAGATCCTGAATGAACTTCTGTCCACTGTCGGGTGGTACGTCACGGCCATCCATGAAGGCATGAATATAAACTTCATGCAGATCTTCTTTTTTGGCCAGATCGAGCATGGCGAACAGGTGATTGATGTGGCTGTGTACGCCGCCATCGGATACCAGGGCATAGAGGTGAAGCTTTTTGCCATTTGATTTGGCGCTTCTTACGGCAGCCACCAGCGTTTCGTTCTCAAAGAATTCACCGTCGCGGATCGACTTATCGATACGGGTGAGGTCCTGGTATACAATACGGCCGGCACCGATGTTAAGGTGACCTACTTCAGAGTTACCCATTTGGCCTTCCGGCAGACCTACAGCTTCGCCGCAAGCGGTAAGCGTGGTATTCGGATATTGCTTCAGGTAACGGTCGTAGTTCGGCTTGTTGGCTTGGGCAACCGCATTGCCTTCATCCGTGTTCCGCAGTCCGAAGCCGTCCATGATAATCAGTGCTACAGGTCTTGGAGCTGACATTCTTACTTCGCCCCCTCAACGAGTGAAACGAAGGAAGCAGGCTGCAGGCTGGCACCGCCGACTAGAGCGCCGTCGATGTCGCTTTGACTCATGTACTCCGTTACATTCTCAGGCTTCACGCTGCCGCCGTATTGGATACGTACCGCTTCAGCTGTTGCTTCATCGTACAGGCCTTTAACAAGGGTACGGATATAAGCAATAACTTCGTTGGCATCCTGGGAAGTGGAGGATTTACCTGTGCCGATCGCCCAAATTGGCTCGTAAGCGATAACTACGCTTGCTGCCTGCTCTGCGCTAAGACCGGCAAATGCAGCTTCAGTCTGAACCTTACATACGTCCTTAGTCTGGTCAGCTTCACGCTCTTCAAGCTTTTCGCCTACGCAGACAATTGGAGTAATGCCGTGACGGAATGCCGCATGCATTTTTTTGTTGACGATTTCGTCCGTCTCACCGAAATAAGCACGGCGTTCGGAGTGACCGATAATAACATACTCTACACCAAGATCCTTCAGCATTACGCCGCTGATCTCACCTGTATAAGCGCCGTTATCTTCGAAGTGCAGGTTCTGTGCACCAATCTTGATGGTGGTGCCTTGTACTGCTGCAACCAGTGCAGGCAGGTTAGTGAATGGCGCGCAGATAACAGTCTCTACGCCTGCTACTTCCGCCTGGCCTTTGATTTCAGCGATGAAGCCTTCGGCTTCCGGAACGGTTTTGAACATTTTCCAGTTGCCTGCAATAATAGGTGTTCTACTCATAGTGATGTATTGCCTCCCTCTTCGGTATTACTTGTCGTTCAGTGCCTCTACACCTGGAAGAGCCTTGCCTTCCATGAACTCGAGCGATGCGCCGCCGCCAGTGGAGATGTGATCCATCTGGTCTGCGAGGTGGAATTTCTCAGCAGCTGCAGCGGAATCGCCGCCGCCAATAACAGTGTAGCCTTCGGTAGTAGCGCAAGCCTGAGCTACAGCCTTTGTACCTTCAGCGAAGATGTCAATTTCAAATACACCCATCGGTCCATTCCATACAACCAGCTTGGAGTTTTTGATAATATCGGCATAGATTTCACGAGTCTTAGGACCGATGTCCAGACCTTCCCAGTCAGCAGGAATCTCGGTTGCATCTACAATCTTGGTGTTGGCATCTGCACCGAACTTGTCAGCGACTACAACGTCAACAGGAAGCACGAAGTTCTTGCCCAGCTTCTTGGCCTTCTCGATGAATCCAAGCGCTGCATCAATCTTGTCGTTGTCTACCAGGGATTTACCGATTTCGAAGCCTTGAGCCTTGGTGAACGTGTAAGAGAGGCCGCCGCCAATCAGTACATTGTCAGCCAGATTCAGCAGGTTATCGATAACGTCAATCTTGTCTTTAACCTTGGAGCCGCCGATGATGGCCGTGAAAGGACGTTCCGGGTTAGAAAGTGCCTTACCGAGAACGGACAATTCTTTCTCCATTAGCAGACCGGATACTGCAGGCAGGAAGTGAGCGATTCCTTCTGTCGAAGCATGGGCACGGTGAGCTGCGCCAAATGCGTCATTGACGAACAGGTCAGCCAGTTCAGCGAACTGCTTAGCCAGTTCAGGATCATTCTTCTCTTCGCCTTTGTAGAAACGGACATTCTCAAGCACAAGCACATCGCCATCGTTCAGTTCAGCGATTTTCGCTTTTACCGCTTCGCCAATGGCCTCATCCGCCTTGGCTACCGGTTTGCCGAGCAATTCAGACAAACGGACTGCAGCGGAAGTCAACCGCATGGAATCAACGAATTCACCTTTAGGACGGCCCATATGGCTGGCCAGAATGACCTTTGCACCGTTCTCAATCAGGTATTTAATTGTTGGAAGGGTTTCGCGGATACGGGTATCATCAGTGATCTTGCCGTCTTCCACTGGCACATTGAAATCCACGCGCACGAATACGCGTTTGCCTTTTACTTCTACATCACGGACACTTTTTTTGTTCATGATTAACATTTCCTCCACACCCAAAATTGGTTCCTTCACGAAGCCATTTTCAAACGAATCCATTTCAGTTCATTTAGAAAGAGCGGAAACAGACTTTCCTTGTTTCCGCTCTATTGTAGTGCTTATATGAAAACTGTCTTATTTTGCAAGCTTAGCGAATTTCTCCAAAGTACGAACCAGCTGTGCAGTGTAGGACATTTCATTGTCGTACCAAGCAACAGTTTTAACCAGCTGTTTGTCGCCAACAGTCAGTACTTTAGTCTGAGTTGCATCGAACAGGGAACCGAAAGTCATACCCTTGATGTCGGAAGATACGATTTCATCTTCAGTGTAGCCGTAAGTTTCTGGGTCAGAAGCTTCTTTCATGGCTGCATTGATTTCTTCAACGGTTACGCTCTTATCCAGAACAGTAACCAGCTCAGTCAGGGAACCTGTAGCTACAGGCACACGTTGTGCTGCACCGTCAAGTTTGCCCTTCAGTTCTGGAATAACCAGGCCGATGGCTTTAGCAGCACCGGTAGTGTTAGGGATGATGTTCTCAGCAGCAGCGCGGGCACGTCTGAAGTCGCCTTTTGCGTGTGGAGCATCAAGAGTATTCTGGTCACCTGTGTAAGCGTGGATAGTAGTCATCAGACCTTCGATGATACCGAACTTGTCGTTCAGAACTTTGGCCATAGGAGCCAAGCAGTTCGTTGTGCAAGATGCACCGGAGATTACTGTTTCGGAACCGTCAAGGATGTCATCGTTAACGTTGTACACAACAGTTTTCATGTCGCCTGTAGCTGGAGCGGAAATAACTACTTTTTTAGCTCCGCCTTTCAGGTGCTTCTCAGCGGCTTCTTTAGTTGTGAAGAAACCAGTACATTCCAGAACGATATCAACGCCAAGCTCTCCCCAAGGAAGCTCTTCAGGGTTGCGGTTCGCCAGAACCTTAACATCTTTACCGTTAACTTTGAAGAAGCCGTCATGCACTTCAACATCGCCTTGGAATTTACCTTGAGTTGTATCATATTTAAGCAAATGAGCAAGCATCTTAGCGTCAGTCAAGTCATTGATTGCTACCACTTCGATACCTTCTACATTTTGAATACGGCGGAATGCAAGGCGTCCAATACGTCCAAAACCGTTAATACCAACTTTTACACTCATTGAATAGTTCCTCCTAGAGTTCGTTTTATTTATTCAAGACAGGCCGTGAGGCTCGTCAAGACAACAATGTTAAGTATAATGCATAAACCCTTTGTGCGCGCCCCATTTAATGGAATCTATAGGACCTTTTGTAGCTGTGTGTCGATTTCCTTGCCGATTTCGACAGCCGCCGCCTCGTCGATGACGAGAATATCCTCTTGCCCGAACCGCAGCATCGCATGAATGGCCTTCGCCTTACGTTTGCCGCCGGCAATACCGATAACGACTTCTGTGCGGATAATGTCTTCCAGGCGCAGCCCCATGGTCAGCATAGTGTGAACCACTTCGCCGTCCTCATTAAAGTAGTATCCGAAGGATTCGGCTACAGCACCCTCACCCTGAATCTCTGAGATTGTCCCGGAGTCCAGCTTGCGGCGGTGGGTCATTTCAATGGCATCACCTATTCCATGTACAATAATACGCGATCTGCGGATAATTTGTACAATCTCTCCAATATTGGAGTCCTGCGCAAGCGACTGATAAGCGTCTCCGCTAAGCAGATCGGGCACATGCAGCAGACGGTAATTGGCGCCAATCCGTTTGGCCATGGTTGAAGCAATGGTGTTGGCCTGTATCTCCATGCTCTCTCCCAGTCCTCCGCGCGCCGGAACAACCCAGGCGTTCTTATAGGAAAGGGATAGCGGCGGGGTCAGCTGATCGGCCATCTCGGCCAGGGTTGATCCGCCTGTGACGGCAACCGTGTCGTCACTGCGCAGTACGCTGAGCAGTGCCTTGGAGCCTGCGCGCCCCAGTTCACGCTTGGTGAACGGCGATGTCTCACAATCGCCAGGTACCACAATTACTTTGGTGAGACCGTACGTAGTACGAATTTTCTCTTCCAGATCATCCAGGCCGAATAGGCTCTTGGCGACCGGCTCCAGCAGGTCAAGCAGTCTGCGACCGGCATCGCTAATGCGCATACCGACGCTCTCGATCTCAATGAGCCCCTGCGATTTCAGAAGATCCGTCTCGGCGCGCAGTACCCGCTCGGTCATATCAAGCGAAGCGGCTAGCGTCCTGCGCCCAATAATATCGGACAGCATGATCTGATGTAGAATCGTATACCGTCTCTTAAGGGTTTCCATGAGATCAGGCAGAAGCTGCTTTTGGATTTCCAATAGATTACGCATGCTTTCACTCCTGCAACTTCGTCTTTCTCTTATCCCCTGTTCGTGGTCTCAAAATGTCCCGGGTTAACTTTTTAAGTCCCACCCATATTCTACCCAAAACTGACGTCGAGTGCAAGTGTTCCGAGACTATAATTCTCAGCCCGCTTTCATCTTATGCATGGGCTTGTCCGGCACGCAGCAGGCAGGAGGCACATCTCCGGCTCTCTTAATAGAGGGGGACAAAACTATTTTTGAGCAGCATGCTTAATACACATTGCTTTTATCTGAGATGTGTATTATAATAATTTCTGTTGCGCCCGTGGTCCAATGGATATGACGTAGGCCTCCGAAGCCTGAGATCCAAGTTCGATTCTTGGCGGGCGCGCCATTATTTTCAAGCTTGTACATAATTTAGTGCCGGATATATTATATTTAACCAATGAGCCGCTTGAGGGCTCTTTTTTTTGAAAGTAAGTTTGACTTTCTTTGACTTTTTGTTTGAATTTGTTTATCATGTGGTTAATACGGTAACAGTAAAAAATGAACACATTCGAAGCACCAATTTCAAGGAGGTTTTCCACGTGAGTTATATTCCTATGGTAGTAGAACAGAGCAACCGCGGTGAGCGCGCTTATGACATCTATTCCCGCCTGCTGAAGGACCGCATCATTTTCCTTGGAACGGAGGTTAATGACGTGGTAGCCAATTCCATCATCGCACAAATGCTCTTCCTGGCTGCCGAGGACCCGGATAAGGATATTCACCTGTATGTGAACAGCCCAGGCGGTTCCATCACAGCGGGTATGGCAATCTTCGATACAATGCAATACATTAAGCCGGATGTATCCACCATCTGTGTAGGTATGGCCGCTTCCATGGGAGCGTTCCTGCTGAACGCCGGTGCCAAGGGCAAGCGCTTTGCCCTGCCGAACAGCGAGATCATGATTCACCAGCCGCTAGGCGGTGCCCAGGGCCAGGCTTCGGATATCGAGATCCGTGCCCGCCGCATCATCAAGCTGCGTGAGAAGCTGAACCGCATCCTGTCCGAGCGTACAGGCCAGCCGCTGGAGAAGATCGAGAAGGATACTGACCGCGACTACTTCATGAGCGCTGCAGACGCTGCTGAATACGGTATCGTGGACAAGGTAATTGAGAAGACTCTGCCGACAGGCGTATAAGTAATCTATCCAAATGAATACACGAAGAGGCTGTAACAGACCGGTCCGGTCATGTTACAGCCTCTTTCTTCATGCCTACCTCAAGCCTCCGTACCCCAGGGCATCGAGCTTGCCTGCAATTACACGGTAGCCTCTGCCGTTCGGGTGAATATGGTCCAGGAACAGCAGCCCCCGCTCATTGCCGGCAAATTCATGATATATCGAAGCAAACCCTACGTTATTACTGCTGTAACCTGCGGCATAGCGGTTGAAATCCCGCACCCACTCTGTTGCCTCATCTATCTGCGGATATGGGTTATAGAGGCCGACCATCCGGAGGATGTAGGGGCTGCGGGAACCTGCCTTGAGCTGTGTCAGGCTACCCATGATGTCGCTGTAGTTACGCTTGCAGTCCCTAAGCGCTTGCTGCAGCAAGCCCTGGAATTCACCGGGCCGGGGCCCGGCTGCCCGGGCTGCTTTAATCAAGTCATTGCCGCCAATGGACAACGTAATGATCTGTGCATCCTTCACCGCCGCCCGGTAGGTATTGGAGCTCCTCAGCCGTTGCCTAAGCCCCCCGGTGGTCAGACCGTTGACACCAAGATTCGCCGGCACCACCGGCGTGCCCAGCCTCCCTTCCGCCATCCGCCGGTAGACGGGGACGAAGCCGTTCCCGGGCAGCGCACCGAAGCCGGTTGTTAGTGAATCCCCGATCGCTGTATACGCATAGACCATAACCTTCCCCTCCCCGTTATAAGCTGCTTGCCTTCTATAGCTTATGACTATCCGGGTGAAGTGGTAACGGCAGGGCAAGCTGATTAGGCCCTGCACATGAAGAATGCCCCTGCATCTCCCGGAGAAGGTACAAGGGCATTCTAGGGTATTCTTATGAAGGTCTATTATTTCAGCGCTGTGAACGGACTGCTTCCGTCCGGCAGGAGTTCCTTGAAGCTGAAGTTGAATTCCGGGAAGCCTGCGGCATATACCGTGTAATCATACAGCTGGAAGAAGAGCACTACCTTGCCGTCTCTCAGATAAAAGTATTTCTCGGTGTTCAAGCCGGTGAATCCGCCGAGATAACCTCCGCTGAAGTTCTTGAATTCCTTGGTAATTTCGGCATTCATCTGCTTCTTGTAATTCGGATTCGCTCCGAACAGATCGCCCAGCAGCAGGCGCTTCCCGTCCTTGAGCGAGAAGGTGAACGCATTGCGGTAGGTCATACCATGTGCGCCTCCGGTATACTCATATTGATTCGTAATCAGACTGAGCACGCCATTCTGATTGTAAGTGACTACATATCCGCCATCGAATTCATAGGGCCGGTCATCTTTTGCCCGCTTAGTAATTTGATCCTCGGCATCGGCTGCGAACTTCAACACCGTCTGTTTGATCGCGTCATTGATAGCCTTCTCAGCTTCCGGGCTGGCCAGGCCGCTAACCTGCGGATAGTCCAGGCGGATCGGGGCATCCTTATGATCCTTCACATAGCTGGCGGTCTTAATCGTAACTGCATTCTGCGTTCTCTTCATCAAGTTCAGCCGTCCTGAGGCCGCGCTCCAGTCGCTTTTATAGCCCAGGTAATCATTCAGCAGATCCATCGGAACGAACAGCTTGTTATTCCACTGCTTCGCTTCATAGTCTCCGATGTAATAGTTATTGACGCTGATCGTAATGCCATAGTCTGTAGTAGTTAGCTTCGTCTGGGCAGTGCCTGTTCCAATGGTATACGCCTTCTCTGCCTTGTCATAGGACAGCGGCATGCCAAGCGAATCACGCATGAAGGTTACCGGAACCCATACCTTTCCCTCTTTGAACAGCCCCGTTTGTGAAGTAATCTTACCGTTTACCTTCAGCACCACCTGAGAAGTGTCAGCCTTCGTCTGGGCAGCAGCAGCTGCAGCCTCCGTCGTCCCTGACGGGAAGATTCCTGTTCCCCCAAGGAGCAACCCTGCGGCAAGTATTCCTGCACCCCATCGGCGGGCGTTGTTTTTTGAAGTCGAGTTCTTAGTCATTATTGCTTCTCCTCTCATCCGGTTCTGTGTCTGGTCTAGTTGTGTTCCTCATTTCCACTCTTCCTATTATAGGGAGAATGGACGCCGGGGTTGTTACAATCCGCTTTACAGTTTCTTTAATTTTGAAGGTTCTATCTAAAGATATTGTTACCACTATATAAACAAATTGAGAGATTTCAATAATAATTCACCGCCAAGTTGAAACGATACAAGTGGAAACGGCTTAGCCGTCCTTTGAAAGGGAGGTACCGTTTCAGCGAGAAATAGAAGGATAATTTATAGCGTAAAGCATATAAATTCTTATATTTTAAAAAACGCCCGCCCTGCCAAATCAGCAGAGCAAGCGCCTCATGCGAAACGTTTATTTCAGTTCATACGTTACATTTAATTGGGTAGTGACTTTGACCTGCCCCGGTTCAACAGAGCTGCCGGCAGCAGTATCCATTGACGCTTTCTGCATCATTGCTGCTTCAGCGTAGACTACCGGATGATTACCGTCATCGCTCTGAATCACCGTAACCACCTGGCCCACTCCCCGTTTCGCCGCTTTGGCTATGGCTGCTGCTTTGACGTCTGCATTCTGCATAGCCTTCTCAATCACCTGTGCTTCGAAGGCAGAGGGATCTTCAATGGCAAACCGCACATTGCCGATGTTGTTCGCTCCGGCCGCAGAGGCTGCGTCCAAAAGTTGCCCAACCTTCGTCAGATCACGGTACGATACCTCCAGAGTGTGCTGGGCATTATAGCCTTTGACCTTCTGGCCGTCCTTCTCCGTGTAGGTGTAATTAGGCTGTACGTTGAACTGGCTGCTCTGGATGTCTTTGTCGGCTATACCCCAAGTGGTTTTGAACAATGCCGTCAGCTTGGAGATTTTCGCCGCTGTACCCTTCTGTGCCTCCTGTGCAGTATCCGCTGTAGTGCTCACACCGATAGAGAGATAAGCGATATCCGGCTTAATCGACAGCTCACCTTTGCCCACCACGCTCACAATGTTCTTCTGCACCTCGTCAGCGTAAGCCTTTTCAGGTCCCTTCAGCACTCCGCTCAACCCCATTCCTCCAATCATCAAGCTCCCTGCCAGCAATACTGCTCCAATCGATTTACCCCATCTTCTCATGCTTGCCATCCCCTTTCGATTCGTTTAAGTGTTAGTACCCTCTAGACGGGACAGCATGGTAAAAGTTGCATCAGCAATGTACAATATTTTTTTTTATTCCGGTATGAAAAAAAGCCCCTAAGGGCTTTTGGTAAGACCATATTGCATTTATTGATTTTCGAGCTCTTCCTTGCTTACCAGACTGGTCAAAGCGGTTACAGCCTGTTCCGCGTCTGCACCGTCTGCGCTGATATGAATCTCCGTACCGGAACTGATCGCAAGGCTCATAATGCCCATGATACTCTTGGCGTTCACTTTTTTATCGTCTTTTTCCACGAAAATCTCCGACGAAAACTTATTAGCTTCTTGCACAAACAATGCTGCCGGCCGAGCATGGAGCCCCGTCTTCAACCGAACAACTACCGGGTGCTTTGTCATGAAACGCTTACCCCCTATTTGAGATCTGCCCAAAAATTTCACATTAATTTTATAATATTATATCATTATAACGCATACCGCACTAGAAAAAAAATAATCAGCCGCCGCGGACCTTGTCCGCCAGCTCATCAATTTTGCGCAAACGGTGGTTCACACCCGATTTACTGACCGTCCCACCCAGCATATCCCCGACTTCCTTGAGGTTAATATCCGGGTGAGCCAGTCTGATCTCGGCAACCTCCCGCAGCTTATCCGGCAAACTTTCCAGACCCACCTCGCGCTGAAGCAGCTTGATGTTCTCAATCTGGCGTACCGCCGCACTGATCGTCTTGTTCAGATTGGCCGTTTCGCAGTTCACAATCCGGTTGACCGAGTTACGCATATCACGCATGATCCGCACATCCTCGAACTTGAACAGCGCCTGATGAGCGCCGATCAGACTGAGGAACTCGATAATCTTCTCGCCTTCCTTGATGTATAGGATGAAGCCTTTTTTGCGTTCTATGCAGCGGGCATTCAGGTGAAATTCACCAGCCAGCTCAACGAGCGCCTTGCAGTGCTCCTCATACATGGAAGCGATTTCCAAGTGGTACGAAGAGCCCTCCGGGTTATTAACCGAACCGCCGGCCATGAAGGCCCCGCGCAGATAGGCGCGCTTGCAGCAATTCTTGCCGACAATCTCCTCATCAATCCCATCCGTGAAAATAAAGCCCTCAGAGACAATCCGCAGATCCTTCAGGATCTCCTGGACCTGGTTCGGGATTCTTACAATATAGACGTTATTCTTCTTCAAACGCATTTTTTTACGCACGAGCAGCTCGATATGGACCTGGTAATATTTCTTAAGCAAAGAATATACCCGCCTTGCAATCGCGGCGTTCTCCGTCGAAATGTCGAGAACCACCTTTTTGCTCGAAAGCTGCACCGAACCGTTCATTCGGATCAGCGCTGACATTTCCGCTTTCTCGCAGCAGGGCGGACTCTCGACCATCGTCAGCTCTTTTTTGGTAAGGGCCGCAAAAGACAAGGGGCTCACCTCTTTCATTTAACTCTTTCTGTCAATCCAATCCTTCACCAGCTGGAAAATATGGTGACTGAGCTTATCTGTATCATGCCGCAAATAGGTTTTAAATAATACCAGCTTGTCGGCAATCACCTTATACCCGTTACCGTCTACAGCCTCACGGTCAAGCTGTACCGGACGGGCGCCCTTCTCGGCGTATTTGATCTGCACCTGCTCCGGGATCTCCCCGTCATTCACGATCACATAATCGAACAGATGCAGCCCGATATGGTCATATACGGCCTGTAGATGGTCATTCACCGTGTAATTATCTGTCTCACCCGGCTGAGTCATTACATTGCATACAAAAATCTTAATGGCCTCTGATGCCACCACGGCTTCCGCCAGTTTAGGTACCAGCAGATTCGGCAAAATGCTGGTATACAGACTGCCCGGTCCGAGCAGAATAGCATCTGCGTTGCGGATAGCCTCCAGCGCCTCCGGCAGCGGCTCCACATCCACAGGCTCCAGGAACACGCGCTTAATGACGCCGCCTGCCTCCGGGATTTTGGATTCGCCGGTAATCAGCGTCCCATCCGCCATCTCGGCATGCAGGATTACTGCTTCTCCGGCTGCAGGCAGCACCCGGCCGCGAACGGCGAACAGACGGCTCAGCTCCCGGACTGCTGTAACGAAGTCCCCCGAGATATCGGTCAGTGCAGCCAGAATCAGATTGCCTAGGCTGTGTCCGGCTAAACCTTCTCCGCTGCTGAAGCGGTACTTCATAATCTGCGCCATCAGAGGCTCAACGTCAGCCATAGCTGTAAGTACGTTGCGGATATCTCCTGGCGGCGGCATCTGCAGCTCACTGCGCAGAATCCCGGAGCTTCCCCCGTCATCTGCGACAGTTACGATCGCCGTGATATCCAGCGGCTTCTCTTTCAGCCCCCGGAGCATCACGGAGAGTCCGGTCCCGCCGCCCATCACGACGATCTTCGGACGCTGTCCTTGTTCTTCAGCCACTATTCATCCCTTCTCTCATCAATGCCGGTCGCGTTCGGAATCCCGATGGCTGACTGCTACCGTTTCCGTCTCGCTAACCCCCAGCATTTTGCCCAGGTATTCGGCGATGGCTACCGAACGGTGCTTGCCGCCGGTACAACCGATGCCGATAATAATCTGGGATTTGCCTTCCTTGCGGTATTGCGGAATAAGGAATTGAAGCATATCCAGCAGCTTGGTCAGGAATTCTTGCGTTTCAGGCCATTTCATTACGTAGTCGTACACCTCGTTGTCTTGGCCTGTCTTGGGCCGCAGCTGGTCCACATAATGCGGATTAGGCAAGAAGCGGACGTCGAACACCAAGTCAGCATCGATCGGAATCCCATACTTGAATCCAAAAGAAGTAATGTTAACCGAGAGGGTGCTTTTCCCGAGGTGGGAGAAGCGAGACACTATTTTTTCTTTGAGCTGCACTGGCTTCATGCTGCTGGTATCCAGACACAGGGTAGCCGAATTCTTCAGCTCCTCCAGCATCTGGCGCTCCATGCGGATGCCGTCCAGCGGCATGCCCTTGGGAGCAAGCGGATGATGCCTCCGGCTCTCCTTGTAACGCTGTACAAGCACCGAATCTGTGGCATCCAGGAAAAGGATCTCACACCCGATCGTTGACTCGTCCTTGATATAGGCCAAGGACTCCGACAGGGCGGTGAAGAATTCACGCCCCCTGAGGTCGATGACCAGCGCCACCTTGGCGATTTTACCCTTGGACTGTTCAATCAGCTCTGCGAATTTCGGGATTAGCACAGGCGGAAGATTATCGACGCAGAAGAATCCCAGATCCTCCAGGCTCTGCACGGCAATCGTCTTGCCCGCACCCGACATGCCTGTAATGATAATCAGGGTGGCATGGGCGGGCAGGGTTTGCTCGAGGTCGGTCATTACAGCATCCCTCCCTATGTTTAGTATATGAATAATTCCGGTCTTTTAAGAACGCAGGAGCAGACCTGCCGCACCAATAATACCGGCGTCATTGCCAAGTGCTGCAGGTACAATCGTAACACCGGTTTGCAGTGGGGCAGGTGCCAGCTTAGCGAACACCCGGCGGACTTCATCGAACAGGATGTCGCCTGCCTTGGAGACCCCGCCCCCGACGATGAATACTTCAGGGTTCAGCACCGCAGCAACGGAAGCCATCGATTTGCCCAGATAGAAGGCTGCCCGGTTCACAATCCGCAGCGCAACCTCATCGCCAGTCTTGGCGGCATCGAATACTTCCTTCGCAGCGATTTTTTCAACGGTGGACAAGGAGGTCCGATCTCCGCGTGCTACAGCATCGTTCGCCATACGGATAATGCCTGTCGCTGAGGAAACGGTTTCCAAACAGCCCATGTTCCCGCAGCCGCACTGGATCGCTTCCAGATCAGGCACTACGGAGATATGTCCCAGCTCACCGGCCAGGCCGGCAAAGCCCTGATACACTTTACCATTAATAATAATACCGCCGCCGACACCCGTACCGAGCGTATAGCAGACACAGTTCTCAATACCGCGGCCTGCCCCGCTCCAGGCTTCACCCAGTGCTGCCACGTTGGCATCATTGTCTATTTTGACTGGCTTGTTCAGACGACCCTCCAGAATGGAGCGGATCGGCACATCTCTAAATCCTATGTTAGGCGCAAGGATGATGATTCCTTCACGAATATTCGTAAATCCGGCCAGTCCCGCACCTACACCAGCCAGTTGGTCCCAGGAATACGGAGAGTCCTCCACAATCTGGCGTACATACTTCTCGATATTATCGATGACAGCATCGACGCCATCCGCAGTCCCTGTCGGACCTTCGTAAGTGTGCAGCAGGCTTCCCTCGGCATTACAGATTCCAACCTTAATCGTGGTACCACCTAAATCCACGCCAACGTAGATATGTTCAGACATGTAACAAGCCACCTTTTTCTATGCTAAAATAGTTAATCCTACGTACCCACTATAATAGAAGCCTCCCCTGCGGTCAAGGAAAGGCGATACACCCGGGTCACGGCGTAGCAAAAAGACTCTCAGGCGCCGCTGCTCGCGTGAAAGTCCAAATGTTTCTTCTATAATAAATATGCTATTCCGACAAAATTCGCTTCTGGCCCTCAAGGGCACGGATCGGTGCGATATTCTGGGTGAATTCCAGCGTCCCCATATAACGGCCGTCTGCATCCCGCACGGCGAAATAACGGATATAGATGAATTTATCCTTAATGTTAATCCAGAAATCCTCGGCATCCTTCACTCCAGCCTTGAAGTCCGCCAGCAGCTTCTCAACAACATGCACGCTTTGCGGCGGATGGCAGTTCTGCACGGTGCGGCCGATGACAGCCTTCGTCCGGGCGAAGATCCGTTCCTTGCCATGCGAGAAATAGCGGACGACATCGTTCTCATCGATAAAGGTGAGATCCACCGGCAGATGATTCATCAGCGTCTCCAGCTGGTGGAGCGACAGCAGTCCGGTCTCGAACCGGATGAAGCCCTGCGGAGACAGGCCTTCCCCTTCTCCCGCCGGAACATCGGCGCCCTCTGGCTCCGCTGCACGTTCCGGTATCCATTCCCGTTCAGGCGCAGTCAGGCAGAAGCCGATTTCATCGCTTTCACGGGCAATTTTGACCCACTCATCCTCAGTCAGCTTATCCAGCGCCATCGGGAGCAGAATATTCTCTTCCTTGAAGATCATCTCATTGACTTCCTTAATAATCTCTTCAAGTGCGGCTATAATTTGCCCGCTGTCCCCGTTATAGGCGCTAAGCGCCTTCTTGGCTTCCTTGATCATATTGCGGATTCCGTCATCGACTCCCCACATTACCTTCGTAGGACCGTAAATGCCGTACTTCTCCAGGTAAGGGAACAGGAGATTCTCCTTGCGGCTGTAATGCTTGTCGAGATCGAGCAGCAGACTCAGGTCCTCCAGCAGCTTGAAAATAATCTCATCGCTCGCGTTTTTCTTGAATTTATCCGCATGCAGCTCCAGCCGGAAGTTGACCAGACGCTCGATTTCGCGGTTCTCCAGCTTGAACGTATGCACGGGATGACCTGGCTGCTCCTCGGGCTTAGAAGAACGGTGAATCTGTTCAATCGAGCCTTTGAAAATAGCCGTATGCACGGAGCAGAGGCGCTGTACTTCCTCTACCGGAATGCCTTCCTCGGTCATCAGGGAGTGCTCCATGGCGGAGATTTCCTCCACCGTAACATCGCCTACCGCCTCTTCAAAACGCGCCTTAACCTCCTCCACGCTTTTGCCTGCATGCAGCTCCTTGATGATCTCTTTCAGCATAGCCTGGCGGCGCGTCTGTTCCGGAATATCGACCTCGCGGTTATTAATCAGTTCGCTCATCGTAATCTCCCCTTCTATTCTATAATCTCGAAACCATGCCGCTGAAAGGCCAGCCGAACGGTTTCCAGCTCTATTTTCTTTAATTTCATTCCTTTGGACAGGGTCATGAATCGTCCTGCAGTCTGCAGCATTCCAGGCTTCGCAATATCACGAAAACCCAGCTCCACCATAATCTCAACAATTTCCGGGTGCCTGGTTACCAGTTCAAAGACCGATTCATCCAGCTTCAACGCTTTGCTCATCCTTTTGCACACCTCACTAATGAGAATTCTTCTCAACTTCAGCTTAGCATAGGGTACAGGGGTGGATTGTGATTGTAATCACTAACTACAAAAAGACTATCCCCGCATGCTATTTAGGTTGGGGGATAGCCTGAGAATGTTATGATTCCGCTGTATTAGCAGCTAAGTTACAGTGATTTGCTCCACCCTATGGGAATTACGGATATCATGCGAAATCCGCATGCTGCAGAATTTAGGACCGCACATCGAGCAGAAATGCGCCTGCTTGGCCCCCTCCGCCGGAAGGGTCTCGTCATGATACGCAAGCGCCCTTTCCGGGTCGAGGGAGAGATGGAACTGGTCGCGCCAGCGGAACTCGAACCGCGCCTTGGACAGGGCATCGTCCCGGTCCTGCGCTCCCGGATGTCCCTTGGCGAGGTCTGCGGCATGTGCAGCAATTTTGTAGGTAATGACCCCTTCGCGCACATCATTCTTGTCAGGCAGGCCTAAATGCTCCTTAGGGGTAACGTAGCATAGCATCGCCGTTCCGAGCCCCCCGATCATCGCTGCTCCGATGGCCGAAGTGATGTGATCATAGCCGGGTGCAATATCCGTAGTCAGCGGCCCAAGCGTATAGAAAGGAGCTTCCCGGCAAATCTCAAGCTGCTTGTCCATATTCTCCTTAATCTTGTGCAGCGGCACATGCCCCGGACCTTCGACCATGACCTGAACATCGTGCTTCCAGGCTAGCAGCGTCAGCTCTCCAAGCGTCTCCAGCTCGGCAAACTGAGCTTCGTCATTGGCATCGGCAATAGAGCCGGGACGCAGGCCATCCCCAAGGGAGAAGGCCACATCATACGTCTTCATAATCTCACATATATCTTCGAAGTGTGTGTACAGAAAGTTCTCCTGCTGATGAGCCAGGCACCAGGCGGCCATAATTGATCCGCCCCGGGACACGATGCCGGTCATTCTCCGGGCAGTGAGCGGAATATAGCGCCGCAGCACCCCGGCATGAATGGTGAAGTAATCCACCCCCTGCTCCGCCTGTTCAATCAGCGTGTCACGGTAGAGCTCCCAGGTTAAGTCCTCGGCTATGCCGTTCACCTTCTCCAGCGCCTGGTATAGGGGCACTGTACCAACCGGCACAGGAGAATTGCGGATAATCCACTCCCGGGTAGTATGGATCTTGGAGCCGGTGGAGAGATCCATAATGGTGTCAGCCCCCCAGCGGGTCGCCCAGCGCATCTTCTCCACTTCCTCTTCTATAGAAGAAGTGACCGCCGAATTTCCGATATTCGCATTGATCTTCACCAGGAAGTTACGTCCGATAATCATCGGCTCACTCTCCGGGTGATTGATATTGGCCGGGATAATGGCGCGGCCCGCAGCCACTTCATCCCTTACGAACTCCGGCCGGATATTCTCCCGGATCGCAATATACTCCATTTCCGGCGTGATGATCCCTTGCCTTGCATAATGCAGCTGGGTCACATTACAGCCTGTATAGGCCCGCCGGGGATTCCTGCTCAGTCCTGGACAAGCTTCGGCGGCAGTCCCTTCTCTGCGGATTCCATTATCCTCCGGCCGGACCGCCCTTCCGGTATATTCCTCCGAATCACCGCGCTCCGTGATCCAGCTTGAACGGTGCGGCGGCAGCCCCCTCCTAATATCTGTCTCCTCTGCGGCATCCGTATAAATACCGCTTGTGTCATAGACACGCAGCGGAGCATTCTCCTCTTCTCCGGCAACGCCTTCGGTTCTGCTAAGGCTGATCTCCCGCATCGCAACCCGGATATCCGGGCGTGAGCCCTCCACATACACTTTACGGCTTGCGGGGAATCCGGACAGATCCACCTCTTCGTTCTTACCCGTTCCTGTCATTTCAATCTCCTCCTCTTCGTTCTGTACAATCATCAGATAAGAGGTTACGCAGCAGATTGAGCTGAAGAATCTATAGATTCTTACAAATCAAAAAGCCGCTCCACCTGGAGCGGCTTTATTAAAGGAACAGCCAAATAAGACTGTATTCAAAAAAGGTCCGACTCCACTTTCCTACGCTGGTATAATCCAGATCAGGTTCAAGGGTCCGGAAATTCAATTTTCCCGTCTCAGCCTATTCAGGCTCCCCTAGTGGGTATCTTATCTAATTAAATACATTTTACCTGTGCGGGTAATTCTTGTAAACCCGTTATTTGTCCAGCGATTCGCTCCAGTCGTGCACCATCGTGCCTTCCAGGAACTTCTCGGCATCCATGGCGGCCATACAGCCGGTTCCCGCTGCCGATATCGCTTGACGGTAACGGGTATCCTGCACATCGCCGCAGGCGAATACACCCGGAATGTTAGTCTCGGTGGTACCCGGGTTCACCACGATATAGCCATTAGCATCCGTGTTAATCTGCCCGCCCAAGAAAGCTGTGTTAGGGGTGTGTCCAATGGCTACGAACACACCGTCTGCCTCTACCAGCTCTGTCTGACCTGTCTCATTATTAAGCACTGTAAGGCCCTTCACTCCGGTCTCTCCTACTGTTACCTCAACAGGTGTGCGGTTCAAGGCCCAGGCTACCTTGCTGTTGTCACGGGCCCTGTCCTGCATGATCTTCGAGGCACGCAGCTCAGGACGGCGGTGAACCAGCGTTACGCTGGACGCAAAGCGGGTCAGGAAGCTGGCTTCCTCCATGGCGGAGTCTCCGCCGCCGACGACGACAATCTTTTTATTACGGAAAAAGAAGCCGTCACAGGTCGCACAGGTGCTGACCCCGCGTCCCACATTCTCCTGCTCGCCCGGGATGCCCAGATATCTTGCAGAGGCTCCGGTTGAGATAATAACCGATTCTGCCTCCAGTACACCCATCCCGTCCACGGTTACCTTGAACGGACGCTGTGAGAAGTCCACCGACTCCACCCAGCCGTTCTTGAATTCAGCGCCGAAGCGTTCCGCCTGCTTGCGCATATTGTCCATCAGGTCCGGACCCAGAATCCCTTCAGGGAAGCCTGGAAAGTTCTCCACTTCTGTCGTCGTTGTCAGCTGTCCTCCCGGCTGCAAGCCTTCAATTACCAGCGGGCTCAGATTCGCACGCGCCAGATAAATCGCGGCAGTCAGCCCGGCCGGGCCTGTTCCGATTACAATCGTTTTGTACATTACATTGGCCTCCTTACAAGTAGGTGTGTGTCTTAGAACAAAAGTAGCTTCAAATACGGGTAGTGGACGGCGAGAAGCCGCCGGTTCCGGGCAGTATCCCCTTGGGTCCGGGAGCAGCCGCAGGCTCCTGCTCTTCGCCGGGCGAACCGCCGGCTTCATTCAGGTTCTCCCCGATCAGCCGCTGAAGGCTGAATAACGCCGCCTCCTGCAGTCGGTCCTCCTGCAGCGGCTCCTGCTCCAGAACCCCGCGCAGCACCTCGGACATCTCTTCGTCCTCAATCCAGCGGAGCGCCTCGGTCACCTGAAGCTTCGTAGCGGAATCGCCGTAGCGCAGTGCCCAGAAGAACGAGGCCCGCAGCAGCGGATTATTCCGCACTTCTTCAGTGAACCTGCCCGTATTCCCCTTCCACTGCTTAAGCTGCTCCTGGAAGGGCAGCTGATAATTATAGCTGACAGAAGGCATAGGGTGTCCTTCTGCCCGGGCCTGCTGGAGCTGGGACAGGAAGAACGCCGGGACAGCGGAAGCAGGGTCCAGCTTGGCTGCCTGTCTCCAGCAGCGCAGCGCCTCATCATGTCTTCCGCTATTGCATGCCGCTGCCGCGCAGTAATGATACAGGCCGGCGTCTGCGGCGACCTCCTCGTCCTTCAGCAGACGGCGGAAATGGCTGTAAGCAGCGGTATGCCGGCCCAGGATACCCATAGTTGTAGCCATTTTGAATACATGCTCCTGATGGAACGGCACCGTTGCTTCAAGCGTCCCCAGCAGCGTCTCAAGCTGCTCCTTGTCCCCTGCATACTGCAGGAAGATGGCCATATTGCACAGAGCATGCAGATTGCCGGGGTCCTGCTTCAATACCTCGTTGAGACATTCCTTCGCCTTGGCGAACCGGCCCATATAGAAATGGGCGAGTGCCAAATTATTGTGCGCAGCCAAAAAATCCGGGGTGCCCGCAGTGATCTCCTCCAGCAGCTCTACAGCCTGAGGAAACTTGCCCTCCTCCAGCAGACTGCGCGCCCGGTCATGCTCTACGACTCCCTCACGGCTGCGGATACGCACCAGCGGAGCAGGCCGGTTCAGCTCATATTGCAGCAGCTCCATCAGTTCTTCGGATTCGGTCATGAACTCGCCGTTAGCATCCTCTTCCAAGTAAGTGACCAGCGAACGCTCCGCCTCTTCAAAGCTTTCCATATTAGCGAAGTTATTAGCCATGTAGAAATGGCATTCCGTCATAGCGGGGTCGATCTTCTCCAGAACATGGATAAGAATCTCGTTAGATGCGGTATAATTGCCCATCTCAGATAATATACCCGCCATATTGCAATGATTCACCGGATTGTCCGGCTCATATTCAACAGCTTTGCGAAAATTTCTTAATGCCTTATCATATTGAAAGCGGTCCAGCGACCGAACGGCTCTTTCAAAGAAAAAATTGGCATCCAGAGTGACCGGAATGACATTACTGTTCTCCGCGACATTCTCTGAAGTTCTCTCAATCATGGAAGCAAGGCACCTCCCTTTTGTCAGCTTCCCTAGCCTTACACCTTACCTGATCGTTTCCATTTATGGTCTCGGCTGTCTTCTTCACACAGTATACCACATGTGGCAACGAGATTCTCAATCTCAAGAGAGTGCTGACGGGAGGAAAAAGCTTGGAATAATGCAGCCTTAGGGCCTGCTCACATCTCATTCACAAAAAAAGACGCGGGAGTTAAATCCCCGCGTCTCTGAACAGCTTATCTATGGAACCGCCCTCGATGATAATGCGCGTGGCCTCAGCCAGCATGGGGGCTACCGAGAGCACTGCGAATCTGCTGGAATGCTCGTCCGGCAGGGCAATGGAATCGGTAATGACAATCTCGTCAATATTGGGATGGTCCATCCGCGCAAGCGCATCTCCGGAGAACAGTCCGTGTGTAGCACAGACGATGCTGTTCCGCGCACCCCGCTCCTTCAGGCCCTCCACCACATTGACGATAGTCGTTCCGGTATCAATAAGATCCTCGATAATGATCGGCGTCCTGCCCTCCACATCGCCAATGACATGGGTGATCACCGATTCATTATGAGCCGGACGCTTCTTGATCATGATGGCGAACGGCGAATCCAGCCGGCTGGCCAGCTTCTCCGCCATGGATGCGCGTCCCGCATCCGGGGAGACCACGACCAGATCGGTAAGCCCCTTCACCTTCAGATACCCGCTGATCAGATCAAGCGCGGTCAGATGATCGACCGGAATATTGAAGAATCCCTGTATGGCTGCGGCATGCAGGTCAATGGTAATTACGCGCGTTGCACCGGCGGTGGTCAGCACATCGGCGACCATTTTGGCCGAGATCGGTTCACGCGGTGCCGATTTACGCTCCTGCCGAGCGTACCCGTAATAAGGAACGATAATATTCACCGTTCTGGCCGATGCACGCTTGGCGGCATCAATCATGACCAGCAGCTCTACAAACAGCTCGTTAATCGGATGAGCCAGGGATTGCACCAAAAATACGTCGCAGTTCCGGATGCTCTCTTCATAATGCACATAAATCTCGCCGCTTTTGAAACGGGTCAGCTTGATCTGGCCAAGCGGCGCACCAAGGCGCTCCGCAATATCAGCGGCAAGCTTCGGATTCGACGAACCGGAAAAAATCCGTAATTGATGATGCATAGTACCCTCCTGGGATTATAATTTATAATGCTAACGGCACATTGGTACGGCGGCGTTCTTCAAAGACAGCCAGTTCGCGGAAGCCGGTGCGCCAGAGCATGTCCCGGGCCTCCGGTAAACCGTCTCCCAGCTTCAGGGGATCATGCGCATCAGAGCCAACCGTGAGCGGAATGCCCAGCGCAAGCGCCTGGACGAGTACATGCTCTGCCGGGAACATCTCGGCGCACGGCTTGGTCAGCCCGGAAGCATTCAGCTCCATGGCGGTTCCGCTGCGGGCGATGACCTTCAGCGTATCCAGCTCAAGCTTCTTAGCCTCCGCCAGGTCTTCCGGCGTCCGGGGGCCGTAACCGAACCTTTTGATGACGTCCATATGTCCTATAATATCATATAATCCCGATAACGCCGACTTCTGTACAGCATCATAATAACGGCGGTAGACCGCCATTACATCCTGGCCTTCCCAGCCATGGGTCTGCCGGTGGTCGGTAATATCCCATTCTCCCAGGAAATGCACCGAACCAATCAGATAATCCCACGGATACGGTGCCAAAAGCTCGCGGATCTGCTCCTCATATCCCTCAATATAATCCGCCTCCAGCCCGACCCGCAGCTCAATCGTGCCCCGGTAGCGCTCCTTCAGCGTCAGGCATTCCTCCACATATCGCGGAAGCTCCGCAAGAGGCATAGCCATCTCAGGATAGTAGTGGTCCGGATCGACATGGATTAGCGGCAGATGATCCGACAGCCCGAGCTGCTCAAGCCCCAGCGCGATGCCCCGCTGCACATACTCCTCCAGCTTCCCGACCGCATGGCCGCAGCGTTCATGATGGGTATGATAATCGATGTGCATGCTGAAAGTTCCTCCTAATCGCGCCGGGGCCGTTCATGGCGGGCACTCAGCTCTTCCAGAATCTCATCCAGCGGAAGCTTTCGCTCCTGCAGCAGCACGAGCAGGTGATAGATCAGATCGCTAACTTCCAGGCGCAGCTCGGCATTATCTTTGTTTTTGGCGGCAATGATCGTCTCGGAGGCTTCCTCACCAACCTTCTTCAGGATCTTGTCCACGCCCTTGTCGAAGAGATAGGTGGTATACGCTCCCTCAGGACGGTTCACCTCACGCTCAGCAATGACACGCTCCAGCTCACCGAGTACCGCAAACCGGCCGCTCTCTGCTTCATCAGCAGCATTTACTGCTGCCCCGGCAGTCTCAGTTACGGTTGCCGGTGAATCGAGCGGAATCTCGCGGTAAAAGCAGCTATTCTCCCCGGTATGGCAGGCCGGACCCTCCGGCACTACCTTCACCAGCAGCGTATCGCTGTCACAATCGTAATGGATCGAGGTGATCGCCTGCGTATTGCCGGACGTCCCCCCCTTATGCCACAGCTCGCTGCGTGAACGGCTCCAGAACCAGGTCTGGCCGCTCTCAAGGGAGCGCTGCAGCGACTCAGGATTCATATAGGCGAACATTAATACCTCCAGGGTGCGCGCATCCTGAATAACAGCAGGCAGCAGGCCCGATTCATTCCAGCGTATGCCCGACACTGCCTCCTGCTGGCTTAGTGCGATATCCTTCTTGTCCTCGCTCATCGGATCTCTACTCCTCTTTGCTTCAGATCAGCCTTCAGATCATGAATAGCAATCTCTTTATAGTGAAAAATGGTGGCCGCAAGTCCGGCATCTGCCCGGCCTTCCGTAAATACATCATAGAAATGCTCAATTCTCCCGGCTCCGCCAGAAGCAATGACAGGAATACTGAGCAGGTCGCTTACCGCCGCCGTCAGCTTCAGGTCGAAGCCGTCCTTGGTCCCGTCTGCGTCCATACTCGTAAGCAGAATCTCGCCGGCTCCCAGCCGCTCAGCTTCCCTGGCCCAGTTCAAAGCCCTGATACCCGTAGGCTTACGTCCGCCGTGCGTATACACTTCCCATTCGCCCCAAGCCTCATTATATTTGGCATCCATCGCCACTACAATGCACTGGGAGCCAAAGTGACGGGCCCCTTCCAGAATCAGCTGAGGGTTATTTACAGCAGCTGTGTTAATACCGATCTTATCCGCTCCTGCACGCAGAATCCGCTTCATATCCTCCGGGGTCGAGATGCCCCCGCCCACCGTGAAGGGAATGGCAATCTCACCCGCCGTCTGCCGCACCACCTCAATCATCGTCGCCCTGCCTTCCACAGAAGCGGAAATATCGAGGAATACCAGCTCATCTGCTCCCTCGCGATCGTACAGCGCCGCAAGCTCCACCGGATCTCCGGCATCGCGCAGATTCACAAAATTCACGCCTTTTACCACACGCCCGTCCTTCACATCCAGACAGGGAATAATCCGTTTCGCCAACATGCCAAGACCCCTCCTTAGTATAGACTTACCGCAATCCGGAGGATTGGCCCAGGGTCTGCAGCGCTTCAGCCAGATTAATATTGCCGGTATACAGCGCCTTGCCCACAATCGCCCCGCCGATCCCGCTGCCGCTATGTACGTTCAGGCGCTGCAGATCATTAAGGCTGGTCACACCGCCGGAGGCGATTACGCTGCGGCCGCTTGCCTTGGCCATAGACAGAATGCCTTCCACGTTCGGCCCCTGCATCATCCCGTCGCGGGAGATATCGGTATAAATGAAGGTCTCGGCACCCTTGGCAGCCAGCTCTCTGGCCAGGTCTTCCGCGCGGACCTCCGAGGTATTAAGCCAGCCGTGGGTTGCCACGTAGCCGTTACGCGCATCGATCCCGATGGCTACTTTGTCGCCGTATTTGGCAAGAACCGCTTCTGTAAAAGCCCGGTCATTAATGGCTGCCGTTCCGATAATCACCCGGCTGACGCCAAGGCCCAGCAGCTTCTCAACATCAGCAAGAGTACGGAGACCGCCGCCGACCTGTACAGGAACATTCGCATGCTTAGCAATGGCTCCAATGATAACATCATTCACAGGACAGCCTGCTTTGGCTCCGTCCAGATCCACCAGATGGATATATTGCCCGCCTTGCTCTTCCCACGACTTAGCCACCTCTACCGGACTGTCGTTATAGATCGTCTCTTGGGCATAATCACCCTGCTGCAGCCGGACACACTTGCCGTCCCGGATATCAATCGCCGGATATAGGATAAAAGAAGACATGAATACTCCCCGCTTTCATTGCAAATTAGTGATTCAGGCAGGCTACGCCTGCTGTGCCTGGAGTCTTAAGAAATTACCCAGCAGCTTCATGCCTAGCTCCCCGCTCTTTTCCGGGTGGAACTGCATACCGTAGACATTGCTGCGGCCCACAATAGCCGTTACCGGATGTCCATAGTCTGTGACGGCCAGCAGATCGCTGTCCGCCGCGAGTGCGTGATAGGAGTGCACGAAGTACACATGCCCCTCCGTCAGACCTGCCAGCAGCGGACTCTCTGGCTGGCTGAAGCTCAGCTTGTTCCAGCCCATATGCGGCACCTTGTAGCCGTCCCGGGGGGCGAAGCGCACTACTGCGCCGGGCAGCAGCCCCAGTCCCTTATGCTCGCCGTGCTCCTCGCTGCTGCTGAACAGCAGCTGCATGCCGAGGCAGATGCCCAGCACCGGCTGGCCCGCTGACGCCGCAGCCCGGACGACATCGTCCATTCCGCTCTCCCGTAAGTGCTCCATCGCATCGCCAAAGGCACCGACTCCCGGCAGAATGACACTGTCTGCCGCCAGAATCTCGGCGGCATCCGAGGTTACAAGGCTCGTATACCCCAGCCGCTCTACGGCCTTACTGACACTGTGCAGGTTGCCCATGCCGTAATCGACGATTGCAACGGCCATAACTACAGCACTCCCTTCGTTGAAGGCACGCCCTTCACCCGGGGGTCTACGATCGTCGCTTCGTCCAGTGCCCGTCCCAGCGCCTTGAAGACCGCTTCAATCATGTGATGGGTATTGGAGCCGTAATGAACAATGACATGCAGCGTAATTCTCGCCTCCAGCGCGAATTTCCACAGGAATTCATGGACCAGCTCTGTTGAGAAGCTGCCGACCTGCTGGGAAGGATACGCTGCCCGGTATTCGAAATGCGGCCGGTTGCTGATATCGATCACTACCTGGGCAAGCGCCTCATCCATAGGGACGAAGACACTGGCGTACCGCTTGATGCCTTTTTTATCGCCTAGCGCTTCCCGTAGAGCCTGTCCGAGACAGATCCCGATATCCTCTACTGTATGGTGATCATCAATTTCGATATCTCCCCGCGCCTGTACAGAGAGGTCAAACTGTCCATGCTTCGTGAACAGATCCAGCATATGATTCAGGAACGGCACATCGGTCTCCAGTTCGGAGACCCCGCTGCCGTCCACGGCAAAGGTTAGCTTGATGTCCGTTTCATTGGTTGTACGGCTAAGTCCGGCCTTACGCAGCGCCAGTTCGTTGTTATTATTCTCCATTTGTGTCTCCACCTTTCGCTTCGTTCGTAAGCCGGATTTCGATGGCGCGTGCGTGGCCTTCCAGGCCCTCGCGCCGGGCAAGCTCCATAATCGCCGCCCCGTCCCGCAGCAGCGCCTCCTTGCTGTAATAGATCAGGCTGGACTTCTTGATGAAGTCGTCCACATCTACAGGCGAGGAGAACCGCGCTGTGCCGTTCGTCGGTATAATATGGTTCGGTCCGGCGAAGTAGTCGCCGACCGGCTCCGAGCTGTACGGCCCGAGGAAGATCGCCCCGGCGTTCTCAATTGCGCCGGTCAGCCCCATCGGGTCGTTCACCACAATCTCCAGATGCTCCGGCGCGAGCCGGTTCACCACGGAGATGCCCTCCGCCAGCGAGTCTACGACGATAATCGCGCCGTAGTTCTCTACCGAGGCCCGCGCGATGGCCTCGCGCGGCAATGCCTGCAGCTGCCGCTCGACCTCGGCAGCCACCGCCTCCGCGAGACGCTGCGACGGCGTCACAAGGATCGCCGACGCCATCTCGTCGTGCTCGGCCTGCGAGAGCAGGTCGGCCGCGATGTAGGCGGCCTCGGCGGTATCGTCGGCGAGCACGACGATCTCGCTCGGTCCGGCGATGCTGTCGATGTCGACAGCGCCGTAGACCTCGCGCTTGGCCAGGGCCACGAAGATGTTCCCTGGCCCGCAGATCTTGTCGACCGGCACGATGGATTCCGTGCCGAAGGCGAGGGCGGCAATCGCCTGCGCGCCGCCTACGCGGTAGATCTCGTGTACGCCCGCCTCAGCGGCGGCCACGAGAATATAAGGATCAATGCCTTCCGAACCGCCCGTCGAGGGCGGCGTCACCATCACGATCTCCGGCACCCCGGCGATCTGTGCCGGTATCACGTTCATCAGCACCGAGGACGGGTACGCCGCCTTGCCGCCGGGAACATAGACGCCTACGCGCTTCAGCGGGCGGATGATCTGGCCGAGGATCGTGCCGTCCGGCTGCAGATCCATCCAGGAATTGCGTTTCTGCCGCGCATGGAACGCACGGATATTCACGGCTGCTGCACGGATAGCCGTCACGAAGGACTCCTCTACCCGGCCATAGGCGGCCTCAAGCTCCTCCGGCGTTACGCGCAGCTGTGCTGGCGTCAGTGCAGCGCCGTCGAAGCGCTCCGTATACCGGAGCAGCGCCGCGTCGCCTTCCCGCTTGATATCGGCCACGATTTCACGTACGGCCTTGTTCTGCTCCGGCGTGCCGTATTCCACCTCACGCTGCAGCTTAAATTCCTTACTGGACTGGATCTTCACCGCCGCTTCCCCCTTGAGCTCTATAGTTTTGCTTATATTATTTTATCTGCAATCCCGGTTCTGCAATAACAGCCTGCAGCCGGTCGCACAGCTGCTGAATCTCCGCATTCTTCATCCGGTAGCTTACCCGGTTCGCCACCAGGCGGCTGGTGATCTCGAAGATGCTCTTCATCTCCACCAGACCGTTATCCTTCAGTGTCTGGCCGGTCTCAACCATATCCACGATCCGGTCAGCCAGCCCGATCAGCGGTGCCAGCTCAATGGAGCCGTTCAGCTTCACAACCTCCACCTGCTGGCCTTGCTCACGGAAATACCGCGAAGCCACGTTCGGGTATTTGGTGGCTACGCGCTGCTGAATGCCCGGCTGCCAGTTCGGAAGCCCGATGATCGACATCCGGCAGCGGGCAATCCCGAGATCCAGCAGCTCGTACACATCGCGGCTCTCCTCCAGCAGTACATCTTTGCCGACAATACCGATATCCGCCACTCCATACTCTACATAAGTCGGCACATCTACCGGCTTGGCCAGAATGAACTCCATTCCGGCCTCCGGCAATGAAATCACCAGCTTGCGCGACTCTTCTCCATCCGGAGGAATCGGCAGTCCCGCCTGGCGGAACAGCTCTGCCGCTTTATTGTAAATCCGGCCTTTCGGCATGGCTACCTTAAGAATCTGTGCCATCAATACCCGCCCCCGTTTCGTATTTCCGCTTCTTTAACATCTGCTTCTATATGACATCATGGTTCCATTCCTTAATCTTGCTCCGCTCACCCATGCTCGCTGACAAACGACACGAATGTGTAGATCTCGCCGTACAGCTCGCCCTCTGCCTGAATAGTATCCGCATCCAGCCGCTTCACAGTCTTTAGCTCCTCCGGACCGGTTGCCAGCCGCGTGACCACAGCATGCCCTTCCAACCGCAGCCTCGCTGCTTCGGCAAGACCCTCCTGGCGCCGCAGTGCATCGTACTGGACCAGAATCGGCAGCTCTTCCTCTTCCGGCAGCCCCGAGACTCCATCTAAAATACGGTTGGTCTTCAGAGAGAAGCCGGTGGAGGGAATCGGACGCCCGAATTGCTGCAGCAGGTTGTCATACCGGCCGCCGCTGCATACCGGGAAGCCCAGCTCGGAAGCATACCCCTCGAAGGTCATGCCTGTATAGTAAGAGAAATCACCGATCATCGTCAGATCAATCAGCACATGCTGCGAGACACCGTAAGCCACCAGCACCTCCCATACCTTGCACAGATGCTCGATCGATGCGCGCGCCACCGGATGACTGCTCAGCTCCAGCGCCTGGCCGCAGATCTCCTTTCCGCCGCGCAGCCGCAGCAGTCCGTCCAGCTCCTGCTTCTGGGCAGCGGATAGCTCAAGACGCCGCAGCGTCTCGCGGAAGGCTACATAATCGCGGCTGAGCAGATGGCTCTTCAGCTCCTCCTGAGCCTGCGGCAGACCGGATACCGCCTCCTGGAAGAGGCCGTCCAGGAAGCCGACATGTCCAATAGCGATTTTGAAAGACTTTACGCCTGCCGCCTGGAGGGAAGCAATCGCCAGCGCGACTACCTCTGCGTCAGCTTCGGGTGAATCATCACCGACAAGCTCCACACCGGTCTGAAAGAATTCCGCCTCCCGTCCGGCCTCTTCTTCAATCGCCCGAAAGACGTTGGCATGGTAGGACAGACGCAGCGGCAGCGGCTCATCCTTCAATAGAGAGGAGACTACGCGCGCTACAGGTGCCGTCATCTCTGAACGCAACACCAGCGCCTGCCCACGGTTGTTAAGCAATTTATACAGCTTCTGATCGGAGGTAGAGCTGGCTACACCGACCGTATCGTAATATTCAAGAGTAGGCGTAATCATCTGCCGGTAGCCCCAGCGGCTCATACAGTGAAGTACATCCTTCTCGATCTTGCGCAGCTTTGTTACCGCACGCGGGAGATAATCCCTTACGCCGGCAGGCTTTTCAAATCCCTTTGGTTTGGCCATCTTCATTGTTCACCTCATCGGATATGTTGAAGGGTATCATTAAATGCTTTATCATGGTAAAGTGGTAGCAAAGTAAAGTAGTGGCAATATCGTATCACGGACTATCCTTTTGCGTCAACAATTCGCTTGAATTCCAGAGTTCCTTTTGCCACCGGGATAAGCGGCGAATATAATAGGTTAATACGATTGTACTTTATTTTCTCCATGAAGTATTCCCGGTATCTAATTCAGAAGCAGAAAGAAGGACTGACGGCTTGAGTACATCCTATATGATTGGCGTTGATATTGGAACCACCAGCACGAAGGCTGTCCTCTTTGAGGAGAATGGAACAATTGTCGCTCAGAGCAATCAGGGCTATCCGCTGCATCAGCCCTCCCCCTCTGTCGCAGAACAGGACCCGGAGCAGATTCTGGAAGCCGTAATACATACTATAGCATCGGTCATGCAGGAGAGCCTTGCCGCACCCGAAGCCATTCTGCTCGTCTCCTTCAGTTCCGCTATGCATAGTGTGATCGCTGTAGATCCTGCGGGTAAGCCGCTGACCGCCTGCATTACCTGGGCCGATAACCGGAGCAGCCGCTGTGCCCGGCGGTTGAAGGATGAACTGAACGGACATGAGCTGTACCTGCGGACAGGCACGCCTATACACCCTATGTCTCCAATTACCAAGCTGATGTGGCTGGACGAGGAGCAGCCCGAGTTGTTCATGCAGACCTACAAGTTCATCTCGATCAAAGAATATATCTTCTTCCGGCTGTTCGGCGAATATGTAATTGACCATTCCATCGCCTCCGCCACCGGCATGTTCAATCTGGAGAAGCTCGACTGGGACGAAGAGGCACTCCGGATTGCCGGTGTTACTCCAGAGCGCCTGTCCCGTCCGGTCCCGACCACCCATATCCTGCAGGGGCTGCTTCCAGAGCTTACCGGGAAGCTTGGTCTGCTCACGGAAACTCCATTTGTCGTAGGCGCCAGTGACGGCGTTCTGTCCAACCTGGGCGTAGGCGCCATGGCGCCGGGGGTAATCGCTGCGACAATAGGTACAAGCGGTGCCATCCGTACTGTCGTTGACCATCCGCTGACCGATCCCAAAGGACGGATCTTCTGCTACGCCCTGACAGACAAGCACTGGGTGATCGGCGGCCCCGTGAATAACGGGGGGATGCTGTTCCGCTGGGTCCGTGATGAGTTCGCCGCCTCTGAAGTGGAGACTGCAAAACGCCTGGGGATTGATCCCTACGAAGTATTAACAAGAATCGCTGAGCAAGTGCCGCCCGGCAGCAACGGACTTCTCTTCCATCCGTACCTTACCGGAGAACGCGCACCGCTGTGGAATCCCGATGCCCGCGGCTCCTTCTTCGGGCTGAGCATGAATCACCGTAAGGAGCATATGATCCGCGCAGTGCTGGAAGGTGTCATCTTCAATATGTACACCGTGTTGCTGGCCATGGAAGAATGCATCGGCGAGCCCGTTCGAATCCTGGCTACCGGCGGCTTCGCCCGCTCGGCGCTATGGCGGCAGATGATGGCGGATATTTTCGATCAGGAGGTGGTTGTCCCGGAGAGCTTCGAGAGCTCTTGCCTCGGCGCAGTCGTCCTGGGATTATACGCCATTGGCCGGATCGACTCTCTGGATGCTGTCTTCAGCATGATTGGCTCCACTCACCGGCATGAGCCGGTTACTGCCCACGCCAAAGCCTACAAACAGCTGCTGCCCATCTTCATCTCGGTATCCCGCAGTCTGGCGGATCAGTATCAGGCGATTGCCGACTTCCAGCGCGAACAGGCCGGGGAACAGCCCGGCTAACCTGCTCTCCAGAACCGCCTGCTTACAGCAAAGCGCCGGACAGCCGCATCTGCGGCCAGCCGGCGCTTTTAATACTAAGCCTAAATCTACACTGTCGCCTTTGGCGCTGCTGCCGGCTTCTGCGGTGAAGAGCCGAACACCATCCACGCCGGCTTCACATAACGGAAGGCAAGTGCAACCACTAGCCAAGAACCCAGAAGGGCCACCAGCCAGCCGCCCGCTATTGCCGCCGTATAGGCCAGCGATCCGCCGTGGAACGGCAGCTTCCGGTACATGAACAGCAGCAGCGGATGGAGCAGATAGATACCGAAGGAGCACGCCCCGGCCGAGAGCAGCAGTCTCGTCAGCACGCTGCGTCCTGCCCCATACAGCAGGAAGGACAGCTGGAACAGGACCAGACAAGAGAGCAAGGCATGCAGGTTCGAGAACCCTTCATACCACAGACTGTTGATTACTGCTTTCTTCGTATAGTTGTTATACCACAATACCACATGGTAAGCCCCGGCAGCCGCCCATAAGATCCATAGTACCATCCAGCCCATACCTTTACCTGAGCGCCAGCCTTCGCGGGAGGGAACCAGCCACTTTTTCAGAGCACTGTAGTAGATCGCAATCGCCGCACCCAGCAGGAAATACGAGAAATACGTAATGGCCAGACTACCCTTCGACAGCTGCCAATACCCGTGGTTCACCATATATTTGTTCAGTAGCACGAAGCCCCACTGTAATGCAAGCCCAATCACCGGTGCCCAGGCCGCGAGATGCCGGACTTTCTGCAGACACCAGAGGATCAGGGGGAACAGCAGGTAGAACTGGATAATGATGATGATATAGTACAGATGCGTATACGCCGTACCCGTCCATAGGTACTTGAAGAACTTCCCGCCCATCTCCTGAAGAGGCATCCCCCAGGTATGGCCGGCCGTCATTTTGAGTCCAAAATACAGCACCGTAAACACAAGATAAGGCACAATAATATAGATCAGCCTGCGGCTGTAGAATTTGGCCAGCACCTTCCCGCCCAGCGGACGGTCAATATAATTGTAGAACAGGACGAACCCGCTTAAGAATATAAAGGACGGTACCGCAAACTGGCTGAACTTATTTATGAACAGAAACGGAGCGAACATGGAAGTGCCCAGTGTCTCAGCCAACGTGCGTGAGGTGGCATGAATGGCGATCACCGCAAAAATAGCGATTGCCCGAAAAATATCAAGCTGTGGTATTCTTTCCTTTTGAGCCATTATGATTCCTCCTGTTTACGCAGCTCGCGGAGCGGATTCCCGCCGACGAACGAACCGGCAGCAACATCCTTATGAACCACCGATCCCGCCGCAACCGTAGCCCCATCCCCAATCGTAACCCCAGGGAGAATAGTCGTGTTAGCCCCGATCATTACATTCTCTCCGATAATAACTTCACCCAGCCGGTACTCCTTAATGAGATATTCATGGGCCAGGATCGTAGTGTTATAGCCGATAACCGTGTTCTCCCCGATAGAGATCTTCTCCGGAAAAAAAACATCCACCATCGCCATAAGCCCAAACGCAGTATGCTTACCTATCTTCATCCCGAGCACCCGGCGGTAAATCCAGTTCTTGAGCGGCAGAATCGGGCAATAACGGGCAATCTGGATAAAAATAAAATTGCGCACACCCTTCCATGGGCTGACCGTACGGTAAATATGCCAGAGCGCATTATGCCCCTCCACGGGATAACGGGTTATCTTTCTCACGGCTGCATAGTCTCCTGCTCTACAATAGAGTACAAGTCCTTCATCTCCTGGATGATGTAATCCGGCTCATAGGTGCTCAGCACAGCCTCACCCTTAAGCGACCACGCCACAGCGGCTACACGAACCCCTGCTGCCTTCGCAGACTGAATATCAACAGCACTGTCGCCTACCATCAGTGTCTTGGCCGGATCAACACCCAGATTGGCAACTGCCGTGAGCACCGGCTCCGGATGCGGCTTCGGATGAGTCACATCATTCACCGTAACAATCGTCTCCATATATTTCAGCAGATCGAACATCTCCAGCGACTTCAATGTGTTAGGCCGGATCTTGGTCGTCACCACCCCAAGCTTGATTCCCCGGCGCTGCAGCTCCTCCATCGTCTCATTCACTTGAGGAAAAGCGCGGACCAGCTCATCATGATGCGCATTGTTGTACGAACGGTAGGACCGTTCCAGCACTTCTATATCCTTCGACTCCAGGCCGGAGAACGCGCCTAGCTGCTGCTGAAGTGTAGTCCCCATCATGGGAATGATCTGTTCACGGGTCAGAACCGGCAGATGATTCTCCTTCAGCGCATGCATGAATGAATTAAGAATCAGCTCATTCGTATTCACAATCGTTCCGTCCAGATCAAATAACACGCATTCTATCATTGATAGTATTACTCCTTTGTTTCCTTATCTTCAGAGGGATCTTCCACCGGCTGAACAGGCTGAGAAGGCTTCTGAGGCGTATTAGCTGCACTCTCTGGAACTACAGCATCCGCTGCCGCCGGTTTGGTGCTGATGATCGGGTCCAGGTAATGATCCTTCGGCTGACCGCTTACCCGCCGTACAATAATCAGCGCAATGGCAGCAACAATAATGAACAGCGCGAGCAGTTGAGAAATACGGATATTCCCGTAAGCCGGATCAAGATAGCCTTGTTCGAAGCCCATCCACTTCATCGGACTCCATAGCCCGTTAATGAAGGATGCCACACCGCTGCTGCCTTCAAAGGCAAGACTATCCGTACGCAGAGCTTCAATGAAGAAGCGGCCGACGGAGTACCAGATGAAGTATGACATGAAGATTTCTCCGGCACGTACGAACTTCTGGCGGCGCAGCACCAAGAGGAGCAGAATGCCAAGCAGACTCCAGAGTGATTCGTACAGGAAGGTTGGATGGTGAAAAGCATCCCCTATGTACATTTGATTAACGATAAAGTCCGGCAAATGCAGCTTATCCCGTAAAAACGATTCCTCAACCACTCCGCCATAGGCTTCCTGGTTGATGAAATTCCCCCAGCGGCCGATCATCTGGCCGGCAAGCAGTCCGGGAGCACAGATATCGACGATACGCCAGAACGGATAGCCCTTATAGCGGAAGTAAATAATCGCACAGATAATCGCACCGATTAAGGCGCCATAAATCGCAATACCGCCATTCCAGACCTTGAAGATATCGAGCAGGTTATCCTTATAGTCTTCCCACTTGAAAGCTACGAAATATAGACGCGCCCCAATAATAGCCGATGGCAAGCCCAGCAGCAGCATATCCATGAAGAACTCCTGTGGAATGTTGAAGCGTTTGCCTTCTTGAATACACAAGAACAGTCCGGTAAGCGCTCCAAGACCCAGAATCAGGCCATACCAGTGAACTGGCAGAGAACCAATCGAGAAGACAATCGGGTCAATCGCTAGTGAATAAAACATGCTCTCACACTCCTAATCCAGATCATCCATATCTTCTGAGATGGTGGCGGTAAGTTTATTCGTAAATTGCAGCGCGGCATTGAAGCCCATTTGCTTGAGCCGGTAATTCATCGCAGCCACCTCGATAATGACAGCGAGGTTACGTCCCGGACGGACAGGGATGGTAACGAGCGGCACATCGGTATCGATAATCCGTGTCGTCTCCTCATCCAGTCCCAGACGGTCATACTGCTTGTCCTGCTGCCAAGCTTCCAGTCTGACCACTAGAGTAATCCGTTTGTGATTACGGATAGCGCCTGCCCCAAACAGCGTCATAACATTAATAATCCCGACACCGCGGATTTCTAACAGGTGACGGATCAATTCCGGTGCAGTACCATGAAGCTGATTATCCGAGGTCTGGCGGATCTCCACCGCATCATCGGCAATCAAGCGATGACCGCGCTTAACCAGTTCCAGCGCGGTTTCACTTTTACCGATACCACTGGTGCCTGTAATCAGCATCCCTACCCCATACACATCACAGAGAACACCGTGAATTGTTGCTGTAGGTGCCAGTCTGCCCTCAAGGAAGCTGGTCAGTCTGCTGGAGAAAATAGTCGTCGCCATCGAGCTGCGCAGCACAGGAAGTCCCTTCTCGTTGCTGATGTCTACAAGCTCCTGGGGAACATCCAGCGCACGTGTAATGACAATACACGGAGTATTGTCGTTACAGATTCCGCGTACCCGGCTTTTCCGTTCTTCCTCTGAGAGCATAGAGAAGAACGCCAGCTCTGTTTTGCCTAGTAGCTGCACACGTTCTTCCGGATAATATTCGAAATAACCGGCCATTTCCAGCCCGGGACGGTTCAAATCATCCACAGTGATCGGTCTCTTCAGACCTTCATGTCCGGAGACTACCTCTAATTGAAAATGCTGCACCAATTCCGATACTTTTACCTTCTTAGCCATATATGTCCGTCCTTTCGTCACCCGCGGCTTATGCCGCTTCCCCGCATACCGGTTACATCTTTATCCATTCCAGCTACAGGTAATTCTCCTGCTATCTTAATGGATTATGCCAGTGAATGCAATCTTAACCCCAGCGGTTATCGTTTCATTCCACCATGTTCATTACAAGAAAAAGCCGCCTAACCAGGCGGCTTTCTTCATTATAAACTATGTTCACCCTGCAGAGATCTTATCCCAGCAGAACGTTAAGTTCGGATTCTTTGTCGAAGATGTGGACTTTGTTCATGTCGATGGCCAATCTAGGCTTGCTGCCTTCACGGGTAGTGGAACGTCCATCTACACGCGCAATTACAGTGTTATTGCCAAGACCGCTCAAGTAGAGGAGCATTTCATGACCAAGGTTTTCCGTAACATCAACCATCGAAGTGAAGATTGTGTTAGGGGAAGCTTCCAGGAACACTGGCTCTTCATGAATGTCTTCTGGACGAACGCCCATAATCACATCTTTACCGATGAAGCCTTTGTTACGCAGGATTGTAGCTTTGCCGCCTGGAACTTCAACATCAAGGTTCTCTGCACGGAAACGGACAGCGCCGTTCACTTCGGAAAGAGTCCCGTTGATAAAGTTCATTGTAGGGGAACCGATAAATCCGGCTACGAACAGGTTGGTAGGCTCATTATACAATTCTTCAGGGGAAGCAGCCTGCTGGATGATACCATCGTACATAACTACGATACGGTCACCCATCGTCATGGCTTCTGTCTGGTCATGCGTTACATAGATACAAGTGGTTTCAAGACGCTTAACCAGCTTAGTGATTTCAGCACGCATTTGACCACGAAGTTTAGCATCCAAGTTAGAAAGAGGCTCATCCATCAAGAAGACTTGTGGATCACGGACGATAGCGCGGCCTAGAGCGACACGTTGACGTTGACCACCGGACAGTGCCTTAGGTTTACGATCCAGCAAGTGCTCGATATCCAGGATTTTCGCTGCTTCGCGTACTTTCTTGTCGATTTCTTCTTTCTTCACTTTACGCAGTTTCAGACCGAATGCCATGTTCTGATATACACTCATGTGCGGGTACAAGGCGTAGGATTGGAATACCATCGCGATATCACGGTCTTTAGGAGCAACGTCATTCACTACACGGTCACCAATGTACATTTTACCTTCAGAGATTTCTTCCAGACCAGCGATCATACGCAGGGTTGTGGATTTACCGCAACCGGAAGGACCAACCAGTACGAGGAATTCCTTATCTTTAATATCGAGATTGATATCGATTACTGTTGCTTTATCGGAACCCGGGTATTTTTTGAAAATATGCTCTAAACGTACGCCTGCCATTGTATTTCCCCCTCGAGTCTATTATTGGAATAGAAAATCAAACGCTTTCTTGTACACTTATCTTACCCCAGAGCCGGCCTCATGGCTATTTGCAAGGTTCACAAAAAACCTATTTTCTTTTCGTCACTTTATACAATAACATGGCAAGCTTCACAATAGCGGCATCTCCGAAGCTGCGGACATCAGCCCCCGTCTCCTGTTTGATCTTGTCCAGCCTGTAGAGCAGCGTGTTACGGTGAATGTAGAGCTTTTTGGCGGTTTCACTAACATTGCAGTCCATTTCAAAAAAAGTCTCCAGCGTCAGCAGCATTTCCTTATCCGCCAGTACAGTTGTGTAATCACCGATCTGGCCCAGCAGCTGTCTCCGCCGTTCATCCGGAATACTGTTAACGAGCCGCTCCATATGCAGCTCCCACGGCAGATGAATATAATCCCCTACCTGGAAAATTCGTCCAAGAATGATGGTCTCCCGCAGCAAGGCTACTGCTCCAGTCAGACCTTTAACCGGGATAATGGCCGGAGAGACCGCGAGATGAAAGACGCCAACCCACTCGCTGGCTATCAGTTCATGCAATCCCATAGAAGTCTGTGACAGCAAATCCTCAGCACTCTCTTCCTCATCCTCTTTATCATCTCCGCCTGTGAGGAGTTCCTTACGGGCTAAAATTAACCATTCCTTATCCTGAAGAGGAACCAGCAATACATCATGCTCGAAATAACTGCGCAGCAGCTTCATTAAGGAGCGATACGTCATTTGCGGATTATGAACACTCTCACTTACCAGCATGAAGGGAATCATATCCCCGAACAGCCGGCCCTTCAGTGAAATTTCATCCGGGATCTCCGCATCGTCCTTCTCCTGCTCCAGTTGGGCATTCAGCCAGCTGCTAAGCTGCCGCGCCTCCATCTCTCCTTCTTCCTTGAATCCGGTTGCCTTCAGTGCTACCGCAAAATTGCGCCCGGCATAATTCACCAGCTCCAGCTCCAGCGGCGACAGCCCCTCTGTCTCCACCCACACTGCTGTAACACGGCCATCATTCTCATACAAGGGAAGCCATAGATAACCCTCATGAATGACCGGAAGTTCCTGATCCTTATCCGTACCTATGCCAAAAAGTGAAGCGGAATGCTGCCTCCCCAGCTGCTTGATTCCGGTCCTCTTTCCGGTGAGTTGCTCCAATTTTTGACGCAAACCCTCACTATCCATCATCACCATTCTCCACCACTTTTGCTTTTTTCGCTTATTTTATCATATTTTGCTGTAAAATGCGGAATTTGCGCTTATGAGCATGCTTGAATCATGTATCAAAATACAAAAAAGGCCACCACTCTAAAGTGATGACCGTTTGGCTTAAGATGAGCCATGAAGGACTCGAACCTTCGACACCCTGATTAAAAGTCAGGTGCTCTACCAACTGAGCTAATGGCTCCTAAAAAGGGATGGAGGCTGATGGATTCGAACCACCGAACACGTACGTGAGCAGATTTACAGTCTGATGCGTTTGGCCACTTCGCTAAGCCTCCATGTATGGTGGCGCGGGAGGGAATCGAACCCCCGACACAAGGATTTTCAGTCCTTTGCTCTACCGACTGAGCTACCGAGCCATGAAAAAAGCCTAAAAACAAAAAAATGGCGGAACCGACGGGATTCGAACCCGCGATCTCCTGCGTGACAGGCAGGCATGTTAGGCCAACTACACCACGGTTCCACAATTAGTTGTAAAAATGGTGCCGGCGAGAGGACTTGAACCCCCAACCTACTGATTACAAGTCAGTTGCTCTACCAGTTGAGCTACACCGGCACGGTGTAAGGTATTTGAACTTCCAAAAATAAAAATGGTGGAGGCTGAGGGGTTCGAACCCCCGACCCTCTGCTTGTAAGGCAGATGCTCTCCCAGCTGAGCTAAGCCTCCGGGTATGTATGGTAGCGGCAGAGGGGATCGAACCCCCGACCTCACGGGTATGAACCGTACGCTCTAGCCAGCTGAGCTACGCCGCCACACTACAAGTATTGGATTTATAATGGCGGAGAGAGAGGGATTCGAACCCTCGCACCGCTTACGCAGTCTAACCCCTTAGCAGAGGGTCCCCTTATAGCCACTTGGGTATCTCTCCAAATTAATGGTAGCCATGTAAATCCGCACAGGAAATTGATTCCTGAAAACTGAATCCGAAACGAATCTGCGTGATCGAAATTTGGATAAGCCCTCGACCGATTAGTATTGGTCAGCTCCATGCATTGCTGCACTTCCACCTCCAACCTATCTACCTCGTCGTCTTCAAGGGGTCTTACATGTTGGGAAATCTCATCTTGAGGGGGGCTTCACGCTTAGATGCTTTCAGCGCTTATCCCGTCCGTACGTAGCTACTCAGCCATGCTCCTGGCGGAACAACTGATGCACCAGCGGTACGTCCATCCCGGTCCTCTCGTACTAAGGACAGCTCCTCTCAAATTTCCTGCGCCCACGACAGATAGGGACCGAACTGTCTCACGACGTTCTGAACCCAGCTCGCGTACCGCTTTAATGGGCGAACAGCCCAACCCTTGGGACCTACTTCAGCCCCAGGATGCGATGAGCCGACATCGAGGTGCCAAACCTCCCCGTCGATGTGGACTCTTGGGGGAGATAAGCCTGTTATCCCCAGGGTAGCTTTTATCCGTTGAGCGATGGCCCTTCCATGCGGTACCACCGGATCACTAAGTCCGACTTTCGTCCCTGCTCGACTTGTAGGTCTCGCAGTCAAGCTCCCTTATGCCTTTGCACTCTGCGAATGATTTCCAACCATTCTGAGGGAACCTTTGAACGCCTCCGTTACTCTTTAGGAGGCGACCGCCCCAGTCAAACTGCCCGCCTGACACGGTCCCCGTACCGGGTTACGGTACTAGGTTAGAACCTAGATACGATCAGGGTGGTATCCCAACGGCGCCTCCACAGAAGCTTGCGCTCCTGCTTCAACGGCTCCCACCTATCCTGTACAGATCGTACCCAAATTCAATATCAAGCTGCAGTAAAGCTCCATGGGGTCTTTCCGTCTTGTCGCGGGTAACCTGCATCTTCACAGGTATTAAAATTTCACCGGATCTCTCGTTGAGACAGCGCCCAAGTCGTTACGCCATTCGTGCGGGTCAGAATTTACCTGACAAGGAATTTCGCTACCTTAGGACCGTTATAGTTACGGCCGCCGTTTACTGGGGCTTCGGTTCACAGCTTCGGATTGCTCCTAACCGCTCCCCTTAACCTTCCAGCACCGGGCAGGCGTCAGCCCGTATACTTCGCCTTACGGCTTCGCACAGACCTGTGTTTTTGCTAAACAGTCGCTTGGGCCTTTTCACTGCGGCCCCCTCGGGCTATTCACCCTACCGAGGCACCCCTTCTCCCGAAGTTACGGGGTCATTTTGCCGAGTTCCTTAACGAGAGTTCTTCCGCGCGCCTTAGAATTCTCTTCTCGCCTACCTGTGTCGGTTTGCGGTACGGGCACCTTCTCCTGACTAGAGGCTTTTCTTGGCAGTGTGAGATCATGACCTTCGCTACTGTAATTTTCGCTCCCCATCACAGCCCAGCCTTCACGGTGTGCGGATTTGCCTGCACACCAGCCTCACTGCTTAGACGGACATCCATCAGTCCGCGTCACTACCCTCCTGCGTCACCCCATCGCTCATAGCGGATTACGGTGGTACAGTAATTTCAAACTGTTGTCCTTCGACTACGCCTGTCGGCCTCGCCTTAGGTCCCGACTTACCCTGAGCGGACGAGCCTTCCTCAGGAAACCTTGGGCTTTCGGCGGATCAGATTCTCACTGATCTTTTCGTTACTCATACCGGCATTCTCACTTGTGTAGTGTCCAGCGCTCCTTACGGTACACCTTCAACCCCTACACAACGCTCCCCTACCCCAGATACAAAGTATCTAGCCATAGCTTCGGTGGTGTGTTTAGCCCCGTTACATTTTCGGCGCAGAGTCACTCGACCAGTGAGCTATTACGCACTCTTTCAATGGTGGCTGCTTCTAAGCCAACATCCTGGTTGTCTGTGCAACTCCACATCCTTTCCCACTTAACACACACTTGGGGACCTTAGCTGATGGTCTGGGCTGTTTCCCTTTTGACAATGGATCTTAGCACTCACTGTCTGACTCCCGGCAAGAAGTAAATGGCATTCGGAGTTTGACTGAGCTTGGTAACCCTTGCGGGCCCCGCACCCAATCAGTGCTCTACCTCCACCACTCCATTCACCGAGGCTAGCCCTAAAGCTATTTCGGGGAGAACCAGCTATCTCCGAGTTCGATTGGAATTTCTCCGCTACCCCCACCTCATCCCCGCATTTTTCAACATGCGTGGGTTCGGGCCTCCAGTGCGTGTTACCGCACCTTCACCCTGGACAGGGGTAGATCACACGGTTTCGGGTCTACGTCCACATACTTAGTCGCCCTATTCAGACTCGCTTTCGCTGCGGCTCCGGCTTCTCACCTTAACCTTGCATGTTAAACGTAACTCGCCGGTTCATTCTACAAAAGGCACGCCATCATCCATAAAGAGGACTCTGACTTTTTGTAAGCACACGGTTTCAGGTTCTATTTCACTCCCCTTCCGGGGTGCTTTTCACCTTTCCCTCACGGTACTGTTTCACTATCGGTCGCCAGGTAGTATTTAGCCTTAGCAGATGGTCCTGCTGGATTCATACGGGGTTTCACGTGCCCCGCACTACTCGGGATCCGTCTCGGAGAGAATACCATTTCGGCTACAGGGCTTTTACCTCTATCGCGGGCCTTTCCAGACCTCTTCGCCTACCCTATTCCTTTGTAACTCCATGTGAGACGTCCCACAACCCCAAGAGGCAAGCCCCTTGGTTTAGGCTGTTCCGCGTTCGCTCGCCGCTACTGACGGAATCACTATTGTTTTCTCTTCCTCAGGGTACTTAGATGTTTCAGTTCCCCTGGTCTGCCTCTGCGTATCCTATGTATTCAGATACGAGTAACTGCGAATTACCACAGCTGGGTTTCCCCATTCGGACACCCCCGGATCAAAGCTTGCTTACAGCTCCCCGAGGCAGTTTCGTTGTTCGCCACGTCCTTCGTCGGCTCCTGGCGCCTAGGCATCCTCCGTGTGCTCTTAGTAGCTTAACCAATGTGTTTTCCGTTAGGAAAATCACTTAGCATCACTAAAATATTGAAACTTGTTTACACAAGTTCAGCTTAAAGGAATGTTCTAAAACGCAAATTCGTTTCGGTATCCAGTTTTCAAGGATCAAGATGCTGTTATTATGAAACATTCACGACTGTGATGTTCGGAATAACAGACAATGTGCATATACTTTTGTAAAGAAGTTTTGGTGGAGCCAAGCGGGATCGAACCGCTGACCTCCTGCTTGCAAGGCAGGCGCTCTCCCAGCTGAGCTATGGCCCCATATAATACCCCAAAAAGTGAGGTGCAGCTTCGAGGTTAATTCCGATTACTTTTCGGGGACCCCGGTACTTGCTATTCAATTCCAAATTGTTATATGGTGGGCCTTGGTGGACTCGAACCACCGACCTCACCCTTATCAGAGGTGCGCTCTAACCAACTGAGCTAAAAGCCCATATAACAAAACTTACAGTAGTGAAGCAATCAATGAATTGATTGTTCGCTTGGCGGCGTCCTACTCTCCCAGGACCCTTCGGTCCAAGTACCATCGGCGCTGGAGGGCTTAACGGTCGTGTTCGGGATGGGTACGTGTGGAACCCCTCCGCTATCGCCACCAAACGCATACGAAAGAGACTTGCTCTTTCAAAACTGAACACGAGTGAGTGTCCGAACCCGAAGGTTCTATTGTGGAAGCTGAGCTTCCGATTTGAATGTTTCCGTTGCAGGAAACGATTCTCCATAGAAAGGAGGTGATCCAGCCGCACCTTCCGATACGGCTACCTTGTTACGACTTCACCCCAATCATCTACCCCACCTTCGGCGGCTGGCTCCCTTGCGGGTTACCCCACCGACTTCGGGTGTTGTAAACTCTCGTGGTGTGACGGGCGGTGTGTACAAGACCCGGGAACGTATTCACCGCGGCATGCTGATCCGCGATTACTAGCAATTCCGACTTCATGCAGGCGAGTTGCAGCCTGCAATCCGAACTGAGACCGGCTTTGCTGGGATTGGCTCCACCTCGCGGCTTCGCTTCCCGTTGTACCGGCCATTGTAGTACGTGTGTAGCCCAGGTCATAAGGGGCATGATGATTTGACGTCATCCCCACCTTCCTCCGGTTTGTCACCGGCAGTCACTCTAGAGTGCCCAGCTCAACCTGCTGGCAACTAAAGTCAAGGGTTGCGCTCGTTGCGGGACTTAACCCAACATCTCACGACACGAGCTGACGACAACCATGCACCACCTGTCTCAACTTTCCCCGAAGGGCACCTGATGCATCTCTGCTTCGTTAGTTGGATGTCAAGACCTGGTAAGGTTCTTCGCGTTGCTTCGAATTAAACCACATACTCCACTGCTTGTGCGGGTCCCCGTCAATTCCTTTGAGTTTCAGTCTTGCGACCGTACTCCCCAGGCGGAGTGCTTACTGTGTTAACTTCGGCACCAAGGGTATCGAAACCCCTAACACCTAGCACTCATCGTTTACGGCGTGGACTACCAGGGTATCTAATCCTGTTTGCTCCCCACGCTTTCGCGCCTCAGCGTCAGTTACAGCCCAGAAAGTCGCCTTCGCCACTGGTGTTCCTCCACATATCTACGCATTTCACCGCTACACGTGGAATTCCACTTTCCTCTTCTGTACTCAAGTCACCCAGTTTCCAGTGCGACCTCAGGTTGAGCCCAAGGTTTAAACACCAGACTTAAATAACCGCCTGCGCGCGCTTTACGCCCAATAATTCCGGACAACGCTTGCCCCCTACGTATTACCGCGGCTGCTGGCACGTAGTTAGCCGGGGCTTTCTTCTCAGGTACCGTCACTCCGGCAGCAGTTACTCTACCGGACGTTCTTCCCTGGCAACAGAGCTTTACGATCCGAAAACCTTCATCACTCACGCGGCGTTGCTCCGTCAGGCTTGCGCCCATTGCGGAAGATTCCCTACTGCTGCCTCCCGTAGGAGTCTGGGCCGTGTCTCAGTCCCAGTGTGGCCGTTCACCCTCTCAGGTCGGCTACGCATCGTCGCCTTGGTGGGCCGTTACCCCACCAACTAGCTAATGCGCCGCAGGCCCATCCCCAAGCAGCAGATTGCTCCGCCTTTCATTCTCTCCTCAGGAGAAGAAAGAAATTATCCGGTATTAGCTACCGTTTCCGGTAGTTATCCCAGCCTTGAGGGCAGGTTGCCTACGTGTTACTCACCCGTCCGCCGCTAAGTCTGAAAGGAAGCAAGCTTCCTCTCAGACTCCGCTCGACTTGCATGTATTAGGCACGCCGCCAGCGTTCGTCCTGAGCCAGGATCAAACTCTCCAAATTGGTATTTAGAAAGAGCGATTGCTCATTTTGAAACATCTGACGAGAATTGTTACATTCTCTAATTTTGGATATCACCGAAGTGATCTCCCACTCACTCGTTGTTCAGTTTTCAAAGATCAATGTCTCATCTTTTGTCGTTGATGTTTGTCTCAGCAGCGACCTTTATAATATATCACAGCACCCTTGTTTCAGTCAAGCGTTTTTTTAATTTCTTTTTTCGCTTTAGCTTCCAGCAAGTGATCCGAAGATCTCCTGTCCAAAGGGCCGAGACTTAATGTATCATGAATCAGGAGCCTTCGTCAACCTCTAAAACAAAGTTAATTTTAAACCTAATAACAGCGCCACTCCCGGCAGCCCAAGAATGGTTACAGCACCTATGGTTGTAGGATTAAGCGGAATGTGCAAATCACTTACAACTCCTGAGAAATTAATGATATAAATTCCAAGCGCCGCCAATATAAGATGGGTTCCAAATACACTCAGCCAGGCCCACCCCAATCTTTTCCTAAATACAATCAGGACCAGCAGCGCTGCAGAAATAATCAGCACACCCATTGCAACAGTTCTTAGCATTGTTCTCCTCCTCGCTTACTCAGTCTGTTCATACTTGCAGTTGGCTCCGGTTAAGCCCCAGCCGCTTGGCATCCTTAAGATGTATCTGATATTTACGCTCAGCCGCCTCCAGGATATAGATCGCATAGTCAATCTGATCCTGGCCCAGAGCCTCATCAAACATCAGGTAAGCACGCTCCCACTCAGACTGCGCTTTGCGCACCTCCTGGTACACCGTGCCCCATTCCTCTTCCGTCTCCACCGCCTTTGCCTTATCCGCATTCCCGCTCAGCCACTTGGTACTCCACCATCCCATTGCAATCCCTCCTATGTTATATGAATAATTGCAGGTACAACCGCGGTGATTCACACCCGTTAATCTCATACATATCGGAATAGGGACAAACTTAGAACCGGGAGAGGGGTCTTAGCAGAACTTTTAGCAGCGTATCAGTGGTTCTTCCGAAATTAAAAAAGGAGCCCGAGGGCTCCCTACACTTATAATACAACAGCACAACACTCAGAACAGCTCACGACGGCCTTCCAGCGCCTTCGACAGGGTTACCTCGTCCGCATACTCAAGATCGCCGCCTACAGGCAAGCCATGGGCTATCCTGGTGATCTTGATCTCAAAGGGACGGACAAGACGCGAGATATACATGGCGGTGGCTTCCCCTTCAATGTTGGGGTTGGTCGCCATAATCAGCTCCTTCACCCGCTCATCGCTGAGTCTGGTCAGCAGCTCCTTCAGCCTTATATCGTCCGGCCCTATGCCTTCCATCGGCGAGATTGCACCCTGGAGCACATGATAATAGCCGTCAAATTCCTTGGTTCGTTCGATAGCCACCAGATCCTTCGAGTCCTGAACCACACAGATTACCGAGGCATCGCGGGTTTTGTCCTGACAGATCCGGCACGGGTCGGTATCCGTTATGTTACAGCAAACCGAGCAGTAATGAAGATTACGCTTGACGCTGACAAGGGCTTTGGCGAAATCAATCACCTCATCCTCCTTCATGTTAAGCACATGAAAGGCCAGCCGGGCAGCTGTCTTCGGGCCAATCCCGGGCAAACGTGTAAAAGCTTCTATCAGCTTGGCTAGCGGTTCTGGATAATACAAAGTATCGGTTCTCCTTTGGCAGGGAGTGGAGTAAGCCTAGAACAAGCCAGGAATCTTCATTCCGCCTGTGAATTTACCCATATCGTTGTTCGCCAACTCTTCTGCCTGGGTAAGAGCATCATTAACAGCAGTGATCACCAGATCCTGCAGCATTTCGATATCCTCCGGATCAACTACCTCCGGTTTGATCTGAATGGACAGCAATTTCTTGTGTCCGTTCACCTGAACGGTAACCACACCGCCGCCGGAAGAACCTTCAATTGTCTTGCTGCCCAGCTCTTCCTGGGCTTTGAGCATCTGCTCCTGCATCTTCTTAACCTGCTTCATCATTTGGTTCATATTATTCATACTTCATCTCTCCTTTGGGATGCGCACTTCTGCGCTGATAACTGAATCCTTATTCTTTTATGACAACAAGGTCTTCTCCAAAGAGCTGGATCGCCTCATCAATCCATGGTTCGGACTTGCCTTCGCCGCTCTCGTGCTCATGCTCCAGACGCAGCTCCTCTGTTCCGGCCGAAGCCGCAGATTTGGTCGCCGCTTCATTCCAGTCGCGCATCATCATAGTAACCAGCCGGTACGGCTTACCCAGCTTGGCATTCATTACATTCTCGATGACCTGACGGTTCGCAGGCTTCTCTGTGGTATCACGGTGAATGGTATTCTTGAAGGCAACCAGTACGGCATCTTCCATCACCGCCACCGGCTCACCGTCCACAAACCACGCATGTACCGTGACCTTCTCTTCCTTCACACCCTGAAGAACAAGACTCCACTGCTTGAAGACCATACTAAAATCAGGACTGTCCTTACCCGCAATAAACTTATCCAGCTGCGGAGGAAGCTTAGAGGCTGAGGATACGCGCGGAGCGCTTGGCGCGGCAGTACGCTGCGGTGCCTGCTCACGCCCGCCCCCGGCAACCCCGCCGGCTTGAATAGCCTGTTCCAGCTTCTTCTCCAGCGCGGCAATCTGCTGTCTGAGCTGATCCAGCTCGCCGGACTGTACCTGCGGAGAACCACTCACGGCTGCAGGTGCGGCCGAACTCGCTGCCGGATCGCCTGCAGACGGACCAGCATCCTGCAGACCGCTGCACAGCTTCATCAGCGCTACCTCGAATATAGTCTGCGGATGTGTAGCATACTTCATCTCTCCCAGATAACGGCTGAGCGTCTCCACAATCAGGAATAACCGGTCGCGGGTAAAGGCCTTAGCCATATCGCGGAAATCGGCCGGATTCAGCACGCGGTCAGTTAGCTGATCTGCTCCAGGCACCATCTTGATCATCAATAAGTCACGGAAATAATACAGAAGATTCTCCAGGCATTTATCTGCGCTCTTACCCTCATGCATCATCTGCTCCACAAGCTCCAGCAGCTGCCCCATGTCACTCTCAAGAATAGCGTTCGCCAGACGTGCGAACTGCTCGGAGGGGATGCCGCCTGTCATACCCAGCACCTGCTGATAGGTCACATTCCCGTCAGTGAAGGAAGAGATCTGATCCAGAATGCTAAGCGCATCCCGCATCCCGCCGTCAGACAGGCGGGCGATATACTGGAGAGCATCTGCATCTGCTGTAATGCCTTCCTTCCGGCAAATCTCAGTCAGGCGGCCCGTCTGTTCCTCCAGCGAGACCCGGCGGAAGTCAAACCGCTGGCAACGCGAGATGATCGTAGCCGGCAGCTTGTGCGGCTCGGTGGTCGCCAGTATAAACATCACATGCTGCGGAGGCTCTTCGAGCGTCTTCAGCAGGGCATTAAATGCCTCTGTTGTCAGCATATGCACTTCATCAATAATATACACTTTACGGCGTACTTCGGTAGGTGCATATTTCACCTTATCCCGCAGATCGCGAATCTCTTCAACGCCCCGGTTGGATGCCGCATCTATCTCCTGGACATCCATGATGTTGCCTGCTGTAATTCGCAGACAGGACGGGCACTCATTGCAGGGCTCAGGACCCGGCCCCCGCTCGCAATTGACTGCCTTGGCCAATACCTTGGCCGCACTCGTCTTACCGGTCCCCCGCGGTCCGCTGAACAGATAGGCATGCGAAACCCGTTGTTCACGGATCGCATTCTGCAGCGTCTGGATAATATGCTGCTGTCCTACCATATCTTGAAACGACTGCGGCCGCCAGGCACGGTACAGCGCGATATGTTCCACTATGCATTACCCTCTCTCAGGCTGCCGCTTTCCGGCATTTGTCGCTAATTTATTATACTATATTCCCAAGTCTTTGACCAAGCAGAAGCGACTCACCATCCGATAAGGAAGGATAACAGCCAGAGCGGGAATAATATCTTATTACCTAACATACCTAGAAAAACAAAAAGCGTCTTTGCTTGTAGCAAAGACGCTATCATCATCCTTATTTAAACCGTGCACCTGTTATTGATGGCTGCGATCCAAGCGGTAACCCTACAAAACTGCTCGGGCTAGGCCACCCTCCGGCACAAGAGCAAACTCGCTTATGGCTGCTTCCTTCCGGACCTGACCAGGTTCACAAGCACTCATTGCGGAGGACCCAACCGTCAACACAGCCCATAGGAACCAAGGCCTCACATCGACAGCACCTCTAACAGGAATTCAACCTCGCTACAGCGGATTGCGAGTTACAGGGCACCGCTACCTCCCCGTCTAGCACGGCGAAGATAAGTATAGCTTACGGACAGGCAAAAATCAACTATGCAATATTAGACTCCGTATTTCTTCTTGAATCTGTCCACACGTCCGCCGGCATCCAGGAACTTCTGCTTACCGGTGAAGAACGGGTGACAGCTTGAGCAAATTTCGACACGAAGCTCCTGTACTGTCGAACCGGCTTCAAAAGTGTTGCCGCAAGCGCAGGTTACCTTCGTTACATTGTACTTGGGTTGAATGGTTGTTTGCATATAAAATCTCACCTCTCACGCCCTAAGCCTCATGCGGGCCTAGAGTTATATGATTACGCAAGCTACATTCTAGCATGTGAAGCCCAGGCTCTGCAATAGGCCAGCCTCTCTTAAAAATTTAAGGCCTAAAGCTGTACTCTGCGTTGTTTGGCACGGGCTAACTCAGCAGGGGGAACATGGGTGAAGGAACCAATGACAACCTCCGGAAGCTCCTCACGGAAGATCTCCAGCATGGTCTTCATGCCAAGAATCTCGCCCCGTGCAGGAGGAATAAGCTCCAGATAGCTCTCCGGGTCAATATTGAGATTACGCATCTGAATGAGCTTAAGATCTGTACGTCTGACAAACTCCACCATCGCTTCAATCTCTTCCTCGCGGTCAGTAACCCCCGGGAAAATTAAATAGTTAATGGAGGTATATACGCCTTGTGAAGCAGCGTACTTCAGCGACTTCTCTACGTTAGCCAGCGTATACCCGCGAGGCTTGTAGTAGGCGTTATAATGGTCATCCAGCGCGCTGATGGTACTAACCCGCATCAGATCAAGACCGGCATCGACAATGCCGCGGATATGATCGCTTAAGCCGGCATTGGTGTTGATATTAATATAGCCCATATCGGTAATGGACCGGACTTCACGGATAGATTCAATAATCAGCTTCGCCTGCGTAGACGGCTCACCTTCACAGCCCTGTCCAAAGCTGACAATGGATTCCGGCGTCTTCAGGTGCTCCAGCATCACTTGCGATACTTCGTTCACGGCCGGACGGAAGTTCATCCGGGTCTGCGGGGACACAAACCCGCTGTCATCGGGCTGTTCAGAGATACAACCGAAGCAACCGGCGTTGCAGGAGTATGAGACCGGAACAGCGCCTTCCCAGCGGCCGAGGAAGGTGTTGGACGAGGTTAAGCATTCATATTCCAGCGCGCAGTTGGACAAGTGATTATACAGACGGTTCTCCGGGTACTTGGCAGTCAGTTCAACCACACCGGTCTTCACATCGTCCCGGTCGCAGTTAAGCGGATTCCATTGCTCCGGATCATCAGTAAGATCAGCCGCCACATAGAAACCGCCGTCCTTCCATACTACAGCGGAATATCCGAAGAGCGGAAGCTTGTAGGTCTTGTCTGTCTTGACGTAGCCGGGAAGGCACAGACGGGTGTATCCCTGCGGCAGCAAGGCTCCGACAGCCTGCGAACCTGCCGGCAGGGGCAGCATCTCACCGGTCTCCGGATTCATCCCAATCGCCCGCGTGCTCGGGAGCCCGACCAGCGTAGCCCCCTCAGGCAGCGGAACCAGCTCTTCCTCCAGTATCTCAACGATCATATCGCCACTGCGGGCCAGGCCATACAGCTCGGGATGATCATATACGTTTCCTTGTTCGTCAGCATATACCAAATACATGTTATTCTCCTCTTGTTATCTATTCTCAGGTAGTCGGCACAGTAGGCGCTTTGGGACGCGTGGTGCGGCGGGCGGACGAGCCGCTGTTCGAGGTACCGCCTTTGCTGGCCGTACCGCTTGCTGACGGGGAATCCTTGCCTCCAGCAGCATCGAAGGAGGCCAGGAATTCAGCATTCGTCTTGCTGTCACGCAGCTTCTTCAGGAATCCTTCTACGAAGTCATAGGATTCATTCATATTTTTACGGATCGACCAGATTGTATCCAGCTCTTCCTTGCTAAGCAATACTTCTTCACGGCGCGTACCCGAACGGCGGATATCAATTGCCGGGAAGATCCGGCGTTCAGCCAGCTTACGGTCCAGATGGAGCTCCATGTTCCCTGTACCCTTGAATTCCTCATAAATAATATCATCCATCCGTGATCCGGTATCAATCAGTGCGGTAGCAAGAATAGTTAAGCTGCCGCCCTCCTCAACGTTACGTGCGGAGCCGAAGAAACGCTTAGGACGATGGAACGCGGCAGGATCAATCCCTCCGCTAAGTGTGCGGCCGGAAGGCGGAACCACGAGATTATAGGCACGGGCAAGACGGGTAATGCTGTCCAGCAGAATGACAACATCCTTCTTGTGCTCTACGAGGCGCAGCGCACGCTGGAGTACAAGCTCTGCAACTTTGATATGATTCTCCGGCAGCTCGTCAAATGTCGAAGCCACTACCTCACCTTTAACCGAACGCTGCATATCTGTTACTTCCTCGGGACGTTCATCGATCAGCAGAACAAACAGTGCAATCTCGGGATTGTTAGTAGAGATACTGTTGGCAATTTCTTTGAGGAGGAGCGTCTTCCCTGCTTTGGGAGGTGCTACAATCAAACCGCGCTGCCCCAGACCTACAGGAGCAAGCAAATCCATGATACGGGTCGATAAATGGGTTGGGGATGTTTCGAGCGGCAGCTTATCTTGCGGATAAAGCGGCGTAAGCGCCGGAAAATGTAACCGTTCAGCTGCAGTTGCCGGGTTCTCGCCGTTGACGGCATTCACCTGCAAGAGCCCGAAATAGCGTTCGTTCTCTTTGGGCGTCCGGCATTTCCCGGAGACCAGGTCCCCGCTTCTAAGGTCAAACTTGCGGATCTGCGATGCGGAGATATAAATATCCTCTGCACTCGGCAAGTAGTTAATCGGCCGAAGAAAGCCATAGCCTTCCGGCAGGATCTCAAGCACGCCTTCCATAAACATTAAGCCGCTCTGCTCTGCCTGTGCTCTAAGAATAGCGAAGATTAACTCCCGCTTCTTAAGCGTTCCGTAATAAGGGATCTGGTATTTCTTGGCCAGCTTATACAGATCGGTAAGCTTCATTTCTTCCAGATCGGAAATTTGAAGATCCATGTGCTATAACCACCTATTCAATTTGTGTATGATGAGTTCTAAACTATGAGTCTATGAAAAAGCTTATTAGGATAGGATTACCCGAATTGGAAGGAGATATGCACTCAGTCAGCCAATTTCTGCTCTTGCCAATCCGGGTATTCTTCCTTATTCGTTCTCGCGCCAGACATCGGCTCCCAAACTGCGAAGATTACTTACGAGGTTGTCATAACCGCGGTCAATATACTCTACACCTGTCACTTCAGTGACACCTTCTTCAACAGTAAGACCGGCAATCACCAAGGCTGCGCCTGCGCGGAGATCAGCAGCCTTCACCTTGGCCGCATTCAGCGGACCGCCTTCAATGATTGCGGAACGTCCTTCTACACGAATCTTAGCGCCCATGCGGACCAATTCAGGAACATGCTTGAACCGGTTGCTGTAGACAAAATCGCTCAGGACGCTAACGCCTTCAGCCTGAGTCAGCATACTCGTCATTGGAGATTGCAGATCCGTTGCGAAACCGGGATAGATCAGTGCCTTAACATCCGCATGCTGGTACTTGGCCTTGCCGATCACCCGGATGCTCTCATCCAGTTCTTCTATGTCTACTCCCATTTCCAGCAGCTTGGCAGTGAGCGCCTCCAGATGCTTGGGAATCACGTTATCAATTAAGACATTGCCCCGCGTAGCCGCAGCGGCAATCATGTACGTTCCCGCCTGAATACGGTCAGGAATGATTGAATGGCGGCAGCCGTGCATTTCACTTACGCCTTCAATCCGGATCGTTTCGGTACCGGCGCCCTTAATAACAGCGCCCATGGAGTTGAGCAGGGTAGCTACATCTATAATCTCAGGCTCTTTAGCCGCATTTTCAATAATTGTAGAGCCTTTGGCACGGGAGGCCGCGAGCATAATGTTAATGGTGGCACCTACACTGGATACATCCAGATAGATCTTGGCACCGCGCAGTTCTTTGGCATACAGGTGAATCGAGCCATGGTCATTGGTAACAGTCGCACCAAGCGCCTCAAAGCCTTTGATATGCTGGTCAATCGGACGGGGCTCAAAATTACAGCCGCCGGGTAATCCAATGGTCGCTTCCTTAAACCGGCCCAAGAGTGCGCCCATCATATAATAAGAGGCCCGGAGCTTCTTCACCGGTCCGTTAGGCATGGGAATGGATACGATACGGGAGGGATTAATTCTCATTTGGCTGCCTGTCCAAGACACGCTCGCGCCAAGCTCCTCCAGAATTTCGGAGTAAACGGCAACATCACTAAGCGCAGGCAAATTATCCAGCACAACTTCAGACTCCGCCAAAATTGCTGCAGGAATAAGCGCAATGGCGCTATTCTTTGCTCCGCTGATGGTAACAACGCCCTCTAGCGGACGTCCGCCGCCAATCATTAATTTTTCCATAAATTTATCTGGTTCCCCCTACGTGTATTGCAGCATGTTGTGGCAATACCAGTTGTGGCTTAAGGTGACATAAGGACTGCTTGTGAATGGTGATTAGAAGAAGAAACGGCTGCGCCGTCCTTACCTGAAGGACGGCACCCGTTTCTGAGGAAAACGAAATAGCTTGTGCGGAAAAACGTTATGCGGCAGGGTAATACTTAGGCTTTGTTGTTGGATCCGAATTCGCGGATTTTGCCGATAACAGTCTGCTTGATAGCATCGCGGCCTGGTGCGATGAATGTACGCGGATCGTAAGCATCCGGCTTAGCAGCAAGAACTTCGCGGACAACCTTAGCGAACGCGATTTGGTTCTCGGTGTTAACGTTGATCTTGGAAGTACCCAGGGAGATGGACTTCTGAATGTCATGTACCGGGATACCAGTACCGCCGTGAAGTACCAGCGGAAGGTTAACTGCATCGCGGATTTCTTCCATTTCCTTGAATCCAAGATTTGGCTCGCCCAGGTAAGGACCGTGTACGGAACCCAGTGCAGGAGCCAGAGTGTCGATGCCTGTTTCTTTTACGATGCGTACGCATTCGTTAAGGTCAGCGTATTGGATGCCGCCGATAACGTCATCTTCCTGTCCGCCTACAGTACCAACTTCTGCTTCTACAGAAACACCTTTAGCGTGAGCATAGTCAACGACTTTTTTAGTCATTTCAATGTTCTCGTCGATTGGGTGGTGGGAGCCGTCGATCATTACGGAAGTGAAGCCGGCATCGATAGCATCTTTACATTTGTCAAAGCTTGAACCGTGGTCCAAGTGGATGGCTACAGGAACGGTGATTTTCATGTCATGAATAAGACCTTCAACCATCTTAACTACTGTGGTAAAGCCGCCCATGTGACGGGCTGCGCCTTCGGATACGCCAAGGATTACCGGTGACTTCTCTTCTTCTGCTGCACCAAGAATCGCTTGTGTCCACTCCAGGTTATTGATGTTGAACTGGCCAACTGCATATTTTCCTTCAAGTGCTTTGGTCAACATGTCTGTCATAGATACTAATGGCATGGTTTCAATCCTCCTAAAATATTGGGTTGCTTATATAAGCCGACATCACATACAGGCCTATTATAGCACATCCTGTGTTAAATACTAAATAGGATACACAAAAAAATGTCCCGGTGGGACGATATTCAGCCAACCCTTTATCGGCGGATCATTTTCTCTTTTAGCGTATCCATAACAGGATGTCCCCAAACTCTATTTTTCTAAGCTAGCTGCATTGGTCTACTGATTTGTTGTGCAGGTGCATATTGACGGCAACGCGCATCTCATCAATATCGAACGGCTTGGTAAAATGCATCAGGGCTCCCAGCTTGGTCGCTTCCTTAATCATGTCCAGTTCTCCGTAGGCCGTCATCATAATGACCTTGATCGCCGGATTAAGCTCCTTCAGATGCTTGAGAATCTCGAGTCCGTCCATCCCCGGAATTTTCATATCCAGCAAAACCATATCCGGCGATTCGTTCCTGACAATGTCCAGCGCCAATTTCCCGTTAGCTGCCTGAAAGGTGGCATAACCTTCACTATTGAATACTTCCATGAGAAGAATCCGGATTCCATTCTGATCGTCGACGATTAACACTTTCTTCTTTTCCATACGATACCCTCCCAGAGTTTAAGGCAGATTGTCCATACCGCGCCCTCTCAACAGCTAACGGCCCCGCTTCAACTTAGTCTATACGAAACCTATTATTCGTGCTTTGCAGCCAAAATCCTGCTAATTGGCTAAAATGCGTAAATCTATGCCATATAAAGGAGGAATTTCGGTGAAAAAGCGGGAATACAGTCCCCTTGCATTCCGGGAGCTATTGTGCAAAGGAGGTATTTTCAAAAAAGAAGCTCCCTTACCGGGAGCTCCCACAGGCCTGTCTGGCCTAATCATTCTATAGTTACATTTGCTCGGAATGTGTAAGCGAGGCTTTGACAAATTCACGGAACAGCGGCTGCGGACGGTTCGGACGGGAGGTGAATTCCGGGTGGAATTGCACGGACAGGAACCACGGGTGACCCGGCAGCTCGACAATCTCCACCAGACGTCCGTCAGGGGAGGTTCCGGAAATAACCAGACCTGCCTTCTCCATCTCATCACGGTAAGCATTGTTGAACTCATACCGGTGACGGTGACGCTCATAGACCAGCTCATCGTCATAGCAGGACATAGCCAGGGAATCCGGCAAAAGCTTGCAAGGATACAGGCCGAGGCGCATCGTGCCGCCCATATCTTCGACATCCTTCTGCTCTGGCAGAAGGTCAATCAGCGGATGCGGAGTCGCAGGATCAATCTCGGAGCTGTTCGCTCCTGCCAGTCCCAGCATAGAACGGCCGTACTCGATGACAGACACCTGCATGCCCAGGCAAATGCCGAAGAACGGAATGGACTGCTCCCGCGCATAGCGGATGGCCGAGATCTTACCCTCGATTCCCCGGTCGCCGAAGCCGCCTGGAACCAGAATGCCGCCGATACCGCCCAGCAGCTCGTCCACATTCTCATCGGTCACCAGCTCTGCATCGACCCACCGGAGCTTCACTTCGGCATTGGAGGCAAATCCGGCATGGGACAGCGATTCAACCACACTCAGATAAGCATCATGCAGCGCCACGTACTTGCCGACGATAGCAATCTCAACAGTACGCTCCAGCTTCTGAATCCGCTCCAGCATGCTCTCCCATTCACGCATATCCGGCGCAGGGGTAGTCAGCTTCAAGTGGTTGACGACAATCTCATCCAGACCTTCGTTGCGCAGATTCAGCGGCACCTCATACAACGTCGAGGCATCGCGGCATTCCACAACAGCGTTCGCATCGATATCACAGAACAGAGCCAGCTTGGCTTTCATATCGTCGGTAAGCGGATATTCGGTACGGCATACGATCACATTAGGCTGAATCCCGATGCTGCGCAGCTCCTTGACACTGTGCTGGGTCGGCTTTGTTTTCACTTCTCCGGCCGCTTTGATATAAGGGATCAGGGTCACGTGAATGTACATAACATTCTCCCGGCCAATGTCGCTCTTGATCTGACGGATAGCTTCCATGAACGGCAGACTCTCAATGTCGCCCACGGTGCCGCCGATTTCGGTAATGACTACATCGGAGCCGGTCTCACGGCCTGCACGGAATACACGTTCCTTGATTTCGTTCGTAATATGCGGGATAACCTGCACGGTTCCTCCCAAATATTCCCCGCGGCGTTCTTTGCTGATGACCGAGGAATAGATTTTGCCTGTGGTTACGTTGCTGTTCTTGGACAGGTTAATGTCAATAAAGCGCTCGTAATGCCCAAGGTCGAGGTCGGTCTCCGCGCCGTCATCGGTTACGAATACTTCCCCGTGCTGATAAGGACTCATTGTCCCCGGGTCCACGTTAATGTAAGGATCGAATTTCTGGATCGTTACCTTGAGACCTCTGTTCTTGAGCAGTCTGCCCAGCGAAGCAGCGGTAATGCCTTTGCCAAGGGAAGACACAACGCCACCCGTTACGAAAATATACTTTGTCACTGTAAAACCCTCCTAAATAAAGTCCAGAAATTCAGGGGACGCATGCCTCTTATCGTATCCCTTTTTTCCATCATCCAACCGGGGAACCCGAAAGTTGCTTCCACTCGCCAAAATTCAAGGCCGGCAGCCTGGAAATCGCGGAAAACCGCAGCTTCTTGGCATACAAATGAAGCGAAGCTTATTCCTTCTTATCTTGTAAAAAAACAAAAAAGTGACACCCGTAGACCCGGGGCACTTTTTATTTTAGAAAACAATATTAACTTTCATTATAAGCCCATGCAATAGTTTACTCTGAGCGTCCCGCCCCTGTCAAGGGAGGAATTGCGCCATTGCAAAGACTGTTCTAATATTTATCTTCGTCGTCCTCATCGTCGGCATCGTCTTCTTCGCCGTCTTCGGAATCTTCATCATCGGATTCGTCTTCGTCAATGTCGTCTTCATCGATGACCACATCTTCGTCAACTTCCTCTTCGCTGTCGTCGTCAGAATAGAGGTCGTCGCGATCTTCATCAATCGCATCGAAATCCTCTTCCTCAGCAGCATAATTCTCTTCTTCATCGGTAAAGTCGTCATCTTCCAGATCGTCGTCTTCATCGTTGATGATCCGCACACGCTTGGTGTTGCCGACAGGGTCATCGGAGCGTTCAAGCGGGTACCAGCGCTTCAGGCCCCACAGGTTGGTTCCGACACAGGCAAAACGTCCGTCAATATTAATCTCGGTATATAACTGGGCGATCGTATCTTGGCTCTCTTGATCGGTCAACCCGCGCAGCTTGGCAACCTCCACCATCAGATCACGGTAGTAATAAGGCGTATTGGCTGCCTTAAGCACCAGGAAGGCCAGGTCTACCATCGGCATTTCTTTTACTTTCTCAGGGTCCAGCTTTAAATTGAGTGGCGTACTCACTAAAGGACACTTCCTCTCACGCATTGTTCACATTAAATCATGCTTCGTTCATGATATCCATTAACAAAACTAAGTAAAACCTATTTGCGGGTAAATTGCAAGTCTATTGCAGCAAGATCGGGGAAACAGAATCCGCGGCCCTTCCGCAGGAAGAAGGCTTGTCCGCCTGGACTGGGCAATACATGGGATAGCATAGACGGACTTTTCATTGCAAAAAGGCGGAGGGGTTGCCCCTCCGCGCATGACTGTATCCACGCCAAGGATCGGCTCCTTACGGGATGTTGCAGGGCGCCTTGCGGTTCCCTCTGTTTATTTTATGTAAACTCCAGCCTTTTGACACGATGGGCAGCCCATTTCGTTAAAAAAGGGCAAGTTCCCATTCGGACGCCATCCCCCTTTCATACAATATGGCAGCACGGCACCGAGGAGGGGACGGCGTAACCTATGGATTATTACGGATTTTGGCAGATGCTGCTTGAAGAAATGAAGGCTGCCTCCAAAAGTGCACCACGGCACATTGTGACCTTCAACGATCCCCGCATGTATGCCGGCGCATTATCACAGTGGAAAGCTCTGAAGAGTAAGAAGCCCGGCCTGCGGCAGGTTCAGGTCTCTACGCTGATCCGGGCTTTCTTCGTGCCCGCCGCAGGAGCAGAGCGGCTGATGAACCGTTATGCGGACTCCCTCTGTATAGAAGAAGACCACCGGATTAAAGTCCACTCGCCCCTGGCGGACAAAAGCGGTTCCTCTCTGATGCCTTGGGGAATCAAAGCCATCCGCGCTCCGCAGGCCTGGTCCAGATCTACTGGCGTGCATGTGAAGATCGGCGTCATCGATACGGGCGTTGATTTCCGCCACCCTGATCTCAGGCATTCCCTGGCCTCCGGGGTCAATCTGCTGAACCGCGGCATGATGCCGCTGGATGACAACGGCCACGGCACGCATATTGCCGGCACCCTGGCGGCAGCCGGGGGCGCACGCAACATGATGGGCGTAGCCCCCCGGGCGCTGCTCTATCCGGTCAAAGCCTTCGACCACAACGGCTCCGCCTATGTGTCGGATATTGTCCTTGGCATCGATTGGTGCGTACAGAACAAAATCGATATCATTAATATGAGCTTCGGGATGAGGAACCGGAGCAAGGCCCTGCATGATGTGGTGATCAAGGCCTACCGGGCCGGGATCGCCATCATCGCCTCCTCCGGCAACGACGGCAAGCGCGGCGGGGATTACCCCGCGCGCTATCCGGAGACTATTGCCGTAGGCGCCCTTGACAGAAGGCAGCGCGTCGCAGCCTTCAGCAACCGCGGACCGTACATCGATGTGTACGGCCCGGGCGAGGGTATCCCCTCCTGCTGGCTGCGGGAGGGATACAAGGAAATGAGCGGCACCTCCATGGCGACCTCCCATGTCACCGGTGCCGCGGCCCTGCTGCTCGCGCTGCGGCCGGGGCTGTCGCCCCGCGAGCTGAAGCTGCTCTTGCGCCGCACAGCTTCGCCGGTGCGGCTGCGCAAGGGCCAGCGCCGCTCGTCGCTGGGCGGCGGCGCGGTCGATGCGCTGCGGCTGCTGCGCGTAGGCATCCGGGCCCGGCGCGGCAACGGCAGCGCCAGCAGCGCCGCAGGCGGCAGCGGAGCCGGTGGCAGCGGCGGCGCTAGCGGCGGAAGCAGCAGCGAGGCGAAGGCCGCGGCTATGGTGAAGGCTTAAGGGCCAGCGTAATCTCGGCGGCATGAGCGTAAGGCACGGTACCGGCTCCTTCAAACAAACAAATGGAATAATGTATCTTAATTCGCTACTTTTCGAGTAATAGAGGCAAGCAAGTGGATAATCGACATCTAATTTTGTTCGAATTCACTAAGGTGGGTAAAACGTACTGTAATAGGTGTAATTTATCCAACTGCTGTTGCCGCAGGGTTTATCCATTCATCAGCAGGTGGACAAAATCCACCTATCTCCGGTCAACCTGTTATGCCGCCTGTGCAAACGGCTTTGCTGTCCCTGTAAAGGACGGTACCGTTTCAGCGGGAAATAGAAAAACGCCGCCCCCATAAAACAGGGGCGGCGCTTTCCAAGTATAGTTACATCCGGTCCGGTGCAGTAACACCGACCAGCCGCAGGACGTTGGCAATGGCCGTCCGTGCAGCGCCCAGCAGGGCAAGGCGGGCAACCGTCTGAGCGGCATCCTCAGTGATTACACGCTCTGCCTTGTAGTAGCTGTGGAACAGCGAAGCCAGATCGTATACATAGCGTACCAGGCGGTGCGGCGCATAGCCCTCGGCCGCAACGGTAATCTCCGCAGGCAGCTCACCGATTTTGCGGAGAAGATCATATTCATGTGCGGCAGTCAGCTTGCTGTAATCAATCTTGTCAGCATCCGGCATTACAATCCCTTGCTCCTCCGCTTGGCGGAATATGCTGCAAATCCGCGCATGTGCGTACTGTACATAGAATACAGGATTCTCATTGGATGTCGAAATCGCCAGATCCATGTCAAAGTCCAGATGTGAATCCATGCTGCGCATAGTGAAGAAGTAACGGATCGCGTCGATTCCGACTTCCTCCATCAGGTCTTCCATCGTCACGGCTTTGCCCGTACGCTTGGACATCTTGACCTTCTCGCCGTCCTGGAACAGGCTGACCATCTGGGCGATCAGCACTACCAGCTTCTCGGGATCGTTGCCGAGCGCCGCCATAGCCGCCTTCATCCGTGGAATGTAGCCGTGGTGGTCGGCTCCCCAGATGTTGATCATCGTATCGTAGCCGCGGCCGTATTTATCGCTGTGATAGGCGATATCCGGTGTGAGGTACGTATACGTACCATCGTTCTTGATCAGCACGCGGTCTTTATCATCACCGTATTTGGTAGTCGCAAGCCAGGTTGCGCCTTCCTTCTCATAGACTTCTCCGCGCTCGCGGAGCTCATCCAGCGAACGCAGTACTTCTCCGTTCTCATAGAGGGAGGTTTCACTGAACCAGATATCGAAGTTGACCCGGAACCGGCTGAGGTCGCGTTTGATTTTGTCGAGCTCCTTGGCAAGCCCGTAGGTACGGAAGAATGCCGCCCGGTCGCCCGGTGTCATAGCCAGCAGGGAATCTCCCTTCTCCGCCACCAGCTCCTTGGCGAAGCCCTTGATATCCTCTCCATGATAACCGTCCTCCGGCATCTCGGCCGGCTGGCCCAGCTCCTGCAGGTAACGGGTCTCGATGGATTTGCACAGATTGGCGACCTGGTTCCCGGCATCGTTAATGTAGTACTCGCGGGTCACGTTGTAGCCGGCGTAATCCAGCACGTTGCACAGGGCATCGCCGACGGCCGCGCCGCGGGCATGTCCCAGATGAAGGCTGCCGGTAGGGTTCGCGCTGACGAACTCCATCTCTACACGCTTGCCCTGGCCTATGTTCACACGGCCATAACCGTCACCCTGCTCGGCCACAAGTGCAATCACAGGGTAGAGATAGCTTTTGGACAAAGTAAAGTTGATGAAGCCCGGTCCGGCAATCTCCGCCTTCTCAATAGAAGCGCGGCCTGTATCCAGGTGCCCGATAATAGCCTCGGCGATCTGCCGGGGGTTACGCTTAGCGATCTTGGTCAGCTGCATAGCAGCATTCGTAGCCATATCTCCATGGGCCTTGTCCTTCGGCACTTCCAGCACAATGGCCGGCAGCTCTTCGCGGGACACCAGACCTGCGGCTACAACCGCATCGGCGATGGCCTCCTTCACCCGTTCATGGGCAAGCTGGAGCGGATTTAAAGATTGTGTCATGATTGTGGTTCCTCCTGTATATTCAAACTTATAGCGAACTGTCCTGTTACTTCTCCGTATACGTAGAGATCATATTCCCATGAAACGGCAAGCGATCTTCCTTCGCGCTTGATGTCCAGTGTCTTCGTGTCTGTGGTGAGATTGAACTGTGTATAAAGCGAACGATAGAATCCCGGCAGCGGTTGCCCCGGCTCAAAGGACTGCTCCGACTGGACAGCGCCATGGCGGATCAGCTTGATTCTGCCCTCTGAAATCTTCAGCGTGTTGCGTACCACAGCCGCTGCGCCTTCGGGTCCGGTCTGCTGCTCTTCATAAATGATGTACAGCGACTGCCCCTTGGCAATAGCCTCTCCTGCTGCATGCACCACACTGCGCTCTGTGCCCTGCACACTCTCCAGCGTTACCGAAACGCCGTATTTGCCTTGCGGTCCTTCAGTCATCACACGTTCCCCGCTTATTCGTACTTGTAATCATAGAGGTCATATTCGCTTTCCCATTGTACACTATATTCAGATCAGGAGGGCAATTCAATCGCTTTTTCATCTGCCCCGGCCCTCACAGCGGCAATAACGCCACACTCTCCCTGCCGCGAAGCTGGCTGACCATCGATGTCCAGGTCTCCGGCTTGTCCGCAAGCACAGCGTAATAACGGGTCAGGAAATCGGCCACCAGCGGCGCCGCGATGCTCTCCAGCTCCTCATCTCCGGGCATGAAGCAAAGGTCCAGACCGGACACCGCCTCACCATCCCCCTGCCAGGAAGGGTGGACATAGGGAATGTCTATTCTTTTATAGCCTAAATGTGACAGAACTTCACGGCGGACGTACGGGTCCATCGGCTTAATTCCGCCAAAATCATACCCCACACGGTACGGATCATAGATCTCAGCGAACATCCCCAGCAGTTCCGTGTGATTCTCAGCCGCCAGCTTCTCAAGGTCCTTCAAGCGTTGACGCGCCAGAAAACGGCCAATGCCCAGCCCTTCCCGGCCAATGATGGTGAAATCGGTCATCGCCACATTCCAGTCGGCATAATACCGGTATTCCGTAGTACCTACAACCTTCCCTTCATGCACCGCAGCGAACACGCGTATTCCCGGATCGGCAAGCGGCTCCTTCCACAGGCTGTATTCCAGCACTTCCTCAGGCGGAAATACATCCGACAGCAGCTGGTGCACCTCTCTGAACAACGGGTCGGCAATATCTGTAATTCTTCTATATTCCATAGTCAAGGGATCTCCTCCAAGTGATAGGCTGTATTCATTTATTTAAAAGGATTCCGCCATTCCATCAGCGCTGCGTAATTCCCTGATTCCTCGTCCTCCAGATAACCTGCGACTACACTAACCGGAGACCGGCCGCACCGCAGCAGAAAAGTAATCACCGGATCAGACCAGCTTCCGGCGACCACCCCGGCCAGATACTCTTCCGCTGTCATCTGACCGGCCACCCTGTGATAGCCCGGCATCCGGCCCGCTCCGAGCAGCCGCTCCAGCTTCAGTTCCACGACGACATGGTATAACGACTGGACCAACTCCTTGCCCAGACCCAGCTTGCGGTATTTGGGACGGACACACAAATCCGCTATGTACAGCGTATTCCCGTCCGGCTGATGCGAAGTAAGGTAACCGTCTGCCGTAACCTCTGACCACGTATGATGATGCATCGGCGCCTCCGGGTCGAAATTCATCAGGAATCCGGTAACCGATCCGGCCAGCTCCCCGGCCACTTCCACACATAAAGCCCCTTCCGGAAAAAGTGTCACATGATTCAGCAGCTGCTCCCGGTTCCACCACAGCTCCGCAGGATAAGGCGGCGGGAACGCCTCGGACTGGATCGTAATCAGCTCGGTAAAGTCAGCTTCCGAATAGGAACGGATCACCGCAGGCACCGGTGTCTGGCCGTCCAGAGCGTAGAACTTCTTATAATACATCCGCTAGTTCCCCCCTTACTTCCAGTCGGTGTACAGGTCAGTGCGGCGGTCACGCCAGGTGGTTACAGACCCGTGTTCCCGGACGCGGTATAGCAGCTCCAGATCCAGATCGGCGGTGATGATCATATCATTGTTAATCTCTCCTTCGGCCAGCAGACCCTGCGGAGGGAACGGAATGTCATTGGGTGTAATTATCGCTGCCTGGCCGAAGTTTGACCTCATCAGGTCAACGGTAGGCAGCGAGCCTACAGTCCCGGTCAGCACCACGTAGACTTGATTCTCGATAGCCCGGGCATGGCTCGTATACCGTACCCGGTGGAAGCCGTGGCGGTCATCCGTGCAGGAGGGGCAGAAGATCACATCTGCGCCCTTAGCCCGGGCCATGCGCACAATCTCAGGAAATTCAATATCGTAACAGGTCAGCATGGCAATGGTTCCATGATCTGTCTGGAATACCTGAAGCTCCTCACCCGCACCCATATTCCAGCCCTCTACCTCGGCAGGGGTAATATGCAGCTTGGCCTGCTCGGCAATTCTTCCGTCCGGGTAAAAAAGATGGGCTACATTATACAGCTTGCCACTGCGCCGCAGCACATGAGTCCCCCCAATAATATGTACGGCATACTTCTTGGCGTACCCGGAGAACATCTCCAGGTAACGGTCGGTGAACTGCGGCAGATCCTCTATCCCCATCGCTTCCCCGTTCCCGCCTCCGATCGACATCAGCTGTGTCGTAAGAAATTCAGGGAAGAGGATAAATTCAGCGCCGTACTCTCCGGCCGTCTTGATATAGTGCTCACACTCGGCAGCGAACTCTTCGAAGGAAGAGATGGTGTGCAAATGATATTGTACAGCAGATACGCGAAAAGCCATGGCGGCAGTCCTCCCGGGCATGATAGTTACATGCATTCTCATAAGTATCTAAAATTTTACCATAACCGTTCACAAAATCACACATGGCGCAGAGGGCGCACGCTCGCCGGTTCTCCGCCTGGTTCTGCAAGAACCGCTTTCTCTGCCAATGGTGAATATCTCTTCTCATCCTTTCCCATAATGAGGAATACAAGCAGCGGTAGCCCTCATGGTACCAGCCTGTGTAACTGCTTGAATTCGAAGGAGCCTGATGCCATGACGCGCGATTCCGCCACACCCAAAGTCCGCAAACGCCGCTTCCGCCTGCTCTTTCGGCTGCTGGTTGTCTCCGCCCTGCTGTTCCTGCTGGCCGCCGGCGCTCTGCTTGGATACCTATATCAGAAGCCGCTTCCCCCACTCGGGGATGATGTCCGCTCCAGACTGCTTGACGCCAGGGGCAATGTAATGACCACCTTCACTACAGACGGCCGCAGCCGCGAGCCTGTTGAGCTTAACCGGATCTCCCCGCTGCTCATCAAGGCCACGCTGGCTGTGGAGGACCGGAAATTCTATAATCATATCGGCTTTGATCTGAAAGGCATGGGAAGAGCGGTACTCGCCAATCTGGAGGCGGGCAGACGCACGCAAGGGGCCAGCACCTTAACCCAGCAGCTCGCGCGTAATCTGTACCTGACCCACGAGAAGACCTGGACCCGCAAGGCCAAAGAAGCGCTATATACCCTGCAGCTGGAAATGAAATACTCTAAGGATGAAATTCTGAATATGTACTTAAATGAGATCTACTACGGGCACGGCGCTTATGGAATTGAAGCTGCGGCCCGGATGTATTTCGGCAAAGCTGCTGCAGATCTGGATCTGGCGGAGAGCGCCCTGCTGGCCGGAGTGCCCAAGGGACCCACCTATTATTCTCCATATAATCATCTGGACAGCGCCTTGAAGCGTCAAGGCATCATCCTGGCCGCTATGGTTGATACGGGGGATATTACGGAATCGCAGGCACAGGAGGCAGCTAAGGAGCAGCTTAAGCTGAGCCCGCAGGGTCAAAAGGACACCGCGGTGGCTGCACCCTATTTCCGTGATTATGTGCGCAGTCTTGTGATCGACAGCCTGCATATCAGCAGTGACGAGCTGGACCGGGGCGGGCTAAATGTCTATACGACACTTGACCCGGATATGCAGCAGGCTGCTGAAGCGGCCGTGGATCAGGGCATGGACCACAGCAGCGAGCTGGAGACAGCCCTCGTCTCTGTTGATCCCCGCACCGGCTATGTGAAGGCTATGGTCGGGGGTACGAATTACCGGACGAGCTCCTTCAACCATGCGCTGGCGAAGACGCGCCAGCCCGGCTCTTCCTTTAAACCGATTATGTATTTGGCGGCGCTGTCGACCAAAGAAATGACCGGCTTGTCCGTCTTCAACAGCCAGCCGACGCTGTTCCATTATGATAACAACCGCAAGACATACCAGCCCCGGAACTTCGGGGATAAATATCTGGGAGAGATTAATATGCGGCAAGCCATTGCCGCATCCGACAATATCTATGCAGTGAATACCATTATGAAGATCGGGGCAGATAAGGTCGCCGCTATGGCGGCCGCCATGGGGATTAACAGCCCGCTGCAGAGCGTTCCCTCTCTGGCGCTCGGAACCTCGCCTGTCAGCCCGCTGGAGATGGCCGCAGCCTTCGCAGTGATTGCGAATGGCGGAGTGAAGCAGCCGGTCACTGCAGTCCTGAAGATTACGGATGCGGGCGGACATCTTCTATATGAAGCTCCGCAGCCTGAGGGTCAGCCCGTGGTTGAGCCGGCAGCAGCTTATGTGTTAACCCGGCTGATGGAGGGGGTCTTCGAGAGCGGAGGCACCGGGAACCGGGTGGCCTCGATGATCAAGCGTCCGGTTGCCGGCAAGACCGGCACTACAGATACAGACGGATGGATGGTAGGCTTCACGCCCGAGCTCTCAACCGCCGTGTGGGTCGGATACGATAAGGGCCGCGATATAGCAACCGCCGACGGCAGACGGGCAGCGCCAATCTTCGCCGGATTTACAGAGAAAGCGCTGGAGAATGTGCCGCCGAAGATTTTCCCCATTCCCGATGGCGTAGTCAGCGTATATATCGATCCGCTGTCCGGCATGCTGGCTACAGCTGACTGTCCTGAGAAAAAGCTGGAGACCTTCATCACCGGCACAGAGCCTACCGGATATTGTGACCAGCACAGCTCCGGTGAACCCGGTGCTTCCGACAGCCCTACGCCTTCCGGTCCTGCTGATCCGGTTAAGGAAGAACATTCGCTATGGAATAATATCAAGCGCTGGTGGATGAACTAACCGGGGATTGCCGCTTCCCGCTGCCCTGCGTTACGATGGGGAGACCGGCAGAGGCGTACGCGCGCCTAACTCCGCCGCAGGAAGGTGTGTCATTCATCCATGAAGCCGAATTATTCCGCGGGCCTTGAGCCGGACGCGCCACAGCTGCTGCAGCCTGAGCTCTACAAGCTCGCGGCAGTTGAAGCCGCGCCGCGCCTTCTTGGCCAGCATCTGGTCCGCCGCACGGAAGACGGGGACATCCGCTGCCGCATTGTGGAGACAGAAAGCTACGGAGGTGCCGAGGATAAAGGCAGCCATGCGTATGGCAGCCGCCGGACCGCCCGGACGGAGGTCATGTTCAGCGCCGGAGGTGCAGTGTATGTATACCTGATCTACGGCATGTACCATTGCCTGAATGTCGTAACTGCTGCCCGTGATGAGCCGCATGCCGTTCTGATCCGGGCAGTAGAGCCGCTTACGGAAAGGGATGCCGTGCTTATGACGGCATACAGGGGTGTTGCCGTCAGGAAGCCCTCGGACCTCTCCGGCGGGCCGGGCAAGCTGTGCCGGGCGCTGCGGATTGACAAGAGTCTTAACCATTCCAGATTCGATCTGCCGGAAGGCCCGCTGAGCATCGAGCAGGGGGAAGACCCGGAGTCCCTGGATATTGTCCAGGCCCCGCGCATCAATATTCCTTATGCAGAAGAGTATGCCGGGCGCCCCTGGCGCTTCTATCTGCGGGGCAATCCTTATGTCTCGGTCAGCGATCCGCAGGCACAGCCCCATAAGCTGTTCTAAAGACCTATACCCCTGTTTCGGCTGTGGTATATTGGGTATTAATAAGAGAACCCTAATCAGCCTCTCTCTTGGGACTTCCCAGGCGGAGAGGTTTTTCTTCGATTTTTGATTTCCGCACCCTCAGACGCCAAGAAATGATAAACACTCCTATAAAATGACAATAAATCCCCCTATTTGTATACGCTTCCCCCGTTCTCTTAACTTACAATTACTGCTATAATCATATATATCTACAAAAAATATAAAGATGTAAATGAGGGACATGGGATGAAAGATACAGGCATGATCCGAAGCTTAGACAGTCTCGGAAGAATTGTGGTTCCCGTAGAAATCCGCATGACACGTAATATTGACATTGGGGATCCTATCGAATTTTTTATACTGGATGAGGATATCATTGTCCTCCGAAAGTACACCTCCACAGAATGCACCTTTTGCAGAAGTCTTGATCATGTGACCTACTATAAGGATCAGTTCATTTGCAATACCTGTCTGAAGGAGCTAAGTGACCCCGATCGCGGATCAGAACCCATCCATGCCTCCCCAAGTTCAGCAGAAGAGCATCCCGAGCCGGCACGCGGAGGACGGAGAAGCAAGACCGAAGAAATGAGTCTGCGTCTTATGAAAGCGATCGAAGATCATCCTTATGCCAACCAGAAGGAGCTTGCCGAGGTTCTTGGCATCAGTCAAGCCAGAGTCAGCCAGCTCAAGCGCAAGCTGAACACTTCCGGCAGAACAGATCCGCAGTAACGTTATTCATTCATCCCTGCTTAGACATCAGATAAGGCTTGGCCCCGGCGGGGCCAAGCCTTAATTTTTGGGACAAGCCTATACATGATCTTCTAGTCCGACAGCGCGGCCTTCAGCTCCTCAGGGGAAGCGGCCCACCACTCTTCATTATGGGCCATCAGCAGGGATTTCAGCGCTGCCCGCTCGGTACTTCCAAGTCCATCCAGAATAAGCTTTCGCTTCAAGGCCGCATCCAGCTTATTGACATGATCCGCAAGAATCTTCCAGCCGCGGCGCGCTTCGGTGTCAATCCACATCTCACAGGCGGTAATTCCGCCGTAGAACTGCCCCTCCGGGGTACGGTCAACGGCGACCCATACGACCCATACCTGTCTTCCCGCCGGAACATCCTCACGGTTCATAGAGAATTTAATCCCCTTCTCCACTTTGCTCTTGGCATGCATGGCACCGATATCGATAACGGCGATGCCCTGATCAATAATGACAGGCGATACATTGTTCAGATCAATCGAGCCTGCACCGAAGCCTTTATGCTTGGCTCTGGCGTTCACAATATTCAAGGCAATTTGTTTTTTGCCCTCCGGTTGTACGTTATCCACATGTGCACATCCTTTCCATTCACTAATTATTTAATTTTAGCTAATAATGCGGCGATTGCAAACATATACATCCCGTAGATGCTTGTCACGGGAGGAATCATAGTATGAAGCCACATTCATTAAGGTATACCCTCATCTTCGCAGTCCTGGCTGTCCTCACCTTGCTTGGAGGCGGAATATGGTTTCTGTCAGGGCATAGCCCTGCCGTATGGACTGCCTCTGTTCCAAAAGAGGCCAAGTCCCCCGCCATTATCCCCCGGCAGCAGCCCGTGCAGTCCGATCTTTCCGATACGATCTACACATCGGAGACAGAGGCTTTAAGCCAGCGCGTGGTTGAATACCACATGGATGTGGAGCTCCTGCCCGATAAGGAGACCCTGGCCGCCTCCGAGACGCTGACCTGGACCCATCCGGGCGCAAAGCCGGTCCAGGAGCTCTACTTTCATCTGTATCCCAATGCATTCGCATCCGCCAGCACCACCTTCATGAAGGAGTCCGGGGGTACGCTTCGCGGTGACACCATGCCTGCAGGGGGTTACGGGAGCATTACCCTGACAGATTTACGGACCTCCGAGGGCGTCTCGCTAATGCAGCGCACACAATATGTGCAGCCGGACGACGGCAATGTCAATGACAGAACACTGCTCAAGGTCCATCTGCCGCAGCCGGTGAACGGCGGTGAGAGCGTGACGGTAAGGCTTAAATTCGAGGTCAAGCTGCCCAAAATTTTCGCCCGGATGGGAACCGCTGGCGACTTCGTGATGGCCGGCCAGTGGTTTCCGAAGCTTAGTGTCTATGAACCGGCCGGCAGAAGAGGACTCAAGGAAGAAGGCTGGAACCTGCACCAGTATCACGGCAACTCCGAGTTCTACAGTGATTTTGGGATCTACAATGTATCGATTTCTGTCCCGCCCGAGTATAAGGTCGCCGCAACCGGGTTTCCGGTGAGGGACGCCAAGGTTGTAAAGGGGCGCAAGATCTATCAGTTCTATGCAGATGACGTCCATGACTTCGCCTGGGCGGCATCGCCTGATTTCGTGGTTGCGGAGAAGGCCTTCTCCGCACCGCAGGTACCCGGGGTGAAGATTAAGCTCTATCTGGACCCGCTGCATAAGCATCTCCAGGAGCGTTACTTCCAGGCGGCCGAGGCTGCACTGACGGCATTCAGCAAGTGGTACGGCCCTTATCCCTACTCCACCTTATCGATTGTCGTCCCGCCGGAGTCCGGCAACGGGGCCGGAGGAATGGAGTATCCGACCCTGATTACCGCCTTCGGCGCCATGGACACTTCACCGGGCACTTCCCTGGAGCGGACAATCATCCACGAGATCGGGCACCAGTATTTCTACGGCCTGGTGGCCAGTAACGAATTCGAAGAAGCCTGGCTTGATGAGAGCTTCACCTCTTATGCCGAAGACCGGCTGATGGAACAGGAATACGGTGTGGTCTCTAGCCTCCCGCTGCAGTCAAGCCTGGTGTCCTCCTCCCAGCCGCTTAAGCTGGAGACCTGGAAATATACTGGTGATGACGCCTACACGCGCAATGTATACATCCGGGGCAAGCTGGTGCTGAAGGATATTGAACGGATCACGGGGACCAAGAATATGGATGCCATCCTCGCCGCCTATGTGCACAAATACCGCTTCCAGCACCCGTCCACCGCCGACTTCCAGAAGGTTGTGGAGAAAGTGACCAAGCAATCCTGGCAGACTTATTTTGAACGGTATGTCTATAGCGGCGGTGCACCCGACTTCGCCATTGACGATATCAGGCTCACGGTCAGACGGGACAACAACGATGGCGGGGACAGCCGCTATAGCGCTGTGGTCGATGTAAGCAATAAAGGCAGCCTGTACCCCGATGTTCCCGTGAAATTCACCTTCGCAGACGGGTACACTGTGCAGCAATACTGGAATGGCGAGGGTAAGTCTACTTCCTTCGAGTTAGCGTATAAAGCGCCGCTGGTCTCCGCAGAGATCGATCCGGGGCATTCCATTCTGCTGGAGAGCAGGCATCTAAATAATTTCAGAATGGCGGAGCTTGAGCCGCGTACACTCTCCCGCTGGACGCTTAGCGCATCTACTCTGCTTGAAACCCTGCTCGGAACTCTTGTCTGGTGAGGTGAAGGAATGGTGAAAAGTTCAATTGCCCGCGGTTGGATCAGTATGAAAGAGCAGTTCTATATATTGATTCTGCTATTTATCTACCGGCTGTTCTGGGGATATTTCCTGTACAAATTCATTAAAAGCGCGGTTGTCCCCGTCCTGCTCCGCTACCCGGATGCGAATGCCGGCGGCAGCGGAATAGGCAGGCTGCTGTACTATATCGAAGGTCAGACCGCGCTGCGCACCGACCCTGCCGTGCAGCACTGGCTGTGGATGCTGCTGGCGCTGACAGTGCTAAGGCTGCTGGTGACTCCCTTTATCCGTGCAGGGCTGCTGCATGAGCTTCACCAGGAGCGCGCCGGAGCGCGGGGACTGTTCTTTTTTCCCGGAATGAGAAAATATGGGCTACCGATGCTGGTGTTCGGCATAGCCGAATGGGCGCTAACCCTCCTGCCGCTCTATTGGCTGCTTCCGCGTATGTACCGTCATCTGCTTAGCGGCGTTCTCGATGTACAGCTCCTGCTCAAGCTGGTGCCTTATGTGCTAGGCTGGCTGCTCTATCTCTTCCTTGTCCGCAAGCTTCTGCTCTATATGCAGTTCGGCTATACCGCAGGTAACGGCATGTTCTCCTCGCTGCTGATCTGTCTGAAGATGCTGATGCCTTCGATCGGTATATCCGTCATTCTGGGAGCGGGAAGCCTGGCCGTAATTCTGCTCTGCAGCGCCTCTGCTCTGTTCTATCCCGGATTGCCGGCTATTATGCTCCGCCAGGCCGCTCCGCTGCCCTCCACGCTGTTCAACATGTGGGGAATCGCTGCCCAGTACCATCTCTGGTCCAGTAAATCATTTCCACAATAATAAGCTGCTGAAGCGGCATACTAAAGAGAGTCACAGCCCCTTATCAGGGAGCAGGACTCTTTTTTGCATGAACCGGAGGACAAAAGCATTTGCAAAAGAGTAAATCCTCTGATACAATGATGGCTGTACTAGTAGTAACAAACTTGTAATATTTAAAGCAAAATCTTCCGTAACTATTGCAATTTAATCAATGCCGATAAGTCACTGTTCTGGTGCATAAAACGCCGAATTCCCTGCACCGGGAAGTGGGGGAACCATATTTTGGGTGAATTGATCTCGCTTTAGAGGGGTCATAGGGGAACCTTCTACCGAATCCTTAAGCTAACCTCGCAGGCCCTGGAAGGAGTACATCTTTTGATTAGTCAGAATTTCAAGAAAAAATGCACCGCAGCAGCGCTGGGTCTTGTGATGGTATTCACACTCGGAGCAGGCAGTGCCTTCGCAGATTCCAAAATGGATACTGTGATTTCAAAAACCATTGGGACGTCGTATAAAACCGGGGGCACAACCACCAGCGGCTTCGACTGTTCCGGATTTACCAAGTATGTGTTCAAGAATGTAGGACTTTCCTTGCCCCGCACCTCGAAAGCACAGTACAAAGTTGGAACAAGTGTATCTAAGAGCAATCTGCGTTCCGGTGATCTCGTGTTCTTCAATACCCTGGGTAACGGAGTGTCCCATGTCGGTATTTATGTTGGAAACGGGAAGTTCGCACAGTCCTCAAGTTCACGTGGTGTAACCATCAGTTCGATGAGCCAGTCCTACTGGGCCAACCGCTACGTTGGCGCCAAACGAGTAATGAGCACAACAGCCTACCAAGCTGTCGCTTACGATTGAACCTTTTGAAGCATACCCCGAATATTTCAGCCTCTAACAACTAAATGTAACTTATACGAGCCCGGGATGATTATTGCCGTAATCATTTCCGGGTTTTTCCTTTTCCTTATTCTACCTTTTACCCGAATCTACAGCCTTGAAACAGCATTTTCTTGCAAAAACAAAGAAAAAATCATATAAAATAATGCCTGCGCATAGTTATGAGTCTTCCGAAAGGGCTATAACTCTAAAAAACAGCAAAAAAGATGCATTAATATGTTATAAGTGATTGCCAAGCGCTTTAGTCTTTGTTACAATTATCGCAGTGAGCTTTTAGTAACATTTTTGTAATTATTGAATCGCTTTTAACAAAGGTTTTGTCATGTATTGAATGAACCGCTAATCCTAATCAACAGTCGTGCCGAGTTCCCTAATGAATTAGGGAAACGGGGGAACCACTTTGGGTGAATTGACCTCCTATTCTAAGAGGGGTCATAGGGGACCTTCAACCGAACCCTTAAGCTAACCTCGTAGGCATTGGAAGGGGTATTTACTTTTGAAGAAGAAGCTAGCAGCCGCAGTACTAAGCTTGTCCATTATCTTCACCATCGGAGCAGGAAGCGCTTTCGCGGATTCCAAAATGGATAAAGTGATCGACAAAGCCATCGGAACCAAATACGTGTCCGGCGGTACATCAACTAACGGGTTTGATTGCTCCGGATTTACAATGTATGTTTTTGATAAGATCGGCATTAACCTGCCCCATCAATCCGGCTCCCAGTATCAGATGGGCACTGCCGTGTCCCGTGACGAGATAAGACCGGGCGATCTGGTATTCTTTAATACCAATGGTAAAGGCGTGTCTCATGTCGGTGTTTATGTCGGTGACGGCGAATTCGCCCATGCCTCTTCCTCACGTGGTGTAACCATCAGTTCGCTGAGTGACAGCTATTACGTCAACCGCTACGTTGGCGCCAAACGAATCATGAGTACAGATGCTTACAAGAATGTAGCTTCGGATTCCCAAGACAATGATGATGTACAATAATTTTTTGCAACCAAACGCTCTTTTCCGAGATTTTTCCCGAAATCTTGGAGAAGGGCTTTTTTTGTCTATAAAATTACTTACCCGCCTCTATATTTGTAAAACACCGATTCTATACTTTCGGAAAATAATTATTGGCGTTTGTCAAGTTTCTGCATTTCCGCAAGGAATTTGCGTCGAAACTGGCCGTTTTTGTATATAATTAATATTAAGAACAAGTGGAAACGGCCTTGCCGTCCCTTTAAAGGATGATACCGTTTCGGCTGGAAGGAGGTCTCCCCTAATGATAAGCTCCCCGTTAACCTTTTACGTGGTGCCTATGGAGCCGCAGCATGCCGCTGAGATCTGTGAGTGGAGCTACAAGCCTCCGTATAATATTTACGGCTGGATGTCCTGGGAGCAGATGCAGGCGCTGGGGGTGGAGTTCGGAGATCCGCAGCTGCGAAGTGAGCAATATGTATCTGTCGTGAACGGGCAGGGGGATCTGTGCGGCTTTGCCCAGCTCTTTCCGATGGAGGGGGTAGTCCGGCTTGGTGTCGGAATGCGGCCCGAGCTGTGCGGCCATGGGATGGGGCATCTGTTCATGAAGGCTATTGTGCAGGCAGCACAGGCGCGTTACCCGGAGCGTGAGATCGACCTGGAGGTGCTGACCTGGAACCAGCGCGCCATCCGCGCTTATCAGAAATGCGGGTTCACTATAACGGATACCTATGAACGCCGCACTCCGACCGGTAATAAGCCTTTTTATTGCATGGTCTATGAGGAATAGCACCAGAAATAGATTGATTTTCAAAAAATGGATCATTTGTGTTCATTTTTTTGACACACATACTATGATAACGCTTCACCTTCCGCTATAATGGAGTCAGCAGCTTACATGGAGGGACGGATGCAGATGCAGAAATGGATCATGAGCGGTTTGTTTTTTGCCGCCTGTGCCTTTGCAGTAATCTTAATGTTTACCTTACCCGGTAAATCTGAGGTAGCCGAACAGAACAAGCCGACCATGCCGGAGGTTGTGCTGGACGCTGCGGGCGCAGAAGCCACAGTGAAGGCCAATTGTATCTCCTGCCACGGTGACCAGCTTCAGGGCGGGGCGGGACCCAGCCTGCAGCAGGAAGGCGCTTCGCATGACGCAGCTCAGATTTACAGCATAGTCACCAAGGGCCGCGGACAGATGCCTCCCTTCAAAGACAGGCTGGCCCCTGAAGAGATTGCGAATGTAGCCTTATGGCTGGCTGAGAAGAAATAAATGTATAATGCCCGTGACGAGGATAACGAATGATCCTTGCACGGGCATTTCTATTGACCAGATATTCCTGTTGTCTTCTTAGGGGCCTTGTCCTCTAGCGGGTCTTCTCGAATGCCTCATTAAATTCATGCGCCTGGCGGAGATCGAGCTTCTCCACATCTGCAGCCAGCCGCAGAACGACCGTCTTGTAATCAATGGTGATATGCGGGTGATGCTCAAAGGCCTCCGAAATTGCCGCTACCTCATCTACAAAAGCAATTCCCTTCATATATTCACTGAACATATATTTGCGCACCAGCCTATCCCTCTCCAGCTTCCAACCCTCAAGCTTGCCGATCTGCTCCTGCAGTTGTTCCTCAGTTAATTGCAATTCGTTTCCTCCCTTGCTAAGTTAACGGTTTCTTAAGCCTGCTCTTTCCTCCAAATAAAACATCCCTCAGCTTCAGAAAGTCCAAGGGATGTGCCAGGCCAAAGATTTTTGATTAAATGTATTCTGACATCCCGGCAATTAGTACTCCACTTCCAATCTTAACATGGCCGGATGCCCGGGACAAACCAGCTGCCGCATTTTGCCCCTGCTTTATACAAGAACGACCGAAGCCAAATCTTCATCGCCCAGCAGAATGTTAATGCGGTGTGTTTCTTTATCGTACATTACAACTCCGCTGCCCACCTGAATGACCGGCTCATTGCCCAGCGCGTAGAACAGGTCTTCCGCAAGCGCCTCCCAGACCTCCTGCCTCGATTCCTCCGGCAGATTCGTCCACTCTTCAGGCTCCATTTCAAAAAAAATGTACCCGTCTGAAATCCGTCCAACGGCTCCTGTCAGTTCAACCAGAATTTCACCGTAATCTCTGCCATGCTTAACTCCCACATCAATCACTCCGTTTTCTTCGCTGATGAATAATAACCTACCTTATCTATTATAGCCGAAAAAATCACTTCACAAAAAAGGGAATGATGTCGATAAAGAAGAATATACGTGATTTGGTTACGAACAGAGTGTTCTCCCGCGGTTCAAGGACGAATTACGCGGTTAGTCGATCACTTCTTAATTCTCATGGACGAGGTGCATAAATGGAAATCTCAACAATTCTAGGCCTGGTTTTTGGTCTGATCGCAGTAGTCTGGGGGATGATACTCAAGCATGCTCCGCTTGCAAGCTTGAACAACCCCGCTGCCTATGTCATTATTTTTCTTGGCACGGCTGCCTCTATCTTCATGGCCTTTCCGATGTCGGAAGTCAAGAATTTCCCTAAGCTGCTAAAGATCCTGTTTACGAAGAAAAAAATGGTCGGCAAGCCCGAACTGATTACCATGTTCATGGAATGGGCGTCCATTACCCGCCGCGAAGGGCTGCTTGCCCTGGAGTCCAATGTCGATGAGATTGAAGATGCCTTCCTCCGAAACGGCATGCGGATGATTATTGACGGCAACGATCAGGAGTTCGTCCGGGATGTATTAATGGAAGATATTCATGCCACTGAGGACAGACATAAAGCCGGGGCCCTGATCTTCTCCCAGGCCGGGATGTACGCTCCTACGCTGGGGGTCCTCGGTGCTGTTATCGGGCTGATTGCCGCCTTGGGCGATATGAGTAATATGGACGTTCTGGCCCACGCGATTGCCGGTGCCTTCATTGCAACCCTGCTCGGGATATTCACCGGTTATGTCATGTGGCACCCTATGTCCAACAAGCTGAAGCGGATATCCAAACGCGAGATTGAAGTCCGCCTGATGATGGTGGAGGGCCTGCTCTCCATTCAGTCCGGGGTGTCTACCATTGCCATTAACCAGAAGCTGTCCGTCTTCCTGACTCCGTCCGAGCGTGCCAAGCTGAGCGAGAAGGAGGGGGCTTCCAGTGAGCAAAAAGACTAGGCATGAGGAACATGAAGAGCATGCAGATGAATCCTGGCTGCTTCCCTATTCCGATCTGATGACCCTGCTGGTTGCTCTGTTCCTTGTTATGTACGCCATGAGCGCAACAGACGCCGTTAAATTTCAGCAAATGGCTGAAGCCTTCAATTCAGCGCTCAGCGGCGGCGGCGGCGTTCTGGAGTACCGGTCGGATTCCCCGACCAGCACCCAGCTGGACCAGGGAAAGCAGGATAAAATGAACAATGTGATTGCCAAGAACACTGGAACCTCCGATCTCTCTAAGCTCCGTGCCAAGGAGCAGGAGGATCTGGAGAAGCTGAAGAAGCAGTTTGACCAGTACATCAAGAACAATGGAATGACCGACTTGCTTAGCACGAAGCTGAATCAGTCTCAGCTGATGATCACGATTAGCGACAATGCCCTGTTTGCTTCGGGACAGGCTGTAGTGAAGGATGAATCCCGCCAGTTGGCCAAGTCGATCTCAACTATGCTGCAGCAATTCCCTGATTATGAAGTATTGGTACAGGGGCATACCGATAATGTTCCGATCTCCAACAGCACGTACTCCTCGAACTGGGATCTTAGCGTAGACCGTGCCCTTGAGTTCATGAAGATTCTGCTGCTGAATCCCAACCTGGACCCGACGAAGTTCAGCCCCACCGGTTCTGGCGAATATCATCCCATCGCCAGTAATGCTACGGCTGCCGGGCGGGCCAAGAACCGCCGGGTAGAAGTATCCATCCTTCGTAAATATAAGGACGCTGCTACAGAGACAACGGATGTCTCTAATGTAACAGCTCCCTGAATCGAAATGAAACCAATAAGAGCTGCTTCGAACGACCCCTGCCAGGGTCCATCGGAGCAGCTCTTATTATAGGTAGGGTCAATATAATCTTATTGCAGCTGATAGTTCAGCATAGCTCCCAGCTCTTGCTTCTCCTCTTGAGACAGCTCCCGCCATTCTCCGGTCTTCAGCGCGCCAAGGCGGATATTCATTACCCGGATGCGCTGCAGCCGCCGCACTTCATAACCGAAGGCGCTGCACATGCGGCGGATTTGCCGGTTCTTGCCTTCGGTCAGCACGATACGAAATACCCGCTCACTAATCCGCGTAATCTCACAAGGCAGCGTCTTGCTGCCCAGAATTCTTACGCCGGTGGACATACCGGTCAGGAAAGAAGGCGTAACAGGTCGATCTACAGTGACCACATATTCCTTCTCATGTTTGCCTTCAGCGCGCAATATTTTATTAACGATGTCACCGTCATTGGTGAGCAGAATCAATCCCTCTGAATCCTTGTCGAGCCGCCCGATCGGGAATATCCGCTCCTCATGCCCTATGAAATCGACAATATTGCCTTGAATATGCGCTTCTGTGGTAGAGGTAATGCCCACCGGCTTATGAAGCGCGATATACACGATCCTGCTGCCCGTCTGAAGCGGCTTGCCGTCGATCAGCACAATATCCCCGGCTTCTGCCTGGCTGCCCAGCATTGCGGGCTCACCGTTGATGGTGACCCGTCCTCCCTCAACCAGCTTATCTGCTTCTCGGCGTGAACAATAGCCTGTCTCACTGATGAATTTATTGATTCTCATGCTCGTCTTCACTCCGTTCTATATTCATACCGGCCGGAGGTGCTTGCTCCTTTGCTTCAGGCAGCTTGATGATTACCTGTGCCCCCCGGCCATACTCGCTTCTAATCTCCAGGCTGCCCTTATGGGCCTGAATGATCCGTTGGCTGACCATGAGGCCAAGCCCGGTTCCTGACTCTTTATTCGTGAAGAACGGCTCCCCCAGCTTGGGCAGCATATCCTCAGGGACGCCTCCGCCCTCATCCGTAATCACAATAACGACAGAATCCGCCTGCTCCTGCTGCTCCACGGTAATCGTTCCCCCGTCTGGCATCGCTTCTATTGCATTTTTGATCACATTGATAAATACCTGCTTCAGCTGATTCTCTTCACAATGTACCATGGCGGGTACTCCCGAGAAATCCGTGGTGAATTCAATACCGAACAGGTGGGCCTGACTGTCCAGCAGCGAGATGACATCGCCGACAATATGCCGCAGATCCCTCTGCTGGAAATGAACCGCCTGCGGCTTCGCCAGAATCAGGAACTCACTGACAATCATATTGATCCGGTCCAGCTCCGAGAGCATCAGATCAATATGCAGCGGAACGAGAACCTTCTTCTCCTGCTGAAGCTGCAGGAAGCCCCGCAGAGTGGTCAGAGGATTGCGGATCTCATGGGCAACGCCTGCCGCAAGCTGGCCGACTGTAGTCAGCTTCTCTGAGCGTCTGAGCAGCTCCTCAATCCGGTTGCGCTCTGTCATGTCACGGGATACATGTACAACCGACTGCGGGTTGCCCTCTTCATCCCGGATAACCGAGCTGCTGACGCTGACCTCTACCAGGGAGCCGTCACGCTTCAGCCTGACAGTCTCAACAGGCGGTAAAGAGGCTCCGTCCTTAAGCTGCTGCAATCGTATACTCTCCTGTTGCTGCACGGTGGCAGGAACCAGATAAGGCGGCTTGATCAGCGCGTCTGCAGCACCCCATCCATAGAGGTCCTCGAAGGCTCTGTTCGTACTGATGATCCGCCCCTCCATATCCACGGTGTGGATGGCATCTGAAGTTCCGTTAATCACCGACTCCAGATGCTCCTTCACCGCACGGTTCTCCTCCAGCGTCTGCCCCAATCGGTTCGTATGCTGCAGCAGATGTGAGGTCATCGCATTGATGCGCTGGGCCAGCTGTCCAAGCTCATCACGGCTGGATACATTAAGCGGGGGCTCGAACTTGCCCTTGGCCACATCATTGACCTTAGCCAGTATATCCTGAATCGGGCGGGTAACAACACCGGCCAGGACATAACTCACTAGAAGGAAGATAATCAGCAGCAGCACCGAGGTAGTGATATTATTGAACAGCTGCTCCCGGATGACGGAGGAGATCGCCTGGTAGTCCATGACTACACTGATCACATAATCCGCGGCTCCCGGGCGCTCAATCGGAATGAAGCTTTTGAGCACTCTTTTACCCAATGCCTTCGTATCCAGTGTTACCGGCTCGCTCTTATTCAATGCTTCACGGATTGCCGCCTTGTCCTCTGCTATATTGCCGTATGAATAGGTGCCGTACTGAATAGGGCGGTTCCGCAGCTTCGTATTCTTGGGATCTGTGCCGTCAGGCAGCATGCTTGAGGCCCCGAAGGTCTTCGGATTAATTCCCGTAATTTCCAGAATCCCGGGATTTACAGCTTTGGATTCCTGGATGATCTCATCAGGACTCATAATTTTGACATAATCGCTTACCGCTGTACTCCGGACGAACGGATCTATGATATAATTACGGGCCCCGTCATAATAATAGCCCCATTTATCAATATACTCCGGATTGGAGGTTGAATATTCAAATGGCCCGGACCAGAAATTCTCCAGGGACTGCCCCTGATCAACAGATACGCGCTGGCCTGCAAACAGCTCCAGAAAAGCCACATACCAAAAACCCATGCCCTTGGTCGAAAGTCCAATCTCTGCAGGATCTGAAGATTTGGCTACGATAATATCATCCGCAGTCTTCACCAGCAGCGAGATATTCGACACCCCCAGCTTGGTGGACAGCGCCTTCAATTGTTGATTGGTAATATTCCTGATATCCGGGTCCAGCTCATAGGACGCCAGAATGGCAGTCAACCGCAGGTTCTGGGCAATTTTATCCTGCACGTAATTCGAGCTATAGCCGCTCTGCTCCACCGATACGGCCACCTGCTTCGCAGTGATCTTCATGTTGCTCACACTCTCATTACGCAGATTATTCCGGGCAGCATAAAGATTGAGTGTAAGATTAAGCATCAAGATTAAGAGCACCGAGCCAAAAATAATCGCTGATAGTTTCGTTTTTATGGACAAGCGTATTGTTCACCTCTTATCCGCTGGTAAATCCTAGCGGGCATTCAACATAATCATACCTTTTGCCCTTCCATTTGAAAAGGCCTTTCCCTACAGCCGGGCGCTGGCAGATATTGAATTATCGGGACAGTTTCTCTACAATAGGTAAGAAACCATCCACAGGTTATGCACATATAAACATTTTGCCAAATCGCGATGTGCACAATTTTGTGTATAAGTCGGTCGTTATCCACAGAGTTGTACACAATTTGTTAAGAACGAATATTTGTTCGTTGGACAATGGGCATAGAAGAAGGGAAGATGCATTTGATTACCAGGCTTGAAGAACTGCCGGCGGAGGAGCGGGCCATTCATGAACATTGGATGACAGAAGCGATAGGAGAGGCCCGCAAGGCTGAAGCCTTGGGCGAAGTACCAATTGGTGCCGTGGTCGTCCACGGAGGCCAAATTATAGGCCGCGGATATAATCTGCGTGAGACAACGCTCGACTCCACTGCCCATGCAGAGATGGTGGCGATTCGGGAAGCCAGTAGAGTCCTGGGCTCCTGGCGTTTGCTTGATTGCCGGCTCTATGTTACCCTGGAGCCTTGTCCCATGTGTGCAGGGGCGATGGTGCAGTCCAGGCTGCCACTTACCGTGTATGGCACTCCAGACCCCAAGGCGGGCTGTGCAGGGACCCTCATGAACCTGCTGGAGGAGTCACGCTTTAACCATCGCACAGAGGTCATCCAGGGCGTTCTGCAGGAGGAATGTGCGGAGCTGCTGACCTCCTTCTTCCGCAAGCTGCGGAAGCGGCCTGCGAAGCTCTAGAACGCCCATTAACATATTATGCATATATAAGGAGAATACCAGATGTCCTACAAGCTGTATAACAACGCACAGGGGATCTATCTCTCGCTGCTGGAGCTTAAAGATGCTGAGGAGCTGCTAAGCCTTCGTCTGCGCAACCGTACCGCGCACCAGCAATTCGAACCCCTGCGCGATGAAGATTACTTCACCCTGGAGAGCCAGCATCAGCTCATTAACCAGCGTATCCTGGAAGCCCGGCTGGACCGGGCGTATATGTTCGGCATTTATCTGCTCAGCGGGGAGCTGATCGGCCAGATTACGATCTCTAACGTAGTGAGGGGAGTCGGACAATTCTGCGATATCGGATATCTCATCGATCATGAGAAGCAAGGGCAAGGACATACCAGTGCCGCTGTACACCTGATCCTCGGGTACACCTTCCGCTCTCTGGGGCTTCACAGGGTACAGGCTGCCATTCTGCCTCATAATACCGGTTCACGCCGAGTGCTGGAGAAGAACGGCTTCCAGGCTGAAGGACTCGCACGCCGCTTCATCCGGATCAACGGCGAATGGCAGGATCATCGTACCTATGCCATTCTGGCTGAGGAGTTCCTGCCAGAGGAACAGCAGTCCCCTTAACCTTCATATGTCCACACAAAAACCCGTATGAGTGGAATTCGCTCATACGGGTTTTTAGCGTGCGCAACTATGGTATTAATAAGTACTCGTACCTGTGTTTCCGAACTGCTGCTGCAGCTCCTCCAGAGTGATGACATCATCGCCTTGCGGAATGCCAATCTTGAAGGTCTGCTTCTCATTGATCTTGCTGTATTGGTTGCTTGCATTCATAGATAAGGTAACATTCTCACCCTTGTCAGGATCATTAACCTTGATGTCCATGAGCATATCCTGGTATACCGGATAATCATCTTTGTTGACAGCGGTATTCAGGTGGAATTGGTTAATAGTGAGATACTTGTTTAGATCAGCCAGGCTCTTGTCGAACTCTGCACGGGCTTCACTGGATTGAAGCTGCTCCTTGGCTTCGGCCAGCTTGGCTGGCTCAACCTGCAGCAGATCCTTGTATTCTTCTTTGCCCAGAATATCAATAATCTTCGGCATAGCGTTGTTCACCAGAATGGTAAGCGCCTCTTTGACGTTATCGTTGGTAACCTGGAATTGAACGACCTGCTTGGCTTCTACGCCTTCAGGCAGGCCTGCATCCTTCGGTTTGATATCATTGAAATACTTGGCTTGATCGTATTCGCCAAGCAAGGTATTCATCACTTCATTCGACAGCTTCTGCACCTTCTGTGCATCCATCTGTGCAGGATTGAATTCAGCGCCCTGTTCTTCAGCCAGCTGCTTCAGATCCAGCTCTACGAATTTGTTCACGATCGTCTCAGGAATCGGCAGGAACGGAATCGAAGGTACTTTGACATACAGCTTCTGTCCGGTCATTACCATTGGAACCGTGAAGGACATGGCCATGTCCCCCTTCAGATTCAGAACGGTTGTCATTTCTGTCTGCATCGGCTCTGCCTGGTAGACTCCATCGATGGTAAGCTCGGCGTTCTTAAGCATGCTGAGCATCTGGCCCGTTGAAGCATCTGCTTCATTGGTGCCTGTGTCTATCGACAGATCATTAATAACTAATTTGGTCTTCATTTCGTAAGATGTCATAGCTGTAGCTTTGGCTGCAGCTGAAGTCAGAGCTGCCTTAGGCTCCTCTTTCTTTGCACATCCCGGCAGAATTACTGCAGCAGTTAACAGTAAAGCGGCAGCGGATAACCCCCATTTTTTGTTCATTATTTTTCTCCTCTCCCATGTAAAAAAATTCTTTCCCCTCCCTAATGATAAACCATTTGGCAAATATGAGAAACATCATTTACTAATTTCGTTCCATATTTCCTTTAACCCTGGGGATTGTTATGGTCCACATGGTTGGCCTGCTTCACCTTTTTAGACCCGGATAACGGTGCCGGACCTGAAGAATGGTGCTCCTTGCGGGACCCCTGATTGTCCTGCTGTACGCCGGGTACAGGCATGCTCTTGGGTTTTTACCTCCTATGGATTAGTTAAGCCTTGAAGGGCCTGTGCGCACTCATGAATCTGTCTCGTATACTGCTGCGCCAACAGCTGAACAGCATCTAGCTGCTCATCTGCGTGTACCCCGGCCTGCTCGGCGTCAAGCAAGTCTACGGCAACCTCGCGGCTATCCACATAGGTGCAGCGGAAATCCAGAGAATACCCCTGCCGTCCTGCTGCATTGAAATGGATGAGCAGACTGTTCTCGTTGGCCGCATCCCCCTGCACACTGAAGCTGTCTCCATTGTCCATCAGCTCCGGCAGCCGCTCCTGCCAGGCAGACACCAGACTCTGCTGATCTACTTGCAATTGTCGGTCCATCTTTATCATCAGCCTCCTTCTCTAATACATTGCGGAGAAAGCCGGTTTTTTATTCCCGCCGGAACAGCTTCTGTGAAAAAGAGGCCTTAGCTAAGAACAAACTCACCTTAACGGGTGAAGGGTGCTAGTGTCAGGCATTGCTGCGCAATTTGCAGGATTTCTCTAGAATCACATCAGAAGAAAATCATAATTTCTTAAAAAACAAAAAAACCGCCCTCCTAAGAGAACGGCTTCTATCTGCACTTATTTAGCTGTAAAGGAATGGCGGAGAGGATGGGATTCGAACCCATGTGGGCTTGCACCCTAACGGTTTTCAAGACCGCCCCGTTATGACCGCTTCGGTACCTCTCCAATGCATTGAAATTTCACATGCATTAGGAATTATACCACGCCCAGCAAATAATATGCAACTATTATTATTGAGCTGTTTTTGCAGAAATGGATTTCACATTACGCATATACGGCTGCAGACATTCCGGAATCAGCACACTTCCGTCCTCCTGCTGGTAGTTCTCCAGAATAGCTGCTACGGTACGTCCTACAGCCAGCGCAGAGCCATTCAGCGTATGCACGAATTCAGGCTTCGCCTTCGGGTCCTTGCGGTAACGGATATTGGCCCGGCGTGCCTGGAAGTCCTCGGTGTTGGAGCATGAGGAGATCTCGCGGTACATGCCGCTCTCAGGCAGCCACACCTCAAGGTCATACGTTTTGGCAGAGGTGAAGCCCATATCCGCCGTACAGAGCAGCAGAACGCGGTAAGGCAGCCCCAGAAGCTGCAGCACACGCTCAGCGTCGGCTGTCATCTTCTCCAGCTCCTCATAGGAGCTCTCCGGGCTGGCCAGCTTCACCAGCTCCACCTTGTTGAACTGATGCTGGCGGATCAGACCGCGGGTATCGCGTCCCGCAGAACCCGCCTCCGAACGGAAGCAAGAGCTGTAGGCCACATGATACTTTGGCAGATCGCCAGCCGTCATAATCTCTTCACGGTAATAGTTCGTCACAGGCACTTCTGCTGTAGGAATCAGATAATACTCTGTATCCCGCAGCTTGAACAGGTCCTCTTCGAATTTGGGCAGCTGTCCCGTTCCATAGAGGCTGTCCTTATTAACAATATAAGGCGGCAGCATCTCTTCATAGTTATGTTCTCCGCTGTGCAGGTCCATCATGAAATTAATCAGGGCACGCTCCAGTCTGGCACCGAGTCCCTTATAGAAGACAAACCGGGAACCCGTAACCTTCGCCGCTGCCTCAAAATCAATGATATCCAACTGCTGCGCCAGCTCCCAGTGGGATTTCGGAGTGAATCCAAGCTCTGTAGGCTCTGACCAGCGGCGCACTTCAACATTGTCTGCCTCGGAGGTGCCCACAGGCACCGATTCATGCGGAATATTCGGGATGCTCATTGTCAGCTCATCAATCTTGACCTCAAGCTCACGCACCTCATCATCCAATTCCTTAATCCGGTCAGATACCGTACGCATCTCTGCGATCAGATCATCGGCCGGTTCACCATTCTTCTTCTTCTTGGCTACGTCTCCGGATACAGTGTTCCGGCGGTTCTTGAGCCCTTCTGTCTCCTGAAGCAGCTCACGGCGGCGCTGATCCAGCGCCGGGAAGCCGGCAATCAAATCCAGCGACTTTCCTCTTTTATTCAGTGCCTCTTCTACTCTTGCATAATCGCTGCGCAATACTTTAACATCTAACACAAAGTTTCCCTCCTGAAAACAGCCCAAACTCTTTCAAAATGCTGTTTTGTTTGCAGCTTTGAAAGAGTCAAAGTGTCCTTATATGCGGTTCTATAGATTGGCTGCAATCCTGTCCTCTACCATGCCGGCAAAATATTGGTGCAGCCTGTAATCATCGGTCAATTCCGGGTGAAACGAGCAGGCCAGCAGATTGCCCTGGCGCGCGGTTACAATCTCATCCTTATAGAGCGTAAGCACCTCAACATCAGGACCCACCTCTTCGATAAGCGGAGCGCGGATAAATACCGCCCGCACCGGCTCAGCAATCCCCTTAACCTGGAGATCACATTCAAAGCTTTCCCGCTGGCGGCCAAAGGCATTCCTGGCCACAGTAATATCCATCAGCTCCAGATGACCGGTCTCATCTCCGGCAATCCGCTTCGCCAGCACGATCATCCCGGCGCATGTACCAAAAATAGGCTTGCCTTGACCCGCGAAGTCGCGGATCGCTTCAATAAAGCCATATTTGCGCATCAATTTGCCAATCGTCGTACTCTCACCGCCGGGAATGATCAGACCATCTATCCCGTCTAGTTCCTCTATACGCTTAATAGGCAGGCCCTGCGCACCGGTCTTCTCAATACTGACAATATGCTCTGTAACAGCGCCTTGAAGCGCCAACACTCCAATTCTCATCCGGAAGCCTTCTCTCTATTAACGGCCGCGTTCCGACATGCGTTCAGCCGGGGATAACGTGGCGATATCAATTCCCTTCATCGGAGTGCCCAGATTTTTAGACACCTCAGCAATCAGCTTGTAGTCCGTAAAGTGGGTTGTCGCTTCGACGATGGCACGGGCGAACTTCTCAGGATTGTCCGATTTGAAAATTCCCGAGCCGACAAACACCCCGTCAGCACCCAGATGCATCATGAGCGCGGCATCGGCAGGCGTTGCTACACCACCGGCAGCAAAGTTAACGACAGGCAGCTTACCCAACTCGTGAACCTCCAGTAGCAGCTCATACGGAACACCCAGCGTCTTAGCCTCATGATATAGCTCATCAGGCGAGAGACCAGCCACCTTGCGGATCTGGCTGTTAATGTGGCGCATATGGCGGACCGCTTCCACGATGTTGCCGGTTCCCGGCTCACCCTTGGTGCGGATCATGGAGGCACCTTCGCTAATGCGTCGCAGCGCTTCCCCAAGATCCTTGGCTCCGCATACAAAAGGAACCGTGAATTCGCGTTTGTTGATATGGAACACTTCATCGGCAGGCGTAAGCACTTCACTCTCATCGAGATAGTCTACACCCAGAGATTCGAGAACCTTGGCTTCCACATAGTGGCCGATCCGCGCTTTGGCCATCACAGGAATACTTACTGCCTTGATGACCTCTTCTACAATAGTAGGATCAGCCATACGTGCGACACCACCCGCTGCGCGGATATCGGAAGGTACACGCTCCAGGGCCATAACGGCAACTGCGCCCGCGGCCTCAGCAATTTTCGCCTGCTCTGCATTCATGACGTCCATAATGACGCCGCCTTTTTGCATTTCCGCCATGCCTCTTTTGACTCGCGAAGTTCCTGTTTCCATATCTACGCCTCCCGTTAGATCTAACCTAATCTAACATGTAATTCTACCGTAAGGCAGTAATATATACAACCTATTTACTGGGATTTTGTCGTGAAGCCGAGGCCAGTGCCCCTGTTAGGCTAGAACAGGTTTTTAATTCCTTTGAACAGATCACCGAAAAAATCACCAATGGCTCTCAGCAGTAGCTTGAACCAGCCCGCCTTCTCCGCTTCCTCGGTAGTAATCAGGTTCACCGTCTTCTCCTGCGTCTGAGACATTCCCTCTATCTTATAGGAGTAAGTGACCTTACCTACCTTGCTGGCTCCAGCAATCGGTGCGACCAGCGTAGCCGGATCATTCGTGACCACTGTAGTTTTGATCTGCGGAGATACAGTGCCCTTCGGAACCATGAACGTTACACCAGCATCCGTCACTACGGATACCTCTTTATTCTTACCCTTCAGCACAGGCACAGTTTCAGTGCCGGCAATCACAGCTTTAGGCGCAACAACCTGCTTAATCTCAAAATTATTAAAGCCGAAATCCAGTACCTTCTTGGTTTCGGTGAAACGGTGGGCTTCAGAGTCCGCTCCCATAACAACGCTGATGAGACGCATGCCGTCACGCACCGCAGTACCGGTGAAGCAGTTCCCCGCCTTGGATGTATGTCCAGTCTTCAGCCCGTCCAGGCCAGGATACGCATAAGCCTTGAAGTTCGGAATATCCTTGTTGGCCTCCAGCATCCAGTTGTAGTTAACCATCGGCTTCGAATCGCGCTCACGGAACTTATAGGATTGGATTGTGGTGAAATCGGTGAAATCCGGATGATCCGTTACAATATACTTGGCAAGAATCGCTGCATCCATCGCAGACATTACCGTTTCGCCTTCACCCTCCGGGCGGAATTTCTTGGGCATGTCCTTACGGTCAAGCCCAGTGGGATTAATGAAATGGGCCGTCTTCATCCCCATCTTCTTCGCTGTTTCATTCATCATAGTGACGAATTGCTGCTCTGAACCCGCGACCAGTTCGGCCAGGGCAACCGTAGCATCATTGGCTGAGCCTACTGCCATCGCTATGTAGAGTTCTTTAACTGTATGTTCATCACCCGCTGCCAGGAAAATCCGTGACCCGATCTGCTTGGACGCATTCTCCTGTATGGTGACTTTTTGGTCCCAGGAGATCTTGCCGCTATTCACAGCTTCCGTCACCAGATATTCAGTCATCATCTTCGTCATACTTGCTGGAGGCATAGGCTGATCGGCATTATACGAGAGCAGAATCTCCCCTGTAGTAGGCTCAATCAGCACTGCAGATTTCACATTCAGTCCGAGCGATTCTACGGTTGGGATCTTGGCTACTGCTGTCTTGGCAGGGGTAGCCGCCGCCTTCGTTCCAGCCTCTGTTGTAGCCGATTTAGTTACTGCCTCTGCCATCGCAGAAGCCGCAGGAAATGCTAACATATTTAAAAGCAGACCTACTGTCGCTGTTTTAATCACAATTTGCTTACTGCTTAGTTTTCGCTTGGCCTTCAATGATTAACTCTCCTTTAATCCTCAAATCAGTGCTTGTTCTATTCTAACACAGGGGTATCTGCAAAAAAAGACAGACAGGACTAAATTAGTCCTGCCTGTCAACAAAATAGGTGATTCTTCCCGGCTTACAGGGAATAGTTCGGAGCTTCCTTGGTGATCTGTACATCATGAGGATGACTCTCACGCAGGCCCGCTCCAGTGATCCGGATGAACGAGGTATCATTGCGCAGCTCTTCTAACGTCTTCGTTCCGCAATAACCCATACCGGAGCGCAGTCCGCCAATCAATTGGTGAACCGTGTCGGACAATGGCCCTTTAAAGGCTACACGGCCCTCTATGCCTTCCGGTACCAGCTTCTTATCATCATCCTGGAAGTAACGGTCTTTACTGCCTTGCTTCATGGCGCTCATGCTGCCCATGCCGCGGTATACCTTATATTTACGTCCCTGATAGATTTCCGACTCTCCGGGACTTTCTTCTGTACCAGCGAACAGGCTGCCCATCATGACTGCAGCGGCACCGGCGGCGATGGCCTTGGTAATCTCACCGGAGTACTTGATTCCTCCGTCTGCAATCACCGGAATGCCATATTCACGGGCTACTGTCGCACAATCGTAGATCGCAGTAACCTGCGGAACACCGATTCCGGCAATTACGCGGGTAGTACAGATAGATCCCGGGCCAATACCCACCTTGATTACGGAGGCTCCTGCTTCAATCAATTCGCGGGTAGCTTCGCCTGTAGCTACATTACCAGCTACAATTGTTAGATCAGGATAAGTCTCACGCAGCTTGCGCACTGCATCGATAATGTTAATGTGATGGCCATGTGCAGAATCCACGGTAATCAGGTCCACACCGGCTTTTACCAATGCTTCTGTCCGTTCCAGCGTATCCTTGGAGATTCCGATTGCCGCTCCAACCAGCAGACGTCCGTGGGCATCCTTGGCACCATTGGGGAACTGGATAGCTTTCTCTATATCTTTAATAGTAATGAGACCTTTGAGAATATTATGCTCGTCTACCAGCGGCAGCTTCTCAATCTTGTGGCGCTGCAGAATACCTTTCGCTTCCTGAAGTGTAGTTCCTACAGCAGCTGTAACGAGATTCTCATGAGTCATCACTTCTTTGATCTGAATATTGAAATCATGGATGAAACGCAGGTCGCGGTTCGTCAGAATACCGACAAGCTTACCCTCTTCATCTACGATAGGCACACCCGAGATACGGTATTTGCCCATCAGGACTTCAGCATCGGATACCCAGTGGTCCGGCGTAAGTGAGAATGGATTGGTAATAACCCCGCTCTCTGAGCGCTTCACACGGTCCACCTCTTCTGCCTGCTGCTCTACGGACATATTCTTATGAATAATGCCGATCCCGCCCTCACGGGCGATAGCAATCGCCATAGCGGCTTCTGTGACTGTGTCCATACCTGCACTCATCAAAGGGATATTCAGCTTCACATTCTTGCTGAGTACAGTGGTTAGGTCCACTTCCTTAGGTAATACCTCGGATTTACGCGGAACCAGCAGCACATCATCGAAAGTGAATCCCTCTTTACCAAACTTATCTTCCCACACCTGGGTCATTCCTCCTCTAAATTCTTTTCTCTACCCGCCCGCCAACTTATGAATAAAGAAACTCCTGCGTCAAGTCCATACCCGATAGACAGCGGTAGAGGCCTGGGAGTTATACATAATTGTGTCTTCTGTTAAGGTTTGAGAGGCTTGTCCAAAAATATATTATTGTCCATCTTAGCAAAGGGCATTTGGCCTGTCAAGAATATTACACCGCTCTGTGAAGGGATTAGGCAATACGCCCTCCGGTAAGCGAATTCTTGGACTAAAGTCCGTCTACAGTGGACAACGTAGCAGCTTCAGCCGCGTTTGACGCCTTTATACCTGTAGCTAAAATCTAAATTAATCGGTTCACTATAATCCTTCTGGAACAAACAATTGGAGAAACGTATCTTAATTAGTTAATATCAATGGCATCAGCTGAAGCAAGTGGATAAACAGCAACTATTCCTGCCTGCGAACGCTATTTTGGCTAAAATTGAATCTATTAAGTGTTGTTTATCCAACTCTTGGCTGTGCATCGACCATTTGCTCATCAAGAAGTGGATAAAATCCAACTGCTTCCCGTAAACCTTAGATCGCTGCGCATCCGGCACGCCTTCAGTCATCGCCCACGGCATGATATGTCGATGTCGGTCCGTTCATACAAAAAGACCACTGTCGAATTATCAACAGTGGTCTTAAGTGCTTGGCAACGTCCTACTCTCCCAGGACCCTTCGGTCCAAGTACCATCGGCGCTGGAGGGCTTAACGGTCGTGTTCGGGATGGGTACGTGTGGAACCCCTCCGCTATCGCCACCAAACATGATTTTTGCGCTGCGTGGACATCTGTGAGATCACTCCCGCAAAATATCAATCCTTAGAAAGGACATGCAGCTTAAAATCGTTCAGGAATTTGATTCCTGAAAACTGAATCCGAAACGAATCTGCGCTCGCCCTTCTTACGGGGCCCCCGGAAAGTACTCGGAATCCGCTTCGTCAGCGTCATCTTCACTTTTTGGGGTAGTTTTTTGGATAAGCCCTCGACCGATTAGTATTGGTCAGCTCCATGCATTGCTGCACTTCCACCTCCAACCTATCTACCTCGTCGTCTTCAAGGGGTCTTACATGTTGGGAAATCTCATCTTGAGGGGGGCTTCACGCTTAGATGCTTTCAGCGCTTATCCCGTCCGTACGTAGCTACTCAGCCATGCTCCTGGCGGAACAACTGATGCACCAGCGGTACGTCCATCCCGGTCCTCTCGTACTAAGGACAGCTCCTCTCAAATTTCCTGCGCCCACGACAGATAGGGACCGAACTGTCTCACGACGTTCTGAACCCAGCTCGCGTACCGCTTTAATGGGCGAACAGCCCAACCCTTGGGACCTACTTCAGCCCCAGGATGCGATGAGCCGACATCGAGGTGCCAAACCTCCCCGTCGATGTGGACTCTTGGGGGAGATAAGCCTGTTATCCCCAGGGTAGCTTTTATCCGTTGAGCGATGGCCCTTCCATGCGGTACCACCGGATCACTAAGTCCGACTTTCGTCCCTGCTCGACTTGTAGGTCTCGCAGTCAAGCTCCCTTATGCCTTTGCACTCTGCGAATGATTTCCAACCATTCTGAGGGAACCTTTGAACGCCTCCGTTACTCTTTAGGAGGCGACCGCCCCAGTCAAACTGCCCGCCTGACACGGTCCCCGTACCCGCTAAGGGTACTAGGTTAGAACCTAGATACGATCAGGGTGGTATCCCAACGGCGCCTCCACAGAAGCTTGCGCTCCTGCTTCAACGGCTCCCACCTATCCTGTACAGATCGTACCCAAATTCAATATCAAGCTGCAGTAAAGCTCCATGGGGTCTTTCCGTCTTGTCGCGGGTAACCTGCATCTTCACAGGTATTAAAATTTCACCGGATCTCTCGTTGAGACAGCGCCCAAGTCGTTACGCCATTCGTGCGGGTCAGAATTTACCTGACAAGGAATTTCGCTACCTTAGGACCGTTATAGTTACGGCCGCCGTTTACTGGGGCTTCGGTTCACAGCTTCGGATTGCTCCTAACCGCTCCCCTTAACCTTCCAGCACCGGGCAGGCGTCAGCCCGTATACTTCGCCTTACGGCTTCGCACAGACCTGTGTTTTTGCTAAACAGTCGCTTGGGCCTTTTCACTGCGGCCCCCTCGGGCTATTCACCCTACCGAGGCACCCCTTCTCCCGAAGTTACGGGGTCATTTTGCCGAGTTCCTTAACGAGAGTTCTTCCGCGCGCCTTAGAATTCTCTTCTCGCCTACCTGTGTCGGTTTGCGGTACGGGCACCTTCTCCTGACTAGAGGCTTTTCTTGGCAGTGTGAGATCATGACCTTCGCTACTGTAATTTTCGCTCCCCATCACAGCCCAGCCTTCACGGTGTGCGGATTTGCCTGCACACCAGCCTCACTGCTTAGACGGACATCCATCAGTCCGCGTCACTACCCTCCTGCGTCACCCCATCGCTCATAGCGGATTACGGTGGTACAGTAATTTCAAACTGTTGTCCTTCGACTACGCCTGTCGGCCTCGCCTTAGGTCCCGACTTACCCTGAGCGGACGAGCCTTCCTCAGGAAACCTTGGGCTTTCGGCGGATCAGATTCTCACTGATCTTTTCGTTACTCATACCGGCATTCTCACTTGTGTAGTGTCCAGCGCTCCTTACGGTACACCTTCAACCCCTACACAACGCTCCCCTACCCCAGGATCGACTTCACTCCAGCTTCGAAGTCTGTGTTTATCCCCTGAAAGCATTTAGCCATTCATCCCTTCGGAGGGTTCACGGCATTCATGTCAATCTGGATAAACACGCCTCAAAGGCGCAGTGAAGTCGATCCTAGCCATAGCTTCGGTGGTGTGTTTAGCCCCGTTACATTTTCGGCGCAGAGTCACTCGACCAGTGAGCTATTACGCACTCTTTCAATGGTGGCTGCTTCTAAGCCAACATCCTGGTTGTCTGTGCAACTCCACATCCTTTCCCACTTAACACACACTTGGGGACCTTAGCTGATGGTCTGGGCTGTTTCCCTTTTGACAATGGATCTTAGCACTCACTGTCTGACTCCCGGCAAGAAGTAAATGGCATTCGGAGTTTGACTGAGCTTGGTAACCCTTGCGGGCCCCGCACCCAATCAGTGCTCTACCTCCACCACTCCATTCACCGAGGCTAGCCCTAAAGCTATTTCGGGGAGAACCAGCTATCTCCGAGTTCGATTGGAATTTCTCCGCTACCCCCACCTCATCCCCGCATTTTTCAACATGCGTGGGTTCGGGCCTCCAGTGCGTGTTACCGCACCTTCACCCTGGACAGGGGTAGATCACACGGTTTCGGGTCTACGTCCACATACTCAGTCGCCCTATTCAGACTCGCTTTCGCTGCGGCTCCGGCTTCTCACCTTAACCTTGCATGTTAAACGTAACTCGCCGGTTCATTCTACAAAAGGCACGCCATCATCCATAAAGAGGACTCTGACTTTTTGTAAGCACACGGTTTCAGGTTCTATTTCACTCCCCTTCCGGGGTGCTTTTCACCTTTCCCTCACGGTACTGTTTCACTATCGGTCGCCAGGTAGTATTTAGCCTTAGCAGATGGTCCTGCTGGATTCATACGGGGTTTCACGTGCCCCGCACTACTCGGGATCCGTCTCGGAGAGAATACCATTTCGGCTACAGGGCTTTTACCTCTATCGCGGGCCTTTCCAGACCTCTTCGCCTACCGTATTCCTTTGTAACTCCATGTGAGACGTCCCACAACCCCAAGGGGCAAGCCCCTTGGTTTAGGCTGTTCCGCGTTCGCTCGCCGCTACTGACGGAATCACTATTGTTTTCTCTTCCTCAGGGTACTTAGATGTTTCAGTTCCCCTGGTCTGCCTCTGCGTATCCTATGTATTCAGATACGAGTAACTGCGAATTACCACAGCTGGGTTTCCCCATTCGGACACCCCCGGATCAAAGCTTGCTTACAGCTCCCCGAGGCAGTTTCGTTGTTCGCCACGTCCTTCGTCGGCTCCTGGCGCCTAGGCATCCTCCGTGTGCTCTTAGTAGCTTAACCAATGTGTTTTCCGTTAGGAAAATCACTTAGCATCACTAAAATATTGAAACTTGTTTACACAAGTTCAGCTTAAAGGAATGTTCTAAAACGCAAATTCGTTTCGGTATCCAGTTTTCAAGGATCAAGTTTCTTGCGTGAGAGTTTGAGCTCTCAAAACTGACCAACGAGTGAGTAACTAGCCGACCGGCTAGATTTAAGATTTGAATGTTTCCGTTGCAGGAAACGATTCTCCATAGAAAGGAGGTGATCCAGCCGCACCTTCCGATACGGCTACCTTGTTACGACTTCACCCCAATCATCTACCCCACCTTCGGCGGCTGGCTCCCTTGCGGGTTACCCCACCGACTTCGGGTGTTGTAAACTCTCGTGGTGTGACGGGCGGTGTGTACAAGACCCGGGAACGTATTCACCGCGGCATGCTGATCCGCGATTACTAGCAATTCCGACTTCATGCAGGCGAGTTGCAGCCTGCAATCCGAACTGAGACCGGCTTTGCTGGGATTGGCTCCACCTCGCGGCTTCGCTTCCCGTTGTACCGGCCATTGTAGTACGTGTGTAGCCCAGGTCATAAGGGGCATGATGATTTGACGTCATCCCCACCTTCCTCCGGTTTGTCACCGGCAGTCACTCTAGAGTGCCCAGCTCAACCTGCTGGCAACTAAAGTCAAGGGTTGCGCTCGTTGCGGGACTTAACCCAACATCTCACGACACGAGCTGACGACAACCATGCACCACCTGTCTCAACTTTCCCCGAAGGGCACCTGATGCATCTCTGCTTCGTTAGTTGGATGTCAAGACCTGGTAAGGTTCTTCGCGTTGCTTCGAATTAAACCACATACTCCACTGCTTGTGCGGGTCCCCGTCAATTCCTTTGAGTTTCAGTCTTGCGACCGTACTCCCCAGGCGGAGTGCTTACTGTGTTAACTTCGGCACCAAGGGTATCGAAACCCCTAACACCTAGCACTCATCGTTTACGGCGTGGACTACCAGGGTATCTAATCCTGTTTGCTCCCCACGCTTTCGCGCCTCAGCGTCAGTTACAGCCCAGAAAGTCGCCTTCGCCACTGGTGTTCCTCCACATATCTACGCATTTCACCGCTACACGTGGAATTCCACTTTCCTCTTCTGTACTCAAGTCACCCAGTTTCCAGTGCGACCTCAGGTTGAGCCCAAGGTTTAAACACCAGACTTAAATAACCGCCTGCGCGCGCTTTACGCCCAATAATTCCGGACAACGCTTGCCCCCTACGTATTACCGCGGCTGCTGGCACGTAGTTAGCCGGGGCTTTCTTCTCAGGTACCGTCACTCCGGCAGCAGTTACTCTACCGGACGTTCTTCCCTGGCAACAGAGCTTTACGATCCGAAAACCTTCATCACTCACGCGGCGTTGCTCCGTCAGGCTTGCGCCCATTGCGGAAGATTCCCTACTGCTGCCTCCCGTAGGAGTCTGGGCCGTGTCTCAGTCCCAGTGTGGCCGTTCACCCTCTCAGGTCGGCTACGCATCGTCGCCTTGGTGGGCCGTTACCCCACCAACTAGCTAATGCGCCGCAGGCCCATCCCCAAGCAGCAGATTGCTCCGCCTTTCATTCTCTCCTCAGGAGAAGAAAGAAATTATCCGGTATTAGCTACCGTTTCCGGTAGTTATCCCAGCCTTGAGGGCAGGTTGCCTACGTGTTACTCACCCGTCCGCCGCTAAGTCTGAAAGGAAGCAAGCTTCCTCTCAGACTCCGCTCGACTTGCATGTATTAGGCACGCCGCCAGCGTTCGTCCTGAGCCAGGATCAAACTCTCCAAATTGGTATTTAGAAAGAGCGATTGCTCATTTTGAAACATCTGACGAGAATTTACATTCTCATTTTTGGATCTCACCGAAGTGATCTCCAGATACTCACTCGTTGTTCAGTTTTCAAAGATCAAGCTCGTTGTCAGCGCCGATTACCGCGTCACCAGCAACTCTTATAATATATCACATTCAGCCGATCAGTGCAAGCTCTTTTTTTAACTTCTTTTCGAGCCCGGCGTTGATGTTTCGCGGCCAGAAATAGAATATATCACGGATAAGAATTCATTGCAAGCATTATTTCAAAATCATTTGACCAGTGCATTCAATCCCTGATCCCAAGAGAACTGCCCGAGCAGCTCCCTTGGTTATCCGGGTCCCGACTATGAGAAATCCTCAGTCTTTATTACGCATATGCGGGAACAGCAGTACGTCACGGATAGATGCCGAATTGGTCAGCAGCATGATCAGACGGTCTACACCGATTCCAAGGCCCCCTGTTGGCGGCATGCCATACTCCAGAGCACGGATGAAATCATCATCCATCTCATGGGCTTCATCATTGCCCTGCTCTTTCTCGTGAATCTGTGCTTCGAAGCGCTGGCGCTGGTCAATCGGATCATTCAGCTCGCTGAACGCATTGGCATGCTCACGGGCTACAATGAACAGCTCGAACCGGTCGGTGAAGCGCGGGTCCTCTTCATTCTTTTTGGCAAGCGGTGAGATCTCTACAGGATGTCCCATTACGAAGGTCGGCTGAATCAGCGTCTCTTCCACAAACTGCTCGAAGAACGCATTGAGGATATGTCCAAAGGTCATATGCTTCTCCACCGGAACCCGGTGTTCCTTAGCCAGGGCCTGTGCTTCTTCATCCGTCATCTGAACACCGAAGTCCACTCCGGTTACTTCCTTAACAGCATCCACCATAGTCACACGGCGCCAGCCTGGAGACAGATCCACTTCCTGTCCTTGATAATTAATGACCTGGGAGCCCAGCACCTCACTGGCAATATGAGCGATCAGACTCTCTGTCAGATGCATAATGTCCTTGTAATCCGCATACGCTTCATACAGCTCGATCATTGTGAATTCCGGATTATGGCGTGTTGAAATACCTTCATTACGGTATACACGGCCAATCTCATAGACTTTCTCCAGACCGCCGACGATTAGACGCTTCAGGTGCAATTCAATGGCAATCCGCATATACAGCTGCATGTCCAGCGTATTGTGGTGGGTAATGAACGGTCGGGCCGCTGCTCCGCCTGCGATGGCATGCAGGGTTGGCGTCTCCACCTCTAAATAGCCCAGTGAGTCCAGATAACGGCGCATCGACTGGATAATCCGTGAACGCATGATGAAGGTCTGCTGTACCTCAGGGTTAATGATCAGATCCACATAACGCTGACGGTAGCGGAGTTCTACATCCTTCAGACCATGATACTTCTCAGGAAGCGGAAGCAGGGATTTGGACAGCACCTCAAGATTATCTACTTTAATAGAGGTTTCGCCGGTTTTTGTCTTGAACAGGGTTCCCCGGATACCGACGATATCGCCCAGATCAAGAATAGTGAAGGCTGCGTATTGCGACTCAGGGATACTGTCCTGGCGCACATAGATCTGGATTTTGCCGCTGAGATCCTGAATGTGAGAAAAGCTTGCCTTGCCCATGACCCGTTTCGCCATGATGCGCCCGGCCACACTGACCTCCAGCGCCAGTTCGTCCAGCTCTTCCTTGGTTTGCCCGTCGTATTTGGCCAGAAGATCGCCAGCAGCAGCGGTACGCTCATATTTCTTGCCGAAGGGATCGATCCCGAGTGCGCGGAGCTCGTCCAGCTTGCCCCTGCGGATCTTCAGCAATTCACTTAATTCATTCTCTGTAGTTTCGACGTTGTTGATTTCTTCCGTCATGTTCTTCATCCTCTCTTACTCACTATACAAAAGAAGAAACGGCTCCGCCCCGATCTTGAGGACAGTCCGTTCCGGTACAAAATATAAGCTGTATGTGTTCACCCATATTTTACGGCTGGTATTTATTTTGAAAAAAGCTTCCCTAAGGAAGCTTCGGAACCGTCTTACTTCATTTTGATATCAAGAATTTTATATTGAATGACGCCTGCAGGGACACTAACATCTACAATCGTACCAATCTTCTTGCCGATGATCGCTCTGCCTACAGGGCTCTCATTGGAAATTTTGTTGTTCAGCGGATCGGATTCGGCAGTACCCACGATGGTGTACTCCATAATGTCGCCATACTCCATATCCTCAACGTTCACTGTGACCCCGATGCTTACCACATCTGTCACGATCTCATCGCTATTAATAATACGGGCATTGCGGAGCATCTTCTCCAAAGTAAGAACCCGTCCTTCAATAAAAGCCTGTTCATTCTTTGCGTCTTCATACTCCGAGTTCTCACTGATATCTCCGTAGCCGATGGCCACTTTGATACGTTCCGCTACCTCGCGGCGTTTCACGGATTTGAGGGTCTCCAGTTCTTCTTCCAGACGCTTAAGTCCGTCCGGTGTAAGGATGACTTCTTTATCGCTCATCTCAACCGATTCTCCTGTCGTATACATTTATTGAAAACACCATACTATATGCGAATCCGGAGGGATCAGAACCCTCCTTCACCATTGCTCCTGCTGTAACGGCGATTTTATACTGTGAAATTATATTGGAACCGCTACAAAATGTCAATGACGCCCCATATAATGTTTAGCGATACTCAATAAAGCGCACAGGAACGGGGCTTAGTCCCAGGATTATCTGAGGCTCATACGGCAAAAAGCGCACTATCCGCGCTACTCTGCTCCTCATCCTGCTTAAGCTGACCGACAAAATCATTCAAAATCCGCACCATCTCGTCACGTTTCGTTTCTTCCATAATAACGTCCTTCACGCGGGCCGCTGCCTTAAAGCCCTTCAAATACCAGGCCAGATGCTTGCGCATCTCGCGGACAGCCACCGCTTCACCCTTAAGGGCAATCAGACGGTCCATATGAAGAATGGCTACCTTGATCTTCTCTTCAGCGCCAGGCTCAGACATCAGTACACCCGTATCCAAATATTGAATCGTCCGGTACAGCATCCACGGATTGCCCAGTGCGCCACGCCCGATCATTACACCGTCGCAGCCGGTCTGGTCCAGCATCGCCCGCGCATCCTCTGGCGTATTCACATCGCCATTGCCGATCACCGGAATCGATACTGCCTCTTTAGCCATACGGATATAATTCCAGTCAGCGCGTCCGGTATAGAGCTGCTCGCGGGTCCGTCCGTGTACGCTGACTGCCGCTCCGCCGGCCCGTTCCACCGCACGCGCATTCTCTTCAACGAAGATATGCTCGCTGTCCCAGCCGATCCGCATCTTCACGGTGACCGGTTTGTCCACGGCCTCGACTACTGCGGAGACCATCTCATAGATTTTGTCCGGATTCAACAGCCAGCGTGCTCCGGCATCGCATTTGGTCACCTTCGGCACCGGACAGCCCATATTAATGTCGATGATATCGGCATTGGTTTCTTTGTCGACAATTCTCGCCGCATCCACCAGCGATTCCCGGTCCCCGCCAAAAATCTGCAGACTCAGCGGTTTCTCGCGCTCATCGACAAACAGCATCTCACGCGTACGCTGGTTGCCATGTACGATCGCCTTGCCGCTGACCATCTCCGCACAGACCAGGCCAGTCCCGAATTCCTTGGCAATCAGACGAAATGCCGGGTTACATACGCCAGCCATCGGCGCCAGCACGACCTGATTCTTCAATTCAATATCACCAATCTTCAGCATGGCCCAATCACTTCCCTACCTCAATTTGTAACGTTCAGCCCGGTCTTATGGTGCCGGATGGGCCAATTCCTCTACGGTCACTTCCAGAAAATCCGCAATTTTATTTAAAATTTGATCTTCCAAACGTCGGTTGCCCCGCTCCACTGCGCCAAGCACAGCAAGTGATATTCCGACAGAATCCGCCAGTTCCTGCTGCGTGTAGCCCTTTAGCTTCCGGAACGCTCTGACCCGCATTCCCATACGTTTGTTGTCCACAGGCGAATTCCTGCCTTTCCGTCTATGTCTTGCAGCGCTGTTGTAATGAGTCTGCGGAATCCGGAAGTCTCTTCGTTCTGCGATAGAATATCGCTTAGCGGCAGAAGGACAAACGCCCGCTCCAGCATCCTCGGATGGGGCAGTGTCAGATCCGGTGTGTCCAGGGTCAGCCCCTCTACCCACAGCAAATCCAAATCTACCGTTCTCGGTCCATACCGCACATCCCGGACCCGGCCGAGCTGGTTCTCCGTGTCCAGCATCACATGAAGCAGATCCTCCGGTGCCAGTGTGGTGCGCAGAACAGCCGCCATGTTAAGAAACTGAGGCTGATCCAGATAACCGACAGGCTCCGTCTCGTAGACCCGGGAGGTGCGCACAACTTCAATCTTGTCGTGATGCTCCAGCCGGTTCAGGGCTTCTCTCAAGGTGCCTTGACGGTCACCCAGGTTAGCCCCTAAAGCAATATAAGCCTCTGATGCCTCAGAGGTGGAAGGTATGTTCATCAGTCTGTCTCACTTTCTCGTCCGGCGCAATTCTACAGTGACTCCCTGAAAATGAATATCAAAAGGAGGATGCGGCTTGGTCACCTGGACCGTTACTGCATTGATAACAGTATAAGTGTCCAGTAACCCGGATGCAATACGTTCCGCCAAAGCTTCTATCAGCTTAAAGGACTGGGTTTCGACAATTTTTTTGACCAGAACATGAACTTCAGCATAATTGACGGTCTGCTCCAGATCATCGCTGAGCCCCGCGCCCTGCAGATCAAGCTCCAGCTCAAGGTCGATATAATAACGTTGGCCGAGCTTCCGTTCCTCTTCAAACACTCCGTGGTAACCGTAATATTCCATGCGGTGCAGCTTCATTTTATCCATTAAGGGTACCTGCCTTCTCTTGAAAAATATAATCTATATGCTGAGCACAGGGGACCCTGCATAGAACATGGCGTCACACATCTCTACGGTACGTTTCATTGCCGCAATATCATGAACCCGCACAAGCTGACAGCCCTGAGCAATCCCGAAGGCAACAGTAGCCGCGGTCCCCTCCAAGACATCATCTGCGGGCAGACCGAGGGCGGTGCGGATGAATTTTTTGCGCGAAGTGGCCAGCAGCACCGGGTACCCCAGCTTCGTCAGTGCGCTTAGCCCCGTCATGACCTGAAGATTCTCTGTATAGTCCTTGGCAAAACCGATTCCCGGGTCCAAAATAATATTCTCCGGCTTCACTCCCGCTGCCAGCGCCAGGTCAATACTCACACTCAAGTCATTCGTCATGTCGTTGATCAAGTCCTTATAATCACGGTCATGACGGTTATGCATCAGAATGATCGGACAGTCTGCCTGCGCAGCAACCGCCGCCATCTGCGGATCGGCCTTGGCACCCCATACATCGTTGATAATATGCGCACCGGCCTGAATCGCCTGACGGGCGACTTCCGCCTTGTAGGTATCTATAGAGAGGGGGAGATGCGGAGCGGCATGATGGATACGCTCAATGACAGGAAGGACACGGGCCAATTCCTCTTCAGCACTCACCGGCTGGTGACCCGGACGCGTGGATTCTCCGCCTATATCGATAATATCGGCACCCTCTGCCGCCATTTGCAGCGCATGCTCTACCGCTCTATCCCGCTCCGCCCACAGACCCCCATCCGAAAAGGAGTCCGGCGTCACATTGAGTATCCCCATAATCAGCGTGCGCTTGCCCAATTTCAGCTCGCTGCTTCCGCAGCGGTAAGTCCGTTCATAGATGATCGGCTTCATATCAGCATATCCGTCCTTTCTCTGTACAGCCTCATAAGTGCAGCCGTCTGCTCTCCACAGCGCCCGCTGCCTATGGTTACCCGCCGGTCTCCATTCCATAATGTACTTACCGGTACAATCTCCTGCACCGAATTGGTGAGGAAGATTTCATCCGCATCCGCAAGCTGCTCCCAGCGGTACAAGCCCTGTTCCGGCTGAAGGCTGGCCGCTGCCAGCTCAAGCACCATTTCCCGGGTAATTCCCGGTAGAATTCCGGTGGCTATATCGGGGGTATAGAGCCTTTTATTGGAGATGAAAAAAATATTGCTCACAATGCCCTCGGCGAGCTCTCCCTGTGCGGTCAGCATAAGTCCCTCGGCCCCATGCTCTGCGGACGGATATCCGGCCAATTCACGTTTTGCCAGAATGTTGTTCATATAGTGCAGCGATTTGAGTCTTACCGGTCCCTCCGGGGTATTACGCCGGTGGTTCAAAAGCTGAAGTTCTTTGCCTTCCGTGTATAAGCCGGTTGGTGTGACCGGCAAAGCTTTGATATAGAGCAGCTGATTAGGCTGCTTATAGGCTGCAGATGGCAGACCCAGAATATCCTCACCGGCCGTAACGGTGTAGCGGATATACGCCTCACTAAGCTCATTCTTGTCCATTACAAGCTGAATCCATTCCCGCAGCCCCTGTATATCCGGCTCAAAAGGAATGCCCAGCTGGCGGCAGCCCGCTGCCATTCTGCTCAGATGGCGCTCCAGCAGGAAAGGCTGTCCCCCATACGTACGGAAGGTCTCGAACAGGCCCATGCCGTACAAAAAGCCGTGATCCAGAGCGGAGACCACGGCGTCTTTGGCGTCGACTGCTTTGTTATTAATTCCTATATATTTCATGCCGGTTCTCCGGCTCTCCGTTTCAGGAAATTGCGCAGCATGGTATGCCCGTGATTCGTAATGATTGACTCGGGATGGAACTGCACCCCTTCAATCGGGTATTCCTTATGCCGCAAGGCCATGATCTCGCCCTCGGCAGTCTCGGCGGTAATCTCCAGACAATCCGGCAGACTCTCACGTTCCACGATCAGTGAGTGATAACGTGTCGCTGTGAAAGGAGATTCCAGCCCTTCAAATACGGAGGTGCCATTATGGTGGATGGGCGAGGTTTTGCCATGCATCAGGCGTTCTGCACGGATGACATTACCTCCAAAAGCTTGTCCGATCGCCTGGTGTCCGAGACATACGCCGAATATGGGGATGATGCCCTTGAAATGCTGCAGCAGCGCAAGGCTGATGCCTGCCTCATTCGGTGTGCAGGGTCCAGGAGAGATCAGAATGTGATCGGGGGCTAATGCTTCTATCTCCTCTATGCTGATCTCATCGTTGCGCGCTACCTTAACTTCTTCCCCCAGCTCACCCAGATACTGCACCAGGTTATAGGTAAAGGAATCATAATTATCGATGACCAAGATCATAATGCGCTTCCTCCTTCGGCGCCGAGGGCAGCCCGCTCTTCCTGCTCGCGTTCACTGCAGAGAATGGCTTTTACTACCGCTTTGGCTTTGTTGTGGCATTCCCGGTACTCACGGTAAGGGTCTGAATCGATTACAATTCCAGCACCTGTCTGAATGTAGCCCATTCCGTCCTTCACGGCGAGCGTGCGTATGATTATATTTAATTCCATATTGCCGTTATAGTCAATCCAGCCCATAGATCCAGTATATGGCCCCCGGCGGACCGGCTCCAGCTCTTCAATGATCTCCATGGTGCGCACCTTGGGCGCGCCCGTGATGGTGCCGCCGGGGAACAAGGCGGCAATGACATCGTACGCATCCCTGCCGGGAGCGACGATTCCCTCGACCTGCGAGACGAGATGCATCACATGCGAGTATCGCTCTACGGTCAGCAGCTCCGGCACGCTGACCGTTCCGTAGGCAGCGACACGGCCGATGTCGCTGCGCTCCAGATCGACAAGCATGATATGCTCGGCGATCTCCTTCTCGCTCCCGCGCAGCTCCGCCTCCATGGCGGCGTCCTCCGCGGGAGTGTGGCCCCGCCGCCGGGTGCCGGCAATGGGGCGGGCGCTGACCTTGTCCCCGTGCAGCTTGACGAGCAGCTCCGGCGATGCGCTGGAGAGCGCGAAGCCGGGCGTGCGGAGCAGCCCCATGTACGGGGACGGGTTGAGTCTACGGAGCCATTCGTAGACGTCCTCGGGTGTGGATTTGAGCTGCGCCTGCTGGCGCAGCGAGAGGTTCACCTGGAAGACATCCCCCGCACGGATGTATTCCTGGACCTTCAGCACAGCCTGCTGAAAGTGCGCGGCAGAGAAATCCGAGTTCATACCGGGCCACTCACCGGTATTCTCGGTCTCGCTCTCCACCCTGCGGGTAAGCCCGGCATACCTTGCAGCAGCGGCTTCTTCCGGCTCTGCCGGTGCGTAGAGAAGGCCCCACTGCTCCTCCATGCGCTCCGCACGGTGCACAGCAGCCTCATATAGTCTCCTTAGCCCGTCCAGGTCACCGGATACCGTATCCGGCACAGGAACATGAACTGCACAGTAGAGCTGCTGCTCCTGCTCATCGTAGATCCACACTTCTTCCAGTCTCATGAACAGATAATCCGGAAATTCTGGGTTGTTCCTGGCAAGCGACGGCAGCTTCTCCAGGGAACGGGCCACATCATAGCCAAGAAATCCGATACAGCCTCCGGTGAATGGCGGCAGACCATCGAGTGTCAGGCGGGGAGACGTATATTCCTTCATCCATGCCTGAAGCACTTGCAGCGGCTGGCCTTCTGTTACGGCAGATTCTATATGCCCCGTAGCCTTAGCTCCGGGAGTATAGCTCTGTGCAACGGCTCTCCGGCCTTCAATGATCGAGACAGGGCTTAGTCCCAGATAGGTGTAGCGCCCGCCCTTGCCGCTCTCCAGAACAACCGAATAGGGGGAAGCCTGTTCCCAGGCCTGCTTCCAGCTGCGGGGCAAGCCCTGATTGTCCTGCCGTTTCCTCAGGATCAGGGGCAAGATGCTCCAGGCTTCATCTGCTTCTGCCCATTGCTCCCAGTCCTGCCAAGCCGTTAAGATCTCCACAACCATTCTCCCGTCTCATCGATAGTTTATTGCCTGTCAGTATACTGTACATAGGGTTACTTTGAAAAGCCCAAACGACTTATATTAGTTATTATTCAAAAAAGAGCCTGCAGTATCCCTGTGAAAGCGGATAGGGCAGGCTCTTCTAACGAGCTGAATGCTCAGCAATTATACTTCAAAGTTATAAAGCGGAGTGCTCAGGTAACGTTCGCCGTTGCTTGGGATGATGACAACAATCTTCTTGCCTGCGCCCAGTTCCTTCGCCACCTTCAGGGCAGCAAATACAGCCGCACCGGAGGAAATACCGGACAGCACGCCTTCTTCCTTGGCTACGCGGCGGGCAGTTTCGAACGCTTCATCATTCTCAACATGAATAATCTCATCATAGATATCCTGATTCAGAATTTCTGGCACGAAGTTAGCGCCGATACCCTGAATCTTGTGCGGGCCCGGTTTGCCTCCAGCCAGAATCGGTGAAGCGGCAGGTTCTACCGCATAGATCTTCACGCCCGGATATTGATTCTTCAGCACTTCACCGGCACCGCTGATCGTTCCGCCTGTGCCGACACCGGCAATGAATGCATCCAGCGGGCCGCCTACGGATTCGATCGCTTCAACGATTTCAGGTCCAGTGGTCTCGCGGTGAATCTTCACGTTAGCCTTGTTCTTGAACTGCTCCGCAAGGAAATAATCCGGATTCTCGCTCAGAATCTGCTCAGCCTTCTTAACCGCACCGTTCATTCCTTCCGATCCCGGAGTCAATACCAGCTCAGCGCCGTAAGCGCGCAGCAAATTGCGGCGCTCAAGGCTCATCGTTTCCGGCATAACAATAATGGCCTTGTAGCCTTTGGCCGCTGCCACAAGCGCCAGCCCGATCCCGGTATTACCGCTGGTCGCTTCTACAATCGTGCCACCCGGCTTCAGCAGGCCCTCTTTCTCTGCCTCTTCTACAATGCTGATGGCAATACGGTCTTTCACACTGGAGCCTGGATTCTGGTATTCCAGCTTCAGGAAGATCTCTGCCGAACCTTCCGGAACAATCCGGTTCAAGCGTACGAGCGGTGTGCCACCGATCAAATCTGTTACACTGTTGACGACTTTAGCCATGAGTAAAAACCTCCTTGGAATGATAAATGAATTAGGGTGCGGAACTTATGACAGATGCTATCAGCATATATTACCGTAGCTCCCGGCTCACAATGCCTGGGTAACTAACAGTTGAAATTGTACCGCTTAATATTCCCGACTAAATCAGTAGGTTTTATATTTAATCTCATATTATCAATCTTGCAGGCTGTTGTCAATATATATTGCTGTATCGTATTTGGCCCGTAATTCACGCTCTACCTGCTGCAAGGGCGCTGCCTGCTCCAGTCTCAGCTGCTGGCCGATCATCCGGCGCAGCTCCTCCTGATCCGGCTTGACAGGATCAATCAGCTTCTCCAGACGGATTACAGCGTACCCCCCGTCAACCTGCAGCGGCCCTGCGATATTCCCATTCTCAAGCCCGGCTGCTGTCTCCAGCAGCTCCTGAGGCCAGAACGGGTCCTTCTCCTCGACCGTTCCGATACTGCCGCCGTGCTGGCGGCTTTCCTCATCGATCGAGACCTCCCGGGCCAGCTCTGCAAAATCCTCCCCCTGCTCCAGGCGGTCCATCACTGTACTAGCCTCGTTGTAGGTGGAGGTCTGGATGATAGAGAGCTGCATTTGCTTGCGGGGCATGAATCTCTCGCTATTTTGCTTCAGATATTCATCAATTTCCGCTTCACTGACCGTAATGCCGGCCGTAGCTATTGCCTGGAGCGTCAACCGGTATGCCGTCTCCTCACGCAGCTCCTGACGGGATAGTCCAAGCTCAGACTCCATCTGCTGATAGTACTGCTCTTCTGAGCTATAACCGGAGATGCCGCGCAGCAGCTCCTGCTCAATCTCTTCATCCGTGACCGTAATTCCCAGCGCTGCGGCTTCCTTGCCTACCACGATATGATTCAGCATGCTCAGCAGCACTTCTTCCCCGTGCTTCTTCTGAAGCTCCTCTATCCATTCCTGTTCCGTGACCGGCTGGCCTCCGGCAGCAGCGACATCCGAGGCTTCCCCTTCAGCCGTCTCTGCCTTCAGCAGCGCCATAGCACGCAGGCTCCAGAATAATAGCCCTCCCAGTACCAGCGTTGCCACGGCAAGTAATATAACGGCATTGCGCAGCGCGCGCTCCTGTCTTGTCACCATCTCATAGCCCTAAGACTTCGCTTGATCGAGGATTACCTGCAGTTCATCCTTGTTAAATACATAGCTCTCATTGCAATAATGGCAGACGACTTCTGCCGTATCATCTTCTTCAATCAGCCGTTCCAGCTCATGCTCACCCAGACTGACCAGAGTCTGCTCAATCCGTTCCCGTGAGCACTGGCATACAAAGCTGATCTCCAGCTCATCCAGGATCACAGCATCCGGCAGCAGCATCCGCAGCATTTCCTCAGGCTCAAGCCCCTGATCCAGCACGGACGTAACCGAAGGCATGGCTCCAACCGCTTGCTCAACCTCGGTAATTTGCTCATCGGTCAGGCCGGGCAGCAGTTGAATGATAAAGCCTCCGGCAACTCTAACTGAATTATCGGTCTCCACCAGCACTCCAAGTCCTACAGCAGCAGGCGTTTGCTCCGAGAGGGCAAAATAATAGGTGAAATCGTCACCCAGCTCTCCTGAAACGATAGGCACACTGCCCCGGTACGGCTCCTTCATGCCCAAATCTTTGCTGACATCAATGAAGCCTTCCGTTCCTACCGCCCCTGCGACATCCAGCTTACCCATGCTGTTGCTTGGCAGATGAACATGCGGATTATTCACATAACCGCGAACTTCTCCCAGGGCATTGGATTCAGCCGTAATCTGTCCGAGTGGGCCGTTTCCTTTGACCATAATTGCCAGTTTCTCTTGCCCCTTGAGCATGGCCCCCATTATAGCTGCGGCCGTAACCGTACGTCCAAGCGCTGCCGTAGCCGTCGGATACGTATCATGTCTGCGCCGCAATTCATCGACTAGCTCTGTGGTACGGACAGCGAACGCTCTGACTCTTCCGTTCATCGCCGTCCCCCGGACCAGGCGGTCCTTCTTATTATCCATCGGGTGCATACTCCTCCTATCTGTCTGTTCTGTATAGGTTCATCTTTAAGATTATTTGTTACGGTTGTAAATAATGCGCAATCCTTCAAGTGTCAGCATCGGATTAACCTCGTCGATACACTCTGTCTCACTGGCAATCAGTGAGGCCAGCCCCCCTGTAGCAATAACCTTGAGAACGGGAGCGTTCATCTCCTGCTTGATGCGTCTGACGATACCCTCTACCTGACCGGCATAGCCAAAAATGATCCCGGCCTGCATCGCATGTACGGTATTGCGTCCGATTACCTTCTTGGGCTTCTCCAGCTCGATCCGGGGCAGCTTGGATGCCCGCAGATAGAGGGCCTCCGTAGAAATGACCAGACCCGGCACGATAGCACCGCCCAGGTAGTTGGCCCCGGCATCAATGCAGTCGAAGGTGGTTGCCGTACCAAAATCAACGACAACAAGCGGACATTGATACTGCTCAATCGCCGCAACCGCGTTCACAATCCGGTCCGCCCCCACTTCGCGCGGGTTCTCATAACGCAGATTAAGCCCGGTTTTGATACCGGGTCCCACCAGCAGCGGGTCCTTGCCGATGAATTTGACACACATCTCCACAATGACCTGCACGAGCGGCGGAACCACCGAAGAAATGATGACCCCCTCGACATCCCTGAACGACAGATTCGACATGCTGAACAAATTATGAATCATCACACCATATTCATCGACAGTGGACCCGCGGGCAGTGCTCAGCCGGAAATGGTGCAGCAGCTCACTGCCCCGGTAGACACCCAGCACGATGTTCGTATTGCCGATATCAACGACAAGTATCATCAGAGGGTTCCCTCCTTCTTCGCGTTCAGGTCCAGACTGATATCGAGACTGGCGAAGGAATACGTCAGTCGGCCTACCGAAATGACATCCACACCCGATTCAGCAATGCCCCGGACCGTCTCCAGAGATACGTTGCCCGATGCCTCAATGGTGACATGCTTCGCCTTGGTCCGGATTCTTCTCACGGCTTCAGCCATCTGCTCAGGAGACATGTTATCGAGCATAATAATATCCGCTCCGGCCGCGAGCGCTTCCTCCACCTGCTCCAGACTCTCCGTCTCTACTTCAATGGTCATGGTATGCGGGATATTGGCACGGGCACGCCCTACTGCCTGACGGATGCCGCCGGCCCCCTTGATATGATTATCCTTAATCATTACCGCATCATACAGACCGTAACGGTGGTTGGCTCCGCCGCCTATGCGGACTGCATATTTCTCCAGCATCCGGTGGCCCGGCGTGGTCTTGCGGGTATCCACCAGGCGGGTCGGCAGTCCTTGAAGCTTTTCTACAAAAGAAGCCGTGCGCGAAGCCACACCCGATAGCCGCTGCATCAAGTTGAGGGCAAGCCGTTCACCGGTCAGGATGGCATGGGTGCTGCCTTCTACCTCGGCAATCACAGTACCCTTGGAGACAGCTTGTCCTTCCTGGACCATTGCTGTGAATACGAGCCCAGGATCAACGACCTCGAACACCAGCTCGGCCACGGGGATTCCACAAATAATCCCGTCCTCCTTAGCATGGATAATTCCCTTGGACTCATGCCCTGCGGGTATGGTTGTACGGGTGGTAATATCCCCTGAGCCGACATCTTCCTGCAGCCATCCCTTAATAGCCTTAAGCAGGTCTTCATTATATCCGTTAAACATCATCACTTAATTCCTCCACTATTCCAAGTTCGCGAATCTGGAGCAGATGCTTCTGCCACTGTGCGTCACTGCGCAGCGGATAATCCTCACGATAATGTGCACCGCGGCTCTCCTCCCGTGCCAGTGCCGATTCGGTGATCAGCAGACAGCATGTAAGCATATTGGCGAACTCGTATTCTTCCCGTGTTGTCAGTTTGGTCCTAAAAATCGGCAGCTGGCGCTTGATTTCATCCAAGCCTTTATTCAGCATTTCCCGGTTCCGCCGCAGTCCGGCATAACGCACCATAGCCTTTTGCAGCTTGAGCCGCCGTTCTACAATCGCCTGTGCAGGAGCTTCCACCCTTGCCTGATGATAGGCTGAGGGTAGGTTATCCCGGTCAAGCGGCGGCAGCTGACGGATGCGTTCAATGATCCGGCGGCCGAACACTACGGCTTCCGACAAAGAGTTGCTGGCCAACCGGTTGGCTCCCTGCACACCAGTAGAGGATACCTCACCACAGGCAAACAGGCGGGCAACCGTGCTCTCTCCGCTCAGGTCGGTCTTCACGCCCCCCATCATATAATGCGCAGCAGGAGCCACCGGAATCCAGTCACTTGTAATATCCAGCCCGTAGCTCATGCAGGTCGCATAAATGGTCGGAAAGCGGTGTTTAACCATATCCGACGGTTCATGCGTAATATCCAGATAGACAAAGGTTGATTTGGTCAATTCCATCTCGCTTACAATGGCACGGGCAACAATATCCCGCGGGGCCAGCTCCTGCAGCTCATGATAACGTTCCATGAACCGCTCACCGTTAATGTTCCGCAGGACCGCCCCTTCTCCCCGCACAGCTTCTGAGATCAGGAAGCGCGGAGCGCCAGGATAGCTGAGTGCTGTCGGATGAAACTGGATGAACTCCATATCACGGATATGGGCACCGGCACGGTAAGCAATAGCTACTCCATCTCCGGTGGCCACCTCAGGATTGGTCGTGTAACGGTATAGCTGTCCTGCTCCGCCGGAGCATAGGATGGTTGCATCTGCCTGAAGGAACAACCTTCCGCCGTCAGGCTGCTGTACAAGCGCTCCCAGACACTCTCCGCCCTCCGTAATCAGGTCAATGACATAATGGTCATCCCAGGTCTCAATATTCTCATGCCGGGCAGCCTGTTCAGCGAGTGCGCGGACAATCTCATATCCTGTAGCATCCCCATTTGCATGTAAAATACGGCGGTGGCTATGTGCCCCCTCCTGGGTTAAGGCCAAGACACCATTCTCCTTATCGAAAATAGTGCCAAGCCGGATCAGCTCGCGGACGCCTTCGGGGCCTTCATTGACCAGCACATCCACAGCCGCAGAGGAGTTCAGCCCCGCGCCGGCCATCAGGGTATCCTGACGGTGATACGCGGGCGAATCATCCTCCGAAATGACGGCCGCAATTCCGCCCTGGGCATACCGTGTGTTGCTCTCCATTACGGTCTTCTTCGTAATCATAATAACCTTCCGGTCTTCGCTGGCCTTAATCGCTGTGAATAACCCGGCAATACCGGACCCAATAACCAGGCAGTCCGTCTTAACTACAGGAAGTCCCTGAAGATCAAAATCAACCAAATATTGTGGAATCATGACCGCTTTTCACCTGTTTCAACGAAAGAGTAGCGCATGCTACCGGACTTGTAGCATGCGCTCTAGGGATGTTCTGGCTTTGTCGGCGACTGCAGGCGGTACATAGATCTGCGGCTTCATTGTCTCCAGGCATTTGACCAGCTTCTTCAGATTGTTAACCTTCATATTAGGACACACCAGGAATTTGGTGGCAAAATGAAACTCCTTATCCGGGCTGTCCAGCCGCAGCTGATACCCAGTTCCATCCTCAGTGCCTACAATAAACTGCCGGCGGTCCGATTTCCGGCAATATTCCAGAATTGAGGTAGTGCTGCCAACATAATCCCCCATTGCTACGACTTCCGGGCGGCATTCGGGATGTACAACAAATTCAGCTTCAGGGTATTTGGCTCTCATCTCCATCACATCTTTGACAGTAAGCATGTCATGAGTATTGCAATAGCCCTCCCAGATAATCAGCTTCTTGCCGGTCTGATCCTGCACATATTGACCCAGATTCTTGTCGGGCACCCAGATAATTTCTTCGGCATCAAGCGATTCGATAACCTTCACCGCATTCGCTGAGGTGCAGCAAATATCTGTCTCCGCCTTAATCTCTGCCGAGGAATTGATATAGGTTACTACCTTGGCACCCGGATGCTGCGCCTTCAATTTCCGCAACCCATCCACATTGACCATGTCAGCCATCGGGCAGCCTGCACGTTCGTCAGGAATCAGGACCGTCTTGTTCGGCGCCAGAATCTTGGCACTTTCCCCCATGAAATGAACACCGCAGAATACGATTACATCTGCCTCTGTCTCCGCCGCCTTCTGGGCCAGCAAAAAAGAGTCTCCCCGGAAATCGGCAACCTCCTGAATTTCATCACGCTGATAATAATGAGCCAGAATAATAGCATTCCGTTCCTTCTTAAGCTGTTCAAGGCGCACACGAAGTTCTCGATTCTGTTCCTGCTTGCGCTCAAGCGCCAGAGCTTCCACGGTCAGTCTCCCCCTTATGTCTTCATGGCTTGCCGCCAGTACATTTCTTATAAATGATAAATTTGATGTTTATTCACTAATGTACACAACGTTCCACCCCCTGTCAATCTAAGCGGACGCTCTGTTTCTGAGAGAAACCGGAGGACAAGTTACCGTGTGAAACCTATACATTCTTATAATTTAAAAGAAAAGCCCGGAGAACCAGTGGTTCTCCGGGCTAGACTACACAATTTGCTTCAATACAGCTTAGACTAGACTTCCGCCGCCCTTATTCCCGTCATCCGGTCCGTTGCCCTCTTCAGGGTCCGGCTTGTTCGGAATATCCTTGGATAGGTCTAACGGGGATTCTTCGTCATTCTTACCTTGAATCCGGACACGTACATCACCGATGGAATCAATAATCGGCTCGCCCGCTTCATTGGTAACGGCGTCTCCTTCTTCCGGCTTGCCATCCTCACTCAGGTAGCCTTGCTCAATCAATTCTGTGATCTGATCAAGTTCCAGCGTCTCCTTCTCAATCAGGGTGTTGGCAATCAGATGCATTTCTTTGGAGTGCTTGGTCAGCAGTTCTCTTGCGCGCTCATAGCTGCTGCGGATAAGGTTCTGCATTTCCTGATCAATTTCATAAGCAATGGAGTCGCTGTAATTCTGTTCATGTCCGATATCACGGCCCAGGAAGACTTGGCCTTGGGTTGCACCGAACTGCAAGGGCCCAAGCTTATCACTCATCCCGTATTCCATAATCATCGCACGCACAATGCGCGTAGCCTGCTGGAAGTCGCTATAAGCGCCTGTGCCGATTTCACCAATGAATAATTCTTCGGCAACACGTCCGCCCAGGAGTCCGGTTACCTTATCAAGCAGCTCTTGCTTGGTAACGATCATCCGGTCTTCCTTAGGAAGCATAATGACATATCCGCCGGCACGGCCGCGCGGGATAATAGTGACCTTGTGAACCACATCAGCATGCTCAAGGAAGTAGCCGGCAATGGTATGGCCTGCTTCGTGATAAGCGACAATCCGTTTCTCGCGGTCACTGATGACGCGGCTGCGCTTCTCGGTACCCACGATGACACGGTCAATCGCTTCATCCACTTCACGCATCGTAATGTCCTTACGGTTACGGCGTGCAGCAAGCAATGCCGCTTCGTTCAGCAGGTTCTCCAGATCCGCACCGGTGAAGCCGGTAGTACGCTTGGCGATGACGTCAAGTCTTACATCCTTGGTCAGCGGTTTATTGCGGGAGTGAACCTTCAGTACAGCTTCACGGCCCTTCACATCTGGACGGTCAACCGTAATTTGACGGTCGAAACGGCCCGGACGGAGCAGCGCCGGGTCAAGTATATCTGCGCGGTTGGTAGCCGCGACAATGATAATGCCTTCGTTGCCGCCAAAGCCGTCCATTTCAACGAGCAACTGGTTAAGGGTCTGTTCCCGTTCGTCATGTCCGCCGCCAAGTCCTGCGCCGCGCTGACGTCCCACTGCATCGATCTCATCGATAAAGATAATACAAGGTGCGTTCTTCTTCGCGTTCTCGAACAAGTCACGTACGCGGGATGCGCCGACACCGACGAACATTTCCACGAAGTCGGAACCGGAGATGCTGAAGAACGGAACGCCTGCTTCCCCTGCAACTGCACGGGCTAGCAAGGTTTTACCTGTTCCCGGAGGACCTACAAGGAGTACCCCTTTCGGAATCCGGGCACCCACCGCTGCGAATTTGCGGGGATCCTTAAGGAATTCAACAACCTCAACCAGCTCTTGCTTCTCTTCGTCAGCCCCTGCAACATCCTCGAAGCTGATCTTCTTCTTCTCTTCATTATATAACCGGGCTTTGCTCTTGCCGAAGTTCATCACCTTGCCGCCGCCGCCCTGTGCATTATTGAACAGGAAGAAGAACAGGATGAACATGATGACCAGTGGAATCATGGAAGAAAGGAATGTCAGCCAGATGCTGTCACCTTCCATTTTCTTCTGGCTCAGTTCTATGCCGTTCTGATCGCTTGCTGCCACAAGTTCATCAAGGGCCCGGTCTGTAGGAGGAACATAAGTGGAGAAATTCTTCGATTTAGCCTCGGGTGGCAGCTCTTTATATTCGCCAGTTACCAGAAAGGCATTCCCCTCAAACTGAACCGTCATGCTCTTCACATTATTCTTCGAGATCTCCTGCCGCAACTCGTCATATCTAGGGAGATCGGCGGATTCATTTCCATTGCTTACAAACTGGACTATGCCCACCACGACTAAAAATAAAATCAAATAAAAACCAGAATTCCGGATGAACCGATTCATCCCCTACCTCCTCTCGCAACGCTCAAGTTATTGTACCATAGCCTGACCGGACTCCTCAAATTGTCAGGAAATCCAGAAAAGTGATCCGTAGATCTAAGGCTGTCGGGTAGTTCATTTGGTATAAATCTCAGGCTTCAGTACACCGACGTAAGGGAGGTTCCGGTACAGCTCGGCATAGTCCAGTCCATAGCCTACGAGGAATGCATCAGGAATCACAAAGCCGGTATATTGGGCTTCAAGATTCACTGCGCGGCCTGACGGCTTGTCGAACAGAGTGACTACATTGACAGAAGCGGCATTGCGCCCCTGCAGCATGTCAATCAGATAGCTGAGTGTAAGGCCACTGTCGATAATATCCTCGACAATCAGAACATCACGGCCTTCAACCGATGTATCCAAATCCTTAATGATTTTGACTACGCCGGATGATTTGGTTGTACCGCCGTAGCTGGATACCGCCATGAAGTCCATTTCAACGGGTACTGTAATCACCTTAACCAGATCCGCCATAAAAATAAACGCACCTTTGAGTACACAAATCACTAAAGGTGTGCGGTCTGCATATTCCTTGCTCAGCTGGGCGCCAAGCTCCCTGATTCTTTGTTGAATTTCTTCTTCGCTGATCAAGATTTCCTGAATATCATTCTGCAACTTGCGAACCTCCTAAGATATACTTATGAAAGACTTACTTCGGCCATTACGATTGTTCGCCCTGTTCCATGTCTTCCAGGGTCAGGAGCAGAACCGAGGCCGTGTGCCGCCCAACTGCGGCATGCACCGAGCGCCTAACGCCCGGAATCCAGACGATATTGCCGAGTGCATCACATACAAGGGGAATTGCAGGCCGTTCGGAAGAAGGTATTTTATCATCAATGTAAATATCTTTTACCTTTTTGCTTCCGTTTAATCCCATAACCCTTATGGTATCTCCAGGCAACCGGGAACGAATGGTGAGCGGCAGGACAAGATCATCCCCGTCAAACCAAGCCGAGTTCTTCCCGTAATCCTCCTCCTGTGCACAAAAAACTTCCCCCGCAAGCCCCCTCATCGTCATAACCTTTCCTATCTCCATCAGCTTAATCCGGGGATGAGTCAAAGACAGCCGGTATGTATAGCTTACCTGCCGGTTCAAGGGCCTTAACGAGAACACAATGGTATCATATTGCCGCACGCAGACATAACCGCCACCCATATCCAGCGTCCAGACGGTAGGGTATTCCTGCAGCGTTCCCCGGCGTACTGCTTCAATCTTGGAAAAATCCATGAATGATGAATCCGCCGACAGATAATTTAATATTAGTTTAATCAAACGCCGTTGTAAAGCGGAGGGTATGGCCGCAAAGGCAGCTCTTTTCAAGGTGTATTTTCCATGCTCGGTGAAAACCAGCTCATCAAAGCATTTTGCCGCATTCGCCTCCATATATTCATCTTCCGCCGAGGCAATTTCAGCCAGCTGCAGAAGCGATTGTCTCACTCGCGGATTATGGTGCTCCAGCATAGGCAGCACCTCCAGCCTGACTGCATTCCGCTTGTACTGCGTCAGGAGGTTAGTCGCATCCTCCGCATAAGCCAGGCCCTCCTCCTGGCAAAAGCCGACAAGAGCCGTTTTGTTAATACGCAGGAAGGGGCGGATGAGTTCCACCTTTTTCTCGGTCCGTTTCCAGCGCATGCCGGCAAGGCCCGATGGCCCGCTCCCCCGCAGCAGCCGCATAAGCACCGTCTCGGCCTGGTCATCTGCATGATGGGCCAGCGCCACCGAGCGCGCCTGATAATGGTGTGCGGTAGCGATCAGGAACTGGTAACGCTTCTCCCGCGCAGCACCTTCAGGGCCGAGACCGCTCTCCTTAATAATGGACGGAATATCGAATTCGCCCAGCTCGAAGGGAATGCCCAGCTCTCCCGCGAGGGCCCGCACCAGCTCTGCTTCCTCTGCCGATTCGGCTCTGAAGCCGTGATTGACATGGGCGCATATCAGCGTCAGCGGCATCCGGGTCAGGGAGATCTCATGCAGAATACGCAAAAGAGCCACAGAGTCCGGCCCTCCGGAAACTGCGACTACAATGGTGTCACGAGGCGCCCACAGCTCATATTCAGCTGCGGCCTCCATTACGGATTCCACAAGTTCCTTCCTGTGCTCCATAGGGGCTTCCTTTCCTGCCATCCCTTACACGGCCTGCTCCGGCGGTCAGCATCTTGGTGATTATGTACGATTGCTTATTACAAATATCAGAAACGGAAAACCCAGTATAGCGTGAATGCCAGCAGAAATAAAGACAGCGCGAACGCATTTTTGAGCCAGCGCGGGGTCGCCATCGTCTCATGTCCGGTCTTACGTCCTCTGTAGATGTGGCTTCGCCAGATTTCCGCAGCCTGCGCGGAACCGGGGAAACCGCCTTTGAGCGCGAGGCATAGCCAGGAGGACAGCTTCTTGTCCGGCAGCTCGCGGGCCAGCTTCATCAGCTCCTCTACGCTCCTTGTCTGCGGCAGCTGCTGGGCTGCAGACTTCAGCCCTTCTTCATTAAGCAGACGCAGGCACAGGACGGCAAAAGCAAACAGGTCATAGCTCTGGTCGCCTGTCCGGCTTCCGGCATTCCAGAATCCACGGTCATGCCATTCGGTGAACTGCTTCACACTGCGTCCGATAGGGCTTGCTCCCCCGTAATCAATCAGTTCGGCTTCCCCGTAGCTGGATACCATGACATTCTCCGGCTTCAGGTCTCCGAATACAAAGCCGCACTCATGCAGCGTCTGCAGCTTCTCCAGAATCGTCATTCCGACAAGCCCCAGCCAGGAGGCGCCGTTCCTGGACAGGAAATGATGCAGCGGCCTTCCCTCCACATAACGCATCACATAAAAGGGCGTATGGTCCCGGTCCTTGAAATCATCCGATTCCAGCAAATAGGAGGATAGCGGCGACTCCTTGCGGGCCCGGTGCTCGCTGCGCTTACGGCAGGACTGCAGGGAGGTCAGCACGTTAATCTCAGACTGCAGCTCCAGCGTATCGTATCCGATCTTAAGCGCATACCGCTCCCGTCTGCCTTCCCGCTGCACAAGATATACGGTTCCGTTTGCCCCCTTCCCCAGCACACGCTCCACGACATAACGGTTCCCCCGCCATCTGCCGGTAATCACTGTGCCTGCCGGATAGGATGGATTAGACGACATACCCATCAATCATCCCTTCTCTTGCCCCGTCATCTTCCCCCGGAAGATAATTACGATGTTCCTCCAGTTTATCATACCGATAATGTTCCAGCACCTTGAAAATAGCCGGTCCGGTCGGCGTAGCCCCCCGCATCTTCAGTCTGGAAAAGAGGGAACGGACCTCAGACACATTCCGGGTCCAGTCGATATCCAGCATCGCATCCTCACTGCTGGAGCGCCCGGGAAAATGGAATACGGCAATCTCGCTGCGCCCTTCCCGGGCCTCCAGACTAAGCGCCAGATCACGGATGGCGTCCTCCACCGCGCCAAGCTTCGGCTTCATGCTGGCGCTTGCGTCAATTAAAAGCGCTATGCGCAGCGGCGAGGTCTCGGTCAGCTCATCCACCACGGTAACCACCTGTGACCGCTGCTGCGGAGGCAGCTCCGCCAGCGAGCCGTCGCCGAGAATTTTTTGCACCTCTTTATTAACCGCCTGCTGAATGGTCTGAACCACCGTCTTGCGTGTCATCATCTGAATGGTCTGGGCCAGCTGCGGGGTTCCCACGATCCGGCTGATCCCGCCCCCTGCCTTGGCAATATCGGCAATCTCCCGGCTGCCCAGCTCACCGATGGTTCCATAATCTATGACCCCTACAACATTGACCGTGATTCCTTCCTGACGGGCGTGCGCAGCCGCCAGCACCGGACTCTCCCCCACATTTGAACAACCGTCCGTGATCAGCAGAATTTGCTTCATGACCGTTCCTCCCTTCCTTGTCTAGTTACTAGCATTGCCAAGGTTGAGAGATTTCAAACGCCGCTTAACGCTGGAAGTTGAATTGAAAATACTACGTAAAAATGAGTCTCTGCGAGACTTTTGGGCCTCCGATCGCTGTTGTCTTCCGAGTTTCTGATTTGATAAACCATTTAGCGGTTGAAATCGGAAGACAAAGGCGAATGCTTCGCTTCTGCGGCTCCAAAATTCTCTCCATTCCATTTATTTTACGATAAACCTTCAACCCCAACTTCCGGCCGCTAACCAGCAGCGGTTGAAACGGAGCGGAGCAGGGGCTGGCGAGTGACTGGAATGCACTCGCCGAATGATTTGAAGACAAGACCCGGCCTTTCAGCACTGACCGTGCTTTCGGCCCTTAAATGTTACTTTTACTCATACTTTTACCCATACCCGGGCTTATATTCATGCTCTTGCTCCAAATCCCATAATCCTGCCTAAAATGCAACATTCCTCTAATTAATCCCTCCTGGTATGGAAAATGTTGCACAAAAGGCAGGATTCCTACCCCCGTAAGTCAATTAGCCGAAAGAATATTGCAATTTATGCAACAATCCACTAAAACACCGGGGTATCTTCAGCGCCAAGCTGCAATATGTGCAACATTTCCCGCTTACTCACCCAATAGACTAATTAGTTTTCAGGTCAACGGCTAACTGGTTAGCTAACCGTACGAGGGCGCTCCATCCGGCCGACGCCGGGCATATGCAGACTGGACCATTCCGGGTGATAATGATCGACACGGCTGACCACAATCGTCATATCATCATGGACCTCATTCCCCTGATAGCGGATTACCTTATCCAGCAGCTCATCCGCCATATCCTGCGGGTCATCGCCCTCCAGCTCCTGAATCAGACGTTTCATCCATATCTCCTTATTAACGGCATATCCGGGCGCATCATAAATACCATCGGTCATCATGATGAGGATATCACCGGGACGCAGCTGCATGGTGACCAGATCCACCTCAATGTCTTTGATGATGCCGATTGGCAGATTGCTGGCCGTTACAGGAATTACCTCGCTGCCCCGCCGGATGAAGCTCGGAGCGGAAGCAATCTTCATGAAGATGGTCTGCGCCGAATACTGGTCGATCAGCGCCATATCTACTGTCGCATAGAATTCATCCGGGGAGCGCAGCAGCAGAATGGAATTGACGGATTTCACCGCCAGCTTCTCATCCATCCCCGATTGCAGCAGCTTTTCCAGCATGGATAACGCAGCGCTGCTCTCCATCCGGGCTCGCTCCCCGTTCCCCATTCCGTCACTGATAGAGACGGCAAAGGTGCCGTTGCCCAGCTCCACCGTACTGAAGCTGTCTCCCGACAGCATATCGCCTCCCATCGCAGCGGCAGCTACGCCGGAGCATATCTCGTAAGCCTTGGCCGAGCCAAAGGTCACCATCGACAAGCCCTCGCGGGGATGGACGGCGGTCTCACTGACCACTGCGATATTCTCCTCCAGAATATCCGAGAGCAGCGGGGCGATCATTTTGCGGCATTCATCGAAGCCCCGGGTGTAGGCATGCACGACCTCAATCTCCACCCGGCCGGGATCGAGACTCAGAATCTCAATGCTGTGAATGGAGAGGCCCAGCTTCTCCAGCGCCTCCCGGATCTGGCTCTCCTGACGGTACATCGCCTGCCCTTCCCGCTTAATCTCCTTCGCCAGATCCTCCATGACCTGCGAGACACCGGATAATTGCTCGGCCACAAATTGGCGGCTGTCGTATATTTGCCGCTTCCAGCGCATATCATGCTGGTATAGCTCATATTGCCCCTTCATCACCTCAAGCACCTCCCCCGTCCTGCCGCAGATCCGGCTCCACTCCGGCGGCAGCTGGGCAGCGGTAATGTCCGGGCACTCCTCAACCGTGGTCATCATGTCCGTCATATATCTGTAGGTCTGATAGAACTTGGCGTCCCAGCAGTGGGTCCGCCGGATGCACCCGGCGCAGGCTCCTTCTGTTACCGTATTCATAAAGTCCTCCATCTCACGGTCGCTTTTGCCCGCCTCTGCGGCCCGGGGAATCTGCCCGAAGCTGCTGGAGAGCTGCTGGAATACCTGTGAGAACTGGGTCACCCGGTCTGCTGTAATATCCCGGACCCTCCGGGCATATTCATGCTGGGAACGGCTGTGATCGGCCGTGCCTGGTACATATTTGGCTATGGCAGTAATCAGCCCCTTAGGTGTTAGAAGAAACAATACTACGGCTGCACAGGTCTCCCAGGTGGAATTCATGACATCGCCCGGTCCCATGAAATAGACCGATAGAATCGTTGATCCCAGCAGCATCCCGATGGAGACCGCCCCTTTGCGTCCGGACTGCATCATCCCTGCCAGCATCCCGGAAAAGGCCAGCAGGCTCATTTGATAGATGGCTCCGATATCGGCCAGACTGAGGATCAGCCCGGTCACTACGCCAACCGCAGCACCAAGCGGCGCTCCCCCGGCCAGGGCAAAGATCAGAATCAGAAACCGCGATAACACATGCTCCAGTGAGAGCCCGTTAATAGTCCAGCCGACAAGGCCAGTCATAACGGAAGCCAGCAGGATGATCAAACAGAGTACCTCCTCATTGCGGAGTGCCCTGCTTTTCTGCTTATAGGTGAATAAAGGAAGCGCCTGCAGGAATACAAGCGTCAGCACGAACCCGAGTATGGCATCAATGGCCGCCATCATCAGCGGATACCACGTGAGTGAAGGACCCATAACGACCTGGAACAGTCCCACCATAAAAGAAGCTACGAACACCATCAATGGGGCATAAGACAGATCCACCCGCTGGAAGTTCTCCAGCCCTTTGTAGATCAGATAAAAAATAATCAGCTCTGCCGCAACCACGAGGGCACCCGGAAACGGTGTGAAGAGACTGCCGAGCACGATGGCTGCAGCCACAGGCAGCATGGAATCCCTGCGCATAAATACAATGACGGCAAAATAAGCAGCAGCAAACGGGGTAAGCTCATCCAGGATCATAGCCCGTCCCAGCAAAAAGCCCATTAGGCTAAGGAGCAGCGCCCACTTCTTAACCGCGATGAACTGGACCATCGGCAGCCTGGTGCCCCACGCCGTAAGGCGCGTACCAAAGGCTTCTTTCTGATTTTTGTCTTTGCTTCCTGCTCTTGTCCACTCCGGCAAATTCACCACATTGCTTTTACTCATTCCATGCACCACCCGTTTATGAATTTTATGGTTCTCATTATATAGCGGAGGTCTTAAGAAAGTTTGTCAGAAACAGAGAGCAATCTGTAAAAAATTTCCGACAAAAAAGCCTGTCCCGACATTCTGTGGAAAAGCCTTTCAATCCCGTACGGGGTAAAAGATTGGCTGCGGACTGCCGCAGTCGCACTGCCGGTTGCAGGTAATGCCCGCGCGGACATTCGTCAGCGATTGCCCTAGAGTTATGTGAGAATGGCATGGATGCTGTCGGCAATTTGTTCAAAGCCCGACAAAAATAGCCGGAAGCTCGGGCGCGCGGTATAGAGCTGGGGCGGGCTGGGCTGCTCATACTCTGCGTTGCGAGCAAATTGTAATCGGTTTTCCGGTTACATTTGGTCAATGCGCCTCCACTTTGCCGATTGTAATCGATTTTCTGATTACATTTGGTCAATGCGCCCCCACTTTGCTGATTGTAATCGGTTTTCCGATTACATTTGATTCACGCACCTCCACGCTACCGAATGTAGTCGGTTTTCCGATTACATTCGGCCCGCGGGCACAAACACAAAAAAACCGCGAAGGGCAAAGGACGCCCCAGCGGTTTATTTATGATGTGCAAGACTCAGATTATACGCGCTTGGCTCCACGGCCGCCGCGCTTTCCTTCTGTGTTCTTCTTGATCGAAGATATCCGTTCTTCGCTGTCTTTCAGGAAGCGTGACATTTTATCCTCGAATGAAGGTTTACCGGCTGCAGGCTTGAATGGACGCCCACCCCGTTCACGATTGAATCCACCGCCGCCTCCGCCACTGCCGCCGAAACGGTCTCCACCGCTTGGACGTTCAGGTCTTGGAGCTCTGGGGGGACGTACTTCCGATGCCGGCTTATCAACGGCTTGCTTAATGGAAAGTCCGATCTTGCCGTCCTTGTCAACATTGATCACCTTAACGGTTACTACATCCGCAATCTTCAAATGATCGTTAACATCCTTGACGTAGTTATCGGCGATCTCCGAGATGTGAACGAGACCTGTGACACCTCCTGACAGATCCACAAATGCTCCGAAATGCGTGATGCCTGTCACCTTGCCCTCTAACTTGGTGCCCACTTCAATTGCCATAGAATAAAATGATCCTCCCTTAAAAATATACAGACGAATATAATGTCCATCCTGTCTGCGGTGATTTGATTATACAGTAAAGAGCAAAGCAAGGCAACACAGCGTAAGCCTCTTTTCTCCTGCTTTTATTGCCCGGATTGCTCGGTACGGATAGGTAATTCCCCTGCAGGATACATATTGTACCATTTACGTGCTAATTGTCCGATATACTCATCGTCATTCAGCCGCGAGACCTCATATTTCAATTGATTCAGCGTGGCTGTTACACTCTCACTGTTCTCTTTCTTACGGGCGAGCTGTTCGCTCTTGTCGGCGATTGCTGCGCTCTGGGCAAAGAAAGTGAATCCGGCCCAGCCGAAGAAAACAGCCATCACAAGAATCCATATAAACTTTCTTCTCTTCGCGCCTGCGGCCGAAGCATTCTGGTTCGTATTCTTCTTTTCCGCAGAGAATCTGTTCATTCAGCTTACCTCCAGTTCCAGGGTTTCAAGGTCAGCGCTTCCGCCACCCTGATATCCACTCGGTGATCCTCACGATCCGGGCGCTATGAACGAACCGGGATGCATACGGAGAGGCCCACCTTACAGGAAGTACCCAGATTGGCTTGGTTAGACGCAGCAGCAGCTTAAAAATATAAAGAAGGACCCGGCCGATCAGCAGCACTGTTCCCTTAACCAGGCGCCACAGCCAGAGAATCGGACCTCCGATGACTATGGTAACGAACCGCCATAGCATCCTGCATACATACTGAACCGACTGAATTAACCTTACCACAAAACGCTGCACCGTAATACTGAAGATCAAAAAATAGATCCATACACCTAGAAAGAGGCCAAGAACGACATAAAACCTCAATTGTCCCTGGTTTCCGGCATAAAGCATGCGAAAGACCAGCAGGGCCGCCCCTATCCAATACAGCAAATCCAGCAGCGCATTCAGCCAATTGGGAAATCTCAGCTTCTGCGACAGCACCCGGTAGCTGTCATAGGCCAGTCCCATGGCAATGCCGGACAGAATCATATAGAGCAGGGTGATCCATTGAACGGAGGGATTCATTTAAACAGCTTGCGGAGAATCCCTTTATTTTTGCCTTGCGCCCCGGGGTCCAGATAAATCAGGGAATGAACATTGCCTTCAAGGGACAGCATTCCATTCTCCAGACTTAGATTCTTGATATGTAAATGAGTCCCCCGAATAGTCAGCTGACCAAGTTCTGTACTCAGCAGAAACTCTTCGCTGTCAAAGCTCTCCACATTCTGCACACCGGTAAGCTCAATCTGCTTGCGGCTGCGCATGTGCAGATCATGCTGTTTGTTGACTTTGGCTGGCTCGATCATAGCATGTACCCCTCCTTCTTGGTTCTAATCTATGAAGGAAGGACAGGGTATAGAACAGGTGGAAACAAGAAAATAACCCCACAAAGTGGGGCTTTAGCTTAGATGATGACTCAGGTACTTTGCGGGGACCCCAAAACATATAAATTCTTATCTTTTAAAAAAGAGGCATCCCGCTCCGCCGTCTTCCGGCTTCAGGGATACCTCTTAACCTTATGCTGCGATGATCTGCTACCAGTCGAGTCCCGTGCTTTTGGCAACAGGTTCTTCACGGAGCAGGGTATACATTCCGGCGGCCTCGTCCTTGCGGGTGGTTTCCACCAGCTTTTCCACTTTGACCGTCACAAGCTTTTGGCCGAACTGCACGGTAATCTCGTCACCGATCTTTACCGTGCTACTCGGTTTGGACTCCCGTCCATTGATCAACACCCGGCCCTGTTCGGACACATCCTTGGCCACGGTGCGGCGCTTGATCAGACGGGAGACCTTCAGGAACTTGTCCAGACGCATTAGTTAACGGCTTCTTTGAGCTTGTTGCCTGCCTTGAAGGCCGGCACTGTGGATTCAGGAATTTCGATAGGTGTGCCCGATTGCGGGTTACGGCCGGTACGGCCGGAACGTTTGCGCGTTTCAAAAGTACCGAAGCCGATCAGCTGTACTTTATCTCCGCTTGCGAGAGCTTCTGTAATTTCGCCCAGCATTCCGTTAAGTACGGTTTCTACGTCTTTTTTGGATAGTCCGCTTTTCTCGGAAATGTTGTTTACCAGATCTGTCTTGTTCATAATTTGAAGTTCCTCCTAGGATACAAAAAATAAATGAAAATCAGGTTTACCGGAAAATCACGGCAAATCGTCATTTCGTCTTTATGATATTCTGGACTCCGCCCTCAATTCCTGCCACGATCCGCCGTTTTTTTTGAAAAAGTAACATCTTGCGTAGGATATGGGGCTTTTAGCACTATAACATTATAAACCTCTCAATGCACTTTAAATCAGAGATTCGCGCCAATAGTCACAGCATTGCCTTGAAACGCACGGGATATACCGCAGAAGACTATAATTCTAGAATCTATTGCTTCCGCTCTTCCGCCTTGGCTTCCTGCCAGAGGGCTTCCATCTCTTCAAGCAGGCTGTCCTCCAGCCGGACTCCCTGATCGCGCAGACGCCGCTCAATATACTCGAACCGGGCTACGAACTTGCGGTTGGTACGGGTCAGGGCTTCTTCCGGATCGGCTCCGATGAAGCGGGCCGCATTGGTGGCTGCGAACAGCAGGTCGCCCAGCTCCAGCATCTGCTCCTCGGCGGACTGTCCCGTCTCAATCGCCTCCTGGAGCTCGTCAATCTCCTCGCGGATCTTAGCCAGCACATCGCCGGTGTTGTCCCAGTCGAATCCGACTTTGGAGGCCTTCTTCTGCAGCTTGTACGCCTTCATTAGTGCCGGCAGATCCCTTGGGACCCCGCTAAGTGCGGACAGGGCTTCGGGCTCCACGCCTTTACGCCGCTTCTCCTCAGCCTTCATCCCTTCCCAGTTCTGCAGCGCCTCCTCGGCATTGCCGGCCGCCTGATCCCCGAAGACATGCGGGTGGCGGAACAACAGCTTCTCATTCAGCCCCTCTATGACATCGTAGACACTGAAGGTTCCCAGCTCCTCTTCCATCTGGGAGTGCAGCATAATCTGGAGCAGCAGATCACCCAGCTCTTCCTTCATATGATCCGGATCATCCTCGTCAATCGTCTCCAGCACCTCATAGGTCTCTTCGATCAGATTTTTGCGCAAGGATTCATGCGTCTGCTCACGATCCCAGGGGCAGCCCTCGGGGCTCCGCAGAATATCGACAATTTCATGCAGCCGGGCAAAAGTGCGGTTACGCGCTTCATCCGCACGGCTCGCCGGAACATATACCAGCGACAGATTACCATAGCCGTCCAGCCGGTCCAGCTCGTACAGCGGCACGCGGAGTATCTGCTCCTCGCCCTCCACCCCAAGCGCATGTGCGGCAATCACCTCATACTCGGGCGGGTAGAGCTCCATCAGGCAGAGCTTAGTCTCAGACGCGGTGAAGCTGTCATAGACCTGCCCGATCAGAGTATGCAGCTCCGGGTGGAGCTGGGAGCTGCGGATACCGGAGGCATCCAGCAGCTGGAAGCCTTCAATCGGATCAAAGCCCAGACGGACGAATGCTTCATCCAGGAAGCTCTCGCCGCCGAGGATATTCAGCTCAATGCCCGCCTCCGGGCAGCGCCCGCGCAGCAGGGAGACGGCGGATTCGGCCACCATGGGATGCCCCGGCACGGCATAGACGATCTCCGTGCCCTGCGGAGCGGCCGCAGCCTTCTCGATCAGCGTTGCCGTAATGGCTTCATAGACCTCCGGGAAGGACGACAGCGACTCATACAGCCCGTCGAAGGACTCCCAGGCGATCTCCATCTCCGCCAGTGCAGCCATGACAGGATGCTCTGCGGTCCGCACGTATACGGCCGAGGCCGCCTTCAGCTTCTTGATAATGCCGAGTGTCAGCCGGTCCGGGTTCCCGGAGCCCAGGCCGACGATCGTTAATGTTGCGCTCATGCCAGTCTACTCCTTCCAGGCAGCCGCCTGCTGCTATTCGCGAAGGCGGCTGCGCTATGTATGTTCAGCGCCTTAAGGGAACAGGCGCAGCTTTTTTAGCTTGTCCGCTAAGCGGGGGCCGACGCCCGGAAGCTGGCGCAGCTCGCTCTCGCTGAGCAGCCGCAGCGCCACTGCGCCGAGTGCGAAGACGGCGCAGCCTGCGAGCACGCCGAGCAGGCTCTGCGCCAGGGCCGCGGTCCGCCCGCCGCCGAAGCCGGCGGCGTCTGCCGCCCAGGCTGCGCCGCGGCTCACGGCTGCGGCGGCCAGCCCCAGGCCCGCGAGCAGCGCCGCGGGCTTCAGCAGGACATCTGCGGCGCGCAGCCGCAGATGTCCCTGCCGGTAGAGCAGCAGCACGTTCAGCGCTGCTGCGAAGAGATGTGCGGCCCCGCCGGCGATGGCCGCACCGGTAATGCCCTGCTGCGGGACCAGCAGCAGGTTGAGGGCCGCCTTAAGCGCTGCTGCGGCCAGGAGGTGCAGCGCCGGCGCGCGCACGGCGCCCAGGCCTTGCAGCAGCGCGGCGGAGATGATGCTGACCGTGCCGCCGGCGGCGGTGAAGGCCAGCCAGGTCATCGCGCCGCTGCCGGCAGCATCTCCGTACAGAGCCGTGTTCACCGGCTCTGCAAGCACGGCCAGGCCTACGGAGGCGGCTAAGCCCAGCAGCCAGAACCAGCGCAGCGACAGCGTGATGCGCGTGCGGATCAAAGCCTCATCCCGCTGGTACTTCGCTTCGGCCAGCGCCGGGATGAAGACCACCGAGAGTGAGGTCGCCAGCATCGTTACAATCTGCACGAGCGGCAGCCCGCGATTATAGATGCCGAACTGGGCCATCGCCGCCGTCTCGCTGCTCCCGCTCCCCGTAAGCAAGCGGGGAACCGTGAAGACATCAACCAGTCCGATTAACGGAACCGCCAGCGCGCCAAGCATCACCGGGAGGCCGTAGGCCAGCAGCTCGCGGGCAGGAACGCCCTGCTTGGCACTTCGTACAGCCGATGCCGTTCTGTCCTTGAGCGGAGCTTGGAGCTGCCTGTCCGGCAAGCCCCGGCGGTGGCTGCGCCAATACAGCAGCATTACGCCAAGACCCGCAATCCCGCCTCCAGCGGGCCCCAGCATCGCACCGGCAGCAATGCCTGCCGCATCTGCGCCAGCACCCGTCAGATACAGCAGCAGCGCGATCATGACCGCGACGCGTACCGACTGCTCGACCACCTGTGACACGGCGGTCGGCATCATATTGTGCAGTCCCTGGAAGTAGCCGCGCAGCGCCGCCATCAGCGGCACCACCGCCAGCCCCCAGGCGCTGCTGCGCAGAGCCGGGACAATATGGGAGCTGCCGACCCATACCGCAATCAGCGGAGCCCCGGCGTAGACGAGTATCCCGAGCAGCAGGCCGCTGGCCGCCGTAATTCCGGCTGAGAGCAGCAGCACCCTCCGCCCCTGCTGCACGTCCTGTGCCGCCGAAGCCTCGGCCACGAACCGTGAGATAGCGGAAGGCAGCCCGAGCATGGCCACCGTCACAAGAATTGTATACAGCGGATAGACCGTATTGTAAATGCCGAACGCGGCGTCACCGCCCAGATTCTGCAGCGGTATCTTCTGTAGCGTACCGATCAATTTCGAGAAAATAGCTGCCGCGCTAAGAATAAAAGCGCCCTGCAGCAGCTTCGAGCCTTGCGAATTGGATGTCATCGTTTACCTGCTTCTACAGCCATAACTGCCATAATATAGAGCTTCCTTGCTTTATACCTAAGCAAATGAATTTCTATATTATAACTTATCCAAGCCTAGAAGTGTAAGTGACCCTGCTTAGGTTCCCAATCCGGTCTCCTTCACAGCAAAAACCCGCCATTCCCTACGGTTATATAACCAAAGGAAAAGCGGGGCTCTTCAGCACCAGCTGATTACTGCTCCATTTGCTTGCCCAGGAAGGCTGCGGCTGTCTCTGCCATTTTCACTTCCATCTGGGCCATTTTGACTGAATCATCCTTATTCAGCAGCACTACGCAGCCGATGGGATCTCCTCCGGAGATAATAGGCGCTGCCACATACGTGGATAACAGCTCCGAGTGGTCCTTGCTGATGTCATAGCTGCCTGCATTGGTCTCAAGCATCGTTTTACGGCTTTCCATTACCTTTTCCAGCAGCACGCCCACTTGCTTCTCCAGATAATCCTTCTTGGAGCCGCCGGCGAGCGCGATGAACGTGTCCCGGTCCGTAATCATGGTAATATGCCCTGTTCCTTCATACAGCGACTCTGCATATTCTTTGGCGAAATCACCCAACTCACCAATCGGCGAATATTTCTTCAGGATAACCTCACCATCGCGGTCAACAAAAATTTCCAGAGGATCGCCCTCACGAATCCGCAAGGTGCGTCTGATCTCTTTAGGAATAACAACTCGTCCGAGGTCATCAATACGTCTTACAATACCAGTAGCTTTCATTTCACATGTTGCCCCGCTTTCTTAAGAAGTATGGTCCAACTACTGTCCATTATGGGAATGGTTAATCCCGGTGATTTATCGTAATATCTGACCATAGTATTCATCTCTTCCCAGTTCCTTATACATCGGTCAGCCCGCATATAATTGTTCATGGAGAATGAGAACGCCCTGACCTGGCATCTTTCCAGTTATGATCACTAATTGGGGTTTCTATACCACCGCACCATTCTCCGCATTTCCTTTTGTGCCGAAAAAAAACCGCCCGGATGCATGGCGCATCAGGCGGCTTGTCCAGCCTAACTTTATTTAGCGGCTTCCGTAGCAGCCGGTGCATCTGTAGCGGCTGGCGTGTCACTACCCGCAGCCGGTGTAGCTGTCGCTGCCGGTTCACCTGCAGGAGCAGAGCTCTTCGGCAGGTTGATTTTAATCTCCAGACTATCCAGGTCATCCTCCAGGAAGGTCTCCAGGCTGGCAGAAGCCGCAGCGTTCTTCACGGCTTTGAGCTGGTCGGCAGTCAGCGTATCGAAGGTAGTGTCCTTGCGGGCTTCCACCTTGATAATGTGATATCCGTAAGTAGTCTTGACCGGCTCACTGATCGTATTCAACGGAAGACTGTGGGCCGCGGCTTTGAACTCTGCTACATAATCTACCAGAGCCTTGTCCTTATATTCACCGCCGGTTTCCTTCGTGCTGGTATCATCCGAGTATTCCTTGGCAACGGCTGCAAAGTCCGCACCGCTATCCAGCTTCGCCTTCACTTCCTGGGCGCGCTTCAGCGCGTCGGCATCCGTCCGCTCCTTGCCGGCGCTATCCGTCAGGCCAACCAGGACATGACGCAGAGTAGCCACACTATAATCAGCCTTGGTGGCTTCATAATGGGTCTTGACCTGCTCGTCCGTTAATTTCAGCAGCATGTCCTGATATACGGTAAGTACGCGCTGCATATAGGAACGCAGGTCCGACTCGCTCAGATCCTGTTCCTTCAGCGTGCTTTTGTATTTGTCGCCCAGCGCAGTCTTGATCGAGCCGATCTGTGTATCGACTTCTTTCTCCGCAGCCTTCTTCGCTTCATCCGAGGCCTTGTCCGCCAAGTATTCGAATGCGACCTCCTGCTTCAGGATGGACTCCTTGAACATATCAATCTCCAGATACTGCGCCTGCTCGGGGGATAAGAATTTCATTACGCGGGTATCCAGATTGAATTCCTTCTGGGTAATGGTGCCGCCCTTATACGTTGCCACCGCAGTATCATCACTTTTATTGCTGCAGGCAGCAAGCATGGAGAAGGACAGGGCTGCGGTCAGTGAGACCACCAGTACCTTCCAGGATTTTTTATTTAACGACATTGTGTAATTCTCCCTTCGATTTTAAAGACTGTTTGGCTGCCGCCAGGAATTGCTCCAGCACATCCAGCAGCTCCTTGTCACCTAAATCCTTCGCTTTGATACGGATCGTTGCCTTGGCATCCTTATCAAATTGTACACGCCTTTCAAAGCTATTACCAACTTTGGCGAGCTTTGCCGTATCAAAGGCCCCGAGGCTGCCCTCGTGGAAATTAAGCAGGACCTCATCCCCGCGCCGGACCATGGATTCCATGCCGTACAGCTTGCCGTACACCTTCAGCCGGGCCACAGAGAGCAGATTAATAACGGACTCCGGCAATTCGCCGAACCGGTCCAGCAGCTCATCCTCAAGCTCCGAGGCATCCTCGAAGGAGGCTACTGCAGCCACTTTTTTATAGATTTCTATTTTTTGGATACTGTCGTAAATATACTCGGAAGGAAGATAAGCGTCAATCGACAAATCAATGACCGTATTCCCCTGCTTCAGCGAAGTATCCTCCTCGCCCAGCACGCTCACCTTGCGTTTGCGGATTTCCTCCGCCAGCATCTGCGAATACAGGTCGAAGCCGACCGAGGCGATGAAGCCATGCTGCTCCGCCCCCAGCAGATTGCCTGCTCCCCGGATGGAGAGATCGCGCATAGCAATTTTGAAGCCGGACCCTAGCTCTGTGAATTCCTTGATGGACTGCAGGCGCTTCTCAGCCACCTCTGTCAGCACTTTGTCGCGCTGGTAGGTGAAGTAGGCATAAGCAATCCGGTTGGAACGGCCGACACGTCCGCGCAGCTGATAGAGCTGGGACAGGCCCATTTTGTCAGCATCATGAACAATCAGTGTATTTACATTAGGAATATCGACACCGGTCTCTATAATACTGGTGCTGACCAGCACATCATACTCTCCGTCCAGGAAGTCGAGAATCGTCTTCTCCAGCTCCGATTCCGACATCTGTCCATGCCCGATACCCACTCTTGCCTCCGGCACCAGCATGGAGATCTGCGCCGCCATTTCCTGAATACCCTGTACACGGTTGTACAGATAGTAGACCTGACCGCCACGGGCCAGCTCACGCTCCACAGCTTCCCGGGTCAGCGTCTGGCTATGCTCCACCACATACGTCTGTACGGGAAAGCGGTTCTCCGGTGGTGTCTCAATAACTGACAAGTCACGCACCCCGAGCATCGACATATGCAGCGTGCGGGGAATCGGCGTTGCTGTCAGTGTCAATACATCGACATTGGTCTTCAGCCGCTTCAGCTTCTCCTTGTGGGTCACGCCGAAACGCTGCTCCTCATCGACAATCAGAAGGCCGAGGTCCTTGAAGACCAGATCCTGTGACAGCAGGCGGTGTGTACCGATAATGACATCCACTGTCCCCTGGCGTACTCCCTTGATCGTGTCATTCTGCTCCTTGCGGCTGCGGAACCGGCTCAGCACCTGAATATTCAGCGGATAATTGGCAAAGCGCTCGCGGAAGGTCTCGTAATGCTGCTGCGCCAGAATCGTCGTCGGCACGAGCACCGCCACCTGCTTGCCCTCTATCGCAGATTTAAAAGCAGCCCGGATCGCCACCTCTGTCTTGCCATAGCCAACATCGCCGCAGAGCAGCCGGTCCATCGGACGGTTCTGCTCCATATCCTTCTTGATCTCTTCGATCGCCCGCAGCTGGTCACGGGTCTCCTCATACGGGAACATCTCCTCGAATTCGCGCTGCTCCTGCGTATCCTTCTCGAAGCCATAGCCAAGTGCGCTCTGGCGCTCTGCGTACAGCTTGATCAGATCATCGGCAATATCCTGAACCGAGCTCCGCACCTTGCTGGTAACCCGGGTCCATTCATTGCCGCCCAGCTTGTATACCTTCGGCTCCTTGTCTTCCGAGCCCACATATTTCTGAATCAGGTCAATCTGTTCAATCGGAACAGAGAGCTTGTCGCCTCCGGCATAGAGGATATGCATATAGTCGCGGTGGATGCCGCTGACCTCAAGCGTCCCGATGCCCATATATTTACCGATCCCGTGATTCTGGTGAACCACATAATCGCCGATCTTCAGCTCGGTATAGCTCTTAATCCGTTCGGCATTATCCATGCCCTTGGAGACCTTCCGCGCCTTGCGCTGCTTCTGCGAGAACATCTCACCTTCAGTGATCACCGCGAGATGAATCGAAGGAAGCTCGAAGCCGGAGCCCAGGTTGCCCTGCAGGATCGTCGGCTCCTCAATTCCATAGTCATCCAGTACCCGGCGGATACGCTCCATCCGCTCCTCGCCGTTCGCCAGCATGATCACCTTCACGCCGGACTTGTGCCAGCGCTCCATCTCGGATTTCAGCACATTCATCTGGCCATGGAAGTCCTGCATTCCGCGGCTGATGAAGCCTAAGATATTCTGTGGCTGAATATGCGGAACCTGACGCAGAAATATCGACATGAACAGGCTCTGGAACGGACGCTGGTACATAATAACATCGCTGTCGACAGAGAGCTGCAGCTCAGGCAGCGTCTTGCCGTTCTGCAGCAAGTGCATATTCCATTCCGACTCATCCCGCTCCAGCTGCTTGGCCGTCTCCAGAAGTCTGGCCGGCTCATCCAGGACAAGCAAAGTATCCTGAGCCATGTAATCGTACAGATGAATGCGTTCAGGGTAGAGCAGACTGATATATTTATAGACTTCCGGGAAATAGGTGCCCTGCCGCAGCATCTCCAGCTCCCGGCCCATCTCCTCACGCAGGCGCAGCTTGGCCTGACGGTCACTCATCTTCTCAAGCTGCCGCTCCAGCATCGCAGACGCAGCGGTAGAAGCCGCATCCTGGCGGAGCTGATCGAATATAATCTCCTTCGCCGGTGTAATCTTCACACTGCGGACCTTATCGATGGAGCGCTGATCCATAGGATCGAAGGTACGGATGGAATCTACTTCATCATCAAACAGCTCCACCCGGTAAGCCAGTGGAGAGGTCATGGGATAGAAGTCGATAATACCGCCGCGTACACTAAGCTCACCGCGGTTCTCTACACGCTCCACCCGCTCATAACCCATCTCAATCATAGACATGAGGAAGTCATCCAGTGGCAAGGTTCCGTCCTGCGAAACCGTAAGCTGCGCTTCAGCCATGACATGCGGAGCGGGTAACAGTCTACGAACGCCGGAGTATGGAACAACTACAATTCCCCGGAAGCCCTGGGCGCAGCGCGTCAGCACATCAATCCGCTGGGCCAGCGTCTCCGGGCTTGAGACAGCGGCCTCAGCCGCAACCAGCTCATTCGCCGGGTAGAGCAGCACACGCTCCGGGGAAAGCGCTTCCTGTAAATCATCAGCCATCTTCTGGGCTGAGAACATATTATGGGTCACAACCAGCAGCGGACGCTGCGTCTCCTCATGCAGGGCAGCCAGCATGATTTGTCTGGCCGAGCCGGATAGACCGGAGATCAGCTGTTCCTTCATCCCTGCTGCGATGCCACGGGTGACAGACTGGAAATCAGTATCCTTGGAAAAATCTTCTATAAGACCTTGTAACAACAGGTGCACCTCTCTTACTAAACAGGCTAACAGCGGCAAGCCGCTGTCACCTATTATAATTGGAATCGAAAACAAGCCTCAGCGGATAAGGCCAAGGCTTGCGGATGACGATAGAGACAGGCGCTTCCACCTTACTGAAGCGGACTGGCCAGCAGGCTGAGCTCAGGGTTGTTATCCAGCGCCTGCTTGCAGTAATCGCAGGTCACCTTCACCGTAATCTCGCCTTCTGAATCATACGCTATTATATCTCTGCGCTCCGCAGGGGTCAAGGATTGCAGCCCCAGCTGCATCTCTGTCATATCGCTCCTGCCAATGCTTCCCAAGAACGTCAGGCAGTGCCTGCATACATAGTGTATTGCCATCTATATGCCTCCTGAAGGTAGTATATACCTCCAGTATGCCCCGCCCGGGAAGGCTTTAGCCGCAGGGTCCTGAACTCTATGCCTTGTATTTCATCCGTTGAATTTGGCCATGGTCTGTTCAAAGGTATGCTGCAGGCTAAATTCCACAGCATCGCAAGTATCACTTATCATGCTCTCAAGCTTTGCTCCATCCTTCTTGGCGAAGGTAGAGAGTACGTAGTCCACTATAGCAAAACCCGGCTCCGGACGGGATATGCCCATCCGCACCCGGTTGAAGCTCTGGGTGCCCGTATGCTGAATGATGGATTTGATGCCATTGTGCCCGCCGGCGCTGCCCTGATAACGCAGCCTGATCTTTCCCAGCTCTGTATCCAGGTCATCATAGACCACAATCATATCTTCCAGCTGGACCTTATAATAATCCATATAAGCCCGTACCGCTTCCCCGGACAGATTCATGAAGGTCATCGGCTTGATCAGCACCGTCTTCACACCGCCGATCATCCCTTCACCGATTACCGATTTGCACTTATTCTGGTTAAAGGCAAATCCATGTCTGGAAGCAAGCTCATCGAGGGCCATGAAGCCGACATTATGTTTGGTCTTCGCGTATTGCGTTCCGGGATTCCCGAGTCCAACAATCCATTTCATATTTAAGGTTTTTCCTTTCCACCCGGTACTCTCAGCAGAAGAGTTCCGTTTTTGGTACAATAAGTTTATACTCCGGAGACAGGTGATGAACATGCCACATCAGGGCGATATCTTAACACTGCAGCGCCATTTCCAGTACCATATTCAATATGCTGTGCCTGTTGAAGTCTATAGGGGGAACGTGCACGTAGACATCGGTGTAATTACAGCGGTAGACGAAGGCTTCGTAGAGCTGCAGGGTACGCTGTACAACCGCAGTCTCTTCACCTTCATCTCCCGTCCGGGATATTGAGGCTTATAAGAGCCTCGGTCCCAGCCGCTGCATCACGCCGATAAGGGTTACATCTTCCGCTTGACGAAAGGTGTAACCCTTTTTCTGCTGATCTGCCTGCGGTCTATTCGATTTCGAACAGCTTACTGATCGACAGCTCTTCATGCACGCGAATGATAGCTTCGCCCATAAGCGGGGCTACGGACAGCACCTTGAGCTTCGAGGTCGGGTTGCTGCTGCGAATTGGAATGGTATCCGTCACGATGATTTCTTTGATCGGAGAGTTTTCCAGACGTTCATGCGCCGGACCGGATAATACAGGATGCGTACAGCAGGCGTAGACTTCTTTCACGCCGCCTTCCATCAGAGCATTGGCTCCCAGAACAATTGTTCCTGCCGTGTCGATGATATCATCGATCAGGATCGCCGTTTTGCCTTCAATATTACCAATAATGTTCATGACCTCACTGACGTTCGGTTCAGGACGGCGCTTGTCGATAATCGCCAGCGGAGCGTTAAGGAAGTCTGCCAGCTTTCTGGCCCGCACCACACCGCCATGGTCAGGAGAGACGACCACCGGATTCTGAATTTGCTTCGAACGGAAGTATTGGGCCAGAATCGGAACACCCAGCAGATGATCCACAGGAATATCGAAGAAGCCTTGAATCTGCATCGCATGAAGGTCCATAGTAATGACGCGGTGTGCACCCGCCTTCTCAATCAGGTTCGCTACCAGCTTGGCCGTAATCGGATCACGGGAACGGGCCTTACGGTCTTGACGGGCATACCCGTAGTAAGGAATCACGACATTGATGCTCTTCGCGGAAGCACGCTTAAGCGCATCTACCATCACGAGAAGCTCCATCAGATTGTCGTTCACCGGTCCGCAGGTGGACTGTACAATATAGACATGACAGCCCCGGACACTCTCCGACAGCTTAACCTGAATCTCTCCGTCACTGAAGCTGGTTGTATGGGACTCGCCCATCGGAATGCCGATATAATCAGCAATCTGGCTGGCCAGCTTAGGATTGGAGTTGCAGGTGAAAATCTTGAGTTTGGAATCACAATAAGTCATAAAATATAAACCCTCCGTGACGGAATTTAACTGGCCAAAGCACCGGCGCGGAAGTGCAAGAAGTCCGTCCGGCGCTCTAAGCCTACAGCTGCTTTCTGCTTACACGCTTTACAATGGACTATGCTGGTCTTTCTTCGCCTTGGCCCGGGAGCGGATCTTCTCTGCATAACCCGGCTTATTCTCCTGCCTTGCTCTGGCAATCGCCAGATCGTTCTCCGAAACCGGACGCGTGATAGTGGAACCGGCGACAATGAATGCGCCCTTGCCCACTGTAACCGGAGCAACAAGATTCACATTGCTGCCGATGAAGGCATCATCGCCAATCTCAGTTCTGAACTTATTATAGCCGTCATAATTAACGGTGATCGCGCCGCAGCCTATATTGACATTCTTGCCGACCTCAGCATCACCGACGTAGCTTAAATGAGATACCTTGGAGCCGTCGCCGATTGTAGCATTCTTGATCTCCACGAAGTCGCCGACCTTAACACCCTCACCCAGAACGGTGCCGGGACGTAAATACGCAAAAGGCCCAACGGAAGCCCGTGTGCCGACCTGAGCCTGATTCAGCACGGAATGCTTCACAGCCGCTCCGTCCATAATCACGCAATCTTCAATTTCGCTTGCCGGACCGATCACACAATCTTCGCCGATCACTGTCTTGCCCTTGAGTACCGTGCCTGGATACAGCACCGTATCTGCTCCAATCTCAACCTCTGCCCCGATGTAGGTGGAAGCCGGATCGATGATAGTGACTCCGCCGAGCATATGCCCCCGGTTGATGCGCTGACGCATATAGCCTTCGGCCTCAGACAAAGCCAGGCGGTCATTTACACCAATGGACTCCGCTGCATCATGGGCCTGATAACCCAGAACGATATCGCCCTGCGCCCGGAGTATGCCGATAACATCCGTCAAATAATACTCCTGCTGGTTGTTGGTGTTCGTAACCTTCTCCAGAGCGGCAAAGAGCTTAGCATTATCAAAACAATACGTCCCTGTATTGATCTCGTGAACCGCAGCTTCACTCTCTGTGCAGTCCTTCTGTTCCACAATCTTCAGCACTCCGCCGTCTTCGCCGCGGATAATCCGGCCATATCCGGCAGGCTGCTCCATAACAGCAGTAAGGACTGTTGCAGCGGCATTCTGTGCTTCATGCAAAGCCATCATGCCTTCAAGTGTCTCGCTCATGACAAGCGGCGTATCGCCGCAGATAACAATGGTGGTTCCTTCTTCACTGCCCAGAAGATCCTTGGCCTGCTTGACGGCATGGCCGGTTCCCAGCTGGACATCCTGCAGCACATATTCGGCATCCCCGCCTAAATATGCCTTAACCTTCTCGGCGCCGTGCCCTACGACAACTACATTACGCTGGCATCCGGTCGCCTTCACTGTATCAAGCACATGCCCTACCATGGGTTTGCCGCAGACAGGGTGCAGTACCTTGTATAATTTAGATTTCATGCGCTTGCCTTGACCTGCAGCAAGTACAACAGCCATTCTCTTCAAGAATGCCAACCTCCTACTTCTTGAACTCACTACTGAATATATCTCATTCCGGGCAAAAAGAAAAGAGAACCATGCAGGCATGGTTCCCTTTTCTTCGAACCCCAATAAAATCACCCCACAAAGTGAGGCTTTGGCTCCAAGGCTGACCCGGGTACTTTGCGGGAACCCCGAAACATATAATGCGGTGTGGGCTGTGCCGCCCTTGGGGAGGCAGCAACTCCCGGAGAGTCAGCGGTTCACCGCTTAAGCTCCCTCTTCAATAACTTCCTCTTCTTCCGTAGCGGCACGTTCGTACTCGGCCAGAACCGCAGATTGAATCTTTTCGCGCGTTCCCGAAGAAATCGGGTGTGCGATATCGCGGAATTCTCCGTCAGGTGTACGCTTGCTGGGCATTGCAACAAACATCCCGTTATTCCCGTCGATGACGCGAATGTCATGAACAACAAACTCGTTATCGATTGTAATGGATGCGATTGCTTTCATTCTCCCCTCAGAGTTAACGCGGCGGAGTCTGACATCCGTAATTTGCATGTGTGTGTTCACCACCTTTTTCCATCAGAGACTTGGTGTATAATTCCACACAGCAAAGCGAATTCCTTCTTTTTCATTCCAAATAATGCCTGATTAAGAAGATTATTTTTGCAGAACCGTCAATTTCGACAGATTTCGTGCAGTTATCTTATGAATCCTCACAGTTTCGACATTATGCCCTACTTTTCAGAACCGGCCTCATCACTCGTTCAGGAGGAGAAATAATTGCCCGGAAACGCCGAAATACGCCGCACCTTGGAGTCCACCTCTGTCAGCTTCACCAGTGACACGTAGTCATGCAGCAGACGCTCTTCATTCTCCACATCGCCGGACTCTACCAGCACACCTACGCCTGCGACCTCTGCATTGAACTCACCCAGCAGATCAACCATGCCGCGTACAGTGCCGCCCGCCTTCATGAAATCATCGACAATCAGCACCCGGGATTTCTCGCGCAGCGCCCGTCTGGACAGAGACATTGTATGGATGCTCTTATGGGAGCCCGACACATAGTTGATGCTTACAGCTGAGCCCTCCGTCACCTGATGGTCACGGCGGACCAGCACAACCGGTAGTCCCAGCTGAGCAGCCGTTGCATACGCCAGCGGAATCCCTTTGGTCTCCACCGTCATGACGACGTCAATCTCCACACCGTAGAAGGCTGTAGCAATGATCTTGCCGGCCTGCTCCATCAGGGACGGGAGGCCGAGCAAATCCGACATATACAGATAACCGCCGGGCAGAATCCGGTCACTCTGCTCAAGCTGCCCGCACAGACGGTTCACGAAGGCAAGCGCCATGTCCATGGGCATGCGCGGAATATACCGCACTCCGCCTGCTGCCCCGGCCAGTGTCTGCAGCTCGCCCATTCCTTCGCCTTCAAATACCTCTTTTATAATAGCCAGGTCCTCGCTGACCGATGACTTCGCCGCGCCGTACCGCTCTGCAAAAGTAGACAGCGGCAGCAGATCATGCGGCTTCTCCAGTAAAAATTGGGTCATATCAACTAGCCGTTGGCTTCGTTTAAGTTTTTTCACGGAATGCTCCTCGCCAAAACCGAATATTACTATGAATAATATCATTATTGTACGGATTTACACAAGCGAAAACCGCTTTGCCGCCGTTATCAGAGCAGGGTCCCGTTCCGCTTAGCTAAGTGAACGCACTGCATAGACTTCCTTACAGAATCCGCGCAGCCCGTTATAAATTCTGGCCACCTTGGAGTGCTTGGAGACAAGACCAAATACGGTCGGACCGCTCCCCGACATCAGCACGCCATCTGCACCCAGCTTCAGCATCGCTTCCTTGAGCTGCTGCACCTCAGGGTGGAGCTTCAGCGTCACTTCCTCCAGCACGTTGCCAAGACCCTCACAGACGGCTGAGAAGTCACCGGCCTCCAGAGCCTGCTGCATGCGCAGTGCGGACGGATGCACCGCTATGTTGCCGGCGCGCACGCGTCCGTATACCTCTGCCGTCGATACATTGATCGGCGGCTTCGCCAGGATGACCCACATTTGCGGCGGATTCGCGATTGGAGTCAGCCGTTCGCCCCTGCCCGTAGCCAGGGCAGTACCTCCCGTGACGCAGAACGGGACGTCTGAGCCCAGCTCAGCGCCCAGTTCCTGCAGCTCGTGCACCGGGATGCCCAGGCGCCAGAGACGGTTCAGGCCGCGCAGCGTAGCCGCGGCATCGCTGCTGCCGCCGGCGAGGCCGGCAGCGACCGGAATTCTTTTGTCCAGATGGATATGTACTCCGCTTCTGACGTTATACCGGTCCTTGATCAGCCTTGCCGCCTGGAAGGCCAGATTCTTCTCATCCAGCGGAATATATCCGGCCTGGCTTGAGATAATAATCGAATCCCGCTTCAGCTCCGACAGCTCCAGACGGTCCGCCAGATCGACCATTGTCATTATCATTTCCACTTCATGAAATCCGTCAGCCCGCTTATGCAGCACATCCAGCATCAGATTAATTTTTGCCGGTGCCTTCTCATACATTTTCAAGGCGTTCACCCACCCTCAGCTTTTCCCGTACAAAACAACTTAACATATTATATGAGAAACTGACAATGAAGTCCATTAAATATACATCCGGTTCTAAGAAGCAGAAAAGGTACCGCCCGCAGGCGATACCCGGTGCGGCATGACACCGCTATAACAACTTACAATTTCCGCGCAGCAGCCTGCTCTGCCAGCTGAATCGCCCGCTTCACCATATTCCCGGCGTCCACTGCCCTGATCCCGCCCCAGCCCTCCTGCTCAACCGTTTCGTAGAACCCAAGCTCCTTCGCCAGCTCCGTCTTCAATTCCTCCGACATCATGCTCCGTCTTCTGCGGCTCATTACGAATTCCTCCCTTGTATGCTGCTCTATGATGAACGTACTGCCTGTATAGTATGCAGCCAGAAGGCCAGTGTCATTCAGCAGAATTCAGGAAGACCCCAACATGCAAAAAACAGCCCCCCTGCAAGGGAGACTGTCATGACGCTAAGCTTTGATATACATAATCCGCATCTGCCCATCGTCTTCGGTAACTGTGATTTCCACAGATTCAGTAAGTATATCGGCATAGCTATAGGAGACACGCTTGAATGTCTGCTGCTCCTGATCGAGTTTGACAATAAATACAGAAGGGTACGTTTCTTCCAGGACACCGGTGCGTTCAACGGTCTTCCGACGGCCACCGTTAGCCCGCAACGTGATCTTATGACCGACGTGAGCTTCAAGACTGCGTTTAATTTCCAACAGCGCGTTATTAGCCATTGCCTGACGACCACCTCTTTCCTTGTCCATTATACAACTTCTATAACCACTTGTCAAATTAAATAAATAATTATAGATGATGACAAAAAAGTTGTCAACGGAATTTTTTTAGGCGAAGAAAGTCCTGATCTAAACACCTTGTTATCTGTAATGATGACTGGTTGCTCCCTTGGTCATCTTGTGTCAGAAGCTGCTTCCTTAACAGCAAAAATAGGATAAGCACGAATGCTTACCCTATTCCTTCGACCTGTTCAGTTATCGCTTGCCCGGTTACAGCACGGAAGGTGCAACCTTCAGCGTAGCCAGGTTCTGGAGCTGGGGCATTCCGATCCGGAAGCTGCCCCGCGTCTCTATTCCGCCCATCCCCTGATTGCCGCTGATCGTATGGCTCAGTACATCGCTTAAGTTCACCGTATCCCGGATGGAGGTAAAAGAGGCCTTGGCCGCGATATACACCGGGTCCAGAGCATGAATGAGTATTCTGCCCGGGGAGCTGGCGAAATTGGCACCATTGCCCAGAAGAGCCTCAAAGTGCGACTGGCAGGCTCCGGCTACGATCGTCAAGGCATCGAAATTTCGCTCATATTCACGGGCCACCCGGATCGCTGCCACAAAATTCTGTGAATTCTTATAACTGCTCAGACTGTACAGATCATAATTCTGCTGTTGCTTAAGTACTCCATCATGGCCGGTAATCACTACGATATCAGGACGCACTCGGGGCAGCAGACGGTACAGCGTCTCCGCCATTTTGGATTCGTTGACGTGATGTCCCTCCGCCGGTATACGCAGCTGCTCGTAGAGGCTCAGGCTCTTCTTCAGATAGAGCGCATCCCCGTCCAAATGCAGGACCTTGCCCGGCACTTCAAAGTAAGCCGCCTCCTTCGGAGATGGGCCCCAGGTCCCCGTAGACCCCGATACGCTCTCACCGCTCCGCTGGCTCTGGATCTGCCGGTCTTTACGAAGCCAGCTTAGTGATTCTGTTGCCTTGATCTGCGCACGCGCTCCCCGCTCGGTAACCCGTGTAGGAGGCACCTGAACCAGATCCTCCAGCGGGGAATCCGCCAGAAGACGAAACTCCGTGCCTTTAATGACTGCTCTATTCTGCAATATATTGTCTACCCGGAAGGTCACATCGCCGCCATAGGATTTACGAATGACCAAGTCTCCTAGATTCATTACAACACCACCTCTACCCCATGTTATGGGCAAAGGCCCCGGTTGGTTCATCCACCGGGAGGGTTTTCTGTATTCTATGCGATACCTGCGGCCAGAAGAACCGCACTGAGCCGCGCATACTCTTCAATGCTAAGCGTCTCGCCGCGCCGCGACGGTTCAATTCCGGCTTCGGAGAGCAGCGCCTCCAGGCGCTCCCGCCCTTCTTCCGGAAAGTAGCGGGCCTTAAGATTATTTGCAATCGTCTTGCGCCGCTGGGTGAAGGAGGCCTGAACCACATCAAAGAAATGCTTCTCGTCCGCTACCTCTACCGGTGGACGTTCTCTGACCTTCAGCCGGATCACAGCCGATTCCACATTCGGCTGCGGGATGAAGACTGTACGCGGCACCATGCAGACCAGCTCAGGCTCGCTGTAATACTGGACGGCAATACTCAGGCTGCCGTACTCCTTGCCGCCTGGAGACGCCGCCATACGCTCAGCAACCTCCTTCTGGATCATGACTACGATATTATCCAGCGGCAGCTTCTCCTCCAGCAGCTTCATCAGGATGGGAGTAGTCACATAATACGGCAGGTTAGCTACGACGCTAACCCGGTCCCTGCCCGCGAAATCCTCAGCGAACAGCTCCTGCAGATTCACCTTCAGCACATCGTCGTTACGGATCTTCACATGGGAATATGGCGACAGGACATCTCTAAGAATCGGAATCAGCCTGCGGTCAATCTCTACCGCAGTGACAGCCCCGGCTGTCATCGCCAGCCGTTCCGTCAGTGCTCCGATCCCCGGCCCAATCTCAAGCGCACCGGCTGTGCTGTCCAGTCCGGCGGCATCCACGATTTTATCCAGAATATTCTGATCAATCAGAAAGTTCTGGCCCAGGCTTTTTTTGAAGGAGAATCCGTAACGCTGAATTATCGCTTTGGTTCTTGTTGGGGACGAGATATTCTCGATACCGCTCATGAAGTAATGCCTCCCTGATCAATTTGGGCGAGGGCCTGCGCGAATTCTTCGCGGGTAATGCCGAACATCGCCAGACGTTTGTACAGCTGCTTGCCATTGCAATAACCGATACCGAGCAGATTGCCAAGCTGCATTCTGCGCTCAGCCGCCCGGGGATGCACCATCAGCCCTGCGGCCATGAGTTCATCCAGCCCGATGATAGCCGGTGCCCCCTCGAAGGAGGTATGTACATGCTCCAGCGCATGGCGGATAGCCTCAGGCGAAGCATTCTCTATTCCGACATCCCCCTTGCGGGTAGCATCCTTCTCCGGGATGAAGGCATGCTTGCAGCCCGGCACCTTGGCCGCGACGATTTTGCGGATTCGCTCTCCGGCATGATCCGGGTCGGTAAGAATGATAACACCCCGGCGCTCCATGGCCAGCCTGATCTTGGCAATGACCCTGCTATCCACTGCCGAACCCCCGGTTTCAATTGTATCGGCCTCAACCGCCCGCTTAACGGCAACGGTATCACTTTTCCCTTCAACCACAATTAGCTCTTTAATCATAAATAATTTTACTCCTTACTCCAGAACGCAAAAAGAAGAGGATTCGCTCCCCTTCTTTTTGGCTAAAGAATGTATAAGTGATGAGCGGCAGCTCTCTAAAATTCCGTAAGTGCTTCCCTCACTATATCGTATTAACCGTTAATTTGCAAAAGACATTACTTTTAGTTCAGCTCCGGCTTCACAGGTCCGATCACATAAAGTGTGCGCGACTTGCGGCCGAAATTACGGGCATGGCTCAGCGAATCGTAATAGACATCCACCTTGTTGCCTTTGATGGCACCGCCGGTATCCTCTGCTCGGCGAAACCCTAATCCTTCAATGTACACCCACCAGCCAATTGGTATAACACTGGGATCTACAGCTATAGTGCGGCCTTCCGTTACGCGTGTGCCGGAGGCAGTACGTGTTCCAATACCCGGTTCCTGCGACGAATACGCGGTCATGGATACGTTTTTGATCATTCTTTTATACTCGAAATCCACACCAGCCTTACTGGTAACATTGCTGGCCTTTGCGCTGGCTTTAGATGACTTGGAGGTTGTTACAGGTTTGGAGACTTTGGCAGTAACTACGACGGGCTTAGGAAGCGGCTTGGTTCCAATGGCAATGACTTTGTCCTTGGTAACCGTCTGTACTTCCTTGCCGATCATGCGCATGGATGCCAGCTCGCCATCTTGATAGATCTTCTCGATGTGCTGAATCATTACGCCAGGCCTACCTGCCTGTGCCACTCTTACGGTTCCCTTGGTCAATGAGGGGTCTGCTGTCTTAATGACCCGGAAAGGCAAATTAGTTGTCCGTTGGACCACATGCTTGTTAATCCGGACAATTTTGATTTCCATGTCTGCAGATACTGCGGTGTCTAGCGAAGGGTAAATCTTGTCTAAGCCTTCCAGGCTGTAGCCCAGCTTGCTGATGGCCTGACCAATGGTATCCTCGGTCGTAAATAACGTCTCGGTCTTTCCGTCTACGGTAAGAGCGAACTTTTGCGCAGTGTTAATCACGATACGGTCGCCGTCTTTTATTTCATCACTAAGGCCAATAGATAATTCATCATGCGCCTGCAGCGTAATCTGTTCCTTAGCCAGCACATCACTGAACAGCGTTTCCCGCGTCTCCAGTGTCTGTACCTGTCCGTCTATTACTAGGGTAATTTCTTTTTTGCTCAGACCGTGTACGTACAGCAGTATTAACAGTGCGATAACAATCGATGCCACACCGGCAAGTAAAACTACGCGGGGATTTACTTGCTTCAACCGTAATGCGAAAGACCTGCTGGATGATTGCGAATCATGGGATACCTCTGGTTGGAATACGCCCACTCTTTCCATCCTCCTTACATAGCCCCGTCGTCCAAGTTATATCAAGGTAGACTGTATCATTTCTGACGAAACTAGGTTTGAGTTTGCAACAGGATACGCCCGCACTTGCTTCAGCGTTTCCTGCTCATGGATCGCCTGCTCGGCATAGGTACTCCGGAGATCTGTTATATAACAGTATGCCGGGAGCATCCTCATTATTCAAAACAAAAGAAGCCTAAAAAAGAGTTCATAGAGGACTCTTTCGTGGCTTCCCGGTGTCGAATACGTCGGAATGCTTATGCACGAGGTTTCCTCTCTTACTTGCGCTTACGGGGTTAGCTGTCGGGTTCGGACATAAGAGAGACGCCCTATCTCAGGTCACCCGCTCACGGCGGTTGCCCTCAAATTCACCCCAAGACCACGTAAAGAAATCAAATAATGCCTGCGGCAATTCTGCGTTAGTACTCTTGTACGTTCATGCGGCAGAGCATTATTGGTTCCCCCATTCTCCACTTCCGGAGACTCAGCGAGACGATCCATGAAATTAGTGACTGTCACAGTTACAACAGCTCACTGCACTGAAAAGATGATATCCTGTTTTGATACATGTTGTAAAGGACGATTCAACCACGTTTACGTAAAAAAATGATTAAAATATTGTAATAATCGGCCGTTTTTCCGTTATAAAAGTTTAATATATCCGCTATACTTCATTTTTCACCGCTTTTACTCCCGTTTTCAGAGTATTCCAAATCGTTCCAGTGCGTTCGCATACGTAATTTCCGCCAATTCCTGTAATTCAATCCCTTTTATTGCCGCGGCCGCCTCCGCTACCAGTCTCACATGAGCAGTCTCATTTCGCTTGCCCCGGAAGGGGTGCGGAGTCAGATATGGGGAGTCGGTTTCGATCAACAGCCGGTCCAGCGGAGTCTGGGCAAGCACCTCTTTGGGCACACGTGCATTCTTGAACGTAATCGGTCCTCCAAAAGAAAGATGGAAGCCCAAATCAAGACACATTTTGGCACTTTCCCAGCTGCCGGAGAAGGAGTGCATTACGCCGCCAACCTCGCCTGCCTTCTCCTCTCGTAGGATGCGGATCACATCTTCATGAGCATCGCGGTTATGAATACAGATTGGCATCTTCAGCTCACGGGCCAGCCCGATCTGCTTGCGGAATACTTCATGCTGCACATCCTTAGGGGAGGTGTCCCAATAGTAATCCAGTCCAATCTCACCGATGGCAACCACCTTGGGATGAGTGCACAGGGAGGCGATCCATTCCAGATCTCCGTCCTTCATCGTGATGGCATCCTGAGGATGCCAGCCAACAGCTGCATAAATATAATCATATTTCTCGGCAAGCTGCATGGTCGTCGGTATCGTGTCCCGGTTAAAGCCGATGTTGATCATCTTACTGACGCCAGCTTCCAGTGCCCTGGCAATGACCTCTTCGCGGTCTTCGTCGAATTGTGGAGCGTCCAGATGGGTATGGGTGTCGAATAACTGCATTACATTACATCCTTTCGGCCTGTTATTGTATCTATAATTCCAAGCTTGATCGGTTATTTGGCAAAAATCTCTGCGATGGACGCCGGCAGCTGTGGAAGGGCTTTCTGCAGCCTATCCTGCGGAAAATACAGATGGTGTCTGCCGCGGTGAATACCGCTGATGGAGCGGACAATATCCGAGACCTCGGAGATTTCCCTCAGCCGCTCATGCTTGTCCAGAAGCAGGATCTGCTTGCTGTCAAAGCCGTCTCCCGGACGGAATACGTCATAAGGAAGATCGGTGGGATAATCAATTTCCAGGTCATAATCGGGCCGGAGTCCCGCACCGGCAAAGCTGCGGCGGATTTCGCCAATTCTGTCTGCATCGAGATGCTCCATCTCTACATATTTATACAGTTTACGATGGATAAACCGGCTGCACAAGTCGCTCAGGATCTCATCCTCCTCCAGCGTCCACTGCATGAAGGCAGTCTGCATCAAGGCTTCATCCAGCAGCAAATACTGCCCGACCGTTACCTCTCCGCTGAACAGATCACTTAAAGGCTCGATCATGAAACGGAAGGCATGCTGCTGCTGCACCAGTTCCTTGGCCCGGCGGAGAATCTGTCTGAGAATAATCTCTGAGCTGCGGGTTACCGGATGGAAATAGACCTGCCAGTACATCTGATACCGCGACATCAGGTAATCCTCAATCGCATGCATCCCCGATTCCTTCACAACCACCCGGCCGTCATAAGGACGCAGCATCCGCAGAATCCGGTCGATGTCGATGGTTCCATAATTCACCCCTGTATAATAGGCATCCCGCAGCAGATAATCCATCCGGTCAGCATCAAGCGGTCCCGACACCAAATTGACAACAATTTCATGCTCATAGGTTTTAGAGATGACCGAGGCCACTTTACCGGGGAAATCTTCAGCCACATCACGCAGAATAGCAGTGATCTCTGTATCCTCCAGAATGATACGGCAGGTCCAGTCTTCATGATCCATTTCGAAAGCTTCTTCTATAGAATGTGAAAAGGGGCCATGCCCCAAATCATGCAGCAGTGCCGCACATAGGGTAAGCAGTCTCTCCTCCGGCATCCAGTCCTTGTAGCCGCTCCGTTCAAACTGGGAGATAATCCTCCGCGTAATCTCATATACCCCCAAAGAATGGGAGAACCGGCTGTGTTCCGCCCCATGAAAGGTCAAATAGGAGGTGCCCAGCTGCCGGATGCGCCGCAGACGCTGGAACTCCATAGTATTGATCAGTCTCCAGATAATAGTGTCCTGTACGTGGATATAATTGTGAACCGGGTCCTTAAATACCTTCTCTTCTGACAGCGGTTGCTTCATGAAATCATCTCCTTTTCTTGTTATATATACTACATTGTCGCTATTTGTCGAATAATAGCGATTTATACACTGCCAAATCGACAACATCTTCATAAGCTATTTTAGAGTGATTTCCCCGGTCAAACGCGGAATAAATGTAGTCTCAAAAGATTCCTTAAAATTAGCCTGAAAAAAGGTTGACTGTTTTGGGAATGGTTGGTATTATAAATATCATAAAACAGTGAAGAATGTCGAATAATGACGCTTTTGAACATTGAGAGGAGCAACGATTGTAATGATGAAATCAACAGGAATTGTACGTAAGGTAGATGAGCTTGGACGGGTCGTTATTCCAATTGAATTGCGTCGCACCCTGGGCATTGGAGAAAAAGATGCGCTCGAGATTTACGTGGACGGTGAGCGGATCATGCTTAAGAAATACGAGCCTGCTTGCATTTTCTGCGGCAATGCTGAGAATGTAACTTACTTCAAGGGTAAAATTGTTTGCCATGAATGCATTTCGGCTATCCCTACCCCTGTGACAAACTAAAATAAATAGGGTATAATAGGAACTAATCCAATTGTTAATTCTAACCTTTTTATATCTCCTTGGCCTCCCGTTCGCGCGGGAGGTATTTTTTTTATGTGCTTTTTGGGGACTTTCCCCGGATACCCCTTTTTTTAAAAAAAATCTAACGGACCGAAAAGACCTTATTCCCACGAGAACGCCACCTTTTGCAGCGTAACGGACTCAGACGACCTTATCGTCCTTCTACGAGTCGTTTTGGAGCTGAATGGCAGGGGATAAGGTCCTTGGGGTCCGTTAATCGCCCAAGTGACGACTTTCTTCCCGGATAAAAGCACCTCAGTCCGTTACGCTAAGCCAAACGCTCATAAAGAACACCCCCCCGATTGGAACAGTTGTAATAAACTACATTAAAAAACCAATAAAAGGGACAAAACAATCCATATAAGTGTACGTAATACATTTATTTCATTGGATGTTCAGATGATTAAACCCATTTTTAGGTTTTTTCTGGAATTGGAATAACTACAGACCGCAGTGTTCTAACTCCGCTCCAGCAGTTCATTATAAATATCACGCTTGGACAAACCACGGTCGGACGCTGCCTTTTTCATAGCATCCTTACGCGTTAAGCCTGAGGTTTCATAGTGAGCCACATGTTCCCCGGTACTAAGCTGGCGCCACCAGGAAGACTCGGCCAGCTCGGCCTCCTCTTTACTCTCTCCCTCCAGCACGATCACGTATTCGCCAAGCGGGGGATGCTCCTCCAGCCAGGCCAGACATTCCTCAATGCTTCCGCGCAGGAACTCCTCATACCGCTTAGTCAGCTCACGCGCTAGTGTGATCCGGCGGTTGCCGAAGGCCTCCTGCAAATGAACAAGGGTCTTGGCAACGCGGTGCGGGGACTCATAGAAGAGGAGTGTCCCTTGGGCAGAACGCAGAGGTGTCAGAACGGCACGGATATCCTTGCGCTCCCTAGGTAAGAAGCCGATGAATGTAAAGCTGGCCGTAGGCAGTCCTGAGGCAATCAAAGCCGACAATGCTGCATTCGCCCCAGGCACCGGAATCACCGGAATCTGCTGGCTGACAGCCAGAGCTACCAGATCAGCACCAGGGTCGGAAATCGCCGGCAGACCGGCATCGCTGACGAGTGCCAAATTTTTACCTTCTATTATATAGCGTATCAGCTCCGGTCCACTGGCAGCCTTGTTATGCTCATGGTAACTGAACAGCATGGACGGTGTAATTTCAAAATGGCTCAGCAGCTTACGCGTCTGCCTAGTATCCTCAGCGGCGATAATATCGCATTCCTTCAGCATGCGTACTGCACGATATGTCATATCTTCCAGATTGCCAATCGGCGTAGCCACCAGATACAGACTTCCGCATCCTTCGGGCTTCACTCCGTCATTATTATTTTGAAAGCTGCTTTGGCATTGTATGGTCATTGGCTCGTATCCTCTTTGTTCCCGTAATAAATATCCATAATCTCAGGGCAATATTGATTGTCCTCATTATATACGATTAAAGGCGGTTGTAAACGCACCTCCGGCCTCCCGTCACGCGCAGCCTCAATCAGAACCATATTTGCTTCCAGATGGGCGCGGGGATGTACGAAGCGGATCAGCTTCGGCTCCAGCCGGTGCTTCCGCATCAGACTGATAATGTCCGCGAGGCGCTGCGGCTTATGCACCATGCTAACTTTGCCTCCGGTACGGACCAGCCGGACACAGGCTTGAATGACCTCCTCCAGGGTACAACCGATTTCATGGCGGGCCATCGCCTGATGAGAATTCAGCTTCAGATCGCTCCCATTCAGCGGCATATAAGGGGGATTCACCGTGATCGCATCGTATACGCCATAGCCCGCTGTATGATGAAGCTCCCGCAAATCGCCCTCATGAATCTTCACCCGCTCCTCCAGACCGTTAAGCGATACACTGCGCCGGGCCATGTCTGCCAGACGGGGCTGAAGCTCGATTCCTTCAATCGAGGCCTTCGTCCGTGTAGTCAGCAGCATAGGAATTACTCCGTTACCCGTACACAGGTCAAGCACCCGTCCGCGCGGCGGTACACCCGCGAACCGTGCAAGCAGCACGGCGTCCATCGAGAAGCTGAATACTTCATCACTCTGGATAATTCTCAGATCATGGGTGAGCAGGTCATCGATCCGTTCTGCTTCATGCAAGGGTACTGGTATATTGTTTATTAAATGGGTCATTGTAATGTAATCTCCTAAAAGTTTTTGTTGAGCATATGCTCCGGAAGCATAGCCTTACATTCAAAAAAACCGTAGGCGACAATCTCCTACGGCTGGATATCCTCATTTATTAAGAAAAGAAAGGCAGAACAGACAATCGCCTTCCGTCCGCAAATGCCCAAAGTAGACATTACAGATGTGGAAGCCTTCGTGATACAGCCGGGCCAGGTTATCATAGCCTTCCCCGACAACCTCCTCTTTCCCTTCGGCAGCAAGTATAGCCTCCGCCTCCGCAGACAGTGCGGCCTTATCTACAGGCGCTTCCCTTTTCAATATGATACGAAGTTGCTCGTTCTCCAGACTCAGCTTCTGATTTGCTTCCATCAGCTCTTTGACCGTCTGCTTCCAATCGCCCAGAGTGGTGCGCATTTCATCCATCTGCGCTTCCATCTCCTGCATGTGTGTAAATATATTTTTCTTCTCCAAGTTTCCACCCCGAAAGTAACCTTATAATGGTTTACTTGACGACAACATCATCCATTGGAAGTTCTTTAACTTTACCCACTTCAAACAGCTGCACATGAACTGTACGGCTGCCGGCATTGATACCGACTACCTTGCCGTCCCCCATTGAAGTAACGACCATTTTGCCTACAGCCGGCATTTCTTCCTTCGTGCTCTCATAATTATCATGCTCAAACTTCAGACAACACATCAGCCGTCCGCATAATCCCGAGATCTTGGTCGGGTTAAGCGACAGATTCTGATCCTTCGCCATCTTGATGGACACCGGCTCGAAATCACCAAGCCAGGAGGAGCAGCAGAGCACCCGTCCGCATGGGCCTAGTCCGCCCAGCATCTTGGCTTCATCACGTACACCAATCTGCCGGAGCTCAATTCGGGTACGGAAAATACTGGCCAGGTCCTTCACCAGCTCGCGGAAATCCACGCGGCCCTCGGCCGTGAAATAGAAAATAATCTTGTTGCGGTCAAACGTAAACTCCACATCCACCAGCTTCATTTTGAGGCCATGATCGCGGATTTTATTTAAACAGGTGGTAAAAGCATCCTTCGCTGCACCCTTGTTCTCTTCCACCACGCGCGCGTCGGTCTCGCCGGCAATACGCATGACTTTCTTGAGCGGCAGTACAACGTCAGCTTCCTGCACCTCTTTTTTGCCTACGACAACCTTACCGTATTCGACTCCTCTTGCTGTCTCTACAATCACGCATTGATCGCGTTCAATCGGGAAATCAAGCGGATCGAAATAATATATTTTACCCGCTTTTTTGAAGCGGACACCTACTACGCTGTACAAAAATTAACCCCCTTGTTTGACGGTAAAAGGAACCCTTAAGCAAGACTGCTTCCCTGATGATCCATGCTTGTCCTTCCTCGTCCGCTATACCCGGTCTTTCCAGGGCTGAGGATTATATCCCGGAGGATCTATTATAAATAACCCGAACCTCTAGCTTTCCAGCCGGATTAAAAACTGCTCCAGACACAGCTGGGCATTGGCATTGGAACGCAGCTTCCGCTTGCTCTCCGCCGCATATTCCATATAAGCCACCCACTGCTGCGTACTCCTCTGACGGGCAGCCCTCGAAATAAAGTCTAACTGATCTATGAAAACGATACTTTCGTGCTTTCGGTGCAGGAAGTAGAGCATATCTTTGAACCATAAGTGGAACATGCTGAATAGAGTATCCAAATGTTCACCAAGTCCGGTCTTGAACAGCTTCGAACCCGCAGTTGCCACTGCAGTGCTGCCCTTGCCCAGAGACTCCTTCGCTAATTGTAACACTAGATTTCTCATTTCTGCAAACCAATTCTGTGCCAAAAGTTCCCTGCAGCCGTCAAGACCGGCCGTCAGTGATACCGCGCATCGCGCCAGCGGCACCGGAACCCCTTCACCGGACAACGCCTGCAGCATAATATCCGGATGCAGCGGGCTAAACGGAATACGCTGGGTTCTGGACTGGATCGTCGGAAGCAGGGAACTGCTGTTATCCGAAATCAGAATACCAACCGCCGGGGCTGGCGGCTCCTCCAGAAATTTCAGCAGACTATTGGCGGCTTGCACCGTCATTTTGTCCGCTCCTTCTATAATATAGACCTTCGGGTTAATCCCTTCCGAGCGGTAGGAAAAAACACGCTGAAGCTCACGAATCTGGTCAATCTTAATACTGGCCCCGTCGGGACGCAGCAGGGTTAGATCAGGATGATTGCCATGCTCCACCTTGCGGCATTCCAGGCACTCTCCGCAGGCATCGTCCTTGCTGGCGGTACAGAATATCGCCTGGGCGAACGTCAGTGCCATCTTCACCTGCCCGCTGCCTGCCGGACCCGTGAACAGATAGGCATGGCTGACAGCATCCTTACGTAAGGCATTCTGAAGCAGCCGCTTGGCATCCTCCTGGCCTAATAGTTCATGAAAAGACATAGGCTCCTCCAAGTTGTCAGAAAGAAAGGTTAATCAGCAGTCCGCGAATCTCGCCAACCCGTCCCAGGAGATCGATCCGGCCCTGCTCGCTGTCCAGCAGATCATCTGCCATATTCAGCAGAGCCGCATCAACCTCCTCAAGCAGCTTGTAGCGTTTGCCGCGGCCCCGCCGGTCCCAGCCCTTGGTGTCCTTCAGGATCACACCGCGGCGGGCCGTCTCCTCCAGAAACCGTTTGATCAGGTTCCGGTAGATCGACAGCTCACGTACAGTCATGGATTTGGAGAGCCGGTCGCCTTGCAGCTGGATATCTTTAATCTGACGGTTCAACTCATCTATAGTTTTCTGCTGGCTTTGCTGTTGAAATACATCGTTGAAGTTTTTTTGCTGGACCGGACGCCTCTCAGCCTCCGTGGTCAGCATTTCGCTTTTTAAGGGCCTGTAGCCCGGGTTGATCTTCATTATGCTCAATAATGCTCGAAACGATCGACGGGAAGTACGAATACGGTAGCTCCGCCCACCTGCACTTCAACAGGAAGCGGCAAATAGGAATCTGTCGTGCCGCTCATCGGCGTAACCGGAGTGACCAGTTGCTCGCGCACTTTGCAGCTGTTACGGATTACAGTGAGTACGGCATCCACCTGAATATCATCTACCCCAATCAAAAAGGTAGTGTTACCCGCACGGAGAAATCCGCCAGTACTGGCCAGCTTGGTGGCACGGAAGTTCGCCTTCACCAGTTCACTGGATAGCCGGTTGCTGTCTTTATCCTGGATAATTGCAATGATCAAATTCATCTTCGTATCCCCTCCTATTAGTTATGTTCACAGGCTTTCCGCACAGTATTGATTCAATCTGGAGAGAAGCCCTGTTCAATCATTATACCTCTATTGTTTATTTGACAAAACACCTTAGAAATCCTTTAATATCCTGTCCTTCAGTACACGTACAATATCCTGCTCCACCATATGGATGGGACGATTCGCATCAAGCACCACAATCCGCTGCGGATCGGAGCTGGTTACCAGCTCATAACCCGCTTTTACCTTCTGATGGAACTCAAGGCTCTCCAGATCCAGCCGGTTCACTTCCCGGTTCTGGTTGGCGGCAATCCGGGACAGGCCCACCTCGGGATCTACATCCAGGTAAAAGGTAAGATCGGGCATTCTCCCGCCAGTCGCGAACCGGTTAATTTCCCGCACCTCTTCGATGCCCAGCCCTCGGGCGTACCCCTGGTAGACCAGACTGCTGTCTACAAAACGGTCGCAGAGCACAGTAATCCCCTCCCGCAGAGCAGGCTCTACCACCTCCGCCAGATGCTGGCTTCTTGCTGCCGCATACAGGAGTGCCTCTGTCCGGGCATCCATCGCCGTATGCGCCGGGTCGAGGATAATAGAGCGGATCTTCTCGGCAATCTCAATGCCTCCCGGTTCACGGGTGATTAAGTAGGGCATGGAATGGTTCTGCAGATAAGCTGCCACCCTGCCCAGTACGGTTGTTTTGCCTGAGCCGTCGCCTCCCTCCAGTGTAATGAAGAATCCTTCTCGCTTCACTTATACTTCTCCGCCCTTCTGAATGTTGTATACCTTAATATGCTGTAAGGCCGGATCAGCACAGGCCTGGAATTTCGCCCCGCCTGTTCGCAGGCGGATCAGCCTGTCACAGACGGACGCAGCAATGCTCTCTCCGGGATATAAAAGCGGAATGCCTGGCGGATAGGGAATAACCATCTCCGCCGCAATCCTGCCCGCACTTGTCTCAAGTGCTATAGTCTCTGTCTCCCCCTCAGCCACTGGCCGGGTAGAGAACGCTACCGGAGCTGATACTGCCGGAATGTCGAAATTGTTCCACGTGGAAATATCCGCTGGGCAAGATGAATCTCCTTCTCTGCTATTATATGACGCTGCCTGGGCTGCGGTCCGTGTGCTGGAGGTGGATTCTCCGCCTTGGGAAGCATGAGCTGCGGTGTCCGTGTAAGTAGACTGGCCGGAGCCAGCGGTAAGATCAAGGTCAGTGACAATTTGAAGATCAGAGATATGATTAGTTCCAGCGGTAGGCTCAGGGCCAGTGACTGCTTCTGCGCCAGCGGTAGGTTCAAGGCCAGTGACAGATTCTGCACCAGCGGTAAGATCAAGGTCTGAGGAGGCCGCGGCCCCGCCTTTCTGCGGCGCTGCCAAGGAGGTCTGCGCTGCAATGTCCTGCAGCGCTGCCAGCAGCTGCGCTGCCTCTTCAGCCTTCGAGCCGAGGCTGAAGGCCAGCACCACGTGCCGGTCGTCGCTCATCTCCGGCACGATCCCCCTCTCTTCGAGCCTGCGCTGCAGCTCGAAGCCCCCCAGGACCCCTACGGCGTCATAAATGACCGCCTTAAAGGGGTCCTGGGTCACGTACGCCGCCCCGCGCAACGGCGGCGTATTCACTCCTGCGGCGCCCGCATCGCCGCAGACAGGCTGCAGCAGCGAAGCCGGCTGCAGCAGCCCGAAGCGCGGCAGCTCCGCCAGGCCGCGCCGCAGGACATCCACGGCGGCGAGCCCCGCCGTGAAGGCACCGGCGCCCTGGCTGTGCAGCAGACGCCGGGCCAGATCGAGCGAAGCCATCACGGGGTAGGATGGGCTGGAGCTCTGCACCATGGCCAGGCGCTGCCGCAGCAGCGCACGGTCAAGCCATGGCCCTTGTACATGCAGCATGGCGCCCATCGTCAGCGCCGTCAGCATCTTATGCGTGGACTGCACCACGCCGTCCGCACCCCCTGCAAGCGCCCCGGCCGGAAGCGCCGGGTGCTGCCCGTAATGAGCACCGTGCGCCTCATCCACCAGCAGCGGCACGCCGCTCTGGTGACAGGCCTGCGCGAGGGGCGCAAGGTCAATGCCCATGCCGTAGTAGTTCGGCATAGTGACCAGGACGCCGGCTGCCTCCGGATAGGCGTTCAGCGCCTCCTGCACCGTCTCAGCCGACGGCGCTACGGCGAGTCCGCTGCCCGGATCAATCTGCGGCTCCAGGAAGACTGCACGCGCTCCTGCCAGCATCAGTCCATGGATTACGGACTTGTGGACGTTGCGCTGCAATAGAAGCAGGCTTCCGGGCTCAGCACAGACCGTCAGGATCAGAGCCAGATTACCCGCGGTGCTGCCGCCCACCAGCATATAGCTCTCCTCTGCTCCATAACAGTCTGCGGCCAGCTCCTGTGCTTCTCTTATTACCCCTTCCGGATGATGAAGGTCATCCGTTCCGGTAATCTCCGTCACATCGTAACGCATCACTTCCGCCAGATATCCCGCACTTTTTGCACTGACAGTATTCCGGTAAGCCTCCCCGTTCTTGTGACCCGGCACATGATAAGATATATTACCCTTAAGTCTATATTGTTCCAGCATTTCGTATACAGGTGCCCTGCCAGGCTGTAGCTTGTCCATAGATTCTTCCTTCCCTGGGGGTTACCTTCTATTTTAACGCAAATACACCCAAACGCCTATCACTTCCGCAAAGGGACGCACAAGCAATAAAACGGCTCCCCTCACCCGGTCAGGGCGGAGAAGCCGTTAAGAGGAACTTTGTATTTGCAGCCAACGCGACACAGATTCACCGCCCGCTCTTTATATGTTGCTTTTTACAGGTACTGCAATTCGCGCATTAAGCATGCATACGCAGGTTGATCTTCTTCATCCGGCTAATGAAAAAGTTGTATTTCACATCCTCAGCCTCTGTACGCACCATCTCACTCTCACAATCCTCACAGATGAAATGTGAGACAATCACAATGCCTTCTTCCTTTTCCTGCCCGCAGATAATGCAGGCCTGCCCGGTTTGCTGTTCCATTTTCATCCCACCTTGACTCTTTTAAGAACAGTATGGTACACCTTCTATCATTTTAAACCTTTTCATAGTTTTTTCCTAATCCTTCATAGCCTGAAATATATATATTCGCCTGCTACCCATTCGGTGAATCTAAGCCCGTTGTTTAATAAAACGCAGTAGCAGGCCGATAATAATAACAAGAGAACTTGCGAGGAGGTCCGAATTCCAGGTATGGAACCAAACACCAAAGGTGCCGCTACATTCTATCAATACAAGCTTATCAAAAAAATTACTATTACAGCCTTTCTGCTGCGGGTCTATATCACCCTGCCCTTTATATGCCTTGTGCTCGAAAGTGTCTTTCTCTCCTGGCTGAGTATCCTGTTCATGATTATAGCCGGACCTGTCATGCTGTGGATTCAGTATGTCATCTCACGCTCCGTACTGCTGATTAGCGGACACCCTATCGCCAAACGCTGGAGGTTGTCCCTGCGCCTGCCCTGGCCCGGTTACATGCCTGATCAATATATCAACTACGGCATCTTCCGCACCGTACAGCTGCATAATCTCTGGATCGGTCTCTGTATAGCCGCACTCTTCATCGTCTGGGCTCCGCCCGCCTTCACGGCTTCGCTGGCGGTATGCCACCTGTGGCTGCTGCTCCCCCGTCTGTATGCGCTGCTGCGGTTAAGAAGTGTAGCCAAAGACGGGATGCTCAAGTTGGGTGCGGCAGACGCCTCCTATTACGCCCAGTAATCCAACCAGATATACATAGCGCTATATTTAAGCGGCCAGCAGGCACGCAAAACAATCGCCATCCATAACCGGACGGCGATTGTTTATCTGTTCTTCAAGCCTTTGGTGGTGACCTTCTTTTCCTTCGGAATCATCACGATGAAATAGTCATCATACACGGTCAGGTGTACAATAAGTCCTTCTTTCTGAAAAACACGGGAGCTCCCGGAATCGTCTGCTTTCTGTTCCTGCTCTTCCCAGCCCCACGCCTTAATGGCTGCAAGATAAGGCTCCGGGACGCCATTCTTCTCCTTCAACCCCGGCAGGGAGTACCGTACATAGTCCATGGCTACGTTTGTAGTTGTTCTATCGGGTGAGCTTGCCTCTTTGGGAACGGGAAATTCCTCCTCATTAAGTGCACCGTTAAAAGTCTCCCATGCCGGCTCCTTCGTGCTGCAACCCGCCAGCATTGCTCCGACTATACAAAGAATAACTAATATCCACAAAGGTTGAGTTCTCTTCATACCTTAAATCCTCCTTACCTCTACCATGCATCTAAAGACGCAAGAAAACTCCAAGATAGAATTTATACGTAGTTCATTCGTATTAAGGTTTTTGCTTATTTATTGCACTTTTCCATTATACTTGGAACCATCGCCTCGTCGGTAACAAAAATGTCACTCGTTTGTAAGCGTTTTTATACTAAAATCTCTTATCTCTTCCCGCCTTTCTAAATATGCGGGCATACAAAAAAACCATTGTCGAATTATCGACAATGGCTCTTAAGTGCTTGGCAACGTCCTACTCTCCCAGGACCCTTCGGTCCAAGTACCATCGGCGCTGGAGGGCTTAACGGTCGTGTTCGGGATGGGTACGTGTGGAACCCCTCCGCTATCGCCACCAAACATGATTTTTGCGCTGCGTGGACATCTGTGAGATCACTCCCGCAAAATATCAATCCTTAGAAAGGACATGCAGCTTAAAATCGTTCAGGAATTTGATTCCTGAAAACTGAATCCGAAACGAATCTGCGCTCGCCCTTCTTACGGGGCCCCCGGAAAGTACTCGGAATCCGCTTCGTCAGCGTCATCTTCACTTTTTGGGGTAGTTTTTTGGATAAGCCCTCGACCGATTAGTATTGGTCAGCTCCATGCATTGCTGCACTTCCACCTCCAACCTATCTACCTCGTCGTCTTCAAGGGGTCTTACATGTTGGGAAATCTCATCTTGAGGGGGGCTTCACGCTTAGATGCTTTCAGCGCTTATCCCGTCCGTACGTAGCTACTCAGCCATGCTCCTGGCGGAACAACTGATGCACCAGCGGTACGTCCATCCCGGTCCTCTCGTACTAAGGACAGCTCCTCTCAAATTTCCTGCGCCCACGACAGATAGGGACCGAACTGTCTCACGACGTTCTGAACCCAGCTCGCGTACCGCTTTAATGGGCGAACAGCCCAACCCTTGGGACCTACTTCAGCCCCAGGATGCGATGAGCCGACATCGAGGTGCCAAACCTCCCCGTCGATGTGGACTCTTGGGGGAGATAAGCCTGTTATCCCCAGGGTAGCTTTTATCCGTTGAGCGATGGCCCTTCCATGCGGTACCACCGGATCACTAAGTCCGACTTTCGTCCCTGCTCGACTTGTAGGTCTCGCAGTCAAGCTCCCTTATGCCTTTGCACTCTGCGAATGATTTCCAACCATTCTGAGGGAACCTTTGAACGCCTCCGTTACTCTTTAGGAGGCGACCGCCCCAGTCAAACTGCCCGCCTGACACGGTCCCCGTACCGGGTTACGGTACCAGGTTAGAACCTAGATACGATCAGGGTGGTATCCCAACGGCGCCTCCACAGAAGCTTGCGCTCCTGCTTCAACGGCTCCCACCTATCCTGTACAGATCGTACCCAAATTCAATATCAAGCTGCAGTAAAGCTCCATGGGGTCTTTCCGTCTTGTCGCGGGTAACCTGCATCTTCACAGGTATTAAAATTTCACCGGATCTCTCGTTGAGACAGCGCCCAAGTCGTTACGCCATTCGTGCGGGTCAGAATTTACCTGACAAGGAATTTCGCTACCTTAGGACCGTTATAGTTACGGCCGCCGTTTACTGGGGCTTCGGTTCACAGCTTCGGATTGCTCCTAACCGCTCCCCTTAACCTTCCAGCACCGGGCAGGCGTCAGCCCGTATACTTCGCCTTACGGCTTCGCACAGACCTGTGTTTTTGCTAAACAGTCGCTTGGGCCTTTTCACTGCGGCCCCCTCGGGCTATTCACCCTACCGAGGCACCCCTTCTCCCGAAGTTACGGGGTCATTTTGCCGAGTTCCTTAACGAGAGTTCTTCCGCGCGCCTTAGAATTCTCTTCTCGCCTACCTGTGTCGGTTTGCGGTACGGGCACCTTCTCCTGGCTAGAGGCTTTTCTTGGCAGTGTGAGATCATGACCTTCGCTACTGTAATTTTCGCTCCCCATCACAGCCCAGCCTTACGGTGTGCGGATTTGCCTACACACCAGCCTCACTGCTTAGACGGACATCCATCAGTCCGCGTCACTACCCTCCTGCGTCACCCCATCGCTCATAGCGGATTACGGTGGTACAGTAATTTCAAACTGTTGTCCTTCGACTACGCCTGTCGGCCTCGCCTTAGGTCCCGACTTACCCTGAGCGGACGAGCCTTCCTCAGGAAACCTTGGGCTTTCGGCGGATCAGATTCTCACTGATCTTTTCGTTACTCATACCGGCATTCTCACTTGTATGCTGTCCAGCGCTCCTTACGGTACACCTTCAACCCACATACAACGCTCCCCTACCCCAGATGCAAAGCATCTAGCCATAGCTTCGGTGGTGTGTTTAGCCCCGTTACATTTTCGGCGCAGAGTCACTCGACCAGTGAGCTATTACGCACTCTTTCAATGGTGGCTGCTTCTAAGCCAACATCCTGGTTGTCTGTGCAACTCCACATCCTTTCCCACTTAACACACACTTGGGGACCTTAGCTGATGGTCTGGGCTGTTTCCCTTTTGACAATGGATCTTAGCACTCACTGTCTGACTCCCGGCAAGAAGGTAATGGCATTCGGAGTTTGACTGAGCTTGGTAACCCTTGCGGGCCCCGCACCCAATCAGTGCTCTACCTCCACCACTCCATTCACCGAGGCTAGCCCTAAAGCTATTTCGGGGAGAACCAGCTATCTCCGAGTTCGATTGGAATTTCTCCGCTACCCCCACCTCATCCCCGCATTTTTCAACATGCGTGGGTTCGGGCCTCCAGTGCGTGTTACCGCACCTTCACCCTGGACAGGGGTAGATCACACGGTTTCGGGTCTACGTCCACATACTTAGTCGCCCTATTCAGACTCGCTTTCGCTGCGGCTCCGGCTTCTCACCTTAACCTTGCATGTTAAACGTAACTCGCCGGTTCATTCTACAAAAGGCACGCCATCATCCATAAAGAGGACTCTGACTTTTTGTAAGCACACGGTTTCAGGTTCTATTTCACTCCCCTTCCGGGGTGCTTTTCACCTTTCCCTCACGGTACTGTTTCACTATCGGTCGCCAGGTAGTATTTAGCCTTAGCAGATGGTCCTGCTGGATTCATACGGGGTTTCACGTGCCCCGCACTACTCGGGATCCGTCTCGGAGAGAATACCATTTCGGCTACAGGGCTTTTACCTCTATCGCGGGCCTTTCCAGACCTCTTCGCCTACCGTATTCCTTTGTAACTCCATGTGAGACGTCCCACAACCCCAAGGGGCAAGCCCCTTGGTTTAGGCTGTTCCGCGTTCGCTCGCCGCTACTGACGGAATCACTATTGTTTTCTCTTCCTCAGGGTACTTAGATGTTTCAGTTCCCCTGGTCTGCCTCTGCGTATCCTATGTATTCAGATACGAGTAACTGCGAATTACCACAGCTGGGTTTCCCCATTCGGACACCCCCGGATCAAAGCTTGCTTACAGCTCCCCGAGGCAGTTTCGTTGTTCGCCACGTCCTTCGTCGGCTCCTGGCGCCTAGGCATCCTCCGTGTGCTCTTAGTAGCTTAACCAAATCGCTCCGGTATTGGCTTATTCGCTCATCTTGTTTTGAATAGCGCAACCGGATCACTCCGCCTGCTAGAATATTCAAAGCCAAAAGTCCCTCATAATCCAAAACCATCGCTCAGTATCGCTAAAAACTTCAAAACTTGTTTACACAAGTTCAGCTTAAAGGAATGTTCTAAAACGCAAATTCGTTTCGGTATCCAGTTTTCAAGGATCAAGTTTCTTGCGTGAGAGTTTGAGCTCTCAAAACTGACCAACGAGTGAGTAACTAGCCGACCGGCTAGATTTAAGATTTGAATGTCTTCATTGCAGAAGACGATTCTCCATAGAAAGGAGGTGATCCAGCCGCACCTTCCGATACGGCTACCTTGTTACGACTTCACCCCAATCATCTACCCCACCTTCGGCGGCTGGCTCCCTTGCGGGTTACCCCACCGACTTCGGGTGTTGTAAACTCTCGTGGTGTGACGGGCGGTGTGTACAAGACCCGGGAACGTATTCACCGCGGCATGCTGATCCGCGATTACTAGCAATTCCGACTTCATGCAGGCGAGTTGCAGCCTGCAATCCGAACTGAGACCGGCTTTGCTGGGATTGGCTCCACCTCGCGGCTTCGCTTCCCGTTGTACCGGCCATTGTAGTACGTGTGTAGCCCAGGTCATAAGGGGCATGATGATTTGACGTCATCCCCACCTTCCTCCGGTTTGTCACCGGCAGTCACTCTAGAGTGCCCAGCTCAACCTGCTGGCAACTAAAGTCAAGGGTTGCGCTCGTTGCGGGACTTAACCCAACATCTCACGACACGAGCTGACGACAACCATGCACCACCTGTCTCAACTTTCCCCGAAGGGCACCTGATGCATCTCTGCTTCGTTAGTTGGATGTCAAGACCTGGTAAGGTTCTTCGCGTTGCTTCGAATTAAACCACATACTCCACTGCTTGTGCGGGTCCCCGTCAATTCCTTTGAGTTTCAGTCTTGCGACCGTACTCCCCAGGCGGAGTGCTTACTGTGTTAACTTCGGCACCAAGGGTATCGAAACCCCTAACACCTAGCACTCATCGTTTACGGCGTGGACTACCAGGGTATCTAATCCTGTTTGCTCCCCACGCTTTCGCGCCTCAGCGTCAGTTACAGCCCAGAAAGTCGCCTTCGCCACTGGTGTTCCTCCACATATCTACGCATTTCACCGCTACACGTGGAATTCCACTTTCCTCTTCTGTACTCAAGTCACCCAGTTTCCAGTGCGACCTCAGGTTGAGCCCAAGGTTTAAACACCAGACTTAAATAACCGCCTGCGCGCGCTTTACGCCCAATAATTCCGGACAACGCTTGCCCCCTACGTATTACCGCGGCTGCTGGCACGTAGTTAGCCGGGGCTTTCTTCTCAGGTACCGTCACTCCGGCAGCAGTTACTCTACCGGACGTTCTTCCCTGGCAACAGAGCTTTACGATCCGAAAACCTTCATCACTCACGCGGCGTTGCTCCGTCAGGCTTGCGCCCATTGCGGAAGATTCCCTACTGCTGCCTCCCGTAGGAGTCTGGGCCGTGTCTCAGTCCCAGTGTGGCCGTTCACCCTCTCAGGTCGGCTACGCATCGTCGCCTTGGTGGGCCGTTACCCCACCAACTAGCTAATGCGCCGCAGGCCCATCCCCAAGCAGCAGATTGCTCCGCCTTTCATTCTCTCCTCAGGAGAAGAAAGAAATTATCCGGTATTAGCTACCGTTTCCGGTAGTTATCCCAGCCTTGAGGGCAGGTTGCCTACGTGTTACTCACCCGTCCGCCGCTAAGTCTGAAAGGAAGCAAGCTTCCTCTCAGACTCCGCTCGACTTGCATGTATTAGGCACGCCGCCAGCGTTCGTCCTGAGCCAGGATCAAACTCTCCAAATTGGTATTTAGAAAGAGCGATTGCTCATTTTGAAACATCTGACGAGAATTGTTACATTCTCTAATTTTGGATCTCACCGAAGTGATCTCCAGATACTCACTCGTTGTTCAGTTTTCAAAGATCAAGCTCGTTGTCAGCGACGATTACCGCGTCACCAGCAACTCTTATAATATATCACATTCAGCCGATCAATGCAAGCTCTTTTTTTAACTTCTTTTCGAGCCCGGCGTTGATGTTTCGCGGCCAGAAATAGAATATATCACGGATAAGAATTCATTGCAAGCATTATTTCAAAATCATTAACTAAAGCTACGCCTTCCCTAACCAGCCATAGCCAGGCAAACAAGTTAGCATAGCTCTACTCCGCTGTCCGCGTACTTAAGCAATAATCTCCTGAATGTGCAGCTCCCGTTCATTGATCAGATTAACGATGTTTCCTTCAACTTGAACCATGGGCCTCGTCGGGTTGTTACGGTCGGTAAAGATGATTTCCCCGTGACGTCCGTCGCTGAGCCGTATCCGTGTACCGTTATACAGGTCTGTTGTCTTTTGAATGAAGGTCTGTACGATTACCGGATCAAGCTTCCCAAAGCTCTCCTTTTGCAGCTGCTCCAATACGAGATAAGGCGACTGTGCCTTTCTGTAGGCTTTTCCCAGCGTCATGGCATGGAAGATATCGGCGACTGCCACAATCTTGGCGTAGAAATGAATCTGGCTGCCGTCCAGCCTAAGCGGATACCCTGAACCGTCTATCTTCTCATGGTGCTGCAAGGCGGCGAGTCTAACCCCTTCGTTAATGGCTGTCACATTGCGCAGCAACTGATAACCGTATGTAGTGTGCCTGCGTACCTCGTCAATCTCTGCGCTGCTTAGAGGGGTTGGCTTCAGCAGCAGCGCTTCATCTACCTTAATGTTACCTATATCGTGCAGCAAGCCGGCAAAAGCAGCCTGCATCCAGTCCTTCTGCGGATACCCGCACCACTGGGCAATACGATAGGAGGTTAGGGCAGACAAAACAGCATTATGATAGTTATATTCCTGGTCAAATAGCACACGCGGCGCAAACTTTAAGACATGGTAATCCTTCAAATGGGTAATCAGCAGCTCGAGCTGACTCCGCAGTTCAAAGATCGGAAGAGCCGCAGCGGCCGCTGCACGGTAGCTTTGCTTGATAAGCACCAGCATTTTCTCATACTCATCGTGAAGCGGAGAATTACTCTTGGCCAGCACCGATTCATTAATCAGAGCACCTGCCTTGGCCGCTTGCTGCTTCACTGCCGGTTTAGCGCTCTCTGCCGGTTTGTCTTCCCCTTGCGCCCCTTCAATCTCAACCTGTCCAATTAAAAAAGCCTGTAAAATCTCAATATCCCGGGGGAGAATGATCTTACCCTTCCCAAATAATACTCCTCCTAAAGGAGTAATTACATCCTTTATAATCTTTGAACCCGCTTTAATTTCTCCAACGGATATGTTTGGCATTAGCCTAAGCCCCTTTATGTCGGTGACACCTGTAATTCTCTAATTATAGTATGGAACCCGGGAAGCGGCTAGATAGAGAATTCCCCGTTCATCTCTTGATAGGGTATAAAAAAGAGCACGGATTTCTATACAATCAGAAATCCATGCTCTCCTGCAATCCTTATTCGAGGTTGTCTTCTTCGTTCAAGACATCCGCTTCAGGCTGGCTGGCTTCAATATCGCCTTCGCCTTCTACCGGAGCTCCTTGAATGTCCTCGCCGTCCTCATGCTCAGACAGCTCTTCATCCTCTTTGTCCGCTCTGCACAGTGTAGCTACAGCATCATCCTCACGGATGTTAATCAGCTTAACACCCTGCGCATAACGGCCCATAGTGGATATTCCGTCCATACTGGTACGGATCAGGGTACCACTGGTCGTAATAATCATCAGGTCCTCGTCCTGCTTGACAACCTTCAGCCCGACAACCGGTCCGTTCTTATCCGTAAGATTAATGGTCTTGATACCTTTACCGCCGCGGGTCTGGGACCGGTAGTCAGCAGCAGGTGTCCGCTTACCATAGCCCTTGGTGGTTACGATCAGCACCTCAAGCTCCTGGTCTACACAATCCATACCAATAACATGGTCATTGGAATCAAGCGTGATCCCCTTAACCCCGGTAGCGCTTCGGCCCATGGAACGCACATCGTTCTCCGAGAAGGTAATCGACATTCCACGTGCAGTACCGATAATCAGATTCTGCTCGCCATCCGTCAGCTTCACCTCAATCAGTGAATCCTCCTCACGGAGATTGATTGCAATCAGACCACCCTTACGGATGTTGTTGTAATCCTCCAGAGGCGTCTTCTTCACAATTCCCTCACGGGTAGCGAAGAACAGATACTTGTCACTGTCCGCTTCCTCCACCTGGATGACCGCGCTGATCTTCTCGCCCTGCTCGATTTGAATCAGGTTGATGATCGGCGTTCCCCGGGCAGTCCGCCCAAGCTCCGGAATCTCATAAGCCTTAATCCGGTACACCTTACCCTTATCAGTGAAGAACATCAGGTAGTTATGGGAGTTACTCACGAAGAGATGCTCCACAAAGTCCTGGTCCTTGGTGTCCATCCCGATGACACCGCGTCCGCCGCGCTTCTGGCTGCGGTAGGTGTTGACCGGAAGACGTTTGATGTAGCCGGTGTGGGTAATCGTGATAACAACCTCTTCACGCGGAATCAGATCCTCGTCGAGGATGCTTTCTTCCCCAACGGTAATTTCTGTACGGCGGTCATCGGAGTACTTATCCCGGATCTCCTGCAGCTCATTGCTGATAATATCCAGCACGAGATGCTCATTGGCCAGAATCTCACGGTATTCAGCAATTTTGGCCAACAGCTCGTTATATTCGTTCTCGATCTTCTCGCGTTCCAGACCGGTCAGGCGCTGCATCCGCATATCGAGAATCGCTTGGGCCTGCTCTACGCTTAGACTGAAGGTCTCCATCAGACCTTCCCGGGCAATGTCGGTTGTGCGTGAGGCACGGATCAGGGCAATGACTTCATCCAGATGATCCAGGGCAATACGCAGCCCTTCCAGAATATGCGCCCGTGCTTCCGCCTTCTTAAGGTCGAAGATTGTCCGGCGGCGGATGACTTCGATCTGATGCTGCAGATAGTGATACAGTACATCGCGCAGATTCAGAATCTTCGGTTCATTGTTGACAATAGCCAGCATGTTGATCCCGAAGGTGGACTGCATGGAAGTATGCTTGTAGAGATTGTTAAGTACAACGCTCGGATTCACATCCCGTCTCATTTCAACCACTACGCGCATTCCGTTACGGTCAGACTCATCACGCAGATCCGTAATGCCCTCGATGCGCTTCTCACGCACCAGTTCCGCAATCTTCTCCACGAGCCGGGCCTTGTTGACCTGATAAGGAAGCTCATGCACAATAATCCGGGCCTTGCCGTTATTCTCTTCAATAACCGCTTTGGCACGCATAGTAACCGATCCGCGTCCAGTACGGTAAGCCTGACGGATGCCTTCACGGCCCAGAATATATCCGGCCGTCGGGAAATCCGGGCCTTGAATATATTCCATAAGCTCCATAGGCGTAATATCAGGATTCTTGATCATCGCCTGCACACCGTCAATGACCTCACCGAGATTATGCGGAGGAATATTGGTTGCCATCCCCACCGCAATCCCGCCTACACCATTGACCAGCAAATTGGGGTAACGTGCCGGCAGGACTACAGGCTCGTTCTCTTCACCGTCATAGTTGGGCGCAAAGTCAACGGTCTCCTTGTTCAGGTCACGGAGCATTTCCCCGGCAATTTTGGACAACCGTGCTTCTGTATAACGCATTGCAGCCGCCATGTCTCCGTCAATCGAACCGAAGTTACCATGACCGTCTACAAGCATATAGCGCATGGAGAAATCCTGTGCCATACGTACCATTGTTTCATAGACCGCCGAGTCACCGTGAGGGTGATACTTACCGATAACCTCACCGACGATTCTAGCTGATTTCTTGTGTGGCTTATCCGAGGACATTCCAAGTTCCGACATCGCAAACAAAATGCGTCGGTGAACAGGCTTAAGTCCATCCCGCACATCCGGCAAAGCCCGGCTTACAATGATGCTCATTGCGTAATCCATAAAGGATTCGCGCATTTCAACGCCAATGTCCCGATCTTTGATTTGCGGGTTATTTTGTTCAGCCATGAGTTGGTGGACCTCCTTCAGTTAAAAACCGCTACCCTATATTATATTACTTTCACAAAACCAGCACAATTAAACATGATAGCCTGTTATCGTCTATATTGATTTTCTTTTAGTACGGATAAGGGTATACGCCCTCTCCGCTGGTGTCTTCAGTACATAGACTGTAGAGACAAGAGGATAGGCTTCATGCCCCTGTTTTCGTCCAAAAAAGCATAATCTCATATCCTTATATTATAACATTATTTTGCTTTCTTGTCCTGAAAATTCGCTATGCGTAAAGAAACGGAGGCAGAACATGAAGATTCAACGCGTGTCCAGCAAATGGGCAAAAACGAAAGTCATTCTGCAAAACCGTCAGCTCTCGGTCTACATTCCGGAAACGCGCAAATACGGCCTGGAGGATCTGATAGAAATGCTTCATCTACACGGCACGGTATATATAAAGCCCGACCGCGGCACCTATGGCAGCGGAGTAATGAGAGCCGAGCAGAGGATCGTACACTTAAGTCCCAGCGGGCAACAGGCAGAGAGCCGTGAACCAGAGACAACAGCTGCGGACAGTGAAGCAGAGGTACCGGCAGAGCCAAAGCTGATGTATATTCTCAGGTATGCGAAGGACGCCGAGGTATTTAATAGCCCCGAAGAACTTCATACCGCACTTGTGCCCCGGATTAAAGACCGCGGCTATCTGGTCCAGCAGGGCATTGATCTGCTGCAGCATCAGGAGCGCCCCTTCGATCTGCGGGTGCTTACCCAAAAGAATCCCCAGGGCAGTTGGGAGACTACAGGCATGCTTGGCCGGGTCGCCGCACCGCAGAAGGTGATCACGAATTATCACAGCGGGGGCAGTGTTTTTCCGGTAGATACCCTGTTCAAGGAGCATATGACCAGTGACGAACTGTCTGCGACGACCCAGCAGCTCAAATCTCTGGGCGTCCGGGTCGGAGCTCAGCTGGAAACGGCTTATCCGGGTCTTAAGGAGCTGGGGCTTGATGTTGCCATGGACCAGCATCACGATCTATGGCTGCTCGAAGTAAACACCTTACCCTCCATCATTGTCTTCAAATTGTTCCCAAACAAAGCAATTTACCGCAAAATCCACCGTTATGCTGTGGCCTATGGCCGGTTGAAGCCTAACCGAAAGCCGGTAACCAGCCGCCGCAAGCGAATATCGAAGATCTAGCTCTATGTATTCAAGCGGCAAGCCATATACCCTCTGTATTAACAAAAAACCTCCGGTTTCATCCGCAAGGGATAATCCGGAGGTTCGCTATGTGCTCTTTAAATATCCAGGTTCTTAACCGTTTGGGCATGCTCCTGAATGAATTCGCGGCGCGGTTCGACATTGTCACCCATCAGCGTATCAAAAATGCTGTCCGCCAGCATGGCGTCCTCAATGGTCACCTGCAGCATGGTGCGGCTCTCAGGGTCCATCGTGGTGTCCCATAGCTGAGCAGCATTCATCTCACCCAGACCCTTGTAGCGCTGAACGTTAACCTTTACATTCTCGCCGAAGGCAGCAATGATCTCATCGCGCTCCTTCTCGGTCTGTGCATAGCGCACCACCTTGTTGCGCTCGATCTTGAAGAGCGGCGGCTGAGCGATATAGATATATCCTGCGTCAACAATCTTCCGCATGTAGCGGTAGAAGAAGGTCAGCAGCAGTGTTCGGATATGGGCGCCGTCGACGTCCGCATCGGTCATGATGACAACCTTGTGGTAACGTGCCTTCGTGAGGTCGAAATCATCACTGATCCCGGTTCCGAGTGCGGTAATAATCGCCCGGATTTCCGCATTGGACAAGATCCGGTCCAGCCGGGCCTTTTCCACGTTCAGGATCTTGCCGCGCAGCGGCAGGATGGCCTGGAAGTGGCGGTCCCGGCCCTGCTTGGCAGATCCGCCTGCGGAGTCACCTTCGACGATGTACAGCTCACTGATGGACGCATCTTTAGAGGAGCAGTCTGCCAGCTTACCCGGCAGGGCGCTGACTTCAAGCGCGCTCTTGCGGCGGGTCAGCTCTCGGGCCTTGCGGGCTGCTTCACGGGCACGGGAAGCCTGCAGGGACTTCTCCAGCACCTTGCGTGAGACCGCAGGATTCTCTTCCAGGAACTCCTGCAGCTTCTCTCCGAACAGCGATTCTACAATCCCGCGGACTTCACTGTTGCCGAGCTTGGTCTTGGTCTGGCCTTCGAACTGCGGCTCAGGAATCTTGACGGAGATAATCGCCGTCAGACCTTCACGGACATCATCCCCGGTCAGATTCTGGCTGCTGTCCTTGATTACGCCGGCCTTACGCGCGTAGTCATTGATGATCCGCGTCAAGGCGCTCTTGAAGCCGGATTCATGTGTTCCGCCCTCATGGGTATTGATATTATTAGCGAACGAATAGATGTTCTCTGTGTATGAATCGTTATATTGGAGGGCGACTTCAACCGCAATCATATCCCGTGAGCCTTCCACGTAGATCGGTTCCTCATGAAGCGCTTCTTTTTTCTCGTTGAGGTATTTCACATATTCCACAATACCGCCGTCATACCTGAACGTATTGTCGACGCCGGTCCGCTCATCCAGCAGGGACAGCTCAATGCCCTTGTTGAGGAAGGCCAGCTCACGGATACGGGTAAGAAGCGTATTGTATTCAAACGTAGTTGTTTCAGTAAAAATGTCAGGGTCCGGATGAAAAGTAGTCGTGGTCCCTGTCTCTTCGGAGTCTCCGATAACTCTGATGTCGTATTGCGGCACGCCGCGGTTGTATTCCTGCTGATAGACATGACCGTCACGTTTGACGGTAACCACTACCTTCTCAGACAGTGCGTTAACAACAGAGATCCCGACACCATGCAGACCGCCGGATACCTTATAGCCCCCGCCGCCAAACTTACCACCGGCATGCAGGACTGTCATGACTACCTCAAGCGTGGACTTCTTCAGCTTGACGTTCTCACCGACTGGAATTCCCCGTCCGTTGTCAACAACAGTGATGCTGTTATCCTCGTGAATTTTGACTTGAATCCGGTCGCAAAAACCTGCCAGCGCCTCATCGATACTATTATCGACAACCTCCCAGACCAAATGATGCAGACCTTTGGAGCTGGTGGAGCCAATATACATGCCGGGACGTTTCCGAACCGCTTCCAGCCCTTCCAGTACCTGAATCTGGCTCTCATCATATGTCGGTTGATTCATTGACATGCCTTCACCTACTTCTTTCAGATTATCTCCTGTAGCTTACGAAACCTATATTTCTAACAAGATCTTGGCTCTTTTTTTGAGAGTGGAGGAGGAGATCGGGGAGTAGTAGACAGTATTCCTGGTCACGACTATAGACTTCGCTTCCTCTTCACCAATGCGTTCCAGCTTCTTATCCTGCTGGGAATGAGTCATAAACTGCTTCGATACCTTGGAGGACTTTTCAATCGATATATCAAATATAGCAATCAGCTCTGAGGATCGAATAATTTTTTCTCCGCCCAAATGAATATACATGGTCTTCCTCCGCTCTTTATAGCCCCACTTTGCCGCCATGAACATGATACAGGATTGCACCCTTTAATTTATCAGCATTCAGTCCCTCAACACCGGTGGCAGTGATGAAGGTCTGCACCTTGCTCTGAAAAGTTTCGATAAGCTGGGTCTGACGATAGGGATCAAGTTCGGACAAAACATCATCAAGAAGCAGCACAGGATATTCTCCGATCTCCTCATGGATCAGTTCAATTTCCGCCAGCTTGAGCGATAAAGCTGCCGTACGTTGCTGCCCTTGGGAACCGTAGACCTGAGCTTCTCTTCCGTTGATAAAAAAGGACAGGTCATCCCGATGGGGACCCGTCAGCGTCATGCCGCGCCTGATTTCCTGATCTCTTGTTTGTGATAACTTTAACATAAATTTGTCCAATAAGACAGCTTCATCTTCCTCTTCACGCTCACCAAACGAGGGGACATAGAGCAGTTTGAGCTCTTCTCCGCCGTTTGTGATGCCACGGTGGATGCTTTCTGCCCATATCTGCAGCTTCTTTATGAATTGTTTCCTTTTTTTGACGATTTTAACACCATGCTCTACAAGTTGGGCATCCCAGATGTCCAGAAGCTCCCGGCCGCCAGCCTCCTTGCCCCATAGCTGCTTCAGCAGATTGCCCCGTTGGAGAAGGATTTTCTGATACTGCTGCAGATGAAACAGATAGCTCGGCTGAACCTGGCCAATCTCCATATCAAGGAACCGGCGCCGGATGCCCGGGGTACCTTTGACAATCTCCAAATCCTCCGGGGCAAACATCACCACGTTCAGCGAGCCTACGAATTCACTGAGCCGGCGCTGCTCGAGTCCGTTAATTCTGGCCTTCTTCCCCTGCGGGGACAGGGTCAGCTCCAGCTTAAGATCCCCGTATTTGCGCTCTACTTCAGCAACAATCTGGGCGGAGCCCGCCGGAGCATCGAAGGAGATCAGCTCCTTGTCCTTGGAGGTCCGGTGGCTTTTGGTCATCGCGAGGACAAACAAAGCCTCCATGAGATTGGTTTTGCCCTGGGCGTTCTGTCCGAGAATGAGATTCACATCGCCCAGATGCTCAAGACGCAGCAGCCCATAGTTGCGGTAATCCTGCAGTCCGATATTTTTGACAAACAAGAGCCTGTTCCTCCTTAGGGTTACTCCTCCTTGACTCCGCCGCCCTCAACTTCAAACACGCCGTTATCCTGTACCTCGATTGTATCACCCGGGTAGAGCTTCCGGCCACGCCGTTCTTCCACCTCACCGTTCACCTGCACATGTCCTTCCTGCAGCAGCGCCTTAGCCATCCCCCCTGTGGATACACAATCGGAGAGCTTCAGGAACTGGTCAAGCTTAATATATCCACTGTGGATAACTATTTTTTTCAAGTTTTTGATCCTTTCGGCCACTTATCCACATGTTCATGAACAGGGCGTTAATTAGTTGTCCGGTATGGCAAAATTACATACAGGCTGCGGCTCTCATCGAGCGGTCTGAGAATAATCGGACTCATCATCCCGGTGAAGGCGATCACGAGCTGCTCGCTCTCCACAACCTTCAGCACATCAAGCATATATTTGGAGTTGAAGGAGATGCGCAGCGGCTCACCTTTGAAATCGATGACTTCCAGCTCTTCACGAACCTTCCCTAGCTCGGAGGAGCTGGAGGAGATTTCCACATCGCCGTTCTCCAGGGTCTGCATCCGGACGATGTTCGTTTTCTCCTCACGGGACAGCAAATAAGCGCGGTCTATCGATTCGCTTAATTTTTTTGTGTCCAAGGTTAGTTCTGTTTTGTAGGTAGTTGGAATAATTCTAGAAGTATCCGGATAAATGCCATCCAGAATCCGCGAATAGAACAGCACTTTGTCGATTTTGAACAGCACCTGGTTATCGGCGACGACAATATCCACCAGCATATTCTGATCAGGGATAATTTTGCTCAGCTCATTCAGCGTTTTGCCGGCAATAACAATATTCGCGAACTGGATATTCTCTGTGCCTTCCAGGTGTGCAGCTCTGGTTGCGAGCCGGTGGCGGTCGGTAGCCGTGAATTTGAATTCATTGTCGGCCAGATTCCACAGAATGCCTGTCAGGATCGGTGTTGTCTCTTGGGTGGAGATGGAGAAGGCGGTCTGTTTAATCATATTCTTCAGCAAATCACCGGGCATGGAGATGGTCTCATTCTCCTCAATGCTTGGCAGAACAGGGAATTCTTCAGGATCGAGCCCTACAATCTGAATCTCCGTAGAGCCGGAGGAGATGTAGGTCTGGAAGCCTTCCTTGACTTCCATGTGAATTTCTTTGGAGGGAAGCTTCTTGATAATCTCAACGAAAAATTTGGCGGGAAGCACTACGCTGCCTGGTTGCTCTACCTTGACGATTGTCTGGCTGTCATTCTCGGCTGGGATGAAGGACTGAATGGAAATATCCGTATCACTTGCAGTCAGCGTAACACCCTGATGGCTAACCTCAAATTTAATGCCGGTCAGAATAGGGATTGTTGTTCTGCTGGAGATTGCTTTGGAGACATGGCCGATGGATTCGTTAAGTTCATTTTTGAGAATGCTGATTTTCATGATTTCACTCCTAGCTGAAAAATTGGGAAATGGGTGTACGGAAATGCTCTTTGAAACCTGCTCTTAGAAGATGAATTATTATAGTTATTTAATAGTATTAGTAGTAGGGGCTCCGTTTATGTGGATAAGTCGCTAAACAGCATAAAATTAAGCCTACCCACATGTGTATAGATTGTGTATAGGCTCTTTGTTCCTCTTAGGAAGGATTTTTAATTTTCTCCGAAAGATTATTTACCACTTTATAGAGCTCCTGGTCTACCTTTAATTGCTGCGTAATCTTCTCATGGGCATGGATAACTGTCGTATGGTCGCGTCCTCCGAAGGCCTCGCCGATCTTAGGAAGCGAATAATCCGTCAGCTCGCGGGAGAGATACATGGCAATCTGCCTTGGAAAAGCCACAGCCTTCGTGCGTTTCCGCGCTTTGAAGTCCTCCATACGCAAATTGTAGTATTCACCGACTTTTTGCTGAATATCGTTAATGGTGATCATCTTCGGACGGCTCGAAGGGATGATATCCTTCAGCGCTTCAGCAGCCAGATGTGTCGTTACATCCTGGTTCGTCAGGGAAGAATAAGCCACTACACGAATCAGCGCGCCTTCAAGCTCCCGGATATTCGTGTCGATCTGGTTGGCGATGTACATCATGGCTTCGTTTGGGATATCCAGGTTCTCCGCCTTCGCCTTCTTGCGCAGAATGGCAATCCGCGTCTCCAGATCGGGAGGCTGAATATCTGTAATCAGTCCCCATTCAAACCGTGAGCGCAGCCGTTCTTCCAGTGTAGGGATTTCCTTCGGAGGCCGGTCGCTTGAGATGATAATTTGCTTGCGTTCTTCGTGAAGAGCATTGAACGTATGGAAAAATTCCTCCTGCGTGGATTCCTTGCCGGCCAGGAATTGGATGTCGTCAATCAGCAAAATGTCAACATTGCGGTACTTGTTGCGGAAGCTTTCGCCGCGGTTATCACGGATGGAGTTGATGAATTCATTCGTGAACTTCTCGGAGGAGATGTAAATCACCTTGTTGTTGGGGTTATGCTCCAGCACATAATGGCCGATCGCATGCATCAGGTGAGTTTTTCCGAGACCAACGCCTCCATACAGAAACAGAGGGTTATAGGCTTTGGCCGGCGCTTCGGCTACAGCAAGGGAGGCTGCATGCGCAAAACGGTTGCCTGAACCGATCACGAACGTGTCGAAGGTGTATTTGGGATTGAGCAAATGTGTCTGCGCCTCTTCGCGCGACACAACGGGAGTAGGCGCACTTTGCTGAACCACAGGCTCAGAGGGCTTGTTCTCCTCAATGACAAATTTGACTTCCACCTGTTGTCCGGTAACTTCATAAACCGTTGCTCCTACCAGTTTGGTATAGCGACTTTCCAGCCATTCTACGGCAAAAGTTGTAGGCGCCGAGATGATAAGAGCCTGGGAATTGAATGTCATGGCCTTGGTGGCCTTGAACCAGGTATCGAAGCTCGGCTTGCTTAGTTTGGTTTGAATAATCGATAATATTTGCTGCCATAATTCGGAAGTATGGCTGTCCACAGACTGTCACTCCTTTAAATCTTCCAAATGTGGCATCAGCCATGAAGTGGAAATGTCGAAGAAAATGGGTTGGTGCTGAATCTTATCCCCAGTATGCAACTTCAAGAGACAAAAAAATATGGATAAATTTGAATTGTTCACAACTTTATCCACAGCTTGTTGATAATTTATTGAACAAACAAATCTATTCACATTCAAAAGTAATACCATCATAGCAAAACGCCCCTTATTTTTCAATGAGCGACGCTATTTTATCCACAAATTCAATCACTTGTGTATAATTTTTAGGCACACCACTACATATTGTTGATAATTTGTTTACCGTTCGACAGTTTCCGCGACTGCGCCATTTTTTTTATACACAGGTTGTGCTCACCTGTGAGCAAAATCCGCCCGGAATTAATAACAGGTGGATAACTGGACAAGCCTGTGGATTATTATTTTGGATGTGTTCCTTTGTGGATAAGCGGTTAGAGTTAGGAGCAGTGAAGAGTCGGGCACGCTGGGCATAAGTTTCCGGCTTCCAGGCTGGTCTCAAAAAACGGGGGTAGAAGGGGAGCAACCTGAAAAAGAGGGAGAAAGAGAAATGGTTGACTTTTGGAGCAAAAATATGTTTAAATATATAAAGGTGTTTTCTGTGAGGATATGTCTCCAAATTAAATTGATAATACTTGTAGATACTGTCCCTACTTTAAGGGCGGCTTAGTCCGTTTCTGCTTAATATGACAGTAATTATGTTCCTGTAAGGGAGGTGCAATACATGAGACCGACATTCAGACCAAATGTGAGCAAACGCAAAAAGGTGCATGGTTTCCGCAAAAGAATGAGCACGAAAAACGGCCGCAAAGTGCTGGCAGCCCGCCGCTTGAAAGGCAGAAAAGTTTTGAGTGCGTAAGATAGGCCACTTTGGGACCACTGCTGTGGTCCTTTTTTACGCTTTATTTGCAGAATGCATCAGCTGTTTTTATTTCTCTTCTATATATAGCGCAGAATGGGATGACGCTCAGCGAGCGGATAACCCACGCATTACTTCTGCTGCGGCAACAATAAATGATAGGCTCTGCAGGGGATGTTAACGCTACTGCGGGGCTTTTTTTAAAATATAAGAATTTATATGTTGCCCACGATAACTTATCCTTCTATTTCTCGCTGAAACGGTACCGTCCTTTAAAAGGACGGCAAAGCCGTTTCCACTTGAAGATATAAGAATTCAAATTCACTTGATTGTAGCTTTCACAAGCTGTCTATGATTGTCGGCAGGGGATCTCCAGGGCCGCCCCGGTAAGTGTTTATGGTCTCCCTTGAATGACAATACTAATTAGAAGATGAAATTCCGGAGCCTGGAGCAATTCCGGTATTTGAATAGGAGATTCCCGTGCACAAAAGCTTACGATTACGAAACCGTGCCGACTTCAGCCGCGTATACCGCCATGGGAAGTCATTTGCGAATCATCAGTATGTGGTGTATTGGTTCCCCAGAAGAGAAGTGGAACGATTCCGCGTGGGCATATCCGTCAGCAAGAAGGTCGGGAATGCCGTAGTCCGCAACCGGATGAGAAGGCTGGTCAAGGAGATTGTCCGTCATCACGAGGCGGAAATTGCCGGCAATCTGGATATCGTTTTCATTGTCAGAAAAGGAGCGCTCTCCAAGGATTACGCCGAGCTGGAGAAAAGCGTGCTGCATGTGCTGCGCAAAGCCAAGCTGCTCAAGGCTTTACGCAAGTAAAAGAGCCTGAAGAGGGCTTGTTTATTTGTATCCATAATTATGTTATGATTTACGGTGCAAAGGAATGTTTATGAGAGGGGTTTTGAAGTGTCTCTAATGAAGACTAAGCGAGGAAAAATGTTTCTTCTCCTCGGGTTAATGGTTCTAATGATCGCTGTTCTGTCGGGATGCTCTCCGTCTGCGACAACAGTGACGCACACTACGGAGGATTTGAAAAATGGAGGCTTCTGGCAGAGTAATGTTGTGTATTATTTCGCCATTGCCCTGGATACTTTCGCGAAGTGGTTCAACGGCCAGTATGGCCTAGCCGTTCTTGTAATGGTTATCATTGTTCGCACACTGATTCTTCCGCTTACGATTAAGCAGGTGAAGAGCTCACGTGCCATGCAGGCAATTCAACCGGAACTTGAGAAGATTAAGAAAAAATATAAAGATGAGCCTGAAAAGGTACAGCAGGAAACGATGCGCCTGTTCCAGGAGAATAAGGTCAATCCAATGGCGGGCTGTCTGCCGCTGATTGTGCAAATGCCAATCTTTATCGCCCTATACAACTCGATCTACTACAATCCGGATCTTAGATTACATGACTTCCTGTGGCTGCAGCTTGGCAAACCCGATCACCTGTTCATCCTGCCGGTTCTTGCTGCCGCAACTACCTTCATTCAGACCCGCATGATGACCAAGATGAACCCGGTCCAACAGCAGGGTCCAATGCAGTTCATGATGATGGTCTATCCGGTTCTGATCTTCATCATGTCCTACAACTTCCCGGCTGCTCTGCCTCTGTACTGGGTATACAGCAATATTTACACCATTGTTCAGAACTACTTCCTGTACCGCAACAATGATAAGCACAAAGCTGCACTTACCGCTGCCAGCGCTACGGCTGGTGCAGGCAACAGCAAGACTAAGGATGTCAACCTGACGAAGAGCAAGAACAGCAACTCTAACGCCCGCAAAGATGTAACTCCTAATGCTAAAGGAAACGGAAGCAATGGGAAGAAGGGGGTCAAAAAGTCAAAATGAGCAAAGTCGTCGCGACAGGGAAAACCATTGAAGAAGCTGTAGAACGGGGACTTAATCAGCTTGGAGTTCACAAGGACCGGGTAACGGTCAACGTACTTGAACAGCCGTCAAAAGGATTCCTTGGATTGATCGGTGCGAAGGGTGCCAAGGTGGAATTGACCTTAATCCCGGAAGCCGCACCGGCATCAGCGGCGAGTGCTCCGCTACTGTCTCAGCAGACAACAAGAGAGAGCAATACAGAGGCGATCAGCGGTGTACCGCGCCAGGATTCCGGACACCCGGCAGAAGAAGCATACGGTCAGGCCGTTCATTTCATTGTAGATGTCGCCAAGAGCATGGGGCTTGAGGTGGAAGTTGAAATCGTTCATGCCAAGGAATCAACTGTTCTGCAAATTTCCGGTCCTGAGCTTGGGCTGCTGATTGGCAGAAGAGGACAAACTCTCGATGCTTTGCAGTATTTGGCTAATATTGTGGCCAACCGGTATTCTGACAGCTTCATCCGGCTCGTGCTGGATGCGGAGAATTTCCGGGAGCGCCGCAAGAAGACACTGGAGGAGCTGGCTGACCGTCTGGCCGGGCGTGTGGTGAGGACCCGCAAAGAGGTGGTTCTGGAGCCCATGTCCCCGCAGGAACGCAAGATCATTCATTCCAGATTACAGGATCACAAGCAGGTGAACACTCTCAGCAAGGGTGAAGAACCGAACCGCCGCGTCGTTATAACATTGAAGTAGAATCATATGCCGCAATGACTCCTTGACCTATGCGAGGAGTCATTGTTTTTTTAAATACCAAATCCTGAGGTGAATTACAACATGCTTAGTGACACTATTGCCGCTGTATCGACAGCCCTGGGCGAGGGGGGTATCGCCATCATCCGGGTTAGCGGACCGCAGGCAATCCCCCAAGTGGCCCCCTTGTTCAAAAGCCGTATTCCCCTTACGGAAGCCGATTCTCATACCGTGCATTATGGACATATCGTCAGTCCGCAGGACGGGGAACAGCTGGAAGAGGTACTGGTAACCGTCATGAAGGGACCGCGCTCTTTTACCACGGAGGATGTGGTGGAGATTAGCGCCCATGGCGGTGTAATCTCTGTAAGAAGAGTGATGGACCTGCTGCTGCAGCAGGATATCCGGTTGGCTGAGCCGGGAGAGTTCACGAAACGTGCCTTCCTGGGCGGGCGGATTGATCTGTCGCAGGCCGAGGCCGTGATTGATCTGATTCGTTCCAAGTCGGACCGGGCCTTCTCAGTTGCGCTCAAGCAGGTTAGCGGCTCGTTGTCCGCACGTATTCATGAGCTTCGGCACACCCTTATTGAGACACTGGCCCATATTGAAGTGAATATTGATTACCCTGAGCATGATGTGGAATCCTTAACTGCCGATTTCATCAAGGATAAGAGTCAAGAGGTTATGCAAGGCATAGATAAGCTGCTTCGGACAGCCAATGAAGGAAAGATTCTGCGCGAAGGGATTACCACGGCTATTGTGGGCCGGCCCAATGTTGGGAAGTCCTCACTGCTGAACGCGCTTGCCCGTGACAACAAGGCGATTGTGACCGATATTCCGGGAACAACGCGTGATGTGATAGAAGAGTATGTAACGATTAATAATATCCCGCTGAAGCTGCTGGATACTGCCGGTATCCGTGAAACAATGGATGTGGTGGAGAGAATCGGTGTGGAGCGCTCGAAGGCGGCTTTCGGCGATGCAGATTTGATTCTGCTCGTGCTGAATGCCAATGAGGAGCTTCATGAGGATGAGCTGGCACTGATGGAACAAATCCACGGTAGACAAGCGCTGGTCATCATGAATAAAATGGACTTACCGTCCCGTCTGGACACGGGGAGGCTGCGCTCCTTTTTCGATGAAGCGAGTATTGTACCGATGTCTGTGCTGGAAGAGGAAGGACTAGACACACTGGAAGAGGCGATCTCTGAACTGTTCTTCGGGGGTAAGCTGGAATCGGGCGATCTGACCTATGTAAGCAATGTTAGGCATATAGCCTTGCTTAAGAAGGCATATAAATCACTACAGGATGCCTATGAAGCAGCGGAGATGCTGATTCCTATAGATATGATACAGATTGATGTACGTCTGGCCTGGGAGCAGCTGGGGGAGATCATTGGAGATACGGCAGCTGATTCGCTGCTGGACCAGATCTTCTCGCAATTCTGCCTCGGCAAATAAGAAGGAGGAAGCGTTATGAATTATGATGGAGGCAGCTATGACGTTATCGTCATCGGTGCCGGTCATGCCGGCTGCGAAGCAGCCCTGGCTGCTGCACGGATGGGCTGCCGCACACTGATGATCACAATTAACCTGGATATGGTGGCTTTCATGCCATGTAATCCATCGATTGGCGGACCCGCCAAGGGCCATGTGGTGCGTGAAATTGATGCACTCGGCGGAGAAATGGGCCGCAATATAGATAAGACGTTCATCCAACTGAGAATGCTTAATACAGGCAAGGGGCCTGCGGTTCATGCTTTGCGTGCTCAAGCAGACAAGTTCCTCTATCAGCATGCGATGAAAGAAACGATGGAGAAGACTCCTAACCTGACTCTGCGCCAGGGGATGGTGGAGGAGCTGATCGTGGAGGATGGACGCTGCGCCGGAGTGGTGACGAAGACCGGGACGGTATATCACAGCAAGACCGTTATTCTGACAACCGGGACCTATCTGCGCGGCAAAGTGATTATGGGTGAGCTGACGTATGAGAGCGGACCAAATAATCAGCAGCCGTCCGTACGGCTGTCCGAGAATTTGCGCGAACTGGGGTTCGATCTGGTCCGTTTCAAGACAGGAACACCGCCGCGTGTCCACAAGGATTCAATTGATTTCTCCAAGACAGAAATCCAGCCGGGTGATGAGAAGCTGAAATTCTTCTCTTATGAAACCAAATCCTCAGATAATGAGCAGCTGCCTTGCTGGTTGACCTACACCTCTCCGGTTACCCACCAGATCATTAATGACAATCTGCACCGGGCACCGATGTTTACCGGTATTATTGAAGGAACGGGTCCGCGTTACTGTCCTTCTATTGAAGATAAGGTCGTCCGGTTCAGTGATAAATCACAGCATCAGATCTTCCTGGAGCCGGAAGGTAAAAACACATCGGAATACTATGTACAAGGTCTGTCGACAAGCCTTCCTGAGGATGTGCAGCTGGCAGTCCTGCGGTCTATTCCCGGTATGGAAAAGGTAGAGATGATGCGCAACGGCTATGCCATTGAATATGATGCTATGGTTCCCACGCAGCTCTGGCCGTCGCTGGAAACCAAACGTCTGCCTGGACTATTCACTGCAGGACAAATCAACGGGACCTCCGGTTATGAAGAAGCGGCAGGGCAGGGGGTTATTGCAGGGATTAATGCAGCGCGTAAAGTACAGGAGAAAGAGCCGGTGGTGCTGGATCGTTCGCAGGGCTATATTGGCGTTCTGATCGATGATCTGGTTACTAAGGGAACGAATGAGCCTTATCGCCTGTTGACTTCCCGCGCGGAATACCGGCTGCTGCTCCGTCATGACAATGCAGATCTGCGCTTGACACCAATCGGCTATGACATTGGGCTGATTACAGAGCAGCGCTATGAAGCCTTCCTTGATAAGAAAGGCCGGGTGGACCGTGAGATCATCCGTCTGCAGGAGACGAAGGTTAAGCCTACTCAAGTGAATGAAGCCCTAGCTAGTTATGGATCTGCACCAATTGTTGATGGAAGCAACCTGCTGACCTTAATGCGCCGCCCTGAGATCGGCTACAGCTTCGTGGATATCATCTCTCCTTCTCCAGAGGAACTGGATGAAGAGATGAAGGAGCAGGTGGAGATTCAGATTAAGTATGCCGGCTATATTGAGAAACAGCTCCTGCATGTGGAGAAGCTGCAGAAGATGGAGAAGAAGAAGATTCCTGACGACATCAACTATAATGAGATTCATGGACTGGCGATGGAGGCGCGGCAAAAGCTGACTAAAATCGCTCCCATCTCCATTGGGCAGGCTTCGCGTATCGGAGGAGTTACCCCGGCAGATATCTCAATCCTGCTGGTCTATCTGGAGCACTACAACCGTGTAACAGCGGCGAAAGGATAATCTATGGATACTACGGTAGCCGAGTTCACCTCCCTGCTCAAGGAGCATGGGCTGGAACTCTCAATGAAGCAGCTTGAACAATTTGAACTCTATTATCAGGAGCTGGTCTCCTGGAATGAGAAGATGAATCTGACGGGGATCACAGAGCGGAGCCAGGTATATACCAAGCACTTCTATGATTCTTTATCTTTAGCCTTCTACTTAAATATGCAGGAGACGAAGAGTCTTGCTGATATCGGTTCGGGGGCAGGGTTCCCTGGCATTCCGCTAAAAATATGCTTCCCTGAGCTCAAGCTGACGATTGTGGATTCACTTAGCAAACGGATCACTTTCCTGCAGCATGTCTGTGACACTCTGGGGGTGAAGGGTGTAAAGCTCATTCACGGCCGGGCAGAGGATGTCGCCAGACAGTTTGTTCACCGGGATGCTTATGATGTAGTCACTGCTCGCGCGGTGGCCCGCTTATCGCTTCTGAATGAATTCTGTCTGCCCTTCACCCGCAAGGACGGCATCTTCGCTGCCATGAAGGGGAGTGATCCGACGGAGGAACTGCAAGAAGCCAAGCGCAGCTTCAAGGAACTGCGTGCTGAATTGTACAAGGTAGAATCCTTCAGTCTTCCAGTGGAAGAATCTTCCCGGCATATCATTCTTGTACGCAAGACTGGGGCCACTCCGTCGAAGTATCCGCGCAAGCCTGGCGTACCTGCGAAGTCGCCGCTCATCTAATTGTTTCACGTGAAACAACATTTGACAGTCTTCTGTTTTACTGGATCAAGCTCATGCGAATGTGAGCTTGATCTTTTTTTGATTAATAAGAATTTATATGTGTTTCATTCCAAAACTTATCCTTATATTTCTCGCTGAAACGGAGCTGTCCTTCAAAAGGACGGCAAAGCAGCTTCCACTTGCGGAATGCTGGGTCAGTTGAGGCTGGTTTGCAGGAAAAATAGGTCATTATGGAGAATAGGATTATTAGTAGAAAAGTGATAGAATAATATAGTAAGACTTTTAATAGATGTGATCAGAATGAATGCCAGGCCGTCTTTTAAGAGAAGTAGCTATGAATGGCTTACGGATACTTTTCTTACGCTGTACGATAAGCTTTTCGCATGAAAGGTTAAGAGGATCGTACTATAACGAAATTAGGTGGTTATGAACGGAATGAAAGAACAATTCACCAAGCTTTTTGGATTTACCGAGCGGAGCAGCGGAGAAGAGATCAAACAAATCCCGGTTCATGAGGTCATCAGCAGTCCGTATCAGCCACGGACAATTTTCGATGATGAGAAGATCGACGAGTTGTGTCAGACTATCAAAACTCATGGCGTGATCCAGCCGATCGTTGTGCGTATGCGTGATTCCCAGTATGAGATTATTGCAGGCGAAAGACGCTGGCGGGCAGTTAAAAAGCTGGGCATGGACACTATTCCGGCACTTGTCCGCGAATTCAATGATTCACAGGCTGCATCGATTGCACTGATCGAGAACTTGCAGCGTGAGGGCTTAACCTCTATTGAAGAGGCGATCGCGTATCAGAAGCTGATTGACTTGCATCAATTGACCCAGGAGAGTCTGGCTCAGCGGCTAGGCAAAAGCCAATCCACGATAGCCAACAAAATTCGCTTGCTGAATTTGCCCGAACAGGTCAAGACGGCATTAATGGAAAGAAAAATCACTGAGCGCCATGCACGCTCGCTCTTGTCGCTGGACAGTGAGGAGATGCAGCTTAAGGTACTCGCTGAGGTTATTGCTAAGGAATTGAATGTAAAACAAACGGAAGCACGTATCGCCTTCTACAAGGCCGTTACCCAGACCAAAAAATCAAAACGGACCTCCTATACCAAAGATGTCCGTCTCGCTCTTAATACAATCCGCCAATCTATAGACATGGTGACCGGCTCAGGAATGGAGATTAAGACCTCCGAGAACGACCGTGGAGATCATTATGAGATTGTAATTCAAATTCCAAAACGATAATGGCAACAAAAGCTGAAGGCGGCCCTGAGGTGTTGGCCGCCTTTTGTATGACTAGCTCCGAACGTTATCACATATACACTCTAAGGATAAGTTATTGTCTATTTGTATTTGTCTACATCTCCGCAAACGTGATGCCGTAGAACCAGATTATTATGCCGTTAACAGCTAAGAACTACAAGATGATTCTTTCTAAACAATTCGAGGTGAAATAAGTGTCCAAGATTATTGCCATAGCAAATCAAAAAGGCGGGGTAGGTAAAACAACAACCTCTGTGAACCTGGGTGCCAGCATGGCTACTCTGGGAAAGAGAGTGCTGCTTGTTGATATTGATCCGCAAGGCAACACTACGAGCGGCGTTGGCGTCAACAAAGCAGATGTAGAGAATTGCATTTATGATATTCTTATTAATGAAGCAAATCCGCAGGAAACGATCCAGGAAACCCGGATTGAGGGCCTTCATATTATTCCGGCAACGATTCAGCTGGCAGGAGCAGAGATCGAGCTGGTCTCTACGATATCGCGGGAACTGAAGCTGAAGAAGGCACTGAATGCAGTGAAGGCAAATTATGATTACATCATCATAGATTGTCCGCCATCATTAGGGATTCTTACCATTAACTCTCTAACAGCTGCTGACTCAGTGATCATCCCTATACAATGTGAATATTATGCGCTTGAAGGATTAAGCCAGTTGCTCAATACTGTAAGACTGGTTCAAAAGAATCTTAATCCGCATCTCAAAATAGAGGGAGTATTACTCACGATGCTGGATGCCAGGACTAATCTGGGAATTCAGGTGATTGAAGAAGTGAAGAAATACTTCCAGGAAAAGGTATATAAAACGATTATTCCGCGAAATGTACGCTTAAGTGAAGCCCCTTCACATGGACAGTCAATTATTACCTATGACTCCCGTTCCAAGGGAGCGGAAGTATATTTAGAGTTGGCAAAGGAAGTGATCTCTTATGAGTAAGCGCTTAGGGAAAGGCTTGGATGCATTAATACCTTCTCTGTCGATCAATGAGGACGATAAGGTGGTAGAGATTCCATTAACGCAGCTCAGAGCCAATCCTTATCAGCCACGCAAGGATTTCAATGAAGAGGCTATCCAGGAGCTTGCAGAATCCATAAGACAGCATGGAGTGATCCAGCCGATCATTGTTCGCAGTGTGTTGAAAGGGTATGAGATTATTGCCGGGGAACGCAGATTCAGGGCCTCGCAATACTGCGGCAAAGCTACGATTCCTGCGGTGATCCGCAGCCTTAGTGATCAGCAGGTGATGGAGATTGCCCTGATCGAGAACCTGCAGCGTGAGAATCTTAACGCGATGGAAATAGCAGTTGCTTATCAAGGACTGATGGATCAATTCTCCCTGACCCAGGAAGAGCTTTCTCTTAAAGTTGGAAAGTCCAGATCTCATATCGCTAACTTTTTGCGGTTGCTTAGTTTACCGGAGGAAGTGAAAGATTATGTTTCACGTGGAACAATTTCGATGGGGCATGCCCGGGCAATTGTTGCCTTGAAAGATTCGGAGGTAATTAAGCAATTGGCTGCACAGTGTGTGGAGCTTCAGTGGAGCGTTAGAGAACTGGAAGAGGTAGTGAAGAATCTCGACCGCAAGCCTGCTAACGGGATTAAAGCTAAAGTTGTAAAACGCGATCCTTATATTGATAATGTCGAGGAAGTACTACGCGAACGGTTCAAGACAACCGTCAAAATCAAACAAGGTAAGGAAAAAGGGAAAATCGAATTAAACTATTACAGTGCCCAAGACCTGGAAAGATTGCTGGAGTTACTGGGGAACTGATTTGGATATTTGTGCCGAAAACATATCCTGAGATATCCTTAATACGGATATGGAGGGGTATGTTTTTTAAATCGAAAAGAGGGAGGGTGAAAGATGGAGAGATTGGTCTATCTCGATCACGCTGCTACTTCGTGGCCCAAGCCGCCAGAGGTGGCCGTAGCTATGGTGGAGGCCTTAGAACAGTCAGGTGCCAATGCCGGGCGGGGGAACTACTCGCTCGCGATGGGGACGGGGCGGGTATTGGTCCGTGCACGGCTGCTGCTGGCAGAGTTGTTTGGTGTAGCGAATGCCCAGGATATTGCGTTTACTCATAACACTACTATGGGGCTAAATATGGCCATTAAGGGTACACTTCAACCAGGGGATCATGTCGTGTCAACGATGACGGAGCATAATTCGGTGCGCAGACCCTTGGAGTATTTGCGCCGGAGCATTGGCGTTGAAGTGGATTATATACAGGCGGACCGCGAGGGCCAAATCAATCTTCAGGAGCTTCAGCGCTCTTTGCGTCCTAACACCCGTATGGTGATCTGCAATCATAGCTCGAATCTGCTGGGAAGTATTCTGCCGATTGGGGATATCGGTGACATGGTGAAATCACATGGAGCTGTCTTCCTGGTTGATGCAGCTCAAAGTGCAGGAGCACTGAATATTGATGTGGCGGCCATGAATATTGATCTGCTGGCATTTCCGGGACATAAAGGGCTGCTCGGTCCGCAAGGAACAGGGGGGCTGTACATCTCCCCTGGGCTGGACCTGGAGCCGCTACTGCATGGAGGGACTGGCAGTCAGTCGGAGAATAGTGAACAGCCCAATGTTCGTCCGGACCGTTATGAGGCAGGGACACAAAATGCTGTCGGCATAGCCGGTCTGCTGGCAGGCTTGAAGACGGTTAAGGCGCTGGGAATAGAACAGATTCATATGCAGGAATGGAAGCTGACACAGCTCTTGATGGAGGGCTTGGCTGTTATTCCGGGCATGCGGATTTTGGGTCCGGCGCCAGGCGCTCCGCGTAGCGGAATTGTGGCTTTTGTCGTAGAGGGGCAGGAATCGGCGCATATTGCCCACCGGCTGGACCGCGAATACCAGATCGCTGTGCGTGCGGGCATGCACTGCACACCGCTGGCTCATCAGGCAGCAGACACTTTGGATAGCGGAGCGGTACGGGCGAGTGTGGGAGTAAGCTCCACGGAAGCAGATGTTCAGCGGCTGCTGTTAGCCATGGAGGAAATGTACGGCGCATCGCGTTCAAGCTAATAAGTGGATAAGGATTCAGGTGGATAATACAGGTCGGTGTTGTTGCAGCGTAGGAATTCTTATTTTTGTATAAAGGATGATTCAACATGTCGGAGTTAAATGAAGTAATAAATGAGTATTTATCGGCGTTCATCATGGGCTTTGCAGGGGTAATCATATTGATGGCTATTCTGATGATCGTCCAAGGGGCCAAGCTTCGCAGAATGCGCAGCCGGTATGAAGCTATGATGAGCGGGAATGGCATCGAGGATTTGGAGAATCTGCTGGTCAACCTGAAGAATCAGGGGGATATGCTGGAGGAGGCCCAGCAGGAGCAAAAGGCGCTGCTTGAGGCAGCACATACCAAAATGCGCGGCATGAAGTCGAAGGTGGCCATGAAGCGCTATAATGCTTTTGGAGAACGCGGTAACGACCTGAGCTTCTCGCTTGCCATTCTGGATGACAACCACAGCGGGATTGTGCTGAGCAGTCTGCACAACCGCGAGAACTCATATATCTATGCTAAACCGGTTGAACAGGGAGAATCAACGTATGCTCTGTCACCGGAGGAGAAGGAAGTTATTGCTCTCGCGTTGCAGCAGATCTAGCATGCAGGTTCCACTGCTTCAAGGCAGAGTAGAGGCTGGATGAAATAATATCCGACAATCGCATCACCAGGCTTAATCTGGTGTTCTGCAATACGAAGTATTCCATGAATCCTCCCACATTAACGATACCGGTCAAATGGATATCGCCAACTGGGGGAAGCTGCTTGTTGACCCCTGCACCGGGACGCAGCGGACCTTCAACCACCTGGATGCAGCCGACGCTGGTGGACTGGCCGAGGCAGGCATCGATGGCGATGATGAACGGGTTGGCATGCTTTTGGTATACAAGGCCCACTGTCTCTTCCAGGTTAATGGCATGTACCGGCTCCTCCAGCGTTCCGTAGAGATGAAACAGCGGGCTGTGAAAGCGGGCCAGTGTCGTGCCGACCAAAGGTCCAAGGGAATCGCCGGTCGAACGGTCCGTGCCCACGCAGATAATGACAATGGGTGTATCCGGACGTGTGCGCGAAAAGTGGAACAGCAGACGGTGGGTAATGGCAGAATAGATATTGGGGTCAGCATGTGATATTTTTAAACAGGATGGTTCTTGCAGTGGTGTTGCTTTGGAAGAGAAATTCATATAATCGTCCTTTCTGAGGCGGCGACTGCAAATCACGGGAAGATCAGCTGAATAAGCGGTCAGGCTGCCAGACTGCTGATTATGCAAGGCTTACGTCCGCGGGAGCGTGTGCTGATGATCCTAGTATATGGATGGAAGTGGTTTTTTATACTATGGCAGCAATAGATAGGACCAAAAGCCCAGGGGAGGCGTGAGTGTGGAGGAGGAACTGCTGATAGCGTTTGATTCGACCCAGCAGGCGCTGCGCGCCGAAATGCTGCTTGAATATGCGGAAATTGAAATCGATATCTTCCCTACGCCCAAGGAAATCACCGCCGGCTGTGCGATGTCGATTCAATTCTCACGGAGTGCACTGGAAGAGGTGCGGGTCATTGTAGAAGAGCAAAGTATAGAGATCCGCGGAATCTATGCCAAAGCTGCTCAGGGTGACGGGTATATAGAGGTAGGGGAAGAAGGTGGGACTAGATGAATAACTGGCTGCTCGAGACAACAGGCGGAGATGCCCTCAAGGATGCTGTGCGCTTCAAGGATAAGGTATGGGACTGGCTAAGCAATGCAGATATGTGGGCCACTGTGCTGTTTTCGGGGATACGGATTCTGCTGATTTTCATTCTGACCCGGGTGATTATCAAGGTGGTCTCCAATGTGATTGACCGGTCTCTTGAGCGGGAGACGAGGGGGAGGGCGTTAGTCAATAACCGGCGCTTCTCTACCGTCGGCGGACTGATGAAGAATGTGGTTACCTTCTTCTGTAACTTCACTATGATTCTGCTGGTTCTGTCGGAGTTCAATTTCGATTTGAAGCCGCTGCTTGCTGGAGCAGGTGTGGTAGGGCTGGCGATAGGTTTCGGTGCACAAAGTTTGGTCAAAGATGTGATTACCGGATTCTTCATTATATTCGAGGATCAATTCGCAGTCGGGGATGTCATCCAGAGCGGAACCTATAAAGGAACGGTAGAGATGATTGGCCTGAGAACGACCAGACTGTTAAGTACAACGGGCGAGGTCCACATCATTCCTAACGGCACGATTGTGAATGTGACGAATTATTCGCTGGCGAATGCACTGGCTGTGGTTGATGTTCCGGTCAAAATCGAGCGCGGGCTCGAAGCCACTCTGGCACTGATCGGGGAGGCGCTTCAAGGCATTGAGGAACGCAGCTCCAGTGTCATTGCCTATCCTAATATTCTGGGAATCCAGTCGATGAGCACCTCTGAGTATGTCATCCGCATAGCGGCGAATTGCCTGCCTAACGCCAGAGACGCCGCCGAGCGGCAGATTCAGAATGATATCAAGCAGGCTCTGGAGAAGCAGAGTGCCCTGGAGGCCGCTAAGGCCGAGCAGGAGGCCCGTGAGCAGGCGGAGAGAGAGGAAAGAGAGGCTGAGGCAGCCCGTGAGCGGGAACGCGAAGAGGCAGCCCGCAGAGCCCATGAGGAGCAGGAGGCCAGCCCAAGAAGGCAGGTGGCAGCTGCGCAAGAGGCAGAGGAGGGGGAGGACTAATGGAACGCAAGGTATTCGGGCTGGGTGATATTGTGCAGATGAAGAAGCAGCATCCGTGCGGAACGAATGAGATGGAGATCATCCGCATGGGGATGGATATCCGGATTAAGTGCACCGGATGTCAGCACAGCGTCCTCATTCCACGAGCCAAATTCGAAAAGAATCTCAAGAAGGTCCTGCATTCAGCGGATGGCGGAGCGGAGAATAATTAAGCTGATTCAGGAAGCGAAGAGTAGATGAATAATGCTTGCATTTGTGCGTTTGGCATGATATGATAATTCTTGCTGCGGAGAGGTACCCAAGAGGCCCAAGGGGGCTGACTCGAAATCAGTTAGGCGTGTCACAGCGTGCGTGGGTTCGAATCCCACCCTCTCCGTTTTCCCAAAAACACGCTAGTATCAACGGTTTCAGTACGATATGTGTGCGGAAACTACACGCTAACAACGCTAGATGATTCCGGGATACCTTACTGATTACACGATGCTCTCTACGTTAATATGACGTAGGGGGCTTTTTTGTATGGATAAACGGATAGGCAAGCCGACATTAACGGGGCGGACGCCGATTGCAGACGTAGCGTTGCCGGGCTACTCGATGAATGACGCGATTGATTTCGTAGTAAAAGTTAAGCGCGCGAAGAATCTAAAGGAGAAGACGATCGACGGATACGTTCAGAACATGCGCTACTTCACGGAGTGGCTGGCGGAGAACGTCGGGGATATCGCGGCAGACGAAGTTACGACGGATCACCTACGCGATTACATACTGTGGTGCTCGGACGAAAAGGAATACTACGGAGGTCATCCGTTTAAGCGGAAGTGGACCGGAATCGGCGCGGCATATCACCGGCTTCTGTAAACGTCCGTATTCGCGTTCTAAGGACGTTCTTCAATACGCTATATATAAGAGGAGGCCATCAGCGTTAATCCCGCTAAAAAGGTGTCTCTATTGCGCCAGGACGAGGATACGGTACAGCCGCTGACCGACGACGAGCTCAAACAGTTTATGAGAGCGCCAGATCAGCGTCAGTGGGCGCAGTGGAGAGATTACGTTATCATGACGCTGATCCTGGCTGCCGGCTGCCGTTTAAATGAGATATGCGCTTTAGAGAAGCCGGAGGTTAATTTCGTTAAGAAGCATATCGCGCTTCCGGCCGCGAAGAATAAGAACCGGAAATCCCGCATTATGCCGTTATCTATGGAGACGCTGCGGCTGCTTAAGCAATTGATAGCGGAGTCTGAACAGCATTTCAGCACGACATACGTATTCACTACGAATTATGGCGAGCCGCTCAGCGAGAAGACGATTCAGAAGGCATTTGATAAGTATGCAGAGAAGGCGAAGTTCGGCCGCTCTGTTTCGCCGCACGTACTGCGGCATAATTTTGCAACGATGGCGGCTGAAAACGGAATGTCGATATTCCATCTACAAAAGATTATGGGCCATGCGGATATAGCGACAACGCGGAAATATGTACAAATCAGCGAGGGTAGTATAGCGGAAGAACATCGAAAACACTCGCCATTATCGCGGTTAAGACGGTAAGGATAAATGAAAGGTCTTACAGTGGTTGTATCGGGAAATTATGCTATAATATACTAAGCGAGGCGGGGCGGCAGGGAGCCATGATAAATGACCACTTACGAAGCCCTGCAGTTAATGATTGATTTTGGAGGCTATACCATTACAGCGGTTATGTTAATTGTTTCAATACAAGCTTTAAAACAAACAAAAAAGTAGCTCTCCCCGACCAAGGTTTAGGCTACTTTTTCGTTGTTATTAACGTTACATTAAATCAGTAAAAATTTGAAGCCGACCGTCTCGCGATAATACGGCTTTGTATTTTTTACTGATTCTTAATCACCTTTTATTGTACGCTTTTTCGTGCACGTAATCAACTTGAATTAAGGTTGTCTAAATCAAAGCGCTTGAAACTACGTGGTTTCTGCGCTTTTTCTGTTTACTATTTTGTGGTAGCCTTTCGGAGACATAACGAGGAGGTTACGCATATGGACTACAAGGAAAAAAGGAAATTAATACTCGAGGCACGCGAGGCAAAAGAGATTCCGGACATGCACGAACCAGCAGCCATTTTCATAAAATCACGCAAGCTAAAGAACTTGACTGAGAATATGGTGCGCGGTCTTCAACTGTGACATATTGAAGAACGTCATCGATAACAAATCTCCGATCGATTCCTCTGCGTCTAGCCGTTTCGTTCAGCGCATCAAGTATCGCTACGAGAGTATCAAGCTTAATCATTTTAGATTGGCGCGGCTGAGCGTACTTAATGAGGAGCTGCATAAACTCTACGGAGTCGACAAGGATACCGGCGCATTGCAGGCGTTTAAGGACGGCGGTATCGTTCAGGGCGCAGCAGGCTCGGCGGTTCTAATCGTAGCACACGTGGGCGAGATCGTGCTTAATCCGCAGCAGCAGGCGGCACTATTCGATATGATCGCGACTCCGCGTATAGCAGCGCAGGCTCCGGCGGCTCGTCTATGTTACGAATTATATCGACATGGGCGCAGAAGAGGTCGTACTTACGGATAAGGCGGATATCGCGATGTACTACGACGAGAAGACGCGTGCGGCTTAGCGGTTGCAGGCGATGGGGGGAAGACGTTATGAGTACGTATGACGTTGCTGTAAATGGCGTTTGGTTATCGCAATATGGCGCATCCCTTCACGAACGGTGGCTCCCGGTCCTTCCGGAAACGGACGACAATACGGTCAAACTCGCGGGCATGGACGGCGTAGTTGACTTGCTATAGGACCCTACTACGCAACAGTGAGCGATTAAAAAGAAGACCAGAAAGAGCCTTCAGAATTTGATCTGTCGGCTCTTTCTAATAATTTTGTGAACTGACCTAGCACAAATATAAATTTATTTCAAGTTAAGATGTATACAATTGTATAAACTTGTGGGATAATGTATAGTGTACATTGTCAGAACATTTGTTCTTGTATTTGTTCTTTATATGGGAATTAGTTGGCAATAGGGGGTGCGATTTAAATGGCTGATATTTTCGATGTTGCAAATTACTTCAGATGGAAAACTGATTATGAATCTGGAGATAATATGACAAATTTAAAACTCCAAAAGCTGTGTTATTATGCTCTTGCTTGGCACAAGACGTTCACAGGAAATCGACTGTTTGATGAAGAATTTAAGGCATGGGATCACGGACCACTTAATGAAGAGCTGTATTATTACTATCGATCACTAATTAGCAGAGGGTGGGATTCTATACCGCCCGAAGATATTAAGGAACAATTTGATCCAACGGAAGTGTTCGAATTATCTGAACTTGAATCACTGCAAGAAGTTTGGGATAGCTATGGACATTTAGGAGCAAAACATTTAGAGCAACTTACGCACCAAGAAGATCCATGGTTAAAAACACCAAAAAACAAGATTATCCCGGTAGAATTGATGGAGGAGTATTATACTCAAGTGTTGGCAAATGAGTAGAATTCCCAGTAAAGTTACTGAAGTGAAGAAAAATCGTCCATCCATATGCTTCCATCATTTAACCGATACTGTATCTTCTTTGGAAGAACTAGATCGTGAGTTGCTGGTTCAGATGCTAAAAAAGTTTAAAGTTCTTGGTGGTATAGAATGGAATGATATTTCAAAAAGTGGTCTTGGTTGGGAGAAAATCCCGCATCATAGTATGAAATATCCCATTCCAAAGAGCTTAAAGATGGATCACTTATATCACATTTATATAACTAAAAAATTTAGAGTTTGGGGATATAGAGATGGTGATACCTTCCAACTAGTTTGGGTTGATCCAAATCACAATGTCACAAAATAATTTCTATAAAGTCACTCCCTCACGGAGTGGCTTTTTTGCGTATTCTTAACTAAAAGGAGACGGATTAACGGATGAATACGGTTATTAACGGTGTGGTCATCGCGGCAATTGCGGTTGTCGCCGGGGGTGTGTGGCGCGAGATTAAGCGCATAAATATAGCGGCTCTAGCGCGTGAAGACCGCTTAATGAGTTTAGCGGAGAGCTTGGCACAACGGTTCGAGTCACTTGCAGGCCAGTACGAAACGCTTGCGCTGAATGTACACGATATTAAGGTGAGTGTAAGACAATCGAAAGGGGATACGAAATGAAATTAACGAACGCAGAATTAAGGACTGATCTCGTCCGCCTAACGGAGACAATCTGCGCGATCTGCATCGACCAGGGATTACCGGCAGAGCCGTTACCGCGTCCCATCATCGCAGAGCCGCCGTTAACTGCCGCGATCATACACCTTCTCGCTCCGTTTAGGGCGATCGCAGTTAAGCTTGCGGCTATTCTGGCGAAGGGACAACTTACACGAGTTGACGTTAGCAAGCTCGAACAGTACCGCGAGTATGGGCGGATGCTTAACTACTCATACGGCATATTTGCGCCGCTATATGCAACCGGAGTTCATTCGGTATTCTGCGAGCTTGAGCGTATTAACGAGGCTATTAACGATGGGCTGATGGCTGACTTCGACGTGAACAGCGCTATGCGGCGTCTTCACTTCGAGATAAGCACATTAATGAGCGAACGTTCAGGCAACGAGTGGGGTATGTTCGATAAGTACGGAGGCTATTCGGATGAGCGCCGGACTGCGGAAGCCGAGCGTAAACGATTGATTGCGGATGACGAGGCGTTCCAGGCCGCGTATGACGAAGCACTAACGCTAATACCTACAGAAGAGGAGACGATGATTTATGAATAACGCGAGACAATGTAAGGTGCTAGAGGCGCAGTTGACGCCACAACAACGTAAGGCCGCGCAGCTTATCGTAACGAACGAATGGGCCGAGTTGTTCACGGATGACGGTAAGAAGAAGAACGCGCAGGAGATGGCGGACGAGATCGGTATCGCGCGGAGTACCTTCTTCGAGTAGAAAGCGCAGGAGGTATTCGGAGCATACGTTAACTACCTTACTGATATGCAGCTCAGCGCTATGAGATCGGAGGTTAACACTGCACTTATGAAGGCGATCCGAGGCGGAGCGAACGAAGTTCCTTCGGTTAAGGCGCTCGACTTGTACTTCAGCAGATATGCACTGCTCACCGATCGGACGTTCGTTGAGGATACGCGTCAGACCGTTGAGGACAGACGTAAGTCCGACGATGAGATTCGCGCGGATTTAGCGAGCTTGATGGGCTAGTTAACGGTAATATAGGCGGAGACGAGGACGTAGTAGTGTAGAGATGTACGCCGACTATTTCGGACTAAAAGCGCGTTTCACCTGCACGGGGCTCGCGGCGGCTGACCGCCCTAAAACTCGGGGGTCAGCCGCTGCATATTTAAATGTATAAACGCTTGATTGACGTATGTATAACGCGTAGAGGCTACGGCTGAAATGGTATAAGCCTGTGAATCTGGGGGTCGTATTCAGCGTTTGTCTACGCGTATCCGTTATGCCATCATATAGGTAGATAATCGAATAAACGTAGAAGTATCGGAATCAATCCGGTATGTGATCGTAAACCATACGTTGATGCTGCGGGCTTTTCCATACATTAGCGCGCAGATACGTGACTCGAAATCAGTTAGGCGTGTCACAGCGTGCGTGGGTTCGAATCCCACCCTCTCCGCCACTTCAGCAATTATATTCTTAAATGATGAGACCTCCGTTCTGATACGGAGGCTTTTTTGTATTGTTGTAATCGAAAAACCGATTACATTTGTTGATCTTCAATGCAAAAAGAGAGACCTTCGCAGGTCTCTCTTCCAGAGGCAGTACATCAATGACGTTCGGAAATCTCTGTCTATAGCTACTACTGTGATTGGGTATTGCCAAAGCTGTAACTCCTTTTTACAGAGCCAGCTCTACTCTCCCCGGGTACGATAGCTGCTGAATTCAGAATCCCTGTGATCGTGTTCGTCTGCGACGTTCAACGGAACCACACCTCTCTTTTGTACTGCCTGGGTCTAGTATGTGCAGCCTTGAGGGTTTTATACGTGGCTTCTGAAATTAATGGACGCGGGCTTTCTCGACCTTTTTCCACTTGCGGTTCTGGTTGGTGGTCTCAGGGAAGGTGTCGCCCTTCTCCATGGTAATCCGCTTCGGATTCTGAATCTCGGTGTGGAAGCTCCGCGCTTCGCCTACCTCGGTGTATACGCCCGGGTTGGGGGCTTTGTCGCCCTTTTCATACTCAGTCTGTTCGCCCATTGGTGGATAACCTCCTGTTATAGAATGATGAAGCTGTTATATTGTGGCCCTGAAGGCGGGGGATTACTCGGGCGTTCTTACGGAATCCGGCTACAGTTTTTTCTTGGTGACCAGCATCTGGTACGTATTAATAAAACTTGCAATGGTCCGCTGGATTTGGTATATTGATTTGGTGCGAGTCTATGTTTGTGCTCGTTCCTTGCTCCTGACCTGATCAGGGGCCGCAGACCATAAGGAGGTGAAAATTATGCGCAAATATGAAGTCATGTACATTATTCGTCCTGACATTGAACAAGAAGCCGTTCAAGCAGCAGTCGAAAAATTCCAAGGCATCATCTCCAACGGCGGAGAAATTACAAAGCACGACGTGCAAGGTAAACGCCGTCTTGCGTATGAGATCAAGAAACATCGTGATGGCGTTTTTGTTTTGGTTAACTTCAGTGCAGAACCTGCAGTAGTTACTGAACTTGAGCGTATCATGAAGATTTCTGACGAAGTAATTCGTTATCTCATTACGAACGACGTTGCCTAAGATATTGACAAGCTTTGTAACGAATCGCGCTATTAAGGAGGGGACCTAATTGTTGAACCGTATCATTCTGATCGGTCGGTTGACCCGTGACCCGGAACTTCGTTATACTCCTGCTGGTGTTGCCGTAACACAGTTTACGCTTGCCGTAGACCGTAACTTTACGGGCCAGAACGGTGAACGCGAAGCGGACTTTATCCCGGTAGTAACCTGGAGACAGCTGGCTGAGACCTGTGCCAATTACTTGCGCAAAGGAAGACTGGCAGCCGTGGAAGGACGCATCCAAGTACGGAATTATGAGAATAACGAAGGCAAACGTGTATACGTTACTGAAGTTATTGCCGATAATGTCCGTTTCCTGGAATCCGCGCAGAGCCGTGAAGGCGGAAATGCATCAAGTGGTGGAAGTATGCCTGAAGAGCCAGCCTTTGGTGGCGGCGGTAACGGTGGGAACAGTGCTCGCGGAAATGGAAGTAACAATAATTTCTCGCGCAACAACAATACCCAAGATCCTTTTTCGGGCGATGGAAAACCGATCGATATATCGGACGATGATTTGCCATTTTAATAAGGAAGGACTGAACTGAACATGGCTTTCAAACCAAGAGAAGGTGCGGACAACGACAAAAGACCGGCACGTCGTGGTGGACGCAACAAGCGTAAAAAAGTGTGCTATTTCACTGTGAACAAGATTACTCACATTGATTATAAAGACACTGAGCTTCTTAAGAAGTTCATCAGCGAACGCGGAAAGATCTTGCCGCGTCGTGTAACTGGTACAAGTGCAAAATACCAACGCGCTCTGACTATTGCTGTAAAGCGCTCGCGTCAAATCGCGCTGCTGCCTTACACAACAGAATAGGACGTTTTATGAAGCAGCCGGCTAAGCCGGCTGCTTTTTTTTCTTTTAATTTAAATTTATATGACGGTAAAACGGGTTATCCGGGTGATGAACTGCCTCACGCATAATTGACAAACAGATTCCAGATGTAGTAAATTACAGGTATCCTATACCTAAAGGGGAAATTTTGATGTTGGTGAGCGTTCTTAACTAAGCAATTTCATATCGTTCCGGCTGTTAACCGCCGCATGCTCTGATTTTGTCAGGGGCATGTCTTGTTAGAGTCTGTCTTGGCGGCATCTCTGACTGAGTAGACCGCGGGCTGCTGGAATGAATGATTTAGTTAAGAACACACGCGAAGCGTCATGATGGCCTCTTGATCCGGCTATTGTTCTCTTTGTGATTAACCGTGCTCTTGCAGCACGGTTTTTTCTGTTTTCAGGGCTCCTCCCGAAAGGGGTGGAACTCTGGGGCCAAAGAGAGCAAATAGCAGCAAAAAGAGGGCGAAGACTGCCGTGGTGGCGGTTCTTTGCCCTCTTTTTTGTGGTATGCGCAGTTGATTGGGATAAGAAATATACTTGTATACAAGGAGGAACTCAAGTTGAATCTGCAAAGTCTGCACACATTGGAGTATGAGACCATTAAGCAGGAATTGATGCGTCATGCGGTTTCGTATGAGGGTAGAAGGTACGTCAGAGAGCTTCAGCCGATGATCTATCTGCCGGCGATACACCGTGCGCTTGAGGAGGCGCAAGAAGCGAAAGAGCTGCTGGAGCGCGGAGCCAGTGTGCCGATTCCCTCGCTGGAGGGCATTGAATGGGTGCTGTCACTGCTGGGGACCGGCTATATGTACAATGAGCAGGATTTCACCGCAGTCTCGCTGTTTCTGAACAGCTGCGGGCAGCTCAGGAAATACATGGCCGCCAAGGAGCAGATCGCGCCGCGCATCGCCGCATACGGTGCATCGCTTCAGGAGCTGAATGGGGTCCGGGACGAGATAGAACGGTGTATCCGGCTGGGGGTCATTGATGACCAGGCCAGCAAAGGGCTGGAACGGGTCCGCAAACGGCTGGCGGTTGCCAAGGAGCGCCTGCAACGGAAGCTGGAGAGCATCATGAACCGTCACAAATCCATTTTGCAGGATAGTCTGGTCAGTATGCGCGGCGGAAGGTATGTCATTCCGGTGAAACGGGAGTATCACAAGCAAATCAAGGGCTCGGTGCTGGACCAGTCCACCAGCGGGCAGACGGTATTCGTGGAGCCGGATGAGGTGGCCTCATTACAGGGGGAAATCGAGCTGCTGACTGCTGACGAGGCCCGTGAGGAAGGAATAATCCTGAGTATGCTGACAGGGCTGTTAGAGCAGGAGCAGGCCGCTATCCGGCTGAATATTGAGGTAACGGGCAAGTATGACTTTATTTTCGCTAAAGGGAAGGTTGCCAGGGTAATGGATGCGGGGCCAGTCGCGCTGAACGAACGGGGTTATGTGAGAATGAATGGAGGCCGTCACCCGCTGCTGAAAGACATGGTGCCGGTCAGTCTGGAGCTGGGCCAGGGATATAAATCGCTGATTGTAACCGGGCCGAATACTGGCGGTAAGACGGTTGTGCTCAAAACCCTGGGTCTGCTCGTATTAATGGCACAGTCCGGCCTGCTGGTACCGGCTGATCCCGGCAGTGACTTCGCTGTCTTCACCAATGTAATAAGCGTTATCGGAGACGGACAGAGCCTGACACAGTCCCTGAGCACCTTCTCGGCACAGATGAAGAGCATTGAGGGAATGCTCTATGATGCCGGCAGAGGCGTGCTGCTGCTGATTGATGAGCTGGCTGCCGGCACAGACCCCGGTGAAGGGTTCGCGCTGTCGATCGCGATTCTCGAGGAGCTGAACCGGAAGGGGGCTAATATTGTGGTAACGACCCACTTCAATGAGCTGAAGGCCTTCGCGGCGGCAACGGCAGGCTTTGAGAATGCACGGATGGAGTTCGATAAGAACACGCTGCAGCCGCTCTATAAGCTAACTATTGGTGAAGCTGGCGAGAGCTACGCGCTGCAGATCGCCGAGAAGCTGGGGATTCTCCATTCCGTCATTGAGCGGGCTAAACAGCTTGTGACAGAGCAGCAGGGGCACAGAGGCGGCCACAGCCTGTGGAAAGACGCTATCAGAGCGGCACAGAAGGCTAAAGCAGCTGAAGCTGAGATAACTGAAAGAGCGGATAGAACGGCTGACGGAGAGCAGGGAGACAATCCATCACAGGAGGCGAATGCTCCGGCACCTGAATTTGCGGTAGGGGATGCTGTCTATGTCAGCTCTCTGGGGCGCACTGGAATTGTCTATGAGAAGAAGGACAGCCGGGGCAGGGTCGGGGTGATGATTCAGAAGCAGAAGCTGAGCATTAACCATAAGCGGCTGAAGCCTTATCTGTCCAAGGAGGAGCTGTATCCCGAGGATTATGATTTTGACATTATATTTGAGAGCAAGGAGACCCGGAAGAAGCGTAAGCTGATGCGGAAAAAGCATGTGGAGGGCCTTAGCATCATCCATCCGGGAGAGGAAAATTAAGGCGTTACTGTAGCTGAAGTCTGCCCGTCAGGGCAGGCTTTTTTCAATATCGGAAGGGTTCTTGGCTGCACCGAAATAAATTAAAGACTTCACTTCACAGCGAATATTGTATATCCTCTATAATGTGGAATAAATAATTGTCCATAATCTGCATAATAGGCATTACAGTAAAATCCAGTGTAGAAATCGCTTACATTACTGTGTGATCCAACCCGGGAGGGAAGAAATATATGTCAAACCGACTCATCGGCAGACTGATGCTACCGCTTGCGCTCTTGGTGGCATTGTCGGCATGCAATGGGCCAAGCCCGGCCGTCAAGAATGTTGTGGCGCGCCTTAGCCAAACAGCCGATGAACCCATTACAGGCGGGACCGTAACCTTCGGCTACCCGTCAGCTTTTCAAGGTATTTTTGAACCGGCATTCTTTGAAGGAGAAGATGATTCCAATGTGCTGGAGTTCACCACTGAGGCTATGTTTACCGTGAAGGATGATTTGTCCACCGCTCCTAATATTGCCAGCTGGCAGGAGTCGGAGGATCATACGGTGTTTACATTCACCATTAAGCCCGGAGTCCGCTGGCATAACGGGGATGAACTGACGGTAGAGGATTGGAAATTTGCCCTGGAGACTATCGCCAGCCCGGAGTATACGGGTTCCAGATACTATAGCGTTGAGATGATCAAGGGAGCAGAAGCGTACCACCAAGGCCAGGCGAAGGAAATTACAGGGCTCAAGGTGATGGACCCGTATACACTGCGCATTACAATGAATTCAGCACGGGTGAACGTGATTGATAATCTGTGGGCCTACCCGATGAACAAGCGGTATTTCGAGGGAGTCGCAGTTAAGGACATGGCGGATAGCGATCAGGTGCGTAAGCAGCCCATTGGCACGGGTCCGTTCATGGTAACCAGCATTGTGCCGGGCCAGACGGTGGAAATGAAACGGTTCGATAATTATTACAAGGGCGGCGCGCTTTTGGATGGGATTACTTATAAGGTGATCGACAGCAAAGATATTACCTCTCTGCTTAAAGCAGGAAATGTCGATATGGCGGCATTGCCGCGTGATGCCTATGAGGCTGCAGGACAATTGGATAATGTAGAGATTAGGGTCACACCGGGAATGACGTTTGAATATATCGGGTTCAAGTTCGGACACTGGGATGAGACAGACGGTCAGGTGGTGATGGATAATCCCAAATTCCAGGATAAAAGCCTGCGTAAGGCAATGTATTATGCACTTGACCGGCAAGGGATTCTGGATAAATATTCCTATGGCCTGGGGACGCTTATTGAGACGCCTATACCAAGTTCCAGCTGGGCCAAGATCGCAGACGAGGAGATTGACACCTATCCTTATTCGCCGGAAAAGGCCGGGCAGCTGCTGGATGAGGCCGGTTATCTGGATATGGACGGGGATGGACTCCGCGAAGATCCCGGCGGTAAGAAGCTCATTATTCACTATGATGCGATGAGCGGCAGCAAAACGGCTGAAGCGCGGACGGCCGCCATTCTCCAGAATTGGCGTGATGTCGGGCTGGATGTACGGCTCAGCGGAGGAAGCCTGAAGGAGCTGAACGCCTTTTATGAAGCGGTGGAGTCGGATGATCCGGCAATGGAGCTGTTCAACGGCGTGTGGGGACTGGCCAGCGACCCTGATCCTTCGGGCTTATGGCGCGCTACCGATTCGTGGAATTATCCCCGGTGGACGTCGAAGCGCAGTGAAGACCTGATCCGGGAGGGAGTCAGCCTGAAGGCGTACGATAAGGACTATCGGAAGGAAATCTATTATGATTGGCAGAAGCTGATCAATGATGAGGTTCCGATGATCTTTTTCGCTGAACGCTCGGACATTACTGCGGTGAATAAGCGCCTGCAAGGAGTAACAATGAACGCATTAAGCAATATTATCGATCCGCAGAGCTGGTGGATTAAGGATACTCAATAGGCTGAGGAGGACGGTCTGATCTGCTGCGTTATGTGGCTGAACAGACTGTCTTTTTTTATTTTTTTCCCTGAAAAAGAATCAAAACGCCGTTTGCTGCGTCATATACTTTATGGAATATAAGCGGCATATATGTCAATGTTGTCGTTATTTGTTGTTTCTTTTTAGTGGTGAAGTGATTACAATAGAAATATTGTTTATGTGTCAAAGCCGTTTTCCAGGTTTATTCTACAATTAGAACGACCCGAATCCCGGAAAGGGGGAATAATACCATTTGAAGCAGGGCGGCGCACAGCAGCTAGAACAGCCCACTCATGACTGCCCTGGAAGCCCAGGCGGCCATTGTAAATAGATTACGTTCATAATATGTACATTCCACCATAAAGAAGGAATCAAAAATGATGAATAAGCTTAAAAAAATAAAGAAAAGATACATTGCGCTCATTTTGGTACTGGTGATTGTAGCCGGAGGGTTTCTGTTCCAGAAGCCGCTTGCTGTGCTTGCCTTTGACCTCTTTTTGTCAGATCAGGTAGAAAACAAGCTGGCGAAGGAATCCTATGTGCCTCTGGAGAATAACACCACCAAGACACCGACTTCCGTTAAGGCTGAACCTGTAGCACTCAAAAGCGACCCGTTCTCTCTGATGCTGCTGGGTACCGATCAGCGGAAGAATGAAACCGCACGCTCAGATACCATGATGTATGCGGTGATCCGGCCGGAGGATTATAAGATTCTGCTGATCTCCGTTCCCCGGGATACCTACACGGAAATTATCGGATACAAGGACAACAAGAAGGATAAAATTACACATGCTTATGCGTTTGGCGGGCAGCAAATGTCCAAGGACACGCTGGAAGCGCTCCTCGGCCATGATATTCAATATTATGCTACCATCAACTTTCAGGGGCTGAAGGATGCTGTCGATGCCATTGGCGGTGTGCCGCTCCCGATCAAGAAGGATATTGTTAACAAGGGCAAAGACCATGAGAAATTCACAATTAAGGCCAATAAGTCGAATTACAACGGTGAAGAGGCGCTTAACTATACCCGTTACCGTGAGGATAGCGACTTCAACCGGACCAAACGCCAACAGGTCTTTCTAGACGTGGTCGCGAATAAAATGTTATCGATCAGCCAGATCGGCAATATCCCTGAACTGCTGGATATCATGGGCGACAATTTCAAAACCGATATTGAGCCTTCCATGATCATCAGTCTGGCTAAGAAGTTCATGGGCGGCAAGGATATGGATATCTCCAGCTTCACGGTGATGGGGGAAGGTAAACGGATGGACGGGATCTATTACGACATAGTGAACGAAGAGGATCTCACCAAAGCCAAGGCCCTGATCGACAACTGGATGAATCCCAGTACACCGGTTGACCAGCTGATTGAACCAGGCAAGGCCGGCAATGCGCTTGAGCCTTCGGCCACACCCGCAATACAGTAAGGATCAGATCGGATATTCTTGACCCGTTATAAAAAACAGCAGCCATTCCCGCAAGGTTAATGGCTGCTGTTTACTGTCTTCATGCTATAATGGAATGGAACTAATTGCTGAGGGCAGACGTATAACTACGGTGGGCTTTAGTGCAAGGAAGGTAAAGTAGCATTCCTTCGGAATTCTTTGAGGAGGATCAAGAGATGAATATTGCGTTTTTTTTACTTCCGAAGCAGGAAGTCGCATGTGTTACTATGGATTCGACGCTGCGGCAGACCCTCGAACGGATGGAGTTTCACCGCTATACAGCAGTGCCGATCCTGAACCGCAACGGGGAATATGCCGGCACGGTTACAGAAGGGGATTTACTCTGGTATATGAAGGAGTCGGGCGGCGCGGTCACTTTTGAGAATGCTTCCAAATTTCTGCTTAAGGATGTCCCGCTGCGGATGAACAATCTGGCGGTCTCGATTGATGCGGATATGGAGGATCTGATTAATTTGGCCAAGGTGCAGAATTTTGTACCGGTGGTCGACGACATGAAGCGGTTTATCGGCATTGTACGCCGGAGCCAGATCATTGAATATTGCGAGAAATTTGTCTCACGGCAATCGCTCGAATCGTTATAAGGAACCAAGGCCTGTATTTCCGGCGAAGCGGAATGCGGGCCTTTTTTGAAAGATGGATAGCTATATTCAGGGGCGGCAGGCGTCCGTGTGGCTCGGATATTTTTATGCTATAATGGAGAATAATGCTTTTTGCCGGAGGTAGAGAGACAGTGCCCAATGTGCCGAAGGATCTGGATGTGGCCAAACGTGCCAAGGTAATTGAGTGGTTAAAGACAGAAGTAATTGATCAAGTCTCAAGGTTATTCAAGGCGCTGTGGGAAGGCAGTACCGCGCGTGTCGGCGACAGTCTGGCCAGCCTGATTATGAGCTCGTACATCTTGGGGCGCAGACTCGGTATTCCTTATCGCGAGCTGGATGATCTACTGCTGGAGAAGCTGCGAAAGCACAGGCAGGAGGGCCATCAGCTCGAAGAATGGTACCAGGATATATCTGCATTAGAAGAACATATGCGTAAGAGGTGAATACTGTTGAAATTTCGCTGGACATCTGTGGCTTGGAGTGTAGCTTATCTATTGCTGCTGTTATCCCTGTCAACCCCGCTACTACTTATTACAACATTCTTTATGATTATTCCGGCCATAGTGCTCTTTACGACCCTTAACACCAAGCAGTTCATTCTGCATCTGTTACCGGTGCTGCTGATTGTGGGCCTGATTACCCCGATGTACATCCTGATTGCAGCTTATTTCCTGATCCCGGCCCTTGTGATGGGACGATGGTACAAGAAGCGTGCTTCAGCGATTTCTACTCTGATTGCCGGTATGGTCGCTATACTAGCTGAATTCCTGCTGATCCTGCTGATCAGTACGACGTTCCTTAAGTTCAATTTATACGACTATGTGTATGATGTTCTGAAGACCTATGCGGACTGGCTGGCAAGTATGGGGGCAAGCAATCCGCTGCTGTCCGAGATATCCATCTCCTCTGATCAGATTGGCCAGATGAGCTGGCTGACGATCCAGGCCATTCCGATGACGCTGATCCTCAGTGCGTTCGTGATTGCGGTCATTACCCATTCCATTGTCCGCCCTATTCTGAACAGTATGGAATATGCGGTGCCTAAGCTGAAGCCGGCGCGGGAATGGAGACTGGCCAGATCATTCATCTGGTATTATCTGCTTGGCGTGGTCATCAGCCTGCTGTTCGGCGGTGCCGACAGCGGCTTCATGCTAATGGTCTCGGCCAATCTGCTGCCTCTGCTGCAGATTGCGTTCAAGATTCAGACCGTCGGCTTCCTCTTCTTCCTGGTGCATGAACGGAAGTGGAGCAAGATCATCGCTCTTCTGCTGGCAATCCCTGTTATTGCTCTGCCGGGATTCTGGATTATTGGTGTGGTGGACCTGGCATTTCCGCTGCGGGAGCTTGTGAAGAAATCGAAACGATAGGGTGTGGGCTCATGCCAAAATTTCTGCAAAGACGCTGGCACGGCTATCATACCGTGTGGGCGTTCTTACTGCTGCTGGTCCTGATTATAGTAGTCAGTATCTATAACTGGGTCCTCGGTGTTGCCAGTCTCTTCCTGGCTGGCACATTGTGTTTCACCATGCTGCAGGCCGAGCTGTCGTTCCGCCGCAACCTTGTAGATTATATCAACGGCCTGTCCTTCCGCATCAAGCGGGTGGAGGGGGAGGCGGTAAGCATGCTTCCGCTAGGAATTATCCTGTACAGTGAGAGCCGGGCGGTGGAATGGCATAACCGGAATGCCGGCCAGATCTTCTCCCGCAAGTCGCTTGTTGGTGAAGATATGCAGGAGCTGATGCCGGAGGTTATGGCTTCTCTGCAGAACCTGCCCTCCAAGCGGGAACCGTTTAAGGACGGGGTACTGAAGGAGCAACGCCATGAGCTTACGGTCGATGACCGTTATTATGAGGTCGTGGTGATTCCAAGCGAACGGCTGCTGTATTTATTCGATATCACCGAGCTTGTTGTGCTGCGTGAGCGGTATGAGGAAGAGAAGCTGGCGATTGGAATTGTCATGATGGATAATCTGGATGAAGCCGCCCAGGGGATGGATGATCAGCAGCGTACTTCGCTGATCGCCAAGGTAGCCAGTGAGATTACCGAGTGGAGCAAGCAATTCGAGGTATATCTGCGCCGGTTGTCTTCCGAGCGGTACCTGATGCTGCTGAATCACCGCAGCCTTCAGGCCCTGGAGGAAAGCAGGTTCGTGGTGCTGGATGAGGTGCGTGAGATGACAGCGGACCTCAAGGTGCCGATGACGCTGAGCATAGGCCTTGCCTACGGCTCGGAATCGGCCAGTGAGCTGGGAGCGCTTGCCCAGTCGAGTCTGGACATGGCGCTTGGCAGAGGCGGGGACCAGGCCGCTGTGAAGGCAGGCCAGCGGCTCTCCTTCTATGGCGGCAAGACCAATGCCGCCGAGAAACGCACACGCGTCCGGGCGCGGGTGATCGCCCATGCCTTGCGGGATCTGATGCAGGAGAGCGACCGGGTGCTGATTATGGGGCACCGGATACCGGATATTGATGCTGTGGGTGCGGCGATTGGCCTGCTTAAGGCAGCACAGATGTACAATGTGGAAGCCAGCATTGTGATGGAGACGCCGAATCCTTCAATCACCCGGATGATGGAGGAGATCCGCAAGGATGAGGCGCTCTATAAGACCTTCATCACGCCAGAGCAGGCTCTCCAGATGATGACGGAGCATACGCTGCTCATTGTTGTGGATACCCACAAGGCTTCCATGACTATGGAGCCGCGGCTGGTGCAATACGCCAGCCGGATTGTGGTGGTGGACCATCACCGCCGGGGTGAGGAGTTCATTAATGACGCTGTGCTCGTGTATCTGGAGCCGTATGCGTCATCGACCTGTGAGCTGGTGACGGAGCTGCTGCAGTACATTCATGACAAGATTAAGCTCAGCCCGCTGGAGGCCACGATGCTGCTGGCCGGGATTACGGTCGATACGAAGCATTTCGCACTGCATACAGGGTCGCGGACCTTCGAGGCAGCCGGGTTCCTGCGCCGGGTCGGTGCGGATACGATTCTTATTCAGCGTATGCTGAAGGAGGATCTGCAGGAGTACATCTCGAAGGCGGAGATCATCAAGCATGCGCGAATGGTGTATGAACAGATCGCGCTGGTGGCCACACAGCCCGGGATGAAGATCCCGCAGCTGCTGATCGCCCAGACGGCGGATACGCTGCTGGGGATGACGAACGTGGTTGCCTCCTTCGTCATCAGTGAGCGTCCTGACGGCCTGATTGGCATCAGCGCCCGTTCTCTGGGACGGATGAATGTTCAGGTAGTCATGGAGAAGCTGGGCGGCGGCGGACATCTGTCCAACGCGGCTGTACAGCTTGAAGGAACAACAAAAGAAGCGGAAGCCAGACTGCTCGCAGTGCTGGCCGAAATTGAAGCGAAAGAGGGGTTATTTGAATGAAGGTCATATTCTTGAAGGATGTTAAGGGTCAAGGCAAGAAGGGACAGGTTAAAGAGGTATCGGAGGGCTATGCAGCCAATTTCCTGCTGCCGCGCGGGCTGGTTCGTCCGGCTACAGACGGCAATGTGAAGACACTGGAGAACCAGGCAGCAGCCGAACAGCGCCGCAAGGACCAGGAGAAGGAGGAAGCGGTACAGCTGGGCAAGAAGCTGGATGAGCTGACCCTTACCCTGAAGGCCAAAGCAGGTGAAGGCGGCCGACTCTTCGGCGCTATCACCAGCAAGCAGATCGGCGAGGCCCTGGCAGCTACTCAGGGGATCGTCATCGATAAGCGCAAAATTGAGCTGAGCGATACGATCCGCCATGTAGGCACGTTCCAGGTAACAGTCAAGCTGCACACTGAAGTAAAGGCTAACCTCACGGTTCAGGTAACGGAGGAGTAGGATGGGTGGAGATCTCTTTTTCGATCGGGTTCCCCCGCAGAATCTGGAGGCAGAACAGGCCGTACTGGGTGCCGTTCTACTATCGGATGAAGCGCTAATTACCGCGATGGAGCGGGTGAATACCGAAGACTTCTACGACAAACCGCATCAGATGATATTTGAGGCGATGGTGCAGCTCGGAGAAGAGAGCCAGCCGATTGACCTGATTACATTGACATCCCGGCTCCAGGATAAGGGGGAGCTTGAGGATATCGGCGGGGTCAGCTATCTGGCGAAGCTGGCACATGCGGTGCCGACTGCGGCCAACGTCGATTATTACGCGCAGATTATTGAAGAGAAGGCAATGCTGCGGCGGCTGATCCGCACAGCCACGCAGATTGTCAGCGAAGGCTATACCGGCGGCGAAGATGTAGGCATTATGCTGAGTGACGCTGAGCGGCGAATCCTGGAGATCTCGAACCGCCGCAGCGGCAGCGGGTTCATTGCCATCCGCGATGTGCTCATGCAGGTATTCGACCGGGTGGAGCTGCTGCATCAGAATAAAGGCGGAACCTCGGGGATTCCCACCGGGTTCGTGGACCTGGACCATATGACGAACGGCTTCCAGCGTAATGACTTAATTATTGTGGCGGCCCGTCCTTCCGTCGGGAAGACGGCGTTCGCCCTGAATATCGCGCAGAATGTGGCAGTGCGGGCGAAGGAGACGGTAGCCATCTTCAGTCTCGAAATGTCGGCGCCCCAGCTGGTTCAGCGTATGATCTGCGCAGAGGCCAATCTGGACGCCAATATTATGCGTACCGGTGATTTCAAGAGCGATGATGACTGGTCCAAGCTGACGATGGGCATCCAGTCGCTGTCCGAGTCCGAAATCTACATCGACGATACCCCGGGCATCACGGTTACCGATATCCGGGCGAAATGCCGCCGGCTGAAGAAGGAAAAGGGACTCGGAATGATTGTCATCGACTACCTGCAGCTGATCCAGGGCCGGGGCAAGGCCGGGGAGAACCGCCAGCAGGAGGTATCGGAAATCTCCCGTACTCTGAAGCAGATCGCCCGTGAGCTTGACGTTCCGGTCATTGCCCTGTCCCAGCTCAGCCGCGGTGTGGAACAGCGCCAGGACAAACGGCCGATGATGAGTGACCTTCGTGAATCAGGCTCTATCGAGCAGGATGCGGATATCGTAGCGTTCCTGTACCGTGATGATTATTACAATCAGGATACCGAGAAGAAGAATATTATCGAAATTATTATCGCCAAGCAGCGTAACGGTCCCGTAGGGACGGTGGAGCTTGTGTTCCTCAAGAACTTCAACAAGTTCGTCAACTACGAGCGTGCTCATGCAGAACCATTTGCAGGTTAGACAAATTTCGCACAATACACGAACGATCGCACATTCCAGTCTGTGATCGTTCGTTTTTATTTGACTTTAAAAAGTGCCGCTGTTACACTGATTATTGTGCTTTGGCGGCCTGCCCGCCTGGTGTCCGGAGGGCTGCGTACAAGATGAAGCGCGTACAGAGCCCCTATGATAAGCGGAAAAATAATGGTGCTTGCTAGCACCTACGGAGGAATGTACATGTCAACGGTAGTCGTCGTGGGAACACAATGGGGAGACGAAGGCAAAGGCAAGATCACGGATTTTCTGGCGGAAAGTGCAGATGTGGTCGCCCGGTATCAAGGGGGTAACAATGCCGGTCACACGATTCTGATTGACGGAAAGAAGTTCAAGCTGAGCTTGATTCCATCTGGTGTATTTTATAAAGAGAAGACTTGTGTTATCGGCAACGGAATGGTGATCAACCCGGAAGCGCTGATCCAAGAAATTAATTATATTCATGACAATGGCTTCGATACGAAGAACCTGGTAATCAGTGATCGTGCGCATGTCATTATGCCTTATCATATGGTGCTGGATGCACTTGAGGAAGACCGCAAAGGACCGAACAAAATCGGTACCACACGCAAGGGGATTGGCCCGTGCTACATGGATAAGGCTGCCCGTAACGGCATCCGGATTGCCGATCTGATGGATGCTGAGGAATTCGAGCTGAGACTTCGTCCATTGATGGAAGAGAAGAATCAGGTGATCACTCAGGTATACGGTGCAGAGCCGCTGAACGTGGAAGAGATTCTGGCCAAATATCTGGAGTATGCAGAAGTGCTGCGCGGCTATGTAACCGACACCTCGGTGGTCCTGAATGATGCGATTGATGCGGATTCCCGGGTGCTGTTCGAAGGTGCGCAGGGCGTGATGCTCGATATCGACCAGGGAACTTATCCGTTCGTTACTTCATCGAATCCTTCGGCTGGCGGCGTCTGCATCGGCTCGGGCGTGGGCCCGTCCAAGATCAAGCAGGTTATCGGTGTGGCGAAGTCTTATACTACCCGTGTCGGCGACGGTCCGTTCCCTACAGAGCTAAACGATGCGACGGGTGACTATATCCGCGAGACCGGGCATGAGTACGGAACAGTAACCGGACGCGCCCGCCGCGTAGGCTGGTTCGACAGTGTGGTGGTGCGTCACGCCCGCCGCGTCAGCGGAATTACCGGCCTGTCGCTGAACTCGCTGGACGTTCTGAGCGGTCTTGAGACTGTGAAGATCTGCACCGGCTACAAGTACCGTGGAGATATTATCACACATTACCCGGCAAGCCTGAAAATGCTGGCAGAATGTGAAGCGGTCTACGAGGAGCTTCCAGGCTGGAGTGAGGACATCACCGGGGCGAAGACGCTGGAGGATCTGCCGGCCAACACACGCAAATATGTGGAACGTGTATCGGAGCTGACAGGAATTCCGATCTCGATCTTCTCTGTAGGCCGCAACCGTGAACAGACCAATCAAGTGCTGCCAATCTATATCTAGACTGAAGCAGAACTAAATAGATACGTATAGGAGCAGGGGCCTCGGTGAGGCTCCTGTTTTTGTATGTCCAGATGATTTTTCAGCAGGTCAATCAGCCTTTCTGTGCTTCGGGGACGTTTCCCGGACGTTGTTCTAGTCAATACTGTGAGAATGGGATCAATAGCGAACTGATTCTTCAGAGGTTGAATAGAGCAGGGTGTAAGGGAGTGAGATTGGTGAAAATAGTGAAGCGTGCGCTGAGCGTCTGCCTGATTGTGGTGCTGGCGAGCGGCCTGTCCATGCTGACAACGGCCTATGTGGTGAACACGTATATCCAGTCGGTGCTGGCCAGCTTCGATATCAGGCTGGACGGGCCAGAGCCGGGAATCGGCGGCTTCGTGAAGAGTCTGACGGGTATGGGCGGCAGCGGGGCTGCCGCCAAGGAGAATTCCAAAGCGGCCTCAAGCGAGACTAAGAACTCTGCCAAGGAGGCTGATTCTGGCAAGACGGACGGGGAGAAGAAGGATAGCAGTGGCGGAAAAGCCGGGAATCTTCAAGAAAAATCGGTGGACGAGACGGTGCCGGATAATGCGCTGCCTGTGATGGGACAAGCAGCGGCGGGAGAAGAACAAGGTGAGCAGGGGCTGGACCAGAATCTGGTGATGACGCCGGAGGCTATGAATGACCTGAAGGAGAATCTGCCCGCTAATGCCAAATCCAATATCTTCAATATTCTGATGAACAAGCTTCCCCAGGAGGAGATGATCAAGATCTCCGCTGCCCTCGAAGGCGGGTTGACAGAGAGCGAAGTTACGGAACTGCAGGGTATCATTGCGAAGTACGTCAATGAGGATGAATATAAGGAGCTGATGAAAATGCTTACACCAGATAGTGGAGAGAAGAATGAGAATTAATAATTGTCACTTTTTGGACACGTGACCGCCGTTTAAAACGCATATTTTTGGAAAAAACCCGCGAATTTCGCGGGTTTTGCCATGAGAGCAAAGTTGAAATTTTTCTTCAGGCTATGGTACATTAAAAAAGGACTAATAAGGGTTAATATTTTGTAACCTTTTTCGAAGGCGTCACACAGTCATATTCGTATTCATGCAAAACGGGTGCGCTAAGCATATACATTCTTGTTTTTACAGCCGAAAGGGAGAGTTTCATGAAAGGATTTAAGTTTATGCGCCGGATGGGGAACCTGCGGAGCCGTGCAGAAGCATCCGCAGGATCTGGTGCAGCAGGTGAACAAGGTACAGATGCAATGACTTCGGGTGAATCCCGTGTCTTTAAGCCGGAAATGAAATCCCGCCGCCGGCGTTCATGGATACTGGCTTCTGCCGGTCTGGTTCTGCTGACCACCTTCCTGGTGGGGGCGCAGAAGAAGCAGGTAACAGCGAATACAGTAACCTACTACAAGGTGCTGGTGAACGGCGAGGAGATTGGTGCGCTGAACCAGCAGGCGGAGTTAAACAAGCTGTTCGAGGAGAAGAGACGGGAATATCAGCTCAAGTATCCTGACTCTGTGATGGTACTGCAGACTGGCGGTATTACTACCGAGGCCGAGCGGGCTTACAAGCCGGAGGTTAACAGCGAGGCTACACTGGACAAGCTGGATGGTATGCTCAAGGCTTATGCCGTAGGCGTACAATTGGCTGTGGACGGGGAACCGCTGGGAATTGTGAAGGATCAGGAGACGGCGGCGGCAGTGCTTCAGGCCGTAAAGACGCATTACGCTCCGCAGAATGCGGCCGCTTCGGGTGCACAGCTGAAGAAGACGGCGGCCAAGGCGGGAGCGGCTGGTTCAGCCGTGAGTGATCAGGTGGAGTCAGTCAAGATCCGGGAGGAAGTCAACCTCGTTCCGGTGAAGGCAGATCCCAATAAGGTGCTTAGTGTAGAAGAAGCAGTGAAGGTACTTACCGAAGGCAGGGAGGCGCCGCTGCGCTATGCAGTTCAGGAAGGCGACACAGTCTCTGCTATTGCTTCCCGGTTCAACATTACCCAGGCGGAGATTTTCCGCAATAATCCTGAGGTGAAGGAGCTTAGTCTGCAGATTGGGGATGAATTGCAGCTAACGGTGCCGCAGCCTGATCTTACGGTAGTGACCGTAGAACAGGTAACCGAAGAGGTGGTCACGGAGCCTGAGGTGATTATCCGCAAGAGCGACCAGCTGCCCGCAGGCAAGCGCAAGGTCGTCCGTCCCGGACAAACCGGGCTCAAAACGATGAAATACAGGGTGACCAAAGAGAACGGACAGGTGGTTCAGGAGGAGTGGCTGGGCCAGAGCGTAGTGAAGGCCTCTCTGCCTGAAGTGGTCTACTCCGGTACCAAGGTTGTAGGTGAAGGGACAGGAATGTTCGCCTGGCCGGTCAGCGGAGCAATGATCTCCAGCAGCTACGGCGAGCGCTGGGGACGCACACACAAGGGAGTCGATCTGGTATCGGGCAACCGCACGATCAAGGCTGCGGATGCAGGGACGGTCAGCTTCGCCGGTGTGCAGAACGGTTATGGCAACGTGGTGATCGTTGACCATAACAACGGATACGTTACGTACTACGGGCATTTAAGCAGTATCTCAGTCTCAACCGGACAGAAGCTGGGACAGGGCAGTGCCATCGGCATTATGGGCAGCACCGGGCGCTCGACGGGGACGCACCTGCATTTTGAGATCCGCAAGAACGGGACGGCCATCAATCCGATGAAATACCTAAAGTAATGAATGACAGATAGGCTTCCATTCTATAATTCCCTGCCGTCCGGATGATTTCGGGCGGTTTTTATTTTCCGTTGTAACGGTACCTTATATAGATGTGACGCCAAGCCAGGTATGTTAAAATAAAGGAATCAGGGTTTCGAGTACCGTTAGAAAGGTGAAGCTGAGCATATGCAAATGGGAACGATTCTGGTAGTGGATGATGAACAACCTATTGCTGATATATTGAAATTCAATCTGGAAAAAGAGGGCTACGAGGTTATCTGCGCCTTCGACGGCAACAGTGCAGTGGAGCTGGCTCTGTCCAAACGCCCTGATCTGATGCTGCTGGATCTCATGCTGCCCGGTAAGGACGGAATGGATGTCTGCCGTGAGGTACGCTCTGCCCATCTGGATATTCCTATCATTATGCTTACCGCGAAGGATGGGGAGATCGATAAAGTGCTGGGTCTTGAGCTTGGTGCAGATGATTATGTGACCAAGCCGTTCAGTACACGCGAGCTGCTGGCCAGAGTTAAAGCCCAAATGCGGCGCCAGCATAAGCCATCTCCGTCGGAAGCGCCGAGTGAGGCAGCGGAGAGCAAGCAGGGAGTCTATCATTTCGGATTATTCATTGATACGGATATGTATATGGTCTACAAGGATAGTGAGCCGCTGGATCTGACGCATCGTGAATATGAGCTGCTCTATTATATGATCCGCCATGCGGGCAAGGTAATGACCCGGGAGCATCTGCTGCAGGCTGTGTGGGGCTTCGAATATTTCGGCGATGTGCGGACGGTGGATGTGACAATACGCCGGCTCAGAGAAAAAATTGAGGAGAATCCCAGCAAGCCGGAGTATATTCATACCCGGCGCGGACTCGGTTATTTGATGCATAGCCCCAAAAACGGAGGGTTGTAATGAAGGCACTGTCCTTTTTCCGGACGATCCAGGCCAGGCTTATCGTAATCTATGTGCTGCTGATTCTGATTGCAATGCAGCTGATCGGCGTGTACTTTGTCAGCTCGATGAAGAACTCGCTGACGGATAACTTCACCAAGGACCTGAAGGCCCGGGCCGAGATGCTCTCGATCCTCACCGCTGACAAATTCGGCAGCGAGACGGGCACGGCCGATGAGGAATCGGCGGTGGAGAGCCTGCGCGGCATGGTGAACAATCTGTATATCAATGGTGCAGAAATCCAGGTGCTGGATGCGAGCGGCAAGATTATTACCACCTCGATCCCTTCGCAGAATGACTATGTCGGCCAGCGGAACACGCAGACCGTGGTCAGCCGCGCCTTGCAGGGCATCAGCGATAATGAGGAATATATCATCGCTGATGATAATGTGCGCAAGAAGGTAGTGGCGAAGCCGGTAATTTCCGGTGATAAGGTAGTAGGCGCCATCTATATCGCTGCTGATATGAAAGACTTATATGCCACCATGAGCCGGATTAACAGTGTATTCCTCTCGGGGCTGCTGCTGGCGCTGGCATTAACGGCCGTTCTGGGGGTCATTCTGGCCCATACAATCACGCATCCGATTAAGGAGATGACCAAGCATGCTACGGCTGTGGCGGAAGGACGCTTCAACCGTAAGGTTCCTGTGTTCGGCAATGATGAGATTGGGCAGCTGAGCCAGGCCTTCAACTATATGACGGACAGGCTGCGTGAGGCGCTGCTGCAGAACGAAGAGGAGAAGGAGAAGCTGTCGTCCATTCTCGCCAATATGAGTGACGGTGTCGTAGCCACGGACGAGAGCGGCGCGGTCATTCTGATGAATACACGCGCCGCCCTGATGCTGGGCGCGGAAGGACCGCTTCCTGCGGGGGCCTCGCTCGGCGGTCTGCTGGGTCTGGAGCCTGAGCAGTCTGTCTCGGTAACCCAGGGCGTGCCTCAGTCGGCTATGCTCCATCTGTCTCCCATGGGCGGAGAGGACCCCAATATTGTGCGGGTGACCTTCACCCCGATTCACCGCCGTGAAGGCGGACGGATCGCCGGTACGATTGCGGTGCTGCAGGATGTTACGGAGCAGGAAAATTTGGAGGAGTCCCGCCGGGAGTTCGTGGCGAATGTGTCGCATGAGCTGCGGACCCCGCTAACGACGATCAAGAGCTATGCGGAGGCGCTGGATGACGGTGCGCTGGAAGATCCGCAGCTTGCCGTGCGGTTCGTCGGAGTTATCCGCAATGAGACGGAGCGCATGATCCGGCTGGTTACGGATCTGTTGCATCTGTCGCGGCTGGATTCCAAGGAATCCAGCCTGCGCATTCAGCAGACGGATATCTCTGAGATGCTGGAGGATGTGGCCGACCGCTTCTCCTTCCAGATCCGCCAGAAGCGGATTCACATCAGCACCAGGGTGCAGAGGGATGTCGCTACAGCCTGGCTGGACCGCGATCAGATTGATCAAGTGCTGGGCAATCTGGTCTCCAATGCCCTCAAGTATACGCCGGAGGGCGGGACGATCCGGCTGGAGGCACATAAGAACGAGGACGGAATGCTGGCCGTGTCTGTCCGCGACTCCGGTATAGGGATTCCGAAGAAGGATATTGAACGCATCTTTGAACGCTTCTACCGGGTCGATAAGGCGCGTTCGCGGAACATGGGGGGAACAGGTCTGGGGCTGTCCATTGCCCGGGAAATTGTCAAAGCCCACGGCGGCTCCATTTCCCTGCAATCGGAGCTGAATGAGGGCTCATTGGTCACGTTCACGCTGCCTTTGATGAAGCAAAGGGGGAGTGAGGCGTGAAGGAGAGAATCAAATCATGGATGCTGGTTCTGCTTATATTCGGAAGCCTCGTGGAGAGCTATTATCTGATCTACAGGCTGCCGGGCAGCGACTCGGCGGTGTTGTCGAAGACCTTATATGTGAAGACGGATAATATGGGGCCGGAGGAGAAGGTGGAGAACCTGCTCTATCCCGATAAAATGATTATTCATATGGGCGGAGACAAGCATACGCTGTTCTACCCGAGCTCCACCTTCTATAATCTGATTATGAACCGCCTGAAGGGCCGCAGCTTCGAGAGCTTCCAGCGGCGGTCCGTACAGGATTTCGACTGGGACAAGATCCGCAGCGAGAATCCGGGCATTGAGCTATCGTTCGGGGCAGGCATTCCGGTAACGCTGCTGCAGCGGGTCATGCAGATCTCGCCGGATTCACTGTTCGAGGGGGAGAGCATTGACCGGATCTGGATCTATAATATCAAAAATGACTCCAAAGCCCATGCCATCTTCTTCAGCACACGCGGGGATATTGTGTACGAGGCGGCTAAGGCCGATCTTACGGTTCAGGATGTGCAGCAGCATGTGGACTTCGGCAAGAATCTGACTCTATATACAGCCGTGAATGGTGAGTATTATGTCCCTGAGGCGGATGTGCCGCTGGTTAAGGTCGTAATGCCTGCGGGTATGTATACCATTGAGCAAATGCAAAGCAATCTGTTCTTCGATGCGGGCAGCACCAGATATATTCCGGAGAAGGATGGCTCCAAAATCTATACGGACAGCAAGCGCAGTTTGCAGGTAGACCAGGAGCAGAATTGGATGAGCTATAGCGACCCGGCTGCACTGCCGGATGGTGACAGTACGCCAGCAAAGGATGCGCTGGAGGCGGTGGATTTCGTGAACCGGCATGGCGGCTGGAACGGAACCTACAGGCTGGCTGCTACGGAGGAGGGCCGGCAGGACCGCAAGGTTTCTTTTCAGCAATATTATGGCGCTTATCCGTCCGGCTCCTATCCGATAATGAGTAATCCGCAGCTTCAGTATGGCGTAATCCATCTGGAGCTCCAGCAGGGAACGGTCTCTTCCTATGAGCGCTCCCTGATGTATACGAATGAGGAGAAGTCCGAGAAGACTATTGTCGAGCTGCCCGGCGGCGAATTGCTGAAGCAGCGGCTGGCGCAGATCGTCAGCTCCTTGCGGATTATTGAGCTTACACCTGCCTATATGCCTGCGCTGGCCGGGGAGAAGCTGCAGCTTCATCCGGTCTGGCGGGTTACGCTCAGCGATGGCAGTGAGCTTACATTGAATTAGGGCGGAGATTAAGCCGCGCGGACAGATTACCGATTCGAGGAGGAACGTTATGGATTGGGGAAGGGCCAAGAGTGTATTGATATATGCTTTTCTGGTGCTGAATCTGCTGCTGTGCTATCAGCTATGGATTGATGTGCGTGATCAGGTCAGCGCCGGACTTGACTTCACTTCCCTGTCTGCTGAGACTCAGGCGGTGATGGAAGAGAAGAACATCCGGCTGCTGTGCCCGATTCCGGCTGGTACTCCACAGCTGCCTGATATCACGTACCGTTATTCGGCCGAAGAGCAGAATGAACTGCCTGTGAAGCTTAAGGAGCCGATCGACAGCAAGCTGATGTACTCCTCGTTCTCGGAGCTGAGCAATCTGCTGAAGAGCCAGATTCCCGACATTGCCAATTACCGGTTCGATTCACAGGAGAGCGAGGTGGGCAAGTTCGTCCTGCATCCGCTGGTGGATAACAAGTGGTCCCTGTTCAGAGTGCGGCTGGAGCTGATTAACAGTGATCAAAAGATTGTGGCCTACCGCTGGCCGAAGATTGAGATTGCAGCAAGCCGGAGCGAGGATCTGCAGAAGGTGCTACCGGCTTCACAGGCGCTTAGCAGTCTGATCGAGAAGTATTTCCCTGCAGATGCCGCAGTGAAGGAGATTGAGCTGGGTTATTACGGTGAGCTGTTCAACTCCGAGAGCCAGGTGGCTTCGCCGATGTGGCGGTTCATCTTGGAGGACGGCAGCGCCTACTATATGGATGCGATCAGTGCGGACATTATCAGTCCGAAGACAACAGAGTAGAAGGAGCAGGAGAGATATGGGGATTTCATTTACAGTACTGTCCAGCGGTTCTACCGGGAATGTGACAGTGGTGCGTAACGGCGAGACCACACTTATGATCGACGCGGGCTTAAGCGCGAAGCGGATTGACGAGCTGCTGGCTATGCGTGAGCTGACGGGAGCGGAGCTGGACGGGATTCTTGTGACGCACGAGCATTCGGATCATATTAAGGGGCTGGGCGCGATGGCCCGCAAGTATAATCTTCCGATCTATGCGAATTCGAACACCTGGGGAGCCATAGAGAAGGGGATTGGCAAGATTGAGGAGCATAACCGGGTCATTATGGAGACCGGGCAGCACCGGGATTTCGGCAGTATGCGGGTGGAATCCTTCGCCATCTCCCACGATGCTGCGGAGCCGGTAGCTTACAATTTCTATGACGGCAAGGAGAAGCTGTGTGTAGCGACAGACCTCGGGTATGTCAGCGACAAGGTGAGAACGGCTATATCGGATGCCGATGTGCTTGTGCTGGAGTCAAATCATGATATTGAAATGCTGCGGATGGGGCGTTATCCCTGGAATACGAAACGGCGGATTCTCGGCGATCTGGGGCATCTGTCCAATGAGGCGGCAGGCGCAGCGCTCAGCGAGATTCTGAGCGGGCGGACCAAGCGCGCCTATCTGGCCCATCTGAGCAGAGACCATAATATGATGGATCTGGCGAAGATGTCCGTGCGCGGGGCGATGGAGGACCGGGGCTGCTTTTACAAAGACAGTGAGTTCAGGCTCTGTGATACCTACTATGACCGGCCTACGCCATGGGATAAGGTGAGTCAGTCATAAGGCGGTCAACCTCGGTAATCTTGTGCTCCAGCTCCTGGCGGGAGAATAGGCCTTTATCAATTAACAGCTCAATCATTGCATGCTGGACAAGAATCAGCTGATAATGTTCATCCTTAAGGTCCCCCAGCTTGCCAATGAACTGAACCAGATCCTTACTTGTTGAAAAAGACTCCATAGTCCGGACCTCCTTGTGAAATAGGTTATAGTGAGGCTGTGAATAATTTACATTTATTTAACATAGAAAACATGTGGGCAGCGCGGCTGCCTGTGATACAATCATATAGAGCGTTCTAATTCTATTGTAGTCTTTTAAGTTGCAAAATATTCCGGATACAAGCTGTTAACTTTTTAGTAGCTTATTAGAATAATAGACATCCCTTGCGCTTAGAACCCACTGGAATGTGGTGAATAAATCAAGTGAAACCTTTTAGTACTTCGTGAAGTCTAAGAGATATAGCGGTTAAGCTCGGGCGTGGTTGCTTGGCGTTCAGGTCGTGAATGCGGTGGCAATAGAGGGGAGAGAGTGTAACATGGGATTATTCGATGATGATTTCTATTCAACCAAGGTGTCACGGCGCAAAAGCGGCAAATCTAAATCAACCGGCGGATATGCTGACGGCAAGTGGGCTGTCCGCAAATCGAAGCGGTCGCTGGCAACCTGGCAGATCTCGCTGATCAGCTCTGTCTGCAGTGCTGTAGCGGCTGTGCTGCTGTTCAGTCTGGTAACGGGACAGTTCACCACGGAGAGAATTCAGGCCCCGGTGGTTATTGATAAGGTGGCTGCGAGCAGCGCTGATCCGTATGACCGGATTATTCAGGCTGCTGCACATATCCGCCCTGCGGTAGTGAGCATCATTAATCATAAAAAAGACAATAAGGAACTTAATATTCTCGATGAATCCGCTCTAGGCTCGGGAGTTATCTATAAGAAGGACGACAATAAGGCCTTTATCATTACCAATAACCATGTCATTGAGGGTGCCGGCAAGCTGGAAGTGGTTACAGTAGACGGCGTGACACACAAGGCGGAGCTGGTGGGCGCCGACAAGGTGAGTGATATTGCTGTGCTCTCCATTGACGGCAAGGGGATCGACCGGATTGCTGAGATCGGGGATTCCTCCAAGCTGCGTCTGGGTGAGACAGTCATTGCCATCGGTAACCCGCTAGGGCTCGGGGATACACTAACTTCCGGTATTGTCAGCTACACAGAGCGGACGATACCGGTATCACTGAACCAGGACGGCGTGTACGATTGGGAGCAGGAAGTGATTCAGACGGATGCGGCCATTAATGAGGGCAACAGCGGAGGCGCACTGGTGGATCTGGACGGTAAGGTGATTGGTATCAATACGATGAAGATCTCCGATACGGGGGTAGAGGGGTTGGGCTTTGCGATTCCCGCCAATCGTGTAGTGGAGACAGCCAATGAGCTTACTTCCAAAGGCCGTATAGCCCGGTCATACCTGGGCGTCTATTCAGTGGATCTGAATAATCCGTATGTGCCGTTGGCCGATGATCAGCGCAAGGAGCTTAATCTTCCGTCTACAGTAACGGATGGGGTTGTGGTTCTGGATGCTGTGGGACCGGCGAAGGATGCAGGCCTGCAGCTTAACGATGTGATTACGAAGTTCAACGATAAGCCGATTACTTCTACGCTGTCGCTGCGCAAATATCTGTACGATCATACCAAGATCGGAGATAAGCTGAAAATCACCTTCTACCGTGATGGTGAAGTGAAACAGACAACAGTCCAGCTTCTTGAAAAGCCAGAGGAATAAAATTGGAAATGGCCGTATATAATAATGAGGCAGTCACGATTACGGAAATAGTTCAAGCCGTCCTTTTCATAAAAAAGAAAAGGGCGGGGCTGTTTCAAGAATAAATAAATGGGGTAAATGGTAGTAATGGGTATAAATATTACGACTTATTACGACTTAATGCGACTGGTAGCCCTTACATTGGGAAGTAGTCCTTATAAGGGAAAAAACGGAGAAATTAGGATAGAACAGCTTGCCTTTGTTATTAAGGTGTGGTAACATGAAATTATTCTTACATTGATACCTTATTCTCGCATTGAAAAGGGCTGTCAACCAAAGCTACAACCTTTCTCAATGTGTGAATTTTTTCTTTGTCTGAAGATAAAAAGAACATATTAATTTAAATTTGTGGAGGTAACACACATGCAAACAGGTACAGTTAAATGGTTCAACGCAGAAAAAGGATTCGGTTTCATCGAAGTTGAAGGCGGAAGCGACGTATTCGTTCACTTCAGCGCAATCACTGGCGACGGCTTCAAAACTTTGGACGAAGGCCAACGCGTTGAATTCAACGTTGTTCAAGGCAACCGTGGACCACAAGCCGAAAACGTTGTAAAACTGTAATTAATAGAAGATACCGTCCCCGCTTGTGAAAGTTGGGACGGTCTTTTTTTATCATTACTTGCTTGCAACATAAAGGAAGGAGGAACGGCAATGAACTACCGGAAAAAGCCTTTGGAGGAAGTACCGGAAGAAAATACCGCAATTTGGGCCTGCACCAATGAGGATTGTAATGGATGGATGAGGGATAATTTCGCATTTGAACATGCACCTTCCTGCCGTCTCTGTCATTCCCCATTGGTTCGTAGCATGAAGATGCTGCCGCAATTGCTTAATTCAAATGGCGATCTCAAATCGCTTAAGAAAGGTATTTCCATTACCTAGACCAATACCTTTATGAGTCAAGACAACTTATATATGAGAGACACATTCAAGACGGTGAATCCGTCTTATTTTTTTTGCTTTTAAGCGCAATATTGTGATATTTGTCACAAATTTATTGTTTTTTATGCCTAAACGGGGCGTATAATGTGATAATCATCACACTTTGAGTGATAGAAATTTGACAAAATAGACATAACGAAATGGGGAGAAGGAAGGGGAGAAATATGGATACAGTACTGCTGTCACGTATACAATTTGCGTCGACGACAATTTTTCATTATTTCTTTGTGCCAGTATCGATCGGACTTGCGCTCATAATTGCCATTATGGAGACCATGTACGTAAGAAAGGGCAATGAAGAGTACAAAAGAATGGCACAATTCTGGGGGAAGCTGTTCCTGATTAACTTCGCAGTAGGTGTAGTAACAGGAATCTTGCAGGAATTCCAGTTCGGAATGAACTGGTCCGATTATTCGCGCTTCGTCGGTGATGTGTTCGGGGCTCCGCTTGCGATTGAAGCCTTGTTGGCTTTCTTCCTGGAGTCCACGTTCATCGGAATCTGGATCTTCGGCTGGGATAAGGTGTCCAAGCGGATTCACCTATTATCCATCTGGCTGGTAGCCTTCGGGACAATGCTGTCGGCATTCTGGATTCTGCTGGCTAACTCGTTCATGCAGCATCCGGTGGGCTTCCAGATTAGCAATGGCCGTGCTGAGATGAATGACATCTTCGCACTGATTACGAACGGCCAGCTGCTGGTGGAATTTCCGCATACAGTGCTTGCCGCTTACGCTACAGGCGCCTTCCTGGTAACAGGGATCAGTGCTTACAAATTGCTTAAGAAGCAGGACGTCGCCTTTTTCCGGAAATCATTCGAGATTGCAGCCATTGTAGGGGTTATCTCTTCCTTCGGCGTTGCGGTTGCCGGACATGCACAGGCTCAATATCTGGTAGAGACACAGCCCATGAAGATGGCCGCATCCGAAGCGCTGTGGGGTGAGAGCGGCGACCCGGCACCTTGGACGGTATTTGCCAATATCGATGTGAAGAACCAGACCAACAGCAAAGAAGTTCAGGTTCCGTATCTGCTGAGCTTCCTGTCCTACAGTAAATTCTCCGGTGATGTGAAGGGGATGCTGGAGCTGCAGAAGGAGTATGAAGCAGCCTACGGACCGGGAGATTATATTCCGCCGGTCAAAACAACCTTCTGGAGCTTCCGGATCATGGTTGCTGCCGGCACGCTGATGATGCTGTTCGGGGTATATGCTATCTACCTCATGTGGCGCAAAAAGATGGATAAACCCAATACCTGGTTCATGCGCTTCATGTTCTGGGGACTGCTGCTTCCGCCGATTGCCAACACGGCCGGCTGGATTATGACAGAGATCGGGCGTCAGCCATGGACTGTATTCGGACTTATGACTACAGAAGACAGTGTATCGCCTAATATTACCAGCGGACAGGTACTGTTCTCGGTGATTTCTTTTACCGCGATCTATGCCATATTGGGTGCAGTGCTGGTTGGCCTGTTCGTCAAAGTGATCAAAAAAGGTCCTTATGCTATGGATAACGAACACGGTGAATCCCACGATCCGTATAACAAGGAGGGCTAACCAATGTCACTTAATGAATTATGGTTTCTGCTGATTGCGGTGCTGTTCGTCGGGTTCTTCTTCCTGGAAGGCTTCGACTTCGGTGTAGGGATGGAGACGCAGATTCTGGCCAAGAATGACACGGAACGCCGGATACTGATCAATTCGATCGGGCCGTTCTGGGATGCGAATGAGGTATGGCTGATTACGGGTGCCGGTGCAATGTTCGCGGCCTTCCCGCATTGGTATGCTACGCTGTTCAGCGGTTTCTATATTCCGTTTGTATTTGCCCTGCTGGCGCTCATTGCCCGTGGTGTTGCCTTCGAGTTCAGAGGTAAGCGCGATTCCAAGGCTTGGCAGAAAACATGGGATGTCTGCATCTTCTTCGGCAGCTTCCTGCCGCCGTTCCTGCTCGCCGTGGTATTCGCCAGCTTCATCAAGGGCTTGCCGATTGACAAGGATATGCAGATGTATGCCGGATTCTTCGATATCGTTAATGCGTATACGGTAGTTGCAGGGATTACGGTTGTTCTGCTGTGTCTGGTACACGGCCTGATGTTCACTACGCTTCGCACGCTTGGAGATTTGCAGGAACGGGCGCGTAAGCTGGCCCAGAAGCTGCTGATTCCACTGGCGGCGCTGCTGGTAGCCTTCGTTGTAATGACGTATACTATGACAGATATCTTCGATAAACGCGGAACGCTGCTGTGGATTGTAGTTGTTCTGGGTGCAGCCGCTTATCTGCTGGCCGGATATTTCATGACTAAGAAGAAGGACGGCTATGCCTTCGGGATGACTGGTGCTGTGATGGCGCTGTCTGTTGCTTCGATCTTCATTGGACTGTTCCCGCGGGTTATGATCAGTTCGCTGGATCAGGCGTTCAACCTGACGATTACGAATGCAGCCTCCGGCCAATACTCGCTGAAGGTGATGACGATTGTAGCGCTGACTCTGCTGCCGTTCGTGCTGGGTTATCAGATCTGGAGTTATTTCATCTTCCACAAACGGGTTCATGAGAAGGAGCATCTTGAATACTAATGGATAAAAATTTGCTTGGGTATAAAGGAGTTAAGCCTGTCTTTCTGCTGGTTGGCTTCCTAACCCTGGTGCAAAGCTTCTCCATTCTTCTGCTGGCGAAGTCGCTGGCAGAAGCTGTCTCTGCGCTGTTTGCGGGAGAACCGCTGAAGGAACAAGGGGCTAGAGCGCTCTTGTTCCTTCTTGCGTTTCTTGTGCGTCATGCCTGTGCTATGCTGATGAGCCGGGCGGCGTACCGCTTCGCGGAAGCGACCGGCAGCAGCATGCGGAGACAGATGATGGACAAGCTGTTCCAGCTGGGACCAAGGCTGGCTGGCGACCAGGGGACCGGAAATATGGTCACATTAGTGCTTGAAGGAGTAACGAAGTTCCGCGCGTACCTGGAGCTGATTATTCCACGGATGGTCGGTATGGCGGTAACACCCGCTCTGCTGCTTGTCTATGTGTTCACCCTGGATACGTCCAGCGGTGTCATTCTTACCTTAACGATGCCGATCATTATTGTATTCATGATCCTGATCGGGATGACGGCCCGCAAGCAGATGGACCGTCAGCTGAAGTCTTACCGTACCTTATCGAATCACTTTGTGGATTCGCTGCGCGGTCTGGAGACGCTGAAATTCCTTGGACGAAGCCGCAGTCACAGTGAGAGTATCGCCAAAGTCAGTGACCGCTACCGTTCAGCAACTATGCGTACGCTGCGAGTCGCCTTTCTGTCCTCGTTCGCACTGGATTTCTTCACCATGCTGTCTGTTGCTTCGGTAGCGGTAAGCCTGGGTCTGCGTCTGGTCAATGAGCAGATGACGCTGGTTACCGGACTGACGATTCTGATTCTCGCGCCGGAGTATTTCCTGCCGGTACGGCTGGTGGGTGCAGACTTCCATGCCACACTGGATGGTAAGGAAGCCGGTGAAGCGATGAAGAGCATTATTGACCGTGAGACAGTCCAGGCGAAGCTGCTGGAGCCGGGTGGGCAGAAGGAGATGGCGGGCCTTGGCGGAGCTTGGTCAGGCGACTTTTTCACGTGGAACAATAACAGCCACCTGAAGCTTGACGGGGTAGGCGTGACCTATGAAGCGGACGGAGTGCCGTCACTGGAGGCTGTTCATCTTGAATTCAGCGGGTACCGCAAGATTGGCATTATCGGAGAGAGCGGCGCAGGCAAGTCTACACTGGTAGACATTCTGGGCGGCTTCCTTCATCCAACCTCCGGAACCCTTACGATCAATGGAAGCCTGGTCAGTGCGCTGACCGATGAGGGCTGGCGGAAGCAGACGGCTTATATTCCGCAGCGCCCTTACATCTTCAGCGGCACGCTGGCTGATAATGTGCGGTTCTATTATCCCGAGGCTTCGCAGGAGGCTGTAGCTGCTGCGCTGGAGTCAGCAGGTTTATCGAAGCTGGTATCCTCGCTGCCGGAAGGTATGAACGAGATGATCGGGGGCGGCGGCCGTTCGCTCAGCGGCGGGCAGGAGCAGCGCGTGGCTCTGGCCCGCGCCCTGCTGAGCAGCCGCCCGATTATGCTGCTGGATGAGCCGACGGCCCATCTGGACATTGAGACGGAATATGAGCTGAAGGAGACGATGCTGCCGCTGTTCGAGGGCAAGCTGGTATTCCTGGCTACACACCGCCTGCACTGGATGATCGACATGGATCTGATTGTCGTTATGCAGCAGGGACGGGTAGCTGAGATAGGCACACACGACGAGCTGACTGCGCGGCGGGGTGCTTATTATGAGCTTATTCAAAGTCAATTGGAGGGAATCCATTGAAACGTGAAGGATGGTTTGCTCCCTATTACTCTGCCTACTTCTGGCGGTTCGTGTTGATCATCCTGCTGGGCGCACTGACCATCTTCTCAGCGTCTTCGCTGATGTACACCTCAGGCTTCCTGATCTCGAAGGCCTCGATTCCGCCGGAAAATATACTGATGATCTATGTCCCTATTGTCGGTGTGCGCACCTTCGGGACCAGCCGGGCTGTTATCCACTATGTCGAGCGGCTCGTGGGACATGACACGATTCTGCGCATTCTGTCGAAGATGCGGGTCCGGCTGTACCATATGCTGGAGCCGCAGGCGCTGTTCTTGTCCTCGCGCTTCCGTACCGGGGATATTCTCGGTATGCTGGCCGATGATATCGAATATTTGCAGAATGTGTATCTGCGTACAGTCTTTCCGGGTATTATCGCGCTATTGATCTATGCAGCGGCGATGATTGCGCTTGGGACGTTCGATGTGGCTTTTGCTCTGCTTATGGGACTCTATATGCTGGTGCTGGTTGTCGTATTACCGCTGATCTCCCTCCTGCTTACCCAGAAGCGTCAGCGTCAGGTGAAGCAGGAGCGTAACCGGCTGTATCAAAAGCTGACAGATGCTGTGCTCGGACTAGGTGACTGGGTCATCAGCGGACGGCAGAGCCAGTTCGTCGATACGTATGAAGCGGACGAGCAGGCGGTTGCCCGCATAGACGGTTCGCTGCGGCGCTGGGCACGGCTGCGTATGTTCATCGGGCAGGCGGTGGTCGGACTGGCCGTGTTGTCTCTATTATACTGGGCGGCTGGACAGTATGCTGAGGGGGCGATTGCCGGAACGCTGATCGCAGCGTTCGTGCTGGTGGTCTTCCCGGTGGCGGATGCCTTCCTGCCCGTATCCGAGGCTGTGGAGAAAATTCCGCAATACCGGAATTCACTGGAGCGGCTGGAGAGTGTGGAGCCCCCGGCGGAGGGTGTATTCTCTGAGGCGGAGAAAGGCAGGAATGCCGAAGCTGCGGCTCAGGCCGTTGCTGCTGCCGAGGCTGCCAAGGCCAGCGGACAGGTTCATATTGAACTGAAGTCGGCAGGCTACCGCTATGCGGCAGGTGACGACTTCTCCGTTCAGGAGCTTGACCTTGCGCTGCCGCAGGGGCGGAAGATTGCCGTAATCGGCCGCAGCGGAGCCGGTAAATCGACACTGCTCAAGCTGGTGCAGGGCGTGATTGCGCCCACCATCGGCTCCGTGACGATTAACGGGATCGATGCTGCGGCTTACGGTGAGCGGATTCCGCAGCTCATCGCGGTGCTGAACCAGAGCCCGCATCTGTTCGACACGACGGTGGCGAACAATATCCGGCTCGGGGACCCGGGGGCTTCGGAGGCAGCGGTCCAGCAGGCGGCAGCCCAGGCGAAGCTGGATACGCTGATCTCTTCGCTGCCGGAGGGCTATGATACTCCGGTACGCGAGGCGGGTCAGCGCTTCTCCGGCGGAGAGCGCCAGCGGATGGCCTTGGCCCGTATTCTGCTGCAGAATACGCCGGTGGTTGTGCTGGACGAGCCGACCGTTGGCCTCGACCCGCGCACGGAGCGCGAGCTGCTGGCCACGATGTTCGAGGCGATGGCCGGCAAGACGCTGATCTGGGTCACGCATCATCTGGTCGGCGCTGAGCAGATGGACGAGGTTATCTTCATGGAGAATGGTCAGGTGGAGATGCGCGGCACTCATGCCGAGCTGATGGAGCAGCAGCCGCGTTACCGCAAGCTCTATGAGCTGGACCGGCCGGGCCAATATCTGAATGGGGCAGATGGTGTGTAGAAGCTAGGATTAGAGCCGAGGTAAGTGTGTGATTGCAACTGAAAAGCTCTTCCTGTCCCGCTGGGGGCAGGAAGAGCTTTTTTGCATGTGGGCCCAATGTAATCGGAAAACCGGCCATATTGGGCGGGTGTGCAGGGGTGTGGGCCCAATGTAATCGGAAAACCGGCCACATTGGGCGAGTGCTGGGGTATGTGGGCCCAATGTAATCGGAAAACCGGCCACATTGGGCGAGTGCTGGGGTGTGTGGGCCGGATGTAATCGGAAAACCGGCCACATTGGGCGGGTGCTGGGGTGTGTGGGCCGGATATAATCCTGTACATGTCCGGTGGATAGGACAAACCCGGGAAATTAAGGTACACTTAACTGGTCGATCCTGGAAATATATCAATTAGAACGGGGTGGAAGCATGTGATAACGGAGGGCTCCTGCGATTATAAATAAGGAGAGATTAATCAATGGAATCAACAACATGCGAATTAACATGGAATCTGGACCGGATCTATCCCTCGTTCGAGTCGGAGGGATTTCAGCAGGATCGCAGGCAGGTGGAGAGCCTTGCCGGGGAGCTGAATACATGGTCGGCCTCGCAGCCCGTTAGCGGGCAGGACGCTGCAGACCTGATGGAAGAGTTCCTTAAACAATATAATGCGTATCAACAGCTATATTTGCGTCTGTTCAGCTATGCGGAGCTGCGGTTCAGTGCGGATAGCCAGTGTGAGGAAGCTGTGAATCTGATGGACGAGCTGGAAGAGGTGACCAGCGGGGCGGGTGAAGCTTTGGTCCGCTTCAGCAAGTGGCTGGCGGGGGTAAGCGCGGGTGAACTGGAGCGGAGTCTCCGTTCCAGCGCTTATCTGGAGCAGCATGGCTTCTATCTGCGCGGATTACAGGGCAAATCGCAGCATATGCTTAGCGCGGAAGGCGAAGCGGTCATTGCCCGGATGCAGAACACCGGCTCGAAGGCGTGGGAGCGGCTGTACATGCAGACGCTATCCACACTGCGCACCGATCTGGAACTGGGTGGAGTTACCCGCAGTGTGACACTGGCGGAGCTGCGGAATCTGGTCTACGACCCTGATCCTGTGGTACGGCAGGCCGCGGCAGAAGCAGAGCATAAGGCTTGCCGCAGTGTTGCGGAGCAGAGTGCTGCTTGTATTAATGCTGTGTCCGGTGAGGCGGCTGCCGTCTATGAGCTGAGGGGTTATGTCTCCCCGCTGCATAAGGTGCTGGAAGCAGCGCGGATGGATCAGGAGACGCTGGAGGTGATGCTTCAGGCCATCCAGGAGAGCCTGCCGGTCTTCCGGCAATATTATGCCGGGAAGGCTGTGCGGCTGGGGCATGCGGGGGGACAGCTGCCGTTCTGGGATGTTTTTGCGCCCATGGGTACGGAGTCTTCAGTCCGCGTAACCTATGCTGAGGCCCAGGCGATGATTATCGCAGGGTTCAGCAGGTTCAGCCCCGAGCTGGGCGGGTTCGCCCGCAAGGTGTTCAGGGAACGCTGGGTTGATGCCGAGCCTCGCAGCGGGAAGGGGAATTTCGGGATGTGTGTCGATATCGTCCCGATTGGAGAGAGCCGGATCATAACAAGCTTCCACGGCCAATATATAGATGTGAGTGTGCTGGCCCACGAGATTGGGCACGCGTATCATACCAGCCGCCTTGCAGGACATACGATGGTCAACATGGATTATCCGGTGCCGATTGCGGAGACCGCGTCGATTTTTTGCGAGAGTCTGATTCATGTTGAACTCTTGAACTCGCTGCCTGCGGAGGAAGCGGATGCGATCCTGGAACGTAGTCTCTCGGATGCGGGGTATTATATTGTCGATTTCTATGCGAGATACTGCTTCGAGAGCGCGCTCTATGCCCGCCGGTTATCCGGTCCCCTTCCATTAGAGGAGCTGAACGCATTGATGCTGGAGTCGATGGCTGCCGCTTACGGGGATAGTGTACTGCCCGGGTCCATCCATCCCTACCAGTGGATTAGCAAGGCAGGGTATTATATGGCAGGCAATGAGTTCCTGAACTTCCCGTATTCCTTCGGGCTGCTGTTCTCCAAGGGGCTGTATGCCCAGTACCAAAAGCAGGGCCAGGCGTTCGTGAGCCGCTATGAACAGTTCCTCTCAGCAACCAGTACCCGGAGCATCGCAGACGCTGCCATGCTGATGGATATTGATGTGCATTCCCAGGATTTCTGGCAGGAGGCGCTCGGATTCATTGCCGGGGATATCCAGAAGTTTACGGGGAGGGAATAAGGCCCGGGTTTTGCGCTGCGGGAGGTTCCTTTTTGCAGGGAAGTGTGGTAGAACAGTAGTATAAGTCTACGCCGCAGCGGCACAGAAAGGGATGCTTGATTGAATGTATGTAGTCTGTAAGGAACACGTAGAGCTGGCCATCGACAAATTTGTGGACGAGTACGAGGATGCACCAGATGTAGTCGATCTGAAGGAGACGGAGTTCTCGGACTGGGACCCGCCGGCGAAATGTGCGGAATGTGAACGAAATGCAGAATATCTGGTCGTCTGAGGGCGGCCGGAATAACAAACACCCTGTGGCCGTGAAGGCTGCAGGGTGTTTTGGCGTGCGGGCGTATGTGTGAAAGGTATAGTTGCGGATATAGCATTACATTAAAAGTATTGTTATCTAGCAGTCTGCGGCTTTCGCCATCTCGGACAGCGGGCTGCGCTGACTGCCCCGCAGGTAGATAAAGGCGGAGCCAATCGCCACGATTGCTGCAACGGACAAGCCCCAGTAGATGTTGGAGTAAGCGGCCTGAAGCGGCAGGCTGCGCTGCCATTCCAGGGCGCTGGCGGCCATTGCTACGCTGAAGGCACCGCTGAAGAACTGCAGCAGCTGGAAGAGCCCCATCCCGGAGCCGATCTGCGAAGCAGGCAGGATGCGCGAGATTTCATTCGACACACTGCTCGACAGTACAGTGAAGGACAGGCTCATGATCATGTAGACGAGCATGACGGCGATCCATGATTGTCCGGCGAATAGGGCGAACAATACGGTGGCGGCCAGAACGAGCAGAGGTGCGAAGCGCAGAATTCCGGTGTTGCCGTAGCGGTCAATCATCCGCCCGACCAGGCGGGAGACGAAGATGGCCAGCAATGAGCCCGGGAAGATGACCAGGCCGGCATGGCTGGCGCTGAAGCCGAAGCGGTGAGTCAGAATCTGCGGCAGCAGGAACAGGGTAGCGAAGCTGCACAGGTAAGAGGCAACCCCGATCAGTGCCAGTACCAGATAGGACCGGTTGCTGAACAGCGCGGGCAGCACGAATGGATCAGGGGTCGTGCGGATACGCCCTACGAATAGGGCAATCGCGGCGATGCCGGCGATCAGCGCGATCCACAGTCCGCTGGTCAGGAACAGCAGAAGACCTGTGGTACCTACGCCGAGGAAGATTCCGCCCAGGATGTCGAATGAGCCGCTAGCCGGAACTTCCTTGGGCAGCAGGATCAGGAATAGCGGCACCAGCAGCAGAATGGCGGCAGTGACTGCGAACAGCCAGGTCCAGCCGAGGTATTCAACAATGGAGCCGCCGGCTACCGGGCCCAGACCGAGTCCCAGGGAGACGGCCGACATGATCGTCGCCATGGCTTTGCCGCGCCTAGCCTGCGGAATGTAGCGGGTGAACAGGACAAGAGACAGCGACATCACGGCGCCTGCACCTGAGGCTTGCAGAATACGAACAATCAGCAGGAAGATGAAGCTGGTGCTGAAGAATCCGGCCACAGCAGCAAGCCCTAGGGTCAGCAGCCCGATAATCAGCAACCGGCGGATCGGCAGGAAGTCCGAGAGCCGGCTGTATGTGATTGAGGCAATAGAGAACATGATGGAATACCCGGTTACAATCCAGGAGGCGGACGCTGCGGTGATGCCGAAGGTCTCGGTTACATCGGGCAGGGCCAGATTGAACATCGCTGTGTTCATAATCACGAGCACGACAGCAATGCTGAATAGCAGAGTTAGCAATCCTTCTCGTGGAAGAACTGCTTGCGGAGCAGCCATTGAATGCTCTTGATCGCCCTCAGAAGCAGGTGATGAGGTCATGAGAAAGCCACTCCTTCATTAAGTTATTGTATTGTTCGATTACTTACGAACTATTGAAATATAGCATGCACTAATGTAAAATGCAATTAGGAAATCATCGTGAAAAGAATTACTATTATATACTCTGAAGGAGTCTTATTCATGAAGCAGCTCCATCATCCCGACCGCAAGGACATTCAACTCGCCTCAGTGTTGTATGCACTCAGCGACCCGATCCGCCTATATGTAGTGTCGGAGATCTGTAACCACGGCCCCAAGGCCTGCAACAGCTTCAAGGTGCCGATTGCCAAGTCCACGCTGACCCACCATGCCCGGACGCTGCGCGAAGCGGGTGTCATTCATACCCGGGTGCAGGGTACCCAGCGCATTCTGTCCCTGCGGACGGAAGATTTGGACGAGCGGTTCCCCGGGCTGCTGGATTCCGTATTGCAGGCTTACGTCAGTCCTGGCCCAGACGAGGGATTCGGGGAGCCGGAAGAAGAAGGGCAAGAACAGGGATAATTATTTATATAACGCATGACATATACCGTATGAAACATATGCCACTCCAGGTTCTGGGGTGGTTTTTTGGTATGTACAGAGCATACAACCGTTACCATTGACAGAATTGTATCGGGTACAGTAATATTTTAAATTGTATTGATAATCATTCTCGATTAGAAAAGAGGAAGTCAACGCTATGTTCGCATCTAAAGGTAAAAGACTGCTGCAAGGCCTGCTCGTATTATTGGTTATATCCATGGCCGCTGCAGGCTGTTCATCGAATACTACGGAGAAATCATCGGCTGCCGGAGACTCGCAAGCCACGAAGACCCTTACAATGGCATGGCCCCGGGATATTGGACCGATGAATCCGCATTTATATAATCCGTCCCAGCTGCTGGCCCAATCTATGATCTATGAGCCGCTTGTCAGTTATCAGGACGGGAGGCTTGTTCCCGCTCTGGCCGAATCCTGGACGCTGTCACAGGATGGCAAGGTATACACATTCAAGATCCGCAGCAACGTCAAGTTCTCGGACGGAACGGCTTTTACCGCACAGCTGGTGAAGAAGAATATGGATGCGGTCTTACATAATAAGAAGCTGCACACGTGGCTGGGCATGATCCCGCTGATTGAGAAGACAGAAGCGGTGGATGACACTACGTTCCGGCTTACGCTGACAGAGTCGTATTATCCGGCACTGTATGATCTTGCAGTAGTGCGGCCGGTACGCTTCCTTGGCGAGGCGGGCTTCCCCGAGGATGGCGATACGTCCAAGGGCATTCGCAGCCCGATTGGAACCGGACCTTGGGTGCTAAGCGAGTATAAGAAGGATGAATCGGCAACCTTTACACCGAATCCGTACTATTGGGGCGATAAGCCGAAGGTGGACAAGGTGGTGGTGAAGGTGATCCCGGATGCGGAGACGCGTGTGCTGTCTTTTGAAAAAGGGGATCTGGATCTGATCTACGGCGAAGGTCTCATCAGCTATGACGCCTACAAGGAGCTTGAGAGCACCGGGAAGTACGTCACTAAGCTGTCTAAGCCGATTGCAACCCGGAATCTGGTGTTGAATACCATGAACGCGAAGCTTGCTGATCTTAAGGTCCGTCAGGCACTTGGCATGGGCTTCAATAAGGAAGCGATGGTCGAAGGAGTGACGCTGGGGCTGGAGGAGAAGGCAGACAATATCCTGCCGCCGAATCTGCCTTATGCCAATCTCAAGGTAACTCCGGTGAAATATGATGTGGAGCAGGCGAATGCTCTGCTTGATGAAGCGGGCTGGAAGCTGCCTTCAGGTGGGGGCGTGCGGGAGAAGGATGGACAGAAGCTTGAGCTGGAGCTGATGTATGACAAGGCGGATCAGACGATGAAGGCGATGGCGGAGACCCTGCAAGCGGAATGGGCGGGAATCGGTGTGAATCTGAAAATCACCGGCGTCGAGCTGACCGTCTACATCCAGCGCAGAAAGGCCAATGAGTTCGATATGAATTTCTATTCGACCTTTGGTGCGCCATATGACCCGCATTCCTTCATGACGGCTGTGGTTCAGCCGGGCTATGGGGTCTCGGATACCCTGGCGGCTCTGCCAATGAAGGCTGAGATTGATAAGAAAATCAAAGCAGCCATGGCAACAACAGACGATAAGGTCCGTACTGAGCTGTTCGGCTCTGTGCTCACTACGCTGCAGGAACAGTCTTCAATCCTTCCGATATCCTACATCAAGCAGATGGCAGTGTACCGGGACAATGTGGCTGAATTCAAGTTCCCGTCCAACCGGGATGAATACCCGCTTCATGGAATTGAGAAGAAGTAGTAGTCACGCGGGAGGGTTCTAAGTGGGCGTATATATCGGAAAAAGAGTGCTGGCGATCATCCCCATCCTTCTGTTCTCCTCACTACTGATGTTCGTGATGATCCGGGTGGGGCCGGTCGACCCGGCTGAGGCCTATCTGGCAGCGTCCCATATCCAGCCGGATGATGAAGTGCTGGCCGCTAAGCGGCATGAATTCGGGCTGGACCAGCCGCTGCTGACGCAATATGTTCAATCGGTAGGCCGGCTGCTCCGGCTGGATTTCGGCCATTCCTACCTGTCCAATATGCCCGTATGGGGAGAGGTTGCCCAGAAGCTGCCCGCAACGCTTCAGCTTGCGTCTGCCAGTATCGTGCTGGCGCTGGTGGTCAGCATCCCGCTTGGGGTGGTAGCGGCGATTTACAAAAACCGGCTGATAGATCATGTGATCCGGGTATTCGCTTATATCGGCGCTTGTGTCCCAGTCTTCTGGATCGGCTATCTGCTGATGTTTTTCATTTCGGTTAAGCTGGAATGGCTGCCTGTGGAGGGCAGAGGGTCCGTGCAGCACCTGATTCTTCCGTCGATTACCTTGGCGCTCTGGCTGATTGCCATCTACGCGCGCCTGCTGCGGACGACCGTCCTGGAGGAGCTGAAGGAGGCTTATGTCCGTTATGCCCGGGCTAGAGGGATTAAGGAACATGTGATTCTGTATAAATACGTGCTGAGAATTGCCATAGCACCGCTTATTACAGGACTGGGCATCAATCTGGGGAAGCTGCTGACAGGAGCGATTATCGTAGAGCAGGTATTCTCCTGGCCGGGCTTCGGCCGGTACTTCATTGAAGCGATCATTAACCGTGACATTCCGGTGATTCAATGCTATGTCATGCTCTCGGTCTGTGTGATTGCCGGGAGCAATCTGCTCGCCGATCTGCTCCAGCTCTTCCTGGACCCGCGAATTGCGCGTAAAGGGAGGGCCAGCCAAGGATGAATAACTTAAGCAGCCGCTTCAAAGGCAAGAGAGTGATCATGCTCTGCGGCAGCCTGCTGATCCTGTTCGGTCTTGCTGGCCTGTTAGCTCCGTGGATCTCACCGCATGACCCGATACGGGTGAACCTGGCAGCGAAGCTCAGTCCGCCCTCGTGGGAATATCTTCTGGGGACAGATCAGCTGGGGCGGGACAATCTATCCAGGCTGCTGTATGGAACACGGATCTCGCTGGGCTTTGCTTCACTTATTTTTGCCGCTTCTTTAGGGGTGGGACTCCTCGCAGGAGTGGTTTCGGGGTACATCGGCGGGTGGCTGGATGCTGTGCTGATGCGGTTGTGCGATGGCATTATGTCTTTTCCCAGTATGATTCTGGTCTTCGGTCTGATCGGGATTCTGGGGCCGGGCCTGTCACAATTGGTTATTGCGCTGATGCTGGTGCAGTGGGTGTACTTCGCCCGGATGTTCCGGAATATGATTGTCAGCCTGAAGGAGCGGAATTTCATCACGGCAGCGCGGATCAGCGGCTCCTCCCCCTGGCAGATCATGAGCAGACACCTGATTCCCAACATTCTGCCGTCGATTGTGGTGATTGGGACGCTTGAGATGGGCTGGGCGATTATGGATATCTCCGCGATGTCCTTCCTGGGCCTGGGCGTCCAGGCGCCTACACCGGAATGGGGGGCGATGCTGAACGAAGGGAAATCCTTCATCCGCAATCATCCCGAGCTGATGCTCTATCCGGGATTGATGATTATTATAGTTGTTGCTTCGTTTAATCTGCTTGGCGAGGCGCTGTCTGAACGGTACGGGATCAAACGAGGCTCCTGAAAGAAGGAATGAGCGAATCATGGAACAAGCGGAATATGTGCTGCAGGTGAAGAATCTGAAGGTATCAGTGGAGACAGCTTCAGGAGTTCTGCCCCTCATAGAGGACGTTAACCTGGAGCTGAAGCCGGGGCGTGTGCTGGGTCTTGTGGGAGGCAGCGGCAGCGGAAAAACCGTTACGTCACTGGCGCTCCTCCAGATGCTGGACCGGCAGACGAGTGTGATCGAAGGCAGTATCCGGCTGCATACCCGTGAGCTGAACGGACTCCCGGAGAAGGACATGCGCAGGCTTCGCGGCAGTAGTCTTGCGCTGATTATGCAGAATCCGATGACGGCCTTCTCTCCGGTGTATACCATTGGTGCGCAATTCGTGGAGTCGATACGTACACATATGAAGCTGGGGAAAAAAGAAGCCAAAGCCTGCATGATCCGTTCCCTGGCCGATGTGAATCTGCCCGATCCCGAAGCGCTGCTGGGAAAGTATCCGTATGAGCTGAGCGGGGGGATGCTCCAGCGGGTGATGCTGGCGCTCACCCTGTGTCTGAAGCCCTCCGTGATCATTGCCGATGAACCTACTACGGCTCTGGATGTGTCTAATCAGCTTCAGGTGCTGCGGCTGCTGGACCGGATCCGCCAGGAGCATGGAACTGCTATTCTGCTGATCTCCCATGACCTCGGCGTCATTGCGGAGCTGGCTGATGAAGTTGCGGTCATGCAGCACGGGCGGATTGTTGAGACCGCTGATGTATTCGAGTTGTTCGACCATCCCCGGCATGAATATACCCGGGAGCTGCTGGCAGCAAGGCCGCTGCTCCAGCTTAGTCCGCAGTTAGGGGGCCAGCTATGACCGGAATGGCGGCAGAATACATGCTTGAGGTCAGGGAAGTTACCCATACCTATGCTGCATCCCGCCGGTGGAGACGTTCGGAGAAGCAGGAATATGTGCTGTCCGGCGTGTCTCTTCATATAGAAGAGGGAACCTGCCTGGGGCTGCTGGGATCAAGCGGAGCCGGTAAAAGCACCCTGGGCCGGGTTATTCTCGGGCTGGAGCCGCCCCGCGCGGGCCAAGTGCTAATTCAGGGACAGGATCTGTATAAGCTGAGCCCGCAGGCGCGCAGGACCATCCGCCGCGATCTGCAGGTGGTCTTCCAGGATTGTTATTCTGCCGTGAATCCCCGGATGACAGCAGAGCAGATTATTGGCGAGCCGCTGTCCAATTACGAGTCCTTGAGCGTTCAGGAGCAGAAGCGGGCGGTAGGCGAGCTGCTGGAGTGTGTCGGGCTAAGCGCGGCGGACATGCAGAAGCAGCCCTACCAATTCAGCGGAGGACAGCTGCAGCGGATCAATATCGCCAGGGCGATTGCGCTGAAGCCTAAGCTCATCGTGTTGGATGAGGCGGTTAGTAGTCTGGATATGATTAATGGGGCGAATATTTTGCGGCTGCTTGGGGAGCTTCGGTCTGCGTTCGGCCTGTCCTATCTGTTCATCACCCATGATATTAAGGCCGCCTGTATGATCTCAGACGCACTGGCTGTCATGGATCAGGGCAAGATCGTGGAATATAACGACAGTAAGGAGCAGTTCCTGCAGTCCTCTAATCCTGCGGTTCGCAGCATGCTCGATTCCATGCTTGCGGAGCATCCGCGGAACCGGCACAGGGAGCTGCCCGGGAACGCTGTACAATAATGCCGCAAAGTATCTGAGTCATCATCGAAGCTAAAGTCCCACAATGCAGGCGTGTGGCTCGAATGTATGCAAAAAACAGCATACATTAGCTGGCGCGCAGGCGCATGGCCCGAATGTATGCGAAAAACAGCATACATTGGCTGGCGCCGCAGGCGCATGGCCCGAATGTATGCGAAAAACAGCATACATTGGCTGGCGCCGCAGGCGTGTGGCCCGAATGTATGCGAAAAACAGCATACATTTGCTGTCGCGCAGGCGCATAGCCTGAATGTATGCAAAAAACAGCATACACTGGCTGTCGCGCAGGTAATCTCCTAAGGTACCGTTCTTTAAAAGGACGGAAAGGGCGATACCTTTTCCACTTATGGATCAAGCTTCTTATAGGAAGCATTTGCTTCCGCCAGTACCTCCGCACCGCCCGCCGTCAGGAACTCCTCCACGAACTCCCCGAATTCCTCCAGCGGACGCTCCCCGGTGATGAAGGCAATGTACGCCTGGTCTCTTAGCTTAATAAGTCCAGGGCCGTTCCTGATCAGAGAAGGAGTAGCCACCTCCAGGGCATTATAGATGCCGTCGTGATCCAGCCCCAGGGTTGCCGCCCATTGCTCACTCCGGCCGGCAGGAAGGATAGGCAGGGTCATGCCGATCCCCGCACCGATCGTATTCTGGTAGCTGAACATATGGTTATACGGCGGCAGCAGGATGATCTCCTTCCTGTCCGTTCCGGCCCAGTCCCAGTGTGTCCCCTGAATACCGTACTGCAGAGATGCCGCCTTATCGGGGTCAGGATTTGCGCTGACGTAGTCCAGCAGCCGGAGGATCCTCTCCAGCTTGCCCGGCTCCTGCGTGGCATCCGCGCCAATGGCGGTGAAGCTCATTAGCATGTCGTAGGCTTTGGAGCCGCGTCTGCCGTCCGGGCCGCTAACCGGCCGCCCGAAAGCGATCTTGGCCTGCGGATGCTTGGCAGTTAACTCCTTGACGTTAAACATGGCTTCTACCGGAACCAGACTGGCGGACTTCTGGTCATCCAGTCTCCAGTCCGTATAAGCTCCTGCCTGTGTCCAGTGATAATAATTGCCCATGGAGGTCATGCCGATCCGCCCGTTAATGAAGGCGTGCGACAGATGCTTGTAGCCTCCGCTATTCTCCCCGGTGATGAACTCGGGATCAATGACCCCGTCCCGGTACCATTTGCGGAGATAACGCAGCGCTTCCTGCATATCCGGCTCCAGAGCGCCAATGACCAGCCCCTGATCCTTCCGGCTGAAGTAGAGCTGATCCGTGAAGACCATCTGCCCGAACGCGCCGAAGACCACATTCATGCCCTCCTGCGACAAGCCGTAGGTGTCCCGGATCCCGTTGCCGTCCGGGTCTTCGTTCGCAGCAGCATAGATGAATTTCTCGAAGTCGGCCAAGGTGTCCGGCACCTTAAGGCCGAGCTTGTCCAGCCAATCCTGCCGGTAGACCACAGGGACCCGGTAGATGTTGGTAGGATTAATGACCGGTATGCCATAATAGGTCCCGTTAATGCGGCCATATTGCTGATAGGCCGGTGCATTCTCGCGGATGGCCTTAAGAATATTGGGAGCGTAGGTGTTCAGCAATTCCTCAGGAATTGGCGCGAGCACGTCCTGCTGCTGGTACTTCAACAGATCCTGGGTCTGCCGGACCCGGAACAGGTCGGGAATGCTGCCTTGCACCAGCCTCTGGTCAAGCAGGGATTCGTATTTGTTGTTCGGCAGATTCCAGAAGTCCAGATCTACGTTGAACTTCTGCTCCAGCTCCCGTACCATTACGGCATCCTCCGCAACCGGCAGATTCTGATGCATGGTCCAGGAGATTTTGAGCTTCGGGGCAGAGGCAGCAAGAACAGCAGAATCAGCAGAGTCAGAAGCGGAAACGGATGTATCCGGCAGCTCTTGTCCTGGCGCAGATGAGAGGAAAGCGGGCTGCCCGCTACAGCCGCAGATCAGCCCCAGGAGGGGCAAGAGCACTAATCTTTTATACATATACATATGGCACCCTCCTTATCCCATGCTAATCTCCGCCTGCGGCGGCAGTGTATTCACGGTTCGCAGATAATTCCCCGGCGTACAGCCGTAGATCTCCTTGAAGCGCTTGATGAAGTATGGAGTCGTTCCATAACCGACCGTGCCGGCGATTTGTTCGATCGACATGTTGTTGTTCTCAATCAGCCGCCGGGCCTCTTCCATCCGTATGCCGGTAATATAGTCGGTGTAGGTGACCCCCAGCTCTTCCTTGAACAGCTTGCTTAGATACTTAGGACTGATGAACACCTTGGCGGATACAGCATCCAGCGATAAATCCCCGGACAGATGCTCCCCGATATAGGCCTTAGCCGCTTCAATGGCCCAGAGTGCGCGGTCACTGTTCCGTTTCTGTGTCTCCATAATGAAGCTGCCGATGGAGGCGGCGAACCACTCCTGCAAATGTCGGATATCCGGCAGGGCAATATATTCGTTATACAGATCCAAAGGCCCGTGCGCGGAAGGGGTGTAGCGGATGCTTTTCAGATAATCTGAGTACATAAATACGGTGTTCGCCAGAACGAAGTGGCAATAATCCGCCGGGTAGCTGCCTTCCCGCATGACGGCTATCAGCTGCTCCAGCGCGGCCAGAGTCTCATCCAGCTGCCGGGTCTGCAGCTTATCCTTGAATCTCATTAGTACAGGCTGCGGAATTTCGTCCAGACTCTGCTCCTTCTTCAGCAGCTCCCGGTCCTTCAAGACCCTGCTCTCCGGCAGAAAATAAGCATACTTCATCAAGGTCTGCGCTTCAGCGTAGCTCGTGTGGAGAAGGCTGATGGCATCCACCCAGCAGCCCTGCGAGAGCTGAATATTCAACTGGAACTGCTGCTCCGCCGCTGCTGTAATCCGGTCCGAGAGCTGTTCGAGCAGCGTCCCGGAGGCTTCGCGCGCGCTGATAATGACAACCGTCTGCTTGTCCGGCAGCTCCTCAGCCAGAATACGGATTCCGTGAAGCCGGATCGCTTCAAGCTCTTCGGTCATCCCGCTCATGGCTGCCTGCAAGCCGCTAAGACTCATGCGGGCATAGGCTCCACGGGTGTTGAGGAGCAGGCAGCAGTAATAACGGTGCTCGGGAGAGAGTCCCAGGAATTGCGGATCTGCGGTTACACTGCCTTGGGCAGGGCTGTCCTGAAGGAGATTCAGGATCATGTTCTGCCGGATATGCGGACTGCTGGCCTCAAGCGTCCCCTCCAGTGTGGTGACTTTGTCGTTCAGGCGGTTGAAGGCGGAGTCAATAATTCCGAATTCGTTAAGGGCGGGTCCCCGCACCCCTGGCAACTCAGGCCCAGGGCCGTAGAGGTCCTTAATCGTCCGAAGCAGCCGCTTAAGCGGACTGTAATTCAATTTGGCCAGAATGCCGGACAGACCGATTCCTACCAATAGAGCAAGCAGACACAGGGAGAGGATGACCCTCTGGACAACGAGCCATTTCTCATAGAAAAGGTTCGCCGGAGCCGCACTGAAGAGCTTCCACCCGGTGGTCGGCAGGTCCTGATAGGAAATGACGTAGGTGCTGCCCCCGATGTCCTGGCTCATGTTCCCGGAGGTCTCAGGAGAGGCTAGCGCATTCGAGATACTGGCCGCATAGGTGTCGGCCTGTGCGGCAGCATCTGGATTCGAGCCGGCCACGATTCCGCCGGAGGGCGTAGCAATGAAGCTGCTCTGATAGCGGGCAGGCATCATATTCTGCAGAATGGCGCGCAGCGCGCTCTCCTTCAGATCAATGGCAATCAGCAGCTCACTGGCTGCCCCGGGGGACTGGAACGGATAGCTGTGCACATAGGTGATCAGCTGGCTGCCGCTGCCGCCGGGGATGCTGGAGACGATATCGTCCGGCACGAACCGGGCCTCTGTCCAAAGGCTGTTAAGGGAATTAAGGTTCATGCCGTTCACCCAGTCCATCCAGTAGGCGGCCCCTGCCTGCTGGTCCGCGCGGAATTTCAGCCCATACAGCGAGGACAGCAGGAGATGCTGCCTGGGAGCATACAGATGAACGGCTTGAATCAGGTCCGAATGATTGGATACCTGCAGGTTCAGCGAATCCTGGAGACTGCTCACCTTGCTGAGATTCGCTGGAAGTGAAGCATCTGGCAGCATACGGAGCGCCGCCCGCTGGTTCAGAGAGACTTCCAGATAGATCTGCTGGACCCGCTGAAGCACGGAAGCTTCCAGGGTACGGGCGGTATTGTCAAGGATGAGCCGGTTGCGTCCCTGAAGCTCTTCCTTATAATGGTTCGAGAAATAGAGATAGAAGGCAGAACAGAGTAAGAGGACAATGACTAACACAACAGAGATGTATGAAGCCGCTAGGGCGGCAAAGGCAGAGTTCCATTTTCGCAAGATGTATTCTCCTCCCAGGCGGATTATACACTAGCCCCTCACAAATCTGTTCGGGATTCATGTTAAATCAATGTAAAATGGCCGGAAATGGTTGAATTGTTCCCAAAATCATAGAATTGCGAAATTGTGTTATTGAGCGGCGGTGGAGGCAGGTGCTATATTGAGTCCGATTCAGGCAATCAAAATAACAAGATAGGGGCTGACACATTGAACTTGAAGTCGAAAAGAAAGCTGTTGTCTGTTACGGCAGGTCTGGTACTCCTCACGAATTCTATCGCGGTACATCCTGCAGAGGCGGCCACGGATCATTCATTAACCGGGCTGCCGGCTGCTCCGGCATGGGGACATTTCGTAGATACTTATAAGAATAACACACCTGTGAATATGGCGGTGTATTCCAACCCCTCGATCGGTGTTCTCTCCGGCTTCCTGGATCTCTGGACACCGGGCGCCACCTGGGATACCGGGAAGATGAAGAATCCCGATGTGCTTAATTACAACATTCAATATGTAGCGGATCTGGCAAAGACCCGTACTCCGGCAGAGGAGGAGGCAGCGTATTACGATGACCGGCGGAACCAGACCTATGGTGCGGCTGACGGCCTTGGACCGTTGTCTGAGGTGTACCGTTCGATGTCAGGAACCTTCACGACCATTAACAGCATTCCAGATGATGCGACTACCGTGAAATACAATGATGGTAATGACAGTAATAAGGCCGGAGATTCCAGTTCAAGCTTGGGTAAAATGGTAGACCTGATCGGAATCATCCGCGGCAATTACGCTTCAACGAGCCAGGCCAAGAATTTCTACAGCTACAAGCGTCCGTTCCGCTGGAAGGATACCTCTGTGATTGTGCCGACCCTGGTGCCGGCGAGAAGCAGTACGCCTGCCACAGACGGCGGCTTCCCAAGCGGACATACCAACGCTTCCTATCTGGCAGCCCTGGCTCTGGCGTACTCCGTACCTGAGCGCTTCCAGGAGCTGATGGCCCGGGCCTCGGAGATGGGCAACAACCGGGTTGTCGCCGGGATGCACTCACCGCTGGACGTTATGGGCGGTCGGGTAACAGCCATGGCCTTCGCAGCGGGAGCGCTGAATGACCCGGATAATGCGGCATTGAAGCAGGCGGCTTACACGCAGGCCCATGAAGTGCTGCTCACACAGACAGGTACCGCAGAAGACCGGTTCACGGATTATGCGAAGAATAAGGCCCAGTATACCCAGCGGCTGACCTACGGCTTCCCGCAGATTTACTCCACGACTGAGCCTGCTGTTGCTCCTAAGGGAGCAGAGGTGTTGCTGGAGACCCGCCTGCCTTACCTGAGTGCGGATCAGCGTAGAGCAGTTCTCGTAACAACGGCACTCCCCTCCGGTTATCCACTGCTTAATGATCCCGAAGGCTGGGGACGATTGAACCTGTTCGCCGCTGCTGACGGGTACGGTGCATTTGCTGAGCCCGTAACGGTAGCGATGGACGCTGCGAAGGGCGGCTTCCACGCCGCAGACCGCTGGCGCAATGATATCTCCGGGACGGGCGGACTGACCAAGGAGGGGACTGGCACGCTTAAGCTGGCCGGCAGGAATACGTATTCCGGTGGCACAGAGGTGAACGCAGGTGTCCTGGAGGGAGAGTCGGCAACGGCCTTCGGTAAAGGAAATGTGACGAATACCGGCGGTTCTGTAGTTGATAACGTCTACGGTAAAATACTGATCGAAGGAAGCTTCACTCAGGCCTCCGAGGGTACGCTTGTACTGGACCTTACTGGAGCAGACGATATCCTTGAGGTTACGGGTGAGGTGAAGGCTGACGGGAAGCTGAAGGTGAACTTCGCGAACAGCTATGTTCCAGGCAACAGCCTGATTCCGCTCATTACGCATGGTGTCAGCCAGCGCAGCGGGCAGTTTACCTCCGTGGAGGTTGAAGGATTGCCAAGCAAATATAACGCCCACGTCATGTACCTGAGCGATCAGATTGCGCTTAGTATCACAGATACGGCAAGCGGCGGAACGGGCGGCGGCAATCCGGGCGGAACGCCGGGGACTCCGGCTGGAAATACCGGAACGGTACCAGGGACCAACGGCACCACACCTGGGAATGGCAGCACTACTCCTGCTGAACCGGAGAAACAGCCACAGAACGGCGTTAATCCGTTCCAATCCGGAGTGGTCAGCAGAGAAGCTGTATACAAGACCGTAACTGAAGCCATTGCAGCCACGAAGAATCAGAGCATCAGCTTCAAGGATACCGCAGGACACTGGAGCAGCAGCACCATCGCTACAGCTGTGAAGCTGCAGATCATCAGCGGCTATGTGGACGGCTCCTTCCGTCCGGATGCACCGGTGACCCGAGCTGAATTCTCAGCGATGATCGCCCGCTCCTTCGGGCTGGGCACCACTTCTGCTGCCCCTAAATTTGGTGATACAGCGTCCAACTGGGCGGCAGGCTATATCGGTGCTTTGGCCGATAAAGGCATCGTAACCGGCTACTCAGACGGCAGCTTCAAGCCGGGAGCGACCATTACCCGCGCTGAGATGGTTACAATCATCGGCCGTGTGCTTGATCTCGGCGTGCTCCAGACGGGCACTCCGGCAAGCTTCAAGGATGTCAGCAGCAGCTACTGGGCAGCTGACGCCATCCGCCAGGCGGCTTCGGCTAATCTGGTGAAGGGCATCTCTGCCTCAGCATTCGCGCCAAAGAATCAGGCTACCCGCGCTGAAGCGGTGGCCGTGATTATCCGGGCGCTGGAGAGCGACAGCTCCGTTAAAGCTCTGATTGCAGGGTTGTAAGCTGGAACTGAGTGACAGGAGTAAGTAAGTTCTTATGGATAGAATTTTTATGGATAGAAAGCAGGAAGTACAAGCCGCTGGCTTGTGCTTTTTGCTATGTTACAGTCACTTAGGGTTTCGTTCCGCGTGCTTTCATCACAATGTGGGCATATTTGACAAATTAAATCTACAAGTGTAATATATAGAACAAAGCTTGTATTTACACTTGTAGATTTAATTCTGCCGCCAAGAAATGGAGCTGTTATGATGAGTACAACCCCGAAGATTTCAGAAGCTGAATGGGAGATTATGAAGATTATCTGGGAGCATCATCCGCTCACCTCGGAACAAATCACCCGGCTCCTGCCTGCATCTGTGGAATGGAGCGAGCAGACGGTGCGCACCTTCGTCACCCGGCTGCTTAAGAAGAGCGCGATAGCGTATGAGAAAGTCGGCCGAAGCTATCTCTACTATCCGCTGGTGCCAGAGAATGAGTGTGTCCGGGCCGAGAGCCGCTCCTTCCTGAAGCGTGTTTTTGGCGGAGCTACCCAGTTAATGGTGACCAGCTTCCTGGAGGATGTGGAGCTGTCCAAGCAGGAGATTGAACAACTGGAACAGCTGCTCCGGGAGAAGAAGTCGCAAGGCACCAGCGGAAACTCAGGTAAGCAGGAATGAATATGATCTACGGATGGTTTGCCGGTATCGCAGAACAGACACTGGCGGCAAGTATGGTGATTCTGGCCGTGTTATTCCTGCAATATGTTCTGCGGAGATTCATCAACGCCCGGGTGCGCTACCTCCTATGGCTGCTTGTTATCGCTCGGCTGTTATTGCCTGCCGTACCGGACAGCCCTGTCAGTATGTTGCATATTCTCGGCAATAGTAAGCATTTCTTAACGGCTATCCTGGATAAGGGACCGGACACTGGAGCTTCTAAGGGTGAGTATCAGGAGCTTCCGCCGGGAGAGGGAGATCAGGTTACATATCCGGCTAATAACACCGTTTTGAATGTACAGGGGCAGACAGACATCCTCCGGGCAGAGGAAGGTGCTGTAGCGGATAACCGCAGCTCTGCGTGGGCCGTGGGCTATCCGCTCTGGATGAAGATAGGCACAGTGATCTGGCTGCTGGGCGTCATGCTTATGCTGCTGAATGGATTGTTGTACATACGGAGGATGCAGCGTGAGCGCAGACGGCTTAGACGGGTGAATGCCCCGGAGATTCTTAAGGTGGTTCTTGCCACCAGACGCCAGTTTGGAATAAGGAGAGCGATACCTATATATACTGGGGGTTCTGCTAACAACCCATATCTATCAGGATTAATGCGTCCATGGATCTTTGTCCCGGAGCAAGCTCTACAGGAACTGGATGCCTCCCGGCTGCGGCACATCCTCGCGCATGAGCTTGCCCACTGCAAGCGGAGGGATATGCTATGGAACCTGCTAGGGAGCCTAGCCGCCACGATACATTGGTTCAATCCTCTGATGTGGCTGGCGATCCGGCGGATGAAGCTCGATAGAGAGGTTGCGTGCGACGCCTATGTGTTGGAGGTATTAGGGGAAGAGGAGGCCATCGATTACGGGCTTACGCTGGTGGAATTCCTGAAGCACCTCTCACGGGTCCGGGAGCGGAGGGGTCATCTCTATTTCTCTAACCCGCAGCAGCGGCAACAGATTAAGAGAAGAATCCGTATGATTCAGTCTTTCCACAAAGGCTCCTACCGCATCTCCGCAGCAGCTGTAATTCTGGTCGCGCTACTCAGCATCGTGACGCTAACGGGTGCCTCAAGGGAGCCGGGTGAGTCTGTTGCCATGAGTACTAAGGCCAATCCCGCTGGTACGCTGACTGGAAGCGTTCCGGGGGAGGAACGTGCAGAACCGGCAATGGAGCAAGGGGAGTCCCTGGGGCCGTTATTGCACATGGATGTGGAGCAGACGGAGTATGTGACTCGTCATCATCTGCTTAAACCAATGAATATAAAGGTTGCTAAAGACGGTTACCAGGTTACGGTGACAGGCTTCATGGCGGACAGGAATCAATTGTTTATCTTCTATACTGCGAGCGTGGACGCCGGCAGGTCATTAGACTCTCATAATTCTCATTTTGTAGAATGGATCATTAGGGATGCTGTGACTGGCAAGCGAATTAATGGACAGACTGATCCGCGGAACACTACTAAACATCCGGAGAAGAATATTGAATATACGGCTGCCAAAATTCAGTTCGATCCGCCTTTGATGAACCCTTCCTCAAAGATCAAGGTTCAATTCCGGTTGCGTTCAGTGGAAGCAAATGGAACCAAGACACAGGAGTCCCCGGTACTTCAGACCACCTTAGATTTGGGGGCAAATTACTGGAAGCAAGAGGAACATACGATCCAATCGAAGGAAACGCTTGATGTAGGCGGACACAAGATCAGAGTGAAACTACAATTGACACCGCTCACAACGATAGTCACTTTTTATTCGGATAAACCGGTTTTTAAAAACACTGAATTCAAAAAAGCTTTCAATGAGAAATATGGTTCTCCAATGCTGTGGTGGAGCAAGACAGAAAAGGGAGAACATACGCAGCAAACACGCAGTACATCTATTACCTATACAGATTATGAGATGAACATGCTTGCAGAGACCTATTTCCTGATGGATAAACCGCAATCGCTGCGGCTGGATTTCGTCAAGAAGGCACCGGTACTGAGGGGAACGAAAGAGCCTGAGAGTTCATATCAAATGAATTTTGATCTTACGGCGCTGAATCAGAGCTGATTCGTTTCGGATAAAACTAATAATTTGTATGAAGGAGAGTGTAACTATGATTAAAATGAAGCGGAATGGTATGGAGATCTCAGAAGCAGCGCAGACGCAGCCTGTACAGGAGCCAAAGCAAGGGTCAGCGCCAGATCAACGGCGGTCTTCCAGAACCCGGTTATCTACCGCAATCGTCGCAGTCATGACAGCCGCAGCGCTGGTGCTCAGTCCTTTTGCTGTAACGGGTCAAGCGTTGGCTGCTCCAGCGGCAGCGGTGAAGCCATCGGCAGCACTGGCCCCTTTTGTTAAGCTAGGAATTCAGAATAATAAGCAGATCGAATATGCCATCAAGCATAATCTGGTCCAGCCCTTGAACACCGTTGTTACAAAAGACGGCTACAAGTTGACGTTGAACGGCGTTATCACCGACAAATATGAGCTGATTATTCTTTTCACCGCCCAGGCTGACAGTAACCGTGCATTCACATCTCAGGCGCCGCAAGTGCATGAGCTGCAATTGACGGATGCCATTACGGGGAAGGTCATCAGCGGCAAGAAAATGAATGATGCTGGAGTGTATGGCGTAAGCCCGGCTAAGCAAAACCATATCATGCACGGCACGGCTGTCATCCGTCTAACGCCCCCATTAACCACGGCTCCCCAAAAAGTAGCTGCTGAGTTTCGGCTAACATCGCTAACTGGCGGTGAGCTGAAACAGTTAGAGGCGATGGAAGCACAGATGATGGCAGAGGCTAAAAAAGCCTTTCAGGCGAATCCCAAGGACAAAACCTCCAAAACCAGTCCTGAGCTGCTGAAGAAGTATAACGCGCTGAAGGCCAAGGTGAAGAAGAGTCCGCCGCTGAAGGCAGTCTTTGAGATTGACCCTAAGGTCTCGGAGCAGGAATCTCTGACCCTGACACCGGAAGAGACCGTGGATATGGCTGGACATCAGATTAAAGTGAACATGGAACTGACGCCATTAACAACCATCACGACTTTATCCTCAGATGAAGCTGTGTTTACGGATAAGGCATTTAAGGAGAAATTTAACAATAATTACTACCCGTCACTATTGGTTAAGAGCGGGAACGGTGAGTACAAACCGCAAGAGGGCGGTTCTACTTATAAGTATTCGGATAATACACTGACCATCGTATCGGAAAACTACTTCCTGCTGGACAAACCGCAATCGCTCCGCCTGGACTTCATGAACCTGAAGGAGAATAAGGCTACACAGCAACTGATCATTGATTTATCTAGCCAATAAATGCAGAGCATTTGAAGTATCTTAGGGCCATCCGTGAAGGATGGCTCTTCTTTTGTCGGGATAGGGTGTGCAGGGATGTGATAAAATACAGGGACATAACAAGATCAGACCGATGGAGGCATTATGTTAATTCAACTGATAAGCGTAGGCAAATTGAAGGAAAAATATCTGACACTCGGCATCGCGGAATATGCCAAGCGGCTCACGCCCTACCTCAAGTTCCAGATGATAGAGGTGGCGGATGAGAAGGCCCCTGATAACCTCAGCGAAGCAGAGGTTATTCAGGTGAAGGTGCGCGAGGGCGAGCGTATCCTCGCGCAGATTAAGAGCGAGGCGCATGTCATTGCGCTCGCGATTGACGGCAAGCTCTGGAGCTCCGAGGAGCTTGCCGCCGAGATCGACCGGCTAGGCACCTACGGGACGAGCCATGTCGTCTTCGTCATCGGAGGCAGCCACGGCCTCTCCGATGAGGTGATGCGCCGCGCCCAGCAGCGCATGAGCTTCGGCCGCATGACGCTGCCCCACCAGCTCATGCGGCTGGTGCTGGTGGAGCAGGTTTACCGGGCGGTGAAGATAAATCGGGGGGAACCGTATCATAAGTAGGGCGAAATTTGGGTTCAGTAGTTTAGCGGTGCACATCAAAACTTGATGTAAAGTATTGAATCACTACGGTTACCCTTACATAGCTTCAATTAATAAAGGTATTCAGTATTTTTTTACCGATTACTAGGTGTTGTTTCAGGCGTATAGAGCGAACCCAAATTATAATTCTAAATATTTGATTGACTAATTGATGGGAAAAAGATTAGAATAAAAGTAACAATATGGGAAGCAGTTAACTGTATGTTCTTGACGGGACAGAACAACCTACGCTGACTAGAAACGATCGGAAACAGTCTACTATCGACCTTATTTTGGTTGCTGGGTGTATTGTCCGCACTTTTCTACTTAGGTAGGAGTGCGGATTTTTCATGTTGTTAATACAAAATGAGGTGAATTACGTATGAAAAATCAAAACCTAATGTCTGAAAACGGATTACTTTTTTTAAGCCCAGATGTGCGAATAATTGAAAAGGTTGGCTCAACTGGATCTGGTAAGACTTATGGAGATTTGCTATTTACAACTAAAGAAGCGTTCAAAGTGATTTCTTTATCCTCTGGTGAGGGAAGCGCAAGTTTAGGAGATCAAACAAAGGTATACACAGATAGGCTTATTGATCAAATAGTTGTAGCTGCTAAGTTAAGTGACGAAATTTTTACATGGGCTCAATTGATAGAAATGTATTTGAAAGTACTGACTAAAGTCGTAAAGACTTACTACAAAGATAATCATATTGATAAATCAGAACAAATGGAAAAGGAACTTGTTGGTGGATTTATTGAAGCTTTAAACAGTACGAGAAATACAGAAGCCCAACCTAGATTATTAAGTGAAGGCCAGCGCAGCGAGATTGCAATGCAAATCACAGAATATTCACTCCCTTTTCTTAATCAAAAAATACAAACTATTTACTATGAGGCGAAAAATTCGCTTAGGGAACTTGAAGCGAAACCGACCTCGCGTAAATTGGACGAGGCGATTAATCAACGGCTACAGATCACTATTGACTTCGAGGCACTGTTAATCGAAAGGCTTAGAACTACGCACGAATTTATTAATTTTCTTCTTAAACAACATTTTTTTAGATATTTTTCTGAAGATAAAATTTCTAATGACGATTATTATTATTACATTATCGACTTGAAGCAAACTGAGAAGAGTATTGAGTTCATTGAGGCAATGTTTTCAAATAACGACTTGAGTAGCGGGAAAAAACTTTCTATTGAAGTGTTATGCTCTGATGTTGTGATTTACGCTCCAATGAATGAAGGGACCAAACGTCTAATTAGAAGTAACCGGAATATGGAAATGGTTTTTCAAGGAATGGATGGCTCTCTCTCTTTGGGTAGTAGGGATACAAGGGGAATGTATCATGAAAGCGCAGACCAAAAGAAGGAGTCTGATTATTTACAGGAGTTACTATATGATCGGTCTTACGATGCGTTAATGTTAGTTTGTCCTTTATTTGGTGACAATAACCATTCGAAATTGCGTGAGGATATTAAAACAGGGTTGAAAAATTACAGTAAGCAAACGCCAATAATCATCCTTAATAACAAGGTTGATTTGCTAATAGATGATCGCTCTAAGGGATCTAATCAGTTAATTGATTTGTTTGAGCTTGATGATTTCCAACGCACGTCAGAGATTTCCTTTGATGAAATAAAAGCTGAAATAAACGAACGTGTAGGTAGCATACACCAAGAGTTTCAGTTAGCACAACAGAAACGCGGTAGTAGTCCTCTAGTGACAATCCCTTGTTACTTAAAACCACCAAGTACTATGCATCAGATTACTCATGAGATACATGAGGCGTATGGCCCTAAAAAGGCACTTCAATCAATCTTAACTGTACTTTCTGACGCATTGGTGTCATCAAGTGAGAAAGTTGATTTTTCTCTCAATAGTACACTTGAAAGTGGCTTCCCTTTTGAGATTAATAGGATGAAAATACGTGAACTAATTATTGAAGCATGGAATAATCCACAAAGTGCTAAAAAAGTACAACAACCTGCTTTGATTAATATTAAAGAGAACTTAGGAAAGACACCGCATGGTCAAGGTTATAATGCGCTTGGTTATAATTATCTTCCAAAAGGGAATGGTTGGACTTCAAATATTGATCAGAGTTATTTCATTAACTGCCAGTCGTTCTCTGTTACATTTCCTGCGAATCTTAGGAACTTTGTGACATCTGAACTGATTGGAAATATTATTGATAAGGCAGTTTCCTATCCAAATGGTATGTTTAAAACAGTCGAAGGACAAAACAAACTCAAGGATATCGTACAGACGCGTACATTTAGAAGTAATATCTTTGTAGCAAATGTACTCTTTGATAACGCATTTAAAGATGCGGAAAAAGCCGGATTTAGTTATTATGTTCGATTTAATAAGTTCCTCGAAATTTGTCACAATTATTTCAAGGAACAAAATACGGCTATTGAAATTTATACAGATGCATTGTTAAGAGAGCTTGAATACGCATTAGGTCTAGCATTCCGACTACACGTATATCTTAAGTAATAATCTGATTAAATTTAAAAAATTTGTTTAGAGGGATTCCCGAGAGGAGTCTCTTTTTCTTAGGGGCTCTTTGCTATACTGGGTGAAAAAAGTTGCGATTTAGGCCGATAGGGCGACCTGACATGGAGCCTCTGCGGCCATGAGTACTCGCAAAAGCCACGAAACCTAAGGATTTCACGCTGCAAATCAGCTTATCACGCCTACCCTCCATATAAGATTGCAGTCTATTTATACCCCTTGATGTAGCGAGAATGTTTCTTGTGTCTAATTTAAAACCAGGCTAAGGGACTGACTAATCAGTCCCTTATGTGATTAGATGAGTTAGAACATATAAGTCATAGCCGTTTGTATAACGTCTAAATGTTAGATGATGAGAGTTAGCTTGTTATCATGTTTTGAGACTTTTCCGGACAAAGGAAAAGCCCCTTCCGCTATGTTGTCAGCAGAAGGGGCCACGCTTAAAAAATGCTTTTCGGTCTCTGAATTGAAGCTGAGTTCTACATCCTTTACTCTCCGATTGTTGTCCAAGGTGATCTTCTTGACGATTAGGTGCAGGAGCGTCTTGCGTTGCTCGAATGGGGACTTGCGGAGCAGATCATCGAACCGTTCCATTAAGGAACGCACAAGCTCGTATGGTACAGGCTCAGCCTCGTCACCTTGCAACTCTAGCTCTAACCTGGATTTTCGGGTCAATTCATCGTCCAAATCGCCATTGATGCCATTCAGACGCTCGGAGAAAAGATCACGGTCTATCTGGTCCATTTCGTACAAGGAAAGATATTTCCGCTTGTTCTCCTCCAGCTTGGTGATTCTAGCCTTCGAACCAGCCAATTCCTCCTGAAGCGGCTTTATCCGGCCTACTTTCCTCTCATTGACGCTCTTCACGATAGCTTTCAGTAATTGTGGCTTGACCAGTACATTCTTGATTCTATCTATCACTGCTTGTTCGGCCTCCAGCTTACGGATACTATTCGCGTGACATACAGAGCTACCCTTACTGCGAAAACTGCTGCAGGAGTAGTACATCCGGGTTACTTTGGTGCCATCCTTCATCCGATTGATTGTTCGGCTTGCTGTCATGGCCGCTCCACATTCGGGGCAGCGGATGATACCTGTCAGCAAGTACTCTCCTTCGAAGCGCTTTTTGGGCATAGAGCTTTTTTTCTGCCGTAGCAGCCTAACCTTGTCCCAAAGGTTTTGGTCAATAATCGCCGGATGTAGTCCATCAACGAGAATAGGATTTGCATTTTTCCCTTTGCGCCTTTTTTCACTCCAATTCTCGTACTGGTTGTAACGTATCATACCTATGAACATCGGATTATCCAACAAGTCACGGATGGAGCAAGTGGAGAATGGACCGTTCGCTTTGGTTGTGTATCCTTCCTTATTAAGGGAATTGGCGATAGATTTGAGCCCCCTTCCGGAAGCGTACAGCTCGAATATCTTACGGACCAGCATAGCTTCTTCTTCTACAATAACTACCTCTGTGTGTTTGCCTCGGGAATCTGAAGTTCCTTTCACCACACGATAGCCCAGCGGAACCTTTCCATTGTGACTTCCAGTTTTTGCTCTTTGTGTATGACCCATCCTAACATTATCAACAATGGTGTTTCTTTCTAATTCTCCCACTGCTCCCATCATTTGAAGCGCGAAGCGGCCCATAGGGGTTTCTGTCTCGAAATTTTCAGAGAAGGAGCGGAAAGCGATATTGTTTTTGTCTAGCAAATCCACGATTTGAAGCAAATCGATATTTTTGCGTGCCATCCGATTGATCTTCCAGACGATGACTTCATCGAACAGTCCGCCCTCGGCATCTTTCAGTAGTTGTTGGAGTTCATACCTTCCTTTGATACTCTTTCCACTTACCCCACGATCCACATATTCACTCATTATTTGTTTATTATATAGCTTACAGTAGTTTCGCAGAGTGTCCAGTTGAGCATCAATAGAGTATCCATGCTCTGCTTGCTCATCCGTACTTACTCGCGCATAGATGGCAACTCGTATTATTTTTTGCATATTGGTATTCGCCCTTTCAAATTATTTTGGTGGGATTTGCAGATTGAGCAGGGCGTTATTGCCGTAAATGACGGTCTTTTGTATGTCTCGGTCAGGTGAGATAGCAATGCTTCGGATCAGGCTGCGATATAGTGCCTTTTGCTGCTCTGGTTGAGCGGTATGCAGGATCGTCCGCATATCTCCAAGCGCTTGTTGGATACTTGCCTTAGGATAAGAGTGTTCTGGGGTTTGTGATATTAAGCGTTCCAAAGTCACTCTCTCATGTACAAGAAGGTCGGATTCCTTTTTGATCTCGCTCAGGCGTTCCTTCAGCGTGTCATTATTGATATGACCGTCTTCAAAAAGTTCAAAGCAACGAAGGTTACGATTCTTCAATGAAGATAACTGTACATCAATTTGTATTATCTTTTTAAGATGAGGTTCCAGAGTGTTATCCCGCCGTTGGTTAATTTCTGTGATGAGCCTTGTAGCGATAGATGGATTGCTTAGAAAATGTATAATCTGTTCGTTGACCCAAGCTTCGACTTCTGGAGCCCTGACATGATTTGATCGGCAGATGGATGATCCGTGAGCGGAGGAGCGCCCACAGACGTAATACTGTGAACGGGATACAGCGCCATTTTTGCGGACTCTTCGTACATGTCCAGGTATCATTCCCTGTCCACACTCCGGGCATTTGAGCAACCCGGATAGTGGAAAGAAACGCAAATTAGTTTTTCTTACAGGATGAGAGCGATGGGATAACTGAAGCTGAACTTGCTTCCATAACTCTTCTGTGATAATCGGTTCATGGGTTCCGGTTACAAACTGTTTTTGAGAGCTATTTGAAGTGAATTGAACCTTTCCGATATAGTTCCAGTTGTTCAGGATTCCACGGATAGAAGTAGCACTGAAAGGTTTCCTACGTTTGGTACAAACTCCTCTTTTGTTCAGTTGGTTAGCGATGGATTTGTATCCTTGACCGCTAACGTAGGAAGCGAAAATTTCCTGAACCAATACAGCCTCCTCCGGTACAATTTCCACGCGTGAAAGATTTGGGTCAACAGGATGCGGGAACCATAAATAGCCCAGGACCTGGTTTCCACTATTCCATTTGCCTTTTTTGCTACGCTCACGCATACCGAGCTGTACGTTCTGAGAGATTTGTGCTCTTTCAAGCTGGGCTGTCGCACCCATCATTTGCAGGACAAACTTTCCCATCGTCGTATTGGTTTCCAAGCGTTCCTTGAGACTGTAGAGTCCGACTTGATTTTTTTCTAGAAGATCTACAATGCTGAGAAGGTCCTTCAGATTACGGGATAGCCGGTTGAGGCGCAGGCACATGACACGATTAAAGCAGCCCTTTTCGGCATCAGCTAGCAACTCCTGTAAGGCAGGTCTATTGTGGACATTACTAGCCGATATACCAGAATCTGTATACAATTTAAAAACTTTGGCATGGACTCTTTCGCAGTCTTCAAGGAGAGCCTCGCGCTGAGCGTCGAGGCTGTATCCTTCTACCTGCATTTCGGTTGATACGCGGATGTACAGAGCTACTATGATTTTATTTACCATACGTTCACCTAAGCTGCCTTTAATGGTTGGTCCGTAGAAACAACTTGAGCTGCTGGTACAGCTAGAGAATCGGCAAGAACGGAAGATTGGGCATCAAGGTATTGGCAGATCATATCGGAAAGAATGTTGATGAATAAGGTCATTTCGTTGGTTTCAGTTATGATTTCCACAGATGTGTCCTCCCTTAAAGTAGGTATGAATGTTTGTGCTATAGAAGTAGGGATCGCATTATTACATTAATCCCCGCTCCTTCATGCTCACGAACTGTCCACTGCCGAGGACCAAATGGTCAATGAAATCTATGCCAAGCAGCGTACCGGAGTCACGAAGGCGTTCAGTAATTTCTATATCCTCTCTGCTTGGCAGGGGATCGCCACTAGGGTGGTTATGAGCGCACATAACAGAAGCGGCATTCGATAATATGCAAATCTTGTAGAACTCTCTAGGGTGAACAAGAGAGGCATTCAATGTTCCTATGGATACAATTTGCAAGGCGAGTGGCTCATTCTTAGTGTTTAGGGTCAGTAGACATAAACATTCCCTATCGTAATCACCGATGAACTGTCTGAAAAGCTCAGCAGCATCTTCTGGTTTTCTAATTCTGCGCTCGGGGTAAAGGATAGATGATTGCTCCCGAACCATACGCAGACTGAGTATCTGAATGCGTTTTGCGGGCTTGTCTTTATCACCATTTGTCATTGATAGTTAGCCTCCTATTGTAAAATTCGGAAATCACCTTACCGTTTGAACCCTGTTGGAGCAGAACCAGGTAGGGCGTGAATAGAGTCCCTCCTGGCTGTGGATTATTACAAATGATAGTAAGCATGCGTCCGCCTCCGAAAGAATAGTTAGCTCTGTGTTATTCCAGAGATACCTATATATAATATATAATTGAAAACATTTACATATCAGAAGGCGGACGAATCCTCATTGTTATACGAAGCAATACATATCGCCATTCCTGCCATTCTTGCTCTGGATAAGCCGAAAAGGACGATATGGGCGATATATTATGACTAATTATTTATTCCGAACGATTAGCCCGTGGAAAGTTAATATTACGCTTCTTACGGAATAACGTCTTATCTACAGGGGGAATATCAGCAACATTTTCATTGGTAATATAAAGATGGCGGCTTCCTTTCTTGCGACTTTCAAAGGAGATTTTGGCCTGCTCCAAATTAGACCGCATGCTATTCATTTTACGCATCAAAGCATTGGGACTCTCAGGCCAGTTTTTCGCTGCCTTACGAATGCCGAGCTCATTGGCGACTAGATCCAATTCTGCGAATAGGGATGTTGCTGTTCCATGCCAGTCAGTCTTATTCATCATAAACTTTACAATGCAGGCTGATATGGGATCACTGTCGAGTATTTCATCGTTAGCCTGTTTTTGATTTTGTTTATAATATTCTAAGAATTCATTACCATGGTTTCCTAGGGCTTGGGCAATGGCATACCCCCATTTGGCAAAATCGGCCATTCGAGGGTATTCTAGTAATTCGATTGTTGGATAGCTTGCCATGGCCTCTGAAAGAGCCGAAAAACAGGAGCCTAAAATGTTTGGTAGATCGGCTTGAAACTTGGACTTTATAATCGCATCATCTTTTCGTTCCTTAGATGAAATTCGCTTTAGCTCTATTACAATGGAACGGTCTAGGAGATCAGATCGCGTAGCAACATTATTGATGCCGTTTAATACAACGCAGCTTTTTACGTCAAAGAACACTTCATCATCATCACTGTAGAGTTTACGCTTGGTATAAAAGCCTCCAGTTGAAGCCATACAGAGCAAATCTGAGCAATCCGTAGAAATATTGTCCAGATTGTCAAAGGCAGCCAAGTAGTTATTATTTAATGTTAGTGCCAACTTCTCAGTATTGGTTGGCATAGAAAGTAGATTAGCTTCTGTGGGATCGACAATAGCACGTAATAGACGCATGGATGATGATTTTGCAGCCCCTTTTTCACCCATGAAAATCAAGATGGGGTGAGATATTTGGGGTATAAGGCATGTGATGATATATACTGCCAATAGAAGCAGGTCTGACTGTCGCTGCGTTCGGAAATGTCTGGAAAGTATTTTCAGAAGCTGTTTAGCTTCTGAAGGTTTCGGGAGCATCTGCTCAGACATATTTTTATTGCGTATAAAAATGCTCATATCCTTATCCACGACCTTATATTTGCCGGGAAGGACTTTTACTGTTCCTCCAAGAGGTCTGCATAAATCGTAGTAAATGACCCCTATTCTCTCATGCACACGTCGCTTTAGCTCTTTTACCTTTCCCTCGTACATAGCCTTCCCTTCGAAATGTTGAATGGCTTGTTTAAGCGAGTCGGGACTAGGGGGAGTACGGTATGACTTGTAGTAGTCATTTCCTAGAAGCAATCTGAAATCTTTCCCTGCAATTTTCAAATTCTTTTTTGCACCTTTATTAACAGCGGTACAGTAGAGCTCATTATGCTCGTCTTTGAAATAGCTATGTCGTGATCCAAGCTGGATAAGCTTATCAAGGTCACTCGAATTGGGCGATTTCTCCATCTGTGGTTTTGTAAAGGTGCTGTTTGCTAAATCACTTTTGCTTCTAGACTTTTTCTTGTTTTCCATAGAATAACCTCATTTCTGTAAGGTGCATTAGTGCCTAGTAGTCCCATATTAATCCCACTCCAGATCATCCTCGTCAGAGTCTTCATAACTGTCATATGCTGTATTCTCTTCAACGAGATAGCCTGGTTCGGAATCATCTTCGTCGTCATAATCCACACGGGCAATTTCATCTTTGGTAGCAGAGCGAAGCGCAAGGACCGAGTATAAGGAATCAACAGTTGCGTCTTCCCCAACCTGAAGTTGAACCATTACAGGCAATCCGACAAGACTTTCAGGGTCGAAATAGGCACCGGGACTTAATAGAGCCCCTAAATTCAAAAGCGTATTCTTAAACTCGCTACCATGCTCCCAATCTTCGGCTACCGCATGGGCTATCCGTGTTACGGCATCATGCTCTACAGGGAGAATACCAAGAGTAAACTGGAGGCAGTCATTCTTTTTCTTAGCCCTCTCAATAATACCGAGATGTTCTCCATTTTCTATAGAATGTATAGAAGGGAGGGTGGACTGATCAACAGGGAAACGAAATAAATGTTTTGACTTCATAGGGGTACTTCCTCTCAAATAGAATTATTTTTATTATTCAGTTGTCAAAGAACAGCGCTAGCATAGTTTGTTAAGCTACCAGATAAGGCATATCATCAAGTGACGGCGAGTGTATGGGCTTATGTCTCCAGATCGCCATAATCGGCATTCTAAAATCAGCGAGTAACTGACCTTGGTACCAAAAAGATTCCGTGACACCGCTGTGCACAATCGGGACTGATGTGTTCCAGATCACTTTGGCGAAGGCAGCGTTGATCTCTTTAGCTAAAATCATACGAACCGTATCAGTTAGGCTATAATCGCCTTCAGCGTATACATTCTGTGATATGGTGTAGACTGCTTGCACAATGGCAGCGCAGACTTTTAGCGCCATAGATTCGCTGTTTAGCACAACAGATGGAAACTGAACCTTTACGCTGTGGGCAGATGGTGCACCTTGAGATAGCATGGGTGGAACGTCATGGATAATTGCTTGATTTATGCTGCGGATATTGTTAGGCGCTTCTGAAGATCTCTTGCTAAGGGCAAATTTATACCCAACACAAAGGAGCAAAGGGGATTGACGGGTAACAAATCTCATTTGCTCCGGCAAATTACCTTCCAGCGTCGTAAAGGATTGGTACTTTATTTCGAAGTCTGCTGTAGCGGTGATATCAGTTAATAAAGTCATTTTATGTCCCCCTAGAGTTTTGATTTGAATAAAGCCCCTCACGGAAATTCGGAAGAGATCGATCGCCAGAAGACTGGCAAGCAATAGAGATAAATAATGAATAATCCATATCAAACACCTGTTAATAGTCGGCTATATAACTGTGCCTAGCATCGAGTGGCAGTACATACATATATCAAGCCAACATGATCCCTAAATGAGTTTATTAAATAATCTCATAGGAGATTTTTTCTCTAAGACCAAGTAAGTCAAAGAATTGAAAACGTTCATACAACGCTTTGTATGTTTTGGGGTCCGCGTCCACGCCGGATTCAAAATTTTCCCAATAAATTCTATATAGAGTAATACCAGTCTCCGCCTTAATCTTTTCTTCCAGTCGTTTAAGAACTAGCTGCTCCTGTTCAGACGATAACTCACTTACATCCAGAGGAATGGGGAAATTACCTATAAGTATTTGGTCGGGTTCATTCCCGCAGGTAATACCATACTTTGTTAAAAACTGAGCAAGAAGATGGTATGTTGACAATTCAAAGCTCTTGCCATCGAGACCTTCTATTTCAATGAATAAAGAGGTAGTCGGTTGAAAATTGCAGAGTTGTTTTCGAATTTTGAGTTGCTGAATAAGCAAGCGTAACTCCTCAACTGTTCGACGACGTGTAGCTTCTAACTCTTTGATTTTGTTTAATACTTGGGCTTCTTCCATGGCTGATTCCTCCCGAGATTTTGTGTATTTTCTATCGGTGGTGATCCGATGTATTTATAATAAATTATTATGAGCATTCACAATATGGAGGTGTTTGCGCGATTTTATTGAATTTTATATGTAGACAGAAGACTTGATTAATGTTTGCAAAAAAAGAGAGCCCATATCTCTGGCTCTCTGAAAATCCTACTTTTTTTCTATTAAAGCTCTGATACGATTTCTTATTTTTTTTAATTCAAACATTGCATGTTCATGGTACATCTCGCTGTATAGAACTATCCTGTCGTCAGGTGCGTTATTCTGGATGTAGTCAAAGTCTTCAGATAAATAATCCATGACATATGTGCGGTAGTAGTCAGCGATAAGATTCTGCTTTCCATCAGGTGCGTAAAACATTTCAAGAAAGGTGGCATCATCTTCAAGAGAGAACTCTGTCGGATTTTGGTCTCTAGTCTCTATTTCACGCCTAGTCTTAATCAACTCTGAAAAGTAAAAATCAAAATCCCCAAGCTTGGGTTCAGTTTTCTTATCAACAAGATCCATACTTCTGATAAGGCTTACCCAAGTGGTTTTTCCAGTTTGGGGAATACGGTATTGACGACCCGAGCGAAATTCCTCAATGTTTAGTTTCTGTTGTTCGCATACAGCTTTGAAATTCAAGAGTGTTTTTTTATAGGCATATTCCTCGTTCTGATAAGGATATGTCTGTTTTGATAGCTCTCTAAGCGAAATATACGGTTTAATAGATTTGCTTTCATTAGAGTCTTTATTCAATTATGCGGCCCCTTCCTTAAGACAATCTCATTAATAGCTCAATAATTATATCAAAAAGGAGGGTCGTACAAGAATTAATTGGCGGGGGTAACAAACGCTTTATCTACGTACTTATACACTTCAAATAAACCTTGTGATCCGTAAGGGGCGTACAGGTCATGACCATCAAGAGTGAAATATGACTGACCAGTTGAAGCCAGTTCTTGTTTGAGCGGATTGATTTTTGTAGTATCATCCACTTTTGTGAAAGAGAAAACCCATACCTCAGCGTCAATTAATAAGTCACCGGTAGCAACGACAAGCTCATTAGTTCCATCATTGTCAAAGTCATAGACGCTTGCTTGCAGCCTGTAACCTTCTTGCAGGTCTCCGAAGTCATCAAAAGCGCCAGATTGATTCGTCGAAGACAGATCGAGTGGCCAGCCAAAAGAGTCGGCAGTGTATACGACCAATGCCTTAACGCCGTTAGGATGATCTTGCCCTAAGATCAATTCAGCATCAGTAGTTCCAAACCTGATTGGTATAGTTACATCAGGATTTCCGGGAATCCACTCTATGTCCACGAGGGAATTTCCTGTTGTTGAGCGTATGAGGGATTCCGTTTCAGGCGCATCCCCTTCTACAGGCTCGTCGAAATCAGCAGGGTTTTCATTTAACATTTCGTTTTGCGGCGGTTCGGTAGGAGTGATTTCAGATACAGATGAAGGACTCGGTGTGATAGCCAGTTTATCGGAACTGCCGGAACTGGAAGAAGGGATTACGCCAGCAAGCTCTTTAAGCTCCTGTAGAGCATCTTTCGTGTACCATTCATATCTATTGATGACGGCTTTGGGCTGAACGCAAGCCATTGAGATAATTTTAATGCCATCTTCCTTGACCTTATCTACATAGAAGGTGAAAAAGAGCAGAGTTTTCGGATCGTCGAGAAAATAGATACCTTTCTCGACGCGATCCGGCTTGATGGAGACGGTAATCACTTCCATTTCCTCATTGTAGGTAATCACGAGGTCGTCCATGGTGTATCCTTCCAGGTAGTTAATCATTGGTCGGAAATAGTCCAGAAGGTTCTCCTCAACCTTAGAACCTTCGGTGTATGCCTTGTTAAAACTGTTGGGATTGAGGTAGCTGGAAGAAAGCTGCTTCGTAAGTCCGGCTTGCTCAGCGTAAAACCAGAACTGATCTGAATTGACAGCTCGCTGGCTCAAGTCTATGTCGTGATCCTGATTATAAGTCATGATGTCAGCAATGAAATTTCGGACAACCTTCACTTGCTTGCTGTCGCTGGGAGACTTGTCCGAGCAGGCAGTCAACAGGAGAACTGCCGTCAGCAGGATAAGGCTAAGCAGGCTGTACTTTGAAAAGTAAGTTCGTAGTCTATCTAATTTTGTATTGGTCAATATAATCTACTCCTTGCGTATAAAGGTGTGATGGCGAGAGATGAAACTAAAGTTAGGTAGGCTATGTTCATTGCCTCCGGTATACTAGCCCTCCTCCATCTCAAGCCCGAGAAAGTGAAGTCCCACGGCAAGTGCTGCATCGGGTTCAATTATACGAAGCTGATAATTGAACTCCATTTCTAGCGGCGTAAGCTGGTTTTTCAAGAAATGAAGATCAATCGCAGCGATACTTATGTATCCAAAGGCTTGGATCTCAGTAACAGTTAAGTCATCGAGTTCAGTATCATCGGCGATTTTTTCTAGAATTTTTTCGGAGACAGGTCCTTTCATGCTGCTTTTAGCCTTGCCCCATCTCAGTAATTCCCCAACGCCTGGTGTTTTCTTACTGATCCATTCTGCATGGTTGTAAGCTTCATCGGCTTGCTCAGGGTTAGTGTCAGCAATTCGAAGGGCAGTGTGTGCCGCGAGATGCTCACCTTGGTAATTCTCCATTCTCAGTTCCTTGCAGACAACTAGGATATAGCCGACAATTTCATATACGGATAGCCTACTATCTGTCAACGGGTATTGCTGAATAAGTTTTAAACGTGACATGTTCACTTTCCTTTCCGGAATTCATGATTAATAGACTTACTAAAAGTGGAATACAAATACATATAGATGAGATAATTCAATTATACAAACTTATAAGTCAGTTTTATAGTAAATTATTTAGTTTTGTGCTCTGTTTGACTGTGGGTCTATTCCTTACGCTGTATGTAGAGGTGGTAGGGAATGACGGATTTTTTGGCGCTTGTAGGAGCGCGTATTAGGCAAATACGCTCGCAAAAGGGACTGTCACAGGCCCGGCTCGCTGAGCTTTCGGAGCTTCATGATACATACATTGGTAGTGTAGAACGGGGGAAGCGGAATATATCGCTAAAATCCCTGGAGAGGATCATGTCAGCCCTGGAGGCCGACCCCTCGGAAGCGCTAAAATTTGGTCAATTAGAGGATGTGGATGGTGTTTTGGACAAGGAGTTCGCCTTGGATATTCATCTTTCCCTGCTAAGGGAGCGTAGTCCAGAGGAAGTAAAGCTGGTCCAGCGGATGGTGCGTGATATGTTCCATACCCTGGATCAGGAGAGCAAGAAGAAATAACAGATCACAGGAGGGCGAAGGGATGCTGAAAAGCTCCGATTCGCCCCTTTATTTGGTCTTATGAGCGCTTTCTTGGAGAGGAACGGAAAATATGCTCCAATCGGAATTTCAGTAATTTTCGGTCGATTTGAGCAAACTGTCGGTGAGCCTCCAGCGCTACAGAGAGTGCTGTAACTTTTCTAACCTGACCAGCCTCTGCTTCAATAAAACTGATAATGCTCGTCAAGAGATGCTGGGCTGACTCTACCTGTTGAAGTAGGGTATCTTCCTTTTCGAATAGCTTACCCTTGCGGTTGTAATTCATGTTCATTAACTTCTCTCCTTGTATAGTTTAGAATCAGTGTTAACCTCAATGGATTCCCCGAAAAATACCGCCCATATCGTCCTTTACGTCTATGGCGGAAAGGACGAGCTACTTTCATAACCTTAGCCTTTTACATACTTAGAATGGACAGTGATTTTGGCGTTTCCATGTTTTTTGTAAAAGCGCATGTCACGCGTAGAATGATTGGCCTGCTCGGTAAAACTCTTCGAAAGAGCCTCATCTTCAAATACGAAGAAGTCTCGTCCCTTTTGTCCCCCAAACATAGCGATCATGGCGTAATGATAGCTTGCAGGGTTGCAAACTCCACCGCTACCTAGCGGGAGAAGCTCGACAACACTCTCAACTTTTAGTTCGGTTGCCTTTTCAGGATAAAGCTCCAAAGCAAGTAGGAGGCAAGCGAAGAGGATGTCAGCATTGGAGCGACCAAGTATTGCACTCGGCAGGAAACGTTCGGTGGTCAGATCATTCCAGTCCACAAAGGAAACGATTGGTTCGACGCTGGGACCGAACTTCTCAGAAAGCTTGGTCAGCGCTTCCCGATTACCATAGGCCATGAGGAATTGGTCGAGCTTGACAGCGGATTGTTCGCCGTGCTGCGCCTGCATTTTGGGCAAGAGGCTACGAAAAAACTCGGTGTAAATCGTCAAGGAAGTGAGGTCGGAAGCAGAAGCTTCGGGTGGCACTTCGTGTCCGACTTCGGCAAGAAGATCACGCATAGCCGACAATCGGTGCCTATCTGCCATTTCCAGGTCAGTAGGATATAAAAGGTGCAATAGGAAGGCGGCAGCGTCAAAGCCGAGCGTGTCATTACTGAACTTGTCCGTCCAGAAGGCTAAAATTTCAGCGTGATCAGTTATTGCTTGTCCAGTAAACTCAGGCCATGACTTGATGGCGGTAATTGCGATTTTCTTTTGTAGAAAAGGAGCGTTGCTACGCTGCCAGAAGCCACACCGCCAGTTCAGGGCAGAACGGATCATGTCGGGGCGGACATGCGGAGCATCAGCAAATTGCTTCCGCCATTCGTTAAGCGGTTCGGAAGGGTATTTGGCGTAAGGGAAGCGGGACATATGCACATCATAGCGCTGGGTGATGAGGCCATAGAGCGCTTTTTTCTTGCTTTCACTGAGAGAAAGATTCACTGGACAGGACCCCTATTCATTTAGTATTCGGAAATGGCGAAAATGGCGGTATTTTGGGGAGCTAGAAGAGACCTTCGAAATCTTCAGGAGAGAGTTCGATCGTATCAGAAGATGGAGGAGTGGCTGGCGTTACTGTGAGATCGGGGATCGGCTCGTCTTGATCGTGGCCATTGAGGAGAGTGCGTTGCGCTGAAGTGAGGAAAGGATCTTTCAGACGTATATAGAAAGGCTTGGCCAACTCGCATACCCAGCGATAGGCATCAGGAACATTGCCACCTTGGAAATCCGGCGTGTCAACAAAAGCGTCCTCTTCATACATAAGTTCTGCATGATCTGTTGCCTCGTTGACCCGAAATAAAAATGTGTTCCCATCTACATAATCGTTGGTTCCGGTATCCGGGTCTGTGGTACGTAGAACGGCGCGGACAATATGCGGCTGATTACTTTGAGAAAATGGATCACTATTGAATGTAAATGGTTGGGCGTAATCGGGGATTATATTGGCGGGTGTTTTCTCGTTGATTGAAAGAGTTGCGGCTAAAGCAACCCAGACGTTGCTTCCGGATTGGCTTTCAGGATTGAGATCATTTCGTTCAAACAAATTCCTGAGCTTGTTTGCTATTAGCTCATCTGCCCACCAACCTATTCCAGCTTCTTGCCGTAGCCACCTTTCGATTACGTCATCGTGCCAACCGGCTAGCGTGAAGAAGGTCATAAGGTAGTCGTCCGTATACATCACCACAATCTTGTACAACGTGAGCCCATTGAGATTAATGGCTTCAACATACTCTGGACTGCTACCGAGTAGTCCAGCATCCTCCGGGTTTAGTCCGACAATGCTCAGATCGTATAGATTGTCACCTGGCTCCAGGATAACAATATAGCCGTGCTTTTGAAGGGAGAAGAGGGTGTCTTCAGTGTCGCCGTGTATTTCCTTCAATTGGCTGAAATAGTGTTCGATGTGGGATAAGAGAGGTGGGTTAAGGGTAGAGGAAGACAGAGAAGTGAGGTCTTGCTGGGTTTGAATTGTGCGCATAATTAAGCCTCCATAAATAGAATAGGCTACACAAGGTAGTCTTCAATTTGATAATATATATTTCTATTTTCTTTAGACACAAATTTAAACTTGTAATATAGGTATGTAACTATTGAAGAGTAAAGGATACTATGAATGAGATCAAAAGAGAATAATTATGACTTTATGAATCTTTTGGTTTACTTTTTAAGGCAATATGTAGTAAAGTTAAACTAACTTAAAATATATATGCGCTGGAGGTGGAGTAATAATGCTAAATAAATTGGGTTTAAATGGGCATATGGCTGAATTGTTAGTGAAATCTTTTACCGAAGGAACAGATATTGTTATAGACGAGATAAAGCAAGAGTACGGTATGGGTACGGGGAACTTTAAAAATGGGGGATCATGGGATATACGTTTTGACCGCATTAAACAAGCGGCCCTGCTTAACGATTTGGTTGTCCTCACCAGAAAAAGGGGCATCTGGACCTTTATTTGTGCGTTGGATATTGATACAGGTAGCTTATATATTTTTTCAAAGGAAAAGAATTTAGACGTAGTAATAAGGAATTTCGGGAAAAACAAAATACATTATTTTCATGCGTTTGTCTCACTGAATAGCGGACCTTTAGAGTTCGAGGATCAACAATTGACCTTATTTGAAACTACGCTGACAGAGGAATATGAGAATAAACGACTTATGGAAGTACAAAAGATACTCGGTGAAGAATATCCTTTGGTTAACCAGGTAATATTTGTAGTAGCTCAAGAAGTAGATAAAAAGATAGTGGGTGTAGAAGCCAGGTTATTCAATAGGTATTTTGAGCTGGTTGATAAAGTTGATTGGTCAATGTATGTTTCTAGAGACGAATATAGCGATCTGATTGTTTTACATGAAGAAGCTGTGGATGATATGGATGTTATTCCGAAAGTTAAACAATCGGTTAAGAAAAGAAAAGATCATTTCGATCAAGAAATTGCAACGAAGAGACCGGATGAAATAGATATCAAAGAGGAAGATAAAAGCTAATATTCCTCGATACAAGGAGGAATTTCGATGATTCAAAGACAATTTAACGGTTCCCGTTTAAGGGAGGGAAGGATTTACCGTGGTCTAACCATAACTGATTTAGCTGATGAACTAGGTGTTAGTAAGCAGATGATATCCAAGTATGAGAATGACAAGGCAATTCCTACCTTAGATTCGTTAATGCTTATAACAAACATTTTGAAATTTCCTAAAGAGTATTTTTATGAGACTTCTGTCGAGGTAAAAACAGGCAGCACATACTTTCGATCATTGTTGACCACTGGAAAAAAAGAGAGAGAAATGCAATATGATCGAGTCAAGTACTTAACTATTATTCGCGCCTTATTAGAAGAATACGTGGATTTTCCCGAACTAGATGTGCCTGATTTCTCCGATCAAGATATTGAAAGTGTAGAAGAAGTTGCCGAGAAAGTTAGGGAAGCTTGGTCTCTTGGTGATAAACCAGTTAAAGATATTATTTACCTATTGGAGACTAAAGGTTTTGTTATCTCTTCATTGATGTTAGGGAAAAGGACGATTGATGCATTTGGATCCCAACATACCATAGAAGGAAAACAATATTATTCAATTGTCTTAGGGAATGACAAAAAATCTTTTTACAGACGTCAATTCGATGTGGCTCATGAACTAGGCCATAAAGTTCTTCATGATCCATATTTAAACATTGATGATTTGAGCAAGGAAGAGTTTAAGCAAATAGAACAGGAAGCTAATGATTTTGCAGCAGCGTTTCTTCTACCGAGAGAAAGCTTCCTTAGAGACGTGTCCATTCATCCTAATGATCTTATGTACTATAAACTACTTAAGAAAAAGTGGTGTGTCTCCATAGGAGCAATGGTGATGCGGGCTTACAAGCTGGGGGCAATAAATGAAGGAACTTATCAGTACATGCAGCGATCCATAAGTCATAAAGGGTGGAGAACAAAAGAGCCGTTGGATGATGTTAAGGACCTGAGAGATCCAGTGTCTATGAAGCAAGCTATAGAGCTATTAATCGAAAATGATTATATATCCGGGGATACATTCATGCAAAAACTTTCGAAACACTATGGTCTGAGCTTGCTGCGGGAAGAAGTGGAAGAGTTGCTGGGATTGGAAGAAGGATATCTGAAGACTGAAGTTTCTTACACCGCTAATATTGTGAGTATAAAAGATAAACTGGAGTCAAGAGCAAGGGATGTAACGAGTTAATTTCTATGAGAATGCAATCGAGATAAGATTTGTTATACTTCAGTTTAATAACAACGAAGGCACCATTAAATGAAATGGCACCTTCGTTTTTTGTTATACTTATTTAATACTCAGGCTCAGGCCAAGCTTTATTTGCAGTAAACTCGTCTTTAAGAATTATGTATAGTAGATTTAAATCTTCATAGTGGATAGTTACAGTATGTTACAATATATGGGGTAAATAAAAAATTAATGGGAGCTACTATGAGTACAATTAAGCAGAAAGAATACGATCTCTTAATGAAAAAGATAGCGCAGAATTATAATGATGTGTCTTTGGTGGAATATAAGTTATTGGTGGAATTTATATGCAGTAGATATACTGGTCATGACCCTATTCTCAGCACACTCAGTAACCGACAGTTGAGACTAAACTACGACTATTTTGGTAGGTCATATTATGATTCTGTGCAGTACAGACAACGGTGGGGACCCAGTTCTAAACACTATATCTTGAGTTGTTTGTATAAGTCCAGCTATGGACTAACTTCTGAAAGTAGAAAGAAAATCTTTGCAGAAGAAAAAATGATAATCTCACAAGATAACGTAAGCTTTGGGAATAGAACTGGATTTGCTCAATTTAAGTTTTTTGTGAAGTCGAATATTCCCTATCTATTGTTGGTCCATGAATACGGTTATAACAGCATAACGAGTAAAATTGAAGAACTGGCTTCAAAAATAGAAATGGAATATCTCTCTGATGTCGGGTTTGGGATTATAGAAGATAAGGTTCAAATTTATTATAAGGAATCTGGTGATTTTTACGATCAAGTTATTCTTGAAGAGGGATTGAAACAGCCCAAGTGGAGAACACTGGACCCAAAGGAGCGGCAATGGTTCGATCAATCTTGGGATTCGCTCGGAATCGAGCGGGAGGAAGATGAGCAAAGCACGATCTTTTTTGAAAAAGGAAGGCAGTTTGATGCGTTCAATACAATCAAGAATATATTTACAAATGTCAAAAAAGAGTTGTTTATCGTAGATAATTATATCGACTCCGATTTGTTTTTGATGCTGGAGAACGTACATAAAGATATACCAATAAAAATTTTAACATCTAAAATGCAAGGCGACGCTCCTGTTGCAGCGGAGAAGTTTAAAGCGCAGAGAGGTGATTTTGAGTGGCGAAAGGCCAAGGACTTTCATGATCGGTATATTTTTGCTGACAACGATTGCTACTTGCTTGGTGCATCTATCAACAATTTTGCAGACAAGGCCACAACGTTAGTCGCCATTAAAGAAAAGCAAGTTGTAAAACTGATCAAAGCTTATGCTATGGAGCATTTTGCAAAAATTTGAAGAAGGAATGTTCCTTAAGGATAAAAACTTAAGAAAAATGACATGTAACTTCAAATGGACTCCTTATTGGTAAATCCTAATATTATAAAGAGAATTTTAAACATAAAGAAATTCTCTTCTACATCCTACTGAAGTAAGTCGTCAAAACTATATTTCTGTCAAGATTAATTCATCTCAGTTACTCAATACGTTGTTGAAATCCTTCCTACATGGAGACCTCATGCCCTTATGTTCACCGTACCCAACGTTCTAATAAAGTCATTAAATACAAAGCCAGACTCAAATACTTCAAGATGATCATTTTGAGTAAGGCAATATGGATGAGTCGAAAAATGAAAGAAATCACAATAAATGTAACGAATTATATTAGAAAATATAACCCAAAAGAATGCGATATGAGCAAAAGTTTTAATTCGTTTGATTAGATATAGAAAATAATGCCACTAAGCTGGTACAATAGACTCATTCATTATTATTACAATGAGAGCTTAGGGGAATTGTAACAGGGGGAGTACAACGAAGTAATAAAAAAATTCACTGAGCTACAAAATGATTACCCTATCCGACTATAAGAAATTGGTTGAACTTTTGTAAAATCGTTGATATGGATATGAACATATGGCTGAGCGTTCTTCCTAAAGATCAGACAACTATAGGGTCCGAACTCCAAGCATTTTAATCTAAGTATGTTATTTGCAGAAGACCAACCAAGACTTAAACGTTGGAGAGTAAAAACAATATCTACAAAGACAATAGGGGGGCATTCAATGCCATTAGCAGAATTGTGGTATCATGATGAAAATGAGGTAGATGAGAGGCACTCTTGGCTTAAGAACTCTCCTTATTTAATAGCAAATACAATGAGGAAAAGTTATGATAATTGTTCGTATTCCAAAGTATTGGCCTTGGTTGAATATGCAAGGCCAGATTTTGTGTTGACAGTTGATGGAGAACCCTTATTAAGTGTTGAAGCGACACAAATGAATCCTTCTGGGCATAATATGCCACAAAGATTTTCTTGTTTGCTTCGTGCCGCAGAAATGGGAATTCCTTCTCTTTTTTATTATCCAGAATATTCAAGAAGAAGCACGTCAGATCCTAATCCAAGGTATCTGAATGTTCGAACGCCTCTTGCACAGTTACGCGCGACTGAAATATTTGAAGTGCCATCTTTGTCAATGTTTTGGCCTACAGATACTACATCGTTGATGCCTACTAATGATTTGACAAGGCATTCAGAATTGGCGGATTTCGTGGAATATACTTTAAAACTTTATTTGAAGTCAGGAAAAAAACTTTTGGTAGGAGATGCTGTGGTTTCTAAAATTCAGAATGAAATGATGAAATCATGTACACCGGTTACTTCTTATTCTCAGAATAGTTCATTTAGAAAGATTTTCCCCCATGGGGATAGTTTCACTAAAGGAATCGTTAAAACAACAGCTATAGATCCTCCAACGTCATGTATCGTGGAAGACACTGCGAGTTTATTAGAAGCCATATATTCATCTTTTGGAAAACGCTTCTCTGCATCCAAAGAGAAGAAGAAGGTGAAAATGGTATTGGCAAGGGAAAACACCTTTGTTTATCAGGGGACAGCTAATAAACAAAAAACTGGACCAGAACATCCCTTCCCAGGATATCTGACATTGCTAGATATACTATATATGAGATATGATCATGGACAGACATCTAAGGACAGGATAATGAACTTGGCCTTTAAATTACCTATTGAGGTTGATGCTTACATACGTAATGCGGTTAATCGACCTACAGGGCTTAATATATTGATGGAGTTTTCTGACTTTATTATTCTTGAAGATGCAGTGGTATTAGGTGGGTGGATGCGAAATGTCGCGTCTGGTGCAATTTTGGTTAGGAGATGACTGATGACTGAGTTTACAGTGTGGCGAGCAATTGTTGACTGGGTGGAAGACGGAGACGGAACTGTCTTTGCAGCTTGTCCACCCGGCAGCAGTGTATATGATTACAAAAAATGTTGTCTCATTGATCCGGTCTCAAAAAAAAGAGATGAACCTGATATTATGTTTGCTCTTGGAAAAGATCTTTTTTTTGTTGAATGTAAGCTAACATTGTCTGGAATTTTATATAAAGGCAACAAATTGAATGGAGAAAACGATATAGATAAATTGCTTAGGCTTAAAAAAACATATATGGAATTTAATTATGATCAGCAGTTAGCCAATAATTATGGTGTTGATACTTCTTTATATAATCTAAAATTAGGAATTGGCTATGCAGAAGGTAAAAAGGTGGGCGAATTTCAGAATATTGATATTGTTCATTTTATTGTCGATAATAACGGTAATGTAAAAATGAAGGGCTTTTAAAAGCCCTTCATTTTTTTGCACCAAACCCCGTCCTTATACTCAAAGTATTCATTTATTTTTGACTCGAAATTTTTAAAATTTAAATCAAAAATATAGCTATCATCATTACTGTTTACATCTAGGGCGTTATACAGTTCTGGTAAAAACTCAAGATAAATATTTGTATAAAGACTGACGTTACTTATTTCGGAACAATTATTGGTCAATATATTTAAACTTTGGTCTACATTGTCACGCCAATTAGTGTGATTAGTATTTACAACGGGAATGTTTTCTGTATCTTTATAGAAGCTGTATATAAAATCGCCAAATATTGCGCCTCCTCTTCTAGAATCTATAGTTTTTTTATATGCTGCTACTCCATCTTGAAAGATTATACCCTTTGCAGGCAATAGAAAACCTGCTCTTTTTACTGATCGTAAGAAGGCGATCCATGCTTCGGGTTCCTTGTTGTTAAAAGTGACAACACAATAATGTTTGTCTTTTAAAAGGCGATAACATTCAGTAAAAACATTAGTCAGAATAGCTTCATACTCACTAAAATCTTTCCAACCTGGATAACCTTTTTTTCTGGCAGGTACTGCTTCAGGAACTCTATCAGGAATAGGTTTTATATCACTAATGAACTTACTTAACCAAGTAGTCCAAAAGGCAGAAAGTTCACCGTAATGTAAGTATGAGCCATAAGGGGGATCTGTAACTATCAAATCTACGCAGTTGTCAGGGAGCTCACTGACGGTTTCTGATGAAGCATTTCTAACAGAAAAAGTTTTTTGTCTTAAAAATACATCATAAGGATTTCCCTGTGTTGGCGAAACTGAAAATTTTTTACTAGCAGTTTGAACAGCATTTACGTAACTTTGCCATCTTTCATAAAAAGTGACTATTGGATTTACTTCAATAAATGTATATGGTGTCCAAAAGTTTGACTTTGCCCACTCCATCGGCCTTTCTCCACGCCAAGCTTGGTTTAAAGTCGAAAACCGAGAGCAGTAACGTAGACTAGCAGAGAGGACAAAAAGCATTTGTCTTTTTTGAACATCCTCAAGTTCTGAATTGATGATGTAGTTGCCTATATAAGTTATAACACCACGTGACGCTTTAGGAATAAATTGTTCGAAATATAGAAAGCCTTTTTTATGCAATGCGCTTTCACGCTGTAAATTGCAGTCAGGTATTGCTGTTTTAGGTTTTAAGGCATCTTCTAGGCCAATTGTGCAAAGTTCTTCACAAAGGGTCTCATAATACTTGGTTAAAGATTCAGAATCTGTGGATACTCTATGTTGTTCTGAAGCTTTTCCTTTTCTTAATGAACCTTTGGTCATACAACAAATTTCCATGGGTGATATACTATCTGCATGAACGCGGCTAGGACGAAAATTTGTGCCGCAGTTTTGACAAGAATAAACGCCGCCGCCAGCAGTATTAAATGGACTTAAGAAAACTTTTGAGGTGCAGTTAGGGCATAATGTGTGTGAAGACCATTCTAACCAATACATCTCTTTACCTTTAAATGAATACATTCCGGAAAATGTATCAGATAAGTTTTGCATTAGTTTGTCCATAAAATCTGTTAGTGTATTCAAGTCCGCGCTTGGCATTAATGCTTCTTGTTCAATTATGAAGGCCGCCAAATCGCTTGTATCAGATGCAACTGCTCTATGATCACATACTAAAGCTTCGTAAAGCATAGTTCCGCCGCCACCAAAGGGATCAAAAATAAGTGAATTGTCTTCGATAGCATAGTGTTGAATAATGTTGTTAATAACGTTATGTGGACGACGCGCGAAATATCTGTGCACTGTGTACTCGGGCTCGTGTTGAATAGCCTTAATACTATCCTTTATTGGTTCAACTTGTCTCATTTTTTCTCCATTATAATTATATAGTTGTGATCAATATGATTGCCTTTGCGTTTTACATGCATACCGGCTTTATGATTTGTAACCCATATAAACAATTCTTTCATTATAAAACCGTGAGATTCACCGCGAGTTATTATGTCAGTAAATGGGTGCGACAATTTACCGTTGTCTCTACTGTCACCAATAATTGAGACGAATATGCCACCAGGTTTTAACACTCGATAGGCTTCACCTACCCAATTGTCAGTAAATGAATTAAATCTTGATAAAGTACCGGAAGAGATATCATTTTTTTTGCAATCAGCAGTAGTGACAACTTGTTGAGGAATGTCTTTAAATGAAATAAGTTCATGGACTGAAATAGGCATACGATTAATAGAGTAATAATTAATTGTCGTACCATAAGGAGGATGAGAAAAAACGATTCCCATCGACTCATTTTCAAAATCTAAAGAGCACGCATTTCCATACATTATCTCAGGACTTTTGTAGTCTGGAACATCTTCCAATTCACTTATTGCATTTATGTACTCAAGGACCTCTTCCCACAGAGCATTTTCTAGTTTGTGGCGTGAAAAGTTACCATTGTCCTTAAATACATAATGATTTGTGCACCTTTTGTCTATATTGGAGAAATTAACAATAATAGACGAAAGCGACACGGCGAATAGTCTTTGTAAAACGCTGTCTTCAAGCAACGAGATCCCGGAAATAATTTCTTGCACAGCCAGCCGAGCTTCATCCGATAACCATCTATTCTCTCCGATGATGAGATTATCCTTAGTAGAGGCGGAATCAGTTAGTTGGATGATCTTGTTTAACGATATAGAATTAAAGGCCGCTTCTAGCTTCGCGATGGAAGGTTTTGTTGTGAGTTGCGTTTTTAAGCTACTCAATGCAATTGCCATTGGATTTATATCAGTTGCATAACAAGTTACTCCGCTTAATGCAGCTTCTAGAGCTACGGTCCCACTTCCGCTAAAATTTGCCAACAAGGGGCCGCTATTGCAGTAATCTGTTTGTATAAAATTGAGTAGATCTCTGACTAAGAAGGATGGCAGGGAGCCGTACCAACGCCCTATATTATGAGTATATGGAAGGTAGTCGCGACTATTATTGTAGTCAATTACACTGCTTACATACCCTGCATTAGTACGTACAAATCCATTTTTGTATTTAGCGTTTACTCCAAGTCCAGAAAGATCATCGGAATTGAGAAGATCTTTGAGTACGTTTATCATACGACCATGCGGTGTTCGTTTTCCTCCTTCCCACGCATTTACTGAAGTATAACTTACACCTAAAGTATGAGCGAGATCTTCTTGAGAGATGTTAAATTTTTTTCTAATTTGAGAAATTATATTATGCATATCCATACCTCCTAATATACTATAGCGCAGTCTTTTTTTCAAATTAAAAATTTTATTATAGAAAGCTTAAGCTTTGATGCAAAAAAGCGCACGTATAAGGGAGTCCCTAATACGTGCGCTTCACGTCTCTTATTTCATATTACTCATGGAGATTAATGTTGTCAAGAAAAAGAGAACATCAGTTCCTTTCGTTTTTCTGGTAGATGATGTCATACACATAAAGTGATGACATCATGTTTCGCCTATAGAGTGATACGGTGAACCTTATCATAAGTGACGGATAAATAACTTTAGAATGCAATAAATATAATTTTTATTAAGAAAATAGTAAGTTTGATATATAAATAGGATTTAAAACATAATAAAATGGGATAATTACCCTAACATTATTTTGGAGGAAAATATGAAAATAATATCTCTTTTTAATAATAAAGGTGGAGTAGGTAAAACAACGTTAGCATACCACTTAAGTCATTGTTTATCTGAGATGGGTCGAAAAGTTCTAATGATTGACTTAGATCCACAATGCAACTTGACAATTTGCGGATTAGAAGATGAGGCGATTCAAAAAATATGGGCTGAGGAAGATCCATTCATAGACGATTTTCAAGCCAGCAAAGATAGAGTAGGAGTTGTAACCTTTGAAGATATTAATAGTCGATCAAGAACAATTCATTATCTCCTAAAATCAACTGAAGAGGGCGCTGGTGATCTAGAAACTTTGCCCCCGCCAGTTGTAATAACAGAAAGTCTTCATCTTATACCAGGAAGACTTAGTATGCATATGTTTGAGGATAAAATAGCAGAAAGATGGAATGGAATATATAGAGGTGACCCGTTAGCAATTAGAACCGTGACTAAAATAAGAAGTTTAGCTGAAGAATATAGTAAGCAGAATAATTATGATTTTATTATTATGGATACTTCCCCAAGTTTAGGTATTTTAAATAAAGTTATTATTTCAACAGTTGATGGCTTTTTAATCCCGTGTTTACCTGATATGTTTTCATTATACGGGATTAGAAACATTGGTGATTATTTAACAAGGTGGAAGCGAGAATTTGATACCATTTACTCTTTAATATCAAACGAGAAAAGAGCAAATTTTCCTTCAAACTTTGTTCGATTTCTTGGATTTACCATCTATAATGCAAAGAAATATACAAATGGTAATGGGTCCAATTGGGATTTAGCTCAAGCGCATTATGATTATGCTATAAAAATACCTGTGACTATTGAAGAGCATATACAGAAAGATGTTAGAGAACATCTCACGGGAGAAATGTTGAAAAATCCTATTGGCAAAACTTCAATAATGCATTCACACAACACTTTTCCAAATGTTACTCAAAAATATAAGCAACCTATGTGGAATATTCCTAACTTAATGACTTTAGAGCCAGATGACATATCTACTATACGAGGTAACCGCAACCAATACGAAGCAACAAAAGACAAATATATATCATTTACTATAGACTTCCTTGAGAGAATTAATACTTTAGATTAATGAAGGGGGATTTAGATGGACCTTGAATCGGTATTAAAAACTGGAATAGAAGCATATGATGAAAATAGTCATAAGTTTAAACAATTTCTAAATGCAGTTAGGGACTTTTTTCAACTTGAGCCCCCCTTCAATAATGCAGCTACCTCTGTTATACACTCAGTAAAATATAGATTAAAAGATCCAGATCATCTTGCTGACAAGATTAAAAGGAAATGGGAGAAGGGCGAACTTGTAACAAAAGATAATATATTCGAAAAAATCACAGATTTAGCAGGTATACGAATTTTACATCTATATCAAGATCAATTTCCAACTATACACAAAAAATATTGGAGAAAGTTAGTTCTAAAGACTGGTATTTTGCAGAAACTCCCAAGGCGTATACTTGGGATCCTGAATCAGTAACCTTTTTTAAGGGTTTTGATATAGATTGCCAACAAAAAGAAAGTTATTATACTAGTGTCCACTATTTAGTTAAGCCAAAAGAGGAGAGCAACATCATTTGTGAAATACAAGTCAGAACTTTATTTGAGGAAATATGGGGAGAAATTGATCATACAATAAATTATCCTCATCCGACAACAAGTGTTTCCTGTAGAGAACAAATAAGAGTACTTTCTAAATTAGTATCTACTGGGACAAGGTTGGCAGATTCAATATTTAGAAGTTACAATGAACATGGAAATGAATAATTCAACTTAACATGATATTATCTGAAATACGCCAATATTCATGGGGTATATGAGGCGTCTTTCAAATAATATTGGAGAAGAGTTAAAGGGAAACGATAGGAGCAGGACATAAGCTAATGCATGATGACCGCTCTTGTTTACGTGCACTTGTTTTCAAGGCCAAAGCGTGGCCTTGACCTAACCATTCTGAGGCGTATCTCCATGCAAGGAGAGAACAGTCTCTTTTTGCGTTGTTTATTATTGCTTAACTAACGTTGTTCAACTGATTTCATAACTCAATTTGCTGAGATAGGAGTATCTAAAGGAACGAAGAGTTATTACAACGAATCTTGGCTTTCCGTAAAAATCTGAATTTGGAGCAATTTCACAATCTAAATGATTTGTATTGAAATTTTGGAGTGCTGCAGATTTTCCAGTGGAAGCTTTGGAGGTAGAGGTTCAATTCAAGAAGGAGCAGATCGCCTATAAGCTATCAGATGTACTGGCTTACGCAATGTTCTTTTCCCAGTCATTAGATCTCAATATTAAATGAAGTTATCCACGCTAAGCTGAAGAATAATGAAGCCAAGTATACGGGTAAAATTCCATATGATAAGAAGGATAAATATACGTATCTATAGGGATAATTGACCTGATCATTTATAGTAGCAGTGTTCTGACTTTTTGGAGAATGATAGAAAATAACCATTGCAGGGAATGTGGTGAATCCATCCTATCAGTCATGGTCTTATCAGCAGTAGTAAGAGGGATATAATGAAGTATTCATTCCTACACGCATACTGACATATAAATGGATGCAATAGCCTGATCCGCCCCAAGCTATTAACAAGTTAGCGGATGCACATAGTTTCGAGATCTCGTTTTCTAGGAGGTAAGTATGGATAATCCTTCATATTTTAGCCCTCAATTGGCCGGAGGCGCGTATGGTTCCCTAGGGTACAATTACCAAGACTTATGCGCGTTATTTTGCCTATTTGAAAGTTTAAACCGAGGTGTATTTATAAAGAGCTTAGGAATTGAAATGATTAATGACTTCTCATTGCATCTGGAAGATACAATTATAGCTGCTCAAGTAAAAAAGAATGGACTAAAGTTAGCTGACATTAAACAACTGTTCCAGCATTCCTACAAGGCCCCTCATCATAAGCTTTCTATAGTGACTACGCATTATTATGAAGATGCCGAGCAATTAATCCGAAAACGAGATTTCTTTCAGAATGCTATCAATTCTGATTTGGGTTCGGATTTAAAAAAAAGATTCACTACCGACTTTAAGGTGGAACTCAAAAAAAGTAACATGGAAGAGTGGGAAGATACCTTTTTATCAAGTGATTTTAAAGTGGTTTCCGAACACAGTGCTGATTCAATGGTTTTTTTCAGCTTATGGACATGGTGTGAAAAGAATAAGAAACAAATTAACATCCCAGACTGCTTAAACCATCTTAAAGTATTAATGCAGCAATTAAGAGTTCATAGAAATCAAATCACCTTGGATGAGTTAATTAGGGTAATGGACACATACTCTATGAAAGATAATGAAATTAAAGCTGGTAAAAATATTTCAGGCGATACGGAGTTTTTTGAACCATCCAGCATTCTGTCCATATTGGGAGAAACAAAGGAAGATGTATTGAAACCTATAAAAGAGCAACTATTGGTGGCTAATGAGCATATCGAGAAAGAACAATTTCAAGATGCGTTGGATATCTACTCAGCACTTGCAATGATTTATCATAAGGATAATATTTTCTTTCAATGTGCTTTATTACATGAAATGTTGCATGATTATTCTAACTCAATAGGTTATTGCGATCGTATTTTAGTTAATAATCCTTTATATTATGAAGCTCACATGGTAAAGGGAGAATGTTTAGCCCAACTAGAAAAATATTCAAATGCTATAGTTGAGTTTGAATTGGCTTTGACTTGCAAAGAAACGCCGGAAGCAAACTATAACCTCGGTTATAGCCATATGAGGAATAACTCCAATTCCGAGGCTATAATGTCCTATAAAAAGTGCCTAGAACTTGATGATAGCTTTAGCTCTGCACATTTAAATATAAGTGTATGTTATTTGCATAGTATGGTTTTAAAAGAGTCTTTATATCATGTAAATCGTGCAATAGAATTGGAACCAGAAATGTATAAAGCATATGGTCATAAGGGTGAATTGTATAGATTTTTACATATGTATGAGGATGCAATTTACTATTTTCAACAATGTTTATTACGAGATGAGCTTAACTATCAATCACTGATTGGTTGTGCCATAAGTTATGCAGAGCAAAGGAAAGTTTTGGAATCCCAAATCTATTTCTCATTATTCTTTAATGAGCATAAAAACAGCTTCTTCCCCACAGAAAGTCCCATAGGCACTAAAGTAGGTCTGGTAGATATGGGATGGAAGCAAACAAGATTTATAACAGTAGAATACGTTGATATTAATAATCTGCATGTTCATATAGCAGGTACGATACTAAGTATTCCATTACAAAAATCAAAAAGTTTTATTTTTGTTGGCGTTGCTGAGCTTCGTTCAGAGGGTGGATCAATATTATATCCTCATGTAGGAAAGCTATTTTCAGATCCACAGGAATTTCGCCAAGTTGTGGAAGCCATAAAAAAATGTTCTGCCTTATTTAAGTGGTTTGATAAGCCCAAATACATAGATTTTGAGAATAATGTAAAGGTGAATTTAAGTGAAATGGAATCTTATGTTTTAATAGAAATGATTTTTAATAATAGTTACACTATTATTGGGATGACAGATGGAAAAAATGGTGGTCTTGAGGCGTTCTTTGATTACTATGAGAGATATGGGCAATTTCGAATTCATCTTGAATGTGATACTGAAAGCTTTATAATTGATTGTCTTAAAGAAGTGGAAATTACATGGTTTTGAAGATAGAGTCAATGTTTTATACTGAGAGTTCTAAACTATAGATTCTTAAGTACCAAATGTTTTTGGTGAATTTAAAGCAATAAACCAAAAGGAATTATCCGAGCTGCCGTAAGACCAAGGCTATCTAGGCGTAACAAATAAATATCTTTAATAAAGAAATTTGTCGCTGTAACTAGCATGCACAACTTGCGACTTCAGCCATGGCGCTGAACCGTATCATAAGTAGTAAGCGGAAAGTTAGGGTCAGACATATAGCGGGTCTGACTCTTCTTGATTATGGAAAGTAATTCACATCAGTGCAAAAAGGTAATTTCCTCGCTATCATGGCCTCCTCTCTACATCCCCACCCTCCAACACAACTCCTCCAAAACCTGGCCCGCCCGTCTCATCACTCTCTTCATATCCTCGTCCGTTATCATCTCCAACTCCTTCCCTTCTCCATTAACGAGATAATTCAGTTCACCCACAAACACCACAATCTCAAGCCCAGGGTGATAGTCGGTATGTATCAGGAGTAAGAGATCATTTAATGATATCTCTGAGCCGAACTCTGTCTTATGCTCATAAATGTATAACGCACGAATCATGGAGATGAGGGCTGAATGACAGAGAAAGAACGCAGTCTTGTATTGCTTGTGATTTCTCATAATATCAGCTAACTTCATCTGAAATTGAGCAAGCTTTGTATACTCATTGATTTTCTCTTGCAAGCTTCTTCCCATAGAGAAAGCCTCCTATAATATTCTTTTGGAAAAGTATCACACCTATTATAATACTTATAGGTATTATAATAAATAATAATATCTATTAATTGGTGTTTACCTTAAGGAAACTTGTCTACACTTTGGACATGGAGAGGTGAATACGGTGATGGATAAGGAAATATTGAAGCAGGTGGGAGCCCGGATTCGTGCTCTGCGGAAAGAGCGGGGCCTGTCGCAGGAGGCACTTGGGGAGATTGGCGGGTTTCATTTTTCATACATAGGGCAGATTGAACGTGGGGAGAAGAACGTTTCTTTATTGAATTTACATAAGATTGCAGAATCGCTTGAGGTGAATATCCTTCAGTTGTTTGCGTACCAGGGAGAGGAGTTTATGGTTACCGCAGCAGAGCGTGATATTCAGGATATGGTAGTCATGCTCCGGGAGGTCAATGAGGAGAAGGTACGTGTGGCTAAAAATGTACTGAAGGAATTATTATAAAGAATCATTATGAAGCAAGCCTATCTATTCATAGTATAAACAACAGTGGCGGCCTTCCAGGCCGCCCTCTTTTTCGCCGATAGACCCGTTAAGCTGAATCGTATCAAAAGTAAGCCTGGATTATGGCAATTGCCTTTTCTATCTAAGAGTAGGAGTAAATTCCGTATCGTTAAAATCCGGATCCTGTATGATTTCATGATAGTGATCTAATTTATATTCGATGATCTTCTGAACCTCCATTAATCTAGAGATTTCATTTTGGATCTTTTGCTTATGCATTTCTAGCATAGACATTTTTTCAGGAATGGTATCGTTACCGTGGCTTGAAAGCTCCCGATATCGCTTCATTTCTTCTATCGTCATTCCCGTGGCCTTCAGTCTGGTTAAAAATAGGATACCCAGCAAGCCGATTTTCTCATAGTATCGGATCGTATCTTTCGTTAAACCTGTTACGTGCGCAGCTTGTTCGATGGAGTTAATCGCGATCATCTCCTTATTCTTTGGTTACCATGGAACTTCGCCATTGTCGTCAAAGAAGCCTCCTGTTGGCCCATCCTCGGGAAGTGTCGCAAGGCGTGCTACAATTTCGGAGGCTTGCTGGACCGATCGGTAACCGGTATGACGATTGAGATCGGTGGCCGTATAACCAGGATCAGCAGCATTGATCTTAAGGGAAGTATCCTTGAATTCTTTGGCGAGCATAACGGTTAAAGCATTAACGGCTGTTTTGGAGCTATTATAGGCCAGTAAATTAAAACGGGACCATTCCGATTTGGGGTCGTTATTTATAGTTAGTGAACCCAGGCCACTCGAAAGGTTGACGATTCTGCCGTTTGGCCGTTCTCTTAATAAGGGAAGCAAGGTTCTCGTCACTGCAAACATGCCGAAGAAGTTGGTCTCAAAGGTTTCCTTCAATACAGACATCTCCAGTTGACTGGGGGAGACGCCCCCGTCCTTGGATATTCCAGCATTATTAATCAGAACGTTCAGCGATCCAAACTCCTCTTTAATGCTCTTGAACGCAGCATCAAGCGTCTGTTGGTTGGTTACATCCAGCGGAAGATGTCGGGCACTCACACCCGCTTTGTTTAAGCTTGCTGCCGCTTCTCTTCCTTTCTCGCCGTCTCGCGCACCAAGCAGGATCGTAAAGCCCATGGCTCCCAATTGTCTTGCCGTTTCGTAACCAATGCCTTTGTTTGCCCCTGTAATTAAGACTGTCTTTACACGTTCCATATGGACCCCTCTTTTCACATTAGAATGAGTTGGCTTTCTTAACACAACTGATTCTATAAGTTGGAGCATACTTCAAGTCAACTGATCAGTAGACCCGTTAAGCTAACGGGATCAAGGCTGCATAACCTTCACCATCTGCGCCTCGAATTCCGCGTAAGAGATTTTACCCAAAGCCAAATCCATGCTATGAAGGTAGATCTGTTCTGTTTTCGAATAGTTGCGCTCCATTTTCAGCGATTGCCCTTCCCCCGGAAGGGGATCTAGGACATGACACTTGTTCGAAAAAGCTTCGAAATAGCGGTAGCCGAATTTGCGTTGCGAGACTGCGTTTATATGAATGCCATCAGGATTCGCGGTCAACTCTGTTGCCGTTACGAAATAACAATTTGCCTGTTCGTCAGCGAAGCGCTGCAATTGTTCATTGACCTGTCTATACTCTGTCGCTTGCTGTCCAAAACCCGTCTTCCCAAGGAAATCACCAAGTCCGCCAATGATGAGCGGCACCTCATGAAGATTCAATTCGTTTCTTAGGGTCTCGATGATATAGGTTAATTTGTCGTAATACGTTTTATGCAGCGATTGATAACTGTCGCTCTCACCCTGATGCCACAGGATTCCGCAGATCTGACTGGACCGCAAGGCGAAGCGGGCTTCGGACAAAGCATGCTGAAAAAGGATGCCCTCGGGATGCCAGTCCTTCAAAGAGCTGCCACCTTCTGCACAAGGAATCAAACCAATTTCTTCATCCGAATGGGCATTTGACCAGGCATCGGCGAAAGATGCCGCCAGGCTTACACCGGAAACCGGACGGTCATAATTAATCGGCTCTGTCATCATCTGCCACTGTCCATTACGCAGCATTTTTATTTTGTCATTATATATAGGGTCGGCTTCATGCAAGAATCCACGGCCTGCCATATTAGATTGACCCAACATTAAAAATGATTTTATCATTTAATCTTCACTCCTTTACCTAACGATTATAGTCTAGTTGACTTTAGCATGAAACGGTGACATACAGCTGTCACCTCTTATGAACTATACTACGTTTATAACAAGAGGGAGGTTATGTTTTATGTCAGCTATTGCATATTTAAACTTTGATGGAAATACAGAACAAGTGATTGAATTTTATTCGGAGGCTTTAAGCGCAACTGAAGTCAAAAAAGTAAGATTTGGGGATATCCCGCAAGATCCAAACTACCCAATGCCAGAAAATGAGTTAAATATGATCATGGAGTCTTCCATCGAATTCGCAGGCGGGAAAATTATGATGTCCGACATTTTGCCTTCCATGAAGGCGGTGACGGGCGAGCTGGTGAAAGGGAATAATATTCTGATCAGTCTAGTCATCGAGGATAAGCAAAAACTGGAGCAATACTTTAATGGTTTGTCCCTTGGTGGGCAAGTCACCATGCCGTTAACCAATTATCCGTGGTCTTCGTGCTTTGGAACGCTAATTGATAAATTCGGTGTGAATTGGAAGTTTAATAGCGACGCTGATCAATTTCTTGATAACGTACTATCGAACAAACAATAACTTAATCTAGGAGATGGTCTTCCAACCGAAGGCCATTTTTTATATACCGACATCAAATTTTTTCACTTAATCATTGATTGGAATACCTGCGGCTTTGAAATGTCCTTGAGTCAGAATTTTACCAAATTGAGAAGCGAGTTCCTTTGGGGTATAGGAAAAATCATTTTTAACCCACCACACCACAATACCCATAAAAGTAGATGCGATATATTGGAGTAATAATTCCTTTGAAATCTTCAATGGAGCATCATCCAAGCCATCCTCCACTGTGTTTTTTATAATTTCCTCCATTTTTGACTGAAAACCATAAATTCTATTCTCATCCACTAACAATGCTTTGTAAAAGGGATATTGTCCTGGATTTTCTCCAGGATGGTTTGCATTAGTTGTTCAAGCATAGAACCGCTTAACGGAGTTTTGCTGCTTGAGCATTGCTTGAGTGTACTCTTTAGTTCTTCGATTAATTCGTCCATAGATGCATTTAACAAATCGGGTTTGTTCTGATAATGAAGGTAAAAGGTATTCCGGTTAATCATCGCTTTATCGGCAATATCTTGAATCGTAATTCCTTCGTATCCCTTTTCCGTAAGAAGCTCTATAAACGCTTTTTTGATCGAATGTTTGGAGCGAATGATACGCAAATCAGTTTTTTTATTCATTAGGACTCATTCCCTTAAATTTTTTGTTAGATATACGACATTTGAGCTGAAATTGCATGTTATCTCTCAAAATCAGAAATATTAAATATTGAATGCTGACCTTATATTAATCATAATAAACACAAGATAAATATACAACACATTGACCATTATTTATCTTATTGACCATTAATTTAAATTGAAAGGGAGATATGAAATGAAAACTATAGCTATTGTTGGTGCAGGAGCAGGTTTAGGAATGTCCATTGCGAAGAAATTCGGACAAAACGGCTTTCGCGTAGCTCTTATTGCCCGAAATGGAGATAAGCTGAACCAGCTGATTAGTGAATTAGAACAATTGGGAATTGAAGCCGCTCCATTTCAAGCGGATATATTAAATAAAGAAGAAATCGAGGGGGCCTTCGCCGCAATTAAAGAGAAATACGGATTTATTGATGTTCTTGAATACAGTCCAACGCCGAGCTTCAATACCGTAGCGCCAACATTAGAGGTAACCGAAGAAAATGCGTTATACCAATTTCAATTTAATGTTTTAGGTGCGCTATCGAGTGTTCGGCAAGTGCTGCCGGAAATGCTGGCTAAGCAAAGCGGTGCCTTATTATTTACTACTGGAGGCGCTGCAATCCACCCGGTACCGATGATGGGCAATGTTGGAATTGCAGTATCAGGGCTTCGTAATTATATCTTTAATTTGAACAGCGAATTAGCGGACAAAGGTGTGTATGCGGGTCACCTTTCGATCGGAATCTGGATGCAGCCGAACTCAGGAGTTCAAGACAAAATCGCTGATATTTGGTACGACATGTATACCAAGAGAGACAGAGTAGAAGAATTTATAACTGAGGATCGCGTGTGAATATGAATATCACCATTTTTGGTGCAAGTGGTGCAATCGGGCAGCTGCTGACACAATTAGCTCTAGATCACGGAGATTTCGTTACGGCATATGTTAGAAATCCCCACAAAATTAGCCTCAAACATCCCAATTTGAGCTTTGTACAAGGGGAGCTTTCGAATGCTTCAACCATTGAAGAGGCTGTTGCTAAATCAGATGTCGTAATCAGCACACTAGGCCCGGCATCCGATATGTCACGAAAGCTTAAAGGGACGCCGATTGCGGAGGGACACGAACTGATGATTAGGGCTATGAAGAAACATAACAAAACAAGGTTAATTACACTTGCGACGCCGGCTTTGCAATCGGGTGACGATAAGAAAAACCTTTCGACGATACTTCCAGGTGTAATGGCCAAAGTTTTCCTTCCAAACGGTTATGCAGAGATGAAGAAAATGGAAGGAATCATTAAACCATCGAACCTGGATTGGACAGTTGTCCGAATTATTAACCCCAATATTAAATACAAAGGACAATCTTATGACTATTCATTTGGTGATAAACCGGCAAAATTATCGGTTTCCAGAGAAAATGTTGCTAAAATCATGTACGCTGCCACCCGCGACAACCAATTGATTAGAAAAATGCCTATCGTCTATAACAAATAAGCTCAAAAAAAGGAGGCTTCGAAATGAAAATCGAGATATGGTCGGATTATGCTTGTCCATTCTGTTATATTGGTAAACGGCGGTTAGAATCTGCACTGGAGCAATTCGCTCATCAGAATGAAGTGGTGATTGAATATAGAAGCTTTGAGCTTAATCCGCAAGCATCCTTGTACTCAGGAAAAAATATACATCAAGTCCTTTCGGAGAAGCATGGTATGAGTATAGAGCAAGCAAAAGAAACAAATGCTAAGCTTGGACAACAAGCGGCGAAGATGGATCTGGTGTATAAATTAGACGAAATGAAGCCCACCAATACGTTTGATGCTCATCGTCTTACCCAATATGCCAAATCGGTTGGTAAAGACAAGGAATTATCCGAGAAGCTGTTCTATTCCTATTACACGGAAGGCAAGCTGATTAGCGATTATGCTACATTAGCAGATATTGCAGAATCCGTTGGAATGAACAGGGAAGAATCAATGTCCGTTCTCCAGGATTCATCCAAATATGCCAACGAAGTGCGTTCAGATGAAGCTACAGCCAAACAGTTAGGAATAACAGGAGCCCCTTTCTTTGTCATTGACAGAAAATATGCAGTTTCTGGCGCACAACCCGTTGAGACATTCTTAAGCGCCCTTAACCAGGCAGCTCAATAAATAAGCCCGCAAGAATCATGCACAAGCCACTCGCTTGTGCTTTTTGCCGTAGCTTAAGGTGTAGTTCTTATTTTATGATCAATGGTGCTAAGTTTGAGTAGTTGTTGTGTCTGTACTACAGGGATTAGGGCTATAGTGTTAAAGAAGCAGGAGGTAAGGATCATTTATGACTGAATTATTAGCGCCAGCAGGCAATATGGAAGCTTTGAAAGCTGCAATCTCCAATGGTTGTGATGCGGTATACTTAGGCATGCAAAAATTTGGTGCACGCGCATACTCATCTAATTTTGACTTGGAAACGTTAAAAGAGGCTGTTACGTATGCACACCTGAGGGATGTTAAAATCTATGTTGCCATGAATACCATCGTGTTCGAAAACGAAGTGGAAGAGATGAAAGAGCAGATCCGCGGATTAAATGAAATCGGTGTGGATGGCATTATCGTCCAGGACCTGACGGCTTTCGATTATATCGTTAAAAACTTTCATGATATGGAAGCACATTGTTCCACTCAGATGGGAATAGACGATCTAGACGGAACTTTATTATTCAAAGAGCTTGGTGCGAAAAGAGTGGTTCTATCCCGTGAGGTTAAGATTGAAACAGTCAAAGAGATCAAAAGAGTAGCGGACATCCCTTTAGAAATTTTCGTTCACGGTGCTTTATGTGTATCTTATTCAGGAAACTGTCTAATGTCAGGATTAAGCGGCTTTCGGTGCGCAAATCGCGGAAGATGTGTGGGTTCCTGCCGTAAGGAATACGATCTGATGGATCAGACAACAGGTACATCTTTAGGCAATAGCTATATTTTATCCACTAAGGACTTGAACACCATCGATTACATTCATGATCTAAAAGAAATCGATTCTCTGAAAATAGAAGGCCGGATGAAAGTGCCTACGTATGTGGCTAATGTGGTATCCAAATATCGCATGGCCTTAGATCATAAAATCACCGAAGCAGACAAAGAAAATCTGAAAAAAACATTCAACCGGACCTTTACCAAAGGATATTTGTTCCACGAGGACCGGAGAAATATTACAAACATCGCAAGACCTAATCACTTTGGTTATGAGATTGGAACCATTAGCAGGATTGAGAAGGACAGGTATGAAATCACACTTACACGTACTTTGAATCAAAATGATACCATCCGGATAAATCATGACAATGAAGATGTTAATTTGACGGTTGCCAAGCTGTACAACAAAGACGGCGACTTAATCAACACAGCAGATGGTGTCTGCTATATCAAAGTCAAAGAAAAGATGTCTGCGGGAGATGTGGTCTATAAAACGAAGGATTATTTCTACAATAAAGAATTAGAAGCCTCACTGGAAAAAGAATTTAAGCGGTTTGACCTGGATCTTAGAGTATATGCATATCCAGATTCAAAGCTGTTCATAGAGGCGGAGGGCTTAGGCTTTAATTATTCCTATGAAAGTGAGGAAATACTAGGCGAAGCCATTACTAATCCAACCACCAAAGACCAGGTTATCAAGCAATTCTCCAGATTAAACGATACGATATTCGAACTCAATCAGGTCGATTATGAGGAAGGCAATGCGTTTATTCCAGCTAAACTGTTAAATGCAGCAAGAAGAGAGATTGTCCTGGGCTTATATGATTTAAAGCTTAACAGCCAGCAGAAAAGAACCAAGGCTGTAGAAGCCAAAGAAAAAATAAGCTTTGCCCCTGTACAACCATACCTCACGGCTTTTGTAACGACTAAGGAACAGTATGATGCTTGCGTGAGCTGTGGAATTACGGAAATTTATTTTGACAATGTGGTTAGAAGAAACCAGAATGATTATCAGGAACAAGAAGGGCAGCTGCTGATCGGAGGATATGGCGGAATTCATCACTACAGAGGAACCAATCCGTTCGTTACGGACTATTCTCTAAATGTTATTAATGCTACTAGCTGCTATGAACTATATAAATTAGGTGCCAAGCGGGTCACTTTATCTTATGAAATGAATAAGAGCCAGATTGAAGATTTAATGAATGCTTATGTTGAAGAAAATGACGGTTCTCCTGCGCTGGAAATGATTGTGTATGGCAGAGCTCCGTTGATGTTCACCAAATATTGTCCGATGAGAAAAATGAATCAATGCAAAGTATGCAGAACGAAGAGCTATGAGTTAAAAGATGAGCAAGGAACGTTCCCTATCCTATCCCATGAGGATTGTACAGCGACTATCCTTAATGGGAAGACGCTTAATCTGCTGGATGAGCTGCCAGACCTCAAAGGAATCGAGGCGCTCCGGTTAAACTTCACCGTTGAATCTAAAGAGCAGGTTGTAGAGGTCATTCGTATCGCCTCAGGCAAATTAAATGGCTCCATGCATCATGCTGTCTTTAATCCGGAAACGGATACGAGAGGACATTTCAATAAAGAGATTGTGTAAAGGATGACCTCCAGATGAAAATATTATTAGTTGAAGATGATAAGACGATCGCGTCGGGACTGGAATATTCGCTGCAGCAAGAGGGTTATCGGGCTGTTCTCTGCCATAATGCCGCTTCAGCCCGAAAGGTGCTCGCCGAAGACATCGATCAGTTCACTTTGTGCCTGTTCGATTTACAGCTTCCTGACGGAACTGGCTATGAATTATGCAAGATGGTGAAGGAACGGCGGGATATTCCGGTCATTTTCTTAACGGTGATTGATGATGAGGTCAATGTCGTGATGGGACTCGATATGGGAGCCGATGATTATATTACTAAGCCTTTTCGGGTTCGAGAGCTTCTCTCCAGGATCAAATCCGTCTTGCGGAGATACCAGAAGCTGTCCCACGCCGGAGCCGTCATCGACATTGACAATGTGCGCATCCATACGCTGGAAGGCAAAGTATATAAAAACGGTGCCGAAATTTCGCTAACCGCCTTGGAATACCGCTTATTGCTGATCTTTGGCAACCACGTTGGACAGGTCCTCACCAGGAATCAGCTCTTGGAGCAAATCTGGGACGTGGCCGGCGACTTCGTGAATGACAACACGTTAACGGTCTATATCAAAAGGCTAAGGGAAAAGCTGGAGGATCATCCGGAGCAGCCGGCTCTGATCAAAACGGTACGCGGTTTAGGCTATAAGGTTGGTGATTAGATGCTGCGTAATCGGGAAAATCTACTATTATTACTCGTCATGGGTTCGATCAGCTTATTGGCGATCGTCATTGCTGCTTTCATTTCGTCTGCCGCCGCTGCCCTGGTTATTATTGTATCCGTGCTGCTTACCGGCACAGCTGTAATATTCACAAAACGGAGGTATTACGAGCTAGAGAAGCTGTCCGTCTATTTGCGGGAGATTAGCAGCGGGCAGGCCTCCCTTGACCCTCGCGATAATCAAGAAGGTGAGCTTAGCATCTTAAAGAATGATATTTACAAGGTGACACGCATGCTCTCCGAGCATCGTTCGCTATTGCAGCAGGATAAGCTTCAACTGACCGATGCCATCTCCGATATTTCACATCAACTCAAAACACCGATCACCTCTATGACAGTCATGGCAGATCTGTTAAGCGCCCCTGATCTGCCTCCACTCAAAAGAACGGAGTTCACCCATCATATCCGCATTCAGCTTGAACGGATCGATTGGCTTGTTTCATCCTTATTAAAGCTGGCGAAAATGGATGCGGGAACGATCCCGTTCAAAAAAGATCGAATACACATAAAAACCCTAATCCAAAAGGCACTGGAGCCGGTTATGATTCCGATGGATATTAAGGGACAGACCGTTTCCATCACAGGGGATGACAACGTCTCTTTTAACGGCGATTTCCATTGGACTGCTGAAGCGGTTATCAATATTTTGAAGAATGGAGTGGAGCATACCCCTGAGGGAGGTGCGATTACCATCACTTTTTCCGGCAATGTGCTATTTACGGAAATCGTTATTGCTGACAACGGAGAGGGCATTCCGAAAGAGGATTTGCCTTATATATTCAAACGTTTTTATAAAGGAAAGAATGCTAATGAAGGAAGCATCGGTATAGGGCTTGCGATGGCTCACAGCATCATTGCAAGCCAGAACGGCGTGATTGATGTAACGAGCGACAGCGGGAAGGGTACAGAGTTTCGGATCAAATTTTATAAGCATGTGATTTAACAGCACTCCGTAAGTGACTGAACTGTCACCTCCATCGTCACTGTAAAGTCATTTTAGACAGATAAAATGATATTTATCAGATGAACGATGGAGGTACAACCATGCAAATGAAGCAGCAGCGCAAGATTACTTTTATGATCACGATAGGCTACACCCTGATTATTCTTTTTTTTATGTTTTTTGCTTTCGGCAGAGCGGATACTGTAGATCAATCCAGTCAGTACACCTTTATTTTTTTGCCGGACGATTTTTTTAGAGTGCCGGGTCTGTCCGATCTTCTACATCCGACCGTGATGGACTTGGTAGGTATTGGGAACATTGCAGCCTTCATACCTTTTGGCATACTGTTTCCGTTGTTATACCGCACCAGCTTTGTTCGCTTCATGACAGGGTTTATTCTGTCCATTCTTGTGCTGGAGACCATCCAGGCCCTAACATTCCTCGGCAGCTTTGACACGAACGACGTCATAACGAACGCAGTGGGCGCTGCTATTGGATTCGGGGGCTACAAGATTGGCTTCCGTACACAAAACTACTGGAGAAATATCACTGCTACGGCAATTGCCAGTGCTGTATTAATGCTCGGCGTGTGGGGGGTCTTCGGAGTAGTGGGTCAAGTGTTCACCAAAGAGTTGGCCCCTTTTGTAGCAATAAACGAATGGGAAGATAGTACCGGAAATCGAATAACAGGAACCCAAAAGGGCAGCCTTAAGATTGGCGGTCAAGACGTGACACCCGAGTATAATGTGTATGGCATCGAAGGTAAAAATATGGAAACCTATACCTATTCGCTAAGCAATAAGGGCGATCTGTATCTTAACTTGAATTATGGAATTCCTGATCATAAGGATTTTCAGGGCAGCCTTAAGGTTACCGTTGACGGGAATGAGCTCCTGTCTGTATCTGCAGAAGATCAGCTCCATGAGCCGGATAATAGGATTTTTTATCTCACCGGGGCTAATGAGCTTAAGATAACCATTGAGGGGAATGAAACCCTGTGGGATGTGGGATATAGAGAGATGGTCTATTCCTGGAATTGAGCCTCTAAGGAAGGAGGGATGGAAATGGAGATTTTAACCATTGAAAATTTGTCCAAAATATACGGCACGGGCGAATCGGCGGTGAAGGCGCTGGACAATGTTTCCTTTTCGGTCCAAAAAGGTGAATTCGTCGCAATTATCGGACCTTCCGGATCGGGGAAATCGACACTCCTTCATATGCTGGGCGGTGTAGATCGGCCGACTGGCGGGAAAGTGTATGTTCAGGATACGGATATGTATACCTTGGACGAAACGCAGCTGGCCATCTTCAGACGCAGGCAAATCGGGCTGATCTACCAGTTCTTCAATCTGATTCCCGTCCTGACGGTGGAAGAGAATATTACGCTGCCGCTCTTGCTGGATCAACAAAAGGTAGATCAAAAGCAATTGGCTGATCTTGTGAATACGCTGAATTTGCAGCATCGGTTAAACCATCTGCCGAATCAGCTATCCGGTGGACAGCAGCAGCGTGTCTCGATTGGCAGGGCGATCATCGGCAATCCTGCGATCATGCTGGCCGACGAACCCACCGGAAATCTGGACAGCAGGAATAGCAGCGAGATCATCGTTTTATTGAAAATGCTGAATAAGACCTATCATCAGACACTGATCGTAATCACGCATGATGAACGGATCGCCCTGCAAGCCGACAGAATCATTTCGATTGAAGATGGGAGGATTGCCAAAAACGAGGTGATCAGGCGATGAATATTGTCAATACATTAACCATCCGGCATCTGAAGCAGAACAAGAGAAGAACACTTATGACTATTTTTGGCGTAATTATTTCGGTATCCATGATGACCGCTGTCATTACGCTTATTTTTTCCTTTGCGGATTTAATGATCAGACAAACGGTCTCGGATACAGGGGAGTGGCATGTTCAGTATCAGGATATAACCAAGAAACAGCTTGCGGCGATAAAAGGCGATGATGCAACCAAAACGGTTGCCATCACAAGAGACCTTGGGTATGCCCCGTTAGAAGGAGGACAAAATCCCAATAAGCCGTACTTGTTCGTTAAGGAATATGATGTGCAAGGGTTCACACAATTTCAGATTGAAATAAGCAAAGGACGTCTTCCGCACACGGATAAGGAGGTTGTAATCTCCGAGTCTGTTGCAACAAATGGCAAAGTGAGGTACGAAATCGGCGATCGTCTAACGCTTCGCGTCGGCGACCGATTCGAACAAGGGGGCGATCATCCCCTGGATCAGACGGCACCGCTTCGCAGGAAAGACGGCACATTGACCGAGACATTACAGCATAGCGTAATTAGGGATTATACGGTGGTAGGTTTCATTAAACGTCCGGTGTCGGAAACGGCTTGGGCCCCGGCGTATACGATCATTAGCTATGTCGATGATCAAATCATCGGGGGGGATGACCGGGTTGATGCGTCGGTGGTCTTGCAGCAGGTCAGTCCGTTCTTGTTCGCACATGCGGAGAAGCTGGCTGAGAAAAACCAAATTAACACTGTCCAATATAATAATGATTTGCTTCATTATTATGGCTTGTCCAGCAGCGGAGCCTCATCCAGCATGATGTTCTCATTATCGGCAATCATTATTGGGATCATTATCATTGGTTCGGTTGGACTCATCTATAACGCCTTTGCGATATCCGTCTCGGAACGTTCCCGCTATTTAGGGATGCTCGCGAGCGTGGGGGCGACGAAAAGGCAGAAGCGAAATTCAGTATTTTTTGAAGGGATCGTCATTGGTTTGATCAGCGTTCCCATTGGCATCTTATGCGGTCTTGCCGGAATCGGAATCACCTTTTCGTTCCTGAACACAATGATTGAAGGGGCATTATGGACCAGTGAAAAGCTGAGGCTGATCGTCACGCCGTTATTGCTCTTGATGACTTGTCTTGTTTCGATGCTGACGATTTTCGTTTCGGTGTATCTCCCGGCGGTTAAAGCATCCAGGGTATCTCCCATGGATGCGATTCGCCAAACCACTGACGTAAAGCTTACGGCCAAAGCTGTGAAGACGCCCGAGATCATTCGTAAGCTCTTCGGAATTGAAGCAGAAATCGGGCTAAAAAACTTAAAAAGGAACAAACGAAGATATCATGTTATTCTTTTTTCGCTTGTCATCAGCATCGTTTTGTTTTTGACGATATCGTTTTTCACGGCTGGCCTGACACAATCTCTGGCATTGTCGCTGGAAGGCATCGATTACGATATTGAAGTGTCGTCCAGTAATGGCGAAAAACTAGATGACCGCTTGATACAATCGCTTGTATCTCTGGATGGCATCACGGAATACAACGTGAGTCATGAGTTAGTCAGGAACGCTTGGGTCGATGCAGCAAGCATCGCCGACGAGTTGCAGGAGAAGGTTAAGCAGGATAAGAGTATGCTGCAAGACGGGAAATACCCTTACGACATTAAGCTCTATGCACTGAATGATTCGAGCCTGCAAGCCTATGCCAGAGCGGTAGGCGCAGATTACGAACAGCTTACGGATCTGGATCATCCTGCCGCAATCGTGATGGATAGGATTCATTACAAGGATATAGATACGGGGAAATATATTCAGACGAAGTCCATATATGCGAATATCGGACAACCTATCGAGCTAACTAGTTTTTTTAAAGCGAGCGGGGAAGAAACGAAGACAAATCAAGTGATAATTGCTGCATTGACGGATAAGGCACCGATGGGGATGAGCCCGGTAGGCGTAGGCGGGTTAAATATGATCGTGTCGGAACGCGTCATGAAGCGGCTGGCAGACGGCGAGGAGCTGGCTAACGCTCCGATGTACCTCCATTTGAAAAGCACGGACCCGGTGAAAACGCAGCAGGAAATTGAAGCGATGAATGAGACCAATCTGAATGTCTACAATGTATATCAATCCAGAGTAAAAGAAGAACAACGGATTCTGCTGATGAACGTCTTTTCTTACGGTTTTATCGTATTAATCTCTGCGATTTCCGTTGCGAACATCTTTAATACGATCTCAACAGGGCTGGCTCTTCGCAAACGGGAATTTGCCATGCTGAAATCCGTAGGCGCGACGCCAAAGGGGTTTGCAAAAATGCTGAACTATGAGAGTGTTTTTTATGGGGTCAAGTCGCTCTTGTATGGGCTTCCTGTCAGTTTCGCCGTGATGGTTCTGATCTATAAAGCATTTGCGAACAAATTCAGCTATGGGTTCACCCTGCCCTGGATAAGCATTCTGTATGTCATTGTGTGTGTATTTGTCATTGTCAGCTCTGCGGTAGTTTATTCCGGAGCTAAAATAAAAAAGGAGAATATTATTGATGCATTAAAGCAAGAGAATATATGACTCACCCTCTTTTTAAACCAGGATGAAGCTCATATGTTTGTAGCTGTGTTTATTCCTTCGTAAGTCCTTGGTATAGGGTAAGTTTCTCTGCGGCGAGAGAAATCATGTAATCAATTTCTTGCCGCTTGGATTCCAGCACCATCAGATGCTGCTCAAGGATTTCAATCCGCTTTTTTAAAGTTGGACTATAAGTAGAAGGTTTCTCCCCTTGTTGAATTTTATCCATGACACAGCCCTCACGAGTAAATTCTGTAATCTCCTCAAGCGATAAACCCAATTTTTTAAGTTTATTTAGACATTGAATGTAGGAAACCTCGCTTTCTTGGTAGACACGAGCCCCTCCATTACTGCGCATGGGTTCATGTAGCACCCCGATTTTTTCATAATAACGGATTGTATAAGGAGTTAGTCCTGTTTGTTCTGACACTTGACTGATGGTGAGCATCGGATTTCTGTTCCTCCTTTATGAAAGCTGATATTGAAAGATATTATACAGCTTTTAGCTAGCTCAAAGCCAATGTGTACATTCGCCCCAGCCTTGTACTGAATAAACTCTTGACTTCCAGTTGACTCTAACTTGTAAGTTAACGTTACTCATTCGAATACAGGAACAAACACTAAAGGGGTGTCACAATGAACAACGAGTATTTCACGATTCAGCAAGCATCGGAGGGGGTCTGGGGGGCTATTTCGGTTCCCGGCAGCGGCTCTCTGGGGAATGCAGCCATTATTGATCTTGGGGATTTAACCGTGGTAGTGGATACCACTAATCTGCCGAATTCTGCTGCTTTGTTACGTCATACTGCTGAACAATTAACGAACAAACCGGTCAAATACGTAGTGAATACACATTTCCATGGAGATCATGTCAACGGCAATCAGGAATTTATGAACAGCGAATTGATATCTACTGTGTGGACAAGAGATTTGCTTGCTGATATGGGTGAAGTGAATATTGATGCCATGCAACAAAACATTCGTAAGTTAATAACTAGCCTACAGCATGAACGTTCACAGCCCAGAGATCCTCATATGCTCACTGAAATCGACTATGATCTTTCCGTGCAGCATGCGCTGTATGATACGATCCCTTCCCTTCGCAGGGTGGTCCCCACGATAACCTTTGACGACAAACTCGTGATTCGGGGAACAAAGCGAACCATTGAAGTGTTGTCTTACGGAGGCGGTCATTCTTTAAGTGATGCCGTGGTGTACGTTCCAGAGGAGCGAACCTTGATTGCAGGTGATCTGGTATCGGCTAAGACCATTCCGGTCATCCCCTACGGTAATCCGTACGCCTGGATACGCATCCTTAAACGCATGCAACAAGATCTCAAGATCGATACTGTCGTTCCGGGGCACGGAGATATCTCTAATTCAGATCGAATCACAGATGTCATACGTTTTTTGGAGAAAATGATCGCTTATGTTGCTGGAGCTGTAAAAAGCGGGCAATCAGAGTCTTACTGGCTGGAGCAAGGTGTATTAAAAGGGTATGAGGATTGGCATCTGCCCCAGTATTTCAGATGGAACTTTCGCTGGCTCTTTAACAGTATGCTTGTTCAAAACAACAGATGAGACAATCGGAAACTCTACAGTTCCTGTTTTGAACGAAAAAGGGTTACCCTTTGAATTCCTTGAGTTGGTTGGAGATGACGAGGCTTCATTGATTTGGGTGAATACAGCGAAGACCTATTATATTCAGGGTAAAAGTGGAGTAAATAAATATTTGAAAATCCAGGAAGCAGGACATGCTGAATCTTTAGAAAGACAAGCCCAAAGGTTATTGTGGTTATATAATAAGTTACCTGTTCCGGAGGTTATTGATTTCGGTATGATCGGGAATTATGAGTATTTATTAACACTTGAATTGCCAGGCGTTCAAGCTTCCGATAAGCAGTATTCTTCAAATACAGAAGAGATAATCTCTTTATTGGCACAAGGTCTTCGGAGAATTCATGCAGTTTCAATTGAAGATTGTCCTTTTGATCATTCATTTGAACAGCTGATGAGCACTATTCAGTACAAGTTGAGTAGAGGGATTAAATTTGATTCGACGGAGCTGCACAGAAAATTTGGTGAGGATAATGTTGAAAAGTTGCTGCTTGAAGTCAACAATTATTCTCGGGAACTCAAAGAAGATTTAGTATTCACACACGGTGATTACAGCTTGCCGAACATCATCATTGCTAATAATTCTATAAGTGGATTTATTGATCTGGGGAATTGCGGGATTGCGGACCGTTATTATGATTTGGCAGTAGCGGAGAAGAGCATTATCAGAAACTTCGGCGAGCAATGGGTCAAGTTATTTTTTTCATCCTATGGAGTATCAGAAATCGATTATGCAAAAATAAAATTCTACCAAGTTGTAGAGCATTTGGTTTGGACCTGATCAACAAGGTTATTCTCTATTTATATAGTATATTATTTGAGTCAACACAAGGAGGATACCGGGATGAGCATGCCAAGCGACAGTGAGCTGACATTGTTATTTGAAGGAGATGAGCAACAGCTTGAGCAATTTTCTATTGCGTACAGCGTCATTGTAGATTGGAGGGAGGAGGATGAGGAGATCATCCGGTTGTTCGGTAAACGGCTTCCAGATGAAACGGTTGAGGTTACGTCTACGGACAAAGGACTGGATATTACCTACAATGGACAAGTGCATTCGATTGCGCTTACCTTTACCGGGCAAGACCGCTACATCACGATTCGCGGCTTTCAGGAGCTGATTCGGGACAAATATGAAATCCGGCTGTTTGAGGCCTCATATTTTTCGGATACACACGAATTTTTGATTTTACCGAAACGGCAGTGGGAAGAGCTGGATGCCCGGTATCCGGTGCGGAGTGGGGAGATATTCCGTGTCATCGATGAGGAGCTGGATTTTCCGTAACTTTAGCAAACAAATAAATTTTTTAGGTTGAGTCCAAAACACTGACCGTAACTGTCAGTGTTTTTTTTGTATGCTTGTTGTGTGTTAGCCAATAATGAATTGGAGGAACAAAAGATGTTTACAAAGATTGAAGACTTTGCTGCGGAATGGACTAACGAGGCGGAATTAACTGCTGCCGTAATGGATGCACTTACGGATGATTCTCTTGGACAGGAGGTTATCGAAGGCCGGCGGATGCTTGGACAAATCGCCTGGCATCTGGTTCGGTCGCTGCACTTCATGACAGCTTTGGGGCTCGCGTTCGAAGCTCCCTCTGGCGGCGAAGAAGCTCCGAATTCTGCTGCATTTATAGCTTCGGAGTATCGGCGGATCAGCAAGAATCTGCTGAATGCGGTTCAAACGCAGTGGAATGACGAATCCTTGCGCGAGTCGGTCATGATTCAAGAGGAAGCTTGGCTGAATGGAGGTTCCCTTCGTTATACGATCATGCACCAAGCGCATCATCGCGGACAGATGACCGTGCTCATGCGTCAAGCCGGACTTCGAGTGCCTGATGTTTACGGTCCGACTTACGATACTTGGGTCGAGAAAGGGATAACACCTTTAATCTAAGTTCCATTACAATGAAATAAATGGTCTAGGGAGTGAAGAACGGTTTGTCAAAAGCGGATAATATGCTGTCCATACTATGGTTGCTTCGTTCGGGGAAGCGGGTGACGGCGCAGCAGCTTGCGGACGATTTGGAGATTCATGTCCGCACCGTATACCGGTGCATTGATTCACTGTGCGCGAGCGGCGCCCCGATTATTGCCGATGCCGGTCCGAATTGCGGTTACCGGCTTCTCGGTGAATTCGTCGATTCTCCGCTGCTCTTCGATGCCGAAGAGCAGAAGGCGCTCGTACATGGATCCGTCTTCGCACGGGAAGCGGGCTATCCGTTCACGGATGCGCTCTCCTGGGCGGTCGATAAGCTGAAGCGATACACGAATGAAGAGCAGCTTGAGCGGATTAACAGACATAGCAGCGGGCTTGCCGTTATCCAGACACCAACGGACGCGAGAGAGCTTGAATTGCTGAAACGGTTAGAGGAGGCCGCAGCCCGAGGGGAGTCGCTGAACATAGACTATGCCAAAGGACCGGAGCTTACGCCAAGCCAGCGGGTCCTCGACCCCTACGGCATCGTGCATTGGAAAGGGATATGGTACGTTGCAGGGTTTTGCCGGTTGCGGCAAGAGATCCGAAGCTTCCGGGTGGATCGCATCGTCCGTTTGGCGGCGGCGGATACCCGCTTCGAACGTCCGGCTGCCTTTTCGGCGAGGGATTTCCTCTTGCATTCTTTACTTCCGGATTCGCTCGAAGCCGAGACGCTGGTCATCGTAAGGCTTCAGGGACACGAACACGCGCTTAACGAACTGTGCAAGCATTGGCTGTTTGGTCATGCGCTGATCGAACGCAGGCAGCCCGGCGAAGCTCTTTTTAAGCTGGGAGAACTGTCGCTGCAAACCTATGTACCATACTTTCTTCTTCCGTATGGGAAGTCTCTCAAGATACTTGAGCCGCAAATGCTAATCGATCGAATGGCTGAGGTCAGCCTGGAAATGTTTAAACACTACGAAGCGATGCAAATAAAATCAGAGGATCAGAAGGGATGAAGAGTGGATATGAACAAATTTGCGATGTACGGAAAATTGACGGCCAGCCCCGGGAAACGGGAAGAACTCGTATCATTGTTGCTGGAAGCTTCGCGTAGCTTGAAGGATATGGCGGGCTGTGAGCTCTATATTATCAATGAATCCGCAGATGATCCCGATACGATCTGGGTCACGGAGCTGTGGAGCGATGCAGAGGCCCATGCCGGCTCTCTCAAGAACGAAGAAGTGCTGGCCGTCATTCAGCGCGCACGTCCTTTAATCGCAGGCACAGAATCGGTTCGGCTCCGTCCCGTTGGCGGCAAGGGGTTAGACGTATAAAAAGTTGGGCCGTAAAATCAACCATCCGACGGGGCATACTTACTCGCGTCCGGCTCGAACACTGCTCCACTCTCGTCCAGCTCCACGTGGGTGGTTCCGCGTTCATCGGTCAGCACGTTCATTCGCGACCCGACGACAGGAACGCGGTCGGCGCTGGTGCGCATGTGTGCTGAGACAACACGTGGAGCACCGTCAACGATATAATTTACCTCAACCGTGAATATTGGGAAATGAAAGAGCCAACTGTTAGTAAAATTCACGGCGGTCAGCGTTCCGGTGTACGACGAACCCTCCGTGCGGAGTCGCTCGATGTCCGCCTGACGCCGCCGGGCGTGGGAGATAGAGCCGGGCAACCGCAGGAGTGTGATGGCGGTCCAGAGGGCGAAGGCAGCTCCGACGACGGCGCCGAGCTCTTTGGGGATCGTCGGCGACGTTGCTATTGCCTCGAGATTGAAGGGGCTCGACGGATTGCTGGCTAGCGTCCAGAGCAGGAGGGCTCCCGCGATTACGGTGAGTCCTCCTGTGACCCCTAGCGTCCCGAACAGACCAGCTATCCTGGTCTGTCCAAACTGCTGAATCGCACTTGAATACAAACTGCTGGTCGCATTGATCGAGATGAAGAGCAGCACCACGGCGACGATCACAGTGACCGGATGACCGAGGAAAATGCTGATCGCCGGTGTCGGTGCCAGGCCGAGCAGAGCGCCGAACGGCACGGAGCCTGTTAGTGCCCATAGTACAGCGGATGCGAGCAACCACGGCAGCAATGGAGCCCCCCGTCCTATACGATGTCCAGGCTGAAGCGTAGTCATCCGTCCGTTCTTGTCCGTGGTGGAGAACAATGGCAGCATCACACTGTGCTCTTGCTGCCCGTGTTTTTGCTGACCCTCCGAAGCATCCCTCATCGACATCGCCCTCCCGAAGAAGATGTTATTTTTGTACTCAGTCATGCCTAACTTCACCCTCAATACTTCATACCGATATTTTAACACTATAAGGTTATCCGCTGTAAATACCTTCAAATTGACAGCGATTATATTTAGTGAACTTGGTCTACCGGTTCAGATTGATCAGGTAGGAGAATTTTTACCTGATTCTTGCTATGATTGTGGGAAGAGAAAAGCTTTGCATACAGCGTCATTGTAGATTGGAGCTGGATTTTCCTTAACTTTTAATACCCAAACGGCAAGAAAAACTCGAATAACTGAAATCTAAATATAGAAGGTGGATAAATCAAAATGAGAGATTTTATATTTATCATAGGTCCAAGTGGTGTAGGGAAAACAACATTAGCAAAACAGCTTTTTCAACATTACAGGAGTGTGTATATAGAACAAAATATGATTCCTGAATTTCTTACTCTTGATGGGAATTATGAGATTACTGGAGAATTGGAAGAAGAGACTCTATGGTCAAATACAGTCGTTCTTCTGAAGAATTTCAATAAGCTGGGGTATGGGAATATTATCGGATTAGATTTTGATGACCTCAGGACAAGAGATATTCCAGAAGTATTTAAAGGATTCAACTACATAACTTTAAAGCTTATTTGTAGTGATTACCAGCAGAACCTAAAGCAAATGATTAATCGTGAGAGTGGAGGTTTAGTAGATACTGAATTACTTGAAAAAATGTATTTAACGATTCCGTCAAGACGGTTACTGATTAATGAATATGAGATTGATGTTAAAGAAAAAACACCAAAACAAGTCATGCAAGAGGCGATTGAACTTATAGATAGTGCTACGATTTCACTAGAGTATGAATATATTAAGCCTGAAAAGGAAGAATTTTATTCATGGGTATTCAGTAATGGGTTAAGGTAGCTTTAAAAGGGTTATGGCCCTGGTTCACGAATGGAGTGATTCAAACATGATGAATTTATATGGAGCGGAGCATCATTTGATGGTGGTGTCCGATTCAATTGATGCGGAAGAGCACCGGCATTCTTTTTTACAGGTGACGATCTCATTAACGGGCGAATTTGACATTGAGGTGGCGGGGCAAGGCTTGCGTTGTCCAGGTATCATTATGAATTCAAACGTTGTTCATCGCTTAAAAGAGGCAGGACACCCGCTGATGCTCCTTCTGATCGACAGCACCTCTGAGCTGGCGGCAAGCTTCAAGCGGATTCTGGAGGGGCAGCAATTTTATGTATTTCCGCAAGGAATGATGAACAGCATTCGCGAATTTGTGCAAGAGAAATATGCTGGCGTTAAGGACCCGGACAGCTATCGTTCTTTTCTGGGGCAACTCCTGATGCTAATGGGCGTAGAGCAGGTGAACACCGCTATTGCTGATCCGAGAATCAGAGAGTTTATTCAGCTCATCAAAGATTGCACCGACTCCGAACACTCTGTCAGCCAATACGCCCGGCAGTTAGGCTTGTCCAACAGCAGATTGTCGCATCTCTTCAAAGAGAATACAGGTATGTCGCTTAGTGGGTACATGGTGCTGCACAAGCTGCAGAAGGCCGTCTATTTGATTTTTGCGGGGCTCAGCATTACGGATGCGGCGATGGCTGCAGGCTTTGACAGTCCGTCCCACTTAGCTGCTACCAGCAGGCAGTTGCTGGGCATGACGGCGAAGGATATCCGTAAAGATAGCGTCTTTTTAAAAGTTTCCAGCCTGCATTAACCTTACAATGGGTGCAGGAGGTGTGTTCCATGAGTGCATACTTGAAGGAAACGGAATTGCTGAACTATTCTCACCTGTTGATCCAGCAAATTGTTCACAGCCGCCGGTGGGATTCGATGTCCAGGAAGGAACAGATTCTCGGCATATATAATTACGTTCGTGACGAAATCCGATTTGGCTACAACCGGGCGGACGATATTCCGGCCTCGGACGTATTGCAGGATGGCTACGGCCAGTGTAATACAAAGGGTGTGCTGTTTATGGCGTTGCTAAGGGCAGTGGGCGTACCATGCCGTATGCATGGATTTGCTATTGATAAGAGGCTGCAAAAGGGGGCCATGAAAGGGTGGTATTACCAGCTGTCCCCCAAGGAGATCATTCATAGCTGGGTTGAAGTGCTATATGAAGATAGGTGGTTGAATATTGAGGGATTTATACTGGATGTCCCCTATCTGACCAAGCTTCAGCAGAAATTTGAACAGTGTACGGGTTCCTTCTGCGGATATGGCGCTGCAACAGATAATTTTCAAAATCCGGATATCTATTGGAACGAGAATGACACCTACGTGCAAAAAGAAGGCATCGTTCAGGATTTCGGCATTTACGACAGCCCCGATGCCTTCTTCAAGGCTCATCCGCAAGGGCTCAGCCCGATCAAGAAAATCGTCTACACCAGGGTGGTCCGGCATCTGATGAACCGGAACGTTGGCCGCATCAGGCAGGGGGAAGGATCATTTGATAGAATGGAGTGATATATAGGTTCAAGAAGGCAGAGGGGTGTCTTATGCTCAAGGAACGTATCGAGCTTCTGTGCAAGAAGAAGCAAATATCGAGGAAAGACCTCGTGGAGGGACTTGTTACACAGGCTCATTTTGCCAATATATTGGCAGGCAGGTATCCGTTGGCTGACGATTTGGCGGAGCATATTGCGGGCCGTCTAGGCGTCCCCGTCAGTTATTTAACCGCCGCAGCTACTTCGGATGAGCAGACGCTGAAGCGGGCGGAGCACATTTTCCAGACGATGTCCGAGGGGGCGTTGTCCGAAAGCTACGTGGATGCTCTGGACGACCGGGATGATGCACTCGTCGTAGAGTTAACGACTGCCCTTATGAAAGCTGTTTACTATCAGCAGATCAACGATCAGACCGCTTACGACTACTTGCATCAATCCTATCTGAATCATTATTTGGAGAAGTACGGAAAGCCTGACGAAGTCGAGCTGCCATTACCCTTAAAAAAAGCGCTCCTGTTATACAAAATCCAGTATTTCCGTTCCAAAAACCTGTTTTACAACGTGCTGGATGATGTGAACCGCTTAATCGGGCTGGTAGAACCGGGGACGGAAGTATGGCTCATGGCGCAGAACATCAGGATGGAATCATGCATTCTGCTGAAGCAGTTCGAGCAGGCAAAACAGGTATTCGAGCAAACCATGCAGCAAATCGTGGATGATCGGCTGTTTCACCGTTTATCCGGCCTGTATGTGGCATACAGCGGCTATTGTTTTGCAATGGGCCTTGTGCAGGAAGCATTGCGTTCTCTGTCAATGGCCGAAGCCAACCTCGTCTATTTGCAGCAGCCAGGCGATGTAATCACGACCATTATGAACAACCGGATTGTTATGCTCACGATGACTGGAGAGCTGGATAGAGCGCTGGATGAAATCGCCCGTTTTGAGGCAATAATCGCCAATGAGCCGGAGGAGACCCGGAAGAAGCTTGAGCCAGTTACGATCATTTACCGGTGTGAAGCCGCTTTTGCCCAGAAAAATTGGGGATTGCTTAGTCACGGAATCGAGCGGCTGCGAATTTCCCAAACCAATACGGATCAGGAGATGGCGCTAACCTTCTATGAGAGCCAGTTGGCGTTGTCCCAAGGAGACATGGAGAGATTTCAAAGCCTTGCGCTGGAATGCTTGCCTTATTTCGAATCCAATCATCACGAGCTGCGTCTTGAGCAGCTGTACGAAGCATTGGCGGTCGTGTGTGAGGAGGGCCGCCGCTATAAGGAATCGTCCATGTACTACCGGAAGCTGGTTTATCTATTAAGAAATAATGGCGGGGGAGGGCCTTCCCGTCAGGTTTAAATACAAAATTTTAGAACGGGTGGAGTATTGAATAACGTCTAAGGCCCTTAGTTTTGCAAGAAAGCCCCATTTGGGAAAAAAAGAAGCGTGAATCGGAAGGAAAACCCGCGTTACCGCTCACTTGTTTGTAAGTCGCCGATACTATTGTCCGGGTTAATGGCAATCGTATACAGTTAAGATACAACGACAAATCAAACGAAGAGAGGCGTGAAGCGTATGTGGGGATTGTTCGGGAAGAAGAAGGAACCGCAGGATCGTCTGGAGCAGGCAACACAGGCCATGAACAAAGGGATGTCGGGGCTGGTTATGAAAACTATGGTCTCCAAAGAACACAGGAATCTCATCAACCAAAGTCTGGATACTGCGAAGCAGGCGCAATTGGCAGCAAGCGGCACCGTGCCGCTTAACGCAACCGCAGTTGTCGTATCCGTGAAGGATACGGGAAAGCTCATCAATTTCGATCCGATCCTCGTCCTCGTGTTGAACGTGACAGAGAACGATGGGAGCACGTATCAGAAGACACTAGAAACGCTCGTATCGAAAATCCAAATTCCGCGCGCGGGAGACCGGGTCGGCTTGGGCCACAACCCTGCGAATCCGTCCGAGCTTATGTATATGGGGCTGCTGCCATAAAGCTTTGAGGATAGAGCGAAGAATTTAGAGTCAGACCCGGAACAGGTCTGACTCTCCTATTTGCTATTATAGACTGAGCAGAAATAAAGGGATAGTACGCACAAACAAGTGGGCTACTATCCGAAAGGATAGCGTGAACATGGGCATTTCTGATTTGAAGGGCAAGGAAACGGTGATCCAAGACACGCCGTTCGGTTATACGATGTCGGTGATCGGCGGGAAGTGGAAGATGGCGATTCTATATTTGCTGTCCGCCAAGCCTTCGATTCGATTCAACGAAATGCAGAGACAGCTCGGAACGGTGACGTACAAGGTTCTCAGCGCGCAGCTTAAGGAATTGGAGGCTGACGGGCTGGTGAAGCGCGTGGAGTATCCGCAGATTCCGCCCAAAGTGGAGTATTCGCTGACATCGAAAGGGCAGACTCTGCTGCCTGTATTGGAGCAGCTATGTGAGTGGGGAGCACAGAACCGGTGAGGTCCACGGTGGTTTGTACTCAGACGTTCTTCAAGAAAAGGCCAACCCCGCCATTTGAGTAGTAACGAATTGCTTTCCCTTTTTCTTTGGCATATTCAATCTCTCTTTTCGTGCTACTTCCAATGTAACCATTCACATCTATCACGAATATTTCATCGGAAAGATCGATTTTTCTAAAATGTAGATTTCCAAGCAGTTCAGCTTGTTTCTCAGTGATTTCAAACCCTTCACTTTGCTCAAAAAAGGCGAGGCTAATTACAATATTTCCTTGAAGTGTTAGGAATGCATTGGCCTGTTCGAATGCCTCTTTAAACTTTGTAGAGCCACATAAAGTTATTATTTTCATGATTATTCCCTTTCATAATTTAATGGTTAGTGTATTCGTCCATACATTAACTGATCCGAAGGGAATATGCTGATGCTTTTACCTCAGATCCTCCACAAAATAACAAATGTTCTTATTGGGATAATACAGAACAACTAATCGGTCAGATTCATAATTGAAATCTTGCCACAAGTAGACTCCATTAAAATCAGGTGTTTTATCTTCAGGAACATCTAAATACTGTAATGTGTTCTCCACATATTTTTGAATATCTCTTTCATTATCCTGAAGAGTATCCCCGGAATAGTCTTCAATCATCTTTCGTCCGCCGGTTGACTTTAATATTGAAGACAATTGTTTTTCGTTCGTTCTAAAAATAGTATAACGCAATCCCTCCCCGCGAAATCCCCCTTGATTTGTATATTAATCAAGTTCCTTGAATTTGGAAGGCAATTGCAGCTGCCAATTTCGCTCATATTGTCTTTTGTGTGAGAAATCGGTTTTGGCTTCGTTCCATAGATACGCCGGAATCGCAACAGCAATGATAACAACAATAACCACGAATGTATTGATTACTTTCATTTCCATCCTCCAGAGGCCTTTTTTAAAATTCGCCCATCTTGCACTGTTTTCAATTATTTTCTATTATTTATAATATATTAACACGTGCAGAATAATAAAACACTTTGCTAAGGAGGTGGCAGGGTCGCAGCAGAGCGTGAAGTTCAGGAAATCGTCGGTATGCTACGTGTAGCTAAAAATGTGCTGAAGGAGTTAGTATAAGTGAAGTACTTTTACGGAGTATTATCTATTTTGGGACTTGTCTTGCCCTATTCGCAATTCATCCCTTGGATCACGCACAATGGTCTTGATGTGCCTCTCCTATGGGAAGCCATAACCAGTACGCGTATCGGAGCTTTTGCATGGATGGATGTTTTGGTTACCGCGATTGTGCTTATGGGATTCATTTGGTTAGAAGGCAACAGAAAGAGAATGAAGTATTTATGGCTGCCGATTGCAGGTACGCTACTGGTAGGTCCTTCAATGGGTCTTCCCTTATTTCTGTTGCTTAGACAAATACATATGGAGAGTGGAGATAAAAAATGAGTTTTAATGAGTCCTTTCAAGAATTTCCTCTTATCGAAACAGAACGTTTATTATTGCGCCAACTTCAATCCGAGGATGCAGAAGCTTACTTTAACCCTCAGTTGACAGAATTCTCCCATCACTCCTGTCTGAGGAGCTCAATTAATTCGTAGTTCTCGGAGTTTTAGTATTATATGACTCTGATTGCACTACGATTAATACGGCCACCAAAGAAAAGGCGGGATACCGGAATACGGTTCCACCTCCAGAGAATATTCATTACCAAATCTTCATCTGTCTGATGCGCGGGTTATCCTACACCATCGCCTTCTAGTAGGGAGTAGAAATTATCGCGGTCTTCATCATCAAATTTGCCAAGCGATTGTACCCTGGTGAATTTATGTCCGCCATCCATGTCGATCTCCTCACCATAACTGTTATAGAGCGCAATCATATGGCCGTCCCGATTCCGCTCTATATACCCGTAACAAGCTGCCTCGGGCTCTTCCCCGAAAAAGAGTGAAAAACTGATTTTGTCCACGCTATTCATACAGATCTCCCTTTCTTATTCCTAATGAATCTGAAGACTATTTTACGTGACACTGGCCCCATTGGAAAAAGCGATATCACGCTGCATCCCCGGATTTTCATTCCTGTTCAGAAATCATGAGGGGGTCCCCTCGCTATATCGCTCATCCGCGCATTTTTTCTTGACGGGACGCGATTAGGGGAGTATTATACTGTGCCGGTTCATCAATCGAAATAAATCCGCTATCGCGAAAAGCTATGACCAATCATGCTTTTTTCATATAACCTGGATTTCTTGCCCTCATGCTATACTCAGTACACTAAAAAGTTGTAAGGAGATGTAGCGATGATACCCTTCCGTAATGATCATGTAGGCAGCTTCCTGCGTCCTGCGAACTTAAGCCAGGCGCGTGAACAATATAAAGCAGGCGACATCACATATGAAGCTTTAAGAGCGGTGGAAGATCAAGAGATTATCCGGATTATTGAACAGCAGAAGGAGAATGGTGTGTTCGCCGTGACGGATGGGGAATTCCGCAGAAGCTGGTGGCATTTTGATTTCCTGGGCGGTCTGGACGGCGTTGAACTGTATGAGGAAATCGACGGACCTAAGTTCCATAATATGCAGACCCGCAAGGGTGGCATCCGTGTGGTGGGTAGGGTTGATTTCTCGAATCATCCCTTTGTGGAGCATTTTGAATTCGTCAAGAAGCATGCAGGTGACGCCGTAGCGAAACAAACCATTCCAAGTCCCAACATGCTGATCTACCGGCTGGAGCCGGGGGCCAATAGTTATAGCGACCGGGAGCAATTCCTTCAGGATACGATTGCAGCGTATCAAAAAGCCATTCAAGCCTTCTATGATGCCGGATGCCGGTACCTGCAACTGGATGATACAGCATGGGCAGACCTTTTCTCAGAAGCGGGTCACAATAAGCTACGGGCAAAGGGTCTGGAGCCAGCGGAAGAGCTGTTAACGATGCAGCGCATGATTAACGAAACCTTGGCCCATAAACCGGCAGACCTAGTGGTAACGATGCACATTTGCCGGGGGAACTATAAATCCAACTACTTCTCAACCGGCGGTTATGATTACGCTTCTGAGGTCATTTTTGGCGGCTTGGACGTAGATGGCTTATTCCTGGAATTTGACGATGAGCGTTCAGGCAGCTTCGAGCCCTTGAAATATGTGAACCGGCCGGATTTGAAAATCGTACTGGGTCTGCTCACCTCCAAAACTGGCGAACTGGAAGATAAAGAGCACATTAAAGCCCGGATTGCCGAAGCAGCAACCTATGTGCCCCTTGACCAGCTGTGCTTGAGCCCGCAATGCGGATTCTCCTCTACAGAAGAAGGCAATATCCTAACGGAAGAACAGCAATGGCGTAAGCTTCGTTATGTGAAGGAGATTGCAGACGAAGTCTGGAAGTTTGAACAAGATGCCGTTATCGTGGAAGCCTTCATTAACGGTCACCATGTGCCGTCCCTTTCGCAGTCAGCCAAAGAGAATCCGGCGAGCCCGGCTGAAATCGTAGGCTATTTCCCGGTCACTACGAAGGAGCAAGCGGTGGAGGCGATTGAAGCGGCGGCGGCGGCTTTTAAAATATGGAAGAAGACCTCTATTGAGGATCGTATTACCCGGATGCGTAAGGCAATAGAGAAGATTAGAGCCGCTGAGAACGAAATTGTCCACCTGCTGTCCAGAGAGCATGGCAAGCCCCTGTATGATGCCCATGGTGAGATTTATGTCTCGTTAATGTGGATGGAGTTCGCTTGTAATGAGGCTGCATCCGTTCTACAGGAAGAGGTCCAGGAGCATGACCATGGTACAACCATCCTGTCCTATGATCCAATGGGTGTGGTGGCAGCGATCAGTCCATGGAACTATCCGATTGCGTTATCTACGATAAAAATCGCCCCTGCCTTACTTGCAGGTAATACGATTGTGCTGAAACCGAGTCCATTTGCACCGCTGGCGGCCGCGAAGGTGGCAGAGCTGATCGCGGGTGAGTTCCCGGCAGGTGTCATCAATGTCGTTCATGGGGCTGCCGATGTGGGCGTTGAGCTGACTAGTAATCCTCTTGTCGCCAAAATCGCCTTCACAGGCGGAACCGCAACCGCCAAGCACATCATCAAAGCGGCGGCGGATACGATTAAGGATATGACGCTGGAGCTTGGCGGCAATGATGCGGCGATTTTCCTGGATAGCTTCGATGTTCAGGATGAGCGGGCGATGCGCCGGATTGTCATCTCCAACTTCCTGACTACAGGCCAGATCTGTATGATCGCCAAGCGCGTATATGTCCACCGCTCTATCTATGATGCTTTTGTTGACAAATATATCGAGGCGGCCAACCGCTGGATTCGCATTGGTGATCCCTTCGATGCCCATACGACAGTAGGTCCGGTGAATAACCTGAAGCAGAAGAATTACGTGCAGGGTCTGATTGAGGATGCGCAGAAGCGCGGGGCTAAGGTCATTCCGCTTGGCCAAATTCTCGACCAGCGGCGGTTTGAACAAGGTTATTACCTGCAGCCCACGCTTGTTCTGGACTGCGATTACCATGATCCGATTGTGGTGGAGGAGCAGTTCGGTCCTACCGTTCCGATTCTGCCCTTTGACGATGTGGAGCAGGTCATTCATCTGCATAATGAGAGCATCTATGGATTGACGAGCTCGGTGTGGGGGCGGGAAGCGGACGCCATCTCCGTTGCACGTCAGCTCGAAGCGGGAACAACCATGATCAATACTGCTGCGGTGCAGGGGCTCGATGTCCGGTTCCCGTTCGGCGGCTTCAAGCAGTCCGGCATCGGCCGTGAATATGGCGCTGAAGGCATACGCACATATACAGAGCAGCATGTAATCAATGTTCCGAAGGTGCTGGATCTTCCTTATATTCCAGAGTGAAAAAGAAAAGAATGTCAACACCTTCAAGAGAATGAACTCTGTCGTAAGATAGAGAGATCCTTGGAGGTGTTTTTTGCGTTGGCAACTAGAGTGAGTTACCCGGTAGAAATAAAGATGGAAGGCATTGAAATGAGAGGGTATCGAAAACGGGCAGTTTTGTGGGGAAACATGATATCATTAAGGATCGGGACTGCTCAAAATACGGGTTTAAGGAGATAAAATCATGAAGAAAAAGATTGCTTGTTTACACGCCCACCATTCAAATATCCAGTATATTCAAAACACTCTTACCTCTGATGAGTTGGAATTGGTTCATTTTGTGGATCCTGGTTTGATGAGTAGAATTACATCAGATAATAATTTCGATGAAGGACAAGCCAAAAATAAAGTCATCGAACAAATAGAATGGATATCACAAGCAAATGTTGAGGTTATTCTTATCACATGTACTAATTACATAGCTCTTCTTGAAGAAAACCGGCTTAATACATCTATTCCTATAATAAAAATTGATGAGCCCTTCTTTAGTTCTGTCTGCAATATTACAGAACCACAAGTTCTATTATTCACTAATCCAGCAACTGTCGAAGGGACAATGAGAAGGCTTAATGAATTTGCTTCTATACAGGATAAGCCAATTCATATTGAGGCACGTGTCATAGAGAATACATTTGAGCTAATCATGCAAGGTAAAAATGAGCAATACGTTGAAGAATTATCAAAGTACCTAAAGGGGATACTTGCCTCAGAAAAAAACAAGAAAATTTCTGTTGCTCAATTATCTATGGTGGAATCAGCCGTTAAAGTTGAGCAAGAGTTAAATGTGAAAATCGGGAATCCGTTGGATTCATTGATAATACATTTCGAGAGTTTGTTGCTCAACTAACGGGGGCATTATGATCCAAAACTTGCAGGAGCATTATTTAAAATATAGAATTTATATGTTTCACATGATGAATTTTCCTTCTATTTCTCGCTGAAACGGTACCGTCCCTTAAAAGGACGGTATCGTTTCCACTTGTACAGTTTAGTTTCGTACGCAGCCTTAATGTTATCCACATTTCGTTATCCACGCGATTTTGATTTCGGCTTCTCCAATCGGCTACGTTCACGCATTGCGTTGATTTGCCTTGCATGTCTTTCATCCCGGCGGCCTTGTCTCGTCCGGAGCTGGCTGAGCATAACGAGCAGGCCCAGGGTGCCGAATACATAAGAGACGATGGGCTTCACTTCATTCCACAGGTTGACCCCGGCCAGAAGTAATACCGCGCCAATGATGGTGGCGATTAACCGCTGTGTATTTTTGTTTTGCGTCTCAATTAATTTTTGCTCGAGGGAGCTCGCCAGCTTGACCCTTAAGCCTCCGCTATCCATTTTATCGATGGCCGACATGAACTTCTTGGTCGTTGGAAGGATGTCTTTGAGCATATTCTTGCCATCCTCTACAACCTTGGAGATAACACTTCCCCGCAGATCCCTCCGCACCACCTGCTCCACATAAGGCTTAACGGTCCCGACCAGATCAAGCTCAGGGTCCAGTCCGGTACAGAGGCCGTACACGGTGCCTATGGCTTTGCCCAGGAAGGTGGTATTGGCAGGTAATTGAAAAGGCTGGGAGTAGAGGAAATTGCGCAATTCCTCCACATTGTCGCCTGAGGTCACAAAACTCAGATCGAACGTATCCCCGTTGATTTGTTCGAATAATAAGGTAAGATTCCTGGAGAAGACCTCCAGATCTACATTCCGTCTTAAAAATCTCAACTTGTTCAGGGCATCGATGGCGCCGTGGGCGTCTTTCAGATATACGGCCAGCAGAAGGGCAACCATCTGGGTCTTCATATCCTTCGGAATCCGCCCGACCATTCCAAAATCGATCAAGGCGATGGTGCCGTCAGGCTGCACGAGCACATTGCCCGGGTGGGGGTCAGCGTGAAACAAGCCATTCAATAAAATCTGTTCCACGAACATTTCAATCAGCGACGTCGCAAGTCTTGTCCGGTCTACCCCCCAAGCCTCCAGCTTGGCGAAATCATTGATTTTGACACCTTCCATAAACTCCATGGTCAGCACCTGCGGGGTAGTACAGGACCAATGAATGTGCGGAATCACGACATCCTTCCGGTGGGCTAGCTGCTGCTTGAACTCTTCGGCATTGCGCCCTTCTTGCTGATAGTCGAGTTCTTCCATAATCGTGTCATGAAACTCATCATATACGGCATCAAGATCCATGAAGTCTGTAATCATCTTCTGGCGCTTCAATAACGAAATTGCGACCTGAATGGATTTCCAATCAATCGCGATAATGTCTTCAACCCCGGGACGCATCACCTTCACGGCGACTTGCTCACCTGTCCGTAAGGTTGCCCGGTGGACCTGTCCGAAGGAAGCCGCTGCAATAGGAGTCGCACTGAACTCAGCATACATCTTGCTGATGGATACCCCGAGTTCACGCTCTACCTTCTGCCGGATCTCGGAGAAATCTACGAATTCTACAGAATCCTGCAGCTTGGACAATTCTTCAATAACTTCCTTCGGCAGCATATCCACCTGCGCACTAACATGCTGCCCAAGCTTGATAATTAGCCCGCCCATGTCCATAGCGGTTGTCGTGAAGTATGCTGCCTGCTTGCGGTATAAGGCCTGTTGCTTGGCTGCAAAGCGCCGCCGTGACATCAAGTACTTCAGCTTGCCCAGCCACCAGAAATCCCAGGCGAACTTGAAAATCATCCGCATGGTTCTTCTGAACCTTGCATCCTTCATTAATTTCAGGAATTCGCTCATTCTTGCTCATCTGCCCTTCTAATCATCCATCTGCCTAATTGTATGATATTTCATACCAGACAGATATACAATTACAGGCTTGGTCGGCTAGGTGTTTGGGCAGCGGCCCGGTGGACGTAACACCGTTGTATCCATCATTTTACGCGGCGGGTCAACGCCCAGAAGATCATAGCCACAGCACTAACCGTTGCACCGAGCATGCACACTCCGTTCCAGCCCGCATAAGCGTAGATACTGGTGGAGGCAATTGATCCGGTGGCGCTGCCGATTGAATAGAAGACCATGTAACCGGCAGTAAGCCTGCTGCGGGCTTCCGGGCGCAGATTAAGGATCATGCTCTGGTTGGTGACGTGTACGGCTTGCACGGCCAGGTCAAGAAGGATAATCCCGATGACTAACGCGAGCAGCGAATGAGGAGTATAACTGATCGGCAGCCAGGAGATGAGTAACAGAATCAATGCTACGCCGGTAGTCTTTTGCCCCAGCCCCTGATCGGCCAGACGGCCTGCCCGTGCTGCTGCTAATGCCCCGGTGACTCCGGCGAGACCAAACGCTCCAATCGCAGTATGTGACAGGGACAGCGGAGGAGCGCTGAGAGGCAGCACCAGGGAAGTCCACAAGATACTGAAGGCGGCGAAAATCAGCAGGCATAGCACAGCACGGATTCGCAGCAGCCGTTCCTCTGCGAACAGCATGAACAGCGAACGGAGAAGCTGCGGGTAGGATAAGGATTCTCTCCGGGGCTCAGATTGCGGCAGCACCCTGAACAATACACCTGCCATGATTAACGTGAGTCCCGCCGAGACAAGGTAGACTGAACGCCAACCGGCCAGATCCGTTAACACGCCGGCGAACGTCCGCGCCAGCAGAATCCCAATGACAATTCCGCTGGTCACCACACCCACCGTTCGTCCGCGTTCAGCCGGGGCAGCCAGGGTGGCTGCGAACGCAACAAGCGTCTGTGTCACTACCGCAAGCAGTCCGACCGTAGCAATGCCTATGAATAACACCATGCTGGTAGGGGCAGTACCCACGACAACCAATGCCAGCACGGAGACCAGCATCTGCCCGGTAATCAGCCAGCGCCGACCCAGCAGATCGCCCAGCGGCACCAGCAGCAGTAGTCCAATGGCGTAACAAATCTGAGTCACTGTAATCACGATGCCGACGGAAGAATGGGTAATCCCGAATTCACTAGAGATTGCGTCCAGCAGGGGCTGGGCGTAATAGATGTTGGCGACCGCCAGTCCGCAGGTTATGGCAAATAACATCGCAACTTTGCGGTTCATTAAAGATACAGGTATTGGTTCTGCTGCTAAGTCATTAAATTTCGGTTCTTTCACAAAACCCGCCAAACCTAACGCCTCCTTCATACCGATAATAATATACCGATAGGTATATAATAATTCTTGATAAATATAACGCTAAGGAAAATTAACTGTCAATAGGGAACGGGGGTGGGAGAAATATAGAAAGGTCTGATTGACAGAAGGATCTTCGCCAAATACAATGGTAATATACCATTCGATATGAAATGAGGGGTTTCTATGGCCCGGCCGCGTGAATTTGATCAGGATAAGGCGCTCGAAGCAGCGATGCATGTGTTTTGGGAAAAAGGGTTCGAAGCGGCCTCCTTAAGCGACCTAACCGCAAGAATGGGCATTCAGCGTCCAAGCCTATACTCTGCCTTTGGAGATAAGAAAGGATTGTTTGAAGCTGCCTTGCGAAAATATACGAGCTCCCATGCAGCCTATGTCCGGGGCAGTCTGCACAAGCATTCTTCGGTGAAAGAGGCATTCCGTAGCTTTTTTGAAGATGTGGTGTCCAAAGAATATGAGAAAAGCCCGAGCACGGGGTGCTTCTGCATTAATTCAATGGTGGAGCTGGCTCCCCATGATGAAAGGTTTGAGATTCTGACCAGAGAACATCAGATGTACCTCTCGGTGATCTTCCAGGAAACGATTGAACGGGGCATGCAGTCAGGGGAGCTTGATCCCGGGATTAACGCCAAGAATCTGGCGCAGACACTGGTCATTTCGTTAATAGGACTCACGGTGTTCCTGAAGTCCCGTCCGGACAGGGTAGTCACGGATAACTTTGTGAAACAGATCCTTACTTTAGTAGCTATAGCTTAATCAAAAAGAGGGAAGGTGATTGCTATCTATATGGAATCAAGCAAAGAGAGGGAGCTCTCCTTCGATATCCGCAGAACAGTAATCTTAGGGGCTTATATCCGGGAGTGGAAGATGCCGGAATACCGGATTATCTTAAGCAAGCCCGCTACAGCCGTCCATGTTGAGGTTTACTATTTTCCGGCTACGGACGAGACTATGGTGGCGAGGTTCGCAACAGTCGGGTTAGCCGCAACTCGCCGCCCGAATGGACAAGCTGTGGGTACAGAGTGGGTGATGGCTCTGGCCTCTGACTTAGGCGGGGAGGCTGTGGACCGGATATTTACCTATCTCTGTGACCTTATCGCCCATCATATAGAGAGCGCAGGTGATTCGCGGATACCTAGAGTGATGGAGGAGAGTCCGCTTGCCCCGGCTAACTGGACAACCACTGCTTTTCTGCTGGATGAGCTGAGGGGGGAAAGTGAAGAGCTGGAGGAGATTCAGGTCGGGAGCGAGAGGGCCCAGATCCTATGGGCGCTACCAGTCACGGCGCAGGAGGCTGAATTAATTTTAAATGAAGGCGTGGAGGCCTTTGATTCCTACATCGAAGAGATCGAGCATTCCATTATTGATCCGCGGCGGCCGTTGGGAAATGTTCACTAACCATGCTAAACTAATGATATCTATCACCAAGGACAGGACGGAAGAGATGCAATGGGAAGAAAACAGTCTTTTACAGAGACAGAGCTGCTGGACACAACCAAACAATTGGTGCTTGAGCATGGATATGACGGGTTTCATCTCAAGCTGCTTTCACAGCATCTGTCAGGGGCGAGAAGCACTATCTATCAGTATTATGCGAATAAGGAAGAGATTGTGGCGGCTTGTATGAAGCGCGTAATGGCAGCAGTAGTAGACAAGGCATTAGCCATTGATGAGGCTGACCCGATGGATGCCCTTGAACAGCTGCTGCTCATTTACGTGGAGGAGTCTGCGTTACATCAGCTTCTGGGCAATGCTAATAAGATCAATACGGCCAATTCTTCAGCAGCGGCGAGAGATCTTGAATATATTGAGGCAGGACATCAGACACTCAAAATTCAACTATCCCGCTTATTCGAACGCGCCCAGCAGAATCAAGACCTGAGGCAGGATATCCCACTTCCTGTACTTATTGGTGTGTTCTTTAACCTGATTGATACGCCTAATATGCTGAATATCCCTACTCCCGCTTGGGGTAAGCTGCTGTTTCAAATGTGGATCGGAGGGGCCAAGAGCTGACTGCCGCGTTGAATCCAATTTGACACAAGTGTCGAATATGGTGTTTAATTTAATGTGTCAGATGTCGGTTATATTGGCAGGTTCAAATTGACACATGTGTCGATAATATAAATAAGGAGTTGGAAGGGAATGTTTCTAGCTGTAAAAGAACTGCTGCATAGCAAAATGAAATTTTTAATGATCATCATTATTTTTGTGCTCCTGGCCTGGCTGGTATTTATCTTATCAGGCTTAGGGAATGGTCTATCTACGCTGGCTGCGTCAACCTTTAAGACGATGAAGGCAGACTATGTCATTTTCGAGGAAGGATCACAGTCTTCAATGAGCAAATCGCTGCTGTCTGATCAACTATTGGCGGAAGTCGAGCTGCTGCCTAACGTGAGTGGCGCTGCCCCTATGGGAACTAGCATGGCAACAGCGAGGAAGGCAAACAGCACCAAGAATGAAGACAAGCTGGATATCGCGATTATAGGAATTAACCCGGGAAGCTTCCTGGAACCGTCTGTCGTGGAAGGGGAACGCCTATCTGCTGAGAACCATACGGGTGTCATAGTGAATTCAACCATGAAGGATGAGGGCTATGGCATAGGTGATACTTTTCAAATAGACGGCACGACTGAGTCACTAACGATTATAGGATTCGTGGAGAATCAGACTTATAACCACGTGGCCTCCGTATTCACTCCAATGGCCGAATGGCGGAAGATTGCCTTCGCAGCTCCTGGTTCCGATAAAGGCGTTGCCGGGCCTGTTAATGCGATTATGCTGCAAGGCAAGGATATCGATCCGGGCGTCGTGAACAGCAAGCTCGCGAGTATAGACACGGTTACCCGGTCGGCAGCAGTACAGGGAATGCCAGGGTACAAAGAAGAGAACGGAACGATTCTAATGATGCTGGCTTTTCTGCTTGCAATCGCCGCCTTCGTGCTTGAGGTATTCTTTTACGTAATGACGATGCAGAAAACCAATCAATTCGGCATTATGAAAGCTATAGGTGCCAGTAACAGATTCTTAAGCAAAGCGATTGTATCGCAAGTATTGGTGCTATCGCTGACCAGCATTGTAGCCGGAGTCTTACTTACTTATGGAACAGCAGCCATTATGCCGAAGGGGATGCCGTTCAAGCTGGAGACTACTCTTGTCGTGACGTATTCTGTGATCCTGCTGGTTATCGCTATGTTAAGTTCGCTGGTATCGGTTCGAAAGATTACTAAGATTGATCCGCTCAAGGCGCTCGGGAGGGCTGAATAATGACAATGACTAAGGGATTACACATGAGTGAAGTCACCAAATATTATGCCGAAGGAAGCAACCGGATCGCAGCACTCGATCATGTGTCTATATCCGTGGAGCCTGGTGAGTTCGTTGCTGTCGTCGGACCGTCGGGTTCAGGGAAAAGCACATTCTTGTCTATTGCCGGAGCACTGCTGAAGGCTTCAGAAGGGGAGGCTGAGCTGAATGGACATGCTATTGCTAAGCTTACGGCACAGGAACTGGCGGATCTAAGGCTGCAAGAAGTCGGATTCATTATGCAATCTTCGAATCTGGTTCCTTATCTAAGTGTGCTGGACCAATTGCTCATCGTAAAAAAGATGTCAGGGAAGGTGAACAAAGAGGATAAAGCGTTCGCCATTAAACTGCTGGAAGAGCTGGGCCTGGGCTCGAAGCTGAACAGCTTCCCGGAGGAGCTGTCAGGCGGTGAGAAGCAGCGGACAGCAATTGCCCGTGCGCTCATCAACAATCCCGGCATCATCCTGGCGGATGAGCCTACGGCAAGCCTGGACACCAAGCGTGCGCATGAAGTGGTCTCCCTGATTGCTCATGAGGTGAGAACACGCCGTAAGGCGGCGATTATGGTTACACACGATGAACGAATGCTTGAATATTGCGATAAGGTGTACCGGATGGAAGACGGGAGGTTATCTGTAGCAAGGCTGGAGTCCATCGTGTAGTGCCAAGTCAACGGGGGGGTGTTTGCCATAGCCAATGAATTCAGCAAAGCTAATGAGCTTTCCTTCGATATCCGAAAGACGGTCATCTTAGATGCATATACCAGAGTGTGGAAAATACCGGAATACTGGATCACCCTTATGAAGCCCGAGAGAGTGCAGATCGAGATTTATTTTTTTCCGGCGGCAGAGGAGAAGGGGGTGGCCAGATTCGCGACAGTCGGGTTATCTGCGGCTCACCTGTTCAGTAGACAAGCGGTGGGTACAGAATGGGTAATGGCTATGCCCGGGGATTTAGGCGGTGAGACGCTGGAGCGAATTTTTGCCTACCTGTGCGAGCTTATCGCCTACCATCTGGAGGCTGCCCCAGATTCTCCGATACCCAGACTAATGAATGAGAGCCGGCCTACGCCGGCCTACCGGCCCCTCCCTGCACCCCTGCGGGGGAAGCTGATGGAGGAAAGTGAGGAGCTGGAGGAGATTCAGATTGGAGACGAGGTCATCCGTATCCTGTGGTGGTACCATACACGGGGGATGGGGTTTCATTGACCGCCGGCGGCTGAAAGGCAACAGCGGAGTGCAATCTTTTCCATGAAAAGGGTTGCAAGAAAGTCTTGTTGAACCTATTGATCCATGATATAATCGGTCCATAATTAAATAGACAACGGATTGTTACTACGTATGTAGGCAATACCATTAACAGAGCTATATTTATATATGGTGAAGTTTGTGGTGTTGCCTTTTTTTATTTTGCGATAAAGGTGGTTATTATGAGAATTGCAAAAGTGTTGAATAATAATGCCATCATTACTATGAATGACCAGAACAAAGAAGTGGTGGTAATAGGCAGGGGGATTGCGTTCAAGAAGAAGCCGGGCGACCTCATTGAGGAAGACAAAATTGAGAAGGTCTTCATGGATAATGAGAGTATATCCGACCAAATGAAGACGCTTCTATCCGAGATCCCGCTTGCGCATATGGAGATTTCGGAGCGTATTATTAATCTCGCCAAAATGAATCTGGGGAAGAGGCTGCATGACAGCATCTATGTTAGCCTGACCGACCACATCCATTCGGCGATCGAACGCTCCAAGCAGGGACACCATATCAAGAATGTATTGCTGTGGGAGGTCAAGAAATTCTACAAGGATGAATTCGAGATTGGTGAGAAAGCGCTGTTACTGATTCATGAGGAGCTGGGAATCCGGTTCCCGGAAGACGAGGCCGCTCATATTGCGCTCCATCTGGTAAATGCGCATATGAATGAAGAGATCCCGAATGTAGTGAAAATCACCAAGATTGTGCATGAAATTCTCAATATCGTGAAGTATCACTTCAAAATCGATTACGACGAAGAGTCGCTAACGTATTACAGGTTCGTCACCCATCTCAAATTCTTCGCCCGAAGAATATTAAATGACACACATATTGAGAATACCGACAGTGAGTTATATGAGATGGTCAAGCAGCAGTATAAGGAGTCCTTCTTGTGTGGACGGAAGATTCAGGATTATATCCGTAAAACATACAATTGTACACTGACCAATGAAGAAGTCATGTATTTAACGATTCATATTGAAAGAGTTGTACATCTAAAATAACCCTTGTTTGGGGTTGCTACTGCGGAGCAGGCAAAACCTAAACTGGGAAAGGACTATCCCTATATTTTGCTAGGGGTATTCTTTCACCGGTTTAGGTTTTTCTTATATTTTTCTTATAAATGAAGAGGAGTGAGCTGTACCATGGATCAACAAAAGCTGGCGAAAGAAATACTAAAATTAGTAGGCGGGGAAGACAACATACAGGATTATACCCATTGTATGACCAGACTTCGCTTCAATCTGCGGGATAATGGGGCTGCAGACCGAATAAAGCTGAAGGAACTGCCTGGAGTGATGGATGTTAACATTAACGGCGGGCAATTTCAGGTGATTATCGGGAACGATGTATCCAAGGTGTATGGGGAGTTAAGCAAGATTGCCAAAAATAATGCTGGCTCTGCCAAGGAGAACACTGAACAACAAGGTAACAATAAAGGGAAGAAGCTCGGCATTAAGGCTTCGGTCGGCAAGTTTTTTGCAGATATACTGCCAGGGATATTTAACCCTCTTGTTCCGGCCATAGCGGGAGCAGGGATGATCAAGGCGCTGCTGGCTATAATCGTCATGTTCAATGCCACAGCGGCGAGTACGGATCTCTACAAAATTCTGAATATTATTTCAGATGCTGTATTCTATTTCCTGCCGATGCTGCTCGCCTTCAGCTCTGCGAAGAAATTCAATGTTAATCCGTATCTGGCGGTTGTGATCGGGGGCGTGCTGCTCCATCCTAACTTTGCCAAATTTATGGCTGACGGTATAACGTCTATGAGCTTCTTGGGATTGCCGGTCAAGCTGGTGTCCTACTCATCCTCTGTTATTCCTATTATTGCAACCGTATGGATCATGTCTTATGTAGAACGTTTTGTCCGCAAAATTGTACCGAATGTACTGAAGACCATCCTGGAGCCGATGCTGATCCTGTTAATTGTGGCACCTATCGCCTTAATCGTGATTGGCCCGGTAGGAATTTATGCGGGTAATGCCATTGCCGATGGCTACATGTACTTCTATGAGCACTTCGGTGTAATCGCCGGAACGCTGCTTGGAGCCACCTTCTCGCTAATGGTAATCACCGGACTACACTACGGCCTCATTCCGCTTGTCTTCCAGGCGATTGCCCAGAACGGCTTCGACTACATTATGCCAATTATGACCGTTGCTAATATCGCGCAGGCCGGTGCTGTATTTGCCGTATTCCTGAGAACCAAGAACAGCAGTATGAAATCCTTGTCTGGAGCCTCAACGATCAGTGCGCTGATGGGAATCTCTGAACCCGCAATTTATGGTGTGAACCTCAAGCTGAAAAAGCCGTTTATTGCCGGGCTCATCGGCAGTGCGGCAGGTGCCTTCATCTTAAGTATCTTCCAGGTGGCAGCCTATGCCCTGGGGAAAGTCGGCTTGCCGTCCTTGCCGCTGTATATCGGACATAAATTTTCGCTGATGATTCTGGCAGTGTGTGTCAGCTTTGTCGTGGCAGCTGTTGTCGCTTATGTTCTGGGCTTCAAGGATGTTACAGAGGCGCCAGTAGAAGAGAACGGTGCGGACCTTCCCGAGCCGTCTGTTAATGAACCTGTATCTGCTAAAAAGCTGCAAAATGAACAAATCTATGCGCCCATTGCCGGCGAAGTTAAAAGCTTAAACGAAGTCAGCGACCCTGCCTTTTCGCAGGAGACGATGGGGAAAGGGATTGCTATCCTGCCTAGTGAGGGCCGAGTGGTCTCTCCAATTAACGGTGTGGTGTCGGTGGCCTTCAAAAAGAAGCATGCTGTTCTCCTTACCAGTGACGACGGGGCAGAGGTTCTGATTCATGTCGGGATTGATACGGTCAAGCTGGGCGGCAAACACTTCACGCTCCATGTAAATCAAGGGGACCGGGTAAATGTCGGCGATCTGATTCTTGAATTCGATAGGGACAGCATTATTCAAGAGGGCTTCGATATCATCACTCCGGTAATTATCTCTAATACGGGTGACTACACAGACATTACTGCGGTCAGCCCGTCCACTGTGAAAGAAAAGGATATTTTGCTGAAACTTAATGTCTAAACCAATAGAAGGGAAGAAGATAGAATGAAACAGACAGATATGCAATTCCCGGAAGGCTTCTTATGGGGGGGCGCGATTGCGGCTAATCAGGTGGAAGGCGCTTATCAGGAGAACGGTAAAGGGTTATCGATTGCTGATATTCTGGCCAACGGGATCTTTAACCCGCCCTATGAGCATCCGGATAAGAAGAACCCTTACCATGAGGCTATAGATTTTTACCACAGATACGAAGAGGACATTGCTTTATTTGCTGAAATGGGCTTCAAGGCGCTGCGTACCTCCATTGCCTGGACGAGAATATTCCCGAACGGGGACGAAGAGACTCCTAACGAAGCGGGCCTGCAGTTTTATGATCAATTATTTGATTGTATGCGAAAATATAATATTGAGCCGGTTGTGACGCTATCCCATTATGAGATGCCGCTCGGACTTGTTAACAATTACGGTGGGTGGAGAAACCGCAAGCTGATTGAGTTCTTTGAGCGATATGCGATTGCCGTATTCAAACGTTACAAGGACAAGGTGAAATACTGGATTGCCTTCAACGAGATTAATGTGCTGCTCCATATTCCCTTCGTCGGCGGAGGAACGGTCATCGAGGAAGGTGAGAACAAGAAGCAGATTATCTACCAGATGGCGCATTACCAGCATGTAGCCAGCGCGCTGGCGGCGAAGGCCTGCCACGAGATTATTCCGGGCTCGCAGATGGGCTGTATGATTGCCGCAGGGCCGTACTACCCGCATACCTGTCACCCGGATGATATTCTCACAGCCATGGAGATGGACAGACAGGTCTACTTTTTCACCGATGTTATGGCTAGAGGCTACTACCCTACTTACGTGAAACGGTGGTTCAAGGAGTATGACATCAAGCTGGATCTGACGGCAGAGGATGAACAGCTGCTGAAGCAGCATACTGTCGATTACATCAGCTTCAGCTATTACAAGAGCCGGTGTGCCAGTGCTAATCCGACTGGGCTGGAGATGGTATCGGGCAACCTGGCAATGGGGGTCAAGAATCCTTATCTGAAAGCGTCCGAGTGGGGCTGGCAGATTGATCCCACGGGTCTGAGATTCACGCTGAACCAGCTCTACGACCGGTATCAGAAGCCGCTGTTCATTGTCGAGAACGGATTCGGCGCTGTAGACACAGTTGAAGAAGACCAGAGCATCCATGATGATTACCGGATCTCCTACCTGCGGGACCATATAATTGAAGCGGGCAAAGCGGTGGAAGACGGCGTCGAACTGCTGGGCTTCCTGAGCTGGGGGCCGATTGATATTGTAAGTGCCTCAACAGGTGAGATGAAGAAGCGGTACGGGTACATCTATGTCGACAAGGATAATGAGGGGAACGGCACACTGCGCAGAATCAAGAAGAAGAGCTTCGACTGGTACAAGGAGGTTATCGCCTCCAACGGGCAGAGCTTATAGTCTAAGGATAATGAGTTCGCCCGAAAAAGAAAAGGCACCCGCTTGGGTGCCTTTTGCGTTGCTGGTTAGCTTCCAGCTCACCCCGCAGAAGAGCAATATCATTATTAATGATACTCACCTTCTCTTCTAATCATTTTACCTGACCGCTGTAACAGCCTACACTTTGTATGAAGCCACTACAGCGTAACAGGAGGATATGAAGATGAAGGCAATTACACTTGGACCGCAAGGTCTGCAATATACGGAGCATCCTGACAAGCGTCCTGAACAGGGGCAGGTCAAGGTTAGGCTAAAGACAGCCGGACTCAATCACCGGGATTTGTTCATTATAGCTGCTGCTTCTGCTACAGAAGGTACGCCGGGTCCGGTTCATCCTTGCGTGCTGGGTTCAGACGGAGCTGGCGTTATCGAAGAGACGGGGGAAGGGGTAAACGGCCTGGCTCAGGGGATGGAGGTCATCATTAATCCATGTCTTGGCTGGGATCGGGCGGATGAGGTGCCTGTGGTGCCTGACATATTGGGGTACCCTGCAGACGGGACTTTTGCTGAATATGTCATTGTGCCGGAGCAGAATGTTGTGCCTAAGCCGGCGTACCTGTCTTGGGAAGAGGCTGGTGTGTTACCTTTAGCGGCACTCACTGCGTACCGGGCGTTATTTACCAGAGGGAATCTGAAGCGGGGCGACCATGTGCTGATTCCGGGCATTGGAGGCGGAGTGGCTACGTTTGCTGCTCTAATGGCGGCAGCAGCTGGAGCGCAGGTCACAGTTACGTCCAGAAGTGAAGCGAAGCGTGCAGAGGCCCTGCAATTACCGGTTACGCAGGTTATAGACAGTAATAGCCGTTGGCGGGAGAAGCTTCAGCATCAGCCTGTAGATCTGATCTTAGATAGCGTGGGCCCAGCGATATTCGGGCAATACTTCGAGGTCATTAAGCCGGGCGGTAAAATCGTCATGTTCGGTGCAAGCTCAGGCGATGATCTCACCATTCCCGCCAGAGCAATATTCTTCCCGCAGCTTCAGGTGCTTGGAACTTCCATGGGCAGCCATGAAGAATTCACCGCGATGCTTGAGTTCATGGAACAGCATCAGCTACACCCTATCATGGATAGCGTGTATTCCTTAGCGGAGACTCCGCTTGCTCTTCAGCGGCTGGAGCGCGCGGAGCAGCTCGGGAATATTGCGCTGAGGATAGGCTGAGGGTAGAGGGATAGGAGATACGCGGCACACGGACCGAATGTATGTGAAAAACAGCATACAGCACAGGGTTCTATAAACGCGCCGCCTAATAAATAAACGCTACTGACATAACGTTGTCAGTAGCGTTTTTTTATCATTGGACATGTAAACATTCAAGAGAGGATGAACGCTGATGAATTTCGCTTCGATACGTATCATTACTGACGACATTGATCGTCTGGTCGACTTCTACCAGCAAGTGACAGGGGTGACAGCACAGCGGCCCGCACCGGTATTTGCCGAATTCGTTATGCCCGCATGTACCCTGGCCATCGGCCACTCCAAGACAGCGCAGCTATTCGGTGCTGATTCTGTAGCAGCGGCCAGTAACCGCACGGTCATTATGGAGTTCCGCGTCGATGATGTCGATGCGGAATATGCGCGCCTTAAGCCACTTGTCGGGGACTGGGTACAGGAGCCGACGACGATGCCGTGGGGGAACCGTTCGCTGCTGTTCCGTGATCCCGACGGCAACCTGGTGAACCTCTTTCAGCCGGTGACGGAGGAGGCGGTGGAACGGTTTGCAGGCAGGTAATAACATAGCCAGAGCCCTGCGGCTGACAGACGATGAACGCCAGCATCTGCATCTGCTGGCCAGACCGGTACAGCAGGACCGGGAAGCGGATCAGCACATTTCAATAGGGATTGAACGGACCATACTGGCGTTAGATCCACATCCGGCATTCGTGCTGGGGAGATATTGGGATGTGCTGATGCGGAACAAGGCGGCTGAGCTTGTGTTCCGTTTACCTTCGTATGCGGATATGGAGCGGGAGAGAATGAACTGGATCAGGTATCTTTTGACAGGGCTGGGGTCGGGCATAGAGGGCTCAGGGACCGGGGCCAACGTTCTGATTGCCCAGTTCCGGGCGGATTACGCCCGCTTCCCTGAGGATGCGAGGTATAAGCAGCTCATAGACGGAGATACGATCCCCGGATCGGCGAGATGGAATTTGAGCATGTGACCCTGCAGCAGATGCTGGAGACCCTTGAAGCAGAAACCAAATAGAAAATAAAAAGCTGGAAGACCTCTTGTGAGCCTCCAGCTTCTTGGTGTATAAAACCATACCTAGTTCCCGTAACTCTTCAGCCACGACTTCAGTGATTCACTCATAATCTCATATTCGCTCTGTGCATCACCAGGATGCAGCTCGATTCCCCCGGACGGGCCCAGAATCACCATGTCTACACGGGTCTGGTCTTTAAAGGTTATGGTCCCTGTGTTGCTCGCTCCGAATGAATTCCCTGCATCAAAAGGTCTAAGCTCAGCCTCCTGTATCATTTGGATCATTCTATCCGTTTCTTCTTCGCTTAATAAGGTGGGGTTAATCATGCCGATGCTGATTTCCTGTACCTGCCCCGAGTTCAGCTTCTCTTTGAACTGCTCGGACCAGCGGCGCTCTGCGTTTCCTGAGGAGCAGCTGGATACCATCAGGATGAAACCGGCGATTACCAGGACCACCCCTGTTACCCGTTCCGCCCCTAAGGCCAGCCCGCTGGGCTCCGCATTTTTGAACCTCCAGCCCAGCCGTAGATACCACGCTATCTTAGGCCAAATGGCTATAACCAATCCAATAGCTATGATTACAGCACCCAAAAATCCAGTCAAATCAATCACATCCCATGTCGGTTAATTCATATTTACTACGGGAAACTATTCCTTCAGGTTTCTTTTATAGAAATTCCTTACAATATAGGTATTGACTTGACGTGCACGTAAACTTGTAGGATAGAGCCATGAAGTACTTCATAGCCATAGGAAAGGAGAATTCATGATTACCACTCAGCTGAGTAAAATCGGAGAGGTGTCGGTCCGGTACGGTATCTCCAGCCGCACGCTTAGGTACTACGAGGAGATTGGACTGATCGCCAGCATCAGGGAGCCTAACAGTGCAAAACGCCTGTACAGCCAGGAGATGCTCAGGAGGCTTGAACTGATTCTGCTGCTGAAGCAGTTAAGCTTCTCCGTGAAGGACATTTCAGCGGTGCTGTTAGCATCTGAACTGTCAAGGGCGGTCGGTGTTTTCTGCAATAAACTGGGGGAGGTTCAGCGGGAGATCAGCAATATGCTGGTACTCAGGGAGCTGCTCGAACGGTATGTGGAATTATTGCAGGAACAGGGGGTCGCCAAAGGCAATGCCATCGGTCTGTTATTGGAGCAGTCGAAGCGGATTAATCTGGACGTTGCTGCCATGTTTCGTGAAGGAGAATTGAATATAGAGACGGAGGAATCAGGAAGAATGGAACATCAATTAGTGAAGCTGGAGGATCATCAGGTCCGGTTTATTGAATTGAAGCCGGTGAAGGTGGCGTACTATCAGACTACTGCAGGGAATCAGCCGGAGGATGAGGCGTGGAATGTGCTGTATGCATGGGTGAAGAAAAAAGGGTTAGACCGGCTTCCAGCTACCCGTTATTTTGGCTTTAATCAGCCCGGCGCGCAGAATGAGCATGGTTATGAGATGTGGGCTACGGTCGGTGAGGACACCGAACCCTCGGGCGAGGTACGGATCAAGCAGGTGAGCGGCGGTCTCTATGCCGTCTCCAGCTTATACGGTCTCGATATCCCCGAAGCCTGGAACCGCTTAAATGAATGGGTGCAGAGCAGTAAATATCAGCCGGGTCCGGGTCAATGGCTGGAGGAGCACTTCCTGTTCAACGGGGAGATGTTTGTTAACGAAGCGTTCCAGCTCGATCTTTATTACCCCATAGCCGTGCAAGCGAAGGGTTAATTCAGACACATACTAAGGCCGTCCTGCGAAGGATGGCCTTTACTCTTTTGAAGGGAAAACGGGGCGGTTAACAGAAATGATATATGGACAGGAAACCAGCGAAATGAAAGGATAAGGCCATGAGTAACTTAATTCTGAAGCACTGGACGGAGGAGCATGAGCTTCCTGGGATTAATTGTATGGCTTACGCAGATGGCAGCATTACGATTCTGAATATCGAGACCTGCTACGACCCGAATACCCATGAGCATACAATGAGCTGCCACCCCCTGTGTGACACAACAATTGAGAGTATTGTGAAGTATAATAATGATCCTTGGACCATCGTGGATGCTTGGACGAGCCTGAAGTATGAGGGCGGAACAATCTACGGCGGGGACGGGCAAATGGGAAATGAGGGCTTCATTGCCTGCACCGATACAGGTGGTGTTTTAGTTTGGGCTTTTTTCTCGGATGCCACGAATCCGATCAAGCAATTAAGCATCGAAGACCGGACATTAATCGCGGTGAATGAGCATGATGAGCTGAGGATCGAGATCAATCTGGACAATCTTACAGAGATGAAGCTGATCCCATGCCGCAAGTAGAATCAAGAAATGCTTTTTCCAGTATTCTAGAATGACTATAGAGCGGTTGGAACGAGGGGGTGAGCGGACGGTGTACGAGTGGCACAGGCAGATCCAGACCATTGTCGATGATATGGACCACAGCATCAAGCAGCATAACAGTGAGGCCATAACGCTGCAATCTCTCGCTGACAAGCTGGGCTATTCGGAGTTTCATACGACGAGGAAATTCAAAGAGATATCCGGGATGCAGCTTAGGGAGTACCTTCGCCACCGGAAGCTGGCTTTTGCACTGAAGGAGGTACGGGATAGCGGAAAAAGCATTCTAGATATTGCGCTCGACTATGGATTCTCCTCCCATGAAGCTTTTACGCGTGCGTTCAAGATGACCTATGGTGTGGCCCCAAGCGAGTACCGGAGACACCCGTATCCTGTCGTCCTTCGGACCAAAATCAACCCGTTTGACCGCTACTTTTTCGGACTAGGAGAGGTTGGCATGGTAAAATCTACAGAAGAGGTTAAAATCTATTTCGTAACCATTCCCGCGCACAAATTCCTGCACATTAAGAACTACGAGAGCAACGGGTATTGGGATTTCTGGCAGAAGCAGAGCCTGATTCCAGGGCAGGACTGCGAGACCATCAGCGGCTTGCTGGACAGTATCAAGGGGAAGCTGGATGATGACGGCGGAAGCGATACGAACAGCGGCAACGGCCAGATCATGGCCTATATGAATGACCCGGACGGCAGGCTCTGCGATTGGGGATTTCCGCGTACAGAGTGCTATGGGGTACGTCTCCCCTATGATTATGATGGCGAGGTCCCCGCGCAGATGCTGATGGCGGATATTCCAGAGGCCGAGTACATTGTGTTCGAGCACGGGCCGTTTGATTACGAGCAGGAGAACCGCAGTGTCGAGAAACGGATGGAGCAGGCGATGGCCGCTTTTGACTATACAGGCACTGGCTATTGCTTCGACCCTGCCCCCGGCCGGATCATCTACTTCTATTTCAACCCGGAGCGGTACTTCAAGTATGTCCGGCCTGTGCGGAAGTCATAAATTGCTTCAAGCGCCTGCTGCTTTCATAGGGCGGGTGCTTTACTATATATCAATAATGAACCTAAGGAGTATATCTATGTATGACGCTAATCCAGGCTGGCTTGCCCATTGCACAGAAATTATAGATGTAGCAGATTTGTTACCGGTCCCCTCCACAATACGTCTGGATCAGGCTGCCCTCCTGTTGGTAAGTGATGGCCAAGCCACGCTATCGATCAACGGGCATGAAGAGCAGCTTCTTTTCGGCCAGTTAATTGCTCTTGAGAAGGGTTCGGTCATCCGGCTGGCCTCTGCCAATCATTTTGATTTCTCGGGCTATTTGATTAGCTTCAATACTTATGACACAGAAATGCAATCTCCTTACCACTGGCAAGTAGACCGGGCGGCTGGCTATTATGTTCAGAGTGTGCCTGAAGCGGTGGTTGCAGAGATCCGTTCATCCCTCACCAGGAGCACCGGGCCGCTTGGCATCACCATGAAGCAATACATTCTATACCATTTGTTAAAAGAATTGCAGCATGAACAGCCAACCGCTGAAAGCACACTTGAGCAAAGATTGGCGCGCACGGTGATTTACATGCAGCAGAATTATCATCAAATGATCACAAGAGATGAACTGGCGGCAATCGCCGGATACAGCCCATCCTATTACTCCAGGAAATTCACCCAGCTCTATCATAAGACGCCGGTGGAGTATCTGATCCGTTACCGGATGTATCGTGCTCAGGAGTGGCTGCTGCTTACGGGCGACTCCTCCAGACAGGTGGCGAGGAAGACAGGCTTTGAGGATGCGCATTATTTCAGCCGGCAGTTTAGACAGGTAGCCGGGCTTCCGCCCATGCAGTTCAAATCATCGGTTGCAGACAGCCGGATATGCTTTCTCTCCGCGGCACATGCAGAAATAGCAATAGCCTTAGGGGTAATCCCCCAATCTGTTGTAATTGTCAGTGCTTTAACCCCGGACTATCAACAACCCATGTTCCATATGCACGGCGTGACCTTACTGGCCATGCCGCAGTATATCACTCTGCCGGACCTCATTGCAGAGCAAGAGCCCGATCTGATTATCGGTGAGCATTTATCAGAAGAGTTGAAACAATATTTCCGGGCCATAGCTCCCATCCTAACGAGGCTGCCGGACGATCTGAATGCACGGATCAGCTATTTCGGCACCTTGTTCAACCGGGAGGCCCAGGCAGCACAGCTCATTGCCGGGCTTACTGTGCAGGCCGATCTCCTGCGAAACAAGCTGCAAAGGCAGCTCCCGGAAGGCTCCACCGTTCTGTACCTTCGTGTTGAAGAGCTCGGCTACCGTTATATTGGTGAAGCTTCCAGCGATGCAGCTACCCTGCTGTACAAGGAGCTGGGGTTAACCATGCCTGAGATTATCCGTGCCCACGAGAACAGCTTCAATCCATGCTCATTGCAGCAATTAGCGGAGGCCAATCCTACGTATCTATTCATTGAGAAGCGTATTATGGAGTACTACAATGCAGATTTAAGCCTGTCTAAGCTACAGGCCAGTGAGCAATGGGCTGCCTTAGACGCGGTGAAGAATAACCGGGTGATCTATGTGGATACCGGGCTATGGATTAATAACTGCAGCGCGTATGGCAAAAGGGTAATCCTGCAGCAGATGGAACAGGCTATGCTGGACAGCGGGGCTCCTGAGACACAATAATCCAATGTTTACGACATTTTAGGCTATAGTAGGTTCATTTATTATTCCTTATAATTTGATAGTGATAATCATTATCAGAGAAGAGAGGCTATGATGTAATGAGAAAACCTATGCTCTATATACTGTCTATGCTAGTAATGCTGACTTTAGTCGCTTGTTCAACCACCACAGCGGAAAGCAGCAGCACGGCGAAGGCTACAGAAGGCCCAAGTGAGTCTGCCACACGAGTCGTCAGTAGTGCCTTCGGTGACATTACGATTCCTGTGAAGCCGAAGAACATGCTGATTCTTAACTCGAATTATGCCGAGAATCTGATCGAGCTCGGCGTGATCCCTGATATGGTTACACTTGTACAGGAGATTGAACCCGAGTATCGGCCGAAGTTATTCAATGACAATAAGGTGACAATGATTGAGGTTCAGCAATATGAAGAGAATCTTGAACTTATTCTTGCCGCAGCACCGGATCTGATTATTGTCGATAATGGTACAATTGATACCAAAAGGTATGAAGCCTTGAGCCAAATTGCCCCTACGGTGGCTGTGGAGGCCGGCGGTACTGTCAGAGAGAGTGTTGCCGCCCTCGGCAAGCTGTTCCATAAAGAGAAGGAGGCTGAGCTGGCCCTAAGTAAATATAATGACAAGATAAAAAACACCAAAGAGAAATTGCAGCAGGCTTTAGGGGATCAGACCATTCTCGTCTTGCGTGTGGAGCAAAATCAATATCGGGTGTTGGGCCAGGAAGCTGGAAGCCCCGGAAGCGGCATTTTGTATAACGAGCTGGGACTACATATTCCAGAGCAGTTAAAAGACTATAAAGATTGGTTCACGCCGATGTCTATGGAGATTTTTCCCAAGCTAAAAGCGGATCATATCTTCGTGGAACAACGCATGATGCAGAATTACAGCAGTGAGCAGTCTATGAAGGACTTGGAGAATTCTCCAATCTGGAAGGGTATGGAGGCTGTGAAAAAAGGGCATGTGTACCGCTTGGAGACAGCGGATTTTGTAGTGGGTGAAGGACTGATCGGCACGCCGCTGCTACTGGATTATCTGGTAGACAAGTTGGTGCCCTAATGGAACAGGATATCTATGACGTCATTATCATCGGCGGGGGCCCTGCCGGAATGTATGCAGCCTTCTATAGCGGAATGCGGGAGATGAAGACGAAAATCATCGAAGCCAAGCAGGAGCTGGGCGGATTCATGCGCACCTATCCCGAGAAGCTGGTGTGGGATGTTGGCGGGATCGGGCCTGTCCGGTGCGAGGAGATCATCCATTCGTTAATCAGACAAGCGGCTACTTTTGACCCAAGTATTGTATTCGGGCAGGAAATCGTCCAGATGGAGAAGCGTGATGACGGTATATTCATACTCACAGCGGATTCAGGAGAGAAGCATTATACCAGAACCATCATTCTGGCTACGGGGCGCGGCATTACGAGTATTCAAAAGCTTGCGGTGGAAGGCGCTGACCGCTTTGAGCTGAGTAACCTTCACTATACCGTGACGAGCATCAATAAGTTCAAGGATAAGAGGGTGCTGATCTCCGGCGGGGGCGATTCAGCCGTCGATTGGGCGGTGGCTATGGCTCCCCTTGCCAAAGAGGTATATGTCGTTCACCGGAGAGATGACTTCAGCGCCTTCGAATCCTCGGTAACCGAGATGAAGTCTCTGGCTACTGTATATGTTCCTTATACGGTAGCCCGGCTGCACGGTCATGAAGGCAGAATCGGATCGGTGACGCTGCAGCATGCGGATTCCCAAGAAACGGTTCAGCTCGAGGTGGATGAGGTACTGGTGAATCACGGGTTCGAGCGGAACTTCGGCGGGGCCATCCTCGAATGGGGGCTGGAGCATGAAGAGTTCGGCATCTCGGTGAGCCCCGTCATGCACACGAGCATGCCAGGCATCTTCGGCGCAGGTGATATTGTAACCCATGCCGGGAAGGTAAGGCTGATCGCCGGTGCCTTCAATGACGCGGTGCTTGCCGTCAACAGCGCCAAATTATATATCGATCCCACCGGGTCCAAGATGGCCGGGGTCTCCTCGCATAATGACCGTTTTGCGGATAAGAATGAGGAGGAGCGGCAGAAGTACAGAGCATCGCAGGGCAAATGAAGGTACAAATGAGCCTGCAAAAAGCAAAGCACAAGAGCGCACAAGCCAAAGGGCTTGTGCGTTTTGCTGTAGCGGAAAGTGAAAGGTGTATTTTATGATGAAACGATATTAAGATTATTCAATATTTAGAAATGATTGTGAAAGGTGGATGCGTTGTTATGAATGAACAATGTGAAAAAATTCATGTTTAGGGTTGAATCTGGATTAAGGTGTAACCGCCCTCTGCTGCTTGTCCTAATGGCTATCCTTCTAATCAGCAGTTTGACAGCCTGCAGCGGCAACTCCTTAGGGGGCGAGGAAGCAAATCCGTCTGCACAACCAGCCAGGCCATCGGCGCAGCCTGCCGAATTGGCCCAGGCAACGCCTGCCGCCACCCCGCTAACGACCAAAGCGACCGGCCAGATTTATCTGTATGGCGAATCCCATGGACTAGCCAAGATTATGGACAAGGAGTACGAAGCTTGGTCCGATTATTACCACAACAAGGGGATGAGACACCTATTCGTGGAGCAGTCCTATTACGCTGCCGAATACTTGAACCTGTGGATGCAGTCGGACAATGACGACATTCTGGAGGAGCTTTATCAGGATTGGGAGGGGACTCCGGGTCACGTGCCCTATACGAAGACTTATTTTCGGAAAATAAAAAGCGGATGCCCGGATACTATTTTCCACGGAACAGATGTTGGGCATCAATGGGACATAACCGGTAAGCGGTTCATGTCTTATCTTGAGGACAACAACCTCACCGGATCAGAGATGTATACCTTGACTACCGAAGCGATCCAGCAGGGCGAGAGGTATTACAGTAGTCACGATGAGGTATATCGGGAGAACAAGATGACCGAGAATTTCATCCGCGAATTTGAAAAGCTGGGCAGCGAGAGCATCATGGGCATTTACGGCGCAGCGCATACCGGAGTCAATGAAATGGAGCGTTCTACCAAATCGGTCCCCTGTATGGTGAATCAATTACATAAGTACTATGGTGGCAACCTGCATACGGAGGATTTGAGCTGGATGGTGAAGGATATTGAACCGCTCAGAGTGGATGAAATCACCATGCAGGGCAAAAAGTATGAGGCATCTTATTTTGGAAAGAGTGATTTGAGCGGATTTAAGGATTACGCCTTCCGGGAGTTTTGGCGATTGGAGGGGGCTTATCAAGATGCCAGCAAGCTGCCGCTGCTGGGTAGTGTTCTTCCGTATGATGAATATCCGATGCTGATTGAAGAAGGACAGGTATTTGCTATCAGCTATACCAAAACAGACGGGTCGGTAGAAAGAGAATACCATTTGGCTAATGGTAATAGATGGAAGGGAAAGAATGCGACGGAGCAGATTAAGGTAACGGAATGACCTGCTGATGTAAGCAGAGCTGCGGAAATGGTATATTAATCTAGGAGTTTCCATTTCTTAATCGGATGGGCAGGTGTAACATTTGGACATGAATAATGGAAAAGGAAAAGCTCATGTTGTTGAATTTATGACTTGGGCAGAGGAGCAGGGCTGGGAGATAAGGAGGAAGTCCGGTTCTCAGCTACATTTAGATAGCGGCATTACTTCCCGATATAAAGGACTACCCGAAGAGTATTTAGAATTTCTAAAAGTAGTTGAGGTGTGCGTTGCACCGGATGAGCAAACCTGGTTTATTGGTGAGGCTGAGTTCAATCATAGTGCGGGAAGCGAATTCCGGTGGAACGAATTTGAACTGCTAAGTTTGGAGGCCGCAGCGGGTGATTCAGCTTGGCAGTCAGAGATCACGGCCTGGTGGGATCATCACTTGCCGATTGTAATGTCTGTGGAGGATGGTTATTCCTTCTATGCCATTGCAACGGATAGCGGGGCTATTGTTCATGGATGTGAGCCTGAATTTGAAGAGGTTGAGCAGGTAGCCGATTCGTTCGGGGAATTCCTGGCCTGGCTGATGGCGAATTCGAAGCAAGGATGAAGGGCTGACTCCCGGATCGGCACTATATGACGGAAAGATGGAAAAGATCAGAACCTGAAAGATTAGGTTCTGATCTTTTTCATTGGATGAGGGTGGAGTGTAGGCAATCGGAATGCATAAGGGGAATAGATGGATTTTGTACACTTGCTAACGAACGAATGGCTGATACTCCAGAAATAGTTGGAAAAATAACACCTAAATGTTCAAATTCTCACTAGAAGTGCCAAAACCGGTGGCAGCAGATGCTGGTTTTCCACTTAATTTCCCGTTAGCGTCAGATGTTGAAGAATTAAGTAGCATTTTTCCACTTGTTAGCGGTCGTGGTTGCGGGCCATCTCTATCCTCAGTTGGATTGTGTTCTTTTAATCCTGCTCCCGGCCTCGGTTATATTCTATTTCAACCATTTTAATAAAATCGGAGGGGGCGACTTTTAAACTTCTGCAAAGCTCAAATATTTTGGTGATGGACGGCTCGTTGCGGCCGACCTCGATCATAGAGATATAGGAGCGATCTACGTTGCATTCGTGAGCAAGGTCCTCTTGGCTCAGGCCTTGTTTGAGTCGTATCGCTTTAACGGTTTTTCCGATAATTTGTTTAAGTGTGCTGGGTGTATCGTTCAAGGAAAATACTCCTTTTATCATTATCTATACCTGCCCACCATCTCCACAAACCGAGACATTGCGCTGGAGAGTACGGCGTTGCTGTGGTAGATCAACCATACCTCCAGCTTCTGGTATTCTTCGGGGAGGCGGTGGGAAGTGATTCGTCCGGCCTCTTCTGCCTTGCGGATCGAGGACTTCGGCAGCAGGGAGACGCCGATTCCGGCGGACACCCCGTTTAGAATCATTTCCAGTGTGCCGAACTCCCGGATCTGAACTGAATGCAGCCCGCTCTCACGCAGGAAGCGCTCCGCTTTAACCCGGTGCGTGCAGCCAACGTCGAAGAACAGCATGGGCTTGTGCAGCAACTCATGCAACTCACTAGTCCCCGGTTCAGCAATGAGCACCAGCTCCTCCTCGTAAGCTGCAACATGCCCGATATCCGGCTGGTCTATGGGCCCATAGACGAAGGCCCCATCCAGCTTGTGATCAAGCACCTTGTGCAGAAGGTCATGCGTCTCACCTGTGATGAGCGATAGATGGACATCGGGGAAGCGGGAATGGTAGCCGGCGATCATCGTCGTCAGATGAATAACCGCTGTCGTCTCTATAGAGCCAATCCGAAGCGGACCAGACGGGTGCTCGGAGTATTGTGTGGATTTTACAGCCTCGTCCATTAGCATAAGTATGGCATTCGCGTATTCCAGCAGGTTCTCGCCCGCAGGCGTTAATGTCATCCCACGGTTAGACCGGTGAAATAGCGGGACCTTCAGCTCGGCCTCCAGGAACTGAATCCGGCTGGTCACATTCGACTGTACATAGTTCAAGGCTTGCGCAGCCTTCGTAATCGTACCCTCACGGGCCACAGCCTGAAAAATCCTCAAATCTCCACTTTCCATTGCGGTGTCACCTTCTGTATATCATAATCTAGGGTAGTACCTTCCGATGCTGATCATTGTACTGAATTCTATCCTTGATGACAAATCCGGCACCCGAAAGGGCCGCCTGGATTAACGATCTCTTACAGGGAGTGAGCAGATGGAGCACCGCAAAATAATGAATGCATTCAACAAAGAGATTCGTACCCTCCAGAAGAAAACCGTATCTGAAGAAGAACTCAAAGAATGGTACACGTTAATTAAAGATAGCATCCAGAACGACATCAAAGACGGATACAAAGAAACCATTGCCAGAAACCTGACGCTTGGAATTGGTGTACATGGCGGAGATTATCCCAAAAATCTGATTCTGAACGGGGACACGGAAGGGTGGAAGTATGTTACCCGGTTTCTCTATTGGGAGGAGTATATTCTGCGGAGACTGTTCAAGTATAAAGAGGTCTCTTCAAGAACGATAGGCTGTATCATAGGATTAGCCTTGCTATGGGATATGAAGGAGCTGGCACAATTGGCCAGAGATTATTTCCAGATGATATTTGAACAAGATACGCAGCGCTATGCCCACAAGGAGACGCATCATTTGTTCATGGCGTTGTTACATGACTTATTCGTCACGGAGCAGATCAATCAGGAGCTGTATCCGATGCTGCCGGAGCAGCATGTGTACCGGAGATTTCTCGATTATTGGTCTACCACGGATGAAGAGCTGCTGCGTAGCCTAATGGGTGAAATCTGCGATTACCATATCTACAGCTCCCTGGATCTTCCCCATAAATTCGCAGAAATTCTATGTCTGAATTACATCCCTTATGAGGTCCGGCTCATCCAAAAAATAAGAAAGGCCCAGGGACTAACCGCCGCTACAGTAGACCATCCCCTGCTGACCACCCCGCTTGCTCAGATTCCTGAAAGCAAAGTAGAGTGGGACCTGGCGAATGATGAGGTGTACCAATACTTATTAAGAAGGGAAGCCAGAAGCTAGAGCTGCTGGCCGAAAGGAGACTCGTATGGCTTATGACCGGATCGATTGGCATTCCGGGGGAGATTATCCGGCGGATCTGCCGGAAGAGAATGGCGGGATTCATATTGGCATGTTTCTGACCTGGGCGTTCGGCCGCGGACTGGCGGGTGAATCTCACCTTGAGGAGTCGGCGGAGGCGCTGAAGCGGCTGAAGCAGCGTGAGCTCACGGGGCTGGAATACCTGGTGGAGTATTGTGACGGGAAGTTCTGGGATGAGGATCTGGACGAGCGCGGCAATGCCTTCGCCGCCGATTATTATGACGATCAATCGGCGTTCGCTGCTCAGTATGGAAGCTATCTTAATGATTATTGTGAGGTCTTCAACCAATACCCAAGCATCTATCATGTGGAGAACACCTGGGAGAATTATGACCGCCTGCAGCCCTTGCTGGACGAACGTTATGCCCAGTGGGAAGTTTGGTCTGAGGACCCGTCCCACCGTAAGCTCGATCCCAAAGCGCAATTCCTTCAGGCCTGCCAGCAGACCGGACAGCAGTTCCTCCAGGCAGAGGGCTTCAAATCCAATAAGGCGGGTACAGTATGGAAAAAAACAGCGGCTGACAAGGACACCGTGTTCGAGTTATCCTTCCACCCGGAATCTTACAATACCCGCACCGATGTGCGGATGACGGTGAACCTGCGGATTACCAGCAAGCAGCTCAAAAAATGGACTGCCGGGCAGGCTGGCAGAGGGGACGATACCGTTCTGTTCGGCTCACTGTGCAGGCTGCAGAAATCGTCAAGCGCCATTGTCTTCCAGATTGCAGGCTCACAGCTGGACTCCTCCCTGCGCGAGATCGGTCAGATGATCGGGGAACGTGTGCTGCCGCTGTTCGCGCTGTTCGCAGACCGTCCCCGTGCACTTGAGCAGCTTGCCGCTTGCGGAGCAGGATTCCCCGGCATCTGCGATGCTGAATCCAGTCCGCTGGCCTACCTGCTGTGCTTCGGCACAGGGGAGCAGGCGCAGCGTTTCTTCGCCCATTACTTCAACAGCCGGCCGTCGCCTTGGCGCCGGAATATTCATCAGACCTACCAGAAGCTAAGTGAGGGAGAAGCCTGGAACTATTCCGCCTATTACCGTGAGAATGATGTGAAGCTGGCCTTCAAGAACGGCCTGGTTATTCCTTGATGCTATAGCCGGGCAGCAGGGATGTTACCACACCCCAAAGCCCGGATCATACTCCCGGACGGCTGAATAAATTCCTTCCACTATACGGGGAAGGTCTTCTTCCGGGTAGCCATAGTCCTCGGGCATGGCCTGCGGGGGAACAATAGCAGATACGCTGCCGGGGTACAGCTCAATCTTATGCTTTTCCAGCCCAATCTCGAAAGAATCCTTGAATGTCAACCCGTCATGGGCCAGAAAAAAGTACATGTCGTGGATATCATCCTCTTCTATGATGAGCACACCTTGTTCGTTCAGCTTCATAAGATAGCCTCCTGCTCGAATAGTGTACATCTATTATATTCGATTTGTTAGGAGAGAAGCACGGTAGGACAGGGGAGTTGCCGACTCGTATCTCTTGAAGATCTTAATGAAATAACCGGCATCGCAAAAATTCAAGTGATTGCTGATCTCGTTGACTGACCAATCCGTTGTTGCCAGCAGCTCCTTCGCCCGCCCGATCTTCATACGGGCGACATATAGGGAGAAATGCTCGCCCATCTCCCTGGTGAACAGGCGGCTGAAGTAGCTGGGGCTGATATGGCATAGCTGTGCCAGCGATTTCAGCGAGAAATTCTCTTCCCGGTGGCTAAGCATATAGTCCAAGGCAGGCTGTAGCGTAGGACTTATGCATTCCGTCTTGTATGCGCTTCCCAAAGAGGCCGGAGTCTTAGGAGCCGAGGGCGGCTCTACGGGCAAAGGCGGCAGCTCAAGCTGGAGCTTAGACTCCTGGGGGTTCATGGCCTCAACTTGCCTGCTTCGCTCCAGCAGCTCATGCTTCAGGATCGATTCCTTGACCACATAGTTGCACAAATGATAGAGCATGTCGGCGGTAGCCACAACCTCCTCATAGGTCATGACGGGCAGCAGCTCATACTTGCGTGCCCGTTCCTCCGTCATGGCGTCCTGCTGCGGACGGGATACAATCTGCTCCAGATTCGGGCCGCTTCCCTCGGCCAGCCGGATCTGTCCGGCCATCAGCGCACCGATGTACTGATTATCGACAATGATAGGTATAGCAATGTCGAGAATATCGAAGTGGCAGCGGTAGATATAGGGCCGGCTCAGCCGCACAGCCTCCAGACCTCCGCGCGCGTCACATTTTTGACAATAGGCTGAGAATTCCTTGTCGCTGCGCACGGTCTGGCAGAAGGCCTGACAGCGGCTATGTGCGGTAACCGGCACGCCTTTATAATCGACCATAATGATAGCCATGCGTGTCACAAGGGACAACGATTCCTGAAGCTTGCCCCATTCGTCCATATCAATGATATACTTCAAGTCGAATTTGGATTGCATCCGGCTCACCCTTTCCATCTACAGTGACAATGAGAACAAGATAATTATAATTCAGATGCTGACAACATAATAATACTATTTTGCAGCATATTAATTCGTTTGCTTTGTCCCATGCGCGCCTCTATCCACTTGTCTATAATGAGGACATACGACCCGAGGAGGAATGAAAGAATGAGAAGAACCTTTATCAGCCCGGCTAAGTACACACAAGGTGAGGATGAGCTGCTTCAATTGGGATACTTCGTCAGTACTTTCGGTACATCGGCTCTGCTGATTGCGCACCCGGATGATGTGAAGCGTGTGCAGGCCAAGCTTGATGCCACCAGCCGTCAATTCGGCATTACCCTTGTGAAGGGGGATTTCCAGGGCGAATGCTCCCGGCAGGAGATTTCCAGACTACAGGAGCTGGCCCGTGAGCACAAGTGTGCTTGCACTATCGGTCTTGGCGGCGGCAAGGCCATCGACACGGCTAAATGTGTGGCAGAAGGCGAGGCGCTGATTATCGTTCCTACCATTGCGGCTACTGATGCACCCACCAGTCATTCCGCTGTTATTTACACTTCTGAAGGCGCTTTCGAGGATTATGCTTACTTCAAAGCCAGCCCATCAGTGGTGCTGATTGATACAACTGTTATTGCGCAGGCGCCTACCCGCTTCCTGGTATCCGGGATGGGCGATGCCCTCTCCACCTACTTCGAGGCCAGAGCTACTGCGGCTTCCTATTCCAATGTCAATGCGGGGCTTCCTTGCGGAGTGCATGCAGGCGTGATTACGGAGGCCAAAGGCACCAAAGCCGCGCTGGCCCTTGCCCGCTTATGCTACGATACACTGCTGGAGGATGGCGCCAAGGCCAAGCTGGCTTGCGATCAGAACGTGGTGACACCGGCGCTGGAGAATATTATTGAGACGAACATCCTGCTGTCGGGGCTCGGGTTCGAGAGCAGCGGCCTGGCTGCCGCACATGCTATCCATAACGGTCTGACGGCGCTTGAAGGCACCCATCATTATTACCATGGCGAGAAGGTGGCCTTCAGCACGATTGCCCAGCTTGTTCTGGAGAATGCGCAGCAGGCTGAGATCAATCAGGTGTTGTCCTTCTGCCACGCTGTGGGCCTTCCCGTATGCCTGGCCGATATTGGTGTCGCATCCATCTCCCATGACGAGCTGATCGAAGTGGCCCGCAAGGCGTGTATCCCGGAGGAGTCGATTCATTCGATGCCGTTCCCGGTTACCGCTGAAGCAGTCGCCGCTGCCATAGCTGTTGCTGACAAGTTGGGCGAAGCCTTCAAGAAGAGCAAGGAGCAGCGCGTATGAAAAAGATAATTAACGATCCGGCTAACCTCGTCCGTGAGATGTGCAGCGGACTGGTGATGGCTCATCCGCAGCTGACCTTCGACAGCAAATACAAAATTATCTCCAGGTCTGCGCCGAATCCTGACAAGGTAACGCTGATCAGCGGCGGAGGCAGCGGCCATGAGCCGGCCCATGCCGGGCTGGTCGGACCGGGAATGCTGGATGCCGCAGTCTGCGGGGATGTCTTCGCTTCCCCCTCACAGATTCAGGTCTATCAGGCGATCCGCAACCATACCGGCCATAAGGGCGCGCTGCTGATTATCAAGAATTACAGCGGCGATATGATGAACTTCCAGAATGCGGCTTATCTGGCGGCTGAGGACGGCCTCGCTGTGGACTATGTCAAGGTTGATGATGATATTGCAGTAGAAGACAGCCTGTATACGGTGGGGCGCAGAGGGGTTGCAGGCACGATTCTGGTGCATAAGGTTGCCGGTGCGGCAGCCGAGGCCGGACTGCCGCTCTCAGAGGTGAAGCAGGCCGCGCAGCATGCGGCAGAGCATGTGCGCAGTCTTGGTTTTGCTTTTACCTCATGCACGGTTCCGGCCAAGGGTACGCCTACCTTCCAGCTTCAGGAGGATGAGATGGAGTATGGGGTCGGCATTCATGGGGAGCCGGGCATCCGCAGAGAAAAGCTGCTGAGCGCCGATGAGCTGGCGGAACGGATGATCTCTGCCCTGCTGGCCAGTCTGAGCCTGGATCAGCCGGGCGGCGGAGAGGTGGTAGTGCTGGTCAACGGCTTCGGCGCAACGCCTCTGCAGGAGCTGTATCTGCTCAATCACTCTGTAATCCGCAGTCTGGGAGAACGGGGAATCATCATCCGCCAATCGCTTGTAGGCAACTATATGACCAGCATAGATATGGCCGGCGCTTCCATCAGCCTGATGAAGCTGGATGATGAGCTGCGCAGATGGCTTGCTGAGCCTTGCGATACTCCGGCGCTGCGGTTAACGGGTGAGCTTGGGCCGGTGCAATACGTCAGCCCTCTTCCGCAGCAGGAGTCTCAGGCGGAGGTGAGCCTGACGGCCGGGACTGATCCGGGCTTCGCTGTCCTCCGTGATGAACGGCTGCAGCTTACGAACATCATCTATCTGGTGGATAAGATGAGCGAGATTATTATCGTGAATGAGGCTCCCTTCTGTGAGCTGGATGCCCATGCCGGTGATGGAGACTTCGGGATGAGCGTCGCCAAGGGCTTCAAGCAATTGAAGCGGGAATGGCAGGAGCTTGTGCAGCATCACGCTTCGGATATCGGCAGCTTCCTTCAGGCCTGCTCGCTGATTATTATGGAGCATTGCGGCGGAGCTTCCGGTCCAATCTGGGGCTCAGCCTTCCGCTCAGCAGGCAAATATGCCACAGGCCGGACCTCGCTGAATACACTGGAGATGGCCGGAATGCTGGAAGCAGCGGTTCAGGGCATCCAGGCGACAGGTGAACGCTCCTTCGGACGGGGGGCAGTCGTGGGAGATAAGACGCTGATCGATGCGCTGATTCCTTGTGCCGAAGCCTGGAAGAGCAGTGCGGAGCAGAAGCTGTCCTTGAAGGAGGCTTTCGCCAAGGCGGCCGAAGCGGCTGTCACTGGGGCGGAACGTACGAAATCCATCGTTGCGCGGATGGGCCGGGCCGGGACGGTAGGCGAGCGCAGCATCGGCTACCCGGATGCGGGCGCATTTGCTCTGGGGGTCATTTTCACAGAGCTGTCTAACGCTGTCCAGTAAGTGTTGCCTGGGTATAAGCCCGCCTGTCACTTCATCGTGACGGCGGGCTTATTTGTTGTGGGAGTGGACGGGGAGCCTGAGATATATGCTGGGTGTGATATGATGGAAGATAATTGACCTGGTCATTATGTGATATTCTTAGAATTTACAGGAGGGAGCATCATGAAGGTAGAGAAGCAGGACGCGCAGTTTGAGCGGATCAAGGTGAAGCTGGGACAGGCCCGTCGCAAGGATGCGGAGTTTGCGGAATTCGGTGCCTCTTCGCATCAATATAAGCTGAAAAAAAAGCTTACAGCAGGCAAGCTGGCGGATTGGGAGGCCCGATACGGGATTAAGCTTCCGGAGCCTTTTGCCGGGTTCCTGACAGAGATCGGGAACGGCGGGGCGGGACCGTATTACGGGATCTATTCCCTTGCACAGGCTACCTCCTATACCGAGCTTCCGGCACTTCAGGGGCGGGCGGCACTTTATCCTGGGATGACCCCAGAGGAATGGAATCTCTTGACGGAGCCGCTGACGGGCGAGCGGGACATCTCGGATGAAGAATATGAGGAGGCCAGAAACAAGGCGCTTGGCGGAATGCTGTGTATCGGCACCCAGGGCTGCGATTATGAGATGTATCTCGTGCTGGAAGGGGAGCACCGGGGGAGGATTGTGTATACTTCGGAGTTTTATCCCGACCACCCGTTCTTCTTCGTCTATGAAGATAACTTCCTGGACTGGTACGAGCGTTGGCTGGATGAGATTATTCTGGATTATCACAACCCATGGTTTGGCAGCCGGCTGCCGGGTGACGAGAATACGCTCATTCAGTTGTATCGGACCACCCCTGACGGGAAGCTGCAGGTCAAGGCGCTGGAGGCCATGTTCAAGTTCAAGCGAATCGCCCCGTCCACCCTGGAATTCCTTAACAATGTGGCTGAGCAAAGCCCCCGGGATTCCAAGACAGCCATCTCGCTGCTCTGCAAAACGTCCTTTGCGGCGGGCAGGCCCTATCTGCTGAAGCTGTTGCAGTCGGATGACGCGGAGGGAGCGCTGCACGCCTTAACCATTCTGAATACTCACGGCAAGAATCAGGACCGGACCGAATTCATTCCGCTGATCCGGCAGAGGCTTGAGCACGTTGACGACGAAGAAACTCTACGTTATGCAGGTTATATCCTCAAAGACTGCGATGCTGTGAGCTTCAGCGACTTCGCACCCTTCCTGTGCCATGCCAGCCTGGATATGCAGACGGCTGCGGTCTATGCCGTGAGAGATTGCCGGAACAAGCAGGAGAATTGGGAGATTATTGAACAAATGTTCCGCAGTGGTGGTACAGAGGTGGTGCGCAGCACCATTACATATTGGGACGTTATTCCGCACGAGAAGCTGCTGCCTTACTATAAGGCGATATGGCCCGAATACAAAGGCAATCCTAATTTCAGGGAAAAGTTCGCCGCTTGCCTCAGAGAGCTGCACTTGCCGGACGATTATTTCGGCTGAGAAGTTGCCCCGGTTAATGAGAGCGGCCAAACGATAGCCGAATATAAGCTGACTACCCGCTTAGTGATTACTCACTCACTTGCCAGGACATCCGTAGGCAAAATAGATAAGAAGACGATAAAAGATAGTATTTACTAAAAGGAGGTTCTCCATGAGACTTCGAGATAAAGTCGTTCTCGTTACAGGCGTTACGGGCACGGCAGGAGATAAAATTGCCAGAAGATGTGTTAGCGAGGGAGCGGAGGTCAAGGGACTTATCCGAAATAAGGACCAGATCGCACTATGTGAAGAGCTAGGCATTACACCCGTCATCGGAGACTTGACAGATAGAGCTGCCATCAAGAATGCGCTTCAAAATGTGAACGTTATCATTCACGCTGCGGCGTATCTGGGGGAGGACCTGGCGATTGCCGAGGCGTCCAATATTCAGGGGGTCCAGAGTCTGGCGCACGGTGCTGTATCTGCGGGAGTGGAGCGCTTCGTGCATATTTCTACGGTATCGGTCTATGGTCATTTTGATGGAGAGGTGGAGCTGGATGAGGCCAGCAGTCTTGCCTTCGGCCACGGGGAGGTCTACATTTCAACCAAGTGTGAATCGGAACGGATTGTACAGGCTGCAATGGCTGACGGACTGCCAAGTGTGATCCTGCGTCCTGGAGTGATCTGCTCCGAATCCAACTCGCACTGGGGCGACAGACTGGTCGCTAAGCTTGCTGATTCCGGGGAAGTGGACTGGATTCATCCGGAGGACTTGACGCCTTGGGTGCATGCAGACAACCTGGCTGAGATGTGTGTACTGGCAGCGACGCAGCCTGCGGCTGTGAATCAGTGCTACAACGCAATTGACGGAAATTATCCGGAAAAAGATTTTACGATGCGTATCGGGCTTGCCCTGAACAAGAAGTTCATTATACCGGGCGGAGACCCTATAAGAACAGCGTATAATTGCGGCAAAATAAAAAACGAGCTGGGCTACAGCCCGGTCAAAACGTTCGAGGAGACCGTTGTCCGGCTGGAGCAGCAAGCTAGGGGAGAGCGAAATGTATCATAAACCGAAGGCCATGAATTGTCCCTGCTGACACAGCTGAAGCACCAGCGGTGCGCTGGACTATACGGAAGATTGGCTGGAGGAGTTCATTGATGAGTTTCGCCCTTACGATATAGTCTGATGATTCATGGGGAGAAGGACGTCCTTACAGGGCAGGGGTATATTCCGCTCAAGGAGTTCGGGTTATCGGATTATTATGGCCGCGTCAAAATGGAGCTGCAGCTGTAGTGCCGATTACCCTCGGCTAAGCAGGAGGCAGTTAAAAGCCCATAGCAGCTGGGCATCCGCCCAGGCATCTTCTCCGCGAATGCATATGATGATTATGCCTAATGAAGCGAGAGAGGAGCGATAGATATGGGATTTATACCAGTGCCGGGAGGCGGCGGAGGATTTCCGGGGATACCGGGATTTCCGGGTGGACCAGGCTTGCCGGGAGGGCCGGGGACTCCGGGGATACCAGGTTTGCCGGGGATTCCGGGCGGAGGGCCCGGAGGATTTCCGGGGACGCCAGGAGGTGCACCGGGAGGAGTAGCTGCACCGACTGCGCCACCGCCGCAATTCGTACCGCAAGCACCGGCGGTCACGGCTTATGCGGTTGACCCCGGAGGCATCAGAGGCTGCCTGTTCCGCAACACCTATATCTGGCTGAATAATGGTGAGCAGTTCTGGTTCTACCCGGTATTCGTGGGCAGAAGTTCGGTCGCAGGCTTCAGATGGAACGGCTTCTTCTGGGGATACTACGGCGTTGATTTGAACCGGGTCAGCTCGTTCACCTGCTTCTAGCCTGGCTGCATCTCCCTGTTTGGCGTACCGTGACTTGGTTAAGTATACAACAAGATCACGAACAGGGAGGTGTACTATGGGCAACCTGTGGATGGCATTCGTCTACCCCGGCAGCTTCTTAAGTCTGCTCGGGGTAGTGTTACTGATTATTGGTTATCAGCGGCGGCGCACAGGCCGGCGTACCCGTCTGGAGAGTATGGCCCAGCCGGGTCGGCCGGCACCGGGGGGACCCGGCACAGCATCGTTCCAGCGGGAGGTACGGTATTCGCTGATAGGCGGCATTTTGCTTGGAATCGGACTGCTTCTGTTCGCTGGACTGGGCATTACTTCACTGTTCAGCTAGGACAAGCCCTAACTTAGCACGCTTATAAGAGCAGCCGGGCCAGCCGGTGAATCCCCTGCCCGATCAAGGTCTCATCCACCTTGGCGAATCCCAGCACCCATCCCTTCCTGCGGCTCTGAAGACAGTAATGGGCAAGCGGGTATACCCGAATCCCCTGCTCCAGCGCTAACCGGGTCATGGCTTCCTCATTGTAGTCTGGCTCCGCCTCAAGGAATACATGCAGCCCCGTCTCTGCTCCGCTCAGGGTGAACCGCTCGCCAAGACCGCTTGCGGTTATCGCTTTGGTGATGGCCTCATGTCTGCGGCGGTAGACATTGCGGACTCTGCGCATATGGCGCATGAAATGCCCCTTCTGGATGAAATGGGTCAAGGTGAGCTGGTCCATCACCGGAAGGTGGCGGTAGGTTAGCTCCTGTACACGCGCCAACTGGGCAATGGCCCGGGCCGGGCCGACAATCGCCGAGATGCGGATGGCCGGGGCGATCATTTTGGAGAAGCTCATCAGATACAGGGTATTATTCGGCGCTTGGCTATAGAGCGTGGGCAGCGGGTCGCCGCGGTAGCGGAATTCACTGTCATAGCCGTCTTCTATAATCCATAGCTGCTCCTGCACAGCCTGATGCAGCATTTGCTGCCTGCGCGGCTCTGACATCACGGAGCCTATAGCGCACTGGTGCGATGGGGTAACGAACACCAGTCTGGATTCCGGATGGATCTGGTCAACCACAAGACCATGCCCGTCTACCGGGACAGGGGCTACTTGCATCCGCCGGTAATTCATCGCCATCCAGGCCGCAGGGAAGCCGGGATCTTCCACAGAGACGGTATCCCCCTCCGTAAGCAGGGATTGGGCAATCAGGTCAAGGCTATGCTGGGCGCCTGAGGTCAACAGAATCTGATCGGTCTCAATGCGTATGCCCCGCTCAAGCAGCAAGTAACGTTGAATCTGTTCCCTAAGCGGCAGCAGACCATAGGGATTGCCATAGGACCAATCGGCTACGTCCATTGCGGCGGAGGCGTGAAGCAGCGATTGCCGCCAGTGGTTCTGGAAGGTTCTATCCACGTAAGGCTCGTGGGGGGTGAAATCAATCTCTACCTTCTGAGGCTGCTGGCCTCCGAACCAATCCTGCAGCTGATCTACCGCTGAGTTAAGCAAGGGAATTGAAGGGGGAACAGGTCCATCCGGCATCGGCTCCTCCTGTACCGCTTCAGTGAACGGTTTCAAATGGCTGACCCGTGTTCCGCCCCGCCGGGAGGTTACGGTATACCCTCTGCTCAGTAGCTCCTCGTAGACGAGCTGTACCGTGGAGCGGGAGACTCCAAGCTGCTCGGCGAGTTCACGGGAAGGGAGCAGCAGCTCGCCCGGCGCCCAGATACCTTGTGTAATATTATGAATGGCCTGATTCAGCAGTTGTTGCCAGATCGGGCTTGTATCGTTGCGGTTGACGAACATCATAAGGCATCCCTCCTAGTCGTAGCTTCGGTTCCATATCTTCATTATGGATTGCTCGGAACCGTCCTCTTTGGATATTTTAGCACAGTCCAATAGCTGATATACTACCGAATAACGTATACGCGGAGGACGCGGGGAGGAGAGGGTTTGATATGAATCCGGTTCGTTACAAGGTCAGGGAATGTAAGGATGAGGCGAGGATTGAGCAGTTTTTAATGCAGGCGAGAATTGGGTTTCTGGGATTAGCGGATGGAGATCGTCCCTATGTTGTGCCGCTGAATTATGTATGGATGGACGGAAAACTGTATTTTCACGGGGCCGGGGATGGAAGACGCAATCAGGTAATGAGTGAGAATTCAGAGGTATGCTTCACAGTATGTGAGGAGTATGGAACGATTACGAATCCCGTGCCCGCCAAGACGGATACCGCCTATATGAGCGTGATGGTCTTCGGGCAGGCTGAGCCGGTGACGGATCTGGATGAGGCTACGCAGGTCTTGCAGGAGATGATGAACAAATATGTGCCCGGTTACTATGACCGGCCGTTGTCCAAGCAGCATGTCGATAAATACCGTTCGGCTGTGTACGGCGGGCCGGTGCAGGTATGCCGGATCACTCCGCAGCATCTGACAGCCAAGGAGAATCCGGTTGAAGCAGCGAGTATGTACAAGCCAGGGACGAATGAAGGGCAGAGTGTGTGATAGCTGCACTCCAAACTGAATAGAGAATGAACGCTTGGGCCGGTAACGGCCCGGGCTTGTTCGCGTTGCGGCATGGGCGAATGTATGCGAAAAACAGGCATGACAAGACAGAGACCTTGTCACCCCCAGGAATGAAAATAAGTGGGTGGCATCCGTCGCATCCATTCTAAAAGAGGCTGTAGTCGTCAACACTACATATACAAATCAAAGGGCGGAAACGGTTACTGGGATACACCCCGTGCGAAAAACTGTTCTATTGCGCTTTTCGAGCATCGCCTATTGTAGCCCCCAAAAGTACGTGTATTAAATTACACTCACTCGAGCGCATGATTTGTAAGCTGACGATGGAGGATGATTGGAATGGATGCTGTACGTATGTGTTGCGCCGGTCTGGACGTGCACCAGGAAACCGTTGTGGCCTGCGTGTTGAAAGGACCGATCGAACAGAAACCCCAATGTCACCTGAAAACCTTTGGGACGACAACCAAAGAATTGCTAGGCCTGCAAGATTGGCTGAGTGAACAAGGCTGTCGGGAGGTGGTGATGGAGAGTACGGGCGTGTTATGGAAACCGGTATGGAACATCTTAGAGGGCAGTTGTGATCTGGTCTTGGCCAACGCCCAGCGGGTAAAGAATACGCCGGGTCGAAAAAGTGACATGCAAGATGCGCGCTGGTTAGCGCAATTGCACCGTTGCGGGCTCATTGAAGGCAGTATGGTGCCCGAACAAGACATCCGGGATTTGCGAGACTTGACCCGTTACCGGAGTAAGATGGTGCAGGCGGTGACGGCGGAGAAAAACCGCATTCACAAAATCCTGCAGGATGCCAACATTAAGCTAACCACCTTTATGTCCGATCTATATGGGGTTTCGGGACGGGGCCTGCTCCAGAAGATCATGGACGGCGAGGTCATCGACGAAGGGACCGTTAAAAACCTGGTCAAAACCCGTTTGAAAAAGAAAGTTCCGCAGTTGCTAGACGCGCTCAATGGCAAGTTGCGCCGTCATCACCGCGAGATGATTCGAGACCACTGGGACCACTTGGTCTATTTGGAGAAAAGGATCACGGAGCTGGAAGCTCGAATCGAGGCGAAGGCAGAACCGTACCTGGAGGTGATTGAACAAATTGACTCCATTCCAGGAATTGAGCGGACGTCTGCCGTGACCATCTTTGCCGAAGTGGGGCCGCATGTCGCGGAAATGTTCCCGAGTGATGCGCAGTTTGCATCATGGGCGGGGGTGTGTCCAGGGAACAACGAAAGCGCGGGAAAGCGAAGAAAGTCAAAAACGATGCAAGGGAACAAGCATCTGAAAGGGGCCTTGTGTCAGGCGGCTTGGGCGAACTCTCGCTCCTCGAACCGGATCGGCCAATTTTTTCGACGAATACGTAAGAGAAGAGGCGATAAAAAAGCAAACGTCGCCACCGCGCATTTGCTGATTCGAATCCTCCATGCCCTGATGCGGGAGAAGAGGTCATACCAAGAAATAGACGTCTCACTAGGCGATGAGACGTCCAAGAAAAACACGTTAGATAGGTACGTGAACTATATCCAGCAGTTAGGATATAGCGTGCAATTAAATCCTATCCAATAGTCTTCCCTTTTTCAAAAAAAACGAAACGTTTTTTTGGGGCGGTGGGTCTTTTTTTGTCAAAACCCGTTCTGCTGCGCATTTTCCGGTACTTTTATTTTCGTATTAAACGGAACACAATGTGCGGGGCGGGGGATTTGCTGGGGCGGATGTAATCGAAAAACCAACCACAATGCGCCGCGAGGGGGGCGCGGACGGAAATGTAATCGAAAAACCGATTACAATGCGCTCGGTGGAGGCGTGTGGAGCAAATGTAATCGAAAAACCGACCACAATGCGCCGCGAGGGGGGCGCGAATGGAAATGTAATCGAAAAACCGATTACAATGCGCTCGGTGGAGTCGTGTGGAGGAAATGTAATCGAAAAACCGATTACAATGCGCCGCGAGGGGGGCGCGGACGGAAATGTAATCGAAAAACCGATTACAATGCGCTCGGTGGAGGCGTGTGGAGCAAATGTAATCGAAAAACCGACCACAATGCGCCGCGAGGGGGGCGCGAATGGAAATGTAATCGAAAAACCGATTACAATGCGCTCGGTGGAGTCGTGTGGAGGAAATGTAATCGAAAAACCGATTACAATGCGCCGCGAGGGGGGCGCGGACGGAAATGTAATCGAAAAACCGATTACAATGCGCTCGGTGGAGGCGTGTGGAGCAAATGTAATCGAAAAACCGATTACAATGCGTCGCGAGAGGGGCGCGGACGGAAATGTAATCGAAAAACCGATTACAATGCGCTCGGTGGAGGCGTGTGGAGCAAATGTAATCGAAAAACCGATTATAATGCGTCGGGTGGAGGCTTGTGGAGCAAATGTAAGCAAGGATAGAGGCCAGCAAAGTTGCTGTGAACCCCACGATGTCGTATGGTTGAGTTAGTATAGCAAACAAAGGTAGTATAGAGAATATTAGTAGTATTAAGAATACAGGTAGGATCGAGAAGAAAGGATGAAGCAAATGTCCACAGATAACCAAGCTCTTCCCCCGGCTCCGATTACAGAACCCGGACGGTATGTCCTTGATCTGACGGGGCCCGGCAGCCACACGCTTGAACGCAAGCCCGGTATGGGCAGCTTATCAATCGGCCCCCGGGAGTCGAAGCCGCCGGCAGAGGTGCTGGTCGCTGCGGATGAGCGCATCAACTGGTCCGTCTTCGAGCCCTTCGCCACCCCGGCCGGCTCGCCATGGCCGCGTTATATAAGCTATACCGGCGGTGATGCGAGGTTCCTGGAATGGGCGGAACGGCGGCCTATTGAGAATATAAGCTGGACCCCGGTGCTGCCGGAGGCTGCTTCGCTGGACGGTAGCCGGGCGAATATCTATACCCTGGGCATCAAACTGGGCCCTCTGGCAAATGGACAGCTGAGCCTGGTCCTGCCGGAGAAGCTGTACAACCTGAGCTTGTCCGGCGATCTGACCCGCTTCTCAGCTTCCGGCCATCTGCCCACTACTCTGGCCTTAGTACCGAATACGAGCCGGCGCAAGAGCGATGCGCCGTACCGGCTGCCGGATCTGGGGGAGCTGCAGGGTGTGACCAACCTGACGCTGAATAGCCCGCCCTTGGGCCAGCCCATCTCGCTGGACGGCCTGGAGCAATTCCCGAACCTGGAGTCGCTCAGCCTGTGGGGAAGCTTCTGCGATCTGGAGTCGCTTGCCCGCCTGACGGGGCTGACCAGCCTGGAGCTCCGTTTCATGCCGGAGCTGGAAGGCCTGCCTTCCCTGGATACATGGCCGTTGCTGGACCGGTTCATCGCCTACAATGTCGAGGAGGCCATAGGCAAACGTCTGCGGCAGCAGATGAAGGCGCGCGCCAAGGTCCGCCCTTGGGATGATTATGCCTCCATAAGCCAGCTCAGGAAGCCGGAGTGGTGGCAGAGCGAATACGGCCGCCCGTTCGCGGCCTGGCCGAAGCGTCTGGCCAAGCTGGCGAACGAAGCCTATGATGCTGCGCAAGCAGCTATGGCGGAGGCCCGCAATCTAGAAGAGGCGGAAGCAGCCATTACCGCCTTCACCCTGCGCTTCAATACACTGAAGGGCATCGAGACTACCGAGAGGGAAGACCTGGGCGAAGCCGTATGGCAGCTCAGCCAGTCAGAGCACCAGATCGGGCAGCCTATAACAGAGGAAGTGGCGCAGAACTGGTTCGATGCGGCCCGTAATTATTAATTAAAAAGTTTATAAAAATTAAGATAAATCTTAAAATTTAGTTTCATTAGTGATAAACTAGGATCAGGATTGATCCAAACGGTGTGTGACTTGGTCCGCGCTGGCTTGCTATGGCGCCTAAGCAGGAGTGCCTGCATCCTTCCTGCAAATCGTAGGGTAGAAGGACGGTATAATATGAGCAACCAACAAACAAAAACAGACGTTATTTTAATTGGTGCTGGAATCATGAGTGCAACACTTGGTTCACTGTTAAAGGAATTAGTACCGGATTGGCAAATAACCGTGTTTGAGCGGCGTGCGGGTGCCGGGGAGGAAAGCTCAGGGGAATGGAACAATGCGGGAACGGGGCATTCCTCACTCTGCGAGCTTAACTATACTACAGAGCAGCCGGACGGATCGATCGACATCAGCAAGGCGATTAAGGTGAACGAGGAATTTCAGTTCTCCAAGCAATTCTGGTCCTATCTGGTAAGCCAGAAACGAATACACAATCCGCAGGATTTCATTGTTCCTGTGCCGCATATGAGCTTTGTGGAAGGACAGAAGGACGTTGCATTTTTACAAAAACGATTTGAAGCGCTTTCAAATAGCCCGCTATTTCAAGGCATGGAATTCTCCGATGACCCAAGGCGGCTGATGGAATGGATTCCGCTGATGATGAAGAACCGGAAGCTGGACCAGCCGATAGCGGCCACCAAAATCGATTCGGGAACGGATGTCAACTTCGGCGCCCTGACCCGTATGCTGTTCAACCACTTGCAGAGCAATAACACCGATATTAGATATAATCATCAGGTGGATGATCTGAAGCGCGCACAGGACGGCTCCTGGGAGCTGAAGGTGAAGAATCTCGCCAGCGGCGTAACAGAGCGTCATAACGCCAAGTTCGTCTTCATCGGCGGCGGGGGAGGAAGCCTGCACCTGCTGCAGAAATCCGGTATCCCGGAAGGCAAAAAGATTGGCGGATTCCCGGTAAGCGGACTGTTCATGGTCTGCAAGAAGCCGGAGATTGTGGCTCAGCATCATGCCAAGGTGTACGGTAAGGCTGCGGTGGGTGCGCCTCCGATGTCTGTTCCGCATCTGGATACCCGGGTGATCGATAAGCAGGAATCCCTGTTCTTCGGGCCGTTTGCCGGCTTCTCGCCTAAGTTCCTGAAATACGGCTCCATGTTCGATCTGATTACCTCGGTCAAGCCGGATAATCTGGTTACGATGCTTGCAGCAGGAGCGAAGAACCTGTCATTGACCAAGTATCTGATCGGGCAGGTCATGCTGTCCAAAGAACAGCGCATGGAAGCGCTGCGGGAGTTCATCCCGGATGCGAAAGGCGAGGATTGGGAGCTGGTGGTGGCGGGCCAGCGGGTGCAGATTATTAAGGATACAGCAGCCGGCAAAGGCATGCTTCAATTCGGAACGGAAGTCATCAGCAGCGCGGACGGCTCCATCGCCGCATTGCTGGGAGCCTCGCCAGGGGCGTCAACGGCTGTCTCTGTCATGCTGGAGGTCATCACCAAGTGCTTCCCGCAGCAGATCAAGGCGTGGGAGCCGAAGATCAGGCAGATGATTCCTGCCTACGGCATGTCCTTGTCCGCTAACCCGCAGCTATTGAACGACATTCATGCTTCCGCAGCGCACACGCTGGGCCTGACGAATGGAACAGATGGACATGAGCCGCCAGCCGCAGTCAACCATCTGTAGCAATAGAGGGCGTGCAGCTGACCACCAGCCTGCCAGCTCTTATATACATGCAAAGAGGCCATCCCTGGGGATGGCCTCTTTGTCTTGCTGTGTCATCTCCCCGGCTGAGTACTTCAAGTGCGATCAAGCCTTCTGAGTCTTGAACAGCCGGATGGCCAGAATCAGAGCCACCGCTACAGCGGCGAGGCCCGCCCAGTTCAGGTGGAGCACAGAGGTACGGCTGATCACATAGCCCCCTAAGCCCGATCCCAGCGCGAATCCGAACTGGATGAAGGAAGTATTTACGCTCAGGGCCATATCCGGGTTCCTGGGAACCAGGGTGACCAGCAGAAGCTGCTGCGCAGGGGAGATACTCCAGGTGCCCAGCATGAAGAGCATCAGGATCAGGAGGAGGATGATCACAGGAACGCCCGTTAGTGAGAACAGGAGGAGCGTGGTTGCCTGTAACAGAAGTCCTGTCATTATGGTGAACTTCGATCCCTTGGAATCAGCCAATTGCCCGCCTAACTTGGAGCCCATGAAGCTGCATACCCCCGCGAGGAAGAGCACCCCGCTGATTTCGGTGACGGACAGGGAGGATGCGGCCTGAAGGTAGGGGGTAATATAAGTGAAGAGTGTAGCGTAACCCCCTACATACAATAAGCTGATCGCCAGAGCGGTAACAATTCTGGAATCCTTAAGCACAGACAGCTGCATCCTCAGGGTGACGGCTTCTTTTTCTTTTATGGCAGGGACCTTGGCTGAGATGATGAACAGCGGAACAAGGCTAAGCCCCCCGACGATGATGAATAGAGCCCTCCACCCAAAGTATTCGCTGAAAAAGGTACCGGCAGGAACGCCCAGAACCAGCGAGCTGCTCAGTCCCATCAGAATAATGCCAATCGCATTGCCTCTGCGCTCCTTCTCCACGAGCCGTGTAGCTACAGCCATGGCGACTACAGTCGCTATGCCCCCGCTTGCCCCTTGAATAATCCGTATCCCCAGCATAGCTTCATAAGGCAGCTTCAGCAGCATCAGACCATTGCTGGCAATGAATACGCCGAGGGCGGTCAGCAGCAGCTTTTTGCGGTCCATATTAATGGTCAATGCAATGAGCACCGGTGCAATAATGGCTGCGGACAGCGCAAATACGGTCACCAGCAGCCCCACTTCGGAGGTGGATACGCCAAGATCTGCGGCAATCATCTCAATCACACCTGTAATAATGTATTCAATCGTCCCGATCAGAAAAACGGCAAGTGCCAGAATATAGATCGTCAATCGGTTATGCAATTTCTTCCACTCCTTGTACATTCATCACGGAATCGGCCGCCGTTCTTGTCATCACTCTACGATGCTGCTAAGGTTAAGTCAAAGAAACGTTTCTGAATGAAACGTTCATTTTTTTTGAATGAAGGAGTGACATTGAATGGAATTACGCCAACTTAAAACCTTCTATACGCTGGCTTCCACGCTTAATTTCGCCCGCGCCGCCGAAGCGCAGAACTATGTTCCCTCAACGGTTACAATGCAGATGAAGGCCCTGGAGGAAGAATTGGGAGTGAAGCTGGTGGACCGGCTCGGCAAAAATGTGACGTTAACCGATACCGGCAAAACGTTCCTGCGTTATGCAGACAACATCCTGTGTATGGTGGAGGAGGCGCAGCACGCCCTCAAGCAGCCTGGTGAGCTGACCGGCACCATTGTAATCAGCGCAGATGAGACGTTATGCACCTATAGGCTTCCCGCTGTGCTGCACCGGTTCCGCCAGTTTCATCCCGGAGTCCGGCTGATCTTCCTGCCGCTGGTGAGTCCGAGCCTCAGGCAGAGCCTGCGGGACGGGGATGTCGATGTCATCTTCATGCTGGATGAAGTGAAGGGCGAGAGCGGATTTTGCGGAGAAAAAATAAGGGAGGAACGCTTCTGCCTCCTGGCCGCCCCCAATCATCCGCTGGCGTCGCGTCATGTGCTTACAATCCAGGATTTCCACGGGGAGACCTTTCTGCTGACGGAGCAGGGCTGCTCCTACCGTACCTTCTTCGAGCGCAGCCTGTCGCAGAAGGGGATGGCGGGCATTACGGAGCTTGAGTTTCACAGCGCAGAAGCTATCAAACAATGCGCGAAGCTGGGGATGGGCATCGCCATCCTGCCTGAAATGGCCGTAAGCGAAGAATTGAAGCGGGGGGAGCTGATCTCCCTGCCATGGGATTTGACCGCAGTATCTTTTGCAACTCAGATGTTCTGGCATGAGGAGAAGTGGCTCTCTCCGGCTATTGAAGCTTTTATCCATCTGGCCCGGGAGCTCGAGTCCTCCCCTTGACCTTAGGTCAGACCTAGGGTGTATCGTAGAGATATTCCAAGCCGCAGTCCGGGGAGTGATTAGGATGAGAAATGAAATAACGATTAGTGAACTGGCCAAGCTCATGAATGTGTCGGTCCACCAAATCCGGTATTTTGAAGAGAAGGGTGTTCTGCAACCTGCGTATACCGGTGAGAATCAGTACAGAATGTACAGTATGGATCAAGTGTATCAGCTCGCGCATATCCTGCTGCTCCGCAAGCTTGAAGTGCCTGTTCAGTCGATTAACGAATGTATGAGCTATAGTCCGGAGCAGCATCGCGGGCTGCTGGAGCACTCTCTCGAAGGGATTGAACAGGAGCTGGCGCGTCTTCGGGAGCTGCGGCAGTTCATCCGCAAGATGCTGGAGGAGGAGCAGAGCTACAGCTCGCAGGCGGAGCTCTTCCAGCGGGTGCAGCAGTCTGAGGTCTATCTCACCGAGATGATGAAGCTGGATGCGCACAGTCAGCTCAGTGCGGCGCTGTTGGCGGAGCAGGCGGCAGGGATACCGGATCTGTTCGAATCGGATATTTATTATGTGGCAGATGAGCAGGATACCGTGACCTTATATCTGGAGGTGCTGGCCCCAGGCGACCTGACGCTTCCAGGCGGGGAGTATCTGATCTGCCAATGTGTGATTCAGGAGGAGGAGCTTGAAGAACAGTGTAATCATTTCTTGACCTATGCGGTTGCACAAGCCATCAAGCTGGTTGGACCCCTGGTGGTGATTGAACGGTCGTATCTGTCGCTGTTCGCTCCGGGTAAGCTGCATTATGAGCTGAAGGCGCTGATTCAGCCGGGAGCACCTGCGCAAGGAACGGTTTCCTTATGAGCGCAGCCCCGATTACGATAGAGCCGATGCGGCCGGAGTATAACCGGCCGGTAAGCCAGCTGCTGGCCCAGGCGTTCCGGATCAAATTCCACAGGCGGCTGCATCTGAATGAGGCTGTGCTGGCTGAAGGTCTGGAGGCGCTGCTCGAATATGCTCCGGCTGGACCGTTCTCCCCCAGAAGCGTGGCCCTGCAGCAAGGCGAGGTGGTTGGCAGCATTGGGATAAAGTATAAGTCTGCGGCGAACCAGGAGGTAAGGGGCAAGCGGCTGCCCCCGTTACCCGCTATATCCAGTCTGCTGTGCAGAAGGGGCATGGTCCGAATGCTGACCGGTCTGGCTGTACTTGAACATTCCCCCGAGGCCGGCGAGTGCTATATTACCGATCTTGCGGTCCGTCCGGCCCACCACAGCAAGGGGGTAGGCCGGATGCTGATTGGCTGGGCCGGTGAGGTTGTGGCTGCCGATCCGGGCCTGGACCGCCTCAGCCTGCATGTTGCAGCTAGCAATCCGCGGGCCAGACAGCTCTATGAGCGGATGTCCTTCCAGACAAGTGCCCGTCAGAACAGGCAGCTCCTGGACATATTATTGGGCGAGCGGGCATGGGAATACATGGTGCTGGTTCAAAAAGGGGGACTGAGAAAGCAATGATGAGAACCAGGGAAATTTGGATTTATTTATGTGTGGCAGTGCTTTTGCTGGTAGGCGGGGCAGGGGTGTACATTGTGCAGCAGAACCGCTTTGAGATGATGGAACAGGCCATCCGGATTGCGTCTCCCGAGGGCGAGCTGACGGGTAAGCTGGTGTTGCCCAAGGGGTCTTCCGTGTCTTCCGGCAAGCTGGGACTGGTCCTCTTCATCCATGGGGACGGGCCGATTAATGCCTCGCATGATGACGGCTACAAACCGCTATGGGAGCGGTTAGCCAGCCTGGGTTATGCCTCCTTGTCCCTGGATAAAAGGGGAATCGGCGGTTCCGCAGGCCATTGGCTGGACCAGAGCATCGACGACCGGGTGGAGGAGGCGCGTGCAGCGATTGCCTGGGCCCGGAAGCAGCCGGGCATTGACCCGGACCGGATCGGGGTGTGGGGCGCCAGTCAGGCCGGCTGGGTGATTCCCAAGCTGGCGGACAAGGAACCGCTTGCCTTCATCATTCTGGTCTCCCCGGCCATTAACTGGCTGCGCCAGGGTGCCTATCATACCCGGCAGCAGATGCTGAAGCAAGGGGAATCGGAAGCCGAGATCGCAGCGGAAGAGGCGGCTAACAACGAGGTTCAGCAGCTTTTGGCACGGAAGGCGAGCTATGAAGACTATCTGGCTGCGGTGAAGGAGGATGACCCGATGACGAGGGAGCGGTGGACCTTTGTCAGCAAGAATTACCTGTCGGATGCCGAGCAGGATCTTAAGCAGTTCCGCTCGCCGGTACTCTTGCTGCTGGGCCAGCAGGATATTCATGTCGACTGGCAGGAGACGGAGCAGGTGTACCGCAAGATGATCCTGCCGGGGCTGCTGAGCGTCGCTGTCTTCCCGGAGGCAGAGCATTCCATGCTGAGCAAGAAGACGGCGGATTCCAGCTTCCGGGCGCTCATGATCAGTCTGTTCGCCCCGCGGCACATCACCGTGCCGGGCTATATGAATCAGATTGAGGACTTCCTGAAGGAGCTGAATTAAGAGCACGCTCTCTTCGCGCAGTAATTTCTACGTATACCGGCTCATCATTTCCAGCAGATACTTACGGAATTCTTCACGGTATGCCTTCGGCTCCATAATCTCCAGTTGAGTGCCGAAGCCGGCCAGGAATTGATATCCGACCGGGTGCTGCGGAATGTGGAATGTAGCCAGGAGCTGTTCCGCGTCATAGGGTTCAATGCTTTTGCGGCCAAACCGTTCAATGAATTGATCCTTGACCGACGGTGAGATCAGGGCCTTGACTTCGGTTAACTCCGGCGAAACTTCTGCCTTCCGCGTCCACTCCAGCATGTCTGCTCTGGGGCTGAAGGTCTGTTCACTCCGCTCAAGCTGCTCCATCCGGGAGAGCTTGAACATCCGGGGCCCCATCCGCTCCAGGCAAAAGCCCTTCAGATACCAGCTCGATTCGCTGAAATGAAGCTGGTAAGGCTCCACCGTCCGTACCGTCGGGGTGCCTGCTCTGTCGGTGTAGCCGAAAGTCAGCAGCCTGCGCCCGGCGATGGCTTCCTGACAGAGCTTCAAGGCTCCGGCAAGCTCAGCGCGGCCCGCCCAATCATAGAAGGAGAGCTGAACGGACCCTTTAGGAGCGGTGGGACTTACCATCGCTTCTATTTTGCGGAGCGTCATGGCTACATCCCCGCTGATCAGAATCTGCCCCAGCCCGCCGAGTGCAGCCAGTATATTCTCCAGGTCAGAGCTGCTCAGCAGCCGCTTGTCCATCTTGTATTCTTCCATAATGCCGTAGCCGCCCTGCACGCCGGGAGTAGTGTATATAGGAATGTGCGCCAGACTGAGCGTCTCCATATCGCGGAGAATCGTCCGTTTGGACACGCCGAATAATTGGGCGAATTCACTGCTGGGCACAATGTCTTTTTTGAGCAGAATCATGATGATGGTAATCAGCCGTTCGACCTTGTCCATCCGCTTCCCTCTTTCTGGATGTGGGTATGAAACGGTGACATATGGCCGTCACCTATCGTGTATTATACTACATTTATCTTACGAAGGCGGTTATGCTCAATGTCGGCGGTTGTTTATATTAAAACCTCCAATAATACAAATAATTCACAATAATAGAATAGAAAACACGGTTTGAAAAATTTTATGCGTTGACGCCTTGAATCGTTGAAGGATTTGGCCTTGATATATGGAAAGATAGAGTACCTGAGACCGGTCTGCGCGATATATTCAGGAATTCACTCATGAAAAGAGGAATTTGAGCTGATGTCAACGATTCGTCTGGGCAATACCCGGCTGACAGGAGCGGATGGCGTTCGTGCGATCGCCTGCCTGTCAGTCATCCTGCATCACTTGTCGCAAAAGCTGACCATGCCCGCACAAAAACCCTGGCTCCAGGAGCTGCAATCCGTGCTGCTTCTGGGGAACAGCGGGGTCAGTCTGTTTTTTCTGTTAAGCGGTTTCCTGCTGTCGTTCCCCTTCTGGAGTGCGTATCTCGGTAACGGGCCGTATCCGAGCCTGCGGACGTACACTCTGCGCCGTGCCGCGAGAATCATGCCAGGCTTCTACGTGTCACTGCTGGTGTGTCTGCTCCTGACCTGGAGGCTGGACATTCCGATGGAGTACTTGGGGCGGCGGATTGCAGCAGCCTTCACCTTCACCTCGGGCTTCCACTACACCACGTTCTTCCCCTCCGACTTGAACGGACCGCTCTGGTCCATCAGCTTCGAGGTCATCTGCTATCTGCTGATGCCACTCTTCATGGCAGTGTTATTCATGCTCGGCAAGCGGCATTCCTTCGGTAAGGCGGTCCTGTTCTGGGTCGCCGTCTTCGGTCTGGTGCTGGCCGCCAATGCGCTCATTCATCAGTGGCTCACGCCGGGCGAGCAGGGCCGGGGCTGGGACTACGGCCAGGTTGGCGGCGCGAAATTCTGGATGCCGAATTACAATCCGGTCGGCTTCTTCGGCCACTTCACCATCGGCATTCTGGCCGCAGGCATTACGAATGCCTTGCTCCAGCACCGCTCCAGAATGCAGCGGCTCAGCAAGCTGGGTGTGTTCGATGCGGCTGCAGTACTTGCTCTGGGCCTTGCCGGTCTCCTGATCTGGCGGATGCGCCACGCAGGTGAATTCGACTTCAGTCTCCAGCAGCAGCCGTATATGTTCCCGGTCTATGCCATATTGTTCGGAATCGTGCTGTTCTCGGCACCGTTCAGCCGATACGCCGGACGTGTGCTGGATAACCGCTTTTTCCGGTATACGGCCAAAGTGTCATTTGGCCTGTACATATGGCACTATCTGTTCATTACCTTAATCGAGAAGTACGGCATTCAGGATTTCCATTATTCCGGGGTCAGGGATGTGTGGCGCTGGCTGGGCATCAGTATGTCTGTTGTGGTCATCTCTTACGCAGTGGCGACTCTCTCGTATTATCTCATCGAGCAGCCGTTCATTAACTGGTCCAAGGGCAAGCCGTTCTTCCGGCGCGAGCCGAAGGAGAAGCCTGCGGAGGCGGCAGCCTAATCTTCACTGAACCGTTGACTTTGTGAAATCTCCATGATACATTGTGTATACACGGAATACACAATTTATTGGGGAGGGTTGTTATGCTGGCCTTGGATATTAGACACTTAAATAAGAGATATTCGAATTTTCAGCTCAAAGACGTATCTTTTCAACTGGAGCAGGGATATATTATGGGCTTCATCGGCGTGAACGGCGCCGGCAAAACAACGACGATCAAATCCATTCTAAATATGATTCAGATGGACAGCGGCGAGATTCACATTCTTGGCAAGAACATCGCAGAGCACGAGATGGAGCTGAAGCAGGACATCGGCTGTGCCTTCGGCGATATTAACTTCTACACCCGCAGCCGGATCAAGACGCTGACGGGAATCACGAAGAAGTTCTATAAGAACTGGAATAATGACACATATTACAAGTATCTGAGCCGGTTTAAGCTGGACGAGAACAAGAAGATCGCTGAGCTGTCCACCGGCATGAAGGTTAAGTACAGCCTGACTCTCGCTCTGTCGCATGGCGCCAAGCTGCTCATTCTGGATGAGCCGACCAGCGGACTCGATCCGGTCTCCCGGGATGATCTGCTCGATATTTTCCAGGAGCTTATTGTCAGCGGGGAGCTTAGCATTCTGTTCTCCACCCATATTACCTCCGACCTGGAACGCTGTGCCGACTACATCACCTTCATTGAACAAGGGCAGATTGTGGCAAGTAGCGAGAAAAATGAGTTCAAGGAATCCTACCGCCTGATTAGCGGGAGCGAGGCTGACCTGAGCAGGGTGAAGGACCGCCTGATTTCTTACAAAACCAACTCCTTCGGCTTCACCGGATTGATCCATACCCGGGATATTGATTCTGCTTGGACACTTAACACGGCCATCCCGACTCTGGATGACATCATGATCTACTTTGCCAAAAAGGAGGGTGTATATGTATAATCTGGTGCTGAAGGATTTGAAGTTAGGCGTTAATCCCTGGTTCTTCGTCTTGCCCTTCCTGATGGGCGGCCTTATGCTGATTCCCGGCTGGCTCTATTTCCTGGTCCCGCTGTACTTCTGCTTCATCACGGTACCGAACATGTTCGGCGGCTTCAAAAGCCAGAATGATCTGATGTTCAGCACCATACTGCCTGTGACCAAGAGCGATATTGTGAAGTCCAGAGTCACTGTACTTGTCATTCTGGAGCTGATGCATCTGCTGGTCGCCATGATTGCCAGTATATTTACCTTTCAGCTATACCCGAAGATGCAATATTTCTTCTTTGCGCCGCATATGGGCTTCTGGGGTATGTGCTTCATTATGATGGCGCTTTTCAATCTCATCTTCATTCCGATATACTATAAGTCAGCTTATAAGTATGGTCTAGCGACCACGGCATCGACCGTTGCAGCCGTCCTGTTCGCTGCTGCGGTCCAGTGGGCTGGTATCCAGAATGCTTGGCTGCATAGCCTGTTCTACGGCTCCGGGCTGGACCGGACAGGGCTGCAGCTCTCCATTCTGGCCGGCGGCGTCCTGATCTTCATTGCCTGTAACCTGCTGGCCTACCGGATTGCGGCGAAGAGATTCCTGAAAGTGGAGATTCTATGAATGTAACGATATCCAGCACCTCCGAGAAGCCGATCTATCAGCAGCTGCATGAACAGATCAGCGCGCAGATTCTCCAGGGGGAGCTGGAGAGCGGCTACTGTCTGCCGCCGATCCGCCAGGCCGCGCTGGAACTTGGTGTCAGTGTCATCACGGTGAAGAAGGCCTGGGAGGAGCTGGAGCGGAGCGGGCTGATCAACACGGTAACCGGCAAAGGCTGCTTTGTCGCCGAATTCACGCCGGAGGAGATGCTGCGGATTCGTAACGAGATGGTCCTGAAGCAGATGGGGAGCGACATTCAGTATTACAAGTCCTTCGGCCTTACCCTGGAGGAAGTTACCGAACTGCTGGGGAAGATTTATTGAAGCGCGCAGACATTAAACACAGAAACAGGCTTTTCGCGTTCCCTCTTCTGAGGGGAGTAGAAAAGCCTTTTTGTTGTGTGTGTTACGGAACACGCATCGTGGATCTATTGGATCTGTGTTTTTTAAGAATTCGTTGAGGCTTGGGCGTGACTCCAGAGAGTTCTAGACTTAAAAAGTAAAGATTAAGAGTTGTTAAACGTTATAAAAAATATCCCTATAAGTGAGAAACAAAACAAGGCGCCTTGGATTCTCAAAAAAATATTAATCTGGAGGTAGATTCTTTATGGCAACAAGTCGTGAATATGCAGCTTCTGTAACGGTTAGTCTTTCTCAACTACAACAAATGCGTGACGCACAAAACTACTCCTATGTTTATGGGCATTGAGGTGATTCCTCGGCTGATACAGTATCCTTGAGCGGTGCGCTTGGTGGATTTTCAGCTACAATTCTTGGACTTATTTTTGTTACTAGTACGCCTGCCGGAGTTGCTGTTGGAGTGGCAAGTCTTGTAGCAAGCTTGTTTGGTGGAGTAGGGAATGATACAGGGAAAGTTATTCAGAATGGGGTATCCGCAATGACTGAAATGGCCCGGACTTTGCAGCCGTTGACTAGGTACGACCTTTTTCAAATTCGTTTCCCATTCCTTGAATTCTCTTTACAAAATGGTACAATTATTCGTTTTGTTTCTGGAAAAGGGGTTATCGAGAGAGCACATTCAGGCAGTGGTTGGGAAATAGTATAAGATTATTTAACAAAGAGAACCTGATACTTATTGTATCAGGTTCTCTTTGTCCCGTATTATCGTAACTTCTATATTGAGCCTAGAAATGAATTTAAAGCATCTATTTTTCATTGAATTAGTATATAGTTGGAAAGTGGCGATTGTGGAGCAGTATATTAATACTAGAAAAGGAAGTGAATTGTAATGAAGGAGCGTAAGTCAAACTGGATAATAGCGGGAATTGTAATTATTGGAATTATTATTTATGGGATTTATTTTTTTATGAGCTTATCTACAACTATGGATAAAGCGGTACTCAATAAGATTGATGATACAAACGTTACTCTTCAAATTATCCGAATACCTCTTAAAACAGATTCGGTCCCAAGTAAAGATGTAACTGTCATTGATCAAAATCAGATTCGAAAAGTGTTTCAACCAATGTCTAATCTCAAATTAAAGAAAACATCTAATTTTGATAAAGTAGATGCTGCCTCTGAGTATGATGTGTTTATCTATTCAAAAGAAAATCAAAAGCTCCTCTTCCGTGTCGCATTCCTTAATGAAAAATATGTTTACGTTTATGATAAAAGTAAGAAAGAAACGATTCAAAATTATTCTATAGTAAGTAAGCTCGACTATAAGTCATTTTCGGATATGCTCGAACAATTACTAACTTCTCCATAAATCTAGCAGTGGTATAAATTTAAAATCAAGCATTTACAGCACTGTGTCTGTGAATATAAATAATAATTAAAAAATGGTTTTTTCTTAGGGGAGTTGCGGCTAACGCAGCTCCCTAAGTCTGTTGAACCAATGCGCCTATTTACGTACCGCTTTGATATCCCCTGTTTTTTCTTGTTCCTCCAAGGACTGAATTGCTTGAGTGAGTAAATGCAACGAAGTATCCAATTTTTCTAACTTCTCCCCTATGGTATCCAGCACATAACGAATCAAAATAAAGCAGAGTGTGACCGGAAAACCTACATTGGTTATCAAAGGTACCACATCTTCAATCTTCATGTATTCATTCCTTCCTCAATTTATGCTTTTAGGATAGGGAAACTGACCTTCTTGTTTCACAACCATTTCACTAAATATAAAAAAATGGTATAATATACAGGAACAAATGTTCTTATTTGGTTGTTGTTTTCCTCTCGAAATTTCCCTACTTACATATGTAATATAAATTCGGAGGGAGAGAACCACTTTGGAACAGAGTGAATACAACCGCTATAAGACTGAAATTTATCGCATTGGCTGGAGATTGCAGTACCGGGCTAAGAAGCTCAGAGGGCACGAGCAAAGCTATGAGCGTGATTTGCCGGCTCCTTCCTTTACAGAATCTTCGGATAACCGGGTCGTGGTCGAGCAATGAGTGAAGAAAACTTAAATGATTATTATATAAGTGTTCCTTTGGCTTCACACTTTAAGAAAGGATCAGTTTGCTGAAAAAGATCTTTTGACCGCAATAAAAAGGCTTTTCACCCTCCTTTGCGAGATGGTGAAAAGCCTATTTGCTTCCCTAAAATTTCTCCGGGAACTGTTTCACAATCCCCTCAGTCAACAGGTCGGCAAAATGTATCATATGGACCTCATTCTTGTCGGTTGCAGCAATGGAAGCGGGATAGTCTGCCTTGAGGATATCAAGCACGATGTCCGTGACAAGCTGAAGATGCTCGTACAGCATATCCTGCACCTGTTTCACGGGCCAGTTCGGGTTCAATCCGCTCAGGAAGCGGGCAATCTTATCGGCGTTCCGGTGCCAGTCGGCCTGGAGCTTCTGTACCTCTCCCGCATTGCCCTTCTGGGCGGCCGCGACAATCTGTCCGGCGATCTGAATATGCTCCTTCAGCAGTCCGGCCAGCTTGCTGCCGTTCGCTTCCCCGTAATAACGCCCCAAGACATTGCCGATGTCCTCCTGATTCCTGAGCAGCCGCTCCAGGACATCCTTCTGGTCCGGGTTATTGTAGAGGGCGCTGACAATATAGTTGTGCGTCCAAATGGTGTGGTCAATCCACACCTGCTGCATCTCGCTTCTCAGCTGCACCACTTGCGGGCTTATGCAGGCAGCTTCCTTCTTTGCGGCCGCGAGCGCCTGTACCGGAACCGCAGCTTGGGCCAGACTGAAGACGAGCCCAAGAGTAAACACCGTTAACCATAGCTTTTTCACAATCAACTGCTCCTTTGTATGGGATGCGCGAATCTGCATTATTATGGCTAGAATGGATGATAATTATTTGTGAAAAAGCCGGATAAGCGCGGATATCTCCTCCAGGGTCTCTTGCTGGCCATTCCTGATCCACATGATCCAGATCTCAAATACGCCGGCGCTCATGAAATGAATCCAATACTCTCGCCTTGCCCCGTTCCAGTCTGGAAACGGAATCAGCTCATCGTAGAACTGTGCAATATGGTGCTTGAAGATCTGATACAGCAGCCCTGTGAAATTGCCTTCAATCGCCAGGCGGAAATCAGCGGAGAAGGTTTGGAAAAAGCGGGTCAGATCCGTTATCTTTTGCTCGTGATTCGGTTTGTGGGCGATTTTATAGAAGATATCGGCAAACTTAGGCTCATAGTATCCGGTCACGACCTGCTCAAGGCTGTCATAATTCCGGTAGAAGGCCATCCGGCTGACCCCGGCTTTTTTGACAAGCTCCGAGATGGTCACCTCTGACATTTTTTTCGTCCGCAGCAGCTCCAGCAGGGCAATCGTGATCCATTCCCGGGTGTCTTTTTTGATCAATTGTGCATGATCGGTGGCTGCCATTACAGTTCCTCCATTCTGTCACACATGCCTGTTAACGGCTTGATAGCGATAAGGTCCAGCCTTATTATAGGGTAAAACACGTTACAAGTGTAACGTCTACCGGAGGAGATATTGATTATGGGAGAGCATAACAAGCCTGTAGTGCTGGTGACCGGAGGCTCAGGATTCATCGCTGTGCATATTATTGTGCAATTACTGGAGAAGGATTATCGTGTTCGGGCTACTCTGCGGTCTATGGGCAGACAGGATGAAGTGAAGGCCATGGTGTTGGCGGGCGGCGGGGCTAATATAGAGGACTTGTCGTTTATAGAGGCTGATCTGACTTCGGATAAGAACTGGAATCAGGCGGTGAAGGAGGCGGATTATGTGATTCATGTAGCTTCTCCAACGCCTAATCGGATATATAAAGACGAGAATGAAATGATTCAGCCGGCGCGTGAGGGGGTTCTGCGGGTGCTAAGAGCAGCGCGCGAGGCCGGGGTCAAACGTGTGGTCCTAACCTCTGCCTTCGGAGCCATTGGAGTGGGACATAAGCAGCATGCAGGCTCTTATACTGAAGAGGACTGGTCCAATACAGACGCGAACATCCATCCCTATCAAAAATCCAAGACCCTCGCTGAACAGGCAGCCTGGGAGTTCATCCGCCATGAAGGCAGAGGGCTGGAGCTGTCTGCAGTCAATCCCGTCGGTGTGATGGGACCCATTCTGGGCAAGGATTACTCTCACTCTAATGAGATTGTCCGCAACATGCTGGAGGGCAAGCTGAAGTCGGTCCCCAAGATCTATTCCGATTATGTGGATGTCCGGGACGTAGCCGCACTGCATATTCTGGCTATGGTGCGTCCCGAAGCCAGCGGGGAACGGTTCATCGCTTCCAGCGCCGAGAATCTCTCTACGCTGGAGGTAGCCCGGATTCTGCGGAAGCACCTGGGGCAGGACGCAGAACAAGTGCCTACGAGGGAAATGCCCAATCTGCTTGTCCGCGCCGCGGCGCTGTTCAATCCCAAGCTAAGAATGATAGCTACTCTTCTGGGCCAGGATATGTCAACGAGTAATCAGAAGGCCAAACGTCTTCTGGGATGGAACCCGCGCCCGGCAGAGGAGGCTATTATAGCTACTGGGAGAAGTATGATAGACATTATTAAAGAGAAGATAAAATGACAAAAGTGACCATTCCAATGATAGAAAAGGAGACGGGGTGGTCAATCCTCAAATTTAACATGATCCAGTATCGTATTTCCCCACTCAGGGAGTAAGCGGGCGTCTCCCGCAAAGCGGCTTCCGGCGACCGACCCGTTTTGAAACAGCGCCCCCTCAAAGCTGCATTCCTCGAACCGGCAATACAACAATAAGGCACTGCGGAAGTTAGCGCCATCAAAGCGGCAGCGGGTGAAGGACACATCATTTGCGATCACTTTGCTTAAGTTGCAGTCTGTGAAATCACAATCCTGGAACGTCTTGCTCATTCTGGCACCATTCAGCTTCGCTCCCCGGAAGGAACAGTGATTGAAGGTATGGGTCACGAATCTGTTGTCCAGTCTTACACCATCCAGCCAACAACGGGTGAGCGTTGAGGTGTTCAAGGTTGCCGCATCCTCGAAACGTGAGTAAGAGAAATCAATATCCTGTAGAGTGAGGTACTGTATGCTCTCGGTCAGAGTAACTCCCCGGTAATCCTTGAGTCCTGTTTGCGTCTGTCCATAAGGGGAGATGGGAAAGGAACGGTCCTTTTGATGGAGATTATGTTTACCTGAAATCGCAGCTAGACAGCGGTTCACTTCAGAGAGCTGGTCGTCCTGCCATCTGGCCAAGAGGAATTTCTTGTTCAAGGTAGCTCCTCCTTGCATTAATTTGGTAAAATAAATGAAATCTAGTTTATATGTTAGTATGTCAAGTCACTATAGACAAGCCATTAAAGGAGGCCATCCATCCGTGGGAAGATCGTTTGCAAATCTGCATATCAAGTCAGGTGACCTGGAGAAGACGCTTCAAGCCTTACAGGAGCTGACCGGGAAGCATGGCAAAGTACTGGGTTATCCTGACACACCGGAGCGTAAGGCCGTTATCTATGTAAGCCAAAGTAATGAGGGCTGGATCAGCGTGCTTCACGATTATTTCGTATGGGGTACGGTGAAAAAGGCAGGCAGAACGTTGTCCGGGCTGCTACAGGAGCCGGTGATGACGGTGGCATATATGAATGAGGAGATCTTCGAGCTGTCGTTCTTTGAGCAGGGGGAGATCCAGGCCGAACGAATCTTCTGTGAGCCGTGGACCCGGGAGGAAATTGAACAGCTGCGGGAAGAGCGTATAGCAGACGAATATATCCAGCGGGTGCTCGGGATGCAGACTGAAGATGAGAGCTTCGGCGCATTCATCAGCCTTACGGGCCCGGAGCAAGCGGTGGAGCGCCTGTCTGAAATTACTGGAATGTCTCTATGGTGCGATGCGGAATGGTTACCGTATGAAGAGACGCTCAGAGCGCGCTTTGTTACGTATGAATGGTAGAAGAAGATGCTAAAAAACAGCGGATTCTACAAGCTGCGCTTCTTCATCACACCCGGGGAGCTTAAGAGAGTTGTAGAGCTTCTGGAGCCCACGCAGATGCGGTATTATTTAACCAATTATACCCATACAGAGCATGATCAGAATCAGGTGGTGGAGTCGTATCGCGCCTTCTATCAATATTATACAGCTGCGGGAAAAGAGAGCGGGGTGCGCCCCTTCTTCATCTATTCGATGCCGGTTCTGCCGGATACGGAGAGCTTTGGTTTTTTTGCGAGAAATGAGGGGATTTCTAATTACCGGCTCTATTCAAAAAATGACCAAGCCTCTCCGCTTCTCCGCGCAAGACCCGGAGGCGATGGAGGAACAGAAGCCCTCTGCACGCATAAGCCATGCGGCGGCTGAAGATTTAAGCAACTCCTGGATGGTCAGACAATACGGACTCGTGATCCATAGGCAGCCAGGGCCTAGCTGATCTATTGGATTATCCATGAAAGGGAGGGGAACAGATGGCGCTGAAGTTGGCGTGTACCTGGGGCGTGCTGGCTCTATCATGCAGTGCGGTATGGTGGAGCTTCAAGACCGAAAAGCTGATCACCGTCTCCTGGCTGATGTTCCTGCTCCCTGCGATTCTCCAGCTTATTGCTGCTGTGCGGATCGGGCCGGGCAAAGCCAAGTTATTTCTTGTATTCGGCTGTATTAATCTGCTGTTCGCGGCCCTGACCGGTGCGGCCGTCTGGTATCTGGTCCAACTGGCAGACGCCTATAGAAGGGGGAAATAATTCAAGCATGTCTTAAGCGCGGGGGGAGGGGTGCTAATATGCAACTGGGTTTTACGCTGGATACCCATGGAACCTGTGTGGGTGTACTTAGAGATGAATTGATGCCGTTAGAGGAACTGGCAAATACATGCGAGTTTCCCTATGCTATCTTTGTGGTGTTCCGGGTATTGCCTGATAGCTATGGGCGGAGAACGTTCAGACGTTTTGACAGCGGGGATCATACCCTCTATCTGGATCTCAGCCTAAGCTACGAGTTGTACCAGCGCATGTCCAAGAATGAGCAGCGCGAGGCCTTGGGCATTCACCTGTACAGCTATCTGGCAGAATCCCTTGCCAAGTATACCAAGCATGCCGGTAAGACTGCCCAAGCTGAGCTGCTGGAACGGGTGAAATGCTGGATGCTGGCCAATAACTGGCTGGAAGGGAAAATCCACCAGGCACGCCTCCTCCTCTCCCGCGAGATGGGACTCCATGAGGTTAGCCGGACCTTGAAGCTGCCGCTGGAGGAGATTGAGTATATCCTGCTGCGCATGAATGACGATGCGCCAGCTGCTGTTCATCCTGACAACCTATAATCATCCCTTATCAGGAAGAGAGGAGACAACGTATGTATGAGCGTCTGACCGAGTTATTAAGCAAGCCTTCCCCGATCCGGTGGTTTCCGGGTCATGAGGCCGAGGAGAGCTGGATTGCCGAAGCTGAGGAGGAATTAGGCTTCAAGCTGCCGCCGTCTTACCGCTGGTGGCTGACCCGTTATGGGGGTGGGAGCCTGGGGGACGGGCAAATTCTGACGCTGGTTGCTCCTGAGGATAGGGAGTATACCGACTGGGATCTGCTGTATATCCACAGGCTGAACCTGGCGGAGGATTGGTGGGTAGCCCGGTTTCCGCATCGCATGGATCTGTTCGTGCCGGATAGCGATGAGCTGTATTACTTCGACACCTCTTCCCCCGATGAACAGGGAGAATTTCCGGTCATGCGTTATGACCTGATGAATGATCTGATCGAGGAATACGCCCCGACATTCGCCGGATTCCTGGAGCAGCTGATTGATGAGCGTTCTCCTAGAATTCCTTAGTGGAGCAGCCAGTTAGAGGGAGGACAGCCATGAATACAGCGCAGGAAATAGAACGGTTGGCGGCGGAGATTGCGGAGGCGGCCCGGAGGGCGTTCCGCGAGCTTTTTGCGAATGGGGAGCGTTACTATTACTGTACGTTATATACAACGGGCGAGGGACACGCGCCAAGCCTCTCCGCCTGGTCGCGGGAAGCCCTGGAGCAGGAGGCGGCCAGACAGGCAGAAGGCAGCAGCATACCAGCAGCAGAAATCGCCGGGCTAATCAAATGGTCTTATGCCGATTCGCCTTATTGCTGCTTCGGGGATGAGCATTTCGATGAGGTCAAGCAGTCCTTCCAGGCGCGTCCGTCCATTGCAGTGTTGGAGGCTGACGCAGGGAATCATGAGTTCGGGCTGCGGCTGGAGGCCATGGAGCTGGCGATGCGGCTACTGGATGCTGAGGGGCTGTTCGCACTCAATCAGCCGCGTGAGGACGTATGCGTGCTTGCCGAAGTGATGCCGCCGGATGAGGGGAATACGGACATTGCCCTGCGGCTGAACCGGGCAGAATTTCCGGCGATGCAGGCCTGGCTGGCGGAAGCAGCAGAATAAGATTATTGATGAATAACTCACGCAGGAAGCCGGGGGAATGACGAATGTATATTGTATCTGAGCCCAAGAGGTTGTCAGAGCATCACAGGCAGCAGCTCGAAGCAGAGAACACCGTTCTGTATCCGCCAGCGTACCTCCAGTTCTTGCAGCAGTACGGCGAAGGGACGTATCGGGGCTGGATGAATGTGCAGGCTCCTGACCCGGAGGTGCTGCGGCCTTTTGCCGGATACGGGTTATGGGAGCATGATCAAGACAGTCCTATAACGGAACAGCAGATCGGGGAGTGTACAGCTATCGGGACCACCGTGGACGGTGATTTCCTGGCAGTCCATCCGGGGGTGAACGGGCTGCTGTGGCTGCCACGTCATGCGGAGCAGATTCAAGCGATTCCGCTGCCGGCCGGGGAAGAGGAAGAGGCCGTTGGCTATGCCCTGATTCTGGACGGCATCTACCGCCGGATGTATGGGCGTAGCCAGGAGGAGAGTGTCTATTATGAGCCTTGGACGGGAACCCGCGAGCATATCTTCCTGCGGATGCCGCCGGGAGCGGGCCAGCTGACGCTTACAGAGCTGGCGGACCTGTACCGGGCGGACCATCCGCCGGATCTCTTCATTGTGAATCCTTACGTCTGCTACCTGTTCTATCGGGAGCTGGGGGGCTATATCCGCTTGAATCTGGCGGGTGGGCAGGAGGTAGCCATTTTCTATGAACAGACAGCCGGGCAGGTATTCGCCAAGACGAAAGCGTGGCTTCTGTCGAAGGGATGCGAATTGTATTCATAGGAGTGAAGAATAAGGAGGAGTGCGGATGATTGTCCTGAAGGACATAGGGAAATTCGAGGTACTGCCGGAGCGGGCGCTGCAGATCTATCAGGGGGATGTTTCGGCCTTGCAGGCCGCGATTGCTGCGGGCTGGGATATCGAAGCGGAGCTGGAGCTTAGCAAGCGTACCACGATCAGTCCGCTAGACCTGGCGATTATTACGCAGCAGACCGGGGTGGTGAAGCTACTGGTGGAGCATGGCGCGAAGCTGAATGTCCGCCAGAATCCGGCCTTCCTGCGGGCGATTCGTTATGGCAAGGAGGATATCGTCCGCTACCTTGCTGCACAGGGCGCGAAGCTGGACCTGCTCAGCCGGACAGGATCAGGTGCCTATTCACAGGCGTACTACGGCAACAAGAAGAATATCCCGCTGATCCATGAGCTGGGTCTGGACATCCGGCAACATGCTGGTGCCGTGCTGCGGCAAGCCGTCTCGGACCATGATCTGAAGACGCTTACCTATCTGCTGGAACAAGGAGTAGATATTAACTATAACAAGCCGGATATGGTCTATCCTTACGGGGCGACACCGCTGACGGTGGCTGCCCGGATGGGGAATATGAACATGGTCCGCTTCCTGGTTGAGCGCGGTGCGGACATATTGATTACGGAGAAGGACGGTGAGCGGCCGTATACGATTGCGGTCAGCAGCAAGCATACCGCCATGGCGGAATACCTGAAATCGCTGGAACCGCCGGATGTCCATAATGCAGCGAACAAGAAAGCGGAGCTGGCCAAATATAAACTGCCGGATGAACTGGTCCAATTCCTTACCGGGGACGAGCTGCGCCTGACGCTGGTCCCCAATGAGTATGAGATTGGGTACATTGACTTCTTCAGCTTCACTGACACGATAGAGATGAAGGCTGGCCGGCGCAAGCTGCTGCGCCTGTCTGCCGATATCGACAATTATTCCGGTCTGGTGCTGGTCTGGAATCCGCAGAAGAAGGGGCAGCTCGGCTGTTATGATGTGGAGCATCAGACGTATGCAGATCTGTGCAGCTTCCCGGAATTCCTTGAGCAGCCTGAACATTACCTCATACAGTTCATGGAGGGAGAGCTGGACGGATCATGAAGGAGAGGCTGTCTGAAATGAATCATAACTATGAGACCCCTGCGACCCCCGAGACTCTGAACGGGCTGGAGGATATGCGCTCCGAGCTAACCGGGTATTGTTACCGGATGATGGGTTCTATCTTCGAGGCGGAGGATGCCGTCCAGGATACTATGATCCGGGCCTGGAAGCACCAGGAGCAGATGAGGCAGCAGGCCTCACGCAGGGCCTGGATGTACCGGATTGCCACCAATGTCTGTCTGGACCGGCTGAGAAGCGCCAAGCGAAGGGCGCTGCCGATGGATCTCTCGGAACCGGCCGCTGCCATTACGGAGCCTCGGGAGAGCCTGCCTCAGCATTCCTGGATCTGGCCCGCTCCGGGCTATGTGGATGACCCGGGAAATATCCTGGTCAGCAGAGAGACCCTCCGGCTGTCCTTCATTGCACTGCTTCAGCTGCTGCCGCCCCGCCAGCGTGCCGTGTTGATTCTGCAGGAGGTCTTCCGGTGGTCGGCAGCCGAGACCGCCGGGGCACTGGAGATGACCGTGGCTGCAGTGAACAGCGCAATGCAGCGGGCACGGGCAACCATGGCGAAGGCACAGCTCCGGTCCGAGGCCTTGCAGGCTGACGATGATGAAGTGGACGAAGGACTGATTACCCGGTACGTGGAGGCTTTTGAACAATACAATATTGCGGCGCTACTCGCCTTATTCCAGGAGAACGGCAGCCTGTCGATGCCGCCATTTACGATGTGGGTGCAAGGCGGCGCGGATCTCGCGGCCTTCTACCAGATCACACGCAGTCACTGTGTGGGCTCGCGGTTGATACCGGTCCGGGTGAACGGGAACCGGCCTGCCGTTGCCCAGTATGTTCCCTCAGGAGAAGACGGATTGCTGGTCCCGTGGGCGATTCATGTGCTTGAGCTGAGCGGGGGGAAGATCGCGCATGTTCATCATTTTATAGATGCTGAATTATTTATTCGCTTCGGATTGCCGGAGCACCGATGATTCTGCCGCGGCCGGAACGTCTATACTAATGAATCGCATAAGCGACACCATTCCGAATTTAAGGAGGAACAATCAATGACAGTCAAACTTACTCCCTACATCACCCTGGAGGGACGCACGCAGGAGGCTATTCAGTTCTATGCACAGACTATGGGTGCTGAAGTTCTCTCCATCCTGACGTATGGTGATATGCCGGACCTCCCGGACACGTTCCCGGATGAGGTACGGAGCCTGGTGGCCCATGCCAAGGTACAGGTGGGCGGCACGGAGCTGATGTTCTCGGATACTCCCGGCGGTATGCCGGTTGAGAGCGGGAAGCGGGTAACCATCTGCGTGACTACGGATAGTGTGGAGGAGTCGCGGAGAATTTTTGATGCACTTCAGGAGGGCGGTAAAGTCAATATGCCGTTTCGGGAGGAGCCGTTCAGCCCCGGCTTCGGCGATCTGACGGACAAGTTCGGAGTGACGTTCCAGATTTATACGGAGCTTGGGTAGAGTAGAAACCGAAATAGGAGAGTATCGGGCATTTCATCAAGAAGATTCCGGCAGAGAGGTGTTACGTGTCGATGCGCTGTAAGAGGCTTGGAGAGGGCTGCATGCGATGAGCGTGCAGCTTTGTTTTATGTTATGGGGAGTGCGTCTGCCGAATGTAATCGAAAAACCGATCACATTCGGCGTTGCGTGGGCAAGTGGGCCGGATGTATAAATGTGTGGTTGCGTAGCAGAACGTAATTCATCCGTTAGGGGAGTCTGTGTTTACACTTTTCGCATAATCACCAGTGCGTGCAAACTATACCCGAGCAGACTCTTATCCTCACAGGTCCGCAGATGAAACTGAAGCCAGTGTTCGAAATCTTCTGGCCGCGCCCCATTGATATGATTAGCTAGAAGATAGCCGATCCCGTCTGTTCCAAGATGGGCAACGATCTCTGTATGATAGGCTGACGCCATGTGTTCCATTTCCTGAGGTGACATATGTAGGAATAGACCATCCTTCGTCTGGCTGGTATGCCAGGTAAGTACATCTTCCATGTTCCTGAGTCCATCACTTATGCTCAATACCGAAACGGCGGCATTGTTAATATAGGAGACCGCGAGTAATCCGCCCGGCTTCAGTACGCGCAGGCATTCGGTCATGGCAAGCTGCCGGTCTTCATTGCCGATATGATAAAAGGCTCCCATGTTCAAAACAACATCAAAAACTCCGCTGTCAAAACGTGATAAATCCGTGATGCTTCCTGTATACATGTCAGCCAATACCGGGCGTATCCGCTGCTTCTCTCTGATGACATCTACATTATGAGGAACAATATCTCCGGCAACTACCTTATGCCCCAATTCTGCAAGCTGAAAGGAGTAATTCCCCGTTCCTGCACAGCCGTCGAGAATGTAGGCATCCGGCTTAAACAGCTTTTTGAAGTAAGACATCGTTGTGATCCATTCGATCTGATGCCCGTTATCCCTGAACAGCCTTCCCTCCTCATCATAGGAATCATAATAATCGATTATCGCATCCATCGTATTGCCCTCCTTGTAGTATGGCCGGGCTCATCTTGAAATGCTGCCCTCCCCCTACCTTAGCGGATCAGGGGAGGGCAGGCTATGATCAGGATTACTTGAAGATCCGCTGCGAGAACTGATACAGTCCGCTGCTCCAGACCTTGCCTTCATGTCCGCCTACATCCAGATACCACAGATGCGGAACGTTCATGCTGGTCAGGCTGTTATGGAAATTCTGGCTGACATAGAGCAGGCCGTCCGAAGCGCCGCAGGAGATCCAGAGCAGCTTCAGCTGGCTGGCCGTCTGCGCCGGATTAGTAATCAGCTGTGAGGCTGACTTCGTATTCGGAGCAGAGGAGAATGCGCCGATCCAGGAGAACTTGTCCAGATGCTTCAGGCCGAAGTTCAGCGTCTGTCCGCCGCCCATGGATAAACCGGCAAGGGCACGGTTTTGCTTGTTTTTGTATACAGGGAAGTGAGAGTCAACGTAAGGAATGAGGTCATTGATCAAATCGAATTCAAACCGCTCGAAGGCGGCTACCTTATCCGGTGCATAAATATCGCCGATCGGGCGGTCATCCGCCATCGCGCGGCCGTTCGGGAACACCACGATCATCGGTTCAAGCTTGTTCTCAGAGTACAGGTTGTCCAGGATATTACGCGGATTCATCCCGTTCAGCCATTCATTCTGATCCCCGCCGATGCCGTGCAGCAGGTAGAGAACATTGTAGGTCTTGGAAGGGGTATAGCCCGGAGGGGTGTATACCATCGCGTTTCTTGACTTGCCTACGGTAGTCGAATAATAAGAAATCTGCTGTACGTTGCCGTGCGGAATATTATTGCGGTATGATGCATAGCCTTGAGGAGCGGGAGTGATGGTGCTGGTTACAGCCGCAGCGGCATCCGCAGAGAGACTCAGATTCTGCTCCTCTGTCACAGGTGATGCATACGACATTGCAGGCAACAGCAGGGCTGTCGCGAGAGCGAGACTTGCAATTCGGGTCATTATTTTCTTCATTTCATATCTCCTCCTTGATTCGATTGGTAAAGCTGAGTTGCCTTCCCTCTACAGAAACGGAGCCGCCTCCTCCTTTCCTGACATATTATGTAATAGCATCCACATTGAGGATACCATAAATGGGGTATTATGTAAATTGTTTTCGGGGATTCTCAGAATCAGGGGGGCCGGCAGTGCATCTTAATGTTGTCATACCGGGATCAGCAGGCTAATAGATAGGAATAGAAGCTTCCAAATATCTGGATATCTGGATTTGAGGCGGGAGCCGGGGACTGGAGGGATGGATCATGCTAGGACAGAGTGTATCAGGAGTCAGTCCGGTACAGGTCATCATGGCCTACGGCGGCACACAGAGCGATGTCAGTTCTCTGGAGAAGCAGCGGAACCGGCTGATGATGGAGCTGGACCGGGTGAATGCGGCGCAGGGCGGGCAGGCGACGTCCTACCGCCGGGAGCAGCTCCAGCGGCAGATCCGTCTCCTTGAGGTTCAGCTCGCGCACAAAGCCGGAAGCAGCGCGGTTACGGATGTGAGCGCTGCCGCCCAGAATGTTCAGGCTCCGCCCTGGCGGATGGAGTGGAAGGGCGGTCTGAAGGGTATCGGCCAGACCGATCCCCGGACGGCGACGGTGGATGCGGAGGGCCATTTCGACGCTTTAATCTAAGGTTGGAATCAGGATGCGATTAGCGTAACGGTGATGAACCGGGGGCTAATCGCATTTTTGGTGAGAGGGATGCAACGGATGCTAAGCATTCTCTACTATATACATAAGAGGACGTATAGGAGGACAGCAGATGGAAGATGAGGGGATAGTCCAGCTATACTTACAGCGCTCGCAGCAGGCCATCACGGAGACCCGGAACAAATACGGTGCTTACTGCCGGGCGATCGCCAGGAACATTGTCGCGAACCATCCCGATACCGAAGAGTGCGAGAACGATACATACCTGGCTGCGTGGAACGCTATTCCGCCTCACCTGCCCAGGAGGCTACTGGTATTCTTGGGGCGAATCACCCGCAATATTGCGCTCGACAAGCATGGGTATAACACAGCCAAGAAGCGGAGCCGCCAGTTCGAGGTGATTCTGGAGGAGCTGGAGGACTGCCTGCCTGCGGCGGAGACGGTAGAAACGGAGCATGCCGCAGGCGAAACGGCCCAGTTGATCAATGAATTCCTGTACGGGCTGGAGGAGGGAGCGCGAAATTTATTCATCAGGCGGTATTGGTATGCGGATTCGATAGAATCCCTCGCCGGCAGGTTCGGTATGAGCAGCAGTAAGGTGAAGTCGAGCCTATTCAGGACCCGGAACAAGCTTAGAGTTCATTTAGACCAGGGGGGTGTTCACCTATGAAGCGGGAGGACTTGTATAAGGAGATTGGACTGATTGACGAGGAGCTGATTGCAGCAGCTGAACACAGCGGAGTAAGAGGCAGGAGCAGGAGCCACAGGTTCTCCAAAAGATGGATCGCCGTAGTCGCCTGTCTAGTCGTATACAGCTCGACTTCTACCGTACTGCTTGCCACAGAATACACCAGAAATAAAACGGAGGAGCCTTATATCCGTTATCTGACAGCGGAGGATATGGAGCTGGCCCCCCGTGCGCAGTATGAGGCGGACAAATTCCTGAAGGCGTTAGCCAGCGGCAACGATGGTAAGATATATATTGCGGTGAACCGGCTGGTGGAGAGCTTCAACGATCCCAAGGCGCGGGAGCTGGCGCTGCAGAAGCTACGGCCCTTCTTGACCAGTGATTCCGCGAAGATCGCGGAGTCGGCTGCTTTTGCCACAGATATCCTGTCGAAAAGCTACCAGAGTCCGTATCTCCACAAAATGGCTGACGGGAGCATCGTATTTGCCTTATTCAACAATTATTCGGATTACGGTACCCAGAATGTACTCTGGCGTATACAAGATGATGTGCTGGAACCGTATTTCAGCTTCGCGGCCCCTTCCATGTACATTAAGGAAATCCTCCCGTCCCCGGACCGGAAGCTCCTTGCGGTGGTTACGAGCTCCAATAAAAGCGAATTCGTGCAAATTCTGAATGTGGAGAAGGGGACGATCAGCCCGGAGCTGGTAGAGTCGGCGAGAATCAGACATGGCGCGCAGCGTAAGCGGGATACTTGGACGCGCAGTGATCATGAGAATTACAGCTATGCGGACCATCTGGTGTGGAGCAATAGCGATACATTAGCGTTCGAGGGCTCCCTGGCCTACGACGATACAGCCATTATTGAGAATATTAGTGTGACGTACCGGTTCAGGGATAAGATCATGGAGATACAGCCAGTGAAGTAGTGAGTTTTCGCTACACGAATATAGCTGCGAATGGATAAGACATCCGTCCGCGGCTTTTTTGTGATGTGATGAATTTAAGAAAGTTTTAATCTTTACCCGACTTGTTCTTAAATAGTTGGGCCTATTCTTGAATACAAGGAGGGAGCGACTTGAAGAATTGGGCCCGTAAGGATTCATCAGCGGCTTGGTTATTTCTGGCACCCAGTCTCATCGGGTTTGCCTTGTTTTATCTGATTCCGTTTGGCATGGGCGTGTTCTATTCCTTCATGGACCGTGCGGTGGACGGGCAGTATGTGGGCCTGCAGCAGTACCGGGAGCTGATCGCGGGAGACTCCTTCCGCAAGGCGGCTTTCAATACCTTCTACTTCAGCCTGGTAAGTGTTCCGCTGCTGATCGTGCTGTCGCTGGGACTCGCGCTGCTGCTCCATAAGAAGCTGTATTTTCAGAAATGGCTAAGAACTGCTTATGTTCTCCCGCTGGTCGTGCCTGTCGCGTCCATCATCCTGGTCTGGCAGATCCTGTTCGACTGGAACGGGGCGCTGAATGCGTGGCTGGGCAGCTTCGGTCTGGCCCGGGTGGACTGGATGAAGACGGAGGCCGCGTGGAATGTCATTATGATGATGTATGTGTGGAAAAACATCGGGTACAACGTGATCCTGTTCCTGGCCGGACTGCAGCAGATCCCGAAGGATTACTATGAAACCGCCCAGATTGAAGGGGCCGGCCGTCTCAGGCAGTTCCGGAGCATTACGCTGGTCTACTTAACCTCTACGATGTTTTTTGTCGTCATGATGTCGGTCATTAACTCCTTCAAGGTATTCCGGGAGACGTATCTGCTGGCCGGACCGTATCCGCATGACAGCATCTATATGCTGCAGCATTTTATGAACAATATGTTCCTGTCCCTGGACCTCCCGAAGATGACAGCGGCATCTGCCCTGATGGTCGGCGGCATTCTTATCCTTGTTCTCGGGCTGTTCGCCATGGAGCGCCGGTACCGTCGAAATATGGAATAGAGGTGGAGAGATTATGCCAGTGGATAAAGTCTTACCCAAGCTAATATTAACCGTCATTATGGGAGTCATTGCCCTGCTGATGCTGTTCCCGATTGGGGTCACACTCATCAATTCGTTCATGAGCAGCCGTGAGATTGAGATCAATTACAGTCCCGTCGGACAAATGAACACGGTCATAGAGGGCAGGAGCGATCCATTCGCCAATCTGAAATGGCTGCCCGATCAGGTCTCCCTGGAGCAGTACGGCAAGGTGCTGCTGGAGAGCCCGGTGTACCTGTCGATGTTCTGGAATTCGGTGTTCCTGGTGGTGCCTATCATTGCCGGACAGACGCTTATAGCTGCACTGGCTGCTTACGCATTCTCCAAGCTGAGATTCCGGGGCCGGGAGCTCCTGTTTCTGGTCTATGTCCTGACGATGCTTATGCCCTTTCAGGTAACCCTGGTGCCTAATTATATCATGGCCGAGCGGCTGGGACTGCTGAATAGCCCGGGGGCCATTATCCTGCCTGGTATTTTTGCGGCCTTCGGTGTGTTCATGCTCAGGCAGTTCATGCTGGATATTCCGTATGCCTATATCGAAGCGGCCAAGATGGATGGAGCCGGACATTTACGGATTTTTGCTACCCTTATTGTTCCCATGGTTCAGCCGGGTCTGGCCGCGCTTACGATTCTCTTATTCGTCGATTACTGGAATATGGTGGAGCAGCCGCTGATTTTCCTGGATGATCCGCTGCGTCAGCCCTTGTCCGTCTACTTATCGAATGTCAGCAGTGAGAAGGGGCTTGCGTTTGCTGCTTCCGTCATCTACATGGCTCCGATGGTGCTGCTCTTCCTGTATGCGGAGACGTATTTCATTGAGGGCATTCAGTTATCCGGGATCAAGGGCTAGGGCTTGCATATGAGGGACTTATGAGAAATAGGAGGAGAACGGGGAAATGGAGATTACAGGAGTGCCCGCAGACCGCAGGCGCAAAAAAAACATTAAAATAGCTTTCCTGCTGCTGCTGGGCGTGTTACTCTTCTTCACCTTCTTCAGCAATACGCTGCAGTCGTTGACCTTGCCTAAGGTGACGACGGTCACGCCGCAGAGCAAGAGCCTTGAATTCACACTGGAGGGCAGCGGAATACTGCGGCCCGTAAATGAAGTGAAGCTCCAGAATGGCAGCGGCTGGAAGCCCCGGGAGGTGCTTGTGCAGGAGGGGGAGCGGGTGAAGAAGGGACAGAGGCTGATTCTCTATGACAGCCAGTCTGCCGAAGCCGGGCTGCAGGATGAAATCGCGCTGCTGGATCAGCAAAAGCTCGGGCAGCAGACCCTGCAGGATCAATTCATTCAGACGTATGCGGAAGGGGATGAGCTCCAGATTCGCAAGGCCCGGCGCGAGATTGAAGCAGGCAAGCAGGACCAGGCCAGGCAGGCGCGTAAAATTGCCGGGATGAGAGACCGGTTAACTGCGGAGCAGCAGCTTAAGGCACCCTTCGACGGGATTGTAACCCGGTTGAATGCCCTCCCGGGGATAATGTCATCAGGCGAGCCGGATCTGGTGCTGTCGAGCAGCCGTGAGGGATTCCAATTCGATTTCACAGCGGACGCGGGGCTATTATCCAGCCTGGGAATTACCTTGGGGGAGAAGCTTGAAGTAGAGGTTCATTCTGCTGAGGGGCCATCGGCCCGGATATTGCCGGGACAGATTGCAGAGATCAAGAGCGCTGAGGCGCGTGCCGGAAGTCCGGCCAGTGAGGATACCAGCAGGGCGGAGGACATCGCACAGAAGACGGTCTTCATTGTAATGAATGACGGTTCGCTTCAGGGGGGAGAGCAGGTTCAGTTCCAGATGAAGAAGCCGTCCCTTCAGGAGGGAGTGGTGGTACCGACTAAGGCCATCCATCAGACGGGCGGGCGCAGTTTCGTTTATACCATCGAGGAGCAGCGGGGGGCACTAGGCAATACGTTTGTCGCCCGTGAGGTTCAGATCCGCTCCAGTATCACGAACGGCCCGGACAGCATGATTATGGCGGATAACCTGTATGGGGATGAGAAGATTATTCTGGAGAGCAGTGAGCCCTTGCAGGACGGGAACCGCGTACGTCTGCAATAGCCGTAGGAGTACGGTCTACTATACGAACAATTATTGGAGGTAGTGAAAGATGAAGAGGATTAACAAAATGGGCTGGCTGGGGATGAGCCTTGCTTTTACAACGATGATGTCAGCATGTAGTTCAGGGAACAGTGCAGAAGCTCCAAACGCAGGAGGAAAGACGGTTCTTACGTTATCGGTTCAGCAGGATAGTGAGTTCTACCGTGCGGTAGAGCAGAAGTTTGAACAGGCTTATCCGGATATAGACTTGCAGATTCAGGCGTATAAGGGGATCAGCGAGAAGATGGAGGGTCCGGATTATGAGAAGTATCAGAAAACCGCCGGTACGGCACTGCTCTCAGGCAAAGGAGCCGATATTTATGAAACGGGCAGCCTGCCCGCCAGTGATTACGTGAGCAAGAAGCTATTCCTTGATATGGATGATTACCTCAAGCAGTCGAAGACGCTGAAGAAGGAGGACCTGCAAATGAATGTGCTGAATGCGCTGAAGGTGAACGGGGGCACCTATATCATTCCGTCCGGGTTCAGCCTGAGAGCATTCCTTGGAGACGGGGATGTACTTAAGCAAGCGGAGATCAACGATAAGAGCTGGACCTGGCAGGATTGGAAGAAAATCTCCAAATCGCTGATTGCATCGGAGCAGCAGGAGGGGTCCGCACACCGCTATGCGCTTCCGAATAATCCGCCGGATATGCTACTTCAGGAGATGGTGGTCGACGGCTATAACCAGTTCGTAGACGTAGCTGCGCGCAAGGCCAAGTTCAATTCCCCTGCCTTCATATTTATGATGCGGGAGATTAACGAGATGTATCAGGAGAAATTGATGACCACCGAGCCGGTCGAAGCCGAGAATCAATTGTTCTATTCTGCCGTTATACAGAACCCGGCGGATTTCATCAACGTTCCGTATACCAATTTCGCCAATCCGAAGCTGCTGTATAAGCCGCATAGCGGAAACTCCGGTGCCATGAGAATTATTCCGAACTATACGTTTGCGATACAGGCCAAATCGCCGGTTGCCGAACAAGCCTGGACGTTCATGGAATTCCTGCTCTCTGATGAAGTTCAGTCTCTGCAGAGCAGAGAAGGCTTTTCCCTGCTCAGATCGCTTAATGACAAGCAGTTCAGTGAGCTTCAGCAGCAGGTGAAGAGCGGAACGTATAAGCTCCCGGACGGCAAGCTTGCCAGTGTTCCAGAGGGACAATTCAAGGTGTTCCAAGACATGATGGATACAGCGGATAACTTCGCCATGATGGATGTGAAGATTCTGAGCATCATCGGCGAGGAAGCAAACGCGTTCTTCAGCGGACAGAAGACGGCTGAGGATGTGGCCAAGCTGATTCAGAACAAGGCGACTACGTACCTTAACGAATAGATCAAGGCCTGGGAGGTCCCGGTATGAAGCGAACCACGATTCTAATCGCAGAGGACGAAATGGAGATTGCCGACCTGATTGCCCTGCACCTTCAGAAGGAAGGGTATCACTGTATCCAGGTGCCTGACGGCCGGGCCGCGGTGCAGGCCATTCAGTCACAGTCCATTGATCTGGCGATCCTGGATATTATGATGCCGGAGCTGGACGGGTACGAGGTTACCCGCCAGGTCCGGGCGAAGCATAACCTGCCGATTATCTTTTTAAGCGCCAAGACCTCAGACTTCGATAAGATTACCGGCCTTGTGATGGGAGCGGATGATTATATGATTAAGCCCTTCAACCCTATGGAGCTGCTGGCCCGTGTCAATTCCCAGCTGCGGCGTTCCCGGCAGTTCAGCCAGCCTCCGGCTGCCCAGCAGGCCCCGGTGCTGGAGTCGGGCGGGCTTGTTATATCCCCTGACCGGCATACAGTTACGCTATACGGGAAGGCCATTGACCTCACGCCCAAGGAATTCGATATCCTCTATCTGCTGGCCAGCCACTCCAAGCAGGTGTTTAGTGCGGAGAATATTTTTCAGCAGGTATGGGGCGAAGCGTACTACGAATCCGGCAATACCGTGATGGTGCATATCCGTACGCTGCGCAGGAAGCTGGGCGAGGATCAGAATAAGGACCGCTTCATCCGGACCATTTGGGGCGTCGGGTACACGTTCAATGACTAAGCGGACCCGGGGCTTCCGGGCCAGATTAGTCCAGTTCCTGGGGGTAAGCATGCTGCTCTCAGCCGGTCTGACCTATGGGATCATAAGCTGCTTCAGCTCTACTATTCCGGGGTGAAGTGGGAGGACCCGGAGGCGGAAGTGCGCCGGTTCATCTACAAGCTCGGGGACTTCAACGTATCGCTGATGCTGTTCATTCCGCTGATGCTGATCTTCTTTTTCAAGTTCACCAAGCCCTATATCCGTTATCTTAATGAGATCTCTAGCGGAATTCACCATCTGGCTAACGGGGAGTTTCAGAATCAGGTGAAGATTGCCTCAAGGGATGAGTTCAGCGCGATTGCAGAGGATCTGAATGCGGCAGGGGCTAAGCTGCTGGCAGCGGTGCAACGGGGGGATTTCGCTGAGAGCAGCAAGGACCAGCTGGTTGTCAATCTGGCCCATGATCTGCGTACGCCGCTCACCTCTGTGCTTGGCTATCTGGATCTGATCCTTAAGGAGGAGAAGCTGCCGATGGAGACGATCAGACACTACGCCACCATTGCCTTCACCAAGTCCCAGCGGCTGGAGAAGCTGATTGACGGACTGTTCGAAATCACCAAGATGAACTATGGCACGCTGCCTATGGTGAAGACGCACCTGGATATCGGCGAGCTGCTCCGGCAATTGAACGAGGAGCTATATCCGGTATTTGAGCGGAATGGCCTGACCTCCCGGCTGAAGATTACCCCCGGCCTAAACGTCTATGGGGATGGGGATCTGCTGGTACGGGTCTTAGGGAACCTGCTGACCAATGCCGCCCGCTATGGGCAGGAAGGCGTATATGTGGATATTAACAGCCGTCCTGATTCAGGTGCAGTAGCGGTTGAGGTGATCAATTACGGGAATCCCATTCCGCCGGAGGAGCAGGCGCATATCTTCGAGATGTATTATTCCGGGGACCGGGCGCGGACTCATCAGGATGGCGGCACGGGTCTGGGTCTGTTCATTGCGCGGAACATCGTAGAGCAGCATGAGGGAACTCTGTCTGTGGAGAGTAACGAGATATGGACAAGATTCGAGATGCGGCTGCCGCAAGCGTAAGCGAAGTTAAGGGAGGAGAGAATCAGAATCATGTATCATTCCAAGCGAAAATATGCTGCTGCCATGCTAAGCCTGGTGGTTCTCAGCCAGTCCATCGCCTTCGGAGCCTATACGGCTGCCGCTAAATCTTCAGCGGGAACAGCGGCGGCCACCGCCTTACCTACTCTCGAGGAACTGGGGGCGGTCTCCTTGAAAAGCGGCGTGAGTGTGAAGCTCCTGAACGCAGCACTTCAGCCTCAGGAGAGCGGGAATATACTCACGTACACCTTGAATTACTACAACGGAACGGGCAGCAATGTAAGCCTGATCGATTATTTCTCTAAGGTCACCACTTCAAGCGGTGCTGTGATTCAAGGCAAGCCGGTAACAGGCAGTGCTGCGGTCAAGTCTATTCCGGCTAACAGCAGTCAACCGGTGACGTACTACGTCAATGCAGGAAAAGCTGCCAAAATTAACGGAGTCCGCATCGCCTTATTCGGCTGGGATTTCAGCCAGGCGAATTACCAGAAGAAGCTGGGAATGTTCACGATTCCCGGCTCCTACTCTACAGTGACTCCCAAGGGCCAGAGCAAGAAGCTGACTCTGGGAGGGCTGCCGGTGACCGGCAAGGCAGAAAGCATGCATATCTATAAGGTGGACGGCAAGGTATATGCCAGGGTTGGAGTCAGCTTCACCAACTCGGGAGCCAAGGTGCTTAAGGATACGGGCCTGAAGGGATACCTTGTATCGCCGGGAGGCCCGATGTTCGAGCTGAAGGCGGACAAGGCTGACACCCCTATCCAGCCCAAGGAGAAAAGAATCCTCTATTACCTGGCAGACCTTCCTTCTTATACGAAGCCGGACAATATGTCCCTGCAATTCGTTCAGGAGGACGATGCGCTGCAAATGAAGCTGCCGGTTGCCGAATATAAGCTGCCTGCGGCGGAATCACCTAACTTTAATGTACCTGTGAACGCTATGAAACGGCTCAAGGTCAATAACAGCCTGATTGAGACCCAGTTAGCCAGTGCGGCGGTGTATTCGGAGGACAATTTGGCGAAGTGGAGCCTGAAATTCCGTGTACGGAACACTGGCAATCAGGCAGTGACGCTGCCGGCGTACCCGTTCAGTCTCATCACAGCCGAGGGGTACAGCTACCCGGTCAGCAATACAGCCCTGGCGGGCCTTATCTTGAAGCCGCTGGAGGAGCAGACCGTAGAACTCAGCGCCGAGCTGCCCCTGAAGCTCAAGCAGGGCGTGCTCCGGCTGCAGATGACTGAACCGGCTGAAGCGGACCGGATTGCCTTCCCGGCAGCGATTTTCCAGATTCCATATTCCTTGCAGCCGGATCATCTGCTGGCTACAGAGTACCCTGTGCAGAACCCTCTGGGGACCTTCGTGGTTAAGCTCGAAGCGGTGGAACGTCTGCCGTGGTCGGACCAGGATCAGGTGGTGACTAAGGTGAGCCTACGCAATACTGGTGCGTCCACGGTGCAGCTCCCGGCGCTTACAGCGCTGCTGAAAGCGGGGGATAAGGACATCAGCGGCAGCGCGCAGCTTGTAATCAATGGCTCCGATACTCATCTGGTTCCCGGGGAGACAGCCGTATTGTATATCGCAGGCAATCTTCCCTATTCCTATAATCTCACGAAGCTGAAGATCATTCTTCAGTATACTTCGGGAGAGGCCAAAGCGAATTTCCTGACCCTGTTCACCAGCCAAGTGGACAATACCCTGAGAACGGCTGCTGCCGGTGAGCCTCTCCATATAGGACTGACCGGCAAGAAGGCAGAGGTGCTGGAGAGACAGACCCGGATCTATCCGGGGACAGATTCCAAGCTGATCTATACAGAGCTGATACTGACCAACGAGGAGTTACGCAAGACCCAGCCGTCACAGCTGGTGGGTTATTACAGAACTGCGGATCAGCAGTATTTCGAAGCGGTAATCAGCCAGCCGGAGGCGGCCCTAAATCCTCTAGAGAAAAGTCTCGTCACCGTCTGGAGTAAGCTTCCGCCGGAGATTAATGCTTCAGAGCTGACCCTCTATCTCGGGGAAGGGATCGCCGCAGGCAAGCTGACAGCACCCGGGGCAGTGCCGACCGCTTATATTGATACCGCAGGTCTGGCTCTTAACGCTACGAATCCTGCACCGCAGCCGTCTCTTCAGAAGCTGGAGCTGTTCCCCTTCGTCATGTCGGTGACCCAGTCCACCGCAACCCTGTCGGAGGACCGCGAGTCTATCGAGGCGAAGCTTAGCTACCGGTTAACCCGCAGCGGGCTGTACGTAGCCGGGACGAATGAGCATAAGCTGGTGGCCGAGCTGATCGATCCGTTCGGCCAGCCTTCGGAGAAGGTTCTGCCTCTGGGCGAGGAACTGACAAGTGCAGGATTGCAGGACACTGTCTCCTTTACGCTGAACAACCGGGCATACAAGACTCTCAACGGTGCCACGGTACGGGTGAACATCTATGACGAGTTCCAGGGCAAGCGGCTGCTGCTGGGCAGCGAGAGTTATGCTGTGGTGTATGAGCGGCCTGCGGCGAAGAAGTGGGAGGGGGAGTGATAGGGAAGGCGGCCTGCTTTTCATATTGTATAGGAAACTCTAGTTTTCTCCTACTGTGGACAAGTGCATGTAAATTTGTGAATAAGAGTTCTTTGAATAATTCAAACAGTGACTTTGTTGCTGAATGTATGTGGAAAACAGCATACATTGTGCTCACACGCAGGTGCATGGCCCAAATGTATGTGGAAAACAGCATACATTCTGCCCACACGCAGGTGCATGGCCCAAATGTATGCGAAAAACAGCATACATTGTGCTCACACGCAGGTGCATGGCCCAAATGTATGCGAAAAACAGCATACATTGTGCTCGCATACAGGCACACGGACCAAATGTATGTGGGAAACAGCATACATCCCACCGCAAAATTGGCTTTGATTTTATGTATTGCACTGGATAACAAGTTTGAAGACATGTTTTACTTTTAAGAAGCTTTTGAGCAAAGCAAATGAAGCAGGGAATGGTTCTGATACCCCAAAACAAGCCTCTAGAATATAATCTAGGGCTTGTTTTGGATGTTTTAAATTACACTATCCTCTATCCTGCGGCCCACACATCCAGCTCGATTTTGATTTCAGGGAGCCCTAATCCTTGGATATAGGCAACCGTCATGGAGGGAGGCGTGTGGCCGAATACATTATTCCAGATGGAATAGAAATGATCCCAATCGATTTCCTCCGTGGCCCAGATGTTGATTTTGATGACATGGTCCGGGGTTAGCTGCTGTGAGGACAGGATGTCCACAATATTGCTCATCGTATTCGTAACCTGCTGGTTGAAATCTGCGGGGATATTATTGTTCTGGTCGATTCCGATTTGACCGGAAAAGACGTACATTTCAGCATCCCGGCTGATCTTGGTCACATGGCTGTAGCTTCCAACCGGTTTTGCTATATTTTCAGGGTTATATCTTTGGACGACCTTATTATTTAAATTCATGATGGTAAGTCTCCTTTTAAATGGGCTGTTTTTGTTAGAAAATAGACAGACTTGTCCCGTCCGCATAAATTCTAAAAGAAAACAGCAGTCGAATACCCGATTCCGGCAGACAGATATCGAATCGATCTCTTTTTCATCAGGTATCCCTCCTAATCATTTAAAATTTAACTTACTCTATGAATGATAACATACCCTCAAGAGAAACTAAAATACAGGGTGCGATAAGAGGCGAGACATACCATAAGTTAAAATTTCCCTCTGTCGTAATACTTTCGCCCTGTTGGCCCGCTGGATCGTGTGCGAAGATGGAAACATCAAACGGCTGCAATATCGCCGGGAGATCTTCAGGCTATTGCGGTCCTTCCTTCTACTCAAATTGGATGAATTAGGGCCGCAGCGCTCCTGAAGGATGCTTATCTTGAGAGGAGGCGTCCAGGCTATTGTATTCCTTCCTTCTACCCAATGGAAACCTTAAACCGTGTAGGGATACGGCTCTCCTGGACACTGTACTATGAATATGATGATGAATAGAATCTACCTGCGCAGAGCAGGCAAAATGATGGTGAAATATTCCGCTGACACTGTTGATACGAAGCAGCTCCCAAAGGGGTACTTGGCCGCAGCCCTCCGCAATCTCCAGGGGCTGGGGTACACGTTGTCGCCTGCCTTGTTCCGGGCGGTCCAGAGGCTGTCCCGCGAGGCCTTCGAGCAGCTGTACCATCCAATGATTGCAGATGTGAAGCGGATGGTTGGGGCACATGTGAATTATGCTCCGATGTATCCGGGCTTCCCGGAGCAGGTCATGCAGGAGGATGAGGCGGAGCTGTATTTCAATGCAATGTTCCATTACTATACCTGGGAAGTGCCATACGATAAGCCTGTACAGAAAGAACCGCTTCAGGAGCAGGTAACGCTGAAGGTCATTGACCTGGGGAGCATCACAGAGTTCCGGACCCTAATCCGCCAGCTGATGGAGGCCAGGGGCTCGATCTCGGCAGAGGATCAGAAGGATATCGATGCCGTTATTGCAAATACACCCGCAGCAGAGCTGGATGAGCTGCTGCCGCCCGAGATTCCGTTCAAGGAGAATGCCGGATTCGTAGCCGCTTCGCTGCTTAAGCATGAGAAGGCCGATGTGGGCCGGATCAGCCCTTATTTCAAGACAGCCACCGATGTATTGCGGTTGGCGGTGGCTTGGTCGGAAGGCGATGTCAGCCTGGCCGCACCTACCCGCTTCCGCAAGTTCAAGCGGCTTGAGCGCCGGCTGCTGCTGGGGCTCCTGGAACGGTGCCAGACAATCACCGAGGATATGCTGCGGTACCGGGAGCGCTGGATTCGCCTCGGCGAAATCCTGCACCCTTCGGAATACAAGCAGCGGTATGTGCGCTGTGAGGAAGCTTTTGCCGTGCTGCGTAATAAAAAGCCCTTCACCACCTATAACGGAAGTGTAGAGCTTGCCCTTCAGTACCAGCAGCTCTGGACGGCACTGGACCTGCTGGCGAAGCGCCCGGGCGAATTCGCACGCCGCTTGGCGAAGCTGCTGCGGATGACCCGCGAGCCGGAGTACGTGGTGATGGCCTTCAGAGAAGTGGCAGACCAGGTATCCACCCCGGTGCTGCTGCAGGTGAAGAACTACTTTGCGCACCAGCGGGAGCTGCCGGAGCTGAGAGTGTTTTTCCCTAAGGGAAATGTCGCCAAAGCCTGGGCTACCCCGAACACCCTGCCGGAGATCAGTGAAGAAGACTGCCGGGATATGGTGGACCTGTGCGAGCAGACGCTGGTGGCTCGGTTTGCGGCCCAGCCGTCTTTGGGAAAGGTATATGTGGATGAGCGCCTGAAGGACTATCTGGTGCCGTTCTCCCAGCGGTCGGCCAGCAAAGCGCTGCATACGCTGGTACGGGGAAGCCGGATTCCGATGGAAGAAGGGAACACGGTCCGTTTCTTCTGCTGGTGGAAGGAAGGGAAGATGGACGGTACCCCTACAGGCCGTGTTGATATCGACCTGTCTGCGGTGGTGTACGACCAGAACTGGAAGTATATAGAGCATATCTCTTATACGAATCTGCGCTCGGCACAATATCGTGCAGTCCATAGCGGGGATATTGTAACGGCACCTTACGGGGCCAGTGAGTTCATTGACCTGCATATTCCTTCTATTGTTGAGTATGGCGGAAGGTATGTGGTGGCTTCCCTCCATTCTTTTACAGGCCAGCCGTACTGCAATCTGCCAGAGTGCTTCGCGGGGTGGATGATGCGGAAGAAGCCGGGGTCCGGTGAAATTTATGAGCCAGCCACGGTATCGAACAAGATTGATGTCACAGCGGATACTCAACTCGCCATTCCTGTCATACTCGATCTGGTGGAGCGCACCGTCATCTGGACTGACCTGTCTCTGACCAGAGACCCGTTCTATCCGAATAATGTGGAGGCGAACCAGAAGGGGATGGTGATTATCGGGAAAGCAATGACCTCCTTGAAGAAGCCTGATCTGTATGATCTGTTCACGCTTCATGCCAAGGCCCGGGGCGATCTGGCCGCGTCACCGCAAGAGGCGGATACCGTGTTCTCGGTGGACCAGGGAGTCACTCCGTACCACATCGAGCAGATTATGGCCGAATATGTGGTGTGAGCAGAGCGTGCAACCTGTTTGTTCAAAAGAAAGGGGTGTCTCAGCCATACATGGCGTGGGACACCCCTTCTTTTATTAAACCGAATACGAGTAATATTTATAGAGGAATCCTGCAAAAAATGCAACAATGCCTCCCTATTGAAGCGCTCTAAGCTGAAATCCTGCACGAAATACAACAAATCCAGCGCGAACTCGCTCTAACCACTGAAATTTGTGCAAATCATGCAACATTGTAATTCAGCCAGTATCTTTTATAAAGAAATCCTGCAAAATGTGCAACAATGTTCTCCTTACAAGCGGCCGGTGAGAGAAGGCGCCAGTATTCTTCACCCGTTAGGGTGGTTTTGTCCCTACTCAATCTTAATTCCATACCAGCCGTCGGCCAGCGGAGTCAGCTTATACTTCACCGGCTCTGCTGCATAGGTCTGCTGAACCATGCTCTGACTTGCGCAATACACAATATGATAGGTGGGGCCATGCTCCCTTTCCCAGCCGAATACGAACCGGAGGAGCGGCTTCCCGTTCTGCCTGCTGTAGCGCACGAAGTCCAGGCTGTCCCCGGACCATGCAGCGATCTGCCGGATCTTGTCTTGCAGGCCGGTATTCATACTGTCATGGAGCTGGGAGGCAGCGGCATTCCCATTATTGGAATAGATGAACGTATTCCCGATATCGCCCCGTTCATCCAAGCTGTCCATCAGCAGCAGGATCTCCGACTTCACGGCCTCAAACTGCCTGCTATGCTCGCGGAATAGTTTGTATTTCGCCTCGGAGGAATTGTAGCCGATGATGGAGCCTGCGCCTGCAAGCACCAGTATAACTGTAATGCAAAGTTTCCAGCGGTTGGTCATGCTCTATAACAACTTCCACGGGCGAAGCGATGGCGGCCTCCTCTGTAGGGAACCAGGCCCGGCCTTCCTGGACGAGCACAAATACGCCATACGAATCGCCATAGAACGCTATAGTCTCTGAGGCTCTTGCCATTTCGTCCTTAATCATGTGTATCTGGAAGCGCAGTTCATCTATATGTTCGGCTGGCAGCCCAATTTCCTGCACCCGCAGCCAGCCGTTCTCAAGCGCAGACCTCTCACCGGAGGGCAGAATTTCCAGAATGTTGCCTTGCGGGTCCCGGAAATAGAGCTGCTTGCGTTGCCAGAGCCCGGAAAAGAATTCGGTCTGCCCCTCTTCATCCTGCAATAGGGGGACATGAGCCTGGATGGTATCCAGGACTCTGCCGAAATGCAGCTCATCTACATAGAAGGCATAGTGATAGAATACGTGCTGGGAATTATTTTCAAAAGAGATTACGCTCTCGCCCGCACTCACCGCAAACGATGTATCGCTCTCTTCAATTACTGGCATCTGAAGAACTTCACTGTAAAATGTCTTCATATCCTCCAAGTGATTGGTTCTCAGCTTCAATTGTCTGATCTTCATGATTGTCCTCCCTTAGCGGTTCTGAATTCTGCTGTGCAAAGATTCTTCATATTGTAGCGTACAGCCATTGAGCCTGTCGATAAGGAGAGTGTAAGCTCCATTTCCAGAATTGTGGAATGTAATGCTTGCATCCCGCCATAAAATCTGTTATCTTGATATTAACAAAATGTAATTATCAATTAGTTAATAAGTAATCAGTTTTGAGGGGATGCAGAGGAATCGGAGGGATGAGCATGAAGAAGGCACTCGGCAACTGGAGCGGGTTTGAACTCGCCTGGCTGGTGATATTTACGCTGATTGCGGTTGTTTTTACGGTGATCTCCAAGGATTCGCTCTTCGGGTTCACGGTCTTCATCACCGGGGTACTATGTGTAGTGCTGACGGCGAAGGGGAAGCTGGCAAGCTATGGATTCGGGATGTATAATACTTTTGGTTATGCTTATCTGGCCTATATCAACGGATTATTTGGCGAGGTTATGCTGAATCTGCTATTCTTTGTGCCCATGAATATTGTAGGCTTTTATATGTGGAAAAGAAACATGCAGGGCGGCAAGCTGTCCATGCGCCAAATGGAGTCGAGGGGCATTCTGCTCACCATAGCAGTCTGTGTGGCGGGGGCACTGCTGCTGGGCTTTGGCTTATCGTTCATTCCCGCGCAGAATTCACCTTATATCGATGCCCTGACTACCGTGTTATCGGTGGTGGCAACGATCCTGATGGTACGGCGTTTCAAGGAGCAGTGGCTGGTCTATATTGTGCTGAATATGTTCACCGTGCTGCTCTGGGTGATCCGGACGCTGGAAGGCAGCGGGGAGGGTCTGCTGATGATTGTCATGTGGAGCGCCTATCTGATTAATGCAGTCTACGGCTACTACAACTGGAATAAAGGGGCTAAGGAGGCGCTGTCATGAAGACACTTGGATTAACACTCGGGAAGTTCGCTCCGCTGCATAAAGGGCATCAGTTCATGTTCGAGACGGCGCTGCGGGAGGTTGACGAGCTGATTGTGGTGATCTATGAGACGACCGTCTCTCCGGTGCCGCTGCAGGTTAGGGCCAACTGGATTCGCAAGCTCTATCCTGCCGTCCGGGTAATAGAAGCCTGGGATGGCCCTGACGGATACTCCGATGACAGGGAGCATGAGATCCGGGAGGAGCAGTATATTCTCGGGCTGCTGAAGGGCGAGCGGGTGACGCATTTTTATTCGAGTGAATTCTATGGAGAGCATATGAGTCTGGCACTGGGCGCTATTGACCGGCGGGTGGATGAAGCGAGGGTGCAGGTGCCGGTATCGGCCACGATGGTCCGTTCCGACCCCTACAAATACCGTGATTACGTAAGCGGGAGTGTGTACCGCGATTTGATTACGAAGGTCGTGTTTGTAGGGGCGATGTCTACCGGTAAGTCGACGATTACCGAAGCACTTGCCCGGAAGTACGGCACGTCCTTCGCCAGCGAATACGGGCGGGATTACTGGACGGACCATCAGGTGGACCGGCGGATTGGGCTGGAGGCTTTTGACGAGATTGCGGTGGGGCATCTGGAGCGGGAGGAGCAGGTGCTGCTTGAGGCCAATAGGTATTTATTCGTCGATACGAATGCGATCACCACGTATATGTATGCGCTGGATTACCATGGGAAGGCTCCCGAACTGCTAACCCGGCTGGCCCTGGAGAATGCGCAGCGCTACGACCTGTTCTTCCTGTGCGAGGATGACATTCCGTATGACGATACCTGGGACCGCAGCGGGGACCAGAAGCGGCATGTATTCCACCAGCAGATTATCGGGGACCTGAAGGAGCGGCGGATTCCCTATATTCCGCTGCGGGGCACCCTCGAAGAGCGGATGGCCAAGGTGGACCGGGTGCTTGCCGCGTTCAAGCCGTACGGGAATTATTTCGGAGAGCTGGAGCATTGAGCCAGTGACAGAAGGAGGCGGAGAGAGTGGAATTGAGAGATGGTAACGGACTTACAGAGCGTGAATTCCTGGATCAGTACCGGGCCGGCGACTATGAGCGGCCTTCCGTGGCGGCGGATATGGTGATCTTCACCGTTACAGATACAGCGGCGGACCAGGAATCTGAGGCTGGGGCGAAGGAGCTGCGCCTCCTGCTGATCCGCAGAGGCGGGCACCCTTGCCTGGGCAAGTGGGCGCTGCCGGGCGGCTTCGCCCAGCCGGACGAGACCACGGATCAGGCGGCCGCACGCGAACTGGAGGAGGAGACCGGCGTCACCGGTGTATATCTGGAGCAGCTTCGCACCTTCTCTGACCCCGGGCGCGATCCCCGTACGTGGGTGATCAGCAGCAGCTATATGGCGCTGGTCGACAGCCGCCATATCCAGTTAGAGGCCGGAGATGATGCCGAGGCTGCGGCCTGGTTCAAAGTAAGCTACCAGCTCCGGCAGGAGCATAAAGAGCTGCTGGAGCCGGGCTGCATCCGCACCCGTACCTATGAGCTTCGGCTGGAAGCCGCAGGCCAAGCGCTAACCGCGGTGATCGAACAGACGGTGACGGCTACTCCGGCGGCCAGATCGGTGCAATATGCCGTCTTGTCCAATGACGGACTCGCTTTTGATCACGCCAAGATCATTGCCTATGCCATTGAACGGCTGCGCCAGGAGACGGAAAGAACAGGAATCGCGCTGCTCTTAATGCCTGAGCAATTCACCCTGGCGGAGCTGCAGCAGGTCTACGAGGTGATTGTCGGCCAGGAGCTGCCGAAGGCGGTCTTCCTGGATAAGATGGCTGCGCGTATAACTGCGACCAGCCTGTACACAGAGCATACGGAACACACCCCCTCCCGCCGCTTATATCAGCGGAACTGGGGCGAAGCTTAAGTCCAATATTGGAGATAGAACTAATCCCATACTGATAAACTACAGGAGGAAACCATCCATGAACGCAGGAAGAGCAATAGTAAGAACAATGGAATTCAGCCACGAACTCGATGTGCTGCACAACTACATTACACAATCCAAGATGCCGGTGCGCAAAAGCGACTCCTTCGATAAGCAGGTCATGCTGCTCGAAGAAGCCCAGGGTGAAAGCGCGTTCCAATCCACCTACAAAAAGATGAAGAAGGTCAACATCCTGTCCGGTCTGTTCGCCCTGCCGGTGCTGCTGGTGGTTGCCATCGCTGCAATCTACGGCAGGTATATTAACCGGGGTTATGATGTGTTCGGCTATTTCGTGGATCATCCGGTGCTGTATATCGTACCCGCCGCGCTGATCGTAGTGACACTGGTGCTGGCCTTGTACCATTCGGCACTTCGGCGGAAGCTGTATGGCCGGATCTACCCGGAGCTGAAAAGAAAGCTGGAAATAGACGCCGCCTAAGCGCAAATTCAAAAGGGGATGGCCCCCAGCCTTGCGGCTGGACCGGCAATCCCTTGATATTCGATTTACTCCATCCCCGGACTGCGCTGCTGCCCGGGCAATGCAATGCGCATCGTGACCTTCCCGCCCCCTCCGGGGGCGGCGTTGCTGAGGCTCAGGGTGCCTCCGTGCTGTTCAGCCACAGAGCGCGCAATGTAGAGCCCCATTCCGTGATGATCTCCGGAGCTGCGGCTGGGATCGCCCCGGTAGAACTGGTTAGTCGCCTCCCGGAGGTCGGCCGCCGAGAAGCCGCTGCCGGTATCGGTAACCGTGAACTGAACCGCCGCCGCCTCGCCCTGGACAAGTAGAGCGATACTTCCCCCGGGCGGGGTGTGCTCGGCCGCATTGAATATCAGGTTCATGATTCCCCGCAGCAGCAGCTCCTTGTGGATGTACAGGAATTCCGGCAGCTTCTCCTGCCGGACAGAGGTCTTGAGGTCCCTGCCCGCAGCCAGGGCCTTCATCTGCAGCTCCAGCTCGGCCATGATCTCTGCCGCCGGGACCCGCGCCTGCTGGCGGGATGAGCCCGCCTGCAGGCTGGACAAGTCAATGACCTCCTGCACGAAGGCTTCGATGTCTTCGGCGCTGCGGCGGATATAGCCGCTGTATTCACGCTGCGGCTCCGTCTCTACAATCTCCTGCAGCAGCTCGGCATTGCCCCGGATAATGGTCAGCGGCGTCTTAATATCGTGGGCCAGCGCGGAGATCTGCTCCCTGCGGGAGCGTTCCAGCTCCCACTGATTCTCCAGTGAAGTCTGCAGGGCATCCTTCATCCGGTCCAGTGAGCCTAGGACCTCGTCAATCTCCTGGATGCCGCTGGGCTGGACGGTGAACTCCAGATTCTCGCGCCGGATGTTCTCGGTCGCTTCCTGCAGTCCGGCCATCCGCTCCGAGAGCTTCCGGCCGAACCGGGCCGCGAGCAGGGCGGCCATCAGCAGGAACCCGAGCACGAAGAGCAAGGGCCCCAGGAGCTGGGGATTCGGCAGCGCGCTGCGCAGCAGGGGAGAAGCATACTGCGGTGTCAGAACATAGCGGAAGATCCACAGCTCCTGTCCATGCTCGGCGGTGGTGTAATAGTAGGCGCTTCTGTTGTTCCCCTCCCGGACAATTTTCCAGGCTTGCTTCGCCTCTTTAGCATTCAGATTGCCGGCCAGCGGCTTCCCTTCTAAGGTGAATACGGTGTACTCCAGCCGGTCTGGGACCCGGGGAGCCGCATTTGTTCCACTAGCAGCCAGCTGTTGCTTGAACTGGGCGATCTCCTTCTCGTCATAGTTGGCAGGCAGCAGCGCTCCCCGGGCGAACGCCAGTGTGAATGCGCCAAGCAATACGCCCAGCAGCAGAACGGTACCGAGACTCAACAGTAGCAGGTAGTGCAGGAAAAAAGTGCGCAGCCGCACGGTTTTGCGTTGTTTTACAGCTTCCATTTATATCCGATCCCCCAGATGGTTTCAATGGCTTCAAGCCCGTACCGGCCCAGCTTGCCGCGGATGTTCTTGATATGCTCCGTAATGGCACTGCTGTCACTCTCCCCGTCGTATCCGAAGACCCCTTCATAGATATTCTCCTTGGAGAAGACCTGACCGCGGTGGCGGGCCAGAAACTCGCAGATTTCATATTCACTTTTGGTCAGCGGCACCTTGTCCTCCCGGGCGTACAGCTCTTTACCGGAGAGGTTGAAGCGCACAGGGTCCATGTACAGAATGTTGCGCTTCTCCCGGCTCTCCCGCCGCAGATGAGCGTTGATCCGCGCCCGCAGCGCACCTATGCCGAAAGGCTTCATAATATAGTCATCCGCCCCCAGCCCCAGTCCGAACATCAGGTCACTTTCCAGCGTCTTCGCCGTCAAGAAAAGAATGGGACAATCCACCGCCGTGCGGATCTCCCGGCACAGGGTAAAGCCATCCACGCCGGGCATCATCACATCCAGCAGAATCAGGTCATATGCACCGAGGTCAGTCCCGCGCACCAGCGTGGAATCCGAGAAGGTGGTTACCAGATGGCGGTCGGTACTGAGCGCGTTGGCTATCAGGGACAGGATGGCGGGTTCGTCGTCTACCACAAGTATTTTGGCCATAGTTATGGATTCCCTCATTTACAGATTAGTAGGCTAGTTATCCGCAGAACGGCCCTCCCACTTGTAGAACCATAACATACTTAGGAGGCCCGCAGCTATCGTTGCTCCTATGCAGATGGATACGCCGGTGGCCAATCCCGTGTCGGCAAAAGACGGCAACCCTCCCGAATGCTGAAACTCCAGCAGGGAGAGGAAGCGGCCCCCCCAGGCGAAGGGGATATACGGCCACAGGATATCGCCAAGACCGGTCAGCATCAGGGCAGCGAGCAGGCTTCCAGTGATTCCTATGCCGATAGAGACGCCCCGGCCGAAGCGCAGGCTGAGCGCGAAATGAAGCAGATAGAGCAGAATATTGCTTGCGAACAGGATCACGGACCCGGTGAGATAAAAGAGTATGCCGTGCCGGTCCTGCCCCAGCATTCCGGCAAAGCCCACGCTGAAGAGGACGAAGATCAGCAGGACAGCCCCCAGGCTGAAGCCCAGCAGGAGCAGCAGCTTGCTTGTATAGGTAGTGCTTCTTGCCGCAGGCAGAGCAAGCATTCCCTGGAATCCTCCGGTGCTAGCCTCCTGCTCCGCCGCCATCGCACAGACCAGCCCGATGAGGGTAGGAAACGCACAAGCGACTGCCTGCATGAACCCCATCACCTTGCCCGCTTCACTGGCAGCAGAGATGGAGTAATAGGCCATGAACAGACCGGCACCGATCAGCGGGGTCAGCAGATGGATCAGGAGAAACGGGGTGCGCCGCATTTTGAGCAGATCGGCTCTGAGCAGACCGGGAAGTGCATTCATGCTACTTCGCCTCCTGTCTACGGAACCATAAGGTGGTCAGCAGGAACAGAATGGCGAACCAGCCGAGAGAGACCAGGGTACCCGGAAGAATCATATCCGTGCTGCGCAGCGGGCTGTCCGCAGGGACCGGCAGGCCGTTCGGCAGGATGGACAGCACCGGACACATGAGCCTGGCGGTAATCGTATAAGGAATGTAATCCCATAAGCCGCCCCTGTCGAATTGAACTACACCCACAATAGTACCGGCCATATTCAGCAGGACCGCTGCGAATAACCCGAAGCGGGCCGCCAGGAACAGGCACAACGGAATCTGCCACAGGAAGGTAAGGAAGATCAGGGCGCTGCCTGCCAGGCTGCTCATCAGTGGAATCGTCTGCCCGAACAGCAGGCCCCCGGCGGTAATGCCGATCAGGAATACAGCTAGAGTAGTGAGCAGCCAACCGGTGCAGGCAAGGATTTTGCTGGTCCAGAGCGTACCCGGTGTAAAGGGTAAGGCCAGCAGTCCGCGGTATTTCAGCTTCGCATCCTTCTGCAGCGCCAGCGAACAGACCAGGCTCAGCGCTCCGGGAAGGAACAGGGTGTACCACCAGTTGTAGGAGCCGTTCTGGACATCGATTCCACCCATAAGCGCCACACAGAGCAGAAGCGCAATTGACGGGGCAAGCCAGACCAGCTTGGGAATGAAGGTACGCCGCCATTTCAGGTGTTCCGCCCTAACGATATTAAGCATGGGCTGCACCCTCCCTCCGGTGGGCTGCGGCGACCTGCATGAACAGCGCCTCCAGATCCTGATCCGGGGAGACCGCTCCCTGATAGCCCAGCACGCCGCCTGCGATAATGCCGATATGGTCGGCGGTCTGCTCCACCTCGGAGAGCAGGTGGCTCGACAGGATGACGGTGATTCCCTGCTCCGGGAAGGAGCGGATCAGCTCCCGCAGCTCCTGAATCCCGATCGGGTCCAGCCCGTTCGTCGGCTCGTCCAGAATCAGCAGCTCCGGCTGGTTCAAGAGGGCAATAGCGATGCCGAGCCGCTGCTTCATGCCCATGGAGAATTGTCCGGCCCGCTTCTTGCCGGTTGCGGTCAGATCGACAACGGCAAGCACCTCATCAATGCGCGACTGCGGCAGTCCGAGCGCCAGTGTGCGCACCTTCAGGTTCTCTCTGGCGGTCAGATTCTCATACAGCGGCGGTGCTTCAATCAATACGCCTATCCGGGTTAAGTCCTGCCGGGTCCATTCATGCCCCTGGAAGCGGATCGTGCCTGAATCGGGATGCAGCATCCCGGTAATCATTTTGAGCAGGGTCGATTTGCCTGCACCGTTCGGACCAAGCAGCCCGTAGACGGAATTGCGTGCAACAGTTAACGATACGTTGTTGACGGCTGTCTGGCGCTTGAAGCTTTTACATAGATCCTGTATTTCCAGAATATGATCCTGCATAGTATATCATCCTTTCTCTCCCCCTACTCTAAAGGCAGATTCTAAGGATTCTGTAAGGATGACATGGCAGAGCCCCCTGCCTGGGGTGAACAGGAGGGGCTCTGTGTTGACTTTACAGCGGCCGGCGGGAAGAATTAACGGCGACGGAAGGCGCCGCCGCGGGCCAGGGCAAAGAAGATCAATAGCGCAACGATGGAGCCGATAATGGCCGGAACAATGTGGAAGCCACCTACTACAGGGCCCCTTGGACCAAGCAGCTCGGAACCCAGCCAGGAGCCGATGAACCCGGCGATTACATTGCCGAGTACGCCTCCCGGAACATCACGTCCGATCAGATTGCCGCTTAGCCAGCCGATTAGTCCCCCTACGATGATTACCCAGAGCAGATACATTGATTTGTCCCCTTTCTAGTTGGTTTATTCAAGGTATGTTGAAATAGGGATAAGGTGAACCATCTGCCGAAGGTTTATTTAAATAGGATAATGTATATGTTTCACGCTATACATTATCCTTCTATTTCTCGCTGAAACGGTACCGTCCTTCAAAAGGACAGCAAAGCCGTTTCCACTTGTTGCCAAGCTCTAACAGGACTGAGAACCGAACGTAATGGGTCGTAAGCGGGGGTTAGAACGGTGACAGAGAGTCTAACGTTCTCCCACGGTGTTAATATTAGGTATAGGAGGAGGGATCGGATGAACAAAATTCTCGTAATCGATGACGAAGCGGCCCTTAGAGATCTGATCGAGCTTGTGCTCCGCAGAGAGAATTATGAGGTGCGGACGGCAGAGAACGGAAGTGAGGGGCTTACGGCCCTGGATGCTTTTCAGCCGGATCTGGTGGTGCTGGATCTGATGCTGCCCGATTGCTCCGGCTATGACCTGTGTAAGGAGATCACCAAACGGCAGGCGGTTCCCGTCATTATGCTGTCGGCCAAGAATGAGATTATAGATAAGGTGCTGGGGCTTGAGCTGGGGGCCGAGGATTACATGACCAAGCCGTTCGATAACCGGGAGCTGCTGGCACGGATTAAGGTGGTGCTCCGGAGAGCCCAGAACAGCGGTCTGCCCGCAGATGGTGAAGATACCCGGATCACTCATGAGGAGCTGACCTTCGATCTGGAGACCCGGGTGGTGCAGAAGAGCGGCGTTCCGGTGGCTCTGACGGCCAAGGAATTCCGGATTCTGGAGACGCTGCTGAAACGCCCGGACAAAATCTATACCCGGGATGAGCTGCTGGAGCTCGTCTGGGGCTATGATTTCATGGGGGACACCCGCAGCGTGGATATGACCATTATGCGTCTGCGGAAGAAGCTGGAGGATGACGCGGAGAATCCGAAATACATCCGTACCGTATATGGATTCGGGTATCAGCTGGGAGGTGGCTCCGCCTGAAATACGCGACCCGGCTGGTGCTAATGTATTTGCTGTTCTCGGTGCTGTCCTTTGCCGTTATCATTCTTTCGGTGAATAAGGCAATTGACTATTTCAGCTTCGTAACGATTGAGAAGCAAATGATGGAGAAGGCGGATCTGGGCGAGATGTCCTTCAGGGAGGTACTCTCCAGGCACGAACAAGAGGTGGATGCCGGGCAGATGGAGGCAGTGGCGAGAAGCGCGCTGGAGACGTTAAAAGCCTCCGTCAAGGAGGTGCGCATCTATGACAGCAGCCAGAAGCTGCTGGGACTCGCTGTTGACGGGATTGTGATTAATAACAAGACCCCCGTTGTTTTTGCCGGGAATATCCAGAACGCCCTTAAGGGCAATTATGCCTATACGGTCTCCGAGGATCACCTGCTGTACTTCGCGGTTCCGATTCAAGACAAATATTATCAGAACAGCTATGTGTACGAGTTCGTGGAGGATGTCTCTTATTTCTATACAATGATGGACCAGATCCGCTATATCCTGTTCGCCGGTGCAGGAGGGTTCATTATTCTGATTACGCTCTCCAGCCTGTTCATCGCCCGCAATACGACGAAGCCGATCAAATATCTGCTTGGCGCGACAGAGAGCTTCTCCAACCAGCAGTTCCGGGAGGTGCGCCTGAACAGGAAGGATGAGCTGGGCATGCTGGCTGCGGGCCTGAACCGGATGGGCATTCAGCTCAGTGACTATATCCAGTATCAGAAGCAGTTTGTCTCGAACGTATCCCATGAGCTGAAGACGCCGCTCGCTGCGATCAAGGGGTTCTCACAATATTTGTACGAAGGTGAGGACGAGAATGAGGAGCTGCAGCGGATCTACTTCCATCTGGTGAATGAATCGGACCGCCTGACCCGGCTGGTCAATGAGCTGCTCATGCTGTCGCGCTTCGATAAGGCAGGGCAGGATGGTATCGATGCCGAGAAGACAGACCTGGCACAGCTGGCCGAAGGGGTAGCCGCCGGATTGAGGGCCAAGGCGGACAGTAAGGGGATAGAGCTTACGATCCGGCAGGGACTGCCCGTCTTCGTCTATGTCAACCGGGTATTGATGTCCCATGCCATCGCTAATGTGCTGGACAATGCCATTAAATACTCCGGTCCCCGTACCCGGGTAAGCATTGAAGCTTCGGTCCGGGGGCAGGAAGCTGTCGTGCAGATCAGCGATCAGGGCATCGGAATCAGCGCAGATGAACTTACCCGCGTCCAGGAACGCTTCTACCGGGCACGGAATGCCAGCGCGGCAGGCGGAACGGGGCTGGGGTTATCCATCTGTAAGGAGATCGCCGAGAAGTTCGGCGGGCACCTCAGCATAGAGAGCCAGCTCGGAACCGGAACCACCGTCTCCATCCATCTTCCGCTCCTGTGAACAGGCGTTACAAGAATGATACAACTCTGTTATTACACTAATAAATGGTTTTCGTATACTAACCTCATACCAAACAAACAACGCGCCAAACGCGTACATTCATGGAGGGATTACTTATGGGAACATTTAAAAAACCGGCAGCGCTGCTGCTGTCCGCAGTATTGTTAATGACACTTCTGGCCGGATGCCAGTCCAATTCAGCTGCTCCGGCGGCCACTCCTTCGGCAGAACCTACAGCTGAAGCGGTGTCCACACCGGCACCGGAAGCTTCGGCTACCCCTGCTGCTGAGCCTGCGGCAACTGAAGCTGCTACAGCTGAGCCAACCCCTGCGGCTACAGCGGCCAGCTCCGAGGCGATCAAGGAAGGAACCATTGAGAAGGAAGGAAATGTGATTCTGAAGGAGCTGGCTTTTGTCCATAAGGATCACACCATCGCCCTCTCCGACATTGTGGATGATGCTAAGCTGGAGAGTATGCTGGGCAAGGCAACGGCGAAGAAATCGCACACATATTCCTTGGATGACGGTAAGAATATGGATACCCTGATCGGCAGAACAGAGAACACGTATACCTTCCCGGGCCTTGAGATTAAGACAATTGATTCGGGTGATGGCAAGCAGTTCTACATCTTCAGCATTAAGATTACTGATCCGAAGTACACTACGGTCCGTAATATCAAGGTCGGAGACAGCCTGGATACACTCAAAAAAGCCTATCCCGAAGGCAAGCTGACCGGAGACGGGGCACCTGAGGAAGAGGATGACTACCGGTTCGCCCCAAGCAACTATGTGGATTATATCCTGTTCCATGTCAAGGGCGCTAAGATTGAAAGCATAAGCATCTCTACGCTGCTGGACTAAGCCTATCCCCCGGTTCAGCCGGATGAATTAAGAACAGCCCTGCCGCTTCACGGCCTGTAACGATCATGAAGCGGTCAGGGCTGTTTGTCTGTGTATTTATTTCCGGACGGACTACCCTATTCCGCTGGCGCAAGCACCCGCACCGTCTCTCCCTCTATCAGTTCAGGCAGATAGTAGGTGCTGCTTTTCAGATCTTTTTTACCTTGAAGCTTCTTAATGACCCATTCGGCCGCATCCCGGCCCATCTGCTCCTGCGGGTGGGTTAAGGTCGTCAGCTTGATGCCTGCGTTCTTGGCGATATAGGAGTTGTCCTGGCCGATAATCGACAGATCCTCCGGGATCGAGATCCCAAGCTCGCGGCACACCTTGACCACTTCCAGCCCCACTTCATCGTTATAGCAGACGATAGCGGTCAGCGCCTCTCTGTTATCTGTCAGGAATTGCTCCAGATTGGCCGACAGCGCCTGCTTCGATTCCGTATCGAAGGAGAGCACCTGCTCCGGGTGGAAGCGCAGCTTGGCTTCGCCGAGCGCCTTGATATAGCCCTTCATACGGTATTTGCCCTGGAGATCATCCATTTTGGCAATAATCCCGATCTGGGTATGCCCCTTCGAGATCAGCTCCCGGGTCGCCAGATAGCTGGACTGTACATCATCCAGACAGAAGAACGGCACCTCCAGCTCCTCATAATAAGCGTTAATCATGATGAACGGGACATCCTGCTCCTTGAACGACAGGTAGTAGGCGATATTCGGGTTGTACAGGTTGCTTTTCGTTGGCTCAATAATCAGCCCGTCTACCCCGAAGGACAGCATCATCTCCAGCGCCTTCTTCTCCTGGGCCACATCATTATTGGTGCTGGCGAGAAGCAGGGAATAGTTGTCCTCGTTGAGCCTGCCTTCAATCCCCCGGATAATGGAGGGGAAAATATAATCGGAGAGGTACGTGGTTATTACGCCGATGGTCCGTTTGCCCGCGCCATTCCCGGATTTGGACCGGAACTGGTGGCTGACATAGGTGCCTGAGCCCTTTTCGCTCCGCAGGAACCCCTCGTTGGACAGCTCCAGAATGGCCTTCCGCACGGTCTGGCGGCTGACGCCGTACATCTCCTGCAGCGCCGACTCCGTAGGAATTTGTTCGCCTACACTGTAGGTGCCGGACAGGATATTGCTTTTGAGTTCATCGAATATGATCTGGTACTTGGTTCGCACACGGGTCACTTCTTTCATAGTTGTTCTTATTTGAAATGGATAAATTATTGTAGTTGTACGTACATATTATAGCTTGAATATAAGCTTAATATCCTCCGGTGTCTACTATATCTAATGATTTGCGTAAAATAGGGGTGTTTTTCCGGTAAATTTGTAGGTATATCTTATATCTATTGTTGACAAATGTACGAACAAAAAATATACTAAACCTGTTCATAAAGGAAGCGCATTCTTTAGATTGGTAAGTAACACAGTTTGGTTCAGAGAGGAGTAACGTGGGCATGGATCAGAACATCAAGCAAGCGATACTTAAGGGAGAGACATCACTGGGTATCGAATTTGGGTCCACACGTATCAAGGCCGTCCTGATTAATGATGGATTCGAGACGGTTGCATCCGGAAGCTACGAGTGGGAGAACCTGCTGGAAGGCGGATATTGGACGTATCCTTTGACGGATATTATGAAGGGCCTGCAAGCGGCTTACCGCGAGATGAAGCAGGAGGTTGCACAGAAATACGGGGTTACGGTTACTACTGTCGGTTCGATCGGATTCTCAGCAATGATGCATGGATATATGGCCTTTGACAGCGCGGGCGAGCTGCTGGTTCCGTTCCGGACCTGGCGTAATGCTACAACCGGTGCGGCGGCCAAGGAATTAACAGAGCTGTTCCAGTTCAATATTCCGGAGCGCTGGACCATTGCCCACCTGTATCAGGCTATTCTGAACGGGGAAGAGCATGTTCCGCAGGCAACGTTCGTAACGACGCTGGGCGGATACATCCATTGGCTGCTGACCGGCAGCAAGGCGATCGGGATTGGCGATGCCTCCGGGGTCTTCCCTATAGATGAAGCTTCGCAGAATTACCATCCGGCCATGGTCAGCCAGTTCGATGAGCTGATTGCCGCCAAGAATTACCCTTGGAAGCTGAGTGATCTTCTGCCCAAGGTCTACGCTGCAGGCGAGCAGGCAGGTGTGTTAACAGAAGCCGGTGCTAGACTGCTGGATGAGTCCGGGGACTTGCTGGCAGGCATTCCGCTCTGTCCGCCGGAAGGCGATGCCGGAACAGGAATGGTCGCTACGAATAGTGTCCGCAAACGGACTGGTAACATCTCTGTAGGCACCTCCGTATTCGCCATGATCGTACTGGAGAAGGACCTTACGGCGGTATACCCTGAGATTGACATGGTGACTACCCCGGACGGCAGTCCTGTGGGCATGGTACATGCCAACAACTGCTCCAGCGATATTAACGCCTGGGTCGGCTTGTTCCGGGAATTCTCGGAGGCGATGGGCGTCAAGGTTGATCCGGCGCAGCTGTTCAGTGTTCTGTTCAATAAAGCGCTGGAGGCAGACGCCGATGGCGGCGGCTTGCTCAGCTACGGATATTTCTCGGGTGAGAACATCACCGGGCTGGAGAAGGGACGGCCGCTGTTCGTCCGTTCGCCGGAGAGCCGGTTCACGCTGGGCAACTTTATGCGGACGCATTTATTCTCTGCTTTTGGCGCGCTTAAGATCGGTATGGATATTCTGACCTTGAAGGAGCAGGTGTCCATCGACAGCATTCTGGCGCATGGCGGCTTGTTCAAGACGCCTGTTGTCGGACAGAGAATCGTAGCTGCTGCGATGAATGTTCCGGTCTCTGTGATGTCAACAGCCGGAGAAGGCGGCGCGTGGGGGATGGCGATTCTGGCTTCTTATATGAAGAACAGAGCGCAGCAGGAGCGTCTGGATGATTTCCTCGACCAGAAGGTCTTCAAGGATATCGAAGGCGAGACCATTCATCCGGTTACGGCGGATGTGAAGGGCTTTGAATTGTTCATGGAACGCTACACGGCGGGTCTGGCGATTGAGCAGGCCGCTGTAGATCATCTTGTAGAGAATGGGGGGAATTAACACATGCTGGAGCAACTGAAGGAAGAGGTATGCGAGGCGAATCTGGAGCTGCCTAAGCACGGGCTGGTCAAATACACCTGGGGCAATGTGAGCGCGGTGGACCGGGCGAGCGGCCTGTTCGTCATCAAGCCGAGCGGTGTCAGCTATGACAAAATGAAGCCGAGTGATATGGTCGTTGTGGACTTTGACGGCAATGTGGTGGAAGGAGAGATGCGGCCTTCTTCAGATACAGCTACTCATGCTGTACTCTACAAGCATTATGCCGAGATCGGCGGTATCGTGCATACCCATTCTACGTGGGCAACCATCTGGGCTCAGGCCGGACTGGATGTTCCGGTTATGGGGACGACACATGCAGACACCTTCTACGGTTCTGTACCGTGTACACGGTTCCTGACCCAGGAAGAGATTGACCGCGGGTATGAAGCAGAGACCGGGCATGTGATCATTGAGACTTTTGAACAGCGGGGGCTGGATGTCATGGCGATTCCCGGCGTTCTGCTGAAGGGCCATGCGCCGTTCACGTGGGGCAAGGATGCCCACGCCGCTGTGATGAACAGTGTGGTGCTGGAGGAAGTGTCCAAGATGAACCACTTCGCCCGCCAGCTGAACACCTTCGCCGAGGAGCTGCCGCAACGGATTCTGGACAAGCATTATCTGCGCAAGCACGGCAAGGACGCGTATTACGGGCAGAAGTAACTGACTTTTACCAAACTAATTTTCACCAAACTAATAGAGAAGAGGATGAATGATATGTCGACAGTAAGTGACAAGCAATTCTGGTTCGTCGTAGGATCGCAGCACCTGTACGGAGATGAAGCGCTGGGTGAAGTGAAGGCTCATGCCCAGGAAATGACCGATGCGCTCAACAATAGCGGAGTGCTTCCTTATCCGCTGGTATTGCAGGATCTGGCCGTTAGCGCAGACAAAATCACTTCCATCATGAAAGAAGTGAACTACCGTGACGAGGTTGCCGGTGTAATCACCTGGATGCACACCTTCTCCCCGGCCAAAATGTGGATTCGCGGCACGAAGCTGCTGCAGAAGCCGCTGCTGCACCTGGCTACCCAGTACAATGAGAGCATTCCTTGGGCGACCATTGACATGGACTTCATGAACCTGAACCAGGCTGCCCATGGCGACCGTGAGTATGGCTTCATTAATGCCCGTCTGAAGAAGCAGAATAAGGTCGTTGTAGGATACTGGGAACGCCCGGAAGTCCAGAAGCAGATTGCAGAATGGATGGACGTTGCCGTAGCTTATAACGAAGGCTTCAACATCAAGGTTGCCCGCTTCGGCGACAACATGCGTAACGTTGGCGTGACCGAAGGCGACAAGGTAGAAGCCCAGATCCAGTTCGGCTGGACCGTAGACTACTTCGGCATCGGCGATCTGGTGGCTTATGTGAATGAAGTGAAGCAGGAAGAGATCGATGCCCTGTTCGCAGAATATACCAAGCTGTATGCCGTTGATTACGGCACGTACAGCAAGGAAGATTGGGAAGCCAGCGTGAAGGTGCAGGCGAGCTATGAAATTGCCCTTAAGCGCTTCTTGGATGCAGGCGGCTACAATGCCTTCACCTCCAACTTCGAGGATCTGCACGGCATGAAGCAGCTTCCGGGTCTGGCTGTTCAGCGCCTGATGGCCCAAGGCTACGGCTTCGCCGGTGAAGGGGACTGGAAGACCGCTGCCCTGGACCGTCTGATGAAGGTGATGAGCCACAACCTGAACACCGGGTTCATGGAAGATTACACTTATGAAATGGCTGCCGGACAGGAAGCGATTCTTCAGTCCCACATGCTGGAGGTTGATCCGAGCCTGGCCGCAAACCAGCCGAAGATCATCGTCTCCCCGCTGGGCATCGGCGACCGCGAAGACCCGGCCCGTCTCGTCTTCGACGGTAAGGCAGGCGAGGGCGTCGTGGTATCGATGGCCGACTTCGGCACCCACTACAAGCTGCTGATTAACGAAGTTACCGCCTTCGAGCCAACCGTTCCGGCTCCGAAGCTGCCGGTAGCTCGCGTACTGTGGCAGGTAAAGCCTAACTTCCAGGACGGCGTTAGAGCCTGGATCGAGAACGGCGGCGGCCACCATACCGTTGTATCGCTGAACCTCACTACTGATCAGATCGTTACCTACGCCAAGCTGGTAGGACTGGAATACGTGATTATTAAGTAATAAGAGTTACTTGTTAGAGTAAAGCATGTTAAGAAGAGCGAAGGGGCGTATAGCCCTCTCGCTCTTTTTGTTTGGCAGGTATGGTGGCGCGGCGGCAGTATGCAAAAGATATCTGCCAATCCTGCCGGGAAGCGTGTGAAAGATGTATGCGGAAAACCGATCACAATGCGCCGCTGCTGGGCAATTGGCTCGAATGTAATCGAAAAACCGATCACAATGCGCCGCTGCTGGGCAATCGGCTCCAATGTAATCGAAAAACCGATCACAATGCGCAGCCGCAGCGTTCAGTCTGCCGAATGCGCTAGCGCAGCGGTTCATATGGCTGGTGCTTCTGGTATGGCTGGTGCTCCTGGTGCCCCTAACGTCCCGCCCGCCCCGCTCACTTCCTATTCCGCGCACGGTATTGCTGCGGCGTGGTGCCGACGATCCGCTTGAACAGGTTGGAGAAGCTGCCGAGGCTGGTGTATCCGACCTGCTCTGCGATGTCGGTGATCTTCAGCTCGGTCTCCTCCAGCAGTTGCTTGGCCTGCTGCAGCCGCTCCTGTATGATCACATCCGAGATTGATAGTCCGGTCTCCTTCTTGAACAGCCTTGACAAGTAGGCCGGGTTCAGGTAGACATAGGCCGCAAGTTCGTCCCGGGTGATCTCTTCGCTCAGGCGGGAGCGGATATACTGCCGGATCTTGGTGACCGTGGCCGAGGATACGTTATTGCTGGTCTGCAATAAGCGCATTACGGCTCGCAGGCATTCCACCGCCCAATGCTGGAGCGAAGCGGACTGCTTCGGATAATTCTCCTTATCCATCAAGGGCTTCAGCTCGGCTGAGGCGTGTGCGGATAAGCCTTTTTTGGCGAGAACGGTGTGTACAATGAACAGGATGCCGTGGATAAGCTGACGGTGCAGCTCACTTGTCCAGCGGCCGGCCTCAATGCTCGAGAACCACAGGGTCACTCGGCGCTCCAGCTCCTCCAGCTCGCCAAGCTCCAGAAGGGTCGCCCATTCTCCGAAGATATGCATGGGTGCTGCCTGAGGCACGGGCGCAAGCGGCTGATCCCGGCCATACATCTGATCCTCCGGTCCGAACACCTGACGCGAGCGGTTCAGGTTGCGTTGTTCCCGCTCCGTGACATCCGTGTATGCGCTCATGATACCGGACAGAGGGACACCTGCGCTGATGTAGATTGACAGGGAGCAATGCAGCAGCCGCCCGCAGGTATCCAGGAAGGTGCGGCCATTCTGCTCCAGCGTATGCCGGGCGGCGTTCATATCGCCCCGCACGTAGATGACCGCCAGATTATGGCCGACCTGATCCTGCAGCACAGTGCCTTCCAGCCCGCTTAGCAGCAGCTCATCGGCCATGTTGCGCAGTGCATATTCCATAATCGTCTCATCCCGTGCGCTAAGGTTCTCCTTCCACTGCTCCAGTCCCAGCAGAGCGAGGAAGTAGCGGTCCCCGGGCTGCAGATCCAGATTGTAGGTGTTCGCCGGAAGGGTGAGCGATTCCAGCACGGGCGCCGCCCGCTGGCTGAGAATATCCTGCCAGAACCGTTCTACCAGCAGGGGAAGCTGATGCTCCCATTGTCTCCGGTACTCCTGGATCAGGGTCTCGAACTGCTGCTGCTCCTTCTGCCTGCTGATCTCGAATAGCGCCTCACGGGAGATCTTCATCAATTCCTCATAGTCTACCGGCTTGAGCAGATAATGGAAGGCTCCGTGATAAATCGCGCGCTGGGCATACTCGAAATCGGCATGGCAGGTCAGCATAATCGTCAGCGTGCCGGGAGCAGATTGCTTCACCCAGGCCAGCAGCTCCAGGCCGCTTCTGCCGGGCATTTCGATATCGCAGATCAGCAGATCTACGGGTAGCTGCTCAAGAATAGCAATCGCCTGATCCACGTTCTCCGCCAGACAGACATCCGACACGCTAAGCGCGCTCCAATCCACCCCCTGCTGGAGGCCCAGCAAGGCGAAGTATTGGTCGTCAACGATTAGTACTCTGTACATTGAACGTCACAGCTCCTTTTGAACGGGTAGTCTGATCTCCACAACCGCGCCTCCGTCTGGAGCGTTATGGAAGGTAAGCCGTGCCCGGTTGTTATAGAACATCAGCATGCGTCTGTATACGTTCCATATTCCCAGATGGCGGTCTGTCGGCTTGCGCTCATACACGCCTTGATTGAGCATGTCGAGCTGAGCCGCGGAGAAGCCCGGCCCGGAATCGCGGATCTGAATGGCAATGCAGGAGTTGCCGCTCTCCCCGGCTTCTTCACGGACAGTTATGCCAACGTTGAAGGGCTTCGAATTGTTGACGAAGCCATGCTTGATGGCATTCTCAACGAAGGGCTGGATCAGCAGCGGCGGAATCAGTGTAGACTCAAGCTCTTGCGGAAGCTGCACCTCATAAGACAGCTTGTTCGGATACATAACCATCTGAATCTCGATATAATTCTGAATATGACCCAGCTCGCCGCGCAGCGGAATCCAGGCGTCATTGGTATTCATAATGAAGCGGAAGTGGGAGACCAGATGTCCGATCATCTTTTTGATCAGCGCATATTGCTTCAGCTCTACCAGATGAAAGACGATATTCAGGGAATTCATGAAAAAATGGGGATTGATCTGCGCCTGAAGATGCTTCAGCTCGGCCTGCTGCACCTTCATCTGCTCCTCATACACATCAATCTTGAGATTGCCGATCTGCTCGGCCATCTGGTTGAATTGCATGGTAATGATCTGGAACTCCCTGCTGTTGCCATCCTTCAGCCGGTATTCCAGCTGTCCCTTACCAAGGATACGCATCCCGCTGGTCAATTGCTGGATAGGCTTGAACACCAGCCTGCTGAGCAGAGCCAGCAGGATAACCATCACGAGGATAATGGCGAAGGGAATAACCTTGATGATCCGCTGGAAGATCGGCAGCTCGTCCAGAATCGATTTCTCGTCAAGCAGGAAGAAGACATTCAGATTGGAATACTGCGAAGGCTTGTCAATCAGCAGATAAGAATTGCCGTTGCTCAGCCGGATCGCTGCATCCACCGGACGGTCAGGGCGGCCGAGCTGGGTGCGAATGAGCGCAAGATCTTCACTGGCGAACTGGCCCCAGAGCAATTTACCGTCATTGTCGATCATGCCCACCTGCCCGCTGCCTCCGGTAGACTCCAGCTGGGTCAGCGGCTGGGCCAGAGAATCGATACTGACCAGTACCCCCATGAGAAGCCGTCCGCTCTTGTCCGGCAGCACCTTGAATAACACCGGCTCGTCGCCGAGGGTCACAGTCTCCCACTTCAGGGAGCCCTGGAGATTAGGCGACTTCAGGCGCGAGGACAGCCCGGAGGCAATGACCTCCTTCTCCTGGTAATATTCTCTCTGGCTGCTGAGGAATAACTCGTCCCGGTCCTGATGGTAGACGAAGACACTGCGGATAATGGTGTAGTAGCTGACATCGCTGTACCACTGGTCCATCAGCTTACGGATGGACAGGTAATAATTGACGCTGTCGGGACCGCTGTCCGAATAGAGCTCCAGCAGCATATTTTCATTGGCGGTACGCAGCAGATAATGGCTGGTCTGCTCCAGCAGCTCATCGAGTGTACCTAAGTGCAGGGTCAACGTGTCTGAAGCAGACTTCGCAACCTTCTCCCGGACAATGTTGGTGGAATAGAGATTGGTGTAGGAGAGGAAAAGGAACAGCGGCGTGACCAGCAGCAGGACAAGGGCACTCACTTTGAATCGCAATGATAGTTTCACAGTCATCCCCCTTATCCTTAGGTACATTTACACGCTGAGCGGCAGGAAAGGGGAAGGACGGCTGCCGTCCTTCCCCTTTGCTTAAAATATAAGAATTTGTATGTTCCACACGACAACATATCCTTATATTTTTCGCTAAAACGGGTGCCGTCCTTAAATAAGGACGGCATAGTCGTTTCCACTTGTTTATTTTGGTTGTTTAGCCTTCCACGCATCGTATTGCTTCTGAACCTCGGCGCGGATCTCTTCAATGCCGTTAGCCTTTAGCTTATTATTGTATTCCGTCAGCACCTTGTCTACTCCCAGGCTGCCCGTTTCCAGCAGCGGACGGAATTCCTTGATAATATTGCTGACCACAGAGACCTGTGTTTTGACAGCGTCGGTATTGAAGTTGAAGCCGAAGGACTTCACCTTATGGGCACTCTCGTTATAAGCCTTGAACTTCTCCCATTTATCGGCACTTTCACCTTCCCACAGATAGGTTATGGTCTGGTTGCCGAACATCCATTCAATTCCCGGTGCCCAGCCGGTATCGGCACGGGTAGCAATGCCGTCAGGCAGCTTGATGAAGTTGTCCTTGCCTTCTACCTTGACATACTGCCGTCCCTCTACGCCGAAGTCAATCAGATTGACCAGAACCGGGTCGGTATGCAGCAGGTTCAGCAGCATCATTGTCCGCTCTGGATCAATTGAGGTGCGTCCGATGGCCATCATGGAGTTGCTGACGCTGGCGGTGCTGATCTCGGGTTCATTCCCCTTCAGCTTCACCAGTTCAATGCCGGTGGCAATGGAATCTTCCTTGTCGGAGTCCGGTTTGTCTGAACCGAATTTCATCCAGGTCTTGCCGGCCTTGAAAGCGTCTTCAGTACTGGTTTTGGTCGTTGCCGCATCTTTATTGATGTAGCCTTTGGCGAACCAGTCGCCGTAGAGCTTCATACGGTAGATCGCCGTGTCAGATTCCATCGAGCTGATCACCATCTTATCGGTCTTGGTATCCAGGACGATTCCGGCAGGAGCGCCTGCCACCAGCTCATAGCGGAAGTTCTCCTTCATGCTCTCTCTGGTCTTGTCGAAGTAGCCCAGGGTGTCCGAGCCGCTGCCGGAGAGCCAGATTGGCGCGATGGCCGGTTCCTTCTCCTTGATCGTCTGCAGCCATGGCTCCAGATCCTCCAGCGTCTCAATCGAGTTCACATCGAATCCGTATTTATCCACCAGATCCTTGCGGAACATAATGGTATGGCTCTCGCCGATTTCCTTATTGGTCGGAATGGCGTAGATTTTGCCGTCCACCTTGCCGCCGTCAAAGAAGCGGGGGTCCAGGGTGTCCTTGATGCCTTGTCCATATTTGGCTAACAGATCATCCAGCGGCAGGAATGCGCCTTTGGCTACGTTATTGGCGAAATCCGCCCAGTTCGGGGCAAAGGTCAAATCGACCTGTTCACCGGATTGATAGGCCAGTGCCATCTTCTCGGCCCAGGAGGACCAAGGGAGTCCCTGGAAGTCAATCTCGGCGTTGATTTTTTCTTTGAGATACTTGTTGATCTCGTCTACAACCGCCTTGGTATCATTTTGCGGGAAATTTCCGACCGTGTACACTTTCAGCTTGCGGAACGTTGAGGTGTCAGGATTCGTGCTGCCTTCCGTGCCTGCTGTTGTAGCTGCTGCTGTCGATTCTGCCTTGGAGGGTGCGGATGCACCTGAATTGCCCCCGCCGCATCCGGTAATGCCCAGTATCACGGCGGTTAGGGCAGCAAGCACCGCGCCCGAGCTTCTGGTTGTTCTCATTTGTATGAACCTCCTCAATGATAATTAGATCATATATTCTAACCGGCATTTATGCCAGAGCTAGACCCATTAACCTTTGATAGCCCCAATCGTGAGGCCCTTGGTGAAGTACTTCTGGAAGAACGGATAGATGAACAGAATCGGACCAATCGACAGCACGACCATGGCCATCCGCAGACTTTCGGTTGGAACGGATTCCTGTACCATCAGGGCGACACCGGTGCCGGCAAGCTGGGTTTTGAAGAACTCGGCCTGGCGGATCATCTGAATCATAACGTACTGCAGGGAGAACTTATTGGTGTCATTAATGAACAGCATGGAGTTGAACCAGTCATTCCAGTACATCAGCGTAGTGAACAGTCCGATGGTCGCCAGCACAGGCAGGGAGATCGGCAGCACCAACTGGAAGAAGATCCGCCATTCCGAAGCTCCGTCGAGCTTACCGGATTCAATCATCTCCTCCGGGATGGTCTGCTGGAAGAAGGTACGGGTGATGAAGATATAGAAGGCATTGGACAAGCCGGGCAGAATCAGCGCAACCAGCGAGTCCTTCAGATCGAGATAGTTCACGTATAGCAGATAGAAGGGGACAAGCCCTCCCGAGAACAGCATGGTGATCAGCAGGTAGAAGTTGAATGTCTTTTTAAAAGGAAAATCCTTCCGGTAGAGCGGATACGCATACAGCGCAATCAGCAGCACGGCCAGAACAGTTCCGATAAGGGTAACGGTCAGGCTGACGCCATACGCCTTAACCAGTGTCTCCGAATGCTTGAACAAATATTGGTACGCGGAAGCATCGATATGATCGGGCCAGAACTTGTATCCCTGCAGCGTCAAGGCCTTCTCGTTCGTTAAGGAGATAGCGACAATGAGCACAATCGGCAGGATACACGCCAGGCTGAAGGCGATGAAGAACACATTCAGAATAATCTGGGCGGTGGTGGAGCCTTTGGTATAAGGGTTGCTTCGGGATGCAGTAGTCATTAGAATCCTCCGTTTCTAGAAAAGAGCCGTATCGCGGTTCAGCTTACGGGCCAGAGCGTTCGCGCCGATGACCAGGAAGAATCCGACGACCGATTGATAGAAGTTCGCCGCAGAGGACATCCCCAGGTCATTGAGCTGGATCAGGCCCCGGTAGACATAGGTGTCGATGACGTCCGTAGTTGAGCGCAGCGCACCGGAGTCCAGAGTCACATGGTAGAACAGCCCGAAGTCAGAGCGGAAGATGCCGCCCATGTTAAGAATGGTGAGAATGACCATGATCGGCGTAAGCAGCGGCAGGGTGATCTTGGTGATCTGCTGCCATTTGCTGGCCCCGTCCATCACCGCAGCTTCGTACAGCTCTTCGCTGATGCCGGTGATGGCCGCCAGATAGATGACACTGCCGATACCGATCGAATGCCACATCTTGGTGATCCACAGGATGTAAGGCCAAGCTTCAGGATGCATATAAGCATTCACCGAGGAGTAGCCGAACATCGGCAGAATATGCTTGACCAGGAAGCCATACTCCGGGTGCAGGAAGGCGTATACGATGAAGCTGACTACAACCATGGACAGAAAGTTCGGCATAATCATCACCGTCTGGAAGAACTTCGAAGCCAGCTTGTTACGCACCTCATTGATTGCAATCGCCAGCGAGACGGAGAGAATAAGGCCTGAGATAATGAAGACTACATTGTAACCCACGGTGTTGATGGTCACCCGCAGGGCGTCAGAGGTGGCGAAGAGGAACCGGAAGTTGTCAAGCCCGGCCCAAGGACTGCCCATAATGCCGTCAATGTAGTTGATATTCTTGAAGGCAATGAATAATCCGAACATCGGAATATAGCAGTTGATGAAAAAGATAATCGACGTGGGCAGCAGCATCAGCAGCAGCACCCGGTATCGCACGATATTGTGCAGCAGACGGCCGAAACGGCCCTGGGGCGGTGTCGCTGACTTGGTGTTCATAGCTTGTGGTGCGGGATTTGCCATAAGTTCTAACCTCACTCTACTTGTTCTGGATGAATTTATTATAGTAGAGCAGATGAACGGAATTCTTTCTTGCAAATGACTCTGTTTATTCAAAAATGACCTCATTGTGCAAAACTCCTGCTAAGCATTGAGACTTTTTTCACAGAGGATTGCTCACATTGCAAGTAATATGTTAGAATATCGGAATGCATTAACGCAGCACCAATTTAATACAGTACAAGAGCTATGAAGGCTATGGATCACACTATAGCTGGAGCAGCTTCTGGAGAGACTGCGGAGTTCCGCAGCGCCGAAGGGTTCACAATCTCAGGCAGAAGGACAGAAGAGTACCGGATTTGTTTTTGCTATGCGGATCAGCCGCTGCTGCAGAAGCTTATTTGGAACTTTTTATGCACCGGGAGATTGGATGATATCCAGTCTCCTTTTTTGCGTTACGTACAATGTTGTATACATTAAGGGGGAAACAGGAATGGCACAGACAGAATTAAAAAGAGAGCTTGCAAACCGTCACGTCCAGCTTATCGCTATCGGGGGAACGATTGGCACAGGGTTATTCCTGGGATCGGGCAAAGCCATTCAGCAGGCCGGGCCCTCCATCATGCTCACGTATCTGATCGTGGGGATTGCCGTGTTTTTTGTGATGCGGGCGCTCGGGGAACTGCTGCTCTCGAAGGCGGGGTATCAATCTTTTACGGATATTGCTGAGGATTACCTGGGGCCGCGCGCGGCGTTCATTACAGGCTGGACCTACTGGTTCTGCTGGATTATGACGGCGATGGCCGATGTGATTGCGGTGGGCGTCTATGTGCAGTACTGGTTCGATATTCCGCAGTGGGTACCGGCCGTCATCTGCCTGATCATTCTGCTCGGGCTGAATCTGCTGACGGTCAAGAGCTTCGGGGAGCTGGAATTCTGGTTTGCCCTGATCAAGGTAGTTACGATACTGGCTCTGATCGGCCTGGGCATTGTCCTGCTGGTGACCCAGTTCAAGACGGATGCAGGCTCCGTGTCGGTCCGCAATCTCTGGGAGCACGGGGGCGTGTTCCCGAACGGGGTGAAGGGCTTTCTGTTCTCCTTCCAGATGGTAGTGTTCGCTTATGTTGGCGTGGAGCTGGTGGGGGTATCGGCAGCAGAGACGGCGAATCCGGAGAAAAACATCCCGTCCGCGATCAACAAAATTCCGCTGCGGATTCTGTTCTTCTATGTAGGCGCGCTCTTCGTGCTGCTGTGCATTAATCCCTGGACCCAGCTTAGCGCGTCTGAAAGTCCGTTCGTGCGCACCTTCAGTCTAGTCGGGATTCCGATTGCTGCGGGGATTATCAATTTCGTAGTCTTAACCTCGGCGGCCTCCGCCTGCAACAGCGGGATGTTCTCGACCAGCCGGATTCTCTACAATCTGAGCAGACGGAATCAGGCTTCCCCGCAGCTGGGCAAGCTGAACCGGAATCATGTGCCCGCGAATTCCTTATTCCTCTCCACCCTGGTGATCTCTGCCGGAGCACTGCTCAGCAAGCTCATTCCGGGCCAGGCCTTCGGCATCGTGACTACGATCAGTGCCATTTGCTTCATCTGGGTCTGGGGCGTTGTGCTGGTCTGCCATATCAAGTATAAAAGGAACCGCCCGGACTTACATGCCGCTTCCAAATTCAAAGCGCCATTCACCCCGGTGATTAACTATGCTGTCCTGACGCTGTTCGCCGCCATTCTTGTGATCATGCTCTTTGCCGATGAGACCCGTCCGGCGCTGCTGTTCACTCCGCTCTGGTTCATCCTGCTGTTCGTTCTGTACTCCATCAGAAGCCGTAAGGAGAAAAGTGAACAGGAAATCAGTATAATCAATACATAAACTGATTTCAGGATGAAGAGGGTGCAGCCGCCGTATGAACAAGACAGACCGCATGTTAGCCATCGTACTGGAGCTGCAGCGCAAAGGGGTCGTACGGGCAGAGGATCTGGCGTCTGTCTTCGAGACTAGCGTAAGAACCATCTACCGCGATATACAGGCGCTTAGTGAAGCCGGAGTGCCGGTGGTAGGAGCTACAGGTCAGGGATATTCGCTGGTAAAGGGGTATTTCCTGCCCCCGGTCAGCTTCACCGCGGAGGAGGCTGTGACTCTGCTGATCGGAACGGATTTCGTGGAGCAGCGGTTCGATACGGAATACGGGGACCGGGCCTCCGCAGCCGGCAGGAAGATTGAAGCGGTTCTGCCGGTCGATGTCCGGGAGAATGCCTCCCGCATCCGTCAGAGCGTCCTGCTGCTGAATACCTCTAAAGACAGACTGCAAGGACAGGAGAAGGATTATATCGGGCAGATCCGCCGTGCGATTCTGGAGCAGCGAAAGATCAGCTTCGGGTATACGAAGGGCAGACAGGAAGCTGACGGAAGTCACCGGAGTGTCCGAATCGCCTCGCCATATGGACTTGTTCTGAACAGAGGCGCCTGGACCCTGGTCGCCTGGTGTTGGCTGCGGGAGGAGATCCGTCATTTCCGGTTATCCAGAATGAGCGGACTTACCCTTCTGGATGACCGGTTCGAAGTGCCTGTGGGTTTCGATCTGCACGAGTACCAGCCGGAGGATGACCGCCATGTGCGCGTGTGCATTTTGGTGCATCCCGAGATCGCTGACAAGGCTGCTGAATCGAATAACTTTTATCTGGAGGCAGTGGAGGACCAGGAAGACGGCAGGCTTATGACCTTCCGTGTGCGCCAGCCCGGGGACCTGCTGCAATGGGTGCTTGGCTGGGGAGCGGGGGCGGTTGTCCTGGAGCCGGAAGCCTTGCGTAAGCTTGTGCGGGAGGAAGCGGCGGGAATGCTGGAACGCTACTGACATAACGTTGTCAGTAGCGTTTGTGTATATTCAGGTCAGACCTTAAGAATAAAGGAGTTGCCTGAATATTATGAATATGAACCCTACAGAAGCCTTGCAGCAATTTGAAAAGACTGCGAATCACTATCTTATGGAATTAGATACCTTCAGTATGGAAGAGCTGCTGCGGCAGCCGGCTGAGGGAGAGTGGTCCCTTGGGCAGATGGTCCAGCACTTGATACAATCGGCGCTGTACATGCAGCTCCGTAATATCGATCTCTGTCTGGCCGGGAACGGGGAAGCAGCGGGGAAGGAAGCAGAGATGACTCCGGATGGTAAAGCGGTTTTTGCCGGGGGCAGCTTCCCGCCTGTACGCGTTCATGTTCCGCCGTCCCCGCAGTATACGCCGGTGCAGCCGGAGAGCAAGGAGCAGCTGATCCAAGGCCTGAACACAGTGATGGAGCGTATGCGCGAGACCCTGCCGAAGCTTGCGCAGGCACCTGAGCACAGCACCGCCCCCCATCCCCGGTTCGGCCCCTTGTCTGCGGCAGAATGGTATCTGCTGATTGAAATGCACTACCGCCATCACTTGCTGCAGCTGAACCGGTTGAAGGATTTCATAGGATCAAGTGTAGCGTAATAGAAGAACGCCAATAAGCCGAAGCCTGTCAGTAGTAACTGAGGGCTCCGGCTATTTTGCTACATTGATCACGTCGAGGGCTCACGGGCAAAATGTAATCGAAAAAGCGATCACAATGATCAAATTTTAATTATTCATTTTTGAATAAAGGAGGTTTGTCGCAACATGTCGAACTTAACTCTTAATTTCGCTGTACCCTGAAGCTAACTGAATAAAAGGAGACCCTCACCTATGAAAAACATCGTACGCTCCCTTGAAGATATAATAAATCTCGCGCCCGTTCTGAAAGCTGCTTTTCCATACGATATCTCGATTGCCGTCTGTGATACCGAGAAGTTTCTCGCCTATTACCCTGGGGATTCCATTGATCTGGGGATTCGCGCCGGGCAGATTATTCACGCGGACGAACCTCTGTATCACGCACTGGCAAATGATGAATACTCAAGGGCCAACGTTCCCAAAGAGTATTATGGATACGAATTTGTGGGTACGGTCCTTCCGGTACATGGAGAGGATGAACGTGTCTGCGGGGCGGTCTGTATTCAGGTGCGCAGACAGACCGAGCTGCGGGAAATTGCCGACCGGATGGCACTGTCCCTGAATCAGGCTAATGCGCGGATCATGCAGGTAGCGGGCGGGTCTAACCAGCTGGCCGGCTTCTCTCAGAAGCTGCTGGTCCAGTCTGAGACCACTGCTGCAAGTGTCCAAAAAAGCGATGAAGTGCTGGCTGTTCTGAGGAAGGTTGCCGACCAGACGCATCTGCTTGGAATTAATGCGGCCATTGAGGCTGCCCATGCCGGAGAGAAGGGCCGGGGCTTCGATATTGTCGCCAGAGAAATCCGCAAGTTCTCACAGGAGACCGAGCAATCCGCGCAGCGGATACGGGACACCCTGCGGGAGATCCAGACAGCGATGAAGGGAATCGGCCAATCCATCGGTCAGATTGCCTCAGTGGGACAAGAGCAGGCAGCTTCAACGCAAGAGATGTCCAGCTTCATTGAGGAGATTCGGGCGATGTCTGAGCAGTTGAATCAGTTCGCGCAGAAGCTGTGAGGGTAAGTGTGGAAGCTGCCTGGATAAGCCCGCAAATCTTACAGATGTGCGATAATTGTAGCCGCCAGCGCCAGGAAGGCTGGTAGGCCCTGCATCAGCAGGATGGATCTCTTGGAGGTGAGTCCGCCGTAGATGGCCGCAACCGCCACGCAGATCAGGAAGAACAGCTGCAACTGGTAACCGAAGTCTGCGCTCGGATGCAGCAGGCCCCAGATTAGACCGGCTGCCAGGAAGCCGTTATACAAGCCCTGGTTGGCAGCAAGCGACTTCGTCTCCCGGGAGAACGCAGGGGTCAATCCGAACGCCTTCTGTGCTCTCGGGGTGGTCCATAGAAACATCTCCAGTACTAGTATGTAGACATGCTCTAGTGCTACTAAGGCAACAAGAATTGAACTTACAGTCATCATAAAGAGTCCCTCTTTTCAAGTGATGTGAGTCGAATTAAGCCTATCATTTAAATTGTGCAAAATATAATTTTACGAACTTAAATATACCGGACTTTTTGATATTTGTCAATTTACTACAAATCGTAAAATTGGAATGTAAGGGGGCAAGAAGAGTGATATATATAAGAACGTTAACCCCGTCTGATGCCGAAGTATACCGGGCGCTTCGTTTGCAGTCGCTGCAGCAGCACCCGGAAGCTTTTCTAAGCTCCTATAAAGCGGAAGCGAAGTTGTCTATCGAGACTACCCGGATTAAGCTGGACTCCTCGGATGAGCATTTCACCCTGGGTGCCTTCTTGGATGGGGAGCAAAGGCTGGCGGGAATGGCTACCTTGTTCCGGGAGAGCAGGCCCAAGATTCAGCACAAAGCTCATGTCTATGCAGTATATGTAGATCCAGGAGCCCGTAAACATGGCACGGGCCGTGCGCTGATGCTTGAGCTGATAGCACGGGCGAAGGCCGCGCCGGGACTGGAGCTGCTGATGCTGACGGTAACCTCCCATAACGTTCCGGCCAAAAGACTCTACGAATCTCTGGGATTCGTGCGCTACGGCACAGAGCCGAAGGCGATGAAGCTTGGCAGCGAGTACCTGGATGAGGATCTGATGGTGCTGATGCTGTAAAATACAGCAAAGCCCCTCCCGCCTTTTCGGCAGAAGGGGCAAGTATGAAGGGAAGGTTGCTTACTTCGCAGATTTTCCGCTCAGGATCGCCTTCACCTGGCTGACCATTGCCGCTGCGTCAGCGCTGGTGACACCGTCCTGCGGACGGAAGCTTCCATCTTGATCCAGCTTCACGATCTTGAGGGCAAGCGCGGTCTGAATGGCTCCCGAGTTCAGGATATTGATCTTGTCATTATCCTTGATCTCCACCGGGATCAGCTTGATCATCGGCAGTTGGCCGCTGGTCTGGAGCGTGTTAATTAGCAGATAGGTGAACGATTCACGGGTTACGCTCATGTTCGGATCAATTTTGATCTGAAGATTCGCCTCAGGTCCGGCAGCATCCTTGATGAACTGTACGGCCTCGGTGGCAGTGATTGTCTTACCTATAGCAGCGGGCGCGGGATGTGCCTTGAGATAGTTCGCCGCATTCCCGGCAATAGAAGCAGCTTCAGGGCGGGTAATCCCTACTTTGGGATTGAAGTTACCTGCAGCATCCAGCTCCACGAAGCCGAAGGCAATGGCGGCCTGGATGGCACCCGAGTTCAGGATATTGATCTGATCGCCGTCCTTCACCTCTACCGGAATGACGTTAATCATCGGCAGTTGCCCGCTGGTCTGCAGAGTATGGATCAGCAGATAAGTGAATTCTTCACGGGACATGCTGGCCGCCGGATCAATCTTGATCTGCAGGTTGGCCTCAGGTCCGACAACCTCTTTTATCACCTGTACAGCTTGTGCTGCTGTAAGCACCTCGTCCGTCACCACCGGCGCCGGATGGGCTTTCAGATAAGCGAGTGCATTGCTGATGGCTACTGCCGCTTCCGCACGGGTGATCTCCTGTTTCGGGTTAAGCTTGCCGCTGTTATCCAGCTTCAGGACACCGTAATTCAGCGCACGCTGCAGGGCACCGGAGTATTCTACCTTCACCTGATCCTGATCGGCGTACTCTACCACCACTGGCTTAATCATCGGCAGGCGGTTCGTGTTCTCCATCGCATGAATGAGCTGGTAGGTGAAAGCTTCGCGGGTCAGCTTCTCACCAGGCTTCAGATCGGCAGGCAGGTCCAAGCCGTGCACACCGGCAATAATCAGCGCCTGCGCATACCAGGCAGAGTCATTGGCATTCTTGAAATAGTCTGTGGCATGCGGCTCCTTCACGAACCGAATCGTATCCAGATTCAGATCAAGGGCACTGACGATCATCTGCACCCCCTGGGCTGCTGTGATGCTGAGGTTCGGGCCGAACAGATCTGCGCTGATGCCTTTAATCAGGCCGCTGTTCTGAAGCGCGATAATCTTGTCTTTATCCTGCACGTTATGGATATCCTTGAAGCCTGCGGCCGAGGCGAATTGTTGCCCTGTGAAGCTGAGCGCCAGAGCGGCTGCTGCGGATAGGGTGATCATCTTGAATGTCTTCTTCATGTCCAGTCACCTCGTGAGTAGTTTGTAGTTTATTTGTGATCATAGACGGCGGCGTAGTCAAAAAGGTTCCAGTAAAAATAAAAAAATAAATTATAAAAAAAGCACTGGCCGCTTAGGGCTAGTGCCGTTTTCTCATACAAATCTCCTGCCATCTCATAAGCCATCCATACTGCTCATCGCAGAATTCTTTCGTTACAGACTGTAGCCCCTGGCAGCGGACAATGCGGGAGATAATCTGATAATGCCTTACCGCAATGAAGTCGACAATCGCGCGGATCTCATTGTCACTCAGGGTGCGCACCTTACAATACCCGGTATAGAAGCGTTCAAATAAACGCTGGGTAGCATCATACATGGAGTCGTGATATCGATTGAAATGAGTAGCGTCAGACATGTAGGCCACGTCCATGCCGGGATAGTCGCCGGAGGCATCATCAAAATCCATAAAGATATACTGCCCATGGCGGTTCTTAATCATGTTGCCTGTATGAAGGTCGCCGTGACAAAAGCCATGTGGAAGCTTGGACATACGGCCCCACAATTGATTTCCATATTGTTCAAGAGCAGCCACGGAGTTTGAATCACAGTCCAGTTCGCTCATAATAGAGAGATAATCATCAATATATTCATTTTTTGTACGCTTAATCAGTTGTTCTTCAGGGTAATTCTGCATTAGCTTATGAAGCTCGGCTGTCTGGTAACCGATAAGCTTCGCTTCGGCAATTCCATCAGGATTGTCACCTTCTGCATAGTCGTAGAGCACAGCGGTAAGCCAGCCCTCCTGAGCTTCAAGAAGAATGTGGTTCTTGTGTCTAGAAGTCCGGAGGACCGTTACAGCCGGAAAGGAATGAGCGTGCAAGTAGTCAAGAATTCGAAGAGACTGCATGGCATCGGCCGTTTTGAAGCTGCGGTATATTTTGAGCACATAACGCTTATTCCCGCCTTCTGCCAAATAAACCGAGCCAATCATATCGCGGTGAAGCTTGATCTGCTCAATACGTAACGGGTAGGATTGGTTAATCTCACGGATAAGATGATCATGGTTCATCTGGCAGCGTCCCCTTTATGAATGGCTCCAACTGCTATTCATTATCCTAGGGGAGAAACACAGATGTATAGAGAAAGATTGATTATAATTAAACCTCCGCCGCGACAATCTGATTCCGGCCCTGATGCTTGGCGGCGTAGAGGGCTTTATCAGCAGACTTGAATAGGTCGTTCAAGTAGGTGGTCGCATCCATGGCAGGCGGGATCTTGAATTCGGCGATGCTGAGCAGCCCCATGCTGATGGTGATCGACACGGGCTCATCGATATAATCGATATAGATCGTGTTATGTTCAACCTCGGATTTGAGCTGCTCGGCCAGACGCCGGGCCTCGGCTCCATCCGAATCCGGCAAATAGATGATGAATTTCTCTCCGCCGTAGCGGGCCAGGATATCGGAGGGCCGCAGGCTGCGCTGCAGCAGCTCCACCGTGCTGCACAGGACCACATCTCCGGCGAGATGGCCGTGCTGATCGTTGATTTTTTTGAAAAAATCGATGTCGATCAGTATAATAGTCGAAGGTGTCCGGGTACCGCTGACCCGAAGCGCCTCCTGCTCCAATTGCTGCATCAGATAATGCCGGTTGTAGCAGCCGGTCAGGCTGTCCGTGATCGCCAGCTTCCTCAGCTTGCCGTTCGTCTGGAACAGCTCCTCCTGTACCTTCACCAGTGAGTCGTTGCGTTCCTTCAGGATGGCGTTCTGCTGGTTCGTCTCATCGATGAGCCGCCGGATCTCGGTAACATTCTGGAAGGTGACAATCCGCCCGACCCGGCTGCCGCTTACTATGATCGGTGCTGCATGAATACTGACAACCATTTGGATAACGGGATGCAGTATTTCCAGCTCGGCCGTCTCCAGCGGGTACTCATGGTATTTCTGCAGGAAGTGTTCAATCTTCTCGGCAGGACCATCCGGCAGATAGCTGCTCATGTTGAACGCCGCACCCGTCACAAGCGGGATATAGGGATGCAGGGCATGATTAATCTCTACCACCTGCTCCTGGTCATCCAGCACGAGAATCCCGTATTCCATGGTATTGATAATATCCTGATGGGCGATAGTTACGATATCGAATACTTTGTCCTGGTGGATCGTAATCACAAAGAACGTAGCCGACACCACTATACCCAGCGAAGTGAAGCCCGGAATTACCGGCAGATAGTCATCCAGAAGGACATTGAGAAGCACGTCGATCATAAGGAAGACGCATAGCGCCGTAATGCCTTTGAGCATGTACATAACCTGATTCTTGATCCGCGCGGCTTGGTTAGAGGTCAGAGCCACGTATATGACATACATGGATATGAGCGCATCAAGGACAAGAAAGGTCATGCTGATCCAGAAAATAGGTCCGTAGGTCCGCTCTACATATCCGCCGTTCACCGGACGGACGAACCATCCATAAGGATTGAGCACCACTCCAAGGGATGTCAGTACTGCAGGGATTACCAGCACGGACACCATTCTTTTAGTAAGGAATTGGGATTGTCCGGCGAGCAGAATCGTGAAGAAGATCCAGCCCAGGCCCAGCAGGGAAGCATCCACGAAGGCAAGCTTCACATAAAAGAGCTGATAGAGAGGATCATCGACGGTCCTGATGGCAAACTGGCAGTAGGGCCAGATCAGCATGGCGAAATGGAACCCTAAATAGACCTTGTGCAGCTTGGTAATCGTGACCGTAGCCACAATATAGATGAGCAGCAGGAACAGAAGGAAGCACATAATCAGGTCAATCCAAGAGGCTAAAGCCAATATGTTACACCTTCTTGATTTTAATAGTATTTATTGATTTTTGTGGGTCTTAGGTCTTATATATTGTTTTTAATATATAATTAGCGTGTGCAGATTACAAGATTTTTAGATAAATCTATCGGAAAATATTGGATTGGGAGGGGACCAAATGAAGTCTATTAGCGTGCAGAGTCTTGTAGAGAAATTCCATCTGGAGGTGCTCGCCGGAGCGGGCTGGATGGACCGGAATATCACCCGTCCAAGGACGCACAGACCGGGTCTGGAGTTTGTCGGTTATTTTGATTTTTTTCCGATGGAGCGGGTGCAGGTCCTTGGACGTAAAGAGATTAACTACCTGTTAACGCTGAGTGTAGAGGAGCGGATGCTGCATATCGGCAATATCGTCAAATATCATCCGCCGTGCTTCATCGTGACCAGCGGCCAGCAGGAGATTCCTTATCTGACGCTGTTCTGCGATCAGGAGGGCATTCCGCTGCTGCGGACGCCGGAGGTGACCACCGAGTTCATCGCCAAGCTGGACAGCTTCCTGGTGAAGACGCTGGCGCCGGAGCTGTCGATTCATGGGGTATGCGTCAACGTGTCGGGGATCGGCATTCTGCTGCGCGGCAAGTCAGGGATTGGTAAAAGCGAGACGGCGCATACGCTGATCCGCAGGGGCCACCGCTTCGTGGCGGATGATATTGTGGTGCTGAAGAAGCTGGGTCCGGCGACTCTCCTCGGGACCCATAATGAGACCACGCGTGAATTCCTGGCGCTGCGCAGCATCGGCCTGATCAACGTCGTGCGGCAGTACGGGCGGCGGGCGTTCCAGGATGAGACGCGGATCGTACTCGATATTGAGCTTGCCCCCTGGCAGGAGAATTCGCTCAACAACGAGCTGGAGCTGGTGCCCCAGTTCACCGAATATCTCGGGGTGCAGATCCCGCATATCGAGGTCCAGCTTCAGCCGGGCCGTGATGTAGCCGGTCTGATTGAAGCGGCTGCGAACAACTGGTATCTCAAGCAGCTCGGATACAGTGCGGTGGAAGAATTCATGCAGCGGATTGAGGATGGGATGCAGTCTTAGAGGGCGGCAGGGAATGAAGACCCGCGCTCCTGGGCAACTTATAGGAAAGACAGCAAGGGAGCGTGTCCGTAAATGGCAAGAAGAAGCAGAAAATATGCGGTACCAGGGTCCGCCCAGGGAATGCAGACGTTCAAAGCGGAGGTTATGCGGCAGGAAGGATATCACGTAGATCCGAATCACCCGGACGATGTGAAATACGAGGTGGCGAAGGAGCTGGGTATGCCGCTGCAAGCCGGAAATAACGGCAAGCTGACCACCGAATCGGCGGGACAAATTGGCGGCCGCATCGGAGGCTCCATGGTCCGTGAGATGGTGCGCCTGGCCCAGGAGCAGCTTGCGGGTAAGCAGAAGTCTTAGAATCGATTGGATTCACATCTATATCCTTGCCAAAAGATCCCTTTCAATTGCTGAAGGGATCTAATTTATTTTAGTGCCGGTTAAGCCAAACCCTTTGGTTATAATTCCATTGTCCAAAAAACTCATCGCCATGAATCAATGATTGATATATTGGCTCCAGAAAATCAACAAGACATTTCATCAAATCTTGAAATGTGAGCGGTCCCTCTATACCAAGGCGATTCATAAATGCCAACCATTGTCTTAAACGGATGTCATCATCAGCAAATGTAGTCTGAAACAAAGGATGATCCTTTTCCAATATTGTCTTCCGGCGCTGAAAGGTTTCATACACGGCCTCATACAGTACACGCCCATCAAAATTATTGGTGCTCAGAAGCGTATAAATATCATAAAAATCCTTCATTCGGCTGTTCATGACGGATAATGTAATCATGGCTTCAAACTTTTCAGATATGACGGATTCCTTCGAGTAGGCTTGTACCTGCGGGGCTTCCATATTAAGCAGAACCGGGTAATCAATAAGTTGCGGCTTAGGAACTACAATATTGCCAAATCCGATATCAAATTGCAGGCTCTTTCTCATTCTCCCCAGAAGTGCCGTTATCTTGATTCTTACCCCCTCATAATCGGCATCCTCTTTAATTCTCTCCGTTGTCATGTTGTCCAGCTGAAACTCAACTCCATCTGCAGGAACATCAATCGAACAAATTATCACAAACGACTCTCTTAAAATTTCAAGCTCATTTGCAATCTGTCTGGCCAGAAAATCAACGTCTTTTGTTGGACGCGCTTTGAGCTGAGTCTGCGAGAATAGAAACAGCCCGCCCTTTAAGATGAATTTATCCCGATAATCCGATATAGACAAGCGGTATAAGAAGCGCTCTTGAAGGTACAGGAGCAGCAAGGTATCGAATGCTTTTCCAGAGGTCTTAGCAATATTTTTTAAACGTTCGGCAACAGAGGCAGGGATATTTTTAATATCACTCATCAGATCAACACCTCGAGATATTTTTGCAAAACGGTCCTTATCCGCAACTGGTCAGCATAGGAAACTAATTTCGTTATATTTTTATAAGGAGATTTAAGATAGTTTCTTAAACCCTCTTTCATCAAATCTATCCCCATCTTTTCACGGTATCGTACAATATCACAAATTGTTTTCTCCCGGTTGTAGATTTTAACGGTGGCCCCCTCTATACAAACATCGTCTATTCCTACTTTAAACTGAGCTTCCGCAAAGAACATAACTTTAATGGGCGGATAGTCTGGAAGCCGCGGTTTTTTTTCGCCACGATGAATAGCAATTTGATATTCCCAAGGATGATATGTGGTCAGTTCATAATAGGATAGGGCGGAGAGGAGGCAAATGACTCCTTTGGGAACCAGTCGTGACACTTCAAGCATTTCATTTAATGGTTCGTTTCCCGCGCTCGCAAGCCGATAAACTCCTTGCTTTACCCGTTCAATTTCACCGATGGATTCCAGTTTTTTTACGTAATAAGGGGATATCCCTGCTTCTAAGAAATCTCTCGTTCGGGCAAAACCATTATGTTTCTCTAGAACTCGCATCGCCTCCATCAAAATCTGCTCGTCCATGAACTCACCACCATTCACAATTGCTTAAGATAGATATTCGAGAATAGTTGCTGTTTTCCTCTAGTTATTCACGAAAAGTTCTGCACTTAGACGTAAGAGCAGAAAAATACCCTAAGACATTTCGTTCAATGTCATAGGGTATGAAATCAAGCACCCGGGAGCCACGCTTCGGAATTAAGCAGTAGACCCGCCCTGTAGCAGGCTGTTTCTGTAATTCATGAGCGGGGCGAGCCAGACCATGCCGGTTCCCCGGTACACGTTGACCAGGCCTTCGCCGGAGGCGGCGGAGCCCAGACGGGTCTTGCCTGACTTCTCAACCGTGAAGTCCAGAGAGTTGGACCACATGAGAGCGAAGTTACCGTCCACCTTCAATACATCATTCTGCAGCTCAACCACGACAGCTTCCTCAGAAGGAATGGGAGCTTCGAGGGCAAGAATCCCTTTGCCGCGTGCGCTCAGGTTGAACAGTCCTTCACCGCCGAGGACGGCAGAGGAGATGTTCTTGCGTGCCGCAACGGAGATGTCGAGCGTAGTCTCACAAGCCAGGAACATGCCGTCATCGATCACGATATGGTCGTTGTCCACATCGATCAGCCAGAGGTATTTGTAGGTGGTCTCCAGCAGAATCGTTCCGGTTCCCTTGTAGAGCGGCTTGACTGCACTGGTTCCGGTGGCCGCCCCGGACAGCATATTGCGCATCAGTCCGCCTACGCCTTTGATGCCGGAGGTCATCTCGATATTGCCGATCATATATTGCATGGCCCCGGCACTCAGCATCACCTCATTGTTATTCAGCTCAATCATCAGCTGTTTGTTGCGCATATTACTCTTGCTCATGAAGAAGTTGGTCTCTGCTTCATACCGGGTAGTGGTGCTGAGATCCTCTTTGTATTCGATGATGCTGAAGCCGCCAAGCTGTTCTTTGATGATAACGTTGGAATTGTCCTTTAGGTTATTAATGGTAAAAGCCATGGATACCCGCTCCTTCGGTAGCTATAGTTATGCAATGCTGTGCATCATGCCTTCAAAGCATACGTATTCGACACTTCTCGCGGGTATCCTTGAATTCCGGCAGAAAAAAACGCATACAATAATTCCTTTACTTCTAATATCAGGTTAGCGTAATGTTCTAAGTATAGTGCTCAGAATACAAACGTATCTCCTGACACCAGCATTAGAACCGAAAGGAAGTTAGCCTTGTTTGAGACGCTGCTGCTCAATTTTTTGTTTATGCTGTTTCCGGTGCTGATATTTCTGATTTTCTTCGAGAACAGGCCCCACGCCTACAATCATAAGATTCTTGTACTGCTCATCGCCGCCACCATGATTCTGTGCATCGCCAAGCCGATCCGGCTGGAGACCGGGTTCATCTTTGACTTGCGGTATGTTCCGTTTGTGATTGCGGCCTTGTATGGAGGGTACAAACATACGCTGCCCTTATATGTGATTCTGAATGTATACCGTTTCTACATAGGCGGTGAGGGAACCGTCCAATCCTTACTTTTTTCGACAGCAGTCTTCATTCTGGTTCCTTCCATAAGCGCCAGATTTATCCGTTCTAAGCCTAAGGGACGGATCTTGCGGGCTACCTCCATCGTGGTCCTGACGATGGGCTGTTATCTGATCATCCTGAGCCGGATCATGGATAAGCTGGATACCCAGTTCTGGACGCTTGCCTTCTATGCCTTAACTACGCATGCGGTGGTTATGGCGATCCTAATGATCCTGCTGGAGCAGATCCTGGCGAATCTCAGGAACCGAGAGCGGATTATGCAGTCGGAGCGGCTGAATGTGGTCAGTGAGCTGGCGGCCAGTGTCTCCCATGAGATGCGCAATCCGTTAACCGTGACCAGCGGCTTCCTGCAGCTGCTTAATCTCTCCAAGAACCTCACCCAGCAAGAGAAGGGGTATGTTGAGCTGTCACTGCTGGAGCTGAACCGGGCGGAGAAGATTATCAGCGATTATCTGTCTTTTGCCAAGCCGCAGTCGGCGAGCCGGGTCTACTCCAACCTGATGGCAGAATGTGAATACACCAAGAATGTGATCCTGCCGTATGCCACGATCCACAAGGTTGCGGTTGAGTTCAGCTTCAACAACCCGCTCAGCACCCATTATGACAGTAATGAGATGCAGCAATGTCTGATTAATTTGTATAAGAATGCGATTGAAGCGATGGAGGGGGTGGAGGATGCCGTCCTGTCCATTAGTGTCTTCGCGAGCGGGCAGAGTATTATTATTGCCATCAGCGACACCGGTGTCGGAATGACAAAGGATGAGATCTCGCGCCTGGGCAAGCCGTATTACTCCACCAAGGCGGATGGGACGGGGCTCGGAATGGTCATGGCGTATAACACGATTAACAAGCTCAAGGGCCGTATTGAGGTCACCAGCGAGAAGGGCAAGGGAACTGTCTTCCGGATTATCATCCCGGCCTAGCGCATGGCAACAGTGGGAAACTTGGTGTGAAAATGATAAAGTATCTCTAAGAGAAGTTGGAACTATTAACCGGGAGGCTATGGGTAATGAGAGAAGAATTAATCGCGCAATTGAACGCTTGGCATGAGGCGGACGAATATGAAGAAATCGTATCCCGCATCAAAGAGGTGCCGACACCGCTGATCGATGAAGAGCTAGCGGTACATCTGGGCCGGGCGCTCAACAATCTGGGCCGCTACCGGGAAGCGCTTAAATGGTTCAATAAAGCGGCAGATCAGGGTAAAAAAGACCCGCTGTGGCATTTCCGTGTCGGCTACGCCCACTATTATCTGGACGAGTACGACCAGGCGATCAAGGCGTTCAAGAAGGCGAACAAGCTGGACCCTGAGGATCAGGATACCATCGAATTCCTGGAATGGAGCCGCAGTGAGAAGGCGGCGCTGGCCGCTGCGGACGAGGACAGCGAGGATGCAGACGAAGCTTCCGAAGCAGATGCCGCTTCAGAGGCCGGTCCCGATGCAGAATCGGATGCGGCAAAAGAGACTAAGCACTAGGGCTTGACGGCTAGTCTGGACGAAGCATACAATGATAGTCAATCTTATCTAAGAGGTGAAATGGATGCCATTCCGTACCGTCGCAAGGAACTAGTTATCGGGCTGGGTAGAACGCGTACCAGCCACCAAGGGGGAGGTCTGTCCTCTTGGTCACAGTTAACTGGATTCTTGAACGGTGCCTGGAAGGTCATTCTTTGTGAGCCGGGACACTGAGTTATTCCGCTTGAAGACTATACTGCTGAGGCAGGAGTCTTTGGCGCGGGGTGGCGGGGAGAGTTCCCGGCTTTTTGCCATACTCTTATGAATAAGATTGGAGATTGTAATCATGTTAAAAAAATGTCTTGTCCACCTCAGAGGGTGGGCCGCACTGTATATAGGTCTCGGCTTCGCCATTCAGCTCTTAAGCAGCCTGGGCATTGTTGTCTTTCAGCGGATTCTGGATCAGGCGGTGGCGGGAACGGGCTTCCGTGAAATCCTCTACGGGGTTGTCCTCTACGGGGTGCTGCTCGGCTTGAACGTCCTGCTGAATTATGCGGATGAATATCCCAGCGCCTATCTGCCCTACAGCATCACAGAAAGACTGAAGATTATGGCCTTGTCCAAAATCTCCAGAATGGATTATTCCGCCTACCAGAACATGGGCACAGGCCAGATGATTAAGGTGATCGAGAACGGCGCGGCGGCCGGGAACAGTATCCTGTTTTCTTTTATCCTGAAGACGCTGCATGAGCTGCTGCCCACCATTCTCTTCAGTCTGCTCTTCATCAGCTACTATGACCTCAGAATCATGCTGGTGATTGCGGGCGGGTACGTGGTTATCTTCGGGTTAACGAATGTTCTGCTCAAAGTTCTCTACCGGATCAAGGAATCGGTGCTTATGCAGCAGGAGGCCATGTCCCGGTACGGGGTCCGCGGCTTCATGGAGCTGGTCGTCTTCCGCACTAACAAGAAGTACACGCAGGAGATCGGCAGACTGAACAGAGCCGCACAACAGATCATCAGGCAGAGCGCGAAGCTGCAGATGATTCATGAATCCTTCTTCGCCTTGTTCGAATTGTTCATTACGGTCATTAAGGTGGTTGTTCTGCTGTACGGTGTGAAGAATGTCGTCTCCGGGCAGGCTTCAATCGGGGTCATGGTCGCGCTGTTCATGTTCATTGAGAAAATCTATACGCCGATCGCCATCTTCAACGTATTATTCGTCGGCTATAAGCTGAACAGGGTCACCTATCAGCGGTTCGAGGACTTCCTGAATGCCCCGGAGGACCCGAATCTGGAGCAGGGCAAGACGCTTGCGCAGCTACAGGGCAGCATCGAATTCAAGGATGTAACGTTCAGCTATGGAGAGGTGCAGGTGCTGGACCGGCTGTCCTTCACGGTTGCGCCCGGAACCTCAGTGGCTCTGGTCGGACTAAGCGGCAGCGGCAAGTCAACGGTCATTAAGCTGATTACAGGCTTGCTCAAAAAAAGCGGCGGTGAGCTGCTGGTCGACGGCACGGATATCGATGAGCTGAGTCTGGACAGCTACTATGATCACATCTCTTATCTGTCGCAGGACAGTCCGATCTTCGACACCACCATCAGGGGCAACATGGTGTTTGAGCAAGATGTCCCGGATGAAGAACTGTACGCGGTACTGGATAAGGTTCACCTGAAGGATAAGGTGCTGGAGCTGCCGGAGAAGCTGGAGACGAGGGTTGGGGAGCGGGGGCTGAAGCTGTCGGGCGGGGAGCGTCAGCGGCTGGCTTTTGCCCGGGCGATCCTGCAAAAGCGGAATCTGATCATCCTCGATGAGCCGGTATCGGCCCTGGATAATATTACGGAGCGCAGCCTGATGGAGACGGTGTTCGCGGAGTTCAGGCATAAGACGGTCATTATTATCGCACACCGGCTGAATTTCATCAGCGGCGTGGACCAGATTCTGGTCATGGAGCAAGGCAGGCTGGCGGGGGAGGGGGATTTCGATTCCCTGATCCGGGACTGCCCTTCCTTCCGTACGCTGTGGAATAACGGCAGGGGGCAAACGGATTAAACTGTCTTTTACCTTGTGGACTATCCTTCCCCTGAATTATGCTGGGTGGCAGATAGAACTCGAAGGTGAGGTTATGTGTATTATGAATCTGGCATTGTCCAGGATGAAGCTCGAAACAGAGCGGTTAATCATCCGTCCCTATATGGAAAGTGATCTGATGGCTTCGTTCGAGCTCATGCAGAACCCGGAGGTGCTGGCCTTCATGCATATGGAGGTCATGCCGAGGCATGAGTATGAGGGCATGTTCCGCTGGCTGATGTTCAGCTATCATACGCCGTTTGAGCTGCCGTTCAAGTATTCATTTGCCATCTGCGATAAGGCGACCGGGCAGCTGATCGGCTGGTGCGGGGCCGGTGTGCTGGAGTTCAGGGCGCCGGATGCAGAGCTGTATTATCTGATCGGGCGTGAACACTGGGGCCGGGGATATGCTACCGAAGCCGCTGCGGCGCTGGCGGACTACGCCTTCGATGTGATCGGACTGGAGCAGCTATACGCCAAGGCAGATCGGCGCAATACCGCGTCGCTCGGGGTGCTCCGGAAGCTGGGCTTCCGGGTGGAGCAGGAGCTGGCCGGATTGACCGGAGATTATGAGGACTGCAACGGGGAACTGCTGCATGTGCTGACGAAGGAGCGGTTTGTGGAGCGGCTTAAAGGCAGGAAATAACTATAGGCTGAGCAGACGGGCGATGAACGGCGGAGGGAAATGAGCGGAGGATGAGCGGAGTATATAATTGGGAAGAAGCATGGAAGAAGATCGGAAGAAGATCGGAAGATTAGAGATTACGGCTTGCTAAGCCGTATTTTAGTAACAGGTGCCGTCCTTATAGGATGGCACCTGTTGTGTATGAGCAGGACTCCCTATCGCTGTCTCATGCGGCATTGGAGCAGTTTTTTAGACTGATTGTATTTTCTGCAATAGAATTCGGGCTTAGCTAAGCTAAATAATCATCTGTTGTATTTTATACAATGGTTTTCTTGAATTCTGCCCGAAAGCCCTTATTTGTCCAGATTCTGCTGTACAGAGTGCAATAGAATCAATTTTTAGGCCAATTTCGGGGTCGGCTAATGTACAAAGTGCAACAGAAGTAGAGTCCAGCCAGTTCTGAACCCGCACATCATTCAGGCGTAAGTGTTCGTTTATAAGAAAACTTACGTACGCGGATTAACTCTAACCTGTGCGCCCTTGCCGCTGGTCTGCAGCCCGGAGGCCTTGGTTCCGGCCTCCTTAAGATCGGCCACGAGCCGCTCCAGCACTGCCTTCGCAGCGGCGGCTTCCTTGGCGCCGGAGGACTTCACGACAAGCTGCACCGGCTTGCCGGAGCGCAGATGCTTGTCCGCCTGACGCAGCTTCGTGTCGTAGTCATGCTCTTCGATATGGGCGGTGAAGCGCAGCTCCTTCACCTTCTCCCGGCTGCTTCCGCCGCCTTGTTGCGGACGGCTGGTATCGCCCTTGCGGGCCGCTTGCGCTGCCGCCTTGCCTTTGCCCTTGGCGACCAGGCTGCAGGGCGGCGGGCTGCTCATCAGCGAGGTGCAGACCAGGTCGGCCCCTGCGGCTCTGGCCATGGATAGAGCCTCGCTTCTGGCCACGGTGCCAAGCTTCTCGCCCTTCAGCCCGGTCAGCTCGACCTCGGCTGCCTTAATCTGTTCATTAATCAGTACGGCCACGGAAATGCTCCTCCCTTTGCGGATATGATATAGCTATCATATATGGAAGCGGCCAGGGCTTCAATAACTGCAGCCGCATGCCGTCAGCCGTCAGCCCGGCAGGTTGAGACGGTTGTGCAAAGCGGTTATACTCAGTGGACGCAGGTTTTTCAGCATGGAACCACTGGCACTACTATATTGTCTGTTGAATGGGGGATGGCAATTGAATGACACAGCTGACGATAAGCAGTTAATTCTGCTTATTGCACAGAAAGACTCGAATGCCCTCGAACTGCTCTATGACCGGTATGAACGGGTCATTTATAGCTTTGCTTACCAGATCGTGAAGGATTCGATGGCTGCCGAGGAGGTTATGCAGGAGCTGTTCCTGCGACTGTGGAAGAATGCGGGGCAGATTGACTTCGGCAAAGGCAAGCTGCTCACCTGGATGTTCGCGGTGACCCGCAATCTGGCGATCGATTACCTCCGTAAGCGGGACGCCAGGCTGCCGCGGCAATCCGCCGATACCGGGAATCTGGAGCAGGTTCAGGACCATGGTGTGCTGACCGAGGATCTCGTTGAGCTGCAGATGGCAGGGGAACAGATCAGAGAGGCGCTGCTGGGATTAAGCCGCGACCAGCAGCAGGTAATGGATATGATCTATTACCAGGGCTACACTCAGCAGGAGGTAGCGCAGCTTGCGGCTATCCCGCTGGGAACGGTCAAGGGAAGAGTCCGGCTGGCGATGAAGCAGCTTCACAAATCGTTACGGCACTGGGGAAGGAGGGATCATGCACATGAGTGAACACAATGAGGAACTCTGTGAGTTGGCTGAATTATATACGCTGGGCGCACTGACGGCGGAGGAAATGCAGCAATTCGCTGCCCATGCGGCAGAATGCGCGGAATGCAGGGAGCTGGTGGAGGAATACCGGCAGGTACTGGACCATCTTCCGCTTGCCTCTGAGCCGGCAGACCCGCCCTCCGGCATGAAGGAGCGCATTTTGTCACGGGTGCTGGAGTCCGGGAATGCGGCTGCACCGGCTGCCCGGCCGGAGACCCGCCTGCTGAATATCCAGCCTGATGCAGAGCGGGCGGCGGAGCATGAGCCAGCGGGGACTCCTCCGGCAGAGCAGGGCTTGCCCCAATTAAGCATCCCGGAGCCCAAGAGAACCCGCTTCTGGGGGTACCTGAGCCTTGGACTGGCTGTGGCTGTGCTGCTCCTGGTCGTCTACACCGGCCAGCTGCGCGGGAATGTGTCCGAGCTGAAGGAGCGGCTGGCCTCCGGCACCGGACCGCTCCAGGGGCTTAAGGTGAATGAGGCGGTAGCGCTTAGTCCGGCTGGAGAAGGGGTTAACGCCAAGGGTACAGCAACGATTGTCGCGGACCCTACCGGCACCCACCTTGTGCTTCAGGCAGAGGATCTGCCGGAGCTTACCGGCACCGAGGTCTATCAGGTATGGCTAATCAAAGGGGACTCGCCGGTCAATGCGGGCACATTCATCTCACAGGGCGGAAACGGGGCACTATATTATTCTTTTGACCCGAAGGCCTATGATACTATAGCCGTTACACTGGAGCCGGATGGCGCAGGTGTTACCCCGCGCGGGAAGATGATTCTCACAGCGCCGATTAAGCAGGGGTAGCGGGCAAGGAAATGCCGCGTTCAGGCGTACGGAATGGAATAGAATTGAAGCTGAACAGCCGGGAGGATGAATTCCCGGCTGTTTTTTTTCTCATCAAACTCTAATCTTCCTGCAAAGTCTTTCTCATCTAATCCGGTATAACCTAAGAGTAATCACAAGGATGGAGGAGATGGGAAGATGAAGGTTACTTGGAAAAGGCTGCTTACGGGTGTCGCTCTGGCGGCGGTATTCTTATACATAGGCAAGGGGATTGGCGGGGCGGCCGAAGCTAGGCAGTTGAGCGAGGAAGGCTTCGTCTCTGCGCCTGCGGGCGCCACAGTCTCTGCAGCTCCTGATAGGGTCACCGAATCCGTCTCGGGTGCGTCTGTGTCCCTACCAGAATCTATTTCCGGGGCGATCTCTACTGCTGCTGAGGTTATTGAATCGTGGCAGGCAGAGGGGGCGGGCTCATTTTCCGGGGATGCCGGGTATTCTTTTGACAAAGGTACTACTTACATCCCGCTGCCTGCCGGGACGGACAGTGTCTCTATTAAGAATACCAACGGTAATATTGAGATCAAGCAGGGCAATGTCAAGGAGCTTGAGATCCAGATGACGGTGGTTGTCCATCAGGCGACGGCAGAAGTGGCAAAGGAAATCGCTAACAAGTCCGGGATGAAGGCGGGCACAGGAGCTAATCTGGAGATTGAGACGTACAGCGAATTCTATGGCAACCACCAGTCGCCGAGCCTGGAGCTGACGGTAACCCTGCCGCAGGGCATGAAGGCGGAGCTGCAGGCAAGGACGGAGAACGGCAATCTTTCTTTGTCAAAAGTTTCTAGTACAGGTAAAATCAAATTATCGTCAGTGAATGGCAATATCACCGCTACCGGCATCCCGGAGGAGCTTGTTCTGCATACGGTCAACGGTGACGTTCAGGTCTCGGAAGCGAAGAGCAGCGTTGAGGTTAAGCTGACCAATGGCAATGTGCAGGCTTCGCAGATCTCGGGAGATCTGGCAGTGAAGGCGGTCAACGGGAATCTCACGGTGAAGGATGCGCTGGCTGCGGTCCGTGCGTCTACCGTGGCGGGGAATATTGAGGTGGAGAGCCGGAAAATCGGGGGCAATTGGACAGTGACTACGGCGGTAGGAGACCTGGAGCTGGCCTGGCCGGGAGGAGCGGGAGTCGAGGTGGATGCGGAGTCAGGTTTTGACGAGATTGAAACGGACTTCCCGCTGACTGTGAAGAATCACAAGGCACATGGACGGATTGGCGCAGGTACCTATCAGATTCACGCTAAAGCTATGGCAGGGTTATCGCTGATGCAGAACTGATCTTGTAAAGAGGTGGACAAGGGTTGAAGGAACGCGTATTGATCATTGAGGATGAGGCGGCCATGATCCGCCTGCTGGAGCTGGAGCTGCTCTATGAGGGTTACGATATCACGGTTGCAGGGGATGGAATTACAGGTGCCGAGAAGGCGCTGGGCGAGCATTATGATATGATTCTGCTGGATTTGAATCTGCCGGGCATCAGCGGAATCGAAGTCTGCAAGCGGGTACGTGCGGTCAAGCAGACTCCGATTATTATGCTCACGGCCAGAGACACGGTCAGTGACCGGGTAAGGGGACTGGATACCGGGGCTGACGATTATGTGCCGAAGCCGTTCGCTATCGAAGAGCTGCTGGCCCGCATGCGTTCATTGCAGCGAAGGCTGCATGCGGCTGAACCAGGGGATGAGGTGCTGTGCGCTAAGGATCTGATGCTGGATACGGCCGCCCACCGGGTCAGCCGGGCCGGACGCGAGATTGAATGCTCGCAGCGTGAATTCGACCTGCTGCACTGTCTGCTGGTCCATAAGAACCGGCTGATGAACCGTGAGGCACTGCTCAATCTGGTATGGGGCTATTCGTATGAAGGTGAGACGAATGTGGTAGATGTGTACATAAGGTATGTGCGTATGAAGGTGGATGAGGGCTTCGGGGAGAAGCTGATCCATACCGTCCGTGGCAGCGGCTATATCCTGAGAGATTGAGGTGAGGGAATGAAGCCATGGACATTCTCCCGTAAGGTCAGTGCTTCGATTGCGCTGACGGCGCTGGCTGTTGCGGCAGTGGTCAGCGGATTTGTCTATATTACCTTCAAGCACTGGACAGACAGCCAGGAAACACGGGTGCTGGATGCCAAGCTGAAGCAGTTCGAGCTTCGGGTCGGCGAAGTGGAATTTCTGCCGTCCCTGCTTCAGCCCGGACTGGGCCGGGGGGGCGGTGCGGCAGCTTTTTTGAAGCCGGATTTCTCCATGTTCGCTCCTGAGCTGGAGAAGGGGCAGGTGCTGCAGATGCTGGATGCCCGCGGGCGCGTGCTTGCCGAAGCGAGGGAAGGGGAGCCAGAACCCGGCTCGGATGTATATCAGGCGGAGAAGGAGATATCGCTGCCGGTGTATGGCCTTGTCCGGCTTCAGCTTACAGACAGCGGACAGTCGCGCAGTGCCACCGCCCAGAAGGAGGTAGGCCGGCTGCTGCTGCTGGGCCTGCTGCTGGCTGCGGGAATGGCGGTAATCGCCGGGGGGCTGGTCTCCCGTTCGGCGCTGAAGCCCATCCGCAGTATGATCGGCGAAGTCCGCAGCATCGGAACGAACAGCTTATCGCGGCGTGTACAGGTTCCCGCCGCTAAGGATGAACTCCAGCAGCTGGGGGAGACCTTCAACGGATTCCTGCATAAGCTGGAGGTCTCCTTCGATCAGCAGCGCCGCTTCATCGCGGATGCCTCGCATGAGCTTAAGACACCGCTGGCTATTATTGAGGGCCATACTCATATGATTCAGCGCTGGGGCAAGCAGTCGCCGGAGGTGCTGGATGAATCGCTGGCCTTCATGATGGATGAGACACGGCGGATGAAGGCGCTGATCTCCCAGCTCCTGCTGCTTGCCGAAGCGGAGGCAGAGGCATTCGTGCCGGAGGACGGGGAGGGCGTCTGCAGTCTGAAGACCACGCTAAGCGAGCTGCTGCCGCAGACGGTTCATGTTAATCCCGGCGTAGAGCTTGATTATGACAGCGGCTCCAGCGGACAGGAGGTACTGGTAAGGATACCGGGCAGCGCCTGCTATCAGGTACTCCGCAACATCATCGAGAATGCATTGAAGTATACGCCGGAAGGCGGAACGGTGGTGATCAGGCATTCCCGCTTGGAAGATGGCAGGGTGGTGCTGACTGCAGCCGATACCGGAATCGGGATCTGCGCGGAGCAGCTACCGCATATCTTCGAACGCTTCTACCGTACAGAGCATTCGCGGAGCCGCTCGCAGGGAGGCTCGGGTCTGGGCCTGGCTATTGCCAGAGCGATCATGGAACGGTATGGCGGCTCCATCGCCATTGACAGCACGCCGGGGCAGGGGACAACCGTGACATTGACCTTTGCAGGTGCCTGAGCTGTATTGTGCGAAGCTGATCAGCCGCCCGAAGTATGAGTCTGGAGAAGCACTCCGCACCGTTAGGGATCAGGGGATGATCCAGGGGCCTGTTTAATTTCCTGAATTTCCGGTGAATGGGTAGTAGGAAATGAACTGACAGCAAGCGCGCCTGCGGGATTTGGGGACGGGCTTGCTTTGCAGTGTCTAAACAGGGAGGCTACAGAGATGGATGAAGCATTGCTTGCACAATTCAAGCGTTGGCATGAAGAGGATAAACACCAGCAGATCGTGGACCGCATTCTGGAGATTCCGGTAGACGAGAGAGGGTATGAGTTAACCAGCCGGTTAGGCCGGGCCTACAATAACCTGGACCAATACGGGGAAGCGCTGGAGCTGCTGCTTAGTGTGGCGGAGGAGGGCGCGGACGATCCGCTGTGGCATTTTCGCATAGGATATTCCTATTATCATCTGAAGCAGTACGAGCAGGCGGTCCAAGCGTTTGCACGTGCAGATGAATTGGAGCCGGGAGACGGAGATATTCAGGCGATGCTGGAGTATAGCCGGGAGGGTGCGCAGCGGGAGGCCAGAGAGCAGGCTAGACGCGCCGAAGCGATACATAATGCTAAATTTCTCAGAGAGAGCGGCGGCAGAGACCTTGGGTCTTTCCTTGATTTCTGTGCAGATTTCTGGGAGGACAGCGACTATGCCTTGAAGGAGTATGTCTCTCCGCTGCCCAGTGACGAGCTGATTGCTTCAGTCGAGGAAGAGCTTGGCTATAAGCTGCCGGCCTCTTATATCGCCATGATGAAGCAGCATAACGGGGGGATTCCGCGCAATACCTGTTTTCCGGTGAGTGAATCTACGTGCTGGGCGGAGGATCATGTTGCGATCTCGGGGATAGCCGGAATCGGCCGTGACAAAAGCTACTCCCTCTGCGGAGACCTGGGCAGCCGCTTCATGATTGAGGAGTGGGGTTATCCCGATATTGGCGTGGTCTTCGGCGACTGTCCTTCTGCCGGACATGATGTCATTATGCTGGATTACCGCCACTGCGGGCCGGAGGGGGAGCCTGAGGTGATTCATGTGGATCAGGAGGGCAATTACGAGATAACATTCCTGGCCCCCGACTTCGAGACCTTCATCCGCGGGCTGGTGAACGATGAGGTGTTCGATACCTCTGAAGAGGACAAGCAGGCAGACCTGACGAAGGTGGCCTCTGCGCAGTTCTCTCCGCTGCTTCAAGAACTGTGCGATAAGGTGACGGAAGTGGACAATATAGAGGGCATCATCCGCAGGATCTGCACCGCCATCGTTGAGGAGAAGGGGCATTTCAGTCTTCATGCAGATGAACGCTCCACTCTGATGTATGATCTGCAATTCTGGCTCTACACCAGCGCCTATCCGAATACGAACCGTGACCAATATCTTGAGGTGTATTCCAAAATGATCGCGTTCGGCGGTGAATTCAGCACAGGCGGATATGCCCCTGGATTCATCACGGACTGGCTGGATGACCGGGTCCGCCAAGGCATGATCGTGAACACGAACGGGACGCTCCGGTTCACGGATGAGGCGAAGGAACAACTGCTTCGTAAGCTGAAGGAAGCTGGGGCAAGGGGAACAGCGGATCTGAAGCCTTTTATTATCGTGGAACAGGATAACGGCGGCAAGTCCGTGATTCTGAACGCAGGAAGCTATAAGACAGAAGTATTCGCCGCGAGGGAAGACGAGGGCTTCGAAGGGGGCGGGTATGATTGGGCCTCTCTGGCAGCGGTCTTCCTGGAGGAGCGGATGCCTGAGCTGGCCCAGATCATCCGGTTTGACCCGGAAGCGGATATGTTCTGCGCCTATTCCTCTGACGGCGAGGCGCTGGTCAAGTTCGCCATTGCCTTCAAGCGGGCCTGTGAGGACGATGAGCTCATCCGCGATCTGTTCTCGCGCGCGGAGCTGGATTAGGCCGAATCAGACGGGGCTGCCTGTATATGGGTAGTCCCGTATTTTTATAAGGGTGCTAATTGGAGAGGTTATCTGATTACGTGCCAGCCCAGTATTGTGGCATGTGGGGAAAGTGAAGGGGGATAGTTGTAGTTGGTGGCACCTCGATCATTTTCAAATTCACCGTTACTGAGACGCTTGGCTTATGAATTTGTAGAAGGCTAATAAATGTGGGTCTTTATATACAAAATAAGTAGAATAAAATTCAAGGGTTACTCTATGTAACTCTATTTTTGTTGTTAAAAGTCGAACTATGTAAAGAAAAACACAAAATTGAATCGAAAGCACCTTACCATTTAAATCGCTTAATTGATAAAATTTAGTATTTAATACTCATGAAACCAAAAATGTTATCATCCATACTTATATCTGTAATTATAAATTATTTGGAGGGGAGATTTGAGAATTGAAGAAGATGAAAATTTTAGCGAGTTTAGGATTGTCATTGGCAATTGCCTTCGTTGGTGTTAATCCTTCTGTGTATGCAGCAGAAACCAAACCAACAACTGAAGTAATTACGGAAACTAGCGACATTTATTCAAAAGAGGGGGATTTAATTGGGTCAGTAGCTAAAACACATACGGTAAAGATAATTGAGGCAACTGAAGGTTTAACTACAACAGTTACAACGACAAGAGATTTTACACTATTACCTGAATATGAGAACGTAGAGAGTTATAAGACAATTTTCCAAGATGACTCAACTACATCGGAAATATTTTATGATAACTTAAATCATAAGATTTTAGTCAATGACGAAGAATTGAATATCGGAGATTTAAATGCCGTCACTAACCCACTTATCACACCATTACAAGATACTGGGGGCATAACATGGCTTAGTCATTACTACAGTACAAACGATTTATCCTCTTATGTATTTACTGGCTACCAGTCAATGAATTATAATTGGATTGGGAACAATAACTCACATGGAGAACCAGAAGGCGCTCATGTGTACAAGAGTGGTATTAAGCCAAGCAACACTTGGTTTCCAACTACTAAAAACGCAGTGGATTTGTTTAGCCATTCTTACGCAGACTTTAGACAGGCTCAATATGTAATGTACGCTGAAGCTGTTGCATCAGGATGGACGGGGGCTATACTTCTTTGGACTGGATGGGGATGGGTTGCTGCTGGTGCGCCTGTGGCAGTTCTTGCAGGTATAACTATTAATTCATTTAATACTGCCAAGAATGATATGCAGAAAGCTTATACTTATATGGTTAAACTATAAAATCTATTAGTTGGGTTTGATCTACTATGATACTAAATATACTTATAGGAATGGGTATCGCTTGGCTTGCTTACTATAGCATTTACTCAGCTTATAAAAAAGATCGCAGTCCTCAAAGTGTTTCACTTAGTCTTATAACTACCTTTACCTTATTGGCAGCCGCACTGCTTTTGGCGGATAAAAATGACAACTATTATTTTTTGGTAGCGATAAGCATCGCTATTCTGCTTCATAATATCAGCATTTTTTTTAGCAGACGAAAAAGAAAGTGAAGCTTCTTCAACAAAACCATGCTCATTGAGTCATGGTTTTGTTTTTATTATCTTGAGGTTCTAGCAAAGCGCTCAGAGATAATACTATTCGCCTTTCCAATCAGATTCTAGCTAAGTTAGATTTCATATGTAAGGGTGCCGTCACCAAAACTCAAGCATTAAACAATGGTCCGTGCGCATCTCCAAAGTACCCCGTTACTTTTTTCAGGTTGAATATCCAGTGTAGCCAGCACTTCCCGATTGATCTTGGTAAGAGCTTCTATCTCGTTTGTACTCCTGCTACTTATCAAAGTCATATGTTCATCTAACGCCTTGCGGCGGTCGGTATGATCCTCGAAACGGAAAATTTCTTCAGCAGGGATTTGGAAAGCAGCTATTATTTTCTCCAGAGTCTCCAAAGAAATATTGCGGTCTCCGCGTTCAACCCCACCTATATAGCTGTAGTGAAGTGACGCAGCTTCCGCCAGTTGTTCCTGGGTCCATCCTTTAGCCTTTCTGAGTTCACGTATCCGATTTCCTACACTTTCTGGTAAATTCATGGGATCACCTCAGGAATACTTATGCCTCAAAAGCTCCTTTTACCTCGCTAACAATCCTCTGCAAAGAGCTGATTTGCTTCACGCTCAACCCGCTGACAATAACCGCATATTCATCAAGGGCTTTCCGCTGTGCAGCTTCAGTCTCGTTGAGATCCTGAGAATGGAGAAATAACTCGCTGGGTTGAATTTGTAATGCGTTTACGATCTTCTCCAAGGTATCTATAGAAAAATTTCGCTCTCCGCGTTCAACTGCTCCTATGTACGCATCATCCAAGTTGGCTAGCTCGGCTAATTGCTGTTGTGTTAATCCTTGGGCCTTTCTTATAGCGCGCATTCGGTCTCCGACCGTGTTTCGTAAGTCTGTCATAGTAATCACCTCTCCTAAAGGTTAGGAGAGTACGTGCTTAAATAGCAGGGTCGCAAAGGCGGTAAAAGTAATTGATAATACTACTTTATAGTAGTATATTTAATTTATTGTACTACTTTTCAACTATTTGATAAAGAAAAAGGAGGCACCATCATGCGCCCTTCTATTCTGAAATTACTCAATCCCGACATTATCGTTGAAATGCTGGAAATGGCAAATCGCTTAGAGGATTGGAATAAGGTGCTGAATACGGCAGGTATTCTCCACAGCTATGCGCAGTGCATCTATGAGGAGCGGCAGTATCACAAGGCTAAAGGGCTTCCGGTACCGCTTATGGACATGCAGCGTCCGCTTGTCTATTATTTCGGGTTCAGTCATCTAATGCGGGGCATCGCTTATCAGAAGCAGCAGAAGTATGACGAGGCTAGAGAGATGATATACCGCTATGCTGAGCTTGGCTGGATGGAGGATTTGGGGGTAGAAGGGGAGACGATTGCCGAGGAGTTCAGAGGCTTGGCACGTGCTAACTTGTATATGGTGGATATTCTCTCAGGGAAGAATGGACTTCTGGAGGAATATCGCTGTTTCTTGCAGGATCATCCGGAGGAGCTGTTGCCGGGGTTAGGGACAATTTTGCAGGCTGCGGTGGATTACGGGTTAGATGTGGATGATCTGCTGCATACGTTCGCGGAGCAGAGTGCCGGGTTTGGGGACTATGAAGATGCAGGGAATCTCTCTTATTATTTGAATTATTGCTATCATTTGGCTCTATATCACAAGCGGGGAGGCAGACTCCCGGAGGCGATGGACTGGATGATGCAAGCTTTAAGACTGGCCCACCAGTCCAGACACGATAGCAACTTCAAGCGTTGTCTGGCGTCATTTGAAGCATTGCGTGGAAAAGTGACGGCAGAAGAGAGCCGACGGTATGATGAGGTGCTGGCAGATTGTCTGGCGCAGGTTGTTTTGGGGCTTCATGAACCTCCGGATGCGGGAGTCCAGATTCGGATTTTTTCATGAACTATCCCTGCAAAAAATAATACAAACAAATGTTCGGTTTATTCCGCTATACTGATCATATCTCAGGCGATAAGGGGACAAGAACCAGTATGGGCGGGATCACCAGACATGATGTGAATGAGGAGTATGCGTACTCCGGTTTTGTAGAGGCGGGGGATTTTGTTTTCCTGAGCTTCTGTGTAGGCAATGTGGGCGGAACGGTGGAAGAGCAGGTGGAAGGTGCGCTGAATGACATGAGTGATCGTCTCGGACGGGTGGGACTTACACTTACAGATGTGGTGAAAGTGGACATTCTGCTGCGGGATGTATGGGAGATTCCAGTTATGGAAGAGGTATTCAAGCGCAGATTCCAAGGCAAGTACCCTGCCCGCAAAACGATCTCCACCGAGTTCGCGCATGTGGGAGGCCCGGATGGACTTAAGGTCCAGATCGACGGCGTAGCATATCGTCCGCGCGCGTAGCGGTAATTCCAACCACAAGAGCAGCCCTCCTGCCCGGATGAGCTGCTTTTTGTTTGCTTAAAAGTTGCAGTGAGATACTTGATTTAGGGCAGCGGTGACACCATACAATGTTCCTTCAGGGTTATGACGGCTGTCCATTAGTGCTCTTTCGAGGCAGGGCGAAGCATACCCCCGACCAGCCGCAGACTCTGTCTGCGGGTCATGAACCGGGTAATCTGGGCACCCAGGTAATTGCGGAATCCGGGAACAACGTACTGTTTCCCTCTGGCCATAGCACGCAGTGTAAGAGCCACTACCCGCTCGGGTGAGTCTTTTGCGCCGCCGACAGAGGCATCCTCCGTACCTACCACGTTGAAGAAATTGGTCTCTGTCGAGCCTGGGCACAGGGCGAAGAATTGTACGCCGCGATCCCGATTCTCCCAGTAAAGGGCATCGGTGAAGGACAAGACAAAAGCTTTGGTCGCCCCGTAGACCGCCATGTAAGGCAGCGGCTGAAAGCCTGCGGTAGACGATACATTGATCACAGCGCCTGCTCCTCTGTGGAGCATTCCGGGCAGGAAGAGATGCGTCATATCGACTACAGCGGCTACGTTGAGCATGACCTCTTCATGCTGGCGCTCGCCGGAGATCTGCTCGAACAGGCCATGGGTGGCAAAACCCGCATTGTTCACCAGCAGGTCGATATTCAAGCTAAGCTCCTGGCATTGCTGGTACAAATCTCCGGCAGCGCCTTCGAGCGATAGGTCCTGGGGAATCACCCGGCACTGAATTCCATGGCTTCGGGTCAATTCGGCTGCGAGTGCATCCAGTTTGCCTTTGGATCTGGCTACAAGCACCAGATGACTGCCCTCCTTGGCTAATTGTCTTGCGAACTGTTCTCCGATTCCCGAAGAGGCTCCGGTGACCAATGACCATTTCCCTTTAATATTCATTTTTCCTACTCCTTTTGAACCGATGTTTTGTTTTGGTAACAACGTTACCTATGTGAATCATAGTAACTAAAACATCACACATGTGTCAACCTGATTTTATCGCGTAAGGGTTCAATTGACATCCTATGTTCGAATGTTTAGAATTCCTGTTAGAACCCGGCAACCCTGTTGCTGGTCAATAACATTGATAACCGAATGAAGGTGATTCCTATTCATAACGAAGATAAGCCGGCACCACCCACGGGCCGGACACTGAAGACCTATCAGGAAGCCCGCCTGCAAAATACAGAAAATCTCCGTAAGCTAGTGGTAGATGCCGCCGCAGCCATCCTGCAGGAAGAGGGGCCGGAGGCCGTTACTGTACGCAGAGTATCGCAAAGAATGGGCTGTTCCACGAAGATTATCTACAGTCTGTTTGTCAATAAAGAGGGCCTGGCCCAGCAGCTCTATCTGGAGGGCTGCAAACTGCTGGCCCGGCGGTTTGATGAGGTGCCGCCGTCTGCTGACCTCCGGCAGCATCTGCTGGAGCTGGGCGAAGCCTTCTGGCAGTTCGGACAGGATTACAGCAGCTACTACAAGCTGATGTTCGGAGGGGCTTTTGCCGAGTTCAAGCCGGATGCGGAGAGTATGCAGGGAACGTTGACCGCCATACGCCGACTACAGGTTCTAATCATTACCGCCCAGCAGCAGGGGCTTATTTCGGACAAGGAAGAGACCGGGGCTCTTGTCGCCGTCATATGGTCCTCACTGCACGGTGTAATTCATCTGTATATGGGCGGATTCCTTGGCGATGCCGAAGCCGCCCATGCTGTATACAAACAGACGATGGCTATGCTCTCCCAATCCCTGTTTGCCGAACCGGATAGAGGAGCGATAAGCGAATGATCGCATTAATCTTGGCTGCGGGGTATGCTACCCGTCTGTATCCCTTAACATTAGATACCCCTAAGCCGCTGCTGCCGGTGCAGGGTGAGCGGACCATTCTGGATCTGCTGGCCGCGCGGCTGGAGGTGCTGGAGGAGATTTCGGAGATTCTTGTGGTGACGAATGAGCGGTTTTTCCATGCTTTTGAACAGTGGGCCGGGCAGTACCGGGGGAGCAAGCCGGTTCGTATCCTGAACGATGGCACTTCTTCTCCCGAGGGGCGGTTAGGCGCGATTGGCGATATCCAGTTTGTGCTGGAGCGGGTGCAGCCGCAGGAGGATCTGCTGGTGCTGGCTGGCGATAATGTGCTGGGCTTCGGCCTCGCTGGGTATTTGGACTATTTTCACAAGGTGGATACCGACTGTATTCTGGTGCGGACGGTGGATGATCCAGAAGAGCTGCGCAGTATCGGTGTGGCGGAGCTGGATGCGCAGAATCGGGTCTTATCCCTGGAGGAAAAGCCGCAGGCGCCCCGCTCCAACATTGGCGTATTCGCGCTGTACATCTACAAACGGTCTACGCTGCCGCTGTTCTCCCGTTATCTGGCTGAAGGGGGCAACCCGGATGCGCCGAGTTATTTTCCCGAATGGCTGCATTCCCGTCAGGAGATGCGGGCCTACTATACGGAGGGCACGATAGAGGATGTCGGCACCCCGGAGGCCTATGCGCAGATGCGGGCGAGGCTGGAGGAACAGGCAGAGTAGCCTGGGCCCACAATCACAAAAACGCACGGGCAGAGGGCGAATCTCTCTGTACCCGTGCGTTTTTGTTTTATGGCTCTATGCCGTAGATGAGCGTGCCATTATGGTACACAGTAATCCGATCATTGGCGGTGAAGCTGGTCAGCAGCGGCCGGAAGGAGTAATCGTTAGCCTGGCTGTAATTCGCATAGTTATCCTTGTGAATGCGGAACTGGATCTCTCCGGTTGAGCCGGAAGCAGCCAGGGTCCCTGCTCCATCCTTGAAGGAGATTTCCGCGTAAGCGTCGGCGTTCGGGACCGGTACTGTGAGCGGAACGATGGTGGTCTGGATATTGTTTTTGCCGACGACGGCGTAGTCAATCTCCATGGTGTGCGCAGAGCTGCCGTCCTGGGTGAACCAGTAACGGATCGTGAATTGGCTGAGCGGGACGGGGACGGTGGAAGTGCTCTTCAGCTGGAGACTTGCCCGGATGGAGCCCACATTGTTGCCGGTCTCATCACTGCGGTAGAGCGGAGTGGCGGTTACAGGTCCTGTTCCTGGGCCTCCAGGCTGTTCAATAGGAGGGAAGGTGACCGTCTTCATGATCCGGTTCAGCATGAGCTGCTTCGGCCGGTTCCAGGTTGCCCAGTCATCCTGCAGCAGACCGCCGGTATCCCCGCTGTTGGGGTTCAGTGTCCAGTAGGTCCAGTAAAGGTCATTCGTACCGATGTAATCGACGAGTTTATTTTGCCACTTCCCTTCCACCGAGAGGGTGTCCACGCTGCGGCCTCCGAATTCACCCATAATTAGAGGGGCGATGTTCTCTTTACTGATATAGCCCCAGGTCTGATCCCATATCGCAGGCAGGTTCGCCGGAAAAGCAGGATCGCTGAACCACGGCTGCTCCGCTACCCCGGGACCGTAATCATGCGGAGAATACACCACTTGATTCGGCACGGTAAGCGTTACCGGATAATTCCGCACCCCGGTGAGGTTGCCGCCCCACCAGTATTTGCTGGTGTTACCCTGCACATTCTGCTCGACCCCTTCGACGATGATCAGCCAATGCGGATTCACCGCAAGGATGGCATTCCCTGCCCGCTGGGCCGCGAGCCGCCAATCTGTGCTGAGATCACCGGTCCCCCAGCTTGCTGTGCCGTGAGGCTCATTATGCAGGTCGGCACCGATTACCGTAGGATTATTCGCATAACGTGCAGCCAGCATCACCCAGTCACTGATCCAGCGGGATTCAGGATATGCGGCGGTATACCAGAGCGTCGACTGCCCGCCGGAATCGGGACGGTGCCGGTCCAGGAAGATTTGAATGCCGCGCTGGCCGGCTTTTTCGATTAAGGTATCCATAATTTCGATGGGAGTCAGACCGGCCAGGTCCGGGTTTTTGGCATAATCAATGCTGTTGGCCTGGGAAGCGGGGTCGAACATTTGACTGCTGAACGGCAGGCGAATCAGGTTGTACCCTTCTGCGCGGACCTGATCGAGCACATCATCCATGGAACGCGACCATAATCCGTGCGGGGAGTAGTTCGGCGTCTCGAAGCCGAACCAGTTCAGTCCGTTGAACACGGCAGGGTCCCCCTGCGAATCTACAATCCGGCTGCCCGAGGTGTGATAAAAAAGCTTCGCTGCCCCCTCAGCCTTCACCGGCTGTCCGGCAATAGCGGCGGTACCTGCAAGCAGTGTTAGAGCCAAAAGCATTTTCCCCAGTGTCCTGAAACCAAAGGTCATTCATCTTCCTCCTCGTATATGGTTCTTGATAAAGTCGAACTTTATATCATACGGGTAAAATGAAAACCTATTCATCCCGGACAAGTCTAAATTATGGAAAATTATTGAATAAAACAGGGAAGCTACAAGAATCACATCTAGCTTAAAAAGGGAATTATTGCTATAATTACTAATGTAAGCGATTGACTTCAACGGAGCGTATACATACAGTTACAGCCTAAAAGGCTTCATCCTTAAGATTTTACTGCTTAACGGTTACAGTCAGCAAACTATTCAAGCCGAGAGGGGAATTAGGAGAATGTTTAGAATGAAAGCTATACAATGGGCAGCTATCGGGTCGCTGGTGGTGTCTTTATTTGTGGGGTCGCTGGCGGTGGGCGGGGAGAAGGTGTTCGCCGCCGATTGCTCGGCCGGCTATGTAGCTCTAACGTATGATGACGGGCCGAATCCAAGCAACACGACGAACCTGCTGAATGCTCTGCAGCAGAATGGTCTGCGCGCCACGTTCTTCAATGTCGGGCAGAATGCGCAGAATAATCCTTCGCTCGTCCTGGCCCAGAAGAACGCAGGGATGTGGATTGGCAACCATTCCTGGTCACATGCGAATCTGACCCAGGTGGGCACCTCCCAGATCACATCGGAGATTACAAATACCCAGCAGACGCTGCAGTCCATTACCGGCACTGCTCCGAAGCTGTTCCGTCCGCCGTACGGGGCTACCAACGCGACTCTCAAATCCATTGAGGCCCAGAACGGCCTTACCGAAGTGCTCTGGAACGTGGATTCCCAGGACTGGAACGGAGCCAGCACCGGCCAGATTGTGTCCGCCGTAGGCACGATGAAGAATGGGGATGTCATCCTGATGCATGACCAATACCAGACCACACTCCAGGCGGTACCGCAGATTGCACAGAATCTCAAGAACCGTAACCTGTGTTCAGGCATGATCTCGCCGTCCACCGGCAGGGCGGTTGCGCCTGATGGCGGCGGCAATGGTCCTGGCCCCGCTGCAACGAAGGTAGAGGCGGAGAGTATGACTAAGGCGGGCCAATATACTGCTAATATCAGCGCACCCTTCTCCGGAGTTGCCTTGTACGCGAATAATGATTCTGTGAAGTACACCCAGAATTTCACCAGCGGCACCCATAATTTCTCCCTGCGCGGAGCCTCCAATAACGCCAATATGGCCAGGGTGGATCTCAAAATCGGCGGGGTGACGAAGGGGACCTTCTACTATGGCGGAAGCAGCCCTGCGGTCTATACGATCAGCAACGTCAGCCATGGAACCGGCAATCAGGTGATTGAGCTGGTGGTTACCGCCGATGACGGGACTTGGGACGCTTACCTTGATTATCTGGAAATTAACTGAGGCTACAATATGGAAGGGGGTGCCCCAGCCAGCTATAGCACATAGCTGACGGGGGCACCCTTATTTTCGTTCAGTCTCGGCCTGCAAGAGCCTGGAGCTGCTGCAGCTCCCTCAAGGCAACTGCACATAGAATGTCACAGACTCTCCGGCTACGCTCTTTGCATAGATCTTCCCTTTATGCTGGTCCACAATCGACCTTGCGATAGCCAGACCCAGGCCGTAGCCGCCCTGCTTGCGCGCTCTGGAGGTATCCGTACGGTAAAAGCGGTCAAAGATCCGTGCCAGATGCTCCGCCGCAATACCTTCCCCGGTATTTGCGACGGAGAGGAGCACACCGGTGTTTACCTTATAGAGCGAGATGTGTACAGAGCCCTTGGGATTCGTATATTTCACTGCGTTATCCAGCAGAATCATCACTACCTGCTTGATCTGCTCGCTGTTGCCCGGCACGGTAAGATCGGGCTGGATGTCATAGTCGAAGGAGAGATTCTTCTCGAAGATGACCGCCTCCATGGTCAGAATAATATTCTCTACCGCCTCGCTCATGTTGAACCTGCTGTGGAGCTTCCCGGTCCGGGAGTCATCCATCTCCGTCAGATACAGCAGATCACCTGTCAGCCGCGTCATACGCTCCGTCTCGGACTTGATGTACTGCAGCCATTTGGCCTGATTGCGGATTGTATCCTCACTGTTCGCCAGCAGTACATCCGCATTGGTGTTAATGATCGTCAGCGGTGTCTTCAGCTCATGGGAGGCGTCGGCAATGAACTGCTTCTGCTTGTCAAAAGCTTCCCTTACCGGCGCAATCGAGCGCCCCGCAAAGTAGCGGCTGGTGAAGTACAGGATGACCAGCGTCAGCAGGCCGACAGCCGCGAAGGTATAGATCAGGTTCGTCAGGATCTGCTGCTGGGCGGTGATATCCATGAAGACGAACTGTTGTCCGCTGCTTGCAGGCTTCACCATGAAGATCCAGCGGCTGCCGTCCAGTGTGAACCGGCCGGTGTCCTTGCCCTGGCTGAGCGCTTCCTTCAGCGCGGCGGTATAGAGCTCATCGTCCATGGTGAACTTCGATTCCTTGCCGGTCAGCGTGCCGCTGGCATCAGTCTGCACCTTGAAGGAGACGGAACGCTCCGGCTGGTAAGGGTCGATCGGCCCCTGGCCTGTGGGCATTGCCCCGCCACCGCCGCCAGAACCGCGCGGGCCTTGTCCGTCGCCAGGACCCCGTTCTTGCATGTCCGCAATCCGGTGGAGTGCCATATAGATGTCAGCCTGCACATTGCGGTACGTGAAGATGTAGATGGCGGCGAAGGCCGCCAGCATGATAATGGAGATGGTGACCAGATTGACAATCAGGAACCGGGTCCGGAGTTTATTGAACATCAGACACTCGCCTCCAGCACGTACCCTACGCCCCTAATCGTGCTGATGCGCACCTCCGAGCTCAGGAAGGTCAGCTTTTTACGCAAAAAAGAAATATAGACCTCCACGTTGTTATGCTCCGCATCAGAATCGAACCCCCACAGCTTCTCAATGATCTGCTCCTTCGAGGTGACCGCCTGCTTCCTTAGGATCAGCAGCTCCAGCAGCTCCGTTTCCTTCAGATTCAGCTTCATCTCCTTGCCCTTCACCGTCAGCTTCGGATTAGCCGTATTCAGCTCCAGATCCCCGAATTTCAAGGCATCGTCTGGAATCACCTCGCCCTTACGCCGCAGAGCAGCCCGGATACGGGCCAGCAGCTCCTCTGAAGCGAATGGCTTGGCGATATAATCGTCAGCTCCATAATCGAGTCCGGTCACCATGTCGTTGATCTCTCCTTTAGCGGTAAGCATGATAACCGGTGTGGAGAAGCCGTCCTTGCGCAACTCCTTCAGCACGCTGATTCCATCCAGCTCCGGCATCATAATATCCAGCAGCAGCAGGTCATAGATCCCGCTCTGCGCATAATCAAGACCGGAACGGCCGTCGTGGACTGCGTCTACCGAATAATGGTGCTTTTTGAGGATTTGGGTTAAGGCCTCCGCCAGATGGATCTCGTCTTCTACGATTAATATTCTCATGGGATGGCTCATCCTCTTCTTAAGTAATGGATTTGCTGCTGATGCCATTATATCAAGGGGACCTTTAATCAACCTTAACCCGTTAAGATTCGTTAAAGGTTCGGGGGCTAAGATACATCCATAAGCAAGCGGCAACCATTACTCCCCTGAAAGGAACTGATCACCATGGCTATTGAGGTCTTCAACCGTTACGAGAACAAGTATCTGTTCGACCACGAATCCTATCTGAAGCTCTATCACGAACTGCTGGAATATATGGAGCCTGATGCATACAACAAGCAGCACGAATATTATTCCATCACCAATCTGTATTATGACACCCCGCAGAATTCCCTGATCCGCAGCAGTCTGGCGAAGCCGAAGTACAAGGAGAAGCTGCGCATCAGAGCCTACGGCATTCCTGAAGGCGACACCAGAGTCTATCTGGAGATCAAGAAGAAGGTGCTGGGCCTGGTTAACAAAAGAAGAACCCCGCTGAAGCTGGATGAAGCCTATGCCTTCATCGAGAGCGGCAGGGAGCCTGTATTCGAGAGCTATATGAACAAGCAGGTGATTGAAGAGATCAAGTACATGCTGACCCGCTATGATCTGCAGCCGAAGCTGTATTTGTCCTATGACCGTAAGGCTATGTTCTGCAAAAATAACCGCGATCTCCGCATCACCTTCGACACCAATATCCGCTGCCGCCGGTATGATCTGAAGATGGAGCATGGCGTGTATGGTGAGGAGCTGCTGGAGCCGGGACAATGGCTGATGGAAGTGAAGGCGGAGAAGACCATTCCGGTCTGGCTGGCCAAGATGCTGTCGGAGCATCAGATGTACCGCACCAGCTTCTCCAAGTACGGCAACGAATACAAAAAAATGCTGCGAAACAGCCAATCAGAAAGAGAGCGTGTCCGCTATGCTTGATTCGATATTTTCCGTAGCTGAGTCTACTTCAGAACTAACATTCATGAATGCTGCCTTAACCATCGTCATTGCCATTATCCTCGGCGGGCTGATCAGCTTCACCTACATGAAGACGAGCCCTGCCGGATATTCACAGAGCTTCACGCTGACTATGGTTCTGCTGCCGGTTATTGTAGCGATCATCATCCTGCTTATCGGCAGCAATGTGGCCCGGGCCTTCAGCCTGGCGGGCGCCTTCTCGATCATCCGGTTCCGCAGCGCCCCCGGTGATCCGAAGGACATCACCTTTGTCCTGTTCACTATGGCCTCCGGGCTGGCTTGCGGCGTAGGAGCATTCGGTTATGCGGTCTTCTTCACCCTGATCCTCTGCATGCTGATGGTCTTGCTTAACCGGACGGGCTTCGGGCGCAAGCAGTCGATGCACAAGACACTAAAGGTAACGATCCCTGAGAATCTGGGCTATGAGGAAGCCTTCGCGGAGGTCTTCAACACCTTCAATGTGGCCTATGAGCTGAAGAAGATCAGAACTACGGAGCTGGGCAGCCTGTATGAGCTGGTCTATGCAGTAACGATTGATGAGCATACGAGCCAGAAGGAGCTGCTGGACGCCATCCGCACACGTAACGGGAACCTGGATCTCTCACTGACGATGGCTCCAACGATGAATGATTATTAAAGTGTGAATACGAAAGGAATGAGCATAATGAAAAAATATAATACAGTGAGCAGAATTGGAATGGTGCTCTTATGCGCCGCAGTCATGTCGGCATGCAGCACTAAGGCCGCTACGCCAGCAGATACAAGCAATAGTACCGGTACAGCTATTACAGCTGCGGCGAACATTACCTCTGCTGCCGTGCAGCTGGCAAGCGCGAAGGCTGCAGATCTCGTCACTTGGGATGCAGAGGATACGGCAACCGCCTGGACGGCAGCGGATTCAACCGCGATTGCCCTGTCAGGAACAACGGCTGCCGTTGATGGTGCAGGGGCCAAGGCGCAAGGCGGTGTGGTCACTATCACGGAGGCAGGCACTTATGTGCTTAGCGGCACCCTCAGCGACGGGCAAATTATTGTGGATGAACAGGCAAAAGGGACCGTTCGGCTGGTTCTGAACGGTGCGAGCCTGACGGATAAAGACAATGCTCCTATCTATATCAAGGAGGCGGGCAAGGTGGTTATCACCTTGCAGGAAGGCACAGAGAACAGCGTGACCGATGCCGCCACCTACGTATTCGCAGAAGGGTCTGAGGACGAGCCGAGCGCAGCGATCTTCAGCAAAGCGGACCTGACCATCAACGGCACCGGCAAGCTGGCGGTTACCGGCAACTATAACGACGGCATCACCGGCAAGGATGATCTGAAAATCATGTCCGGCACCCTCGAAGTGAAGGCAGCGGATGACGGTATTGTCGGTAAGGACATGATTGCCATTCAGGACGGCAATATTACAATCCATGCAGAAGGTGACGGCATCAAATCAACCAATGATAAGGATGCCGCTAAGGGCTTCATCGCTATTGCTGCCGGGACCTTTGATATTACGGCCGGTAATGACGGGCTTCAAGCGGAGACCGCTGCTGTCATCGACGGCGGCACCTATTCGCTGGTGACTGGCGGCGGCTATGTGAATGCCGAAGTGAAGACCGGCGATCAGGGCGGGCCGGGAATGGGCGGCGGCGGCTTCGGCCAGCGGCCGGAGGACGGCAGCTTCCCTGCTCCGGGAGAAGACGGGGGGACACCGCCTGCGATGGATGCTGCACCGGCGGCTGACCATTCCCAAGCAGCGGAGAGCGGCACCGCGGCAGCGGCACAGACGGACACCTCAGACACCGCGGCGACGACAGAGACGGAATCCGTCAGCGCCAAAGGGATTAAAGCAGGCGGCGATCTGACGGTGAACGGCGGAAGCTTTACAGTCGATGCCGCAGATGATGCGCTGCACAGTAACGGAAACATCAGCGTGACAGATGGAGAATTCCAGATCGCTACAGGCGATGACGGAATTCACGCCGATGCACTGGTCTCCATATCGGGCGGCACCGTCAATATTACGCGGAGCTATGAAGGGATAGAAGGGGCGGACATCACGATCTCAGGCGGCGAGATTCATGTGACCGCCACAGACGATGGCGTCAATGTGGCTGGAGGCAACGATACCAATGCGGCAGCAGAAACGCAGGCTCAGGATTCGTTCAGCAGCACCGGCAGCAACCTGCTGACCATCAGCGGCGGCACCTTGACCGTAGATGCCGCAGGCGATGGCCTGGACTCCAACGGCTCAGTGACTATGACCGGCGGCACCGTCATTGTGAATGGTCCTGAGAACTCCGGTAACGGCGCGCTTGATTATGACGGAGCCTTCAACATCACAGGCGGATTCCTGGTAGCCGCAGGTGCATCAGGAATGGCACAGGCGCCTGGCGAGGACTCCGGCCAGTATTCGGTAAGCGTGGAATTCGCAGCAACTCAGCAGGCTGGAACGATGGTTCATCTGGAAGACGCTGACGGCAAGGCCATTCTGACCTTCGCTCCGGCGAAGAGCTTCCAGACCGTAGTGGTCAGCGCTCCAGAGCTTACGGACGGCTCTTATACCGTCTACACCGGAGGCAGCTCTACCGGAACAGTCACAGACGGATTGTATACCGGCGGGACGTACAGCGGGGGCAGTAAATTCGTTGCTTTTGACATCACCGGTACGGTGACCTGGGTGAATGCATCGGGTGTAACCACAGGCGGCAGCAGTATGGGCGGGCCGGGAGGCGGCGGCAGAGGCAACAGATCCGGAGGCGGACCGGGCAGAGCAGGAGGCACGCCGCCTGCGGACGCTGGTACTACGAAGCCGGCCGATGCGGGCACTACAGCTCCAGAGGGCGCAGGTACAAGCACGAATTAAGCGGGACAGCACAGCAGAGACTATCCATTAGCGGATAGTCTCTGTTTTGGAAATTTAAGTGTGATCAGCGGCTACATGAAGTCGAAATAGTAGCGGATGACATGGAAGAATACCGGCGCGGTGTAGGCAAGACTGTCTACGCGGCTTAAGTAGCTTTTTTGCAGCGCTGCGAATTTGTCGTCATCCCCGATCAGCAGATCCCGCTTGAGTACAGAGACGGTCAGACTGCCGAAGAAGCCGCTGAGGCTGATCAGCATGCCGGAGAGATAGCCGAAGGCCGGATTCAGCGGTGTAAGATGAGAATAGCTCAGGTACGAGATTGCTGTAGTCACCACGAACGCGCAGGCGAAGCCTTCCCAGGTCAGATGGGGATTCGCGGTCGGGACGATCCGGTGCTTGCCGATGTAGAGCGAGGCCAGATAATGCACGGCATCATTGAGCTGGGTCAGCACCACCAGGAAGAGAACCAGCCCTGCACCGTATTCCGGCGTGGCGAACTGGAAATAGGCCAGATGGCTAAGTCCGAAGACCATCAGCATCAGTCCCCACTGCACCGCGCTGACACCGCGCAGGAAGCCGAGCGTTCCCTTGTTAATCAGCCGGGGAAGCGGCAGCAGCAGGAACACATAGACAGGAATGAAAATAATGAACATCCCGTACCACTCAATGTAGATCCAGTAGAACTGCAGCGGAATGGACAGGTATGCCCAGAGGAACAGCCTGCGGTCTGCTTTTCGGGTGCGGATCATGGAGAAGTATTCCTTAAGGGCGAAGAAGCTCAGGACCATCAGGGACAGCAGGGACACGACCGAATTGGACAGGGTAGCCAGGCAGAAAATGAACAGCATGCCCCACCAGGTTCGGATGCGGAAGCCGATTCCGGTATAATCCTTGTCCTTCTGTAATTTGCTCACCACAAGATACAGCACATGGATCACCGATAGAGCTGCAAAGATCAGAACTAGTGTGAATATAGAACGGTTCATTACAATCACCAACTTGTCTCGGGTATCATTTCAATATAGGAATTTTATGCTAAAATAGACAGAGCGTCCAGCTTATTATGAAGTAAAACAACTGACTTGATAAGGGGAAATATTGTAAATGTCAGCAGATCCATCGGTGTACATCATGCTCACCAATACGGGAACGCTGTTCACGAAGCTCATTCAGGGTTATACCAAAGCGCCGTATAATCATGCCTCCATCTCGTTTAACAGGGAGCTGTCCGAGCTATATAGCTTCGGAAGGAAGCATCCGGCCAATCCGCTGAACGGCGGGTTCGTGAAGGAGGATATCCGCACAGGCACCTACAGCAAATACCCGGAGACGACTTGTGTCATCTACGAGCTTCAGGTTACGGACCGGGAGATTGAGAAAATGAAGCGGGTGCTCCAGGTCTTCATCCGCAGCCGCCAGAAGTATCTCTACAATATCCTCGGCGTCATCGGCATTGCACTGAAGGAGCCGGTGGAGTTCAGCAACTCGTATTTCTGTTCGCAGTTCGTTGCCGAGATTCTGGAGCGCTCGGGCATTAAGCTGTGGAATAAGCTGCCTGCGCTTGTCACCCCGGATGACTTCCGGCAGAGCGACCGGCTGCATCTGGTCTATTACGGCAAGCTGAGCGATTATCAGCCTTCCGGCAGATAGACAGCAGTTAGAGAAGTCTCGTTCCCGGTAGGGGAGGGGGACTTTGTTGTTGTATAGGTGTAACCGAATAGCAATTGGCTGGTACAGCTACATACGGACCGAATGTATGTGAAAAACAGTATGCATTATGCTCACAAGCAGGCACACGTACCGAATGTATGTGAAAAACAGCATACATTATGCTCACAAGCAGGCACACGTACCGAATGTATGTGAAAAACAGTATACAGTCCTTCACCCGCAGGGTGACTTTGTTTATACAAGAAGCTTACCTGGCTTATTCCGCCGGGAGTGTGATATTTCAGTGAAAAGGAGAGTGAAGCAATGGTTCACGCAAAGGATGTGCTTGCCAATCAATTGCTGGCCGGGGCCAACGATCCCAGCTGGCATCTGCCCTATATGCAGGCTGTAGAGAACGTGTCCGAGGAGGAAGCGTTTTGGAAGCCTGGTGAAGGAGTCAGCAGCATTGCTGAGCTTAGCCAGCATTTGCTGTACTGGAATGAAGCCTGGCAGACACGGTACCGCGATGGGCATGTGGATGCTGTGCCTCCGGTTAAGGATAATAACCTCAGCTTCCGGCTTCCGCCAGATACTGTGTTCAGTGAGCTGTGCGGAAGGCTGCTGCAGACGCTCTTGAACTGGCAGAGCCTGCTGTCTGAGGAAGGGCTGGAAGGGAAGGTGAACGGGTTCCCGGTACCGGCTGCATGGTGGGAGATCATCAGTAATGCGGCAACTCATAATGCCTATCATATCGGCCAAATGGTGTTGATCCGCAAGCTGTACATCCCGGCCGGGCCACAGGCATAAGCCCGTTCAGGGCAGTTACTGGGCTGTGCAGGGGAACCGCTATGAGGCATGGCTCAAGCAGACTGGACGGGATTCTCTTGCCGGTCTCTTTGTCATACATATAATGCGGGCTGTAGCCTGGATCTGCTTGTGCAGAATAGCTTAATCTGTAATGAACTGGAGCATGTGATATTCTTGAAATATAAGGATTTATATGTTGCATACGATAACTTATCCTTCTATTTCTCGCTGAAACGGTGCCGTCCCTAAAAGGATGGCAAAGTCGTTTCCGCTTGGCATAGGGTCTACTGAAGGGAAAAGAGAGGGATTCATATCATGATTGAGAACATCATCAGAGGTCTGGAAGCAAGGTATGCCTGCCGGCTGGAACGGCTGACAGGGGGGTATACGAATCTCACCTATCTGATGGCAGGGGCGGAGCCGCCCCTTGTAGCCAAAATAACAAATATGTCCAACGAAGATACGCTCAATGAGGTTGAGGTCATGCGGCTGGTACAGGGAAGCTGTGATACCCCGGTGGTGCATGAGGTGGCAGAGATGGACGGAATGCGCATCATCATTATGGACTGCATGCAGGGCAGGAACGCCCAATCCGTTCTGGATGCCAGGGACTGGTCAAGAGCCGAGCGGATCTACAGCAGAATGGGGCAACTGCTGGCTGCCCAGATTCATTCCCGCCCTTATCAGCCGCAAGAGACAGAGATCCGGCTCAGCAACAGGTCTGCACTGAGTCAAGTGATTCAGAAGCTGGAATTCGTCCCCGCCGCTCTTGGCAGGCAGTCGCTTCACTTTCTGTCCGCTGCGGAGGCCGGGGAGCTTCCTTGGGTCCTGACCCATGGCGATTACGGAGTACATAATTTGCTCTGTGAACCCGATGATCTGCTGCATGTGCTGGACTGGGAATGGGCGGAATGGGGTAGCCCGCTGAACGATGTAGCCTGGGTCTGCTGGTTCACGAAGCACCATTATCCCGTGCAATCCATGCTGCTTAATACGGCCTTCCTGCAGGGCTATCTGTCTGTTAACCCGCTGTCCTTCACGCCGCAACAGATGAAGGCGGCGAGTCTGTACAGGGTATGGAATATCCTGCACCGCCTGCAGATAGCCCCGAAGGAAGTGCAGCGTGAATGGGTCAGACGTCTCGAATGGACACTGGATGAGGACTTCGCAGAGCTGCAGGGAATCAACTGAAGAAGAGGCTTTTGGCGGATGCCAGTAATCTATAGCCTGGAACGCCTGAGTTGTCCGGGCTGATCAGTCCTCCGGCACCACGACCTGAATGTGGCGCGGAATGGTGCTTAAGCGGATTGGCAGCGGCGGACCTTGCTCGCCGTCCACATTCGTCTGAACCGGCTCGGTGGAGCGGATGGAGACCTCCTTGGCTGTGAAGTAGATGACATCCTTATGATTGCGCAGATTGCCGAGCAGCAGAGAGATGCTTACGGTAACGGAATTCAGCAGGTGCAGGTCCTTAACGATGAAACAATGGAGCAGGCCGTCATCTACAGCGGCAGCAGGAGCAAGCTTCTCGAAGCCGCCTACGGAATTGGTCAGGGCCGCGATGAACAGCGGGGAGGAGCCCTCCCAGGTCTCCCCGTCGTGAGTAATCGTCAGGGTGTGTGCAGTCTTGTTGGCCAGTTCCTTAATGCCCTCTCTTAGATAGGCAAGGAACCCGAGCCGGTTCTTGTCTTCGGAGCTGACCGAGGAGAGGGAGCCTGCCAGCGAGCCTGCGGCCACCACATTGACGAACAGCCGCTCATTCAGCCGGCCCATATCGACTCTTCGGGTCCGTGGCGAAGCCAGATTGCGAATTGCCTCCTCAGGAACAAGCGGAATCTGCAGCGCACGGGCGAAATCATTGACGGTGCCCATTGGCACAATGCCAAGTGTGGGGCGGTGCTGCTGATCTGTGAGGCCGTTCATCGTCTCGTGAAGGGTCCCGTCTCCTCCGATGGCAACCACCAGATCATAGCACTCGGCGCAGGCCTGGAGGCAGAAGGCGGTTGCATCTCCTTCCCCTGCGGTCTCCTGGACGGTAACCTGATATCCTGCACCTTGCAGCACCTCTTCCGCTGCTCTGATATAATCCCGCGCCTCTGCCTTGCCGGACGACGGGTTCATGATGACCATGGCCTGCTGCATACTGCACTCCTCTCTCTTGTAACCGGATTAATATCCATTAACCAACTAAGTATAGCGTTTGAATCAAAAGCGCCAAAGGGCGCATTTCCCTTTGGCGCTGGGCCGGTGCATAGCTGCCGCTGCCTGCTGCGGCTATCTTCCTTCGATCCGCCGTCCATAAGATTCGGCGTAGGCTGCGCTGCGGAACCTCAGAATCGGGTCATCCGAGAGCAGCATCCCGGTGGTGATGACCGTTGGGTCCATAAGCAGATATTTCGGATCAGGATAGATCTCGGAAACATGCAGCCGGCCAAGATCGATTCTCCGGCGGTTCTCCGGCCAGGCCCGGGTCGGATCATCTGTCGCATCGCCTTCCTCGCCCAGAACAGCGACAAGCTGGAAGATGGCCGGTTCGTCCTTCAGGCGCAGCTCCAGCTCCTCCTCCAGATAGCGGTCCGGCTGCTGCGCAGCCTCTTCCAGCGTCAGTGTGCGCACACCCGACTCGGGAACCCACTCGAACCGGACTGGCTGCTGCCTGCCCTCTGCATTGACCAGCACATAAGCATGTATGCAGTAGTAATGACATTCCGCGTAGCTGGCAGGCGGCATCAGCCGCCGCACCGCGAGCAGGGCCTCCTTGCTCTCGCTGAAGTGGCTGAGAATCTCCTTCATCAGCTCAATCGGTCCGAGTGTCCCGGTCCGCAGCCGGTGGGCCATATGTACAATGTCGATGAAGGACTCCGGGGTCCGCGCAAAAAAGACAGGCACGGTCACTCCAACCAGATTCGTAACCTCGCCATCCGGCAGGATGAACTGGACAGCCATTCCCTTGGCAGGAGAGAGCAGATCCGCCAGTGCCGGATCGGTGGAGCTGCCCGAGAAGCGGATAATGGCATTCACCTGCTGCTCCTGAAGGTGTTCCGCCTCCGTGAATTCCATCCCCAGCCCGCTCGGCCGGAAGAAGCCGCGGCAGCAGACACCCGACGCATGGGCGCGGCGATATCCGGGATGGACACCGGACAGGTTCTCGATCGCGTCTACTGCCTCAGCGGCCAGCCCTTCAGCCCCAGCTTGCTCCCCTGCCGGCAGTTGTCTGTCCAGTTCAGCTTCATTTTTGCCCTCATTCACGCTCATACCCCTCCCGCATATCCAATGAAATGGAATAATCTACATCCTAATTCTTACCACACCGGCCATTCATCTAAACTGCTTCTCGTAAACATCCACTTCGTTATTGTGGTTATCGGTCGCTCTTCTGACCGGGGCGAATCCGTTCCTGGTCCAGAAGGCCTCCCCAGCCTTATTCTCCAGCTGAACGGCTAGTCTGACGGCGCTGAGGCCATGATTCCTGAACATTTGCTCCAGCTCATGTACGGCGGTTTTCCCGATCCCCTGCCGGCTGTATTGCCGGTGAATCACCAGCAGGCCGATCCACGGATAATGATCCGCGCTATAGTCAGGCAGGTAGGTAATCAGACCGGCAATCCGGTCATGGCTTCTGATGTATAGCATTTTCTCTCCCATGGCGAGGTTGTTGCGGTTCTCCTCCTCCAGCTCCAGAGGTTCCAGATACGTCTTATGCACGACCATCTGGTTGAATTCAGGCTGAGAGTTCAGGATGGAGGCCTGAATATCCAGACTCTCCGGCACTAACGGGTCCGGTACGGGTTCTAACCAAATCATATATTCACCTGCTTATAATTAATTATATATCTAATTAGATAATAATATAATTACATGATCTTATCAACTACCATGCGCAGGAATATGCTAAAATAAAGCAGACTTATCCCAATACAACGTGCATGAAGCAGAAATGGAGATTATTAATCAATGAATGAATTACCGAATTGCCCGAAGTGTGGCTCTGTGTATACCTATGAGGATGGAGCGCTTCTGGTCTGCCCGGAGTGTGCACATGAGTGGTCTTTGGATGCAGCGGGCGCAAGCGGCGAGGATGAGAAGGTAGTGAAGGATGCGAACGGCAATGTCCTGGCTGACGGGGACACCGTAACGGTGGTCAAGGATCTTAAGGTCAAAGGCAGCTCGTCCGTGCTCAAGATCGGCACCAAGGTGAAGAATATCCGGCTGGTGGACGGTGACCATGATATCGATTGCAAAATCGACGGGTTCGGCGCGATGAAGCTGAAATCGGAGTTTGTGCGCAAGGCATAGCATGAAGCAGGATCGGAAGAGATGGAAAGAAGGCACTTATTTCTGGCGGAATGGAGTCATATGAAGAAGCAGTTGGAGAAAGTACACCTAATTCACCGAATCTTATGGAATCGGCTGTGTTTGGTCAGATTAAGTGCCTTTTTTCCAACTGTTACTCCTGAACCGAGCATTTGCTTAGCAGCAAGTGTAGAAAATCCAATTGTTACAGGGGACCGCTGAATTTCCGCTTGCTCTCCCCGCTATAGAATCCGCCGTGCGGTAACAAACCGCTGCTTCCACTTGCTGCTGAAATCCTCCATATGTACACCCTGCTCCTTGGAGTAGGTATGCAGTATCCGGTTATTGCCGGCGTAGATGGCTACATGTCCGATGTCGAGACCCCTGGCGGTGAAGAAGAGCAGATCTCCGGTTCGCAGCTCGTCCAGGCCAACCTTCCGGCCTTCATCTGCCTGATCGTAAGAGACGCGGGGAAGCTCAATCCCCAGCGTATCCCCAAATACACGCTTCACAAAAGAAGAACAGTCGAACGTATTCGTCTGGTCAGGAGAAGCGCCGAATTCATAAGGGGTATTCAGGTATTTCTTACCTGAGGCGATCAGGGCTTCCCCTTGCTTCTGCAGCAGGGAAGGGCTTCTGTAATCCGTAAATTTCGGCTTGGATGAGATATATCCTCTCCTATGATCTGCGGTCTGCACCTCCAGCCAGAGGGCGTCAACCTCACGGATGACATGGACCTTGCTGCCGGCGGGCAGCAGGCCCAGGCTAGAGGCGCTGCTCCCGGCATCCGGGTTGCTGCGCAGGTTGACTCCCCAGGTGACCGAGGTCTCATAGGCGGACGCCGAGGAGATAAGGACGGAGCCCGAAGCCGGCTCCCAGCTCACCTGGCTGCCCAGGGCTTCACTGACGAAGCGCAGGGGAATCATACTGTAGCCTTGCGTCAGTTGTCCCGGTACAGCCAGTTGGGTTGTCTTCCCGTTCAGCAGAGCTGTGGACGAGCCTAAGGTATAGGTAAGTGCAGTGCCGCTTTTGACGGCGGTTACGGTCTTGCTTGCATTGTTCCAGGAGAGCTCAGCTCCCTGGGCTTCAAACAGTCCGCGCATAGGAACCAGTACAGTCCCGCCGATATTTAGCGGCCGGGTCTCCGGCTGAAGCTGCTGCCCGTCCAGGTAAATGGAGATGGGCTGGGGTGAGGGTGCTGCATCTGCATGGGCATTACCGCCCGCCGTAGCGGTCAGGGCCAGTCCTAGCAGAGACAGCAGCATAGTTGTTCTGGTTGTCATGGATTCATCACCTTATGGATAGATTTAACTCTCTCCAGTTAGACGCGATTGGTGTGAATTGGTTTTGTGCCAATTGTTGGCAACGTTTCGCAGACAAGGCTGTAAGAACTGAGCTTGACATCCGCTAGGATGGAGATTACAATCTAACCAGTTAGTTATAAATAAGAATAGGGGGTAACAACCATAACCACAACTGGGAATAAACGCAGCGCCAAAATCTACGATGCCGCCCGGACCCGGGGCGTTATCCTGGATGCAGCCGAGGAGATCTTTGCCGAGTACGGCTTCTCAGCGGCACGGATTGATGCCATTGCGAAGGCTTCCGGGTATAACAAAAGCCTGATCTACCAATATTATGGCGACAAATTAGGGTTGTACACGGAAGTGGTCAAGCGGGCGGACCAGGTTAGTGAACAGATCACCGGCTCGTTCATCAGCGAATTGCTGAAGGATGAGCAGCAACTCAAGGACCCGTCCGCATTCAAAAATTTCGTGGATTACTGGACCCGTCAGACGGTCTCCTTCCTGCTGGAGCACCGGACTTACCTGAGAATCCTGTTCTGGGAGGCTGCGGAAGGCTGGAAGACCTTGAATCAGATCAGCTACCGTCTTGACGATGATCCTCAGATGTATAAGGTTGCATTGGCCGCCCAGAGGAACGGAATCCTCCGCCGGGATCTGGACCCCGCGCTCTTTCCGATGCTGGCCATGAACATGATTGCTATGACACTGCAGTCGTCTTCAAGGTTCGAGCACGTGTTCGGCAATCTGGATTCCCCGCAGAATAGAGAGCAGGCCACCAGTCAGATCGTGCAATTTATTATCCATGGCGTCATGGAGCCGTCTTTATTGTAAGGGCGGTTTTTTTTAAGACAAATATAAACAACTAGTTAGTTTTAAAAGTAGAGATAGAGGAGGAGCAGAGATGGAGAAGACACCAAAGGGAACCAATTTAATCATGGCTATTCTAATTATCGGGACAATGGCAGGGCTATTGAATCAATCCTCGCTGAATACGGCACTGCCGAACATTATGGGTGAGTTCCAGTTGTCTGCGAGTACCGTGCAGTGGTTAACGACTGCTTTTGCACTGGTTACCGGTATTGTTGTTCCGATCACAGCTTATCTTATTCAGCGCTTCACGACGAAGCAGGTATTCGTCTTTGCGATGGGGATGCTGAGCGCGGGGACGCTTCTGTGTGCGGTTTCCCCCGGCTTCGGTCTGTTGCTTACGGGACGGATCATCCAGGCGGTCGGAGTGGGCATTATGCTCCCTCTGGTGCAGACCCTGACGTTCATTCTGATCCCGGTTGCCCGGCGCGGGTTCACGATGGGGCTGATCGGGCTGGCGATTAACTTCGCTCCGGCGATTGGGCCTGTGCTGAACGGCTGGCTTGTGGAGGATCATTCCTGGCGCTTGTTGTTCTATATTCTGGCTCCTTGCTCGCTGCTGCTTACGCTCCTGGGAGTGTTTCTGGTGAAGAACGTGACGCCACAGGTGAAAAGTAAGGCCGACGCGCTCTCCATGACGTTATCCTCGCTCGGCTTCGGCGGTGTGCTGTACGGATTCAGTGTCTCCGGCAGTCAAGGATGGGGAAGCACCGAGGTGCTAATTTCCCTCTCGTTCGGGTTCATCGCGCTCTGCCTGTTCGTGTGGCGGCAACTGAAGATGGAGAATCCTCTGCTGGAGCTGCGGGTGTTCACCAGCCCCTCTTTTACCCTGGCTACGGTAATCAGTATGATCCTGATGATTATCATGCTGAGCGCGCAGCTCCTGCTGCCGCTGTATATGCAGACCATGCTTGGCTATACTGCGCTGAAGTCAGGTCTGATGCTGCTGCCGGGTGCGATTCTGATTTGTATCATGTCCCCGATAGCGGGAAGAATATTCGATAAAATAGGTGCCAGAACGATGGTCATTACCGGAATCAGCCTGACGGTCATCTCTGCACTGTTGTTCTCCAATCTGACGGAGCACACGTCCTATATGTTCCTGATGGTCGGCTACTCTCTGCGGATGGCTGGCGTCAGCCTGACCCTGCTGCCCGTCATCACCAGCGGAATGAATTCTCTGCCGCCTGACCTGATCCGCCACGGCATCCCCGTTAACACTACACTGCGTACTGTCGCCGGTTCCATTGGGACGGCCCTGCTTGTTACTATAATGACCTACAGCGGCGGCGGTCTGAAGCAGACAGGCGATGTCCATAGCTTAATTCACGGAATGAATGTGGCTTCTATGGTCACCACAGGCGCCGCGGTGGCTGCGCTGATCCTGTCCTTGTTCATCAAGCGGAAGGAGGCTCCTGCGCCTGCCGAGATTGCGGCGAAGGGCGTTGCTGTGAAATAACCGCTCATAGAATGCAGGGCAGCCCTTACCCTCAGCTCAAATAAAATACCTTCTGCTGCAAGAGATCGAGCGCCCGCTCGGTCTCTTTGCGTTCCTCAGCGCTCAGCGCCGCAATGCGCTGCTCGAACCGGACAGCGATCTGTCCGAAGGCCTCATTCATGAGCGCCTCGCCTGCGGCGGAGAGCGTAATTCCCTGTCTGCGGCGGTCAGCGGGGTCAGTGATGCGGGTACATAGCCCTTTTTCGCTAAGCTTCTTCAGCTCCCGGCTCGTATTGGGCATCGACATGTTCATGCAGTCGCTGATCTCGCTGAGCGTAACAGGCTGGCTGACGGCGATGTATTCCACAATCTTATATTGCAGCGGCGTTAAGCCGTCTGAGTTCACGTCCTTGGAGATATCGTTCGTTATTTGATGGACGGCGGCAGTGAAGGCTATAAATTTCTGAAAAAGATGGTTGTTGTCCATAAGATCACCTCAGAGGTCACGATACCAGATTAATTATCAAAAAACAATTATCATTTGACAAGTAATTTACGGCTGTGCTATGTTTTGGTTATCAAATGACAACTAAAGGGGAATACCACTGATGAATACACTTGTGATCTACACCCATCCGAACCATAAGAGCCTGAGCTACGCCTTCCTGGAGGAAGTGCTGCGCGGCAGCAAGGAGAATGCCAAGATTACGGAGGTCAAGGTGCTTGATCTGTATGCGGCCGGATTCGATCCGGTCCTGGTGTTCAATGAGAACCGGCGTAGACGGGATATGTACCGTGAACCGGAGCTGGCAGAGTACAGGGAGCAGCTGCTGTGGGCCGATCAGATCGTTCTGGTCTATCCGATCTGGTGGGGACGCCCGCCAGCGATGCTGATGGGCTACATCGACCGGATGTTCGCATCGGGCTTCGCCTACCGGGATAAGGGCGGCCTGCTGCCGGAGGGGCTGCTCAAGGGGAAAAGTGTGGTCTGCATTTCCAGCATGAAGGGGCCGACCCACTACCCGCTGCTGTGGCTGGGGAACTCGCATAAGATACTGATGCGCAAAGCCCTGTTCAACTACGTGGGCATCCGTAAGGTGAAGTTCTTCGAGTTCGGTAATATGGAGAGCAAGAAAGGGAAGCATAGCAAGAAGCTGGAGCAGATCTACCGCTATTTCAAGACGGTTGGGTGAATCTTGCACAATCTATTTGACATCCGGTCTACTTGTAACTACAATGGTTACATGAGTGATGATTACCGATGTCAACGAGAGCTTAGAGCTGAGATTGAAATACAAGAACCTAATTGGAGGAATTAAGATGACAATCGCATTAACAGGAGCAACAGGTAAATTTGGTTCCATTGTAGCAGAGACTCTGCTGAAGACCGTACCCGCTGAGAATATTGTAGCCAGTGTCAGAAACCCGGAGAATGCAGAAGCCCTGAAGGCGCGCGGCGTCGATGTCCGTCATGGTGATTTCGATCAGCCGGAGACGCTGGATACCGCTTTTGCCGGAGTGGAGCGCCTGCTGATCGTCTCGGCTGACGGCGACAACGACACCCGCATCCGCCAGCATAAGGCGGCTGTAGACGCCGCTGTCCGTGCAGGTGTAGGCTTCATCGTCTACACCAGTGTAGGCGATGCCGAGAACAGCTCCCTGTTCCTGGCCCCGGTACACCGTGCCACAGAAGAGTTCATCCGCGAATCCGGCATTCCCTATGCCTTCCTGCGCAATAACTGGTACCTGGAGAATGAAGCCGGCTCCATTCAGGCCGTGAAGGCCGGCGCTCCTTGGCTGACCTCAGCCGAAGACGGCAAGGTAGGCTGGGCTACACGCGGCGATTATGCTGAAGCGGCAGCGGCTGTTCTGGCTGGAGAGAGCCGTGAGAGTGTCATCTACGAATTGTCCGGCACTCCGCTTACCCAGGCAGAGCTGGCAGCAGTGGTCGGCGAGGTTCTGGGCCAGGAGGTTGCCGTGCAGCAGGTGGATGATGCCACCTATGCGAAGGTAATGGGCGAAGCAGGCGTGCCGGAAGCGGCACTGCCGATCGTGGTTGCCATCCAGGCAGCCATCCGTGATGGCGCGCTGAATATCGAGAGCGGCGACCTTGCGAAGCTGCTGAACCGTCCGCTTACCCCGCTGAGTGAAGGGGTAAGCGCGTTGCTGGCGTAACTGCTGCTGGCTGAGCAAGGCCCGCCAGATGTAGATTGGCAGACTTGCTATGATAAGAGGCTGTCCCGTACCGGTTGTTTAGACAACCGGGTGGGGCAGCCTTTTTTTGAAAGATAAGAATTTATATGTTTTGGGGTCCCCGCAAAGTACCTGAGTCATTATCGAAACTCATCTTATCACCCCAAAATCTAACGGACCGGAGAGATCTTATCCCCGCGAAAACGCCACTTTTTGCAGCTTAACGGACTCAGGCGACCTTATCGTCTCTCTATGAGATGTTTCGGAGCTGAAGTGCAAAGGATAAGGCCTGTGGAGTCCGTTACTCGCCCAATTGACGACTTTCTTCTCAAATAGGAGCACCTCAGTCCGTTACGCTAAGCCAAGCGCCCCTGAAGAACAACCCCCGCTTGGGGCGAAGGTTGGAGGGGGTTATTTATTTTTTTGGCCGGGATGGTGATCCAAACCTGAATTCGCTGCGTTTCAGTGTATGTACAGACAAACAGGCAACGTGAACACCACATATTACCCCAACCTAAGGAGTGAAGTGAGATGAAGATGAAGAAATTAGTCGTCCCGATGTTAAGCTTGACCCTGATGATACCTGCACTGGCAGGTGCGGAGGCAGCCCCGGCAGCCGCGATGATGAAGGCTTCGGTGAATACACCGGCAGCCGAGCTGAGAGCGGGCCTGGATTATCTGCTCTCCGAGCATTTCACCCTTGCCGTAACTGCAATGACGAAGGCCTATGACGGTACCAAGGATGCGGCAGCGGCTTACCAGGCGCTTGATCAGAACGCACTCGATATGCAGCCCGCCATTGCTTCATTGTACGGTGATGCTGGCGCAGCTGAATTTGAACGGATTTTCCGTGCACATAACAAGTATACCGACGATCTGGTGAAGGCGACGAAGAGCAAGGACGCCGCAGCCGTCAAAGCTGCAGAAGATAAAGTAAGCGGATTTGTAGACGAATTCGGGAATTTCCTCGGCAAAGCAACGGAGGGCAAGCTTCCGGCCGCGTCCGCGAAGCAGGTTATCCGCAGTCATGAGAACCATGTCCAGGAAGTGTTCGAGGATTATGCAGCCGGTGATTACAAGGGCGCGTATGAAGCTTACCGTAAGGGTTATGCAGAGATGTTTGGCATCAGCAAGGCCTTGTCCAGTGCGATTACCACGCAAATGCCTGCCAAATTCGAGCATACCAAGGCAGATACCAAGGCTGCTGATCTGAGATCGGCACTCAACCAGTTAGCGGGTGAACACTTCGCCTTGTCCGTCCTGCAAATGCAGGAGCAATATGACGGAAGAGCCGCTTCCAATGCGCTGATTGCAGCCGAAGCTATGAATACGGCAGACTTCAAGGCAGCCATTACATCTATCTATGGTGCAGACGGGGCAGCGGCCTTCGAGAAAATCTGGGTCACGAATCAAGTGAATGCCCAGGCTGATTTCACAGCGGCAGTGAAGAACAATGATGCAGCGGCAAAAGCGGCAGTTGAAGCGCGTATTGCCAGCTTCACCACTGAATTCGCAGCCTTCCTTGATTCGGCTACAGCAGGCAACCTGCCGAAGTCAGCGGGGCAATCTGCACTGACCACTCACGAGAATCAGGTACAGCAGGTGCTTACGCAGTATGCAGCGGGCAGCTATGACGCTTCTTACAAGACGAACCGCGAGGGCTACAAGACAATGTTCGGCGTAGGCCAAGCGCTGGGCAATGCGATTGTTACGCAGTTCAACGACAAGTTCCAGGATGCAGCAGCAGCACCCGCACCTGCAACACCAGCAGATCCTGCTTCTATGGTGAAAGTCTGGATGAAGGTAGGCAGCGAGGTCCTGAACATTAACGGACAAGTCACTCAAATGGATACTAAGCCGTTTATCTGGAGCGGAATGACCTACATCCCGCTTCGCTACCTGAGTGAAGGCATCGGCGCTGAGGTGAAATGGGATAAGCAGGCTCAGCAGGTTACGATCAAAGCAGGCAACGACACCCTTGTATTCTGGATGAACAAAGACTTCATGGAACTCAACGGCATGAGACAATCCGTCGGCGCCAAAGTCTTCGTGAACGGCGACAACAGAACCGTAGTTCCTCTTCGTTTCATCACCGAATTGCTGGGCTGGAACGTACAATGGGGCAACACAGATCAGTCCATTACCCTGACTAAGACTATGTAATTTAAGGTGCAGAGGTTAATCCTCTATATTAGGCCAGGATTAAACCGAGGCCAAAAGTAGATCAAACCCGCAAGCGGCTCACTGTAACAGGTGCCGCTTGCGGGCTTTTGTTGCGCGCGAAATCCATATTCTACATTGACAACCTGTCCAGACACGTATATATTTATCGATAATGATTCTCATTATCGCATAAAAAACCTATTCAGATAAGGAAGGGTCCACACATGTACAGTACCAAGAAATTCTCGTTCAAGACATTATTCATTCCATTAGCGCTAACTCTAGTGCTGGCAGGCTGCTCCTCCAACCAGTCGAATTCTGCTGCTTCACCTTCACCGGCACCGGCAGCAGCTGCAACCAGCGAAGCGGCAAGCACAGAAGCACCGGCGGCGCAGGATGCTGTGACCTATCCGATTACCATCAAGCATGCGCTTGGTGAAGCTGTAATTAAGAGCAAGCCGGAGCGCGTAGTTACTGTGCAATGGGCTAACCATGATGTGGCTCTGGCTCTGGGCGTTGTCCCTGTAGGCTTCTCGGCTGCGAACTTTGGCGTGCAGGATGGCAGCGGGCTGCTGCCTTGGACCGCAGATAAGCTCAAGGAGCTGAATGTAACCGATCCGAATGTGTTCCAGGATACCGATGGTCTTGATTTCGAGGCGATCTCTGATGCTAACCCGGATGTTATTCTGGCCGCTTACTCGGGCCTAACGAAGGAAGACTATGAGACCCTGAGCAAGATCGCTCCAGTGGTGGCTTACCCGACAGCTGCTTGGGCTACGACATGGCGTGAGCAGGTGCTGCTGAACGCAGAAGGCATGGGCATGAAGCCTGAAGGCGAGCAGCTCATCAAGGACACTGAAGCCCTGGTTAAGGACAAGCTGAGCAAATACCCGCAGATTGCCGGCAAAAAAGTAGTCTGGGTCAATTTCTCCGCTGAGGACTTATCGAAACTGCATATTTATACACCTGTGGACTCCCGGGTCGCATTCCTGTATGAGCTGGGCATGACGTATCCCGAGAGCATTACCAAACAGATTACAGACCCTACCAGCTACTCGCTCAGCCTGAGCTCCGAGAATGTGGAAGCCCTGTATGATGCAGATCTGATCGTAGGTTATGGCAATGACGAACTGCTGAAGACGCTCCAGGCAGATTCACTAATCGGTAAAATCCCGGCCATTGAACGGGGATCGGTAGCTTTTATCGACAGTGATACTCCGCTGGTTGCTGCCGGAACACCGAACCCGCTGTCCATTGCGTATACGATTGATGAATACCTTGCCTTAATTGGGGGAGCTATTGATAAAATAAAATGATGAGTTCACCGGTCTCGGACGACAACAAGCTAAAATTGCATATGCCGAAGAATTTCATCCTGGTGCTGGTGAGCTGCATGGTCCTGCTGGTCCTGTGCATCATTGCCTCACTGGTACTGGGAGCCCGTCATGTAGGCTGGAATGAGCTGATGGACGGGCTATTCCGTCCAGAGGTGGACAGCTATGGGGCAAACGTGGTGCGCAAGCGGATCTCCCGGACGGTGTTCAGCCTGATGTGCGGCGGGGCGCTCGGTGTATCGGGAGCCTTGATGCAGTCGGTGACCCGTAACCCGATTGCCGATCCCAGCATCCTCGGGGTGAATACAGGGGCCTCTTTGTTCGTGGTCTGCGGAATTGCCTTCCTGAACATAAGCACTGCGGGCCAATATATATGGTTAGCCTTAGCCGGAGCTGCAATTACAGCGGTATTCGTATTCGGAATCGGCTCGATGGGGCGTGGCGGAGCCACGCCCATTAAGCTCGTTCTGGCGGGTGCTGCGATCAGCGCGGCTCTGTCCTCTCTGGTTACCGCCATCATGATTCCGCGCGCTTACGTCATGGACCAGTTCCGGTTCTGGCAGGTGGGCAGCGTGGGTGCGGGGACCTGGAGCGGCATTACAACCTTCCTTCCGTTCCTGCTGATCGGCATGCTGATTGCCTTCCTTACAGCTCCGGCCCTGAATGCGCTGGCCCTGGGCGATGATGTGGCGACCGGCCTCGGGGTCCGCACAGGAACACTGCGGCTTATCGCCGCACTGGCCGGAGTATTATTATGCGGAGCAGTGACAGCATTGGCCGGACCTATCGGGTTTATCGGCCTCTTGTCCACTCACGTGATCCGCCTGATCCTCGGCTCGGATCTGCGGTTCGTAATCCCGATGTCAGCGGTCACCGGGGCTATTATCCTTACGGTCTCCGATGTAGGCGGGCGGCTGATTGGCAGCCCCGGAGAGCTTGAGGTCGGTGTGGTTACAGCCTTTGTAGGGGCACCAATCCTGATTCTATTAGCGATGAAATCGAAAGTGCGGTCCTTATGAGAAATGAAACGATTGAATTCATTATGGCGGGCAGACGCCGGAGACACCGCCGGGGTCTGATCGTTACCAGCCTGCTTGCCGTACTTGCCTGTGTACTGTGCTGCGCGATGCTTCTGCTCGGGAATACCATCTATCCGGTTGCCGAGGTCTTCCGCGCACTCTCCGGCGAAGAGCTGAAGGGTGTCTCCTTCGCCGTGAATATTATCCGGCTGCCGCGGATGCTGGCGGGTCTGTTTGCCGGATTCGCCTTCGGCATGGCCGGGTACACCTTCCAGACGATGCTGCGCAATCCGCTGGCGAACCCGAATGTCATTGGCATTACCTCCGGATCAAGCGCGGCGGCGGTATACTGCATCGTGATCCTGCAAGCCAGTGGAGCTGTAGTCTCTGTTGCTTCGGTAATCGCAGGCCTTGCTACGGTGCTGCTGATCTACGTGCTCTCCAGGGGAAGAACCTTCTCCATCGGGCGGTTAATTCTGATCGGGATCGGCCTTCAGGCGATGCTGGACGCCGTGATCTCCTATCTGCTGCTGATCGGCTCCGAGAAGGACATCCCTTCAGCAGTCCGCTGGCTGACCGGCAGTCTCAACGGCTCACAGATGCGCGAGCTTCCGCCGCTGATAATCATCGTGCTGATCTGCTCGCCAATCATCATCCTCTTGGGCAAGCATCTGAGTATTCTGGAGCTGGGGGAGCAGTCGGCTACCTCGCTTGGAGTCCGCACAGACCGGACCCGAATTGCACTGATTGTCAGCTCTGTCTGCATGGTGGCGATGGCTACGGCTACTACCGGACCGATTGCGTTTGTCTCTTTCCTGTCAGGGCCGATTGCCAAAAGACTGGTGGGTACAGGTGCCTCCAGCATCATCCCCGCAGGTCTGGTCGGCGTGAATCTGGTCCTGGCATCCGATCTGATTGGACAATTTGCTTTTGAGTACAGATTCCCTGTAGGCATCATTACCGGATTACTCGGAGCGCCTTATCTGATCTTCCTGTTAATCCGCATGAATCGAAAGGGAGAATTATAATGAACAAGGCACATGTGTTTGGAGCTGAGCAGTTGATAGCGGGCTATGAGAATAAGACGATTATTCACGGGATAGACCTGGTGATCCCGGATCATCAGATCAGCGTGATTATCGGCTCCAACGGCTGCGGAAAGTCCACCCTGCTCAAAACCATGGCCAGGCTGATCAAGCATACAGCAGGCCAGGTGACGCTGGACGGCAAGCCGATCTCGCAGATTCCGGCCAAAGCATTGGCCCGGGTCATCGGGCTGCTGCCGCAATCCCCGATTGTCCCGGAAGGGATATCGGTTGCCGATCTGGTGGGGCGCGGCAGGTTCCCGCACCAGTCCTTGCTTGGGGGCTGGTCCCGGAAGGATTACGAGGCCGTGGCCGAAGCGATGGAGATTATGAATATCACCGAATTCGCTAACCGTAATATCGATGAGCTGTCCGGCGGCCAGCAGCAGCGGGTCTGGATTGCGATGGCCCTGGCCCAGCAGACCGATATCCTGTTCCTGGATGAGCCGACGACCTTCCTGGATATCACCTATCAGGTGGAGATCCTGGACCTGCTCACCGATCTGAACCGCAAGCACGGAACCACCATCGTCATGGTGCTGCATGATATCAACCTGTCCGCCCGGTATGCCGACCACATCTTTGCGCTGCATTCCGGCAGGCTGGTTGCCGAGGGCCCGCCAGCAGAGGTCATCACAAGCGGGCGGGTCAAAGAGATCTTCGGACTGGATAGTACGGTCATTCCTGATCCGGTCTCCGGTTCCCCGCTGGTCGTGCCTAGAGGGCGTTATCATAACAGGCAGGAGAATACGCTAGAGTAAGGATTGGGGCATTACATTCCTGGAAACTCTACATCGCATATGAGGCTGTCCGCCCGGTCCAACCGGAGGACAGCCTTTTGGCGTACCTGTATGTAAGTTATATTTGTCGTATGGGAGCGGTTCCCGTATCATGTACACTAATTAGGCAACAGATATCCAAATCTGAATTATCGCAGGTGATCCTATCCGAATTTCCATCGAACATATCAGCAGGGAGCAGCAAGAGGAAATCATCATCAGATGCTATGAAGCAACTGAAGAGATCAGTCAGATTGTACATAAGCTTAAGGCAGAGACTCTGGTCCTCCTGGGGGTACAGGAAGAGCGGGTCAGCCGCATCAAGCTCAGTGATGTCTATTACTTCGAAGCCGTGGACGGTAAGGTATTCGTCTACAGCGAGAACCAGGTGTATGAAGTAAAGCAGAAGCTGTATGAGCTGGAGGAGCTGTGCCGGGACAAGAACTGTTTTCGCGCCTCCAAATCCACGATTCTGAATATCGCCAAGATCGAGAGCGTGCGTCCGTCCCTCAGCGGCAGGTTCACAGCATTGCTTGATAATGGGGAGCGTGTAGTCATTTCAAGACAGTATGTGCCCGTACTGAAACAAAGACTTGGATTATAATGGGGGATCATAGCATGAAGCGTTCTGAGGTTGTCAAAGACATCATCCGCGATTTTCTGGTTATCTTCGCATCCATTATCATTATCATTACGGTGCTGAGACAGATTTTTATGCCGGAACTCGCCTTTGACCTGATATCCATCTATACGATTATGGGCTTCTCCCTGCTTGGGGCATTGACAGGCTTGATGTTGTACGTTCCTGACGGGGTGAGCGAGCGGGCGATGCGTGTTAGAATCGTTATTCATTTTCTCCTGCTGGAGCTTCTGCTCATCACCCTTGCCAGCCTGATTGGAGCTGTGGCCAGTGTGTCCGCTGCACTTCTGTTTGCCCTGCAAATCGCTGTAGTCTATGCCATCGTCCGTCTGCTGTCCTATGAGAAGGATAAGAAGGAAGCGGGGCAGATTAATGAGCGGCTGAAGGCGGTGAAGCAGGAAGTCCGCGAGTAATCTTGGAGTTAACTCCCCGCTTAATGATGATTTTGTGCATCTTATTGCCCTGTAGCTACAGCTTACCGGAAATGGGTATACACCCTTTTCGCAGTTTTTTATGATGAATTCATGAACTAACGCGAAAAGGAGAATCCCTATGCACAGCCGCATCAAGCTCATAAGCTGGATTAGAATCACCCTGTTTATCGTATTCGTTATTCTGACATTGTCCCCCGTAATTGATTGGAGCTTCAGTTGGGTATTACTGGCGGCACTGCTGTTTGTTTTTGCGCTGAAAGGCACGGTGGATCTGATCTGTAAGAAGACAGGCGTGAGAACGTCCAGACGTTCAGCCCGGGTGTGTAAAAGACTGCTAACCGCTGTGGCGCTGCTCATCGCACTTATCCCGCCTGTTCTATTCCCGCAGTACCGTGCACCTGAAGTGACCGGGAAATATGAAGTCAGAACGGCTGTCTACACCTATACAGACCCTACCCGGGTGGAGGAGTTTACAGATACGGGGGAGCGCCGGAGGGTGAATGTGAAATTCTGGTATCCGGGTAATGCGGAGGGCAAGTATCCGCTGATCATCTTTTCTCATGGAGCCTTCGGGATCAGGGAGAGCAACGCTTCAACCTTCACGGAGCTGGCCAGCCACGGGTATGTCGTGGTATCCATCGATCATCCCTACCATTCTTTTTATACACAAGGCGTGGACGGGAAGGTCACTATGGTTAATGCAGAATATATGCGGGAGGTCAACGATTCCAATAAGGACGGAGTGTACACCGTGGAAGAGCTGTATGGCCTTACGCGTAAATGGATGAAGCTGCGCACCGGAGATATGAATCTGGTAATCGACACGATTCTGGACAAAGCGGCAAGTGACCAGGACCCCGTGTACCAACGGATTGATACGGAGCACATTGGTGTATTCGGCCACTCCATGGGTGGTGCGGCAAGCGTCGCGCTTGGCCGGGAGCGCAGCGATGTGGATGCTGCCGTGAATCTGGATGCCCCGTTCTTCACAGAACTGGTATATGACCGGAAGATCAATGATCTGGCTGCCAAAAATGAGCCCTACCGCGTACCGCTGCTGAACATATACACCGACGATGTGTGGAGACAGCTCGGGAAGAACTCGGCTTACGCAGCGAATAACACCGCTAATCCGAACTTCAAGGACGCGTATACCGTTCATTTTCAGGGAGCCAAGCACTTGAGCCTGACCGATCTGCCGCTGTTCTCCCCCATCCTTGCGAATATGCTGCAGCGCGGGCAGGCGGATATCAATAAGTATTACTGTATTGAGACCATGAACAGGATGATTCTTGAATTCTACGACTATACGTTAAAAGGCACCGGGCCGTTTGCGCCGCAGGCGGTGTATTGAGGGGAGGCAGAATCAATTACTACATATCCAAGACAGATGACTGAACCAATTCCGCTATCCCTTCCTCTAACCAGCTCACTCCATCATCCTCCAGCCACTCCGGCGGGACGAGCAGATAATGGCTGGAGCTGCTCTTCAGGTAGCTGTAGATGATCTGGGCCTCGTCGATCTTGTGACGGCTCATCTCTTCTGTAGCGGCGGCGGTCTGGCTGCTGCTGCGGAAGACCTCCCGGGCGGATGCCGCGATCATCCCGGTAATCTGCCCTTCGTTCAGCGCGTCTCTTGCCAGCAGAGTACGGTAGAGAATCACGCTGCCCTTAATCAGGATCAGCTTATGGGACTGTTCGTCCACCGGCTCCAGCACGATAATATTCTTGTTCGCTCCGGTGAATTCAATCACCTGCTCCTTCTGCAGCAGCGAGTGGACGGCTCCCAGATAATCGCGGAATTTGGCGGCGGTCTCGAAGTCGAACCGCAGCGCAGCGTCCTCCATCCGGGATTCCAGTCCGGCTACAATTCCGCTGCCCTTGCCTTCCAGCAAGCAGATCATCTCGTCTATGACGGCTTCATACTGCGCCACAGCTGCCTCCCCGCCTCCGCACATGCCGATACATAAGCCCAGCGAATGGTTCAGGCAGCGGGAGCTGCGGGCATGGGGACTGCTGCACAGAATGCGCTGTGATTCCTTGATGCCCAGCACCGCTCTCTCCACCGTACTCCGGCTGGTATAAGGGCCATACACGAGGCTGCCCGCCTCTGTACTTGGCTCGTAGCCTATCTCAATCTGCCGGTAAGGCGCCTTGTCCACGATGGAAATATAGCTGTAGGCGAGCGGATTCTTCATTTTGCGGTTATACATCGGCTTGATCTCTTTGATCAGCTGGCATTCCAGCATGAAGGCCTCCAGCTCTGTATCGGTCAGCCGGTAGTCCAGATCGCGGATATGCTTAACCAGCTGCTTCACCTTGGGCGAATGCCCCTTATTATTATAAAAATAAGACTGGACCCGCTTTCTCAGCTGCTTCGCCTTGCCGACATAAATCACATGACCCAGGCCGTCCTTCATCAGGTATACGCCAGGCGTCAAGGGCAGTCCGGCGACTTTGTCTGTTAACTGTGCGGACATGGCAGCCGCCTCCGTTCGTCAATTTCTTCCGTATCCTTCAAGTATAGACCATGCCGCCTCCACCTGCGACAGGAAAAGCTCTTCCCGGTCCTCCGGCGGAAGGCGGTGTGACATAATCCACAATGTCTCCCGGCCAAACCCTCTATCATTAACGACATGAACCATAGGCATGAGCGTATGCGATCAAGTAAGCTGGGGGGCTGCTGATGAAGTATTCGATCGGTGAATTTGCATCCATTCTTGGAGTGACGGCAGATACACTGCGCTTATATGAGAAACATGATATTGTCCGGCCGATGAAGGATCATCATAATAACTACAGGTATTTCAACGATCTGGATGCACGGAATCTATTGACGAGCAGATGGTACCGGAGCATGCAGATTCCGCTTCAGGATGTAGCCGGGCTGATTAAGGACGCGCCGTGTGAGCAAGTGATGGGGTCAATTGCCGCTGCGGGTATGCAGCTGGAGGAGGAGATCCGGCGCAGCACACTGCTGCTCGGCAAGATTCAGGAGATTCAGGCGGAGCTGGCGCAGGTCAGCGCATCCCTATATACATGCAAGATGAAGCAGGTGCCGGGCATGTACCGGATTCAGCAGACGAACAAGAATCATTTGCTGCAAAAGGAGGAGCTTAAAGACACCGTCCAGGCGTGGATGGAGCTGCTGCCGTTCACCTTCTACTCCTTCCGGGTTGGGAATAAGGCAAGCGAATGTGTCTGTGGATTAGGGCAGCTGGAGTATAGCTGGGGACTTGGCCTGCTTGCGGAGGATCAGGTGAAGCTCGGGGTCTGCTTGAATGATGGCGTGGAGTATTTGGAGCCTGCGGTCTGCATCTCTGCTGTCATTGTCAGCGGCCAGGAGGATTACCTGGAGCGGGATGCCTTCGGGTTCATGCTGGACTACGTGCAGGCGCAGAATTATAAGATTAGCGGGGACATCAGCGGTAAAATTCTGTTCACCGAGCGCACGGGTAACGGCAGCAAAACGTATCTGGAGATTAACATTCCGGTAGAAACGGAATAGCATCTGCTCCACTTTGAGAAAAATTTCACATAATGTTCATTGACCTTGGTACAGTACCAAGGTTTACACTTTGTGCGGTAGTCAGCAGTCCTATTAGAGAGAGAAAAGGGGCTGCATTAACCGCACAGGGGGAGAAATGGATGCGTAAGCAAGCAACAAAACAGGTTTTTCTATTCACTGTATGTCTGGTATTGGTCCTGTCGCTCCTAAGCGGCTGCAGCGGTAACAATTCCGCCGCACCGGCAGCTTCAGAGCAGCCGTCCGCTTCACCGCAGGCGTCACAGCCAGCGGATACAAGTGCTGTACCGGCAGGCTTCAAAGCGGGAACCTATAAAGCAGAGGCTGAAGGCAAGGACGGCAAGATTCAGGTTGAGGTCACTCTTGACGATAAGTCGGTCATTACCGGAATCAATGTGGTCAGCCAGAATGAAACCGCCGGAATCGGAGTAGAGGCGATCAACAAGGTCAAGGAGGAGATTCTATCCGGCCAGACCCTGAATATTGATGCTGTTAGCGGGGCGTCCGAGTCCAGCAAGGCGATTCTGACCGCTGTGGAGGATGCGCTTAAGCAGGCGGGCGGCAATGTGGAGGCTTTTAAAACGAAGGCTGTAGTGAAATCGGGAGAAGGCAAGACCGAGCAGCTGTCGGCAGATGTTGTCGTTGTGGGAGCAGGTGCTTCGGGTGTATCAGCAGCGGTATCAGCGGCGGATAAGGGCGCGAAGGTCATTCTGATCGAGAAAACAGCGACGATCGGCGGCGCGAGCAACCTGTCTTGGGCGGGCAAATTCTACAACTCCTCTGCCGCGCTAAGCAGCGGGCTGAAAGTAGAAGTCGAGAAGGAGATTGCTGACTGGATCGTGAACAATCACTGGCGCGTGGATGCTGCGGCAATCCGCCAGTACGTCACGAAGTCGGGCGAGACCTATGACTGGCTGACCGGCAAGGGTTACACCACGACCTTCCTGAACTTCGCCGGGGAACAGCTCCATATGCTGCCCCCTTATGAGACCCGCCAGGAGCTGCTGCGCAAGATGCTTGCAGCATCCGTAGAGAAGGGCGGCGGACAGGTGATCACGGAGGCCATCGCCCAGAAGCTGATGACTGGCGCTAATGGAGAGGTTACCGGAGTCGTGGCCAAGAAGTCTGACGGAACAACCCTGGAGATTGCAGGAGCGAGCGTTGTGATGGCTACCGGAGGATATGCCGGGAATAAAGAGATGGTTAAGGAAGCTTTTGGCTTCGAAGGCGTGAACGGCGGGCTTGGGCAGAACATCGGCGAAGGGCTCAAGATGTCCTGGGAGATCGGCGCGAAGGTGCCGGACAACTTCGGCGGGCAGATGCTGCACCAGACGCTGGCGAGAGCTACAGACAAGCTGAAGACGGAGTACGAGCCGTTTGAAGCGAGCTATCCGATGATGCTGTCTTACCTGCCGACCCTGATGAATGTCGGCCCTTCGGGCGCGAGATTCAGAGATGAGGCGGCGACGCTTACAGCGGTTGCGGCAGCGAATACCAGTGCTTTTAACGGAGCATATCATCTGGTTATTGTCTCGCAGGCGCAGCTGGATGCGCTTAAGACGAAGGGAATGAAGGGGCTTCAGGCGCCTAAGCTGCCGGGTATGCCGCCGGAATTCTATGCCTCCTATAAAGACAAGTTCACACTGGACCAGCCTTGGAAGGATGCGGATAAAGTCTTCGAATCCATGGTAGCCAGCGGCGACGGCTTCAAGGGCAATACGCTGGAAGAGCTGGCGAAGAATGCAGGGATGGACCCTGAAGTGTTCACCGCTGATTTCAAGCTCTATGAGGAAGCAGCGAAGACAGGCACCGATACGGAGTTCGGCAAGGCGAAGGAATATCTGGTTCCGATGGGTAGCAGCGGACCATATTACGCCGTTATAGCCGAGATTAACAACCTCTGTTCAGTAGGCGGTCTGCTGGTCAATACCAAGTTCCAGGTGCTGAATGATAAGCGTCTGCCGGTCAAAGGGCTGTATGCCGTGGGTGTAGAGTCTGAAGGGGTGTTATTCAATGATACCTATGTAGGCAACGGCGTTGGACTGGGTTACTCCTTCACCTCCGGGCGGCTCGGCGGCGAGGATGCGGCTGCGGGCGCATTGGCTAGGGAATAGCCCTTTATAAGTAATTTTCCTCTTTTTGCCGATAAAGAGTTGTCCTGAACTTTACGCGCGAGAAGAGGAACGTTCGATGTATATTCCCATATCACGAATCAACGCCGCTTCGCTGACCCGCTCACCGCAACAGGCGGAGCACGCTTCCGCCGGGCGCTCTTCGCTCAGCTTCCCGGAGATGATGGCGGCTGTGGGAGCGGCAATTGAAGATCAGGCACGCAGAATCAAGGCAAGGTACGGCCTGTCAGTCCGCATTATGGCGGTAGCCAAAGAAGGCAGCAAGGGGAAGAAGGCGGATGCAGGAGAGCGGAGGGATCAGCGGGAGCTTGTAATCGCTCCTAATATTCTGCAGCAGATGAGCAAAGATCCTGTGATGCAGCGTAGGGTATATGGCTATCTTGACGAGTATGTGCGCGGGCCGCACCCCTCGCCCGGCCATAGCCTGATCATTCACAGGGACGGCACCTCCACTCTTCTTCCTGCCGCCGCAAGACCGGCAGCAGTGCAGGAGATTACCCATCTACATACCGGGCAACCGGAAATCGCGGGCAGCTTATACGATCAGGACATGCTGAAGCAGCTCGCGTTCCTCCGGGCCAGGAGAGCAGGCAGGCACCGGTAAGAGAGTGTAATCCGCAAATAAGATCCCTGAATCCATGTGATGTGGAGGCGGGGGTCTTTTTGTGCTGCTGGCATGCGTGTCCCTAAGGCGAACAATGGCCCATCCTGCTGCATAGCATATAGCACCTGCTTGCTATTTGTAAGTGGAAAGGGGGCGCGTGGCTAATGGGTATCCAGCTTACTGCGATTCATTGGGTGTATCTGGTGTTTATTGTGTTCATTCTGGCGCTGCTGATCAGGCGGCGTGATACAACCATGATCTGTGTGACCGGGATTCTGGCGCTCGGGCTGCTGGCAACGGCGACGCTCAGCGGGTCGGTGTCAGGGATCTTTAACTCTTTTGTCTATGCGACTAAGGAGCTGCTCGGCACCATAATGATTATCTCTATTATCGTGGCGATGAGCCGGATTCTGATTATAACGGGCATCAACGAGACGATGGTGTCTCCGCTTACCCGGTTCCTGCGCACACCGGCGATGGCCTACTGGGGAATCGGGCTGATTATGATGGTGACCTCGTTCTTCTTCTGGCCGTCGCCTGCCGTAGCGCTGGTCGGGGCGGTTCTGCTGCCCGTGGCCATCCGGGTCGGCCTGCCTGCGCTGGGCGCAGCGGTAGCGATGAATCTGTTCGGGCACGGGATCGCCCTCTCCGGCGATTATATTATTCAAGGTGCTCCCAAGCTGACAGCGGATGCCGCCGGCCTTCCGGTGTCCAGCGTAATGCAGGCCAGTATCCCGCTGGTTGTTGTTATGGGTCTTGTCACGACGGTGAGCGCATTCTGGATGATGAAGCGGGACCAGAAGAACGGCACATGGAGAGACGGCCTGGTCTCTTCCCCGGGAACAGCAGAGCCTTTGGCTGAGTCAGGGACGGGTGAAGACCAGCCAGTCCTCCTGAGTGACCGTCTGCGCAAAGGGCTGGCGATCGCCATTCCGCTGCTCTTCCTGCTGGATGTGGCCGGCATGTTCGTGCTTCACCTGCAAGGCGGCGATGCTACCGCGCTGGTCGGGGGAACCGCCGTGCTGATCCTTATTGTCATTACCCTTCTGGCCCATCGCGGCCAGGGGCAGGGGCTGGAGAAGATCACCGCCTATCTCATAGAAGGCTTCACCTTCGGCTTCAAGGTCTTCGGGCCGGTCATCCCGATTGCCGCCTTCTTCTATCTGGGCGACGCTGCCTTCACCGAGCTGTACGGCAAGGTGCTGCCGGACGGCTCGCACGGCATCGTGAACGACCTGGGCGTGGCCCTGGCGAATCACGTGCCGCTGAACGGGGCTGCATCCGCCGTAACGCTGACGGTGATCGGCGCGATCACCGGCCTCGACGGCTCCGGGTTCTCCGGCATCTCGCTGGCCGGCTCGATTGCCGGGCTGTTCGCCGCCGCGATCCATTCCGGCGCAGCGACGCTGACCGCCCTTGGGCAGGTGGCCGCCATCTGGGTGGGCGGCGGCACCCTGATCCCGTGGGCGCTCATTCCCGCCGCTGCGATCTGCGGCGTCAGCCCGTTCGAGCTGGCCCGGCGCAATCTGAAGCCGGTCCTGCTGGGTCTTACGGCCATGACGATTGTCGCCATGTTCCTGGTGTAGGCGATTCTGTGCCAGGACCGGAACCTCCGCATAAGATTGCGCTCTCCAATCCATCCTAGAGAGGAACCGAAACCGTGATGAGGGGGAAGGATCTTATGAAGCATTACGAATCCAGTCTGCGCACCAACAGTACGGTTGATCAGGCGCATGATGCGGTGACGAAGCTGCACAACGCTGTAACTCAGGCTTCGAGTCATCCGACCGGGCAGATGTTGGAGCAGGCAGAGAACAGCCTGGAGCACGCTGAAGAAGCTGTACGCCATGCCCCGGAAGGTTCGGTCGGCAGACAAGGGGTAGATCTGGTCCAAGAGCGGCTGGAGGAAGAGAAGCACAGATTGTCTTCGATGGATAGGCAGGTTGGCGGGTCCCAGGATTAAAGCCTGACACAGGCTATGTTGAACAGGCATTCCCGGAGTTGATCCGGGGTGCCTGTTTGCTTTTAATGGTACCCAAGGGAAGAATGGAGGGCCCTTGCAATCATTTGCTGTGAAATAGGTTATAAGGTAATGACGAGATCATTCAGGGGAGGCACATACCTATGCCAGAAGCGGATAACACTGATTCATGGAGCCCTCCGGAGACACCGGAGATGCTGTATGCCGCGCTTAAGGAGATTACCAAGTGGGAGAAGGAGCAGAACAGGCTGATGATCTGGGACCGGATTACCCGGCTGCCGTTCAAGCTGCTGGATGCAATCACGCCAAAGGTGATCCACGATAAGGTAGGCCGGCTGCTCGATGAACTGGGCGGCTACATCCAGAACGGTGGCAATTATCTGGTGGCCGGGCGCAAGGTGGGCAAGCTGATGGAAGAGACAAGCCGGGCGGCGGGGGCTCCGGAAGACGGGCCGTTCCCGCTGGCTGTGATGGATGAAGTGGCACAGAAGCTCGCGGGGCGAAGCCGGAATACGGCTACGGCCCAAGGGGCGACGACGGGATTCGGCGGGATTTTCACGCTGGCTGCCGATATTCCTGCTGTCCTGGGCCTTTCCTTGAAGGCGATCCAGGAGATCGGCCTCTGTTATGGCTACGATCCGACCGATAAGGCGGAGCGGATCTTCACCGTGAAGGTGATGCAGTTCGCCTCCTCCGATGTAGTGGGGAAGCGCACGCTGCTGAAGGAGCTGAATCTGCAGGCAGGCGGGGACGGCAATATTCTGGCCGCAACCAAGGAGACCGTCTCCAGGATTCAGGGCTGGAAGGAGGTAGTGACCGTATACCGCGACAATTGGGGCTGGAAAAAACTGCTCCAGACCGTTCCGGTCGCTGGTATGTTCTTCGGCGCTTACCTCAACCGGAAGACATTGGAGGAGGTCACGGAGGCTGCGCGGATGCTCTACCGCAAAAGACGGATTATCTCCAGACTGGCAGAGCTGGAGCAGAGATGATACGCTGAGGGTACTGATGCAGGGAACGCATGGATAGGAGAGAGAAGATGGAACACACAGTCTCACGGCATAACACTCAGGAGTTGATCGGGCAGGCCGAGTCCTTCATTACGGCCTGCTATCAGGAGCTGGGGTTAACAGAGGGTGAACGGGATCAACGTCTGGCAGACATACGGGAAGAGGTGCAGCGCACAGGTACATACAGGCATACAGGAGAAGAGCTGGCACACGGGGCAAGGATGGCCTGGCGCCATAACAGCCGCTGCATCGGAAGACTATTCTGGCATTCCTTAGATGTGATTGACGCCCGCGGAGCAGAGACTGTAGAAGAGGTGGCGGAGGCGCTGCTGCATCATATGGAGCATGCGAATAACGGCGGCCGGATCCGGCCGGTCATTACCGTCTTCCGCAGTGAAGAGGAGCAAGGCCGTACCATCCGGATCTGGAATCATCAGCTCATCCGCTATGCCGGTTATCCCGGGGACCGGGAGCATCCGCGTGCCGGTGATCCGGCTTCGGATGAATTCACCGCCGTCTGCCTTAAGCTGGGCTGGCAGGGCACGGGCGGGGATTTCGATATTCTGCCGCTCGTGATCAGCATCGGCGGTGAGGAACCCCGCTGCTTCCCTATTCCGGCAGGACTTGTACAGGAGGTGCCGCTCAGCCACCCGGAGATCCCGCAATTCACGGAGCTGGGCCTGCGCTGGTATTCCGTTCCGATCATCTCGGACATGTGCCTGGAGATCGGCGGCATCCGTTACCCGGCAGCGCCCTTCAACGGCTGGTATATGGAGACGGAGATCGGCTCGCGGAATTTCGGCGATGCGGACCGCTACAACCGCCTGCCTGCGGTGGCAGACCTGCTGGGCCTGGACCGCTCCACTAATACCTCGTTGTGGAAGGACCGGGCGCTGCTGGAACTGAACCGTGCCGTCCTCCATTCCTTCAAGCAGGCGGGGGTCAGCATTGTGGACCATCATACAGCCGCAGATCAATTCGTCCGCTTCCAGGAACAGGAACAGCAGCAGGGAAGGGAAGTGTCAGGCAAGTGGGGCTGGCTGATTCCGCCGATGTCGCCTTCCTCTACACCGATCTGGAATGACAACAAGCTGCGTGATTTGCAGCTAAGCCCGCGCTTCGTCTACCGGAAGAAGCAACAGGCGGACTCTGGGCAGCATGAAGCTGCGGAAGCGAAGGGATGTCCTTTCCATCAGTCCATCAAAAGTGATTGATCAATAACCAATCAGTGCGGGAGCGGATGCTTCGGCATAAGGGGGAAGCCTATATGAATAAGCAATCCGCAAAGATCCGTTCACAGGGAGATGAGACCCTTACTGTGAATCGCCGGGAGCAGATCTTGGAGGCGGCGGTGATTGTTTTTGCCGAGTATGGCTACTACCGGGCAACAACCGCTCAGGTGGCGGAGAAGGTGGGAATCTCCCAGCCGTACATCTTCAAGCTGTTTAAGAACAAGGAGGAGTTGTTCTTAGCTGCACTGGAGCGTGCGTTTGAACGGATTCTCCTTACTTTTGCCGGATTTCGCGCCCCCAAAAAACAAATGCTAGCCGAAGCGATCCAGTTATATGAACAGCTGATGGACACTCATCCGAACGAGCTGATTCTGCAGGTGCAGGCAAGCGGCATCCGGGATGAAGCGATCCGGCAGGCCATGCAGGCTGGAATGCAGGAGGTAACCGGTCTGATGGAGAGTAAGTTCACCGCTGCCGGGTTTGCGCACCCTGAGGTGAAGGTGAGTACCTTCCTGGCTAACTCTATGCTGTGCAATATGGCTCTTACGCTGGGCATGCCGGAATTGAAGCCGAAGCGCAAGTAACTTATGAGCAGGAGAGTACAAGGGTAGTGACTGGCCAATCACCGTTATTCCAAGATAGAAATAGTCACGTTTCCCATTCTGTGATACTATTTATTTCTATATCCAATTGAGGAAGTGAAGCTTAATGATCAGCATTACCATTCCGTCACCGGAAGTTATTATTTACAAGCAAGCTAACCCTGAGCTGAGCCATATTTACGGATTCACCGATTTCCACCTGATTACCCGCGAGGCCGGCGGCATCTTCATGTTCTACAATGATCAGGACGAGCTGTTGTTTGTGGGCAAGGCCCGCAAGCTGAGACCGCGGATCAAGAAGCATTTCGAGGACAATGTATCTGTGATGAAGCCCCACCGTGATGAGGTTACCCGCATTGAAGTCTGCCTTGTCGAAGATCCGGTGGACAGAGAGATTTATGAGACCTACATTGTGAACAAGCTTCGCGCGAAATACAATGTCGAGAAGGTTTTGTATAAATAAGGTTTGACAGAAAAGGCGTGGTCCCTGCGGACTGCGCTTTTTTATGTTTTCCCTGCTCCAAGCGCCCAACTCCACAGCGTTTCCTCTTGTTTTAATAAACGAAATTTGAGACAATAAGGTATTGTTGCTGCTAATGTCCCTGTCAAGGTAGAATAGATAGATTGAACTTTAATGTTTTGAAAAGAGGATATGAAATGAATAAAGAATCCATTTATGGATTGACTTTGGAACAGTTGACGGCATGGCTGCTGGAGCATGGCCACAAGAAATCCCGGGCCACTGCGGTCTGGGAATGGCTGTACCGCAAGCGGATCACCAGCTTCGCTGAGATGGACGGAATGAATCAGGAATGCATAGAGCTGCTGGAACAGAATTATGTGTTTCAGACGATGGAAGAGCATGTGAAGCAGGAATCAGCCGACGGTACGGTGAAGTTCCTCTTCCGCCTCCATGACGGCAACCTGATAGAGACCGTGCTGATGCGGCAGAAATACGGCTTATCCGTATGTGTCACTACTCAGGTCGGCTGTAACATCGGGTGCAGCTTCTGTGCAAGCGGGCTGCTGGCGAAGAGCCGGGACCTGACCAGCGGCGAGATCGTGGAGCAGATTATGAAGGTTCAGCATTATTTGGATCAGGCCGGCCACGGCCAGAAGGTCACCCATGTCGTGGTTATGGGGATTGGCGAGCCGTTCGATAACTTCCGGCATCTGCTGAACTTCCTGACTACCATCAAGGATCACAAGGGTCTGGCGATTGCCGGCAAAGGAATCACTGTATCCACCAGCGGCCTGGCGGACAAAATCAGAGAATTCGCTGATGCTAATATGCAGGTCAATCTGGCGATCTCGCTGCATGCCCCGAATAATGAGCTGCGGACACAGATTATGAAGATTAACCGGGCCATTCCTATAGAGAAATTAATGCCGGCGATTGATTACTATCTGGAGAAGACGAACCGGAGAATCACGCTGGAGTATATCCTGCTGAAGGATATCAATGACCGCGAGGAGCATGCGCTGGAGCTGGCCGAGTTAATCGGAGACCGCCGCCAGCTGGCGAACGTCAACCTGATTCCTTATAATCCTGTGGATGAGCATAGCCAGTATCAGCGGAGCGAGCGGGAGTCTGTGCGTGCGTTCTTCGATACGCTGAAGAAGCAGGGCGTCAGCGTCAGCACCCGGCTTGAGCAGGGCGTCGATATTGATGCGGCCTGCGGGCAGCTGCGCAGCAAGCAGATCAAGAAGACCAAAGGCAAAGCCGCAGATACTGTGTTACAATAATCTGGCAGTGAATTGAGAAATGAGGAATGCAACTTGTTGACATTTACAAGCTACACCGTGGAGAACGTAAGAGATCCATTTAATATCCTAAGCGGCAAGCGGTATGAGTTCGTCGTGAATATTGATGTGCCGGAGGATGATGAGCTGTACGTGGAGAACGGCGTGTCCGCCCGCGTGATTGTCAAAGTGGAAGAAGAGCAGACAAGCATGGTCAGCTACGATCTGCTGGAGACCTCCTCAGGCCAGCTGCTCGATTTCGATATGGAAGACGATGAGGAAGCCGCGCTGCTTCAGTTCTGTACGGAGCATGTTCCTGTATAGGACAAGGCGATAATGGTCTCAAGAAAAAGGAACTGCTGATTTCATCAGTTCCTTTTTTGTGCTTGTATAGGAAACTATAGTTTCCTCGTGTTGAATGATTCGCAGAGTACTTAGTTGCTGAATGTGGCTGAGGGTAGCTGCGAGGAGCAAGAGTGAACTTGGTATGCTGAAAAACGAGTACCATCGGTTGCTAAAGCAGCGTATGGCCGGAATGTATGTGAAAAACAGCATACATTGTACTCGGATGCAGGCATATGGCCCGAATATATGTGAAAAACAGCATACATTGTGCTCACATGTAGGCATATGGCTCGAATGTATGTGAAAAACAGTATATATTGTGATCACATGCAGGCATATGGCCCGAATGTATGTGAAAAACAGTTACTACTTAGGTCACTTCAAAACAGGGTTACCGAAAAAAGCAAGAGATAGCGAGGAAAGGACAGGGAGTTGTTGTTTAATGTAGGTGGAGACGACGCTCCGTAAGCGGGCAAACCATTGCGCCGCGGCTTCGGTACGAAAAGAACCGGAGACTTTTTGCTTGACCTTGACCATTCGGAGATCACGTTCGGCTTGGTTGTTATCAAAGGGAATCTCGGGACACCAAAGAAACTTGAGAATCGCCTCTTTGTGAACCTCAAAGCGTTCTCCCAAGTTGCCGGCCCTGCTCTTAATGGCACGACCTTTTTTACACGTTTTCGCCCGTACCCAGTCTTTCGACCATTCCCCTTCGCCCGTTTGGAGAATCGCGTCATATCGTTCACGAAACGATTGAATGACCTCTGTCGCCAAAGGAATCCCTGCTTGACGGGAACGCAGCGCCTGGGCCCAGCCCTCCGTCAGCAGATCCTTCATCTGCTTCGCCCACTGATGTCCGTCGTGCTCGGCAATCCCTATGCATTCCCGGAGCAAATGGGCATTACACAAGGCATGGGAATAGCTATGCCTCTCATTAAAATATCCTTTCATGCAGTCATGGACGACGGTTCCCGTATAAGTAGGTAAAAAACCGATGTCTTTCATCGCGGGAGCTCCCCGTTTGGCGTGCAGCTGGAGCAAGGTATACGTTTCGTCAGACATGACGTGCATCCACTGGGTCCGTCCGTCAACCCGGCACCCGGTTTCATCCGCATGGACTTTGACTTTCTGATGTAACTGGGTACGGATATGCTCTTCGATGGGAGCGAAACGGTCATGGGCGGTCTCTAAAAAGGAAAGCAAGGTACCTTCGCTGGGCCGATACGTGGTCCAGTCCTCGAAGAGCTGAGCCATCCGCTGAAGCGGAAGAAAGTGAAAGGCATGCAAATAGACCGTCCACGCCGCCATCCGGGGGCCATATTGGGCCGGAGCAGTGATGTGGGACGGGAAGGCTGCACGCTGGACTTTTTGGCAACAAGCGCAGTAGCGTTGCTCGGCACGAAACTCGGTGGTCCAGATGCGAGACACAGGAAGGTCGAATTCTTGACGCCGTTCTTCCCCCACACAAGGAGCACCTGCGAGCGAGCCCAAACAGTCCGGACAGGTGGTTAATTCGCAGACCACGACTTCGTCGGGATTGTCGATAACGTGGAGCGTCGTCCCAGGATGGCCTTTCGGTGCGCCTTTGGGACCACCAGGGGTTCGCAGATTGGGAGGCTTGCGAAGCCCGTCACTAGATGGAGGTTTGCTGCTGTTATGACTCTTCTGCTGGAGTTGCCGTTCCAACTCATGCACGCGTTTTTTCAGCGATTGAATCTCTTTCGCCTGGGTGTCAACGATTTGTTGAAGGCGCTGATTCTGTTCGGTCAAGGCCCGATTTTGGTCGAGGAGCATCTGGATGAAGCCTGCAATTTCAGGATCCCCTTTACTGATCTGAAGGACTTGCTGTGGGCTAACATCCATACCTCATTCACCTCCCGGGTTTTGTCTTTTTCTTTCGACAGGGGAGAGTAAAACTCCTTTCCGAAAGTGGAATAGTGTGGATGTTTTTTCATGGAGACCTAAGTAGTAACGAAAAACAGCATACATTGCGGTGGCGCGTAGGTAATCCGGTAGGATGATTTTATTCAAATATAAGAATGTATAGGTTTCACGCTATACATTCTTATATTTCTCGCTGAAACGGTACCATCCTTCAAAAGGACGGCAAAGCAGTTTCCAGTTGAAATGAATTCGCGTTCAAGCTTCACTAGCCCAGGCAGCCTTCCACATAATAATGAATCTGCTTGTTCCACCAAGGCCAGTCATGGCTGACATCATGGCCCCAGTAGTCGATCCGGGCCGGAATGCCCTTCTGCCCCAGCACCTCCTGAAGCAGCCGGGTCTCATGAAGCATCTCGTCCTCATACGCCCCTTGACCGACACAGACGATGATGTTGCTGCTGCGGTACTGGTTCAGATAATGCTCATCCGTCAGCCCCGGCAGATAATGCAGCGGTGAATTAAGATAGACATTCCCGCTCATATAGTCACCGAAGAAGTGGTAGGTGGAGTAGACGCCGCTCAGGGCGATCAAGGTATCGAAATAGTGCGGATAACGGAAAAAGAAGCTGGCGCTGTAATAAGCGCCCATCGAGCAGCCGGAGATCAGAATGCGCTGGTCGGTCCCGCCGTTACTGCGTTTGCTCCCATGGAGGATGCCTGGAATCAGCTCATGCGCAATATATTTGTCATACTGTTCATGACGGTGGATCCGGTCCTCATTGTTCCAGTGGGTGGAGAAGAAGGTTTCCTCATCCAGACTGTCACAGGCCCAGATCTGCAGCTTGCCCGCTTCAATGAAGGACGAGAGCGTATCGATCATGCCCGAATCCTCATATTGATAAAAGCGTCCAAGCGAGGTGGGGAAAACGAGCATTGGTTTGCCGGCGTGGCCGTATATTTTATACTCCATGTCTCTGCCCAGGTTGTGGCTGTACTCCTTATGGTAGCTTATCCTCATCCGTTAACACATCCTATCCCTCTTCTTGTTGAATATAGCCTCTAATGTCTCTGACCTCCGAAAGCTCGGGGGAACGGAACTGATAAGCGCGGTTGCCCATTGCTCTGCTGAAGACCTCTTCAATCTCGTCATAATTGACAATCTTCCCGCCGAATTCACGGTAGATGTCCTCATGGCTGTGAGCGTAATGCTTATGATTCTTGCGGCTGGCATAGCCGGTATAATATTTGCCTTCGTACGGACCGCCGACCTCATTATGCACGACCATGCTGGCCCATTCCTTATACACATTGACATCATAGGCGAAGTTAATCGCATCAGTCATCCAGGCACCGGGCGGACGCATATTCACTTCCAGGGCAATAATCCGGCCATCCTTGTGCGATTTGAACAGCTCGATATGGAAGAACCGTTCCCGGATGTCAAAAGCCTGCAAAATGCTCCGGCCCGCCTCCTCGACCTCCGGGCTGATCTCCCGCAGACAGAAGTAGTAGAGGTGATTGTCCGTATTGACGACATCCATCACACTGTTCTCGAACAGGTGGCTGACCGCGAAGCGTACATTCCCGTCCCGGTCCACCAGGCCGTCATAGGTGAGGATAACCCCGTCTATGAATTCCTCAATAATGAAGGCAACATTCTCCGGCTTCGTGTCAAAAAAGTGCTGGAGCTCCTCTTCGTTATTGATCTTATACGTATTACTGGCCCCGGAGCCAAGATCGGGCTTCACCACCAGCGGGAAGCCGGCGCTCTGGATGAAGCTCTCGACGCTCTCACGCGTTGTGCCGGTGGAGAACTGGACGGTGCTTACCCCGCTTTTGCGAAAAAATTCCTTCATCTTGGACTTCTGCTTCAGGTTATGGACGAAATCCGACTTGGTGCCGTAGATGTTAAAGTCCGTACGGATCGCGGCATCCTGCTCCAGCCAGTATTCATTCAGTGACTCGAAGCGGTCAATCTTGCCGTATTTATGGGTGAAATAGCCGACAGCCCGCAGAATCTCCTCATAGCTCTCCAGATTGCTTACCTTATAATATTCGGTCAGTGCCGATTTCAGCTTGTCCTCCAGCTGGTCATAGGCTGCATCGCCGATCCCGAGCACGTTGGCCCCCTGCTCCTGCAGATGCGTACAGAATTCAGCGCTGTTCTTGGGGAAATGCGGGGAAAAGAAAATAAAGTTCATGCAGACCGGCCCCTTTGACTAAAATATAATTCCGAGTTGTTTTGTATGATTAATTCAATCTACCAGCTTCGCCAGCATCCGTCAATCCTCTTCGTGCTATTTTTGCTGCAGGCTACGGTTGAGCCGGGCGAGCAGTTCGCTGAAGAGTCCGCAGTCCTCCGGGGACCAGTCCCCAAAGATCTCTCCATAGCGTGCAAGCCGGATGTCCCGGGCCTCGGCGAAGGTCTGTGCACCAAGCGCAGTAAGCTGAAAATAGCTGGAGCGCCCGTCCAGCGGATCAGGCACCCGTTCCACATAGTTCTTCGCCTCCAGGACACTTGTCTGCCTGCTGATGGTAGAGGTGTCAAGGCCGAATTGTTCAGCAAGCGCCTTAACGCCTACCTTGTCGTGCATCGACAAATGGTGGAGCAGGGTATACGAGGAGCGGTCCAGCCCGCCATGCTTCTTATCCAGCGAGCCGTGGCGGATCAGCGTAATCAGCTCCTGATTCAGAGCTTCGAGGTGCTTGTCCTTCTGTTCATCAGCCATAGTTAGATTCCGTCCTTTACTGGTAACTTTGTCATATGTATCCCTAGTATAATTGATAATACCGGCCTTATGCTAAGGCTGCCTGAGATTCTTGCCTCATTTTGAAAGACTCATGAAATAAGTCACATTGACTTTCAAACACATAGTTGTATAATACACATATATTAAGTTGATTGTATCATACACCTATATGAAGGTGAACCGCAAAATAGAGGAGAGAGCGCCCTTGAGCAGTCCGGCGGCAAAACATTCATCATTCTGGCTGATCATTCTGGCCATTTTTTTCGGTAATTTCATGGCTATTCTCAGTACAACCACCATTAACGTAGCGTTCCCGGTCTTCTTGAAGGACTTTCACGCCGGGATCAGCACTGTACAATGGATGATTACCGGCTATCTGCTGGCTACCGGCGTCATTGCGCCTGTGGTGGGTTATTTCGGGGATAAATGGAGCTATAAGGTTCTCTACGTATTCGCCCTGTCGGGCTTCACCTTGTTCTCGGCACTGTGTACGGTGGCCTGGAATATTCACTCACTCATTACCTTCCGCATTATCCAGGGAATATTCGGCGGCCTGATCATCCCTACCACCATGACGATGATTTATCAGTTTATCGACAAAGAAAAGCAGGCCTTCGCCATGAGCCTCTGGAGCCTGTCCTCGATGCTGGCGCCTGCCTTCGGCCCGACACTCGGCGGCTGGCTGACCGGATATTTCGGCTGGAAATCGCTGTTCGTGATCAATCTGCCGATTGGCCTGATCGCCATTGGCGTAGCTCTGAAATGTCTGCCGCTTCAGCGGCAGGCTGCAAGCGGCAAACGCTTCGATCTGCCGGGCTTCGTCACCGTCATTCTGAGCAGCGCCTTCATTATTCTGGCCTTCAATAAAGGGGGCGCCTGGGGCTGGACATCTTGGAATACCCTGACCCTGCTACTGGTTGGGGCGGCGGCCTTAACGTATTTCATCCGCAGAGAGCTGTCGCTCCAGGAGCCGCTGCTGAATCTGAAGGTATTCAGGCAGAGCCGGTTCACCTACAGCCTGATCATCAACTGTATTATTACCGTTGCGTTATACTCGGGCACCTTCCTGATTCCGGTCTTCCTGCAGGATATCCAGCAGTCCACCCCGCTGAAGACCGCGCTGGTGCTGTTGCCGGGCTCCATCGTGATGGCCGTTCTGTCACCGGTGGTCGGTAAGCTGTACTCCCGGATTGGACCGTTCTGGTTGATTTTGGGCGGCATTCTGCTGCTAAGCGCCTCGACCTGGGAGCTTGCCCACATCACGCTGGCCGTGACTCATACCCGTGTGGCCGTGCTTATGGCGGTGCGCAATGTCGGCATTGCGCTGTCCTTCATGCCGGTGACCAATGCCGGTATGTCGGCAGTGCCAAGAGCCATTACCGGCCATGCCTCCTCCGTAACCAACTGGGTCCGCCAGGCTACAGGTGCCTTGTCCATTGCCGTATTCAGCTCGCTGCTCGCCTCCAGATCGCTGGCCCATCAGCAGGAGCTGGCAGACGGGACGTCCCAGGCAGCGGGTTCTTTGCTGAAGGCGCAGGGGATGACGATGGGCGTACAGGATATTTTCCTGATCGCTACGGCAGTGGGGCTGCTGGCTATTCCGATGACCTTCCTCCTGAGAGGCAGTAGCGGCAAGCCGGCAGCTGCCACTGCTCCGCAGGTGGAGGCTTGAAGCCGTGACTGTGCCGTAAATACTCCTTTATCATGCGTAATAGCGCTTTCTCTTCGCATGTTGGGCGAATATGAGTTAGAATACTATAAAGCGAGCAAATAATAGGAGTTGTATACATGTCTAATAATGACGAAGTATTTTTGACTAAAGAAGGCTTGGCCAAGCTGGAGGAAGAGCTGAGGGAACTCAAGGGAGCAGGGCGCAAGGAGCTTGCAGCCCGGCTTAAGCTGGCGATCAGCTACGGCGATCTGAAGGAGAACAGTGAATACCACTCTGCCAAGGAGGATCAATCCTTCATGGAGACCCGCATTATGATTCTGGAGAAGATGCTGATCAAGGCGCAGATCGTGGATGCCAGCACTATGGATCTCAGTACAGTCAGTGTAGGCTGCATCGTGACGCTGAATGATGTGGAGTACTCGGAGAAGATTGAATATCGAGTGGTCGGACCGGCGGAAGCCGATGTGCTGGACAACAAGATTTCCTACGAGAGCCCGCTCGGCAAAGAGCTGATCGGCAAAAAGGTAGGCGATATCATCAGCGTCAACGCCCCGATGGGGATCATCAAATACGAGCTGCTGGAGATCAAAATGCTGTAAACCGAAGACCTAACCGGAATCCCGTGGCCCTTAATTGAAGGGTGCGGGATTTTTTGTGGAGAATGACTGGTGCTCATAGGCAATTGCTATCAAGGATATTGCTTCCTTGTCTTAGACGCTCCCTGCCAAGGAGGGTTATAGTAGAAATAACTAATACATAGAGGAGTCCTGGCTTGTGATTCAGACTGTACTCACGACACTTGTTGAGGTCATCGTACCGCTGTCCATTCCGGTGGCCGCCGGAGCGCTGCTTGGACGGTATAAGCAGCTCGATACGAAGCCTCTGCTGACGCTGTACCTGTATTTTCTCAGTCCGGCCATTATTCTCGACACACTGGCTACGGCGGATATCTCCTTCGATGATGTCTATAAGACACTCTCATTCTCGCTGCTGAACCTGTTCCTCTTATGGGGTGTGGCGACGCTGATCGGCAAAATTCTTAAGCTGGCTCCGCCGGAGGCCGCCGGTCTTACGCTCATCTCCACCTTCACGAACAGCGTCAATTATGGCCTGCCGCTGGTGCTGCTGGCCTTCGGCCAGCTGGGCCTGGACAAGGCATCGGTCTACGTCATCGCCCAGATGGTGATCGTGAATACGATCGGCGTGTATTTTGCCGCCCGTTCACAGTTCTCTGTACGCAGCGCGTTGAAGTCAGTCTTCTCGCTTCCGGCCATCTACGCCGCCATTCTGGCGCTGCTGCTGCGGGCGCTTGGCCTGCATATGCCGCATGAGCTGGCTTCGGGGGTGTCGATGGTCGCCGGGGCCTATTCGCCGGTTGTGCTGGCGATTCTGGGTGCGCAGATGGTGAAGGTTAGAGCCGCACATACGGAACGCAATGTGCAGCTGGCCTTCTGGACGGGGCTGACCGTCCGGCTGGTGCTGGCTCCGCTGCTGGCCGCGCTGGTGCTGCTCGCCCTGAACATCACAGGCACCCTGTTCTCGGTGCTGCTGATTCTGGCTTCCATGCCGGTGGCTGTCAATTCCGTCGTCCTGGCCGAACGCTTCGGCAGCTCGCCAGCGCTGGTCTCGCGCTGTATCGTCTGGACGACGTTGGCCTCCTTCCTGGTCCTGCCGGTGCTGATTGCGGCGGTGGGGGGATAGGGGGCACCGAATGTAGTCGAAAAACCGATTACAATTGGCGTGGCGGAGGCGTGCGAGCGCAGTGTAATCGAAAAACCGATTACATTTGGCGTGGTGGAGGCGTGCGAGCGGAATGTAATCGAAAAACCGATTACAATTGGCGTGGCGGAGGCGTGCGAGCGGAATGTAGTCGAAAAACCGATTACAATTGGCGTGGCGGAGGCGTGCGAGCGGAATGTAGTCGAAAAACCGATTACAATTGGCGTGGCGGAGGCGTGCGAGCGCAATGTAATCGAAAAACCGATTACAATTGGCGTGGCGGAGGCAAGCGGGGCCGGATGTATGGGAAAAACCGAAAAGAGGGGCAATAACGCCCCTGGAAGTAATTATTCGGACACGGGTACCTCACTCATCAGAGCATGTACATTCCGCTCGACCAACGTTTCATACGATGAGTGAATATTGTCAACCTGGAAATAGAACACCGAGCTGGGATGATCGAACCGCGCGTCTTCAGCAATACTCAACACCATCTGAATTCCGTTACACTCCAAAGGGGTCCAGCGCCTTCCCAAGGATGAGTCTTACTTCGCGCTTGCAGAACAAAGTTCCGCTGGAACAAAGGGAATCTGGAGGTTCCCATCTATAGAGCTCATCCCCTTCCGCGGCTTGTTCATTCCATTCTACAATAAACCTTATTCATAACAAAGAAGCTCCCTCTTCATCATCTGAAGGGGAGCTTCTTGTGTCTTCCGTGGAGTTGGCCTTAGTCCGGCTGGCCTTCAGCGACCTGGATGGTGAAGATGAAGGTAGCTCCGCCCACTACATCAGGCTTAGCATAGATCCTACCGCCCATGAGGTCGACCAGCATTTTGCAGATGGACAGACCGAGTCCGGTGCCGCCGAACTTGCGGTTGATGGTGGCACCGATCTGGGTGAACGGCTGGAACAGATATTTCATCTTGTCCGCCGGAATGCCAATCCCGGTATCTTCGATAATGAACTCCAGCTCCAGCAGCTTGTCCATGACCTGCCGGAGGCGGACATCCACCTTGACGCCGCCGGAATGCGTGAACTTGATGGCATTGCCGATCAGGTTATTCAGTACCTGCCGCAGACGGTTGGGGTCACCGATGAGCAGGGCAGGAATGTCAGGATCAATGGAGGTCTCCAGGGTCAGGCTGCGTTCCCTGGCCAGCGCCCGGAACAGATCAACGGTCTCCTTGAGGCAGGAGTGGAGATTGAAGAGCTCGTAATCCAGCTCCATTTTACCGGATTCGATCTTGGTGAAGTCCAGGATGTGTGTAATGACAGAGACGAGCGCGTGACCGCTGGTATGAATGATCTCGGCCATCTCCTGGTCGTCAGCGGACAGCTCGGAGGAACGAAGCACATCCGACATGGCAATAATCCCGTTCAGCGGGGTGCGGATCTCGTGGCTCATCATGGCGAGGAAGCCGCTCTTAATCCGCAAGGCTACCTCGGCGGTCTCCTTCAGCTCGGTCAGGATGCTGTTGGCGGTCTCCAGCTCCTGCGTTTTGAGCTGCAGCTCCTTGCGGGTCTGGTAGAGACGGACGAAGCCGTCAATCTTGCTTTTTAACACGGTCGGATGGAACGGCTTGGTCAGATAGTCAATCGCGCCGGCCGAGTAGGCCATCATATAATTCTCCAGTTCGGAGGTCAGCGAGGTTAAGAAAATAATAGGGATATCCCGTGATTTCTGACGCATCTTAATCCGCTTCGCCGTTTCAAACCCGTTCATGCCGGGCATGAGCACATCCATAATGATCAGGGCGAATTCCTGCTCCAGCAGGCATTTCAGAGCATCCATGCCGGTGAGGGCATGAACCAGCCGGTAGGGCGACTCCGCCAGCAAAGCCTGAACGGACAGGAACTCGTCTGCCCGGTCATCTACAACCAAAATATTAATCGGATACTCCATGCTGCCTCCTATTGAATCAACCATGATTTGAGCACTCTCACCAGCTGTGTGGTATTAATTGGTTTGGATATATAATCGCTCGCCCCAGCTTCGAGACATTTGACCCGGTCTTCCTCCAGGGCGCGGGCGGTCAGCGCGATAATGACAATCTGATCATAGCCCGGGTTACGCCGGATATGCTCCATCGTCTCGTAGCCGTCCATCTCCGGCATCATGATATCCATGAAGACCAGTTCAATGCCCGGGTGGGTCTCCAGATGCTCCAGGGCTTCTCTGCCATTCTGGGCAAAGCTGATCTCCATATTATAACCTTCCAGCACACTGGATAACGCAAAAATATTACGCATATCATCATCCACAAGCAAAATGCTTTTTCCGGCAAAAGCGGATTCCGGATTATGCAGGTTCTCAATTAAACGCTGCTTATCCAGAGGCAGGTCTGCATGCTTGCGGTGGAGGTACAGGGCTGTATCGTCATAGAGACGTTCCATTGAACGCACGTTCTTGATTACAATACTCTCGGCGTAGTGCTTAAGGCGCTGCTCATCTGTCTTGCTGAGATCCTTGCCTGTATAGATGATCACCGGCAGGGTCTGCAGCTTGCGGTTGGTCTTAACCTGCTCCAGCAGGTCGAAGCCGGAAATATCCGAGAGGCCCAGGTCCAGTACCATACAGTCAAAATGGTGGCTCGCCAGATGTTCCATTGCTTCTCTTCCGGTGCCGACGGCAATAATATTCACATCGGGATGGGCGATGAATTCGACAAGGCTGTTACGCAGAATCTGATTGTCTTCGACAATCAGCAGGCTCTTCACCGGACGGCGGATATAAGTCTCAATCTGGAGGAAGGCTGCCTCCAGCTCCGCATAATCATTCGGCTTCTTCCAGAAGGACAAAGCGCCCATCGACAGGCTCTGCTGGTTCTCTTCAGCTGTTGAGATGACATGCACAGGGATATGCCGCAGCTCCGGCCGGCTCTTCAGGCGGCTGATAATGGACCAGCCGTCCAGAACGGGAAGATGCAGATCCAGCAGGATCGCATCAGGCTTGTAGGCATGGGCCAGGGCAAGTCCCTGATCACCCTGGAAGGCGACGATGGCCTTGAAGCCCCGGCTGCGCGCCAGCTCCAGCAGCCGGGCGGCGAATTCGGCGTCCTCTTCAATGATCAGCAGGGTAATATCCCCGCTTAGCAGATTGCTCCGGTCATCATCCATCTCCGCATATTGCAGCAGCTTCGGATTGGAGATGGAAATGTCGGGCACGAAGGACTCGCGGAAGGCCGGATTCTCGCGGCGGATAGGCTCGGAAGCCGGAATCTCCGGAGAGGCTGCTGCTGAATAGGCTGCGGCAGCAAGGGTCTGGGCGTCCTCTCCCGGTTCCACAGCGGGAATGATCAGCGAGAAGGTGCTGCCCTTGCCCTCCACGGAATCCACCTCAATTCTTCCGCCTAGGAGTGTAGCCAGCTCCCGGCAGATCGTGAGGCCAAGGCCAGTGCCGCCGTATTTGCGGCTGGTGGTGCCGTCCGCCTGCTGGAAGGCCTCGAAGATGCTCTCCAGCTTAGAGGCGGCGATGCCGATACCGGTGTCGCTGACGGCGAAGACGACCTCTTCGCCGCTGGTGCGGATCGACAGGGAGATAGAGCCTTGCTCAGGTGTGAATTTGATAGCGTTGGATAACAGATTATTTAAGACCTGCTGCAATCTGTGACCGTCAGTCATCAGATAATCAGGCAGCCGGTTGTCGGAATGGACATCGAACCGCAGGTTCTTCTTCTTGGCCTGCTGCTCGAAATGGCGGTGGACATGTTTGCTGAGATCCTGCGGGGAGACCGGCTCGATGACAGGGGTCATTTTGCCGACCTCCAGCTTCGCCAGATCAAGAATCTCATCGATCAGCTGCAGGAGATCCTTGCCTGCCGAGAAGATCGTGTGGACGTATTCCAGCTGCTTCGATTCCAGATTGCCGTCCTTGTTCTCAGCCAGAATCTGCGAGAGGATCAGCAGGCTGTTCAGCGGCGTGCGCAGCTCGTGGGAGACATTGGCCAGGAATTCCGATTTGTATTGTGCGGCCATGAAGATCTCCTGAGCTTGAGCCTGGATCTCCTCCTTCTGCTTCTCGGTAAGCTCGACTTGAAGCAGCAGCTGATCATGGGAGGCAGCCAGCTCCTCCTTCTGAATCAGCAGTTCATCGGCCTGAGTCTGCAAGGTATCAGTCTGGGCCAGAAGCTCCTCCGTCTGAGACTGAAGCTCTTCGGTCTGGGCCTGGAGCTGCTCCTTCTGCTCCAGTAATTCACTCGTCTGGGCCTGCAGCTCCTCGGCCTGATCTGCAATCTCGGACTTTTGCAGCTCCGTGATTTGCAGCTGCTTCTGCATATCGCGGTTCGCTGCAGAGATCTCATCGGCTTGGGCCTTGATCTCCATGGTTTGCCGGCGGGAAATCTCCATTTGATTCTGTAATTCCAGATTGGAGGCGTGCAGCTCCTCTGTCTGCTGCCGCAGTTCCTCGGTCTGGGCTTCAATCTCGTCTTTTTGGGCCTCAGTGAGCTTCATTTGCGTCTGGAGCTGCTCATTAGAGGTCAGCAGGCTCTCGGCCTGCACTTCCAGCTCTGTCTTCTGGTCATGTAATTGCTCGGTCTGCATACGGAGCTCCTCGGTCTGAGCCGCCAGCTCTTCGGTCTGGGCCTCAAGCTCCTGCGTCTGGGCCAGCAGTTCCTCGGTCTGAGCTTCCAGTTCATCCTTCTGCAGCTGTGTCTCATTCAGCAGTTCTTCAATTCTGGCGACATCCGCCAGCGTATTTATCAGCACGCCCATGTTCTGCCCGGTTCGTTCAATCAGCTGCATCTCCTTGGGGCTGAACGGGCTTAAGGCAGCCAGCTCCATGACAGCTACAACTTCCTGTTCATGCTTAATAGGAACGATAACCAGCGAGGAAGGCGCAGCTTCTCCCAGGCCGGAGCGGACCTTGATATAATTCTCCGGGAGATCCTCCAGAACGATCATCTGCTCATCCAGTGCGCATTGCCCGACCAGGCCGCTGCCCAGCGGTATGGACTCATGCTGCCCGGCGGTATCATCGAAGGCATAGCCGGCTGCGAAGTTCACCTGCCCCCCCTGCTTCAGATAGATAGCCCCGTAGCTTCCGCCGACAGCGGTAGCCAGCCTGCCGATGAACACACGTGAGGCAGTTTTCAGCTGGACAGAGCCCTGAAGCAGCAGCGCCATCTCTGACACCTGCGTATTAATCCAGGCTTGTTCCTCGGCTCTAAGCCGCAGCTCGCGCTCTTCGGCAGTTCTGTGATGAAGGTCAGACGCCAGCCCGAAAAAGGAAGCCGCCAGCTGCCCGAATTCATCCGTCCGCACAGTAGCCGCCGCCGCAGGGTTAAGACGGTCTGCGGCAATATCCTGCGAGATCTCCATAATGCGCTTCAGGCCGCGGTCTACATTCCGTCCGATACTGTAAAGAAGTCCGATACTGACCAGAATGCCGCCTGAACCTAACCCTGCTGCAATCAGGCGCGAGCCACCCTCCATAAAGAGGATTGATATAGTAATCATACTGCCTAGCAGCAGTATAGTAGCTGAAGTTGCTAACCAAACCTGTTGTTTTATTCTCATTGTTCGCCGCCTTTGTTCAGTTAGAATGTTAAGCTATATAATTATAGCTTTTATGGAGCTTCAGTGATATAGAAGACATGAAGAAAACACCGGAAACCTAAAATTTACAAGGCTTTCCGGAGGCAGCCCCACTTTTGCCTGGGGTTTCATGAAAACTTTGAAATCACCGCAATTTACTTAAAATTTTGCTTGTAAGCAGCGGGGAGAGCGTGTAAGATAACAGACATGCTTCATGAATAGATTTCATATAACAGATTCATATAACTCATATAATCTTGGGAATATGGCCCATAAGTTTCTACCGGATAGCCACTGTAATTATCCGACTATGAGTGAAATAGCGCATCTAGGGTTCCGTTTCTTGTGCTGCGGCACGGGGAGGCTGGTCCAAGCGATGCGGACACGTATATGTGTTACACCACCAAGGGACAAAAACCCAGAAGGACAGATTCACTTGAGAGAAGCACTCAGGGAATCTGTCCTTTTTTATTTCTAAGGAGGAAGATCCGCCGTAATGAAAGTATTGGAAGAACGTATTAGACAAGAAGGCTTAATTCTATCGGAGACTGTACTGAAAGTAGACTCATTTCTGAACCACCAGGTAGACACGGCGCTTGCGCTTGCGATCGGGAAGGAATTTGCAGCGGTCTTCGGGGACCGGCAGATCACCAAGGTGCTGACTGTGGAAGCCAGCGGCATCCAGTTCGCCATGGCGGCGGGCATTGCGCTGGGCGTGCCGTTCATCTATGCCAAGAAGAAGAAGGCAGTCACCTTGTCCGAAGCGGTATATTCGGCACCGGTTCACTCCTTCACCCGTCAGGAGGACTACCAGATCAGCATTTCGCAGAAATATCTCGGGCCGGACGATACCGTATTGATTGTCGATGATTTCCTCGCTACCGGTGCGGCACTTGTAGGGTTATGCGATATCGTAGCAGAGTCCGGGGCGCAGCTGGCCGGGGTCGGTTGTGTCATCGAGAAGAGCTTCCAGGAGGGACGCGGTCTGCTGGAGCAGCGCGGAGTTCCGGTGTATTCCCTGGCGCGGATTGCTTCCATGTCGCCGGGTGAGATTCATTTCATAGATAATGAAGGATTAATCAAGGAGCGTGCAGGATGTTAAGCAAACAGAAGATATTCGCCTTAGGGCTTCAGCATGTGCTGGCGATGTACGCCGGAGCGGTCATAGTACCGCTGGTTGTCGGGGGAGCGCTCAATTTGAACGGTACGCAGATGGCGTATCTGATTGCAGCGGATCTGTTCACCTGCGGACTGGCAACTCTGCTGCAGATTATGGGCAGCAAATATTTCGGAAGCGGGCTGCCGGTGGTTCTCGGCTGTACCTTCACGGCCGTTAGCCCGATTATCGCTATCGCTTCAGGCTCCAATCTGGCGACCGCTTATGGTGCAATCATTATCTCCGGGTTGTTCGTGGTGCTGGCAGCCCCGGTGTACGGGAAGCTGCTGAAGTTCTTCCCGACCGTGGTCACCGGCTCGGTAGTCACAATCATCGGACTGTCGCTGATTCCCGTCGCAATGAATAATGTGGCCGGCGGACAGGGAAGCGCCGACTTCGGGCAGCCCCGCAATCTGCTGCTGGCTCTGATTACTCTGCTCGTTATTCTGGCCGTGAACCGGCTGACTACAGGGTTCCTTCGCTCCGTATCCGTACTGGTAGGACTTGTAGTGGGTACTGTAATCGGCTATGCCATGGGCATCGTGCATTTCTCTACCGTGACCACAGCTTCGTGGGTTAGCGTCGCACAGCCGTTCTACTTCGGCTGGCCGCAGTTTAGCATCACCGCAATCTTCACAATGATTATCGTGAATATCGTGTCTATGGTCGAATCGACAGGGGTCTACTTTGCCGTTGGTAAGGCGACGGACCAGCAGGTGGAGCAGAAGCAGATCGTGAACGGCCTGCGTTCTGAGGGACTGGCCATCATGCTGGGCGGCCTGTTCAACGCCTTCCCGTACACCGCATTCTCCCAGAATGTCGGCTTGCTGTCGCTGACGCGGGTGAAGACGCGGAATGTTATTTTTGCGGCAGGCGGAATTATGGTCGTACTTGGGCTGCTGCCGAAGCTGGCGGCATTGACTACAGTTGTGCCGAATGCAGTGCTGGGCGGGGCGATGATCGTTATGTTCGGCTCGGTTGCTGCTTCCGGCATGTCGATTCTGTCCGATGTGGATCTGCGCAAGGACGGCAATCTGCTGATCGCCGCCTGCAGCATCGCGGTGGGCCTCGGCTCTGCGGTGCTTCCGTCCATGTTCGACCAGCTTCCCGAATTCGCCAGAATGTTATTGCAGAACGGAATCGTATCCGGATCGCTGACAGCGATCATTCTCAATATCTTCTTGTCGAAGACCCAGGAGAGTGCGGTTCCTGCAGCCGCCGCTCCGGAAACGAAGTAAAATATTCCATACACGTAACTCTAATCAGATGAACAGCCGATTCCGAAATAAATGGAACTCGGCTTTTTTTTTGCTTCAGATGAACGGAGCCTGTTGTATAATTTATACAATGACAACTAGAAGGGACTGGCAGAGGGTATGAGAAAGTATTGGCTGAGTATTCTCGGCAGTCTGGTGCTGGTGCTGATCGTTCCGCTGCTCTCGGTCCTCCAGACACATCAGATCAAGGGAGACAGGCCGCAGGCCGTGCAGGGAGTGATTGACCTTCGCTCTTGGGACTCCCGCCACGACGGAATTATGAAGCTGGATGGAGAGTGGGAGCTGTACCGCGATGTGCTGCTCTCGCCTGAGGATTTCCATCCGGTAAACGCAGGTAAGGAGGTTCCCGCCGCCTCTACGATGATTCAGGTTCCGGGGAAGTGGAACGATGATATCGCTGAACAGGGCGAGCGCAGAGCCAAAGGCTATGCTACCTACCGCCTTCAGGCGAAGATTACCCCAGGGGAACCCATGGTCTACGGCCTGCGCACCAGCAACATCCGCAGTGCAAGCAAAGTCTATCTGAACGGGCAGGAGATTGGGAGCAGCGGGACTCCGGCAGCCTCAGTCTCTGAGGGCAGACAGAATAACATGCCTTTTATGGGATTCGCCTCTGTAACCGGGGATACCCTGGAGATTATTGTGCAGGTGGCTAACTATAGCTACTCCTCAGGCGGGATCGTCCAGCCGATAGTGATAGGTAATCAGTCCGCTATTATGAAACATAGGGAATTCTCCCTGTTTGTAGACGGGGCTGCGCTAATAGGATTCTTCGTGCTATCCCTCTTTCTGCTGATGTTCTCCAAGGTAAGGGAGAGCCGGGGGGTCACATTATACCTGGGATTGTTCTGCATAGCGGCCTTTGTCTACATTTTCACGCATGGCGAAAAGCTCATCCTGACGGCGCTGCCCGGCTTCCCTTACGAGATTATACTCAAGCTGCAGCTCGCGTCCTCTACCCTGGTGTATTATTATCTGCTTCACTATGTCGCCAATTCAGTGAATTACCCGATGTCTATCGGGGTAATTAAGGCCTCCAGGCTGGTTACGGCATTCCTGCTGCTGATTGCTGCCTTCGTCCCGGCCTATCTGTTCAGCTATCTGGAGGTGCTGCTGCTGACCTGGGGCTCGGTAAGCCTGGGCTTCGTGCTCTACTCCATGGTGCAGGGCACCCGGCGAAATCCGAAGAATATGTTCCTGATGATGGTCAGCATCGAGAGCCTGAGCGTGGTTATTATCTATTATCTGGTCAGCTTCATGGGCCTGGGCTTCAGCTATTTCATCATCTCCTACGAGATTCTCCTGTTCGGATTTGTACAGGCAATTCTGATGACCCGGCAATACGCAGCCTCCTTCCAAGAGGTGGAACAGCTCTCACGCCGCCTTTTGTCGCTTGACGGATTGAAGGATGATTTCATCTCTGACACCTCGCAGGAGCTGCGGAGACCGCTGCAGGGGATTGTCAACATGGCCAAGGTGCTGGCGCAGGGTACGGCCGGCTCCATCAGCACTGCCCAGCAGGATCAGCTGCTCACGATTGTCTCCACCGGCAAGCGGCTTACAGCCTTGATCCATGATATGTCGGACTTCGCCAAGCTGAATCACGGCGCGCTCTTCCTCCGCCGGCAGGCCGTCGATCTCCGCATGGCAGCTTCCTCCATTATGGCTGTCACCCGTCAAGTGTATGGCAACAGCCAGCTGGAATTCCGGCTGAATCTGCCCGGGCAGCTTCCGCTGCTGGAGACGGATGAGCAGCGGCTTGCCCAGATCCTGCATAATTTATTGGCAAATGCAGTGAATTATACGCCCAGAGGCGTGATAACGCTGTCTGCTGAGGTTAAAGAAGAGTATGTTGCTATTATCATAACGGATACCGGTCAGGGCATCCCGCCTGAGCGTCTGCGTACGATCTTCGATGCAAATGATCCAAGCGGTCCTGCCGCGAGTAAGGTCTACCGGGAGAACGGGCTTGGCCTCAGTATTACCCAGAGACTTGTAGAGCTGACAGGCGGGGAGATTACGGTGCGTTCCGAGCTGGGGCACGGCTCGGTCTTCAGCTTCACCCAGCCGGTATTGCAGCGAAGCAATGCGCTGCTGGAGGAATTCGGGGAACTTCAAGGCTGGGAGACAGCGCCTTCGTACACGTTTCCCGGGGAAGAGCCTGTGCCGCCGCCGTCTGAGGACTGTTGCTCCATCCTTGTGGTGGATAATGATCCTGTTAATCTTCGCGTGCTGGTTGGTGTACTACAGCTGGAGAACCATTCAGTGATTACCGCCAGCAGCGGGGCTGAAGCGATTCAGATCATTCAGCAGCATCCTGAGCTTGATCTGGTAATTGCCGACTGGGTCATGCCGGAGATGCCCGGGCTTCTGCTCTGTAAGGCCATCCGTGAACGGTTCACCTTGTCTGAGCTGCCGATTCTGGTGCTCATGGCGAGCAGCCGGCCTGATGACATTCTTGCAGCCTTCGAGGCTGGAGCGAATGATTATCTGAGCAAGCCGGTGGAGGTGCGCGAATTCAAGGCGCGGATGCAGACCCTGCTGGATATGCGCAAGTCGATCCGTGTATCCGTCCAGTCAGAGATTGCTTTCCTGCAGGCGCAGATCAAACCGCATTTCTTATATAATGCGCTGAACGCGATTATCTCGGTCTGTCCGGAGGACCCGGATAAGGCCACAGAGCTGCTGCTGGACCTCAGCCAATATCTGCGGAGCAGCTTCGACTTCCAGAACCGGGGACAGACGGTTTCTATGGAGAAGGAGCTGGGACTGGTCAAATCATATCTGGCGCTGGAGCAGGCACGGTTCGATGAACGGCTGAATATCGAGTTCGATGTGCCGGAGGATGTAATGGCGATGGTTCCGCCGCTGAGCATTCAGCCGATTGTGGAGAATGCTGTGAATCATGGCCTGATGCAGAAGGAGAGCGGGGGGACCGTAAGGCTGACCGTCGAGCTGCTGCCGGGCAGGCTCAAGGTAGCGGTCACGGATGACGGTGTAGGCATGACCCCGGAGAAGATTGCAGAGATCCTCTCGGAAGAGCGGACAGAGGGGGGCATCGGACTGCGCAATATTCAGAACCGTCTGCTGAAGATGTACGGAGCAGGCCTGAATATCGACAGTGCACCGGGAAGGGGAACTGCTATATCATATACCATCCCCACCTAAAGGCAGCTGAGAACGACGAAGAGGAGGTGAGTCCGGACGATGAAGGCCATATTGATTGATGATGAGAAACCAGCGCTGCAGCATCTGGAGCGGATGCTCCAGAAGGATGGGCGTCTTACGATTACCGGGAAATTCACCTCGGCACGCCTGGGGCTTGCGCATCTGGAACGGGAGAAGGCGGATATTGTATTCCTGGATATCGGGATGCCGGAGATGAACGGACTGGAAGCCGGTGAATACATTGCCGGGATGGACCGGAGTATCCGGATTGTCTATATCACCGCGTACAGTGAGTATGCCATCGAAGCCTTTGAGCTCAATGCTGCAGATTATTTACTGAAGCCGGTGACCTCCCAGCGGTTAAGCAAAACCCTTGAGCGTCTGGAGGTCGGCAAGGAGAGCGCTGAACTGAAGATGCTGCCTGCCCAGGCGTCTGCGGCGCCCGTTAAGGAGCTGTCCATCCTCTGCTTCCACCGCCTTGAATTCACAGACAGCACGGAGCCGGGGCGCAAAATGCAGTGGAGAACAAGCAAGGCGCAGGAGGTCTTCGCCCTGCTGCTGCATAACCGCGGCCAGTGGATACTCAAGGACACCATTGTGGATCTCGTCTGGCCCGATTTCAAGCCTGAGAAGGCCGTCACTAACCTGCATACCACGGTATACCATATCCGCAAGCTGCTGAAGGCCTGGGATATGGAGGTGCTCGTCGAATTCTCACAGGAGCGGTACAGGCTGACCAAGGAGCAGGTGCTGCTGGATGTGGAGGAGTTCGAGCTGGGCTACGCCGGTACGCCGGTGGAGTCAGAAGAGGAATGGCTGCGCCGGGAAAAAATATTGAAGCTGTACCGTGGGGACTATCTGCAGGAGCATCATTACGACTGGGCAGAAATCCGGCGCAAGGAGCTGCAGGTCCGGTATATCCGCATGGCGCTGCATTCCGCCGAATATGAGCTGTCCTCCGGCCGTCCCCGGCTGGCGCTGGAGCGGCTGCTGGATCTGCAGGCAGCAGATCCTTATTCCGACCAGCTCTGCAGGCTGATTCTGCGAAGTTACGCCGACCTGGGGGATTTCATCGGGTTCAGGACACACTACGATAAGTACAAGGAGCTCCTGGAGAATGAGCTGGGTATCCGCCCCGACCAGGTTATGGACAGTTGGGTCCAGAAGGTATTGTAAGCCCGTAGCCGGCCACTGCAAAACTGCTTGTTGTCATTATTATTTATATGCTGTGGTATACATATTCAAGGCTGCGGGAGTTGAAACGAAAGCGTCATGACAGCGTATCAGAAGCATACGAATATTCAAGAGGAGATGGAGTGGGAATGGATAACGGGTTGAAGGTCATCCTGTTCGAGAAGCTGCCTGAAGGCGACCTGCAAATGATTGAAGAGCGTGTCTGGAGCATGAATATGGTCACGGCGCTTGAACATGTCAATTATATTGTCGTTGGCGGCCGCGAGTTCGAGGCGGTTGAGGGAAGGCTGAATGTGGATGAAGGGAAGCTGGAGCTTCTGCTGGTTCCCATGCGTACGGAAGGTTAAGAATGAATACCAGGAAAGGAGGTCCCAAGTTGGAAAAAGACGAAAGTGCTAAAGAGCCCGCAATCAGCAGGCTGTTCACGCCGGACGGCAAACCCGTCCGCGTATTATCCACCTCCCTCGGGATTGCGCTGCTGGCGAACGCATTATTCATTCCCGGCGGCGCAGGCGCAAGCGGCACCGGAGGCGAGGAGCCTAAGCTGGTCTCCTGGTCTACCGAGGAGGTTAAGCAATATTTCGATAAGAATGTAGACTGGAATATTCCATACCCGGAAGACCAGGAAGAGAAGGTTCAGGAAGGGCAGGGGGCAGTAACCTCCGGCGGTACGACGGTAATCAACAACTACGGCGGCTACAACTCGGGGTTCGGCTGGGATGATGTGCTTCTGTACCACATGCTCTTCAATAGCGGTTCGTTCTATTCTTCCAGAGGCTGGTACAATGACAGGCCTACTTATTATGGAGGTACACGCAATACCTATAAACCGCCCTCCTATAATAGCGGACGATTCCAGAACAAGCCGGTGGCCGGCTCGGTGGTGAAGCCGAAGACCTCAACTTCATCCACCGGTTCCATTACCAGAAGGAATACCTCTTCCAAATCGGGCGGTATCGGCGGCACCTCCAGCGGATTGGGTTCGAGCAAATCCAAATCCGGCTCCAGTAAAAGCTCCGGCAAAAGCTCGGTGCGCTCCGGCAAGAGCGGGTTCGGCGGATGATCCAGGCGGAGCAGGCATTCGAATATATAGACCAGTCCGGTCTGGAACGTGCTCCCCGGGTAGAGCGGCTGCATGAGCTGGGCTTCACCTGGGCCGACCTGGAGGATGAGGAATACTGGCTGGACGCTGTGGCTGTGATGCGCAGTGAGACCTACCAGGAATTGAAGGAAGCCGCCGCAGCGCTATGGGCGATTCTGGATAAGGCCGTGCGTTATGTCCATCTGAGACATGACCTGTACGACCTCCTGGGGATTCCTCCGGTGCTGTGGCAGATGCTGGATGACTGTCCATTGCCGGAGCCGGGACTAATCAGCCGGTATGCCCGGTTCGATTTTGCTGTGGCCGGGGATGGTACGATTAAGCTGCTGGAGCTGAATGCGGATACTCCGACAGGTTATGTGGAAGCCTCCATTGCTACGCCGTGGATCTGCGCGGAAGCAGGCGTCGGAAGCGCGAATGCGGCCATGAAGCAGCAGCTTGCCGCAGCCTGGAGTGTAGAACGGCCCGACACGGTAGCCTGTGTGGATTATGGCAGCCACGAGGAAGACAGCGGAACGATTGAGGCGCTCGCTGCGCATAGCGGGCTGGATGTCCGTTGTGTGGATTGTCTGGATCTGTGGATTGATGAGGGCGTGGTCAAGGACGGGGAGAACCGGATCATAGAGCGGATGTTCGCGCTGTATCCGAAGGAGTGGATGGCCGTAGATGAAGGCGGCGAGGCTCTGGCCTATGCCATTGAGAGCGGGAAGCTCCAGCTGTTCAACGGACCGCATAGCATCATCCTCCAGTCCAAGGGGCTGATGGCTGCTGTCTGGGGAATGTATGAGCTTGGCCTGCTGTTCACGGAGCCGGAACGCGAGGCCATCTCCCGGTACATCCTGCCAACTTACAATAAGGCAGTCTTCTCAGAGAGCTTTGTATCCAAATCGGTATTCGGCCGCGAAGGCGGATCTGTACGGATCTTTGATGACAGTGGCGTGCTTGAGATCGAGGACGAGGAGGGCTACGACAGCAGCCAGCTATTCCCCGTGGTCTATCAGAAAAGGGCCGAAATGGCCCGGATCATGACGGCGGAGGGTGAGCTGCACCTGCTGACCGGCATGTTCGTCATTAACGGAACGCCCTGCGGGCTGCTTGGCCGGGCCGGCGGGCCGATTACAGGCAATGCCAGTCATTTTATCGCGCTAGGAGTGAGGGGGCTTGAAGATGTTCAAGGATAGAGAGGGGCATGCTGCCGGGCGCAGATCCCGGAGCGCCCTGCTGACTGCATTGCTGCTGCTGGCGGTTATGGTGCTGAGTGCATGTTCGGCGAATAGCGACAGTGTATTTCATACGGGTACGGACACAACGGATAACGTATCACGTGTACCGTGGGATTACCGGGTGGTGGAAGGCAAGGTTGGCGATCTGGTCGGCAGCGATATGACGATATTGCCGGATAATGAGCTGCTTCCCAACGACGGGAATTATGCTACAGGCGACACTGTCTGGACGCTTCAGTTCATGGACGCCGAGCTGGTGACGGATGCCGACCAGAAGAATGAGATCAAGCTGTCCGCCTGGACGACGCTTAAATCCTACGCCGACCAGAAGGCGGCCACGGAGGATCTGGCTAATCTCAAGGTATCTATCACTACGGATGTGGACCTGGTTGGCGTGTACAAGACGGAATACCAGAGCAAGACCAGAAATTTCGCAGTGCTGGAGCTGCCTTCCGGCAACCGGATCAAGCAGCCGATTGATGACAAGCGCTATGCCGCGCTGGAGAAGCAGAAGACAGCTTCTGTGGTGCTGGAGGAAGTACATGATTTCGCCGACTATGATTCGGCCTATGCGAAATTTCGGGGGTGGGCTAAATGACGATCGTAATTAATCTGGTGGTCAGTATTCTGACCATTGTTCTGCTTCAAGTGCTGGGGATGGTGATCTTCGCGCTCATGACTCCCTTCAAGGATATGGAGGAGCTGAAGAAGGGGAATGTGGCGGTAGCGCTGGCGTTCGGCGGCAAGTTCCTGGCGACGGCGGTCATTCTTGGAGTAGCGGCTTATACCAATACCTCCATCTGGTTCATGATGCTCTGGTTCGCGGTGGGCTATGTCTGCCTGATCGCTTCTTACTGGATCTTCGAGCTGTTCACACCCGGCTTCCGGATTTCAGAGCAGCTGCAGAAGGGGAATGTGGCGGTCGGCGTCATGCTCTGCATGGTGTTCATCGGGACGGCCTTCGCAGTCAGCAGTCTGATTATTTAGTTTTGGCAGGCGGCCGGCAGTTGTGCCCCGCAAGGGACTAGACGCAGGCTGCTGCCCGCCGGCTCAATTCAACCGGGAGGCAGGGATGAGCGTTGCATTTTCTAATCCAATTATCCGGCAAGCTGCTTCATCTGAAGAAGAAGTCCATTGCTTTTATTATTCTGGCCTTCATTCTTCTAAGTGCAACCATCGCCTTCCTGCTGGAGCCGGACACGTTTCATAGCTGGTTCAACGCCTTTTATTGGGTGATGACCACCATGGCTACTGTAGGGTATGGCGATTACTTCGCCGCTACCGTTACCGGCAAAGTATTTACGATTTTCTTATATATCTTTGGCATTGGTCTGCTCAGTCTGGTGATCGGCAAGATTATCGATGCCATGGGCGAGATGCAGCGCAGGAGAGGAGCCGGAACGTTGACCTTTCACGGACAACATCATGTGGTGCTGATTAACTGGAACCGCAAGACACAGGCGGCAGTAGATGAGATTCTGTGTTACGACAGGGAATGCAAAGTGGTCATTATCGATGAGAACGGACGGCATCCGCTGGAAGCCATGGAGCAGGTCCACTTCATCAGCGGCGATGCTGCAAGCGATGACATTCTGCTGAAGGCAAATATCGGGAGCGCCAGAGCAGCGATTGTGTTCAGCGACACCCGTATCGACGAAGCTTCCTTGAGCGACGGCAAGTCGCTGCTGATTGCTTCCAGCATTGAGCGGATTGCCCCGCAGGTACATACAACCGTAGAGATTATGCAGGAAAAGAACATTCAGAACTTCAAGCATGTGCAGGTGAACGAGTTCGTGCTCTCCCATGATGCGATCTCCAGACTGGCCGTCCGCTCTGCCCTGCAGGAGGGGAATTCTGAGGTGATCACCCAGCTTCTCAGCCGTGAGCACGGGGATGATATCTATGAAATTCCCCGCCGCCGCGGCTGGACAACCTATGGTGAGGCCTTTCAGGACCTGCTGCGCGAGGGGGCGACCCTGCTGTCCGACCGCGGTGATCTGGGCATTAACCGTAAGCTGGACCAGCCGATTCCGGCAGATGCCAGACTCTACATCGTCGCCGATGAGGCCACGTACCGGAGAATTAAAGAGAGCTAGAGATAATACCTAAGCATTCATAAGAGCTGTTCCGGTCGTTAAGACTAGGAGCAGCTCTTTTTTTTGGAGAAAAAGGAGAAATATGTGATGCTGACACATAATGTTCGAAGAAACAGTAAATAATGTGACAATAATTACCGTTATATTAGTATGGATCAATTGGTAGTTGTCATTTAAGGATGTGATCGATTGGAAAGCAGATATAAGAAGGCTGCTGTTCTGGGGATGTCGCTGCTCCTGCTAACCTCCTGCGGCGGCAATCAGGCCGGCCCGGCGCCATCCTCTCCCGTCTATACTCCGGCGGTCTCTCCCGCAGGGACTACCCGGCCGGATGAAGCGCCGCAGCTTGAGCCTACAAGGGAACAGCAGGAATTATTCCATTTCATAAATACGCAGCTTACAGGCCCCGACGGGGTATATACGAATCTGAAGGAGACCTCTGAAGCGGCAGAGGTAGCTACCGGCCATGAGATTCTGAGTGAGTCCGCTTCTCTCCTGATGGAGACGGCAGTCCGGACCCGCAATCAGGAGCTGTTTGACCGGCAGTGGGAGACGGCCCGCAGAACCTTCGATATGGAGGGCGGTTTCAGCTACCGCTACAGTCCCAAGCAGCAGAAGCGTTATCCCGTGAATGCAGCGGTGGATGACCTGCGGATGATCGGAGCTTTATATGAGGCGGGGCAGGCATTTAACCAGCCGGAATATACCAGAGAAGCCGATAAATATGGAGAACGGTTCTATAAAAACAATACTAAAAAAGGTTACATTTATGACATCTATGACAATTATTTGAAAGTGGTCAACGGATTCGTAACTTTGTGTTATATTGATCTGAGTGTATTGCAGAAATTGTCGATATCTAGCGAATTACAAGATAATTTGTTGAAGAATATGAGCGGTATTTTGGAGGAGGGATATTTGTCCGATTCTTTTCCATTCTATGAGACCCGCTTCGATTACCAGAGTGGACAGTACAGCTCCGAAGGCATCAACTCGGTAGAATCTCTGCTGACTATTCTTCATCTGGCAGAGACCGGCCGACAAAAGCCGGCAAGCATCAGCTTCATCAAAGCTCAGGTCGCAGCGGGAACCTTATTCGGACAATATACACGTGAGGGCAAGCCGGCTAATGATATCCGTTCAACAGCGGTCTATGCACTCACAGCCATGATTGGAGCCGTGCTGGAGGATGGTGAGCTCTATCGGTCCAGTATAGAACGGATGAATGAATTCAGAGTGACAGATCCTTCAAGTCCGCTATACGGCGGCTTTGGTGATCCTGCCTCCGGGCAGGCATATTCTTTTGATAACCTGATGGCACTGCTGGCTTACTCCTATAAGGCTCCATAATATAACCAAAAGGGGAATCGGAATGATAGACAACCTAGAGCTTACATCGACCCGGCCCGGTATCACGTTAGCTGGCTTTCGGATTACTCCGGCATTTGCCGCCGCGTTCTGCGTGCTGCTGGTGACGGCTATTTCGCTGTTTACCTCCCCTTATATCGGCATGGCGGATAACGGAGACTTTTACCGGATTATATATAGCAACGGCCTGTATTTCAACGCTCCGGACTATGACAGCCAGTACTTCGGCTATTTCGTGAAGCAGTTCGGAATCTTTCAATATTTCAACGAGAACAGCACGATGGTGGTCTCCTCCCAGTCCCTGTTCATCAAGCTGGCAATCTTCGTCAACAAGCTGTTTTTCAGCCGCGAGGTCTTCGATATCCGCTTCCAGGCTGCAATCTACACCGTGCTGTATGTTGCCGCAGTCTACTTGCTGGTTGAAGCGATCACGGTGAAAATGTCACCTAAGCGGGGTATGGCAGTCGCGGCGCTTGCGGTGTTCATTTTCGGGGATACAGGCTATACCAACTATTTCAGCTCCTTCTTCGGCGAGAGCCTGGTGATGGTGACCATGATTCTGGTGTTCGCCTCCTGGCTGTTGCTGTACCGGAAGAGATATAACGATTATGCCATGCTGGCGATCCTGTTGATCAGCACCCTGATCCTGACTACCTCCAAGCAGCAGAATGCTCCGGTGGGGATGGTGATTTCCCTGCTCTCGATTCCGCTGGTGCTGATCCGCCGGGACAAGCTGTTCCGCTGGGTTACACTGCTGTCGGCCGGTCTGATGATGTTCGCCGGAATTGCGACGTATCTTAATATCTCCAAAGAGTTCGTGAATATTAACCAGTACCATGCGATGACGCGCGGGGTGCTGATGGAATCCAAGAATCCGGAGATCGCCCTTGATTCCTTCGGGATCAATGAACAGTACGCGATTCTCAAAGAGAATACGTACTATGACCAATACGGGACGGTGGATGTGAAATCCGAGCTGCTGGATAAAAATTTCTACAGCCGTTACGGCTTTGTCTCCATTCTGACCTATTATGCTTCGCACCCGAATGAGCTGGGCTCGATTCTGGACACGGCTGCTGAGAGTGCTTATAAAATTAAGCCGGCGGCTATGGGGAACTATGAACAGTCCGCAGGTAAGGAGTTCCGGGCGCAGAGCCATTTCTTCAGCTTGTACAGCACGCTTAAGGAGAAGCTGGCCCCCCGTCCCTTCGCCTTCATTCTTCTCTGGATGGCCGTAACAATAGGGGTCTATATGCCATCGTTCGCCCGGTCTGTCCGCACCCGGGATTTCCGGGGCATGCAGCGTCTGCTGGTGATTCTGGCTACGATGCTGGTCGGACTGTCAGGTATTGTAGTCTCCATTATCGGTGCGGGTGACGCGGATATTGCCAAGCATGAATTCCTGTTCACTCTAGCCTTCGATCTGATTATCTTCCAGACGGCTGCCAGCGTAATCGGCCGTGGAATCTCTTCACGCCGATCGGTGCCGTCTGCACCGTCTGCACGGCCGCTCAAGGAATATCCGGCACTGAATAAAGGGGTGGGCATGTGAGACGCAGAGGGATCGTCATTCTGCTGTTCCTTGTATTGACGGCTGAGCTGCTGCCCTCTGCCGGGCCGGCATCCGCTGCCGCTTCTCCGGCTCCGGCGCAGCGGATTCTGCTGCTGTTCGACAGCCTGGCGAAGAATACAGGCCAGGAGGGGAATGTGGCCGAGCTGCAGCGGCTGCTTGCCGCTTACAGCGCACAGGTCACGCTGAAGCCTATTTCCTCTTATGCGCCTGGCGGCATGAAGGGCTATTCTGGCGTGATCACTGTAATTAACAATGATGAGCTTGAGGTTACGAATCAAGCCTACCTTCAGGAGGCAGCCGGGTATAAGGGGGCTATGCTGCATGTTGGATATAGACCGCCTTCCCGGATGCAGCAGACGCTGCGGCTGAAGACCGGGGTATGGCATAGAGCGGGCGCAAGCCTCTCCATCGGCGGCTTCACCGGCATTCCGCTGGAGGCCGAAGGGATGCCCTATATAACCGCTTCGGCCGCAGGGCGTTCTTATGGAACGTGGTCCTCATCAGACGGGGGGGCACAAGTGCCGTTTGCGGTAAGCAGCGGCCGCTCCGCCTACCTGCCTTATCTGAAGCAGGGCGATTTCACAGCCATAGCAGCGGCCTATGTGCTGAAGGATTGGCTGCACTATACCGCGCAGCCGCAAATGTATCTGGTCATCAAGGAGATCTATCCCTTCTCGGATCTGAATCTGCTGGAGCAGCTGGCTGACCGCCTCTATACAAGCGGTATTCCCTTCATCGCGAGTGTCCGTCCGGTATTCGCAAATACCGATTTCCCCGCCATGAAGCGGTATCTGGAGGCGCTCAGAGCCGTCCAGTCCCGCAACGGCAGCATCATTGTCAATGCCCCTGCGGTCAGACCGCCGATCAATTCGAATGACCGGTCGCTGCGCGGGAAGATGAATCAGTTCATTAATGTGCTGGCGGAGGGGGGCGTGGCACCGCTCGGCGTTGCTGCCGAGAGCTACTGGACGTATGACAAGGAGTATTCTGCCGCAGGCATGGGGTTCTTCAATTCGGCGGTGCTTTTCCCGGATGGAGAGACTCACTATATGGAACAGACTGACACTTCAGTGGCCTTCTCTTCCTCTCTGTACAGTCTGCCTCCGGAGCTGCTGCAGGGGATTGGCAGAACAGGCAAGGCGATGCCGGAGCTTCCGCTGAATACGGCGGTAACGCTGGATCTGCCGGAGGATGAGCACGGACTGGAGGAACTTCTGCAGAATATGAATGCGGAATGGTATACCTTCGCAGACTATAAGCAGGAGGCCCATACGGTCCGCACCGATAAGCACAGCCTTGAGTCTGCTGACGGGGTGATCCGCATGGATGGCAACATACTGGATGTCGATTATACCCCGCAGAAGGTCGCCGTTGATTTCCAGTACAAGGAGAAGCAGGCGACGAGCTTCAACCGGCTGTTCAGCGTGCAGAATCAATTCTTCATCATCGTGATCCTGGCTGCACTGCTCTTGTTCGGCGGCCTGCTCACTATCGGCTACAGGCTGTACCGCAGGAAATATTTGAACAAGTAATCCCGGAAAAATATAGCGAGTTTAGGAGAATACTATGACGATCTCAGACGTATTGATGGTGATCGCGGTCATCTGTATCTGGTCCCTGCTGCTGGTGAATGTGATGCTGATTATAGCGGGCTATCTGTACTACATTCAAACGGAAAACGAACCGGTGCCGGAGATTACCGGGGAGCATCCCATGGTGACGATTATGGTTCCTGCTCACAATGAGGGGGTTGTCATCAGTAAAACCGTGGAATCCCTGCTGGCACTAGATTACCCGCATGACCGCTATGAGATTATCGTCATCAACGATAATTCGTCAGACAACAGCGCCGAGCTGCTGGCCGCTATCCAGGAGCGGAATCCGCAGCGCAAGCTGATCATTATCAATACGGACGCCGTCACAGGCGGCAAAGGGAAATCCAATGCGCTGAACATCGGCTTCACCCGCAGCAGCGGGGAGCTGATCGCGATCTATGATGCCGACAATACGCCGGAGCGCACGGCGCTGAAATATCTGGTGGCAGAGATTATGAATGATGCCTCCCTGGGGGCGGTCATCGGCAAGTTCAGAACCCGCAACCGGGATGCCAGCCTGCTGACCCGGTTCATTAATATTGAGACGCTGTCCTTCCAGTGGATGGCGCAGGCGGGGCGCTGGAAGCTGTTCAAGCTCTGCACGATTCCGGGAACGAACTTCATTATGCGCCGGAGCATTGTCGAGAGCATCGGCGGCTGGGATGTGAAGGCGATTGCCGAGGATACGGAGATCAGCTTCCGCATCTATATGATGGGCTACCGGATCAAATTCCAGCCGAAGTCGGTCACCTGGGAGCAGGAGCCGCAGACGGTGAAGGTATGGTTCAAGCAGCGGACACGCTGGGCGAAGGGTAACATCTATGTCATTGTGAAGAACCTTCCGCTCCTCATCGACCGGAAGGCGGCGAAGATCCGCTTCGATATTCTGTATTATGTCTCCATCTACTTCCTGCTGCTGATCTCGCTGGTCACCTCGGATATTCTGCTTGTGCTGCATGCCATGGGGTATGTACATACGACTATCGCCGGACTCAGCAGCTTCCTGTGGCTGCTCGCCATTGTGCTCTTCGTGGTGGGGATCTTCGTTACCCTGACCACAGAGAAGGGCGAGATGAGCCTGTCGAACCTGTGGATCATTCTGCTGATGTACGTCTCGTATTGCCAGCTCTGGATGGTAGTGGCCGCTTACGGGCTGTACAACTATTTCAAAGACGTTATTTTCAAACGGGAAGCCAAGTGGTACAAAACCGAGCGTTACTAGTGCGCCGGAGGTCCAGAAATAAGATATACAGGAGATACGGAACATGATGAAAAAACAGATCCTAACAGTGCTGCTCTGCCTCTCCCTCTTCCTGGTTCAAATCCCTGCGGCGCAGGCGGCGGTGCTTCCCGGTGAAGCCGGAGCAACGTATGAGACGCTGTTCACCAGCGATGTCTCGCTGAGGGGCTCAAGCTCCCAGCAGCAGTTCTTCACAGTGATGGATTACTGGAATGTAGATAAGGTGATGATCAATCTGCAATTCCAGACCTCACAGATCAGTGAGGATAAGCTGTCGAGCGTAACACTGTTGCTGAACGGTATTCCGTTCTATTCCTTCCGGCCGTCCCTGGACAATAACGGGCAGCAGAGCCTGAGCGTGGAAGCGCCCAAAGGGTTCCTGACGAAGGGCAGCAATACGCTGCGGATACAGGGGAGCTTAAGAACCACGACGGGCGGCTATGAGCTGTGTAATATCGATGATATGCAGGACAGCTGGCTGCATCTGTTCAACACCTCGAACATTGCTGTGAATTATACGCCGAAGCCCATTACTGGAGGCATTCAGGATTTCAGTGCCAGATTCTCAGGAATGGATACGGTGAAAAATGAGCAAAGCCTGCTCGCCGTGCCGCAGAACGCCAGCGGGGCAGAGCTGGAGAGCGCTGCCTACGCCCTCTCGGGATTCGCCAAAGGCAACACATTGAACGACAGAACCATTCCGCTGCTGCCTTACCGCGAGGATACCGTCAAGGACAAGAGTGCAGTAGTGCTGGTAGCTACGTATGATCATCTGCCGGAACGAGTGAAGAAGCTGGTAAGTACGGCGGACGATCTCGGCACCCATGCGGTCATTCAGCTGGTCAATAAGGATTCCCTGCCTACGCTGGTCGTGACCTCCAAGGACGAGAGCCTGCTGATCAAGGCCGGACGGCTGATGGCAAGCCGGGAGCTGATGAGCCAGCTCCGCAAGGATCTGAAGGTTGTTACTAATGCTACCGATGTAGTCAACCCTGCGCCGGCCATCAGCTCGAACATTACGTTCACGGAGACGGGGGACAAGCTCACCGGGCCGAATCATCAGGAGCAGACGTATTTCGTCTCTCTCCCGTCCAACCGCTCCATTGCGGATGACGGCAGAATCAGCCTCGATTTCCGGTATGCGGCGAATCTGGACTTCAACCGTTCCCTGGTGACGGTGAGCATCAATAATACGCCCATCGGCAGCAAGAAGCTGACGAAGGAGCTGGCGAACGGCGATGTGCTGAATCTGAATGTGCCGCAGAGCCTGAATATCTCCGGCAACTTCACCGTGACGGTGGCCTTTGATCTGGAGCTTGCGAGCATGCTCTGTACACCGAACAAAGAGGAGATGCCGTGGGCCTATATCAGCAAGGAATCCCTGATGCGCCTGAACACGAAGGACCGCACTGACCTTTTGCTGAGCAATTACCCTTATCCGTTCCTGCGGGACGGCATCTTCAACCGTGTGGCGGTGGTGCTGCCGAAGGAGAAGGATGATTACACCTACCGGAGCCTCGGGAATGTCTTCAATATGCTCGGGCAGTTTGCCGGAGGAAATACCGGTGATGTCCACTTTTACAGCGATAACGCCGCAGCGGATAACCTGAAGGACAACAATATTATTGCGATCGGGAGCTATAAGAATAATAAGGTAATCCGTGACAACAACGGCAAGCTCTTCTTCAAGTATAACAAAGAGGGTCTGGCCTTCCTCTCCAATGAGAAAATGGCCCTGGATGAGCAGTACGGAGCCGGCATCGGCACGCTCCAGCTCCTGGAATCCCCTTACGAGAGCGGACGGGGCCTGCTTGCGGTGACTGCGGTCAGCTCCGAGAGCTACTTCGTAGTCTCCAAGCTGATCGGGAGCGAGAAGGACAGGTGGAGGGTGTACGGTGACGGCGTTGTAGCGGATAAGGACGGCACGGTAAATGCCTACCGCTTCAAGACAGTCTCCGGCGCTGCGCCGGACTCTCTGGTCTCGCGGGTGATGGAGCGCAGTGATGTGCTGGGCTTCGTGACCGCAGCGGTGATGATCGTGACGCTGGTGGTCGTGGCGCTGATTCTGATGCTGCGCAAACATAAGAAGAAACGTGGTGATCAAGCGTGAGACGTAACCGCAGCAGTCTAACCTCGGACTTAGGCTTCCTGGCCTTTCTGGTCCTGATCTTCGCCTGCATCGTATATATTGCGGGCTCACCGGATAACTACGTTCAGAACATTATTATTCTAAATGTATCGTTCATCCTGGCGCTGGTCACGTATTTCACCACGGTCACGGCGGGCCTGACGCTGAATCTGGCGTTTGTCTTCGGCTACGGCTTCTTCGTGGTCTATCAGACGGTCTCCCAAGGCGCATCGATCGGTGTAGAGACGTATTTCTGGCTGATTATGACTCCGTTGCTTACGGTGGTGCTGTGGGTCTTCACCTCAAGCACCCGTGAGCTGCAGGCGGAGAATGAACGGCTGCTGAAGCGCACGAATAATCTGGCTGCGGTGGACGAGAATACGGATCTGCGCAACAGCATTTCTTTTCAGAAGGATGCCAGCCTGTTCACTGGAATCTCAGTCCGTTATAAAATCCCGCTGACGCTGCTTGTGGTGAAGGTGAAGTACTGGAATGAGATCCGCCGCCTGATCCCGGAGGAGCAGCTGTCTGAGGCGATCTACGATGTCTCCCAGCTCAGCCAGTCGAGCATCCGTACCAATGACGCGCTGTATCTGCTGGACAAGGAGGATGCAACCTGGGGCCTCTTGCTCTTCACGGACCGGGAAGGGGCCAAGATTGTCATTGAGCGGATTAAACAGCGGCTGCAGGAATTAAATGACTCGGAGTTCTCCGGCAAGTACAAGGTTACCCTGGGGCTGAAGATCGGTGCAGTGGAATATGCGGCGGACACCATCGAGAATCCGCTGGATTTCATTGTCCAGGCCAAAAAGGAACTGGAATACGATGTATAGTCCCTGCTGATCGACGGCGGAATGGTGAAATCGCTCTAGGACAGGCTCTTGACTCAGCGGCTCATTTCACGTATGATAGTATGGCGTGTAAAAATCGGAAGATTTACGCATCTCCCTTTGTCTAACCGGATTTTTTAAATAGACCAAGAGATGGCTTTAATACTTCTTCATTAGTTGTATTAGTACGGAAAGGAGGTTACTACAATGAAACAAGGCATACACCCTAAGTTCAACCAGGTTATTTTCTTCGATGCTAGCGTAGGCTACAAATTCCTTAGCTCATCCACCAAATCATCCGGTGAAACTATGGAATGGGAAGACGGCAACTCTTACCCGGTGATCCGTGTAGACTCCAGCTCTGCATCCCACCCGTTCTACACAGGTAAACAAAGAGATACTGAAACTGGCGGCCGCGTTGACAAGTTCAAACAACGTCTCGCTCAGAAGAAATAATGGTATTCCTATAGAGGATATTCCCGCATCCATGCAGATGGTGAAGGAGTATCCTCTTTGTTTTGCTTACTTTTGTCAGAATGATTCATTTGTGCGAAAGAGTAGGATATAATAAGGCAAATCAATCTCAAAAATAGGAGAAATATGACATGCCGTGGATGCAGGGTTATCCGTTCTACTTGGTAATGGGCAGCGTTCTAAGTCTCTACATGGGCATCGGTTCTTACAAGCACCGCCATACACCAGGAAGATGCTATTTATGGATATTGATGCTGCTGGTCAGCATGATCTTCGCGGCTACGGCCGGAGAGATTCTATCCGGTTCCTTTGAAGCGAAGCTATGGTGGAAAAATGTGCAGCAAGGCCCGCTTTTTTTGAGTGCGATCTTTACCTATGCGGTGATTAAAGAGTATGTGTCCCGTTCCTCTGAGGGGTTGTCCAAGAGGCTTATTTACATGTGTATCCCCGTGGCGGCGGATGTGCTCCTGATCTTCACGGATTCCTATCATCATCTGATGCGCAGCGAAGTCGGATTGGCTACGGTGGCGGGTGTCACCGGAATCGCCCTGAAGCCCACGGTGTTAAGCATGATCTTCATCGCATATGATCAGTTATTCGCACTGTATGCAGTGTATCTGCTGGCGATCTCTCTCCTGAACGGAACCAAATATTATTTCCGCCATAATGCGCTGCTGTTAATCAGTCTGCTGGTTCCGGTCCTGGCGGTGTTCCTGCTTCCGCTGCTGCGGATTACGATTACAGGCTTCACGGCATTCACCTACCTGCCGCCCATCGTGGCCGCCTACCTCACCTTGTTCCGCGATCCCAGACTGTCCTTGTATCCGCTGGCTAAGAATAAGATCTTCGAGAATATGAAGGACGGCATCGTCCTGACGGACCGCTACGATTACATAATGGATGTGAATGAGGCGGCGGGCGCCATGCTCTCCGAGCTGCTGGAGGAGAAGCCGGAGAGCTGGATGGGCACAAGCATTCAGCCGCTGCTAAGGCAGCACGGGCAGCTCTCGGCCTGTTACGCGGAGCGGCGGGAAGGCCAGTTCGAGATTGAGCCTCCCGGCCGGAACGGCTCCTGCTATGGGCTTGCGCTCATCGCCACAGAACAGGCCCGGGCGAAGGGGGCGGGGATGCTGCTGGTATTCAGTGATCTTAGTGAGAAGAAGAGGTATGAGCGGGAGCTGCTGCATCAGGCCACGGTAGATGATCTCACCGGGCTGTACAACCGCAGGCACTTCATGAGGCTGGTGCAGAATTATTCCGCGGAGATCGGTGCAGGAATGGCCTTGCTGCTGTTCGACATCGATGATTTCAAATTAATCAATGATACATATGGGCATATGGCCGGTGACCAGGCGCTGGTGGATTTGTCGGGCAAGATTATGCAGGTATACCATAACAAAGGGATTGCCGGGCGCGTAGGCGGCGAAGAGTTCGCCGTCTGTTTCTTCGCCGGCAGCGAAGCTGCGGCCTTGCTGGAGGCGGAGAGCTTCCGCACCGCAATGGGCGAGCACATCGTTGAGCTGGATGGAGGGCATCACATCCAGCTCACGGTGAGCATCGGCATTGCTTTTACGGATCGCACAGATGTGACCTTCGAGGATCTGTACCGCGAGGCGGACGAGGCGCTCTACCTGTCCAAGGCCATGGGGAAGAACCGGGTAACCTTAGGCCGCGAGCCTATGGTACGTCAGGCGGCTAAGGGGTAGGCGTCAGCTTCAGGACCGCGCTGCTGCGGTCGTAATGAATCGCTACGCCCAGCTCGGAGCATAGCGCATCCAGCGGGATCATAACTTTCCCGTGCCGCAGCACCGGCGGAGTTCCGGTAAGGAGAACCTTCCTCCCGTTCACGGTCAGAATCATCGGCGGCTCGAATTGCTTCAGCTGCTGGATGGACAGCTCTGGGGTGAGTGTCCGGTTCCCTTCGTTGATTCGTGGAGCGTTCAGCGTGGTTCTGGAGCCGAGGCCCAGCCCGATATTGAATTTCAGATGGATGCCGAGGGAATCGCAGATTTCCAGCAGCTTTTCGTTATAGGAGCCGTAAGGGAAAGCGATAGCCGAATCCGTATTGCCCAATTCTTCTTTCAGCCTGCGCTCAGCATGAGCCAGGTCCCCGGTTACTCTTCTGTAGTATTCTTCATTCAGCTCATTCCGGTTCTCGTCATGAATGTACAGCAAGGAGCTCGCCGCCGGGCGGGTGCCGCCCTCTGCATCAACAACTGCATAATAATGCAAGTTATACGTATGATTATAAAAGTCCATTCCAGCGCGCTTCATCTCCCGCATCTGCTCCCAGGTCAGCTTGGGCACCTGGTGCTTACCGGGGTGATCGACATCGGAGACAATGACAAAGTTCACTGCGGTGTAGCCGTACTTTTGCAGAATGGGGAACGCCAGCTTATAAAAGCTCTCATAGCCGTCATCGAAGGTCAATAGAACCGCATTATCGGGAACCGGCGCGCGGTCCAGCATGAATTCCCGGTACTGCTTCATCGTAATGACCTGGAAGCCCTCCTGCTTCAGGAGCTGCATCTGCTCATCAAACTGTGCGGCGGGTAATACGCCTGGATAGAGCGTTAACGGCGTTTCCGCCAGATGGTGATACATGAGTACCGCCACATGATCCTTGTAGTACACACCCTTGGGAAGCGGAGCCTCCTTCTCCCAGCCGATACGCGCATTAAGAATCCGTTCAGCGAGGTCTTTATCCATCATCAGCTTATGGTCTGCGGTCAGTGCATAGGCATCTGTCTTGAATTCGACTCCGTCAAGGCCGGTAATGCTAAGCTTGGTCAGGGCTTTATGTCTAAAAGGCACAGGCAGGAAGACCACCACCAGCAGCAGCAGGATGAGGATATAACGTGTTTGCGGTTTGTGCAGGTTTAGCTTCAATGTCCGATTCTCCCCATCTCCCGAATATACAACAATAATAAACCTATAACGTCTGCCAAGACAAAAATGTGACAGGATCTTAACTAAGCGGTGTGATTTCTGTAAGGTCTGTGGTGGTAATTAGAAATATAGTAATATCAATAGATTAACAATTTGCCGATTAGCAGATACTGGGGGGAAGCTATGGAGGATTTCAGAGATCGGATGAGGGCTGTGCAGCAGCAGCAGGACGGGCTTTTGAAGGAATACCAGTCTTTAATTGAAGAATATGAGAGCAGTGATCTTGTCCGCGAGAACGAAGTATTAAGACGGGAAAATGGGGCGAACAGGCAGAGCCTGGCGGAGCTGAAGGCTCAGGCTGCGGGGCTTGAGCGCGACAACTCGGAGCTGCGGACTGCGCTGGCGGAGCAGATTCTGGATGAGAAGCTGGGTATTCTCCGGGTATCGCGGCAGAAGCTGCAGACTTATTTTGCCTCACGGGATCATGCGTATCTTGACCGGCTGACATCCTTCGAGCAGGACGCCAAGCGGCGTATAGAGGAGATGTACAATATCGGGGCCCGCGAGCTGGGCCAGGAGAAGACCCAGATCACTTATATATTGGATGAGGTGCAGGCGAAGCTGAATGAGAGTATTCTGCTGCGCAGACAATGGCAGCAGGAAGCAGAGCGTTCGCTCAGGGGGACAATGGACAGCGGACTGGATGATTTGGCTGCTGAAGGGGTTGACGAGGAGACCCTGCTGCGCCGCCGCAAGCAGAACCGGATCGAAATGAAGATCGGCCTGAACTGGATCAACCGCCTGGGGATTCTGCTGCTGATCCTGGCAGTGGGCGCCGGGTTCAGATACACCTACTCCACCTGGTTCAATGATTATATGAAGGGCAGCGCCTTCTTCCTGCTGGGCGCAGTCATGCTGGCGGGCGGGGAGTGGCTGTTCCGCAAGGGGCGGGGAGCCTTCGCTCTGGGGCTGATTGGCGGCGGGATATCGGTGCTGTACGGCTCGATATTTTACAGTTATTTTCTGCTGGAGATTATCGGGTTATGGGCCGGGATCGGCCTGTCGGTGCTGGTCACGCTGTCCGCTGTGCTGCTGTCGCTGCGCTATGAGTCACGGACGATCTGTTCCATGGGGCTTGTGGGGGGCTATCTGCCGCTCTTCTCTTATATGGGAGCCTTCGGGCTGGAGGGCAGTGCAGTGTATGCGGCGATAGGTTATCTGTTCGTGCTGAACCTGCTGATTCTGCTGATCTCTCTGCGCAAGCGCTGGGTGGTCGTCAATTACATCAGCTTCCTGTTCAATGCACCGTCTATCCTGGTGCTGATTTATCTGGCAGACAGCTACACTGTGGGCATTCTCTGCGTTGTGTTGACCTTCGCCATGTATCTGGGGATTACACTGTGGTATCCGTTCAGGTTCAAGACGAAGCTTAACTGGCTGGACTTCGGCCTGCTGGGCTGTAACACGCTCGTTAGCTGCATAACGCTGTATCTTCTGTTCCTGAATGCCGGGCTGGATGAATTCAAAGGCGCGCTGGCGCTGGCCTTCTGCCTCATGTATCTGGGGCTTGGCGTGCTGCTGGAGAAGCAGATGCCGCAGGAACGCGAGAGCCGTCTGCTCTTCTATGTCACCTCGCTGACCTTCGCGATCCTGATGATTCCGTTCCAGCTGGGAGCGGCGTGGTGGTCGATCGGCTGGCTGGTGGAAGGCGTGGCGCTTACGGTCTACGGACATCTGTACCGCTTCAAAATGGTAAAACGCGCAGGCTGGGGCATCCTTTCCCTCTGTCTGCTGACCTTCTTCGGATTCGACGTTCTGCTGCAGCTCTCGGATTATAATGCGGTCATCTACTACACGAACTCCTATTTCGATCTGAAATATACATTTATTACGGCGGGAATGGTGATTGTAGCCTTATTATATGCCATCCGTTATTCAATTCAGGAGACGCTGCTCCGCAGTACGCCTGCGGAGGTGCAGGCTACCGTCTGGTTCAAATATGCGGCTATCGTTAATTTCTACGGGTATGTGTTGTATGAAGCATTACGCCTGTATGACTGGATGGTGCCGGAGGATATGGCGCACAATGCTTTTTACAAGCTGCTGCTGGCGGGTCTCTTAACCTCTGGACTGGCTTATGCGCTGCCGAAGGTGAACGTTCTGTATGACAAGGTGGTCCGAATCATGGTTCTGGTGCTGCACGGGATTGCCTATGCGGTCTGTATCGGCATTACGCTGGGTCTGCCCAGTCTTCCGGAAGGGTGGTCCGGCAGCACTGCAGCCGATGTAGTGGCGCTGGGTGTGCTGATTCTATTCAACGTGTTCGTATGGTTCAGCAGTGCAAGGCTGCTGCGGACAACGCTGCTGCACGATTATAAGAATATAGAGCTGTATCCGGTAGCTATGGGCATCTATCTGCTGGTGATGGTTACGGCATTCCTGGGGGTTCAGATGCAGGTGCGTGACGGCGGGCTGGCCTTCAGTCTGCTCTATCTGCTGCTGGCCGTGCTGTTCATTATGTACGGCTTCTGGAAAAGATATCTGTATATCCGCCGTTTCGGACTCGCGCTGTCCCTCTTGGCAACCGGCAAGCTGCTGCTCTATGACTTGACTCTGCTGAATACCGGCAGCAAGATCATCGCTTATTTCAGCTTCGGACTCTGCCTGCTGGGGATATCCTACCTCTACCAGCGGATAACAGTCAGAATGGAGGAAGCTTATGCGCTTGCTGAACAAGACAGGCCGGAGAGCTAGGGCGGCTGTGCTGCTCGCTGTATTGAGTGGACTCGTGCTGGGTTCCGGCACCATCCCCGCGCACAGTGCGGCAGCGGCATCCGGCAGAGCGGAGAAGACGGACGGCGGGCAATGGAAGCTCTCGCGTGATATCTCCGTCCCGGAGGCGGCTCCGTACTATGAATTGTATCTGGATGAAGCGGTGTACCGCTCGGCCGCAGAGGACTTGCGTGATCTGCGCATACAGGACAACACTGGTGCTACGGTTCCTTATTATATAGAGAGCGGAGCAGAGACGGTAGAGGAGCATAGTGTCGTCTACTCCTCAGCCCTGATCCACAAGGCAGTGAGAGGAACGGATACCCTGCTGGATTATCAGATTAAGCCGCTTGCCGAGGATGTCGATATTCAGGGGAGCCGCCTGGTGTTCGAATTGCCCGCAGAATCCTTCTTGAAGCATGTGGAGGTGTGGGGCGGCTATGACGGGCAGGCCTGGGAGCAGCTCGGCACAGGAGATCTGTATGCCACGAACGGGTTAAGTGCAGACAGCATTACGCTGGAGCGCAGCTACAAATTCGGTTATTACCGGCTTGTAGTGAAGAACAACCCGGAAGGGCTGGAGTTCCCCGGCCTGACGCTGGTGGACAGCAGCAGGGAGTGGAGCACGGCTGCATTCATGCGGCAGAAGACGCCGCAGACAGAGATTAAGCAGGTGGAGAACCGTACCGAGATCATGATAAGCAACACGGACCGGCTGAAAATCGGGAAGGTGATGCTCGGCAGCACCGGGAATTTCCTGCGGCGCTATGAGCTGTATGACAGTGCGGGGATCAAGATACCGGTCACCGGAAGCGGGGAGCTGTACCGGCTGGACTTCAAGGATACCCGGATCTCCCGGACGGAGATTCAGCCAGAGGCCCCAGTCTCCTCTAATAGCCTGCGCGTGGTTATCTACAATCTGGATGATGCCCCTATCTCCATCACTGGTATTAAGATAGAGTATCTGGTAGACCGGCTTGTATTTGCGGGTGGGGAGAAGACGCCGTATTCCCTGCTCTATGGCAACACACTGGCAACTGCTCCGCAGTATGATATTATTAATTTCAAAGACCGGATCGGCGGGGAGAAGCTTGTACAGGCCGCGCTGGGTGCAGAGACCCGGGTACCGGTAACGGCAGCAGATCCGCCCGGCACAAGCTGGTGGCTTCAGGGCCGCTGGGGCTTCAATGCCATCATTATTGCAGTCTCGCTGCTGCTTATTCTCATCGTTGCCCGCAAGCTGGGCCAGGCGAAATAGGAGATTTGCACGAACCCGCAGAAAGAAGGATTACCGCATGACCCTGATTATTATTGCTTCCATCCTGCTTGCAGTGGTTGCCGCTGCGTATCTTATCATGACCGTCTATCCGGCGTTCGGGCGGAGGGCCGGGACGCAGGAGAAGGCCCGTAACCTCCGTTCCGCCCAATACAGCAAGGGCAAATTTGCTTATCCGCAGACTGCAGACCTGAGCGGCGAGAAGGCCGGAAGCAGCGGACTCTCCATTCTGAGGGATTTTATTAAGGGCAATCCCCACTCCAGACCGGCTGAGCCTCTGCAGCCGCAGCCGCTGTTACCGTCCTCTATTGGACAGGGCCGCGACACCCGGGTAACCTGGTTCGGGCATTCAGCGGTACTGCTGGAGATGGACGGTCTGACCCTGTTCCTTGACCCTATGCTGGGCCATGCACCGTCACCGTTTCCGTTCCTCGGCGGCCGCCGCTACAGCAAGCAGCTTCCGCTGGAGGCGGCTCTTCTGCCGCGGCTGGATATGGTTCTGCTCTCCCATGATCATTATGATCATCTGGACTATGGAACCATCCGCCAGCTGAAGGATAAGGTAGGCCTGTTCATTGTACCGCTGGGTGTCGGCGCCCATCTGCGCCGCTGGGGGGTGGCCGCCGACAAGATTCGCGAGCAGGACTGGGGCGATACGCTTACCTATGAAGGGGTAAGCTTCACTTGTGCTCCAGCGCGGCATTTCTCAGGGCGGAGTCTGCTGGACCGCAACACCACGCTGTGGTGCTCCTGGATTATTCAAGGGGAGAAGACTAAGGTCTTCTTCAGCGGAGACAGCGGGTATGGCCCGCATTTTGCCGAGATCGGGCGCACTTATGGCCCCTTCGATCTCACGCTGATGGAATGCGGCCAATACGATCCGCGCTGGGCGGATATCCATATGCTGCCGGAACAGACTGTCGAGGCGCACATTGATGTGCAGGGAGGTCTGCTGATTCCCATCCATTGGGGCGCATTTACCCTGTCGATGCATGACTGGACCGACCCGGCAGAACGGGTCTCGGCTGCTGCGGCGCTGAGAGGGGTACGGCTGGCCACGCCGAGAATCGGGGAGACTGTAACCGCAGGGGCTGCCGGATATCCGGTTATTCCCTGGTGGAGATGAGGCTGCGCGCCCGAAGGGGACTTGTGGTACAATCAGGATTCATAGAATCCAAGGAGCTGACGAACGAAGATGAGTAATGAAGTGAACGAGCAGGAACTGGTGGAGGTATTGTCTGCCCAGACGAAGGTGGCCCCGGCTGTTATCCGGCTGGTGCTGAAGCATGAGCAGACGTTCATCAATAAGGCCAAGGCCAATGCCAAAGGCGAAATTGATATCGATAATGATGATCTGGTCGACTACGTGACTGCGCAGCGCGATGTGAAGCTGGACGAGCTTACGGTGGAGACCATTCTGGATGCGGAAATGGATTACCTGATGGACAAGGGACTGGCCGGATATATCGACTGAATCCTGTAGCCGGAGGCGCATGGCTGATGCCAAGAACCCGTGCGTCCGGCAAGGCTTCTCTAAAATTTAAAATTTATTTTGGGTATTTGGCAATAATGCTTTGCATTTGGGGGATTGATGTGCTACAATAAAGTCAATCATAAATTTAACCCTTAATTCACATATTGTAAAAGGTTATCATTTGTGTATGAATCCTTTTCCAATGTGTGAATTTTTATTTGTTCGTACAATACGTAGGAATAAAAGGACATGTGTTAAATAAACTTTGGAGGTAATATCATGCAAACAGGTACAGTAAAATGGTTCAACGCAGACAAAGGTTTCGGTTTTATCGAGGTTGAAGGCGGAAGCGACGTATTCGTACACTTCTCCGCAATCACTGGCGAAGGCTTCAAGTCTTTGGACGAAGGCCAACGCGTTGAGTTCAACGTAACTCAAGGCGCTCGTGGACCACAGGCTGAAAACGTTGTAAAACTGTAATATCACAAATAAGCTGCCCTTAACATCAGTTGAGGGTAGTTTTTTTTGTGGCCAGGTAGTAGAGGAGTAGCTTCCGTTCTGCCATGACCGTCCGTAGGACGCACTAACCAAGCTATTAGGAGGGGTACTTATGTATTTTCGTAAAAAAGCGGTAGTAGATCTTCCACAGGAAGAGACGGCCATCTGGTCCTGCACCAAGGAAGAATGCACCGGATGGATACGCGACAATTTTGCCTTCCAACATGTGCCGACCTGCTGGCAATGCAATTCGCCTATGACCCGGAGCATGAAGATGCTGCCTGCGCTCGTCAATAAGAATTTGGATGCGAAGGCTGTTAAGAAGAGTGTGACTATCCGCTAAGGCTGCCGCTCTCTGGCCGGTTCATACAGAATTAGAGGATAGCCAGCTTATACAGCTGTCTTTTTCTTGCCCGCAATGGGCTATTTTTTTTGTTTGACAATAATGGCAAATACAGGGATGATGGAGCTATGAGAAAATATTTTCTGCTTCTGACGCTCCTTGCGGTTGCCTTGAATGCAGCGGGGATTTTTTATCATAAGCCTATGCTGAACATCATTGCGATTGGTCTGATTCTGATCTTGATTCCGCTGGATATATATCTGGAGCCGACCCGCCGCAAAGTCATGAGTTACTGCATCGGCGCGGTATTGCTGGCTCTGCTGTGGGCTGCCCTGCATTTCGAATGGATTACTCCGTTGATGTTCATCTAAGTAGTCTTTTGTGTAAGCCCTTAGGGCAGCTCCTTGAAGCGGGAGAACTGTGCTAAGGTTTTTTTTGTTGAAATATAATTTATAGGTTTCTCACTGCTTACAAAGGATGGCGAGGTGGTGGCACGCAGGCGCATGGGCCAAATGTATGTTAAAAACAGCATACATTGTGGCGGCACGCAGACCTATGGGCCGAATGTATGCGTGTGGCGGCGACATAGTGAGCCCGTTCATATGTTAGGATGGGCAATGATTTAGCTTGACAAAACTTCCGGGGTTTGGAGAATAGAGTTGGAAACGCTGCCAACGAAAGAGGGAATTCTGATGCTTCAGAGGTTCAGAGAGCTCAACACACTGCGCAATCAGATATTCATCGGTTTTTTGCTGGTGATGCTCATTATTATTCTGGTGTCCGGGATATTTGTGTATGACCGTGTCTCTATTCTGCTCAAAAATAATGCCGAGCGGCATATCCAGCAGACGGCGGTTCAGGCCAACGGAAGGCTGGACGCGCTGACCGGTCAGATTGACGGTCTGATGGAGCAGGTGGCCAATCATCCTACCGTCCAGCAGCTGCTGCTGGAGGAGCTGGACGGCAATGAGGTGTCCTTCAATCAGCGCCAGTCGCTGCTGCAGATTGTCTCCAGCTATCAGGCGTACATGCCGAGCGTGGGCTCGCTGGAGCTATATACCGCTGATTACAGGCTTCTGTTCCCGATTAAGGAAGGCAGCCTGGAGAGCAGAATTAACGAGCAGCATATCAGTGAGGCTAACGCCCAGAAGGGGCGGCTGGTCTGGATCGGCGTTGATCCGCATGATGAACAGAGCCTGCTGGCGATCCGCCAGGTCAGCCTGATGGACCGCTGGTTCTCGCGGGGAGGCTACCTGATGGCCCGCATCCAGCGCAGCTACTTCCAGCTTGATGATCCGTTCTCCGGCAGCGACAGCGGGGAGTCAGTGCTGCTCGTGAATGATGAAGGCCAGCTCCTCGGGAGCAGCGGAACACCGCAGGAGGATCTGCTGCCGCTGCTGGAGAGCGGGGATCAGACGGTCAGCTTCCGGGGCAAGGAGTATGTGCAGGTCAAGCTGCGCTCGGATAAGACCTCCTGGACGCTGCTGGTACTGACGCCTGTCAGCTATGTGACCAAGGGGCTGTCTGTGCTGCGGACGGTGCTGCTGGTGTCCGGCGGAATCGGAACCCTGCTGTTTCTGATTATATCCTTCCTGCTGTCGACAATGATTACCCGGCCGATCATTCACCTGATCCGGGCGATGCGCAAATCCCGCATGGGGGTGCTGACCCCCAATTCGCAGAAGGTATCTACCATGGAGCTGCGGGAGCTGAATAATACTTATAACGGTATGGTCGCTAATATTAATGATTTGATCAGGGTGGTCTATGAAAAGGAGGTCCTGCAGAGCCGGACTGAGCTAAAAGCCTTGCAGGCGCAGATCAATCCCCATTTCCTGTTCAATACGCTGGAGGCCTTCAACTGGTCGCTGGAGGAGAAGGGGGAGGAGGAGCTGGCCGGACTCGTGGTCATGATGTCCAGGCTGTTCCGCTACATTATCGGCAGCCCCCATAACAAGGATGAATGGGTAACGCTGAGCGAAGAGGTCGAGCAGATCAGGCGGTATTTGCGGATTATGGAGATGCGGATGGGGGAACGCTTGTCCTGGGACATCAGGCTTGATCCGCATGAGGCTGCTGTACCGGTGCCCAAGCTGCTGATTCAGCCGATTGTCGAGAACGCGATTCTCCATGGAGTGGAGAGCCGCGTGGGCAAGGGCGTGATTGGAGTCGTAATCACCCCCTCCTCCCGCAAGGGGTGGACCTCAGTGGAGGTGTCGGACAACGGGCCGGGTATGGATGAGGCTACGCTGCTGGCGCTCCGCGCTGCGCTGGATGGCGGGCCGCCGGTCTCTGCCAAGGGCAGCGGAGTGGGGCTGGTGAATGTGCAGCGGCGGCTGAAGCTGTACTACGCGGAAGCGGGCATGCAGACGGAAGGCCTGATCGTGGAGAGCCGGCGGTCGGAGGGGACCGTAATAAGGTTTGAGATTCCAAGCAATGGAGGAGATACCGATGAGTCTGGGCAATAAGACGATTCTAATCGTAGATGATGAACCAAGAACGCGTCAGGGGATTAAGCAGACGCTGGAGGTATGGGCGGCAGGCCGGTATATCGTGGAGACCTGTGACAACGGGGTGGAAGCGCGCGAGCGGCTGCGGCAGGAGCGGGTTCATCTGCTGATTACAGATGTGCGCATGCCGGAGGTGAGCGGGCTGGATCTGATCCATTCGCTGCAGGAATCTCCCCGGAAGCCGGTGATCATTGTCATCTCCGGCTATGCGGAGTTCGATTATGTTCAGCAGGCAATGCGGCTGGGGGCGGTCAATTATCTGCTGAAGCCGCTGGACAAGTCCGAGCTGCTGACAGTGGTTGAGGATGCGCTGAAGCGGGAGGAGGAGCAGCAGCGCCATGTGAAGCTGGAGAAGCTGGTGGATCACAAGCTGCTGGAGATTGACCCGGAGCAGGCCGGGATGGGGCAGCCGGTTAAGGAGGCAATTGCCTATGTGGAGCAGCATCTGCATGAACAGCTGACGATGGCTGAGGTAGCGGGGCTGATTCACCTGAATGCCAGCTATTTCAGCGTGCTGTTCAAGGAGCAGGCCGGGGTGTCCTTCACTGAATATCTGTCCCGTCTGCGGATTCAGCGGGCGAAGGAGTTATTACTCCAGACTGCGCTGCCGGTCGGGGAGATCGGAGAGCGTGTAGGGTACCGGACGGATAAATATTTCATTAAGGTATTCAAGTCCCTGGAGGCCATAAGCCCTAGCCGTTACCGTCAGCAGATGAAGGGCGGAGCTCAGGAAATCCAATAAATGTGGTATTTTAGCCAATAAGTGTGCCCTTATCTGCCTCGGAGTACGATGCTAGAATTTTAATGATAGCGATTACATGGGTAAGTTCGGCCTTTTGCAATGTGAGATGGGGAGGCAATGCAATGCGAAGGAATCACATGACCAAGGGGCTGCTCCTGGCCTGTATCTGGGTGCTTGTTCTGACGGGTTGCGGCTCTGCGGGAGACAATAATAGTACGCTGGCAGCTAATGGCGCCTCTTCCCCCAACATAACCATTCATATGATGCACATCTGGCCCGCCGGACTCTCTGCGCAGCAGTATAAGCTGGTCAGCCAGATTATCGCAGAATACGAGAAGGAGCATCCGGGTATCTTCATCAGGCAGGATGTGCTGGAGAATGAGCAGTATAAAAGCAAGCTCAAGGTGCTCTCCGCCTCCAATGACCTTCCCGATGTGGGCATAACCTGGGCCGCCGGCTTCATGGAGCCTTATGTAAAAGGCGGATTATTCGCTCCGCTGGATGACATCCTGAACGGCGGGCAGCTTAAGGATAAGTTCGTGAAGAGTACTACAGAGTCTTATGTTGTCGATAACAAGACCTATGCGCTGCCTCTGGAGATGAACATCTCACCGATCTTTTATAATAAAGAAATCTTCGCCCAATATAATCTTCAGGTGCCTTCAACGTATGAGGAGTTCAAGGCAGTTGTGAGAGTGCTCTCCGGTCATGGTGTGCCTCCCGTGGCGCTGGGCAATAAGGACCGGTGGACAGGCTCGCTGTGGTATATGTATCTGGCAGACCGCATGGCCGGAAGTGAGACGCTGAAGCGGGCGACGAACGGGACGGGTTATTTCGATGATCCCGGACTGGTGCAGGCTGCGGCGGAAGTACAGAACCTCGTTGATATGAACGCCTTCAACAACGGCTTCAACGGCTTGTCATATGATGAGGGCAAATCGGAATTCATGGAGGAAAAGGCGGCCATGTACCTGACCGGTACCTGGGAGCTGCCCAACTTCACGACCAACCCGGAGATTCCGCAGGCCTTCAAGGACAAGGTTGGCTTCTTCAAATTCCCTGCGGTGGAAGGCGGGAAGGGGAATTCCGGCGACTGGGTAGGCGGTCCGGGTGTCGGACTGTTCGTAGCGGAATCGTCCAGAGTGAAGGAGGAGGCTAAGGCTTTTGTCGAATACTTCGTCTTCAAATGGGGCGAGGCTTCAGTGACGAGTGCGGGGGTGATACCGGCGACCAAGGTTGATACCACGAATGAGAAGCTGCCGCAGCTATACGTGGATCTGTTGAATGAACTGAACAATGCCAGCAGTATTACCTTGTTCGCGGATGTGCAGATGAAGCCGAATGCTGCCCAGGTCCATCTGGATATGATTCAGGCGCTGTTCGGCAAAGCGGTCACGCCCGAGCAGTTCGCAGCCAGGCATAAAATTGCAGTAGCCAAAGGGAACTGAGCAGGGGACAAGCTTGCGACAAAGGGATGCTAATCAGCCGTATTTCCGGTGGCTGATTAACATCCCTTATTTGTGCGGGGAGCGGCCGCAGAATTAGTGCGCCGGGGCTGCCGGAACGGCTTCCTGCGGTTCATGCTGGATCAGGCCGTGCTTCTCCCAGGCTCTGCTTTTCCAGCGAAAATACATAATGACGGCCCGCACCCATTCGTCGAACGCGGTGGCCAGCCATACCCCGGCCAGACCCAGATCAAGCGTGAAGACCAGGAAGTAGCCCAGCGGCAGACTCATGCACACCATAGAAATCATGCCCATGTAGACCGGGAACTTGGCATCGCCCGACGCGCGCAGCGAGTTGATAATGACCAGATTGCAGGTCCGCCCGGTCTCCAGGAAGAAGCTGAGCAGGATCACCTGGGCGCCCATGGTGATAATCAGCTCATTATCCGTGAATAGGCCCAGCAGCGGCTTGCGGAATAGAATGACGATCAGATCCATGATCACTGTGACCAGCAGCGCCCACTTCACACTGGTGAATACCCGTGAGTAAGCCTCCTGCGTCCGCCTTGCACCTACAAGATGGCCCACAATAATTGAGGTCCCCATTGCCACCGCTACGCTGAACAGGAAGATATAGTTCGAGATATTAACCGCATACTGGCGGGTAGCCATGGCCTCGGCCCCCAAATAGGTGATGTACAGGGTGAAGACGAGCTGGCAGCATTGGTACATTACCGATTCGAAGGCGGATGGAATACCGATTTTGAGAATCTGCAGCACATATTTCTTGGAGAGGTGAACGTAATAGCTCCATTTCACACGTACCTCCATAATCCGGTAGAGCAGCAGGAAGAAGATCAGGAGAGCGATGGAGCGGCTGATTACGGTGGATACGGCAGCACCCTCTACGCCAAGCGCAGGCAGACCGAAATGGCCGAAGATCAGCAGATAGTTACCGCCGACATGGATAACGTTCATCAGCAGCGATACTGCCATCGTCTGCTTGGTGAAGCCGTGGGTGCGGATAGTTGCAGCCAGCGCGTTGATGAGGGCCTGCAGGAAGATCGCGCCTCCGACAATGTTGATATACGAGCGGGCGTAGGCGAGAATGTCGCCCTTCACGTTCAGTGCTTGCAGCAGATGACCTCCGAATAGCAGCATGACTGTACTAAGTACGATTCCTACCGCAAGGTTCAGGGTAACCGCATTGCCGATCACTTTGGCGGCCTCCTTGGGCTGCTTGGAGCCGAGGTATTGCGACACGACGATCGCCGCGCCATTCCCGATGACACTAAGCGCCAGAATAGCTATGGCAATAATCTGATTGGCCGCTCCAACACCGGAGACTGCATCATCGGACACCGAGCTGATCATGAAGGTATCCATACTGCCCATTAGCATGAACAGGAACAGCTCCAGGAAGATCGGCCAGGTCAGCTTCATTAGGTTGAATGTTTTGGGCTTACTTGTTTCCATCGTACACCTTCTTATTAGGATTCCATACGGCTGTGAATCTTCGGATCAAATGTATGGTAGCACAGCTGTTGTGAAAATGCAGTAGGATTTTCGGGCATGTTGCCTGGAAATGCCCCGGCTTTGTCCAATAGTATCCTCCAGGTGACTACCTCACAAAAAAGTGCCTACTTCCCTTATCGGCAGTATATCCCTAAACTGAGAAACAACACTTCACAAAATCATTAACGAAAAAGGAGAACTTACACATATGAAATTACAGTTAGCACTCGATCTGGTGGATATTGCTGGAGCCAAGGCGGTTGTTGCAGAGGTTGCCGAATCTATAGATATCGTTGAGATTGGAACACCTGTCGTTATCAATGAGGGGCTGCATGCGGTAAAAGCGATCAAGGAGGCTTTTCCGGCGCTTACGGTGCTGGCCGATCTCAAAATCATGGATGCTGGCGGATACGAGGTTATGAAGGCAGTAGAAGCGGGCGCGGGCATCGTGACTGTACTGGGTGTATCCGATGATTCAACGATCCGCGGTGCGGTGGAGGAAGCGAAGAAGACGGGCGCTGAGATCCTGGTCGATCTGATTAACGTGAAGGATCTCAAGGCCAGAGCCGCTGAAGTGGATGCGCTGGGTGTGGATTATGTCTGCGTGCATTCCGGCTATGACCATCAGGCCGAAGGCAAGAATTCCTTCGCGGATCTGAAAGATATTAAGAGCGTGGTGACCCGCGCCAAAACTGCAATTGCCGGCGGCATCAAGCTGAGTACGCTGCCTGAAGTGATTGCTGCGCAGCCTGATCTGGTAATCGTGGGCGGCGGTATTACCGGCGAAGCCGACATGAAGGCAGCTGCAGCGGAAATGAAGCGCCTTGTAAGCCAGGCTTAAGCAGCCATGGACACGCAGCATTACGCACGTGAAATTGTGAAGGAGCTGGAAGGCGCCCTCTCCGGGCTGGATGCCGGAGAGGGCGAGGTGCTGGTGGAGCTGCTGCTGCGTGCGGGCCAGATCTTCGTGGCCGGTGCCGGACGTTCCGGCCTGATGGGCCGGGCCTTTGCCATGCGGCTGATGCAGGCCGGGCGGACAGCCTATGTGGTCGGAGAGACGGTAACGCCGGGCATAGGCCCCGGCGATGTGCTTGTACTGGGTTCCGGCTCAGGCGAGACGAAGGGGCTTGTCTCCATGGCTGAGAAAGCCAAGGCAATCGGAGCAGCTGTTGTCCTGGTAACCATTCAGCCGGACTCGGCGCTCGGACGTCTCGCAGATCATGCAGTCAAGCTGCCTGGCGCTCCCAAGGAACGGCCGGATGGCGGCTATACAACGCTGCAGCCGATGGCCTCCTTATTTGAACAGACGCTGCTTGTATTCTATGATGCAGTCATCCTGCGGATTATGGAGCAGACGGGGCAGACCTCCGGCCGGATGTTCGGCAAGCATGCCAATTTGGAATAGTATACGATTTGGAATAGAATAGAGCTTGGAATACAATAAAGCTATCACACGGATGCTTTCCTTGACGGGAGGGCATCCTTTGCTGCCTATGTGCAGTGGCTGATGGATTTGTATTATGATTATAGCCGGAAGGGGGCTGGATATTGGCTACTGAAATTAAAGACCGCATCAATCTGAAGGAGATCAACTGCGAGAAGGAGCTCACGCTCGCTGTGATCGGCGGCAAGTGGAAGCTGATTATACTGTGGCACCTGGGTCTGGAAGGGACCAAACGCTTCAGTGAATTGAAGAAGCTGATCCCCCATATCACCCAGAAAATGCTGACCAACCAGCTTCGCGAGCTGGAGGAGGATCAGCTGGTATTCAGGAAGGTCTATGCGGAGGTTCCTCCGCGGGTCGAATACTCCCTGACTGAGTATGGACATACTCTGATGCCGGTGCTGCGTATGATGTATGACTGGGGCAAGAATTACGGGGAGAAGGTAATCTGGAAAGATTCACCTCACTGTGATAAATAGCATCCGTAAACGAAGTCACTGTATTTGTATTGCGCAAAATTAAATTGTATAATAACATTTGTGAAGATTTTATAAATGGAGGCTGGTAGGTATGCTTAATACACAATATAGCCCGCTGCTGGAGACATTCAAATTCAAGAACGGGATTGAACTGAAGAACCGTGTGGTCATGGCGCCGATGACTAACTTCTCCTCGAATGAGGATGGAACCGTCTCCCGGCCGGAGCTGGACTATTATATCCGCCGATCGGGCGGGGCGGGGATGGTCATCACCGCCTGTGTCTATGTCTCACGCGGCGGGAAAGGCTTCCCGGGCGAATTCGGAGCTGACCATGATGGTCTGATTCCAAGCCTGCGTGAGCTGGCAGAGGCCATCAAGGGCGAAGGAGCGAAGGCTGTGCTCCAGATCTTCCATGGCGGACGTCAATGCCCGCCGGAGCAGCTGGTTGACGGGCAGCCTGTCAGTGCGAGCGATGTGCCGGCTGAGCTGCCGGGCGGTGGACAGGGTACTGTTCCGCGCCCGCTGACAGACGAAGAGATTACCGGAATTATCGCTGATTTCGGAGAAGCCACACGCCGGGCGATTGAGGCCGGCTTCGATGGCGTTGAGATTCACGGCGCGAACGGATATCTGCTGCAGCAATTCTTCTCGCCGCATTCCAACAGACGCGAAGACCGCTGGGGCGGGGATCTACAGAAGCGGCTCACCTTCCCGCTGGCCGTTCTGCGCAGTGTCAAGGCTGCCGTGAAGCAGCATGCGCAGGGGGCATTCCTTGTAGGCTACCGCTTCTCGCCTGAAGAGCCGGAGACACCGGGAATTACAATGGCTGACACGTTTGCCCTAATCGATGCGCTGACAGCGGAGGGACTGGATTACCTGCACGCCTCCCTCATGGAGCTGTGGTCGCTGCCGCGCCGGGGAACGGAGGACAGCCGTCCGCGCATTGAACAGATCGTAGACCGGGCGGGAGACAAGGCTCCGGTAATTGGCGTAGGCTCGCTCTACTCTGCCGCCGACGCCCTGAAGAGTCTGGACAGCGGCATCAGCCTGGTGGCTCTGGGCCGCCCGCTGCTGATTGAACCGGACTGGGTGCAGAAGCTGGCCGGGGGCCGGGCCGATGAGATTAAGACAGAGCTTGATCCAGATGCCCAAGCAGAGCTTGTGATCCCGGACCCGCTCTGGAGAGCGCTGATCCATACGCCGGGCTGGCTGCCGGTGAAGAAATAAGTCTGACAGACAGATAACGGTCTGTGACCATAGCATGTTAAGAACCCCGTGCGCCCGTTGTTCCAGGCGGCACGGGGTTTTTGCCGTATCGGCATCTATGATACAATTGTACTAAATCAGGGACGACCGGAAATGGGGTGCGGCAGAGATGAACGTACAAGGAAGAGACGGAGGCTCTGATGAGGCAGAGGGCGTGGATTGCGGGGCGGAGAACAGCTCATTGCAGCGGACCCTTGAAGTTATTGGCGGGAAGTGGAAGGGTGTTCTGCTCTATCATCTGATCAGCGGGCCGAAGCGGTTCAACGAGCTGCGCAGATTATGCCCCGGCATTACTCAGCGGATGCTGGTGATGCAGTTGCGGGATCTGGAGCGTGACGGCCTGGTCCACAGGAAGGTGTACCCGCAGGTGCCGCAGAAGGTAGAGTATTCCTTGACCGAATGGGCACAGGGCCTGGAGACCGCGATTCTTAGCATCAAGCATTGGGGAGAGGGATACCGCGAGGTACTCGCAAGAGGTGAAGATAGAGCTCCGCGCAGCACGGAAATCCCCGAATGAGCGGAGTACGCTTGAACGGGGATTTCCTTGCTGCATCCTATAGCCCTGCTTATGCTTTCTGCTCCGCCAGACGGGCAATCTCAACGATCACCTGTACAGCCTGCAGCATGACGTTTACAGAGGCGTATTCAAATTTGCCGTGGAAATTCTCGCCTCCGGTGAAAATATTCGGTGTAGGCAGCCCCATATATGAGAGCTGTGAGCCGTCAGTCCCTCCGCGGATTGGACGGATAACCGGCGTGATTCCGAGGCCCTCCATCGCTTCCCGGGCGATATCGACGATATGCCGGACGGGCTCGATTTTCTCGCGCATATTATAGTATTGGTCATTCATCTCCAGCACGATGTTGTCCGCCCCGTACGTAGATTTGAACTCCTCCACAATCGCGGCGATATTCGATTTGCGGTTCTCGAAGCTGTCGCGGTCAAAATCACGGATAATATAATGCAGCTTGCTGTGCTCGGCACTGCCTTGCATGGAGATCAGATGGTAGAATCCCTCGTAGCCGTCTGTGAATTCAGGAGCTTCACCGGCGGGCAGACGGAGATGGAAGGCCATGGCGATTTTGGACGAATGGATCATCTTGCCCTTGGCTGTACCGGGATGGACGTTGACTCCATGGAAGCTGATTTTGGCGGCGGCGGCATTGAAGCTCTCATATTCCAGCTCTCCGAGCGGGCCTCCGTCCACGGTGTAGGCATAGGAAGCGCCGAAGGCGGCAACGTCGAACTTATGCGGGCCGCGTCCAATTTCTTCATCGGGGGTAAAAGCGACGCGGATCTTGCCATGCTTAATCTCCGGATGCGCCAGCAGATGGGCCATAGCCGTCATGATCTCAGCGATGCCTGCCTTGTTGTCCGCCCCCAGCAGGGTGGTGCCGTCAGTCGTAATGAGCGTATGCCCCTTGTAGCCGCTCAGCTCCGGGAAGCTCTTCGTGGACAGGATAATATTCTGGGCTTCATTCAGCACCAGATCCTGCCCGTCATAGTTCTCTACAATCTGCGGCTTCACATTCGTACCGGTGAAATCCGTGGCGGTATCCAGATGGGCCAGGAAGCCGATTACCGGAACCTCTTTATCTGTATTAGCGGGCAGCGAGGCCATGACATAGGCATGCTCGTCCACCGTAATCTCCGTCAGTCCCAGCTCCTGCAGCTCCTCTGCCAGCTTATGCGCCAGTACCATTTGGCCTGGAGTGGACGGGCAGGTCTCGCTGTCCTCGCTGGATTGGGTATCCATTTCAGCATACGATACAAAACGTCTAATTAACTCTTCCTTCAATGCGGGTCATCTCCTCTTCAGCTTCGTATGTCTATATTATCACGATCCGGCCCGGGTCTCATACTTTAGGCGGATGGTGTGGAGTGAAGGGGGATAGCTGGCTGGAGGGAGGCGAGGGAAAAGTTGGAGTGAGGAAGGCAGTAGGGAAGCGGGAGAGGGGGAAGGAGAGGGAACCCGGATTATGGCTGCTGCACCGTAGACTGGCTGGAGATAAGCTTGGCTGAGAGCAGGTAGCGGTCGGGCGCTGCGCCCACGTAAGAGAACGGGTAACAGGTAATCAAGGTGAGTATGGGGTCTCTGCTGGGCTTAATCGCTCCCCGTGTATCTCCATCAACAATCCGGCTGCCGGTCACTTCATAGGTGAAGGTTCCGTCCGCTGTCGCAAGCTCAAGTGTGTCTCCAGTCTCCAGCTCGCCGAGGCTGCGGAAGACGGTGTCACGGTGTCCGGCCAGCACGCTGTTCCCGGAGGCGCCCGGGGCGGCACTGCTTTCGTCATGTCCGGCACCCTGCTTAAGCTCCGCCCGTCCGGTTCCCTCCAGAATGGCGACCCGCTTCTTCAGCTTCGGAAAATAGATCTCTCCAATTACCTCTCCTGCTATATAAGCAGGTTGGTCACCCTTTGGTGCTTCCGCGCTGCTGATCATACCTTCAGGAAGCGGCGTTTCTTCTTCGGAAGTTACGGGAAGCTGGGCTTCCTCCCTCTTTTTGTCCCAGATTCTCAGGGCTTCTCGGGCTTCGGCGGGCGCTTTGAGGATCTGGAAGGCGGAATACACCATAACGCACAAGGAGAGCAGGAAGATCAGCTTGACGGCTAAAGTGAACCCGCTGCGCATCTTCATGCTCTCTCTCCTCCTTACCTATACATAAAGTTACTTCTTCTGGCCCAGCCTGCGGAGTACAAGCGCACTGATCATGGCGGCAACCAGGCTGGCCGCAATCAGATTGTACCAAGGGCTGGCTGTGTCCGGCAGTCTGCCGTCTTCCTCCGGTCCGCCCAGCGGAAGCGTGTCGTCTGTGAGGTTGACCTCTTTCCCTGGTGAAGGGGCTGGTGTGCTGCCAAGTGCAGCGGCTCCGGAATCCGGGGTTGCGGACGGATGGTTGCCGCCGTCCTCTTCCCCTCCGCCTAGCGGAACAGGATCTTCACTTACAGTTACTCCACCCGCAGGCGGTGTTGCCGTCGCTGCTGGTGATGGCGATGGTGTAACGCCAGGAGAGACTGTGCCTGCTGTTGAATCCGTAGGGGCACTTGTTGCTGCTGGCGTACTTCCGGGACTGACCGTGGTGTCCGGTGTTGACCCGGGTAAAGGTGTAGCTGAAGCCGCTGGCTCAGCCGTCGGTTGCGGTGAGGAGGTTGGCGCGGTTGTAGGCGCAGGCTCCGCTGTAGCTGTAAATTCAAAGGCGACACTTACCGTCTTCTCCTGGAACTCGTTGCCTGCCTCCGGCGGGAACAACACCTTCATTTCGATAGCTTCCTCTTCCCCTCCGGCAAGCGAGCCGATGGTCACCACACCCGGGGCCTCGCTCATGACCCCTGAATAGAGGATTACTCCCTCTTTTTGCAGAGTCATTTGCAGGATATTGTACAGATCTGCGTCCCCGGAGCGGAACTGGAAGGCAACTGCATAATCGAACGGATCATTTCCGTCATTGATAATCTTATAATCCGAAGCCATCGTATCTCCCGGCTGCATGTTGTTCATGGTTGCCGTGCTGGTCGTATGCGAGTTGACGGTGAGCTTGATCGTATCCTCAGCGCTGACCCCTCCGGCATGCCAGATCATACCTGCAAGAACAGCCAAAATATACGCGCCGATTATGGTTGTATGTCTCTTCTTCACTCTCCCCGCCCCTTTCGTTGCAGACCTCCGGCAGCCCCCAGCCATAATCCGCCCAGGTTCGCGCTTCTGAATCGTAGTTTGTCGAATAAAGTAGTTTTTTAAAGAACTACTACATATCAAAGCGATAGTATAAATCAGAACGAGTATTAGCGGGTCTGGATAAGCCTGAACATGCGATGAATAGGCCGGAATGGTAAGAATACGCTATTGTTCGTTATAACGAATATTAGTTACAGTATAATCGAAATTAAGCATAAAGAAAAACAGGAAAAGATACTTTAAGTGAATGAATTCGGGCGTTTATTATGAATAAACGGAATTTATTTAATGTTCACTGCGGTTAACTCATTAATTCTCTGTTTTTTATTAATTTTGTGTTTTATAAAGAACGATGTGGGTGGGGAGGCTCGGCTCAATAATTTCTGCACCGAACACATTTGTCTTTTGCAAAATTGACTTTATATATTTCACTGAGCAGCTAAGATTTTCTTCATTCTTAATCTGGTTTTTTAATAATCACTTGCTCCAATGCTAAAATAGCCCACTTAGCTACCCAATGGAGTACTCCACAGGTAGTTAAATGGGCTAAATATATAGACTGGCCAGTAATCAAATTAGTAAACCGAAGCAAATCCCCTTCAATTACATCTTTTCCAAAGGGGGGGGCTTTAGTTCTTTAGGGGCGTTTGGCTTAGCGTAACGGACTGAGGTGCTCTTATCCGGGAAGAAAGTCGTCACTTGGGAGATTAACGGACTGCAAGGACCTTATCCCCTGCAACTCAACTCCAAACGTCCCGCAGAACGACGATAAGGTCGCCTGAGTCCGTTACGCTGCAAAAGGTGGCTTTCTCGTGGGAATAAGGTCTCTTCGGTCCGTTAGATTTTTTGGGATGATAGGATTTTATTACACGAACCGCCGAGTTTCACAAGCTTATCCACCCTTTTAAATCTGACACCGTACTACAGCTTGTTACTTCTTCAACAGGTCGGCCACAAGCTCATACGAATGTAAGCGGGCAGAGTGATCATAGATCTGTGAAGCGATAATCCACTCATCGGCATCCGTCTCTTCGAGAATCTGCAGCAGCCGTTCTTCGATCAGGGCCTGGTCGCCCGCAATGGAGTATTGCTGTTTGCTCATAAGCAGCGCCTTCTCCTGGGAGGTCCAGATTCCGTCCAGACTGTCTACAGGCGGCTGGAGCTTGCCGGTGCGGCCACGGATAATGTTCAGGAATTGCTGCTGCTGGGAAGTGGCAAGTCTGCGCGCTTCCTCTACCGTATCCGCCGCCGTAATTCCCAAGCCCACCATAACATAAGGCTCGCCCAGTACAGCTGAAGGCTTGAAACTGGTACGGTACAGATGCAGGGCCGGCAGCAGATAATCCGGTGCAAAGTGGCTGGCAAAAGCAAAAGGCAGACCCAGCTGGCCCGCAAGCTGGGCACTGAAGCCGCTGGAGCCAAGCAGCCAAATCGGGATGTTCAGTCCTTCGCCGGGCACGGCGCGGACACCGGCCGGGCGGGAGCCTGATCCTTCAGGGTCGAAATAAGCCCGCAGCTCACTTAGCTGCTCGGGGAATTCACTGCCATCGCTGCCGAGGCTGCGGCGCAGTGCTCTGGCGGCTGCCTGGTCGGAGCCGGGGGCTCTGCCCAGACCCAGATCAATCCGTCCCGGATACAGGGACTCCAGCGTGCCGAATTGCTCGGCAATCACCAGCGGTGCATGGTTGGAGAGCATGATGCCGCCTGAACCCACGCGGATGGAGCTGGTTCCGGCCGCCACATGTCCGATAACAACGGAGGTAGCGGAGCTGGCAATGCCGGTCATATTATGATGCTCTGCCAGCCAGTAACGGTTATACCCCCATTTCTCAGCATGACGGGCCAAGTCAAGGGTGTTATGAAAAGAATCCGCCGCCGTTCCGCCCTCCCGGATAGGGGCCAAATCCAGTACGGAGAATGGTATGTCGTGCAATTGCTTCACATGAATCCCTCCTATAGTAGATGCCTACAGCATCAGTAGCATTATTTGCAGCCATGAATCAAGATACCCGCCAATTATAACATGAAATAATATAATTTACACACTTTAAGTAAGCAGCATGACGGGGAGAAGCGATCTGGAGGGAGGAAAGTGCAGTTGCTTCTGGAATGAATTTGGACTGCTACAACCATGCAGCATGCGCTCCTTAGACAATAATATAAGCGCATAACAATTTGCTTGCCAATTTAAGGGAGCCTTGCTATAATCGCTTTGAAAAGCTTTTCTAACTTAAGCGGCTAGGCCAATCCTGATAAGGAGGGCACACGTTTCGGGCTAAACGAATAAGAAGGAAGTCAGACTATGAAGCCAACAATCAGAGATGTCGCCAAGATGGCCGGAGTATCCATCAGTACCGTGTCCCGTGTAATGAATGCGCCGGATACGGTAGTGGAGAGCAAGCGCGTCCGGGTCATTGAAGCGATAGAAGCGCTCAAGTATCAGCCTAATGCATTCGCACGGGGGCTAATTTACAGGAAGTCATTCACCCTCGGGCTGCTCATTCCCGATATTGAGAACCTGTATTTCGCAGGCGTGATCCGGGGAATGCAGGATGCCTGCATTAAGCTCGGTTACAGTCTGATGATCTGCAATACAGACCGTGACAAGGAGCGGACACTGTCCTATATGGATACTTTTCATGAGAAGCAGGTGGATGGCGTTGTGTTCGCCAGTGATATTCTGCACCCTGAGTATTATGAGAAGCTGGTGGACTGCAGAATTCCCTTTGTGCTGGTCTCCTCCCATTCCGATGAGTACGAGGTAGCGTCGGTCGAGGTGGATGATGAGAAGGCGGCGTATGATGCTGTGAAATTCCTGATTGAGCTGGGGCACCGGGAGATCGGGATGATCGGCTTCAATCATGATAATTCGGTGTCCGGGCCACCGCGGATGGCGGGGTTCGTGAGAGCCTTGGGCGAATCGGGGCTGGAGCGTAATATCCCGAAAATCAAGTACGCCAACCACCGCTTTGAGCAGGCTTATCAGGCAACGCACGAGCTGTTCACTGAATATCCGGAGCTAACCGCAGTATTCTGTGTAGCGGATGAGTTCGCTATGGGAACCATCTCTTACTTGAAGGACCGCAATATTCTGGTTCCCGGTCAGGTGTCGGTCATCGGCTTCGATAATCTGCGGATGTCGGGGATGTTCATTCCGAAGCTGACAACAATTGCACAGCCTATCTATCAGCTGGGATACCGGGCGGCCGAGAAGCTGCATGAATTGTTGACCACGGGCAAGGTGGCTGTCATGAAAGAGAAGATGGAACATAAGCTAATCGTAAGAGAATCCTCGCGTGAGAAGTGAAAGGTAGTTCCGGCGGGCTGAAGCGCGGCTGCCCGGGATAGGGCAGCACGGTTTCTTCGCGGTATTCTGAAAAGCTTTTCAGAGCGGAGGGTTACAGAAATACGAGCGAATCGTTTCGGGAACCGGTTCAGGAACTGTTTCAGGAAACCCACCTGCAGCAGAAGGTACTAACGCACTATTGGAAGCGCATACATTATAGTGGAATATGGAGAATGTACGTTTGAGTTGGCGGTGTTAATGGGTGCGGGTGCCTGGTGTCCGTGAATTTCGATAAGGGGGTGAGTTGCTGCTCTGCCGGAAGGGGTTCCGGTAACGAAGCTGGATTGATGCAGTCTCTAAAAACAATTAAAGGGGATGTATAAAACAATGAAGAAAGCTCCAGCACGTAAACTGTCACTTGCGATGGTGCTGTGTCTATCCTTCACCATGATGCTCAGCGGCTGCGGCGGCAATAACAACGCTGCACCAACGCAGGCCCCGGCGGCTACAGAAGCGCCAAAAGCACCGTCGGCAGATAACAACGCAGCATCAACAGACAGCCCAGATCCCGCTGCATCAGGCAGCCCGTTGGACTTGGCGATGAAGGGTGAATATAAAGGCACGAAGGTCACGATGTTCGGACCGTTTGTTGATGCGGACCAGGTGAAGTTTGAGAGCAGCATTAAGGAATTCGAAGAGAAAACCGGCATTGATATTCAATATGAAGGCTCCAAGGAATTCGAAGCCACGATTAATATCCGGGTTGATGGCGGCAATGCGCCGGATATCGCGGACTTCCCGCAGCCGGGCCTTCTGGCCTCTATTGCCAAGACCGGCAAGGTTATCGATCTGACCGGGGTGCTGGATCAGGCGAAGCTGACGGCCAATTACAATAAGAGCTGGTTGGATATGTCCACCATGGACGGCAAGGATGGCAAGATTATGGCCGGGATCTGGAACCGCAGTAATGTGAAGAGCCTGGTCTGGTATCCGAAGAAGCAATTTGATGAAGCGGGATATACGGTTCCGCAGACTTGGGATGAGATGATGGCTCTGACGGAGCAAATCGCCAAAGACGGTGATCCGGCCTGGGCAATCGGTATCGAGAGCGGCGCGGCAACCGGCTGGGCGGCAACCGATTGGGTGGAGAACATCATGCTGCGGACCACGACGCCTGAGAATTACGACAAGTGGGTAAGCGGGGAGCTGCCGTTCACTTCGCCGGAAGTGAAGAACGCGGTGGAAGTGATGTCCAAGATCTGGCTGAATAAGGATTATGTCTACGGCGGTGCTAAATCCATTGTCACTACTGCCTTCGGCGATGCTCCGAAGCCGATGTTCGAGAATCCTCCCAAAGCCTGGTTCAACCTGATGGGGAACTTTATTACCAGCTTCTTCCCGGAAACGGCCAAGGTGGATACAGACTATGACTGGTTCTATCTCCCGCCGATTGATGAGCAGTACGGCAAGCCGGTCCTGGTGGCAGGCGACATCTACGCTATGTTCAATGACCGCCCTGAGGTACGCGCTGTAATGGAATTCTTCACCACTGGCGAATCGATCAAAAGCTGGGTGCAATCCGGCGGTGTCATTGCCCCTATGAATGATGCTTCCCTGGACTGGTACCAGTCCGAATCCGACCGCAGGATGGCGAAGCTGGTACAGGATGCCTCGACCCTGCGCTTCGATGGCTCGGACCTGATGCCGGGCAAGGTGGGTGCAGGTACCTTCTGGAAAGGCATGACTGACTATGTGAGCGGAACTGCTACGCTGGATCAGGCTCTGGAGCAGATTCAGTCAGGCTGGAAGAACTAAGGACCAGGCAGCATGGGAATTAGACGCCAAGAGGTTGAAGGGGCGGTCCTGAGCAATCAGGCCTGCCCCTCAACTGGTGTTAACGGTTGTTTATGAAGAGGGCTCTGCTCTAACAGAGCCTATAGGAGGAACCGATATGGATGCACAAATAAGGCCGGAGCCGGGTGCCGCCGGGGCGCAGGCCAGTCAGAGAATCAGCGGCAGGGCAGTGCTGCTGTCGCTGGGCGTCTTGCTTGCGAATATTGTGGTCAACGGGCTGATTTTCCTGTTTTTCCGCGATTCAACGCTTCAACCGCTGCTGACTGCGGTGCTCGCCGTGTTGTGGGGCGTGCTGGGCGTATATCTGATCTACTACACCTTGACCTGGGCAGTGGAGCAGTACCCGGACTATGTCCGCAGGAAGGTGCTGCCTTATGTTTTTGTCGGACCGGCGGTCCTTATTCTCGGGTGGCTGCTGATTCTGCCTGCCCTGCGGACGCTGTACTTAAGCTTCTTCAACGCGTCCTCAGAGAAGTTCGTCGGACTCAGCAATTACGCCGCGATCTTCAGTGACCGTCTGATGGCCACGGCTCTGCGCAACAACCTGCTCTGGGTGTTCGTGGGCACGCTGGCCTGTGTCTGCTTCGGGCTGCTGATTGCCATTCTTGCCGACCGTAGCAGCTATGAGCGGATCGCCAAATCTATTATTTTCATGCCGATGGCTATTTCCTTTGTTGCCGCCGGGGTCATCTGGAAGTTCGTCTATTATTATCAGCCGGGCGATGAGCAGATTGGACTCTTGAATGCGATTGTCACCTATTTCGGCGGTGAACCGCAGGCCTGGACGAGTATGCTGCAGCCGTGGAACAACTTCTTCCTTATTATCATTCTGATCTGGATGCAGACGGGGTTTGCGATGGTTATTTTCTCAGCGGCCATCAAAGGAGTGCCCGAGGATATTCTGGAGGCTGCACGGGTGGACGGCGCGGGTGAGGTGAAGATCTTTTTTGGCATCATGATTCCTTACATCTCCACCACGATTCTGACGGTGACCACTACCATTATTGTCTTTACGCTGAAAATATTTGACGTTGTCATGGTGATGACAGGAGGTCAATACGATACAGAAGTTGTAGCGACGCAGTTCTACCGGCAGTTCTTCATGTACCGTAACTTCGGCTACGGCTCTACACTGGCTATCGTGCTCCTGATCGCGGTATTGCCTGTTATCCTTATTAATCTGCGGCAGTTCCGCAAGCAGGGGGGATTCTAATGGTAGGAACCAAGAAAAGAAAGGGCAGCAAAACGGCCGTCAATCTGATTCTGGGCCTCATCTGCTTCCTCTGGATTCTGCCGACCTTCGGCCTCTTCGCCTCCTCCTTCCGTCCCGCAGCGGATATTTTGCAGACGGGCTGGTGGAAGGTGTTCCCCCATCAGGAATGGAAGGCGGGCGAGACGGTGCAGCTCTCCAAGGAAGTGGATCTGCGGGAGCCGATTGAGGTGAACGGCAAGACCTATACGGATGAACAGCTCAAGGCAGGGGTGAAGGCGGATGGCAGCCGCCTGATGTGGGAGAACCGCAGGGCACGCACGGTGAATATGCAGGAGCAGGGCTGGCAGGCGGTGCCGGACCTTACGCTCGACAACTACAAGAATGTGCTGTCCGGCAAGGAGTACACACTCAAGGAAGCAGACGGCAGTGAAACGGTGCAGAAGGGGAGCGGATTATCCCAGGCGTTCTGGAATACACTGACGATTGCTGTTCCGGCGACGGTGATTCCGGTGCTGATCGCCTCTTTTGCCGCATATGCCTTCGCCTGGCTAAGGTTTCCGGGACGGAAGACGCTGTTCGTCATTATTATTGCGATGCTGGTCATTCCGATTCAGGTTGCGCTAATTCCGGTACTTAAGGATTACACGGCGCTTGGGCTGAACGGCAGTTATCTTGGAATCTGGCTGGCACATACGGCCTTCGGACTGCCGCTGGTTACGTACTTTATGTACAACTTCATCAGCCAGTTGCCTAAGGATCTGGTTGAATCGGCCTTTATTGACGGCGCCAGCCACTTTACTATTTTCAGCAGACTGATTCTGCCGCTCTCCGTACCTGCACTCGCTTCCATCGGGATCTTCCAGTTCCTCTGGGTATGGAATGATTATCTGGTGTCGCTGATCTTCATCGGCAACCAGCCGTCGGTGCAGGTCATGTCGATGAAGATCGCCGATCTGGTCGGCTCCCGCGGCAATGACTGGCATCTGCTGACCTCGGCCGCCTTTATCTCGATGCTGATGCCGCTGGCGATCTTCTTCCTGCTGCAAAAGTATTTCGTCCGGGGTCTGATGGGCGGCTCAGTCAAGGGCTGACCTGCGCTGGGACAAGAGAAGTCGGCAATCGGGAGGAGAATACGAAGATGAGACCGGAGACAAGAACGGAGATAAGTACGGAGATAAGTACGGAGATACGCGCGGAGATGAAAATAAAGATGAAGTCCTGTGAGCATCCTCCCGCCTTATATCCTTACAGGGAGTGGAGTATTGAAGAGGAACACTACGAGGATGAATACAATCAGCGGAGCGAGAGTGTCTTCGCACTAGGCAACGGATATATCGGCATGCGCGGGAATTTCGAGGAAGGTTATCACGGCAAGGCGGGGACTTCGGTAGCCGGAAATTATCTGAACGGCTTCTTTGATTCTGAGCCGGTTGTCTATCCTGAGGGGGCCTTCGGTTACCCCTCCCGCAATCAGGCTATGCTGAATGTGAGCGATGCCCGTATCATCCGTCTCAGCATCGAAGGCCATGAATTCCGGCTGGATCAGGGGAAGCTGCACCGGTATAAGCGACGGCTGGATATGCGGAGCGGCATGCTGCACCGGGAGCTGGAATGGGAATCTCCAGCCGGGCAGCGGGTGCTGCTGGTGATCCGCCGGATGGTTGCCTTGGCGCACAAGCATCTGGCGGCTATCGAATATGCCGTGACGGCGCTGAACTTCTCCGGGACACTGAAGTTCGATTCGGCGGTAGATGGCGAGATCCGGCGGCCGGAGGCAACGGATGATCCCAGGCTGGGAGCGGGCAGTGCGTTACCCAGCCTGCTGCTTGAGGATACCGGTTATGACGAAGCGTCCGGGGACTTGTGGATGAAGCAGCGGACGCGGCATACACGCTTCGCGCTGCTGACTGCTGTCAGCCATGCGCTGCAGGCGAAGTCCGGGCGCAAGATGAGTCACCAGCTGATCGGACAGCGCATCTCCGTCTGTTATGCCGCTGCTGTCCGCAGCGGGGAGACGGTGACGCTTACCAAATATATTACGTATCACACCTCCAGAGATTACGGGGAGGAGGAGCTGCCCGGACGGAGTGCTGAAGCCTTGGCACTAGCCAAGGAGCTGGGCTTCGCCGGTCTGGCTGAGGAGCAGCAGGCTTATCTGGACGGATTCTGGGCACATGCTGATGTGGAGATTAGCGGTGATCCTGCCCTCCAGCAGGGCATCCGCTTCAATGCTTATCAGCTGCTGCAATCCGTGGGCCGGGACGGAGCAACGAATATCGGAGCCAAGGGCTTAACCGGCGAAGGCTATGAGGGGCATTATTTCTGGGACACGGAGATGTACATGCTGCCGTTCTTCACCTTCACGCAGCCGGAGATCGCCCGCGCGTTGCTGGACTTCCGGTATGCAACGCTCGGCAAGGCCAGGGAGCGGGCGGCGGTCATGTCACAGAAAGGGGCGCTGTACCCCTGGCGGACGATTGACGGCGAGGAGAACTCCGCCTACTTCCCCGCAGGTACTGCCCAGGCGCATATCAACGCCGACATTGCCTACGGCCTGAAGCAATATGTTCAGGCCACCGGTGATATGGATTTTCTGGTTAGCCGGGGGGCAGAGATACTGTTCGAGACCTCAAGGTTCTGGGCCGATCTGGGCCACTACAACCCTGCTCGTGGAGGGACCTTCTGCATCGATGCAGTAACAGGCCCGGATGAATATACAGCAATTGTGAATAACAATGCTTACACCAATCTCATGGTGCAGGATCAGCTCCAGTATGCCTATGAGACAGCACTATTGCTTCAACGGGACTATCCGGCGGATTACGAACGGCTGCGGCAGGCGATCGGGTTGACTCCTGAAGAGCCAGAGGGCTGGAGGGATGCCGCCGCAGCGATGTTCATTCCTTTTGACGAACCGCTCGGCATCTATGCCCAGGATGACACGTTCCTGAGTAAGCAAAAATGGGATTTCGAGCATACACCTGCGGACCGGTATCCGCTGCTGCTCCATTATCATCCGCTGGTCATCTACCGGCATCAGGTGCTGAAGCAGGCCGATCTGGTCATGGCGCTGTTCCTGCTCGGGGACAAGTTCAGCCTGGCGGATAAACTTCGCAACTATCATTATTATGAGCCGTTAACGACGCATGACTCCTCGCTGTCTCCTTGTATCCACAGTATTATGTCTGCGGAGATCGGCGATCTGGACGGGGCATACCGTTATTTCGGCCGCACGGTGCGGATGGACCTGGATGATATCAACCACAATGCCAAGGACGGGCTGCATATGGCAGCGATGGCCGGGTCCTGGATGTCGATTGTGAACGGCTTTGGCGGCATGCGGCTGGCTCAAGGGGAGCTGAGTTTTACCCCTGTCCTGCCGGAGCAGTGGGAGAGCTACCGCTTCAAGGTTACAGTAGGCGGTCAGCTGCTGGATATATTCGTTGAACGGGAGGCGGCAGTGTATACGCTGCTGGAGGGGACAACGCTTGAGATCAGGCATAGGGGGCAGCCGCTGCGGCTGCTTCCGCAGAAGCCGGTGAGGATTTCGCTGGCGCAGCGGCTGGAGGCTGTAATCTTCGATCTTGACGGTGTGATTACAGATTCTGCCGAGGCTCATTATCTGGCCTGGCAGGCTCTCGCAGATGAGCTGGGCGTACCCTTCGGCCGGGAGAAGAATGAACGGCTGAAGGGCGTCAGCCGGATGGAATCGCTGGAGATTATGCTGGAGGGCAGCGGCCTTGCGAACCTGCCTGAAGCCGGGAAGCTCCGGCTGGCGGAGAAGAAGAACGATCATTACCGGCAGATGATCGGCCGGATCACCCCGGCGGACCTCCTGCCGGGTATCCGGGAGCTGCTCGATTCCCTGCGCGGGCGGGGAATCGCTGTGGGGCTGGCCTCGGCCAGCCTGAATGCGCCGCTGATTCTGGAGCGCCTCGGCGCAGCCCGGTGGTTCCAGGCGGTTGCCGACCCGGCTGTACTCCGGAAGGGCAAGCCCGATCCGGAGATCTTCCTGCAGGCGGCAGAGCGGCTGGGTGTTCCGCCGGGCAACTGCATCGGCGTGGAGGATGCAGCCGCAGGCGTGGCCGCGATCCGGGCGGCGGGCATGAAGGCTGTGGGCATCGGGGCGGCCGGGCAGCTTGGCACGGCCGACCTGGTGCTGCCTTCTACGGCGGAGCTGGATGCCGGGAAGCTGCTTGAGCTGTTCGCGCGTTAGCCGCTGGCGGTAGGCGGTATCGGACAGCGGAATTGCTGTCCGTATAGTAAGGGAGCAGGCGTGTGGCCGATGTATGCGAAAAAGCGAATACAATGTGCTGGCGAGAAATAGAACGTTATTTACTCAAAAGCCGATTTTGTTCATATTACACACCATTATTATGAGATTAAACAAGCCTCTGCAGCTATGCAGAGGCTTCCTTCGGTGTACGTCCAGCATGGGCGTCATCTCTAGGGTAAGAAGCAGAGTGCCGGAGTACTATACTTGTTCAACTATCATTCGACGTTAATTCAACTCTTTCCGAAATATTTTTACTTATTTCTTCAGGATTTTTAATGCCAATGATCAACTTTGATATTTTGAACTTACCAACTTTAAAGCTATCCAAATCGAAATGAAGAGTTTCTAGCTCATTCTCAAAAAAGTGCAGTTGAAAACCACCTTTTGATCTGAATAACCCATTTCTCTTTTCTCCTAATAAAGCACCATATAGTTTAAAAGCATTTGGTATCGGTCTGCCTGTTGTTATTCCCTTGATTGAAGAGTATGGAATTTGCAACCCTTTATCTAATTTTAAAAAGGGTGAGTTTCCAAGGTCGATATTTACGTGGGTTTCCATTAGTTGAATTTTACGTTCCATATTTTGATTCCCCCATTCCATTTATTTTACAAAATATAATTACATATAATACCACAAAACCCTCTTTTCAAAAAAAGTCTAAGCTCTTCCCGTTAGCTTAACGCATGCCGCCTACTACTCCCTTCAGGGGAATATATTTGATGCTGCTAATACACTTTTGCATTATTTGGAAAACTTGGTTAAACTAAAAGATGATACGGGTTTGTGCCAATAGGACACGGAGTAGACCACTAACACAATTGAGATTAAACAAGCCTCTGCAGCTATGCAGAGGCTTGTTCTGCTACACTCATATATGCAGCGATGTATGGAGTTTTGTTCGAGGCCAACTTTCGGCAATAGATGTATTCTGTACAATTAAAAACCGTAAAAAGGCAGAATTTCTTCTTCTAAGTGTAGTCTGTACAACTAAATTTGCCCAAAAGGGCGGGAACCGGGTACGGCTGGCATTTTAGTTGTACGAAATACAGTTAAACGGGTTTTCGGCGTTAAATCAGACGATATAGTTGTACGGAATACAGTTAAGTACACTACCACTTGCATCTTAATCGGGTGCGACGAGCAAACCCTCAGTCTCCACCTACTTTAAGAGGTAGCCCTCCTCAAGTAGTAGCGCTCGCAGGTATCAGTTCCCTCAAGTATCAGCATCCTCAAGTAGTAGCGCTCGCAGGTATCAGCTCCACTCAAGTTGTTTCTCCCTCCTCCAGCTCCACAGGCAGAATGTGCGCAGCGGCCACGCTGTGGCCCTGCACCTGCTGCAGGATCAGGTCCACGGCCAGCTGGCCTATCGCTTCCATCGGCTGGCGGATGGTGGTGATCGGCAGGTCGAGCAGGCTGCGGAGCGCGATGCCGTCGTAGCCGACGATCTTCACATCCTCCGGGACACGCCGTCCTCTGGTGCGGCAGGCCTTCAGGGCATAGGCGGCGATGATATCACTGCCTGCAAAAATCCCATCCACCTCAGGATGCTCCGCGAAGAGCTGCCCGAGCAGCTGCTCGTAGGCTTCGAAGTCGAAGCTGTTGTTGTCGGTATGAAGGGTGACATACTCCATGCTGTGCTGCTTCGCCATATCCTCGAAGGCCACGCAGCGCAGATGGGATAAGATATTCAGCTTGGGATGCCCGCCGATATGGGCGAGGTGCCGGCAGCCTTTTTGGATCAGAAGAGTGGTAGCCAGCTTGCCTCCCTCATAATTATCCGAGCAGACATAAGGGATATCCGGTGAGATCTGCCGGTCAAACGTCACCAGCGGCAGATTCATCTGCCGGTAGGCTTCCACCTCCAGCGTATGGCTGCCCATAATAATGCCGTCTACCCGGCTTGCGCGCAGCATGTGGATGTATTCCTGTTCCTTCTGCTTGTCCTGCCACGAATTGCAGAGCAGCAGCTTATAGCCCTCCCGGTAGGCATGTTCTTCAATATGACTGGTCAATTCGCCGAAAAAAGGCAAAGACACATGCGGAATAATCAGTCCGATGATGTTGGATTTCGAGCGGCTAAGGGAGCGGGCCAGTTCGTTCGGCCGGTAATTCAGCTCCTCCATCGCCTGGTGCACCTTGTGCTTCAATTCCTCGCTTAAGTAACCCCTGTTGTTCAGTACCCGGGATACGGTGGTTGCCGATACGCCAGCCTTCAGCGCAACGTCTTTGATGGTCGGCATGGCCAGGCCTCCTGTCTGAGCAGTCAACTGCAGATTCATTCTAACGTGAGCGGTCGGCTCTGTCCAATATGGACGGCTGCTGTCGCTTTTTGTTGTTTCTAAAAACATCTTTTCCCCCTATAATTGTATCAAAGCAGTCCCCGTAATGAAGCCCCATGTATACATTATCCTTCTACTTGTCAGATTCCGATTATGAGATAGATGAACGGGAGTGTGCGAATGAGTGTAGATCATATTCATCTCAGGTTGTTAAGAAACTTGCTTGTGCCTCTGCTGATCTTCCTGTGTACAACAGGCCCGGCAGGAGCTGCATTCGCCGCAGCCGGGGAGCTTCCCGCCCGGAACGTGCTGGTGCTGCATTCTTATCAGAAGGGCTTCGCCTGGACCGATGACCAAAGTGCCGGAATAGAGGAACGTCTCAAGGGCACGGCAAATCCTCCCGTCATCTACACTGAATATATGGACTGGAAAAGGTACCCCACGCAGGGGAACCTCGAACATTTCTACGAAACCATCCGCTTCAAGTATCAGAACATCCATATTAATACGATCATTACAACGGACGATGCGGCGCTTAGCTTCGCGATGAAGTACCGCCATGAGCTTCTGAACGAGGCTCCGATTATTTTCAGCGGGGTCAACGAGCTGGGGGTGGACAGCCTCGCGGATAGGCGCAACATGACAGGCGTTATTGAGAAAATTGATGCTGCGCCTACCATCCACATGGCCTTGCACCTTAACCCTTCTCTGAAAAAGGTGTATGTCGTCTTCGATAATTCGGAGAGCGGGCTGTCGACCGGCCGGATGGTGATGGATCAGATCAGCTCCTTGAATCCGGGGCTGGAACTGTTCCCCATGAACCGCATGTCCATGGAACAGATCAAAGCTACCGCATCGGCATTGTCCCCGGACAGCATTGTGCTGATGACTACATATTATAGTGACTCAACCGGAAGAATTGTGGAGTTCGACAGGTTCGCAAGCGAGCTGGGCAAGAGCAGCAGTGTTCCGGTGTATCATATCTATGATTTTGGATTGAACCATGGCGCCTTCGGCGGGAGCCTGATCAGCGGCAGAATGCAGGGGCAGACGGCGGCAGATCTGGCGCTGCGTATCCTGAAGGGGGAGCGTGCCGGGGATATCCCGGTGGTGACCGACAGCAATGTACGCAAGGTATTTGATTACAATGAGCTGCAGCGCTTCCAGATATCACCGGATAAGCTGCCGAAGGGCAGCGAAGTAATCAACAAACCGTTCTCCTTCTATCAGACCTACAAGGTGCTGGTGCTAAGCATCGTGGCTGCTTTTGCGGTGCTGGTAACCTTCATTATGGTGTTGTTATTCTATGTGCAGCTGGTCAGAAGGATTAGAAGCAACCTGGAAAAAAGCAATGAACGCTTCAGCCTGGCAACCTACGGCTCGGATGCGGTAATCTGGGACGTTGATATGTCTACGATGATCTACTATTTCTCGGACAGCTGGTATGAGGTGCTCGGATATGCCCGGGATGAGCTGAATGAGAGCCGCGGCGGCTGGCGGGATATCCTCCATCCGGAGGATGCCGAGCAGGAGAACCGGCTGCGCATCCAGCACTTGGAGGGTCGTTCTTCTTACTACTACGCTGAATACCGGATGCGCAGCAAGGCAGGCGAATACAAGTGGTTTCAGGCGCGGGGCAAGGTACTGCGTAATGCGGGCGGCGGATATATCCGGTTTGCCGGGTCGATGGTGGATGTGACGGACCGCAAGGGCTATGAGAGCAAGCTGCAAACGAGCTATCAGGAGCTGGAATCGACCTATGAGGAGCTGACTGCCCTGCAGGATGAGCTGCTGGAGCAGTATAACAAGGTGGTGGAGAATCAGGCGCTGCTGCAGACCAGTGAGGAGAAATACCGGCTGCTGGCTTATAATGACGTGCTTAGCGGTCTGCCGAACCGGCTGTCGTTATCCGAGGAGCTGCAGCGGTTCATTGAAGAGCACTCCGGCGGTCATGCGGCGCTGTTCTTCCTGGATATCGATAACTTCAAGTACATTAATGATTCCATGGGCCATACCTTCGGGGATGAGCTGCTGGTGCAGGTGGGTGAACGGCTGCTTAGCCGCGCTGACGGGCGCAGTAAGCATTTCCGCTTCGGCGGCGATGAGTTTGTGATTCTGTTCAAGGATGTGGCTGAGGCGGGTGAGGTAATCCGCTATGCGGATTCCCTGGTTCAGGGCTTCAAGGAGCCGTTCCAGCTTCATGCGAGTGTGGTGCATATCTCCGCGAGCATCGGAATTGCAGGGTACCCGGAGAACGGGAAGAATGCGGAGGAGCTCCTGAAGAATGCCGACATTGCCATGTACAAGGCCAAAGAAGCAGGCAAGGGCAGCTATATGATCTACGGGCATGAGATGCAGCAGTATTTTGACGAACGGATGATTATTGAGAATCACTTAAGAAGCGCGGTATCCAATAATGAGCTGTCGCTGCATTACCAGCCGCTGGTGGATACCGGCACAGGTGAGCTCTGGGGCTTCGAGGCGCTGATCCGCTGGAACAGCCCGGTGCTAGGCTTCGTCTCCCCCTTATCCTTCATCAAAATTGCCGAGGATTGCCGCCTGATCGTCCCCATAGGTGAGTGGGTGCTGCGCGCCGCCTGCCGGTTCACTAAGGATCTGCAGAATCAGGGCTATGAGGGCTATCATATCTCAGTCAATATCTCGGTCATCCAGCTGATGCTGGATGACTTCACAGACCTGGTGCTGGGCGTGCTGGAGGATACCGGGCTTGCGCCGGAGTATCTGGAGCTGGAGATTACGGAATCGATCTTCATGGAATCCTTCGAGGCGATCAGCTCCAAGCTGGAGGCACTCAAGGAGAGAGGCATTGGCATTGCGCTGGATGACTTCGGAACGGGCTATTCCTCACTCAGCTATCTGAAGCAGCTCCCGATTACTACCCTGAAGATCGACAAGTCCTTCATCGACAGCATCGATACCCCGAACAATATGTCGCTGGCCAGCTCCATCGTCACCATCGGCCATGAAATGGGACTGAACGTTACCGCTGAAGGGGTGGAGACCCCGGAGCAGCTTGCTTTTCTGGAGCGGACCCGCTGTGATAAGATTCAGGGCTACTATATCAGCAAGCCTATTCCTGAGAAAGAGGTCGCGGGCTGGGTGGCGGGGCGGATTGCGGGCTGAGGTGAACGGTTGCGGTTCCTATAGATTGCCTGCCGAAGAGGGCAGAGTCTGGATGTAATCATGCATCCGGCTCCGGTTCAGCAGGGTGATTTCATTGCCCTTGAATTCGATCCAGCCCTGATCGCGCAGGAATCCCAGCTCCCGCGACAAGGAAGGGCGGGCGGTATTCATATGCTCGGCCCATTCCTTCCGGCTGAAGGGGAGCTTTAAGGTATCGGATTCCTGCTGCTCTCCCTGCTCCAGCAGGAAGTCTACGATACGGCGGCGCAGCGGCCCGGCGGACAGGTTCTCAATCTTCCGGTTCACGAGCACCAGCCGCTCGGACAGATTCTCGATGAAGCGGGTGAGGATATCGGTGTCGGCCGCGAATAATCTCAGCAGCTCTTGCTTGCTGATGAACATTACCTTGCAGGGGCCTGTGGCTGTGACGGTGGCGGGCACGGTGTTATTCCTGCGGAATAATACGGCTTCGCCGATGGTCTGCCCCTCCTTCAGATGCGCGATGGTCACACTGCTGCCGGTGGGATGTGTCTTCTGCACCTCGATGCGGCCGGAGAGCAGAATCCCAAGCCGGTCCGCCGGATCGCCCTCTGCCAGAATAATCGCATTCTTATGGTAGGAGCTGACAGAGTAGGCCAGCGTATGCAGCAGCTGTTCGATCTCATCTGCGGATTTTCCGCGAAACAGCAGGCAGGCTTGCAGCGAAGCGGGCTCCGGTCTCATACTTTTCCTCCTGATGATTTGTGATTGGTAACATTCGTTACCGATTGATAGACGAAAGTCTACTACAATTATTGGTAACTGTAAAGGCGAGGCACAGAGCGGTTCCATTAATGATAAGGAGTGATTCAGGTAATGAGCGAAATGTTTTGTTTCCAGTGTCAGGAGGCAGCTAAGGGGACCGGTTGTACGATTCAGGGGGTATGCGGCAAGACCAGTGAGGTAGCGAATCTGCAGGATCTTCTGGTGTATACACTCAAGGGTATTGCCATCTTCGCGCGCAGCGGGCGTGAGCTGGGGATTACCGATCCGGTGACGGAGAAATTCATTATAGAGAGCTTGTTCGCTACGATTACCAATGCCAACTTCGTGCCGGAATACTTCACGGCGAAGATCCGGGAAGGACTGGCCCTGCGGGATCTGTGGCGCAGCAGAGTGGCTGATGCCGGAGTGATGGCCTATTTGTCGGAGCATGACGCGGCGAACTGGAGTGCGGTGACCGATGAGGAGCTGATGGACAAGGCGGTAACGGTGGGTGTGCTTGCTACAGAGCATGAGGATATCCGTTCCCTGCGCGAGCTGCTGACCTACGGTCTGAAGGGAATGGCTGCTTACATGGAGCATGCTGCGGTACTGGGCTTCTATGAAGCAGGAGCACATGCTTTTATGGAAAAAGGCTTGGCAGCTGCGCTGGATAACAATCTGAGCGGCGGTGAGCTGACGGCTCTGGTGCTGGAATGCGGCAAGTTCGGCGTGGATGTGATGGCGCTGCTGGACCGGGCCAACACCGCAGCCTACGGTAATCCGGAGATTACCAAAGTCAATATTGGAGTAGGCACGAACCCCGGTATTCTGATCAGCGGTCATGACCTCAAGGACATGGAAGCGCTGCTGAAGCAGACCGAGGGAACTGGGGTGGATGTATATACGCACAGTGAGATGCTGCCGGCCCACTACTATCCGGCCTTCAAGAAATATAGCCACTTCGTAGGCAACTACGGTAATGCATGGTGGAAGCAGAATGAGGAATTTGCCAGCTTCAACGGTCCGATTCTGATGACCACGAACTGCATCGTGCCGCCGAAGGACAGCTACAAAGACAGGTTGTACACGACAGGCAACACCGGTTATCCGGGAGTTCAGCATATCGCGGCAGGCACTGACGGTGAGAAGGATTTCTCAGCTCTGATCGAGCAGGCTAAGAGCTGCAGTGCTCCGGTAGAGATTGAGACCGGAGAGATTGTCGGCGGCTTCGCCCATGCGGCTGTAATGAATGTGGCGGATCAGGTGGTTGGAGCGGTAGAGAGCGGCGCTATCAAGCAATTCTTCGTCATGGCCGGCTGCGATGGACGGATGAAGAGCCGGAATTATTACACCGACTTCGCAGCAGAGCTGCCTAGTGACACGGTGATCCTGACCGCAGGCTGTGCCAAATACAAATATAACAAGCTGGCGCTTGGTGATATCGGCGGAATTCCGCGCGTGCTTGATGCCGGCCAGTGCAATGACTCCTATTCTCTTGTGGTCATAGCGCTTAAGCTGAAGGAAGTCTTCGGTCTGGCGGATATTAATGATCTTCCGATCTCCTATAACATTGCCTGGTATGAGCAAAAAGCGGTGATCGTCCTGCTGGCGCTGCTGCATCTGGGTGTGAAGAACATTCATCTGGGCCCTACGCTTCCGGCCTTCCTGTCGCCTAATGTAGCCAAGGTTCTGGTAGATACCTTCGGTATCGGCGGTATTACTACCGTGCAGGAAGACATGGAGCGGTTCATCGCTGCGGTATAATACTAATTCAATATGAGCCAAAAAACACAAAAACGAGTCTCCGTATCTGTATACGGGGGCTCGCTTTGTGTGTGTATAGATATGAACGTCACCGTCAGTAGTAGTACTTAACAAGAATCCCGCACAAGCAGCTTGCCGCCGGACTCCAGGCGGCTGCCCTGCGACTGGGCAAGATTAATCACTGCATGCTCCTCCTGGAGCAGTTCAATCTCTTCGCCCAGCTTGAGGAGCAGCCTGGAGAAGCTGCTTAGGACACTATCCGTAATATATCCGGTGAATTGCCCCGGGTGGGTGAACACCTCAAGCATGTGCCGGAGCGGGTCTGTGCCTGAGCCGAACTCTCCGTTCATACGGCTCAGGGCAGCTTCAAGATCGCGGATCAGGCTATCGAGGTGGTTGTATTTATCCTCCAGCAGCAGCATGACCACCAGTCCGTAATTCACCGACTGCTGCCGGGACTCTACGTTCTTGGCAAGCTGGCGTGCCGCCTCGCGCAGTCCGTCCACTTCTATACGCAGCAGTCCTGCGAGGCTGTGCAGACGATGCTGCTGTACCCCGGCATATCCGGCGTACAGGCCGCTGCCGGTGACCTGGCCGCTAACATAAATACTGCCGGTCGCTATAATCGTAGATTGGCGGATATCGCCATAGACGTACACATTTCCCAGGGCTTCGATCCGTACAGATCCTTCCAGATCTCCCGGTACAATAATGTCGCCTGCGAACATAACGTCGCCCGCAGGCTCAGTCATCTCTCTGGTCAGCAGACAGACCGGAGGGAAGTCGCAGATCCGGACGCTGCCGCTTCCTCCGCAGATGCGGGGTCTGCCTGTGCGGTTGGCTACGATATTACCGCAGGGAAGGAGCTTGGCGTGATTACCGGCAGCGAAGTAGATATCCTGCGGCGGGGGAGGGGGCAGGACCCTTCCGTCTGTGCCGAGGCCGGGAATGCCTTCCTCCGGCGGCAGCTTGCGGGCGAAGACTTCACCTGCATAGGTGAAGGGGGCTCCCGGGAAACGGAGATACTCCAAGGGTTCCGCGGGCTTCTGAGCGGGGGCTTCCTGCCCCCCAAGCATTCTGTTCCCCTCCAGTGTATGCTCCGGCAGCTGGAATTCCAGCCGGGCCTCCTTGCCGGGCAGCGGGGCTCTTCCTTCAGCGATACATACGGGAAGATATGTAGGATTCGTAAGCTCCGCGTACAGGGCGGAAATGTTCAGGCTCTGCAGAATGAAACGGTTGTCCAGTGAGGAAATAATCTGTTCTATGGTGAGCGTGGACAGCAGCACCGCCGGGTTGGGCTGGGCACGGACGACCGTCTCGAAGGCGGCGGGACAGTTGACCAGATTCCAGGCGTACTTCTCTGCACGATATAAAGTGAAGTGGACCTTGAGCTTGTCAGGCGATACGGTGATTTCATACTGCGGCTTCTCGCAGATCTCCCAGGTAATATAATCTGCCTTGGTCACCTCAGTTGGCTCTGTAACGGTCTTCCAGTTGATCTTCAGGACAACAGGGTGGATCGCAGAAATACGGGCGGGAGCGCCTCCGGGGAGCGGGGGAGTAATGAATATCTGGTTGTCCTGCACGAGGATAATTCCATTCTTATCTCCAGTTGTCCCGTCAGAAGCTCGGCCCTCCACAGAGAATGAATCCAGGAGACCTTTACGTTCAAGCATCAGGGACTCTACGAATTCATATCGGCTTGGTTCGATATCCTGCTGCGGCATGGTTGTAACCTCACTTTTTCGTATGATCAATGGCAATTCGTACAGAAAAAGAACATCATCAAGCCCGGAAGTCTTATCTTCCTCCTGAACAGCTGGCTTAAGTGGTCTCTATTGGCAGCCTGGCAACCGTAAACGCGGATTCCGGCGTTCTTAGGCCCATAGCTTTGCGTCCTGCCCTTTCGGGGAGTTTGCCTTTAGAAATAGATCAATGATATACATCCTGTAGAGGCGATGAATTGTGATCGACTGCAATCGACAAAAAGAATCATAAATAGTTCTTATGCGTCATTAACTTCTGCAAACAAGCTTAATTCTAGTACTTAAAGAGCTATTTTTCAACTATATTATGCCTATTTATCAAAAAACTCGAAATATGCAGCTCTATTTCGACAAAAAAACTGGTTTCCCAGCGCTTACAGCTTATGGAAGGGGAATAGGAGAGGGATTGTGGGTATTCAACGGTTGGGACATCCTGGGCTTAGCAAAACCCGGAGTGTTCCTTTTTAATAAGCAGTATTGTGAGTGAATATGTTATGTATGTGTTAGTTATGTAAATTAACACAAACATTCAATGCATTATTTCGTAATAAAACCGAAGACATCCCAAATTCATTATAATATAATCTAACTCATACCAAGGAAACGCGAATTGATGTTAACAAATATAACGTTAATAGAGATGACGGCATCAGGAGAGGAGCATAAACCATGCAAATTGCAGCAACACCTTACATCTGGCCTTATGACGGGGCGTTGGACCCGGCGAAGACAGCGCTGATGATTATCGACATGCAGACGGATTTTTGCGGCAAGGGCGGTTACGTCGAGAGAATGGGCTATGACCTCTCATTAACAGCGCGGGCGATTCAGCCCATTCAGCGCCTGCTGGCCCGTATCCGGGACATCGAAGGGTTCACCGTGATTCATACCCGCGAGGGGCATAAGCCGGATCTGTCGGATCTGCCGGCGAACAAGCGGTGGCGAAGCCGCCAGATCGGGGCTGAGATCGGCTCCGATGGACCGGCGGGACGAATCCTCGTACGGGGGGAACGCGGCTGGCAGATCATCGAGGAGCTGGCGCCTATTGCCGGAGAGTACATTATAGACAAGCCGGGCAAAGGCAGCTTTTATGCAACGGACCTGGACCTGATCTTGAAGAATAAAGGAATTACCCATCTGATTCTGACTGGTATTACTACGGATGTCTGTGTACACACCACGATGCGGGAGGCCAATGACCGGGGGTACGAGTGTCTGATTCTTGCTGATTGTACAGGAGCGACGGATGAAGCGAATCACCTGGCGGCACTGAGTATGGTTCAAATGCAGGGCGGGGTGTTCGGCAGTGTAAGTGATTCACAAGCGGTGCTGAAGGCGCTGGAGCAATACTAAATCATTCATAAACGGGGGAATTACCATGTGGAACAAGTCCAGAACGAAAGCGCTGATGCTGTTAACCTCGCTAATGCTGCTCCTGACCGCCTGCGGTAACCATACGGAAGCCGGGAAGGCCGAAGGACAAGGAGCGGAAGGCTCGGGCGAGCTGAAAAAGGTGGTGCTCCGGCTGAAATGGATTCACCAGGCGCAATTTGCCGGCTTTTATACCGCAGTGGAAAAAGGCTTCTATAAAGAAGCGGGGCTGGATGTTGAGATCCGCCCGGGAGGCTCGGATTTCCCGGCTGTGCAGATGGTAGCTTCCGGCAGTGAGGAGTTCGGGGTTACCGGTGCCGATCAGGTCGTCATTGCCAGAGAAAAGGGCGTCCCGGTCAAAGCGTTGTCCGCAATCTACCGCAAAACCCCGTTCGTCATGTTCGCACTCAAAGAGTCGGGGATCAAGACAATGGAGGATCTTACCGGGCAAAAGGTGGGCATCAAGCTGGGCGGCAACGAAGAGCTAACCTTCCGTGCCATGGAGAAAAGCGCAGGCATTGACCCTTCGCAAATCGAAGAGATGCCGGTCAAATATGATCTGAGTCCGCTGTTAACCGGTCAGGTCAAGGCTTGGCCCGGATATGTCATTAATGAAGTGCTGGCTGTAGAGGAGCAGGGCAAGGAAGTGAATATTATCGATCCAAACGACTATGGCATCAATTTCTATGCCGATACCTTGTTCACCACGGAGTCTGTTATTAAGAAGGACCCGGAGATGGTCGCAAGCTTCGTGCAGGCCTCTATGCAGGGCTGGGATTATGCGGTCAAGCATCCGGAGGAGGCGGCAGAATTCGGTCTTAAGTATGGCGAGAAGCTGGATTTGAAGCATGAGGTCAATATGATGAAGGCCAGCATTCCGCTGCTTGATCCGGAGAAGCTCCCGCTGGGCTCGATGGACGAGGCATCTTGGGAGACACTGCAGAAGAATCTGGTCGAGCTGGGCTTTGTGAAAAAGGAACAGGACATAGGCGGATTGTTCACCAACGAGTTTTTGAAATAAGGAGGGGCCTGATAATGACAACAGCGATCAAAGAACAGCTGGAGGCTGCCGCCGTGCAGCATCCCGGTACCCGGGAAACGATGCTCTCCCTGCGCAATTGCTCTCTGTCCTTCGGCAACGTGCCTGTGCTTAATCAGGTCAGCCTTGACGTATACCGCAATGAGTTCATTTCAATTCTTGGACCAAGCGGCTGCGGGAAATCTACAACACTCCGGCTAATGCTGCGATTGTTAAGTCCGGAGGCCGGTGGAGAGGTGGCGTATGCCTCCCCGGATCTGTCCCTGGGCATGGTCTTCCAGAAGCCGGTCCTGATGCCGTGGCTTAGTGCGCTACAGAATGTAATGCTGCCGCTTGAGCTGGGCGAGAAGAAGAAATTCAGCAAGGCCGAGGCACGCGAAAAAGCAGAAAGTGCCCTGTGTCTGGTCGGCCTCCAGGATTATCTGAACCACTTCCCGCATCAGCTCAGCGGAGGGATGCAGCAGCGGGCAGCGATTGCCCGGGCTCTGGCAGCCGATCCGACAGTGCTGCTGATGGATGAACCGTTCGGCGCGTTGGATGAGCTGACGCGTGAGAAGCTGAATTTCGAGCTGCTGCGGCTATGGGAGAGCCCGGAGACCAGTCTCAGCAGCATTGTGATGGTTACCCATTCGATCCATGAATCCGCGCTGCTGTCAGACCGGGTTGTGATGATGTCTCCCCGGCCTGCCGGTGTGACGGATATTATTCCGGTGACGCTGCCCTCCCCGCGTGAAGCGGGCATGGAAGAGCTGCCGGAATTCCACCGGATTGTCAAGGAACTGAGAAAGCGGGTGAAGCATCTATGACGGTCAAAATCAAAGACACCCTTTACCCGGTCACGTTTGCGCTCGGCTTCCTGCTGCTGTGGGAGCTGGCTGTACGTCTCCTGTCGGTTCCTATGTATCTGCTGCCTGCACCTACGCAGGTAGTCTCGGCCATTAATGGCTCGCTCTGGTCGCATACGCTGGTTACGCTGGGCGAAGCCCTGACCGGCTTCATTCTTGCCAATATCCTCGGACTGGCTACCGCTGTGATTTTTGTTCATTCCAAGCCGATCGAGAAGGGGATGTTCCCGCTGGCCATCGCTCTTAAGACTACACCGCTGGTGGCGCTGGCCCCGCTGCTGGTGGTTTGGCTGGGGACCGGATATACCTCGAAGGTCATCGCTTCGATGCTGATCTGCTTTTTCCCGATTCTGGTGAACAGTGTTAAGGGGCTTAAGGCGATTGAATACGAAGCCTGGGAGCTGTTCTCCACCTACAAAGGGACGAAGAGTGAAATCTTCTGGAAGCTGCGCCTGCCGACGAGTCTGCCTTATATCTTCTCTGCCCTGAAAATCTCCACCTCACTCGCCATAGTTGGTGCCATAGTCGGCGAATTTGTAGGAGCGAATAAGGGACTGGGTTATGTAGTACTGGTCTCTTCCTATCATATGGATACGCCGGTGATGTTCTCGGCTATTATTGCTTCAGCGCTGTGCGGCCTGCTGCTGTTCTGGTGTATCGGGCTGCTGGAGAAACGGGTTATTTTCTGGACAAGGAGCGATGATCTATGATGAACTGCTCGGTTATCAGAATCCCTGCAGGCGCGCCGCATGATATGTCGGGCCTTGAGGCAGCGGTGGAAGCAGGCCTGTTCCGGCCGGAGGAAGTGGTTGCGGTACTGGGGAAGACGGAGGGCAACGGCTGTGTGAATGATTTTACGCGGGGGTATGCGGTTATGGCCCTCAAGGGATTCTTTGCTGAAGCGGCAAAAGGAGGAGCTGCCGGCATCTCTTATGTGATGTCCGGCGGTACGGAAGGGGTGCTCAGCCCGCACTTCACGGTTATCAGCCGCAGCGGACGGGGGGAGCCGGGGGTGGCCGCTGATGGCCTGAAGTCGCTCGCCATTGGTGTGGCAAGAACCCGGAGCTTCCGGCCGGAGGAGCTGGGACGGCTCCCTCAGGTAGATGCCGTTGCAGATGCCGTGGCCCGTGCGGTTATGGATGCGGGCATCACCTCACCGGATGATGTGCATTTTGTGCAGATCAAGTGTCCGCTGCTTACCGCTGAACAGATCTATGAGGCGCACAGCCGTGAGGTATCGCTCATCACAGAGGATACTTATAAATCGATGGGCTATTCCAGAGGAGCTTCTGCACTGGGTGCCGGGGTAGCGCTGGGTGAGGTGGACCATGCGGCCTTACAGGAAGGCGATATCTGCACCGATTGGACTCAATTCAGCGCAGTAGCCTCCACTTCAGCGGGCAGTGAGCTGTCCTGCTGTGAGGTCATTGTATTCGGGAATTCACTGTCTGCGGACGGCCCGTACCACATTGACCATGCCCTGATGCAGGATGCTGTGGATGGCGCTGCGCTTCAGGGCCTGCTGGACCGGTATCCCGGTGAAGAGCTGGTGCAGGTGCTGGCCAAGGCGGAAGCCGATCCCGATGGCGTCATCCGCGGACGCCGCCATATCATGCTGGATGATTCCGATATCAATCATACCCGCCATGCGCGGGCTGTAGTCGGCGGTGTGCTGGCCTATGTCGGCGGCGACCCGATGATCTACGTCTCCGGCGGAGGCGAGCATCAGGGACCGAAGGGCGGAGGGCCGGTGGCGGCTGTGTTCCGCCGGAGGTAGCAGAGCTATATAGATTGAACCGGAAATTTAAGTTGAAGGAAAAATTTTATCCATCATGGGGGATTCGAATATGCATACACAGGAAACGAAAGTGCTGACCGCAGCAGATATGACATGGGAGCTTATGCCGAATCACATAGAGCTGTATCACCGGGAGATTGTCTCGGCAAAGGAGGCGGACCGCCTGGGCATCCGCATGAGCTCGATTCTGTGGGAGAAGCTGGGGATCGGCGGTCAGGTGCTGCCGCATTATCATGATGTAGTCGAAATCATTCATATTACCGTAGGAGAGGTCAAGCTGCTATGTGACGGAGAGTGGTACAGCTACCGGGCCGGGGATACGTTCCACGTGCCTGCGGGCGTCGTTCATTCTGTCAGGAATACAGGGGATGCTCCTTCGGAGCAGATCAGTATCTTTGTGCCGGCGGAGGCGGAGGTGCCAACTAACAGCTTCTTCGGCACTACACTAATCGAGGATATCTATTCTTCCAAGCTATAGTAAAGGCGGCGGAGCTATGGGCAGCAATGTAATTACCGGTTTGACCTGCAGCGATATTCTGCTGATTCCCGACCTCAAGGAAGGGGCCCTGCTGGCCGGAGCCGGCGGCCTTGGGCGTTATATTAACCGGGTCAATGTCATGGAGGTTCCCGATGTCATTGACTGGGTCCGTCCGGGAGAGTTCCTGATTACGAGCGGCTTCCCCTTTCATAACCGGCCGGAGCTGCTCGCAGAGATTATTCCGCAGCTGAACCAGAAGGGAGTGTCCGCGCTCGGGATCAAAACCAAGCGTTATATCGATGAGATTCCGCCGCGCGCGCTGGAGCTGGCGGATCAGCTGGGCTTCCCGATCTTCGAGCTGCCCGTCTCCACCTCCTTCTCCGATGTGGTCCGCGACATTATGGAGCGGGTGCTGGTGCAGGAGGCACGGGAGCTCTCGCAGCTGCAGAGCCGGTTCCAGAAGCTGTCGAAGCAGCTTCTCCATGGCGACGGGATTGAGGATTTCCTGCTGACCCTGGACGGGATGCTGCATAATCCGGTCGTCCTGCTGGACGATACCGATCAGCTTTTCTGTTCTCCGCAGGCGGATGCGCTACAGCTGGAGGAGCAGCTTCCGGCCTGGATACAGCTTCGCCAGGAAGGCAGTCTCGGTATCACGTTCCTCACAGTAGGAGAACGGCGTATCCGCGCTTATGTCTCGGCCGTCAATGACAAGGGGGCAGACCAGTGTCTGCTGGTGCTGCTGGAGTGGAACAGCGAGCTGTCGGTGGTGGATCAGTTAACGATTGACCGGGTCGGAGTGCTGGTCGGGCTGGAGATGATCAATGCCGGAGCCCGCCGTGAGGTGGAGCTGAAGTATGTGGACCAGTTCCTGCAGGACTGGATTAGCGGCCGGATTGCGGCTGCCGAGGATCTGAAGCTGCGCGGCGCGGCCTGCGGCTGTCCGCTGCCGGAGCGCCCGCTGCGTGCGGTAACCGCCGGCTGGCTGGAGGATAAGCCGGAGCTTAAGCAGCTGCAGCAGGTAGTGAAGCGGGTGCGTGCCCGGGCAGACCTCCAGCATGTGAAGCTCACCATCCTTGAAGGGGAACTGGTCCTGACTGTGCCGGAGCAGCCGGAGCTTCCGCTGGAGGAGACGCTGGGGCGTCTGCTGGCCGAGATGAACCGGGTGTTTGTCAGCGGGAGCTGCGCCTTCTGTATTGGCGATCTTGCGGACGGTCTCGATCAGGTGCGGTTCAGCTATGAATCCTCCCGCAAAATCGCCCGTATCCGCCAAATCAGCGGCTACAGCGGGTCTTATGTCGATTACCGGAAGCTTGGTGTCTTCCGGCTGCTGTACCATCTGCCCGAGCTGGAGGAAATCACGGAATACAGGGATCAGTATATTGCTCCGCTGCTGGAGTACGACCGCAAGCATAACGCTTCGCTGCTCCAGACGCTCCAGCTGTATTTCAAGTGCAACCGCAACGTGAAGCGGACCTCCGGGGAGCTGTTCACTCATTATAATACGGTCACCTACCGGATCGACCGGGCCTGTGAGCTGCTGGGACTAAGCCAGGATGACGGTGACGATATGCTGGAGCTGCAGCTTGCGCTGAAGCTGTATGAGATGAGCAAGGGCCGCAGGTCCGGCACCGATATGCAGAGAAGGAGATGAAGCCTGATGACAGCAACAACAGAATGGCCCGCCAAGCTGACTGCCGGTTGGCTGCGGGGGCAGTATTTGAACGGCACGCTGGACCCGGAGCGGGTCATCCGGGAGATCATCCGCCGCGCTGAGCGGGACAAGGACATGAACCTCTGGATTGAAGCGCCCGCGGAGGCGCAGATCGCTCCCTACCTGGCAGCGCTCAAAGAGCTGAATCCGCAGGAGCATCCCTTATGGGGCATTCCGTTTGCGGTGAAGGATAATATTGATGTGAAGGGCCTGCCCACTACGGCGGCATGTCCTGAATTCGCTTATCAGCCGGACACGGATGCAGCGGTGGTGGCGAGATTGGTGGCTGCGGGTGCGATCCCTGTCGGCAAAAGCAATCTGGACCAGTTCGCCACCGGACTCGTCGGTGTGCGCAGCCCTTACGGCGAGACGCACAATGCCCTGCGTCCGGAATACATCAGCGGCGGCTCGAGCGCCGGTTCGGCGGTTGCCGTAGCCCGGGGCCAGGCGGTGTTCAGCCTGGGCACCGATACCGCCGGCTCGGGCCGCGTGCCGGCTGCACTGAACGGGCTGGTCGGCTACAAGCCCAGCCTGGGCGCCTGGCCGGTGCGCGGTGTAGTGCCGGCGTGTGCCAGCCTGGATTGTGTCACCGTGTTCGCGCACAATCTGGAGGATGCGCTCGCGGTGGACCGCGCAGCACGCGGCTTCGATGCATCCGATCCTTGGTCGCGTTCCGTGAAGCGGGGGGCTGCCGCTCTGCCCGGGAAGCTGCTGCTGCCGGAAGCGCCGCTGGACTTCTATGGCCCCCATGCGGACGAATACCGCCGGGCCTGGGAACGGGCCGAAGCGGTGGTGCAGGCGCTGGGGCTGCCGGTTGAACGGGTGGACTGTACGCTGTTCTCTGAAGCGGCAGCCATCCTGTATGATGGCCCCTGGGTAGCTGAGCGCTGGGCGGATCTGGCCGGTTTCGTGGAGCGTCACCGTGAAGCTGTGCTGCCGGTGACAGAGTCGATCCTCTCTTCCGGGGCAGCGGAGCGCCACACCGCTTCAAGCCTGTTCCAGGCCATGCACCGCTTGCAGCAGTATAAGCGCGAGACGGAGCTGCTGCTGCGGGATGCGGTGCTGGTGCTGCCGACCTGCGGCGGAACCTGGACCCGGGAGCAGGTGGCCGCGAACCCGGTAGGGGCCAACTCCGATATGGGCCGCTACACCAATCACTGCAACCTGCTAGACCTGTCGGCGGTGGCAATTCCCGCCGGGGAAGCGGCGGAGAACCTGCCGTTCGGCATTACGCTGTTCGCGCTGGCGGACAGCGAGCATCTGCTGGCCGGAGCCGGAGCGCGGTTTCTGGCGCAGGGGAATTCAGCGGGTCGGGAGGCTGATGGTGGTGAGATTGCGGGGAGTTCTGCCGGGACCGGGGCTCAGCTTTTGGCAGAGCGCCAATCGCTAGAGTTGGAAGAGGAGTTAGGTGCTAGTGCTGCGGGTAGTGATGCAGGTGGTACTGCTGGGGCTAACGTTGGAAATGGTGCTAGTGCTGAAGCAGGAGCAGGAGCAGGAGCAGGAGCTGTTGCTGGAGCTGTTGCTGGAGCTGCTACTGATGCCGATCTGCCAGTGTCCGGCATGGTTACACTTGCGGTCTGCGGGCTGCATATGCGCGGCTTCCCGCTGGAGAAGCAGATGCTGGAGCATGGTGCCCGCTTCTGGCAGGAAGCGCGGACCGCTGCCTGTTACGAGTTGGTCAAGCTCCCTACCGTGCCGGCGAAGCCTGGCCTGCTGAGACAGGCGGCAGGGGGAAGCGCAATCGAGCTGGAGCTGTGGCAGATGCCTGTGGAATCGCTGGGCGCATTCGCGACGCTTATCCCGGCTCCGCTGGGCCTGGGACGGGTAGCGCTTGCCGATGGCCGCGAAGTGACGGGCTTCATCTGCGAGGGCTATGCCGCCCCCGGAGCCGAGAATGTTACAGCCTACGGGGGCTGGAGATATCTTCCGGCTGAATAATATACCGCTTTCGGCGTTCAGCCCGAAGTGCGGCAATATACCAAGGTGATAATTGCTGATATTTGTGTACCCTTTCGCGCCATCGTTACACTTATAGTAATTAGTTGGATTTTGTCCACTTGCTGCTGAATGATTACCGCCTATGGGAACAGCAGATGGATAAACAGCACTTATTTTACCCGTTTTAAAAGGATACCATAGAATTCGGCGGATTAGATGTACTTTATCCAACTGCTTCAGTCCAATCGGTTGATTCGGCTGATTTAAGTGTCATTTTTCCAACTGTACTTTACGTGCTGACGCCTGTGTATGCCACAGGCTACTCAAGTGAACCAAGCTAACCAAGCTAACCAAGCCACCATACCATCCACGCCATCCGCGCGCACTATCCTACCAGCAAGGTAACTCAACTGCAACGCTCTGCATCAAGACGGTAAATGTTCCGGCGAGGAGCTGGAGAGACGGGTAGGTGCAGGACGACCCAGCCAGGTGCAGGACTACCCGGACACAACAAAAAAAGGACCCTTCCAAGCTTATAGCTTGTGGAAGAGTCCTTTTTGTATGAATTGAATGGCGCGTGCAGGCTGTGCCTTGACATGCTGTGGTGCGGTGGAAAGGGCCGCGTAATCGGCGCGTTCAATCTCTTCAAGAATCCGGTTCAGGTGGGAGAATACCGCACCGAGATCACGGAAGGCCGCCAGCGGGCACTGATCCTGCAGCTGCGAGAACCAGGCGAGCTGCACATCGCGGGCTCTTCTCAGACTCTCCTGAAGTGAACGTCCGCTGCATTCGGCATCCGATAGCGTCCGTGTGCCGTACAGGGCGATACAGTCTGCCGTTGCGGTTACAACCTCCAGCATCCAATCAGCGGCGGCATAATGGGCCGGCAGCAGGGCGATCTCTTCGCTTATGGCTTTGACATAGGAGTGAACCTTGATGAGATGGGTGGTCGACTGTGTCAGCTTGCCAATGTCCTTGCGGCACTGGTAATGAGACAGCGTGTAATGCATCTCCTTCTGCAGCCGGTCGCTCTTCTTCAGCAGCTCGCCGGAGCGCTCAAGAGCAGCCTGGGCCTGTGCAGCATCACGGCCGCTTGCAGCGAATCCGGTTAAAGCATCGGATAAGGTCAGGCTGCCCTTCAGCGCCAGGTCCTTGACCTTGACGAAGCTCTTGGGCGGCACGATAATCATATTGATGATCAGGGCAATCAGCACGCCGATCAGCGTCTCGGCGACTCTCCAGACGATATACCCCTCATGATAGAAGGTGAGTGCAAGCACCGAGGTGACACCGACCTGGGAGACGGCCTGGATATTAATCCGGCAGGCGGTAGCCACCCCAATGCCAATCAGCAGCATCAGCAGAATCGACAGCGCGCCCACATCGAAGAACTTGCCTACGATCAGGCTGACGATGCCGCCAAGGACCACACCGGTCATGCGGTAGACGCCTTTTTCAAGGGAGGCCTTGACACTGCTCTGGGTAATCAGAATCGCCGCCAGCGGTGCGAAGTACAGGTAATGGTCCCCGTAGATAATGTGCACGGCCAGCCACGAGAGCGAAGCGGCGAGCGTAATCCGTATCATATATAAGGATAATCCGAACTTTTCAAGGCGCTCCTGTAAGCCCTCGTTCATGGTTGTCATCTTCTTTCATGTAAATAGGAAAAATTTTATGGTTTTCATCCGTTTTCATTATAGCACCTCAAAACAGGCCGGAGGCGGGCAAGATTTTACGAACTTGTTAAGTTTTTGTGCGTGATTTCACAATGTAAGCTATCGCATATATTGCAGGATTCCTTTATGCTATATATATTGAAGTCTGTCGAACGAGGGCAGGAATTGTCGCTTATCCGTGCTGGGCATGCCGCTGCCGGATTGTCTCCCGCAAGAAGCGGGTAAAATAGGTTGTACTACATAAGTAAGGGAGGTTGTTAGCTATAGCTACCCCGGAAGGCACTATTATTTCTTTTGACCAGGTGATTAAGCAATACGACGACGAAGAGGCTGTACTCAAAGGCGTGAGCTTCGAAATTGAACGCGGTAAATTCTACACGCTGCTGGGCCCTTCGGGCTGCGGAAAAACGACCATTCTGCGTCTAATCGCCGGCTTCGCGGAGCCGACTGAAGGTTCGATCTATCTGAACGGCAAAAAAATCAACCACATTCCCGCCAATGAGCGGCAGGTCAATACGGTATTTCAGGACTATGCGCTGTTTCCGCATCTGAACGTATTCGAGAATGTGGCGTTTGGACTGCGCATCAAGAAGCTGAAGAAGGATGTGATTCAGCAAAAGGTGCAGGAAGCGCTGCGCTTCGTCAACCTGGTCGGCTATGATCAGCGGGCCATTAATGAAATGTCCGGCGGGCAGAGACAGCGTGTCGCCATTGCGCGCGCCATTGTCAACGAGCCGCAGGTACTGCTGCTGGATGAGCCTCTGTCTGCGCTTGATCTGAAGCTGCGCACCGAGATGCAGTATATTCTGCGGGAGATGCAGCAGCGGCTGGGCATCACCTTCATCTTCGTCACCCATGACCAGGAAGAAGCGCTGGCGATGTCCGACTGGATCTTCGTCATGAACGGCGGCAAAATTGAGCAGAGCGGCACGCCTAATGATATCTACGATGAACCGATTAACCGGTTCGTGGCCGATTTCATCGGAGAGTCGAACATCGTGCCGGGTGTGATGATTGAGGACTATGTCGTGGAATTTAACGGCCACCGGTTCGAGTGTGTCGATGCCGGTCTGCGGCCAAATGAAGCGGTGGAGGTTGTGATCCGCCCTGAGGATCTGGAGATTGCCACCCTGGAAGCGGGCAAGCTGAAGGTGCGGGTGGATTCCCAGCTGTTCCGCGGGGTTCACTACGAGATCAGCTGCTATGACGGATCGGGCCATGAATGGCTCGTGCATTCCACCCGTAAGGCGGAGGTTGGCTCCGAGATCGGGCTGTATTTTGACCCGGAAGCAATCCATGTTATGCGTTTCGGTGAAACGGAGGAAGAGTTCGACAAGCGGCTGGAGGCTTACGCCGAGGTGGAGAGCCATGATGACTAAGGGCAAGTCGTATTATCTCATCCCGTACTATCTGTGGATCGCGCTGTTTGTCATTGCGCCGGTGCTGCTGGTGGTCTATTATTCCCTGTTCGATCTGGAGGGGAAGCTGACGCTGAATAACTACGTCAATTTCTTCAAACCGGTCTATATGAGAATGATGCTGAATTCGTTCTGGTACGCTTTTCTGATCACGGTGTTCTCGCTCCTGGTGGCCTATCCGGCCGCTTATCTGCTGACGCGCACCAAGCACAAGCAGCTGTGGCTGCTGCTGATTATTCTGCCGACCTGGATCAACCTGCTGCTCAAGACGTATGCTTTCATCGGGATCTTCGGCACCTTCGGCCCGGTCAATAACTTCTTTGATTTGGTGGGTCTGGGCGAGCAGCAGATTCTGTTCACGGGCTTCAGCTTTGTGTTTGTGTCGGTCTACATTTTCATTCCATTCATGATTCTGCCGATCTTCAGTGCTCTGGATGAGATGAATCTGTCACTGGTGGATGCCGCGCGCGATCTGGGTGCATCGGGATGGACGACGTTCCGGCGGGTGGTTTTTCCGCTGACGATCTCGGGTGTACGCTCCGGCTGTATGGCGGTGTTCATTCCGGCGCTGTCACTGTTCATGATTACGCGTCTGATTGCCGGGAACCGGGTGATTACGCTCGGCACCGCGATTGAGCAGCATTTCCTGGTCACACAGGACTGGGGGATGGGCTCGACCGTTGCGGTGTTCCTGATCGCGATTATGGCGCTGTTCATGATTCTGACCGGCGGCTCGCGGAAGGGGGGGCGCGGATGAAGAACAAACGCAGGGTTAAGAACCAGAACGGCATCGCCAATATCTATCTGGTGCTGGTCTTCCTGGTGCTGTACGCGCCGATCTTCTATCTGATGTACTACTCGTTCAACAGCGGCGGCACCATGCACAAGTTCGAAGGCTTCACGCTGGATTATTACCGTGAAGTGGTTGCGGATACCCGGCTGATGATTATTGTGATTAACACATTGGTCATTGCCCTCCTGTCATCGGCTATTGCGACCATCATAGCGGTGATCGGTGCGCTGGCGATTCACCATGTCCGCAGCCGCCGGGCGAAGAACACGCTGCTCTCGCTGAACAATGTGCTGATTGTCAGCCCGGATGTCATTATCGGAGCCTCCTTCCTGATCCTGTTCACGATTGTGGGGATCAAGCTGGGCTTCACCTCCGTGCTGCTCTCACATGTGGCGTTCAGTATTCCGATTGCGGTCATTATGATCCTGCCGCATTTGCAGGAGATGAGCCCGACCCTGACGGATGCCGCCCGCGACCTCGGGGCTACGCGCCGGGATGTGCTCACGAAGGTCATTCTGCCGATTATCAAGCCGGGAATCTTCAGCGGGTTCTTCATGGCCCTGACCTATTCCCTGGATGATTTCGCGGTCACCTTCTTCGTCACGGGCAACGGCTATTCCACCCTGTCGGTGGAGATCTATTCCCGCGCCCGGCAAGGGGTCTCGTTGTCGATTAACGCGCTGTCGACACTGATTTTCCTCTTCACGATTCTGCTGGTCATCGGTTATTACTACCTGAACCAGCGTAAGAGCCGCCCGCCGGTACAGATTGCCGAGCCGGTAGCAGAAGCGGGGGTGCCTAGATGAAGCAGCTAGTCAATACGTTCCTGGCGATTCTGATCGTCGCCTTCGGGCTGATGTTCCTGGCCTCCCGGCTGAACTCAGCCCAGGGTTACTCGGGCGGCAATACGCTGACGATCTATAACTGGGGCGACTATGTGGACCCCGATCTGCTGAAGCAGTTCCAGGAGGAGACCGGAATTACGGTCATCTACCAGACATTTGATTCCAATGAAGCGATGCTGACCAAGGTCGAGCAGGGCGGCACGATCTTCGATGTCGTCATCCCGTCTGACTATGCGATCGCCAAGATGCGGGAAGAGAATCTGCTGCTGCCGCTGGATCACAGCAAGCTGCCGAATCTGACTAACATCGATTCCAAGTTCATGAATCTGTCCTTCGATCCGGGTAACAAGTATTCGGTCCCTTATTTCTGGGGGACGGTGGGGATCATCTTTAACCCCGATATGACGAAGGGGATTGATTTCAGCAGCTGGGATTCCCTGTGGGACAAGCGGCTGAAGAATAACATCTTCCTCGTGGACGGAGCCCGTGAGGTCATGGGTATGGCGCTGAACAGCCTGCACTACTCCGTCAACGACACGAAGGAGGAGCATTTGCAGGAGGCGCTCGCCAAGCTGAACAAGCTGTCCCCGAATGTGAAGGCCATTGTAGGTGACGAGGTCAAAATGCTGCTCGCCAACGAAGAAGCGGCGGTCGGCATCGTCTGGTCCGGCGACGCTTCGGAGATCATGGATGACAACGACAAGCTGGACTTCGTCGTGCCGGAGGAAGGCTCGAACAAATGGTTCGACAATATGGTCATTCCGCGCACCGCAGGCAATGTCGAGGGCGCGCATAAGTTCATCAACTTCATGCTGCGGCCGGAAGTCGCCGCACAGAATGCGGAATACGTCGGCTATTCCACGCCGAACGTTCCCGGCCTGAAGCTGCTGCCGGAGGACATCTCCGGCGATGAGCGCTTCTATCCGCCCGCCGAGATCACCGACCGGCTGGAGGTCTACGACAACCTCGGCAAGCGGATGCTTGCCCATTATAATGAGCTGTTCCTGATGTTTAAGATGAATAAGAAGTAGCCGGCGTAAGCGCCGGAAGAGTACAGAAGCCCCCTGCATGCGCGTATTGCGTAGGCGGGGGGCTTTTGCTTGCCAGGGGGTAAGGTGGAAGTAGGTGGCGGGAGTTGCATAGGGGATAAGAGCGGGACTATAACGGCGTGGAGGAATGGGGACTAACTAGGATTGAAGGAGTGGGGTACTGGCGGCTGATGGTTTGGTAGAGGATAAGAACGGGTGTTGCCGATGTTTGTGGAGTAATCTATGTTGGTGGAATCGGGTGATAATGCTGCGGAAACGGGTAACAGATGGATTTTGTCCACCTACTGATGAGTATTAAGGGGTTGTGGGGGAGAGAGTTGGAAAAACAGCACTTATATTTCCCCGGATCGCCCCATAGCGGCAAAACCAGGAGCAGCAGTTGCTGTTTTTCCACTTGTTGTTGGGTATTGCTTGGGAATAGCGAAATTAAGATGCACTTTTCCAATTATTTGCCGAAGGCTAATTGAAATATTCCAGCACTCCGTGGTTCAGCTCATACCGGGCGATGCGTTGCTGCTGGTTGGTGGCAACCGGGAGAAGCCAGCCTTTGTCAGAGAGACTTCGTAACGTCCGGACGGCGGTTCTGTAATCGATGGAGAAATGCTGCTTCACATCCTGCGGGCGGATCGGCCGGGCCAGATGAAGGGTTAACCGGATCACTTCTTGCTCCAATAGCCGTATACGTGATACCGGGGCTTCGGCAGGCTGATATTTGCCCAGAACCATCCGCAGCAACGTCATGCAGAGCTCGGGCCGCTGTTCAACATCATCGTATGCGAAGGAAATCACATGATAACCCATGGCATAGAGGAAGGTTTCGCGGTTCAGTTCGCCGCAGTATTTGTTGCGGTCCATATCGCGGACATGCGAAGCATAGCCTTTGATTTCGATCAGCAGCTTCACGTACCCCGGTAACCAGGCGAAGTCGGCAAAATAAGATCTCCCCCGCCAATCCATGACCTCATACTCCGGGTGAAGTCCGGTAAAATGTCCCCGCAAAGGCCACCATACATTCTTCAGGAACAGTACCTCGGCATGCCGATGCCCCCTTTCCAAGCGTGCTCTTCGTTCCCCCTCAGGTCTGCTAGTCAAGTGTCCGCTGATAAACTGTTCATGTGCTTCTTCAAAAGTCATGCTCCTCATCCTCTCCGGAAAATAGAAAACGCCCCGGCTTCCCCACAAAGGGCAACCGGGACGTTCTTCGTCTCGCTGATGTTAAGTATAAAGTAAATGCTGGGAGGAAGCTAGAACGCTGTTGCTTTTAAATTTCGTGCTGTTCTAATTAAAAGTTTGTATTTCTCCATTTCTTCTTCTCCTGCTGTATACCTGTATTGTTCAAATAGATCCACACAAGTAATGGCTATACTCTCGTTGTTGATTTTAGCGGAGGATTCCAGGTTTCGCAGTACATTCGTAAACTTCTCATAATACTTATTGTGGAGGTAATAGGCTGCTAATTCAGCAAGAAAGCGGGTATGCTTGTCTGCCATAACTTGCTGGTTATATTCTCCAAATACCGATTTATAAGTTCGGTATGGGATGTGCTCAGAGAAGCGTTCCAGAATATCATCCACATTCCAATCATACCGGTTCGCTGACTTAACAATATGGTACATAGCTGTAAATATCTCGTCTGGCTGCTTAGAGATATACTCCACATAATCAGATAATACCTCTAGCTGTCCATCAAGCAGACGATATAGGAAGATATTTGCCTTCCCCCACTCCCTGAACTGTGCTAATGTCCGAGCTGCTTCATCATCCTTCTCTTGTATCCAGCTACCATCCATATAGTGAGGGACATGCTCAATCGCAGATTTGTAATCCCCATATTCCATATAAATGCTCGAGATTAAAAGCCGAGCATTTAGAATATATAAATACAGCGGACTTGAAGGCAATCTTTCATTGTCCGGTTTACGTTTTGACCGGAGCTGGAGATTGTAACGGAGGGTGGCCAATTGGAGCATTTTCTCAGCAAGCTCGTTGACCTTGGACCACTTTTGCAGAGAGTAGTAGACATCCAGCAGGTCTTTCAATCCGTCCAGCTGATCCGCCTCATTCAGCCGGTCGATGAAGCACTCGAACAGGATGGCTACCCGCAGATTACTGCTCTGGTCATCACCGAGGCCAATCCGGAACAAGCGGTATTGGCATACGGCCAGCCGTTCGGAATTCTGATATTTCTCACTGGTACTCACATTCTCATACAATAATGCTGCTGCGTGCCACAATCCCTGCTCGAACAGTCCTTCTGCAACCTCGAATAGCATAGGGGCATAGACCAGATTCTCCAGCAGGTTCAGAACGACCTGTTCAACACAATCGAGACGGCCGAGTGCCGCTGAACGCACAAGAAATGGCCGCAAACGCCGCCAGGTAGGAGCCGAATGGTGAAAGCATTCGTCCACATATAAGCTATAGAAGTAGTCCTCCGGCAGGCCCATGCCCCGGGTAATGCGCTCCAGATGATCCATGGCAATCGGCTGCCGGTCTTTAATGACACGGCTGAGCGTGCCGGAATTAATTCCTGAAGAGATGGCAAACTGATTAATGGACAGGCCCTGATTGGACAAATATTTGGTTACCTGATCGCGAATCGTGGTTGTGGACTTCATACAAACACCACCTGACCTAATCCCAGTAAATAGATTTTTAATTCATTGGTGTAATAATATGTGATAATATTCCAATGGTCAATAGAGCGGATTAGTAGATACGGTGAACAAAGGAAAGGGGAGATTGGAATCATATCTCTGGTTAAGCTTACCGTGACACATTGAAACGCCCCGGTTCCCTTGCGGGAATAACCGGGGCCGTTTTTGATTCAGCTTGTACTATCAGACAAGAGCTCGGGTGCTAACTGGTATGGTCACTTCACAGCGGTCCGCATCCGGTAGCTAATCGGCACCTGTAAGGTCCGGCCCTGAAAGAATGCTTCTACCTCTGCCGAGAATTCGGCAATATCCTGCTCAAGTGAGAACGGGCTAAGCTTCAGGAGGGACTGGACACCGCCCTGGCTGAGGGCCAGCCCGATGTAGCGCTGTGCATCGCAAGATTCTGTATTGTGAAAAACAATCTCGCGCGCGTACGTAAACCATCCGCTGGCTTTGATCCGGCCCAGATGTCCTTCCTTGTCCCATTTGCTGGCCTGATCTGCACCGGTCTGAAGCTCCGCAAGCAGGGTGTCTGAAGCGGCAATCATCCGGTTGTACCGGGCTTCAATGGAAGGCTGCAGCACCAGGGGCCAATCGCAGTCATAAGCTGCGAAGACTCCGCCTGGCCGCAGACAACGGGCGATCTCCTTAAGGGTGCTGTCCGGGTCCATCCAGTGGAACGACTGCGAGCAGGTGATGATGTCCACACTCTCCGTATCGAAAGGAAGCTGGTTCGAGTAACCTGGGATAAAGGACAGGTTATCCGCTTCACTGCCGAGAAGACGCAGCTTCTCCTGTGCCTTGCTGAGCATATCGGGATTAGGCTCTACACCGGTTACCGCATCAGCGGCATCCTTCCATAGGAAGGTGGACAGGCCGGTGCCGCAGCCAATATCTGCAACCTGGCTAGGACGGCGGCCCAGATAACTGGTCAGCAGTTCAATAATCATCGGCGGGGCTTCCGGCCGGTAACGGTCGTAGTCATTTTGGTACCCTAGAAAACGGTCGATATTAGCCTTGCTGTTGCCTGAAGGAATCATAGGAACGGCCTCCTCGCTATAGGTAGCAAAGTGTAGGATAAGTTAGTCATGGCTGCTGTTCAAAAGGAACGGAGGGCCATGAAGCTCCCCCTGTTAACGCAAAAGCTCCGGATCAACCGCAGGCACAAGCCCTTCGGCAGCCGCCCGGGTCAATAGTGCAGAGATGGCTGCATAGCCATCCTCACCCAGATTCATCGTGAATCCGTTGACATAGAGGTCAATATGGGACTTGGCGACTTCCGGCGACAGCTCCTGGGCATGGCTCAGCACATACTCCTGGCAGTCCAGAGGGTGATCCCAGGCATACTGGAGCGAGCTGCGAATCCAGCCGCTGATGGCCTCATGGTCCAGATCACGGCGGGCAATAATCGCACCAAGCGGAATGGGCAGGCCGGTATCGCTCTCCCACCAGCTGCCGAGGTCAGTCAGCAGATTGAGATTGTAGGAGGGGTAAGTGAAGCGGGCTTCGTGGATGACGAGTCCTGCATCGATCTCTCCCTTCTGCACGGCAGGCATGATCTCATCAAAAGGCATAACGATGATCTCGGCCGGACCGTCCTGCACCTGCTGCGCTACCCAAAGCCGGAACAGCAGGTATGCCGTAGAGCGTTCGCTCGGTACAGCAATTCTGCGGCCGGACAGCTCGCGCGGATGCTTGATAGCACCTGTGCCTTTGCGGGTCAGCACCAGCGGGCCGCAGCCCCGTCCCAGTGCACCGCCGCAAGGGAGCAGCTTGTACTTGTCCAGCACCCAGGGGAGTGCGGCGTAGGAGATTTTGAGTACCTCAGGCCCGGTGCCGTCTGCGGCAAGCCCGTTCGTAATATCGATATCGGCAAAAGTCACATTGAGCCGGGGAGCGTCAGGCACAAGGCCATGCGCCCAGGCATGAAAGACAAAGGTATCGTTCGGACAAGGGGAATAAGCAATATGAAGCTCTTGAGTCATTACAGCACCTCCCGTAAAATAGCCGCCGCCGCTGCCAGAGCGTCCAGCGCTTCATTGATCTTCCACGCGGCCCGGTCGCGCGGGCCGACCGGGTTCGAGATCGCGCGCACCTCCAGCGCCGCGATCCCCAGCGCCTGGGCGGCCACGGCGACCCCGTGGCCTTCCATCGCCTCCGCCGCCGCCTCCGGATGGCGCGCGGCCAGAGCCGCGGCCGTCCCGGCGGTGCCGGTCGCGGTGGACACGGTAAGCACGGTGCCCGTGCTTACCGTAAGGCCGGCCGCTGCCAGCGCGGCCGCAAGGGCCTGCACCGCAGCGCCCGGTGCAGGCACGGACACGCTGCCGAAGCCCAGCTCGGCAGCGCTGCGGAAGCCCTCCGGCGTCTCTGCGCCGAGGGCCGCGTCCCGCATCTCGCTGGCTACGACCAGCGAGCCTACGGGCGCGCGTCCCGCGAAGCCGCCGCCGATCCCGGCGCTGACGGCGCAGCCGTACGAGCCGGCTGCCAGGGCGGCGGCGGTGCCCGCCGCTGCCGCAGCGGTGCCGGCACCCGCTGCGATAACGTCGAAGCGGCGGCTTCCGGCCAGGCCGCGCAGGACCGCATCGCGCTCAGCCGCGACGGCGGTCACGATCAGCACGCGCGGCGCGGCGGCTTCCTCCGCCGCAGCACTGCGCGCGGCGGTCCCGGATTGATGATGATCCTTCGATTCCATAATCAGCCTCCTTCTATAGATATTATTTATATTCCTCAGTTCATACTCACCTTTTGAAAGTCTACGCCGTTTTGAAGGGCAGGTCAAATATGCGGGGGCGGGAGATAGATGGATTTTGTCCACTTGCTGATGAGTGAATAAACCCTGCTAAAACAGCAGATGGATAAAAGGCACTTCATTAAGGGTGATTCATCCAAAGCGGCGGTATTCAGCTCTATTAGATGTAGATTTTCCACTTGCTTCCTTACAATTTAAGGAAACAGAAAAATTAAGATACGGCTTTCCACTTGTTTGTTGCGGGAGTTAGAGGAGGTGATTGTTGCGCAGGTTGTGGGGAGTATTTGCGGCAGCGCGAAGGTAGAGTATTTGCGGAAGCATGAAGGTAGAGTATTTGTTGCAAAGGCCAGGGCGGGTGGAATGATAATTAATTCACCTAATACACTTGACAGACTGCTCCCGATACCGTATATTTATCTTAACTTAAAGATAATTAACTTAAAGACAAACACAGCCGGACAGGAGGTGCACCTAATGAGCAGCAAGAATAAGACAGCAGGAACAGAAGCAGATACTGCTCAGGAACAAGAGCAGGCAGCATCGCTGAAGCTGTTCGTCGTTCTGTCGAAGGCATATAAGAGCCTGATGGATCAGGCGGTGAAGGATATGAAGAGTCACGGGCTGGCCTCGGCGGAGTTCATGGTGCTGGAGGTGCTGTATCATAGAAACCGGATTCCGCTTCAGCAGATTGGCGAGAAGATTCTGGTCACCAGCGGCAGCATCACCTACAATATCGACAAGCTGGAGAAGCGGGGACTGCTGAAGCGCGTTCCTTGCGAGGATGACCGCCGGGTTACGTATGCCGAGATTACAGAGTCGGGGCGTGAGCTGTTCGATCATATTTTTCCGCAGCATGTCGATTCTATTCATAGCCTGATGGGCGGATTGGACAGCGAAGAGAAGGCTCAGGCTACACGGCTGCTGAAGAAGCTGGGCAAGGGCGTATAGAGGTGAGTACGTCGCAGCTCAGCGGCGGTAAGGTTGTCTGCGTGCTAGTACACTGTACTACTGGAGAGAATAGTCGAGCAGCAATTTTTTTAGCCAATATCTTAACGTTAAGATAATTAAAAACAAGAGAATGGAGAGTGTTTAAAATGGTTAGTGTAGGTTTATTGTTGATGAGATTGGTGATTGGTGTAGCGTTCATCGGGCATGGTGCACAGAAGCTGTTCGGCTGGTTCGGCGGATATGGGCCTAAGGGAACAGGCGGCTGGATGGAGTCGATTGGTATTAAGCCGGGCGTGCGTATGGCGGTGCTGGCAGGTCTGATGGAGCTGGTCGGTGGCCTGCTGTTCACTCTTGGGCTGCTGACTCCGGTGGCTGCGGTACTGATTGCGGCAACGATGCTCGGTGCCATTGTGAAGGTTCATGCTCCTAACGGATTCTGGTCCACGGCGAACGGGATTGAGTTTCCATTGACGGTGCTGGTGGTCGCTGTAGGTATAGCGCTGACAGGCGCGGGTTCGATTTCACTGGACGCCCTGTTCTTCAACTAATACGTACGTCAAGACGGCGCCATTCTGAAAAGTATACAACCTTAGCACTTTCTTTCTATAAAAATTAGCTTTACACCATATACCAGGAGGGTTCACTTATGACTATGCATACTGCTGGGATTCACCATGTTACCGCTTTTGTAGGAGACGCACAGCGTAATGCTGATTTCTATGCCGGAATTCTGGGCCTGCGGCTCGTCAAAAAAACAATCAATTTCGACGCCCCTGAGGTCTATCACCTCTACTTCGGCAATGAGCAGGGTGCACCGGGTACAATCATCACCTTCTTCCCATGGGCTCATGGCCGTAAAGGCAGAATCGGCGGCGGTCAGGTCGGTGTGACCACTTATGCTGTACCGGCCGGCTCTTTCGGATTCTGGGAGCAGCGGCTGGCCGCTTACCAGATCCCTGTGACTAAGGTTACCCGGATTGGCGAGTCGTATCTCTCCTTCGCGGATTTTGACGGACTGCGGATTGAGCTGGTGGAGCGGGAAGAGGGTGCGCTGAGCACCTGGTCGTTCGGCGGCGTTCCGGTAGAACATGCGGTAAAAGGCTTCGGAGGAGCTGTTCTCTACAGCAAAGCTCCGGACCGGACCGCTGATACACTCTCCCGCACACTGGGAATGGAGCGTATCGCTGAAGGGGACGGCTATATCCGGTACAGAGCGGCTGGAGACATCGGCAATATTATTGATCTGAAGGCGACTCCGGTTCCTCAGGGGGGCGGCGGTACAGGTACGGTTCACCATATTGCGTGGCGGGCGGCAGATGACAGTGAGCAGCTGGAGTGGGGCCGCCGGGTTCAGAGCCACGGCTACCAGCCGACCCCGGTGCAGGACCGCCAGTACTTCAATGCCATCTACTTCCGGGAAGAAGGCGGAATTCTGTTCGAGATTGCAACCGATCCTCCGGGCTTCGCCCGTGATGAAGCACCTGAGGCGCTGGGGCAGAAGCTGATGCTTCCGGCGTGGTTTGAGCCGCAGCGTGCGGCAATTGAAGACAATTTAAGCCCGTTTGAAATCCGTGAACTGGAGGTGAAGAAGGTATGATTCATGTATTTGAGCAAGGCTCGGATGTAACACAGCCAACGCTGGTTCTATTCCATGGCACAGGCGGCAATGAGCGTGATCTGCTGCCGCTGGCCGGGCTGCTGGCTCCTGGAGCATCTGTGCTGGGTATCCGCGGCAACGTGCTGGAGAATGGCATGCCCCGCTTTTTCCGGAGGCTGGCGGAGGGGATTTTCGATGAGGAGGATCTGATCTTCCGCACCCGTGAGGTGAAGCAGTTCCTGGAGGAAGCGGCTGCAAAATATGGCTTCGATGCCGGTAATCTGGTCGCTGTCGGCTACTCCAACGGTGCGAACATCGCGGGCAGCCTACTCTTCCATTACGGGCCCCTCTTCCGGGCAGCAGTGCTGCTGCACCCCATGGTTCCGCTGCGCGGCCTGGCGATTCCTTCGCTGCAGGGTGTTCCGGTCTTTATCGGGGCCGGGACCAATGATCCGATTATCCGCTCCGAGGAGACCCGGGAGCTGGAGGCTCTGCTCAGCGGAGCCGGAGCAGAGGTTACCTCACACTGGGGCAATCAGGGGCACCGCCTGAGCGCCGCTGAGGCGGAGGCGGCCAGAGACTGGCTGGCCGCTCTGGCGGATTCAGTGAAATAACAATAGCTCCACCCGGAATAACCGCCTGCGGGCCTGCCGATCAGAGAGCATTGGCGGCTGCCGCAGGCGGTTGTTTGTTGTATGGTGAAGATTGGGTGGGGGGTGCGTGGACTAAACGTATGCGGAAAACCAAACACATTGGGTAGTTGCGGAGGGCAAGCGGGTACGTGGCTCAAATTCGGCGTTAATTGGGGTGTGATTGTTGCATATTGTGCAGGATATGTGCACAGTCGCTCTTGTCGAGCCACAATGTTGCAGATATTGCAGGATATTTCTAAATTTGTTAGTGGCTTTGGCACATTGTTGCATCTTTTGCAGGAATTCGGGCGCTCTGGTGCAGGTTGGGCTGTGAATGTTGCATATCGTGCAGGATTTCCGTGCAGACGGCTTCTATTGAGTAACATTGTTGCATTCTGTACAGGATTTACGGGCAGGTCGCATCTATCCATCCTTTCCTGCCGGGCCGCTCCTTCCGCCGCTGCTTCACCCCGCCTGAACCAGAAATTCATTGAACAATCCGGCGGTAATCGGGTAGTATGGAGAAATATATTAACGGGCCTGAACAGAAATGGCACTGCCGTCTTACTGAAAGTTACGGGCAAGAAAGGATGTATCCTGTTTATGATGAAGCAAAATTCGGTGACAAGCCTGGCTGATAGCGGGCCGTCCAGAAGCCAGCGGCTGCAGCTTGCCGTGATTCTGGGAGCCATCGCGACCATTGGTCCGCTGTCGATTGATATGTATCTGCCGGCACTGCCGGCTCTTGGCCTCTATTTCGATACCAGCCCCGCCATGATTCAGCTTACCCTGACCTTCTTTCTGCTGGGGCTGGCTTCGGGCCAGCTTGTAGCCGGCCCGCTCAGTGATGTGCATGGGCGCCGGATTCCGCTGTTGTTCGGGATGATTATCTATGCGGTGTCTTCACTCCTCTGCGCGTTCAGCCCGTCCATCGGGCTGCTGATTGTGCTGCGCTTCATTCAAGGCCTGGCCGGATCGGTAGGGGTGGTGATCTCCCGCGCGGCGGTCCGCGATATGTACAGCGGCTCTGAATTAACCAAGTTCTTCTCGCTGCTGATGATTGTCAACGGACTGGGACCGATTGCAGCTCCGGTCATCGGGGGACAGCTGCTGAGGGTAACAGACTGGAAGGGTGTATTTATCGTCTTGTTCGTATGCGGGCTGCTCTTCGCGGCGCTCATTCTTCTGCGGCTGCCGGAGACTCTGCCTAAGGAACGGCGTATACGCAGCGGACTGGCAGGAACCCTGCGTACCTTCCGCACACTGCTTGGCAATGCCGGCTTCATGGGCTACGCGCTCTCCCAGGGCTTTGTTATGGCAGGCATGTTCGCGTATATCTCGGGATCATCCTTTGTGCTGCAGACCATTTACGGGGTATCCCCGCAAATGTACAGCCTGATCTTCGCCGTGAACGGCCTCGGTATTATTCTGACCGGGCAGATTGCCGGGCGGATGTCGGCCAGAGTGGGTGAGCGTAAGCTGCTGATCTGCGGCCTTCTTCTCTGCACCGCAGGCGGCATCCTGCTGCTGGTCACTCTCCTCGCGGGGGGAGGGCTGGCGCTGATTCTGCCCTGTCTGTTCGCCGTGGTCTCCAGTGTAGGCCTGGTGGGTACGACCAGCTTCTCGCTGGCGATGCAGGATCAGGGGGAGACGGCAGGCAGTGCCTCTGCGCTCCTCGGTCTGCTTCCCCTGCTGCTGGGGAGCTGCGCGGCTCCGCTGGTCGGACTTGGAGGCAGCGGCTCGGCCCTGCCGATGGCGCTGGTCATCGCGGGAGCGGGTCTCCTGTCGCTTCTGTCCTATCTGCTGCTGTGCAGAAGAGAGGCCAAGCCTTGAGCCGCAAGGACTTCGCTACCCTGCTGCTGCTTGCTTTTGCCTGGGGAGCCTCCTTCCTGTTCATGCGGATTGCCTCGCCGGAGCTGGGTCCGGTCTTCACAACAGAGCTGCGCGTTACGATTGCCGGGGCTGCTCTGTTGCTCTATGCGCTGCTGACCAGGCGCAGGCTGGGCCTCCTGAAGCACTGGAAGTCTTTCCTGCTGCTCGGCGCAATTAATGCGGCGCTTCCGTTCACGCTGATCTGTATGGCAGAGCTGCACTTAAGCGCCTCGCTGGCCGCGATTCTGAATGCTACAACCCCGATGTTCGCGGCACTGGCGGCGTGGGGGACCCGGAAGGAGAAGCCGGGAGCGGCCAAATCGGCCGGATTGATTATAGGTCTGGTGGGTGTGGGTGTGCTGGTCGGCTGGAGCCCGCTCCCGCTGACCAGTACGGTTCTTTTGTCCGTAGGCTATTCGCTTGGAGCTGCGCTCTGCTATGCGTTCGGAGGATTATATGCATCACGCGTAGGCTCCGGTCTCTCTCCGCTGGCGCTTGCTGCGGGACAGCAGCTGGGTGCAAGTGTGGTGCTGCTGCCGCTGGCGGTGCTTTTTGCCCCGGATCATCTGCCTTCTTCCGCCGCTGTGTATTCTGTCCTCGGCCTGTCGCTGATCTGCACCTCGGTGGCGTATCTGCTCTACTTCCGGCTGATTGCCAGTGTCGGACCGGTCAAGACCGTCAGCGTTACCTTCCTCGTGCCTGTATTTGGCCTATTATGGGGCGTAATCTTCCTGCGGGAGCAGGTTTATGTCAACACCATTGCCGGGCTGGTCATTATCCTGCTGAGCGTTATGCTGGTGAACCGGAGAGCGCGGAAGGATTAAGAGTGGATTTTCAGCAAACTTTCAGCGCATTTTAACGTTCAGTTGAGAGAAAAGGGATATATTGAAGAGGTGAAAGGAGGGACCGCCCATGAATGTCTCATCCGTAGCCGCTTCAGCATCCGTAACTTATACCTCCTCCAGCGCCAGCGATACCGCTGCACTTGAGAAGCAGAAGGCGAAGCTGGAAGCTGAGCTTGAGAAAGTAAGCGCAAGCCAGGACAAGGAGCAAGCCAAAGAAACGCAAACCAAGCAGCTGGAACAGCAGATCAAGCAGATCGAAGCGCAAATTGCCCAGAAGTCACAGGCTGCGGGCAGCTCCGCTTCTGCCAACAGCGCTGCTGCGTCTCTGGACAAGCCTGCCGGGAACAATAAGCTGGCAGCAGCATCCGTTCAGGAGATTGCTAATGCAACCACCGACAGCGCAGGGAGATTCGATATTAGAGTATAGCCTCAACTAGAACAGTATGTCTCTGGAGAGAGCCGCCATTGCCGTGGTGGCAGGCCCTCTGTCAGGAGATGACAACCCTCGGCACAATGATAAAAGCACCCGGACTAATCGCAGTCCGGGTGCTTTTATCTTGTATAGGAAATTATGATTTTCTTCTTTTGTATTAACATTTTTAGAGAAATCCTGTAAGTAGTGCAACAATACAGCCCAACAGGAGCGGTATATGTCGAAATCCTGCACGAAGTGCAACAACGTCAGCCGCTAACTTGCTTTCTGCACCGGAATTTGTGCAAATAATGCAACATTGTACCCGCATACAGTAACCTTAATAGAGAAACCCTGCAAAATATGCAACAATGCTCTATGCAAGCGGTCGGTGAGAGAGAAAAAATATGGGCTGGATGTATGCTACCAGAATGCGATGAGGCGCCAACATCCTTCACCCGTTAGGGTGATTTTGTGCTGAAAATATAGAGGGATATGCTTCTCACCATCACTGAATAAATATCAATTCTGCTGCAGGGACTAACCCTCCGCCGGCCGTCTAACTCTTGTAAGCGTGTGACCATTATACGGGAGTTCTGCTGCGGATCTTGTTATAATGGGTTCGTATGAAGAGGGCTGAATATGTTCAGGCAACAAGAGCGTTCGGCAGTGAGGACAGGTGAAGTCATGCATACTGTAATCAAAAATAAATTGGAACGCTTCAAAATCGTACGGCTGCTGATATCCATTTACCGGATTAAGGCGGTGCGGGCGCTTTTTCCGCTGCTGATTATCGGGCTTGTCTATCTGGAGGGGCAGCATGAGCTGAAGCAGATTCACTTAGGCAAAATCATCCGTGATCTGAAATCCGTTCCCGTGCCCTCTATTATGCAGATGCTGGGAATATCACTGCTGTCGGTGGCGGTTATGAGTACGTATGATTATTTGATCCGGCGGCATTTCCGCCTGCAGATCGGCTGGCTGCGGACCTTCCGTTATGCTTGGATTGCCAATACATTCAATAATATGATCGGATTCGCCGGTCTGGCTGGTGCGGGCCTTAGAACGCTGCTCTATAAGAGGAGCAGTGTACCTGCGTCCTTGCTCGCGCCGGCTATTGTGTTTCTGTCACCACTTATGATTACGGGGCTGTCGCTGCTCGGGTGGGGGACGATCACCGGGCTTCTACCGGCTGACCGGCTGCTGGAGGCGCATCGCTGGCTGGGTTTTGCAGTCTGGGGGATAGCGCTGTATCTGCCGTTCTTTGTACTCCTCCAGCGCTCTGCGCTCTTCGCCAAATGGATCAACCGGGGTGAGGGGCGAACCGCCTGGCCTACTGTGGTTGCTTCTGTGGGTGCCTCCTTCCTGGAATGGGTGTTCGCCGGGCTGACCTTCTGGTTCATTGCCGGTGAGATGCTCGGAAGTGCTCCGTTTCTCACCGTTTTCAGTATCTATGTAGTGGCTGCGATAGCGGGAATTCTAAGTATGGCTCCCGGCGGCATCGGTGCGTTCGATCTGATTGCGCTGCTCGGGCTTACCCAGCTAGGCATCAAGAGCGACCATGCTATGGCAGTCCTGGTCATCTACAGATTATTCTATTACATTATCCCCTGGCTGCTCGGGCTGGTGCTGGCTGCGCTGGAGTTCGGATTGCCGGGTACGAAGGGTGCTGAACGCAGCGGCGACAGAGTGGAAGCCCCTCTGACGGTTTGGCAAAAAGTATGGGGCTGGCCCGGCCAGTACACCTTCCTCAGTGATCTGGGGGTATGGGCGCTCGGCAAACTGGTCCTGGCCAGCGGTCTGCTTCTGCTGCTGTCCGCAGCTACGCCTGAGCTGCTCTACAGGCTGAAGGTGACAGAGGAACTGCTGTCGCTGCCCGTGATGCAGATCTCGCACCATCTGTCCGTGGTAATCGGCTTTATGCTGATTCTGCTGTCGCGCGGGATCTCCCTGCGTGTCCGCAGGGCATACGTCTGGACTAGCCTGCTGCTGCTCAGCGGGGCGGTCTTTGCATTCACAAAGGGGTTTGACTACGAGGAGGCCCTGTTCCTCCTGGTGGTTGCGATGATTCTCTGGATCTCGCGAAGCCGGTTCTACCGGATCAGTGTTCCGTTTAGCGCCAAAAGCACCTTATGGTGGCTGCTCCTGACTTCCGTTGTAGCCCTCAGCTATTACGGGCTGGCGAGTTATACCCATCACGGCTTCCTGAAGCATCTCCCGCCCGGCATCCAGCCGGAATGGCTGCGGCAGCACAGTAATGTGGCGGCCACGGCAGCCGGCGGGTTGATTGTCTCCTGGCTGCTGCTGACGATGCTTGTAGCCCTCAGGCCGCAGCACAAGGCAGATACGCTTCTCGCGGATAAGGATATGGTGCGTCTGGAGCGCTTTCTCTCGGAAGGCTGGGGCAATGCCTTAAGCCACATGCTGTTCCTCGGCGATAAAAGCTTCTATTGGGCTCAGGAAGGCCGGGTGCTGTTCGCCTTCGCCAGAGTCCGGGACAAGCTGGTGGTACTGGGTGACCCGCTGGGGCCGATGGATCTCCTTAACAATGGAATCAGTGAGTTCAGGCAGGCTGCGGACTTATATGGCCTATCTGTAGTCTTCTATCAGGCGACCCCGGCGCATCTTCCGCTCTATCATGAGCAGGGCTACCGGTTCTTCAAGCTGGGGGAAGAAGCGCTTGTCCCGCTGGCGGACTTCGGCATTAGCGGTTCGCGGAACGCCAGCCTGCGTAATGTGAAGGGGCGGTTCGAGCGCGAGGGCTACCGTTTCGAGATCACAGAGGCAGAGCATTCGAAGGAGCTGCTGCAGGAGCTTCGCCTGTTGTCAGAGGAATGGCTGGCCGGGCGGATGGAAAAAGGCTACTCGCTGGGCTGGTTCAGCGAGTCGTATCTCCAGCTCGCACCGCTGGCACTGCTGCGCGGACCAGAGGGCCATCTGCTGGCCTTCGCCTCCATGGCTCCTGGCTATGACGGGCAGAAGAGCGTCTCGGTGGATCTGATGCGCCATCACAAGGATACCCCGAACGGGACTATGGATTACCTGTTCCTGTGTCTGCTGGAATGGGCGAAAGCGCGCGGATACAAAAGCTTCAATCTCGGGTCTGCCCCGCTGTCCAATGTCGGGGGCCGTTTTGGAGCGCTGAGGGAGGAGAAGCTTGCCCGGCTTGTTTTTGAACGCGGCGGCCATTGGTACGGCTTTTCCGGTCTGCGCCGGTATAAGGAGAAGTTCAACCCGGTATGGGAGCCGCGGTATCTGGCCTATCCCGCTGCTGTGACTCTCCCTCTCTTGACCCTGGATCTGGTGAGGCTGGTCTCCAGGCATCCGGAGGAGGAGTGAGCTCTTCATACTGGAAGGTATCCTGGAGTGTTCAGAGTGTTGTGCATAATGAAAAGTTAGACAAGCATATAAAAATGCATCCGTTCAAACAAATGCCGCCCTTCTCCGAAAGCTGGAGAGCGGCATTTTGTTGTTTTTTTGGAATTTATGATTTCCGTCTGTGATGGGCAAGTGTACGCATAGGGTAAGGGATAAGCACTATTTCAATCATACGAATGAGGAGTTTGGAATGTATGCGAAAAACAGCATACAATGTTCTACCGCGCAGGCGCACGGGCCGAATGTATGCCAAAAACAGCATACAATGTGCTGCCGCGCAGACGCACGGGCCAATGTATGCCAAAAACAGCATACAATGTGCTGCCGCGCAGACGCACGGGCCCATGTATGCCAAAAACAGCATACATTGGGCTGATGTGAGGGATCTCCCACAAACGGGCGATGGGGAAGGTGGTGGTAACTGTTTCTGCATGATCCATCCGCTAAAGTGATTTTGTTCGCGGACTCGCTCTGCATCCGCTCAGCTAATCCGCGCTAACCACCACAGCATGGCTGCGGCCGCCAGAATACCTAGCGCTGCCAGTGTATCGCGCCTGCTCCAGCGGAGCTGATAGACGGGAGTCCGCTGCTTGGCGGGATCATACCCCCGTGATTCTACGGCTGTCGCCAGCTCGTCGCCCATGCCCAGGACAAGGATCAGCAGAGGCACGATGATTAGGGCGATCTGCCTCGGGGACCAGCGGGCCACTCCGCGTGCGCGTCTTCCGCGTGAGCCCAGCGCAAGCTGCAGCTGGGCCAGCTTGCCGAGAATCCACGGCACGAACTGCAGGGTCACGGATACGGCAAGCGACCAGTTACGAGTGCGGATGCCCAGGGTCCGCAGCGGAGCGATGCCCCATTCCAGCCCCTCGCGCAAGGGGGCGCCGGTGGTTGTCTCGGTGAACAGGAAGCCCAGGGCAATCAGAAGCAGGAAGCGCAGCACGCTGATTCCCCCGCGCATTAGTCCTGCATAGCTGAAGCTGAGCGGCCCGAGTGCGAAGTCGGGAGCGCTCCAGCTAAGCCCGGACAGCAGCCAGAGGAACAGGAACATTAGCAGGAACGGGCGGAAGAAGCGGAAGGCCCGGCGCCAGGAGATACGGGCCGAAGCCGCGAGCCCGGCCAGTAGCCCGGCGGTAAGCAGCAGCGGAAGCAGAGTGTGCATCCCTAACAGAACCAGCGATCCGAGAATCATCCCCAGCCATTTGGCCCGGGGATCAACAGCTTGCCAGCCGGGCCTGCGGGGAGGAGTCGGCTCCTGTCTCGGGTTGCCGGGCTTGATGATCGCCTGGGCCGTCTCCGCTCCGGTGGCTTGAGGGGAATGTTCCCGGTGCCGGATCTCTACTGTGCTGTATTGCGCACTGTGTTCGCTGGCGTTGCCATGCTGCGTTCCGTGTTCGCTTGCGCTGCCGTTCGGGCTGCCGGGCCATATGGCGCCTCTGCCCGCAGCGGCTACATCGCCTGCCTGCCGTTTGTCCATCTGCGGGATAGGCAGCGGGTGCTTTTCCAATGCGGTCAGCAGCTCCTCCAGACTATCCGGGACTGCTTCCAGCAGGCCATGCTGCACTGCTCTGCGTCCCATGGAGGCATAGACGGGGAGCGTGAGTCCGGCGTCTGCCAGCAGGCCGGGATCGGCAGTCAATGCCGGAGCAGGACCGTCATAATGGATAGCCCCCTGCTTCATCACGATGACCTTGTCGGCAACCGGCAGGAAGCTGTCCAGATCGTGGGTGCCGATGATCAAGGTCAGGCCGCTGCTACGCAGCTCCTGCACCATTTCGAGCAGTGCCTGTTCCGCCTGCGGGTCCAGCCCTGCGGTCGGCTCATCCAGAATCAGGAGCCCGGGCTGTACGGCCAGGGCTCCTGCAATACATACGCGCCGTTTCTCCCCTCCGCTAAGCAGAAAGGGCGAACGCCCGGCGAATTCATCATAAGCCAGCCCGGTCTTCGCCAGGGCGCTGGCGATGATCTCCGTCCGCTTCTCCTTGGACACCCTGCGCTCTATCAGGCCATATTCAATATCTTTATGCACCGTACCCGCGAACAGCTGCGTCTCCGGCTGCTGGAATACCATGGATACTGCTTCAGGGTTCTTGTAGTCCGGCTTCTTCCCGTGATTGTATAGTATCTGCCCGGAGGAGGGCTGTGCAAGACCCGCGAGCAGACGTAGTAGCGTAGACTTGCCGCTCCCGTTCACTCCGCAGAGGATGGTCAGTGTACCTGTAGGGATATCCAGAGAGATATCCTGAACCGTTGGCCTGCCGCCTACATAGCAGAATGAGAGCTGTTCCGTATGAATTCTCATAGCAGCTCCTCCAGATCCTGCCCGGTCAGCGGCAGCAGATGAAGCGGCCAGCCCTGCTTCAGCAGCAGCTTCCCGACCCGGACGGCCGGAGAAGGAAGCCAGCCGAGGGTCTCCGGCAGCTCTGAGGTATAGAACAGGCTGCGCGGGCTGCCGTCATAGAGCAGCTGTCCCTCGCCCAGCACCGCAATGCGCGGGCTTGCGGCCAGTTCCTCCATCCGCTGCGTGACCCAGAGGATGGTAGTGCCCGTCTGCCATAGCCCCTGAGCCAGCTCCATAATATCCGATCTCCCCTCAGGGTCCAGCATCGAGGTGGCCTCATCGAAGATCATCATTTCAGCTTCCAGTGCCAGGCAGCTGCCTACCGCCAGGCGCTGGCGCTCTCCACCGGACAGCGTGGATACCTCTGCTTCTGCTTTATGGCTTAGCCCTACCTGCTGTAGAATCTCATGGATTCGTGCAATCATCCGCTCCCGTTCCAGTCCCCGGTTCTCCAGCCCGAAGGCGATATCCTCGAAGGGGGTGGAGCCCACCGTCTGTGCTTCGGGATTCTGAAATACAAGCTGTACACGTTGCTTCACAACCGTCCGGTTCTCCGGCAGGCGCAGGTCCAGTCCGGCCACGGACAGACTGCCGCCGGAGGGGGTGTTCAGTCCGTTGAAGGAGCGGATGAGCGAGGTTTTGCCGCAGCCGTTGGCTCCCGTTATCGCTACCCATTCCCCAGGCATTATATGAATATTAATCCCTTGCAATACCGTACGGCGATGCTGACCCTCCCGCACGGACAAGCTTATATTATGCGCCCTGATCATCCTCATGCCTGCTTTCCGTCCAGCTCTAGTCAACAATTGCTACCCATTATAACAAAGATTTCAGGATTGATGTATCTGGAGGGGGATGATATAGTGATGCCAAGTGGAAACGGCTTTGCCGTCCTTTTGAAGGACGGTACCGTTTTGGCGGGAAATAGAAGGATAATTTGTAGCGTGAAACATATAAATTCTCATATTTTTAAAAAAAGGGGGAACCTCCCGGCCATGAAGAAATGGACAACCCGCGGCCTGATATTCAGTGCTTTATTTGCCGCTGTCATGATAGCTTTGAGTTATTTGAAAATCTCGCTGCCCTTCTCCACGGTACCCATCACCATGCAGACCCTCGCGGTAATGCTGGCTGGTTCTATTCTTGGGGCCCGATACGGGGCACTTGCAGTACTAATCGTAATCGGACTTGCCGCTGCCGGGTTCCAGGTGATGGGCGGAAGCGGAGGATTAGCGGTCCTGGTTGGCCCTACCGCCGGATATATATTCTCCTGGCCGTTCGTGGCCTGGCTGATTGGCTTTTTCGCCGAACGCATTAGGCAGGACAAATACACCTTTGTGAAGCTGATGGCGGCTAACTTCATCTTCGGGGCACTGTTAGTTTATCCGGGCGGTGTGGGCTGGCTTGCCTATTCTACAGGCATGGATACACTCGGCAAGGCACTGACGGCTGGCATGTGGCCGTTTCTTCCGGGCGACCTGCTCAAAGCAGTCCTGTGTTCGGCTGTAGTAACAGCGGTATGGAAGGTATATCCGATCGAACGTATTCTGAACCATGACACAGGCGTTTGGGCTGACGGGGACAACACAACCACAAGCCGCTAGCCACAAGCTGTTCACTAATAAATGTAAATGCTAACTGCAAGCTATGTCTTGCACAGCATAAACAGGCGAATTCATAGCCCCTGCGGCGTGGATTCGCCTATTTTGCGTTATTCACAATAGGAATTCTGTAGGCATTCATCAGTTGTTATGCAGGTTGTGGATAAAATGTGGATAACATCGGGGATAAATCCCGTTTGCTGAGCTCGGAGTGGGCCGGATGAGTAAATGAGTAACATGTTTTGGTTCATAGAGAGTAATATATTTCTTTTGTGGATAATATGTGGGTAAAATGGGAGATTGATTGCGGAAGCAAGGAAGTCGTAGGTGAAACGGAGCACAGTAGCTCATCGGATCTAAACGTGTGAGAAATACTTTAACTAATGGCTTGCTGAGGGTTTACCTCGCCCCGATTAAGGTGCAAGAGTAGGCTTAATTGTAATTCGTACAACTAAATCGTCCGATGTGCCGCCAAATCTCCGTTTAGATGTAGTTCGTGCAATTAAAATGTCTCTATACCTGAATTTTCGCCAATCCGGGCATATTTAGTTGTACAGACTACAATTAGAAGAGGAAGTCCACCCGTTTCACTGTTTTTAGTTGCACAGAAGAGTCAATTTCATAATTCAGTTTACTGAAAAGCAAGATTGGTCCAAAATCTAAGGTCATATTTTTTAAAAAAATCAGGCCACTTGCTGGGAGTCTCTCAACTGCTGATTCAATTTGTCTAATGCAAACTTACTCAAATTGTACGCGAGCGTACTGAGCTGGAAATCGACACTTGCCCGGACACCCCGGTGACGTGTGCGTTTCATCCCGAAATACTCTTTGAGATAGGCAAACACACGCTCCACGGCCGTCCGCTTGTTGTACAGGGTGGTAAAACTTTCGCTACCTCTGGCGGGATAAGTGTGCAACCGCAAATCCGTTTGCATGCGAATTTTAAACACTTTTTGGCAATCGGAACCGGAAAGCTCACAGCCTTTGCATTCGCTAGGCCGGGTGTACTTCAGGGTCTCATACTTGGCATCAAAACTGTCGTAACGGTACGTATGTCCTTGAGCGCACACCGGCGTGTAATCCAGATTCATTCCTGCAGGCGGGTCTTTATGGTGAATCAGGGAAATCGCAGGATAGGCGCCGAGCGTATGAATCAACTGGTAGATTGCCGCGCAGTCGTAGCCTTTGTCGCCCAAGATATGCTTGACCTTTAGCATCGGAAACTTTAGGAGCAGGCCTTTGAGAAGGACGACCGCCATACGCTGGTCATTCGGATTGGCCGAACTAAAGAGCCCACTGAGGATATACTGGCTGTCCGTGTCGACTAGCAGATTCGCCTTGAACCCGTAATAGCTGGTCATTCGGCCCTTCGTATTTTTCTTATCACAACGCGCAGCATGCCGGGGCAACTCGGTCAGCAGTTCATCGTACGTGTACGGCAACATCGCTTCAATGGTTTTCTGGAACGGTCCGAGACTTTGTTCATAGGCTTCCATTTCCTCGCGCCGACGTTCCTTTTCGGCCTGGGATGGACGACCTGGCTTGCTGTACCTGGGTTTCTTCAGCGGCGCGTTCACCGCCTTCGGCTCAGGCTCTTGATGTTCGAGCTGAAGCTGTTCGGCCACCGGAGCTTCGCCTTTCTTTTGCTCCCGGCGAGCCGCACGACGCTTGGAGGCTGATTCGCTAAATTGGCAATCCCATGCCTCAACCATCGAGGAATCCACAGCCAGATGGGTGCCGCTCACAAAACCTTCTTCTAGGGCAGAGGTGACTAGGCGATCCTGAAGTTGTTCCAGCATTCCCGTTTGCGCTAGGGCATGAATCAAACGAGAATAGGAGGCCTGACTGGGAATATTGTCCGAGCCCGTAAACCGGCACTGGACTCGAAATTCGTGGCTATGATTCAATCGCCGGACCAAGGCAGAGACAAACTCGATGTTCTCCATTTTGGCAATCAGCAGCGAGTAGATCATGGCAGGTACGTTTAGTTTTTCAGGCCGTCCACGGTGGCTCTTTTTCCGCAGTGCGAACAGAACTGGAGCTAAATGTAAGTGTTCAAAGATTTGGCTATATTTATCTTCCGGAGCCATCTGGAGCAATTCCTCAAAGGAAAACAGTTCTTCTTGTCGAATAGAATAGATAGGGATTACCTCTTTTCTTCTCGGGTGTTGGTTTCGTCACCTATAACTTCGAGAATTTGGGGAGGTACTCCTTTTTCTATGCTCAAAAAAACCAGGTATAGCAAGGGTTTTGAATTATGAAATTGTCTCCAGAATACACTTATACCTGTTTTTCGCTACGAACGCAGCTTCATCCCTTACTACATTTATGGAAGGAGATCACTTCATTAACTTTGAAGGTCTACTAGTGCCCTTGACTCCACCCCGAGTCACCTCTAACCTATAAAACAATGCCGCCCCCTAACAACAGGGACGGCATTCGTCATTTCTACAAGCTTACTCCTCCGCGCAGGCATCGGCCGGCTTCGGTTCGGGCAGCGCCCAGACGGACACGCTCCCGCCGTTCACCGGGAATACGGCCCAGCCGTCTTCGCCGATAGTGACGGACTCCCCGCGGTTATGGGTGAAGTCCTCCCATATCTCTCCGCTGCGCGCTTCGCCCACGAACATCCGCTTCTCTCCGTTGTCTCCGTTGGAGATGACTACAGCGCAGCCGGAGCCTTCGATCTCCTGAACGCCGCGCCGGACCCAGCCGATGGTGTTCGGATGGTCGAAGTAATCGTCCTGCTCTCCGTAGGCCTTGGTATAGCGGGCGCAGAGCAGAGGATCGATGGCGTCCTTCTTGCCTTCCATCGGGGCAGGGCCGCCGATGCCGTAATAATCCCCGTAGAAGACCACGGGATATCCGTCGCGCCGCAGCAGAATCAGGGCGTAGGCACTTTGCTTGAACCAGTCGCCTACCCAGGATTCCAGCGCCTCATGAGGCTGGGAATCGTGATTGTCAACGAAGGTGACAGCATTCGCGGGATGTGTCTGGACCAGTGTATCGTCGAAGATATGCGTCAGGTCAAAGTCCCGGCCTGCCAGTGCAGCGGAGTACAGCTTGTAATGAAGAGAGACATCGAACAGATCGATCTGGTAATCGACAGTGTTCAGGAATTCGCGGCAGGCTTCCAGATTGGAGTTCCAGAATTCACCGACGATGTAGAAATCCTCGCCGCGTTTCTTTTTCATCTCCATGGCGAATTCCTTGATGAACTCGTGGTTGATATGCTTGATCGCATCCAGCCGGTATCCGCTGCATTGCAGCGTATCGACCAGCCATTTGCCCCAGTTCAGCATTTCCTGCTTCACATCTGCATTGAGGTAATCGATGTTGGCGAACATCAGATAGTCGTAGTTGCCGAATTCGGTATCCACATTCTCATTCCAGCCTTTATTCGTGCCGTCAATCCGGAAGACGCCGCTGCGGCCTTCCTTGGCATCGAAATCGGTCCCGTTGAAGTGAGTATGATTCCACTTGAAGCTGGAGTACTCATCCCCGCGCCCAGGGAAATCGAATTTGGTCCAGCCTTCAATCTCGAACGGCTCGGAGATATCCTTGGTGCGGTCGTTCGGGTCCACCTCAATGACCTCAAAGACCTCCGTCTCATCCGCTCCGGCTTTATGGTTCATGACCAGATCCACGTAGACTGCAATGCCGTTCTTCAGGCACTCGGCAATTGCGTCGATTAACTCCTGCTTGGTACCGTATTTCGTGCGCACGTCGCCCTTTTGATCGAATTCACCAAGGTCGTAGAGATCGTAGACCCCATAGCCGGTATCTTCGGGGGAGACGGCTTTGGTAACAGGGGGGACCCACACCGCATCCATTCCCGCCGCCTTCAGTTCCGGGGCCATCTGGGCAAGACGCTTCCAGTGTTGTCCATCCGCCGCGACATGCCATTCAAAAAACTGCATCATTGTATGATTTCTCTTCATATTAGTAGGCCTCCTTTACATGTGTAAGACGACTCCGGCGGTTATCCTGATCTGGAGATTCTGCTAATGCTGGCACCTAAGCAAGGAGTAGAAGAGAGATATGTAGACCTCTGTACATCAGGTGAACAAGTCCAGCTGGCGCGGGGCCAGTCCGCCGTCGATCCCGAGCAGCGATTGCAGCTCCAGAGCATTAGGAGTGGCATCCCCGGCAGAATTATTATTAAATACCACGTAAATATTCTTACAGGTCTGTTCAAGCTCCAGCAGCCGGTCCCGCCACTGCGTCAATTCCCCGGTGCTGTAGCAGTAGAGATAGCGGAGCTTGCGCCAGTCCGGGTGGCTGCTCTGATTCCAGCCTGCGGTGTTGCGCCCGTGCAGCCGCACGTAGGTGAGATCGGGCCGGGTGGCGACAGGGACAATCGGGATGGAGCCGGAGCCAGCCTGCGGCTCGTCGGCTATCGTATGAATCCAGCCTTCCTGCTCCAGGAACCGGAGGGTCCGTTCACGCATCTCAGGGTTGTACCAGGAATCATTACGGAATTCGATGGCAGCGGGCACATCCAATAGCCGCTCCTTCGCCTCACGCAGGAAATTCACGTTGTCCTTGGTGCAGTCGAACCAGGGCGGGAATTGAAACAGGGCCATCGCCAGCTTCCCCGCTGAACGGACAGGGGCGATAGAGGTATGGAAGGCACGGTACATCTCCTCCGGCGTATCGTAGTAGTTCTTTTTCCCCCGCAGATGTCCGGTCATTCCCTGGTAAGCCTTCACAATGAATTGGAATGCTTCTGGCGTCTGACGTACCCACTTCTCGTAATTTCGGACCGGCTGAACCGCATAGAAGGAGCTGTCAATCTCCACAATGGGAAAATGGGCGCTGTAGGCGGGCAGGCGGTCGGCGGGTTTGATTTTGCCGTACAGCTCCTCATGGTCTCCGAAGCCGGTCAGCCCAATCTTGATCATAGTCCCTCCCCCTCGCAACTACGGAATGAAGACCGAACGGATCGGCTAACTCTTATTAAACTGAAAACCCGCCAATGCAAACAACAGGAGAACAGGAGTGACTGAAATCAGTGCAGAAACAGGAAGGAACTGGAGGGAAAAGGGCTATGGAAGCTGGTATCACCAAAAGAGCAGGCGGATATACCCGGCGGGTGTTATTTATTCTTTCTACTTGATATGCGCAGGGGAAGCGGGAGGTGCCGCGCGGGGCAGGAAAAGAGGGCTTGCCTCCATCACATGGGCTTGAAGCGGGTGATGGAGGAGACGCCATACAGATGAACGCTATTGCGGCCGTTCCGCTTGGAGGAGTAGAGGGCATGGTCTGCTTCTGAGAGCAGCTCCTCCAGTGAGATCGAACGGCCGAGGGCTTCGGTCACGCCGAAGCTGGCTGTGATTTTAATTGTTCCTGTGAAGGTGGAGAAGGTGCTGTGCTCGATGTCCCTGCGGATGCGCTCAGAGATCAGGGCCGCTTCCTTCAAGGAGGCTCCCGGCAGGCTTAAGACGAATTCCTCGCCTCCGTACCGTCCGAAGACATCCCCCTCCCGGACATGCTGACGGCATACGCTTACTACATGCTGCAAGGCCATATCCCCGTGATGGTGCCCGTAGCGGTCGTTAATGCTCTTGAAGAAATCGATATCCAGCAGGATGACCGAAAAGGGGGCGGCTGAGCCGGCAGCTTCCTTCAGCCGCTCGCGGCTCAGCTCCATGAAGTGGGTCCGGTTGTAGATGCCGGTCAGGCTGTCGATGGTGGCGAGCTGCAGCAGCTTTTCCTGGAGCAGGGTGCGTTCGGTAACATCGATCAGCATGATCATCCGCCCGGCCAGATGGCCGTCATGCTTTTGCACCGGGGAGGAACGGACCTGGTAATAGCGGACTTCTTCGCCGGAATGCCATACCAGCTCCTGCTCCTCGCTAATCTGCGGATTGGAATTCATTACATAATCGACCGCCTCCTTGCCGGCAGGCAGGAAGAGCTGGGCTAGCGGGCGTCCGATAGCGGCGGCATCCAGATCCTCAAGCATCTCGGCAGCAGCCCGGTTGTAGTCCACCAGCTTGTCGGAGAGGTCTGTGACCAATACACCGTCGCGCATGCTCTCGAACAGATTCTCGCGGGCAATCGGTGCGGCGGTCAGCATCCCTCTGGACAGAATGGCCCATATATACAGGGACGAGGTTACGCTCATCACTACGGGAACAGGGTCTGTTCCATACGGGGTCAGGTCCATCAGATAGAGGAAGGCCCCCAGCGCAGGCAGGAATTGTCCGACAAAAATAATCAGCATCTGCCGCAGGTAAGCCCGCCGCATCCGTCCCCAGCGCCAGAGGATCAGGCACATACCTGCCAGCATACAGCCAAAGGTCAGACTGCCCTGCACGATATACCAGGGTCCCATGACGATATCCACCAGCGGTGTAGGTGCATCTCCCCGGAAGTAGATAGACTTATAGAACAGGTGATGGGAGTCGTTGGTCCAGACAAGCACCGTGGAGATCACGGGGACGGAGTAGAGGAGGACCAGCATTTTCCGGGAGATCAGCTTCTCTAAGCCCACGAAATGCATGATCATCAGCAGACTGGAAGGTGCGATGTACGGCATTCCGAGATACTCCAGCTTGATCCAGAACTTAATCTGTTCCATCGAGTTCCCGGAGAGCTCAAGCGCAAAGGCGAATGTGTATACCGCCGAGGCGGCGGAGCTGACGATGAATGCGCGCAGACCCGAGAAGTCAGTCTTCCTGTAAAAAGCAAACAGGGCGAGCAAGGCGTTCAGCACACCGGAAATCGAAACGATAATAATGTAGTTGGAAATCATAGATGCCATGGGGCGTGCCTCCATGGGTTGGGATAAGCATTGGACATTGTGAATAGTCTCCTGGACACAAAATGAAATGCAAGTAAAGAAAAAGCACACATCCGAATTAAGAGGATGCATCCCAGGGCTCGGACTGGTGCGGCTGTGGGAGAGACGCGAGCAACATAGAATGTATGCGAAAAACCGATCACATTCGGCGCGGCGTAGGCGCGTGGTCCAAATGTAATCGAAAAACCGATCACATTCGGCGCGGCGTAGGCGCGTGGTCCAAATGTAATCGAAAAACCGATCACATTCGGCGCGGCATGGGCGCGTGGTCCAAATGTAATCGAAAAACCGATCACATTCGGCGCGGCGTGGGCGCGTGGTCCAAATGTAATCGAAAAACCGATCACATTCGGCGCGGCGTGGGCCCATGGTCCGAATGTATATGTTTCACGCGAACACGTATCCTTCTGTTTCACGTTAAAACGGTACCTTCCCTGTGAGGACAGCAAAGCCGCTTCTACATGTGATTACTATTTTTATCGGCAATCTGTTCTATTATTTACACTGTAAGCGGCCCCTTAGACAAAGTGACGGAATTTCACAGCCTCAATCTTACGCTTTGTCTAATGTGGGATTCCCGGGCAACGTGTAACATGTTAAATAATCCTACATGAAATAAGAATGAGTACAGAGATTAAGATGATTATGTTATGTTAATTAACATTAAATAGATTCAGGGATGGAGGGGGACTGGAGATGTCACTAGTAGCAGCAACAATTCCTGAAATACAGCTGGAGCATGTCGAAATGCGTTATCAGACGGAGACGGCAGATGTGCTGGCCCTGCATCAGGTAAGTCTTGATATTGCCAAGGGGGAGTTCGTCTCTCTGCTGGGTCCTTCCGGGTGCGGAAAGACTACACTGCTGAGGCTGATGGCAGATCTTATCACACCAACGGCAGGGAATATCATGGTGGCAGGCAAAAGCGCCAAGGAGGCCCGGCTGGCCCAGAAATACGGCATTGTGTTCCAGAGTCCGGTGCTGTATGACTGGCGGAAGGTCAAGCATAATATTACGCTGCCGCTGGAGCTGCTGGGCGTAAAGAAATCGGTCCGTGAGGACAAAGCGCTGGAGCTGCTTGATCTCGTGGGCCTCCAGGGGTTCGCCGACAAGTATCCCTGGCAGCTCAGCGGGGGGATGCAGCAGCGCGTAGCCATTGCCCGGGCACTCTCCATGGAGCCGGAAATTCTGCTCATGGATGAACCGTTCTCGGCGCTGGATGAATTCACGCGCGAGCGGCTGAATGAGGAGCTGCTCTCTGTCTGGAGTAAGGTACAGAGCACGATTGTGTTCGTTACCCATAGCATTCCCGAATCGATCTTCCTGTCGGACCGGGTATTCGTCCTGTCTCCGCATCCGGGCAGGCTCTCGGCGGTTGTTGATATTCCGTTGCCCCGTCCGCGTACGGCGGACATGAGGAACAGTCCGGAGTTCTTCGAGCTGATCGCCCGTATCCGCGACAGCTTCGAAGGGGTGTAGTCATGAAGCTGAACCGTGCGTTAATGCGGGGGCGAGCACTGCCGCTGCTTGTCTGGATCTGCGGTCTGCTGGTGCTGTGGGAGGCGGTCTCCTGGTGGCTGCTGCATGTGGCGAAGACGCCGCTGGCCCAGTCCAAGCTGCCTTATGTCCACGAGGTGGCGCTCACCCTGTGGCAGTACAGCGGCACCCTTCTCCGGGAAGGGGGCGCCACCTTCGGCAATGCTGGGGTGGGCTTCCTGATCGGAGCGCTCTCTGGAGTGCTGCTGGCCGTGCTGATGAGCCTCTCCCGGACGATAGAGCAGCTTGCCTTCCCGTATGCCGTTGCTTCGCAGATGATTCCGATTCTGGGACTGGCACCGATCATATACGGAATTGTGCGGGATGAGCAGCTGTCGAGGATCATCATATCCGGCTATATCACCTTTTTCCCGGTGGCGCTGAATATGCTGCGCGGTCTGCGGAGTGTGGACCCCTCTGCTCTGGAGCTGATGCACTCTTATGCCGCTAAGCCGTGGGCTGTATATTGGAAGCTGCGCTTCCCGGCAGCGCTGCCGGGTCTGTTCAGCGGGCTGAAGATTGCAGCACCGCTGGCTGTAACGGGCGCAATTCTGGTTGAGCTGATGGGTGCGCAGCGCGGGATCGGGGTTATTATGCTCCGCAATCTCTATTACGGACCTTCCCATACGTATATGTTCTGGTCCACGGTATTGGTCGGTGCTCTGCTGGGTATGGCCAGCTATTGGCTGATGAGTCTGGTGGAACGTCTGGTAGCCCCATGGCAGCCGGAATTCCGTCCCCAAGGAGGCGGCCGCTAATGGACAGCAATACGGCTCGTGAATTCCCGTCCTCTAACAACGTTATTGCGCCAGATACAGAACACAGCGGAGACCCTTGGAAATTCCTGAAATGGCTGAACCCCGGGTTCGTGCTGCCGCTGCTTGCCGGAGCTTTGTTCCTGCTGCTGTGGGAGCTTCAGATCTTTCACCGCATCTTCGATCTGAAGAAATACCAGCTGCCGCTGCCCTCCGCCATCGCTGAAGCGATGCGGGACAATCTCAGTCTGCTGCTCTCCTACACCGGGTATACCCTCACTGAAGCTGTTCTTGGTATGCTGATCGGCTCCGGCTGCGGCTTCCTGATTGCCTTGGCTGCTACGGTCTGGCCCCGCTGGGGTGGCGGCAGCCTCACGATGGTAGCTGCCCTCAATGCCGTGCCCATTGTGGCGCTTGCCCCGATCATGAACCTGTGGTTCGGAGACGGCATCGGCTCACGGGCGGCGATTGTGACCGCGACCACGATGGCGGCTATGGCGATCAATGCCTACAAGGGCATGGCGGCTGTGGACCCGCTGGCGCTGGACCTGATGCATTCCTATGCGGCTGGCAAGCGGGCGGTATTCCGTCATCTGCGGATTCAGAACAGTCTGCCTTATGTGTTCACTGCCTTGAAGATCAACGCTACAGCGAGCATGATCGGGGCGATTGTCGGGGAGTTCTTCTTTTCCTCGCGGGGGCTGGGTTATCTGCTCTCCAATTCCATCAAGGTGGCCAAGATGCCGCTGGGCTGGGCCTGCATCGTGCTTGCTGCGATTGCCGGAGTAATCTTTTACCTGGTCGTGGAGCGCCTGGAAAAGGTATTTATCAAGTGGCACCCTTCCCGGAGAGCGTAGTGTGTAGTTCCCGCAGTATCCGCTGCACCCGTAATCGCAAGGCCTGTAATCGCAATATCCGCAACCCTGGAACTGTTACATCCGGTTTGTACACTGGCAGGAGATAGAGAGCTGCCAGGCACAAGCTGTATGCATATAGCAACAAGAGCGAAATCATGCTGTGTCAGTCTGTCTTATTACAAAAAACTTGAGTGGTAGGGGGAGTTGCTATGATGAAGGGTAAACAGGGCAAAACTCGTGGCGGGTTATGGATTGCGGCGGCTCTAATGCTGATCTCGCTGCTTGCGGGCTGCGGCGGCAACAACAACGCCAGCCCCTCCGGAGCAGAAGCAACTGCGGGGAATGCGGCAACGGCTTCGCCGGAAGCGGCGGCAACCACGGAACCGGCGGCTGAGCCGGTCACCGTGAAGCTGCAGCTCAAATGGGTGCCGCAGGCCCAGTTCGCCGGGTACTTCCTGGCGCAGGACAAAGGATATTATGCGGCAGAAGGCTTGAAGGTCGAGATTCTGCCCGGCGGGCCGGATATCGTGCCTGAGCAGCAGGTGGCCGGCGGTTCGGCCGATATCGGGGTGGACTGGGTGGCGAGTCTGCTGACCAGCCAGGAGCAGGAGATGCCGCTGGTGCAGATTGCCCAGATTTTCCAGAAGAGCGGGCTGGTGCTGGTATCCAAGAAGGAGGCGGGCATCACTACACCGGCTGAGCTGAAGGGTAAGAAGGTGGGCAACTGGATGGGCGGCAATGAGTTTGAGATTCTGGCGCTGTTTGATAAATACAAGCTGGATTCAGGCAAGGATCTGAACTTCACCAAGCAGGGCTTCACGATGGACCAGTTCCTGGGCGGTGAGCTGGATGCGGCCTCGGCCATGACCTATAACGAATATCAGGTGGTGCTGGAGTCGGGCATCAAGGCAGAGGACCTGAGTGTCATCGACATGAATGATGAAGGTGTGGCGATGCTCGAAGACAATCTGTTCGCTAACAAGGAGTGGCTGGAGGGCAACAAAGAGACGGCGGCCAAGTTCGTCCGCGCTTCCCTGAAGGGCTGGGCGGATGCGATTGCTGATCCCGAAGCAGCTGTTGACAGTGTGATGAAGCTTGCCGAAGCGGGCAGCACGACCCGGGAGCATCAGCTGACGATGATGACGGAGGTTGCCAAGCTGATCCAGCCGGAGGGCTTCGATGCTTCCAGGCTGGGCTATACGGATGCTGCCGCCTTCCAGCAGACCGCCGATATCGCGCTGAAATTCGGGGTCATTAAGACGGCTTCCAAGGTGGAGGAGGCTTACACGAACGAGATTGTCGAGATGGCGGCGAAATAACAGGTAACAGGATTCTTTCATAGCTGAAGCAGATGGCCGCCTGGTAAGGCGGTCATCTCTTCTAGGTAGCGGACGAACACAGGAAAAGAGGTGCAGACGATGACACTGCTTACGGGGCAGGCCGGTAAAGTGATGAACTATGTGAATGGAGCTTGGGTGGAGTCCTCCTCCGGGCGGCAGGAGGAAGTGTTCAACCCGGCGACAGGTGAGGTGATTGCCTATGTGCCGATCTCCAGCCGGGAGGAGCTGGATGCAGCGGTGGGGGCAGCTTCGAGAGCCTTTTCCGAGTGGAAAAGAGTCGCTGTCCCGCGCCGGGCCCGCTATTTCTTCCGGTACCAGCAGCTGCTGGTGCAGCATACCAAGGAACTGGCAGAACTGATTACGCTGGAGAACGGCAAAAGCCTGGAGGAAGCGCTGGGCGAGGTGCAGCGCGGCATCGAATGCGTGGAATTCGCCGCCGGCGCTCCCACGCTGATGATGGGCAGCCAGCTGCCGGATATCGCGACAGGTGTAGAGTCCGGCATGTTCCGTTATCCCCTGGGAGTTGTGGGTGGCATCGCCCCGTTCAACTTCCCGATGATGGTGCCCTGCTGGATGTTCCCGCTGGCGGTAGCCTGCGGGAATACCTTCGTGCTGAAGCCCTCCGAGCGGACGCCGCTGCTGGTGAACCGGCTGGCCGAGCTGTTCGCAGAAGCGGGCTTCCCGCCGGGGGTGCTGAATGTGGTACATGGGGCGCATGAGGTGGTGGACGGCTTGCTGGCGCATGAGGAGGTGAAGGCGGTCTCCTTTGTCGGCTCCCAGCCGGTGGCGGAATATGTCTATAAGCAGGGGACTGCGCACGGTAAGCGGGTGCAGGCGCTGGCCGGCGCGAAGAACCATTCGATTGTGCTGAAGGATGCCGATCTGGACCATGCGGTGAAGAATATTTTATCCGCAGCCTTCGGCTCTGCGGGCGAGCGGTGCATGGCCTGCGCCGTAGTGGTGGTGCAGGAGGACATTGCCGATGAGCTGGTGAGCCGGATTGCAGAGGCTGCGAACGGGCTGAAGATCGGGAACGGCAAGGAGGAGGGCGTATTCCTCGGCCCGGTCATCCGGCAGGCGAACAAAGACCGGACGATCGATTACATTGAAGCGGGACTTGCCGAGAAGGCGGTGCTGGTGCGGGATGGCCGCAAGGATGCTGCAGCTGCGGGCAGCGGCTATTTCCTGGGCCCGACGATCTTCGATCATGTGCAGCCGGGGATGAAGATCTGGCGTGACGAGATTTTTGCGCCGCTGCTGTCAGTGGTGCGGGTGAAGAATCTGGCGGAGGCGATAGCGGTCACCAATGAGTCGCCCTTCGCCAACGGAGCGTGCATCTATACGGACAGCGCCAGGGCGGTCCGCGAATTCCGCGAGGAGATCGATGCCGGGATGCTGGGTGTCAATCTTGGCGTGCCTGCGCCGATGGCATTCTTCCCTTTCTCAGGATACAAGAAATCATTCTATGGAGATCTGCATGCGAACGGGCGTGATGGTGTGGAGTTCTACACCCGCAAGAAAATGATTACCGCGCGTTACTAAAAGAAGGAAACCCAAGGAGGAGAGTGTGCCGTGCAGAGTCTGGGTAAAGAAAGCGAGCTGGCGGTTAAGAAGGACCAGCGGTATTTGTGGCATAATATGACCCCTTACAGTGAGCAGCATCCGCCGATGATTGCCGCTTCCGCAAGTGGCTCATGGGTAACCGATATCGACGGCAACACATTCCTGGACGGCATGTCCGGCCTGTGGTGTGTGAATGTGGGGTATGGTCGTAAGGAGCTGGCGGAGGCGGCGTACAATCAACTGCTGAGCCTGCCGTATTTCCCGCTGACACAGAGCCATATGCCGGCCATCGCGCTGGCTGAGAAGCTGAATGAATGGCTTGAGGATGAGTATGTCATCTTCTTCTCCAACAGCGGCTCTGAGGCGAACGAGGCAGCCTTCAAAATCGCCCGCCAGTACCAGCAGCAGATCGGCCAGCCTGACCGCCATAAATTCATTGCCCGCTACCGGGGCTATCACGGAAGCTCTCTTGGCGCCCTGGCGGCGACCGGGCAGGCGCAGCGCAAGTACAAGTACGAGCCGCTGGGCGGCGGGTTCCTGCATGTGGCGCCGCCGGACAGCTACCGCCGTCCGGCCGGCATGACCGAAGAGGCGTTCAACCTCCAGTGTGCGCAGGCGATTGAGGATATGATCGTCTGGGAAGGTGCAGAGTCTGTAGCGGCGGTGATTATGGAGCCGGTCATTACCGGCGGGGGTGTGATCGTCCCGCATCAGATCTATATGGACCGGGTGCAGGAGATCTGCCGTACCCACGGCGTACTGCTGATTATCGACGAGGTGATCTGCGGCTTCGGGCGTTCCGGCCGCAAGTTCGGTCACCACAATTTCGGAATCAAGCCCGATATTGTCACAATGGCGAAGGGGCTGACGAGCGGCTATCTGCCGTTATCGGCTACCGCTGTACGCAAGGAGATCTATGAGGCCTTCAAGGATAACAGCGATGATTACGGGCATTTCCGTCATGTGAACACCTTCGGCGGCAATCCGGCTGCCTGTGCGCTGGCCCTGCGCAACCTGGAGATTCTGGAGCAGGAACAATTGGTTGAACGCGCCGGGATTCTGGGCCGCAGGCTGGAAGGCGGGTTCGCCGGGCTGCTTGGGCATAAGCTGGTTGGCGATATCCGCAGCTTCGGGCTGGTCGTTGGGATTGAACTGGTGGCGGATAAATCCACCAAACAGCCCGCTGAGCTAAGTGTGGTTAAGGGGATTATTGCCGACTGCAAAGCCAAGGGGCTGATCATCGGCAAGAACGGCGATACGGTAGCGGGCTTCAATAATGTGCTCACCTTCGCTCCACCGTTATCCTCGACGGATGAGGATGTGCAGTTCATCATCGATACCTTCACAGCTGTGCTGAACGGGAGCTGGGCAGAGTGAATTTCTCCGGGTACAGGAACTGGTAGGCGCGCAGGGCGACCTGAATGGAGATCCGGTTCTCCGGGAGCATGAAGTCCTCTCCGAGCAGCTCGGTGATTTTGTCCAGCCGGTAGTAGAGGGATTGCCGGACGATGAAGAGGCTGCGGGCGGCGATCTGCTTCGACCCGTCATGATCGAGGTAGACGCGCAGCGTCAGCAGCAGCTCGCTGCCTTTTGCCTCATCGTGGTCAATCAGCGGGCCGATATAGCTGCGGATGAAATTCTCCAGCGTCTTGCCGTCGTTCAGGCTCAGCAGCAGCTGGAAGACGCCTAACTCCTCATACATGAGGACCGGCTTCTGGTAACAGGAATAGAGGGACAGCGCTTGTACGGCTTCCTGGTAACCGGCATGAGCATGCTTCAGGCCCCGGTGGGACTTGCTGACTCCGATGACGAGCTGCAGGTCCTTCAGCTTCTCATCGGCGCGGATATGCTGCAGGGAATCAAGCGCCTGCTGCAGGCGCAGCTTGCCGGGCAGCTTAGACTGGATATCCAGCGCAATGACGGTCAGCCGGTTGTTCTTCAGGGTGATCAGCGGCCGGAGGGAGTACTTCTCGAAGATGGAGCGCAGGATGAGTGAGAGGTGGAAGGTGATGGATTCCCAGTCATTCTCCGAGCTGTTCCATTTGACATCCCGGGGATTCTCGATCTCGATCAGGCAGACCCGGTAGGGCAGCTCATTGACCAGGTTGAAGTCCGGGCCGACCAGTCCCTTGAGCCGGTTGTCGTCCTGAGTGCGTCCCCCTACCAGCTCATCCACCCACAGATTCTCCGAGAACAGCTTCCGTTCCTCCATGTACCGCGTGCGCAGCAGCTCCTGTGCGATGGATAAGGAGGCCGAATCGAGCAGCAGGCAGTCGAATTCCTGCGGCTTATGATTACAGACCATCAGGATATAGGCCCAGGTCTGGTCTAAGGCTCCAACGGGCTTTACGGCGATGGTCTTGTGGCCGTATTCCCGGATATAGGGGGCGGCCTCCGGGACTGCTCCCTCCATCTCTTCGCTGAAGGTCTCGAAGAAGTCCAGCAGCGGGCGCTGCTCCTCGGGCGCAAGGGCCGGGAAGAAGAGAGGTTTGCCTTGCAGCTGCATATAGAGAATCTGTGTGCGGGTGCTTTTACATAACAATTGCAGGACCTTTAGGGTTCCCTGGGAGGTTAGGGTCAGCCGGTGGAATTCGCGGGAAATACTCTCCAGCTCTTGCAGCATCCGGTGGTGGCGGTTGATGATGAGGGAATGCAGATCGAGTGTAATGTCGACGAACCGTACAGTGCGGGTGAATTGAATCAGCGGAAAATCATGCAGGTTCGAAAGAGCGATCATCTCCTGCGGAATGGCACTGAAGTAAGCTCCCAGCTCAATGCACAGGCAGGCGGCATTCTTATCAATCAGATTCTGCATGAAAGACAGGGCGGCGTCCAGATCTGTGCCTGCGCTCATTCCGGTGGTCAGAATCATCTCTTCCCCGTGAATCAGACTCTCCAGGCTTGCGCTCTCCAGCACATGCACCCAGCGGATGGCCCGGTTCAGGCCGTTTCTTCCCCCGATCAGCTCAGCTTCAGCGAACAGCGGCCGCTTCAGCGCGTCGCGGATCGTAAATACAAGTTCCCAGTCCATAAGCTTCCCCCTCATTCCCTTCGTTCTCAGGCCATTCTCACAGGTAAAAAAGTGACTTTTGAAATTAGACAATCTGTCTAATGTAACGAAAAAGCGGATTGACTATAGTTTGAATATAATATGTCAGAAAACTTAACTTAAATTGGAGTGTGATTAGCGCTTTTATCGGCTTGAAGTTTATTTTACTACAATAATTCTTACAAGTATGCAAAATATTAAGGCGATCATCGTAATAATGTTATATTATATAACATAAATCAAAGCCGAGAGTGGAAGCTACTTTGGCCAGAAGGAGGGGTACCCGATGGAGCAATCTTCACCGTTAAGCACATTGACACCTGAGCTGTTCATGCGTAATTTTGCCGAGGCAGAGCCGGGGCTTACCCGCAAGGGAGCCATCGAGGAATCCAACCGCTGTCTGTACTGTTATGATGCGCCGTGTATCAAGGCCTGTCCGACCAGCATCAATATCCCTTCCTTCATCAAAAGAATCGCGACGGACAATCTCAGAGGGTCGGCGCAGACCATTATGGATGCCAACCCGGTCGGCGCAAGCTGCGCGAGGGTATGTCCCACGGAGGAGCTGTGCGAGGGAGCCTGTGTGCTGAACGGCACTTCCGCGCCGATTGAGATCGGCCTGCTGCAGCGTTACGCCACGGATTGGGCGATCCGCAGCGGGCTCCAGCTGTTCCGGGCGGGTGAGCCTAACGGCAGAAAAGTAGCGGTGATCGGCGGCGGACCGGCAGGTCTGTCAGCGGCCAGAGAGCTGGCGCGCGAAGGCTTCCAGGTGGTGATCTATGAGGCGAAGCCGCTGGCCGGTGGCCTGGATACCCACGGGATTGTCTCCTTCCGGCTGCCGCAGGACATTTCGCTCTGGGAAGTGGAGCAGGTGGAGAGACTGGGCGTAGAGATCCGTACGGGAATGAAGGTGGGAGTGGATATTTCCATAGAAGAGCTTAAGGCCGGCTATGATGCCATCGTGCTGGCGGCCGGGATGGGTTATGTCCCTCCGCTGGGGATTGAAGGCGAGAAGCTGTCCGGTGTCTATGATGCGATCGGGCTGGTGGAGACCACCAAGACCGGGATTCCTGCCCTGGAGCTGATGGGACAGCGTGTCGCTGTCATTGGTGCAGGCAATACGGCCATTGATGCGGCTACCTGCTCGGTGCGGCTCGGCGCGGCGAACGTGAAGATGATCTACCGCCGGACGCGCGGGGAGATGACGGCTTATGATTTCGAATATGAGTTCGCCAAGCAGGAGGGTGTGGAATTCAACTGGCTGACCTTGCCGAAGCGGATTGTAGGGGATGAAGAGGGAAATGTTGCGGCACTCGAATGTGTGCGGATGGAGCTGACCGGGGAGGCCGGGCCGGATGGACGCCCCTCTCCCGTGCCAGTGGCCGGCTCGGAATTCCTGCTCCCGGTGGATGCCGTAGTGGTGGCTATCGGCCAGAAACGGCGGATGGACCTTATTGAGGCGCTGGGGCTTAAGCATACGCGGGGCGTAGTGGAGATTGATCCCGCGACCGGCCGTACCTCAGATCCGCAGATTTATGCGGCCGGCGATATTGTTTTTGGCGCAGGGACGGGGGAGGCCATGGTGGTCTCTGCCGCGCAGCAGGGCAAGGATGCTGCCTATGCAATTGTGAAGCAGTGGTCAGGCCGTCAGGACAGCGCAATCGGCTCTGCCGTATAATACAGATTTCATAGATGGGGGAGGAATGGCAATGGCAGATCTCAGTATTGATTTTGCAGGCATCAAGTCACCGAATCCGTTCTGGCTGGCCTCTGCGCCGCCTACCAATACAGGCTATCAGGTGCAGCGTGCGTTCGAGGCAGGCTGGGGAGGCGCGGTGTGGAAGACGCTCGGGGAGCCGGTCATCAACACCTCGGCCCGGTTCGCCGCCGTTCATTTTGGCGGACAGCGTGTAGCGGGCTTCAACAACATTGAGCTGATTACCGACCGTCCGCTGGAGGTTAACCTGAAGGAAATCTATGAGACGAAGCGAAGATTCCCGCAGCATACGATTATTGCTTCCCTGATGGTGGAGCCGAAGCGGGAGAAGTGGCATGAAATTGTGAAGCGCGTGGAGGCCATCGGCGTAGACGGGCTGGAGCTGAATTTCGGCTGTCCGCACGGCATGGCTGAACGCGGGATGGGCGCGGCTTCGGGCCAGCAGCCTGATCTGGTACAGGCGCAGACCGCCTGGGTCAAGGAGGTAGCGACCACCCCTGTCATTGTGAAGCTGACACCGAACATCACTGACATTACCGTGGTGGCCCGGCATGCCGTCAAGGGCGGAGCGGATGCAATCAGCCTGATCAATACGATCAACAGTCTGGCCGGGGTAGACATCCACAGCTGGAATACGATTCCAAATGTCGGCGGCCAGGGAGCACACGGCGGTTATTGCGGCCCGGCTGTCAAGCCGATTGCTCTTAGCATGGTGGCGGAATGTGCCCGGGACCGTGAAGTCGGCGTGCCGATCTCCGGCATTGGCGGCATCTCCACCTGGCAGGATGTCGTCGAATTCATGCTGATGGGCTCAACCGGAATTCAGGTCTGCACAGCGGTTATGCATCATGGCTTCAGGATTGTGGAGGAGATGATCGACGGTCTGAACCATTACCTGGACGAGAAGGGACTGGCTTCGGTAACCGAGCTGATTGGCAAGTCGGTGCCCAGATATACCAACTGGGGCGATCTTGATCTTAATTATCAAGTCGTTGCGCGGATTAACGAGGAGAACTGCATCAACTGCAATAAATGCCATATTGCCTGCGAAGACGCCTCTCATCAATGCATCGATATGCTGACGAATGCGGAGGGTAAGGCGATTCTGCAAGTGCGTGAGGAGGATTGTGTAGGCTGCAATCTGTGTTCGATTGTCTGCCCGGCAGAGGGAGCCATTGATATGATAGCACTGGACAGCGGAGCGGCCCCGATGAGCTGGAATCAGCGGAGCCGGATCATCAGCGGGGTCAACGGTGCTTATTCGGAAGCGGAGGTGGGTTAAGATGAAGAAGATCATCAAGCACGGAATTATCGTTACAGCGGCGGATACGTATACGGGAGATGTCCTGATTGAGGACGGAATCATCAGCGGCATCGGCCTGAATCTGGAAGCGCCGGGAGCGGAGATCATTGATGCTTCCGGCTGTTATGTCTTTCCGGGAGGGATTGATCCCCATACCCATCTGGATATGCCCTTCGGCGGTACGGTTACCGCCGATGACTTCGAGACCGGTACGATTGCCGCTGCTTACGGCGGAACCACCACGGTGATCGATTTCTGCCTGACCACGAAGGGGCAGCCGCTCCAGCAGGCCGTAGATACCTGGCATCACAAATCGCAGGATAAAGCGGTCATTGACTACAGCTTCCACCTGATGGTGTCAGAGCTGAATGACAATGTGCTCAGCGAGCTGCCGCAGATTATTGAGCAGGAGGGCATCACCTCGCTGAAGGTGTTCATGGCCTACAAGAACACCTTCCAGGCCGACGACGGAGTTCTGTATAAGACGCTTCAGGCGGCGAAGCGCGAAGGGGCGCTGGTCATGGTGCATGCCGAGAACGGCGATGTTATCGAATATCTGGTGGATCAGGCGCTGGCCGCAGGCAATACCGATCCGCTCTATCATGCGCTGACCCGTCCCCCTGAACTGGAGGGTGAGGCGACTGGCCGGGCAGCTTATTTGACCGGGCTGACGGATTCACAGCTCTATGTGGTGCATGTCACCTGCGCCGAGGCGGCCTGGAAGATTGCCGAAGCCCGCAAGAAAGGGCTTCGTGTCTACGGCGAGACCTGTCCGCAGTATCTGGTGCTCGATCAGTCGGCGCTGGCGAAGCCGGATTTCGAAGGCGCCAAGTATGTCTGGTCTCCTCCGCTGCGCGAACAGTGGAACCAGGATGTACTCTGGGATGCCCTCTGGAGCGGGACGCTGCAGACCATTGGCTCTGACCAGTGCTCGTTCAACTTCAAGGGGCAGAAGGAGCTGGGCCGGGGCGATTTCTCGAAGATCCCGAACGGTGGACCCACCATCGAGGACCGGTTCAGTGTCCTCTACTCCGAAGGGGTGCAGAAGGGCCGGATCACACTGAACAAATTCGTGGATATCATCGCCACCTCAAGCGCCAAGCTGTTCGGCTTGTTCCCGCAGAAGGGCACGATTGCCGTGGGCAGCGATGCCGATATTGTGATCTTCGACCCGGCAGTGGAGCGGACGCTGTCGGCAGAGACCCATCATATGAATGTGGACTACAATGCGTTCGAGGGGCTTACGGTCAAGGGCGAGCCGGTCTCCGTGCTGAGCCGGGGCGAGTTTGTCATCAAGGACAAGATATTCGTCGGTGCCGCAGGACAGGGGAAATACCTGCACCGCAAGCGCTTCGAGGCCGAAGCTCCCCATCCGGCACAGGCAGAAATCAGCGGAGGAGTGGTCTGAGATGTCAGCATTTGCAGAGTTCGACCGGGAACGGCAGGAAATCGACAATCTCATCGGGCTAGGTTATACCGTTGCCGGGATCTACGAGGATCTGGACGGTGCCAGGGTTACGTTCATCCGCAGTGAGCCGGCCGGCGGGCCGGTGGAGCTGCTGCTGCTCACAGCGGACGCGCGCAAGCATGTGACGACGCTGCTTGTTAGCCGAACCAGACAGACTGCTGCTGAGATTCATAGGTGAACACGCGTTACAGTGATTAATCCCCCTTATATTCCTGACGAAGGATCGACATGATTGTCAGCGATTCAAATCCACCCTCCGTCCGTATACAATCGCGGAGGGTGCCTTCCTTTTTGAAGCCGGACGCTTCATAAGTACAAGAATTATAGACGGCAGCCAATTATGTAAGGGATATGTATGTAAAAGGAGCTGCCGCTGTTGCAGGATGCGCTGCTACGTCAGACGGTTAACGGACTCCTGTGGAGAGAAGACAGAGACGGACGGGGATTGGGTAATTTCGACCCTTGCCGGAGAGTTCGCTGTGACATCGGGCGAGTAGAGATAGAAGCTGCTCGCGGCTTCGGAGGTGCGGATTCTGGTGAATTCATTGGCCAGGCTGATTGTTGAGGAGGAGGCAAGTGTAAGTTCCTTGACCCGCAGCTTGAAGGTGACCAGCGTCTGCTCTACCGCCGGAATCGTCTGCTGTCCGCTGCTTGCTTCGACCTGAATATCGATGCCGCGCATGCTTGTGTTTTTCCCGAGATAGATACTGCCATCCACAGGACTCTGGAAATTGAACTGGAACAGGTTATCGACTTCGCTTCCAGCCGTATAATTCCCTTCTGCGTAGACCGAGTGCTGCGTATATTCAAGGTTGTCGAATACCTGGCTGTCATATTGGACAATGAAGTTAAGATAGCTGTAGCCGCGGTCATTTGGCGCGAAGTCTTTTAAATGCACCAGCACGGTAACCTCTTCCCCTGGAGTATAAACCTCTTTGTCAGTGGTAACCTCAACAGACATCGCAGGTGCGGTGTTATCCGCTGCAGCCTCACGAATCATGGACATCATAAGCGGCAGTACCTTCATTCCTCTGATTGCCTGCTTGAATCTATTTCTCTTCTTCATGTTACATCCCCCATTGCCATCATAATGATGCATCCCTATGCACGAATGATCTTGTATATGAACAATGGTAACAATTGTCACTGATAAAACACTGATAAACGTCGAACCATGGCGTAAAATATCGAAAAAATGCTTGTATTATATAAAAAATTCTAAAGCTCCTCTAGCCCATGCAGGAACCTCATCTCTGCAAAAGCTGATTCGCGAGTTCTGAATCTCCATCACAACCAATCCTTTTGGCAATCTGGTCAGGATCGATAATGGTTCCAACGTAGTCCCTTAACTGGAAGCTGATTGTGCTTTTTCCAGCTCCATTAGTTCCGGCAAAAACCGTCATTACAGATTTAGATTTAGTCATGACTAACAAGCTCAGTCCGGTTACCAGCTACATCATAAGTGATTTCGAATTTTTGTCCAGTGGCATCTTCACGAATTCGTTTCCCGTTTTTTATATAATAGATGGAAGCTCCGGCCTTCTTGGCTTCTGCGACTGCATGCTGGTTGGCTTTTTTTAGTAACCGTTGCAATTCTTCTCTTTGGGGCAGCATTAGGATAGCACCTCACTTGGATATTGAGATTTATTTTAAAATAGTATAACACAATCCAATTTCCCCCTGGAAATGCCCCGGGCTATTTACCCAGCCGCTGGTATTCATCAACGAACCAGTCCGGCAAGGCGTCGCCGGTCTCTGCGATGTAGGACTCACTGAACTGGGCGAATTTGCGCTGGGCGCGCAGGGGCTTGGCGGTTTCGTAATAGATGGCGATCAGCCGCAGGGCGTAGCTCTCCTCCAGTGGCTCCAGCTCCGTCAGGCGCACGGCGTAATCTTCGGCCTCGTTAGGCCGTTCAGCCTCCATCAATCCCATAGTAAGCTGCTCCAGCAGCTTGAGGTACAGGCGGCGGTATTTGTCACGGGCGGAATATACCCAGAGGCTGTCCAGCGACTGGAGCAGGTCACCGGTGTACAGGACGGCGGCCTGCTGCATGTCCTCAAGCCTGCTAGTTTGCAGCGCAAGGGCGGCAGCTTCCTGGAATTTCTCAATGTCTCCCTCAATTCCCCCCGACTCAAGCCTGTAATTCTCCCTGCCGAAGGTCAGCTCAATCTTGTCCTCCAGCGCGGCTTTCTTCAAGGTGGTGCGGATCTGGTAGACCGTAGTATGCAGATATTGCTTGCCCTTCTCGTAGTTCCACTGCGGGAACACGTCATTGAGAATCAAGCTGACGCTGCCCTGCCTGTGAATCCACAGATAAGCAAATAATTCCTGTGCCTTATGTGTCCTCCACTTCACCAGGCCCAGAGGGCTGATTAGCTCATAATCCCCCAGCAGCCGGAACGAGGTTGCCTTCCCGGTTGCGGCGGTTGCCCCGGCAGCCTCCGGCGATAGGCGCTTACTGAGCAGCTTATTCCAGGTCTTCCGCAGCCGCGAAGGATCAACAGGCTTGAGCAGATAATCCATTGCAGACAGGTCGAAGGCTTCGACAGCATAATTGCGGTAGGCGGTTACGAATACGATGTCTGTGTCCGGAGAGAAGGGCAACAGCTTCTCGGCAAAAGTGAGACCGGACAGCTCCGGCATCTGGATGTCCAAGAATAGAACATCCGGCTTCAGCTCGGAAGCAGCAGTGAGGGCTTCACGCGGGTTATCGTAGGTCAGGACAGAGGATATTCCTTCACACTGGAGCAGCAGCTCCTTCATGTGATCCAGTGCCGGCCATTCGTCATCAATTACCATTACAGAGATGCTCATACTCAGAAGACCTCTTCCTTCCATGGGATTGTAATCAGTACATCTATACCTCCGCTGGCTCCCCGTGTAAGAATCAGCGGACGTCCGAACTGTGTGAGCAGCCGGCGGTTAATGTTCCGCAGGCCGATTCCGGTGCCTTCGCCATGCGGAGAACGGTAATCATCCTTCATCCATGAGGCTAGCTGTTCATCGCTCATTCCCTTCCCGTTGTCCGAGACGGTGATCAGGATATCATCCCCCTCCTGCCGGGTGGAGATGATTACCGTTCCTCCGTCGATCTTCTCCATCAGTCCGTGACGGACGGCGTTCTCCACGATGGGCTGCACAATCAGCGGCGGCAGCGGGAATTCACTGACCTCAATATGATACTCGGCATTCAGCCGCTTCCCGAACCGGGCCTGCTCCAGCGACAGATAGGCTTCGATCAGCTCCAGCTCCTTCTCGAACGGAATGGCAGTCTCCTGGTTGCTGAAGTCGAAGCTGCCGCGCAGGAAATGGCTCAGATCGTATAGCAGCTGTTGTGTCTTCTCGGTGTCACGCGTACTCATCCAGATAATTGTATTAATGGCGTTGTACAGAAAATGCGGCTTGATCTGTGCACGCAGCATGGCGATCTCCGAGCTGAGCCGCTCGGAGACAGATCGCCGTAGTTGAACCAGCGTGTTGACCCGTCCCTTCAGATCGCTCCAGATATAAGGCTTATGGATAAAATCATTGGCTCCGGCGCGGAACGCCGCCTCATTGAAGTGAAGCTGCTGCCCGGCCGTGGCCATCAGGATCGGCAGGTCCAGCGGGGTATAGGTCTGGCGGATGATCCTGCACAGCGCAAGGCCCGACATTCCGGGCATCATGACATCGATCATGCAGAGATCGAAATTCCGGTCTTCAGCCAGCAGGGCCAGTGCCTCCTTGCCGCTGCTGCGGCTTGTGATATTGTAATTCTCCAGCGACAGCAGGTTGGTCAGTGCCTTGAGGCTCGCATAATCGTCATCCACGATCAGGATACGCGGCGCATAGGGCGCAGCTTGTCCGCTGGACTGCGGCGGATCAGCCGACCGGTATTTCCAGAGGTCATCCAGCATCTCTGGCTGGGTGTACTCTGGCCGCGGGAGTGTCTGCTCTGCTTGGGCGGCAGCGGCAGCTTCCGCCTGGGTGCCCGGAAGTGTGAAGGAGAATGTGCTGCCCCGGCCAACCCGGGAAGAGACGGAGATGCTCCCGCCATGCAGCTCTACCAGCTTACGGCTAATCGCAAGGCTCAGCCCGAGGCCGCCGGTCTCAAGGGAATCGGCCTCGCTGATCTGCTCATAGTCGCGGAAGATATACTCCAGCTGATCCTCGGGAATGCCCTTTCCGGTATCGGTTACAGCAATGGAGAGGAACTCCTCCTGCCAGATGGCCTCAATGACCACGCTGCCGCGGTCCGTGAATTTCAGTGCATTATCCAGCAGGCTATAGAGGATCTGCATCAGCCGCTGTTCATCGGCCTGGACCAGGAAACGGCCCGGCGGGATATGATTTTTGATGCGGATGCTGCCTTTTTTGTTCAGGAACTGGAAGACCTCAATGACAATGGAAGCCACACCCTGGATATCGACGGTCCCCCATTGCAGGCTAATGCGCTGGCGCTTGATCTGCTCGTAATCAAGAATATCCCTGACCAGGAAGGCCAGCCTTCTGCCAGTACCGAGAATCAGCCGTATATCCTCCCGCTGGGAGGGGCTTAGCGGTCCTCCGGCTCCCTCATGCATGGATAGCGCTACGTTAATGATGGCATTCAGCGGCGTACGCAGCTCGGCGGAGGTCTTCAGCAGGAACTCGTCCTTGTCCCTGTCCTTGCGCTCCAGCTGCCGGGACAGCTGCTTAATGGTCTCATAGGCATGGGCATGGCGCGCAGACAGGAACAGTCCCTCGGCAAGAATGAAGATCGGACCGGCTACCGGCGCAGTGGCATAGAGTTCAGTACCGAAGAACAGATTGCTGACTAAAGACAAGGTGAACATGACTGCGGCAATCACACCGATCAGCAGATAGTTAGAGCCGCTTTCCCTCCGCCAGGCGGCTTTTACCATGACATAGAAGGTATAGCAGACAGAGATGAAGCTGAAGGCCAGCAGCACCCCGGTAATCCGCGAATATACAGGCAGTGTGGTGAACAGTACAATGGTGCAGAAGCTCAAGGCATATACGAAGCAGATCCGTTTGAAGAGCCGGGAATAGAGTGCGGGAAATAAGGAATAAGTATAGCTGGACACGCAATAGAATCCGATTACACCCGACACCGCCTGCAGCTTGCTGAATCCTTCATAGGAGAGGGATGGAAGGTACTCGAAGAGCAGCTTCTCACTGTGAGTCAGCATATAGAGAGCGATCACGAAGCAGTAGACGGCCAACTGGAGCGAAGACTTGTCCTCTTTGCGCTGCAAGCCCTGGCCGATGAAATAGCAGCCGATAAAAGCAAAGCCTGCCACCAGCAAAGTGTCGTAGGTCCGTTTCCGCTGATCGATGGCAGCTATAGCAGCGGGAGTGCCAATCCGGATAGATTCGGCAATGCCTCCGTTTGAATAGGTGAAATTGGATGTATGTATCAGAATCTCCGCCAGGTTATCCCTGCTGTGAAAAGTCAGGGAATACGGTTGGTTGCGCGGCGTGGTAGTCTCCCGGGCTTTCCCCGGTGTTCCGCTTCCGCCCAGCCGCTCACCATTCACATATACCTCGCTGGCATTGCGGATATTGCTCACCTTGAGGGCGAAGGCAGGAACCTCCGGCGGCAGCTGAACCAGCAGACGGTAGGTTGCATATCCGTAGCGGGAGAAGCCGGTAGCCTCCGATCCCCGGCCCCATGCGCCCGGCACAGGCATATAGGCCGGTGCCTCTGCTGTTCCGGATAAGGTATCCTGCGGTTTCAGCAGCTCCTGCCAATAGAATTCCCATTCCCCTTCAAGCGGGTAGACGGCAGAATTATCGAAGGTGCAGGTGGACAAATCGGCCCAACCTGACCGTGGGCTGTTGCAGTTAGATGAGGGGCTGAGCAGGGGAATCAACACCACTGCGATGAGCAGGCCTATGCATAACAGGGCGAGCATTCTTTTGGCCAGCAGATTATAATCAAATGTTCTCATGATTTCATCATATCTCCGGCAGCTTGCGCTTGTCCAGCTTCCTTCTACTTCCCGCCGGAAGTGTTGTATAATTGAATTTCATATCGTACCCTGAGGAGCGCTGAAGAAATGTTCTTTCTAAATATTATGTCATGGCTGACCGAGGAGCGCCTGATGCAGCTGCTGGAGCAATACCGCTCGTTCGGGCCGCTGCCGGGTGTGGGGCTTACCTTCATGAAATCGTTCGTCCCCCCGCTGCCGACTATAGCGATTGTGGGGCTTAACGGAGCGGTGTACGGGTTATGGCTGGGGTTCCTGTATTCCTGGATCGGTCTGGTTGCAGGCTGCACGGTCACCTTCCTGATCATCCGCAAAATTGCCGGACATCCCTACCTCGCCAAGTGGGCCAAACGGCCCAAGGTAGCCAAAGCGATGACCTGGGTCCGCCAGAGCGGGTTCAGCTATGTGTTCCTGCTTAGTCTGTTTCCGGTGGGTCCGTTCGTGGCGATTAATATGGCGGCGGGGCTGGCCGGAATGCGGCTGCGTTCCTACCTGATTGCGCTGTGTGCCGGCAAAGCCATTATGGTATTTGCGGTATCCTACATCGGCAATGATGTGCAGCGGTTCATCCGCCATCCGGTGGAGATTATCTATGTGCTGCTGTTTATCGGAGCATCACTCTGGGGGGTTAAAGCGATTGAAGCCAGGTTTGCCCGGCTGGCGCGGGAACGGGAGCTGCGCGGCCAAGCGCCGCTACAGCGCAAATAATTCACGGATCTCCTCCACACCTTCTGTAACGCCTCTCTCTCCGGTATGAGGCCAGCTGTTGGTGACCGCATTGTAGCGGTAATCCTTACTCCATTCAGCAATATTACTGACGATAGACTGTACAGCGAAGACCATGTGCTCTATCTCCCGGTCCGTCATGATCGGGTGCAGGGACAGGCGGACCCAGCCCGGCTTCAGCGACTGGTCCCCGGCATGGATCGCCTGGATGAACGCCTGGGATTGCGCCGGGTTCAGCCCGAGCAGCTGATGGCCGTACGGACCGGCGCAGGAGCACCCGCCGCGTGCCTGAATGCCGAAGCGGTCATTCAGCAGCCGTACCGCGAGATTGTAATGAATCTCCTTCAGCGTGAAGGAGACAATGCCATGCCGCTTGCGGTGTGTGCCCTCCAGCACGGAGCAGCCGGGAATCTGCACCAGCCCCGAGAGCAGCTTCCGGCATAGCTCCTGTTCGCGGACGATCATATATTGTCCGGTTCCGTTCATCTGCTCCTTCAGCTTCACGCAAAGGGCAGTGCGGATCGCCTGCAGGAAGCCGGGAGTGCCCCCGTCCTCGCGCACTTCCACATCATCGATGTAGCGGCGTCCGCCCCAGCGGTTCACCCATACCACGGTGCCGCCGCCGGGCTCATCCGGCAGCCGGCCGTTGCTGAGCGCGGTGTCGAACAGCAGCACGCCGCCGGTTCCCGGGCCACCGAGGAATTTATGCGGCGAGAAGAAGATGGCATCCAGCTTCTCCTGCGGGTCTGCCGGATGCATATTGATCTCCTGATAAGGGGCGCTTGCTGCAAAATCCACGAAGCATACCCCGTCATGCCGGTGCATGAGTGAGGCAAGCTGATGATACGGGGTCTCGATGCCGGTGACATTGGAGCAGGCGGTGAAGGAGCCGATTTTGAAGCGGCGGTTCCGGTAGAGCTGCAGCAGCTCCCCGAGCCGCTGCAGATCCACCTCTCCGCCCGGCCCGGAGGGAACGGTAACCACATCGCCGAAGCTCTCCTGCCAGGGCAGCAGATTGGAATGATGCTCCATATGGCTGACGAAGATAACCGGGCGCTCCTCCGGTGCGCAGAGGGTTTCCTGGTTCAGCCATTCCGGCAGCTTCAGGCCCATGATCCGCAGCAGCTTGTTCACCGCGCCGGTGGTGCCGTTGCCGCAGAAGAGCAGGGCATCTGCGGGGGCGGCATTCACATGCTGCCGGATGATGCTCCGTGCTTCATGGTAAGCCAGGGTCATGGTCAGGCCCGTGGTATTGGAATCAGTATGCGGATTGCTGACATAGGGGCCGAAGCTCTCCTGTATTTTGCGCTCAATCGGCTCATACAGGCGGCCGCTGGCCGTCCAGTCGGCATACAGCAGCGGCTGCCGTCCATAGGGGGTGGAGATCAGATGGCGGCTGCCGACAGTGTGCTCACGGAATGCCGCGAAATGCTCTTGCAGTGAAGACGGCGCGTCTGCCGCAGCGGCGCGGTGGATACTCAGCACGGACAATCCCTCCAGGCAATGAATGCTCTATCATTTGAGACGGATTCCGGCAGGCACTGGTGCTGCTCAAGGCAAGTAAAGTGTGTGTCGCAGCCTCCGCATACCCGCCGGGCGTAACCGGTCCGTCTTCGTCTGCCTCAGTATATGCCCGGTGATGTAATTAGGTTAACGCCCATAACGATCAGATGAAAAGCTGAATATCGCTCTCCAGCGCATCCTTCAGATATGCGGCGGCATCGATAATCTCCACCTCGGGCAGAAGCTCCTCCGGCTTGAAGCCCATGATCTCCACCGAGAGCTTGCAGGCGTAGAACTTGATGTTCTTTTTGCGCGCGCCCTTCAGGAAATGGATCAGCTTCGGTGCTCCCTGATCCTCCATCATCTCCTCCAGCATCAGCTTGCCAAGCCCGCTGAAGTTCATCCGCGAGAGCGGCAGCTGCTCCGGTCCCTTGGGTGTAATGACATCCATCAGCTTCTCGTAGATACTCTTATCCTCCAGCGTCATAGTCTCCGGGTCCCGGACCAGAAACAGCCCCCAGAACGAGAAGAACATCGTAACCTCCACTTCAATATCCCTGGCTGCATTCGCCAGAATCAGCCCGGCCATCGCCTTGTCATACTCCCCGCTGAACATCAGCAGATTCAGTTTTTTGCCCATTCATCAGCCCTCCATCGGTATCCATAGAATGTCATTAGTATGGTTAGGGAGAGGGAAAGTATGCCTGCCGTCCGGCCGGAAGACACAGAAAAGGCTCCCTGGCGGGAGCCTGAAACGTATATATTAGCTGGTACAGCGGCGCATGGCCCGAATGTATGCGAAAAACAGCATACATGGTGCTCACATGCAGGTCGTGTGGCCGAATGTATGCGGAAAACAGCATACATGGTGCTCACATGCAGGTCGTGTGGCCGAATGTATGCGGAAAACAGCATACATTGTGCTCATCGCAGGCGCATGGCCCGAATGTATGCGAACAACAGCATACATTTGGTGGCCGGGTTACTCCAGGTTGCCGCCCAATCCGCTATCTCTGCTCTCTGATACTAATTCGTACCGTATGCCTCAATGCCCATCCCGATGCTCAGACTCAGCCTGGCGGGCGTTGTCATAGCGGCGGGCGGACAGCCAGATGCTACCGGTGAACAGGACGATCAGGCCGAGGATAATGCCGAAGCGCCAGTCCCCGGCCTTGAAGTTGAGCTGAAGGACGGTAAGCACCAGGGCGACCTGGGTCCAGACGAGGGTCCGTTTGCGGAAGGCGGTAATGTCTCCGGCCATCTTCGGCATGCCGCGGATAATCCGGTACGCCAGGAGGGCGAGGATCAGCGCAAACAGGGCGGTTCCGGCCATTTCGCCGATGGTTAATCTATTCATGGTCTCAGAATCCTTTCGGGGTAACATCTTAATTAAGCTAATTATAACGACCGCCATACCCGCGTGCAAAGCATCCTGACAGCTTCAGGAGGCCAGCTTGCGGATCTCATCGGCAGGCAGCGGAGGGAAGAACAGGAATCCCTGAATATGCGGGCAATTATGCTGCACCAGGAAGGCCAGCTGCTCCGGCGTCTCGACCCCTTCGGCAATCAGGTCATAGCCAAGCTGGGAGGCGACGAAGACGATGGATTTAATAATGGTCTCATCTATGGAGCTGACGCCGATGCCGGTGATGAAGGTGCGGTCAATCTTGATTTTGTTCACGGGAAAATGCTTCAGGTAATTCAGCGAAGAATATTTCGTGCCGAAATCATCGATGGAGACGATGATGCCGTGATCGCGCATCTGCTGCAGCAGCGGATAATGCTCCTCCAGCAGCGCGGTGCTCTCGGTAATCTCGAATTCCAGCACACCGGTATCCAGTCCGTACTCGTCAAGCACGGCCAGCAGATTCTCAATCAGGTTACGGTTGTAGAACCAGCTGTTGGAGATATTAATTGAAGTCCGCAGCAGCGGCATCCCCAGGCTGCGCCATTCGCAGAGCTGGCGGCACACCTCACGCAGCACCCAGTCGGTCAGCTGGATCATCAGCCCCGCTTCTTCGACTGCAGTGATGAACGTCCCTGGTCCAATCAGCCCCTTCTCGGGGTGATTCCAGCGGATCAGTGCCTCTATCCCGATCATTTCCCCTGTGATGGCGTTGATCTGGGGCTGATAGTGGAGCACGAATTCTTCCCGCTCCAGGGCGGAGTGCAGATATTTGGCGATCATCGTCTTCTGCTCCAGCTTCTCGCGCAGATCCCAGTCGAAGATGAAGTAATTGGCATCCTCCTGCGACTTGGCCTGGTACATCGACATATCGGCGAATTTCAGCAGATCATCCGTCTTCTGCGAGTGCTCGGGGTACAGGGAGATGCCGATACTGGTCGACAGGCTCAGATGCGCTCCCGAGATCAGGAGAGTCTGTGAGATCAGCGTGCTGATCCGCCCGGCGATCACAGGAATATCCGTGTGCGGCAGACCCGCGAAGATCATCACGAATTCATCTCCGCCGGTACGGGCGAACAGCTTGAAGGGCAGACCCCCGGATTTGAGCCGTCCGGCCAGGGTCTTGATCACCTGGTCCCCTGTAGAATGCCCGAGCGTATCATTAATCTCCTTGAACCGGTTCAGGTCGAAAAAGAATAAGGTATAGGTCTGCGTCGGCTCCGAGCTCTGCAGCAGACGCTCGAATTCATCCATGAAGAAGCGCCGGTTGGGGATTTCTGTCAGGCTGTCGTAATGGGCAAGCTTCTCATAGAGACGCTTGGAAATACGCAGGTCACGGGTCCGGATGCTGACCAACCGCTCCAGTTCACGGTTGAAGCGGCTCTGATACCAGAAGATATATAGAATGAAGGCAATCACCAGCAGAAAAGCAAGATCAATCCACAGCACGCTGAGCAGCACCTGCCATTTCTTGTGGGAGGGCAGGGAAATCCCCATCAGCCAATGCTGATTGTAGGTGTTGACGGGAACCGTGAGCCGCGGGTCCAACGCACGGGCTTTATTGCCGAACAGGAAGGTATGATCCTTGGCAGTGACATAGATATTACTATCCTTATACACGAGCTGGTTAATGATATTATCAATCTTCACGGTGACGGAGACGATGCCCTCCAGAGAGTTATCCTTATAGATGGCCTGCCGGATCACCATGCCATAGCCGCCCTGGGCAAGTGTGCGCGGACCGTCTACTGTAATGCTGCGGGAACGTAGCGTTTCTTGGATCATGCCGGGAGAGGCCAGGGAGGAATCCAGCAGCAGGCTTCTGCCTAGCAGTGAAGAATTGCCTTCAAGCGGGTAGAGGTAGCGGATCAGACCATCCGGAGCGATCATGATATTCGTGACGTTGCTGGTGTTCTTGGCGTGTGCGGTGGCCAGGTAGCTCTGAATCAGGGCCGGATCGGCATCGAAGCCGACGGTTTGGATAAAGGAGCTGACCCCTTTCACAATGGCCACCCGTTCTTCGATGTTCGAGGCCAGCATGACCGCCTGTGAGGCCAGATCCGCCTTCTCGGCTCTATATTCCCGGGCCAGGGATACGGAATAGTAATAGAACAGGCAGAGCTGCAGGACGATAATGAAGCCGATGATGATGCTTAAAGGCTTTTTACTGAGGAAAGCCATGGATTGCCCCCGATACCGGAAAAATAAAAGCCGCAGATGTCAAAGCATATAATAAGCGGTTCCTAGACCGCAGGGAAATGTCGATAAATGTCGCTTGGGTCTCTATAGCATGTCATTATTATCGTGTTTGCGCAAGGGAATTCCTAACAAAACCCGGCTGAATCCAAAAACGGATAAACACCGTCTGCATAAAAGGGCAGTAAGCATTTATCCGAGTTTTTGGACAGAAGGGCATGGCCCTGCCCGGCAGGAAGGCCGGAGTTATTTTTTGAAGATGCCCAGCGGGGCACCCATCGGCAGGAAGGTACGTCCGAAGTGGGCGTTGAGCACAGATGCGCCGCAGCCGTAGAGGGATACGATACCGATCGCCATTTCCGATACGGCAGCCAGCTTATGGAAGAATTCCGCAGCAACGCCGAAGGCATCCATCGAGAGACCGAGGAACAGGAAGTCGATCAGGATGAAGATAATCAGCAGTACGCGGTTCGCCTCAACGGCGCCGAGCGTCATGAAGAGTGTGAACACAAGATATCCTGCAAAAACAAATCCCAGCTGCTTGGGATCAACGCCCTCTGCCAGCACTGCACCGAACACACCGAGCTTGATCAGCCAGCTTGCTCCCATGCCGAACCAGAAGAACGCATAGGCGCCGAAGGCAGTCATGCCGAAGGTATTGTTGTGCTTGGCATCCTGGATGGATGCAAATAGCTGGGCGAAGGCTCCAAGGAAGATGGCCCATGGAATAGCATAGCTGAGACCTGTTGTAATTTCGAGCTTTTGTGAAGAAGCGACCAGGGTAACGATGGCTAGTCCGAACAAGCCGATGGCGCTGGGGTCGGCGGTAACGATTTTGACGGACTGTGAGGTGTGCGGTTGCGCTGACATAACAATGAAAGCCTCCAATTTTCATAAGTGTTCGCATAGGATAACAGCACCCTGGACCGGGTGCTGTTATCAGCCTGCCTATCATATCATATCGCCCGTAGCTTGCCTATAAAAGAAGTCTGTTACCGCCCGGTGTAATAATTACCTTGCTCCAGAAAAGAATACAGCGCCTGAGCCTGAAGCGGACGGCTGATATAGTAACCCTGAAGCTCGTCGCTGCCCAGCTCCCGCAGCATGTCGAATTGCTCTCTATGCTCGATGCCTTCAGAGACTACGCGCAGTCCCAGATTATGGCTCAGCTCGATAATCGCCTTGACGAGCACATCCCCTTGGGCCTCCCGTGACATCTCGGAGATGAAGGAGCGGTCAATCTTGATCACATCGACCGGGAAGCGGCGCAGATAGCTGAGGGAGGAGAAGCCGGTACCGAAATCATCCAGTGAGATCCGGAACCCGTGGGCCCGAAGCTGCTTCAGCGACAGGAAGATGCCGTCGCCGGAGACGAGCACGCTCTCCGTGATCTCCAGCTCCAGGCTGGAGGCCGGCAGCTCATATTCATCCAGCAGCTCTAAGAGCAGCTCCAGCAGGCCCGGCTGCATGAGCTGCAGCGCGGAGATGTTCACTGCGGCGGTAAGCTCAAGCCCCCGGCTGCGGAAATCGCGCATATCAGAGCACACCTGGCGCAGCACCCAGCTGCCGATGCCGACGATGGAGCCGCTGCTCTCCGCAAGCGGAATGAATTCGGCCGGTGAGATGTTGCCATAGCCCGGATTGTTCCAGCGCAGCAGGGCTTCCACCTTGGACACCTGTCCATGCCCCGTGCTGAGAATCGGCTGGTAGTGCAGCTCGAACTCGTTCCCGGCGGCAGCGGAGAGGAGCTGCTGGGCCAGCACTTTTTTGCGCCGGATGCCTGCTTCCAGATCCTCTGAATACTGAAAAATATTATTGCGGCCGGTCTCCTTGACGTGGAACATGGCCAGATCCGCCTGTTTGACCAGATAATCGGCGTCTTCCCCGTTCTGCGGATAAATACTGATGCCGATGCTGGCGGTATTATATAGAAGATGTCCCTTGATCCGGTGCGGCATGGACAGGGCTTCCTGAATCCGGGAGAGCTGCCGGGCAATGCTGTCTTCATCAGGCACATCGTAGAGCAGAATGGTGAATTCATCCCCGCCGAGCCGGGAGACCACATCACGCTTGCCGACAACCTGTGTGATGCGGAACGCAGTCTCCTTCAGGATAGAATCGCCGAAGTCATGGCCAAGGGTATCGTTCACCGTCTTGAAATGGTCCAGATCAATGAAGACCAAGACGATCTGCCGGTCACTTCCCTTGACGGCGGCAATCGCTTCATTCAATTTGTCGAAAAACAGTGAGCGGTTGGGCAGCCGGGTCAGCGGGTCCAGCATCGATTGCTGCCGCAGCTCGTCCTGGGTCTGCTCCAGCGAATCAATCATCCGGTTGAATTCGACCTCAACCTCGCTGAATTCATCCTGCCCGGAGCTGGGAATCCGGATCGACAGATCCTTGCTGCTGCCGATTCTACGGATGTTGCGGACCAGAGAAGACATTCTTCTCAGAATGAACCGGTTCACGAAGAGGAGGCTTGCGCCCAGCATTAACATAATGGAGATGAAATAGAACATACGGAAGGTGGAGAGTGACTTGAGCCCGCTGTTGTAGAACTGGCGGGGTTCCTTCAGGGTGAGGACCATTCCGGGATCACCGAACAGATCGTCTAGTACAGTATGGATGCACATCTGCCCGCCCCGGACAGGGCCGGTCCAGACGCGCTCGCCTCCGCTGTCTGCAAGCAGGGGGGTGGTGAGGCGCGACATCTCCACCGTGGACAGGGTATCCTCCCAGATCTGCGCGATCCCGTCCTGGTGCAGCATCCGTCCGGCAATGGCTGTTCCGATGACCGGCTTGCCCTTGGTGCTGTTAAGAATAGGGGTAAGGGTAATTAGCATAGTCCCCTTGTCCAGATTAACGAAGCCGCTCCTGCTCTCGCCGGGAGCCCCCGGCACAGGCAGACGGCTTCGAATCAGCTTCATTAGCGTTAGCTGCTCCTGGGTTAAAGGGGTGACTATTCCTGCCTGCAGATCATAAGAGCCGCCATACAGCGGTTGTCCGTCCAGATCTAGCAGGGCAATCATATCGAAATGATTCATTGGATAAGCAGCCGGTTCAAGACTGCTGCGGATGAAGGCGGCAGCTGGACTGCGGGTGTCAGCAGAGCCGGTAGCCGCTGCGCTCTCCATGAACCGGTAGGTTTCATCACGGACGGCAACATCAAGGAGTCCTGTTCTAAGGTTCTCCAGCTCTTGATGATAAGCGGCGGTAGCCTTGCTCAGGTTGCGCTCCAGCTCTGCCTCATCCAGCTTCTCGAAGCGGTTCAGCAGAATCAGGTGAAGCATCAGATAGGTGGTGCCAATGCCGAGGATAGCGACAAAACTAATGAAGATGATTATTTTTTTGCGGAGTTTCATCTGATCCCCTTCATTATTTAAGATTTAATAGGAAATAAGTACCATCGATTATAGTGTACCACGATTAGGGAATATTTTGCAGCGTAAATCTGCCCGAAGTGTCGAATTTTGATGTATAATAATTTAATGATAATAATTATCAAATAATAATAAAAGGAGATTACTCTTGGCATGATGGAGAAGTGGACTCTATTTAAGAAAGCCTCACGGTTTGGAGTGATCCCTGTTATGCTCATACCGGTTGTCCTGGGAACGGCCGGGGCCTATGTATGGCAGGGAGTATTCCATCCGTTTTTATTTGTAATCACGTTCATTGGAGCGGCTGCTGCGCATTTATTCTCCAATATGGTAAATGACTTGTGGGATTTCCGCAACGGAACCGATACGGAGGCCCAGCATACTCCTGGAGCGATCTCCACGAACTCGGGGTTCCTGTCCGGGGGCGTCATGCGTGAGTCGTTGTTTGCCCTGCTGACCTGGGGGCTGCTGGCCGTTGCGGCTGGCTGCGGCCTGCTGCTCAGCCTGTACAGCGGCTGGGAGATTCTCTGGTTCGTGGCCGGAGGGGCACTGATCGCTTATTTCTATGTGGCGCCGCCGCTGCAGTTCGGATACCGTGGCAAGGGCTACAGCGAGCTTGCCATCTTCCTGTCCTTTGGACTCATGCCGGTGCTAGGCGCGTATTTCGTTCAGACCGGGGCGTTCAGCCTGAAGCCGGTGCTGCTGTCGCTGCCCAGCGGCCTGCTCACTACCCTGCTGCTGTTCAATCATCACTTTCTGCACTGGAGAGCTGACAAGCAGGCCGGCAAGCTTACACTGGTCGTGGTATGGGGGGAACGCAGAGCGCTGATCTTCTCCCAGGTGCTGCTTTATATCTCTTACGCTTCGCTGATTGCATGTGTGCTGCTTCATATTTTGCCGGTATATGCGCTGCTCGCTCTGTTGACAGCCATTGCCCCGATACGGATCTACCGCAGCCTCCTGCCGGAGAATCCGTCGGAAGCCTACCTGCCGCTTATGGGGGCTTCACAGCGCGCATCGGTACGCTGCGGGGCGGTCATGACAGTGGCGCTGCTGATCCAGGGTCTTTTTTAAAATATATATCAATGATAGGCTACTACACTACAGAAAGCGGGAGAATTCATGGACAAGCAGCTGCCAGCGAACGAAGGCATACCTGCAACGCAGGGCAAGCAAACGGTAATCGGGGATTTCCATACCATTCTGGAGGAAGGAAAGGTCTGGCAAACGGGCGGCTTCAAGCTGCCGGACGGCTCGTTCTGGGCGTATCGTGAGCCGGAAGCGGTGGTGATCGTGCGTAATGATCATCTGTATGTGCGGGCTCAGCTGAGCCGCCGCCATGATCAGGTGCAAATTCTGGATAATGCCAAGCATATGTACTATTCGGCCCAGCCGGTAGAGATTCCGGAGGAAGGCGAAATCCGCTTCGAGCTCCAGATCCGCGCCCGCACGCAGGGGACTGCTCCGGGGGATCTGTATGACGGCTATGTGTCGCTGAATCTGCTGGACTTTACCACAGGCGCGGCACTTGATTTCTTTGCGGGCAATGATAAATATGCCAGTGTGTACGGCATCCTTCCGTTCCCCGGGGTGACCGTACCCGAGACGGGAGGCACCAAATACTTCTGTATTTTCAAGGAGGATACGGACTTCAAGCCGCGTGAATTCAACACGTACGCCATCACCTACCATCGGGGCAATAATGAGGCTGTCTTCTATGTGAATGGGAATGAAGTGCGGCGCGAGCGGAATGTGCCCGTGAAATTCAACAGCTTCACCATCGCTCTGGGCATTATGACGGAGAAGGACCTGACCCCGGAAGGCAGCGTGTCGGCACATGGCCAGACGGTTATAGCTGAATGGTCGCCGGTTACTATCACAACCACCGCACAGTAACGTGCTCATATGACTGATAAGGATGAATAGCCGTGAATCTAAGAACTTTCTTCAAGTTTGTCGAGCTGCCGACGAAGGTGGCCAGTATGCTTCCGCTGCTGCTGGGGACGCTGTATGCCCTGTACCGGTTCGAGGACTTCTATATCCTGCGCTTCGTGCTGATGCTGGTGTCCCTCTTAAGCTTTGATATGGCGACAACAGCGATCAACAACTATTATGATTTCAAAAAGGCCGCCAAAACCCATGGCTACGGGTATGAGACCCATAATCCGATTGTCCGCTTCAAGCTGAAGGAGTCTACGGTGGTGACGCTGATCGTCATTCTCCTTGTGCTGGCGGCAGGCGGGGGCATTGCCCTGGTATTCCAGACTGGACTGCTGGTATTCCTGCTTGGAGGACTCTCCTTCCTGATCGGCATCCTGTACTCCTTCGGACCGATCCCCATCTCGCGGATGCCGCTCGGTGAGCTGTTCTCCGGGCTGTTCATGGGGTTCGTCATTATTTTCATCTCGGCCTATATTCATTCGGACCAGGCGGTGGTCACGCTGCTGCTGAAGGGCGAATGGATCAGCCTGCATATTAATTTTCTTGAGGTGCTGTATCTGTTCTGGTTCTCCGTCCCGGCAATACTGGGGATTGCCGGAATTATGCTCGCGAACAATATCTGCGATATTGAGGATGACATTGAGAACCGCAGATACACGCTGCCGGTGTACATCGGACGGGAGAATGTGCTGCTGCTGTGGAGGCTGCTCTATTATGTGTCTTTTGCCGATCTGATTGTACTGGTGCTGCTCGGGGTCCATCCGGTCCTGGTCCTGCTGCTCCTGCTGACCCTGATTCCGCTGCGCCGCAATATTGCACGCTTCTATCAGGAGCAGCATAAAGGCACGACCTTCATTCTGGCGGTGAAGAATTTCGTGCTGATGAGTGCGGCAAGAATCCTTGTGCTGGGTATAGCTGTTATATGGGTCACACTAAGATAAGGAAGGTGATAACTTTGGCAGAGAAGCTTCGCTGGGGAATCATGGGCTGTGCGCAGATCGCTACAGGCTCGGTCATGCCGGCTATCCAGGAGTCCAAGACCGGGGTGATCCGGGCGGTGGCCAGCCGGGGACTCACGAAGAGCAGCAGCGTAGCCGCCGAATTCGGCATTGAGCAGGCATACGGCAGCTATGAAGAGCTGCTTGCGGACCCGGAGGTGGATGCTGTCTATATTCCGCTTCCGAATCATCTGCACTGTGAGTGGGTGATCCGCGCGGCTGAAGCCGGTAAGCATATCCTATGCGAGAAGCCGATTGCGCTGAACAGCCGTGAGGCGGCCGAGATGGTCGGGGCCTGCCAGAAGGCGGGCGTTCACTTGGCGGAGGCTTATATGTACCGGCATCATCCGCGCATCAATGAGCTGCAGGTGATTATTGCCAGCGGCGAGATCGGTGCAGTGCGTACCATCCGCGGCACGTTCACTTACAACGATGCTACGGATACCTCCAACATCCGCTTCAATGCTGCCTGGGGAGGCGGATCGCTCTATGATGTCGGCTGCTATCCGCTCACTGCGGCGCGGCTGCTGTTCGGTACAGAGCCGGAGGCTGTAACCGTGCACGCGCTGTTCTCGCCGGAGCATGACAATGTAGATATGGTTGCCTCCGGGCTGGTGGAGTTCCCCGGCGGGAAGAGCCTGATCTTCGACTGCGGGATGTGGGCGTACAACCGCCAGCTGCTGGAGGTGCTCGGTACGCAGGGGCGGATTGAGGTTCCGATGCCGTTCAATGCGAGATTCGATGATGCGGAGTTCTTCGTGTACGGCGGCGGTGAGCCCCGGCGTGTCGCAGCCGTCGGAGCCAACCCTTACGTCCAGCAGGCCGACCATTTCGCCAGGGCAGTCTTCAGCGGCAAGCCCTGGATTGCGGAAGAGGACCCGCTGCTGAATATGAGGTTAATCGAGAGCTGTCTGGAATCCGCCCGGAGGCGTGAGCGAATCCGCTTAGGGTAATCATTTGAGTTCATTTTCATAAACAACGCCAAAAAGCAGCGATTCTTCCAGTTACGGAGGAATCGCTGCTTTTGTGGTGAGGAGAGGGTCCAGGTTAGATTGGGTTCAGAAGGAGCTCATCCTCGTCTTTGCCGCCACGGTTGAAGGCTTCACGGTCGAATTCACCCTCCGAATTGGCGACCAGCAGGGCTGTAACGGTCGTTCCGGTAGCATTCACTGCGGTGCGGCCCATATCGATAAGAGCCTCTACCCCGGCAACAATGGCTATACCTTCAAGCGGCAAGCCGAGTGCGGTCAATACCACAGTGGTGGAGATGACAGCCGGTCCGGGCACGCCTGCTACCCCGATGGAGGAGATGATGCTGACCAGCACCAGCGTAATATAGTCGGTTCCGGTAAGCTGAATTCCGTAGACCTGGGCGGTGAATACAGCTACAATGGCCGGCCATACGCCGCCGCAGCCATTGAAGTTGACGGACGCGCCCAGCGGAGCCACGAAGCTGGCAATGCGCGGTGAGACATGCAGCCGTTTGGTGATCACCTCCAGATTCACCGGCAAGGTGGCATAGCTGCTTCTGGTGGTGAAGGCCACGGTCAGCATCGGGTAGATTTTGCGGAAGAAGCGGATAGGGTTCACCTTGGCCACAAGCAGCACCAGCCCGCCGAAGACCAGAACAAAGTGCAGAATCAGTGCGGCGTAAGAGGTGAGTATGACACTGCCCAGCTCCTGTAAGGTATCCCAGCCGTAGCGTGCCGTGATTCCGGCAATCAATGCGAATACGCCGTAAGGCGTTAAGCGGATAACGAATTTTACGACCTGATGCAGCACGGTTGTCAAGGATTCGATAAGATCACGGACAGGCTTCACGGCCTCCGGCTTCTTGGAGCCGACCTTAATAATGGCCACAGCCAGGAAGATCGCAAAAATCAGCAGTGGTACCACCTTACCAGTAGCCGCTTCATTCACGGGGTTGGACGGGACAAGGTCGAGGATCACCTGTGAGAAGGTGGGGATTTCACGGGCGGTGAAGTCCTCGGGAACGGTCTGCTGGATGCCTTTGCCCGGGTTGAACAGCAGAGCCACGGACAGGCCGATGATGGAAGCGATTCCGGTGGTGCCGAGGAACCAGGCGAAGGTCTTGATGCCGATTTTGCGCAGGTATTCCAGGTTCGTTAAGGAAGAGATGCTGTTCAGCACCAGAATGAACACCAGTGGCACAACAAGCATCCGGATTAGACTGACATAGATGCTGCCGAACGTGCTGATGGCCTTAGTCTCCAATGTGAAATATTGAAAAAATATACCCGCGATTAGTCCAATGCCCAGCCCTGCCAGCACACGGGTGCCGAAGCCGATTCTCTTGCGGGCCATGAAGAACAGGATGGCGAATACGATAATAGAAACCACGAAGCCATGCCAGTTCGTCTCGATGGCGGTTAATAGATTGTTGTCGATATTATTCATGCTGCGCTAAAGCCTCCTAAATAATAGTTTTTTGGTCGGAATTAATGGTTTTAAATGTATATGGTAATTTTATGAATGTCAATGTATAAATATGTTAATATTTATTAATTCCGATAAAACACATGTGATAAATAAATTCGTGATTGACAAGCGATACCAGGATGAATAATATGGAACTTATCTGCAAGCCGTTACGGGATCGACTGGACCGCCAGAGATTCAACAGAAGCGCATAATCATGCGTGCTGTTGAATCTCTTTTTGCGTTCTAGGGCCCTGTAGCCGGCAATGCCAACTATCAGCCTAGGGCGAAATGAAAGGAATGATTCATCTATGAAAAAGCTTACGGTATCCGTTATTACCGCAGCGGTAGTCTTCTCGGCATTGACCTTTGCCGCAGTATCCGCCACTCGAAAAACAGCGGAGGCTGAGCCGGTTCAGGAGAAGGCCGCCGGTGCCGCAGCGGCCAGCCAGCCAACGGCGGCACCGGCGCAGACGAGTTCTCCCGCTGTAGCGGTGCAGGCTGAAGCACCCCCGGCTGAAGCGGCCCAGACCGCAGCGGTCCAGCCTGAGGCATCAGCAGCCCCGGCTGTAGCTGCCGCCGTGCAGGCTAAGGCCAGCGCAGCCCCAGCCTTGGCAGCCCCAGCCTTGGCAGCCCCAGCCTTGGCGGCTCCAGCCGCAGCAGCTTCAGCAGCACCGAAGGATGCCGCAGCGAAGACGGCGGCTCAGCCGAAGGCTACCTCCGCACCTGCCCTTCAAGCTCCCCAAGTGAAGGCTGCCGCCGCCAACCCGCAAGCTGCCGTTCCTTCAGCAGCTCCTGTTATTAGCACCCCTGCTCCTAAATCAGCCGTTGCAGCGGTTCCTACGGCCGCTCCGGCTGCTGTTACCGCCACGCAACAGCCTGTGATTGCCGCAGCGCCTGCTGTAACACAGGCCCCTGCTGCCACACAGGCTCCAGCCAAGGCCGTTACATTCTCGACAACCGAAGTGGTCAAAGCCAAAGCTACTGCAGCACCTGCTTCTGCGGCTAACACAGCTAATGCTGTACCGCAACAACCGGTTAGCGCTCCTGCGCCAGCACCGGCAGAAGCTGCTCCTGCAGAGGCTGCTCCGGCTCCGGCCGCTACAGAAGAGGTTTGCCCTTGACGGGCAAGCCTGCTTCAAATATAAGAATTTAGCTGTTACAGACCCTAACCCAATACAAGTCGAGGTGCACATAATGACAAAACTGCGTAAGCTCCAAAAAATAGTACCGCTGCTGCTGGCAGCCTCTCTATTCGTTCTCCCGGTTCACCAGGCAACAGCAGACCAGGACGCCTTGCCGGAAGCAGAGGCCTTAGTTCAAGCAGCTTCCAAGGGCGGCGTAAGCCATTATAACTATTTCAACAATGTCTACAGCCATCTGAAGGATGAGAATCATGTGTTCAAGACAGCAACGTATGAGGATATCGTCCATCTGTTTGAGAGTGAAGGAAGCTATGCGGTGCTGGTGGGCGGAGCATGGAGCGAGCATACCCAGGCGGAGATAGGTTTTATTAATGAGGCGGCCAAGCAGTATGGTGTATCCACTATCTATAATTTTGATACGAAGCTGGATGGTGACAGTCTGGATATTGCGGACAGCAACAATAAATATGCCTATAAATACGTGGACCTGGTTAATAAGTACTTGAAGAACCTCGACTTGTACGACAAAAGCATTCCCGAGCATAATGTCAGTTACGTCAACAAAGCAGGAGCTGTAATTACTGCGAACAAGCTGGAAGCGCCTTTTCTGTTCGTCTACAACAAGGATCATAAAGACAGCCAGGGCAATAGTGCTCCGATCGTCTCCTATCTGAACGAGAGCAGGTCCTGGAGTGATTTCCAGACGGGCGGAACACTTGACCCTGTTAAGGTGGCGGATTACAAAGCCCTGCTTGAGCCTGTATTCCGCTCAGCAACTTCCTTTAACACAATTGATGAGTCAGCTTATATTAAGGCGGCATTCAATAAGAACTATCTGGGGGAGAATCCGGGCAAGCCGGCAATCTTCACGGAAGGGGACGGCAGTCTTGTCTATGAGCATGTAACCTACCATCAGCTCAAGCAGATTTTGGCCAGTGACGGGAATTATGCGATTCTGTTCGGCGGGTCCTGGTGCCCGAATACGCAAGCTGTAATCAAATACATTAACGAGTATGCCAAGAAATATCAGGTGGACAAAATATATTTCTTCGATACCAAGCTGGATTCCGGGGTGAATGTTGCCGAGCCGGATAATAACAGCGGCGGTACCTATCCGGTCAATCCTCATGGCAATGAGGAGCTTCAGATCCGGGCGACAGGCCATCCCTACGCGAACCTGTATGTAGATCTGGTTAACACCTATCTGACCAACATCAAGACAGAGAACAATACGGCAGCGAAGCCTAACGTAATCAGCTATACTGACAGCAACGGCGTTAAGGTAAGCGGTGACCGGCTTCAGGTTCCGTATTTGTTCACTTATAGCAAAAGCAATACAGATGCCGCCGGGAACAGTGCTCCGATCCTGGGGCATGTGGAGCTGATGTACTCCTGGACGAACATTCAGCCGGGTTATGTGGATACCAGATATCCTTCTGTGTATCCAGTCGGCGTCCGGTATTCCAATACCGTAACGGCCTTGTCGGCTCTGTATTCGCGACTGGAGAGCGTGCCGGGCGGATTGACTGGAATAGCCCCGACTGCGGCCGCAGAGACTGACGGGCAGATTACAGGCACAGGCAACAGAACATTGGAGTATGCGAGGGAGGGGGAAGCTGCATTCACCCCTGTAGCAGGTGAAGCAATTACCGGACTCGCTCCGGGAACCTACGCAGTCCGCTATGCCTCCAAGCCGGGGTATCAGGGACCGATTACATCCACCGGCGGTGCAGTAGCCATCTCATACCCGGCAGGAGCTCCGGTGAAGGTAGTGGTGCCGGAATATACTCAGTCTCAAGCAGCACCTTCCGGACTAACGGGAGTAGCTCCCACTACAGAAGCTAATAATGACGGGCAAATCACAGGAACGGCTGCCGGACAGGAATATAAGCTGGCTGAAGGCGCTGAATACCTTAAGGTAGAAGGTTCGTTCATCGCTGGATTGACCCCGGGGATCTATCTGGTGAGATATCCTGCCAGAGAAGGCTATAGCACCAGCCCGGCCACGGAGGTTGAGGTTCCTGCTTACGGGGAACAGGCAGCGCCGACCGGACTGGCAGGCATTGCACCGACCACTCCTGAGAATAAGGATGGACGCATAACAGGCACCACTACGCTACTAGAGTTCAAGCTCTCCACAGTCACAGATTATGTCTATGCGACGGAGGGTGAAATTACCGGTCTTGTGCCGGGCGTATACAATGTAAGATTTGCAGCCAAAGAAGGCTATAAGGCGGGGCGCGCAGCGGATGTGACCGTGCCGGCCTATACGGCAGAACAGGCAGCCCCAACGGGACTGGCCGGAATTGCTCCGACATCTTCCGAGAATAAGGACGGCCGGATCACCGGCACCACGGCAGCGCAGGAATATAAGCTGTCTACGGCTACGAGTTACGTGTATGCTGTGGGTCCAGAGATTACCGGTCTGATTCCGGGCACATATGACGTCCGATATTCAGCCAAAGAAGGCTACAAGGCGGGTGCCGCTGCCAGCGTCACTGTGCCTGAATATGTACCGGCTTCCGGCGGCAATCCACCTGCATCCCCCGGCGGTACATCGCCAGGATCAGCACCAGGATCAACACCGGCTACGCCTGTCAGCAGCGAGCCTGTTACGACAACAGCAGGGTCCACGGTGACGGTAAGTGCAGCCGCTTCGGCCACTACCGATGACACTACCGGAGTAACTACAGCGTCCCTTACAGCGGATACACTGTCTAGGCTTGTGGAGAGTCTCACAAAGGCTGAAGCAGCCGGTAAAAAAGCCATCCTGGAAATTAAGGTGGAGACAAAGACTGATACGCAGACCGCAGAGCTGATTTTGCCGAGAAGTGCATTCAATGCCTTAGCCTCGGGGACCAAGGCTGACATTAAAGTCAGCTATCTGAACGTGGGGACGATTACCCTTGATGCCCGGTCGGTAGCCAGCATCAGCAGCGCGGCAGACGGTGGAGATATCCATCTCCGGATCGCCAAGGTCTCGCTGAGCGAGGAGGGGCAGGCGGTACTCGGCAACCGGCCGGTCTATGATCTGTCTCTGACGGCGGGCGAGAGTGAGATCAAGGCGTTCGGCGGCGGCAAAGCCCATATCAGTGTGCCGTACACTCTGAAGGAAACTGAGGATGCCAATGCCTTGGTGATCTACTATATTACGGAATCCGGTACCCTGGAGACGATACGCGGCGGCTACAACCAAGCGGCAGCCAGTGTGAATTTCGTGACTCCGCATTTCTCCCAGTACATCATCGGATATAACAAAGTGAGCTTTGCCGATGTGCCGGAGACGGCCTGGTTTAACAACGCGGTAAGCTTCCTGGCTGCGAGAGGAATTACTTCCGGGACAGATGACAATCAGTACAGCCCGGATGCCGCCGTAACCAGAGGCCAATTCATTGTTCTGCTGCTTAAGGCTTACGGAATAACGCCGGAGAGTAAAGGCGCAGCGAACTTTAGCGATGCAGGAGCGGCCTATTACACCCCTTATCTGGCTGCTGCCAAGAAGCTGGGGATTGCCTCCGGCTCCGGCGATAACCAGTTCAAGCCGGACCGGCAGATTACACGGCAGGAGCTATTCACCTTGCTGTACCGCGCACTGAATACGCTGGGCGAGCTTCCCGGGCAGGCTGAAGGCGTAACACTTGCCGCTTACAGCGATGCATCGCAGATTGCCGGCTATGCGCAAGAAGCCTTGCAGGCTCTCACGGAACGCGGAGTGATTAAGGGTGAGGGCGGCAGATTACAACCGCTTGCGCTGTCCACTAGAGCACAGGCGGCCCAGGTTATTTACAATTTGCTGGCGCAATAGCAGCGCTTCCTCAGCAGCATAGCAAGTTTATTAAGAGTAGCCTAAGGGCTGCTCTTTTGCTGTTTGCGGGCCTATGCAGAAATCGGGCTGCGATAAATCACAGGAATCAAGTGCTAAAATTTGCTAGAATAGGGTTAATGGTACTTTCTGTTGCCGGAAGGAAAAGTATGCTTACCGAAGGGGGAGAGACGTCAATGGGCTTAACGGAAGAGCCGGTGATATCAATTGAGGGCTTGTGGATGAATTACAGTGACCGGATGGTGCTGCGGGGGATTGATCTGAAGGTATACCGCGGACAGATTATCGGATATATCGGGCCCAATGGGGCCGGTAAAAGCACGACAGTCAAGATTATGCTCGGGCTGGTGGAGGGATATAACGGAACGATACGGATTTTTGGCAGGGATATCTCGGACGGGGATACGGCTTACAAAAAAAGAATCGGTTACGTGCCTGAGGTGGCAGAGCTGTACGACAGCTTGACAGCGCGTGAATATCTGACCTTCACCGGTGAGCTGTATGGACTGAAGCAGGCGGATGCCGATGACAAGGCGCGGAGGTTAATAGGGCTGCTAGGCATGGAGAAGGCCTATGATATGCGGATTGCCTCTTACTCTAAGGGAATGAAGCAAAAGGTGCTGCTGATTGCCAGCATGCTGCATGACCCGGATGTTCTGTTTCTGGATGAGCCGCTCAGCGGGCTGGATGCCAACAGTGTCATGGTGGTCAAGGAGATCTTCGCCACGCTTGCCGCCAGGGGGAAGACGATCTTTTATTCCTCGCATATTATGGATGTGGTTGAGCGGATCAGCAGCCGGATCATCCTGCTGGACGGAGGCGATATTGTCGCGGACGGAACCTTCACGCAGCTGCGGGAGCAGAGCCGGGAGGGATCGCTGGAGGAGATTTTCAATCAGCTGACCGGGTTCGATCAATACAGGGATATTGCAAGTGAGTTCGTGGCTGTGATTGGCGAGGGTGCGGCGTATGACTGAATTCCGGATTCTGAAGCTGCTTGACCGGGTACAGTGGATCTTTAAGGGCCTGGGAGCCGATTATGCGCTCATGCGCCGCATTCTTCAGGTCAAGCTGACCATGGACGGCAGACGGACGCCTACCCTGTTCTCCGGGTCGCAGAATTCCAAGCTGGAGATGGAGGGCTCGCCCTTCAGAGTCCAGTGGCTCTATCTGCTGCTGGGGCTGATGCTGATTGTGTTTGTTGCGCCTGGAGGCCATCATATCCTGACGATGAGTCTGTTGTTCAGTATGGTGATGTTCCTGATTACCACGACGCTGATTTCCGACTTCTCGACCGTGATGCTGGATTTACGCGACAAGAACATCCTTTTCTCCAAGCCGGTGGACCGCCGCACATTGAACATGGCCAAGAGCTTACATACTCTGATCTATCTAATGACCTTAACGCTGACCTTCACCGGTCCTTCGCTGCTGTTCTCTCTATTCCGGCATGGGCCGGGCTTCTTCTTCGTGTACGCAGCTGAGATTCTGCTGATGGACGGCTTCATTCTGGTGTTCACGGCGCTAATCTATCTGCTGATTCTGAGGTTCTTTGACGGGGAAAAGCTGAAGGATATTATCAACTACGTACAGATTATCCTGTCTGTGGCGGTAACTGTCGGTGCCCAGCTGGTTAGCCGGATGTTCAATCTATCGGCGCTGGGCCTGGATTTCACTCCCGCCTGGTGGCATTTTCTGCTGGCTCCGGTCTGGTTCGGGGCGCCGTTCGAGCTGCTGGGCGGCGGAACCGGAAGCCGGTCCGTGATTATTCTGACAGCGCTCTCTGTAGTGGTGCCTGCCGTAATGTTCGCCGCCTATACCCGGCTGATGCCGGTATTTGAACGCAGCCTTCAGAAGCTGGCTGAGCATGGCGCAGAGGGCAGGGACAGCGGGCGGCTTGCCCGGGTGCTGTCAGAGACCGTGTGCCGGAACAAAGCGGAGGCTATGTTCTTCCGCTTCACCTGGTCGATGATGAAGAATGAGCGCGAGTTCAAGCTCCGGGTCTATCCGACCATCGGCTTCTCGCTGATCTTTCCCTTTATCTTCATCTTCAATCAGGTGTGGAGCGGCGATCTGGCCGGGATCAGAAGCTCCAAGTCCTTTCTGTTTATCTATTACAGTGCGCTGCTGCTGATGACAGTTGTGCAGATGGTCCGTTACTCAGCCAGCTATAAGGGGGCATGGATCTATCAGGTAATTCCTTTGCCGGGCAAGGGGATGGTCTACCGGGGAATGCTGAAGGCAGCGGTCGTGAAGCTGCTGGTGCCGCTCTTTCTGCTGGAGGCGGCGGTGTTCATCGCTCTCTTAGGCTCCAGCATTATTGCAGACATGGCAGTGGTTCTGCTGGCTCTGCTGCTGTATGCTGTGATATGCTTCCTTACGTTCCCGAAGGCGCTCCCGTTCTCGGAGAAGTATGAGGCAGTGCAGCGGAAGGATTTCACAGGCAGTGCCTTTGTGCAGTTATTCATTCTGGGGGGGCTGGCCGGAGTGCACTATGTCTTCACCCTGATTCCTGCAGGAATATACATCTACATGGTAATTCTGGTAGCTGCAAATGCCTGGATCTGGCGCAAAGCCTTCCTGCCGGACACCTCCCGGGACAACGGATTTCCAACCCTCCGCGCAGGCGGCTGAGGACAAATATGGACAATTTTTGCCGGCGTTCAAAAAAGGGTCCAAGTTCCATTATTTACTTAGACAGCCCGGTGAATACAAGGTAAAATACAGCTAAAGTTAGTTTTCAGAGAATACCTGCAATCATTATATACTCTTCCATTTATCCGCTATTCGTATATTGATTTTTAACTTAAGATAGACGCTGAAACGACGCTGATACTATAACCAGTGAAGAGGTCAACTATGGATCAAATGGGAATCCACTATAATATCTGGATTGTTTTACTATCCTATGCGCTTGCTGCCGCCGCAGCGTATTCCGCGCTTAATCTGATTTCGCAGGTTTCCCATTCCGCGGGCCGGGTCAGACGTCTCTGGCTGCTCTCGGGTGCCTGTGTGCTTGGCGGCGGGATCTGGGCCATGCATTATATCGGCATTATGGCCAGCCGGCTGCCGTTCAAGGTCAGCTACCATCCGTTGATGGCTGCCTTGTCTCTGATCATTATTATGTCCTCCTGCTATGTAACCCTGCAGATAGTTACGGCTCCCCGCCAGAGAAGCTGGCGGCTTCTTGCGGGAGGCGGCATACTCGGCAGCGGTATATCGTTCATGCATTATGCCGGAATGTCCTCGATGGAGATGGAGGCCAAGATTCATTACAGGGCAATGGATCAGGCTGTATCGGTGCTGGTTGCCCTTGCTGCTTCCTACATAGGAATTCTAATGTTCCGCAGGTTCAAGGATCATACGGGCTATAGCCGCTGGAAGCTGTATTCGGCACTATTCATCGCTCTGGCAGTTACCGGTATGCATTATACGAGTCTGAGAGCAAGCGACCTGCATCATTACAGCTGGCAGGCGCCCTCCCCGATGCTGATGGAGACCGATGTAGTTCTGCTGACAGGGATTTCACTGGTTACCCTGTTCGTGCTGGCGATCTCCGGCGGGACTGTGTTTCTGGACAGGGATGTACTGGAGCGCATGGCCTATCATGACCCGCTCACCGAGCTGCCTAACCGGCATGGTCTGGAGCGCTACTTCAAGGATGATTTCTTCGGCGGGGTCTCGGGCGCCGTGTTTTTTGTTGACCTGGACCGCTTCAAATCGATTAATGATACGCTGGGGCATGATATTGGCGACTTGCTGCTGCGGGATGTCTCTGCCAGACTGACGTGCTGTGTGAGCGGGAAGGGGAAGGTGTTCCGGCTTGGCGGGGATGAATTCCTGATTGCTCTGCCGGACTGCACCGCCTTGGCGGCCGAGGAAGTGGCACAGCATATCCTCCAGGAGCTCAAGAAGTCTTACAGTATTGCAGGTAATGAATTGTACGTAACTGCGAGTGTGGGAATCAGCATGACTCCGGCGCACGGCACCGACCGTTCGGCGTTAATGAAGGCAGCCGATACGGCGCTCTATACCTCCAAGGATTCTGGCAAGAATAAATTCAGTGTGTTCGATCTGGAGATGAACCGTCATCAGGTCCGAAGAATGTCCCTTGAGAAGGATCTGCGCAAGGCGCTGGCCCGCTCGGAATTCATGGTAGTCTATCAGCCCAAATGGGATTCGCTGCTGAATGTCACAGTGGGGCTTGAAGCGCTGCTGCGCTGGAGACATCCGGAGCATGGCGTCATCTCTCCGGGAGAGTTCATTCCGATTGCTGAGGAGACCGGTCTGATTGTCCCTATTACCTACTGGATGCTGCATGAGGTGTGCGGACAGAATATGCTCTGGCATCAGGCGAAGGTTGCCAGTGTAGCGGTCTCGATTAATATGTCGGCGCGGATGTTTGAAGGCGGGAGCCTGTATGAGGTAGTGGAAGAGGCACTGTCGCGTTCTGGCCTTGCGCCGCATTTCCTGGAACTTGAGATTACCGAATCGATTGCGATGAACAATATGGAAGAGACGGTTGCCCAGCTCTCCAAGTTGCGGGATCTCGGTGTGCGCGTATCCCTGGATGATTTCGGAACCGGTTTCTCTTCGCTCGGCAATCTGGATGAGATTCCAGTGAACACTCTGAAGATTGATCAGGTCTTCATCCGTAAGAGCAAAATGCATTCCAAGAAAGCGATCATCAGCAACATCATTGCCATTGCCAGCAATCTGAACATGGAGGTTGTGGCCGAGGGCGTGGAGACTACGGAGCAGATTGAGCTGCTGCAATCATTGGGCTGCCGGGTAATGCAGGGCTTCTACTATGGGCGTCCGATGCCGGTTAATGAATTAGGCCAATGGTTTATTGAGAATACGGCATAATGTTTCTGGGTGCTGTTGCACAAAAAGGCTGTCCTGGATGTGGAGGGTTGTCCCGCATCAGGGCAGCCTTTTTAGTTACTTAAGAATTGTATGCGAAAAAGCGAATACAATGGGTGCTGCTATGCCGGGGGAAGGGCCCCATGCTCTAAAGCCAGTAACATTTATAGAGAAATCTTGCAAGAAGTGCAAGATTGTTGCCCCATAGGAGCGGTCTATGCTGAAATCCTGCACGAATTGCAACAAATCCAGCGCTAACTTACTCTAAATACCAAAAATCCTGCAAATGATGCAACAATCCTCCATAGCCGGTAACATTTATAGAGAAATCCTGCAAAATGTGCAACAATGCTGCCCCTTACAAGCGGTCGGTGAGAGAAGGCGCGAGCAACCTTCACCCGCAGGGTGATTTTGTTGTGAAGAATGTATGATACTCCGGCCTAAATTTTGAAATTCTCGACTAATACCTGCAGCTTCTCTGCCAGGGAGGAGAGGAATGCGGCGGAGGATTCGACCTCCTGCATGGCCGCAAGCTGTTCCTGGGAAGAGGCGGACAAGGTCTCCGCGCCCTCAGCTGTCTGATTGGAGACCGCTACGATCTTCTGGATCGAAGCGACAAGCCCGTCAGAGAGCAGGGCCAGCTCACGCACTGTGGCTGAGATCTGCTGGCTATGTGCAGACATCTCGGAGACGGACGTCTCAATCTCGGAGAAGGAATGCCCGGCAGCTATAATCATCTCTTTGCCGTGATGCATCTCTTCTGTGGAGTGCTTCATGGTCTCTCCCGCCTTGTCCATCTGCTGGACAATCAGGCTGACCAGCTCGCCGATCTGGCGGGCAGATCCGGCTGAACGTTCAGCCAGCTTGCGTACAGAGCCTGCGACAACGGCGAAGCCGCGGCCCTCTTCTCCGGCCCGTGCGGCTTCAATCGCCGCGTTGAGGGATAACAGATTCGTCTCCTCGGCAATACTGGCTATAGTGCCGACAATATTCTCAATCTCTTTGGAATGGCTGCCCAGCGTCTCGATAATGCCGGAAAGATCCGAGATACTTGCACCCACTATAGCCATCTGAGAGGTGGTTGAGTCCATCGATTCCCGGCCTGTCCGGGCCTTCTGGGAGTTGATGGCCGCCTGGTTCATTGCGCTGTCGGCATTGCCTGCAATTTCGGTAATGAAATGCGACATATCCTGTACAGCCTTGAAGCTGCCCTCCAGATTCTGCAGCTGGGTATGTGCCCCGTCGGCCAGTTCCAGCGTGACATTAACGCTGTGCTCTCCGGCCCGGTTAGTCTCCTGGGCGCTGGCGGACAGCTCCTGGGATGAGGAAGCAACCAGCATGGATGTATCGTTGACCTGTGTAATCAGGTCGCGCAGATTCAGGGTCATCGCATTGAAGTCACGGGCAAGCTCGCCGATCTCGTCCTTAGCCGTGAAGAGCAGCGGTTCCCGGGTCAGATCGCCCTTGGCTACCGTGTTGACAGATGCGGACAGCTTGGTCAGCGGGCTGACCATCCGGCGGATCAGCAAATAAGCAGCGAGAATCGCAATAATCAGAATGGAGCTGCCGATCAGGAAGGGCTGGGTGATGATATCCATGGTCCGGGATTGAATTAAGGGGCCGTCGAAGTTAATCGCCATTAATGCAATGATGGGTTTGGTAGGGTCATGGTCCTGATAGATGGGGCCGTAGCCGGTTTTGAGGGAGGTGCCTTGATATGTATACACCTTCGAGTAGGCGGAATGCTTCATGGTAGTAATCATTCTTTTATCTTCATCTGAGAAGTAGAAGGAGTCTCCGGCTTTGTAGCCACGCTTTTTAAAGTTTTTGTCAGCAGCCAATACCTTGCCGTCCAGTGACAAGATGAAGGCTTCTTTGAAAATAGGCTTGTGATCACTGATCCATCCGATGCGGTCTTCAATCGCAGTCAGCTTGCTGGTATCCCCGGCAGCCAGAGCGGTTATGTCGGCAGGATCGATAAGGCCGGTAGTTATATTCGCGCAGCCTACCAATTCAATGCCCGCAGCTTCATCGATCTGCTTGTAAGCAGCATGATAACCGAAGAAGCCTATGGATGAACCAACCAACAGCAATACAATCAGCATCATCCATGTTAATTTTGTTGCCAATTTCATAACAAATATCACCAGCCCTGACTCTAAAAGATTAAGTGAATTATGGGGTTCACTGCTACGATTATAGCGCATACGCTGCGGTTTGAGCATACGTCAGAAAAAAGAATTTTTGTGTCGGAAAATGATGAATTATGTATAAAAAATCATTGAAAAATAGGCGCTTATTCAAAAAAATATTGAATGTCGGACCGGTATAATGGTAGGCTTGAAGCAGAACAAACGGACTGGGAGCTGAAGGAATGTCACAAGAAGTCAATCCTTTGATCGAACGTGTGGGATTATCCATGTGGAAGGTTCAGCGCAGAATTATGTCGCAGATGTCAATGCATAAGGAATTGGGGCTGACTGTGCCGCAATTCGGGCTGCTGCATATGATCTTTCAGGAGAAGCAGGCACGGGTGATCCAGCTGGCGGACAAGATGGAAGTGAAGTCCAGTGCAGTCACCGTCATGCTGGACCGGCTGGAGCTGCTGGAGCTGATCGCCCGCGTGACGGACGAGAACGACCGCAGAGCGGTAATCGTCACGATCACGGGCAAGGGACAAGAGGTATTGGAAGAAGCACAGCGCCGGTCACTGCTGCTGCTGGAAGAGCATCTGGCCATTCTGGAGCCGGCAGAGCTGGAGAACTTCGCGGATTATTATCTCATGCTGGAGAATCAGGAGCGTTAACATAAGCATTACAAAGAGGCAGCGCTTCTCCACTAAGGAGAGACGCTGCCTCTTGTCTTGATGGATTTTATATGCTTTGGGATAAGTCCAAGCGTACCCTTATTTATTATTTTCCTTAAAATAAAATCCATTGGGCTGATACAGCGGCATATGGACCAAATGTATGTGGAAAACAGCATACATTGTGCTCGCAAGCACCCATATGGACCAAATGTATGTGGAAAACAGCATACATTGTGCTCACAAGCACCCATATGGACCAAATGTATGTGGAAAACAGCATACATTGTGCTCGCAAGCACCCATATGGACCAAATGTATGTGGAAAACAGCATACGTTGTGCTCGCGCGAAGGTAGTCCTAATCATCCGTTAGGATGATTTTTTTAAAAGATAAGCCAGTTTTGGGGTAAGCCCAAGCTTACCCCAAAACTGGCTATTCTGCGGCAGGTTCTTTGTCCGGCAATTGTGTAACGTAGCTGTCAGACAGCTGGCGCAGCCGCAGCGCGCGGTTGTATTCATCCTCGTTGCCGGCCGGAGCAGTACCTCCGGTAGCCAGCGGATATTGGGTATTATCCTCGAAGCTGTTGCCCGGAATCAGCAGGGCAGAGCTGGAAATGAAGGAGCCGGTAGGCAGGTAATACCGCTGAGGCAGCAAATTGTAGGACTGGCTGAGCAGATCCTGGCCGAAATAAATATTCTTATCCATCGATACCCCCAGCAGGCCGGCGGCAGTAGGCATAATATCGACTTCTCCGCCTACCTGTGCAAGCTTCTGCGGAGCCATTCCTTCGCCATGGATGAGCAGCGGAATGTTGAGCATATTGGCGTAGCTGTAATCATATCCGTAGATTTCCTTCATTAACTGCTTGTCGTCATGATCCAGCGAATAGATCGGCAGTCCCATATGGTCGCCGTAGACCATAACCAGACTGTTCTCCCATAATCCATTCGCCTTCAGTTCATCTACAAACTGTCCGAAGGCGTAGTCCGCATAGTTCTGCGACCGCACATAATCGCCGACAAAGGTTCCTTCATACCGCTCAGGAAGCTTCATCTTGTGCTTCTCTTCAGGAATAGTGAACGGGTGATGCGCCGACATGGAGATGACCTGGGCATAGAACGGCTTGCCCGCATCACTCATTTCCTTCAGCTTCTCCGAGGATTTGCGGTAGAGCACCTCATCGGAAGCACCGAAGAAGAAGGCATCCTCGTCACCGAAGAACTGGTGATCGTAATACTTTTGCCAGCCGAGGGCCTTGTATAGCTCGCCCCGGTTCCAGAATTCCACCACGTTGGTGTGGAACGTGGCTGTCTGATAGCCGTTGTCTCCCAGCAGACTTGGCAGACTTGGCAGCTGCTTGTCGACATAAGACATGGTAGCCGCACCCTGCGGAGGAATATAGAAGGACGAATTGACCACGAATTCCGCATCGGAGGTGTTGCCCTGGCCGACCATCTGATAGAAGTTCGTGAAGTACAGGCTCTGCTCCATCAGGCGGTTCAGGTTAGGGGTAATCTCCTGGCCGTCTACCTTCAGTCCAAGCAGGAAGTTCTGAAAGGACTCCAATTGGATCACAATCAGATTCTTGCCCTTGGCAGCACCGGCATAAGCCGAGACTGCTGAAGGGTCGATGCCCTTGAGCTGGTTAATCGTGCTCTGTGTGATTTCACTGGCCTGGACCAGCTCGGTTTTATCTTTGGCAAAGATCGTGTATGCTTCATAATTAAGGATGCCCATCTCCTGGGCCTTCTTGATCTCATTCATGCTCGCCTTATTCGGAAGAATATTGAACAGGCAGAGTCCGAGCGAGACCGCGAACAGTACGACATGCAGCGTCCGGCCATTCGGACGGTTGATTTGGTCTTTTTTATAATTGCGGCCGTTCTTGTTAATGAAGAAGTAGAAGCCCAGCACGATAATATCGGTGAAAATCAGCAGATAATAAGGATCCATCAAGGAGAATACACTGTTCTTGACAGCCGTGACCTGGTTCACCTGCTCGGCGGCATGGTAAGTGACAATGACCCCGTAATATTTGAAGTACATAATGGCGGCAAAAAAGATCGCGGTAACCAGCAGATTGACCGTCATGTAATAGCCGAGCTTCCGTCTGGAGGCAAAGCGCTCAATCAGGAAAAACAGGGCCCAGACAAAGGGCAGCTCCGTCAGCAGCGATTGCCAGAATTTCAGATCATCAAAGATTACACCCCAGGCCAGCAGGCTTTTGAACAGAAAAAGAATGGAAAAGAACACAAATGGCTTAAGGAGCCATCGTTTCACAGTTTGGGATGACACAGCTTCGCCTTCTTTCTGAAGAATGAACAGGTTTCCGGCTGATAGGAAACAGCGGCATGAGGACATAAGAATACCATTATCAATAGAACTTATTATGCAGTGCCAGGGAAGGAATGTCAAAAATCAGAAGCGGCCGTATACTCCCTGAAGCGCGCGTAAACTACGGCTAGAACGAATCCGGCGCAGGCCACTCCCTCAGGCGGGGGAATATCGGCGTTAACCGAAGAATATGAGCCTTACGCAGCGGAAGCTGGCGGAAATTATTGGAGGTGGGGACGGATGGAGCATACAGAAATCACACTGTCCGTGAGGGCGCTTGTAGAATTTGCCTACAGCAGCGGCAGTCTGGAGCCGGGCTTCCGCAGCGGAGCCGCCATGGCGGAGGGGACACGCAGCCATCAGCTGATCCAGAAGCAATACAAGGAAGGAGACCGCAAGGAGGTCTATTTGAAGACCGGAATTCCTTACGGAGAGCTGCTGTTCCAGATTGACGGGCGCTGCGACGGCCTGCTTACGGCAGAGGATGGGAGCCTGACAGTGGAGGAAATTAAGTCCATGGCCGGAATCCCGGACCCTGCTTTTGAAGGGAAGCACGTACACTGGGCCCAGGCTTACATGTACGCTTACATGCTGGCAACAGATCTTGAGCTTCCCTATATCCACGTGAAGCTTACCTATGTACAGCGGGGAAGCGAGGCGCAGTACAGTCTCTACCGGGAGATGTCCCGCGAAGCACTGACGGCCTTTGCGCTAGAGACCATAAGCAGGTATGCACCGTATGCCGAGATGATGGTCCGGTATAAGGCGAAGAGAGGGGAGAGTATCACGGCGCTGTTCTTTCCGTTCTCAGCCTACCGGCCCGGCCAGCGCCATTTCGCAGCCGCAGTCTACACCTCCATTGCTGAGGGGGCGAACCTCTTCGCCCAGGCACCGACAGGCATCGGCAAAACCATGTCCACCCTGTTCCCGGCGGTCAAAGCGCTGGGCGAAGGCAAGGCAGCCGGTATCTTCTATCTGACCGCCAAGACTGTTACGCGGATCGCGGCGCAGGAGGCGGCCGCGATGCTGAACCGCCGCGGGCTGCATCTGCATGTCATTGCGCTGACGGCGAAGGAGAAGGCCTGCTTCCGGGAGGAAGGCATCTGCGGCACGGAGTCCTGCGCTTATGCAGAAGGGTACTATGACCGGATCAATGGCGCGCTGATTGACATGCTGGAGCATGAGACGCTGATGACCCGGGAGACGATTGCCGGCTATGCCCATAAGCATCAGGTCTGCCCGTTTGAATTCTCGCTGGATGCTGCCTATGCCTGCGATGTTGTGATCTGCGATTACAATTATATCTACGATCCGCGTATCAGTCTGAAGCGCATGTCCGAGGAGCGTAAGAAGAACACCGTGCTGCTGGTGGATGAAGCGCACAATCTGGTAGACCGGGGCCGGGAGATGTATTCTGCTTCGCTTACCAAGGCTCCCTTCCTGGCGCTTAGCCGGACCTGCAAAACCGCGAATCCCCGGCTCGGCACTGCCGCCAAAGCGGTGAATGCTTTCTTCATTGCACTGCGCAAGAGCTGTAGTGACAAGGGTGCGGGAGAGTGGGCGGCCTATCCGGAGGAGCTGCCGGAGCTGCTGGAGAACTTCGCGGCCGAAGCCGAGCTGGAGCTGCTGAATCCCTCTGCTCCTGCAGGCTCTGCGCTGGCAGAGGAGGAGGGGGAGAACAGCCTGCTGGATACCTATTACGCGGTACAGGCGATGCTCCGCACCTTCAAAACCTACGATGAACGCTACGTCACGTATGCCGAGGTGCGCAGCGGTGATGTGTATCTGAAGCTGTTCAATCTCGATCCGTCGCATTTGCTGCAGCAGATGGGCAAGAGCTTTCGCAGCCAGATTCTGTTCTCTGCGACCCTCTCGCCGCTCTCGTATTACAGAGATATGATCGGGGCAGGCGCGGAGGACTACAGTCTGAGCCTGGCCTCACCTTTTCACAAAGAGCAGTGGCAGGTATCTGTGCTGCCTATATCCACCCGGTTTCATGACCGTGAGGCTTCTATACAGCCGCTTAGTGATGCGCTCAAAGGCCTGGTCTCGAAGAAGGGCAACTACCTGGTCTTCTTCCCCTCCTATCTCTACTTGAAGCATGTCTATGAGGTGTTCACGGAGAAGTACCCTGAAGTCCCCACACTGCTGCAGGGCAGCGGGATGAGCGAGCCGGAGCGGGAGAGCTTCCTGGCAGCCTTCCGCCCGGATAACCCGGAGCCGCTGCTTGGCTTTGCCGTGCTGGGCGGTATTTTCTCCGAAGGGGTGGATCTGCCCGGCGACCGGTTGAACGGGGTGATGGTGGTTGGGGTCGGACTCCCGCAGGTGGGGCTGGAGCGCAATCTGCTGCGGAGCTATTTCCAGTCACAGGGCAAGAACGGCTTCGATTATGCTTATATCTACCCCGGCATGTGCAAGGTGCAACAGGCCGGAGGACGGCTGATCCGCAGTGAGAGCGACAGCGGAGTCATTGTGCTCGCTGACGACCGCTTCATGCAGCAATCCTACAGGCAACTGCTCCCAGAGGAGTGGCGGGACTACTCTGTGATGACTTAAGCGGGTATAATCTACTGAAAAGGCATTCACCAGACAACTCAGGAGGTAATGACATGACGCTTAATATCGGACTTGTTGGAACAGGCTGGTTCTCCAAGGTACATGCGGATTTGCTGGCAGGCATGGAGGATGTGTCGCTGAAGGCAGTCTGCGGCAGCAGTAAGCTTAAGGGAGAAGAGATGGCCCGCCCTTACGGGGCCGAAGGCTACGGGGAGATTACCGAGATGCTGGACAGCCACAAGCTGGATGCTGTCTACATCTGTGTGCCGCCACAGTCGCACGGAGCGATTGAACGGGCGCTGATCCGCAGAGACATCCCCTTTTTCATCGAGAAGCCGCTAGGCTCAAGTACGGCCATTCCGGCAAGTCTGCTGGAGGATATCAAGCAGCATCAGCTGCTGACCTCGGTAGGCTATCACTTCCGCTACCAGGAGAATATCCAGCGGCTGAAGCAGACGCTTGCCGGAGACAAGGTAGGGATGATTACCGGAGAATGGATGGGCGGAATGCCCGGCGTGGCGTGGTGGCGCAATCAGGAGCAGTCGGGCGGGCAATTCACGGAGCAGACGACGCATATTGTTGACCTGCTGCGTTATCTGGCCGGTGAGGTGACCGAGGTCTACGGCATGTTCGGCAACCGGATTATGCATGAGAAGCATGAAGGGGTGACCGTTGCCGATGTGGGCACTGTGTCGCTCAAGCTTGCAAGCGGCATTATCGCCAGCATCTCCAATACCTGTGTGCTGCCCGGTGAGGTGAACAAGGCCGGAATCAGCTTCTATAATGACAACGGCATGCTGGACTGGAATCCGGAGCGTCTGCTCGAAGTCCGCAGCGGGGACAGCAAGGAATACAAGAATACGGGCAACCCTTACGCGGTAGAGAGCGAGGCCTTCCTGTACGCTGTCCGCACCGGAGACCGCTCCCGGATTCTCAGCGATTATGAGGACGGGTACAAGACGCTGAAGGTAACCTGCGCCGCGTATGAATCCGCCCAGAGCGGATTGCCTGTGAAGCTGTAGGACTCTGTCTTAGGGCCAAAGGGCTGCTTAATGAATGAACACGGCGATCAGTGCGGGTGCCAGGCCGATGGAGAACAGCGCCGCCAGAATCATTGAGATACTGGAGATGGTGCCGGTCAGCGAGCTAAGCTCGAAGGCCTTGGAGGTGCCGGTGCCATGCGCTGCGGTGCCAAGGGAGACCCCGCGCGCCACTTCATTCTCAATGTGGAAGAGGCGCAGCACCGAGGGCCCCATCATGGTTCCAAGTACGCCCGTGAGAATGACGAAGACAGCGGTGATGCTGGGAACTCCGCCGATGCTCTGCGAGATGCTCATGGCAATCGGCGTAGTTACCGAACGGGGGACCAGGCTGGTGGCGAGATCTCCGCTCAGGTGCATTAATTTGGCCAGCAGCATGGAAGACAGTACAGCTGTTACCGTTCCTGACAGCACGCCTGCCGCAATTTCGGCGGCGTGCTTTTTGAGCAGCTTGAAGTTCTTGTGCAGCGGAATCGCGAAGGCGATGGTCGCCGGCTGAAGCAGGTCTGACAGCCATTTGCCGCCTGCATTGTAGGATTCATAAGAGCTGCCTGTAATTAGCAGGAAGCCGATAATTACCAGCGGAGTGATGATCAGCGGAGAAGTGTACATTTTACCGCTGGCCGCATAGATCCGTTTAGTTATAAGATATACCGTAATGGTAAGTCCAAGGAATAATAGTCCAGTCATCATGAGCTTCTACGCTCCTTTACTTTATAGATCATACCTGTCAGCAGACCTGAGCTGGCCATGACAGCAAAGGTGCCCACGAGCACAACAGCCAACACCTGCAGGCCGAAGGATTCCAGCAGCTTCGAATAGTTCATCACCCCGATAGCCGATGGAATGAAGAACAGCAGCAGCTCAGCCAGCAGCCACGAAGCTCCTGCCTCCACCCAGTTCAGACGGATCACGCCGGATTCGAGCAGCAGGAATAATAGAATCATCCCGATAATGCTTCCGGGAAGCGGAATATGCAGCAGTGAGGTTAATCCGTTAACCAGCAGGGAGAACACGGTTAGTCCGGCCACCTGCAGTAAGCCTAAGGCAATCTTTTTCATCATGATTACCTCCTTTCATCTCTTACTGAAATTTTACATCTGATTCTTTCATAGGTACAATGAATAGATTGAATATCTCACATTCTAATTGTCTATACATGGAGGGTGCCTAATGGATATCAGACAACTGGAGTATTTCGTGCAGGCCGCAAGGCTGAACAGCTTCTCCAGAGCCGCAGAATCGCTGTATATCACCCAGCCGACCATCAGCAAGATGATCCGCAATCTGGAGACGGAACTGGGGGCCGATCTGTTCTACCGCGAGGGCCGGAGCATCCGCCTGACGGATGCCGGAGAGCTGCTGCTCATCAAGGCGCAGAACATTGTAGAGTCCTTTGCCAGCCTCTCCGCCGAGCTGGACAGCCTGCGCAATCTGAAGCAGGGGCATATCCGTATCGGACTGCCGCCCATGGTGGGGGCGAGCTTCTTCCCGGCGGTCATCGGGGAATTCCACCGCAAGTACCCCGAGGTGACGATCCGGCTGCATGAGGACGGGGCAAAGAAAGTGGAGGATGACGTAGAATCCGGCCTGCTCGATATCGGAGCGATTGTGCTCCCGGTGGACCAGGCGCGGTTCCATAGCTTTACCTTCGTGGAGGAGCGGCTGGAGCTGCTGGTTCCCGCCGGACACCGGCTGGACGCAGCGCAGCAGGTGCCGCTGAAAGAGCTGGCCGAAGAGGAGTTCGTCCTGTTCCGGGAAGACTTCGCTCTGCATGACCGGATCATCTCGGAATGCGTCAAGGCGGGCTTTCAGCCCAAGGTGGTCTATGAAAGCTCCCAGTGGGATCTCATCAGCCGGATGGTCGCCGCCGGAATGGGCATTGCGCTGCTGCCGGAGACCATCTGCCGGGATATCGACCGTACGCGGATTGCAGTTATTCCGCTGACCGAGCCGGTGATTCCCTGGCAGCTGGGTATGATTTGGCGCAAGGACCGCTATCTCTCCTTTGCCGCCAGGGAGTGGATTGCCTTTGCGATGAATATGCTCGGGGAGCGGTATTCGCCGTCTGAGCCTGCGGAGGATATATAAATAACAGAGCTTATTTATACTTCCGCCGACATTTTTTTCTTTTTTTGCAAATTTTGTTTTTTGGCATCATGATTTATGATAGGGGAGAAGTTGATAGAGAGAAGGTGAGTAACCGTGAACCTTTACCAGAATTCTCCTGATGCTAACGGCCGGGATTACAGAGAAGATGAGCTGTTCCTTACTATAGAGAATTTAAGAAGCGAGCTGCTGGAGGTAGCCCAGGAGCGGAGTTTGAGCGATCATGCGGTGCTGGAGTTAAGCCAGCGGCTGGATGGATATATTGTGATGGCCCAGAACCTGATGATGGAGAGCCTGCGCAGCCGGAAGAATGGAGCCGCGCCCTACGGCAAGAATAAGAAGAGCCAGCGGATCAGGAATCAGGCGGCTTTGCAGCAATAATCGATGGTGAATGCTAATCATGGTCCTACTAATGTGGGGCCATTTTGTTGTGCTTTTCATAGTGTTGTCCTATAATGGCAATTAATAGAAGGATAACCTGAATGATGGATAGGGAGGTGCCGGGTGGAGGCGAAGCTGACTACATTACGTACAGAAATCGAGAAGAGTCTGTCCCGCTCGGGCCATAATCTTGCCTCATTTGCCAAAATCTCCGGCTTGAACCGCGGCAGTCTCAGCGCCATTCTTCACGGCAATCCGCCGAAGCCCATCTCGCTGGGACAGCTTGATGCCATGATCCGGGCCTTCGGCTTCCCGGAAGGCTGGCTGTATCCGCTGTATGTGGATGAGTGCTTCAGTGAAGAACGGATCTCCCGCCGCCGCATTGAGCCTTTCCTGGTCAAATGTGCCGAGATGGGCAAGCAGCAATGCATTGAAGAGGTCTTGAGGCGGATTATGGAATATCAGCGGCCGCTGGATATCATCTACAGGGTGGCAGAGAGGCTATTCTGCAGCGGCAAAGTACAGGAGTCCATCGTATTCTACAAGCTGATTGTAGACCATGAACAAGACAGCTATTCCGAGCGCATGGCGATTAGCCAGTACCGTATCTTCAAGTCGCTGCAGTCCACGCCCGATGTGGATATGGAGCAGAAGCTGCGCGCTGTAATCAGCTTCGAGCCGTATCGTGGACTGCTTCCCGAGGAGATGCAGCTGGACGGGCTGCTGAAGCTGGCGAAGGTATGCTTCGCGCTGCACCGCTGGAAGGATGTAGAGAAGTTCGCCGACGAGCTGAGGGCATTAGCAAGCGGAACCTACCGTGAGGAGCTGCGCCGCATTAAGGGGAAGAGGGCAGAGCCCTTTCAGGCAGAACGTCCGCTGGTAGTCTATTACGGGCACGGTTATCTGCTGAAGGCATCGGCGCTTACCAAGCAGGGGGAGTATGAGCAGGCCAAGAAATATACCGCCGGCTATGCGGACCTGGGATGGTTCGAGATGCTGGATGACGAGGGGCGCAGCAGTGTGGACAGCTTCAAGCTGTTTGCTACGGCCAACGGGTTCACGCTGGAGATTCTGATGGGCAATATCTCTGTATTGCCGTCCTATATCGCTTTCTTGTCCGAGCATCCCGGCGAGATTCTGTCCGGCATGGTGATCATTATGGAGTCGGCCAACCGCTTCGGGTTCTCCGCTGATGCGGTGATGTCGCGCTTTTCCCGGGAGATGCTGCGGTTTGAACAATTCCAGGATACGATTAATGTAGACCGGGTGTATCGTCTCTATTATCAGATTGCGATCTACCATATCTCCCGCAACCAGTATACCAAGGGAATTGACTATATCATTCATTGTCTGCGACTGACCATCAGGCTGAACAGCGGCAAGGACTTTATTAATTGTGTAACCTTATTTGAAGTGAACAGAGACTACGCTTCGGATACCCAGCAGAATGCGTACCGGGAACTGATCAGGGAGGTGAGAGCGCATGAAGAGATCACTGTTGATGACGGCCAGCGTTTTGGTATTGTTTAGCTTCATTCTTGCGGGTACAGGAACAGACCAGAGGTCGAAGGTGAAAGGCTTTACCGCTGTTGAACACGGAGTGGAATTCTAAAGCGGATTAGAGCGGTTAATTGTATAGCTAAGAGAGACTCCCCGGCCTTCTGTGTCGAGGGAGCGTTTGTGCGTGGTAATGTGAAATAAATTACATAGTAAGAGCATAATCAGGAATTGACAAATTGCAGGTACGAAAATATAATTAGGTAGCCTAATTAATGCATGGTTTAATTATTTGGGAACCTAACTAAAAATGGGGTGGAAGCATTGGGATAAATCGCGAAGGTGAAAACTCAGTCGGACACAAGCTTTTCTCTGCACTTCGGAAGCTGCGCAAAGGGCATTGGCATCACTCGGTGGAGGGGCATAAGCCAAGTGAGATGACTTTACTGATATGTATTGCACGGGCGTCGCATACTTCAGATCTGGGACTTAAGGTGTCGGAGATCAGCCGTTTCCTGGGACTGACTCCGCCAACGGTAACCCAGCTGATTAACAGTCTTGAGGCCAAGCAGATGGTAGAACGGCAGGCTGATCCGTCTGACCGGAGGGTAGTGCGCATCAAGTTGACTGAACAGGGGAAAATAATTACCCGCAGGGCCAGGGATCATATGGACGCCACACTTAACCGGATGGTGGAGTATTTGGGTGAGGAAGAATCTGATCAACTGGCGGAACTGCTGCTGAAAGTCTATGCCTTTATGGAGGATAATCCTCCGCCTAATCTAGACCGGCTACAAATGAACGGAGATGAGAAGCATGATTAAATTAATGAAACAACTGAAGCCCTTCCGCTTGGCCATCGCAGGGGTATTGATTCTGGTATTCCTGCAATCCATGGGTGATTTGTATCTGCCTACCTTGATGAGCGACATTATCGACAAAGGAATTGTGGACGGAGACCAGCCTTATATCTGGAGAATCGGCGGCTTCATGCTGCTGGTGGCTGCTGGAGGTGTGCTATGCTCTATTATTGCCAGTTATCTGTCAGCCAGGGTGGCGGCAGGCTTCGGGAAGAATACCCGTTCCCGGGTCTTCAATCATGTAGAGAACTTTACGCTCCATGAATTCGATAAGCTGGGTACGGCCTCATTGATTACACGTACCACTAATGATATTACACAGGTTCAGACCGTCCTGACTATGATGCTCCGCATGATGGTCGGTGCCCCGATGATGATGATCGGCGGGATTATTATGGCGGTGTCAGAGGACGCCAAGCTCTCGCTGATCTTTGTAGTGGTGATTCCGCTGCTGGTCGGAGCGATATTTTTCATCGGAATGAAGGGCCTTCCGCTGTTCAAGGCGATCCAGATCAAGCTGGATAAATTAAATCTGGTACTGCGTGAGCACCTGACCGGTATCCGTGTCATCCGCTCCTTCAACCGGATTGAGCATGAGAACAGACGGTTCAGTGCGGCCAACCGCGACCTTACCGACACGGCGATTAAAGTCAACAAGGTAATGGCGGGGCTCATGCCGCTGATGATGATCGTCATGAACTTCTCGATGATTGCCATTCTGTATTACGGAGGAATCCGTATCGGAGACGGGGATCTGCAGGTCGGCTCCCTTATGGCTTTCATTCAGTATGCAATGCAGATCATGTTCTCGCTGATCATGGTATCGATGATGTTCGTGCTGATTCCAAGAGCTTCTGCCTCAGCGCTGCGCATTAATGAAGTGCTGGATATGCAGCCTGAGATTAAGGACCCTACCTCTGCGGAACTGAAGACTACGGCTACAGCTACACAAGGGGACGGCCGTGACGGATTGCGCGGGTATGTGGAGTTCGACAACGTATCCTTCGCTTATCCGGGTGCAGAGCAGGCAGCCTTGTCGGGCATTACCTTCAGTGCGCGTCCCGGTGAGATTACCGCCATTATCGGCGGAACGGGGTCAGGCAAGTCCACGCTGCTGAACATGATTCCTAGATTCTATGATGCAATAGAGGGTACGGTGAGTGTGGACGGTGTGGATGTCCGCCAGATGACGCAGGAGGATCTGCGGAGCAAGATTGGTTATATTCCGCAAAAAGCCGTGCTGTTCACCGGTACCATCAACGAGAATATCCGTTACGGTAAAGAGGATGCTACCGAGGAAGAAATTCTTCATGCCGCCAAGGTGGCACAGGCCTATGACTTCGTCACGGCGATGAAGGACGGCTTCGATTCAAGCATCTCCCAGGGGGGCGGCAACGTCTCCGGCGGCCAGAAGCAGCGCCTGTCGATCGCCCGTGCCCTCGTCCGCAAGCCGGAGGTATATCTGTTCGATGACAGCTTCTCCGCGCTGGACTTCAAGACCGATGCCAAGCTGCGTGCTGCGCTCAAGGAGGAGACCACGGAATCTACGGTCCTTATCGTCGCACAGCGGGTAAGCACGGTAATGGATGCAGACCGGATTATCGTACTGGATGAAGGTAAGATTGTCGGAATGGGCACGCACCGCGAGCTGCTGGACAACAATGAGGTGTACCGCGAGATTGTATCCTCGCAGCTGTCAGAGGAGGAAATAGCATGAGTGAGCAGAACAAAGCAGTCAAGCCGCCGCAGGGCGGCAGACACGGCGGCTTCGGCGGGGGGCCGGGCGGCGGTCCCGGCATGAGAATGCCGGCGGAGAAGGCGAAGGATTTCAAGGGCACCCTGCGCCGCCTGGTCCGGTATTTACGTCCGCGCCAGGTCCAGCTGTTGATTGTATTCGTGATGGCGATTGCCAGTACCGTATTCAGTATTTTCAGCCCCAAGGTCATGGGGAAGGCAACGACCAAGCTGTTCGAGGGCGCTTATGGCAAAATAATGGGCGTGCCTGGAGCTAAGATTGATTTTGGCTATGTGAATGATATTCTGATCCTGCTGGCAGGCCTGTATCTGTTCAGTGCGCTGTTCAGTTATATTCAGCAGTATGTAATGGCTGGTGTGGCACAGAAGGTTGTATACGATATGCGTGAGCAGATCAACAGCAAGCTGGAGCGGCTGCCGCTGAAATATTTCGATTCCCGGACCCACGGGGAGATTCTCAGCCGGGCGACCAATGATGTGGACAACATCAGTACCACCCTGCAGCAGAGCTTGACCCAGCTGATCACCTCCATTGTGACGATTGTCGGGGTTATTGTGATGATGCTGACGATCAGCCCGTGGCTGACTCTGATTACGATCGTTACGCTGCCGCTGAGCTTCGTGGTGATTATGCTGATCACCAAGCGCTCCCAGACCTATTTTGTCGGACAGCAGAAATCGCTGGGCCAGCTGAATGGACATGTGGAGGAGATGTATACCGGGCACCGGATTATCAAGGCTTTTGGACGGGAAAAGAACTCCCTGAAGGACTTCAATGCCATCAATGAGGACCTCTATAACTCCGGCTGGCGCTCCCAGTTCATCTCCGGGATTATTATGCCGCTGATGATGTTCATCGGGAACCTGGGGTATGTGCTGGTATGTGTGGTCGGCGGGATCTTCGTGACCAAAAAAGCAATCGATGTCGGTGACATCCAGGCGTTCATCCAGTATTCGCGCCAATTCACTATGCCGATTACGCAGACCGCGAATATTGCCAACATCATTCAATCAACCATCGCTTCGGCAGAACGTGTATTTGAACTGCTGGATGAGGAAGAGGAAGTTCCTGAAACGGCTGCTACACTGGCGAAACGTCCAGCAGATGCAGAAGAGGGCTCTGTGGAGTTCCGTCACGTGCAGTTCGGCTACAAGCCGGGTGAACTCCTGATTGAAGACATGAACATCGAGGTCAGTCCGGGACAGACCATCGCGATTGTAGGGCCAACCGGAGCCGGCAAAACCACGCTGATCAACCTGCTCATGCGCTTCTATGAGATCAGCGGCGGTGAGATTGTGATCGATGGGGTGAACATCACCGATATGAAGCGCAGCGAGCTGCGCAGCAAATTCGGTATGGTGCTCCAGGATACCTGGCTGTTCAACGGAACGATCCGCGATAATATCGCTTACGGCCGGGAAGGGGCTACGGAGGCTGATGTGGTGCGTGCAGCCAAGGCTGCGCATGCCGATCATTTCATCCGTACGCTGCCGCTCGGGTATGACACGATTCTGAATGAAGAGGCCTCCAACATCTCCCAGGGTCAAAAGCAGCTGCTTACCATCGCCCGGGCGATTCTGGCTGATCCGTCCATCCTTATTCTGGATGAAGCCACCAGCAGCGTAGATACGCGCACAGAGGTGCAGATCCAGAAGGCGATGAACACGCTGATGCACGGCAGAACGAGCTTCGTGATCGCTCACCGCCTGTCCACCATCAAGGACGCCGACCTGATCCTGGTGATGAACCAGGGCAGTGTCATCGAGAAGGGCACCCATGTGGAACTGCTGGAAGCCGGCGGCTTCTATGCCGATCTTTATAACAGCCAGTTCTCCGGGGATGATCTGCCGGACGCAGGCTGATCTGAGTTTGTAATAGAATAGTTCTACAGACAGCTGTATACCACAGCCGACTTTAACCAGCGTTCATGCAGAGCGTCTTCGGACATTCTCTGTATGAACGTTTTTTTGCACTCACTCACTGACTTACTCACTCATCAACCCACGCACCAACTCACCGCTTACCTTTGCCGCCACTCGATTCCACCAATCTAACTTTTCCTGCATATAATACAAATTTCCCCGCATCCAATTAGCCTAAATCTCAAATTGTTGCACAGAAAGCAGCATTCCTGCTCCATCCATAGGCTACTAATAAAAATTCCTGCATTTTGTGCAGCAATCCTCTAAATACCAGCTTGTCTGTGAGGGGGAAGTTGCAATTTCTGCAAGATTTCTATGCAGGGTTCAAGTCATAGTCTGTAGCCGCCTGTGTATTATATAGTAGTTTCCAGATTATACTAGAAATAGAGTGTGGAATTCCCCTGTGTCCACGGCATCTACGGCACAAGTACAGGCATTCCAGGGGGCAGTAACGGCAGTGATAACTTTAGTTGTTCTAAATTTCAGAAAAAAGATTTGCTTAAAATTTTCGGGGTATATATGATAAGGATATCAAAATGACCCGCGGCTCATTTTTTGGGCGGACGGATAGGAGAGAGGATGAAAGGTATGTCGGGCTACGGAAAATGGGTAGCAGGGAGCAAGACCAAATGGATCACGCTGCTGGTGTGGATTGTACTGGTTGGGGTGCTTACAATGCTATGGCCTTCGGTGAATTCGCAGGTTGCGGGCAATGCTTCCAATCTGCCGGAGGATTCACAGTCGGTGCGGGCATCGGCCGTTGCCGAGAGAGAATTTCCCGCCGGAAGCGGAGTGCCGGCACTGCTCGTGTGGCATCGTGACGGCGGAATCCCGGAGGAGGATCTCGTACATATAACCGCAGTATACAGCAAGCTTGAGCAGCAGCCTCTTGAGCATCAGAACTTCGTGCCGCCGCTGGGCAAGCTGCCGCCGCAAGCATTGCAGGCGTCCCTGTCGGAGGACCGGAGCACGCTCGTTACCCCGGTACTGTTCGACAAGACGGCAGACAGCGACCAGCTTGGGGAGTCGCTCAAGAGTCTGAAGGAGCTGGTCCGGACGGAGACGGGGACTGACCCGTCTGCCGCCAAGCCGGACAGCGGAGACTTAAGCCTGCGCGTATCCGGCCCGGTTGGAATCTCAGTAGATGCTACAGGGCTATTCAAGAATGCCGATGTATCGCTGCTGATTGCCACCGTCATTCTGGTGCTGGTCTTCCTGCTGCTGATCTACCGTTCACCTATCCTGGCGTTGATTCCGCTGGTTGCTGTAGGCTTTGCTTATGGCGTAACCAGCCCGGTGCTTGGTCTGATGGCCAAGGAAGGCTGGATTACGGTGGATTCGCAGGCGGTTTCGATTATGACGGTGCTGCTCTTCGGGGCAGGGACAGACTATTGCCTGTTCCTGATCTCGCGCTTCCGCCAGATGCTGAAGGTGGAGGAGAATAAGGGGCGTGCACTGCTGAGCGCCATTTCCCACTCCTCGGGGGCGATTGCGATGAGCGGCTTCACCGTAGTGCTGGCTCTCTTCGCTCTGCTGCTGGCCAAATACGGCGCGTACCACCGGTTTGCAGTGCCGTTCAGCGTCTCCATTCTGATTATGGGGGTAGCCAGTCTGACCCTGGTTCCGGCCTTGCTGGCGATCTTCGGACGGACCTCGTTCTTCCCATTCGTGCCGCGTACGCCGCAGATGGAAGCGGAGCGGGCTAAGGCCAAGGGCAAACCGGTGCCGCAGCCGCAGCCAGTACGCCGCAAGGGAATCAGATACCTGGTGGTATCCCGCCCGTGGGCCATTGTCGGAATTACAGTGGTGCTTTTGGGAGTGCTGGCCTCATTCTCCAGCGGAATTAAGTTCACTTACGATATTCTGTCGTCGTTCCCGAAGACTATGGAGTCGCGGGAAGGCTTCGACCTGATCGGCAAGCAATTCTCCCCCGGTGAGCTGGCCCCTGCCAAGCTGATGGTGGATACGGAAGGGTTATCCGGCGGAGAAGACCTGAAATCCGTGCTGAGCAGCCTATCCTATGTGGATGTGGTCTCAGACCCGCAGCAGGGTGCCGTCAACCCCAAGATTACTGCCTATGATATTGAGTTCAAGGACAATCCGTATTCAATTGAGGCGATGGACCATATCCCGGCACTACAGGCTACGGTTGAGTCGGCTCTGACGGAATCCGGGATTGAGAACGCGCAGGATAAGGTATGGATCAGCGGCCAGACTGCTACCCAGCACGATACCAAGGAGCTTGGAGAACGGGACACCGATCTGATCATACCGGTCGTTATCGGCCTGATTACGGTGCTGCTGCTGGTCTATCTCAGATCTGTCGTAGCCACAGTGTATCTGGTGGGGACGGTAATCCTGTCGTTCTTCTCAGCACTGGGCCTTGGCTGGATCATCATTCATTATGTGCTTGGAGCAGACGCGATACAAGGCTCCATTCCGCTGTATTCCTTCGTCTTCCTGGTGGCGCTCGGGGAGGATTACAACATCTTCATGATCTCGAATATCTGGAAAAAGCGGAAGCATATGCCTCTGAAGCAGGCGATTGCAGAAGGTGTGAATGAGACCGGCTCGGTCATCACCTCTGCCGGACTTATCCTGGCCGGTACGTTCGCCGTGCTGGCAAGCCTTCCGATTCAGGTGCTTGTCCAGTTCGGGATTATCACTGCGATCGGTGTCCTGCTGGATACCTTCGTTGTCCGTCCGTTTCTGGTCCCGGCCATCACCGTCCTCTTTGGCCGCGTAGCCTTCTGGCCGGGCAAGCATCAGGAGATCAGTGAAGCGTCTGCTTCGGATACACAGCAATAACAAAGCGGCTGTCACAAAAAGCCATGAAATGGCTTTTGTGACAGCTCTTTATTTTGTAGTAGGATCAACGTGAGCACTTGGGTGAACGCTGCGCGAACGGACCGTTGTTCCAATCGCTGTGCTCTCCAGATTTTTTTCATTCCCCTTAACGGTGAAAATCCGGAGACCAAGGCGACCGCTGCCGCTTTTCCACAATCGTTCCGTCCTCTCCGCTGTTTAAGCGGGAAAAGGTTCTTCAAATCTTTCTAAAATCACACAAAGAAACCTCTCTTTTGTTAAAATGGAGTTACCACACAACCATTTCAAAGGAGAGGTTTCTTTGTACATTCAATATACCATGGACCAACTTTGCTTGCCAATGGATCTGGAAGAAGATATCCCGAAAAATCACCTCGTTCGCGTCGTGAATGCTGCCGTCAACCGGCTGGACAACGCCATTTTTGACGCGGCCTATCCCGGCGGCGGCCGTGACAGCTACCATCCTAAAATGCTTACCAAAGTCATCATCTACGCATACACTCAGCGAATCTATTCGTCTCGCCAAATCGCCAAAGCGGTCCGGGAGAACATTCCCTTCATGTGGCTGGCCGGACGGCAGCGACCCGACTTCCGCACGCTGAATCGCTTCCGTTCCCAGCGGATGAGAAATGTCCTCGAAACGGTATTTACCGCCGTGCTTCAGTTTCTGGCTAACGAAAAATACGTGTCTCTGGAGCATTATTTTGTGGACGGCACTAAGATTGAGGCGAATGCCAATCGCTACACCTTTGTCTGGAGCAAAGCGGTCAGCAAACACAAAGCGAAACTGCAAGATAAGGTACAGGCCCTATTCGCTGACATTGACGTAGCGGAAGAGCAGGAAGAACAAAAGAACCAGGGCAAAGATCTGGCTGAACTCCGCACGGGTTCAGAAATGGACAGTGAGAAACTCGAACAAGCCATGCAAAAGCTTGAAGCTCAGCTTGCCGAAAAACCGAAAGACACGCCCCTAAAAAAGACGGTTCGGAAGTTGCGTAAGGATTTGCTCCCTCGACTGCAGAAGTACGAACAATATCAAAAGCTGCTTGGGGACCGTAACAGTTTCAGCAAGACCGATCCAGAGGCAACGTTTATGCGGATGAAAGAAGATCACATGCGAAATGGCCAACTGAAGCCAGGTTATAATCTACAGATCGGGACCGAAAACCAGTTTATTGTGGCCTACAGTCTCCATCAAAGACCGGGTGACACCCGCTGTTTAGAACCACATCTGGAAAAAACAAAGCAGTTCCTCGGGAAACTTCCAAAGACGGTCATTGCAGATGCCGGCTATGGAAGTGAAGAAAACTACGCCTATCTGGAAAAGAGCGAGATACAGGCCGTCGTGAAATACAGCACCTACCACAAAGAAAAGAGCAAAGCCTGGAAAGCCGACGTCGGAAAAATCGAGAACTGGACCTACGACGGATCCGAGGATCGTTGGACGTGTTTAGCTGGACACCCGCTGTATTTCCAACGAGAAAGCAAGGAAACCACAGAGAGTGGATACGAAATTAAGAAGCGTCACTACCAAAGTCAAAGCTGCGGAGGTTGTCCGCTAAAAGAAAACTGCACGAAGGGAAGCGGAAACCGGGAAATCGCAGTCAGTTTGGAGCGGCTTAGATACCAGAAACAGGCGAAAGAAATCCTCCGAAGCGAGGAAGGCTATCTATTGGCTGTACGTCGAATGACGGAGCCGGAAAGTGTATTTGGACAATTAAAGAATAACCGGGGCTTCCGGCGCTTTCTGCTTCGCGGCTTGGAAAAAGTGACGCTGGAGGTCGGTTGGCTTTCGCTCGCCCACAACCTGCTGAAGCAAGCAGCGAACGACCAGAAACGCAAAGGAGCGGTCCTCCAATAACGGAGAATCGCTCCTTTTTTTACTTGGTAAGCTTTGAAAAAGTTGCAGGTTTTGTTTCCACCTATAGAATATTTACTTTTGGGACAGCCCCTTTTGTTTAAAGATAATTTATATGCTTCGCGCTATAATTATCCATATCTTTGTAGCTGAATAGGTACCGTCCTCTAAAAGGACGGCAATGCCGTGTCCACTTGTATTATAGAAAACTACAGTTTCCTCCACTGTAAAAAGGTATGTACATTTGTGGATAAGAGTTCTTCGAAATGATACGTAGAGTGACTGTGATGCTGAATGTGACTGAAGGGACGCTTAAAACCGAATACAATAGGCTGTTATAGCGGCATATGAAGCGAATGTATGCGAAAAACAGCATACATTCGGTGCGCAAGCAGGCATATGGACCAAATGTATGCGAAAAACAGCATACATTGTGCTCGCAAGCAGGCGCATGGGCCAAATGTATGTGAAAAACAGCATACATTGTGCTCGCAAGCAGGCATATGGTCCAAATGTATGTGAAAAACAGCATACATTGTGCTCGCAAGCAGGCATATGAAGCGAATGTATGCGAAAAACAGCATACATTGTGCTCGCGTGAAGGTAATTTAATTTATATGTTCGCGCTATAAATTATGCTTCTATTTCTCGCCGAAACGGTACCGTCCTTTAAAAGGACGGCAAAGCTGTTTCCACTTGTTGAGAAGGACACCAAAGCTATGAGCTACGCTGTACACACAGCATATACATAGTATGTCTCACAAGAATCTTATCCTTCACGCAGAAAAGAGGACCGTCCTAAACGGCCGGCCTCTCCACTAAGTGCTGCTTAAGAAGCAGACTAGTCAGCCTGAACGTCCGGAGTGCGGCTGTGCACCAGCTCGTACTTGTCGAGCGAGGAACCGACAATAGCTTCGTTCCGGCCGGCACCGCGGTGCGAGTCCCGGAAGGCGGGACTGGAGGTCCAGCCGTTCAATGCTTCCTCATTCTCCCACACAGTGCAGATCTTCAGCTCTTCCACGCCTTCCTTAGGCGCGCCGTGCCACACCTCCATGCGGATGAAGCCGGGGATGCTCTGCACCCCGTTATCTGCGCTGAACCGGGAGGCCAGCGCTTCACCATGCCCTTCCTTGATCTTAATCGTATTGGTAACTACCAGCATGCCAAGTCCTCCTTGTAGGGCTTTACTTTACATAAAGACTGTCTTTATTGCGGATTCGTGGTCCAGATGCCTGCGGTCTTCAGGAAGACGCGGTCAGGCAGCTTAAGCGCAGCCAGCGTCAGCTCGGCCACATCCTCCGGCTGCATCATCCGGTCCTCGTCCCCGATCTTAAGACCCGCATCGGAAGCAAGGCCTGTATTCACGGTGCTTGGGGTTAGCGCTACGACACGGATATTATGCTTGCGTACCTCCATCGCCAGTGACTCCGTCATGCCCATGAGAGCAAACTTGGAGGCACAGTAGGCGGAGCCTGTGGCGAAGCCGCGTTCTCCTGCGGTGGAGGAGATGTTGATGATATTGCCGCCCGAACGCTCAATCATCGCAGGCAGTGCCGCGCGGGTCACATAGTATGCCCCGAACAGGTTGATCTGCATATGCCGTTCCCAGTCTGCCGGGTCCATCTCCAGGAACGTGCCGAACTGGGCGATCCCGGCGTTGTTAATAAGCGCGTCGAAGGGCCCGAGATCCTTCTGCAGCGCCACTACTGCCCGCTCTGCTTCTTCACGGACTGCAATATCGGCCACGGCGATACTGACCTTGATGTCGTACACCTCAGTCAGCGCCGCCTTCAGTGCCTCCAGATCCGCAGAGGTTCTGGAGATCAGCCCCAGGTTGGCGCCTTCCTTAGCCAGCGCCATAGCGAGCGCCTTGCCGATTCCCTTGCCTGCACCTGTAATGACAATACTGGTTCCTCTCAAATCCATAACCTGTCGTCACGCTCCTTGTATATAGAATGAAGGGTAATTCTAGAAGATACTGTCTATTATACCTGAGCGGCCGGGCACAATCACGCCGGAGCCGCAGCTCCGGCAGTGCAGGCTGCTGGCCCAGGCCCCCCCGTACCGCTAATGTCCCGCAGCGACAGGTCTTCCTTCTTTAGTCTTCCGGCGTAATTGTCTTAAGCGGCACGGTTGCCGGACCTTCGAGTACATCGCCTTCATAGGAGAAGCGGGAGCCGTGGCAGGGGCAATCCCAGGAGCGCTCGGCGTTATTCCATTCGCATTCACAGCCCATGTGTGTACAGGTTCTGTCGACAAGATGCAATTGGCCCTCAGGGTCGCGGTAGGCACCAATGCGTTTGCCGTCATGGAAGACAACAGCCCCCTGATCCGGCTCCAGATCCTTTGTCTTGGTGTGTACAATCTCCACTTTTCCGGCGACCAGCTCCTTGGCAACCGAGAGGTTCTGCACAATGAAGTTCTTGATGGCGGGCACCGCCTTGAAGCGTGAGGGATCATATAGCCCGGTGTAGGGGGTACTGCTCCCCAGAATGCCGTCTGCGATCAGGCGGGCAGCCACGGTTCCGTTCGTCATGCCCCACTTCCCGAAGCCGGTGGCGATATAGATCTCCTCGTCCTCCGCGCGCTTGCCGATATAGGGAACCCGGTCCAGCGTGATCAGATCCTGGGTGGACCAGCGGAACGGAATACTGCGGATGCCCAACAGCTTCCCGGCGAACCGCTCCAGATTCTCATAGTGGCCGAATGTACAGATGCCTTGGCCAGTCTTATGGTTCTCCCCGCCGGCGATGACCAGCTTCCTGTCTCCCCACTCCACGGCCCGCAGCGAACGGGTCGGTTCACCGGCACTCAGATACATGCCGCCCTCATAATCCGTCTCCGGCTCGAATGCCAGGCAGTAGGAGCGTTCGGCATGCAGCCGCGAGAAGTAGAGGGACCCGCCGTCATAGAAGGGGAAGTGGGAAGCCGACACGGCATGGCGGCAACGGATCTGGAACTTCTCTCCCTCGGTATGCAGGGTTATCTGTCCGTCCGTATCGACCTTCTCCCCGATCATCGTATGCTCAAATACGGTGCCGCCCCTGTCCAGAACCGCCTGCAGCAGCCCCTTCAGATACTCCAGCGGATGAAAACGGGCCTGATCCGGCATCCGGATGGCCCCGCCCGCGCCCAGCGGCAGGGGGACCTGATCCAGCCACTCTCCGGGCAGTCTCAGCTTGCCATAAGCCTCGAATTCCTTATTCAACGCCTTGAGTGTCTTCTCGTCGCCTTGATCCGCATACAGATAGGCAGCCTCCCGCTTCATCCCGCAGGACAGGTCCAGCTCCTCCGCTGTGGCAATCATCCACTCCATGGCCTCGCTGTTCGACTGATAATACATCCGGGCCTGCTCCTCGCCGAAATGCTTCACCAGATCATGATAGATCATACCGTGCTGGGCGGAGATTTTGGCACTGGTATAGCCGGTAGCCCCGCCGAGGATCTGCCCGGCTTCAAGCAGTGTGACCTTATATCCGGCCTGGGACAGCAGATAAGCGGTAGTAATCCCGGTAATTCCTGCCCCTACAATAGCTACGTCTGTGACATGATCTTCCGCTAGTCTCGGAAAAGACGGCCGCCCGGTGCTGCCTACCCATAACGATTCCGGAAATTGCGGAAGACCTTGCGAACGGGGCTCCTGTGTATTCATAGTCTAGTCCCTCCTAAGTAATGATCCATTTCATTTATTACCACTCTTCCGTGAAAAGAAACGCTCCGCTTCCCCGGCAGGTGCATGAAAACCGCCAGAAAGTGCCAACCTATGAAGAAATCACAATCACTCATCACGTAAGGAGCATTCAAATGGCGGGTGTGCTAGAGTACCGGGATATGCCCTTCAGCCCTAGGCTGGCAGATAATATGGACATTATCAAAAAAATATACAGTGATTCCTCAGATGTCAAAACCAGAACCTTCCCGCTCGCCGGCCAGGCAGACGCCTTCCTGATGTATATTGACGGAATGGTTAACCAATCCCTTCTGGATCTGCATGTTCTGGCCCCGCTGCTGGAGCCCCAGGCTAATTCGGCCAAGGTTGATTTTGCCTATATATGCTCAGTCGTCACTACCAGCCAGGTTGTCATCGCTACCAGCTTCAACGATCTGCTGCACTATATTTCTAATGGAAGCGTCGCACTGCTCGTCGATCAGCTGCCGTTCGGCATTGCTTTCTGCTTGCCTGGCTGGCAACAGCGCAGCATCGAGGAGCCTGCAGCAGAATCCATCATTCGCGGGCCGCGTGAAGGCTTCACGGAGACGCTGGGGGTCAACACCTCCATGCTGCGCCGCAAAATTAAAGATCCTTCGCTGAAGCTAACTCCGATTCAGGTCGGCCGTTACACGAAGACGACAGTCATCATTGCCCATATCGAAGGCGTGGCCAATCATTCGCTGGTGGAGGAGGTCAGAACCCGCATTGAGAAAATTGACATCGACGGCGTGCTGGAAAGCGGCTATATCGAGGGTCTGATTGAAGACCACCCGTATTCGCCATTTCCGCAGATTCAAGTCACCGAACGTCCCGATGTGGTCAGCGCTGCCCTGCTGGAGGGGAGAATCGGCATTATGGTGGACGGCACACCCTTCTGCCTCATTGCACCAACGACCTTTTTCTCCATGCTGCAATCGCCGGAGGACTATTATCAGCGCTTCATCATCAGCACCTTCATCCGCTGGCTGAGATTTCTGTTCCTGTTCACTTCGCTGCTGCTGCCCTCGCTGTATGTGGCGGTGCTGACATTCCATCAGGAGATGGTGCCCCCTTCGCTGCTGCTTAGCATTGCGAAATCAAGGGAGAATATTCCGTTCCCCGCACTGATCGAGGCGCTGCTGATGGAGATCTCCTTCGAGGCGCTGCGTGAAGCCGGTGTACGCCTGCCTAAGCAGGTGGGGTCCGCAGTCAGCATCGTCGGCGCGCTGGTCATCGGGCAGGCTGCCACCTCAGCAGGGCTCGTATCCTCCCCAATGGTTATGGTTGTGGCGATTACCGGTATCGCCTCCTTTCTGCTGCCGCAATACAGCGCTGGTATTGCCATTCGGCTGTTACGTTTTCCCATTATGTTCTTGTCGGGGATGTTCGGTCTTCTAGGCCTGATGCTTGGCGTCATCGCCATCATTATTCATCTGTGCAGCATCCGTTCGCTTGGCGTACCCTATCTGCAGCCCCTTGCGCCGATGAAATGGAGTGAAATGCTGGATACGCTCATGCGCGGGCCCATCTGGAGTAACCGCAAGCGGCCGAGCTTAACCGGACGCCGAAAAACAATCCGGCAGTCCTCCTTCGACCGTCCCCGGCCAGGAGAGGAAGGATCTTCCCCATGAGCCGGCGCACGCGACTTACTTCAGCTGTGCTGGCTGCCCTGGTATTGGCCCCCCTGCTCGGAGGCTGCTGGGACCGCAAGGAGGTGAACGACCTGGCGCTTGTCACAGGTCTGGCCATTGACCAGCGTGATGATGACCTTATTGAGGTTAGTGTTCAAATCTTTATTCCTCAAGACTCCTCGCAGGGCGATCAGAGCAGCGGGGAGGCTACAGGGGGAATAGGCACGACCTTTGTTCAGACAGCCTCCGGCTCCAATATTGCCGATGCGCTCGCCCAGCTGCAGACGAAGTTCTCACGCAGGATATTCTGGGGGCACACCGCGGTATATATATTTGGCGAAGACAAGACGAAGCAAGGAGTGAAGAATGAGCTGGACTACCTTATGCGGGATACAGAACCGCGCGAGCGCTCCTTTATCTTCGTCAGCAAAGGAAGGGCGAGGGAGATTTTGGAGAAGCACTCCGTGCTGGAGCGTAATACGTCTGAGGTTCTGCGCGAGATGGCTCTCAACAAAACAAGCATCAGCTCGACCATGGCCCATTTGATGGAGATGCTGGAGGACGAGAGTAAGACTGCCCTGCTGCCCTGGGTGGATATACTGCAGACCCCTCATCAGAACGACCAGACCAAGGGCATCGGCTATATTGATGGAACGGCAATCCTGTATAAAGGCAGGTTAATCGGTGTAGCCAACAACCGTGTATCGCGGGGCATTCTGTGGGCCGTTGATAAAATGGATAATGCGATCATAACGATACGTCCGGAGCATTCAGAGGGTACTTTGTCCGTTCAATTGCTGCGAAATCGCACCTTCCTTGAACCCGTCTATACAAACGGCGAATGGTCCGTTACGATTCATGTCTCATGCAAAAATCAACTGATTCAAAACACAACGGGGATTAATATCGCTCAAAGCGCTGCCAGCTTGAGCAGTATTGAGAAGCAGCTTGAGCATAATATAGAAGAGCGTATTCATCTGGCAGTGGATGAGGCACGGAACAAATATAAAGCCGATATTTTCAATATTGCAGGTGCGTTCCACCGGAAATATCCGCAGCTGTGGAAGAAACACGAGAAGGAATGGGACACTATTTTCCCGACAATCAAGTTTGCGGTACAAGCCAAGGCCTCCATTCTGCGACCCGGCATGTTCAACACCCAACAATCCAATTAGAGGAGCAGCCTTCATGAGCAAGGAGAAAATCAGCGGCAATCAGGTGTTTTGGCTGATTTCCACCATGCAGATTGGCATGACCATTCTGCTCACCATCAATCCTACCATTGCCATCGCCAAGCAGGACGCCTGGATATCCATATTGCTGTCCACGCTGTTCTCGACAGGTCTGGCCTACGTGCTGACCCGTATCAGCTTAATGTATCCAGGTGAATCCCTGATTACCTACGCGCCGAAAATCTTGGGCAAGATTCTGGGGCATATCGTTATTTTGCTGTATGTCGTGTATTGGATCATTGTGCTGGCGATTATTTTGCGGCAATATGGGGATTTCATGATTGGGACGATTCTTCAGCTGACACCGGTTATCGTCCCCATTATCGGCATGCTCATTATAGCGGCGTATGTATCCTTCGCCGGCATCGAGGTGCTGGCAAGATGCAGTGAGGTGCTGGGACCGCTCATCCTGCTTGGTATTATGGTGCCGCTGCTGCTCAATATTTCACAGATCCAAGTCAATAACCTGCTGCCGGTTCTGGCTGATAACAGCTTGTCAGTGCTGGTGCAGGGGGCGCTGCCAACCGCGTCATTTCTGGGAGACAACATTCTGCTCATGATGGTCCTCCCCTTTCTTGCTCATCCGCGTGATGGCATGAAAGGGGCGGTGATCGGCTCAGTGGTGGCCGGACTTTTCACGATGCTGTCTGCAATGCAGTGTATTGCAATCTTCAGCCATTCAACCGCGTCCAGACAAAGCTATCCGTTTCTTAATCTGGTGCGCTTCGTCTCCTTTGGCTTCCTGCAGAATTTAGATGCCATTGTTATAGCAATTTGGATTATGGGGATTTTCATTAAAATATCACTGTATTTGTTTGCAGCCTCATACGGAAGTGCGCAATGGTTCGGCATCAAGCGTTGGCGCATTGTCATCTTTATCGCGGCTCCCATAGCACTGGTGCTCTCCATGTTGCCGCGCAACTTTGTGGATAGCTCGATTCTCTTTCCCAAGCTGGTGGCTGTGCCGTTCAACCTTCCTGTCCTCTTCATCCTGCTGCCACTGCTGCTATGGATCGTGGGCTCTATCCGCAACAGAAAGATGAAGAAGAAGGGCAGACAGCAGCCTAAGGCCAGTTAGTAAGCGAAGCTGTGATAGGAGCGAGTGCTTCCGGGCTGAACGTACATCGCATTGGACAGGTCTTGGGGTCTGCCGCATTGACGCTTCTGGCATCAGGACTTATACTTGATCTAAAAACAAATTAGAGGATGATAAAGATGAGAACCTTGAACCTTACCTCTCAGCGTCAAGCCGTATACGATATCGTCCGCAATTCCCACGATCACCCTACCGCTGCCGAAGTCATGAACCGGCTGGTCGAGCAGGGGCATAACCTGGCCTATGGAACGGTCTACAATTCCCTGCGCTATCTTACAGATAAGCAGATGATCCGCGAGCTGAAGCTGGGCGAGGCGGCCAGCCGCTATGACGCCCGTCTGGACGACCACCAGCATATCGTCTGTGAAATCTGCGGTGCTGTGGATGAAGTAATGAGCCAGGTCCCGCAGGAGTGGAGCGATTCGGTAGCGGCGGATACGGGATATTCGATCACTCATACACATGTGGTATTCGGGGGGATCTGCCCGGCTTGCCAGAGCAGGAATTCACGCCAGAACTAGGACATTTGTATGAGCTGCGAGGGTCCGCATAGTAACGGAATATAACAAAAGACCGTTTTCATTGGAACGGTCTTTTTACTGTGCTTCTATAAAAATTATCAATAAACATAGGGAAATTATCATTAAATACGGGGAAAAAGAGGGTTTCGGGGGCTGATATTTAATTATATATAAAGCCTGCCGCCATGATCCATCTTAAGACCCATGAAGAAAGAGAGAAAGAGAGAGTGAGTCCATCATATGAATAAAAAGGTGCGTCTGAACATCCGTACGAAGCTGATTACTACCTATTTGCTTGTCTTGCTGGTACCGAGCATCATTATAGGCTGGTTAACCTATCAATCGGCCAGCAGCACCATGGAGGAGCAGCTTACTACTAATGCCCAGGAAAGTGTAATGGCAGTGAATCAGATCATAAATTCCAATATTCAGTCGAAAATAGATGATATCCTCTATTTTGCCGCACAGCTTCCGGCAGATTCCATTAATAACGAGGCGGCTGGTCTGACCGCCCCTGAGCTGGAGAGCAGATTAAGGGAGTACGCGGCGCTGCATCCCGATGTGCTTGATATTTATGCCGGAACCAGCAAAGGCAAGAGCATCCGTGCCGCAGAGCTGGAGCTGCCGGAAGGCTATGATCCCCGCAAGGAAAATACATATATCAATGCGCTTAAGCAAGGCAGCGGTACAGTGATCTCCCCGGTATTTCAGACGGTGAAGGGGGAGAGCGCCATTGCGGTATCATCGGTACTGGCGGGCGGAAACGGCGTAGTCAGCCTTGATCTGAATCTGTCTTCCCTTGCCGATATGACGAAAATCAAGGTCGGACAGGAGGGCTACATTCTGATTATCGACAGCAGCAAGAAATTCCTGGTTCATCCCACAGAAGCAATTGGCGTGGAATCCTCGCTTGAGTTCGTGAAGCAAATGTTCGGGAGCGAGGGCGGAAGCTTCGATTATGTATATAAGGATGCACCCAAGAAGATGACCTTCATGGTGAATGAGCTGACGGGCTGGAGAATCGGGGGCACCATCAGCCTGAATGAGATTACGCAGGCAACCGGCGATATCCGTGAGACGGTCTGGCTGGTCCTCCCTATATCCGTGCTGCTGGCGCTGGTGCTGGTCTATTTCAATATCGCGTCGATTCTGAAGCCGCTGATCCGCCTGCGCAAGGCAACCGAGCGGATTGCCGGCGGCGACCTGTCGCAGGATATCGGGGACTTCAGGGGAGATGAGATCGGCCTGCTGGCTGTGAATTTCCGCCAGATGGTGGATAATCTGCGGCAGATGATTATCGGGGTACAGACCATGACGGATAAGGTCTCTTTCTCCGCCGAGCAGCTGAGCGCCGGGGCAGAGCAGACGACCAAAGCTATAGAGCATGTTACAGTGGCCATCCAGGAGGTGGCTGCCGGCACACAGCAGCAGGTGGGCAGTGTACATAAAGGGATGGCAAGCACAGCTGCCACCACATCCGAGGTAGCCCATATCTCGGAGTTCATGAAGCAGGTGTCGGGAATGATGGACAAGACCTCGCTGTCGGCTTCGGAGGGCAATGATTCGGTCATCAGCGTAGTCGACAAAATCAACGGTATTCATGAGACCGTGGAGGAGATGGGTACCGTCATCGATCAGCTGAGTGAGCGGGTCGGACAGATCCAGGGGATTACCGGTGTGATCTCGGGAATCTCGCGGCAGACGAACCTGCTGGCGCTGAATGCGTCCATAGAAGCGGCCAGAGCCGGTGAACAGGGGCGCGGATTCGCTGTGGTAGCCTCGGAGGTCCGCAAGCTGGCGGAAGAATCCGGGAAGTCGGCAAGCCTGATCTCCGAACAGGTTGCCTCTATCCATGCAGAGATGATCCGTGCTACGGCATCCATGGAGGAGGCGAAGAGCAAGGTAATGGACGGCATTATGGCTGTGGATACAACGGGGCGTTCGTTCTCGCGCATCCGCAGGGCAATTAAAGGGGCCGCAGAGACTATAAGCGGGATGAACGAAGGCGTTCAGACCCTGAGCGCAGAAGCAGACAGTCTGGACCAAGCCATTAGCGAGATCCGCGGCATCACCGAGGCTGCGGCAGGCAGTACCGAGACGATCTCGGCAGCAGCCCAGCAGCAGCTTGCCTCGGTGGAAGAGATCGCCTCTTCCTCAGCCGACCTGAGCCGCCAAGCCGATGAATTGCAGCAGCTGGTCGGACGCTTCAAGCTGCAACCGGGTAATCAGTAGAGTCTCCAATTTGTACGTGTGAGAATTACTTTTAACTACAAATACAGCTTCATCCCTCTTTTCTTTTACCTCACTTTGCAAGTATACTGATAAGCAACAATACGGGGTGATGAAGGGGAGAAGCGTTCATGGCAGAGCAATTGAAGGGCATTACCGTAGCCCTGGCCGGTCCGCGTAAAGCGGAAGATATGGCTAAGCTGGTAGAGAATATGGGAGGAACCGCGCTGCACCGTCCCGCTCAAGGGACTACCTTTCTGGATGATGCCGCTCTGCGTGAGGGGCTGATTGCCTGGACGGAGCAGCCGCCGGATCTGGCTATTCTGACTACCGGTATGGGGCTGGACGCATTGTTCGAGACGGCTGCGAAGCTTGCGCTTGCGGACCGCTTCCTGGAGGTTCTCTCTGGCTCGCCTGTTGCTGCCCGTGGCTATAAGACAGTGAATGCCCTGAAGAAGCGCGGGCTTGAGCCGGTCGTGCGTGACGATGACGGCAGCTCTGCCGGACTGATTCGCGGCCTGCAGGAATATGATCTGCAGGGCAAGCGCGTCATGCTTCAGCTGCACGGGGAGACCGCCCCGCAGCTGGTCGGATGGCTGGAGCAGGCAGGCGCAGCTGTAAGCTGTGTGCAGCCTTACCGGTATACTCAGCCGGAGCCTGGAGCGCTGGAGCTGCTGCTTACAGAGATCACCGAAGGGCAGGTGGATGCGGTGGCATTCACAAGTGCGCCGCAATTCCGCTTTCTGGCACAGCATGCGAGGGAGCAGGGGCGGCTTGCGGAGCTGGTGCAGGCTTTTGAAGACAAGGTACTGGCGGTATCTGTCGGCCGTATGACCTCGGAGGCCCTGAAGGAAGAGGGCGTGAAGCGGATCGTCATGCCGGAGCACGAGCGGATGGGCAGCATGTTTGTTACCCTGGGCCGCTATATTGCAGCTACCCGCTAGCAGCGGAAGTTCAATTACAACTACAACTACAAATACAGAGAGATATGGAGGAGGAGACCTATGGATAAGAGAAAATGCCTGTTGTTAGGCGATTACACACACCCCCGGTTTCACCCGTTGCAGGGTGTGGACAAGCAGGTCAGTGAAATTCTGAATGAGCTTCTGACCGTGCAATGCTCGGAGAACAAGAAGCTGATGCTGAGCGAGCATTTGTCCGGATATGATCTGTGCATCGCATATAATGAATTGTGGAATGAAACCGTATCTCCACAGCAGACTGCAGGTCTGCTGAGTTATGTCAGCGGAGGAGGCGGTCTGATCGTCCTGCACACCGGGGTATCCCTGGCGAAGCGATATGAGCTGGCCCAGCTGATCGGTGCCAGATTCACCGGCCACCCGGCCTATACTCCGCTTCAGTTCAAGGTACAGGAGCATGATATTACCGAAGGCATCGAAGACTTCCAGCTCGATGAAGAGCCGTACCGGTTCGAGTTCGATCCGTTCACCGAGAAGCAGATTCTGCTCGAATACGAGGCGGACGGGGAGATGCTGCCTGCGGCCTGGTGCCACAGCTATGGCCTCGGGCGGGTGGTCTATCTGATGCCCGGCCATCATGAGCCGTCATTCCGGCATCCGGCTATCCGCCAGCTGATTCTGCGGGCAGCCACCTGGGCGGCGCGTATCCCCAGATAATCAGCCAATAATCGGCAATACCCGAAGCTAAGCCCCACTTTTGTGGGGTTATTTTGTGAAATGGCGGGCGAAGGGGTATACTTTATCCATAACTGCAATCTTTGGGAGGGAAGTACCATGAGTGATCTGTTGAAGAAAGCTATCTCATTAGGCGTAGGCCTCACCATTGTCAGCAAGGAAAAGGTTGAAAAGGTCGTAGACGAGCTTGTGAAGCGGGGCGAGCTGGCCCCGTCGGAATCCAAGGCTCTGGTGGACCGGCTGGTAGAGCGCGGAGATGAAGAACGGGGTGCGTTCAAGTCTGCCGTGCAGGAGCAGGTTCAGCGGGTACTGAAGGAGCTTAAGGTACCTGTGCAGGAGGATATCACTAGGCTGGAGTCGCGCATTGCCCAGCTTGAGGGCCGTGTTGCCGAGCTGGAAGGCAAGTCACCCCAGGAGACCACCGTGCCGGAACAGCGTACGGAATAAATGGCTGTCCGCATAAGGCATGCCGGACGTTACCGGGCAATCGCCATGGCGCTTATGCGTCATGGCTTCGGCTATATGGTGGAGGAACTGGGCCTCTACCATCTTCTGTCGCTTCCCCGCCGGATCATCACACAGGAGGTTCATGAAAGTGTGACCCTTGCTGAACGGGTCCGCAGGGTGCTGGAGGAGCTGGGGCCGACCTTCGTCAAATTGGGCCAGCTTGCCAGTACGCGCTCCGATCTGCTGCCTGATGCGATTATTCAGGAGCTGGTGAAGCTGCAGGACAATGTGCCGCCGTTCTCAGCCGAGACGGCCCGCAATATTCTGCAGCAGGAGCTGGATCAGCCCATTGATGCGGTCTTCGAATATTTCGAGAACAATCCGCTCGCTGCCGCCTCCATCGGCCAGGTGCACCGGGCTGTGCTGCATGGCGGGCAGAGTGTAGCGGTCAAAATACAACGTCCAGGCGTCATGCGGACGATGAGCAGGGATCTTGAGATTCTATCGGATCTAAGCCAGCTCGCCGAGCGCAAGATGGATTGGGCCAGGCAATACGGGTTAGCCCGGATGGTCGAGGAATTCTCACGGGCTCTGATGGCGGAGCTGGATTACGCCCAGGAAGGGCGCAATGCCGAACGTATATCCGGGCAGGTGTCCGCTCATGATAACATATATATTCCGGCCATCTACTGGGACTTCAGCTCCACCAGGGTTCTGACCATGGAGTATATGGAAGGGATTACACTGAACCGCAAGGACGAGCTGGTGAATTCGGGCATGAAGCTTAAGACCATTGCCCAGCAGTTTGTGGAGATGATGCTGAACCAGATTTTTATTCATGGCTTCTTTCACGCCGACCCGCATCCGGGCAATGTCATGGTGCTGGAGGACGGAAAGCTGGCTCTGATCGACTTTGGAATGGTCGGGCGGCTTAGCGAGGATATGAAGGATGGCCTGTCCGCGCTGGTGATTGCACTCATGCGGAAGAATACGGACTCGATGGTACGGGCCATTCTGCGTCTGGGAGTGATTCCGGAGGAGGCTGACCGGATGGCGCTGCACGAGGATATGGACCGGCTGCGCGAGCAGTATTATGATATCCCGTTCAAGCAGGTCAGCATCGGCAAGGCGCTGAATGATCTGTTCAGCATTGCCCGCAAGCACCGGCTGATCATTCCGCCGGATCTGGCGCTGCTGGGCAAGACAATGCTGACCCTGGAGGGCATGGTTGCCAGCCTGGACCCGGCCTTCAGCATTATGCAGATGGCCGAGCCGTTCGGCAGGCAACTGATCAAGCAGCGCTTCAGCGGAAGCCGCCTGCAGCGCAAGCTGCTGGGCGGAGTAGCTGATCTTGCCGAGAGTCTGGTTGAGCTTCCCGCCCAGGCCCGGCAGCTCTCCTCGCTGATCAGCAAGGGGAAGCTGAAGGTAGAGATCGGGGTACCCGAGCTGCAGGACCTGGAGCATAAGTTCAGCCGGATCGGCAACCGCCTCTCCTTCAGTATCGTGCTGCTGGCCTTCAGCATTATCATGGCCGGACTGATTGTCGCCTCCTCCCTGCGCGGCGAGCCGTCGCTGCTCTGGGACTTTCCGATTGTCGAGATCGGTTCGGTTATCGCTCTGCTGATGATTCTGTGGCTGCTGTTCTCCATCTTCAAATCGGGCAGATTCTAGCCGGAAGAGCCGGATAAATAATTATTCTTTGCCGGATGCACACAAAGGCTGCACAATCAAGTACAATATTAAGATAACTTGCCACAATTAAAGTGTAATGGAACGCAAATGGAGTGCCGTCTGAACGTCCGGTGGATCGCTGCTGCGCCGTATAACCGAACGTTCGACCGCTGCCTTGCGGGCCCATGGGACGGAAGGGCTCCGGTGACGGGGTGCTTCCGCTTTGTTTTGAAACGATAAGAATGTGAATATAAGTTATGGACTGACAGGATGGAATGAAAATTTAGGGAAATTAGTGAGGTGGAGCAATTGCCGGGTTTTAAAGATTTAGGAGTATCAGAAGTGCTGATCGATCTGCTCAAGGGGCAGGGTATCGTGAAGCCGACGCCGGTGCAGGAAGAGGCGATTCCGCCGCTGGTGCAGGGTCTGGATGTCATTGCGCGGGCGAAGACTGGAACGGGGAAGACGCTGGCTTTTCTGCTGCCGATTATGGACAAGATCCGGGTCGAGGCCGCTTATCCGCAGGCGCTGATTCTTGCGCCGACGCGTGAGCTGGCGCTGCAGATTACCGAAGAGGCGCGTAAGCTAGCCCGTCATACAGGCGTGAAGATTCTGGCGGTCTACGGCGGCCAGGATGTGGAGAAGCAGCTGCGTAAGCTGGAAGGCGGCAGACATCTGATCATCGGTACGCCGGGACGGCTGCTGGATCACCTGCGCCGGGAGACCCTGGACCTCAGCGGCGTGAAGATGCTGGTGCTGGATGAAGCGGACCAGATGCTGCATATGGGCTTCCTGGAGGATGTGGAGACGATCATCACGGCGGTGCCTTACCGCCGTCAGACGATGCTGTTCTCTGCGACGATGCCGGACCCGATCAAGCGGCTGGCAGCAAACTATATGAAGGAGCCGCTGGATGTCATTATTAAGAGCGGCTCGCCGATCCCTCTGGACAATATCCGCCAGCAGGTGGTGGAATGCTCGGACCGCAATAAGGAAGAGGCACTGATCTCCCTGATCGAGCGCGACCGCCCTTATCTGGCGATCATCTTCTGCCGCACGAAGCGCCGGGCCATCAAGCTGAACGAGGCGCTGCAGGCGGCCGGTTATGAAAGCGACGAGCTGCATGGCGATCTGTCGCAGGGCAAGCGCGAAGCTGTCATGAAGCGGTTCCGTGACGCCAAGCTGCAATTGCTGGTGGCTACGGATGTGGCGGCACGCGGCCTGGACGTTGAAGGGGTCACCCATATCTTCAACTATGATCTTCCGCTGGATGCGGACAGTTATATTCACCGGATTGGCCGCACGGGCCGCGCCGGAGGCAAAGGCCTCGCGATCACGTTCGCTTCGCCGCGCGAGCGCGACGGGCTCGCACTGATCGAGCACGGCATCTCCCAGCGGCTGGACCGCCGCCGGTACGAGAAGGATGAATTCGGCGTAGGCGAATTCACCTCGGTCCAAGGCGGCGGCTCGCCGCGCGGGCGGCAGAGCGCTGCGCCTGAAGCGGCGCGCGCCGGCCGTGGCGGCCGCGGGCAGGGCCGCAGCGGCGGTGCGCCGCGCGGCGAAGCCGCAGGGCGTCCGGGCGGGCGCGGACGCAGCGGCAAGGACGCAGGCGGCTGGGGCGCGCCTGCGGAAGGCGGCGGCCGCAGCCGGAAGGACGCGGCCGGAGGCGGCAAGCGCAGCGCGTACAGCGCGGCTGCGGCGCCGAAGGGCGACTCCGCCGGGCAAGGCGCGGCGAAGAAGCCGAGACCTGGCGGCGGCTACGGCGCCTTCGCCAGCGGCGGCGACAGCGCAGCAGCCAGCGGCTATGCTGCGGGTGCAGGTGCGGGTGCCGCCGGCGTGCGCGGCGGCAAGGGCGGCGCTACGCGGGGCGGAGCCGCGAGAGGCAACGCCTCCCAGGGCGGGCCGAGCAGCGGCTACAGCACCAACGTATCGCGGGGCGCGGAAGCCGGGGGCTTCAGCTACGGCGCTTCGAAGGGTGCCGGCTCCGGTGCCGGATATAATCCCGGCGGCGCGAAGTCGAGCCCGAAATTCCGGGCGCATGTAGCGCGCAGCAACGATGCCGGGGGCTATAACGCCTCCGCTCCCAAGGGCGGCTCACGAGGCAGCTCCAAGGGCGGTAAAGGCGGCTTCAGCTCAGGCGGACGCAGCAGCGGCGGCTCCGGCGGCGGTTCACGCGGCGGACGCGGCTCCTCCAGATAAAGGCGCTTTACATGCATAGCTAATCCTTGTTACCATAGGGCCGTTGGCGTAACAGCCAATGATTCTATGGTAATATTTATTTACTGAAACCTTTTGGCTATCGGGCCTGTCTAATAGATACCGTGGGAAACATTCGGGTACAAGTATAGAGAGATATAGAATGTAACCTGCACTTTTGGATCAGGCGGGGTTCTGCCGCATTCAAGAGTGCGAGGGTACACAACGTTTAGGAGGATTACACAGTATGTCCAAAACCGCCAAAATTGTCATTCTGCTCATCGTCGTCATTGCGGTCGGCTGGGGAATAGGGAAGTATACAGCCCCCTCCGCTTCCCCGGAGAACGGGACCAATATAAACACAGGTACAGATCTGGGAGCCGAGGGGCCGGATGCAGCGCCTGAAGCTTCGGCAGTGCCGGAGCCTACGGATCAGCCCGCTCCTGGCGCTTCAGGCAATGGTACTTCCGGGAACAACGCTGCGGAGATGGTCGTAGCCGAGCCCGAGAGCATCGCGGTCATGGTCAATAAGCAGTACAGCCTGCCTGATAAATATAAGCCTTCCGATCTGGTCTACCCGGATGTTCCTTTTATTTTCTCGGAAAAGATTGAGAAGCGCATGCTGCGGCGTGAAGCGGCTACGGCGCTGGAGGAGATGTTCGCAGGGGCGAAGGCGGACGGGGTCTATCTGGCCGGTGTATCCGGCTACCGTTCGGAATCGACCCAGAAAAGGCTGTTCAATAACTATGTCGCCAGAGACGGTGAAGAGAAGGCCCGCACCTACAGTGCCATGCCGGGACACAGCGAGCATCAGACGGGACTGGCCATTGACCTGTCCGGCAGAGACGGCAAATGTGCAGCCGAGAGCTGCTTTGCAGGGACGAAGGAAGCAGAGTGGCTTGCCGCCCATGCCGCTGAATACGGCTATATCATCCGGTTCCTTGAGGGCAAGGAGGCCATTACCGGGTACAAATACGAGCCTTGGCATGTCCGTTATGTAGGCAAGGAGATAGCCGCTTCTATCGCCGAAAGAGGGATTACACTCGAAGAATATTATGACGCCGTCCCGGTGTCGAATTAAACCCGCACTATAATCAGGCGGTCCCGCAATCTGCGGGGCCGTTTGTGTGTCTGGGCAGGCGGTGGCTCTCGTTCAGCAGTTTCTGTCCTTCCATTCAGGAAATAAGTGGATTTCATCCAGCTGCTGCGGCGCGATTGAGCTATCCTCCGGCAGCAGTTGGATAATGAGCACTTAATTAATCAATATTCAGCAAAAGTAGTCAAACGCCACCAATTAGATGCTGTTTATCCACTTGCTTCCTGACAATCCGCTGAAACCGGGAAAATAAGATACGTTTATCCACTTGCATGCCTTGCATGCTGCTGAAGCGGGCGGAGACTCGTTCGTGAACGGTGGTTCACCCCCGGGAACGCTGGTTAAGTAGTGGGAAACCGCACACTATGAAATGGGAGGCGTTTCTTGATGTCTGAACATAATCATGTGGTGAGTAAGGACGGCAGTGTGACCATGAAACGGGTAACGGAGGCGCTCGACCGGATCGATCCGGGGCAGAAGGAGATGATTCTGGACAACTTCGAGCACTTCAAGGCGTATTTAGGAAAGCGCATTCAACTTGCGCAAAAAATCGGTCTCAGCGACGAACAGCTGGCACTGGCCGCCGAGAAAATCGCCGGTTACCTGGCAGCGTATGAGGAGCCCCGCAATAGTGAAGAGAAGCTGCTGCTGGAATTGTGGAAGGCCGGCAACAAGGAGGAGCGCCACCGTCTGGCGCATATGCTGGTGAAGATGGTGCAACAGTAAAAGAGGCAGCGCCGGTAAGCAACAGGAGCACTACCAGTATCACCAACAGCATCGGGTAACATGGCTCCCTGAAAAAGGAACATGAACAGCGTTGATGCATTCCTTCCTAGTGAAAATTAAACAGGCGGCTCCGTGATCCTTGAAGAGCCGCCTGTTTCCTGTGCAAGTAACCTTTGACACATCTGTCTGTGGCTGAACTGTATCTTCAGCCCGTGCGTTTGTTTGGGCGGATTATAGTCTTCCGTTTGTGAATTACAACGGTACGGGTATAGTTAGTATAGGATGTACGGTATGCTGAAGCCTCGAAAATCCAACCCATTGGAGCTGCTCTCATATGAAATTAAGCATTCTCGATCAATCCCCGGTGCCGGAGGGAAGCACTCCGGCCGAAGCGCTCCGGCAGACGGCGCTGCTGGCCCGCGAGGCGGAGCGGCTCGGCTATCACCGTTTCTGGGTCGCGGAGCATCATGCTGCGCCGGGCCTCGCCGGCTCCAGCCCTGAAGTGCTGATGGCGCATCTTGCTGCGGTGACCTCAGCGATCCGCATCGGCTCGGGAGCAGTGCTGCTCCCGCATTACAGTGCATTCAAGGTCGCTGAGAATTTCCGTGTCCTGGAGGCGCTCTATCCCGGGCGGATCGACCTTGGGATAGGGAGGGCGGCAGGCGGCGGTGCTCTGGCCGCCAAAGCACTGCAGGATACCCGTGTCACTATTGACGACGTTGACCGGTACGAGCAGCAGATTCAGGAGCTGGTGGCCTATCTCTATGAATCTGAGGGCGGAGCCTCCCCGCAGCGGTATGCCGGATTACGGGCAACACCTGCGGTGGATTCAGCGCCGGAGGTCTGGCTGCTGGGCTCAGGCCGGGAGAGTGCGGCGCTCTCGGCCCGGCTGGGAACCGGGTATGCCTTCGCCCGGTTCATTGCCCGGAATGGAGGAGCAGGCGCGGTGCATGAGTACCAGGACAGCTTCACGCCGTCCGTGGCTGCTGCAACGCCGAAGTCGCTGCTTGCGGTGTTCGCCGTCTGTGCGGAGACATCGGCGGGGGCAGACCGGCTGGCTGCCAGTATGGATCTCTCGCTAGTCAGCCTGGAGAGAGAACACATCTCTTCCCCGACTCCGTCCGTAGAGACTGCGCTGAACTATACATATACCCCGTACGACCGCTTCACCATTACAGATAACCGGAAGCGGATGGTCATAGGCTCGCCTGCTGAAGTCAGGGAGCAGCTTCAGCTGCTGGCTGAAGAGTACCGCTGCGGGGAACTGATGATTTCTTCGCATATCCATGACTTCGCGGACAAGCTGCAATCCATCCGGCTCATCGCCGAAGCCTGCGGGCTGGAACGCAGGGCGTAGCCATCCCCGCCGGAATTTGGTTTTGGCTGCGAATAGGGTAAAATAAAGAGGTGAATTATATAGCCGAAAGGAAGCGAAGCAGAAATGTCAATTTATAGTTTTTCCGGAGTGAAGCCTTCGGGTACTGAAGTGCCGTTTAAGGACTATGAGGGCAAGGTGCTGCTGATCGCCAATACGGCCAGCAAGTGCGGACTGACCCCGCAATACGGAGATTTGCAGAAGCTGCACGAGCATTACGGGGACCAGGGGCTGGTAGTGCTGGGCTTTCCGTGCAACCAGTTCGGGGGTCAGGAACCGGGCACAAGCGAGGAAGCGGAGTCCTTTTGCCAAATTAACTATGGAGTCACGTTCCCGGTGTTCGCCAAGGTCGATGTGAATGGTCCGGAGGCGAGTCTGCTGTTTCAATATTTGAAGGGCCAACAGCCGGGTGACGGTGAGAGCAGTGATATCCAGTGGAACTTCACGAAGTTCCTGGTGGACCGCAGCGGCAATGTAGTGGCCCGTGTCGAGCCGAAGGAATCACCGGAGAGTATGAAGGCGCTTATCGAATCCCTGCTGTAATGAGGCTGAAATTAACCGCTCTGGAGGCACCCTTTATGAAAATTATCCTTGAATCTTTTCAGAGACACTGTATCCTTTGAAGAGACATGTTTCGCGTGACACCATGAATGGCTTACAGGAAGCAAGGATGCAGGATAATAACGGCAGGAGGGTTACATACAGGCATGAGGTTAATTACAGAGGTAGCATCGGCAGCGGGGATTAAGGAAGAGCATCTGGAACTGTACGGCAAATATAAAAGCAAGCTGGCGCCCTCGCTCTGGGCAGAGCTGAAGCACAAACCGGACGGCAAGCTGGTTCTGGTTACCGCAATGAATCCTACACCGGCAGGTGAAGGCAAGACGCTGACGACGATCGGGCTCGCCCAGGCGATGAATGCAGCGGGTGTACGCACGGTAGCAGCGCTGCGTGAGCCTTCGCTTGGTCCGTGTCTTGGGATGAAGGGCGGAGCGACCGGGGGCGGCAAGGCGCAGATCGTTCCGGCAGATGAGATCAACCTGCATTTCACCGGGGATATCCATGCTGTAACAGCGGCGCATAACCTGCTCTCGGCGATGATCGACAATCATATGTTCCAGGGCAACAGCCTGGGGCTTGATCCGCAGCGGATCGTCTGGAAACGCGTTATGGATATGAATGACCGCAGCCTGCGGAATATTGTGACCGGCATTGGTGACGGCAACGGAACTGTGCGGGAGAGCGGTTTTCAGATTACAACAGCCTCGGAGATTATGGCCGTGCTCTGCCTGTGCAGCGACCTTACGGATCTGAAGCAGCGGCTTAGCCGTATTCTGGTCGGGTATGACCATGCAGGACAACCGGTAACCGCCCAGGCAATTGGAGCTGTGGAGGCGATGACTGCGCTGTTGAAGGAGGCGGTGAAGCCGAATCTGGTGCAGACGCTGGAAGGAACCCCGGTCATTGTGCATGGCGGCCCGTTCGCCAATATTGCCCACGGCTGCAGCAGTGTGATCGGAACCCGCTACGCGCTGAAGCTGGGCGATGTGGTGGTGACCGAGGCAGGCTTCGGCGCGGACCTGGGCGCGGAGAAATTCATGGACATCAAATGCCGCCAGGCGGGGCTTGCTCCTGCTGCGGCTGTCCTGGTGGTTACGGTGAAGTCGCTCAAATACAACGGCGGTGTCCGCAAGGAAGAGCTGTATGAGGGCAACCGGCCGGCGCTGCTCTCCGGCTTGTCCAATATGGAGCGGCATATTGAGAATCTGCGCAAGTTCGGCGTGCCTGTGCTGGTGGCGCTGAATCATTTTGAAGGGGATGCCCCTGCTGAAGTGAATGAGGTGCTGGAGGCTTGCAGGCGGCTGGGTGTACCTGCTGCGGTATCCAAGGTATGGGCGGAGGGAAGCGCGGGCGGACAGGAGCTGGCGAAGGAGCTGCTGAAGCTGCTGGACCAGGAGGAGCCTGTGCAGTACGCACCGCTATATGACGACCATCTGGATATTCCGTCCAAAATTAACCGCATTGTCACGGAGATCTACCGTGGAGCTGGAGTAGCCTTCTCTCCGGCCGCTAAGCGCAGTCTAGCTATTATTGACCGGCTGGGCCTGCACCATCTTCAAGTCTGCATGGCCAAAACCCCGTATTCCTTCTCGGATCAGCCCCGGCTGCTCGGAGCCCCGGAAGGCTTCACCATGGGCGTCCGGGACATCACCCTGTCCCTCGGGGCGGGATTCGCTGTAGTGATCACCGGCAACATGGTCACGATGCCGGGCCTCCCCGCCAAGCCGGCGGCAGAAGGAATACTGGTGGATGAGGATGGCGTAATTTCCGGTCTGGAATAAGGCATCCCTGAGCTAATAGTTCTAGTGTGGCCTCACTTTACCGCAGGTATGCTGCGGAGGGTGAGGCTATTTTGTATGCGGAAAACCAATCACAATGGGAGATGTCGCAGGCACATGGACCAAATGTATGCGAAAAAACGATCACAATTGGACCGGGAGCGCCGCATAGGCCAAATGTAATCGAAAAACCGATCACAAATGGACGGGGAGCGTCGCGTAAGCCGAATGTAATCGAAAAACCGATCACAATGGGACCGGGATTCGCCACCTCAGTCAAGCTCTCTCCTGCGGTTTCCAGCTCCTGGCAGACATAATGCCCCTCCTCCGGGGGAAACTAAGCCAAGGTTGAAGAGCGCATCGGCGGTACTAGTGGAGTGGATAACGGGGTGAAACTCCAAAGTTATTAAAATTTAAAATTGTGAACATTGTGATAAAAATCACAAAACTACTTGTAATGTGATAAATATCACAATATAATCAATGTATAAAGTGAAAACAATCACAAATGTAAACACAAGCCCTACTAAATAAGCTTTTCAACTTGGAGGAGGAAGAAATCATGAAAGTAGCAGTCATTGGATGTACCCACGCCGGAACGGCCGCCATAGTAAATACCGCACAGTTATACCCGGATGCACAAATAACGGTGTACGAGCGAAACGATAATATCTCATTCCTGTCTTGCGGCATTGCCTTATACGTTGGCGGTGTGGTCAAGGACCCGCAGGGACTATTCTATTCCTCCCCGGAACAGCTGGCTGCGCTGGGTGTGCAGACGAAGATGCGCCATGAGGTAATCAACATTGACACCGCCCGCCGGACGCTGAAAGCCCGCAACCTCGTGACCGGCGAGGAAATGGAAGATACTTATGACAAACTAATTATGACAACCGGCTCATGGCCGATCGTGCCTAAGCTCGAAGGAATAGACATGGAGGGCATCCTGCTCTCGAAAAACTACAATCACTCCAACACCATTATCGAAGAAGCGCAGAAGGTGAATAGAATTACTGTGGTCGGTGCCGGATATATCGGGGTCGAGCTGGTGGAAGCTTTTCAGATGAACGGCAAGGAAGTTACGCTGATTGATGGGGAAGACCGCATCCTGAGCAAATATCTCGATGAAGAGTTCACCGCACCGATCCAGCAGTCGCTTGAGGATCACGGCATTAAGCTGGCGCTGGGCGAGAAGGTCGCCTCCTTCGCAGGGGAGAACGGCAGAGTGACCAAGGTGATTACGAGCAAGGGTGAGCATGAGACGGATCTGGTGATTCTCTGCATTGGCTTCCGTCCGAATACTGACCTGCTGAAGGGTCAAGTGGATATGCTGCCGAACGGCGCGATTATGGTGAACGATTATATGCAGACCAGCCTGCCGGATGTCTATGCTGCCGGTGACAGCTGCGCGATTCATTACAATCCTACTGGTAAACACGCGTATATCCCGCTGGCCACCAACGCAGTGCGCATGGGAACGCTGGTCGCCCGCAATCTGGTCTCGAATACGATCCCTTACATGGGTACGCAAGGAACATCGGGCATCAAGATCTATGAGGACAATATTGCCGGAACCGGACTGACGGAAGAGGCGGCTGCAGCCGAGGGAATGGATACGGAGAGTGTGATGCTGATCGACAACTACCGTCCGGAGTTCATGCCGACCTTCGAGCAGGTTCAGGTAAAAGTGGTCTTTGACCGTGCCACCCGCCGCATACTGGGCGCGCAGATTATGTCCAAGATGGATCTGACGCAGTCGATCAATACCGTATCGGTCTGCATCCAGAATAAGATGACCGTTGACCAGCTGGCCTTCATCGACTTCTTCTTCCAGCCGCATTACAACAAGCCTTGGAACTTCCTGAACACCGCAGGCCTTCAGGCTCTGCCGAAACCGGCTCCAGTCAAAGAACCTGTACATGTATAAAAGCTAACATTTTGCCGGAGCCCGCTTAGGGCTCTTTTTTTGGGTACGGCAGAGGCGTGTGGGCCGGATGTGGTCGAAAAACCGATCACGAAGGGGATGCCGCAGGCATTTTGTTCTGCAATAGTAGCTCGGGGATGAAAAAATATACCATGCCGCCAGCTTTTATGGTAAATTTGACATGTCAGTGAAAACTTTCACTTGGTTTTTCGGATAGTGATTTTTATCACGTAAATGTGATTAGGATCACGTTACAATGGCATAAAGGAACAAATTTTAAGTAATTAGAAGGGGATAGGAATCATGGCTTATAACAAACCGCAGGGAATCGCTGAAGTTACGGTAGAGAACGGAGTCAAGAAGGCACACAATCCGCTTAGCACTGTACTCATTCTCGGTTTTCTGGGAGGAGCGTTTATCGCGCTCGGATTTTTGCTGGATATTCGTGTCATTGCCGGTGCACCTGCCGAGTGGGGGTCCATTGCTAACTTCATCGGGGCTGCGGTGTTCCCGGTTGGACTCATTCTGGTGCTGCTTGCCGGAGGGGAACTGCTGACAGGCAATATGATGGCGGTGCCGCTGGCATTCATTGCGAAGAAGATCTCGTTCTGGGAAGTGATGAAGAATCTGGTGCTGATCACGCTCAGCAACCTGGCCGGTGCCTTGTTCGTCGCGTACTTCTTCGGTCACATCGTTGGCCTTACATCAGATGGTGTGTATCTGGAGAAGCTGGTAAGCATGGCGGAGCATAAGATCGATGCTACGTTCCTGCAGGCTTTTATCTCCGGGATCGGCTGTAACTGGCTCGTCGCGCTGGCGGTATGGCTGTCGTACGGGGCTGACAATTTCAGCGGCAAAATCCTCGGTATCTGGTTCCCGACCATGGCGTTTGTGGCCATCGGCTTCCAGCACGTTGTAGCTAACATGTTCCTTATCCCTGCTGCAATCTTCGAAGGACATTTCACCTGGGGCCAGTATGCGGCCAACTTCGTTCCGGTCTGGCTGGGCAATCTGACGGGCGGCGCGATCTTCGTGGCTGCTGCGTACTGGATGGCCTATCTGCGCAAGGAGCCGGGAGCAGTGAACTCGGCTGCAGGCGTCCCTGCTGCTGGCTTGAAGAAACACGCTTAATCATTATCGGACCTGACCCGGTGTATATCGCCGGATTGTAACATAGCTTGGCCTAAGCACTTCCTGCTTCTCGGTACCCTGCTTCAAGGGATTCGCAGAGACAGGGAGTGTTTTTGCGTGAATATAACAGAATCATTCTCCCGACACAAGTGGAAACGGCTTTGCCGTCCTTTTAAAAGGATAATTTATAGAGTAAGACTTATAAATTCTTATATTTAAACAAAATTCACCGTGCAATCCGATTCGGGGGAACGAAATCGGATCTCACGGTGAATAAAATAGGGAGTGTTTCATATGGATCATTACCCCGGGTTCCGGGGAACGAATCAGTGCCGGCAAGGTATTTTTGTTTACGTGAGAAAGAGCGGGTTATAGAATATTAATATCGCTGGCGGCGGTGAAGACGGAATTGATTTTCAATAGAATAATTCCCTGGTTTGCCGCGATACAGCATTAACGCGAATACTTGCCCTGCCCCCTGTGTTGGGATGATACTGGATGGATTAATGACAGCTATGTTACAGGGGATGACAGACAAGATATGAGATTTATGCAGGCCTATCCGAAGGAAATTAAAGTATTCTTGATTGCCAGTCTTATTAATGCTACCGGCAGTGCGCTGATGTGGCCGCTGGTTACAATGTATGTATTCGATGAACTGGGACGCAGTATGAAGGACGCGGGAATCGTTCTGCTGGTGCAGTCGCTTGGCGGGATTGCCGGTCAGCTGCTGGGCGGTTCGCTCTACCATAAGGTAGGGGTCAACCGCCTGATTGTCGGCGCTCTGGCCATGAATGCTCTGACGCTGTTTGCCCTTCCGTGGGCGAGCGGAAGCTGGAGCGTATTCATTATCGTGATGGGGCTGATGGGATTGTTCAACTCCCTCTCCCTCCCGGCCATTCAGGCCTTTATCGGCTTCCGGTTCGCAGAGCAGCGCGCAGAGCTGTTCAATATCATCTATGTTGCCAATAATATAGGGGTAGCCCTGGGAACTTCGCTGAGCGGCTTCCTGGGCAATTATATGCTGAGCTTTGTGCTCAACGGGGTCACCTCGGCCGTATTTGCCGGATTCTTCTTCGTCTATCTGCGCAAGGTAGGAGCGGCACCGGCTCAGGGCCAAGCCGTTAAAAAACAGCCGCAGAATGAAGTGTCCGGCTGGAGACTTCTCGGCCATATACGCATCTATCTGTTCATGGCGCTGGGTTCAATGTTCCTGCTGATCGGCAATTCGATCTGGAACAGCGGAGTCTCGCCGTTCATTATCTCGGAAGGCTGGTCGAAGCAGCTATACGGCTTCCTCTGGACGCTGAACGGCGTACTGATCTTCGCGGCGCAGCCGCTGGTCAGCCTGATCAAGCGCGGGTTCGCGCAGACGTCAACCGCGCAGATGACAGCAAGCGCCGTCTTTTACCTGAGCGGGTATGCTGTAATTCTAATGATGCCAAGCTATCCGGGGATGCTGCTGGGCATGGTGCTGGCTACCCTCGGGGAGATGCTGATCTCTCCAGCGATGCCTTCCTTCATCTCGGAGCATGCCCAGCGCAGCGCACCGTTCTATCTCGGACTTAGCGGCGGAATCGGCGCAATCGGCCGTGTCATCGGGCCATATCTGATGGGCATTCAGTTCGACAGGGGCGGTCTTGCGCCAACCGGCTGGCTCGCTTGCGGCATGGCTGTGCTGTCCGTTGGGTTCTTCGCGTTGCACGCCTATATGAACCGTGCAGCCGTTCTGCCTGAGCGCAGGACTGCATAATCGTTCACGCTGGAACTAAACCTTTTACTATATGCTTAGTAAGGCAAGGGGTGTATAAATAATGCAACCAATTAACAGAGATGCTGCGCTGCTGATCCGGCCCTCCGAAATCAGGGATGCCCGTGAGCTGATCGTGCTGGATAATATGATCTGGACAGAGAATACAACCCCGGGTCCGCTGATGTGGCGCTCGCGGGAGGACTATCTGCTGCATGCGCCGCCCGGCTCCCAGCTGGTGGCCTTACAGGACGGGGAGCTATGCGGTTATGTCGGCTTCGGCTGTCCCAGCGGGATGGAGAGCAACCGACATGTATGCGAGGTGAATATCGCGGTGCACCCGCACTTTCAGCGGCTGGGTGTAGGCACGCGGCTGATCGCAGAGATCAAGCGCCATGCCGCGAAGCACGGCATCCGCAAGCTGCGGCTGCGTGTGCTGTCCTGCAATACACCGGCGCTGCAGTTCTACCGCAAATGCGGGTTCGAGGAAGAGGGACGGCTGCGGGAGGAATTCTACTTAAGCGGACGTTATGTAGATGAAGTATTCATGAGCTGCTGGCTGACGGGAGGAGAAGGGGATGGAGACTGAACTGAAGATGCAAGTTGTCTCGCTGAATGTAGGCAAGCCGAAGACGGTGGACTACCGCGGCAAGCCGCTGGACACCGGAATCTACAAGCTGCCGGTTGCCGGGCCGCTTGCACTTCGGGCGAATGGGTTCACCGGGGACGGGCAAGCGGATCTGGTCAACCATGGAGGCCCTGACAAGGCAGTCTGCGTCTATCCGGTGGAGCATTATGCCCATTGGGAGGAGCGGCTTGGCCGGAAGCTGGAGTCTTCCGCCTTCGGCGAGAATATCACGGCGCGCGGATTGCTGGAGACCGAGGTATGTATCGGGGATATCTTCGAGATCGGTACAGCCCTGCTGGAGGTGAGCCAGCCGCGCTTCCCGTGCTTCAAGCTTACGCAAAAGCATGGACCGGCAGATATGCCGGCCCAGGTGCTGTCTACCGGCTACAGCGGCTTCTACCTCCGCGTGCTGCGTGAAGGCAGCCTGGCAGCCGGGGACCGGATTGTGAAGCTTGCGAGCGGAGCAGGCCGTATCCCGGTGAGACAGGTCCTGTACTCGATGGAGCACGGGCGCAAGGATCACACCGGACTCGCGGAGCTCGCCGGACTGGAGAGCCTTGCAGCTGGCCTCCGGGAGCGGTTCCGGGGCTGGCTGGATGCGGCGGAGAGCTAGGGTGGTGAAGGGGAAGCGGTACGGGGTGGGAACTGGGGCATTCGTCCCTCTCCACTCCACACCTGCACATGCCACTCTGCCGCTCCGCCGCCCTCAACCCGCCTTTCAAGTAAATAAGTGGAAAAACGTATCTTAACTCGCCTACTTCTGGCAAATAACCGAAAACAAGTGGAAAAAGAGCAACTAAAATAGTTAGTTTGAGCTCTGTTAGACGAAATGTGTTCACTTAAGTGTTGATTATCCAACTATTGTTCGCACCCAGGCAAATCGTTCTTCAGCAAGTGCACAAAATCCAACTACTTCCGGTTAGCGCACAGCTTGCCTTTTATGCTCTATAGCTGTTCTTGTTGCTCTGCCTTATACATGTCCGTGATAGCAGAAACGAAGCCGTCCCTTGACAGGACGGCTTCGCTGCCCCGCAGGGCATGGGCCGGAATCTCCGTTCAGCCCAGCAGCTTCCATTCGCTGCGCAGCAGGCCGTACACTGCGTGGTTCACATAACCGGCAGGCAGCTTCTCGGCCTGGCGGATAACCCCTTCGAAGATGAAACCCAGCCGCTGCGGGATCGCTCGGCTGGCCAGGTTACCTGTAGCGCAACGGATCTCGATGCGGTTCAGCTCAAGCTCCAGCAGGGCGTAATCAACAAAGACCCGGCAGGCGCTGGTCATATAGCCTTGTCCCTCATAGCCTTCGCCCAGCCAGTAGCCGATGCCGACCGAGCGGTTATGCCAGTCAATCTCGTGATAGCCGATAATTCCGGCGAGTTCCTCCCGGACCCATAGTCCGGCGGTGAAGCCGCCGTTATCAATGCCCTGCTTCACAGAGTTCTTGATGAACGTGGTAAGATGAGCCTGCTCGGTCACGCCATCCACCCAAGGCAGCCACTGCCTGAGCCGGTGGCGGGAGCGTTCCACCAGGGCGAACATCTGACGGGCATGCTCCGGCATGAGCAGCTTCAGCTTCAGCTCTTCATCTATGACATAATTAAACATGCGGCTGCCCCCTATGCGTTGTGAGATATAAGCTTCGCTGAACTAACGCTTCTGCCACTCCAAGGCGTAGATGTCTTCCTCGAGGGCCTGCATGCGCTGGAGGGCAAGCGTGCGGCAGTCACTAAGCGCCCCGTTATAGATCGCCGGCCCCAGCTCCTTCAGGAAGAACTCCAACAGATTGTCTGCGGCCAGGTGGCCGATCGTTTCCCCGCGCTCCGCCTCGAAGTAGGCACGGATATTCTCCGTAATCATCTCCCGCTGCTCTTTAGGCAGTTTTACCGGCTGCATAAGCATCCCCCTTTAGCGTAATATTCCTATATTTATCATGCTACTCCATCGCCGGGAGAGAAGTCAAAGGATGCGGGGGCTGCTTCTTAACTTTTAAAATATAAGAATTTATATGTTTCACACGATAAATTATCCTTCTATTTCTCGCTGAAGCGGTACCGTCCTTTAAAGGACGGCACCTGCCGCTTCCACTTGTTGAACATTCCCTGCTTAACGGGTATATTAGTAGGAAACATGTTCATACAAGGAAGTAGTTATATTACAGAATGAAAGGTTGATCAATGTGGAGAACCAGGGTACACCCTCCAATTTCATTAAGAACGTCATTACCGAAGATCTCCGCTCGGGTAAGGTAAAGGAAGTCGTCACCCGCTTTCCGCCGGAGCCGAACGGTTATTTACATATCGGACATGCCAAGGCGATCTGGATTAACTTCACGCTGGCGGATGAGTTCGGCGGCAAGACCCATCTGAGATTCGATGACACGAATCCGCTCAAGGAAGATACCGAATACGTCAACTCCATCCAGGAGGATGTGAAATGGCTCGGGTATGAATGGGAGGAGCTGCGGTTCGCCTCGGATTATTTCGGAGAGATGTATGCGCGGGCTGAGCTGCTAATCAAGAAGGGCAAGGCCTATGTCGATGATCTCAGCGCCGAGCAGATCCGTGAATTCCGGGGCACGCTGACGGAGCCGGGGCAGAACAGCCCTTACCGCGAACGCGGGATAGAAGAGAACCTTGATCTGTTCCACCGCATGAAGGCGGGAGAATTCAAGGACGGCGAGAAGGTTCTGCGCGCCAAAATTGACATGTCCTCTCCTAACATCAATCTGCGTGACCCGGTCATCTACCGGATCTCCCACTCCCATCACCATAATACGGGTGACGCATGGTGCATTTATCCGATGTATACCTTCGCACATCCGCTGGAGGATGCCATAGAGCATGTCACCCATTCCCTCTGTTCCCTGGAGTTCGAGGATCAGCGCCCCTTCTATGACTGGGTTGTGGCGGAATGTGAGATGGAGGCTGCACCGCATCAATATGAATTCGGACGCCTTAATCTGGCACAGACGGTTACGAGCAAGCGCAAGCTGAAGCTGCTGGTCGATGAAGGCCATGTGGACGGCTGGGATGATCCCCGCATGCCGACGATCTCCGGGCTGCGCCGACGCGGCTATACGCCGGAGGCCATTCGCAGCTTCGTGCATGAGACCGGCATCTCGAAGAGCCAGGGGCTCGTGGACCTGCAGATGCTGGAGCACTTCATCCGTGAAGATCTCAAGCTGACGGTTCCCCGGACGATGTCTGTGCTGCGGCCGCTTAAGGTGGTTATTACGAATTATCCCGAAGGCGAGACCGAATACTTCGAAATTGAGAACAATGTGGAGAACCCGGAGATGGGCAACCGCCAGATTCCGTTCTCCCGTGAGATCTATATTGAACGCGATGACTTCATGGAGGTTCCGCCGAATAAGTATTTCCGCTTGTTCCCCGGCAATGAAGTGCGTCTTAAGAATGCTTATTTCATCAAGTGCAACGACTTCATCAAGGATGAGAACGGCGAAGTGGTGGAGCTGCATTGTACCTATGATCCTGAGACGAAGAGCGGCAGCGGGTTCACCGGCCGCAAGGTTAAGGGAACGCTGCACTGGGTAGATGCAGGACAGGCTGTACCGGCAGAATTCCGCCTCTATGAGCCGCTGATCTCTGCTGAAGAGGCGGAGACGGATGCCGAAGTAGAAGGTCTGGAACCTTCTGCTGACAAGCCGGAGCCAACCTTCCTGGATCAGCTGAATCCGAAGTCCATCGAGATCCTGCAGGGCTTCGTGGAGCCTGGGCTGAAGGACAGTGTGGCACAGGACAAGTTCCAGTTCTTCCGTCACGGGTACTTCAACGTAGACAGCAAGTATTCGTCGCCGGAGCACCTGGTGTTCAATCTGATTGTATCCCTCAAAAGCTCCTTCCAGCCCAAGAAAGGCTAGAAGAGCTGCATATAAGCAAACAGGCTTGGTCTCCCGCCGGGAGGCCAAGCCTGTTTGCTATGCTAGCCTTCTGCCAGCTCATCCTCGGGATCAGCCGGAGGACGGTAGCTGCCGCGAATGACAGTGAACCACATCATTCCGAAACCAAACGCCCCGAACAGGGCAAGAAGCGCACCGGATTGATACATCGTCTGCGCGCCGAGAGTCTGATACATCCAGCCGCCGAGAACCCCGCCGAGAATGCCGGAGATCCCGCTCCAGGTGAGCGTGTAGAGAGCCTGTCCCGAGGAACGGTAAGGCCTTGGCACCAGCAGCATGGTCAGCTGGGTTCCGACATAGAAGAAGCCGCCGAAGGTGATGGAGTGCAGCACCTGAATAAGTGCGACCTGCAGCGGAGTCGTTGCATCGGCCATCAGCCACCACCGCAGGAAGAACAGCGCGCTGACCAGCGTGAGCGAGGCTAACAGGACAGAGATTTTGCGCCGTAGAATGTAATTGCACAGGAGCAGCACCCCCATCTCCAGGATGGAGGACAGGAACACTGCGAGACCGATCATGGTCTTGCTTCCGCCCAGCTCCGTGATGTACAGTGACACAAAGGTGTTATTCATCGTATTCGGAATCGAGACCAGAATGCCGAAGAGGATGAAGCACAGGAAGAACGGATTATGGAAGATTTGGCTCATTCCCTTGAAGGGCAAGGGGGCGATTCCGATCGAATGGTCCAGCTTCGGCAGCATAATCAGTGCAATCATCGCCGCACAGAGCAAGGAGGCGAACAGATAGGACAGCACAGAGATGCCGGCCCATTCAATCACGGGACCGGCAAGGATGGCAGTGAACGCCCAGCCAAGCGACCCCCATAGCCGGAAAGAGCTGAATTTGCGGCGGGTTCCGTCAATATAGCTGAGAATCATCGTGTTGCTCTGGGCGAACAGTGGCCCTTGGAAGAAGTAGAAGAACAGAATGGATATGTAGATCATTTCATATGTATTGGCCTGAAAGACAAGCTGGGACAAGACCAGCGTTCCTGTCAGCATGACGAGGACAATCCGCCGGATATTCTGATACCGGTCACTCCAGATGCCCCAGAAGGGGTTGGCAACAATGGAGACCAGTGCGCCTACAGACATCAGGCTCCCGATCTCCAGCTTATTCATTCCTACATCCTGAAGATATAAGGGAAAGAAGCTGGTGAAGAGGACAACCGTTCCATATACGAAGAAGTTGAACCATTTCAGAGAGGTGAAAGACAGCTGCTTATCGAGATGATCCCGCAAACTTTGCACTCCTTTCCCGTTAGGATGCCCTGTATTCTTGCTGTGGCCGCCTTAGGTTGCCGCTGATATCACTGTAACATTTGTTGAAAAGGGATACAAACCAACTTTTATAGGGAATTACAAATCAATGGCAAAATATCTGTTTAACTTCAGTTTACATAGGCCAGTTATTCTGGGTTCTAAGGCGGAGGCGGGGCCCCACTGCTCCAACCATCTATCTGCCGGAAAAGGGGATTTCTTATGAAAAACAAGCAAGCACCGCAGAAACAGGGGGCGGCCATGAAGCCGTTCCTGAAGCTGCTGCATGAAACCAAGCCATCTTACCTGCTGCTGGCGCTGGCCCTTGGCCTCAGCATCATTTCGACCCTCGTCGGTCTGGTGATTCCCATGTTCACGAAGAATCTGGTGGACGGCTTCTCGCTGGCTTCTGTCAGCAAGCTGCAGATTGCCGGCATTGCCGGAGCGTTCATTGCGCAGACCGTGGCCGGCGGAGTCTCGATTTACCTTTTGAATGCTGTCGGGCAAAAAGTCGTGGCCGGACTGCGTGACAGGCTGTGGCGCAAATTTCTGGTACTGCCCGTATCCTACTATAATGAGAACCGGACAGGCGAGAGCGTCAGCCGGATGACTAATGATACAGGAATTCTCAAGACACTGATCTCGGAGCATCTGGCCAGTCTGTTCACCGGACTCATCTCTATTGTCGGCTCTGTCCTTGTGCTGTTCTATCTGAACTGGAAAATGACGCTGGTGCTGTTCACGGTCCTTCCGTTGTCGGCGCTGATTCTGGTGCCGCTGGGACGGCAGATGTACAAGATCTCCAAGGGCACGCAGGACGAGACGGCCTCCTTCACCGCTGTGCTCAGCGGCGTATTGTCCGAGATTCGGCTGGTGAAATCCTCGGGAGCGGAGCAGAAGGAGTATGAAGCCGGACGGCAAGGAATTATGAACCTGCTGGGCTTCGGAATTCGTGAGGGCAAAATCAGCGCCCTGATCAGCCCGCTGATCTCCTTCGTCTTCATGATGCTGCTGGTGGTTATTATCGGCTATGGCGGGATGCTGGTATCCTCCGGGGCGCTCACTGCCGGTGAACTGGTCGCCTTTATTCTGTATCTGATTCAGATTATTATGCCGCTGACACAGCTGACACAATTCTTCACCCAGCTCCAGAAGGCCAAGGGTGCCTCCGAGCGGATCATTGAGACCTTTGAAGCAGAGGAAGAGGTATATGAAGGTGTGGAAGAGGCTGAGGGCACAGAGGGGCCAATTGCGGTGGAAGACCTCAGCTTCGGATACAAGGCGGGGGAGAAGGTCCTGAGCAAGGTAAGCTTCACTATGCAGCCGGGGCAGGTGACAGCCATTGTCGGGCCGAGCGGCGGCGGTAAAACAACTCTGTTCTCGCTGCTGGAACGGTTCTATGAGCCGCAGAGCGGAGTCATCCGGCTGGATGGCAAACCGGCGCCCGTGTTCTCCCTGAAATCCTGGCGGAAGCGAATCGGTTATGTCTCTCAGGAAAGTCCGCTGCTGGCCGGTACCATTGCCGAGAATCTAGGATACGGGCTGGACCGCGAGATCAGCCAGGAGGAGCTGAAGCGGGCTGCGGCCATGGCCTACGCGGACGGCTTCATTGAAGAGCTGCCGGACGGGTACAACACGGATGTCGGGGAGCGCGGGGTGAAGCTGTCCGGCGGACAGCGGCAGCGGATCGCCATCGCCAGAGCGCTGCTGCGCGATCCAAAGATTCTCATGCTGGATGAGGCTACCTCAAGCCTGGACAGCCAGTCGGAGGCTGTGGTGCAGAAGGCACTGGGCAATCTGATGCAGGGCCGGACCACGATTGTGATCGCCCACAGATTAGCTACGGTGGTGAACGCGGACCAGATTATTTTCATGGAGAAGGGCCGGATTACCGGCAAGGGCACGCATGAGGAGCTGCTGAAGGATCATGAGCTGTACCGTGAGTTCGCCGAGCAGCAGCTGCAGCTGAACACACCCGAGCTTCTGAGCCAAGAGATAGAGGAGGGTTCTACAGACTATGGTCAAAATATTGGTAGTGGACGACGATCCGCATATCCGCGAATTGGTGGGAGTGTTCCTGAGAGCTGAAGGGATGGCCGAGGTACTGAGCGCTTCTGACGGAATGGAGGCGCTGCGGCTGCTCGATGAGAGCGTGGCGGATATGGCAATCATTGATATTATGATGCCGAATATGGACGGCTGGGAGCTGTGCCGGGAGCTGCGCAAGCATTATGATTTTCCGATACTGATGTTGACGGCCAAAGGGGAGACCTCGCAGATTGTCAAAGGCTTCGAGCTCGGCACAGACGATTATCTGGTCAAGCCGTTCGAGCCGCCGGTGCTGATCGCCAGGGTCAAGGCGCTGCTGAAGCGTTACCAGATTTCGGCCGCCCAGAGTGTTACCGTTGGCAGTCTGCGGATGAACCGTGCAACCTATGAAGTGCTTTCCGAGCATGGCGGGTTCACGCTGCCGCTGAAGGAATTCGAGCTGCTCTTCAAGCTGGCCAGTTACCGGGGGCAGACGCTGACCCGCGACCGGCTCATTGAAGAGATCTGGGGCTACGATTATGAAGGAAATGAGCGGACGCTGGATGTACATGTGGGCCGTCTGCGTGAGCGGTTTCCGCAGGAGCGGTTCGGATTCTCCATTCGCACGATCCGGGGGCTTGGCTACCGGCTGGAGGGATAGGCATGAAGCGCAGAATCATGAAGATATGGGAGAAAATCGGTATAGTTGGACCTATAGCCGGAATGTTGATTATGCTCTATATCTCCTGGAACGGGAGCTATTTCGGATCTAGACTGCTGGTCCGTCATTTCGGCTGGTCCTTCTCTGAATACGGGTATCATCTGTTTGTGATGGCGATGCAGATTATCATCTTTTTCGTCAGCGGGGCGATTATTGCCTTCGCTACACGCGGCAAGGATCAGAACTTCTATAGGCCGATCCTTACGGCTATGCGGCAGATTTCACAGGGCGATTTCAAGATTGAACTGGAGAACAGCGGCCAGTACCGCCAGTTCGGCGGGATTGTGGAAGGAATCAACGAAATGGCGAGTGAGCTAAGCCGGATGGAGCTGATGCGGCAGGACTTCATCGCAAGCGTATCCCATGAGATCCAGTCCCCGCTGACCTCGATCCGCGGGTTCGCTGCTGCGCTGCAAGAGGAGAACCTCAGTCCGGATATCCGCAAGCATTACCTGGATATCATTGAAGCGGAGAGCCGCCGTCTGTCCGGCCTGAGCGACAATCTGCTGAAGCTGTCCGTGCTGGACGCGGAGAGCTTCCCGTTCGAGCAGAAGCCCTACAGGCTGGATAAGCAGGTGCAGGCGATGATCCTGGCCGCAGAGCCGCAGTGGCTTGGCAAGGAGATTGAGGTAGAGGCAGAGCTTCAGGAGACCGCCGTGAGCGCGGTACAGGATCTGCTCAGCCAGGTATGGACCAACCTGCTGCATAACAGCATCAAGTTCACCCCGCAGGGCGGACGGATAACCGTCTTTGTGCGCAGCAAGGAGGAATGGGTGGAGGTGGAGGTCAGGGACAGCGGGATCGGCATGACCGAAGAGGAGCTGGAGCGGATCTTCGAACGATTCTACAAGGCGGACAAGTCCAGAAGCGTCAGCAGCGGAAGCGGAAGCGGTCTGGGCCTCCCGCTCGTAAAGAAGATCGTGGAGCTCCACGAAGGCAGCGTACAAGTAACGAGCCGTCCCGGAGAGGGGACGGCCTTCATCGTGCGTCTGCCGCAGCAGAGCAGATGAACCTGCCGTTGATGCGGAGGGTCCGCCCCGGCAACCCAGTCCGGGCTTTCAACGGCCAGGCGTCTGAACAGTTTAGCCCCTAACCATGACACACAGATGATGTTGTCAGGGTTAGGGGTTATTTGCGCATCCATATCCGCTTGAGAGACGATAGACGGCTGCGTTGCCTCCAGTCACAGTCCCCGCCGGATCAGCTCTGCCAGCAGGGGGAGACCCTGCTCCAGTTCAGCCGCTGAGGCATAAGCATAGGACAGTCTGAGATGCCGGACGTCGCTGCGGTCATACAGATCGCCTGTATTCAGCAGCAGTCCGGCACTTAGCGCTGCACTGAACAGCTTGCGCGGAGGGACGGCCTGGTGGAGAGACAGCCAGATATAGAAGCCTCCTGCCGGCACATTCCAGGTTGCCAGTCCGGTGCAATGGAGCTGCAGCAGTTCAAGCATGTGGCTGCGGCGCGCGCGCAGTCTGCCGCGCAGCACCTGCAGATGCTCCTCGTGATAACCGCCCGTAAGCCAACTGGCGGCCGCAAGCTGAGACAGGGAGCTTGCACCGTAATCACTCTGCATCTTGATGTCGGCCAGCCGCCGGACGACCGGCTCAGGGCCTACAATCCAGCCGATGCGCAGCCCGGGACTGACGGCCTTGGACAGGGTGCCGAGATGCAGAACCCGCCCCTCCTGATCCAGCGCCTTCAGCGGCGGCGGAGGCGGAACGTCCAGCCATAATTCCTGGTAGGCCCCATCCTCCAGAATGGGCAGCCCGAGTCGGCCTGTGACCTCCATCAGCTCCCGGCGGCGTCCGGCATCCATCAAGATCCCTGTAGGGTTATGAAAAGAAGGGATGCTGTACAGCATCGCGGCCTTACTGCGGACCGCTTCGGCGGCAAGCTGCTCCGGGATCAGACCACGCTCATCCATAGGCAGTCCGCTGAACTTCACCCCCGCAGACTGAAAGGCATGAATCGAATACAGATAAGACGGCTTCTCCAGCAGAATAGATGAGCCGCGCGGCAGCAGCCCGAGGGCAATGAGCTGAAGCCCCTGAAGGGCGCCGGAGGTAATCAGAATGGAGTCCGGTCCGGCGGTAATGCCGCTCCGGGCCAGTAACCGGCTGACCGCCGCCCGCAGCACCGGATTACCGAGCGGCTCTTCATAGGAGAGCGGAGGAAGAATACGCTGCGCGAGTCCAGCCAGCACCTCATTCATCGCTGCTCCAGGCAGCAGCTCAGGTGCAGGCTCACCGGTCCCGAGCCGAATCAGACCGGGCACATATTCGAGCCGGTTAATGTCCTGCACGGTAGGCAGGTTGGGATAATGAATTCCCTCCTCCACATAATCGTTCCAGTTGCCTGAGTATTGCCGCTCAGAGGGCTCCGCTTCCCCGGCTTCTCCGGACTGTCCGGCGGAACCACCGGAAGCCGGGGGCGTTGAACGCACGCCTGTAACTATCGTTCCGCCGCCGCGTCTGCCTTCGATCAGGCCCAGCGCGGTCAGCTGGCCCAGTGCGGTAACCACCGTACTGCGGTTCACTCCGAGCTGACGGCACAGTACCCGCTGCGGGGGCAGACGCATACCGGGAGGCCAGGCCCCGGTGCTGATCTTAGCGAGGAAGTGGGCTGAGATCTGGCCGTGAAGCGGCAGCGGAGAAGCCAGGTCCGGCTTCCAGGTGTCCGTCAGGAAGGAGAGGGTACCAGCTTGCTGCGTTCCAGGAGCTGCGTTCCGGGAAGCTTCCGTATGTACGGATGGGCCGGGCGTGCTTAAGTCTGTTGTAGGGTGGGGCCGTTGAGGTTGGGTCAAGAGTGGGCTCCTTCCGGGCGAATGATGTACAAAAGCGAACAAGCGAACACATTGTGCTTCAGCGCAGGCAAGCGGCCTGAATGTATGCGAAAAACCGAACACATTGCCCCCTCACAGCCGCTACTGACTAACATTATCTCTCATTTCGTTCTCTCTTTCTCGTTCCTTCTTTCTTCCAGTCTACCATGATTCCTCCTCTTTCATTCGTCTTGGTTGGTATGTGTCGCAGAACTTGGATGGTTACGGCAGCCACAATGGCAGGGTACGATCATTAGGCTATAACCGGAGGAAGTCTGAGAGGCTTGTTTATCTGGAAGCACTACTAGGAAGATATAAGGAGGAAAAGAAATGGTGCAGGCCATTCTACATGGGATGATCCTGGCCTTCGGGCTGATTCTGCCGCTGGGCGTGCAGAATATATTCGTCTTCAACCAAGGGGCACAGCATCCCAGATTCCGCAGTGTAATGCCTGTCGTACTGACGGCAGCGGTATGCGACACACTGCTTATCGCTGCGGCAGTCGGTGGAGTCTCCTTGGTCATTTTATCGCTGCGCTGGGTCACACCTGTTATATATGGCGCGGGTATTCTGTTTCTCGCCTTCATGGGCTGGAGAATCTGGCACTCTGCTCCGGCGAAGGATGAGTCGGGCCGGCTATCAGCGAAGGGACAGATCCTCTATGCGCTGTCTGTGTCCCTCCTGAACCCGCATGCCCTTCTGGATACGGTGGGCGTGATCGGGACCAGCTCGCTGCAATACGAAGGGGCGGTGCGCTGGACCTTCGCGACGGCGACAGTGGCCGTCTCCTGGCTCTGGTTCCTGGGTCTTGCTGCAGCGGGCCGCCAGCTCGGCAGGCTGGATGCTTCGGGCAAGGTCATGAGTGGGATGAATACCGTTTCAGCACTGCTGATCTGGGCGATCGCCGTCTACATGGGAGTTCAGCTGTGGGAGCTGTTACAGGCTAAGTGATCTCCCTTAAATTAGTCTTTACTCAATAGATCTGTTAATTCTTTAGAACTGCTTTCTTTTAATTTCACCATTTTTTCGCTATTACTATGATTAATCAAAAATCCACTTTTGGATTTAAAATCTAAATAAAGGCTGAATTTCACAACTTCGCTATCCGCGTAAGTAACATTCATTCGATATGTTGGTGGACCCACATCAACAGCCCCGCGTACTTTTTTCACAGTTCTTATAGCATCGCTGAATATTCGAATGCTATCGTTATCAATGTAAGTAGTTTCAGCTGTTTCGGAAATAAGACTGACGCTAATAATCTCAGGCTGTGGTCTGACTAAAATATATGTTAAAACAAGTAATAATAATGAAATTGAAATGATGCTGATTTTTCTCATAAACTTCAACTTCCCCCTTACTGAAAAAAGATGGAGACTGATTAATCAGTTCTCCCATAATAAACATAGTTTCATCCCTTATCCGTAAGGTTCGGCCAGCCCGTTGCCAAACTGTTTCGAATTCTTCACACTTTCGCGATATAGTTGTTTTATTTGACTCTATTCTATTGAATTTTCAAATCTGATCCCCTACTATTACAGATATAAACATAATGTTCTAAATTCTGGGATGTAGGAGGTGATGTTCCTTTGAAGCCTGCAGTCATGATTCGAGACCAGCTTGCAGATTATTTAACCCAGCATGACATGTCCATTAATCAGTTCGCCATTAGATCCGGTATTAATTCCGGAACACTGAGCCGGATCATTAATGGCCATCAGCCCATTGCCATGAGCCATCTGGAGTTAATCACTGCAGGAATGGGGCTTGGCGAAGATTTTTTTTACAGCTTGTATGTAGAGGAATGCTTCTATTATTCGTCACCGACCTGGCGGCGGCTTCGTCCGTTCATTGTGAAATGTGCGGAACTCGGGCGTACAGATTGTATCGAGTTGCTGGTGCAGAACTTGCTGGATAATCTGACGTATGTCCCCATGCTATACGAGGTTGCGGAAGGCTTGTTCCAGCAGGGCCACTTGGCGGCGGCGGCACTACTCTATGAGAATGTCAGCGCCAGCGAGAAATACCAGTATTCCGAACGCTTGGCTACCTGCCAATACCGCCTGTTCCAGATTGCCCTGGGTGATGATCAGAGCACGAACCTGCGCGCGGCCACGCTGTTCGAGAGCTACATCCCGCGGTTGAATGAGGCGGATCAGCTGGATGGGCTGAAGGATCTAGCCAATGTATATAGCTCGCTTCATAAATGGAACAAAGTCGAACATTTTGCCAATGAATTATACCGAATTGCTTCAATTCAATATAACTTACAATTTTCTTCGAACTGGAATCGGAACACGCTCAGGCATCCAAAAAGGCCAATATATGGTTACATATTATATTCTCATTTGCTAAAGTCTTTGGTTTGTGAAGAAGAAGGGAATTATGCAGAGGCCTTAAAGCTTGTATCCTTGTATGCGGACGGTAGTTGGATAAAAGAGCAAACTGAGGAAGCCGAGCAGACCATTGCTCAATTTCAAGAGTGGGCTACGGCAAACAACTATTTGTACCGTATCATGGATGGTGAGCAAGAAATAATAGCAGAATATGTTGAATATATTTCAACAAGAGAGAGTGAAATTTTCACAGGATTATTCAGGATTATTCAGGCTGCAAATCGTTATGAATGGAATGTTGACCATATTTTATTAAGGTTCGATGAACATCTGCCATTACGAGATTATTCCAACCTGTTTGGTGACTATCATAAACAAGTAACGTTAGACCACTACGCACAGTTTCTAATTGAATTAGCAACTTACTACTTACAGCACAATCGAACTGAAGGGGTCCAGACTGTACTACAGAGTCTTCTGTTCTCTATCCAAATTAACAGTGAATTCAAGATCATTAAATGTATAGATTTATTTGAACAGCACCGTGATAGAGCTAATCACGAACAAAAGAACCAGTACAAAAATTACATTAGTGAGGTGCGAAACCATTATGAGAAGAAAAGGAACACTACTCCTAGTCTTGTGTAGTACAGTATTAATGCTCGTTGCTCCAGTGGCATATGGTGAACCAGTCAATACCAATAATACAGGTAAACTTTCAGTGCTGGTTGAACCAACGGGACATGGACATGGTGGATATTGAGAGAAGTCTCATATCAGCGTTTATTTAAAATAAAATAAGATTAGAATGGACGCTCCAGAGTCGGTGGGGCGTCTTTTTTATGGACAACTCTTATCGCCTCAGAGCTTTGCCAATATATTCACTTTAACAGATAATGCAATCAGTCCAATATTTTGTAGTTTTACATAAAAATCTATAATGTTGCATAAGGAGGCGGGATTCCCATGCATAGTCCAGCAATCGTTAGAATTCGTATAGAGCAAGCTAGAAGTATGCTTCATAAATTACATATTCAATATGGCGGTTTCAATCATCCGGAGGTCTTGCGGCAATCCGTAGTGCTGGATGAGTTGCTCAATGCCTACGATAATGCCTATCGGATGAACAAGCGGCCGCCTGCTTAAGCATTGATCTGGAAAATAACTAAAATTCAAATATAAAATCCAACGGATACGTGTATAAAAAAGGTGGTAACTGAAGTGGAGCATACAGTCAAAATCCGGGACGAGATAGCGGCGTATCTCACAAAACATAAATTGTCTATTAATCAGTTTGCGATTGCCAGCGGAATTCATTCCGGCACACTCAGCCGGGTCATGAAAGGCCAGCAGTCCTTGGCGATGAATCACCTGACCCGCGTGACCAGCGGGATGGGGCTGCCGGAGGATTACTTTTACAGTCAGTATGTGGATGAATGTTTATACGATTCGACACCGACCTGGCGGCGTTTACGGCCGTTCCTGCTGCAATGTGCGGCGTTATCGCGTCTGGATTGTATTGAGCGGGTGGCGCAGAATTTACTGGATAACCTGCTGTATGCACCGCTGCTCTTCGAGGTTGCGGAGGAGTTATTTGAGCAGAAAAACTGGCAGGCCGCAGCATTAATCTACGAAAATGTGGGAGCCAGCGAGAAATACCAGCATTCCGAACGGCTGGCGCTCTGCCAGTATCGGCTCTTCCTGATTAATCTGGGCGATGATCCGCAGAAAAATCTAATCGCTGCTACTTTATTAGAGAATTATGTCGATAAGCTGGACGAAGTCAATCAGTTGGATGCGTTGAAGCAATTGGCGGATATCTATCTTGCGCTTCAGAAATGGGACAAGGTATCTGAGGTTGTAGAAGAAATGCTCCGAGTGGCTTCCGTCCATTATGACCTTCATGGTGAATCAGGCCGTAGGCATAGAGATCATAAGTTATATAAAAGGCCTCTGTACACATATATATTATATGCTCAGCTTATGAGATCCTGTATTTATGAAGAGATTGGAGATTACAAAACTGCACTCGACATGATACCTATATATATGGATCATAGCTGGATACGGGAAGATGACGAAGAAGCATGGCGTATTAAGGCTCAATATATAGAGTGGGGAACGGCTAATACGTATCTTTACCGCTTAATGGATGGGCAGATTGAGGTTCTTGATGCATATGTCGAATACATCGCAAATCACGAAAATGAAATATTCATGGCGCTGTTCAAGATCGTTCAAATGGCTAATCAGTATAAGTGGGACGTGGATCATGTTTTACAGAGATTTGCGGATTACATTCCTTATCGGAAGATTTACAGTATCTTTGGTGAACATAACAAATTCCTCCATGAAAAAAACTACACCCAATTCTGCAGCGAACTGGCAACCTACTATTTATCCCGCAGGCGGTACAAAGGCGATGATGTGATTATGCAAAGCGTAGACTTATCCGCCAAATTAGACAGCGAGCAGCAAGTGATCCGGGGGACCATATCCGTCGATTTCGAGATTGCGATATCGGATGTTCCGAAGTCGGGCTGATGTGTATTCAGGATTGGTTTTAACTATAGATTTTCCTTATATAAAGTCTGAGATCCTTCAAGGAATCTCAGGCTTTATGCGTTGGACAGCATAGAATTATTATAGATTTCCAAAAATGAGATATTATTGAGACCATTATGAGAACTTTCCACAGGCAGTCTAGCCTATGATGGATAAATAGGTTTCTGAAGTGTGGGAGGAATAAAGAATGAACAATAAAAGAAGATTATTGGCGAGTGTCGTATTAATAGAAATATTGTTAGTTGGTTGTAGTCGGGTTAGTAACATATCTTCTTCTGATCCAGCCCAGACCGCCAGGCCGCCTGTGACTGAGCTGGTCCAAACCGAAAATGCTGATAACGATCCAGGAGAGAAGGACAATCCAGAGGAGCAACAAGGTGAACTGTTAAGTTACACCGATGAGCAAAAAAACGAAATCCTTACTGCTGCGAAGAAAGCTGGACTTAGTAAAGTGTACATACCCACAATTGGCTTGGGTGTTGATGACTACCTGCATAGCGTTAAGGCCGAAGAAAATGAAGTTAATCTCTCGTTCATTCGTGGTTTAATTACGGAGTCCTCCAGAGAGCTTGAACCGTTACATGAAATTGAAACAACAAGAAAAGTTCAGCTTACTCAAACCATAACGGGAAATTGGATTAAGGAAAAAGGGGACCAGGAGTTTATATATTTTGAGGTTGATGGAATTTACTTTAGCATGAAATCTGCCAAGGATATTGATCCAGAGGCTTATGAAAAGGCGGTTGCTTCAATGACTGTGTTGGAGTAGCTTAACATTTGAACTATGAATCTGCTCTACTTAAACAGGCCCATGAACTTGTTCATGGGCCTGTTACATTTGTCTGCGTCCTACCCGCCAATCTGAGACATACGGCGGGCGGTGGGCGTGTGGCTCTGGGCTTTGTGCTCCAGGGCCAAGGCCATTTCATGGTTATGCGGCTTGTTGCCGAGCGCCTGGCGGAACAGGGCCTGCACCGCCGTAGGGTCGCTAATCAGCGGGCGCACATTATATTCGTCCTGCCAGTACAGGCAGGCTTTGATGTTGCCGTCGGCGGTCAGGCGCAGCCGGTTGCAATTGTCGCAGAAATGCTCGCTGACCGGGTGGATCAGCCCGAAGGTGCCCTTCGCGCCGGTGACACGCCGGTTCTGGGAGGGGCCATTCCCAGAGGGCATGTCGGCCTCCTCAGTGGTCCAGCCAGCTTCCTTGCAAGCCTCTACTACAGTCTCCAGCGGCAGATAGGTCTGCCGCCAGGCATCGCTGGCGCTGCCAATCGGCATGTATTCAATGAAGCGCACATTCAGCGGGCTATTCAAGGTCAAGGCGATGAAATCCTTGATCTCGTCATCGTTAATGCCCTTCATCAGCACGACATTCAGCTTGATCGGGGACAGGCCAGCGGCTTCAGCGGCTTCAATTCCCTTCAATACCTTGGCGACATCACCGCCGCGGGTAATCATCGAGAAGCGCTCCGGCCGCAGCGAATCCAGGCTGATATTCACCCGGGACAGCCCGGCCTGCTTCAGGATAGCCGCTTTGGCTGGCAGCATCAGGCCATTCGTAGTCAATGATATATCATCGATGCCAGGTATGACGGCGATCATGGAGACCAGCTTCTCCAGATTCTTGCGGACCAGCGGCTCGCCCCCGGTTAGCCGGACCTTCCTCAAGCCCAGCGGGGCCAGCGCCTTCACCACAGCGGCAATTTCCTCGTAACTCATAATCTCGTCCTGCGGCTGGAATTGCATTCCTTCTGCGGGCATACAATAGATACAGCGCAGGTTGCAGCGGTCTGTAACCGAAATGCGGAGGTAATCATGTATGCGTCCAAAAGGATCAGTTAGCGGCTCCATAACGTTGCTCCTTCACCTGTTCATTTTAGTTTAAATTTTAAAGAAAGCTTTCCGCTGCGTCAATGCACAAGCAGACAACCTAAAGCATAGGGGGACAGAAGGCCAAAGCAGCATCCTAATTATGACAAAAGTGCGACAATTACCGGGAATGGTCATAGAATGCTCACCGAAAGCGTTTAACATATTCGATATAATTTAGGTGCGGAAGATTCAAACTTTAGATACTTTTACTTTTGCGAAGCACAGCTATGATACCGGAAGGCTCAGGCGGCAATCCCTAAGGATAACCCGGGCATCCGGCAAACTAAGTAGGGAGGATTTGCAAAATGACTATACCAACTGTTCCATCGCTTGTTGTGCCGGAGGCTTGCAGCCGCTGGCTGGAGAGTCGGGGATTAATATATCAGCTTCTGGTGGACTTCTATGGAAGAAAACCGTCTCTCTCCCTGGTCGCCCAGTGGAGCCGTAACCGTGAGATGAGTGTTGCTGCAGAGATGACCGAAGGCGGCCGTGAGTTGAAGCGTTACTTGTGCAGCCAGGAGCCATCCATGCTCCCGGCCATCTGCGAGAAAGAGAAGCTCGAATACAAACGTCTGATGAATGAACGCGCCGTAAGCTCCTTCGTAGCCCGTGAAGCGGCTCAGCTGGGCCGTGAGGAAGAATTCTGCAATGTGCTGTCGGATGTGTACGCTTCGGCAGGCATTGTCTTCAAGAAGTGCAGCGGCGAAGCCGACGACCATATTGCCATTGAGCTGGAATTTATGGCGGTGCTGCACGAGCGGATGCTGTACAACAGCTTCTCAATCCGCAGCGCGATGGAGCTTCTGGAGATTCAGGAGAAGTTCCTTGAAGAGCATCTGCTGAAGTGGACTCCACAATTCTGCGAAAGAATGAACGCTGCCACCGACAGCCCGCTCTATCTGGGACTCAGCCATATGCTGGAGGAATTCCTGCCGCAGGATCTGCACATGCTGCGTGCCTGGAAGGCTTCGCTGGAGAGCAGCACAGCAGCCATGGCGTAATAAGTACACATACTCAAGGCGCCCTTCCATCAATCGGAAGGGCGCCTTTTTCTGCTCGCGGGGTCTTGAATTTAAGCTTTCACTTTATAGGTTTTGATTGAAAGAAAATACAAAAAGCGTGTAGGATCGGAGGGGGATTTTGGAACTGTAGGAGCGGTAGCGTCCGCCTTTGTCTCCGGATTTCTACCGCAACAAGCGGTACCATCAAGAAATCTGGAGACAACAGCGGCCGGAAGTCCAAATATCCACCGTAGTGACGTCTGAGCTTTACGCTATGTTCTTACGATCACTCCAAATAACTGAAACTGAAGTTCATCCCCTATTTATTCGTAAGTTTTCTTACTCCGGAACTTCATCAGGAACTCATACACCACCGGTACAACGACCAGGGTCAGCAGCGTGGAGCTGACCAGACCGCCGATGACGGTTACGCCAAGCCCCTTGGAGATGATTCCGGCGCTGTTCTCAAGGCCAGTAACCAGTGGCAGCAGAGCGCCGATGGTCGCGAGCGCAGTCATGAGAATCGGGCGAAGACGCGTAGCGCCGGCTTCAAGCAGCGCCTTGCGGGTAGACATCCCCTCATGCTCCTTATGGATGACGCGGTCAATTAAGACAATGGCATTGGTGACCACGATCCCGATCAGCATCAGTGCGCCCATCAGTGCCGAGACGTTCAAGGTCTCGCCAGCCAGGAGCAGGGCGACCAGAGCGCCGATGACTGTGAACGGCAGGGAGAACAGGATGGCGAACGGTGCCAGACCGCCGCCGAAGGTGACTACGAGCACGAAGTATACAATCGCTATAGCCGCCAGCATGGCGATGCCAAGCTGCCCGAAGGTCTCATTAATCTGCTCGGTGACTCCGCCGAAGGTGATGGTTACGCCTTCCGGGAGATCAAGAGCGTCTATTTTGTCCTGCACAGTATTGGAGGCACTATTAATGTCACTGGAGATAATGTCGGCGGTTACCTCGACTTTCATTTTGCCGTCTTCGCGGGTAATGGAGTCCGGTGACTGGCCTTGCTTAATGCTTGCTACCTCGCCAATCGGGACGGTAATGCCCAGCGGCGAAGTGAGCGTGGCGGCCTTCATTTCTTCTATGCTGCTGTAGGAATCCTTGTCCGTCTCAATGTAGACCTTGTAATTCTTGCCGTCCAGCTCTACCTCAGTCAGTACAGGCCGGGTTCCGGAAGGACTCAGTTTCATCGCAAGCTGTCCGGCGGTTAAGCCGAGTGAGCTAAGCTTGGCCTGATCCGCCACGATGGTATATTGATCATAGGCTTCAGAGAGACTGGTCTTCCCGTCTTTGAAGTTCTTGGTGTCTGCTTGAACGATTCCGGCAATTTCATCTGCCACCGGTTTGAGCTGCTCCAGCGTATCGCCGTAGATATTGACAGTGAGAGTGCTGCCGCCGAGCCCGCCTCCGGCCATGCCGGACAGATCGCCCCACACGCCATCCGGCACCTCTTTGGTCAAGCCTTCAATTAACTTCTCCTTCACGGTATCAAAATCAGGCGTATTGCTGTCATACGTGACATAGAACAAGCCTGAATTGCCTGAGCCCATTCCGAACGGGCCGCTGCCGCCGATGGAATACTGCATTTTGTCCAGATGCTTCTGGGCCAGAATGAACTTCTCAGCCTTCAGGCCCAGCGCTTTCACATCCTCCAGCGTCTGCCCGGCCTTCGGGGAGAAGGTAAGCGTAACATTCTTCTCTTCCTGGGAAGGCAGGAAGCTGACGCCGATCGGCTTGATCAGGAACAGGCTGCCAGCCAGCAGCAGGACAGCAACACCCAAGGTAATCAGCTTATGCGAGAGACACCAGTCCAGGATGCGGACATACCCGCCCGCCAATGCGCCGGGCTTGTCTTCGTGGCCCTTTTTCCCCTTCTTCAGTCCATTACGGAACAGGGTATGTGCAAGCGCAGGCACCAGGGTAATGGCGACTACCAGTGAAGCCAGCAGCGCGAATACCATAGTGAGGGCAAACGGCAGGAACAGCTCACCGACCATCCCGCTGACAAAAGCGAGCGGCAGGAAGACGGCAATCGTCACAATGGTTGAGGACATGATCGGTACAAACATCTCACGGGTAGCCGCGCTGATCAGCTCTCTGCCGCGCAGCTTCTCGCCGGACAGCGTTAGCCGCCGGAAAATGTTCTCAATGACGACGATGGAGTCATCGACTACCCGCCCGATGGCCACGGTCATGGCGCCGAGCGTCATCATATTCAATGTAATATCCATTTGCCGCAGGCATAATATCGCAATCAGCAGTGATAATGGAATCGAGATAATGGAAATAATGGTAGAGCGTATATTGCGCAGGAACAGCAGGATGATAAGCACGGCGAACAGGGCGCCGAAGGCGGCCTTGGACAGCATCGTGTTCACCGAATCCTCAATCGGCTTGCCTTGATCCAGCAGCACGGTGAGGTCCATCGACTTATATTGTTTCTTCAGTTCCTCGGTCTTGTCCTTGACCCCGTTCACGACATCAACGGTGTTGGCGTCATTGGCCTTCACAATCTGAATCCCGATGGACTCCTTGCCGTTGGTGCGGGAGATCGATTCCGATTTGCCGACCACTTCAATAGCGGCAAGCTCGCTCAGCTTCACGGTCGGAAGCCCGGTCATGGCAGCCGCGCCAGCGCCGTTACTGCCAGCCGCAGCCCCGGTACCGCCAGTGCCGCCAGCCGCAGCACCGCTTGAAGCTGCGCCGCCAGCGGCCCCGGCACCCGCGCCGGCAGCGCCAGGGGCAGAGGGAACCAGCGGAATGCTGACATTCTTGAGGTCCTCCACAGTAGTAATGTTGCCGTCCACGACAACAGCCTTCTGTGCTTTGTCCATCTCGAACAATCCGAGCGGCACCCGCAGGGAGGAAGCCTGGATGATGCCTTTGATCGTATCCTCGGTCAGTCCGTACTGCTTCAGCTTCTCCTGATTGAATTTCAGGGAGACTTCTTTGACATATTGTCCGGCAATCTGCACAGAGGCGACACCTTCAATATCCTCCAGCGCCGGGCGGATATCATTCTCGGCAACCCGGGTCAGCTCCTCCAGATCGCCGGAGCTCTCATCCGAGATACTGAGGGAGATGACCGGCAGCGAGCTGAGGCTGAAGCGGGAGATTTGCGGCTTTTGCACCCCATCCGGCAGCTTCACCTCGTTCAGCGCTTCGCGGACTGCTGCTGTCGCGTTGTCCAGGTTGGTGCCGTAGTTGAATTCAATAGTGACACTGGAGGCATTCTCAAGAGAGGTGGAGGTCAGCATTTTGACCCCGTCCACATTGCGGAGCTTCTGCTCCAGCGGCTTGCTGACATCATTCACGACGCCTTCGGGTGCGGCTCCGGGATAAATAGTAGTAATGCTGAGATAAGGGATACTAATGTTAGGCAGGGTCTCCTGCTTCATAGTCATTCCGCTGAACAGACCGGCGAAGACAATAATGATCGTCAGCAGCCAGACGGCGAATTTGTTGCGGAGTGAGAAATTAATTAAGCTTTTCATCAGTAAAGGGAACCTCCAGTACAATTATTCTTGATTTTACGGGCGTGCCGTATCTGTCCTTAATGAAGTCCGCAGGAAGTGTGCATATAAGGTGTGAATTCTTTCTTCAATTGGCTAAGCTCAACGGATAGCCCGGGGTACCCCTCAAGATTGGCAATCATCCCTTGAATAATCGCTTTCCGTGGCCGGGTGGTGAGGATTTCGCTCTCCAGAATGCCCAGAGACTCCAGACCGTCTTCGGCATGCTCCGGGCTGATTCCGTCCGCTTCACTAAGCCGGAGCTTCATTGCTTTGATCAGCTGAAGCGGGCTCTGGCGCGGACCTTCTCCTTGGCCCTCGGCCCAGCCGGCCAGGACTGCGGAAGAGATCAGAGGGGCGGGCTGCCCGGCAAGCAGGCCGGCGGCCATAATGTCCAGCCAGTCCACCAGCCGGTCAGCCAGCTCAGGGATGGAGAGGGCGGTCTCGCGGCCGAACAGCAGCTTGATGCTGGAGCTGATCATGCCGTGGCTGAGCACGCATAGCTCGCCTGCATAGGGCATAATCTCTGGCCCGTACATGAGCTCCAGCTTCTGCTGGAACCAGCGCAGCAGGGCGGCGTTGTTCTGCTTCACCCAATCGGGAATCTCGGCCACACCTCTGCCAGCCACCTCCTGGAATTGGCGCTGCAGGAATTCGCGCAGCTCGTATACATGACTGAGCAGAATTTCGAGCTGGTTGCGCAGCTTCTCCCGGGGCTCTCTGTCTGCGGCCTGCTCCTCCTGCTGCAGAGGAGCATGAATCATCCGGAAGCAGTAGATGTATATGCTGAGCTCCAGCTCTTCTTTAGATTTGAAGATCAGATATAGACTTCCTTTGGAGATCCCGCATAATTCGGCAATTTCCTGCATGGAGGTGGAGGAGGAGCCTTTTACAGCGAACAGCTGCATGGCGGTCTTGATGATTTGTTCTTTTTTGTTGATGCTTTTAGCGGTCAAGGCGATATAAGCCCCCGTTCTGACTAGACAGTTCTGTATTTGACTGATTGGTCAGGGAGATTATATTATATATCCTGCAGCAATACAAATTTGCAGGTTTCAGTAGGAAGAAACGGATTCTTCATGTAAGATATACATGTGTCATTTTGGTGATAATCGGCGGAATGAGAAGGTAGGGTATCTATGAGAAGAGGTCTGCAGGCCATAGTCATTATAGCGGCTTTTGTGGCTTTCTATTATTTTGGATTTGGGATTTTCGGCAGCACCGCCGGAACCATTATCAGTATTTTTTCCACATTGACGGTCATCTCCATCGGACTCGGTATCTTCATGGAGAACCGCAATCCCTCTACCACCGTATCCTGGATTCTGCTGCTTGCGCTGATTCCGGTGCTGGGGCTGGTGTTCTACTTCCTGTTCGGACAGAATGTGTTCAAACGGCGCAAGTATGACAAAAAAGCCCAGCGCGATCTCATGGCCTATGAACGGATTGAGAATGACGCGCTGCGGATGCACCAGGATTGGTCAGTGTTCAGCCCTGCGCGGCAGAAGCTGCTGGGTCTGTCGCAGAGACTGGGCCGGACGCCGATTTCGTTCAGCTCGGAGACGCGCATTTTAACCAACGGTGAAGAGACCTTCGGTACGCTGCTGCTGGAGCTGCGGCAGGCGCAGCATCATATCCATATGGAATATTATATTTTCCGGGCGGATCATATCGGCACGCGCATTCAGCAGATTCTGATTGAGAAAGCCCGTGCGGGCGTGGCGGTCCGGTTCATGTATGATGCGGTCGGGAGTATTCAGCTCTCCAGAGCCTTCCTTAAGGAGCTTAGCGATGCGGGGGTGCAGGTGGCTGCTTATGGCAATTCCACCTCCTTTTTCTCCAGCCGGGTGAATTACCGCAATCACCGCAAAATCGTGGTCATCGACGGCGATGTCGGCTTCATGGGCGGGCTGAATGTCGGGGACGAGTACTTGAGCCGCAGCAAGACCTACGGGTTCTGGCGGGATACACATATGCTGCTGAGAGGCGAAGCGGTGCGGACGATGCAGATTATTTTCCTGCAGGACTGGATGCACACGACCGGTGAGAAAATCCTGGAGCAGGATTACCTCTCCCCCCAGCTTCGCTTCACGACCGGGGACGGGGCGGTGCAGATTATTGCCAGCGGCCCGGATAATGAGCGGCGTGCGCTCAAGAACATTTTCTTCTCCATGATAACTACAGCGGAAAAATCCGTCTGGATCGCCAGTCCCTACTTCATCCCCGATGAGGATATACTGACTGCGTTGCGTGTGGCGGCGATGTCGGGGCTGGATGTCCGCCTGCTGTTCCCGGCCAAGCCGGATAAATGGATTCCGTTCCTGGCCTCCCATTCCTACTTCCCGGCGCTGCTGGAGTCCGGCGTGAAGATCTATGAATATGAGAAGGGCTTCATCCACTCCAAGCTGCTGATTGCCGACGGGGAGATTGCTACGATCGGAACGGCGAACATGGATATGCGCAGCTTCCATCTTAATTTCGAGGTGAACGCGCTGCTGCTGCAGACCGAGAGTGTCTCGCGCATTGTCGCAGACTTCGAGCGTGACCTGCAGTCCACGCGGCAGATTGTCCATGAGACCTTCATGGAGAAAAGACTGCTGGAGCGGCTGCTGGAATCCGCTGCCCGGCTGATGTCTCCGCTGCTGTAAGCGGACGAGCAGATCGAAAAACGGTACCGGCCTTTTGGGGCACGGTACCGTTTTTTCTTTTTCCATTCAGAAGGTGGTGAATCCAAGCCGGGTCTGTATCCGGTAGAGGATATATTTCAACCAGGTGGCGTCACTCTGATATTCCCCCAGTGGCAGGCTGTATTGAGCTCCCTCGTTGTTCCACAGCCGGTTGAAGTAACCCTCTACCTCTGCATACAGCGGCTGCTCCCGTGGAACAGACACCCAAAGGTCATTCTCCAGGTTATAGTCGTCCAGATTCCGGGCTGTGAAGTTCGTCGATCCGCCGAGCAGGATGGAGTCGCCTGATGCCTTGGCAATGAACAGCAGCTTGCTGTGATACTGCTCCTCGCCTGTGTTGTACCAGCGGATCAGGATATTTCCATCCGAGCGGCGGTCCAGGTCCATCGCAACCGGGCGGTTCGGGATGCCGATTTTGTCACGTCCGAAGGCATTCTGGTTAGGATCAAGCAGCAGTCTGACCTGGGCACCGCGGGCATCTGCGGCAAGCAGGGCATCAATAATTTTGTCGTCCGCCAGATAGAACATCCCCATCCAGATGACATCCCCGGGTCCTGCCGCAGCGATTCCTTCCAGCGCATATTTGTACACCTTGCCTTCGGTCAGATAGCGGACCTCAAGCGGGGCTTCCCCGGATACGGCGGCAGGCTGCTTGAACTTGGGAGGCTTGCTTAGCAGGGAGCCGGCTCCTGACAGATTAGCCGCTGCCTGCTCACTCCGCAGAATATCCTCCTGAATAGGGCCCTGCACCTCCAGAGCGATGTTGGAGTGATAAGCGCTGGCGTCATGTACATTGCCGGAGGAGATCAGAGCGGTGTTCTCGCTCAGCACGACCTTGCGGTGATTGGCTTTGACATTCAGCAGCTTCAGATAAGAACGGGCGGTAATGTCCGGTCCTCCGCTGGCCATCAGATTCGGAATCCAGCCGTTGCCGGATTGCCCGAACCACTGGATGAAGGTACGCCAGACCGCCGAATAAGCGGGAGTCGAATCACGCAGATCATCCACATCCGTAATAATGACCTTGATCCCGGCCGCGCTCATCTCATCCAGAAGGGCGTTAGGTGCAGAGCCGTAATTCGTATTCACCTCATCGGTGATGAAGACGATCTCCATGGCGGGATGAGCGGCTTTCTGGGCAAGCAGCTTATCGGTAAGCTGTCGGCTGACAGCGGGGAACTGCTGGTCTGTATGGGTATAGTTATTGAACAGGAACAGATCAATCACAAGGAATTGCCGGGATTCTTCAATAATCTGCAGAATTCTGGGCAGAATCTGTTCTTCCCTCGCCTGCTTGCCGCTGTTGTCCTGATAAGTCAGGTCATGCCAGAAGGCAACCGTATTGACCTTGTAAGCAGGGCTTTCCGCAGAAAGTCCGGGCGGCAGCGGCTTATGGGTCTGATAGAGCATCACCCCGGCCAGCCAGAGGAGAAGAAGGATCAGGGCAATCAGGAGCTTGGAACGGCGGCGCAGGAAGAGCTGTGTCTGGCGCTTGTGGCGGGATGCCGTAATGGCACCTGAAGCCAGCGTAATCTGTAATTGTTCGGGTGTGACGGGATGGCGGCCTTGATTCATATTCATCCTCCTGGGTCTGCTGCCGGGCCAGAGTGGCTATAGGGTGGCCCGGCATTGTAAGTACCTATAACGCCCGTTAAGGAGAAGTGAAGCAGCTGAGTGTAAAATCCCTGAAAAATCTAGTGTTACAAAAAGCCCTCCATTTCATCCGCACTGTACCGGCAAGCTGCATCATACAAGTTCTGGTGACATAACACGGAAGCGATTGTATAATGAGTGTAAATAATTTGTATAAGGTTTGAATCTTCAAAGTATTCAGTGTAAACAGGAAGCGAGTGAGAACCATCGTGTATTCCATCAAACAGGTCGTCGAAATGCTCGATATTCCCTCTGTCACTCTGCGGGCGTGGGAGAACCGGTATCAGGCTGTCGTCCCGGAACGTACCGAGTCCGGCTATAGACTGTACAACCAAGAGAATATTGAGGACCTCCGCTGGTTGAAGGAACAGACCGATAAACCGGGCATCAGTATCTCACATGCTGTGCGGATGCTGAAGCAGCATAAGCAGAAGGACCTGGATGAACGGCTGGCCGTTGCGGGCGGTGACCCCAAGGATGCCTTGGACAAAATGAGGCAGCAGATCTATGCAGCCCTGCTCGACATCCAGGGTGAGCGGGCCGACGCCCTGATCGATTTCGGGTTCTCCCTGTATGGCTATGAGGCGATGGTCCATCAGGTGCTGGTGCCCGTTCTGGTGAAGGTTGGTGATGCCTGGGAGCAAGGGACGGCAACCGTTGCCCAGGAGCATTATATGACACATATGATCTCGAACCGGCTATCCCAATTCTTTCATGTGTTCCCGGTGTATGCCCATCTGCACAAGGTGCTTGCCTTCTGCCCGGCGGGAGAGCATCACCAGGTCGGCCTGCTGCTGTTCTCGCTGTTCCTGCGCAGGAACGGGGTTGAAGTCATCTATCTGGGGTCCAATACCCCCGAGGACGGTGTGATGGAGCTGCTGGCGAAGCAAGAGCGGATCGGAGCTGTCTGCCTGTCCGTTACGAATGGCACTCTGGTCTCTTATACGGAGGAGCTGCTTGAGCGGTTGGGTGGACTATACCCCGAGATGCAGCTCATTGCGGGCGGCAAAGCCTATGAGGGAATCAGCCTCCAGGATACCAACGCCACCTATGTGATGGCGGAGCCGCCGGAGCAGTGGCAGGCCTGGTTCGATCAGGAATATGCCGGAAGCCGGCATAGGGCGTAGCTTTTGCAGCAATTATAGTGAATTTTAATAGAGTATGCGATTCCATAGGAATCGGTCAAAACCCTTGTACAGGGCTGGCCGGTTCTTTTGCTATGGACAAGTCTAGCAACCAAATTGCTGGAAGTGCGGCGGATGATATTTACATGGCCCGGCAAAGTATGTATGATACTTGTATCACTATTGTATAGTTTTTGTATAATGTTTGAACGAAGGAGGATATCGCTTGATCCGAACCACAGATACCGCAAAAGTCGCAGTAATCGGCGCAGGGCCGGGCGGGCTGGCCGCCGCCATGCTGCTTGCCGCCGAAGGATATGAAGTAGATCTCTATGAACAGCAAGCGGTGGTTGGCGGAAGATCAGGAGAATTGAAGCTGGGAGACTACCGTTTCGACCGGGGAGCTACCTTCTTGATGATGCCTCATTTGCTCGAGGAGCTGTTCACTCTGGCCGGGCGTTCAGTGCATGATTATGTTGCGCTTACGCCGCTTGACCCGCTATACTCCCTGCATTTTGGAGATACCGTATTTACGCCTTCTACGAACCAGGATCAGACGGCGGAGGAGATTGAGCGGCTGTTCCCCGGCAACGGCAGCGGCTACCGCCGGTTCATGGCAGAAGAAGCCGACAAGCTGGAGCGGGTGATTCCGCTGCTGCAGCGTCCGTTCCAATCGTTAGGGGATTATGTCAAAAGAGATGTGTTCCACGCGCTGCCCAAGCTGAACGCTACAGACACTGTGTACAACCGGCTGTCCCGTTATTTCGATGATGAGCGGCTGCGGTTCTCGTTCACGTTCCAGGCCAAGTATCTGGGGATGTCGCCTTGGGAATGTCCGGGCACCTTCACGATTCTGTCGTACATGGAGCACCGTTATGGCTTGTACCATCCAACTGGCGGAATTAACCGCGTGCTTCAGGCTATGGCTGAGGTCATCCAGGAGCACGGCGGACGGGTCCATACCGCAAGCGGAGTGAAGCGCATTATCGTCAAGGACGGGCAGGCCGCAGGCTTGCTGCTGGAGAACGGGGAGAAGGTGGATGCGGATTATATTGTGATTGGTGCAGATTTTGGTTCGGCAATGACACAGCTGTTCGAACCTGGACTTCTGAAGAAATATACCCCGGCCAAGATTGCCCGCAAAAGATATTCCTGCTCCACCGCCATGCTCTACCTCGGTGTGGATGGAGAGGTGGATCTGGGACATCATTCCGTTCATTTCGCGGACGATTACCGGCGTAATGTCAGAGAGATCACCGAGCTGGGCGTTCTGTCGGAGGATGCATCTATCTATATTCATAATCCGTCAGTCATTGATAAGACACTGGCGCCTCCGGGTAAGTCCTCGCTCTACGTGCTGATGCCGGTGCCTAATCTGAATGCCGGTATCGACTGGGAGCAGGAGCGTGAGGAGGTAGAGGACTGGATGATGGAGCGGCTGCAGCAGATTCCGCAGCTGTCCGGAATCGCCGGACGGGTAGAAGAGAGCCTGTTCTTCTCTCCGCTGGACTGGCAGAACCAGCAGAATGTATACAACGGGGCCACCTTTAATCTGGCCCATAATCTCGGGCAGATGATGCATCTGCGGCCGCATAATACCTTCGAGGAGGTTCGCGGCATCTGGCTGGTCGGCGGGGGAACCCATCCGGGCAGCGGCCTGCCCACGATCTTTGAGTCGGCCAAGATCAGCACACGGCTGCTGCGGGAGCATGACCAGGCTGTACGGGGGCGGTTCACCGTACAGGCAGGCGCAGGCGCGGGGGTTCCGCTATGAGCCGCGTTGCCATTGTAGGCAGCGGAATCGGCGGGCTGACGGCAGCGCTGCTGCTTACCCGTCAGGGGCATGAGGTGATTATTTATGAACGGGCAGCCCAAGCAGGCGGCCGGGTGGCTTTTGAAGAGCAGGACGGCTACCGGATTGACCGCGGTCCTACCATTGTGCTGCTGCCGGAGATGCTTCTGGGTATTCTGGAGGAAGGCGGCCTTCCGCGATCCAGCCTGGAGCTGCTGCACTGTGATCCGCTCTACCGGGTTCACTTCAGAAGCGGGCGGGTGCTGACCAAATTCGCGGATGCTACGGCGCAGGCGGAGGAGATTGACCGGCTCTATCCCGGAGAGGGCAAGGGCTTCACCCGGTTCATGAAGGACATGTCGGTGCTGTATCCGCAGGGGCGGACCTCGTTCCTGGAGCGGGGATATGCAAGCGGGCGGGAATTCTTCAGTCCGGCTAACCTGTCGCTGATGGTCCGCCTGCGTGCTTACCGGAATCTGCGCTCTGCTATCGGCCAGTATTTCCGCAGTGAGGAGCTTAAGGATGCGTTCTCCCTTCAGAGCTTGTATATTGGAGGAGCACCCTTCCGTACACCTGGCATTTACACCATGCTTCCTTACGCCGAGCATGCCTTCGGCATCTGGATGCTGAAGGGCGGATATGGGACGCTGCCACAGATCATGGCCCGGGAGCTGGAAAACCGCGGGGTAGAGATTCATACGGGCACAGAGGTGGAATCCCTGATTGTTGAAGAGAGCCGCTGCTGCGGAGTTGTTGTTCAGGGGCAGTCAATTTCCTATGATGCCGTTCTGTACAATGGGGATTTCCCGAATGTCGAGCAATTGCTGCCTCCTGGTGTGTTCAAGCAGGAACAGGCACCGGTTGTGACGGCGAATATGGGCAGAGCCGTAACAGCTAAGGCCATAAAACGCGGCACCTGGAAGCCCTCCTCGGGCTGTCTGCTGATCTATGCAGCCACGGATAAGCGCTGGCCGGATTCGCTGGTGCACCAGTTCTTCCTGCCGGACAGTCTGAACAGCAGCCTTCACGAGCTGTTTGACCGGGGACAAATTCCCCAGGATTCATCTTATTATGTATTTAATCCGGCAGCACTGGACGATAGTGCAGCCCCTCCCGGACAGAGCGTGCTCTATTTCCTTGTTCCAGTCCCGGCGGCGCCGGACAAGAACTGGGAGGAAATAGCCGGAGCACTAGCCGATACAGTCATGTCGGATGCCGAGAAGCGGGGCTTCCCCGGGCTTACCGCGAGTGTGATCTGGCGCAGACTGAGAACGCCTGCCGATGCGGAGCAGGAAGGAATGTACGGCGGGGGCAGCTTCGGTATTGCACCGCTGCTGAGCCAGTCGGGAGTATTCCGGCCCCAGCCGAAGCCGTATCCGCTTAAGGGGTTCTATGCCGCTGGTGCTTCCGTCCATCCGGGCGGCGGTGTGCCGATTGTGATGCAGGGAGCGAAGCTTGCCGTTCAGGAAATGATAAAGGAGATGAGCGTACATGGATGAAAGGATACTGCAGCAATGTGAGGAACTGATGAAGAAAGGGTCCACTTCGTTCCATAAGGCGTTTGATGTTCTGCCAAGTCCCAGGCGAGAAGCGGTGCATGTTATTTATGCCTTCTGCCGGATTATAGACGATAGTGTGGATGAGCCGGAAGGCGCGCCGTACAGCATCCATGAGCTTCGGGAGCATTTCATGAATTTGGAGCAGGCGGACGGGCATTTCATCTGGCCGGCGCTGCGCTGGCTGTTCAGCAGCTTCCCGCAGCTTCAGCGTGAGCCGTTTCTTTTGCAAATGGAGGGACAGCTTAGAGATCTTACCTTCACAGCCTATGACACGATGGAGCAGCTTAAGGATTATTGTTATCTTGTAGCGGGAACGGTAGGGGAGATGCTGCTGCCTGTTCTGCGGGAGGATCAGAGTGAAGCGGCACGGACCTCGGGAATTGCGCTGGGGATAGGAATGCAACTGGTGAATATCATCCGCGATGTAGGTGAGGATCTCAGAAGAGGACGCAGATATGTGCCGCTTGAGGTGATGGACAGACATGGCTACAGCCAGCAGGAGCTGGAGGACGGAGAGGTCAATCACCGGTTCACCGCTGTTATTCAGGAGCTGCGGACAGAAGCGCTGGACTGGTTCCGGCAAGGACTTGCGCATGTGGATAGTTATCCTTTGGAGAGCGGTCTTGCCATTGAGCTTGCCGCATCCTTCTATGCTGCTATTCTGGATGCTGTGGAGGCAGACGGGTATGATGTTTTCCGCAAAAGATCCTATGTCAGCGATGAAGCCAAGCTTCAGCTGTTCCAGCGTACGGTCGTGCGTTATGCCGGTGTAAGAACTGCGGTGGTCTGACCATGGTCCGAACCCTTTTTTGGATCTGGTATGCCATCGGTGCGCTGCTCTTAATCGTGTTCGGAATTCCGGATAGTCTGAAGTTCTCTAACGGATTATTTCTCGTATTCTACGGTGCCTACGGGTTGGACTTAGTAATCAAGGGGCAATTCAAACCCTTCATGTCTGACTGGTCAGTCAATTCTTCAGGAGGCCGGATGACCAAGCGGTTCTGGTATGCGGCGGCTCTTATCTGGTTAGGCGGAATGGCGGTTGAATGGGTAGGCGTGCATTCCGGCCGGTTGTTTGGGGATTATAATTATTCTACTATTCTCGGGCCTTTATTATTTGGTGTGCCGGTTACCCTGGGCTTCGCCTGGATTGCTGTTGTCTGCAATGCCGTGCTGATCAGCCATAATTTCGGACAGCGGGGCCTCCGGCTCCTGCTGCTGCGGGCCGTGCAGGTGGGCTTCTGGACGGTCCTGATGGATATGGTGCTTGACCCTGTTGCCCATGCCAGGAACTTCTGGCACTGGGAGGGCGGCGGGGGCTTTTATCAGGTGCCCTGGAGCAATTTCGGCGGGTGGCTGATTGCAGGTGCTGCCTTGTCTATGCTGCTCCCGGCCGTGCCGTTCACCCGCCTGGCTGCCCGCCGGGGCACCCGCCTGTATCAGGCGATCCTGATCCTGTTCGGCCTGATCAGCCTGACAGAGGGGCTGCCTGCCTGCGCGATGATCGCTGTGGCAGGCGCTTTCTTAGCCGAAGGGAGTCTGCGCTATGCTGGAAGCCGTTCCATCGGGAAGATTTGACTGGTTATTCTACCGCTATAATTCCATGTATCTGCTCCGCAGACATTTCCACTTCATCGGAATCAGCGGAGAGCTTCAGCCCGCTGCGGCTGCGGGGCGGGGGATTCTCTACCTCATGAATCACAGCTCGTGGTGGGACGGGCTGCTGGCCTATCATGCCGTGGGCAAGCTGCCGGGGAAGCGTCATTATTTTATGATGGAAGAGGAGCAGCTGCGTAAGTATGCCTTCTTCAGAAAGCTTGGCGCGTATTCGATTGACCCCGGAAGTCCAGGAGATGCGCGGGCTTCCCTGCGCTATACAGCCGGGCTGCTGGAGGCGGGGGAGAGTGTCTGGATGTATCCTGAAGGGGAAATCCGGCCGCTGGAGCAACGGCCGCTGAGTCTGAAGGAAGGGGCTTCCTTGGCGCTGCGGCTCAGTCCGAGGGCGGCGGTAGTCCCAGTGACGCTATACCACGGCCTGTTCCGGCATACCAAGCCGGAAGCTACGCTGCTGGCCGGTGCGCCGCTGCTGCTCCCTTGGGCGGAGATGGACCGCTCGGCGATAGCCCGGCTGCTGGAGACTGTTCTTGGCGGACAACTGGAGTCCCACCGCTGCAAAGTGCTTAACCATCAAGGCTATATGCCGGATGAATTCCGGCCGCTCCTCCGCCGGGGGAGATCAACCAATGAATGGCTTGATCTGCTGCGGCCGGGCGGAGGGAGAGGATGAATGTGTTCTTTCAGGCTGTAACTGGTATGCTGCTGCTCCAGCTTTTGTTCGCAAGGTGGAATGCAGCGCAGCTCCCTAAGCTGGGGGCAGCGCCAGGAGCTAGAGCGGCACAGGTGCTGTCAGCACCGGCTTCCTCCCGGTCCTTGCGCTTGTCGGTGCTGATCCCCGCCCGGAATGAAGCGGATAATATTGGGGATTGTCTCACCTCCGTAATGGCCTCTTGCACCGGTAGTATCGGGGCAGAGATTATTGTGCTGGATGATTCATCGGCTGACGGAACGGGGGCTATTGCCGAAGAGACGGGCGGCGGCAGGGTACGCGTTCTGAAGGGAAGGCCGTTGCCAGAGGGCTGGCTGGGCAAGTCCCATGCCTGTGCGCAGCTTGCAGAAGCGGCAAGCGGGGACTGGCTGCTGTTCCTGGATGCAGATGTCCGTCTTCAGCAGGGGGCGCTTCAGGCGGCGCTCTCTGCTGCTGAAGCAGCGGGCGGCGGCATGATTACCGGCTTCCCCCGGCAGATGACCGGAACCTGGCTGGAGCGGCTGGTGGTTCCCCTGATGGTCTTCACCATCATCTGCCACCTGCCCATTCCGCTGGTCCGCGGCTCCAGAGATTCGCGATTTGTTGCGGCGCATGGAGGCTTCATCCTGATTCACCGGGACAGTTATGACAGCTGCGGCGGGCATGAGGCCATCCGCAGTGAGCTGGTGGATGACATGGCGCTGGCCAGAGCTGTGAAACGTTCAGGGGGGACAGTGACGCTCATGGATGTTACAGAGCAGGTGTTCATGCGGATGTACCACAACGCCCGGCAAGTATGGAACGGCTACCGGAAGAATATCTATGCCGGTATCGGCCGCAACCCGTTGCTGCTGCTGGGTGTGCTTATTGTATATTTGTCGCTGTATGTGGTGCCAGCCGCCGCAGTTCTATACTATGGCTTAAGCGGAGAGCCAGGCGCGGCGCTGTGGCCTGCTGCTGCGCTGCTTGCCGGTCTGGCCGTGAAACGGACCAGTGATGCTGCCGGACGGCAGCCGTTCTGGTTCTGTCTCTTACTGCCGGCGAGTATACTCTGCCTGTCGCTGATTGCTGTGGCATCCTGGCGCGGAAGCCGCACGCGCGCAGGCTATGAATGGAAAGGAAGGCGTTATGGATGAAACCGAAGGCAGTCATCATAGGCGCCGGATTCGGGGGGCTGTCCTGTGCGGTCACCCTTGCCGCGCAGGGCTGGGAAGTCACTGTGCTGGAACGCCAGCAGCAGCCCGGCGGCAAGCTGCAGCGTGTGCAGGCAGGGGGTTATACCTTCGACCGCGGCCCAAGTACGATTACGATGCCCCATGTCTTCCGCTCGCTCTATGAGCTTGCGGGAGCCCGCATGGAGGATTATGTCCAGCTCTATGAGCTGGAGCCGCGCACCCGCAATGTTTTCGCAGACGGCAGGGTGGTTGATTTCTCACGGGATACCGGGCGAATGCTGGAGCAGATGGCCTCTTATAGCCCGGCAGATGCTGCGAAGTTCCCGGAGTTTCTGGAGGAAGCCTCGCGGCTGTATCAGCTTAGCGAGAAGCAGTTCCTGAACAGGCTGCTGCTATCCTGGAGGGATAAGCTTTCCCCTTCACTTGTAAGGGATCTGGTGCGGGTCCGGCCTTTTCTCAGCCTGCATGACCTGCTGCTCCGCTACTTCAGCCATCCGAATACGCTGGCTATGCTAGGCCGCTATGCCACTTATGTCGGATCATCGCCGTATCGTTCCCCCTCCATCTTCGCCATGCTGGGTCATCTGGAGATTCAGGAAGGCGTATACGGGGTGAAGGGCGGCACCTATGAATTAATCAGCGGCCTCTCTTCACTCGCCCGGAATCTGGGCGTGCAGGTGATTACAGGCATAGAGGTAACAGGGATTTCCGTAGTCTCCGGTGCGGTAGAAGGTGTGGACACGGCGCAGGGCTTCTACCCGGCCAAGACTGTGATTGCCGGTGGCGATGTCCTGAGCATCAACCGGATGCTGTTGCCTGAAGCGGTTCGTCCGGGAATGACGGACCGAAGGATTGAAGCGTACGAGCCCTCTCTGTCCGGGCTGGTAACGCTGGCGGGCGTGCCGCGTACATATGATGCGCTGCTGCATCATACGGTGTTTTTCCCGGAGAACTATGAGCAGGAATTCAAGGACATCTTCGAGCATAAGCGCCCGCCGCAGCAGCCGACAGTGTATGTATGCCACTCCGGTTATTCCGAGCCTGAGATGGCGCCTGCGGGCGGCAGTAACCTGTTCATTCTGGCTAATGCGCCTTATCTGAGCCCGGCGTGCGATTGGAGTGAGGAGCGGGATGCGTACGGGGAGCGGGTATTGTCTGTGCTGGAGAGCCACGGTGTGAGCGGTCTGTCGTCCGCAGATGTGCTGGAGCGGTATACCCCGCAGGATATCGCCCGCGATACGCTGGCGCATCAGGGAGCCATTTACGGGATATCCTCCAATACGGTGAAGCAGACCTTTTCCCGTCCAGGCAACCGTTCCAGCGATGTTAAGGGACTGTGGTATGTGGGCGGAACCACGCATCCAGGCGGGGGAACCCCTGTGGTGTCCTTGTCCGGCAGGCTGGTGGGCGAATACATTGCAAGCCATATATGAAAAGTGAGCACCCCGCCAGCGTTCAACGGCCGAGCGGGGTTGAGCTATAGTTGTGCTATAATGGAAGGTAATTGTGGAGCGGGATATATAGCAAGTGGAGACGGTTTCGCCGCCTTCTAGGGGCATCGGTCTTTGAGTAACTCGTAGTGTGACTTTGTTGCTATTTGTTGCTAAATGTATGCTAAAAACCGAATACAATCGGCTGGTATAACGGCGTATGGCCGAATGTGTGTGGAAAACAGCATACATTGTGCTCGGAGGCAGGCACAAGGTCTGAATGTATGTGGAAAACAGCATACATTGTACTCGCACGCAGGCGTATGGCCGAATGTATGTGGAAAACAGCATACATAGTGCTTGCAGGCAGGCACAAGGTCTGAATGTGTGTGGAAAACAGCATACATTGTACTCGCACGCAGGCGTATGGCCGAATGTATGTGGAAAACAGCATACATGGTGCTTGCAGGCAGGCGTATGGCCGAATGTATGTGGAAAACAGCATACATTGTGCTCGGAGGCAGGCACAAGGTCTGAATGTATGTGGAAAACAGCATACATTGTACTCGCACGCAGGCGTATGGCCGAATGTATGTGGAAAACAGCATACATTGTGCTCGGAGGCAGGCACAAGGTCTGAATGTATGTGGAAAACAGCATACATAGTGCTCGGAGGCAGGCACAAGGTCTGAATGTATGTGGAAAACAGCATACATTGTACTCGCACGCAGGCGTATGGCCGAATGTATGTGGAAAACAGCATACATGGTGCTCGGAGGCAGTCACAAGGTCTGAATGTGTGTGGAAAATAGCATACATGGTGCTTGCAGGCAGGCGTATGGCCGAATGTATGTGGAAAACAGCATACATTGTGCTCGGAGGCAGGCACAAGGTCTGAATGTGTGTGGAAAACAGCATACATTGTGCTCGGAGGCAGGCACAAGGTCTGAATGTATGTGGAAAACAGCATACATTCTCCGCACGGTGATGTTGGTTTGAAAATAGTGCAGCAGAAACGGAGGAAGACAGCATGAATGATATGCCGCGAAACGGTGTGCCGCAGAGCGCTGTGGAGCCGTCAGGCACAGGGCCTCAGCCAGGGCAGGAGGCAGCAGGCTTAGGTCTTGCCGGACATAAATCTCTGCTGCCCGACTCCAGAACCGGAGAACGGAAGATTGAGCATGTACGGCTCTGCCTGAATGAAGATGTGGCCGGCAGCGGAATTACGACCGGGTTCGAGCAGTACCGGTTCCGCCATAACGCGCTGCCGGAGCTGGATTATGATACTATCTCACTGGATACTGAATTCTTAGGCCGTGCGCTGCGTACCCCGCTGTTGATCAGCTCTATGACCGGGGGAAGCGCGGCTACAGGGAAGATCAATGAGCGGCTGGCCGAAGCGGCGGAGCGCCGGGGCTGGGCGCTGGGAGTCGGCTCGGTGCGCGCGGCTGTAGAACGCGCTGAGCTGGCGGCTACCTTCCATGTGCGGGCCAATGCCCCCACGATTCCGGTTATTGCAAATGTTGGAGCTGTGCAGCTCGCGTACGGCTTCGGGGTAGAAGAATGCCGCCGGGCGGTTGAGATTGCCGGAGCGGACTGGCTGGTTCTCCATTTGAACGGGCTGCAGGAGGTATTCCAGCCCGAGGGTGACACCGGCTTCGGTTCCCTGCTGAAGCGGATAGAGGCATTATGCCGGAGCCTTGAGATTCCAGTGGGGATCAAGGAGGTCGGCTGGGGGATTGACGGCGATACCGCCGCCCGGCTATATCAGGCTGGCGCTGCCTTCATTGATGTCGCCGGAGCAGGCGGCACTTCCTGGAGCCAGGTAGAGAAGTTCCGCAGCATCGATCCGGTGCGGCGTGCGGCAGCGGAGGCCTTCGCCGACTGGGGCATTCCCACGGCGGAGTGCATTGCCGAGGTTCGCGCGGTCTCTCCGCACGGGGCATTGATCGGCAGCGGCGGGTTGAAGAACGGCGTTGATGCCGCCAAGGCGCTGGCTCTTGGCGCGGATCTGGCGGGCTTCGGACGGGGACTGCTGGGTCCGGCCGTCAGCTCCGAGGAGGCGCTGGATCAGGCGCTGGCCCAGGTAGAGCTGGAGCTGCGGACAGTGATGTTCGGCATCGGCGCGCCGGATCTTGCCGCATTGCGCGGAACGCCGCGTCTGGTCCGGCGCTGATGCCAGGCTTGCTTTTATAATCAGAACCGAAGGAAGGTATGTATCCAAATGACGATTACACTAATCCCGATGGACGAAACTGCGTTTCAGTCGTTCTTGAAGCAATCTACCCGCGACTACGCAGAAGAGAAAGTACAAGCCGGTGCCTGGGATGCAGATACAGCGTTAGCGCAGGCCCGGGAATCGATGAATCGCTACCTGCCGCAAGGCCTCAATACGGCGGGAGCTTATTTCTATTCGGTAGTAGAGGAGACTTCGGGGACTGAGGCCGGTTATCTCTGGTTCAACGTGACCGAGAACCGCGGGGTGCGGGAGGCGTTCATTTATGACATTTATATCTTCGAGCCGTTCCAGGGCCGGGGCTATGGCAAGCGGACACTGCTCCTGTTGGATGAAGAAGCCCGGAAGCTGAAGGCGGCCAAGATCGGCCTGCATGTCTTCGGTCACAACGAACGCGCCTTCGGGCTATATATGAAAATGGGCTTCCAGGTTACAGACATCACGATGTCCAAGACGTTGTAGGCTGCAGGCGGAAAGTAGCACAAGGCAGGCATAAGGTTCTGCATAGCACCAGCCAAAGTAACTGGACTCCTCAAGGAGTCTTTTTGCTTAAAGGGGCAGTGTTCGGGAGTAAGTGCGGCGGTGTGTGAGCCAAGGATTCACGGAAAAACGGATAAAATGGGACTGGTGCAGCGTGTAGTCGAAATGTAATCGAAAAACCGACCACAATTGAAGCGGGCATGCCAAGTAGGCTGGATGTAATCGAAAAACCGATTGCAATTGGAGCGGACGCGCCGTGTAGGCTGGATGTAGTCGAAAAACCGACCACAATGGGCTAGGGTGAGGCGTGTGGGCCAAATGTACGCAATAACCCGAACATAATGGACAGCGCCAAGTAAATATTTTTTACCCGGTAAGATGAGTTTGTTCGCTTGCCCTTGACATCCGCTGTTGCTGGAGAATTTGTTCTAATATATAATGGTTTGAGATCAGTTCGGGATTTCATGCGGTGATCAAACCAACCGAAAATAGGAGTTGTCATATAAATGGCTTTGAAAGCAGGTATCGTTGGACTTCCCAACGTAGGCAAATCGACATTATTCAATGCAATTACACAAGCGGGCGCAGAATCCGCCAACTATCCGTTCTGCACCATCGACCCGAACGTCGGGGTTGTAGAAGTACCGGACGAACGTCTGGATAAGCTGGTAGAGCTGGTACAGCCGAACAAGACGGTTCCGACCGCTTTTGAATTCGTCGATATTGCAGGACTGGTGCGCGGCGCGAGCAAGGGCGAAGGCCTGGGCAACAAGTTCCTGGCCCATATCCGCGAGGTGGATGCCATTGTTCATGTGGTGCGCTGCTTCGTTGATGAGAACGTGACCCATGTAGACGGCAAGGTGAATCCGATCAGCGACATCCAGACGATTAACCTGGAGCTGATTCTGGCTGACCTGGAGAGCGTGGAGAAACGGATTGAGCGTTCCCGCAAAAACATCAAGGGCGGCGACAAGAAATACGCCCAGGAAGTAGAAGTACTCGAGCGCGTGAAGGAAGCCCTGTATCAGGACCAGCCTGCACGCAGTCTGGAGTTGTCTGACGATGAGCGTCTGATCGTGCGTGATCTTCACCTGCTCACCCTGAAGCCGGTGCTGTATGCGGCGAATGTGGGCGAGGATGAAGTGGCGACTGCCGAGGAGAATCCTTATGTGCAGCAGGTCCGTGAATTCGCAGCAGCCGAGAATGCTGAAGTCGTGCCGATCAGTGCGAAGGTGGAAGCGGAGATTGCAGAGCTGGAAGGCGAAGACAAGGCGATGTTCCTTGAGGAGCTGGGGCTGCAGGAATCCGGGCTTAACCGTCTGATCAAAGCGGCTTACAAGCTGCTGGGCCTGTACACTTATTTCACTGCGGGCGTTCAAGAGGTTCGTGCCTGGACCATCCGCAAGGGCACCAAGGCCCCTGGAGCAGCGGGCGTGATTCATACGGATTTCGAGCGCGGGTTTATCCGGGCGGAGGTTGTAGCCTACACCGATCTGGTGGCGGCAGGTTCAATGAACGGTGCCAAGGAACGCGGGCAGCTGCGTCTGGAAGGTAAGGAATATTTGGTGCAGGACGGCGACGTTATGCATTTCCGGTTCAACGTATAGATACTTTTCGCTTATTATAGAGAGGCCATTCAGGGGTAGAGGTTTGCTTGCTGGATGGTTTCTTTGCGTCATCTGAATCATTTTCAAAAAGATTTCCCCATCCCCGCCGCCGGCAGTGTAGCCAATTGAAGCTTGTGGTGGTATAATATAAAGTCGTATATCTACTTCAGTTGTAGCAACAATTTAAAGTAATATTGAACGAAGAATTTGAATCAGGAGAGGTGAATTCCCTTGTTGGACCGATTGCAATCCCTGGCGGACCGCTATGAGAAACTCAGTGAACTGCTATGTGACCCGGATGTTGCAAGCGACAGTAAGAAACTGAGGGACTATTCCAAAGAACAATCCGACTTGCAGCCCGCCTTCGAGGCGTATAGCGAATATAAGAACGTAATGGAAGAGCTTGAAGCTGCGAAGATGATGCAGGCCGAGAAGCTTGATGATGAAATGAAAGAAATGGTCAAGATGGAAATCGAGGAGCTGTCGGAGCGTCAGGCTGTTCTTGAGGAGAAGATTCGTCTGCTCCTGCTGCCTAAGGACCCTAACGATGACAAGAACGTAATCGTGGAAATCCGCGGCGCAGCCGGCGGTGACGAAGCGGCCTTGTTCGCCTCTGACCTCTACCGGATGTATACCCGTTATGCCGATACCCAGGGCTGGCGCGTGGAGCTGATGGATGTGAACACAAATGATCTCGGCGGCTTCAAGGAAGTGATCTTCCAAATTACCGGACGCGGCGCGTACAGCAAAATGAAATTCGAAAGCGGCGCACACCGTGTGCAGCGCATCCCTACTACAGAATCCGGCGGACGTATCCATACGTCTACCTCTACGGTTGCTGTAATGCCGGAAGCGGAAGACTTCGAAATCGAGATTCATGACAAGGATATCCGTGTCGATACCTTCTGTTCGAGCGGTGCGGGCGGACAGTCCGTTAATACGACCAAATCGGCAGTGCGTGTAACCCATGTACCTACGGGGATCGTGGCTACCTGCCAGGACGGCAAGTCCCAGAACTCTAACAAAGATAAAGCGCTGAAGGTGCTGCGTACCCGGATCTCAGATCTGAAGCGTCAGGAAGAGGAAGCGAAGTATTCCGGAGAACGCAAAAGCAAGGTGGGAACCGGTGACCGCAGTGAGCGTATCCGTACTTACAACTTCCCGCAGAGCCGTGTGACGGATCACCGGATCGGCTTGACCCTCCACCGTCTGGACCAGGTGATGAACGGGGATATTACCGAGATTATCTCGGCGCTGTCGATTGCGGAACAAGCAGAATTGATGGAAAAAGGAGAATAATGCTTTGAAACACGACTCTTACGTCATGTCGGAATTGCAAAGCATCCGGGAAGCCTTTGCGGAGGCTTCTTCTTTTTTGGCCGGGCACGGCCTTATGGAGCCGCAGCGCAGCAGCCAGCTCCTGCTGGAGCATGTGCTGGGCTTGTCCGGGGCGGCTTATTACATGGCGCTGGCTGATCCGTTCCCGCTGGCGCGCAAGGCCGAATGGGAAGCGCTGGTGACCCGCCGGGCGGCGGGAGAACCGGTGCAATACATCACCCGCGAGCAGGAGTTCTACGGCCGGACCTTCGAGGTCACGCCCGATGTGCTGATCCCCCGCCCGGAGACAGAGCTGCTCGTGGAGGCGATTCTGAAGTACGGCGCGGAGCTGTGGCCGGACGGGCTGGCGGGGGTGCGGGGCGAAGCCGCACGTGAAGCTGAAGGAGACGAGCGGCGGACAGCTGCGGGCGGTGAGGCTGGGGCGGTGCGGGGCGAAGCGGGACCGCGAAATGAGGCGGCTGCGGATGAAGCAGCCGCCCACTACGGGGCGGGCCGCACCGCCGCCCGCCGGGAGAGCGGCGCGGGCTTCGCCTGCGCCGCGCGGCCGCTGACCGCCGTCGATATCGGCGCCGGCAGCGGAGCGATCTCCGTCACGCTGGCGGCGGAAGCGCCGGCGTGGCGGGTCTGCGCCGGCGATATCTCGCCCGGCGCGCTGGCCGTGGCCCGGCGCAATGCGCAGCGGCACGGCACGGCCGTTGACCTGCGGCTCGGCGATCTGCTCGAGCCGTTTGCGGGGCTGGAGACGGATATCCTCGTCTCCAACCCGCCGTACATCCCCGGCGGCGACATCGCCGGGCTGCAGCGCGAGGTGCGCGATCATGAGCCGCGTACGGCACTGGACGGCGGCGGGGACGGGCTGGACCCGTACCGCCGCATGATGGAGCAGCTGCCGCTGCTCCCGGCTCCGCCGCGCCTGGTCGGCTTTGAGCTCGGCCAGGGGCAGGCCGAGCAGGTAGCCGGACTGCTGCGGGCAGCCGGATATTGGGACGAGATCATCACCATCGATGATCTCGCCGGGATTCCCCGGCATGTGCTCGGGATAGCCCGGTGAGGACGGGGAACGGACTGAGTGGAGCTTATTACCTGTAAACAGGCCTGTTTGAGGAACCAACTGAACGAATAGCGTCCTTTCTGTCCGCATAACTCCCGGGAAGGTGCTTTTGCAGCGAATAAGGTCCGCTTAGTCCGCTGCAGGGAAGGCGGTCCGGCTGTTCACCTGACAGAGCCCCCCCAAACGATGGAAATTGTATTTAGGCGCTCCCATCCTTTACAATAGACAGGACGGAACTTCTGCCTGGGCTGCTGCCGGGAGACAAGAACGGGAAGAACCAGTACTGAGTAAGGAGACAGAATATGCTTCAGAAGATTAAGAAGATTGACGGCGTCATCGTGGTGATTCTTATGCTGCTGATGGTGGTCAGCATTTTCTCCATATACAGTGTGACCCACGGGCGCGATAGGCTGGACGGGTCGCATATCAAGATGATCAAGTTCTATATCATAGGCTTCGTTGCCTTTTTCGGACTGACGTTCGTGGACTATCGGTTACTTGTAAAATATGCGTTATATGTGTACATCACGGGGATTGGCATTCTGATCCTGGTCAGCTTTGTCGGCACAGAGCAGAACGGTGCGCAAGGCTGGATCAAGTTCGGCAACAGCTTCAGTCTTCAGCCGGCTGAGCTGTTCAAGCTGATTCTAATTCTGTTCCTGGCGGCTGTACTGGTCCGCAAAAAAAAGAATAAGCTGCTGTTCTGGCGCGATGTGGTTCCGCTGGCATTGTTCAGTCTCCTGCCGTTTGTGATCGTAATCAGCCAGAATGACCTGGGAAATGCGCTCTCGTACATCGTTATTCTGATCGGCCTACTGTGGATCGGTAATATTAAATTCACCCATGCGCTGATCGGACTGCTGGTTATAGGCGGCTCTGCGGCTGCCGGAATTATGAGCTATATTCATTATCACGATGAAATTAAGGATTTCCTGGTAGATATCAAACGCTCGCACTGGATCGAGCGCTTCGACCCTTGGTTGGTGCCGGATAAGGCGACGGCCAAAGCGATCTATCATACAAAGAACGCCAAAATAGCGATCGCCTCCGGCGGGATGAGCGGTGAAGGCTACATGACGGGCAGCTCAGTGCAGACCGACCGTGTGCCATACACCTATTCGGACTCCATTTTTGTCCAGATCGCGGAGGAATACGGCTTTGTCGGATCGGCGCTGGTGCTGCTGCTGTACTTTATCCTGATTCACCGGATGATACTAATTGCACTGGAGTGCAAGGACAGGGGCGGTCCATTCCTGATCGTCGGGGTGGTGGCGATGCTGCTGTACCAGATTTTTGAGAATATCGGGGCCTTCCTGGGCCTGATGCCGCTGACGGGGATTACGCTGCCGTTCATCAGCTTCGGGGGAACCTCACTGCTGATCAACATGGCGAGCATAGGGCTTGTCATGAGCGTGCGTCTGCACGGGCAAGAGGTGGAGGAGGATTTGCCGAGTCCTGCGCTGTATTCTTCCCCGGCTCCCGCCAAAAGAAGTTAACTCATTAAGAATAGTAAAGCCCGCGCATATGGGGAAGCTGGATGCTTCATCTATACCGGAATTCTTCGTATACGAAGGGTTCCGGTATTTTTTTGCTCCCAATTGAATTACAATGGAGATTAGTGGGTTGAAGCCTGGGCTGGGTGCAGCGGGCGGATTCCTAATCCGGAGAGGTTGAGGGGTATATCCTTATGTTGCAGAGAATCAAAAGAATAGACGGCAGCATTGTGCTTATTTTGATTATGCTGATGGGGATCTGTATCTTCTCCATTTACAGTGTGACTCACGGAAGAGACGACCTGGATGGTATGCATATCACCATGCTTAAATATTATGCGCTGGGTTTTATCGCTTTTATCCTGATTACCCTGTTCGATTACCGCCTGCTGGTGCGTTACGGACTCTATATATACATCGCCGGGATCGGGATTCTGCTGTCGGTCAGCTTTTTCGGCAAGGTCAAGAATGGTGCCCAGGGCTGGATCGGTATTGGAGACTTAAGCATTCAGCCGGCGGAGCTGTTCAAGCTGATTCTGATTATTTGTCTGACCACAGTGCTTGTCCGCAAAAATAAAGCCCGGCTCCAGTTCTGGCGCGATGTCGTGCCGCTGGGTCTGATTGCACTGATGCCATGCGCACTGGTCATCATCCAGAATGATCTGGGCAATGCGCTCAGCTATATCGTAATCCTGCTTGGCCTGCTATGGATCGGGCATATCAAATTCTCCCATGCGCTGATCGGGCTGATTATCGCGGGCGGAGCAATTCTGGGCTTCATCCTGTGCTATATCAACTATCACGAACAGACGGTTAATTTCATTGAAAAAACGCTGGGCCGGGACCATTTCGTCAGCCGGTTTGACCCTTGGCTGGTGCCTGAGCTGGCGAGCAGTACTGCGAGCTATCAGACGAAAAATGCCCAGACAGCGATCGGCTCCGGGGGCCTGAAGGGAGAAGGCTATTTGCAGGGCAGCTCCGTACAGAGCAACCGCGTGCCTTATCTGTATTCGGAGTCGATTTTTGTGCAGATCGGGGAAGAATTCGGGTTCCTGGGCGCTGCGGCGCTGCTGCTGCTCTTTTTCATCCTGATCCACCGATTAATTCTGATTGCCCTGGAATGCAGGGACCGCGGCGGGCCGCTCCTGATCGTCGGGATCGTAGCGATGCTGCTGTATCAGATTCTGGAGAATATCGGTGCAATGACCGGACTGATGCCGCTTACCGGCATTACTCTCCCGTTCATCAGCTACGGCGGGACCTCGCTGCTGATTAATATGGCCTGTATGGGGATAGCGATGAGCGTAAGGCTCTACGGGCAGGATGTGGAGGATGATCTTCCGCTGCCGCAGCCGGACACGAAGGGCAAATCCCTCTTGTCCAAAATCTAGCCGCTAGATTTCCTGCTTCATAAATAATAGATTACTAGGTTTGCAGTCTCTCATTCCTGGACATACTGGGAGCATAAGAGGTTCAGAGGGAGAGGGGCTGCGGAAGATGGAGGATGTTAAGCTGGAGCGCGGGGATTCCCTGCGGATTACCTTTAAGTATACTGCCATTTTAATTTGTTTTTTTATGATTCTGATGATGGCCTGGGAAGGGCAAAAAAGTGATGCTGCCGTAGCAGAGGTATCCATCCCGCAGGAGTCCATCCGCTTGCGTATTCTGGCGAATTCGGACGGCACCGGGGATCAGCTGGTGAAGCGCCAGATTCGTGACCGGATCGTGGAGCAGATTAATCAGTGGGTGGCGGGGCTTGAAGATCCGCAGAGTCTGGAGCAGGCCCGTGCCCTGATCCGTAATCATCTGCCGGAGCTGAATGAGCTGGTGGGCAGAGAGCTGGCGCAGCGCGGGATTGAGTACGGCTATCAGGTGGAGCTGGGCACGGTTCCTTTTCCGACCAAAATGTATGGCGGCCGGGTCTACCCTGCCGGAGAATATGAGGCTGTCCGGGTCACGCTTGGCGCAGGCAAAGGGCAGAACTGGTGGTGTGTGCTGTTTCCGCCGCTCTGCTTCATCGATGCGGGAACCGGGGATGCTGCGGCTGCGGAACCGGCTGCTGCGAAGGCAGGGGCGAAGGATGTTACTAAGGTCTCAGCCAAGGCTTCGGAAGACGGCGCGAAGGTGAAGGCTGCGGATGGAACAGCGAAAGGGGCAGTATCCAGTCTATCTGATTCATCTAACAAGGAAGAAAGCGCGGGGGATGCTGCTGAGGCACCGAAGGTAAAGTTCTTCGTGTGGGAGCTGCTGAAGAATATCTGGAGCTGGATCTGCGGGCTGTTCTCCTGAATGTCCTGAAAAGCATGGCATAAACGTACATTGGATTCTACAGTTTTTGCGCCGGATATGGTACGATGATTGCAGCACTTGAGCAGAAGCGGCTCCGCCTGAGGGGGCCGTTTTGGTCGTATAGTAAACTATTTTTTCTTCCTGTTGTGGACAAGGTGCTTGAAACCAAATGCAATCAACTGGTACGGGTCTTATGAACCGAATGTATGTGAAAAACAGCATACATTGTGCTGGCACGGTAGGCGCATGCTCTAATGTATGTGAAAAACAGTATATATTGTGCTGGCACGGGAGGCGCATGCTCTAATGTATGTGAAAAACAGTATATATTGTGCTGGCACGGGAGGCGCATGCTCTAATGTATGTGAAAAACAGTATATATTGTGCTGGCACGGGAGGCGCATGCCCAAATGTATGCCAAAAACAGCATACAATGGCTGCCACGCAGGTGCATGGCCCAAATGTATGCCAAAAACAGCATACAATGGCTGCCACGCAGGTGCATGGCCCAAATGTATGCCAAAAACAGCATACAATGGCTGCCACGCAGGCGCATGGCCCAAATGTATGCCAAAAACAGCATACAATGGCTGCCACGCAGGCGCATGGCCCAAATGTATGTGAAAAACAGCATACATTGTTTTGGCGTGAAGGTAATCCTGTCCATCCGTCAAGGTGACTTTGTTCGAAATATAAGAATTCAATAAGAAAGCTAGTGATGATAGATGACTGAAGATCAATATTCACCGTTTGCGGCCCAGCGCCGCAGCGGTCATATAGAGTCCACTCTGTACTGGAGCCTTGCTTCCGGTGAGGCGGGAACGGACGGCGAATTGGGGAGTTCTGCCGGCTGGCAGCCGGGCGGGTGTGACCACGGCATGATCTCGGAAGCGGCAGCGCTGCTGCGGAGCGGGGAGACGGTGGCCTTTCCGACGGAGACGGTGTACGGACTGGGCGCAGACGCGAGGAATACCGCAGCGGTTGAAGCGGTATTCGCAGCCAAAGGCCGTCCCTCCGATAACCCGCTGATCGTACATATTGCCCGGCGGGAGGATCTCGAACGTCTGGTGACGGAGGTGCATCCGGTGGCCTCGGCACTGATCGATGCCTTCTGGCCCGGCCCGCTGACGCTGGTGCTGCCGGTCCGTCCCGGCGTTCTCTCGCCGCTGGTAACGGCGGGCCTGGATACGGTTGGCGTGCGTATGCCGGATCATCCGGTGGCGCTTGCGCTGCTGCGCGCGGCGGATTGCCCGGTTGCAGCGCCCAGCGCCAACCGCTCCGGGCGGCCGAGTCCGACGCTGGCCGCCCATGTGCTGGAAGACCTCGCCGGATATATCGGCGGGGTTCTGGACGGCGGCGCGGCCGGGGTCGGCCTGGAGTCGACCGTGGTGCAGGTGCAGCCGGACGGGACGGTAGCCGTGCTCCGTCCCGGAGGCATCACCGCCGAGCAGCTCGCGGCGGTGACCGGCACTGAAGCGGCCGCCGCGGCGCCGGCCGCCGGCAGCAGCCCGGCGCCGCGCGCGCCGGGCATGAAGTACACGCACTATGCCCCGCGCGGCGCGCTTGGCATCGTACGCGGCTCCTCCGCGCAGCGCGTGGCGGAGACCGCCGCCGGGCTGCTGCAGGCGGCGCAGCGGGCGGGCGAGATCACGGGCCTGCTCCTCTTCGAGGATCACAGGGCCCTGTATCCCGCCGACCCGGCCGCCTGCACGGTGTCTCTCGGCTCGCTGTCCTCGCCGGAGGAGGCCGCCCGCTTCCTGTATGCCGCCTTGCGGCGCTTCGATGAAGCGGGGGCCACGTACATTCTGGCCGAGGCCTGCCCGGTCACGGGCCTCGGCGCAGCCATCATGAACCGGCTGATGAAAGCTGCCGGTGATACGGTGATCGACGCCGGTTAGCAAGCTGCTGTTAGCATGGCATGGACCATATCCTACTGCTAAGAGACTGGAACTCATAAGATTAACGTGGAGGTGTTTCTATGAGTGGAAAGGATCAGGAAGCCGATCTGGACAAACTCAGAGAGCTTGAACGCCAACTGAAGGAACGCGGTCAGCAGTTGGCGGAGATGGAGGGGCAGTTGGCTGAGATGGAGGAAGAGCTGGCCATCCTCAAAAAAGCAAAGGAATATTTCGATAAACCCGAAAAATGAATTTTCAGTTAAGCTGATACACCTGATTTCACGCAGGCCCTGGTCCCTCCGGCCCACCCTGCCATCCACCTCACAGTCATGAATACCATCTTGTCCGCATATCGTTGTTGTACAAGAACTTACGGACTCAGGGTGGAGGGTTATTCATGGGCTGGGACGGAATATATGGGGGTTGGGGCGGGATACATGGCGGCTGGGGCCAGTTAGTAACAATAGCTATTATGGCAATTGCGCTGGGAATGGATGCGTTCTCGCTGGGCGTGGGCATCGGGATGAGGGGTATCCGGCTGCTGCATGTGCTGCAGCTTAGCCTGCTGATTGCTTTTTTTCATGTGCTGATGCCGCTGCTGGGCTTGTTCACGGGCAGCTATGTCGGCCATTTGCTGGGACAGGTTACCACCTATGCAGCCGGAGGTCTGCTTGTACTGCTGGGCGGACATATGGTGTTCAATTCCTTCCGCCAGGACGACGGCGGCAGCAGCCGGCAGATGGATCACCGGACGATCTGGGGGATGCTGCTGATCTCACTCAGTGTAAGCGTGGATTCTTTCTCGGTCGGGGTTTCACTCGGGATGTTTGTGAATAGTATTATACTAACCGTGCTGGCCTTCGGTGCCTGCGGCGGTGTTATGTCCATTACTGGGCTGCTGCTGGGCAGGCGGGTGAGCCGCGGCCTCGGAGAGTACGGGGAAGCGCTGGGCGGAGCCATTCTCCTTGCGTTTGGCTTGATGTTCATCTTTTGATACAATAACGGCAATACCCATAATTTTTAGGCTGTACCAATCGAAATTATAATGTTTACCGGAGGTGGAAAGGTTGCTGCATATTTTATTTGTCTGCACAGGTAATACCTGCCGTAGTCCCATGGCCGAAGGGCTTCTGCGGAAGCTTGCGAAGGAGCGGGGCATTCAGGTGGAGGTGCGGTCTGCCGGCGTTTCTGCTGTCCCGGGTACTTCCATATCCAGACATGCTGCGGGCATTCTGCAGGATGAAGGGATTCAGGACCGCATCGTATCCTCACAGCTGGACGGGGAGGCGGTAGCCTGGGCCGATCTGATTCTTACCCTGACAGGAGCGCATAAGCGGCACTTGCTGCAGTATTTTCCTGACGCCGTTACCAAGACCCATACTCTTAAGGAGTATGTCCAGACGCAGGAATCCGTGAATGCCGATATCCGGGAGCTGGACAGCTTGTATGCAGAGGCGGAGCTGAACCTGGCCCTGGGCACCGAACCGGATGCAGCGGCTATGCAGCGGATGATTGAGATCCGCCAGCGTATCCCCAGCTTCGATATCAGTGATCCGTTCGGCGGCTCGCGGGAAGATTACGAGCTGGCGGCATCCGAGATCCGCACGGCGCTGTACGGTCTGCTCGATAAGCTTGAATCGCTAAGACGGCTTTGAAGTGGTTGATTTTTTGTGGACTATCCCTTAAGATGTAATAAATATGATCCGGTTCCGGTGTAACTGGCGACAAGTGTGGATGAAACCACGATGGAGCACCTGGAATAAACGGCCGGTCGCCTGGGCAAAAGAGCACATCCGCAGTTCAACCTGCGGACTGCTCTTTTTTGTTTAAAAGTTGCATCTCCATGGAAATCAGAAACGGTTGAAGGGGGCGGTAAGATGGAGGAAATCCTGAAGCAGAAGTCAGGAGATGAGCGCTTATCCGGTATGGCGGCTGCAGAGCAGCAGCTAACGGACAGCGGGGAGCTTTCGCTCTCCGCGGCCACTGCTGCGGTAACGCGTGAACTTGCAGTAGCGGGAAAGCTCGGTCCGGGAAAAATCCTGGCCGTAGGAGCCAGCACGAGTGAAGTGGCGGGGAAGCGGATTGGGACAGGCGGTGCGCTGGAGGTTGCGCGGCAGCTGCTGGAGGGGATTACGCAGATTGCGGATGAATTTGGTTTTCACCCGGTCTATCAGTGCTGCGAGCATTTGAACCGTTCGCTGGTGATGGAACGTGCCCTGCTGGAAGCCCTTGGCCTTAGAGAGGTGTCGGCTGTACCCATTCCGGGAGCTGGGGGCTCCATGGCTGCTGCGGCCTACCAGTCCATGACAGATCCGGTGCTGGCAGAGACCATTGAAGCTCATGCCGGTATAGATATCGGGGAGACCCTGATCGGCATGCATCTGCGCAGGATAGCTGTACCTTACCGGCCTAGCCTGCGGTATATCGGGGCTGCCCGGGTCAATGCCGCATGGAGCAGACCGCCGCTGATCGGCGGGGAACGGGCTGTGTACCGCACGCCTGAGACTAGCGGTTCCGCGAATTGTGACTGAAGTGATGGGCTTTATTTAACGGTTTCGTCTTAACACCACATAAATCAGAGTTATAGGGAGGAAATTAGAAACATGGAACAATTGCGTAAAAGTGACCCGGCAGTACTGGAAGCGATGGGCCTCGAACTGAGCCGCCAGCGTGCGAACATTGAACTTATTGCCTCAGAGAATATTGTAAGTGAAGCCGTCATGGAAGCTATGGGCTCCGTGCTTACCAATAAATACGCCGAAGGTTATCCCGGCAAGCGTTACTACGGCGGCTGTGAAGATGTGGACATCGTAGAGAACCTGGCCCGCGACCGTGCCAAGGAGCTGTTCGGTGCCGAGCATGCCAACGTGCAGCCGCATTCCGGCGCACAGGCCAATATGGCTGTATACCTGGCTGCGCTCAAGCCCGGCGATACCGTTCTCGGTATGAACCTGGCACATGGCGGCCATTTGACCCACGGCAGCCCGGTGAATGCTTCCGGCATTCTGTATAACTTCGTGGCTTATGGCGTACAGGAGGATTCCTTCCTGATCGATTATGATGAAGTGCGCAAAGCCGCCTTCAAGCACCGTCCCAAAATGATCGTTGCCGGTGCGAGCGCATATCCGCGTACCATTGATTTTGCCGCACTCGGTTCGATTGCGAATGATGTAGGCGCCCTGTTCATGGTCGATATGGCCCATATTGCCGGTCTGGTGGCTGCCGGTCTTCACCCGAGCCCGGTTCCTCATGCCCACTTCGTTACTACAACTACGCACAAAACCCTGCGCGGTCCGCGCGGCGGGATGATTCTATGCAGACAGCCATGGGCTGCCGCTATTGATAAAGCAGTCTTCCCTGGTTCTCAGGGCGGACCTCTGATGCATGTGATTGCGTCCAAGGCCGTATCGTTCGGTGAAGCGCTGCAGCCATCATTCAAAACTTACGCCGAGAACGTAGTTAAGAATGCCAAGGTGCTGGCCGAGACTCTGGTCGGCGAAGGCGTTAATATTGTATCCGGCGGAACCGATAACCATCTGATTCTGCTCGATACCCGTAACCTGAACATTACCGGTAAGGACGCCGAGAAGGTGCTGGATTCCATCGGAATTACTGTCAACAAGAACGCGATTCCGTTTGACCCGACCAGCCCGTTCGTCACCAGCGGCATCCGCATCGGCACCCCGGCTGTTACATCGCGCGGAATGGATGAGCAGGCTATGGTTACGATCGGCCGGATTATTGCCAGTGTCCTGAAGAATCCGCAGGATGAAGCTAACTTGAGTAAGGCGGCCCGCGAGGTTGCTAAGCTGACTGAACAATATCCGATCTACCCTGGATTGCAGTATTAATCTGAGCCCCTCTAACACTGCCTTTGCGTATCCGGTTTCTGCCGGATGTACGCAAGGGCTTTTTTGCTGCTACATAATGTTCACAAATAGCTGCTGAGAAAACGCTTGAATTATACTGAAAGTTGCATGAAAGTTCATGAAATTTTCAATAAAAGTGGTGAAAGAAGTGTGAATAGTATTAAAAGCGCTTAATCGTACAAACTAAGCTTTGTTTTATATCCAGAGAGGTGGATATATTGCCTTAAGCTTCCATGGTGTGGTAATCCCCGGTAAACGGGGGGGCCTGCAGATTTGTCCATCTGTAGGTGAAAAGCGGTCTTGGTGATGATATAATAGATAGGATTTAGCCACCTGAGAAGCACAGCGCTTACTTTGGCTATAAATAAGACTTACAATTACCGGAGGGACAACATGGGAAAATTGGTGATTTGCGATCATCCATTGATTCAGCACAAATTGACATTCATTCGCGATGTGCGGACCAACACAAAGGACTTCAGGGAGCATGTCGATGAAGTAGCAACACTTATGGCTTATGAGATTACCCGTGACATCCCGCTGGAGACCATTACGGTACAGACGCCGGTGACTGAAACACAGAGCAAGGTGATTTCGGGGAGAATGCTGGGACTGATCCCGATTCTGCGTGCCGGTCTGGGGATGCTCGAAGGTGTGCTTAAGCTGCTTCCTGCAGCCAAGGTAGGCCATGTGGGCCTGTTCCGTGATCCGGACACCCTGCAGCCGGTGGAATACTACATTAAGCTTCCTACGGATGTCCAGGAACGTGAGCTGATCGTAATCGATCCTATGCTGGCGACAGGCGGCTCTGCCATTGCGGCGATTACCTCGCTCAAGAACCGCGGCTGCACCCAGATCAAGATGATGAACCTGATTGCTGCACCGGAAGGCGTTGCGGCTGTACAAGCTGCTCACCCGGATGTGGATATCTATGTTGCAGCACTTGACGATCATTTGAATGATCATGGCTATATCGTTCCGGGCCTCGGAGATGCCGGGGACAGACTGTACGGTACCAAGTAAGAAGCACAGACAATAATAGTATGAATCCACTAGACCACGGTTTTCAGAAGAGAGGGAAGGGCTTATGTCCAAAATTAAAGTAATGACGATTTTCGGAGTGCGCCCCGAGGCAATCAAGATGGCGCCTCTGGTTCTGGAGCTGAACAGACATCCTGAGCAGATTGAGTCCATTGTCTGTGTAACTGCGCAGCACCGGGAGCTGCTGGATCAGGTGCTTGAGGTGTTCAAGATTACCCCGGATTATGATCTGGACGTAATGAAGGACCGCCAGACGCTTAACGAGATCACCATCCGGGTGCTTGAAGGCCTGGAGCCCGTGCTCCGTGAAGTGAAGCCGGACCTCGTGCTTGTACACGGCGATACCCTGACCACCTTCCTGGCCAGCTATGCGTCTTTCCTGCAGCAGATTCAGGTTGGGCATGTGGAAGCAGGTCTTCGGACATGGAACAAGCTTTCGCCTTATCCGGAAGAAATGAACCGTCAGCTGACAGGCGTGCTTGCTGATCTGCATTTTGCTCCGACTCACTGGTCAGCGGGCAACCTGAGACACGAGAACAAAAAAGAATCAAGTATTTATATCACAGGCAATACCGTAACCGATGTGTTTCAATATACCGTACAGCCGGACTACCGGCATCCGGTCCTTGATTTTGCTTCAGGAAAAAGACTTATTTTGATGACGGCGCACCGCAGAGAATCCCAAGGCGAACCGCACCGTCATATTTTCCGTGCAGTCAAAAGAATCGCTGATGAATTTGAAGATGTAGCCATTGTGTATCCCGTGCACCCGAGTCCGGCAGTGAAGGAACCGGCGCATGAGATCCTCGGCGGACACCCTAGAATCAAGCTGATTGATCCGCTGGATGTCGTTGACCTGCATAACTTTTATCCGCATACCCACCTGATATTGACCGATTCCGGCGGCCTGCAGGAGGAAGCTCCCTCCTTTGGAGTTCCTGTGCTTGTGCTGCGTGATACCACCGAGCGCCCGGAAGGGATCGAGGCCGGAACACTGGAGCTTGTGGGGACGGACGAGGAGAAGGTGTATCAACGGACACATGCTCTTTTGACCGATCAGAACCTGTATCAGTCGATGAGCCGGGCCGCCAACCCGTATGGAGACGGCAAAGCCTCCGAGAGAATTGTCAATGCGATTTTGCACCATTTCGGAGCTGCCTCAGAGCGTCCGGAAGAATTTCACACAATGTTCACAAATGATGAAACAGGGCAAGACAACTAATATACTAACGTTAATAAAAGCAGCATACAGTTAAACTGTACGGTTTATATGGTTTTGGTGTTTTTTGCTGTGATTATTTTCATATTTTCATGCGATTTTGGGCAATTTTCTGTGAATTGACAAAGAGTCTGGATATTCAGTAAAATTAGTTGGGATTGTAGCCTATGAAGGAACCAAAGAATGAGCCTGGACTGGGGCGTACAGCTCTAGTACTCGCAGGTGCGGGCAGTTTGCTTGCCGCTTACATTGTAATAGGCTTTTTTGTGGCAAAGTGGCTGCGCAATCTGATGGACGGACCTGCTTTTTGGCTGGCTATCGGAACAATTGCCGGGCTACTTCTCGGCGTTGTGAATGTTGCTTTGCTAATCAAAAATTTTTTGGGGGAGCAAAATGGATAATATGACTCCCGTAATCAATATCGTCACCAGGGTGACAGTAATCATTATGGCAGGATTGGTAATGGGGTGGGCTCTCCATCATGAGACCCGTGCAGTTACTCTGGGCATGACACTCGGCTTGCTGGCAGGACTGGTTAATTTCCGTTATCTGGCCCTTAAGGTCAGAAGAGTGACAGAAGCGGTGGCGAAGCAAGAGAAAAGCTCCTTCAGCCTTGGTTTTGCTACAAGAATCAGTTTTGGAATTCTGGTTACCATGTTTTCAGTCAAATATGAGCATTTCTCGCTGGAGGCAACGATTATCGGCCTGTTCATCCCCCAGCTTCTGGCTATTCCCGTGGGGATATATCTAGGAATCAAGAATAAGCTGTAGCCATATTAACGAGAAAGGGGGATGATACTATGCACGAAATGCCTTTAATCTATGTTGGCGGAATACCGATTGACCTGTCTGCTGTGCTGATGCTGGTAATCAGCTCGGTGATAGTGTTCGTACTGGTCATGCTCTCCGTCCGCAACCTGTCGGTTGAGAATCCGTCCAAGCTCCAGAATTTCATGGAATGGGTGGTTGAATTTGTACAGGGACTGATCAGCAGCGCGATGGATCTGAAGAAGGGAAAGCCTTACATATCACTGGGATTGACGCTGATACTGTTTATCTTCGTCTCCAATCTCCTTGGTCTGCCGTTTTCCGTTATTACAGAGGCCGATGGTCCGGTTACAGTCTTCGGACATGTTATCGAAGCCACTAAGAACCTGGCCGATGGCGCGCATGCTGAGATTCTGTGGTACAAATCGCCGACTGCAGACATCAACGTAACAGCAGGACTAGCGATCGTCGTATTCTTCCTGATGAACTATCTGGGCATCAAGCTGAACGGCAAGCATTATTTCAAACACTATATTGAGCCGTTTCCAATCTTCTTGCCGCTGAACATCATTGAGAATCTGGCGAAGCCAGTGGCGCTTGCCATTCGTCTATTCGCTAACATTTTTGCCGGCGAGGTTCTGATTACCGTTATTCTGAAGCTGGGACTGTTCAGTATTCCGTTTCTGGCCATCTGGCAAGGCTTCAGTATCTTTGTCGGGGCGCTTCAGGCCTTTATCTTTACGATTCTGACGATGGTCTACATCGCACAGATGACGATCCACGAGGAAGAAGCGCATTAATAAGCTGCCGTGAGGATAGCGGCAGGTGCCGGAAACCTTCGCGGGAGATTTTATATTATTAAGACATTACACAAAGAACCGAAATTAAAGGAGGATATTTACAAATGGAATTTTTAGCAGCAGCAATCGCGGTTGGTTTGGGCGCACTCGGCGCAGGTCTGGGTAACGGTATGATCGTCAGCAAGACGGTGGAATCTATCGCCCGTCAGCCGGAAGCACGTAACGCACTGCAGACAACAATGTTTATCGGTGTAGGTATCGTGGAAGTTATTCCTTTGGCCGCTACAGTTATCGCGTTCCTGATCATGTTTACTTAATAAACCGTTTTTACGGTTTGGCGGGGAGGGCAAGTGCCATCCGCGCCTTACTTTTGTATATGTCCGCAAGCCGCGGTAACGGAAGGGAGTGACCTCAGTGAATATCGTTTGGACCAATATAGTATTTTCCATTGTTGCCTTTGGAGTTCTGTACTTCCTGCTCAGCAAGTTTGCCTTCAGCAAGCTGTTCGGAATTATGGAGAAGCGCCGCGAAATGGTGCTGCAGCAAATGGATGAAGCAGCCAAGACCAGAGAGCAGGCGGTCGCTTATGTAGAAGAGCAGAAGCAGGCCCTGCAGCAGGCGCGCCAAGAGGCACAGGCTATCATTCAGCAGTCCCAGGCTACCAGCAACAACCAGGTTGACAAGATTCTCGAGCAGGCCCATGTGGAAGCGAGCCGTCTGAAAGACGAAGCGGTACGCGACATTGAGAACGAGAAGAACAAAGCGGTTGAAGCGCTGCGCAGCGAGCTGGGTACAGCCTCGGTCCGCATTGCCTCGAAGCTGCTTGAGAAGGAAGTTGCAGCTGACGGCGAGCAGGAACAGCTTGTTGATCAATACCTCAAAGAGGTAGGAGGCCGATCATGAGCCGCGATACGGTAGTTGCCGGGCGCTATGCCAAAGCCTTGTACAGTGCAGCAGTGGATGAAGGCATTACGCTTCAAGTGGAAGAACAGCTCAAATTAGTCGTCGAAGTGCTTCATAATGATGCAGAGGTGAAACGGTTTATCCTGGCACCCCGTATCTCGCAATCCGACAAGCTGAATGTGCTGCGCGGGACACTTCAAGGTAAAGTCTCGGAAGCGGTCATGAACACGGTAGAGCTATTGGTAGAGCGGGGCAGAACCGATATTTTCGCAGAGCTGCTGGCTAAGTATATCAAGATTGAAGGGGATGCCCTTGGCATTGGCTACGCTACTGTCTATTCCGCTTATTCCCTGAACCAGGCAGAACAGGACAGTGTTGCGGCTGAATTCAGCCAGCTTACTGGCCGTAAGATTCGTGTAACCAATGTTGTCGATACAAGCCTGCTCGGCGGACTGAAGGTCGTAATCGGCGATACGCTGTATGACGGAAGTCTGGCCGGTAAGCTTACGCGTCTTGAGAAATCCTTTAATGATAAGCAAAGAAGATAGGGGTGAGGATATTGGGCATCAGACCTGAAGAGATCAGCACTTTGATCAAAAGTCAAATTGAGCAATATAAAGCCGATATCGAAGTGGCCGAAATTGGCACCGTCATTCAAGTCGGCGACGGTATCGCCCGTGTCTACGGTCTGGAAAACGCAATGGCAGGGGAACTGCTGGAGTTCTCCAACGGAGTAGTGGGCATGGCGCTTAACCTGGAAGAAAGCAACGTCGGTGTTGTTATTCTGGGTGAATACAAAGAGATCCGCGAAGGCGACCAGGTTAAACGTACCGGCCAGATTATGCAGGTTCCGGTTGGCGAAGCCATGCTGGGCCGCGTAGTCAATGCACTGGGCCAGCCGCTTGACGGCAAAGGACCGATTGCTACTACTGAATTCCGTCCGGTTGAACATAACGCACCGGGGGTTATCGACCGTAAATCGGTACACGAACCAATGCAGACGGGTCTCAAGGCAATCGATGCCATGGTGCCAATCGGCCGCGGACAACGCGAGCTGATCATTGGTGACCGTCAGACAGGTAAGACCGCAATCGCAATTGATGCGATTATCAACCAGAAGGGCAACGGGATGAAGTGTATCTATGTTGCTATCGGACAAAAACAATCTACTGTAGCACAGGTAGTAGAAACCCTCCGCCGTCATGGCGCGCTGGATTACACTATCGTTGTAACCGCGTCGGCTTCCGAGCCTTCTCCGCTGCTCTATATTGCTCCGTACGCAGGCTGCGCTATGGGCGAATACTTCATGTATAAGGGCGAGCATGTACTAGTCATTTATGATGACCTGTCCAAGCAGGCTTCGGCTTACCGCGAATTGTCCCTGCTGCTCCGCCGTCCACCGGGCCGTGAAGCCTTCCCTGGTGACGTATTCTATCTGCACTCCCGTCTGCTGGAACGTGCGGCCAAGCTTAGCGATGCGCTTGGTGGTGGTTCATTAACCGCCCTGCCATTCATCGAAACACAGGCTTCTGACGTATCGGCTTACATTCCAACGAACGTAATTTCGATTACAGACGGCCAAATCTTCCTTGAATCCGATTTGTTCAACTCCGGACAGCGTCCGGCGATCAACGTTGGTATCTCTGTATCCCGTGTAGGGGGCTCCGCACAGATCAAAGCTATGAAGAAGGTCGCCGGTTCCCTGCGTCTGGATCTGGCTCAATACCGCGAGCTTCAAGCCTTCTCCCAGTTCGGCTCCGATCTGGACAAATCAACGCAGGCCCGTCTGAACCGCGGTGCGCGTATGATGGAGATTCTGAAGCAGGGTGTGAACCAGCCGCTCAGCGTTGAGCATCAAGTGCTTAGTCTGTACACCGCTGTCAAAGGGCATCTGGATGATATTCCTGTCAAGGACGTTAAGCGTTTCGAGAAGGAATTCCTGGCCTTTATCGACAGCAGTGCAACTGAAATCCTGAAATCCGTCTCGGATACCAAGGATCTGACAGCTGACAACGAAGCAGCACTCAAGGATGCCATCGAGAAATTCAAAAGAGGCTTTGCTACAAGCTAATCTATAGAGATTACCGTTTATGCTTACGAAGTTAGCTTTGGCTACGCCAAAGCTCTAAGGTGGTGAAATCATGGCAAGAAGCATGCGCGATATTAAACGTCAAATTAAGAGCGTTCAGAACACCAGACAGATCACCAAAGCGATGGAGATGGTCGCTGCGTCCAAGCTGCGCAAGGCGCAGGAGAAGGCAGAAGCAGCCCGTCCGTATTCAGAGAAGCTGAAAGAGGTCGTCTCTAGTATTGCTGCCGGTACGCAGGATCTCCAGCACCCGATGCTGGTCAGCCGGCCTGTCAAAAAAACAGGTTATTTGATCATCACCTCGGACAGAGGTCTTGCCGGCGGCTACAATGCGAACATTCTGCGTAAAGTAACGATGCTGATCGCAGAACGCCATAAGTCCAAGGATGAGTATGCGCTGTTTGTGATCGGGCGCAAAGGCCGTGACTTTTTGCGGCGCCGTGAATATCCCATTGTAGAAGAAATCACCGAGCTGTCCGATACCCCGAAATTTGCCGATATCAAGTCGATTGCCTATTCGGCGGTGAACCAGTTCGAGACAGGCGTCTATGATGAGATCTACATTTGCTACAACCGGTTCGTTAATGCGATCAGCCAGATTCCGACTGTAGACAGACTTCTGCCTATGGAAGGCGTCGGGGAGGGCGAGCATCACGGAGCATCTGCTGCTTATGAATACGAGCCTTCACCTGCAGGCGTACTGGAAGTTCTGCTTCCGAAATATGCCGAGACTTTAATCTACGGTGCTCTTCTGAACGGCAAGGCCAGTGAGCTGGGAGCTAAGATGACAGCCATGGGCAGTGCAACGAAGAACGCGTCAAAAATGATCGGAGAACTTAGACTTACGTACAACCGTGCCCGTCAGGCGGCCATTACGCAAGAAATTACCGAGATCGTGGCTGGTGCGAACGCGCAGTCTTAATATGAGTGGGCCTCAAGGTCCATATGTAACAGCTTTCGAGGAGGGAAATGAAGATGAACAAAGGACGCGTTGTGAGCATTATGGGTCCGGTTGTCGATATTGAATTTGAACGCGGCCAGCTGCCCGAGATATTCAACGCCATCAAAATTGTTGCGAGCCTCAGCGATGGCCGCAACATGGATCTGACTCTTGAAGTTTCCAATCATCTTGGAGATAACCTGGTGCGCTGTATTGCCATGTCCTCTACAGATGGACTGGTTCGCGGGATTGACGCTATTGACCAGGGAGCGCCGATCTCGGTTCCTGTTGGTGAAGCAACACTAGGCCGCGTATTTAACGTACTTGGTAACCCAATCGATAATGGCGCTGATGTAGTCGCAGCTAGAAACCCGATTCACCGTCTGGCTCCTACCTTTGATGAGTTGTCAACTCAGGCAGAGGTTCTGGAGACCGGAATTAAGGTTATCGACTTGCTGGCTCCTTATGCCAAGGGCGGTAAAATCGGCCTGTTCGGCGGTGCTGGCGTAGGTAAAACAGTAACCATCCAGGAATTGATCAACAACATCGCACAGGAGCACGGCGGGATCTCCGTATTTGCGGGCGTTGGCGAGCGCACACGTGAGGGGAATGACCTCTATCACGAAATGACCGACTCCGGTGTAATCAAGAAAACGGCGATGGTCTTCGGACAAATGAATGAGCCTCCGGGCGCGCGTCTGCGCGTAGCACTGACCGGTCTGACTATGGCGGAATATTTCCGTGATGTGGAAGGCCGCGATACGCTGCTCTTTATCGATAACATCTTCCGGTTCACCCAGGCGGGTTCCGAAGTATCGGCCCTGCTCGGCCGGATGCCATCTGCGGTAGGTTACCAGCCTACACTGGCTACAGAAATGGGTCAGCTGCAGGAGCGGATTACGTCCACGAAGAAAGGCTCTGTTACATCCATCCAGGCGATCTACGTACCTGCGGATGACTATACTGACCCTGCACCGGCTACGGCATTTGCCCACTTGGATGCAACGACCAACCTGGAGCGTAAAATCTCCGAAAAAGGGATTTTCCCTGCGGTTGACCCGCTTGCTTCCAGCTCGCGGATGCTGGCACCGGAAATCGTCGGCGAAGAGCACTATAACGTGGCACAGGGCGTTAAGCAGCTGCTGCAGCGTTATACCGAGCTTCAGGATATCATTGCCATCCTCGGTATGGATGAGCTGAGTGAAGAGGATAAGGTCATTGTGGCCCGCGCCCGTAAGGTTGAGCGCTTCCTGTCCCAGCCGTTCCACGTAGCAGAGCAGTTCACCGGCTTCAAAGGCAAATACGTGCCAATCAAAGAAACCGTACGCAGCTTCAAGGAAATCCTGGAAGGTAAGCATGATGATCTTCCGGAAGTAGCGTTCCTGTTCGTAGGTACGATTGAAGAAGCCGTGGAAAAAGCGAAAACGTTGTAACCCTAAGCATGCTTATGCTGGGGGATCGGGCTTTATTCTGTAAAGCTTTGAGGAGGAATGGAAGTGAATACCTTTTTGCTCGAAATAGTTACTCCGGAGCATCTGGTCTACTCCAAGCAAGTGAACAGTCTGACGGTACGCGGCGTGAATGGCGAACTGGGGATTCTCCCGGGACATATTCCGCTCGTCACCCCGCTTCAGGTTGCTCCGCTTAGCGTTAAGGCAGACGGCGTTACAGTCTCCATCGCTGTGCATGGCGGTTTCGTTGAAGTGCACAAAGATAAGGTAACGGTGCTGGCTGAAAGTGCTGAGCTGCCCCGGGATATTGATGTGGAGCGCGCTGAAGCGGCTAAGGAGCGGGCTGAGCGCCGCCTTAAGCTGCAAAGCAAGCAGGATGAGATCGATCACCGCCGTGCGGAGCTGGCGTTACAGCGTGCTGTAACGCGCATCAAAGTTTCGACCGGTAAAGGACAACAGTAGCAGATAAGCGGTCAAGCCCTGGGCTTGACTGCTTTTTTTGAAAGAATTTATATGTGGGGAAGCTAAAGCCCACTTTGCGGGGGGATTTTGCTTAGCGAATCTACCAGATTATGAACATATCGTCATCAGATCTGCATATAAAGACCCATTTGTTTAAAATTTCGTAAAAGTACTGGATTCTTTTCCCCTGCACAAGTATGATATAAGAGTCGATTTCCGAGTACCTAACACAGGGGGCTAATATGAACACACGCTTATCCGCTGAGTTGTCGGGTGCGATCGGCACCAGCAATATGATATCGATGGTTATTTCCTTGATCTGCGTTGCATTATCCTGGTGGTCACTTCAGAACCTTAAGCTGGATTTGGTCATAAGATATCCTAAGAGCCCTCAGGGCAGACTGCTGCACCTGCTCTTGGCGATTGTCCTGGGTCATTTCGTAGCCGGGTTCCTGCTTGATTATCTGGGCTGGAGCGGACTTACCCTACGGATGTTTTAACGGCAGCAGCTTTGGTTATATCTGTATAGGCTGATGCAGTGAAAAAAGTGTCGAATAATAAGGTTTTATTATGTCAACACTGAAGTTAAGCAAGGAATCTGCACCTAAGACGCAATGACGGAATATTCAATATCTTAACAGACGAATTTTAACCTCAAAATTAATTTCAGAAATAATGGACGCGGAGGGAAACCGAAATGAGCAAATTTATCGTCCGCGGTGGCAACAGATTGACCGGGAGCGTGAAAGTTAGCGGCGCAAAAAATTCCGTACTACCGATCATAGCCGCCTCTCTATTGGCAGAAGAAGGAGTTAGCGTCATTGTGGACGCACCTCCGTTAGACGATGTAATGACGATTAACAAGGTATTGGAATCTCTGGGTGCAGGTATTACATACCAGAACGATGTGATTGAAGTAGATGCCACTAATATTACTTCCTGTGAAGCACCATACGAATGGGTACGCAAAATGAGGGCTTCTTTTCTGGTTATGGGCCCACTCCTGTCCCGCATGGGGCATACTCGTATTTCTCTGCCTGGCGGTTGTGCCATTGGAACTAGGCCAATTGACCAGCACCTGAAGGGTTTTGAAGCGCTTGGAGCCGAGATCAGTCTGGGCCAGGGCTACATCGATGCGAAAAGTAACGGAAGACTGCGCGGAGCCAAGATCTATCTGGATGTGGCCAGCGTAGGTGCGACCGAAAATATAATGATGGCTGCCGCGCTTGCCGAAGGCACCACAGTGATTGAGAATGCGGCTAAAGAGCCGGAGATTGTTGACCTTGCCAATTACCTGAACGGGATGGGCGGCATTGTACGCGGGGCCGGTACCGGAGTAATCCGGATTGAAGGCGTTGAGCGTATGCACGGCGTAAGACATCATGTCATTCCTGACCGGATCGAAGCTGGAACCTACATGGCAGCAGCGGCGATTACAGGCGGTGATGTATATGTTGAGGGAGCAATTGCCGACCATCTGGGTCCGGTGATTGCCAAGATGGAGGAAATGGGCGTTACGATTATCCCGGATGAGAACGGAGTCCGTGTCATCAGCGACAAGCCGCTGAAGGCTGTCGATCTCAAGACATTACCTTACCCGGGATTCCCGACAGATATGCAGTCACAGATGATGGCGCTGCTGCTCCGCTCGGAAGGAACCAGCGTAGTGACGGAGACCGTCTTCGAGAACCGGTTCATGCATGTGGATGAATTCCACAATATGAACGCGGAGATCAAGATTGAAGGCCGCTCTGCGATCGTGACGGGCAATGCCAGTCTGGTCGGCGCTAAGGTATGTGCTACGGACCTGCGTGCAGGGGCTGCGCTTATTTTGGCAGGACTTGTGGCGGAAGGCACTACAGAAGTTAGCGGAACGCATCACATTGACCGCGGGTATGTGCACCTGGCTGAGAAGCTGTCAGGACTTGGTGCGGACATATGGCGTATTTCCATGGAAGAATCGTCTGTTCCTGCCGCGAAGGAAGAAGCGCTTAAGCCTGAACCGGTCAGAAGCGAATCCTCCAAAGCCGAAGAGATCAGACCCCGCTTCCAGATTCAGCCGTCTTGGGTATAATAGTTATTCTTAAAAATATGAGGACCGGCCGCTTAGCGGCTGGTCCTTTTTTTGAAATAGATCTTATACGTACCGGGGGATTCCGCAACTCTCTTTCTCTCAAAATTCCGTTCTAGCAGGTGGCGCAAATTCATATCTATAAGAATCACCGGTGCTTACGGAAGGAGCCATAGAGATGAAAGAGTTAATCAAGCTGCGGCGCATCCTGAAGCGTCCGCGCAGCGCAGTGCGCGCGCGGCGGCGCGGCGCGCGCCCCCTGCGGCGACTGGCCCCCGCCGCCTGGCTGGCAGCGCCCCTGCTGGCGGCGCTGCTGCTGCCGCTGGCTGTTGTCCCGCAGCGCGGGGGACAACAGCCGCCGGCGCCCCCGGCCGTGCCGCCGGCCACGGCCGCTCCGGCGGCGCCGGCACCGGCTGCCGCAGCGGCGCCGCAGCCGGAGGTCTCCGTCTATTTGTCGCGGAGCGGACAAATCGAGACCCTGCCGCTGGAGGAATACGTCAGCGGCGTGCTGGCGGCCGAGATGCCGGCCGAATTTGAGCTCGAAGCGCTCAAAGCGCAGGCCGTAGCGGCCCGCACCTTCATTGCCCGCCGTCTGGCCGCCGGCGACCACAGCGGGGTACCCGTTCCCGAAGCGGATGTAAGCGATACGGTAAGCCATCAGGCTTACGTATCGAAGGCCGTGCTGGAACGGGATTGGGCGTCCGGCAGCAAGCGTGCCGGACTGGCGAAGATCCGCCGCGCGGCCTTAGAGACGCGCGGGACGATCATGACCTATCAGGGGCAGCCGATCACGGCTTCCTTCTTCGCTTCCAGCGGAGGGTATACTGAGAATTCCGAGGAGTACTGGAACGCTGCGGTTCCCTACCTGCGCAGTGTAGCCAGCCCGTGGGAGCTGCAGATCACTCCGAACCTGGCGGTAAGCTACACCTTCAGCAATTCTGAGCTGAGAAGCAAGCTGGGCCTTGGAACCAAGGACCTTCCGGTGTCAGCCGGTCTGGGAGCTTCGGGCAAGGCAACGCCAGTCTCCGCTCAATCCTCTGCCAGCTTGCCGGCGGAGGTACTGTCGCTTACCGCCGGCCACCGGATCAAACAGATCTCTATCGGAGGGAAGGTGTTTACCGGGCGGGAAGTGAGAGAGAAGCTGGGGCTGCGTTCGAGCCAGTTCACCTGGAAGCGCCAAGCGGGGAAGGTACAGATCACCACGTATGGTAACGGCCACGGTGTCGGCATGAGCCAGTGGGGTGCGAACGGAATGGCGAAGCAGGGGAAGACGGCCACACAGATTCTCAAACACTACTACAGCGGGGTCTCTTTTACCGGAATCTCAACTCTCCTGAAAAAATAATCTGCAAGATACGTATAAAAGCGAAGCGCCCGGTAACACTGGTTACTGAGGTGATAACCATATGAATGAACAAGACAAAATCAAATCAACCCATGATGAATCTCTCAAAAACAATCAGGGAGATTCAGGCGCCAAGCCTTCTTCATGGAGCAGACTGTTATCCAAACGCTGGGTATTCCCGGCAGTCTACACGGCGGCAGCGGCACTTATACTAACCTTGGTGTGGGTCTATCAGGATGCCGGCCAGAAGCCGCTGAATCCTGATAACGCCGCGGTAGTATCCCAAGGTGAGGCCGGCAGCAAAACCGGAGCCGCAAACGGTGATCCCGAAGCCCTGGAAGTTGTCGCATCAGCCGAAAGCCTGGCCTGGCCGGTAGCCAGCCCGAGTGAAGTGGAAGTGGTCAAACCGTACTATGATGAGAACGGCACGGAAGAGAATCACATTGCGGCGATGGTGCAGTACAATAATACCTTTGTCACCAATACCGGAATTGATATTGCCCGTGAGGATAACAAGACGTTTGATGTGAAGGCGGCGCTCAGCGGTGAAGTTACCAGAGTGGAAGATGTTGCTGTACTGGGGAAGGTCATTGAGATTACCTCACCCGGCGATTTGAAGACGGTCTATCAGAGTCTGGGTGAAACCAAAGTGAAGCAGGGCGACGAAGTGAAGCAAGGCGATACGCTGGCGACAGCGGGACGCAATGAGATGGAAAAGGGTCTTGGCAACCATGTGCACTTTGAGGTGCATGAGGACGGTAAGATTGTGAATCCTTCGGATCTGCTTCCACAGCGCTAAGCCGAATGAATAACAGGGGGCGGAAGCCTCCTGTTTTTTTTAAAGAGAATTTATATGTTTTGGGGTCCCCGCAAAGTACCTGAGTTATCATCTACGCTGAAGCCCCACTTTGTGGGGTTATTTTGCTTCTCCCCGAAATGGACAGTCCGGCAGGTTCTATTCTGGAAATGGGCAGTGAAATGCAGTGAATTGGGTTGTCCGACAAATAAAATGAGCCTTCCTAAGCTTGTCATGTCCTGAAAGCGCGAATATATAGGCCCGCCCCTCATATAATGTACCAAACTATTCACAGTTGGGAGGCGGGAGCGTGCACGATTACATCAAGGAACGTACCATTAAAATCGGACGCTGCATCGTGGAAACCAGGCACACGGTCCGGACCATAGCCAAGGAATTTGGCGTTTCAAAAAGCACGGTGCACAAAGATTTAACCGAACGGCTGCCGGAAATCAATCCGGATCTGGCTGATCAGGTGAAGCACATTCTCGAATATCACAAGTCCATCCGTCATCTTCGGGGGGGAGAAGCCACAAAAATTAAATATAAGAAAACCACAGGGAAGAAGCGCGAGGTTGCCGTAGCCTCAAAGCCATAAGATTTTCGGATTTTCACGCGATAATTCAGGTTTGGTCCATTGTACTCACCCCCTAAAGTATGGTATTTTTAAATTTGGTACAATCTTCTTTTCTCATTTAAAATAACACTTTGGGGGCTCTTTCATTATGCTTAGCAAGGATATCGGAATCGATCTCGGCACAGCCAACGTGCTCATTCATGTCAAGGGAAGGGGAGTCGTTCTGGATGAACCTTCCGTGGTCACACTTGAAAGTGATACGAAGCGGGTCCTTGCGGTTGGTGAACAGGCACGCCGGATGGTCGGGCGGACACCTGGAAATATAACGACGATTCGTCCGCTCCGTGACGGTGTAATCGCCGACTTTGCCATTACGGAAATGATGCTCAAATACTTTATTGACAGCGTTGGCGGCCGGACCTGGTATTCGCGGCCCCGTATTTTGATTTGTGCTCCCACCAATATTACATCTGTGGAAACGAAGTCCATCCGTGAGGCGGCAGAGCGCAGCGGGGCCAAAGAGGTTTTCATGGAGGAAGAGCCCAAAGCTGCAGCCATAGGCGCAGGAATGGACATTTATCAGCCTAGCGGAAATATGGTCGTCGATATTGGCGGCGGAACGACGGATGTAGCCGTATTGTCCATGGGCGACGTCGTTACCGCCTCTTCCATTAAGATTGCGGGGGACAAGTTCGACGATGCCATTTTAAAATATATCAAACAGAAATATAAGCTCCTGATCGGTGAACGTACAGCGGAGGATATCAAAGTGACCATCGGCTCGGTACGTCCGGGCGGCATGAAGTCAGAGATGGATATCCGCGGGCGTGATATGGTGAGCGGACTTCCCCAGACCCTTACTATTTCATCCGGTGAGGTGAAGGAAGCGCTGTGGGACCCGGTTTCTTCGATTGTGGCTGCGGCCAAGTCGGTGCTGGAGCGTACACCGCCAGAGCTGTCGGCAGATATTATTGACCGTGGAGTTGTGCTGACCGGCGGAGGCGCCCTGCTTAACGGACTGGACGAGCTGCTCTCTGAACAGCTGCATGTTCCGGTGTGGGTGGCTGAAGATCCGATGCACTGCGTAGTCAAGGGCACGGGAATTATGCTGGACCATTTGGACAAGGTGGTTAAGAAAAAGTTCTAGCCTGCCGATAATAAGGGAGAACAGCAGATTCCAGGAAGGGACTGACCTCATGCTCAGAGGATTATATACAGCCGCAGCAGGAATGGTGACGCAGCAGCGCAGACATGATACGGCGACGCAGAACTTGGTCAATTTAAATACTACGGGGTACAAGCAGGTCGACAGTGTCAGCCACGCATTTCCCGAGGTGCTGATCACCGCGATGAACAGGGGCGTAACTCAGCCTGTCGGACGTATCAATACCGGGGTTTTTGCCGAGCAGTCCGTCTCCCAATACCTGCAGGGCGACCTCATTGAGAGCGGCAAGAGCATGGATTTTGCGCTGTCTACCGATCTGCAGGTCCCAGACCCGGAGAATCCGGGCGTAAATCTTGTTTTTGACGGCTCGGGTAAATCTATCAGTGCAGATGGCGAGGTTACTTACCGGCCCCAGGCGTTCTTTACGGTTCAAGACAATGAAGGCAATAATTTATATACACGTAACGGAAGCTTTACAGTTGCTCCTACAGGGGAAGTGCTTAGCTCAGGTGGATTCAGAGTGCTGGGCAGTGACGGCAATCCGCTGCGATTGACAGGGCCCCAGGATAACCTTAAAGTGGACGGGCAGGGCAATCTGATTAACAATGCTACCGGGCAGCCTTCAGGTACCCGGATCGGAATCAGCGTCATCACAAGACCGCAGGAGCTGGTGCGTGACGGTAATGGTGTCTTCCATGCTGATGATGCCGAGGCTGCAGACATCCGCTTTTCCAATGGAACTGATAATCTGCAGGTACGGCAGGGCTACCTTGAGAACTCTAATGTCGATGCCACTCAGGTCACTGTGGATATGAATGCCGCTTACCGCGCGTATGAAGCGAATCAGAAAGTGATCCAATTCTATGACAGCAGTCTGCAGAAGGCTGTGAATGAGGTCGGCCGGGTATAGGCTGTACGGATCATTTTATTGAGAGTGTAAGCCTGTTTCTTCTTATTAAGCTTGTAGGAGGTTAGACCTGTGAACAACTCGACAATCGGTGCCGCTGTCTCAATGGCCAGTCTGCAGCAGCGGCTGGATATTATAGCGGATAACATTGCCAATATGAATACCAACGGTTATAAGAGCAAGCAAGGCTCGTTCGAGGATGTGCTTACCCGTGTACAGCAGCAATCCAAGGATTATAATCAGCCTGGACGCAGTATGCCGCTGGGCTTCAATATCGGCTTTGGGGTGCGTGTGCCTACAGTGTCAAGTAATTGGGAGGAAGGCACGCTCCAGGAGACCGGGAAGCCTACGGACTTGGCGCTTCAAGGCAACGGATTATTCGGCGTTCAGGTGAACGGTGAAACGGCATATACCCGTCAGGGCGCTTTCCACTTTACCCCGGATACCGCCAATAAGGACAAGATGATTCTTGTGGACAATACCGGCAATCCTGTGCTGGGTGCTAACGGCACCCCGATCAGCGTAGGGGCTAATGTAAGTGCCGCTATTGATGAGCGCGGGCAGGTGTGGACCAAGACGGATGAGACACAGCCACCTGTTCTGGCAGGCAGCTTAATGATTGTTGAGCCGCTCAGCAAGAATGCTTTGCAAGCTGTAGATGGTAATTTCTATGTATTGGCTGAAGGCGTGACAACGCAGCAGGCATTCGTGCAAAGAGCAGCGGGCGAAGCGAAGGATGTAGGCGTTCGCTCAGGCTATCTGGAATCCTCTAACGTGGATCTGAGCCGGGAAATGACGGAGATGATGCAGATTCAGCGTACGTATCAGCTTGCTGCCCGGGCGCTGTCCTCCAGTGACCAGATGCTGGGCCTGGCTAATAACATGCGCGCGTGAGGTGAAGGAATGAGTCGTGAGAAGGTTAAGACTGCACAGAATGCAGAAGACGAACAACAGCGGCCGGTGAAGCGGCGCAGGATTAGAGCCTGGACCATCATTCAGTGGTTCCTGATTCCATTGCTGCTGGTGGCCGCACTTGGAGGCGGGCTGGTCGTAGGGTATGTGATTCTCGGCAAAAAGGAACTGGGCGATGTGCTCCTGTGGAGTACCTGGAAGCATGTATATGATCTGGTGTTCGCACCTTGAAACGTTATGGTATACCGATATTTAAGGCTCCCTTGTTGTGCAGGGGAGTTTTCTTTTTTATACTGGAAAATGTATAATGATGGCGTGCCCTAAGAGCGCCAAAAAGGGCTCTCTCCGCCATGCTGCCGCGTGCGGTGGAGAAAGCCCCTTATCTTAACCTCCACTGCTGCAGGTGGTGAAGGATAATTATAGTTTTTGCCGAAGCTGTCCATATTTATGCAGAGACGGCGGAGAATAAACAAAAGTGCTGCTGTAGGCGGAGGTTCATAAGACGCGGTTACAACCGAAGGGAGCTTTAATAATTATGATGGATACCAATCAAATTCAAGAAATAATCCCCCACCGGCCCCCATTTCTGCTGGTGGACAAAATTACAGAAATAGAAATGGGCAAACGTGCAGTCGGTATCAAGAATGTAACGGTAAACGAGCCGTTTTTCGCCGGACACTTCCCTGGCTTCCCGGTAATGCCGGGTGTGCTGATTACGGAAGCCTTGGCTCAGGTAGGTGCTGTGGCTATTCTTGGAGTGGAAGCTAACCGGGGCAAAATCGGTTTTCTGGCCGGGCTTGACGGCTTCCGCTTCCGCGGACAGGTTGTCCCTGGCGATACCCTTGTGCTTGAGGTAGAGATTACCCGGCTGAAAGGCAGCATCGGCAAAGGACAAGCCACTGCCAAGGTGGACGGCAAAACGGTAGCGTCCGGCGAGATTATGTTCGCACTCAGCTAGTTCCTGTTATAAACTTATTTATTATAGATGGAGAAGGAGAGATTGACATGACTGGATTAAGCCCGAAGGCGCAGGAGACCCTGACACGCTGGCTGCAGGACCCTTCTGTCGACGAGAACACCAAAGAAGAGCTGAAGGCTCTTGCCGGTGAACCGAAGGAACTGGAAGAACGATTCTATAGAGATCTTGAATTTGGTACAGGCGGCTTGCGCGGAGTCATCGGAGCTGGAAGTAACCGGATGAACCGTTATACAGTAGGCCGGGCTACTCAGGGCTTCGCCGATTACATTCTGGGACAACATACTGGAGAAGGCAGACCCTCGGTGGTTATTGCCCACGATTCCCGGCGATTCTCGCCCGAATTCACGCTGGAGGCTGCACTTGTACTCGCCGGCAACGGAATTGAGACCCACTTGTTCCCGTCCCTGCGCTCCACGCCGCAGCTGTCCTTCGCCGTCCGTCATTTGAAGGCGTCTGGAGGCATTGTAATCACTGCCAGCCACAATCCGCCTGAATATAACGGATACAAGGTCTACAATGCCCAGGGCGGACAGCTGGTGCCGCATGAAGCAGAGAAGGTTATTGCTAACATTTTGAATGTCGACTCCTTCAATGGGGTAAAGCGCATATCTCAGGAGGCTGCAGAGAGCGAAGGCCTGCTGCACTGGCTGGGAGCCGAAGAGGACGAGGCGTTTACGGATACGGTTGCTGCGGTAAGTGTCAGCCGTGAAGAGATTGCCTCTTCGCTGGGCCGTAATTTCTCCATTGTCTATACGCCGCTGCACGGGACAGGCAATCTTCCGGTCCGCCGTGTCCTGGAGAAGATCGGCTTCACTCAGGTCCATGTGGTTCCTGAGCAGGAACAGCCGGATTCCGAATTCTCTACTGTGAAATCTCCGAATCCGGAGGAACGTGAAGCCTTCACCCTGGCGATGAAGCTGGGCGAGGAGCTGAACGCGGATCTGCTGATCGGTACAGACCCGGATGCTGACCGTATGGGCGCTGTGGTTCGTGACAACGAAGGCAAATTTGTAGTGCTGTCCGGGAATCAGTCCGGTGCGCTCATGATTCATTATTACCTGAGCCGTTTACAGGAACAAGGGAAGCTGCCGGCTAACGGCGCTGTAGTCAAGACTATTGTAACCAGTGAGATGGGTGCTGCTGTAGCCAGCCATTATGGTGCTACGGTGTTCAACACACTGACCGGATTCAAATATATCGGGGAGAAGATGAACCAGTTCGAGCAGTCCGGCGAGTATACGTATCTGTTCGGATATGAAGAAAGCTACGGTTATCTGGCCGGCAACTATGCCCGTGACAAGGATGCAGTCCTTGCTGCGATGCTGATCGCTGAAGCGGGTGCCTATTACAAGGCCCAGGGCAAGACCCTGTACGATGTGCTGCAAGAGCTGTATGCACAGTTCGGATACTTCCTGGAGAGCCTGGAGTCCCGCACGCTGAAGGGCAAGGATGGAGTGGCTCAGATTCAGGGGATTATGAATGACTGGCGGACCAGCCCTCCGCACGAGATCGCCGGTGCTTCCGTGACGCAGGTGCTGGACTATTCCCTGGGGCTTGATGGTCTGCCTAAGGAGAACGTGCTGAAATATCTGCTGTCGGACGGCTCATGGTTCTGCCTGCGCCCTTCCGGCACGGAACCGAAGATCAAAGTGTATTTTGCCGTGGTGGGTGAATCCCTGGACAACGCCAAGCACAAGGTTGCGGAATTGACCAGTCAGGTTATGGCACGGGTTGACGGGAAATAATAAGCAATAGATAACTTCCCTGCGGAAACGGAGCTGCTCCAGATGGACAGACCTCCGTTTCCGCTTAAATTTGCCGCTGGCAAGAGGGTTGGGCCGGCAGCTGTGACGTAAGGCAATCAGGTTTAAAGTGAAAGAGGAGGTACTTTGGTGCAGCAGAAATGGCAACGCTGGAATATAGCATCACGCAAGTGGTTATGGATCATTATGGTGATAGGGCTTATAGGTGCGCTTCCGGTCGTATACGACCGTCTACAGACAGAGAAGTCTTCCAAATCGGTTGAGTTTGTCTTTGATTACCGGGATCTGGTTGAGGTTGCGAGCTACCGGCAGAATCCGCAGGATTATATCAATGAACAGCTGGACCGGCTGAAGACAGCCGGTGTTCAGAGTATGGCTATCTATGAAAATACATTGGAGGATTTCCGCAAGGCGCGCCGTCTGATGATCTGGGGAGCGTCTGATATCGCCAATCTTACTGATACTGTGATTCCGGAGAATGAGAACTATACATATGTCCTCTTTACCAGTGCGAAGAACAGTGAAATGCTCTCACCGGTTATCCGCGATGCCTTCAGCAGACTGGACATCCGGACGGAAGAATGGAACTACCGCGGCCAGCAGGGGCTGATCATCCAGACGCCGCTGGAGGATGCAACGCTTAAGCCGCTGCAGCCGGACCCGATTACACTGGAAATGCTGCATGAGAAGGGCTTCAGCATTGTGCCCCGGCTTGTAGACTCGCTGGCATACAATCAGGATGCCGTGAAGAAGCTGCTGGACCGTTACGCTGAGCTTGGCGTCAAGCGGATTCTTTTTGAAGGAGAGTCGGTTAAGGGGTACTCCGATGATGCGGATACGGGCAGTCTAACCGCCTTCGCTGACCTCCTGAAGCAACACGGGATGGGAATAGCGGCAATCGAGAATATTAAGGTTCAACAGAAGGGCTTCTCCAAGCTGGCTTATATGCTGGATTACAACGTGACTCGCCTGTATTCCCTCAGCGAGGCAGATTCCAGCCTGAAGACTGAGGTGATTGCTGACCGGTTCGCACTGGGCACAAAAGACCGTAATATCCGCATGATCTATCTGAATACGATTCCCTCCAGAGATACCAAGAAGGCTGCCATCACAGATACGATGGATAACCTGATTGAGAGTCTCAGCGGACCTGAGGGCGCGGTGGCCAAGATTGAGGCGAACGGCTTCAACATTGGACAGGCTACAGCATTTGATGTGAGTGATTCGTCCTTCCAGCGTTATTTCAAGCTGATTGCGGTAATCGGAGCGGTGGCTATGGTTGCCCTGCTGTTCTCCTACTTCATTCCTTGGCTTACTCTGCCTGTATGGGTGCTTGGACTGGTTGGAAGTGCGGGACTGCTGATTCTGAAGCCGACATTATTTGAACAGGCGCTTGCGCTTGCTGTAGCTATAAGTGCACCTACCCTAGCTATCGTGCTGGCTATCCGCAAAATTAATGAGATGGGTCCGCCTTTACGCGCCAATCCGTTAACCTTTGCCGTGATGAGCCCGCGCCGCCGTCTGACGCATAGTCTCGTTCTGTATGTCAAAACTGCATTAATTACATTCAGTGCGGTGCCTTTCGTCATTGCGCTGCTGAATAATATTACCTATGCCCTGGTACTGGAACAGTTCCGCGGGGTAAGTCTGCTGCATTTGGCACCGATCGGGCTTACCGCAATCTATGTGCTTTTGTACCGTGGCGAATTTGCCTTTAACAAAACCGGTAAGCTGCTGCGGACGCCGATTACACTCGCTATGGTTATTGCCGCAGGTGTACTGGGTATCGTGGGAATGTATTATTTAAGCCGGACCGGGAATGCCGGAAGCGTAAGCGCACCGGAGAAGCTCCTTCGTACCTTCCTTGAGAATACCGTAGGGGTTAGACCCCGTAACAAGGAATTCCTGCTGGCGCATCCGCTCTTCATCCTCGGCGCATTCTTGGCCTATAAATACCGGAGTGCAGCCTTCATCATGATTATTGCAGTCATTGGGCAGTTGTCTATGGTGGATACCTTTGCCCATATTCATTCGCCTGTGCTGATCTCGCTGGTCCGCGGACTTCTAGGTCTTGGACTCGGCCTGATTATCGGTATTATCGCTGTTGGGGTATGGCAGATTGCGGAAGGATGTTGGAAACGATGGTCACCTCTGCTCAAAAAATTGTAATTTCAGGCTTTTACGGCTTCCACAACAGTGGAGACGAAGCCGTTCTGCAGTCGATTCTGAATGCTGTGCGCAAGCAGTCCCAAGCCGCCGGAGTAACGCTTGCGCCTGTGGTCTTATCCATTGATCCGGAGTGGACGGCTGCTACGTACGGGGTGGAGTCAGTACACCGGATGAAGCTGGGAGAGGTGCGGAGAGCCATATCGGAAAGTGCAGGTCTGATCAGCGGCGGCGGCAGCCTGCTTCAGGATGTTACAAGCAGTAAGACCATTCCGTATTACCTGGGTATTATTAAGCTGGCCCAGTGGATGGGGAAGCCGACATTTATCTATTCCCAGGGGATCGGACCGGTGAACCGCAAGCTGTTTCATCCGCTGATCAAATCGATTTTCCGGAAATGCGCTTATATCTCGGTGCGGGATGAACAGTCCCGCCTGTTGCTTCAGTCTATGGGGCTTAGCATTGATGAGATAGACGTTGTACCCGACCCGGTTATGGGGCTGGAGCTGCCTAAGAATATGCAGCCAGAACAGCATTCAGAAGCAGATAAGGCAGTTGGAACATCCAACTCCGGCATGCAAGGTTCGCCCGCTACTGTAGGTGTCTCCGTGCGCTTCTGGGAGCAGTCCCGCAAGGAGCTGGATGCCCTGGCTGAAGGTCTGCTGAGGGCTTCTGCGGTGCAGCCGCTAGACGTTCGCTTTCTTCCCTTCCATCATCCTGCTGATAATGAGGCTTCCCGCTACGTGATGCAGAAGCTGGGCGGGGGGATTGAAAACAACGGTGGGACGGTAAATATCCGTGAGGATACGCTCCATCCCTTGCGGATGCTGCGCGAGGTAGTTCAGTGTCAGGCACTTATAGGCATGCGGCTGCACAGCCTGATCTATGCTGCGGGACAGCGTGTTCCGCTGATGGGCGTCTCTTATGATCCGAAGATTGATCATTTTCTGGAGCGGGTGGATTGTCAGCCGGTGGGGAAGACGGATACACTGGAGGCAGACAAGGTGGCTGCCGGGCTACTGGAGCTGCTGAACTCGGGGGAGAACTGGAAGCAGGAGCGGGAGCCGCTGATTGCCGCGCTCACCCAAGAGGCAGAGGCTCCGGCCCGGCGAATTGCCCAATATTTCGGCCATAAAGGATGAGTGACAAGTGAAAGCAGATAGCGCAATACCGACAGTGCCCATTTTTGGCATACGAGTATCCAAGGCGGATATGAAAACAACCGTTTCCTATTTAACGGAGGCGGTTCATAAGCGTGAGCCTCATCAGGTAATTACTGCCAATCCAATCATGGTTATGGCGGCACTGGAGAATCCGTCTTATATGGAGATTATGAAATCAGCAGAGCTGGTCGTCCCCGACGGGACTGGAGTGGTATGGGCAGCGGAATACTGTCATGAGCCTGTAGCTGAGCGTGTAGCCGGTTTTGATCTTTTACATGAATTATTGCACCAGGGCGAAAGCTATAACTGGAGAGTATATTTGCTCGGTTCTACCCCTGAGGTGATTCGCGAGACGGCTTCCCGGTTACAAACAAGATATCCCGGTATTGTTATCGCAGGATATCATGACGGGTATTTTGGTCCGGCAGAGGACGAACAGATTGTGGGCGGAATCCTTGAAGCGAAGCCTGACTTGCTCTTTGTTGCCAGAGGAGCGGACAGCCAGGAGCCATGGATCGCCAAATACAAGTCCCGGCTGCAGATCCCGGTAATGATGGGGGTTGGCGGGAGCTTTGATGTGATCTCCGGCAAGAGCCGCCGTGCCCCTGTTGCCTTTCAGAAATTAAGGGCAGAATGGTTATATCGGCTGCTCAAGGAACCTACACGTTACAAAAGAATGCTTGCGCTGCCGAAATTCGCAGTAAAAGTGGTACGAGAGAAAGATAAAGTAACAAAAGATCAGTAAATTGAGGAAATTTACCGAAAAAATCCGTGGTATCGCCTAAAAACAGTATTGGAATTTGTTTTTGGTTCAGCGTATAATTCAATGCGGTAGAGAAATGGAGGTCGACTTTTCACATGTTAATTATATACATCGCCGGATTCATTGTGTGCATGGGGCTTGCACTGCTTTTGACGCCGTTCGTGAAGAAATTCGCTATTAAGATCGGTGCGACAGATGTGCCAAATGCCCGTAAAGTGCATACGAAGATCATGCCCCGCCTCGGCGGACTCGGCATATTTCTGGCGTTTGTGTTAGGCCTGCTTGCCGTATTACCGATTATTCCTTATGACTTCACTCCCCGGGAGGCTAATTTCATTAAGGCGCTGCTATGCGGCGGCGGTCTGATTGTGTTGATCGGCGGTCTGGATGACCGTTTCGAGCTGTCAGCCAAAGTGAAGCTGCTGGGCCAAATTGCCGCTGCCTGCATCGTGGTTTTCGGGTTTGGCATCACGGTTGATTTCGTAAATATTCCTTTTCATAATAGCTATTCTTCCTTAGAGAGCTGGATTGCCATCCCTCTGACGATCTTCTGGATAGTCGGTGTCACGAACGCCGTGAACCTGATCGACGGACTGGACGGGCTTGCAGCAGGCGTATCCGGTATCGCAATTGCAACGATTGCCGTCATGGCCTTCCTGATGGGGAACACCATGGTTGCCCTGCTCTGTCTGCTGCTTCTGGGCAGCATTCTGGGATTCCTGTTCTTCAACTTCCATCCCGCCAAAATCTTCATGGGCGATACAGGCTCGCTGTTCCTGGGCTTCTGCCTGGCGCTGCTCGCACTGCTAGGCTTCAAACAGATTGCGGTAGTCTCATTCATCACACCACTCCTGATCATCGGAGTTCCGTTATCGGATACATTCTTCGCCATCGTCCGGCGCAAGCTGCAGAAGAAGCCAATCTTCGCTCCGGATAAAGGCCATCTCCATCACTGTCTGCGCGAACTTGGCTTTAGCCACCGCCAGACGGTACTTATTATCTACGGCATTGCCGCATTCTTCGGCATCCTGGCGGTCATCCAGACCTCAGCTTCGCTTTACGAAGCCAACTGGGTTACCTTTGTAGTCATCTGTGTCATGCTCTTCTTCCTGCAGATCGGTGCAGAGATTACCGGGGTCATCAGTAAGACCAAGCGTCCGGTGATTGATTTGTTTTTGAGAATGCGGATGAAGGTTGGGCAAGAGCGGGGCAGCAAGCTATAAATTCTTCGGCATCTTAGCTTAACTCATCATTAGTTTCATTAAATATTAGTGCGTATCCTTTCATGAGGGTACGCCTTTTTTTGTCTTATGCTTGCAGCCGGGCAGGCTGAAGCCCTTTGCTATTGCAGATCTGGATGCCGCTTACAGAAAAGTTGTGCGTAGTCCTTCAAATTATGGGCTGCTGGACCGATAAAATAATTATCATCAACAAAAGGGAGAGGTTAATGACATGCAGCGCATGAGAAAAACATTTATCTGGACACTTCTGTTCGCTTTATTGGTATCCTTAGTCCCCCCGGGACTTATGAATATTGCGGCGGCTGCAGACAAGCCGACCAGTTACTTCACACCGGACAATCAAAAGCTGCGGAATACGGTTGATCTGACCCTGCTGCCGCCAGCTTCATCATCGTCATCTGCGCAAATTGCCAGAGGCAATGTATTGCAGGTGACAGATGCGAGTCTGACAGTAACAGGAACCTTCACCAAGGTAACCAGTTCTACACTTGGAGCCAATGTACAGTTATTGACGTGGGATCAGAAGAACGGCAAATGGCTGGAAGATCCTACACATGTTACGCCTGGAGTTGTTCAGCTGGATGTTGATAGTCCTGACAACCGCTTCAGTGCCAATTTGACCTTATATCCCGGTATGAACCGGATTACATTGACCGGATCACAGGGCAGTAATGACCGCTCAGAGGCATTTTACGTTCTGTTCGATAAGGTCCCGTATGTAGAGAAGCTTCAGGTTCTGGGAGGATCTGAGAAGCTGAATTTAAATGAAGGCGCGCAGTTGGTAGTAGCCAATAAGGAAATCACCTTGGAAGGTAAGGCCCAGAATGCTACCAAGGTTACAGTCTCTCTTAATGACGGTACGGCTTCAAGCACATCATTATTGCAGGACGGCACCTTCTTTTCCCAGCGTATGGAGCTTAAGCCTGGGGTAAATAGCCTTAAGCTGGTTGTCCAGAATGGTTCTGACACACTCAGCTTTCAATATTCAATTTTCTACTATGATGAGAAGAACCCGATAGTCGCCATGTACTTAGGAGATTCAAAGGGCCAGGGTCAGGATTTCTTATACGGAGACCAGCCAGTGATGACAGAAGACAGCGATACCGCCAATCTGTTTGTCCAGATGATGGTTCCTGATAATGCAGGAGTATCTTTTAGCGGATCGGCAGTTGTGAAGCTGGATAGTGTAGTCCCCGCTATTAAATATGGGGAAGGATTGACCCTTGGAAGTGGTGGTACTGTAGAGTTAAAAGTAGGCAATGGTGAAATTTTGGTGCCATCTCCAGTTAAGGATGCGCCGGCTTACCGGTTGGTAACTTTCCAGGTCCCTCTGACTCTAAACAAGGATAATGCAACACCCGCTAACCGCTTAGAAAAGCAAACGCACAATCTTTCAGTAGCATATGGCACCAAGACCGTTAACCGGTCTATTGATTTTCAGTATATGAAGAATAACATTGTAATTACAGATATGAAGTATTTGCAGGGATATAATGAGACTACAGATACAGTACCTGCCGGAGTAACGCTGAATGGGGCTAAGGTGGATTCTGGAGAATTCTATATCTTGGTCAAGACCAATGCTGCTGCGTCTGATAAAGTAACTACTCCTGTAAAACTGTTGGCAAGCTATCTTCCTTTGTCCACTAGGAAACTGGAACCTAAATGGATAAAATCACTATCCCTTACAGAGCACATCTTTAAAATTACGGATTTCCAGAACGGCAATCAGACTGTCCGATTCAAGATTGATGGCTCGTCATCAAACAAGGATGTGAATATTTCATTTGCTTCCAAGAGCTACATTTATGTATCCAACCTTACGGATGGCCAAACTTATGTAATAAACTCCAAAGAAAGTACAGTATTGAACGTAAAAGGACAATATATTGATTTTAATCTGGGCAGCAGCTACTTCCTGGCTGAAATGTATGTGAATGGAACGAAGAAGAAGCCCACGGGAACTGAGAAATGGCTTAACCCAAGTGATGGTACTTTTTCAGTTGATTTAGATATTGATGCAAGCAAAGGACCCATCGTATTCGGGGAGAACAAAATTGTTCTTACAGGAACAGGGGTAGATGAAAAAGGACAGGTTCGTGAGGTTCGCAAGGAACTGCGCGTCTATATTCTCGATGAGAACGTATCAACCATCAGCAAGTTCCAGCCAGCCTTAGGCACAGGGAGATCTACATTCCCGGACACTAATTTTGGACCAACGGATGTACTGCTCACGAAGTTGTTTAATTTGACACCTGATTTTATTTATAATGAAACAAAGTATACAACCAGTCTAAAAACCTACGATTTAGTGCTGCGGGGCAGCGGGGCTGTGAAGCTGAACCTGAACCTGGGTACCAAAAATATTTTGTCGCTTGATATTCCGGCAAACGCCAGTACTACAAATACAGCAAGCCCGGTGTTTGCGGATCAACGTTACACTACCAGCTTTGCCGGCAGTCAGAGGGATTTCGTAATGCGGATTCAGGATCTTACTAATGATACACCGGGAACCTACATTTATACGCTGGAACTGATTAACAGCACTGGTGCCAAAACTAGCCAGAAGCTGGAGTTAATCCGGGAGGTCAGTGCTTACCGCATTCTGTCTCCTCAGCCCTCTGTGGGGACTCAGTATGTTGTGAATAAGAACTTTGTTCATTTTGATATTGAGGCTGAGGGAGCTACAAGTGTTGTTATTGATAAAGAGCAGGCTGTTAAGCGAACGGATCTGGGACCTGGCAGATTTGCTCTGGATTATGTAGGCTTGAAGCCGGATAAGGCAAACAGCATCAAAATTCAAGTTGTCAGAGGAAGCAGTACAAGTACAGATACTATCTCGATATTCTATACGGGTACTGTGGCTGTTGATTCGCAGTATATGGCTCCTAAGGTAGCGGACAAATACAGTGTATTTAATAAGAAGCTGGAACTGAGCTTCCCGAAAGGGACTGTAATGCAAAGTACAGATACACGCAACCTGAAGAAGTTCTATCCGGATACCAAACTTCGCTTCGGCATTGCTGAACCGACAACAGGTGTGGTAGAACGCCGAAACGATTATGGCAATGTCATCGGCTTCCCGGTAAGCTTTGAGGAGAGCGGAATTCCTAACTGGACTATTCCGGATGAATTCTCACTTCGTTTCAGCTCTCCATATGAGAGCAGCAACTTTGTAAGAATATCTGATGTGTACTGGATTAGCGGAGGACTAGGCGAACAGGGGGCTGTATCGACTGCAGGCTACATTCCTGCAACGAATGGCCTGGCTCCATATTCTGTAGATGGTTTGTTCGGTGATCCGCAGACTCCGGCAGAACGCAAGATCACTCCATCCAAGCGGGGAAAACTAACACTGGCCTTCGACTCTAATGTGGTTGATGACGCAGGGACTGTTGTAACTGTATTTCAATATAATTCCAACCGTGAATGGGTGAATATTGGTGGTACTGTAGATACCAACAAGCATACGATCAGTGTTCCGTTTGATGAGTTTGGTTATTACAAGGTTATGAAGATGAGCCGCGGTTATAATGACATTACGAATCATCAATGGGCCCGGAACATTCTCAATGCCCTCTATGCCAAGGGGATCATGAATAACCTGCGCTTTGAACAGTTTGGCACAGACGATCAGACTACAAGAGGAGAGTTCGCAACCCTGCTGGTAAAAGGCTTGAATCTGCCGCTTAACTATGATGACAATAAGACTTACGCTGATTTGGTTCCAGGGGCCGGTTCAGTGACTTGGGATTATGAACATATTGAAACAGCCTCGAGAGCCGGAATTGTGACTGGACTTACCGATGGGGTATTCGGACCAGATCAACCGATTACGCGCGAGCAGGCGGCAGTGATGATTGCCAGAGCACTCAAGCTGAAGCTGCCGGTTAATGATCAGAAATTAAAGGATGCAGTAGCCAAGTCATTCCTGGATTCCGGTAAAATAGAGTCCTATGCATTAGCCGCAGTTCAGGCCGTGTCAAAGGCGAAAATAATGAACGGGGCTGAAGTCACCACCACGGGTCAAAAGAAGGCTTCTTACAACTTTAATCCCAAAGCCAATATGACAAGAGCCGAGGCTGGTAAAATTGCTGTGGAGCTTTTGAAGAAAAGCACTACAATTTTCCCTAAAACTCTGAGCTAGGCAGTAACAGTCCTATAGTAAAAACCTTATTCAGGTTAAATTACCATTCGGACATCTTTGTAATCTGCTCCCATTTGCGTTACAATGTCAAAGAAACCATTTTTACGTGAAAGGTGAAAGCCATCGATGAAACCGATTTTATCTAAAGCACAATTGGATTACACGAAAGCAAAGAATATGTTTGAGAATAGAGCAAAGGTTATGGAAAAGGAAATTGCAGCGAAGCGGGCCCTGCAGGAGATCACTCAGGAGGTAATGGAAGAGCTTGTTCAAGCAACGGGCTTCCATGATGCTTATAATGAACTGGTTATTGCTGAGAATGCTTTGATTGAATGGTCCCACAGCACAATCAAGCATGAGAAGAGCTACCGCGAGAACCGCGCAGCAATCGATGCCATGTATGAGAATGTAAATTCAAGCCCAGAGAAGCGCCAGGAGTTAATACAGCTATCGATGAAGATTCGGTAGTCCCGGATATATTAAGATGAAGGAAAGACTGCTGAGGTAACCTCAGCAGTCTTTCTTTAAAATATAAGAATGTATAGGTTTCACGCTATACGTTATCCTTCTATTTCTCACGGAAACGGTACCGTCCTTTAAAAGGACGGCAATGCCGTTTCCACTTGTGTAAATCATTATTCGAGAACGTGTTAACCCTGTTGTAATGTGGGTATATACTTATTAGCTTGAATGCTTATTAACAAATACATCACTTTTAGTATGCAATATTTGTTTATAAACTTAGCAAATATTGTTTAATGACGTTTAGAATGCCTCTATGCTATACTGATTCCCGTAGCCACCCAACATTAACAATAGTTAGTAGAACATACATATTGTATCTTCTAGAGTTTCGGGGCAGGGATACAGCAGGGCAGAAAAAGTTTTTTTAACCAAAGCGCAACTTTTTTGAAACTACTGCGTTTAAGGTGTAGAGTCATTTGCACAAGGCAATTGCGGAATGCCCTGAAGGCACAGCCCGTTGCTAAATGGAAAAATTAGCTTTACGTGACTAGAGGCACATTGTATAATACTTAGGTAGAATTAGGAATCTAGTATTACTATGCCTTGAAGCTGTTTACAAGTTTCTGTGATACCCGTCACAGACATTATTTATACTTAATCTGCTCAACTCGGGAAAGGGGGTGCTCGACAAATGAGTGATATGAGCTACACAACTAAAGAAAAATCCCAGTTTATGAATGTCCAAGGAGGAGAAAAAAAGGTTATGAAGAAAATTTTATCCGTAGCATTGTCTACAGCAATGGCATTCTCGATGTTTGCCTCTGTAGCGTTTGGTGAAACAGCAAAGGTAACTCCACAACAAGCATTTGATGCTTTGGCAGCAAAGGGTGTTGTGAATGGCTTCCCTGATGGTCAGGCTCACCTTGAAAAGGATCTGACTCGCGGAGAGTTCGCTAAGATCGTTACTAAATTGTTTGGTCTTACTGAAGTAACTGGCAAGTTGTCTTACAAAGATAAAGGATACGACGCTAAAAACTGGGCCGTTCCTTATATCGAAGCTGTTACAGCTGCTGGCTTGATGCAAGGTCAAGATACAGTTAAGGGACTCTTCAACTTCAATGGCAAAGTAACAGTTGAAGAAGTTTCTAAAGTATTGGCTATCGCTCTTAAGCTGGAACAACCAACAACAACTGACAACAGTGCATCTGTATGGGCTAAAGGATATGCTCAAGCAGTAATCAACGCTGGTCTGGTAGCTAAGGATTACAACTTCAAAGCTAACGCTACCCGCTCTTTGGTAATTGAAACAGCTTACTATGCTGAGCAAATCGGTAAGGTTCCTACATTGACTGTAGCTTCTGCTGAAGCAGTAAGCCCAACTCAAGTAGTTGTTACCTTCTCTGATAAGACAACTGCAAACGTTGAATTGACAACTGCCCTGGTAGAAGGCGTTGAACAAACAATCAACTTCAAACACCTTGAAAAGGACTACACTGCAAAAGTAACTCTGCAGGCGCCTAAGGTTGTAGCTGTTGAAGCTCCAAACTCCAAGCAATTGGTTGTTAAATTCAACCGTGCTATCAGCACTGATTCCCTGATCTCTGATGATAAGGTTATCGCTAACACAATCAAAGTAGTTACCGTAACTGGAACTAATAATGTTACTGTTGCAGGTGCTCATGCTACTGTGAATGCTGGCGGAAATGAAGCAACTATCACTTTCCCAAGCACTGAGTTCATGAAGGGCCAGTACTCCGTTGTAGTTACTGATGCAGTTAAGACTTCTTCAGGAACTGCTTTCGCTACTTATACTACCCTGTTGAATGTTGCTGACACTACTGCTCCTACAGTTGTTAGTGCAACAGCAGTAGCTAAGACTACTACTAATACTGTAACTGTAAAAGTAAGCGAGCCAGTGAAAAAAGCTGGAATTATCGCTTATGTTAACGGTGCGGCTGCATCTGCTACTGTATCTGATGATACTTATGACACAATTACACTCACTACTGGTGCTGCTCTGAACAGTGGTTCCAGCTATGATGTATCCCTGTTGAACGTATCTGACTATGCAGGAAACATTGCTACCCCTAACCCAATCAAAACTACTGTTGCTGTAACTTCTGATACAGCGGCTCCAAGCATCACTAAGATTGTCAATGTAAGTGACAAGTACTTCGATATCACTTTCAACAAGAAAGTTAGCTATCAGTCCTTTGTTGCTAATGTTCGCTTGTTGAATGTATATGGTGAAAGCCAAGGTACATTGTCTGTGAAGACAACTAAAGACAGCGACACAATTAGACTGCAAGTTCCTGCAGGCTTCAAGGTTCCTGATACTGCTGCATTCACTGGAAACCTGGTATTCGCTGCATCCGTTAAGGATACACTTGGTAACACTCTGGGAACTGCACTGACTCAGCCAGTAACAATCACTAAGGACACAGTTGCTCCAACAGTAATCAGTGCTGTTTACGGCAGCAAGGGTCTGGTTGTTACCTTCTCTGAGAATATCCTTTCTCTGTCCGGTGCTCCAACATTGATCAATGAATCCACTGGTCAGTTGGTAAATGCGAACTTCGCATCCCCATCAATTGATGGCGCGAAAGTAACTTACCCTAACGTAGCTGCTTTGAGCGGAAGCTATACACTTCGTCTGCCAGCTGCATTCGTTGTTGATGATTCCCTCACTGGAAACAAATCTGCAGCGACTACAGTTACTGTAACTGCTGCTGCTGCTTCGACAACGGATACGGAAAGACCTACTGTAACTAGTGTTAGTTACAAAGAAACTACTGCTAATGGAAAGAAAGAAAATGTTGTCATTGTTGTATCTGCTCAGGATAACAAAGGCTTGAATGTTGCCAGCCTTCGCGACCTTAACAGCTATACACTGGATGGCAAGGCTCTGCCAAACACTGCCTACTCTTTCATCACCAAGACAACTGGCGACAACTCTTCTGCACCACTGTCAGCAGAACTTACAATCACTATTCCTAGCTCGTCGATCACTGAGTCTAAGACTTATAACTTCGTAGCTTCCGGTATCGTGGATACTGCAGGAAATGGAATTGTTGCTTTCCCTCAAAACATGAGCCTGACTGATGGAGTTGCACCTACACTGACTGGAGCCACTGTTTCCACTGGTGATACTCAAGTTCTGGTGTTGAGCTTCTCTGAAAAACTGGATAGTGCAACTGTTCAGAAGGAAGACTTCGAATTCATTATCAATGGCGTTGCAACAACTGCCCAAGATTCCCTGTACACTGCAAACACTGTAACTGCTGGTGCAGGTAACGATTCCGGTAAATACTATGTAACGTTCACTGTGAAGGCAACTGGTAAGCTTCTTGATCTTAACGCTAACAATATCAACACAGTTAAGGTTAAAGTTAATACCACTTCTAACATCACAGATACTTCCAAAAACGTTATCGTTACTGGAACAGAAGTTGACGCTAAGTAATCTCCGATTACTGCAGTTCAAGAATAGCCTCTTCGGAGGCTATTCTTTTTTTATAGCCATTTATCCCACCATAAGGAGGAATCACATTTGAAGACCGCTTGGAAAGTTACGATGTCAGCAGTGCTGCTGGCGGGTGGCCTGTGGGCAGGCTCAATGCTCAATATTACGGCTGAAGGAGCCGGTGTTGGATCACAGCCAGGAACGGCTGAGGACCCGGTGGTTACAAAGAGCTATGTGGACCAGCAGATTCAAAAGGTTTTGCAGGGTGGGACAATAAGTCCACCTACTCAAGCTCCGGCCGCTACAGCAACTAATGCACCGGCTGCAACTACAGCTCCTACCAAAGCGCCGGCTTCCGCTTCAGGGGATACAGGCAATACTGGTAATGCCAGTGAAATTGTTGATGTGAAGCCTGGACAGACCCTTATTGCTGGAGCAGGTGCAGAATTCATTGTCCGTGCCGGCAAAGCGGTCATTTATTCCCAGGATGCTAATGGGGTGGCTGACTTGACGGATGGTGTCGATTTGGCGAATGGTGCCGCTGCGCCTACGAATCATCTGTTATCTTTCCCGCGGGATGGCCGGGGGATCGCCGTACAGGACGGTCAGACGATGAAAATCGTTGTTATGGTCCGTGGTGCATATACTCTGAAATAAACAGCAACTCGTTTTAAAGTTCACTTCAATCGACATTATTCTTTCTATATAAAGAATGCCCTGTATTGCACTTCAATATACCCCGGAACTCATTCCCACAGCTGACAAACATTGAGCCGACTTAGGCCTTTGGAATTCGTACACAATATCACCTGTAATCTTAAAAAATTCGCAGGAGGTGCTGTAACATGGCACGTACAAATCGCACTGTGGTACCAGAGAGCCGGGCAATGCTGAAACAAATGCAATATGAAATTGCTTCTGAATTCGGATTATATGGAGCTTCATACGGCGGTGGAATGGACACGGAGTTTGCTTCTGAGCTGGGGACGATTGGCGGAGCAAGCGTTTCTGGAGGAACTCCATATCTGGGGCATCTAAGCTCCAGAGATAATGGATCTGTTGGCGGGGAAATCACAAAGAGGTTGATCAAACAGGCGGAGCAGTCTCTTTTCGCATAACTGGCTTCAATTGACAGCACCCGGTAAATAAGATAATATGACCTTTGAGGAAGGCCGTAGACCTTTTCCATTCGGAAAAGGTTCATTTTTTGAATAAAACAGGCATAGGCTATTATTATTCTACTACTTATATTTGGCCTGTTTTCTACTAGGGAGCCCCCTTGAATACAGTGTCAGATCAACAATATGGGAGGTTGTTGTATATGTCGATCAAAGGGCGTCATCTGTTTACTTCTGAGTCCGTAACGGAGGGACACCCCGATAAAATCTGTGATCAGATATCCGACGCGGTACTAGATGCATTTCTTGCTAACGATCCTAATGCCCGTGTAGCTTGTGAGGTAGCTGTAGCAACAGGTCTCGTGCTTGTCATCGGGGAAATTAGCACCAAGTCTGAATATGTGGATATTCCGGCAATCGTACGTAATACTATTAAGGAAATTGGTTATACCCGCGCGAAGTTTGGTTTTGACTATAATACTTGTGCCGTCCTTAGCTCGTTGAACGAGCAATCGGCAGATATTGCCCAAGGTGTTAATGCTGCTCTTGAGCACCGTGATCCTGCATCATTAGCTGAAGAGACTGCTAACATTGGTGCCGGTGACCAAGGTCTGATGTTCGGGTTCGCTACGAATGAGACGCCTGAGCTCATGCCGCTTCCGATTGCCCTGTCCCACCGGATTGCCCGTCGTCTGGCGGAGGTCCGTAAGGATGGAACTTTGAAATATCTGCGTCCGGATGGCAAAACCCAGGTTACGATTGAGTACCAGGGCGACAAGCCGGTGCGTGTGGACACGATCGTCGTATCTACCCAGCATGCAGAAGAAATCACCCTTGAGCAAATTCAGGCAGACATCAAAGAGCATGTCATTCTTCCGGTTGTTCCAGCTGAACTATTGGATGAAGCCACTAAATACTTCATTAATCCTACTGGACGTTTTGTTATTGGTGGTCCTCAAGGAGATGCCGGTCTGACTGGACGTAAGATTATTGTGGATACATATGGCGGTTATGCCCGTCATGGCGGCGGAGCCTTCTCCGGTAAAGATCCGACCAAAGTGGATCGTTCAGCAGCCTATGCTGCCCGTTATGTAGCGAAGAATCTGGTCGCTGCCGGCCTTGCTGACAAGTGCGAGATTCAATTGGCGTACGCTATCGGTGTTGCAACCCCTGTATCGATCAATGTGGATACATATGGAACGGGGAAGATTAGTGAGGAGAAGCTGGTTCAGCTGATCAGCGATAACTTTGATCTTCGCCCGGCGGGAATCATCTCGATGCTCGACCTGCGTAAGCCTATCTATAGACAGACAGCTGCTTATGGACATTTTGGCCGTACAGATGTGGACCTTCCTTGGGAACGCGTGGATAAGGCGGATTTGTTAAAAGCCCAGTCCGGAATCTAAGAGTTAATTAAGCGAATAGAGCTTACTATGCATCGTCATAGTTAGCCCAAAAAGCACCCTCATGAAGAAGGTGCTTTTTGGGCTTTTTTTGTGAAAAGAGCAAGCGGATATGCCCTCAGCCGTCATCTTCTAAACTTTGGAAGCCCTTTAGCCGAATATAACAGTATACAAGAAACGCTCGAGGGGCTGAAGGGAGCTTTATCAAGAATGAAAAAGAAGGTAAGAATAGGCACAGCGATTATTATTGCAGGTCATCTGCTGCTTGGTTTGGGCAGTCCGGTTATCGGTATACATACATCAGCGGTATACGCCGCTTCAGAATTCGGAATCAGCATTTCTCCTGCAAACGGGTCTGCTTTTGTAAATACCGGGGCTTCACTGGGGCTTAGCTTTGACCGCCAGGTGATCCCGCAAGCCGGGAAAATCACCATTACAGATGTAAATGCCGAAACGGTATTTACGGAAATTGCAATCGGCAGTGCAGGGCTAATCGGAAACTCGGCAAGCTACGAGATCAAGCTAGGCTCCAGTCTTAAATTCGCTCCTTACAAAACATATAGCGTAAGTGTACCTAAGGGGCTGTTCAAGGATAGTGCAGGTAATGAGTCAGCAGCAACAAGCTGGAAGTTCACGACAGCCCCGGAGGTGAATCCGGCGATTATAGCAAGCAGTATGTCTCCAGCCCCTAATTCCAGGGTAGAGGCTGCAAGCTTAACGGAACTGAGTATACGCTTATCTGGAGTGCTTACAGCCGGGGGAGGCAGCGTCAGGCTGCTCTCATCAGCGGATAACGCGGTTATACAGGAGTTTGCGATCCGGGAGGGAGAAGCTGGGGTTGCCTTCCAGAGTGCAGATTCCTCGACGACGGTTACGCTGACACTGGCTAATAAGCTGCCGTCCGGCGGGAATTATTATGTACTTATCGATGCTTATGCCTTCAAGGATGCTAGTAATACAACCTATCAGGGGATAGCCAGCGGCAGTGGCTGGACCTTCTCCACGATCGGCACGGGGACTATTTCTGCATCTACGGCTCCGGTCAACGCCTCTTTCGGTGCATCGGTCAGCGGAGCACTTAAGCTGTACTTCGACCGCCCGGTGAGTCCGGCTTCTGGAGTGATCTCAGTCTCTCCAGGTGCATTTGGGGACCCTGGAACAAGATGGCTGAATATCAATTCAACGAGCGTTACCGGCGGGGGGAGCTCGACAATTACACTGTTGCCAGCCTCCGCGGCCTCGCCGCTGTTGAGCGGTGCGCTATATACAGTTACTATACCGCAGGGTGCTTTTTATGATCAGGATGGTCATCTCTTTCCGGCTTCAGGCCCGTATTCCTGGACATTTACAACAGCTTCATTAACAAGTCTGTCTGTAGCCGCATTATCACCAGCGGACCGCAGTGAGTCCGTAGATATCTCCAAGACAATTGCGGTTAATTTCAACCGTGATGTTGTTTATAACAGCACCGTGACTAACGGGGTTGTTCTATATAAAAGCAATGGCTCTAAAGTGACGGCGACAGTTCAGCAGGGCGCCTCTGCCAAGGAATTTATTATTAAGCCGTCCGCTGCACTGGAATCGGATACGATCTATTATATCGACATTGCCAAAGGCACGTTCACGGATGCTGCAGACCCCAGTGTGCAGTATGAGGGATTAAACGGCACCAAATCCTGGAGCTTCCGTACTGTAGCCATAGATAAGACCCCACCATCGCTGACGAGTGCAGTGCTGGAGAACAACCGGACGATCCGCCTGAGGTATAATGAGCCGCTTAACGCTTCGGTGGCTCTGCTGGCTTCCAGCTTCGGGGTAACCGTCAATGAGGAAACCCGGAATATTGAGAACGCCTATGTTCAAGGAGACAGTGTATTTGTAGTGATTAGCACAGGCATCGCTGTAGGCCAAAATGTAAAAATCAGCTATACCGGCGGTGTGCGGACCATTCAGGATACTAGCGGGAATGCTGCGGCTACCTTTTCTGGGCAGCAGATCACCAACACTATAGAATCGGCGCTTCCTACGCCCAAAGAAGGCAGAATTACAGGTAAAACAGTGACACTGACCTTCAATGATACGCTCAAACCGGTCTCTCCATATGCCTATGAACAGTTTGTGGTCACGACTGACGGGTATTCGCTCGGAGTGAATTCTATCAGTATCAGCGGTAACACCCTATATTTAACTGTAAGCTCTGAGGTGGGCAATTCGGAGTCGGTCCGGGTATCCTATTACGCCGGTTCGTATCCGCTGGTTAGCTCTTTGGGACAGAATATCGCGGGCTTCACTGAGTTTAACATCCGCAATAGTAAGGATAATGTGCCGCCCGTGTTCCAGAATGCGACGGGAGCGGGCAATAAGATACTTCTCAATTATAACGAAGGTCTGTCTACAATTAATTTGCCAATGAACAGCCAGTTCTCTGTATTGGTTGGCGGCAAACCTAACTATGTTACTAACGTATCGGTGAATGGTACACAGGCTATATTGACCCTTCAGAATACATTGCCGCTAAGCGGAGCGGTGACGGTATCCTATGTTCCGGGTACTCTTGGACTTAGTGATCTGAATGGTAATCGTGCAGCCTATGTTGATCTTCAGCCAGTGTCTGTAACTTCAACCACGATAGTATCCGAGATCAGCGCAGCTACAGTGAAGGGCAATGAACTTAATGTTACCTTTACGAAGAACATGCAGTCCTCCTCGAAATTGTATGCCAATCAGTTTGGAATTAAGGCGGATGGAAGCAGTATTGATGTTCAGGATTTCAGTCTGGCCGGAACTCTTTTGAAATTGAATCTCTCGCAGGCAGTGACGTCCGGGCAAAAGGTGGAGCTCTCTTACCTGTCAGGTGCGGGGATCATTACAGACACGAATGGTAACTCTCTTCCGTCGTTCAATTCCTTATCTGTTCAGAATCTGACCACTGGTGTAACGGGCAATGGAAGCCGCCCCTCTTATCTGGGAACCCTGCCTGCCAGTGAATTTGGCAAGGAATACCCGTTACTGAAGAGTGATTCTGCTCTTGCAGTTACAGATCTTTCGGTCTACAAACAAATGATTAAAAGATATGATCTGAATGCAGAACGGATGGCTGCCAGTTATCAATATCTGAAGCTTGCGGGTACGGATGAGTTGGTGTTCGAGGTTCCTTCTACAGAGAAGTCAGCCTATGTTACCATTCCGCTAAAAGCTCTTTCGGATGCAGCCGCTAGTAACAAGAATGCAAAACTGATTATCCGGTACGGAGATCATATGTATGGTGTAAAACTAAGCGATATTGATGTAAATTCGCTAATAGCCAGTTTGGGGACAGATATCAATAAGGTCTCACTTGTTCTGCGTATGGAGAGTGTTCCAGGAGGGACGTTCTATTCGTTCGAGCAAAAAATCGGAAGCCAGGCCATGCGTAACGTTACCGGGCTTATGGATTTACGTCTAACCGGTTCTATTAAAGATAACTACTCCAATGCAAAGGAGTTAAATGTAGCAGGACAATACACTGTTCGCAATGCTGCTGTACTGAATTCTGCACAAACGATGGCTGCCGGAGTAGATTCGACATATAATGATGCTATTTATTTGCCGGCCCAAATTGCTACAGTGGGCAATAATAGCGTTGTTAGTGCACGCACGAATAGTAACCAGGTAGTCGGGGTGTTCATTTCTTTACGTACCTTTGGAGATATAACCTCCCATTGGAGTAAGACTGCTGTAGCAGAGTTGGCCGCCAAAAATATCATCGACAGCAGCTATGGAACTGCGTTTATTCCTGATAAGCCGATTACCCGTTCCGAGTTTGCTGTGATGCTCAGCCGGGGGCTGGGGCTACAGGCAGTACGCGGCGGAGCTTCCCAGTTCAAGGATGTACGTCCGTTTACACAAACAAGTGACTTCATAGAAGCCGCCGCCAAAGCCGGCATTATCAACGGTAATACGGACGGAACCTTCCGTGCGGAGGATAAGATTACCCGTGAGCAGATGGCGATTATGATGGTGAGGGCGCTGGAGTATACGGGGCAGCCTGTAACGCTGAGTGCATCGTCTATGGATACGCTTAGTCCGTTCAAGGACCGGGCGAGAATTCTGAGCCAGAGCCTCGAATTTGTAGCCAAGGCGGTTAAGGCGGGAATTATTCAGGGAGTCAGCACCACAGAGTTCCAGCCGCAAGGCAATGCTACCCGGGGACAGGCTGCGGTCATGCTGCAGCGGATGCTGAAGACAGCAGGCTATTTGTAAGAGAATTGCATAGTTAAGCAGAGCATCCGGTCTATGGGCCGGGTGCTTTTTCGCAACTTTTCGAGCTGAATTCAGTCTATTAAAGGTATAGTCTATTACTATGAACTGATATCCAGGTCTTGATAGCGAGGTAGAAGAGTACAAATAGATGGGAGAGTTACACTGAAATGAATGAGCTTTTCATGGGGAAAAAGAGTACAGAGCAAACACGGGGAAATCAATGGTCGCCTGCCAAAAAGTGGATTGCTGCATCCCTGGCGGGTGTAATCTGGATCATGCCGGTTGTCGGGAGTGAAGGTGCAGGATGGCTGGGCGCAGGCCCTGCGCCGGTAGCACAAGCAGCAGCGTCCTTCTCGGCGACGAAGCTTAGTGAAGAGGTTATCACTTCCGGGGCGATGATGATGAAATATAAGTTTACCACGGTGCGTTCCGGTAAGAGTGCGACAGGACTGGCCAGCGTCATTCGTGTCGATCTGAATAATCCTTACGTCTCTCTGGATGTAATGACCGGCAAAGGCGGGAATCTGACGACACGGCAGAGCACCGGGGGCATGGCGACGGAGACAGGAGCGGTCGCGGCAGTGAACGGGGATTACTTCAATACTGGCGGAGAAGGGGCACCGATCGGCGGTCAGGTATCCGGCGGTGTGCTGGTGTCTACTCCATCACAGCTGAACGGAATGTATGCTTTTGCAGTAACCAAGGACCGTAAACCTATCATTGATGAATATACGTTTGAGGGGATGCTGACCGCAGAGGATGGTGCCCAGTTCCCGCTGTCCGGCATCAACAAAGGGGCCTACAATCCCGAAGGCGGCAGTTCGACTTACAGTCACGCTAACGCTGCTTATATCTATACAGATGCATGGACAGCGCTGGAACGCCCTAAGGGCAGCTCTACCACTCCCACAGAGGTGCTGGTAGAGAATGATACGATTACCCAGATCTCGCTGGATTCGGCTCTGCCGGTGACCGTACCCAAAGGGGCCTATATTCTGCGGACGCACGGGCTGGCTGCCCAGTTCGTTAAGGCTCATCTGGTTGTAGGGCAGAAGCTGAGCAGTACCTATGCGCTCCGTTCCAAAACCACCCAGCAGGAGCTCGATCCTTCTACGCTGCAGATGATGATCGGGGGGCATACCATTCTGGTCAATAACGGCAAGGCGTCATCGTTCTCCCGTTCTACAAGCAGCATTGGCGGGTACCGGGCGCGTACAGCACTGGGCTATTCCCAGGATGGCAGATACGTATATGTCATTGCAGCCGAGAAGAACAGCAATAGTGCGGGGCTGTCGCTGACAGAGCTGCAATCCTTCATGACGAATATCGGGGTGTGGAAAGGGATGAATCTGGACGGAGGGGGCTCTACAACGATGGTGGACCGCCCGCTGGCTGAAACCTCGACTACACTTACCTTCAATACTGAATACGGCAAGGAGCAGCGCACAATCGTTAACGGCGTGGGGGTATATACTTCCGCTCCGCAAGGTGAAGTGAAAGGGATCAAGATCAGCGGCAGTTCGGTACTGTTAATCGGACAAAAGGCCACATATTCCCTGAAGGGCTATGATACGTACTACAATCCGGTGGATGTAGCAGCGGCTAATCCGGCCTGGACCGCAAGCGGCGGCAGTGTCACTGTGAATGCGGGAGAAGCCACGGCCGTCAAGCCGGGAACCGTCAAGCTGAAGGCGACCAGCGGAACAGCGAGTGCCGAGACCGAGGTCACCGTTCTGGGCGGAGAAGACCTGTCCAGCCTGATTGCAGGTACTGCAACTGCACCGCTGCAAGCAGGGGCCACTGTATCAGTTCCGGTTAGTGCAGTGTCGAAGAGCGGGGCAACGATAGCTGTTCCGGCAACCGCACTGAAGTGGGAGTTCATCGGCTTCAAAGGAAGTGTGGGGGACGGCAAGCTTAAGGTGGAGGCGGTTGATGCTGGCGTAACTACCGGATATGCGATTGCCCGCTATGACGGCTTCAGCACGGCGGTTGTCTTGTCTACTGCGGCTGCCACGGCGTGGGAGGATTTCGAGAACACCGCCTATCCGATTGCGTTCACTACGAATGCAGCGGGGGTTACCGGTACAGCAGCCATAGCTGCGGGCAGCGCAGAGCGTGCCGGGTCGAAGGTTCTGTCGCTAAGCTATGATATGACACAAGGCACCGGCAAAATGTACGCATACGCCCAGTTCAACGGCACAACCGGCAAAAGTATTCCTGCGGCGGCAACCTCGATGTCGGTGGACGTCATGGGTGATATGAGCCTGAACTGGCTGCGTGCGGAACTGACGGATGCCGACGGGAAAACGGCCTATATTGATCTGGCGAAAGTCATCGACTGGAATGGCTGGAAGACGCTTAATATCGATCTGTCCGGCTCAGGGATTAAATTCCCAGCTTCCCTTAAGAGACTTTACGTGGTAAATGTAGAAGAAGGACAGGATGAACGGGCCAAGACAGGAACAGTGGCCTTTGATAATATTTCCTTCGTGATGCCATCGCTCTCCAGTGAGGCGGGACTACCTAAAGGGACGGCAGCGATGAGCATTGGCGGCAAGGCGATGACGGTAAACGGCACCAAGCGGCCGATTGATGTCGCACCGATTGTGAAGGACGGCAGTACGTATGTGCCGATAAAATATGTACTGGACGCGTTCGGCGGCAATGCGGTCTGGAATGCAAAGACCAAGAAGATTATGGTCCTGCGGGGCGCCAAGGCGCTGGATCTGACCGTGAACAAGAAGGAATTCGTACTGAACGGGAAGCGGCAGAGTGCTGAAGTAGCACCTATGATCCTGAATGCCAGGACTTTAGTACCGCTCAGACTCGTGACAGAACAGCTCGGACTCACTGTAAAATGGGAACAGAACACTAAGACCGTAACTATCGAATCGTGATATGTTAGTATAAAGGAAAGCCTTTAATACGATTCGATAGAAATGGGGCAAGCATCCGTGGAATTTCAAGCCGATGCAATAGATCGGGTGATTAAGAACACCATCGACGTGATGGAGAGCAGCAAGTATCAGATATTCGAAATATTGCAGGTGGCACGGGATGAGCTTGCTGCACTCAACAAAGAGCTGCAGCGGGTTATGGAAGAAACGGATGAAACATTGCAAAAGGTAGACAAGCTGGAGCAGCAGTACCACCGCTCCCGGATCCGGCTGACAGAGGTCAGCCGGGATTTTGTCCGCTACACGGAGAAGGATATCCGGATTGCCTATGAGAAGGCGACGGAGCTGCAGCTGGAGCTGATGATGACCAGGGAGAGGGAGGCTTATCTGCGGAACAGACGCGATGAACTGCAAATGCGGGTTCGCAGTGTCGAAAATTCTGTAGAGCGTGCCGAATCGATTGGTTCGCAAATGAGCGTTGTCCTGGAATATCTGTCCGGAGAACTAGGTCAAGTGACGCGAATTGTCGAATCTGCGAAGAACCGCCAGATGATCGGACTCAAAATAATCCTGGCTCAGGAAGAGGAACGGAAAAGAATTGCCCGGGAAATTCATGACGGTCCTGCTCAAATGCTGGCGAATCTAGTCCTAAGGACGGAAATTGTAGAAAGAATGCTGGTAAAGCAGGAATTTGGGCTGGTACAAGCCGAAGTAATAGACTTAAAGGGGCAGGTAAGATACAGCCTGGAAGAAATGCGCAAGGTGATTTTCAACCTGCGTCCTATGGCGCTTGATGATCTGGGGCTGATTCCGACTCTGCGGAAGTATGTGCATGATTATGAGGAGAAGACGAAGATCCGTACCTCTTTTGAAACCAGGGGGAAGGAGCACCGTTTGTCCTCAGCGATGGAAGCGGCGGTATACCGGCTGGTGCAGGAGGGCCTGTCCAATGCGGCGAAGCATGCTTATCCGAGCTACGTGCTGGTGGAGATTACTTATCAGGCCCAATTGATCAAGATTGTCGTGAAAGACAATGGCTTAGGCTTCAATGTCAAAAAAATCAGTGAACAAGCCAACCGGGAAAGCTTCGGTCTGGTGGGTATGCGCGAACGCGTGGAATTGCTGGAGGGAAGAATGGAAATACAGTCAGCCGAGAACCAGGGCACAACAATCGTAATTCACATTCCGACGAATGTGGAAAAGGGAAAGGAGTAATGTGATGGAGAACCAAATCTCTGGCAAAGCGCCCATCAAAGTTCTTTTGGCCGATGATCATCAATTGTTTCGTGAAGGGCTTAAGCGTATTTTGAATATGGAGGATGACATCGAGGTCATTGGCGAATGCGGGGACGGCATCCAGGTGCTTGAATTCTGCAACGGCAACAAGCCGGATATCGTGCTGATGGATATCAATATGCCGATTGAGAACGGCGTGGAGGCTACGCAAAAGCTCCGTGAAATGTTCCCGGATGTCAAAGTGATTATCCTCTCGATTCATGACGATGAAAGCTATGTGTTTGAGACGCTGCGCAAGGGGGCGAACGGATACCTGCTGAAGGATATGGAAGCCGAGTCGCTGATTAATGCGATCCGCTCCGTATGCGAAGGACATGCTTTTATCCATCCGAAGGTGACCGGCAAGCTGATTAATCAGCTGCGGCGCATGACGTACCTTAACGAGACTGGCGCTATGGCCGAGACGGCCGTGAAGGAAGCCGGTGTCAAATTTGTTGCAGGCGACAACAATCCGCTGACCCGCCGTGAGGCAGAGGTGCTGCGCTTGATGGCAGAGGGCAAGAGCAACAAGATGATCGGGGAGTATCTGTTTATCAGCGAGAAGACGGTCAAAAACCATGTCAGCAGTATTCTGCAAAAGATGGAAGTGGATGACCGCACGCAAGCTGTAATTAATTCTATCAAATATGGCTGGGTAACTTTATAGCTTCCCTCATAAACTTTTAACTGAGCGTTTTGGAGAATCCTAATGATCCTTATAAACGGTACATAACTTGTATGCAGCCGCGAGCTGCAGCCATAGTATTGTTTCAGTCCGCACTCTATTCGAATTTTGCAAAATGCTAACTTAAATATGTACCCTAAGTTAAACTGGCGGCAGGGGCTCCCGTACAAGTGGGCTGTCACCGTCCTTTTATCACCGGCATATAGTGTGGGTATAAGAGGGAGGTGCATCTTCATGATCGCCCAGTTAATCTGGATTATCGCTATTTATGCATCCGCAGCAGCCCTTGTTCAACTCCTGCATCATCGGGAAGAGACCCGGGCAGCAGCACGGACTGGTAAGCGGCTTCACTATATTCTGATTACCCGTAATCATGAGGCCGTGGTGGAGTGGTATCTCAGGGTCTTTGTAGTGCATGCTTACTGGATCGGCAAGCCCCTGCGGGTTACCTTGGTGGATGACGGTTCAGAGGACAGGACCATGGCGGTAGCCTCACGGATGGCTTATTACAACTCTTCTATTGAATTTGCGCCTGCGGTGCCGTTATACGGTCTCGCGGACAGGGATACACTCCAGGGGGTTACAGTGGATCTGCGGGTTCAGGAGCCGCTGCTGCCGCTGCGGATGATGCGGCTGCCGGGAAGCGGGAGCTCCCCATCCAAGCACGGCGAATGACAGCTGAATATGTAAGGTACGGGTGAAGCACACTCTCCAGGAATGGGGCGGTGTGCTTTTTGGCGTTTAGGAAATTATAGTTTCCGTCTGTTGTGGACAAGGTGTGCTCAAAGGCTGAATGTATGCGAAAAACCGAACAAAATTTAGTGATACAACGGTACATGGACCAATATATGCGGAAAACCGAATACAATCGGTCAGCACAAGGTGCATGGGCCAGATGTATGTGAAAAACCGAATACAATAGGCTAGTGCTACCGCAGTTGGACCAAATGTATGCGAAAAACTGAATACAATCGAAGTCAAAGTCTCTGTGCTACTTATGATTAACGCTGTTTGCCGCCAAAAAGCAGACAAGTGGAAGAGCGTGAAATATTACCTATACGTAAGCTTGAGGCACCATCGTTCACCCGCAGGGTGATTTGTTGTGTGCGTCAATAGATAAGGAGGCGATGGGATTGAAGGCGGCTGTGTATGTGGTGGAGCAGGGCGGAGGGTGGCAGGCCCGGATTTCGCTGAATTTGGCGGTGGATGAATCATGGTGGGCGGGTGAAGCGGAGGGGCTTGTGGGTTGGGAGGGGCGATGGGTAGACGGGGAGAACGAAGCGGCGGAGCGGAAGGGGCGATTGGCAGATCGTAAATTCCAGCAGGAATACCGGGTTGTTCTACTCTCACGGTCATTGCCGCTCGGCTGGGCGGTGAAGCTGGCAGCAGTCTGCAAGTTCACGGCCCCCATGCAGCGCTGGAAGGAGACGGACTGGGGGAGATATGCCGCAGCGCTCCTAAAGGCAGAGATTAAGGCGGAGCAGGCTGCTGGAGGTAGCCGGGGAGAGGGGGGGCCTTTTGAGGAGGCTAAGGTGTACAGGCTGCCGGAGGATAGGGGATGGAGCGGGTATGGGGTGGAGGGTGCCTGGGGGAACGAACAGGCGGATGGACAGGGGAATGTGAGGGAGAATTGGCAAGAGAACGAACAGGTCGGCGTGCAGGCGAGTACGAGGACAAAATTGCGAAGGAACGAACAGGAGAGCTTACGGAGGAGAGAAATGGCGGTACTTGCAGCGGGAGCAGACCGGCTGGTTGCGGCGCTGGACGGGCGTTCTCTGCTTCAGGGTGAAGCAGAGGCACTGGTGGCCGAGCAGCTCCCGGAGCTGGGGGAGAACTGGCGGGCTGCGGCGCAGCTCGCCTATCTCCAGGGACGGCTGCGCCTTACGGCCGCCGTCCAGGGCCCTGCGGGCACCGCGCGGCTAGGCCTGCGCCGCCGCGAAGTGCCGCGCTGCCTGCGCTGCGGCAGCGTACCCACGGGCCGCACGGCCTGCGCCGCGTGCGGCCTTGCCGGCTGCGCCTATTGCGAGGCCTGCCTCGCACTGGGGCGCAGCCGGGCTTGCGCGCTGCTGCTGCGCAGCGCACCGCTGCCTGCCGTGCGCTGCACGGCAGGCGTGTCCCCCACCGTAGCGGCGCGCCGGTGGGGGCTTAGCGCAGCGCAGGCGGCAGCCGCCGCCGCTGCGCTGGGGTTCCTGGCGGAGCCGCGCAGGCGCTCCGCCGGCCCGGACCCAGAGCGGTTCCTGCTCTGGGCAGTGACGGGAGCGGGGAAGACGGAGATGGTCTTCCCGCTCCTGGACGCGGCGCTCGCGGCCGGAGGCCGGGCGCTGATCGCCACGCCGCGGCGTGACGTCGTGCTGGAGCTTGCGCCGCGCCTGGCGAAGGCATTCCCGGCGGATGTTCCCGCCGTGCTGTACGGAGGCAGCGAGGACCGCTTACGCCGCAGCCGGATTACCTTGGCGACCACGCACCAGCTGCTGCGGTTTGGTCAGGCCTTCGATCTGGTCATCATCGATGAGATCGATGCGTTTCCCTATCACAACGACCCTATGCTGGACTATGCCGCAAGGCAGGTCTGCAAGCCCGGCGGGCGATTCATCCTTCTCTCCGCCACGCCGCCTGCGGAGCTGCAGCGTCTTGCCCGCTCCGGCAAATTACCGCATGCAAGGGTACCGGTCCGCTTTCACGGCCATCCCTTGCCGGTTCCGCGCCATATCCGCATGCAGCCGCTCTATCGCTGTCTGAGGCAGGGGAGACTTCCGGCAGGACTGCGTTCAGCGTTACAGCGGTCCCTTGACCGTAAGGCGCAGATTTTCCTCTTCGTCTCCCGGATTGCCCATATTGAGGGACTGCTGCAGCTGCTGCGGCGGATGTTCCCCGGGATTTCTATAGAGGGAACCTCCTCTCAAGACCCGGACAGGGCAGAGAAGGTGCTTAAGTTCAGGGAATGTACGATTTCCTTGCTGGTAACGACCACGATACTGGAGCGTGGGGTTACGGTACCGCATAGTGATGTGTTTATTCTGGATGCGGACAGCGGACTCTTTGATGAGGCAGCTTTGGTGCAGATGGCGGGCCGTGCGGGACGTTCCAAGGATGATCCGGCAGGCAACGTCATCTTCGCTTCCGCAGAGTGGAGCCGCTCGCAGCGCGCCGCCATATCACAGATCCGCAGTATGAACGCCATTGCCCGCAGACAAGGATATCTCAAGTCTTAATGATTTTGTGAGGAGTTCCTGGAAATAGCTGTGAAAGCCCAGCTCCCACAATTTGAGTTCTATACACTCTGTACTTTTAAACTCTGCACAATCTATTTTATTAGGAGGATTACAATGCGTCAGCTGACATCATGGATGAAGCAAGCCCGCTCCCTAATCGCACCTTCGCAGACGGAATGTCTGTTTTGCGGCCGCAGAGGCCGTCCTTCTCACGAATGGCCCGGTATCTGCGTACACTGCCAGAGCGGCATTCCATGGATTCGCGTTCCCCGGTGCCAGATCTGCGGAAGGCATGTGGGTTGTCCCGATTGCAGCCGCAGCAATGGACCCATACCAATCGTATGCAACCGGAGCACAGTAGCGTACACCAGTGATATGCGCGAAATACTAGGCCAGTATAAATACCGGGGGAATGAGCGGCTCGCGCCCGTACTCGGTCTGATGCTGGACAGGGCATACGCGCTTTTGCAACACGAACAGAGTGGACAACAACTGAACGGAGCGTCACAGAGCAACCTTTTTAGCAAACCATTCCCGATATTGCATTCAAAGCTTCGTATGCGTTCTAACCTGTGGCAGGCCGACTTGCTGGTCCCTGTACCTGTGAGCGCTGTCCGCCTGTCTGAGCGGGGCTTCAATCAGGCGGAGCGGCTGGCTGAAGTGGTATCTCTGCGTAGAGGAGTCCCCCAGCTTCCGCTGCTGGTCCGCACCCATCACACCGCCAAGCAGAGCTTCAAAAGCAGAAGGGAGCGGCTGGCCGATATGAAGCATGCTTTTGCCGGAAATACAGATCCGGTGGTTCTGCAAATTCTGAAGGAATACCTGCATTCCCGTATGACGCATCAGCTTGAACAGCGTCCCTTACGAATCATCATTGTCGATGATATCTACACTACGGGGAGTACGATTCGTGCCTGCGCCGGGGCGCTTCAGCAGCTCTGCCGCAGCCTGGATTGCACTGCCGAGATATACTCTCTGACCTGGGCCCGTTCCTAGCAGCTGCCGCCGCTCCGGAATTCAATAAAACCGCTTCCCTGACCGATACTAATCATAGACGGATCTTCGGCGATCATGTAATCTTAGTAGCATAAGCGATTCATGAGTTGTGCAGAATGATAGAAGGGAGCCGCGGTAGAAATGAATGTAGACAATTGTCCGAGATGCGGCCGGTTATATGTCAAGAACCTGATGAACCTGTGCCAGCCCTGCATCAAAGAGTTAGAGCATGAATATGAAATCTGTGTAGAATATTTGCGTAAAAATAGAGGCACCAACATACAGGAGCTGTCCGATGCCACCGATATTTCCATCAAGGAAATTACGCGTTTTATCCGGGAGGGCCGGATTTCCATCGCCAATGCACCTAATATGATGTATCCTTGCGAGGTATGCGGAACCCTGATCCGGGACGGGCATATGTGCGACAGCTGCCGCAGCCGTCTGACCAAGGATCTTGCGAATGCAGCCAAGGAAAGTGCAGACTCGAGCGCTTCCAAGAAGGCTCCAGATGGCGCTTACCGCGCAGTGGACAAGTTCCGCAACTAAACAATTCTGCAAAAAAACGCTTGCAGCTATAAAGAATGTTTCAACAGGGGCCGATAAACTTAGTAAAGATTATCGGCTTTTTTATTACAGAAGGAAGGTGAAGTTATGAAAATTAACGATGCCGGACGAATCAATGCGATTAATCCATACCAACGAAGTGCGGAATCGCAAAGGCAGGAACAGATGAAGAAAAGTACACGCAAGGATGAGGTATCGATTTCGGACGAAGCCATCAAGCTGCTTCAGGCACAGAAGAGCGGGAAGATTGACACTGAACGTGCGAACAAGATCGAGAGCCTGAAACAGCAAGTATCCGCAGGTACCTACCAGGTTGACGCAGCCAAGCTCGCCGAGACACTCGCCCCCTACTTTAAGCAATCCTCCGAGAATTAGGTGAACACACCCATGGCACTTACAACATTATTAGAATTGCTTGAGCGGCTGGACGAGGCGCATGTGCAGATGCTGGATCTGGCCGCAGTCAAGAAACAGACCATTATGGACAACAAGGTGGAGGGTCTTATTGATATCCTGAACCGTGAGTCCAAGCTGATGAAGGTGATCGGACAGCTGGAAGAACGGCGCGCAGAAGCAGCCTTCGAGTTTTTGCAGGGGGTTGGAATCCGTTCCAATCTGAATCTGAATCTTACCGAGCTGTCCCGCCTTGTATTTGATCCCGAAGACAAATCACGCCTGCTGCATATTCAGCAGAAGCTTTCCGGCACATTGCAGCAATTAAAAAAGGCCAATGAGCTGAATCAGAAGCTGATTGAGCAGTCGCTTACCTTTATAGATTATTCCCTGGATTTGCTTGTCGGAAGACCAAATCAGGAAATGACGTACCATCATCCGTCCGACAAGGGCAGCAGTGTAACTCGGCCGGGTCTTTTTGATGCCCGTGGATAATCAGGTTATCCGCTGAGCTGCGCCCACCGCAGCAATCACAAGGGAGGAACACGCAGTATGACATCTACATTCCACTCCATCGAGACCGCAAGACGAAGCCTGTTTACCCAGACAGCGGCGCTCAACACCACCGGCCACAACATTGCCAACGCCAACACAGAGGGCTATACCCGCCAGCGTGTGAATATGAAGGCAGCCATCCCGATTGAAGCCTATGGCATGAATAACTCGACGATGCCAGGGCAGCTGGGGACCGGGGTTGAATTCAGTTCCATCGAGCGGATTCGGGAGATGTTCCTGGACGATCAGTTTCGTGGAGAGAACTCGGCAAGCGGGAACTGGAGCATTCAGTCGGATACCTTAGATAAGCTGGAAGCGATCGTGAATGAGCCTTCAGATACCGGTGTCCGTATCGTGCTGGATAACTTCTGGAAATCCTGGTCGGACCTCAGTAAGAACCCGGAAGATCCCACAGCCCGCAAGATCGTCGTGCAGACGGCCCAGGCCCTCACGGATGCCATGAACTATATGAGTACACAGCTCAGCAATCTGGACCGCGATCTAAGCACCAATATTGATGTCAAAGGCAAAGAGATCCAGAGCTACCTCAGCTCTATCGCTGACCTCAATCAATCCATCTCCAAGATAGAAGGCATGGGCGACAAAGCCAATGATCTGCGCGACCAGCGCGATCTGTTGACGGACAAGCTGTCCAAGATTGCCAATATCACCATTCTGGATACAGATGCCGGATATAACATCTCACTGGGTACACAGCCCTTGGTTCAAGGAGCAACCGTAACTGCGGCCGTAGACAGTACGTTTCTTAATACCGCCTTCGCCTCCGGGGATTTGAAGGCCGGTGAAGCTTATGGGATGCTTTTCTCCAAAAACACCTATGTAGCAGATTACAGGAAGCAGCTCGACGCGATGGCCAATACCATTGCCAATGGTGAAGTGCAGGTGACCATACCGGCAGGCTCTAACCTGCCAGCAGGAACCACTGTGCTCAAGGATTCAGAGATTATTAATGCTGATGGCACCAAAACAACACTAACAGCAGGAAGCGCGGTACCTAACCCGTTGCCGGGTGATCTAAGAACAACAGTCAAAGGTCTGAATGGACTCCATCAGCTGGGGTACGCATTAAATGGGACTTCGGGCCGGCCGTTCTTCACCTCAGCGGTAGCCGGAGAAGCGATCACTGCTGCCAATCTCAAGCTGAATCCGGAAATCGCTGCTGATCCCACGCTGTTTGCTACTTCCTTGCGTACTACTACAGACACCTCAGGCAATATATCCGTAGTAAAAGGAAATAACACCCTGGCGCTGCTGTTCAGCAACATGAAGGATAACAATACGTTTGCTACAGCGGACGGCACCAAGACCGGTACGGTTGGATCATATCTCAGCTCCATGGTTGGACAATTGGGTATCCAGTCTCAAGAAGCCACACGCCAGGCGAGTAACGCCGATTATCTGGTGGAGCAAGTCAATTCCCGACGCCAATCCGTAAGCGGTGTGTCGCTGGATGAGGAAATGTCCAATATGCTGGTGTTCCAGCACGCTTACAGTGCTGCTGCACGTTTCATGACCACCTATGATGAACTGCTTGATAAATTGATTAATTCTACCGGCACAGTCGGAAGATAAGGAGGCCATACCATGATCAGAGTCACCTCCAATATGATGAGCTCACAGCTGCTGCTTAACTTGAACCGCAATGCACGTACCATGAACGAGACCCAGCTCCAGCTGGCCAGCGGCCGCAAAATCAACAAGCCCTCCGACGACCCGGTAGGCATCACCTATTCCCTCCGCTACCGCGCCGAGCTGTCCTCTAACGAGCAGTACACGAAGAACGTGGACAGCGCGCTGTCCTGGCTGGATTATAATGATACGGTATTGGGCCAGGCTGGGGATGTAATTCAACGGTTGCGGGATCTGACTGTACAAGCTTCTACTGGCAGTAATCCGCAGTCCGCTCTGGACAGTATTAATGAAGAAGTGATGCAGCTCAAAGAACAGCTGGTCGATATAGCGAACAGTAAGCTGAACGGAAAGTACATTTTCAATGGTGAGCAGTATACTACCAAGCCTTATGATTTTGCCAAGGGAGCCGATGGCACCTATGACACCTCAAAGGAGGTTACAACGGACGCCGGGCAAATTCAGTACATTGTCGGCGAAGGGGTTCAAATGCCGATCAATTTAACCGGAAATTCGGTATTTGGTAATACTGGTGAATCAGATAATATTTTCTCATTAATTAATAATCTTTCATCTGCTTTGAAGGCCGGTAACATTACAGGTATTTCCAGCCAGCTTGATAAAATCGATACCCGCACCGAGACGATTCTATCCGCACGTTCTGAGGTCGGAGCCAAGACTAACCGCGTGGAGCTGATGCAGGACCGCTTAAGCGATCTGAACATTAACTTAACGGATCTTCAGGCTAAGACAGAGGATGCTGATTATGAAGGGCTGATCATGCAGTCCAAGATCCAAGAGAATATTTATAATGCCTCGCTGTCTGTAGGAGCGAAGATTATCTCTACAACGCTTGTAGACTTTATCCGATAACGGAGGTGGTTTTTGTTGATGCAGCCTATTTTGCAAATTCGACAGACACCTGCGCGGATCGGTATTGATGCGGATCTTGGGTCATTCTCTATCACTCAACCGAAGGCAGACGTCAGCATCACGACAACACCCGGTGAGCTAAGCGTTCAATCCACGCCTCCAGAGCTTATTATTGACCAGACCAGGGCACGCGCCGCTTATAATGGTGGCAGTGTGCTGGATATGAACCGTAGAATCTACTCGGGAATTCAGCAGTTGTATCTTCAGGCCATTGCCCGTAGAGTGGAGCAAGGCACGCGCATGGCTGAGTTTTTCAAGCCCGGTAACAGCATTGCTGAGATTTACGGAACAGATACCGAGCCGAATTCCTTTCCCGAGCCTTGTGGCCCGGCGTCATATGATAATGTGGACTTACGTTACGAAGCAAGAGCGCCGGAGATTAATTTCAGACCCGCGACAGTGGATATTCAGGTGGAAAGACACCGCCCGGAGACGGAATATACACGCGGCAAGCTTGATATTTATATGCAGCAATATGCTTCCGTGCAGTTTATTCCGCCGGAATTGAATGTGCAAATGTAATGTAATAAGCTATGGATGTGCTCTGGGCACTTCTATAGCTTTTCTGTTATCTAACAACAGTCAGATTGATAAGGAGTGAATAACTTGATTATAGAAACGCTATCTATGGGTACACTTGAAGTTAGGGAGGATCAGGTGTTCCACTTCGCCAAAGGAATTCCAGGGTTTGATGAAGAAGCAGACTTTGCGCTTGTGGCTCTGGAAGAGTCTCCGTTTTGGGTCTTACAATCCGTTAAGGAGCGAGGTCATTCGTTTTTGCTTGCTGATCCTTTTACATTCTATCCTTCTTATGAATTTGAACTTCCGGATGATGAAGCAGAAGAACTGGGTATTGAGTCGGATGTGCTTGTCCGCTGTATTGTTACGCTGAAGGAACAAGTAGAAGCCTCAACCATTAATTTGTTAGCACCCATTATTTTCAATCCCAATGGATTGACCGGAAAGCAGATTGTAATACACCGCACCTCATATCATACGAAGCACAGTCTGCTGCAAGAGCAGTTAGTGGCTGATGGAAAGGATGGGGGTTAACATGCTCGTACTGTCCCGCAAAAAAGGGGAGACCATCGTCATCCAGGATCAGATTGAACTGACGATTCTGAGCGTAGACGGCGACACCGTAAAAGTAGGGATCTCCGCACCGAAACATGTGGATATCTTCCGCAAAGAAGTCTACCTATCGATACAGGAATCGAACCGTGAGTCCGTAGCGCCACAAACTTCAGACTTGAACGCCTTGATACACCGTCTTCGAGGATCGAATTCTTAAGTGTAGTTTTTAAGAGTATAAAAGATGATTTATGAACCTGAGTCTGCTTAAGTGGCTCGGGTTTTTTTGTGATCATAGTAAAGAATTAAAAAAATAATAAAAAAAGAAAAAAAGATCTAAACAGTTAGGGGCAAGCCGTCGATATATGTATTAGGCATTGAGCCGGCAGGGCGGCCGACCTTAATGGTTCAGTGCTTACCACAAGGATGTGGAACTAACTCAATTTCAGGGAGGAAATATCAAATGATTATTAACCACAACGTACCGGCGTTGAATACTCACCGCCAATTGTCCATTAACACTGCCAACACGAACAAAAATATTGAGAAGCTGTCTTCCGGTCTTCGCATCAACCGTGCCGGTGACGATGCTGCCGGTCTGGCAATCTCCGAAAAAATGCGCGGTCAAATCCGCGGTTTGGATCAGGCTTCCCGTAATGCTCAAGACGGTATCTCCTTGATTCAGACAGCTGAAGGTGCTCTGAACGAAACTCACTCCATCCTGCAACGTCAACGCGAAATCGCCAACCAATCCGCGAACGGAACCAACACTGATTCCGACCGTCAAGCGCTGCAAGATGAAATGAACGCTCTGACTTCCGAAATCAACCGTATCGGTAATACAACTGAGTTCAATACTCAGAAATTGCTGCAGGGTGATGGAAAATCGAACCTTACAGGTACAGGTGGAATTACTGCTGGAACATTACTCAATGGCTCCGAAAGAACTACAGTTGAAGCAACTTCTACAACAGCAATCACAACAGGTGCTACAACAGCTGGTGATTCAATTACTTTTAAAGTTCAAGGTGTTGATTTGACTATTACTGCAGCTGCCAATGATACAACAAAAGCAGATTTCGCGGTATCTTCTGTAACTGGAACATCTGCAGCAGTTAACCTCTCTGCTACTGGCGCTAATAATACTGCAGCAAACGAGAGTGGTGCAATTCGTGATGCATTGCAAAAAATGATTGATGCAAATGATACCCTTAAAGGTCAGTATACTGTTTCAGGAACTGGTACAAACGTTACTCTTACAGCTGTTAAAGGTGGAACGTTTGAAGGGGCAGCTGGAAACTTAGGTATTACCACAGAAACTGGTGCTTTTGTTATCACACCACCTGCAGCAGTATTAGGTACAACTAATGCAGCAGTAGCAGCGACAAAATCTATTGATTTTGATACTATCCTAACTGGAACTGCTGCTAATATGAATACTCAATTACAAAAGCTTGTTGGTACTGGATTTACAGTAAATGACAAACAGATCGAGTTTTATGATTCGAGTAAAGGTGCGTATACTGGAAATGCGATAGGAGTTGCTATCGATACCGCTCTAGCAGAAGCAACAAATACAAACAAAGCGGATGCATTGGTTAAGGCCATTGCTGATACTGTGGGTCAAAAAATTGAAGGTGTTACAATTACTGCGAATGCTAACAACCTTGTGATAACTGCATCTACAGCAGGTGATGCTGGTGAAAAGATTGCTTTCTCGGATGGCGGCGTTCAAAAGGCATTCGAAACTTCCTTCCAAATCGGTGCTAACACTGGTCAATCCATGAGCCTGTCGATCAACGACATGCGTTCCAAAGCTCTGGGTATCACTGGTAAAGCCGGCGATGCTGGCTTCACAGCTGCTAACACAGTAACTGACGGAACTAACGATGTGAAGGGCGAAGCTGCTCTGAACATTGCTACTAAAGAAGGCGCAGCTGCTGCTATCGCAATTCTGGATAAAGCTACTGCAACTGTATCCAGCGAACGCTCTAAATTGGGTGCGACTCAGAACCGTCTGGAACACACCATCAACAACTTGGGAACAGCTTCCGAGAACCTGACTGCAGCTGAATCCCGTATCCGTGACGTTGACATGGCTAAGGAAATGATGCAACAGACTAAGAACAACATCCTTGCACAGGCTGCACAAGCTATGTTGGCTCAAGCTAACCAACAGCCACAGGGCGTTCTGCAATTGCTTCGTTAATTTATATTCGCTTCACCTTAGGCTCCGGGGAATCCCCCGGGGCTTTTTTTATTTTTGCTTGACTGCAACAAAATCCTAAATTATCCCTCAAACTAACCGATATATAAAGTATAAAATGAGTGTTGGTGGAGGTCGGGGTTAATGAATGTACAGTTTTCGCTAACTGCTAGTACGACAGCAAGTGGACAGGGTAAGCCAGAGGCAGTACCATCCAGTAGTATTTCAGCAGTGCCTGTGGATCAAGCATCGGGCATCCGGGATTTTAAGGATATGAGCCTGAAGGAGAAACAGGGAGCGAGTGTGTCAGTAGGTGAGGAACAGTTAATCCGCACCATAGAACGGGCAGTGAAATCATTGCAGGGCCCCCAGACCACGCTGGAGATCAGCATCCACGAGAAGACACATGATATTATGGTGAAGGTTCTTAACAAAGATACCGGTGAGTTAATACGTGAAGTTCCCCGGGAGAAGACTCTGGATCTAGTGGCGAATATGATGGAACTTGCAGGTATTCTTATAGACGAGAAGATTTAATAGAGGGAGGTGCTGTTTTGGTTACTCGGGTCAATGGATTCTCAGGTATGGATATCGATAGTATGGTGAAGAGTATGATGGCTGCCAAGCGGGTACCGCTGGACAAGCTTAATCAGGACAAGCAAATTCTGCAATGGACGCGTGAGAGCTACCGGGAGATGAACAGCAAGCTGTATGATTTCCGGACCAATAAACTAGTTACCAAATATGGAAGAGACGCAGCGCTAAATGCCCAGAAGGCTGTGCTGAGCGGCAACACGACCGCCATTAAGGCAGAAGCAACATCAACGGCAACTGGCCAGGATATGAAGGTTATTGTCACAAAGCTTGCAACAAGAACTACCTATGAGACAGCTGGTCTAGGACAAGGCATACCTGCTACGACCTCCTTGGCTGCATTAGATGGTGTTGATCTGGGAAGTATGTCGGGCCTAGATATGGAGGCGTATCTGAAGAAGGGCTTTGACATTAGCATCAACGGCGAGACCTTCAAGGATAAGGATGGGAAATCCCTGTTCAACGGCATGACCTCGATCTCGACGCTGGTCGCAACGATTAATGCTTCAGCGAAGGCTAATGCGATCGCCAGCTATGATGAAATCACCGGGAAGCTGACTATTGCCTCCAAGACGGGTGGCACAGATGGTACGGTAACGATGGGGACCCCTGCCAGTAGCAATACAGTTCTAGGGTTGTTCTCTACAAAGAAGGTTGCAGAGACGAATAAGCTTACAGGCGCTACTGGCTCTACTACATTGACACAACTTACGAACCAGCTTAATGACTCTGTCCTGACCGACGATGAAGTGAAAGATATTACATTTAGTATCAACGGCAAAGCGTTTACGTTTAAGGGTTCTGATACTATTGATAAAATTGTGGATACCATCAAAAATGACCCTGATGCCAAGGTAAGTGCAGAATTTACCTCAGACGGCACTTTGAAGCTGACCGGGAAATCAGATGGTCCTGTCAACCTTGGAGGCAATTCTTACGGATTCACGAAGCTCTTTAACGGGATGAAATCCAATCCGGCAGACAGTAACTCTATTAAACAGACCATCACAGGCGAGAATGGTGAAGTCAAGATTAATAATGTGGATATTGATAATGTAACCAATAATACGTTCACCATTAACGGCGTCCAGCTCACGTTGCTGGAGGTTACCAAAGCGGATGAGCCTGTCATCATCAAGACGCAGACCGATTCTAGCAAAGCAGTAGAGTCCATCAAGAGCTTCGTTGAAGATTATAACAGTCTGATTCTATCCTTGAATTCCAAGATTGACGAAGCGAAATATCGTGATTTCAGGCCGCTGACGGATGAGCAGAAGGCTGAGATGAAAGAGGCTGACATCAAAACCTGGACCGAGAAGGCGCAGAGCGGACTACTCAAGAATGATGATATTATCAAGTCCGTGTTGTCTGAAATGCGCAGTATTATTAGTGATAAACTAGGGCCGTTAAGTACCTTAGGCATTACGACCGGGAATTATATGTCGAACGGCAAGCTTGAGATTAATGAGGAGAAGCTGAATACGGCGATCAATGCCAATCCGCAGCTCGCTATGGATCTGCTGCAAGGTCCGGCCAGTGCCCCCAAAGACGGGATCTTCGACAAAATGGCTGACAAAATCACAGCGGCCATCGAGAAACTATCGGATCGGGCAGGCACGAACAGATTCTCCATGGATCTTACCAGTACGTTCAAAGAAGAAAGTGTGATGGGTAAGAAAATGAAGTTATACAACTCGCGGCTCACTCTCATGACCACGATGTTAAATAACACAGAGACCCGTTACTACAAACAATTTACCGCCATGGAAACCGCCATGAACAAACTGCAATCCCAGTCCAACAGCCTTTTCTCCACCGGCAAATAAGAACATTTCACAATAGAGGGTGACCAATTTGATTAAATCTCCTTATGATAAATACCGCCAGTCTTCTGTCCAGACTTCAACGCCTGCGCAACTCGTGATTATGCTGTATGATGGGGCCATTCGCTTCGTGAAGACTGCGGTGGACGGGTTGAACAAGCAGGATTTGGAGAAGTCCAATTTGAACTTTGGCAAGGCGCAGACCATCGTCAGTGAGTTGATGAGTACACTGGATCACTCTATTGAAGTCTCGAAGGGGCTATACTCCCTTTACGAATATACGAACTATCTATTAATTCAAGCCAACATCCAGAAGAGCCCGGAGAAGGCCGAAGAAGCCATTGGCTATCTTACCGACCTCAGAGAGACTTGGCTGCAGGCGTCCAAGCTGGCGGCTAGCCAGACTGAGATTGCGAATGGATGAGCTTATCCGTGACTTGGATCTGCTGACTGGGGAGATGATGGATGGTCTCCAGGACGCGACCTATGAGGAGCTGGAAGAATTCGTAGAGGAGCGGCAGAAGCTTGTCGATTCCATTACACAAGAGGTCGAAGTTTGTCCGGCAACACCTGCGCAAAAGCAGGAAATAAATCGCATTTTGTCACATGATAATGAATTGCTGGACCGGATGAACGCCCTTCGCCAAGAAGCCCAAGACTTCCTCCAGAAGCGGGGTCAAGCCAAAATCCAACGCAACGCCTACGAGACGGCCTACACCCCGGACAGCTTTCTGATGGACCGCAAAAAATAAAGATAGAATAATAGATTTCCTCCTGTTTCAATAGGGGAGTGGACGGGTATTTACAAGCGTCTGCTCCTTTTTTTTGTAACTTATATTACCGAATGTTATCCATTTCTGATGTCGATTGTTGTCTGGTAAAATATTGAAAGTAATCATTTACTATTCCAATTGACAATAGAGAAGCTGCGGTGGTATAGTCGAATTGTGAGCAAGACTCACGTTCATCTGATGACGAAGGGAATGTTTAGTCAATGGAAGGTAAAGTTAAATGGTTTAACGCAGAAAAAGGTTATGGTTTCATCGAAACTGCCGATGGTGGCGACGTATTCGTACACTTCTCCGCGATTCAAACTGACGGTTTCAAGACTTTGGATGAAGGCCAATCCGTAGAGTTCGATATCGTTGAAGGCGCACGCGGACCACAAGCAGCTAACGTCATCAAATTATAATCATCCGGCGCAGCCGACCTACATATATGGTAGATGGTTAGCAATTGAGACAACGCTAGCGTTAGACCCTGGGGCATATCCCTGGGGTCTTTTTTATTGTATCTTCAGAATTTCTGTTGGGGAGAGGGTGTTTATGATGCCGGGGGCTTTGAGAAGCCGTAGGTACTTTACAAATTCCTTATAAATATCCTATATTTCGAGGCGAAAAGAGTCCGAAATTGGACACTTTGTAAAAATTAGTCGCGGAAAAATGTTTTCTTCCTCCAAATTATGGGTAATGGGAACCGTTGGGCTTTTTTTGTTGCCTAGTTTGCACTCACATTATTGCTTAGGCGTATGCTTCCGAAAGAGCTTTGGTAAGAAGTCATGCAGTGAAGCCTATGCCCATCAAACTCACAGGAGGATGAACAAACGAATGAAGAAAATGTGGCGTGGCCTTACGGCCGGAGTACTCGGTATTTCAATGCTGCTCGGTTCTTTGGGGAGTGTGTCGGCAGCGCCGACGCCCAAGGATATTCAAGGACACTGGGCGCAGAAACAGCTGCAGAGCTGGCTGGATAAAGGATACCTGGGCGGTTATCCTGACGGAACGGTTAAGCCGAATAAGGCAATTACCCGTGGTGAATATGTGGCACTGATTAATCGTCTGTTCGGGTTCACCGAATCGGCTACCCTTAGCTTCACCGATGTGAAGAAATCCAACTGGGTCTACAGCGAAGTAGCCGAGGCTGTGAAGGCCGGATACATTGGCGGATATGAGAATAATACCTTCCGGGCCAACAACCCGCTCACCCGGCAGGAAGCAGCAGTTATTGCTGCCAAGCTGCTTAAGCTGAGTACAAGCTCTACTCCGCTTAAGTTCAAGGACAACGCTCAGATCGCAGCTTGGGCCAAGGTAGCAGTAGCCTCAGCGGCAGAGAAGAAGATCATCAACGGTTATCCTGACGGCACCTTCGGTCCGAAGAAATCTCTTACCCGTGCCGAAGCGGTTGGAATTATAAGCAATTCGGTGGTGCATAAGCCGGCTACGGGCGGAGTATTGCCTACCCCAACACCAACAGCAACCCCAGCTCCTTCTGCAACACCTGTGCCAAGCACCAGCCCAACAGCTACTCCAGCTCCTGGCGGCGGTAGTGGTGGCGGCACTGGAGGAGGAGGCGGTGGTGGCGGAGGCGGTAGCGTGACCGCGCCAACTGTAAGCAACGTGACTTACGGTCATGTAGGTTCTGTTACTGCTGATGTATATGTTACGCCTTCTGTTACAGGAGCCGTGTATTATGTAGTTGCTCCTTACAGCGTGAACGTAACTCCGCCAAACGCAGCACAAGTGAAAGACGGACTGATTAATGCTACAACAGCTGGCGTTCATTCCGGCATAATCGCTGCAACCAGCAATACTACTGTTGCTTTCTCTGTGTATGGTCTGACTGCAAATACGGATTATACGGTATACGTTGCTCTGGCTGATGCTTCTGGGAACTGGTCCGGCGTAACACCGCTTCAATTGAAAACAGCAGCAGGCAGCAACTGGTCAGTTTCTCAAGTTGGGATCACCAACGTAACATCAGTGTCTGCAGATGTATACGCTGCTTACGGGCAGGCGGGTACACCGGTAACCCCTCTGAAATATGTGGTGGTTAAAGCAACAGAGGCTAATCCAACCGCATTGCAGATTTCCCAAGCTAAGAACAGTGCAGGTGTTACATTAACAGCACCTTGGACTGGAACTCTTACAGGTAATCCAGTAGTGAAACAAAGTATTAACCTGACTGGACTTACTGCCGATACAGCGTATAAAGTCTTCATTATCACAGACGCTAATGGCACCTTGTCACCTGTAGAGCTTCTGCGGATTCACACTAAATAAGTAAGCTTGATGAAAGCAATCATTTAAACGTTCATAATTCAGGCTTTAGAGTGAAATAATACAGCATCAGTATTCGGTCCGGCGAGGGCGGCTTTATGCTCGAGCCGGGCCGTTTGTTGTTAAGACAGGTCTGTTACATCGATTGTTAGATGAATGTAAAGTCTGTCATGATTTGTTTTTTACTTAGCCCTGACAATTTGCTATAATGGAAAAGTAAACAAAGGAGGAGTGCCTTATGAAATTCAGCATTCGAGGTCAACAAATTGAAGTGACCGACGCTTTGAGAGACTATGTTGATAAGAAGCTCAGCAGACTTGAGAAGTATTTCGAAGCACCCCCTACCTCTGAAGGATATGTGACGCTTGGCGTCGTTCGCGGCCTTCATACGGTGGAAGTGACAATTCCTCTAGCTGGTGTGACGCTTCGTGCGGAAGACCGCAGCGATGATATGTATGCATCCATCGATGCCGTAGTGGACAAGCTGGAACGTCAGATCCGCAAGCACAAGACTAAGCTAAATCGCAAGTTCCGCCAGGAAGGCAGCCTGAAGACCTTGTTCGTTGAAGGTTCGGCCAGCGCCGTAGCTGTTGAAGAGCAGGAACCGGATTATGATGATCTTGAGGTTGTGCGGAACAAACGCTTCACCTTGAAGCCTATGGATGTGGAAGAAGCGATTCTGCAAATGAACATGATTGGACATACGTTCTTCGTGTTCTCCAACATTGAGACTTCCGAAGTTAGCGTAGTATACAAACGCGATGACGGCAAGTACGGTCTGATCGAACAGAACTAACCCGCGGACCGGGAATTGTTGGAATAAGCAAGGGCTTCGGTTCAGCCTAACGTGGACAATTAGACGAGTCCCTATTCGCCTGAAGCGAATAGGGCTCTTGTGCGTATATATAGAAGTTTCATTAAAATGCCATCATCTGGCCTCTTGTAAGGGGATTATACAGAATAAGGTTAGGGCGGCTTGTATTGCGGCTTCTCTTACAAACTGTTACAATTTATGAAGCAGCGGAATCGAAATCATATATGGCCCTTTCAATCTATGAGGATGGGCTCGGTTCCACCATCTGTGTTGCATGAAAGGGGTTAACCATGCTAGGACTTGTTAAGAAAATTTTTGGCGACACTAATGAACGGGATGTCAAACGTCTCATGAAGACGGTCGAAGTAATTAATGGTCTGGAGCCGGATTTCGTATCGCTTACGGATGAAGAGCTGCAGGCGAAGACAGCGGAATTCCGCGCCCGTATTGAGAAAGGTGAGACCCTGGAAGAGATTCTTCCCGAGGCCTTTGCTACCGTACGCGAAGCTTCCAAACGGACGCTGGGCATGCGGCATTTTGACGTTCAGCTGGTTGGGGGTATGGCGCTGCATGAAGGCCGGATCTCCGAGATGAAGACCGGGGAAGGCAAGACACTGGTTGGAACGCTGCCGGTGTATTTGAATGCGCTGCTGGGTAAAGGCGTGCATGTCGTCACCGTAAATGATTATCTGGCTCAGCGCGACAGTGGGCAAATGGGACAAATCTATAACTTTCTGGGCATGAGCGTTGGGGTCAACCTGAACGGCATGGACCATAATGATAAACAAGCGGCATATGCCTGCGATATTACGTACGGAACGAATAATGAATTCGGGTTCGACTATCTGCGCGACAACATGGTGCTCTATAAGGAACAGATGGTACAGCGCCCGCTCTACTTCTGTATTATTGACGAAGTCGATTCCATCCTTATTGATGAAGCGCGTACTCCTCTGATCATCTCCGGCCAGGCTGAGAAGTCGACAGAGCTGTATTATGCAGCAGACCGCTTCGTGAAGAAGCTGACTGCCGAAGAGGATTACACCGTAGATATTAAGGTGAAGTCTGTAGCGCTTACCGAGAAGGGCGTGGCTACGGCTGAGCGTGCTTTTGGGATAGAGAATCTGTATGACCATAGCCATGTTACCCTGAACCATCATATTGTACAGGCCTTAAAGGCGAACGCTATTATGCGCCGGGATGTCGATTATGTGGTGAATGAAGATGAGGTTATGATCGTCGATGAGTTCACTGGGCGTCTGATGCAGGGCCGCCGTTACAGTGACGGGCTGCACCAGGCGATTGAAGCCAAGGAAGAGATTGAAGTTCAGAATGAGAGCATGACGCTGGCTACGATCACCTTCCAGAACTACTTCCGGATGTACCGTAAGCTGGGCGGCATGACAGGTACGGCGAAGACGGAGGAAGAGGAGTTCAAGAAGATCTATGGTCTTGAGGTTCTTCAGGTTCCTACGAATAAGCCGAATCAACGGATCGACATGCCTGATGTGGTCTACAAAAGCGAGAACGGCAAGTTCAACGCTGTTGTAGCTGAAATTGTGGAACGCCACAAGAAGAATCAGCCGGTGCTGGTAGGTACGGTATCGATTGAGAATTCAGAACGCGTATCTGAAATGCTGAAGCGCAAGGGTGTCAGACACCAGGTGCTGAATGCGAAGCACCATGCGGCCGAAGCCGAAATCATTTCTTATGCCGGTCAGCCGGGAACAGTAACGATTGCCACGAACATGGCTGGACGCGGTACGGATATCGTACTGGGCGAAGGGGTAACCGATGTTGGCGGTCTGCATATTATTGGTACAGAGCGCCATGAATCACGCCGGATTGATAACCAGCTTCGCGGCCGTGCCGGACGTCAGGGCGACCCGGGCTCCACACAGTTCTACCTGTCCCTTGGGGATGAGCTGATGAAGCGCTTCGGTGCGGATAACGTGCTGAATATGATGGACCGTCTGGGATTCGAGGAGGATCAGCCGATTGAGAGCCGTATGATTACCAAGGCTGTTGAATCTGCCCAGAAGCGGGTAGAAGGCAATAACTTCGACATCCGCAAAGTCGTATTGCAATACGATGACGTTATGAACCAGCAGCGTGAGATTATCTACAAGCAGCGCCGCGAAATTCTGGAGTCGGACAATATCAAAGACATCGTAGTGGAAATGATCAAGCCGGTCATTGACCGTGTTGTGAATGCCCACTGTAGTGACGATATCCCTGAGAACTGGGAGCTGCAGGAGGTTGCGGATTATGTGAACAGCAAGCTTCTCGAAGAGAATGAGCTGACCCGCGATGATCTGTGGGGCAAAGAAGTGGAAGAAATCATCGAATTCATCTTCGCCCGTGTGCTTGAGAAATATGCTGCCCGTGAGGAGCGTCTTGGCTCGGAGCTGGTACGTGAATTCGAGAAGGTTATTGTGCTTCGCTCCGTAGACAGCAAATGGATGGATCATATCGATGCTATGGATCAGCTTCGTCAAGGGATTCACCTCCGTGCTTACGGCGGTACCGATCCGCTGCGCGAATATCAATTCGAGGGCTTCGAGATGTTCAACGCCATGACAGCGAACATTCAGGAGGAAGTAGCGACCTATATTATGAAGGCGCACATCGAGACGAATCAGGAGCGGCAATCGGTAGTGGAGGAAGACAAGATCTCCACCAATGCAGAGCCTGCTGAGAAGCGTCCGGTGCATGTGGAATCCACTGTCGGCCGTAACGATCCTTGCCCATGCGGCAGCGGCAAGAAATATAAGAACTGCCACGGTCAGGCGTAAGATAGGACGGTTCTGTGTACACGGTGAAATAATGAGCAGGCACGAAGCTGCGAATACCTTTCACCACACCGCATTTCCGGTTTTGTTCGCGGGCACTTAGGTTATAATGACAATAAAAAGCGGCTGGGCCCGGGGGACTCCCCCGTTTGCGGCCCGGCTGCTTTTTTGGGCTTAAAGTGGTATGGGACGCATAGCTGTGCGTCAGGGCGGGAGCTTCCAGATGTTTAATGGCTGAGGTGGAAGTAACGGAGGGGAAGTTTGGAACTGTAGGAGCGGTAGCGTCCGCCTTTAGGATTGAATTTCTACTGCGATGAGCAGTTTAAATGAGGAAATTCAATCCTAACAGCGGCCGGAAGTCCAAACATTCCCCGCAGTTACGGCGTACACCTGGCCATGCAGCAGCTGAAGTGAAGCGACAGCAGCATAGATGTCCGTCCATGCCGGTGAGTCCAAACCGGCAGTCCCGGCCGCAATATTTTAATTTGAAAGGTGATGTGATCCAAGTGATCGATCCTAATGTGAAGCAGGACCTGCGTGAAATGGGCAAGAAATTAACCAACCTTAGGGGGTCACTTTGACTTAGACCTGAAGCTGGAGATGATAGCGAACTTCGAAGAGAAGATGGCGGCTCCCGGGTTCTGGGATGATTCCGAGCAGGCGCAGAGCGTGATTGGCGAGATGAATGCCGTGAAGTCGGTGGTTGACCAATTCGAGAAGCTCCAGCAGGATTATGACGATGCTGCCATGATGGCGGAGCTGGCCGATGAGGAAGGCGACGACGAACTGGCCGAAGAGACAGCCGGAACGATCCGCAGCATAAGCGCCAGAGTGGATGACTTCGAGCTGCAGCTGCTGCTTAATCAGCCTTACGATAAGCTGAATGCCATTCTGGAGCTGCATCCGGGAGCAGGCGGTACGGAGTCTCAGGACTGGGGCCAGATGCTGCTGCGCATGTACACACGCTGGGCGGAGAAGCGGGGCTTCAAGGTAGACGTGCTGGATTATCTGCCGGGCGATGAGGCAGGAATTAAGAGTGTAACTTTGTTAATTAAGGGCCACAATGTATATGGGTACCTTAAGGCAGAGAAGGGCGTGCACCGGCTGGTGCGGATTTCGCCTTTTGACTCCTCAGGCAGACGGCATACCTCCTTCGTATCCTGCGATGTGGTGCCGGAGATTGCAGACGATGTTGAGGTGGATATCCGTACAGAAGATCTGAAGATTGATACGTACCGGGCCAGCGGCGCGGGCGGTCAGCACATCAATACAACCGATTCAGCGGTGCGGATTACGCATATGCCAACCGGCGTGGTGGTCACCTGTCAGAATGAGCGTTCACAGATCAAGAACCGGGAGCAGGCGATGAAGATGCTGCGTTCCAAGCTCTATGAGCGCAAAATTCAGGAGCAGCAGGCACAGCTGGATGAGATCCGCGGAGAACAATCCGAGATTGCTTGGGGCAGCCAGATTCGTTCCTACGTATTCCATCCTTACAGCATGGTGAAGGATCACCGCACCTCTGTAGAGACAGGCAACGTTGGAGCGGTAATGGACGGCGATCTGGACGGATTCATTGACGGGTATCTGCGGAGCCAGATCAAGACAGAAGCTGAATAAAGGTAATCACATTCCTACGCGTCTTCGGAGGTGTAGGGATTTTTTTCTGAACATAAAGGAGCAGGCTATAACGATGCAAAAAATCAATTCACGCAACAAACCTCCGCTTATCCCCCTGAACGGACCGCTGCGTCATACGGTGGATATTGCGCTAATTCTAATCGGCTCGCTGATCACAGGGCTGGCGTTCAACCTGTTCTTCCTGCCTAATCAGATTGCCTCAGGCGGTGTATCTGGACTGTCTGTGCTGGCTGAGGCCTGGTTTGGGGCGGAGCCTGCTTTTACCCAGTGGGCGCTGAATATTCCGCTCTTCATTCTCGGCGTGATTTTCCTCGGCAAACAGTACGGCATCCGCTCGCTGCTGGGCAGCTTTGTGCTGCCGCTGTTTATTTTTCTGACGAAGGATGGGCCGGTGCCGACCACGAATCCGCTTCTGGCCTCTATCTATGGGGGAATTGGTGTGGGTCTCGGCTTGGGACTCGTCTTCCGGGGGCGCGGCTCTACAGGCGGACTGACCATTGCGGCTCAAATTATTCAAAAGCTTACCGGCTTCAGCTTCTCGCTGTCTGTCGTGCTGCTGGATGGTACGGTGATTACCTTGGCGGCATTTGTGCTGGGGATGGAGCAGGCGATGTATGCACTGATCGGGCTGTTCGTCACCGGCCGGGTGATCAACGCGCTGGAGGTGGGCTTCAGCACCACGAAGGTGGCTTATATCATCTCGGATCAGACCGAGGACATCTCGCAGGCGATTCTGAATGATCTGGACCGCGGGCTGACCAAGCTGAATGCGCAAGGCGGCTATACCGGTGACAACCGGACGGTGCTGATGGCCGTAGTAGGCCAGAATGAAATTACCAGGCTGAAGGCGATTGTCCGCTCGGTGGACCCGGGTGCTTTTGTGATTATTACAGAGGCTCACGAAGTGCTGGGCGAAGGGTTTAAAAGAGAAGCGTAGGCTCCCATAGGGGGCACTGCGCTTTTTCTTTTGGGCTGGAATCCTCTGAATAAACTTAACGTAACATGTTGTATTTATATTAATTCGGTCGTATAATAATACATATTTGCAGAACGGTTCAAGTCAGGCGATAATGATAGAAATGAGAAACGGGAAGCGGGGATGACAGTGACAGGCAAGCTGAGAGCGGCAATTGTCGGATCAACAGGTTATGGGGGCGTGGAGCTGATCAGGCTGCTGCAGGGCCACCCTGATATAGAGATTACTTCAGTGATTTCCTCTTCGAGTGCGGGTGCGCCGATTGAGGAGGGTTTTCCGCATTTAACGGGAGTGGTGCAGCGCAAGCTCGATGGTGTTGACGCAGCAGAGATTGCAAGCCGGGCAGATGTTGTATTCACTGCTACCCCTTCGGGAGTGAGCGCGAAGCTGGTGCCTGGGCTGCTTGCGGCAGGACTTAAGGTCGTCGATCTGTCCGGGGATTTCCGGCTGAAGGATGGCGCGGAGTATGAGCAGTGGTATAAGCATCCGGCTCCTCCGGAAGCTTATCTTAAGCAGGCGGTATATGGTTTATGCGAGGTGTATGGAGAACGTGCGGCGGGAGTGGACTTCATCTCGAATCCGGGATGTTACCCGACAGCTACGCTGCTGGGGCTGATTCCGGCGCTTGCGGCAGGTTGGATTAAGCCGGACAGCATCATTATTGATGCGAAATCCGGGGTGTCCGGGGCAGGGCGGGGAACGAGCCTGATGGTGCATTTTGCCGAGATTAATGAGAACTTCAAAGCCTACAAAATCAACAAGCATCAGCATATCCCGGAAATTGAGCAGGTGCTGACCGATATCGCGGGGGAAAAGGTCACGGTAACGTTCACTACGCATCTGGTGCCGATGACCCGGGGAATTATGAGCACGATGTATGCCGGACTGAATGGCGAACACAGCGAGCAGGAGCTGGTGGAATTATACCGTAACTATTATGCAGGCAGGCCGTATGTGCGGGTACGTGAGCCCGGAGTGGTTCCGGCGACGAAGGAAGTCAGCGGGTCGAATTACTGTGACATCGGCTTCGCCACAGACGCGCGTACCGGACGGGTTACCATTGTGTCGGTGATCGACAATATCGTCAAGGGCGCCGCAGGGCAAGCGATTCAGAACCTCAATTTGATGATGGGATGGGAGGAAACCCGCGGGCTTGGTTACACACCAGTGTATCCATAAGCGCAAGCGGTCAAACAATATCATGAGTGAGCAACCACTATATACCGTCGTAGAAGGCGGAAGCATTACTGCACCTAAGGGCTTCACCTCCGGCGGCCTGCATTGCGGACTCAAAAAAACAGAGCGCAATGACCTTGCCGCGATTCTCTGTGAGGTGCCGGCTACGGCGGCTGCAGTGTATACGACCAATGTGTTTCAGGCGGCTCCGCTGAAGGTAACGCGGGAGAGTCTGGCGGACGGGACGCTGCAGGCGGTTATCGTGAACAGCGGCAATGCCAATGCCTGCACAGGGGACCAGGGCGAGGCGGATGCGTATGAGATGCGTGCGGCTGCTGCCCGTTATTTGGGCGTGAATGAGTTGGATGTCGCTGTCGCCTCCACGGGCGTGATCGGGGAACTGCTGAAGATGGATTGTGTGCGCAGCGGGATTGCCGGACTGCCGGAGAAGATGGACGCAGGCGCTGCCGGTGCGGAGGAATTCAGCCAAGCGATTCTAACCACCGATTTGGTCAAAAAAGAAAGCTGCGTCAAAGTAACGGTAGGCGGTACAGAGGTTATTATTGCCGGAGCGGCGAAGGGTTCCGGGATGATTCACCCGAACATGGCGACGATGCTGGGCTTCATGACCACCGATGTGCTCATTGACGGCGAGGATTTGCTCAGCTTGCTGCGTACAGCTACTAATTCTACTTTTAATATGATTACAGTTGATGGGGATACCAGTACGAACGATATGCTGGTCACGATGGCCAGCGGACTTGCCGGCAATGAGAAGCTGACGCGACTGCATGCGGACTGGGAAGCTTTTGCGGCGGCGTTCACCCATGTGTGCCAGAGTCTGGCGATGGCGATTGCCCGTGACGGCGAAGGGGCCACGAAGCTGATTGAGGTGCAGGTGAGCGGGGCGGTGCATGATGAGGCTGCGGCGGCGATTGCCAAGACCGTGGTCGGCTCAAGCCTGGTGAAGTCGGCGATCTTCGGCGCGGATGCCAACTGGGGGCGGATTATCGCGGCCGTAGGGCGCGCGGGCGTTCCGGTATCGCCGGAGCGGGTAGATATTAAGCTGGGTGAGATCGAGGTGCTGCGCGGATCGCGTCCGGTGGCTTTTGATGAGGAGCAGGCGCTGCAATATCTGCAAAAAAGCGATACCGTGCTAATCACGGTAACCTTGTCGGACGGCAGCGGGCAGGCTACAGCCTGGGGCTGTGACCTGACTTATGATTATGTGCGGATTAACGCGGCTTACCGCACGTAATCTGTGCAGCGGCGTGTAGAAGCTTGTACAGAGGGGGTAGGGAGATGACAGTAGAACCGATAGAGCCTCAAGCGCAGGCGGGGACTGCCGGGCTGTTCGTAATGAAATGCGGGGGGAGTACGCTGGCGGCGCTGCCGGATTCGTTCTTCGAGGATCTGCGGGAGCTTCAGGCCAGCGGAATTCAGCCTGTAATCGTGCATGGCGGCGGCCCGGCGATCTCCGGCAATCTGGAGAAGCTCGGTATCGAGAGCCGCTTCGTGAACGGTCTGCGGGTAACGACGGAAGAGGTGCTGGATGTGGTGGAGATGACTCTGTCCGGCAGCATCAACAAGGCGATTGTCCGCCGAATTCAGGCCAGCGGGGGGCAGGCACTCGGGTTGTCAGGCGTTGACGGCAACCTGATCCTCGCGCACCCGGTGGCCAATCACGATGAAGTGGGTCTGGTGGGTGAAGTGACCGGTGTTCGAGCGGAGATTGTGACGGGTATCCTCGCGATGGGCTATATTCCGGTTATTGCACCTGTAGGCGTAGATGGCGATGGCCAGCGGTACAACATCAATGCGGATACTGCTGCCGGAGCTGTGGCTTCTTATATAGGGTCACCGAGCATGATCGTGGTTACGGATGTGCCGGGCATTATGCGGACGGTGGACGGGGAGAAGATCGTGCTTCCGTCCGTAACGGTGGCCCAGATCGAAGCGCTGATTGAGAGTGGTGAAATCTACGGCGGAATGATTCCTAAGGTGCGTGCCGCGATGGACTGCATCCAGGGTCAGGTGTCCGAGGTTATTATTGTAGACGGCAAAGAGCCGCGTGTCCTCAGTCGGGTGCTGAAGGGCGAAGCGCTGGGCACGCGGATTGTAAGATAACAGATGTGCAGAAACCGGGGCATGGATAGGCTAATGAGCTGGATTATCAGATAGAGTGGCAAGTGAAAATAGACGCGCTGACGGGAAGCCGGCAGCAGCATGGTGGGAGAGTGACTAAGAATGAGTGAGCTTACGCAAACGGACAAGAATTCTTTGACAGGGGCGCCGCAGGAGCGTTCAGCAGGAACGAACGGACAGGGGGCCGCTCCTGCCAAGCTGAGCGCGGTATTCCCGTCGTATAGCAGATATGATATCAGTCTGGTCAAAGGCAAAGGCAGCTGGGTATGGGATGAGCAGGGTAACAAGTATCTGGACTTCATGTGCGGACTTGCGGTAACAAGTCTGGGCCATGCACCGGAGAAGGTCGGTGCGAAGCTGAAGGAGCAGATTGATACGCTGTGGCATGTCTCGAACCTGTTCCACATTCCCGGCCAGGACCGGGTAGCTGCACTGCTGACAGAGAATAGCTGTGCGGATCAGGTCTTCTTCTGCAACAGCGGAGCGGAAGCGAATGAAGCGGCCATCAAGCTGGCGCGCCGGTATCACCAGAAGGTGCAGGGTGCAGACCGCTACGAGATTATTACGTTCGAGCAGTCCTTCCATGGACGTACGCTGGCTACACTGACAGCAACAGGCCAGGCGAAGGTGAAAGAAGGCTTCCTGCCGCTTCCCGCCGGCTTCAAGACGGTTCCGCTGCATGATCTGGAGGCGCTGAAAGGCGCCATTACTGAACATACGGCAGCGATTATGCTGGAGATGGTGCTGGCCGAGGGCGGTGTGCTTGAGGTACAGCAGGAATTCCTTGATGCTGTAGTCGCGCTGTGCAAGGAGCACGGGCTGCTGCTGATCGTGGATGAAGTGCAGACCGGCATGGGCCGTACGGGCAAGCTGTTTGCTCATCAGCATTACGGCATTGAGCCGGATATTTTCACCTTGGCCAAAGGGGTAGCGAGCGGCTTCCCGGCTGGTGTGATGCTGGGTAAAGGCTATCTGCGCGAGGCCTTCAGCCCGGGCAGCCATGCCAGCACCTTCGGCGGCACCCCGCTGGCGGCAGCGGTGATGGAAGCAACCATTGAGACCATGCTTGAAGATAAGCTGCCCGAGCGGGCTGCGGAGATGGGCGAATACTTAAGCGGACAGCTGAGAGCGAAGCTGGCGGACACTTCCTTTGTGAAGGAGATTCGCGGCAAAGGCCTGCTGATCGGCATTGAATGCCAGGAGCCGGTGGCCGAGATCGTGCTTGCCGGACAGAAGCGCGGACTGCTGTTCGTTCAGGCTGGCCCGAATGTGGTCCGGCTGCTGCCTAATCTGTATGTTAGCACTGACGAGATTGATCAGGCGGTGGACATCCTATCGGAACTAATTCATACTTATGCTAACAAAGTAAGCGGGGAGGCAAATTGATGAGTCACGGTACACCAGGCGTAACAGAGACGATTGCCGCACAGCTCAAGGGCCGTGATTTGCTGGAGCTGAATGATTACAGCCCGGAGGAGATCACGTATTTGCTTGATCTCGCTATTGAGCTGAAGCGCAAGCAGAAGAACGGTGAAGTCTACCAGCCGCTGCTGGGGAAGACGATCGGCCTTATTTTTGAGAAATCCTCTACCCGTACCCGGGTGTCGTTCGAAGTGGGGATGTATCAGCTGGGCGGACATGCACTGTTCCTCAGCAAAAATGATATTCAGCTGGGCCGCGGCGAGACGGTTGGTGATACGGCCCAGGTCATGTCGCGTTATCTGGACGGTATCATGATCCGTACGTTCGGCCATGATAAAGTGGAAGATTTGGCGCGTTATGCCTCAGTGCCTGTAATCAACGGCCTCAGCGATCTTGCGCATCCCTGCCAGGTGCTGGCAGACTACCAGACCGTATACGAGCACAAGGGCAAGCTGAAGGGCCTGAAGCTGGCGTACATCGGCGACGGCAATAATATGGCCCATTCTCTGCTGATCGGCGGCGCCAAGCTGGGTGTGCATGTCTCTATTGCCGGACCGGAGGGCTACGAGCCGGACGAGGCAGTTGTGGCTGAAGCGCGTGAGATCGCCAAGGAGACAGGCTCAGTCATCACTGTGACCCGCAGCCCGCAGGAGGCAGTACAGGACGCAGATGTAATCTACACGGATGTCTGGGCGAGCATGGGCTTCGAGGCCGAGCAGCTGGCGCGTGAAGCGGCGTTCAAGGACTATCAGGTCAACGAGGAGCTGGTGAAGGGCGCGAAGAGCGATTATCTGTTCCTGCACTGCCTGCCGGCCCACCGGGAGGAAGAGGTCAGCACGGGCGTCATTGACGGCCCGAACTCCGTGATTTTCGATCAGGCGGAGAACCGCCTGCATGCGCAGAAGGCGCTTATGGCGGCCTTGATGGGCTAGATGTAGATGGAGTTTAGTAGAGCATTAAGAGCTGAGAAATGAGCTCATTCCACCAACGAATGCGCTGATGTTATGAAGTGAAGTGTACATTTTCTGCGGATATTTAGAGATAAGTGTATTCCGTGCAATTAAAAACAGTTAAAAGTAAGTATTTTCTCTTATAACTGTAGTCTGTACAACTAAATTTGCCCGAATGGGCGAGAATGCAGGTAATGAGGAATTTTAATTGTACGAACTGCAGCTAAATGCACATTCGGCGGTATATCAGCCAATTTAGTTGTACAGATTGCAATTAAGTCTAACAAGCGCACCTTAATCAGTACACCGCTAACCTCCAGCAAGCGCTGGGTTGAAGTAATTTAAATATATATACAACACATATATAAGATGAACTTAGAATAGGTGCGCTATAAGTCGGTGCTAAGCAACGGAGTGAAGTTTGGAACTGTAGGAGCGTCAGCGTCCGCCTTTGTCTCCGGATAGTATCCGCTCTGGCGGTATATTCAAGAATATCTGGAGACAACAGCGGCCGAAAGTCCAAACATTCACGCAGCTTGCGCCTAAAGCACCGGGTTGTAAAAGCATATTTTTAAAAATCATCTTATCACCCTTCACACCGAAAGGAAGCTAAACACCCCATGCCAAAAGAAAAAATTGTACTCGCCTATTCCGGCGGGCTGGATACCTCAGTCATTCTGAAGTGGCTGAAAGAAACGTATGATGCGGAGATTATTGCTTTTACAGCGGATATTGGTCAGAAGGAAGAATTGGATGGCCTGGAGGAAAAAGCACTCGCCACCGGCGCATCCAAGGTCTACATCGATGATCTGCGCGACGAGTTCGCAAATGACTTCATCTACCCGATGTTCCAGTCGGGCGCACTCTATGAGGGCCAATATCTGCTGGGCACCAGCATTGCCCGTCCGCTGATCGCCAAGCGCATGGTCGATATCGCTATCGCCGAAGGCGCAACTGCCATTGCTCATGGAGCTACGGGTAAAGGGAATGACCAGGTACGCTTCGAGTTGAACGCTGCGGCATTATCGCCGAGCATTAAGGTAATCGCGCCTTGGCGTCTGGAAGAGTTCCGCAACCAGTTCCCGGGCCGGGCCGAGATGATCGCTTACGCCGAAGCCAATGGTATTCCGGTACAAGCCTCTGCAGCCAAGCCGTATTCAATGGACCGCAACCTGCTGCATATCAGCTATGAGAGCGGCGTACTGGAAGATCCATGGTTCGACCCAAGCGCACCGGAGAACAAGGAAATGTTCCTGCTCTCGAGTGCCCCGGAGGATGCTCCGGATGAAGCAGAGTACCTGGAGCTGGACTTCCTCAAGGGTGACTGCGTAGCGCTGAACGGCGAAGCGTTAACTCCGCTGCAAGTCATGGAGAAGCTCAATGAGCTGGGCGGCAAGCATGGGATTGGGCGCGTGGATATGGTCGAGAACCGTTTTGTCGGCATGAAGAGCCGTGGCGTGTATGAGACTCCGGGCGGAACCATTCTGTTCACCGCTCACCGCAAAATGGAGTCAATCACCATGGACCGTGAAGTGATGAACCTGCGTGACAGCCTGATCACACGTTACAGCACGCTGGTGTATAACGGCTTCTGGTTCGCACCGGAGCGGATTGCGATGCAGGCCTTGGTGAAGGAGAGCCAGAAGAACGTGACCGGTACGGTACGCGTGAAGCTCTACAAGGGCAACATCATCGGCGCCGGAGTCAAGAGTCCGGTCAGCCTGTACAACCCGGATATCGCCACCATGGAGGCAGATCCTACCCAGGCCTACGACCAGGGCGATGCGACCGGCTTCATCCGTCTGAATGCTCTGCGTCTGAAGGTATCGGCGGGCGTAGCAGAATCCAATAAGTAGCAGCATATAAAAGCGGACACAAGAAGGCCGTTCCTCCCAACTGGACAGGGGCGGCCCTTCTAACGTCTATCAAGGAGGAACAACTGGTGAGTAAGCTGTGGGGCGGACGTTTTACCAAAGGAACGAACAAGCTGGTAGAGGAATATACGGCTTCTATCGAATTCGATAAAGTGCTGGCGGAAGAGGATGTGCAGGGCAGTCTGGCGCATGTCACGATGCTGGGCAAATGCGGAATTCTGCCGCAGGAGGATGTCGAGACGATCAAGAACGGGCTCGCGAAGGTACTGGACAAGGTACGGGCGGGGGAGATTGTGTTCTCGGTTGCCGATGAAGATATCCACATGAATATTGAAAAGAACCTGATCGAAGAGATTGGCCCGGTTGGCGGCAAGCTGCACACCGGACGCAGCCGCAACGATCAGGTGGCTACAGATATGCACCTCTACCTGCGTAACCGCGTGGTGGAGCTGGTAGCCCTGCTGCATGAGCTGCAGGGTGCGCTGATCGGGCAGGCCAAGGATAACCTGGAGACGATCGTTCCAGGATATACCCACCTGCAGCGGGCACAGCCAATTCTGTTCGCGCATCATCTGCTGGCGTACGTATCGATGTTCCGCCGCGACGCGGAGCGCCTGACCGACAGCTACAAGCGGATCAACGTGCTGCCGCTGGGTGCCGGGGCGCTGGCGGGAACGACGTTCCCGATCGACCGCCACTTCGTGGCCGAGCAGCTTGGCTTCGATAGCGTCTATGAGAACAGTCTGGACGCAGTCAGTGACCGCGACTTCATCGTGGAGTTCCTGGCGAATGCATCGCTCGTGATGACTCACTTGTCCCGTCTTAGCGAAGAGCTGGTGCTGTGGAGCAGCACCGAATTCAGCTTCGTGGAGCTGGACGATGCCTTCTGCACCGGCAGCAGCATCATGCCGCAGAAGAAGAACCCGGATGTGCCGGAGCTGGTACGCGGCAAAACCGGCCGTGTCTACGGCAACCTGATCGGACTCCTGACCGTTCTGAAGTCGCTGCCACTGGCCTATAACAAGGACATGCAGGAAGACAAGGAAGGCATGTTCGATACCGTTGCTACCCTTACAGGGGCCTTGCAGCTGTTCGCACCGATGATCTCCACCATGAAGGTGAACAAGGCGCGGATGCGCGAAGCGGTGAATACGGACTTCTCCAACGCGACCGATATCGCCGACTTCCTGGTAGGCAAAGGCCTGCCGTTCCGTCAGGCGCATGAGGTGATCGGCAAGACCGTCCTGTATTGCATCAACGAGGGCAAGTTCCTGCTGGATCTGACGCTGGACGAATTCAAGCAGTTCTCGCCGCTGTTCGACGACCAGATCTATGCGGTGCTCCAGCCGGAGGCTGTGGTGAACGCCCGTAATGTCTACGGCGGTACCGCCACGGTTCAGGTGCAGGCTGCTATTGAACGGGCCGAGGCGGCTCTGTTGGCGGCGGGTGAATGGGTGAAGCAGCATAGCGGAGCCGTGTAAGATTAACGCAGATCGTCTGCAATGCCTGCCAGGGGCAGAGGATTGCAGAAGGCATTTAGAGACTGTCTTTTGCAGCTGAGGCTGCAGAAGGACAGTCTTTTTTTGAGATATAAGAATGTCTATGCGGATCTGTTGATAGGAGGGAAGGTATGGATTGGGAAGTTCACATGGAACGCTGGAGCCGCGCCGCTGTCAGACTGCTGGATGTTCAACAGTTCGCTGTGCAAAAGGGGACGGTACCTGGGTATCACATGGCATCCGCGAGCTTCTTCCTGCTGACTGTGCACGGTGAGACGTCTGTAAGTTTATCGGGAACGGTCTATTCCACCCGGTCTGCACCTATTCTGCATGGGGGCCCGAAGATGGAGCTCAAGCTTACGCCGCTAGATCACGAATTTGTCGGTTATTTCATTTGCTACCAAGCCGTCTGTGAGTCAAAGGAGGACCAGGAGAGCTTCAATGTGCCGTATGCGTTCGCTCCCTATGCAATGCTGCCTTTGCAGGAGAAGTGCGAGGCAATGAATAGACTGTGCCAGCATACCGCCCCGCTGGATAAGCTTCAGGCACAGAGTGTTTTTCATGAATTTGTGTACGAGGTCATGCGGCAAGTTCACATCTCAGCACAGGAGACGAACCGGCCTAAGGTTGTCACCGAAGCCATTCACTACATTCATGAGCATTACAGCGAACCGATTACCGCAGAGGTGTTGGCCGGAATGTGCAATTGCAGCACAAGCTACTTATTCCGCATGTTCAAAAATCAGCTGGGGTTTGGCCCAATCGATTATCTGATTCATGTACGTATCCGCAGATCCAAGCAGCTGCTGCTGCAATCAGAAGCCCGAATCCAGGAGATAGCTGGCAGAGTTGGTTATGCCGACGTCTATTATTTCAGCCGTTTGTTCAAAAAACATACCGGCTTCCCGCCGCAGCGCTTCCGGGAGAACAACCGCCACAGGGTTCTGAATAATCCATTGCTTCTGCTGAAATCGTCTATTGTATCTGATGAGCCTGTTTCTCATAATGATAATGAGAATTATTATCAACATAGTGAGGAAGGGGAACTATCGATGTTTAGATTTTCAAGGCCGGCCTTTGGGGCCACACTATTGTTATGCACAGCCTTATTCCTAAGTGCATGTCAGACAGGCAGCAATACTGGAACTGCAGGCTCTGAGCCTATTTCTACTAATACCGCTATAGACAGAGGGTCCGCAGATACGCGTATGTATAGGCATTTGAAGGGGGAGACTGAGATTCCGGTGAAGCCCCAGCGGGTAGTCAGTCTTTTTCATCTGGGGGAATTGATGGCGCTGGGAGTGAAGCCGGTAGGTGCCACCACCTTCATCCTGAACAATCCGCTGTTAAGCGATGTCTCGGATATTGAAGATGTCGGTTCTACGCCGGATGCGGAGAAGATCCTGTCGCTTGCGCCTGATCTGATTATTACAACAGCGCCATTCGCGGAGGTAGTCGATGGAGGGTACGAAGCACTCAGTCAGATTGCGCCAACCCTTGTGGTGGAACAGTATAATGATCCGGTCAAGGATGTGGTAATGTTCGGTGACATTCTGGGCAAGCAGGCGGAGGCGGAACAGTGGAACAAGGATTTTGCGGCAAAAATACAACAATCCAAAGAAAAGATTACTCCGTACATTGAACCGGGCGAAACCTTCTCCATTCTGAATGTGCGTTCCGGTGCAGTATTCATATACGGCGATACCAATCTGGGCGGCAACATCGTGTATAAATATCTGGGCCTGAAGCCTAACGATAAGATTGAGAAAGAGGTCATTCACGGAGATACCTGGGAAATCTCTAACGAGTTGATTCCTGAGTTCATCGGTGACCGGTTATTTCTCGCTGTGAATGAAGGGGCCGAGGCTGATCTGAAGAAAGTGGACAAGCTCATTCAGAATTCACCGGCCGGGAGAGCGGGCAAGGTCTACAATATTGACTTCAACCAATTTCTTTTCAGTGATCCGATTTCAATAGAACAACAAATGGACATCATCGTGAATCTGCTGGCAGGGAGCGGCACATGAATACGTGGGAGCCTAATAAAAAGGGGACGCTGGATGACTTGTCCAGGTCCCTTTTATGTAGAGATAAGAATGTACATGCTTCGCGCTAAAATCATCCTTATCCTTCTCGCTGAAACGGTACCGTCCTTTAAAAGGACGGCAATGCCGTTTCCACTTATGAATTTATCCGCTTACAATATCAAACCCTCTACTTGCTTAGCGGCAGCCACTTCAGTACATCGCGGATCTTGGCATCCCAGTATCCCCACTCATGCGCTCCCGGCCCCTCTTCGTAGGTTAGAGACAGCTTGGTCTTGGAGCAGGCCTTACGGAAGACCTGATTGTCCTCATAGAGGAAATCCTCGGTTCCACAGCACTGATAGAGCAGCGGCTTCGGCCCTTTGGAGCGGTTCACTTCCTCAAGCAGCCAGAGCAGATCTTCCGGAGTGCCAGCAATGTCCTTGTCCCCAAAAATCTGCAAATAATCCTTGGTCTTCTGCGAGGGATCTTCAAAGTTCAAGAAATTATGTGCCATATCGAGTGCTCCCGACAGACTTGCTGCAGCAGCCCAGTCCTGCGGCTTGCGCAGTCCCAGCTTCATCGCCCCGTATCCGCCCATTGACAATCCCGCCACGAAATTATCCTCGCGCTTGGCCGACAACGGGAAGAAGGAACGGGCCAGCGCCGGTAGCTCCTCACTGATGAACGTCCAGTACTTGCCGCCTGCCTCCATATCCGTATAGAAGCTGCGGTGAACCTGCGGCATAACAACAGCGATACCCAGCTCCGCCACATAACGCTCAATCGAGGTCCGGCGCAGCCAGATCGAATCATCGTCAGACAGACCGTGCAGCAGGTACAGGGTGGGGTGTAGGTTCCCTTTGGAGACATTGCTCATTCCGATCTGCGTAGTGGTCTGCTGCGGCAGAATAACAGTCATCGAAGTACTGAGCCCCAGCACCTCCGAATAAAATTTACATTCAATCAAAGCCATTTGCGTATCCCCTTTCTGCCCACATGATAGCACAGCCCCTACCTGATATAAACTGTAGATTTATTGCCCGCAGGCATTGCTGCTGTCGGAGGAGAAAGAATATAATGGAAGTAGGTAGAAAGATTCATAGAAACACGCAAGGACACAGGACTGAAGACATGGATAAACCCATAATTGAATTTCAATAGAGTATAGGGAGCGAACACAATGTCCTGGAAAGACCCATGGAACCGCAGCCGCGAGCGGGGCAAGGAAGCGGGCTTCACCTTAATCGAGGTGCTGGCCGCCATCGTCATTTTGTCGATAGTGTCCCTGGTGCTGACTTCTTATTTTACCAATGCCATGACCTATTCCAAGTCCAACCAGAACAAGACGATCATGGTCAATCTGGCGCGGAACGCTTTGTTTTATATGGAGAAGCAGGATTTTGGGGAGATTAATAAGTATTTTATTGATCATCCTTCCGATGCTGTTATTAAAGCAGAAGACTGTAAGAGCAGCGGCTGTGTATTAACAAATGTTATTAATTTTACAGGTTCTCCAGCTAGTGTTCTAAATCCCGTAGTTAATGGAATTGCCTATCAGATTGATGTGGTATACCAGCCCGAATTATGGAACAAGGAAGAAGAGCCTTCACCTTCCAGTGGCGCACCCTCCATTGACCTGTCTAATTCGCAAAAATATCTTCTTCCCGTGTTGGTGAAAGTAAGACGCGTAGATCCGGGGAATCAGCCGGTATATGACATAAAGGTGGAGGGGTATATCACCGATGAAAGAATTCGTTAGACGTATGCAATCTCGGGAGCAGGGATTTACTTTGATTGAATTGATTGCATCACTTACAGTGTTTGCTATGATCGCGGGCATAATTTCCGGACTTACCCTATTTGGTGTAAGAAGCTACGACAAGATTACAATTCAGAATGAGCTCCGGGATGAGGCCGATTTAATTATGTCAGCTATAATTACTAAACTCTATACATACGCACCAGATAAGGTTCAGAACATAAATGGGGGGATAGAACTCAGCAGAAGCGGCAGAGAAAAGAAAGAGGCAATTATAGTCGAGGGGAATCAAATAATTATCTCTGGTAACGGAACCGAACAGGGGACGAATTCACCACTTGCAATTCGTTCAGAGCTTGGTGACTCCAAGGTTACTGCATATACGGCAGACGGGCGGGAATGTACAATCAGCTCACTTTGCGGCTCGGGAACCATTGAAATTGATCTGGTATTGAAATATAAAGGCAGCTCAGACAATATGCTGGAATTAAAAAGCCAATTTGGATATTAGGAGGGCGGAGATGCGTAATCAAGGAAATCCAAGTTGCGGTGGTGAACGTGAAGTTAATTTGAAAAAACGGCTGGCTTCGCAACAGGGGTCAGTGCTTGTCCTGGTTATGTTTATAGTCCTGCTGCTAACCATCCTTGGTGTAGGAGTCCTTAGTGCAACAGTAGGAGGGGCTAAGCGTGCAGAGACCCGTGAGAACGATGTACAGAGTCTGCATTTGGCCCAGAAGAAAATAGACGAGGTTATTGCTTATATGACTCAGAGGTTAAACCAGATGCTGGAGCAGGGAATTGATCGGCCACAGAATGAGTTGAATAGCGACATTCAACAGTTTCTAAAAAAACTGCAAGATCAAGCCTCAGAATTCCAGTCTTTAACCAATATCAATGGGGCAGCCAACCGTATTACCAGCATAACTCTGGATGAATCGGCATCTACCGGGAGTCAATATGCAGTGGTGATACAAGCCAATGCAGATGTGAACGGCATCTCCCGGAATCTGGAGCAGAGAGTAACCGTTACAACTTTCCCCGACTTCTTAAATTATTCTTTAGGATCTGAGGGAGATGTTATTCTGAATGGTGCTCCATTTATTAAGGGGAATTTGTATGCTGGCGGACAACTGAAACTTAGCCCTCTTGCCTTCTATATGCATAATGGGAGAGAGCTAAATCAGCCCACGCTCTATCCTTTGCTCGAAGGAGAGGCCCACGTACAGTCGCTTAATGAGATACAGTATTGGAACGGGGGAAGTTATGTGGAAGTGCCCACTGAGGGAGAACAATATAAACTGGTTAATGAAAGGGTGAAGCAAGCCTATGAAAACTCGCTGATCAAGAAAAAAAAGACTTTAGTACAAATCGATGTGGAGGACTCTTTTTTAGATAAAATTTCTGAGGCTTCGGGATCAGTGGCGAATAAACGGAATTTCTCAAATGTATACTATGGATTTAGATTACCTGAGGAATCTAATGAAACTCCGACAGAAAGAGGACAAAGGCTGGTAAGCTCTTTCATTAATCCTAATGGAACAAGTAACCAAATTCCTGAAGTACTTAAGATGCCCCAACGAAGTGATTATGACCAGATTGAGAATGAAGAGCTGGAAGGGAAAGAACTGGAGGATTGGAGAGAGGAGCAGTATAAGGAGGCATTTGCTGCCTTTAAGGCGAAGTTAGCTAACTTGTCTACCAGCGCTATATATAATGGGAATTTGTATCTAGGTGACATTAATAAAGACACTTATATAGATAATATTACAGATATCTCTAAAGCCAATCGTACGGACAATTCCGGTGAGCAGTTCTCCAACTGGGTAATCATCAACGGAGATCTTAAGCTGGTCAGCAGTAATCCAAGTAGCTGGATTACCATTCAAGCAAATCTCCTGGTGACGGGAGATTTGTATATAGAGGGGAACGTAAAATTCGACTCTACTTTGTACACTCTTGGAGAGACAAAGATCATTAATGCAAGCATCTCAGGAAAAGATGAGAAAGAACTGGTCGTGATCTCCAAAGGCCCAGTCTTACTTAATAGAGTGGATGAGTTCAAAGAGAAGGCTACGAATCTGCAAGCCTTTTTCTATACAGACAGCACAGCGGAACTGTACGGAGTTGGATCGATTTTTTCACTAAATGGAGGTTTTTTTGCAAAAGGCACACTTACAATCAATGCTGTAGTGGGAGATCATGTAATCAATGAGCCTGGGAAATACGAATTTAATTTCGAAGACCAGAATCAGCCAGATCCTTCTGCTTCTAGGTTCAGTATTCGTTATAATGAGAAGGTATTTGAGCATCAAAAGGTGGGCCTGCCGCGAGTCAAACAGATCAGTATTAATGCCGGGCCAGTCGAATTAAAGCCACAAAGTAAATAGACAAATTAAACAGCCTTGATTCCATACACTTGGAATCAAGGCTGTTTAATTTGGTGAAAATCATATATGAGTTGTAACTGGACAATCTCCTCTTAGTATCGGTTATCACCAGAGGCTTGGGCGCCCAACACGGTTAATGTATAGACGGCTGTTTTATAGTCACCGTTTATCGTTAGGTATTTAACTTGGATCTGTACAGGTTGATCTGCTTTAGTAGGATTAATTCCTGTTACGACTCCCCTAGACGTTAAATCAATCGTTGAAGCAGTTCCGCCGACTATGGACCATTGTAGTTTAGGAACAATATATTCAGGAATAGCCCCATAAGGAGTGGTATACAGATTGGAGAGCAGTTCAAGTCTTGTGCCTACATTAATAGCTCCTGAGCTTGGATCGAACATCAGATCGGGCTCTTCCATTACTTTTATTACAAAGGTACTGCTAGAGATTCCAGCAGCTTTGACAACAATGCCCACTCCATCTTTTATGTCTGTCCCTTTGAAGTTAACGGTAGGACTGGATGTAGTTAGAGTAGCTACCGTATGCTTCTCTTCATTTACGAAACCTGCATATTTCAGATCCTCAATATTGACTAAGCTCCACTCATAATTGGAAACACCGGTGTCCAGTGGATCTGTTATTGCAGTCAATGTTTTACTATCATTGATGTACAATTGAGTAGGACCTGAGATGCTTACGCCATTTAGTCCAACTGTGATATTTTTTGTTGCAGCAATACCATCCGGATTCTGATTCGTTTTAACAATAACACTAATGGTATAACTGCCGATTTGTCTAATCTTAAAGTCAGCCTCTGATGGATGGGATGGAACCCCCGTTATTGCCGCTACAGTCTGTCCAGTCAGAGCATTTACTGCTGACCAATAATATTCATGACCGGTTTCATGGGATTGCCGATATTCGGCGGTGAATCTTACAGTTTCATCTGCTTTCGCCACATCTTTCCCGATGATATTTAATGTAGGATTAAGAACTGTTACTTCAGCAGTGTCCGACAGATTGCTTCCATCCATAGTGAATGCTGTAATGGTGGCCGTACCAGCCTTCAGTCCTGAAACGATACCACTCGAGTCTACATGGACAATATTATCATCACTTGAATTCCAGCTTAAGGCCTCATCAGATTTGTTAGCAGGTTTAATTGTCCAAGACATCATTTGTTCGTCACCAATCAGCAGGGTTGCATCCTCTACAGCTAGTTCTGTAATACGCTCAATCACCGTGAGTGCGATGGCTGGGAACTTAATATAGGTCGGATTAAGCGGACTGGACGACGGAATAGGTGACGCAGATGGTGTCGGTGATGCAGATGGTGTCGGTGCTATTGTAGGTGTAGCCGCCGGTGGTGTAACCGGAAGAGGACCTTTATATGGAAGATTACCCAGCAGTGAAGATGCGTCCAGCGACTTGGAAATCACATTACCATGAACTTGGCCGTTTGTGAAGGTTACCTTCGCTCTAGGCGCAAGAATTGAGCCATAAAGCTGAACACCAGATATTGAGACATTCTCAGCGTTCGGGAAGTTATAGATGATATGGTCCCCGCCTGTAACACCGCTTGGAAGACTAAATGCTTTGTTCACATTAATCTCAGAACCCGTAATGGTATATACTATATTTTTGCCCGAGAGATTCTCTGTGTTTGTCCAGCCTACATTGGCGAATTCCGCAGAAGTAATGCTGAAGTTAACTAAGCCATCGGTGCCAGTTCCGTTACCATGAAGGTACATTCCTCCATACTTAGATTCCTGTGTACCGTTAGGTACTGCAGCCCCTAACTGATCCGACAAATTCTTATAATAGAATTCAGCTGTATCAAAATCTATTAAAGATCCTCTGGCATAAGTGCCGTCCTCAATGGTCCCGCTGTCTACCTTGTTAAAGCTTCCCTGATGAAGGATATTGCCGTACACATGTCCATTATGAAAATCTAAATCGCCGCCAGTAACAATGGCATAAGGGACCTTACTACCTAGAGCTTTGTTAATATCGACTGCGCGTGCCGTGGTATTTCCTTTCGCTGCAAGATTTCCTTCTATGGTTGCTGTTACTTTAGCGTCTCCAAATACAAAGGCATTATAATCTCCAGCAATCCCGAGTACAGAGCCTGAAGAAGAAACGGCCGGATTAAAGACAGGACCTATGGGAGGACTGGCAGTTGGGCTTGGAGAAGGTTGAGACGATACCACTGGCAGCGCGTCAGGATCAGCATGGATATCAATAAAACTGACTCGCCCATAATCCAGGTTGTAGGCTCCAGTGACGGCAGCTCTAACTTTAAGAGTGATTGAGAGCGGCTTGTTGGATTCGGGAACAAACGTCTGATTGCCGTCTACCATCTTCAAGGTATACTTTATATTTCCAAGCATTTTGTTTAAAGTGTATCCTCCGTCCGTATTTCTAGAGGCTTCAATTCCCTCTGGCCAATCTTCTACAGGTTCCAGATTGGCAGGCAGTTGCTCCTGAAATTCGATATTGGAAATGACCTGTGATGGGAACGCCTGATCCGCTGTACCTATTGGGTCAAGACGGACAGACTTGGGTTGTATTACATAGTTCATGGTAAATGTCTCATTCCTGTTGATAACTCCATCAGGGCTGACGTTGGAAGACAAGGTCCGTGATAGTTCCAGATTGGCATTGGATTTTAATATAACAATTGAAATTGTCTTGATGTCAGCCAGAGCCCCCTGCTTATCCCGGGCTGAGATTTCAACAGTTAGCGTTCCGCCTTCCGGCAGCGGATTAGTGAATGTCTGGTGAACCGGTTTTCCAGATAACACTTCTTTTTCAGCCATTCCTATGGAAGTTAAATACTTGTCTCCTGCCTTAAAGCGAATGGACGTATATAACTGCCGGTCATTTAAGTCAGGGTCTTCCACTTTGTAATCAACAGTAATTTCATTCTGGTAGGTCGGAATGAGATCGTTCTCCCGAGGCATATTTACTGTAATTTCCGGCTTGTGGTTAGAGCCAATGTAGGCCCGGTACATGGTGTTTACGAACAGTTTTTGCTCCCAGAGTGGAAACTTTTCAGTACTGTTGGCAACGAATATATGGCCAGTCCCAGAGTAGGTTACATTTCCTTTGGAATAAGTATAGTAGTGATTCCAGCTATCATTCACATCCCGTTTACTGCCGGTGATGTTATACCATGGAATAACCGACGGATCTTCCAAATTTAGTGTGTAATACTGATTATGCGTATTGGCAACTGCCGGCGTGAGGATATTGATCTGATTGTTATTTTTATCAATTGAACTCAAATAAAATGGAAATTGGGTAAGTAATCCATCATTAACCGGTGTAACCGTTCTGGAGGTATTAGGAGCATTTAATCCCAGATTGGTCAAAGGCTCAATTTGTCCTGTAATTTCCTTGAAATATTTAACCCAATTACTATCTGGCCGATAAACTGTATCATGTGTAAACATGACACTCTGCTTGGTGATCTGAGTGAAATTTACTACACCCTCAGCCGCAAGATTACTGATAGCCGCATTCGCATTATAAGAATCTCTGAATCCGAAGATCAGCATGTCGTACACGCCGTTAAGACCGTAAGTCTTGTCCTGCTTATATTTAGCAGATACATAACTATTGAACTCGGTAATGGTCTTCGTACTGATATTCAATTCGTAATCTTCTGTCTTCAAGAATCTTGAATCCATATTATTCGGATCAAGCAGACTACTGTTTCGTTCAGAATTACTAATAGTAGGCAGAATCTGAAGGATATTAACGACCGTCTGTTTGCCGTGGAAACGGATTGTCCCGCTACTATAATCTTTGAGTTTGCTTTGATTAAGATGATCGGTAATTTCAAGCTTCCAGTATATCAAGCCGGAAAGCGTGTTGGGGAGTGTATAGGTAATACTGCCGTTTGGACCATCATTCAGAGTTTTAATTTCTACGACTTGAGATTCAGTCATTGGAATAGATTTATCGACACTTACATACAGCTTGGCTAATATGGGGTGGGTATTGAAATCATCAACATTATGTACGGTGAAATTAAAATTCAGCTTATCGCCTGGACGATAAATGTGAGTTTGATCGGTGGTGTAATCGATAATTGAATCTTTGTTATTTATGCTTAATCTCGGACGTTGATTTAGCATTTGAGAATACTTTGAATTTCCTTGTTTCAGTGCATTGAACCAGTCGGGCAATTCTGTACTGTTTATGAAAATCACATTTGATTTTGAAGACGAGTCTCCGAGATACTTGCTGAATGTATTGAACAAGATACTGGTCTGGCTATCGGTTTGTATCTCAAAGGGCTGTTTATTAAACATGACCAGAAGTCCCTTATCAATGTAATTCTTAATGATTTCCTGGGCCTTCAATGCAGTGATGTCATTCATCACCCCTGAAGTTACATGTGCTGCTGCACGGACTGCCTGTGAATCGGTAGATTTGCTGGACACACCGCTTGGGCTGTAGGTACCTTTGCCAAGATAGAACATATCATACTTGCCGTCAATATCATCACGCTGGGCGACAAAACGCTTCATGCTTAGTGTGCTTAACTCTACGTTTGCCATTTTGGCGACAAGTGGTGAGAGTTCGCTGGTCCCAGTGTCTGTAACTTCCAAGATTCGAATCGGGTAGACAAAAGATTCTGCATTTACTGATGTGACTATTGTCCTGATTGAAAGGACAAGCAGGATTACCAGAATAAAAATAAGGCTAAAAAGCATAGTTCCGGACTTGTGCATCTTCATCCCCATCGCTCCCCGTTATATCAATACAAAAATATAAGTTGGCTAAACTAGTGAATTTGAATTTTTCCCCTAAAATTATTGTAAGATCACCTATAATATGCTATATATCATTCTAGGATAAATTTCACAGATAGGCAATGAGGGAATGTGTAAATATACCCCGATATTTGAGTCTTTAGAATTATATTTTTAAAGTTAATTATCTAAATTTTTATTATAAAAATTTAAAATAGGTACTTTGATTCACATATGAACCGATAATCTACATAATCCACATGGCATGGAGATGAGCTGCGGTTGGCAATCATAAAAAAGAGATTGGGAGATTTGCTGGTAGAGAACGGAATTATATCAGAGGAGCAGCTTCAGGAGGCGCTGGTAGATCAGCGTAAGACCAAGCGCAAATTAGGTGACCTGCTGATTTCACAAGGATATATTACAGAGCAGCAATTGATTGAGGTGTTGGAATTCCAGTTGGGTATCCCTCATGTCAGTTTGCATAAATACCATATTGATCCGGCGATTACGCAGATTATTCCAGAAAGTATGGCCAAGCGGTATCAGGTTCTCCCTTTCTTGAAAGAGGGAGGGAAGCTGATGGTGGCGATGGCAGATCCGCTGGATTACTTCGCAATTGAAGATTTGCGGATGAGTACCGGATTCCGGATTGAACCAGCTATTTCTACCAGAGACGAATTGCAGCGTGCTATTGCCCGGCACTATGGTATGCGCGACTCTATGAACCAGATGCTGATTGAGCTGCCGACACAGGAAGAGATTACAGAGACAGAAATTACGGACGAGGATTCGCCCATTGTCCGGCTTGTGAATCAGATGATTCAACAGGCGGTTCAACTGCGCGCGTCTGATATTCATGTCGATCCCGGCGAGAATAACCTGCTTATCCGCTACCGGATTGATGGAACGCTTCGCACCGAGCGGCTGATTCCCAAGCAAATGCAGGGATTTATTACAGCCAGACTCAAAATCATGGCGCGCTTGAACATAGCGGAACGCCGCCTTCCCCAGGATGGCCGGATAAAAATGCAATTCGACTACAAGATGATCGACATTCGTGTCTCGTCATTGCCGACGATGCATGGGGAGAAAATTGTACTGCGGCTGCTGGATCTCAGTACCGGTATCAAGGCAGTGGATACACTGGGATTCAGTGAAGGCAATGCAGCTTTGTTCAAGGAAATGATTGGCCGTCCGTATGGCATCATGCTCATTACAGGGCCTACAGGCAGCGGAAAGACAACGACATTGTATTCGGCGCTAAGCCAGCTGAATCAGGAGACTGTTAACATTATCACGGTTGAAGATCCTGTGGAGTACCAGCTTGAAGGAATTAATCAGGTGCATGTTAATCCAGCCATTGGCCTTACATTCGCAGCGGGATTACGCTCTATACTCCGTCAAGATCCCAATATTGTCATGGTTGGAGAGATCCGGGACACCGAAACTGCTGAAATTGCGGTCCGGGCTTCACTGACAGGACACTTGGTACTGTCAACACTACATACTAACGATGCTGTAAGCAGCATATCCCGACTGCGCGATATGGGTGTCGAGCCCTATCTGATTGCGTCGTCATTGATCGGTGTCGTTGCCCAGCGGCTGGTGCGCAAAATTTGCACAGACTGTAAGGAGACCTATAAACCTTCCCAGCAGGAAGCGATTATGCTTGAACGCTACGGACTCCGAACGGATATCCTTCACCGGGGAAGCGGCTGTGGAAGCTGTAACTCTACCGGATATCGTGGCAGGCTTGCCATTCATGAGGTTTTGACTATTGATGATCAAATGCGGCAATTGGTCACTGATTCCGCTTCGGTAGAAGAACTGCGCTCCGCTGCCAAATCACGCGGCCTGGTCCAACTGATGGAAGACGGTCTGCTTAAAGTTTCGCAAGGGATGACCACTCTGCAGGAAGTGTTGCGGGAGACGGTATCCCATTAATGATTAGGAGGAGACATAATGCCAGTTTCAACAAGAACGATTATGCAGCTTCTGCACTTGGCTCACTCCTCCAGAGCGTCTGATTTGCATATCTCTGTAGGCTCGCCTCCTGTGCTGCGGATTGACGGCAGGTTAGAGAATGTGGAGGGTGCATTCATTGGTCCCGGTGAGTCTGAACAGATGGCTCTTGACCTGCTGGGGCCCGAGAGAGAATCTGCATTCCGGGCAGCGGGTGAGTATGACTTCTCCTACCCGTTGGAAGGCGGAGTCCGCTTTCGCGTGAACGTCTACCGTCAGCGAGGGGGAATCAGTATTGCTGCCAGGAGTATTCCAGCAGATATTCCGACCCTGGAGAAGCTGGCGCTCCCGCCGATACTTTCATCACTGGCGCTTAAGCCACAGGGCTTAATTCTGGTAACAGGCCCAACTGGGAGCGGCAAGTCCTCCACATTAGCGGCAATGATCCAGCATATTAACAGCCGTGAACGTAAACATATTGTTACGCTGGAAGATCCGATTGAATTTTTACATAGCCATGGGACCTGCATTATCGATCAGAGAGAGATTGGAAGTGACACGGCCAGCTTCCCAACCGGCTTAAGGGCGGCGCTCCGGCAAGATCCCGATGTGATCCTTCTTGGAGAAATGCGCGACTTGGAGACGATATCGGCAGCGGTAACCGCAGCTGAAACCGGCCACCTGGTCATGGCAACCCTGCACACCTCAGACGCACCGCAGACAATAGACCGGATTATCGATGCATTTCCTGGACATCAGCAGAACCAAATCCGTTTGCAACTGGCTTCCGTACTATTGGCAGTAGTCTCCCAGCGCTTGTTCCCACGCTCTCAAGGCCAGGGGCGAATCAGTGCAACTGAGATTCTGATTAATACGCCCGCAGTCGGTAATATGATACGGAGCGAGAAGACACATCAGATCAAGAATATCATGCAGACCGGTAAAGCTCAGGGGATGCATACGCTGGAGATGAATATCCGTGAATGTCTGGCTAGAGGGCTAATTGATACATCGGCAGCTAAAACCTATCTTGCGGGGGTGAGTTCCGATGCCTCAATTTGAATATCAGGTTAAGACTTCGGCGGGCAAACAGCTTAAAGGTAAACTTACGGCACAAGATAAGTCCATTGCCATGGAGGAACTCCGCAAGCGGGGACTTACTGTTTTCTCACTGAATGAGCAGAAAAGCTCTATTCTGTCGATGGAGATTTATATCGGTAATCCGGTGAAAACCATTCATTTCATTATTTACTGCCGCCAGTTCGCCACGTTAATCCGTGCAGGTGTATCTATCGTTGATGCGACCCGAATTCTGGCGGAGCAGACAGACAGCAAGCCGCTGGCCAAAGCACTGCAGGATGTCAGTTCCAGTCTTTTGCGGGGAATAGCTTTCTCGCAAGCCATACAGGATCACAAAAAGATATTCCCGCATTTGTTCGTGAGTATGGTAAGGGCGGGTGAGGAGACCGGGGACCTTGAAGGAACGCTGGAACGGCTGGCGATGTATTTTGAGAAGCAGCATACCACCACTGAGAAAATTAAATCTGCGCTGATGTATCCGATCACCGTTGGCGTTATGGCGGTGGCAGCCGTTATCTATCTGCTGTGGGCTATCGTTCCACAGTTCGTAACTATGTTCGAGTCGATGAATGCAGAGCTTCCGGCTATCACCAAGATGGTGCTTGTGCTTAGTAAGAGTATACAAGGGCAATGGTATTTTTGGCTGATCGGTCTGATTGTGATCATAGTAGCCTTTCAGGTAACGAAGCGTACAGAGAAGGGGGCCTACGCATTGGATTATGCCAAGCTGAAGGTGCCTGTGTTCGGGAAGCTGAATCAGAAGGGTTCTATCGCGCAGTTCACCAGAACCTTCTCTTCGCTGTATGCCAGTTCAGTGCCGATCCTGCAATCGCTGGCGATTGTTGAAGAAATTGCGGGCAACAAGGTAATTGGAAAGTACATACGCAGCGCAGGGGACTCACTCAGACAAGGAAAGCCTCTGTCGGAACCGTTGAAAAAAGCCTGGGTCTTTCCGCCGCTGGTTACACAGATGATCGCTATAGGCGAAGAGACAGGGGCACTCGATCAGATGCTGTCTAAAATAGCAGATTTCTATGAGATGGATGTGGAGAACACTGTTGACCGGCTGAAGTCTTTACTTGAGCCGTTATTGATAGCGTTCCTGGCGGGAGTAGTCGGTGTGATCGTAGCAGCCATTATGCTGCCAATGTTCAGTATCTATAGCAATATGTGATGAGACATCTTTGAGAGGGGTGACGCCGGGCGCGGGCAGGTAGCCTTCGTACTGACGAATGCAGATACAACGAATCAAGCACTCATTCAGACCTTTAAAATTATATTTTAGGAGGAAATCAAATGTTAGCAAATGCAATCAAGAAGAGATTGAGTAAAGAGGAAGGCCAGAAGGGCTTTACGCTGATCGAGTTACTGGCGGTTATTGTTATTCTGGGGATTATTGCGGTTATTGCGATTCCTTTGATCGGGAATATTATTAATAAATCTAAGGAGGATTCCGATCTAGCAACTGCTCGGCAAGTCTATGACGCAGCTAGATTATATGTTACAGCAGAGAAAAACGGCGCCTTCAAAAGTCAAGTTGTGAATGTAAAAGATAGTTCAGCTACTGATGATTTGACTGATAAAGGCTACATTGAAGGTAATATTTATTTACCAAGCAATAAGGAGGTTATTAGTGGTGGCACTGTTACGTTTGACGCAAGCGGAAATCTAACTAGTGTGATATTGTATACAAGCTCACATACTCCAACGGGGACTGGGGCTAATGCACCAATAAGCTTTACCGGAGAACAAGTTTTAAGTCAAAAGAAAGAATAAAATAAATATTAATTATCTAGGAATCGGATCATTCCGGTTCCTTTTTTACAAATCACATTACACAAAAGGAATGGACTATGACCATCGTAATTGCTGTATATATCACGCTGCTCGGGCTAATATTAGGCTCCTTCTATAACGTTGTTGCTCTGCGTGTGCCAGCGGGGGAATCGCTCAATCATCCTCCTTCGCACTGCACTGGTTGTGGAACGCGCCTGAAGCCGCGGGATTTGGTGCCGGTACTCAGCTGGTTGGCCAGCGGTGGTAAATGCAGGCATTGCGGTGCCAAAGTATCCATGCTGTACCCGCTAGGCGAGCTTGCGACTGGACTGCTATTCTTGTGGTCCTATCTGGAATTCGGCGTAACCGTTAGAGGGGTAACGGCGATTGTATTGTCGAGTTTGGCTGTTATTGTGACAGTGGCTGATCTCAAATATATGCTGATACCGAACAAAATCCTGCTATTTTTCACACCGTTCCTGTTAGTGCTCACTCTAATAAATATTGAAGGATCGTTATGGTTATTCTTTCTAGGTGCTGTTGTTGGAGGAGCGATCATTCTACCCTTTGCCTGGTTCGGGGGAATGGGTATGGGAGATTGTAAGCTGTTCGCATTGCTGGGACTGGCCGTAGGGTTCCCCAATGTGCTGCTTGCCTTCTTCACAGCATGTCTATTAGGTACACTGGTTGGCGGTACACTCCAATTGGCGGGTATCGTTAAGCGCGGGCAGCCCATTCCCTTTGGTCCTTGGCTTGCTCTGGGAGCATTACTTGCTTACGGTTACGGTTCAGAGATTATCGGCGGGTATCTCTCGCTTATTCATTAGGAGGCTTATGGCTTATGCTTGGACTTCAGAACCCGGTGGCCGGTCTTGCGATTGAGCAGACGGGAATCCGCTATATCAGCTTTAAGAACAAAAAGTCATGGGAAGTACGCAAGAAGCGGCATCTTCCTCTTCCGCCCGGATTCATTGTTGAGAACCAGGTTGCCGATGGTGATGCTCTCTTGGAAACGGTCAAGCACTGGGTGAAGGTTGAGAGGCTTCGCGGTAAACGGGTCTCGCTGTCGATTCCGCCATCACAGATCATCATCCGTAAAATGAGTATTCCCAGCACAAATCCGAAGCAGGTAGAGCAGCTTGTGAAGCTGGAGGTGGAGACAGGACTTCATTTACCCTTTGAAAGCCCTGTTTATGATTATGTCACGATTGATGTGGATGAGGAGAACAGTCATCTTCTGGTATTCGCTGCCCCCCGTAAGCCCATTCAAGATTATATTGATGTGCTTGAAGGAGCAGGTCTGCGCGTAGGTACGGTGGAGATTGCGGCAACGGCGCTTGCCCGTAGCTTGACCATTGGCCGCAGGGCAGAGTTTGAGGATACGATGCTTATTAATATCGAGCAGAATGTTCTTGACGTATATATGTTCCGCAGCGGTAATCCGGTGTTTATCCGAACCATTAATCAAATGGATTTGAACAGCGGAGTACAGCCCACTGTACAAGCTGGAATAGAATATATGAGTGAAGCTGCGGCTACCTCGACTAGTCTGGCCGGCGGTTTACTTGGGCCTGGGCGGATGCTGGAGATCACCGCTGAAATATCGCGCATGCTGAACTTCTATCAATACAGTCTTCATGACGGAAGTACGAGAATTCAAAGTGTCCTAATTACAGGCCCGCTACAGATTCGCAACCAACTGCTTGAGGAACTGCAGCAATCCTTGACGGAGCTTGAGGTAACAACGATCGGACTCGAAGATGTCGCTGGTGACAGTGCTCCTGATCTGGAGCTGAATGATTATCGTGTAGCTGCCGGAGCAGCCCTGCAGGATAGGAATACCCTTGCCGTTAACCTGCTGCCGCGGGAAGACCGGGAGGCCTTGCTTTTCCCCTATGTTGCTGTCGCTCTTGTTGGAATATGGCTAATCGGTGCGGTAGGGGTCGGTATATTTTTTGCAACGAATAAAGGGCAGATCGCAGAGAACGAGCAACAAATTCAGGGGGCCCAGGACCGCTCACTGATGCTTCAAAGCGAACTCGCCAAGATAAATGGAACATCCGGGATTCTGAATAGAAAAGCTGCAGTGGATGAAATTCTCTCCTATAGGACAATTATTGTACCGGTATTGAATGAGCTATCTTCGGGTTTGCCGCAGGATAGCCTGCTGCGAAGTATAAACTATACGTATCATGATTCCATCGATCTCACGTTAAGGGTGCCGAGTATGGAAGCTTCCTCGATGTATTTGGCCAATCTGCGCAAAATGTCCTTCACAAAGGAGGCTGAAATTCAGAAGCTGACAGAAGGGGATACCACCGTACAGTCCGGTTCAGTTTCAGGGTACGGTACGTATACTGCGGTTTATCATGTGAGCTTACTAAAAGCACCAGGGGAGGGGGATGGCAGTGGAACAAATTAATAAATACAGGTCCCCTATTACATTGGGCGTGCTTATCCTGTTTTTGTTGCTGTTCGCCTTCTTCATGCTTGGTCTACAGCCTACCAGCCGAACTGTCAAAGATCAGGAATCGGAGCTCAGCCAGTTGAATGAACAGAATAGTCTGCTTGAGAGCAAAATTGATGAACGCAAGAATGACACCTCACAGCAAGCCGAAGAGGCTGCACTGCTCACTCAGCTTCCGAAAGGTGACAACAGTGAACAAATGATTCTGGATCTGCGCTCTATCGGATCAGTATCCGGGGCGAAGCTAAAGGATGTCAATTTCAGTATAGGCCAAGAGAATCCGATTCAGACCATGACAGGTTCAGGAACGGCGGTGTACCCCACAGTCAAGCCGCTGACTATGACGGCTGTAGTCGAAGGGGATTATTCGGGCATTAGTAATTGGCTTCATGCGCTGCAACAGCTGCCCCGCATAGTGAATGTGGATACATTAACCTTTCAGCGGTCCTCGGACGGAGGTGGGGCAGGAGGGACTTCCAGTATTATCACGGCGAATGTCTCATTTACAGCCTACTTCGAGGATGCCGGGGGTACAGAAGGTGAAGATCCGGCAGCTGCTGATGAGAATACTGCTCCAACCCCGAGCGTAAATAATTAGCCATTAATTTATAAGCAGCTCCGCTTCCCCTTTTTTGGGAACGGAGTTTTTTTACGCTTTTCCCCACTTAGCCGTTTATACCCCGGGGTGGTTTGGGTATTACAGGTTACGGGCTATTGTAAGGTATAGAGTACTTATCGCAGCAGCTTAGTCTGGGGCATGCTTCGGACTACCACACAGGAATATGAGGAGGCGTTCATGATGAACAAAAAATGGATGATCGGTTCACTGGCATTATCACTGGGTCTTGTCTCTGCGGGGGGCGGAGCGCTTGCGGCTTCACCGGTGGCAAGCATTGAGGGCGTTAGAACGGTTGCGGCGTCTGCACTGGGCAAGGAAGGGCCGGCTACCATTAACAATCTCACGGAATGGAGCGTTGTTCCGCTGGTGGTTCATGCCAAGAAGCTATATACGTATGCCAGCCGGGGAGGCAATACATTCAATCCGCAGCTGTTCACTTATAAAACACTGGAGTACCGCTATCTGTCCAGTGATCTGGGCACGAAGCAGCAGCTGATGAGCTATATCAAGAAGGGATTCACGCATAATGCGGCGGCCTACTACACACAGACACAGTTCCTGGAGCATGAGGGCAGAATGGCGCAGGTCAATGCCGATCTGGGTAACTCGCTGGACTTCACTAAAGCCACTGCCCGGATGGTCTCCAAGACTGCACAGACCGCGGTGTTCGAGCTGACTGTACCTGCGGAAGGACCGACTGGATCTCCCGAGGTAGTAACGGTGAAGCTGAAGAAGGTGAACGGCTACTGGAGAATTGATATGTCGCCGGCTACTCTGTTCTAAGAAGCGGCTTCAGGTTCCGTCCAGCGCTTCCTGAAATAACGGCTGTGCCGACCTTGTCACAAGGTGAGCACAGCCGTTTCTGTTTGCCGTACCTTTCAGGGGGCATAGACGTTACCGCACCTTCACTCCATCCTCGACAAGCTGTCTGCGCGGGGATTCGGGCTGATCGGATTTGCTCATCCCGCCGCGGTTGATGGCGATGACACGTTTCTGGGCGTAATAGGTATCGCGGGAGAGCAGATTTCTTTCTACCGCTTTTCCATCCACATGGCGGGTAATGTAAGTTTCAACTACATAGCCGGTTTTACCGGCAAGCACGACCCGGGTTCCGCCCTTGGGGAGCGAGGCATCGCTCACATATTTATCGGTGGGAGGCAGCACTTCTACGGTTCTGGATTCAATCGAATAGGTGACGTTCTTCGGGAACGTGCCGAACAGCTTGATGGTCAGCGTGCGCCCCTGGACTTCGGATTTGATGATCAGATATTTGCCGGTATTGTTGCGGAAGCGGAAATTAATATATCCTTCGGCAAAAGTGGCGTCCTGCCCCTTGGGCAGATAGCTGACCGGAAGCGAGTGGTTGCGCCGTTCTACGATCTCAAGCCCCGAGCGCAGCGCGGCATTATACAGGGTGCTGGAGACCTGGCAGATCCCCCCGCCCGTGCCGGGCTGGAGCTTGCCATTCACGATGACCGGGGCTTCGCGGAAGCCGTATTCGGTCTGGGCCTTCTGGATTGCTTTTCCGTAATCAAAAACCGCATTCGGCGGCAGCACCGTGCCGTTCACGGCTTTGGCGGCGGCCTCTACATTGAAGCTGCGCCCGGGGCCGCTGGCCCCGAGGGAGGTGCTGAACTGGACAATTTTGCGTTCGATGCCCTGATCCTTAAGCGCCTGCAGCGTGATCTTCGGCTGCTTGACGGCAAGGGGAACCTCCAGCTGAATCTGCTGATCTTGAAGCTTGCCGTCAGCGGCCAGCCGGGTAGGCACCGCCGCCTGCATCGCAAGCTCCAGGGCCTGCCAGTCCACCTCGTAGGAGGAGGTGCCCGGCGTATATACGACCCGGTCATCTCCGGTGATCTGCCGGACCGCATCGACGGGAACGCCGAAGGCTTCTTTTTCCCACTCGGGATTCAAGAGACTCTTAAGCTGCGAAGTCTGCAGCTGAATCTCCATATTCCAGCTGCCGGGCCAGCTGCGCCGGGCTTGTACCCGCTCCATCAGCGTGCCGTCCGTCAGTGTCTTCAGCGCCTGGAGGAAATCCCCGGCTTCATAGGTCACACCTGCCTGCTTAAGGGTAAGCTGGAGACCGGCGTTGTTTTTTGCCTTCAGCATGAGCGGAGTAGCTTCCAGCGCCTGAAGTCTTGCATCCATTCCGGCCGCTACGTCGGCGATGTTCATGCCGCCTACCTCCCAGCCTGCGATAGCGGTGTTTGCGGGCAGGGTGGGCTGACTGCCGTACAGATGAAGCCCTCCGGCAGCCAGTGAACCGGCCAGCATCAGACCAAAACCCGCGATGAGAGCGGCGTGTATTTTTTTCATAAGTAATCTCTCCTTCTATGGGGCGAAACCTGATGTTTTTATGTATATGTAAGGATTCGGTAAAACTTTCGGGTACTCAAGGGGTTATGGATTTGTTACAATAGATACGCCTGCGATAATCATGCAGTTTATGGAAGCCCCCGGCCCAGTGGACCGGCGGAAGATGTCAGAATCGGGAAGTGAGACAATGATTGAAATGCAGGATGTATGGAAGACCTATCCCAACGGGACCCATGCATTGCAAGGAATATCGGTCAAAATCGACCGGAATGAGTTCGTCTATGTAGTTGGACCGTCCGGCGCAGGGAAATCAACGTTCATGAAATTAATTTATAGAGAAGAAACGCCAACCAAAGGACAGATCTCTGTAGGCGGGTTCAATATCGGCAAGCTGAAGCCCCGTAAGATCCCTTATGTGCGCCGTAACATCGGCGTGGTCTTTCAGGATTTCCGGCTGCTGCCGAAGATGACGGCTTATGAGAATGTGGCTTTTGCGATGGATGTGATTGAGGCGCCGAAGAAGATTATCAAGAAGCGTGTGAATGAAGTGCTCGATCTGGTGGGACTGCGCAGCAAGGCGGGGCGTGAGCCCTCACAGCTCTCAGGGGGAGAGCAGCAGCGCATCGCGATTGCCAGGGCCATCGTGAACAACCCTTCAGTTATTATTGCGGACGAGCCCACCGGCAATCTGGACCCGGAGACCTCGTGGGGCATTATGCAGCTGCTGGATGAGATTAATTTTCGCGGCACCACGATCGTTATGGCGACCCACAACCGGGATATTGTGAACAAAATGCGCAAACGGGTGCTTGCCATTGAGAATGGAACGATCGTCAGAGACCAATTGAGAGGGGAATACGGTTATGAGTTTTAAAACCTTCTTGCGGCATTTGCGGGAAGGCTTCAAAAACGTATTCCGCAACGGCTGGATGTCGGTGGCGTCCATCACTTCCATCGTTGTCTCTCTCTTCGTACTCGGAGTGTTCATCCTGCTGGTGCTCAACGTCAATCAAATTGCGGACAAAGCAGACAGCCAGGTGCAGATCAATGTGCATCTGACGCTGAATACGGACCAGAAGATGCGGGAGAAGCTGGAAAACGAAATCGGCAATATGCCGGAAGTCAGCAAGGTGGAGTTCGTCTCCAAAGAACAGGGTTTGAAGGAATTCCGTGAAGATATGGGGCCGGATGCCGCCGAGCTCCTTGAAGGCTTCGATGAAGACAATAATCCGCTGCCGGACAAGCTGCTCGTTGAAGTCATTGAGCCGACCACGGTTCCGTTTGTAGCGGAGAAGATAGAAGCACTGAACAAGACACATGAAGAGCAGCCGATCTACAAGGTGAACTACGGTAAAGGCTCTGTAGAGACTTTATTCAAGGTAACCAAGGCGGTGCGGAATATCGGGTTTATTTTTGTAGCGGGACTGGCGCTGATGTCGATGTTCCTGATCTCGAATACTATCCGGGTAACGATTCTGGCCCGCCGCAAGGAAATCGGCATTATGAAGCTTGTAGGCGCGACGAATTATTTCATCCGCTGGCCCTTCTTTATCGAAGGCGCTCTGATCGGATTGATTGGTTCAGTGGTAACCTCGGGTGTGCTCTACGCCGGTTACAGCAGTCTGGTATCTTCCGTGAAGGGAGATCCGATGCTGGGGCTTCAACTGATTCCGTTTGAAAATATCTGGTTGCTGCTGTGCGGTCTGCTGGTGGGCCTCGGTGTACTGATTGGAGTATGGGGCAGCACGGTGTCGATCCGCAAGTTCTTGAAGGTATAGCCTGTATCATTCTTATATTTGAACAAAGGACGGAGAGTGCAAGTTGAAAAAGATTGCTGCCGGAATGGCCGTAATATTGCTGGCTGTCACAATGTTCGGACCCTCTGACGGATATGCGAAGAAAACAAGTGTTGCCGAAATCGATAAGCAGCTGAAGCAGCTGCAGCAGGAGGTCCAGGCGGCCAAGGCGGCGCAGGAGAAGGCGGACTCCCGTAATCAAGAGGCGAAGCACTATAAGAATAAGACCACGCTGAATCTGGACTATGTGCTGGGGCAGATTGCCCAGGTGAAGGGTGAGATGACCACGATATCCGGCAAAATTGCCAGCACGGAGAAGTCGCTTACCGTGACGGCAACGGAGCTGGATGAGGCGGAGGCGCGCGTGGCCTCCCGTGAAAAGCTGCTGGAATCCCGTGTCCGTCTCATGTACACGGATGGCGCAGTCTCCTATCTGGATGTGCTGCTGTCCTCGACCAGCTTCTCCGATTTCCTGGACCGGGCCGATTCCCTGAAGATGATCGTGGATCAGGATCAGGACCTGCTGGTGCAGCATAAGCTGGACAAGCAGACCGTGATTACCAAGAAGCAGGAGCTGGAAGGGCAATATGCCACGGCGAAGCAGCTGTATACCGATCTGGAAGCCCAGCGCAGTATGCTGAAGGAGAAGGAAGCGGAGAAGCAGGAGCTCATTGCTTATTATGATGAGGAGATTCAGAATTCGGAGGTCATCTCTGCTGAACAGGATGCTAAGCTGGTAGAGCTGGCTAGCACCCGCTCTTCTCTAGAAGCGCAGAAGGACAAGCTAAAGGCGGAGGAAGCGGCGCGCAGAGCGGCTGCAGCGAAGGCTGAGGCGCAGCGCCGGGCGGCAATAGCCGCAGCCAAGGCAGCTGAAGCTGCCTTGGCCGCGAAAGCGTCCAAGTCTTCCGGTGGCGGCAGTTCCTCCGTTGCGAGCGTTGAAGAATATTCCGGCGGCGATGGTCCTTACCTGCGGCCGGTGGGCTACGCGCGGATCTCTTCTCCTTTTGGCTACCGGACCCATCCGGTGACGCATGAAGTCGGCAAGCTGCATACCGGTATAGACTTTGCCGTACCGCAGGGTACGAGTATCCATGCAGCGGATTCCGGAACAGTTGTGGTAGCACGCTGGTATAGCGGTTATGGTTATTGTGTCATTATCGACCATGGCGGCGGGGTGTGGACGCTGTACGGTCACATCCGCGAAGGCGGCATTAGAGTGAGCGAGGGAGACCGGGTGGAGCGCGGTCAGACGATTGCGGAATCCGGTTCAACGGGACGTTCTACCGGCCCGCATCTGCATTTTGAAGTGCGGATCAACGGGAAACCGGTGAATCCTATGCCTTATCTGTAGGCGGAGTGATGGAAAGATTTTAAGTTTGGCTGAACTATTTAGATTGAACTGAGAAAATGGAGTCCCGTCCAATCCTAAAACATAAAAATCATCAGTTCAATTTATAAAATAAATATATTTTCGTGCTGCGGCATATACTGGAAGAGATGCCGTTTCTCATGGAACGGGCCCATGCTGGTGTTAAGATGGACAAGAAGGGACGGTGGGAACATCATGTTAAAGAAAAGCACTGCGGCCTTTATGATCGTCGCGGCACTGCTGTGCGGCAGTCTGCTGACCCTGGGCGTGACCGGTTATGTACAGGTATTCGGACAAGCCGCAGGTGAAGGGCTGGCAACGGTCCTGCAGACTGCCGGACTACAGGAGAAGGAATCGAAGAAGCTGGGTACCGCTCTTAGCCTGATCGAGAGCAATTATTATGAGAAGGTCGACCGGGAGAAGCTGATTGACGGTGCGGTCAACGGAATGATGGAAGCACTGGGCGACCCGTATTCGAACTACATGGGCAAGGAGACGGCACAGCGGTTCGAGGAGAGCATTGAAGGCTCCTTCTCGGGGATTGGCGCTGAAGTCTCCTCCGACAACGGCAAGGTCGTTGTAGTCTCCCCGATCAAGGGCTCACCGGCAGAGAAGGCCGGCATTCAGGCCAAGGATGTAATCCTCTCCGTGAACGGTGAATCGCTGGAAGGGCTGGAGCTGAATGCGGCTGTAGCCAAAATCCGCGGTCCCAAGGGCAGCAAGGCGACCCTGAAGGTCCAGCGGACCGGAACAGCGGAGCCGCTGCAATTCGTCATCACCCGTGATGACGTCAGACTGGAGACGGTCTATGCGACGATGGAGAAGGAGCATGTCGGTGTGATCGAGGTTACGCAGTTCTCGCAGAACACCTCGGAGCGGTTCAAGGAAGAGCTGACGAAGCTGGAGAAGCAGGGCATGAAGGGACTCGTTATTGATGTCCGCAATGACCCGGGCGGTGTGCTTCCGGTGGTCATTGAGATGGTCGAGCAGTTCGTTCCTTCCGGCAAGGCCATCGTACAGGTGGAGGATAAGAACAAGCGGCGCGAGGTCAGCACCTCGAAGGGATCAAGCAAGAAGTACCCGGTAGTCGTGCTGATGAACAAAGGCAGCGCGAGCGCTTCGGAGATCATGGCCGGAGCCCTGCAGCAATCGGCCGGAGCCAAGCTGATCGGTGAGAATTCGTTCGGCAAAGGAACCGTGCAGACCAGCTTCGAGGAGCAGCTCGGTGACGGAAGCCTGCTGAAGATTACAATTGCCAAGTGGCTGACGCCGGACGGCACCTGGATTCACGGCAAGGGCATTAAGCCGGATATCGCCGTAGCCCAGCCGGACTACTTCTCGGTGGCGCCGATTAACAAGAGCGTTACGCTGCAATATAATATGAACAATGCAGATGTCAAAAGTGCACAGACGATGCTGGATGGATTAGGCTACAAGCCGGGCCGCAAGGACGGCTACTTCGATGCCGGGACCAAAGAAGCGGTCAAGAAATTCCAGAGCGCAGCCAAGCTGAAGTCGACAGGCGCGATTGACGCCAAGACCGCGGAAGCGCTGGAGCTGGCCCTGATCAAGGTGATCCAGGATCCGGTGAATGATAATCAGCGGAATAAGGGGATCGAAGAAATTCAGAAGGAAATCAAGGCTGCGGCGTCGAAAAAGTAAGAAGGCTGATTTCAGCCTTCTTTTTTTCTTTACAGGAAAAGAATCAATATGCTCGGTGCTGAATGTGACTGAAGGCTAAAGGTATGCTCAAAATCGAATCAAATTGCCTGGTACAGCATCATATTGCCCGAATGTATGTGAAAAACAGCATACATTGTGTTCGCAAGCAGGCATATGGCCCGAATGTATGTGAAAACAGCATACAATGTGTTCGCAAGCAGGCATATGGTCCGAATGTATGTGAAAAACAGTATACATTGTGTTCGCAAGCAGGCATATAGTCCGAATGTATGTGAAAAACAGTTACTACTTAGGTCACTTCAAAACAGGGTTACCGAAAAAAGCAAGAGATAGCGAGGAAAGGACAGGGAGTTGTTGTTTAATGTAGGTGGAGACGACGCTCCGTAAGCGGGCAAACCATTGCGCCGCGGCTTCGGTACGAAAAGAACCGGAGACTTTTTGCTTGACCTTGACCATTCGGAGATCACGTTCGGCTTGGTTGTTATCAAAGGGAATCTCGGGACACCAAAGAAACTTGAGAATCGCCTCTTTGTGAACCTCAAAGCGTTCTCCCAAGTTGCCGGCCCTGCTCTTAATGGCACGACCTTTTTTACACGTTTTCGCCCGTACCCAGTCTTTCGACCATTCCCCTTCGCCCGTTTGGAGAATCGCGTCATATCGTTCACGAAACGATTGAATGACCTCTGTCGCCAAAGGAATCCCTGCTTGACGGGAACGCAGCGCCTGGGCCCAGCCCTCCGTCAGCAGATCCTTCATCTGCTTCGCCCACTGATGTCCGTCGTGCTCGGCAATCCCTATGCATTCCCGGAGCAAATGGGCATTACACAAGGCATGGGAATAGCTATGCCTCTCATTAAAATATCCTTTCATGCAGTCATGGACGACGGTTCCCGTATAAGTAGGTAAAAAACCGATGTCTTTCATCGCGGGAGCTCCCCGTTTGGCGTGCAGCTGGAGCAAGGTATACGTTTCGTCAGACATGACGTGCATCCACTGGGTCCGTCCGTCAACCCGGCACCCGGTTTCATCCGCATGGACTTTGACTTTCTGATGTAACTGGGTACGGATATGCTCTTCGATGGGAGCGAAACGGTCATGGGCGGTCTCTAAAAAGGAAAGCAAGGTACCTTCGCTGGGCCGATACGTGGTCCAGTCCTCGAAGAGCTGAGCCATCCGCTGAAGCGGAAGAAAGTGAAAGGCATGCAAATAGACCGTCCACGCCGCCATCCGGGGGCCATATTGGGCCGGAGCAGTGATGTGGGACGGGAAGGCTGCACGCTGGACTTTTTGGCAACAAGCGCAGTAGCGTTGCTCGGCACGAAACTCGGTGGTCCAGATGCGAGACACAGGAAGGTCGAATTCTTGACGCCGTTCTTCCCCCACACAAGGAGCACCTGCGAGCGAGCCCAAACAGTCCGGACAGGTGGTTAATTCGCAGACCACGACTTCGTCGGGATTGTCGATAACGTGGAGCGTCGTCCCAGGATGGCCTTTCGGTGCGCCTTTGGGACCACCAGGGGTTCGCAGATTGGGAGGCTTGCGAAGCCCGTCACTAGATGGAGGTTTGCTGCTGTTATGACTCTTCTGCTGGAGTTGCCGTTCCAACTCATGCACGCGTTTTTTCAGCGATTGAATCTCTTTCGCCTGGGTGTCAACGATTTGTTGAAGGCGCTGATTCTGTTCGGTCAAGGCCCGATTTTGGTCGAGGAGCATCTGGATGAAGCCTGCAATTTCAGGATCCCCTTTACTGATCTGAAGGACTTGCTGTGGGCTAACATCCATACCTCATTCACCTCCCGGGTTTTGTCTTTTTCTTTCGACAGGGGAGAGTAAAACTCCTTTCCGAAAGTGGAATAGTGTGGATGTTTTTTCATGGAGACCTAAGTAGTAACGAAAAACAGCATACAATGTGCTCGTAAGCAGGCATATGGCTCGAATGTATGTGAAAACAGCATACAATGTGTTCGCAAGCAGGCATATGGTCCGAATGTATGTGAAAAACAGTATACAATGTGCTCGTCGTTAGGATGATTTTGTTCAAAGATAAGACTTATAGGCTTCGCGCTATAATCATCCTTATCTTTCTCGCTAAAACGGTACCGTCCTTTAAAAAGGATGGCAATGCCGTTTCCGCTTGAATCAAAGAATCATCTATGCTCTAGGCTATGAAAAGGAGTGTGCGAAACGTTGAATGTACTCCCGGAGCTGCTAACCAGCTGGGGCACGGCAGTTCTTCATCTGCTGATGCAGCCCTATTACTATATCGCTATTCTATTTATTGCCCTGTATTACCGCAGGCAGGTGGTCTTGGAACGGAAGCTTATTCATGTGAAGCTGCATAGCTGGGGCCCGGAAACCTGGCGGACCGTGTGGACCGGCGGACTTATGGGGCTGGTGGTCTCCCTTGCCGCGGTTGCACTGGGAGTCTCAGTGACCTATACGGCTGTAGCCTGTATCTGGGTGGTCAGCCTTATCTTAATGCTGTTTCGGGTGCGTTATTTATGCTTTGCGTATGCCATAGGCGTGCTTGGCATTGTGCAGTTTGTACTGTCGTTCTTCCCGGAGACGCTACAGAGCGGAGTCGCCGGAACGGTTGCTGGTGCTGTGCGGGAGATGGATATTCCCGCGCTGCTAGCGCTCGCCGCGCTGCTTCACGTGGCCGAGGCGCTGCTGGCGCGCTGGCAGGGGCCCCGGCTGGCGACGCCGCTGTTCCTTGCCGGCAAGCGCGGCAAGGTGGTGGGCGGCTATCAGCTGCAGGCCTTCTGGCCGCTGCCGCTGTTCGTGCTGATTCCGGCAGGCAGCGGAATCGGTGACCTGCCGTGGCATCCGCTGCTGGGCGGGGGCCTCGGCCTGGTCTCGCTGCCGGTCATCATCGGCTTCAGCGAGATGACCCAGGGCATGCTGCCCGGACGCAAGGCGGCCCGGACGTTCGGACGGCTGCTGGTCTACAGCGCCGTCCTGCTCGGCCTTAGCCTGCTTGCGGACCTATGGAGCCCGCTGACGGTTGTCGCGGCGCTCGCGGCTATTCTGCTGCACGAAGGGTTAAGCTGGTACAGCGCTCTGGAGGAGCGCAGCCTTAGCCCCGTCTTCGTGCATCCCCCAGCCGGCCGCAAGGTGCTGGCCGTGCTGCAGGGCAGCCCCGCGCAGGAGCTGGGCATCCTGCCCGGCGAGATCCTGCTGAAGGTCAACGGGGTCCTGTTGACCAGCGCGGCGCAGCTGCATGAGGCGCTGCGCATGAACCCCGCGTTCTGCAAGCTGGAGGTGCAGAATCGCGAAGGCGAGAGCAAGTATCTGCAGCGCGCGATCTATGCCGGGGACCATCATCAGCTAGGCATCATTCTGGTGCCGGACCCGGACGGGGGCATCACCGCAGAGACCAAGCCTTCCAGCATCTTCAGCATCATCGGGATGCGGTCAGGCATACGGCAGCGTGGAGTGCAGGGTGACCGGCTGGGCCGGACGAAGAAGACGCCGCCAGCAGAGGCTAAGCAGACCTCGCCGGCAGAGGCCAAGCAGGAATCTGCTGGTGTCTGACGGCGTCTGACGGTAGATTACCAACGTAATTGGCTCCCCCAGCGGTTGCTGGCGCGGAAGGTTAAAGAGACCCGTTCTCCCTGAACTAAGTTCAGGGGGAACGGGCCTCTTTATATTAATAGTTGTTAAGGGAGTGGTGTGAGGTACCTGGAATGTATGCGGGAAACTGAATACAATGCGCCGGGTGGTGGTGTGCGGGGCGAATGTAATCGAAAAACCGATCACATTCAGCGTTGATTGGGCACGTGGGCCAAGTGTAATCGATAAACCGACCACATTCGGCGCTGCTTGGGCACGTGGACTAAATGTAATCGAAAAACCGATCACATTCGGCGCTGCTTGGGTGCGTGGACCAAATGTAATCGAAAAACCGATCACACTCGGACGGTGTGGATCGCACTAAGCTCCGGAATTCCTGCAAATAATGCAACAATGTATCGTAGCCCGTAGCCCGTAGCCCGTAGCCCGTAGCCCGTAGCCCGTAGCCCGTAGCCCGTAGCCCGTAGCCCGTAGCCCGTAGCCCGTAGCCCGTAGCCCGTAGCCCGTAGCCCGTAGCCCGTAGCCCGTAACACTTTAGAAGAATCCTGCAAAATGTACAACAATGCGATTCATGCAATCAATCTGTGAGAGGAAACTCTCAGGATTGGCGAGAGGTGGCCAATCTGTGGCTCAAGGGTTCCCCCGCTCTGTTTTCAGATACAGAATCGCAATCTGTGTCCGGTCACGTACGCCGAGCTTACTGAGGATGTCGGTAATATAGTTTTTGACGGTGCCTTCGCTCAGGAACAGCTTGGCGGCGATTTCTTTGTTGGTGAGTCCCTCTGCAATGGAGGTGACGACTGCCTGCTCGGACCTGGTCAGGCCGTAGGCAGCAAGCGGCTGAGCCGCCTCGGAGGCTTCCTGACGCGCGGATGGCTGGAGGAAGCCCGCCAGCTTGCGGGCGATCTCGGGATGAATGAGCATATTGCCCTCATGTACGGTCTTGATGCCTTGAATGATCCGGTCCGGCGGGATGTTCTTGAGCAGATATCCGCTGGCCCCGGCGCGAAGAGCCTCAATAATATACTCGTCATCATCGAAGGTCGTCAGCATTAGAACAGCTACGGCCGGATAAGCTTCTTTGATCAGCCTTGTACCTTCCACTCCGTCACATCCCGGCATACGGATATCCATAAGTACAACATCCGCTCCGCCGGGCAGCTCCCCCAGCAAGGAGAGAGCCTCCCGGCCCTCCCCTGCGGTTCCCGCCACTTCAATGCCGGCATCCATTCCGATCAATACCTTCAAGCTCTCGCGGATAAAAGAATCGTCGTCAACAATCAATACTCTAATCATGGTTCGGCACCTCTTGTCTGTGAGTATACTCCCGCTATCCATCCCCGGCGAACTCGATGAGTGTGCGCAAACTTCCCATCTGGCTCCTCTCTTATAAAACTAATATAGGAAGTTGGAGGATGCGATATAACGGGAAGCAGCAGCATACGTTACAGTTGGAGAGCGGATCAGTCTGCTGGTGTTGTGGCGTGGAGAAATAGTTAGACAACTGATCAGTTTGGCGATACTGCGAAACAAGGATTGTTGAAGAACTGACCATTCTGCCGATGCCACAGTTCGAGCGAATAGTAGGACAGCAGATTAGTCTGCCGATGTTCTAGCATGGGAAAATAGTTGGATTTTGAGCACTTCCTGATTAGCAAATGCCCTCTCTGGGGACAACAGTTGGAAAAATGACACTTAATTACTCCCAATTCGTCCGTCAGCATCACAACCAGCAACAGTAGATGCTGTTTTTCCAACTAATTTCCCAAAATCATCGAAAAATGTGGAATTAACATACATTTTTCCACTTGTTTGGAGCAGAAGGTAGTATATCCCCTCCAGTTTGGAGTAGGAGCGGTAGCGCTCACCCCATCGACTCGTCATATCCCCTCCAGTTTGGAGTAGGAGCGGTAGCGCTCACCCCATCGACTCGTCATATCCCCTCCAGTTTGGAGCAGGAGCGGTAGCGCTCGCCCCATCGACTCGTCATATCCCCTCCAGTTTGGAGCAGGAGCGGTAGCGCTCACCCCATCGACTCGTCATATCCCCTCCAGTTTGGAGCAGAAGCGGTAGCGCTCGCCCCATCGACTCGTCATATCCCTCCAGAAGTGTCACCCACCTTTCCCTGCATCCCCGCAGTCCCGTATCCTGCCAGTCTACACTCCCTCCGGCTGCCGGTACACCGGCAGCCGGGTAACAACCGTGAACTGCGGCTCCAGCCGCAGCTCCAGCGTCCCGCCCACCATGGAGCAGCGCTCGCTCATGCCCTTCATGCCCATCCCGCTGCTGCCCGGCAGACGGCTCAGCGGGTCAGCTACCGGCAGCTTCCCGTTATTGCCGGTCTCCATCCGTACCTCATGCTCCGTATAGGTGACCTCCACCCATACGGAGCTGGCCTGACCGTGCCGCAGCGCATTGGTGATGGCCTCCCGGGCATTGGTGTACAGCACAACCTGAAGGCTCGGATAGAGCGGATAAGGAATCCCTTGCACCGTATAGGAGGTGGCAATGCCGGTATCGCGGCCCACTTCCTCCAGCAGCCGGTCCAGCGCATAGGCACCTTCTGACTGCGGAGTCGGGTTAATCCGCTTCAGCGCCGCACGCATATCATCCATACTGCCCGAGAGCTGATCCCGGATCTGGTTCATCATCTGAAGTCCCGTCTCGGGTGCGGCAGGAATTGTGTGAATGGCCGCTTCAGTCATCATCTTGACCCGGATCAGCCGGTGACCGATGTCATCATGCAGCTGGCGGGCAATCCGTACCCGTTCCTCGGCCTGCGCGGCCACCTCTATGTGCGAGGTGAACTGAAGCAGCCTTGCGCGGGCCTCTTCCAGCTCGAAATGCTTCTTGCGCAGCTCGTCATAGAGGAATAAGGTATCGGCACGCCCGCGCCCTGTCCGGAGCAGCAGCAGGTTCAAGCCGGCACACAGCAGGAAGGTAAGGTTCGTGAACACAAGCACTGCCGGAGCCGCATGAAGCAGGGCGGCATTCAGCAGGGCCAGATGAATACAGAAGAAGGTAAGGGCTGTATTCTTGGGCTGCCGCCGGGTATAGGAGATCACCGCAGACAAGGCCGGAAAAACCATCAGCGGCCCGTATTCATAACAAAGCCAGGCAGTGAGGACCAGCTCTATGCCTCCGGTCAGTGCGGCGAGAGATCCAGATGGCCTTGTACCTAGTGTGACCAGCAGCATCAACAGCATGAAATGCAGAGTGAACCAGTCATAATCGGCGAATTCATAGACTTGCATCGAGAGGATCGCCGGGATGATAAGCAGGCTGTAGCGCAGCAGCATCAGTTCTCTGGTCAAGTAAGCTCATCCTTTTAGATACAATATTCCTTATCGGTCAACATTCTTCACAGGTACATCCATCTTAGCATAAGAGCCCTGCTCTTCAGGAGATGACTTTGGTCACCTCCGGATCATGACCTTTAGTACCTTCGGCTGTGCCTGCCCTACTGTACAATAAGAATACGAGAATGAAGGAATAGGGGGCATCGGCAATGGCACTTGCGGTACTGAGCGATGTTGTGAAGAGATATGACGGTAAGCTGATTGTGGATCACGTGAATTTCAATATCCAGGAGGGCGAAATCTTCGGCCTGCTGGGCCCGAACGGTGCCGGGAAGAGCACGACCATCAGCATGATCTGCGGACTGCTCCAGGCCGACAGCGGCGAGATCCGGATCGACGGGCTGTCCGTAAGGGAGCGGCCGCTTGAGGTGAAGAAGCGGATTGGCCTAGTGCCACAGGAACTGGCTTTATACGAGAATATGTCGGCCAGCGATAATGTAAGCTTTTTCGGCAGACTCTATGGGCTGCGCGGACAACTGCTGAAGGAGCGGACCCGGGAAGCGCTGGAGTTCACCGGACTTAGCGACCGTGCCAAGGATAAGCCGTCCACCTTCTCGGGAGGGATGAAAAGACGGCTGAATATCGCCTGTGCCATCATGCACCGGCCGCGCCTGATTATTATGGATGAACCTACAGTCGGCATTGATCCGCAGTCACGCAATCACATTCTGGAATCCGTGAAGGCCTTGAATAAGATGGGGTCGTCGGTGATCTACACCAGTCATTATATGGAGGAGGTAGCTGCGATCTGTGACCGGGTAGCCATTATGGACCAGGGGCATATCATTGCCTGCGGTACGGAGAACGAGCTGCGCGAACGGGTGGCCCACGAGGAGAAAATCGTTGTGAAGGCAGCGGGCATCACCCCTGCCTTAGTGAACGAGCTGGGGCAGCATCCCCGGATCAACCGGGTAGAAGCGGTACAGGATGCGATCGAGCTGTATCTTCCCTCCTCGCAAAGTGCGCTCCAGGATATTCTGTTTATTTTCTCCAAGCACGAAGGGGTCATTGCCTCCCTGAATATTGAAGAGCCGGATCTGGAGACCTTGTTCCTTAGTCTGACCGGCCGGACCTTGCGGGACTAGAGAGGGGAAGAAACGTGAATATCTGGATTATTATGAAATTTGAGCTGCGCAGACAGCTCCGTTCACGCACATTGCTGCTTAATATGTTCCTGCTGCCGCTGGTGCTGATCTTCCTCTTGGGCGCTTCGCTCTCCGGGGTGGTCGGGGTACAGGGGGCAGATGAGATCAAGCCTGTGCGTGTAGCTATTGTGAATAATGGAGGCGGAGGGGCAGAGGCATCTGCAATCCTTACAGCTTTTCTGGAGACGCCTGAGGTGAAGGGGCTGATTATTCCTGTCAAGACAGAGAGCCGTGAAGCCGCAGAGAGCGGGCTGCGCACGAGCAAATATGCCTATGGTGTTATTGTTCCTTCGGGTTTTGATGAAGAGGTGCAGAGCGGTAAGAAGGTGAGCCTGGAGTTCATTCTGGGCAGGAGCCATGCAGATAACCGGGTAGCCGGAACCGCCTTCGACAATCTGCTGATGGAGCTGAATTATAAGCAGGCGGCAGCCGTTACGCTTGGACCGAAGGCTCTTACAGCGACTTCGGCGCCTGCCGGGAAGCCGGGGGTGGTGCTGGGAGATCTGAACAATGGCGGGAAGACCTATTCGGCGGCTCAGTTCTATGCGGCGTCCATGCTGCTGATGTTCCTGATGTACAGCGGACTTACTGTGACAGCCTCACTTTTTAACGATAAAGAGAACCATACGCTGTTCAGAATCCATTCCATGCCGGTAAAAGGCAGCCATCTGTTCATTGGCAAAATGCTCGGCGTAGGCCTGGTCAGCATCCTGCAGTGCCTTACGATTATTCTGCTGTCTGACTGGCTGTTCGGCGTCTACTGGGGCAACCGCCCGGGACTGCTGCTGCTGTTCTGTCTGCTGATGATTGCCGCCTCAATGACGCTGGGCGTACTGATCTGCTTCTTCAGCCGGACCTCGGCGACTGCTACGAATATCATTAGTGTCCTGACTATAGTGATGACCTTCGTCAGCGGAGGAATGGCGCCGCTTCCCGATTCCTGGGTGAACAGCGCAGGTGCATTTACGCTTAACCATTGGGTGCAGCAGGCGGTCATCCGGATGATGCTGCATTCCGGTCTGGACCAGCTTTTGCCGAATCTGTGGGTGATGTGCTTCATTAGCGCGGCATTATTCGCGGCAGTGATTGTCTCATACCGGAAGGTGGGTTACCGTGGATAAAATATTAATTATTGCCTGGAATATGATCAGACGTAGCATAGGCACCTTCAGAGGGCTTATGGTATTCATTCTGCTTCCCGGCGTGGTAGTGGCAGCAATTATCTCCCTTACTGGAGGGATGGCGGAGGGACCGGCAACCGTTCTATACGTCAACTCGGATACGGGGGCAGCCGGCAGACATTTGATTACGGAGCTGGAGCAGGCCGGAGAATATAAGTTCGAGCCGCGCAGCGATGAGGCCGCTTTGAAGGAAGCAACAATTAAGCAGGAGGGAACGGTGGGGGTGTTCATTCCTGCCGGGTACACTGCGGCCTTACTGGCGGGGGAGCCGCCGCAGATCAGCATCTATGAGCTGCGGGCAAGTGAAAGCTCCATCATGATGAAGCTGAAGATCACCGCCAATGCCGCTCAGATTGCCGAAGCAGCGCATACCGTTGCTGCCGCAAGCGGAGGAACAGGTGATATGCAGGCGCAGCTCGCTGCTGTACTGAAGCAGTCGGAGCAGCACAATGTGGGCGGCACCCGCACCGATTATGATCTCTATCCGCGGCAGACGCTGGGCGTGGTTACAGGGATGACGCTTATGTTCCTGATGGCACTGGTGACCAGCTCCGTCTCCCAGATCACGGATGACCGCAGAGGGCGTACCATGATGCGCATGTTCAGCGCGCCGGTCCGTTCGTATGAAATTGCGCTTGGCAACTTCCTGGGCAGCTTCCTTGTAGGAATGATTCAGATTCTAGTTGTGCTGGTGCTGGGAAAATGGGTGCTCCGCTACGATTACGAGATGCCGCTCTTTCTCTACTTCCTGGTGCTGGCGGCCTTCATGCTGGTATCTATGGGCATCGCCAGCACCGTTGCAGGCCTGATCCGCAATCCGCGTAATGCGGGGATGCTGAATTCGCTGATTCTCACTCCGACCTGTATGCTGGGCGGCTGCTTCTGGCCCGTCTCCATCATGCCGGAATATATGCAAAAACTAGCCAACTTTACACCGCAGAAATGGGCGATTCAGGCGGTGGACATTGCCGCAACCGGCGGCGGCTGGAATGAACTGTGGCTGCCGTTTGCGATTCTAGGCCTGATGGCTGCCGTTCTGCTGGCGATTGGCTCTGCCATTCTCCGTCCGAATGAAGCGGGAATCAGCACCTGAGACCAAAGCGTACCCTTGCTGCCCTTCATGTCTAAAACGGACATATTCAAATTGTATAATTATGTGATATGATCGAATCAAAGGAATATATGACAGGAGGATACGTGGATGGGCAGCAATAAGCTGGCTTGGACCTGGAAGGTGAAAGAGGAATACTTAGAGGAATACGTACAAATGCATCTGGAGCCGTGGCCGGAGATTCTGGAGGAGCACAGCAAGGCGGGCATCCGCAATTATTCGATTTTTCAGAACGGCAACCAGTTCTTCTATTGCTTTGAATGTAATGATACGGAAGCTGCGTTCGCCTACATCGCCGGGAGTGAGGCCTGCAACCGCTGGAATGCGATCACCTCGAAGATGGTCGAGGGCTCCTTTGATTTCAACGATGCGGTTCCGATGGTGCCGCTGCGCGAGGTCTTTTATCTGAAGTAATCCGGTTTACAGCAATGTTGATTGGAGATATACTGGAGAGAATCATTTAAGCGAACTGAATAATTCAGTGTTATTAGGAGGAGCCTGTCACCAAGGCTTCTCTTTGTCGTTTTACGGGTTTTTTAGGAAAAGGAGTGAAAAGCGCAAGTGGAATTCATACTGTATTTACTGCTGATTCTATTATTCACCAAGCTGGCCGGGGACTTGTCTGTGCGGCTCGGGCAGCCTGCGGTGCTGGGGAAGCTGCTGGTCGGCATCCTTCTCGGACCCGCCGTGCTCGGCTGGGTGCAGCCGGGCGGATTCATACATTACATGTCGGAGATTGGCGTGCTGCTGCTGATGTTCATGGCGGGACTGGAGACAGACCTGAGGCAGCTGCGTGAGAACTGGAAGGCGGCTTTTGCGGTAGCTGTGGGCGGGATACTGCTGCCCTTTGCCGGCGGCTTCGCTATCGGGGAGTGGTTCGGCTTCGCGGATCACAATGCGCTGTTCCTGGGGGTGATTCTGAGCGCGACCTCGGTCAGTATCTCTGTTCAGGTGCTGAAGGAGATGGACCGGCTGAATTCGCCGGAAGGCTCGACCATTCTGGGGGCCGCGGTGATTGATGATATTCTCGTTGTGATTCTGCTGGCGGTGCTGATGAGCTTTTTCGGTACGGGGGGAAATATCCCGATAAGTCTTCTGATCGGCCAAAAACTGCTGTTCTTCGCCGTAGCTGTCATTGCCGGCTGGCTTGCTGTTCCACGCCTGATGCGCTGGCTCGCCCCCTTGCGGGTAACCGAGGCGGTCATGACTGCTGCGCTGGTGATTCTCTTTGCTTATGCGTATTTTGCCGAGAAAATGGGAATGGCCGGAATCATCGGCGCCTTTGCCGCAGGAATTGCTATTGCCCAGACACCCTTCAAGCAGGTGGTAGAGTCCAAAGTAGAGCCGATTGCTTATACGCTGTTTGTGCCGGTCTTTTTTGTGAGCATCGGGCTGAATGTCAGCTTTGAGGGGCTGGGCAGCCACATCCTATTTGTGGTGGTGTTATCCATATTCGCTATATTGGCCAAATGGCTGGGCGGCGGAATCGGCGCGCGGCTGACCGGGTTCAATACGCGGTCCTCGCTCATTATCGGCGCAGGCATGATTTCCAGAGGCGAAGTCGCTCTGATTATCGCTTCTACGGGTCTGGCGAGCGGGCTGCTGCTTCCTGAATATTTTACCAGTGTCATTATCGCTGTGATTCTGACTACACTGGTCACGCCGCCGCTGCTCAAGGGAATGTTCCGGTAAACCGTCCGGTGCGGAATGCTTGTAGCCCGCTTAATGTTATATAAATGATCCATTAACGGCCTCCTCTGTTGGGGGCCTTTTAATATGTTTTGGGTTCCCTGCAAAGTACCTGAATCATCATTATTTTGTGCCTATATGTCTGATGGAGGAGAAGCCGCCCGCCTTAAGACTGACCGCGAAACCCTCCGGGAGACGGTTTTGGCATTGGCCTTCAGCCCTTACACTGAAACAAGAATCGGCCGTGTATACATACGTGAACAGACTACCCGCATTCGAACTATTAATGGAATGGAAGGGGTACACAATAATGACTTGGTTGACGAAATGGTCGTTTGGCAATAAGGGGGCGCTCGGACTGCTGGTGGTGATGGCGCTGGTCGTTGGAATGATGAGCTATACCTCGCTGCCCATGGAATTCATGCCGGAGGCGGATAACCCGCAGGTGACGGTTGCCGTGCTGGGACCCGGGCAGGATGCGCATTCCATGGAGACACAGGTGACGAAGCCGATAGAGGCCGCAACCGCACTCATCAAAGGCAAGACGGAACAGATGTCCACATCGGCGGACGGCTATGCCAAGGTGGATCTTTATTTTGACGGCAAGTCGGATATGAAGGAAGCTGCGCAGGAGGTGGAGAAGGCGGTCCGCGCTCTGAAGTTCCCGCAAGGGGTGATGGACCCGTTCATCATTCAGCTGAACACCTCGATGATTCCTGTGTCGCAGGTCACGGTTGCATTCGATGAAGGAATGACGAAGGAGAATCTGGAGATTGCCGAGAAGCGGATTCTTCCTGCTATGCAGCAGATCAAGGGTGTAGCCAGCGTAGCCCTATACGGCAAAACCTCGCCGCAGGTGCAAGTAAAGCTTGATCCGGCAGCGATGGCCGCCAAGGGCGTGAATACCGCGCAGGTGATGGGACTGCTTCAGGGCCGCAGCGTATCGGCATCTGTAGGGGAGCTGACCATTGGCGGACAGAGCGGAAATGTGAATGTGGTCTCCGCCATCGAGAGTGTGGATTCGCTTGCCAAGCTGCCGGTGGCAGCAGGAGTCACGCTGGGTGATATTGCGGCTGTAGCGCCCAAGCTTGATCAGGAAAGTGTCAGCCGCTCGAACGGCAAGGATGTGTTGTTCCTCGTAGTCACCAAAGAGGCCAGTGCCAATGCGGTGGATGTAGGCGGCTTGGTCCGTACTACTGCCAAGGAGCTTACAGCCAGTATCCCGAATGCCGATGTATCGATGATCTTCAGCAGCTCGGATATGGTGGTGACCTCGGTGAACAGTATGCTGCGGGAGGTGCTGCTGGGTGCTCTATTCGCTACTATTGTTATTCTGGTCTTCCTGCGCAATCTCCGGGCTACGCTGATCACAGCGGTGTCCATTCCGTTATCGCTGGCCGTTACCTTGTATCTGCTGAAAATGTCAGGGATCACCCTCAACATCGTGACTCTTGGCGGCGTTGCCGTTGCGGTTGGACGGCTGGTCGATGACAGCATCGTAGTGATTGAGAATATCTACCGGCGGATGCAGCAGGAGCGATTGTCCCGCTCCATGGTCATCAGCGCTACCGGGGAGGTAGCCCGGGCCATTACCACCTCCACCATCGCGACGGTAGCGGTCTTCCTGCCGATGGGGCTGCTGCGCGGGGGCCTTCAGGCTTTCCTGTTGCCGTTTGCCTTGACGGTGACCTACTCGCTGCTGACTTCGCTGGTAGTTGCTTTGACCATTGTACCGGTCCTGAGCTCCCGGCTGCTCAAGGGTTCGGCGCTGAAGAAGCATGAGCCTTCCCGTAGATTCAGCCGCTTCCTGGAATGGAATCTGCAGCGGAAATGGCTAACGTTATCGCTGGGACTCCTGCTCTTGGCGGGTTCCATTGGCGCCTATATCGCCATGCCGAAGGGTGCGCTGGATGCTACAGATGCCAGCACTGTAACCGTCCGGCTGGCCTATCCGAATAATGTTCCTGTAACGGAGGTGCTGGAGAACGGCAAGCTGCTGGAAGCTGAGCTGATGAAGCAGCCGCAGGCGCAGACCGTTATTATGCAGTCCGGCAATAGTGCGGATTCCGCGCAGTGGGGGAGTGTGGTCTCCCTGACGCAGGTGGATTATACGATTATGATGAAGGAAGGCAGTGATGCACAGGCCTTCATGGATCATATCCGCGGTCTGCAATCCTCTTATGCCGGAGCTACATTGACCACAGGAGCGGCCAGTATGATGGGCGCAAGCTCGACCAGTGAGTATATTGATATCGTAGGCGATGATCCGGAGGTCATTCATACCGTAGCCAAGGAAGTCGCCGCCAAAGTACAAGGGATTAAAGGGGTGGAAAAGGTCGCCAGCAATATGGAGGACACGCGTCCGGTCTTTGCTTTCAAGGTAGATCCGGCATTGGCGAATGCTCAGGAGATCTCCATGCAGCTTGCGGCTATGCTGAATCCGGTGCCGCTAGGCCAGATCGAGCTGGACGGCTCTCCGGCTGCGGTGGTGCTTGAACCCATAGTGCAGCCTGCATCGCAGAAGGAACTGCAGCAGCTGACAATCATGACGGTATCCGGTCCGCAGCCGCTGTCACAGGTGGCTGAGCTTACGGTGAGCGACCAGCCGGCTATGCTATATCATAAAGACGGCAAGCCCTATGCCCGCATTACAGCAGAGGTAGACCCGAAGCGGGTCTCGGCCATTGGCGCGGAGATTGGCAAGCAGACGGAAGGCATTACCTTGCCAGAAGGGGTCACGCTATTCGCGGGCGGTGCTTCAGCGCAGCAGGCCGGAGACTTCGGCGACCTGGGGATGACGGCGCTGATCTCCATCGGACTGGTCTACCTGATTATGGTTCTGACCTTCAAGACGCTGCGTGCGCCCCTGGCGATTATGTTCTCCCTGCCGCTTGCCGCCATCGGAGCTATTATTGCGCTGCTGATCTCGGGGATCACTCCTGACTTCACCGCTTTGTTCGGTGCCTTGATGCTCATCGGAATAGTGGTTACCAATGCTATCGTACTAATTGACCGGATCAAGCATAATGAGGAGCAGATGACCATCCGCGAGGCCATTCTGGAAGCTGCGGGTACACGGATGCGTCCGATCCTGATGACGGCGATTGCCACCGTCTGCGCCATGCTTCCCTTGTTATTTGGGCAATCCGAGCAGGGAAGCATCGTCTCGCAGAGTCTGGCGATTGTAGTCATTGGCGGCCTGACAGCAGCAACTCTGCTGACCCTGCTGGTCGTTCCGGCCATCTACGAGCTGCTCTACTTCCGCAAATCTGCCAAACAGCGCAGGCAGGCTGCCGCCGTTCCGGCACCGGGGGATCTGCCAGGCTGATCCGGGTGACTATTTTTTAAAGAAAAAAAGACAATCTCTAAATTTATGGACCGGGCTAATCTTATATAATGGGTTGTACACCAAAAAAGATTAGAGGGGAATGAGTCCAATCCGGTCTACAGCTACAACACTGGCAGCGGGCGCGGTCTTGTCGCTTAGTCTGCTGCTTGGATGCAGCAGCCAAAATACATCCGTCACCGGTACTCCGGCGGCAGAACCAGCTTCATCTGGCTCAGCGTCTGCTTCTGCATCGCCGTCTGCAACTCCTATTGCTCCTGCACAGACTGTATCATCTGTACCAGCTGCATCGGCAGCCGCCTCAGAAACTGCATCCGCAGTGACCCCGGCAACTACGTCTGGCCTCACCAGCCAGTTCCCGCCGGAGGGGCTGGCCGGATCGGTCATTATCGATTCCGTGAATGCCAAAGGGACGGTTCGGGCGAGAACCTCAGCCGGACAAGGCGAGCTGCTGATGATCGCAAGCGGTCCGGAGGAGCGGGGACATCTGTTGTCCTCCAGTAACGATGGTCTGGAGGGGGAACCGACGTATCAGGCAGATTACTCCATCGTATACCGGGAGGGGAAGCAGGATCAGGTATTGCTTAAGCTGCCGGCCTTCTTGTTCGTACAGCCGACAGACCGCGTGCTGGAGTTTGGTGTGGTCTCCTTTGCGAGGGCAGAAGTCTATCTGCTTGCTCCCAATATAAATCAGGACATGGACTGGTTGCTTACGCCTTTGCTAGGGAGAAGGGGAGCGGAGAAGTGTTTCCGTTATCCTTCAAGCAGGGAGAAATCGTACACGATACACTGGTCTACTCCGAGCTGCCTCCGTTCCCGGAGGGCCAGAATGAACAGTTAGTGGTATACTTGCCACAGGGTGCCGGGGGCGAACCGGGACCAGGACCACAGAGTTATGAGCTGGACCTCGATAAGCGGCAATTTGTTGCACAGTAGAACGAAGTAGAGTAAAACCTCCCTTGTATCTGGAGTTTTTTTCAGGTAATCAAAGGGGGGTTTTTAGCATATAATAAGCGGCTGAAATCCAAAGGGAAGTGGTTCGGGAGGCTGGCGGAGGCATGCCGGATTGTGCGGATGAAAGGGATAAATCCCTCAGATGTGGCCGGATGTGGGCGGATGAGCGAGAATGAAAGGGATAAATCCCTCAGATGTGGCCGGAAGTGGGCGGATGAGCGAAATGAGAGGGATAAATCCCTCAGGATGCGGCCGGAAGCGGGCGGATGAGCGAAATGAGAGGGATAAATCCCTCAGATGCGGCCGGAAGTGGGCGGATGAGCGAGAATGAAAGGGATAATGGACTCCTGTCAAGAAAGTAGACAAAACCTACAACGTTTTTCGCTTAAATGTGGCTGCAAACTGAACCGGAGAAACGTACCCCAGTGCCCCATGGATTCGTTTACGGTTGTAGAAAAATTCAATGTACTGGAAAATGGCATCATACGCCTGTTGCTTCGTTTTAAATCGATTCCAGTACACCAACTCTTTTTTAAGAGGCTGTGAAAAGATTCGATACAGGCGTTATCATAACAGTTTCCTTTGCGGCTCATGCTTGCGGTCATCTGGTACGTCTTTAGGCGTTCCCGGTAGTCTGCAGAGGCGTACTGGGAGCCTCGATCCGAATGGTGAATCAAGCCCTTTCCGGGGCGTTTGGCCTGGTAGGCAGCGTCCAGAGCGCCCTGTACGAGGTCAGTGGTCATCCGGTCGCTAAGCCGCCAGCCGACAATCTCCCGGGTACACAGGTCCAACACGCTCGCCAAGTACATTCGTCCTTCCCGGCAGGGAATGTAGGTGATATCCGCTACCCACGTCTGGTTCGGCTTTTCCGTGTGAAATTGCTGGTTTAACAAGTTGGGGGCAATGGGTAGCGGATGGTTGGAGTCGGTGGTGCATACGCGAAATCTCTTTGCGACACAAGAGCGCAGCCCCAGTTCTTTCATGTACTTGCCTACCGTGCGTTCACTGACCTGGTGCCCTTCACGCACTAGGAGAACCTTGATTTTGGGGCTGCCATAGCGACCCTTAGAGTCGTGAAAATGATAGGCAATCCGCTTTAGCAACAAGGCTTTACGAGTGGCTTGAGGGCTGGGCTTCGCTGTTCTCCATTTGTAATACCCGCTCCGGGACACCTGAAAGACACTGCACATCTTCTCCACGCGGAACTCGGAGCGATGATCTTCAATAAACCGAAATCTCAGTTCTTTGGATTGCTGAAGATGTGCACGGCTTTTTTTAGGATGGCCATCTCCTCTGTCAGGTCTGCGAGTTCTTGCTCCCGCTCCTTCAGTTGACGTTCCAGCTCTCTGTATTTGTCTGGAGTAATGATGGGCTCATTCTCAAACTGCCGGTACTGACCTAGCCATTTATGCAACGTTTTGGCGGGGACATCCAGCTCCAGGGCCAATTCCGCCACCGTTTTCGTCTGCTCCTGGATGTACTTTACGGCCTGTCTTTTGTATTCTTCATTGTAGCTTCTCCGTGTGTTCCACTCATGCGGACACCTCCTCGTTAAACTCATTATCTCTATTCTCTTAACGGGTGTCCACGGTTAACACTAACAGCATAAATCCCTCAGATGCGGCCGGAAGAGGGCGGAAGAGCAAAATGAGAGGGATAAATCCCTCAGATGTGGCCGGAAGCGGGCGGATCCCTCAGATGCGGCCGGAAGTGGGCGGATGAGCGAAATGAGAGGGATAAATCCCTCAGATGTGGCCGGAAGCGGACTGGTGAGCGGATGATGCGGCCGGAAGCGGGCGGGTGAGTGAAATGAGAGGGATAAATCCCTCAGATGCGGCCGGAAGAGGGCGGAAGAGCAAAATGAGAGGGATAAATCCCTCAGATGTGGCCGGAAGCGGGCGGATGAGCGAAATGAGAGGGATAAATCCCTCAGGATGCGGCCGGAAGTGGGCGGATGAGCGAAATGAGAGGGATAAATCCCTCAGATGCGGCCGGAAGCGGACTGGTGAGCGGAATGAAAGGGATAAATCCCTCAGATGCGGCCGGAAGCGGGCGGGTGAGTGAAATGAGAGGGATAAATCCCCCAGATGTGGCCGGAAGTGGGCTGGGTGAGCGAAATGAGAGGGATAAATCCCTTAGATGCGGCCGGAAGTGGGCGGATGAGCGAAATGAGAGGGATAAATCCCTCAGATGCGGCCGGAAGTGGGCGGGTGAGCGAAATGAGAGGGATAAATCCCTCAGATGTGGCCGGAAGTGGGCGGGTGAGTGAAATGAGAGGGATAAATCCCTCAGATGTGGCCGGAAGCGGACTAGTGAGCGGAATGAAAGGGATAAATCCCTTAGATGCGGCCGGAAGTGGGCGGATGAGTGAAATGAGAGGGATAAATCCCTCAGATGTGGCCGGAAGTGGGCGGGTGAGTGAAATGAGAGGGATAAATCCCTTAGATGCGGCCGGAAGTGGGCTGGGTGAGCGAAATGAAAGGGATAAATCCCTCAGATGCGGCCGGAAGTGGGCGGATGAGCGAAATGAGAGGGATAAATCCCCCAGATGCGGCCGGAAGTGGGCTGGAGGAGCCAATGAGGAGCATTAGTGCACCTGAAATCCTCAAATGTGATTAAAACCAGTAAATGAAGTGCACTAATGCACCTGAAATCCTCAAATGCGCGCCAATCCAGCAAATAAGTTGCACTTCTGCGCCTCATCACCCCCGGCACCTCATTCTCCTTGCCCTGTTTACTGGCAGCTACCCCACCTCCCGCCGGAATCCGCGCAAGTGAGCGGTGGACTGCCATACCGCCGGAACCCGCCACAAGTGAGCGGCGGACTGCCATACCGCAAGAACCCGCCGCAAGTGAGCGGCGGACTGCCAAGCAGCCACACCCCTCAGTTCCCCGTACTCTCATACCGGGACAATCCGTACCGGAAGACTCCGTAAGCTGCAGCCGCGCTTCCGATAGCCGCGACAGGGGCGAGGAGCCACCAGCCGGACCAGCCGCTTTTACCGAAAATATAGGTTGCCGGGTAGAAGCTGATGAACGCATAGGGCAGCACCGTCGAAATAAAGATGCGGATCGCCTGCGGAAACAGGGTAATCGGGTATTTGGCCAGATCGGACAGATTATGCACCATCAGCGGGAACGCATTCCCGGCATTGCGAATCCAGAAGGCCGCCGAGTTGCCCATGAGATTAATGGATACCCGGATGATGACTGCCGTGATGAACAGCAGCAGCAGCACCGCCGCCTTGCCCGCAGTCCAGTGGATAGGGCTGTGCATGAGCGACTGCCAGATGATCACTCCGCCGATGAGCAGATTACCGAGTCCGTTAATCCCAATCCCCGTGCAGAACACCTGAAGAACCACCGGCACCGGCCGCAGCAGATAACGGTCCAGCTCCCCTGTGTTGACCAGTCTGCCCAGCCGCCAGCTGCCCTCGAAGAACAGCGAACCCGCCCCCTCCGTCAGGAAGATCATGGCGTACATGAAGGTGACCTCCCAGAACTGCCAGCCCTGAATATCCGGAATCCGGTCATAGATCACCCACAGGAACACGAATCCCAATACCTGCGTCAAGGCCGCCGAGCACATTAGGATATAAAAGTCTTTGTTGTACTCCAGAATCGCCTTAAGCTGCTGCACATATAGCCTTCTATAGAGATAGAGCATTTGCGATAATTTCATTCTGCGTCCTCCTTCCGCCTTAGCCTCCATGAATGGTCACCTGGCGGACCGCCCAGTTCCACATGGCTTTGCCCGCCATCCAGAGTCCTGCTCCCCAAAAGAGCTGAATCCCGATCAGCCTTAGGCTCTCCCCGGTATCTGCCTGCTGGAGGAAGATCATCGTCGGCGTATGAATGATGGCCTGGAAGGGCAGCAGTAGCGCCAGCTTTTCCAGCCAGTCCGGGAAAAATGCCAGCGGCACCAGTGCGCCCGACAGCAGGTTAGTAAGCGCAATCCGCGTCCAGACAATCCCGAGGGACCCCGTCGACCAGAAGCATAACAGAGCCGCCAGATAGACCACGCCGAATTTGACCACAACCGCGCAGAGCAGACTGACCGCAAACAGCAGATAGACGATCGGCGAGTGGGGGAAGGTCACTCCGGTAAGGAAGGTGGCAAACACGATCAGCATTACCGTACTGATAGCCCCTTCCAGCAGGCTGGCGCCCAGGGTCTCGGCGAATCGGGCCGTCTGGAAATCAATCGGCTTCAGCAGGTCCATGGCGACGCTGCCGTCAAGGATTTTGCCGGAGATGGCGGTCTCGGAATACCAGGATAAGACGGAATTGGCCAGGAAGGTCACCAGCAGATAGGTCTTCATCTGATCCCAGGAGTAGCCGCCCACCGCCTCACGCCCGCCATAGATTCCCTGCCAGAGGAAGAAGATCGCGACCAGATTAATGGAGTTTGCGAGTAAATTAATGATGTAGGAGTTCCGGTAGGCCATCACATTCTGCAAGGAGCGATTGGCAATGCTTCTGTATTTGTTAAGCCGGGCTGCTGTCGTCATGGTGCCCCTGCCCCCTTGCTCCCCGGTGCTCGTTCAAGTCCAGTTGGCCGTCATAGACAGCCTTAATGACCTGCTCAATGTGGGTATCTTCCATGCGGAAATCGAGGACCTCCCCATGCTTCATCACCCGGCTGACCACTTCACTGGCGGTATATTCATACCGGTCAAAAGTGACCGAGAACTCCTGGCTGCTCTGCTGCTCCAGCTTCAGCCCGGGACTCTGCTCCAGCAGCTTGTACAACTCCGGCATAGGGGAGCGTACCTGGAAGAAGATGACCCGGTTTTTGGCAAAACGGGCCTTGACCTCGCTCAGCGTACCGTCATAAATAATCGCGCCGTGATCGATAATGACCAGCCGCTTGCACAGGTCCTCAATGTCGCCCAGGTCGTGGGTCGTCAGCATCACAGTCGTCTGCTGCTCCTGGTTGATCTGCTTGATGAACCCGCGGATCTTCTCCTTCACAGATACGTCAAGGCCAATCGTCGGCTCATCGAGATACAGAATCGGCGGATTATGCAGCAGGGCAGCAGCCAGATCGGCACGCATGCGCTGACCCAGCGAGAGCTTCCGCGCGGACAGGTGGATGAATTCGCTCATCCCGAGCATTTCGGTGAACAAGTCCATGTTCTTCCTATATTGGGCATCCGGAATCTGATAGATATCCTTCAGCAGCGAGAAGGACTCGGCAATCGGAATATCCCACCACAGCTGGGTGCGCTGCCCGAAAACTGCGCCGATCTGGGCGGCGTTCTCCATTCTTTTGCGGTACGGATTGATGCCGTTCACCGAGATACTCCCGGAGGACGGCATCAGAATGCCGGTCAGCATCTTGATGGTAGTCGATTTACCGGCACCGTTCGGTCCCACGTAGGCCACCGTCTCTCCGGCTTCAATGCTCAGATCCAGCGGCTTGACCGCCACCTTCTCAATATGCCGGGGCAGGAACAGATGCTTCACCGCTCCCTTTAGGCCGGGCTCCTTCACCGCCTGCATAAAGGACTTACTCAGTCCTCTGGCTTCAATCATACTCAAGCTTAACCCTCCTGTTCATTGCTTTGAAAGCGTTACCGCAGATGGCTGCGGAGAAAATATCTGAATCCTCAGCTGGCTCAAAGACGTAAGAGTAAATATATCACTGAGCCGATGTCGAAAACTATCAGTTTAGGTCGATTTTGCAAAAAAAAGCGGCAACCCCCGATAGCTATACCAACCGGGATTTGCCACTGCGCTTAAGCAGAGTCTGGACGGCGAACCCTACCAGCAGGGGCAGCGCCAGCTGAACCTCAAGTCTCCAGTCTACCGCATACAGGTCTACGAGGTTAATCTGCTTCAACAATACATAGGTCACATTGTATAAGAGGAATGAACAGCTGAAGGTGAGCAGCGGAACCAGATGCAGGGTCCTTTTATTCTGCAGCAGCCGGTATCCCGCAAGGGTTAAGAGTGTGTAGCTGGCCATAATGAACAGGGCATAATTACTGCCGAAGCGCAGGAAGGATACCATTGCGGTAGCCAAATTGAGGGTAGTCGATAGATAGCCGATGCGAAGCATGTCGAACCTCCTGGAATTATGTAGAAATATAAGATGAACAGATTTCTACATTTTACAGCGCTAACGCGGGGATTTACAGATCCAATACTGAATGTTCATTATTCCGTAATTGTATGTTATAATGCTTTCTTTTAAAATTGATAATATAGGAATTGGTAAATATGGAGGGATCGTTTGTGAGAGTCTTTAATCAATCAAGAGCATGGAGTATGCCTGGGGATTTAGAAGCAAGCGAACTTGAAGCCTTCCGGCCTCTGGAGGCAGTTAGGGCCCAAGTCCAAGGCGGGATGTCTGTGGCGGGTGTATCTGAAGAATCCAGAGAGCATATCTATCATAGAGCTATGATTTCTTCGATCCGCAGTGAAATGAACAAATTAAGCCAGCTGCTCTCTATTCCTTATGTGGTATTCCTGACGGACAAGGCGGGTACCATTCTGGAGCTGGTCTATTCTTCTCCGGAGACGCAGGCGGAGATGGAGCAGGCGGAGCTGCGCCCGGGGGTCAGCTTAAGCAGGCAGCAGGCGGGAATGAATGCCGTATCGCTGGCGATGGAGATGAACTGCATCGGGGTGGTGCGGGGAACGGAGCATACGGATCAGACCTTCCGGGATTGGAACTGTGTGTGCGCTCCATTGCAGGATGATGATAGCGTTTACGGATATGTTGATATTTCTTTTAATAGAGGAGAGCCAATTGAGTTCGCCATTCCCTTCGTGCAGCAGATTGCCGAGAATATCATGGAGAAGTGGATGGAGAAGAACCCGGAGATGCAGCGGTACCGGCTGGAAGCCACGCTTCTGGAATATAAGCTGACCGCGCGGGAGCAGGAGGTGGCGAGGCTGTGGCTGATGGAGAAGAGCGCGCTGCATATCGGGAGCGATCTGGGGATCAGTGAAGGCACCGTGCGCAATATGCTGAAGAGTATCTACAGTAAAATGCGGGTGAATGACCGCTTCCAGTTCGTGAAGCGCCTTACGCCATAGCCGGGAGAATCCGCTTCCGGGTACATACCAAATAGCCGGGCAGCGATACGATGTATCCCTGACCCGGCTATTTGAAAATATATGAATTGATCTGGTTAACCGCAAGAACAGTTGAGTACCGGCTTACGCGCGGCCTGCGTCTCATCCAGGCGGCTGATTTCAGTCGTATGCGGTGCGTTAATCACTATCTCCGGCGTCTCTTCGGCTTCCTTAACGATTCGGATCATGGTCTCAATGAAGCCGTCGAGCGTCTCCTTGCTCTCGGTCTCGGTAGGTTCAATCATCATACATTCCTCTACTGTCAGCGGGAAGTAGACGGTTGGCGGATGATAGCCGAAGTCGAGCAGCCGTTTGGCTACATCGAGGGTACGGACACCGTATTGCTTAAGGTTCTTGCCGGACATGACGAATTCATGCTTGCAGACGCCCGGGAAGGGGATCTCGAAGTAAGGGGCCAGCCGGTGCATCATATAGTTGGCGTTCAGCACGGCGTTCTCGGACACCTCACGCAGGCCGTCAGGACCATAGGTGCGGATGTACGCATAAGCACGGACGAGAATCCCGAAGTTGCCGTAAAAGGCTTTGACGCGGCCAATCGATTCCGGCCCGCCGCAGTCCAGTGTGAAGCTGCCGTCCCCGTTCTGCGCCACTGTAGGCTGCGGCAGGAAGGGGATCAGCTTCGCCTTCACGCCGACCGGTCCGGCTCCCGGCCCCCCGCCGCCGTGCGGCGTACTCATCGTCTTGTGCAGGTTGAGATGCACCACATCGAAGCCCATATCGCCCGGGCGGGTGATGCCCATAATCGCGTTGGAGTTCGCTCCGTCATAATAGAGCAGACCGCCCGCTTCATGGACAATCGCGGCAATCTCGACGATCTGCGTCTCGAAGAGGCCGAGGGTACTCGGGTTCGTGAGCATCAGCGCAGCGGTGTCACTGCCGACAGCTGCCTTCAGCGCCTCAAGGTCAACCATACCCTTGTCATTGGACGGGATGGTGACCGTCTCAAGGCCGGCGGCTGCGGCGCTTGCCGGGTTGGTGCCATGCGAGGAGTCCGGCACGATGACCTTGGAGCGGACCTCACCGCGGCTCTCATGGTAGGCGCGGATCATCATCAGGCCGGTCCACTCGCCGTGGGCACCGGCAGCAGGCTGCAGGGATACAGCATCCATGCCGGTCAGGGCGGCAAGATCCTTTTGCAGCGTGTACATCAGTTCAAGCGCACCCTGGATGCTCTCCTCCGGCTGGTACGGATGGATCTTGGAGAGTCCCGGGAAGCGGGCGACATCCTCGTTGATCTTCGGGTTGTATTTCATCGTACAGGAGCCGAGCGGATAGAAGCCGTTATCGACTCCGAAGTTGCGGCGGGACAGGGCGGTATAGTGGCGGATAACATCCACTTCCGATACCTCTGGCAGCACAACCGGCTCACTGCGCAGCAGCCCTCCGGGAATGAGTGCATCAAGGCCTTCGTCCTGCGGCACATCACACTGAGGCAGGGAGTAGGCCGAGCGGCCGGGACGGCTTAATTCAAAAATCAGACTTTGTTCCGGTTTCATACACAGCCCTCCAGTGCGCTTGCAAATTCGTCAATTTCGGTCTTGCTTCGTTTCTCCGTTACGGCAACCAGCATATGTCCGGCCAGCTCGGGATAATCCCGGCCTAAGTCATAACCGCCCAGATAGCCTTCCTTCAGCAGCCTGGAGTTCACCGCACTCACACTGCTGCCCTCCGGGAGCTTCAGGACGAATTCATTGAAGAACGGGGCAGTGAAGACAAGCTCTGCACCAGTGATTTCAGCCAGCCGCCCGGCGGCATAATGGCTCTTGCGGATGTTCAGCTCACCCACCTCGCGCATGCCCTCCTTGCCCATCACGGACAGGTAGACGGAAGCAGACAGCGCTAGTAGCGCCTGGTTGGAGCAGATATTCGAGGTCGCCTTCTCCCGGCGGATATGCTGTTCGCGGGCTTGCAGCGTCAGCACGAAGCCGCGCTTGCCATTCCGGTCAACCGTCTGGCCGACGATCCGGCCCGGCATCCGGCGCATAAGCGGCTCAGCCACCGCGAAGAATCCGCAGGTAGGGCCGCCCAGCGAGGCGGCGATCCCCAGCGGCTGCGCGTCGCCGACTACGATGTCTGCGCCAAGCCGTCCAGGGGATTCCAGCACGCCAAGCGCAATGGGGTTCGCGCTGACCACGAGCAGTCCTTTGACCGCATGGATCAGCGGCTCAATCTGGCGCAGGTCCTCAATCCCGCCGAAGAAGTTGGGGGACTGGACCAGAACAGCAGCGGTATCGCTGTCGATGGCATCGGCCAGCTTGGTGAGATCCGTTACCCCGTCAGCATAGTCAATCTCTACAATTTGCAGTCCCCAGGCGTTGGCGGAGGTGCGGAGCACCTGACGCGCTTCCGGGTGAACCGTACGGGAGACAATCAGCTTCTTGCGTTTGGTGGCGCCTGCGGCCAGCACAGCCGCTTCGGACAGGGCCGTTGCGCCGTCATACATACTGGCATTGGCGACCTTCATTCCGGTCAGTTCACAGATATAGGACTGGAATTCGAAAATCGCCTGAAGCTCACCCTGGCTGATCTCCGGTTGGTAAGGGGTATAGGCGGTATAAAATTCCGAACGTGAAATCACATGGTTGATGACGACCGGAACATGGTGATCGTATAATCCGGCACCAAGGAAGCTGGCGTGGGTGTCGAAGTCGGCATTCTTGTCTGCGAGCCTCTTCATATGGCGAAGCAGTGCATATTCGTCCAGAGCGCCGGACATCGGCAGGGTTCCCTGGTAACGGACAGACTGCGGAATATCGGCGAACAGCTCATCGATGGACTGGATGCCTACGGCTTCCATCATTTCTGTGCGGTCTTGCTCAGTCATAGGCAGATAGCGGTGCTTCATTGCGGCTTCACTCCTTGGCTTCTTTTGTAGAATGGGGCTTTGATTATGGCAGCCTTGAGCTGCTTGCCGCGAATCTCCACGTACACCTCTGTGCCCGGCTCCGTATAGGCAGCGTCCAGCAGGGCGAGTCCGAGATTCCGCTTCAGGGTAGGGGATTGGGTGCCGGTCGTTACTTCACCGATCTTCACTCCGTCCGCGTACACGGGATAGTGGGAGCGGGGAATGCCGCGGTCGACCATCTCCAGGCCCACAAGACGCCGGGGCAGACCGGCTTCCTTCTGCTTCAGCAGGGCATCACGGCCGATGAAATCCCCTGCATCCAGCTTCACGAAGAACTGGACACCCGCTTCGAGCGGAGTGATATCCGCCGACAGCTCCTGGCCGTACAGCGGCAGCTTGGCCTCGAAACGCAGGGTATCGCGTGCGCCGAGTCCGGCAGGCGTCAGACCATGCGGAGCGCCAGCAGCCAGCAGGCCGTTCCAGAGTGCTGCTGCCGTATCTGCGGGAGCATATAGCTCGAAGCCATCCTCACCAGTATATCCGGTACGGGAGAGCAGGACGGTGACGCCGCAGACTTCAGCCTGTTCGATGAAGTGGAACGGTTTTAACTCTGTTAGAGACACCTGCGTGACTTTTGCCAGAATCGTCTCCGCGCGCGGCCCCTGCAAGGCGAGCAGCAGCGTCTCATCCGAGATATTTTTCAGGGTGACGCCGCCGAATTCAGCGGTTAGATGCTCCTGCAGCCACTGGAAGTCCTTATCGATGTTGGACGCATTGACGACAAGCATGTAACGTTCTTCACCCAGCCGGTATACGAGCAGATCGTCGACCACTCCGCCGCTTGGGTAGAGCATCAGGGTGTACTGCGCTGCGCCGTCTTTCAGGCGGGAGACATCATTGGTGGTCATTCTCTGCAGGAAAGCTTCCGCGCCGCTCCCGGTAACCATGAATTCTCCCATATGGGAGACATCGAACAGTCCGGCCCGTTCACGGACGGCTTCATGCTCCTTCACGATGCCCGTGAACTGCACCGGCAGCTCCCAGCCGCCGAAATCAATACATCTGGACTCCGCATAAGCCGCATAGAGGTCATAAAAAGGCGTTCTTCTCAAAGCATCCATCTTGTCACTCCCTTGGTCTGATTACATACGAAAAAGGACAGGCGAAAGCCATTATGCACGTATGCATAAATGGACTTTCGCTCTGTCCTTGGTACCTGAGAGTTACCCTGCCATGCCGCGCAGGTTTCCCCGTTGGTGATCCGTGAAGCCTGCAGCGCAGGCACCCGGATGCTCTCCAGAGATGCGTCCGGCAAAGGTCCTTTTGCCTGAGAGATTCACCCATCCCGGGCTTACTCCTTCGGCGCTGTCTTCCTGTGAGACAGTCTCTCCCTATGCCATCATTCGCAAACCATATGTTTTTCTACTGACTCCATTAAACCGGGTAACCCTCCGCCCTGTCAATCAAAAAACGTCAAAAAGTTGACAAATTTAATTTTACTGTCAGTTATATTGACATTAGGCAAGCCGATAACTTAGGCTATAACTAAATTTAGAACTCCAATTACGGAAAAGAGGCGGCTTGGACATGAGTGAAGTGCTTGACAACCTGCTATACAGCGAAGAGCATGAGTGGGCGCAGCAGGGCGAGGGACGCGTAGTACGTGTAGGGATTACGGATCATGCGCAGCATCTGCTGGGCGATATCGTGTTTGTAGAATTTCCGGAAGTGGGCGCGGCGATCTCAGCAGGCGACAGTGTGGGCAGTATCGAATCTGTGAAGACCGTATCGGAGCTATATTCACCCGTATCCGGTAAGGTGACCAAGATCAACGATGCGCTGGAGGCCAGCCCGGAGCTGATCAATGACCAGCCTTACGGAGACGGGTGGATTTTTGAGCTGGAGCTTGATACCGAGTTCGCAGAGGCAGTAACCGGCCTGCTGGATGCGGCTGCGTACAAGGAACTGGTTGGGGAATAAAAGTTAGCTTATCCGCGAAAGCGCTGAATACGGCAGACTTCTCTTTGTTACATTAGATGTTACTAATGTGAGAGGTCTGTCTTTTTGCGTCTGTCTGCTATTCCGGGAAGCTGAGCAAACCGGGATAGACGATGGGAGCAGAGTGCCACAGAAAGGGCAAGAGAACCAGGCCCGCCACAGCAAACAGAAGGCACAGCAGCAGGAAACGGTATCTTTTTCGGGGACGCTTGACAGGTCTCAGCACGAAGATATAAACGCCAAGCGAATAAAACGGGAAAAGTATTACGGCAGACATGGCCATACAAACGAGAAAGGTAGATTCTCTTGCAGAACCGGGAATCATGGCTTCCGGATTGTAGACCGGATCGATCTGCATACAAATAAATATAAGGGCTAAATACGAGGTGAGCAAAAGTAGAAAAAAGCCACGGATGCGGCCATTCCCGGATAAGCTGTACATCATCCACCAGTATCCGAGCCAAGGCAGCGCAAAGGCAAAGCCGGCAATCAGAAACTTCATTCCGGTAAGCAGGCTTCCCGGGGAATAAGAGGAGGACAAAAAGGGCAGAAATACAACAAAAAAGCCTACGAAGCCAGTGATAGTAATCTGGGCGAAAATAATCAATACCAATGAAACCGACAGCCGCAGAAGCTCCAAAAAACGGGTAGCATCCGGCGTTCCTTTTGTTGCGTGCACGAAGCTCCAACTCCTTGATCAGCTTTACTGTATCTTTGCCAGTGATGATCTGCCATAGACTGAGCGGTTGCCGGCTATTCTTCCTCCTGAAGCTGCCGCAGCACAATCAATTCAACCCGGCGGTTCCGCTGCTTTCCCTCTGCGGTTGTATTATCATAGGCGGGCCGGGTATCGGCGTACCCTGCATATTGGAAGGTATCAGGGCTTAGCCCCTCTTTGTCCAGAAAAAAGCGCAGGACGGACAGCGCACGGGCGCCGGATAGCTCCCAGTTGTCTCTGTATAACGATCCGGGGGTCACAGGAACATTGTCGGTATGGCCTTCGATGCTGATCGTCGCCCCGATACCGCGAAACAGGCCGGAGAGCTGGCGCAGGGCAGGGAAAGCAGGGGATTTCAGCTCGGCCTTACCCGCATCGAACAGGAACCGGTCACTCAGCGTGATGGCAATGCCCTGCGGTTTATCGGCAACAAAAATCTGTTCCCCGAGGTTATTCTCCTCCACATACTGGGTGATTACGCCCATAAGAGCAGCCAGCTTCGCTTCCTGTTCCCGAAAAGCAAGCTCACGCGCTGACGGCTGGTGTCCATCCCCATCTCCTGTTTGTCCGTTTCCATTCAGCCCGTCCGAATCCGCGGAGCCTGTAGCAGAAGGACCGCCAGCGGTTCCACTGTCTTCAGTATGACCCTTCGAAACGTCAGTCCCTGTAATTCCCTGATTGCCTTCAAGTACGCCGCTTCCGCCCTCCAGCACTGTACTTCCGCTCTTGAAGGTATCCGATAAGGAGCCGCTGACAATGGCATATTTCTGCGAATCCAGGCTGCTCATGGCGAACAGAATCACGAAGAAAATCAGCAGAAGCGTGATCAGATCCGCGTAGGTAATCATCCAGCGGTCCCGGCTCTCCTTGCCTGCGGAGACGCGGGGCTGCCGGCGGTTTCTTTGTCTCATAGCGGTTCCCCCGGGCTGGTACTGCTGCTGCGTTTAGGAGCGTCTGTCAGGAAGGGGGCCAGCTTTTGCCGGACCAGATGCGGGTGATCTCCGTTCTGCAGGGACAGAATGCCGACGAGCAGCATCTCCATGGTGCCCAGCTCACTTTGGCTGCGGGATTTGATTTTGGAGGCAATGGGTAAAAAGAGTAGATTAGCGCTGGCTACGCCATAGAGTGTTGCTGTAAAAGCTACGGCAATTGACCCGCCCAGATTGGAAGGGTCCGTTAGGTTGCTCAGAACCCGGATCAGCCCCATAACGGTGCCGATAATCCCCATGGTCGGTGCATAGCCGCCGGCGGCTTCGAATATTTTGGCATAGCCTTCATATTTCAGCTCCTTGGCATCCATCCCGAGCTCCAGGATCTGGCGGACCTGATCGGGGTCATTGCCGTCGACAATCAGAAACAGGCCTTCACGGGTAAAAGGATCAGGATGCTCCTCCGCCCGCTTCTCTAATGCGAGAACACCGCCGCGCCGCGTGAGTGCAGCCATGGCAATCAGCTCTTCGGCTTGTTCCCGGCTGGTATCCCGTTGCCGGCCAAAAGCCAGGCGGAGCGCCGCCGGAATACTGCGGAGCTTGGACGCGGGGAAGCTGATGAGCACTGCTGCAAGGGTACCGCCGAACACGATCAGGGCAGCATTGGGCTGCAGCAGGCCGGACAGGCTGCCGCCTTCCCACAGAAAACCGCCGATCATAGCGGCAATTCCGGCCAGCAGGCCGAGTATTGTAATGAAATCCATAAATTCAGGCTCCTTAAATTTCTATATATTATGGTTTGCAACAGTCTGGGCAACGCTGTATAATAAACGGGAACGTGCATTCCTATCTTCCATATTTTTCAGCTTGGTATGGATGAAGGATGATTAGGGTTAAAATTATAATATATTCATATATTCTAGACGATAGAGGGGAGACGGGCAAATGAGTGATATTGTCGTCAGTACGAAGACTTTTGCACTGGAGTCCGAGTATACACCCCAGGGCGATCAGCCTCATGCCATAGAAGAGTTATTGGACGGCATCCGGCAGGGCAAGAAGCACCAGACGCTGCTGGGAGCGACAGGTACAGGCAAGACCTTTACCATCGCACAAGTGATTTCCAAGTTGAACCGCCCGACGCTGGTCATTGCGCACAATAAGACGCTTGCTGCGCAGCTGGCGAGTGAGTTCAAAGAATTTTTTCCGAGCAATTCCGTGGATTACTTCGTCAGTTACTACGATTACTACCAGCCAGAGGCGTACATTCCTTCCTCCGATACCTACATTGAGAAAGACTCCAGCATAAATGAAGAAATCGACAAGCTCCGCCACTCGGCAACCAGCTCACTGTTCGAACGCCGTGACGTTATTATTGTGGCGAGTGTGTCCTGTATTTATGGTCTCGGTTCGCCGCAGGAATACGGAAGCTTGCTGCTCTCTCTGCGTGTAGGGATGGAGAAGCCGCGCAATCAGATTCTGAGCCGGCTCGTAGATATCCAGTATCAGCGTAATGATATTAATTTCGTGCGTGGTACGTTCCGTGTGCGCGGGGATGTCGTTGAGATCTTCCCGGCATCCCAGGGCGAGCATGCGATCCGGGTAGAGCTGTTCGGAGACGAGATCGAACGGATTACGGAGATTGATGTTCTGACAGGCGAGCTGATCGGCGAACGCGATCATATCGCGATTTTCCCGGCGTCTCACTTCGTAACCCAGGAAGAGACGATGCGTGTAGCGCTGGTCAATATTGAGCGTGAGCTGGAGGAGCGGCTGGCTGTACTCCGCGAAGCAGGCAAGCTGCTGGAGGCGCAGCGGCTGGAGCAACGGACCCGTTATGATATCGAGATGATGAAGGAAGTCGGCTTCTGCTCGGGGATCGAGAACTATTCCGGTCCGCTTACCTTCCGGGAGCCGGGAGCGACTCCTTACACATTGATGGACTATTTCCCGGATGACATGCTGATTGTGATTGACGAGTCCCATGTGACGCTGCCGCAGATCCGGGCGATGTATAACGGTGACCGTGCGCGGAAGACCGTCCTGGTGGAGCACGGCTTCCGCCTGCCGTCTGCGCTGGATAACCGTCCGCTGCAATTCGAGGAATTCGAAGACAAGGTGAGTCAGATTTTATATGTGTCCGCAACACCGGGGCCTTATGAGATGGAGCATTGCGATACTATGGTTCAGCAGATTATCCGTCCTACCGGTCTGCTTGACCCGATCATTGAAGTGCGTCCAACCGAAGGACAGATCGATGATCTGATTAGCGAAATCCGTGACCGGGTAGAACGCGATGAGCGTGTACTCGTAACCACTCTAACGAAGAAGATGTCTGAGGACCTGACGGATTACTTCAAGGAGATTGGTATCAAGGTACGTTATATGCACTCCGATATCAAGACGCTGGAGCGGATGGCGATCCTGCGTGATCTCCGTCTGGGTACCTTCCACGTGCTGGTCGGTATTAACCTGCTCAGAGAGGGTCTTGACCTGCCTGAGGTGTCGCTGGTCGCGATTCTGGATGCTGATAAGGAAGGCTTCCTCCGTTCCGAGCGTTCGCTGATCCAGACGATCGGCCGTGCCGCCCGTAACTCGGAGGGCCGGGTCATTATGTACGGCGACCGCATCACCGACTCCATGGAGAAGGCGATGAGCGAGACCCAGCGCCGCCGTGAGATTCAGATCGCTCATAATGAGAAGCACGGGATTACCCCGACGACCATCAACAAGAAGGTGCGCGATATCATCGAGGCGACTAAGGTGGCCGAGTCCAAGGCTGATTACCTCACCGGTGTCGGCGGCAAGCTGAACAAGAAAGACAAGCAGAGCCTGATGCAGCGTCTGGAGGCCGAGATGAAGGACGCCGCCAAGAACCTGCAATTCGAACGCGCCGCCGAACTGCGCGATGCCTTGCTTGAATTGCGGGCAGAGTAACCCGGCGCAGAAGTTAACGATCCAGGGAACGGCGCTACTCAGGCCGTTCCTTTTGAAGATAAAGGGGCCACGCCCTTGCGCATCCCGGAGGGACAGCGTGCAGTTAAGCCCTTAGCGCGTATCCCGGAGGGACGGCGTGCCGTTGAAGCCCTTTGCGCATTCCGCAGGAACAGCCCGCAGTTAATTTCTTAGCGCGTATCCCGAAGGGACAGCGTTGTCGGCAAGCCACAGTGAGCCGAATCGCTCTAATCGTAGGAGCGGCCCCGTAGGGGTTAGCGGGCCCATTGCCCCAGTAGTCGTCCATTCACCAACTTAATTCCTTCCGCCGAGCTTGCGGGTGTCCAGAGGGTGCAACCCTTGGGGCCCTCCCTTGGAAGGGAGGGTTTGGGAGGGATCGAAAATATTTTCCCAAAATGTTTTTCCATTTTAAATTCCCCTTAAAGGAGAGGTACCGTTGGCACATGAAAGTATAGTAATCAAGGGCGCAAGGGCCCATAATCTCAAGAATATCGACGTAACGATTCCGCGTGACCGCTTCGTCGTGCTAACGGGACTGAGCGGTTCGGGCAAATCCTCCCTGGCCTTCGATACCATCTACGCCGAGGGACAACGCCGGTACGTGGAGTCTTTGTCTGCCTATGCCCGCCAGTTCCTGGGCCAGATGGAGAAGCCGGATGTAGATTCCATCGACGGACTCTCCCCGGCCATATCGATTGACCAGAAGACGACTAGCCGCAACCCGCGTTCCACGGTAGGGACGGTTACCGAGATCTACGACTATCTGCGGCTGCTTTTTGCCCGGATCGGCCATCCGCACTGTCCGGATCATGGCATAGAGATCACCTCGCAGACCGTTGAACAGATGGTCGACCGGATTATGCAATACCCGGAGAAGACCCGGCTGCAGATTCTGGCCCCGGTCATTTCCGGCCGTAAGGGTGAGCATAAGGGTCTGTTCACAGATATCTCGAAGCAAGGCTTCGTCCGTGTACGTGTGGATGGTGAGCTGCGCGAAGTGACGGAAGAGATTGTACTGGAAAAGAATAAGAAGCATACGATTGAGGTTGTTGTTGACCGGATTGTAATTAAGGATGACATCGAGACCCGGCTTACCGATTCCTTGGAAACTGCGCTGAAGCTTTCCGGTGGTCAGATTCTCGTTGATGTGATGGGCCAGGAAGAGCTGCTGTTCAGTGCCAGCTTTGCATGTCCTGTCTGCGGATTCAGCATCGAAGAGCTGGCTCCGCGCATGTTCTCCTTCAACAGCCCCTTCGGGGCTTGTCCTGAGTGTGACGGGCTGGGGATGAATATGGTAGTCGATCCCGATCTGCTGATCCCGGATACAGAGAAATCGATTGAAGAAGGAGCTTTCCTGGCCTGGACAGGCAGTACGTCGAACTACTATCCGCAGTTCCTGAAATCCGTATGCGAGCATTTCAAGATTCCGCAAAATGTACCGGTTAGCAGCCTCTCCCCGGAGCATATGAACAAGCTGCTGCACGGAACGGGCAGCGAGAAGATCCGTTTCCGGTATGAGAACGACTTCGGCCAGCGCAAAGACGCCCTGGTTGCGTTTGAGGGAATTATTCCTAATCTGGAGCGCCGTTACCGTGATACAGCTTCCGAAGGGATTCGTGAGTTCATTGAGGGCTTCATGAGCGCCAAGCCCTGCCATTCGTGTAAGGGCAAGCGGCTCAAGAAAGAGATTCTGGCAGTGACCATCAACGAGCGGAATGTTGCGGATGTAACGGATCTTTCGATTGGGGATTGCCTGGACTTCTTCGCAGAACTCAAGCTTAGTGAGAAAGAAACAGCGATTGCCAATCTGATCCTCAAGGAAATCAGCAGCCGGCTCGGCTTCCTGGTGAATGTGGGGCTGAACTATCTGACTCTTAGCCGGGCAGCCGGCTCGTTATCCGGGGGGGAAGCCCAGCGCATCAGGCTGGCTACCCAGATCGGCTCCAGTCTGATGGGTGTCCTATATATTCTGGATGAGCCAAGTATCGGCCTGCATCAGCGGGACAATGACCGCCTGATTGCTACGCTGGCCCATATGCGCGACCTGGGTAACACGCTTATCGTCGTTGAGCATGATGAGGATACCATGATGGCGGCTGACTATATCATCGACATTGGACCGGGTGCCGGGAAGCACGGTGGCCAGGTCATCGCCCAAGGGACCCCGGAGGAGATTATGAAGGACCCCGGTTCTCTGACCGGTGAGTACTTGAGCGGACGCAAGTTCATCCCGGTGACTTCGAAGCGGCGGCCAACCGATAATGAGCGCTGGATCGAGATCCGTGGAGCGAAGGAGAATAACCTGAAGAATGTGAATGTAAAAATTCCACTCGGCGTCTTCACAGCAGTAACCGGGGTATCCGGCTCCGGCAAATCTTCGCTCATCAACGAGATCCTCTACAAGAGTCTGGCCCGCCAGCTTAACAAGGCGGTCAAGGTCCGTCCCGGCTTGCACAAAGAAATCCGCGGCCTGGAGAATCTGGACAAGGTCATCGAGATTGACCAGTCCCCCATTGGACGTACTCCGCGCTCCAATCCGGCTACGTACACAGGCGTGTTCGATGATATCCGTGATCTGTTCTCCAAGACGAACGAGGCCAAGGTGCGCGGCTTCCAGAAGGGGCGCTTCAGCTTCAATGTGAAGGGCGGCCGCTGTGAGGCATGCCGTGGAGACGGCATTATCAAGATTGAGATGCACTTCCTGCCGGATGTCTACGTACCTTGTGAAGTCTGCAAAGGCAAACGGTATAACCGCGAGACGCTGGAAGTGAAATATAAAGGCAAGAATATCTCGGATGTGCTGGAGATGACGGTGGAGGATGCCACGGAGTTCTTCAAGAATATTCCGAAGATTCACCGTAAAATGCAGACCTTACTGGATGTAGGCCTAGGCTACATCAACATCGGGCAGCCGGGAACCACACTGTCCGGCGGTGAGGCCCAGCGTGTGAAGCTGGCCTCCGAGCTTTACCGCCGCAGCACCGGCAAGACGCTCTATATCCTGGATGAGCCGACAACCGGCCTGCATGTCGATGATATCGGCCGTCTGCTTGAGGTGCTGCACCGCCTGGTCGATTCCGGTGAATCGGTGCTGGTCATCGAGCATAATCTCGATGTCATCAAGACAGCCGACTATATCATCGATATGGGACCGGAAGGCGGCAGCGGCGGCGGTACCGTCCTTGCTACCGGAACACCGGAGAAGCTGATTAGCGTTGAAGAATCCTACACTGGCCGCTACCTGAAGCCGGTCCTGATCCGTGATACGGAACGTACGCAGGCTATGGAACTGCAGGCTTCTGAGATGGTGTAAGTGCAGGAAGAGCAGTACAAAACCTAATAACTTCATTAACCCAAACACCCCTTATCTCTTTTTACAGGAGAGGCAAGGGGTGTTTTTGAAATTGCGGCAGGTTTCACAAGCTTCATACGTTTTGGGGAGTCAGAACGCTCTCGATTGAGTCTCTAAGTTGTAGAGCGGACGTAATTGGAAATAAGGCACTTAATACTGCCTGAACGGTGTGTTGAACGAACGGAGTTGGAAAAAGTCCACTTCTCTCCATGGAACTCTGTAGATTCTGCGAAAATTGGACTAAAGAAGTGTTGTTTTTCCAGCTATTGATCATAATTGCAAGGGTTTCGCCAAAATAAATGTACGAATTCCACTGAATATCCCTCGCACTCCCACTACGGCGGTAAGCAAAAACACACGAAGCAGTAATTTTGCCCAATCAGCAATTTATAGTATCAGCTCCCCGCTACAGCTCACTGCGGATGCCCAAGATGATTTTGAACCGGCGGGATGCTTTAAATCCCCGTTTGAATCCTTCCCGTGAGTCTGCAATCCAGACGGTTCTTCCGATCCAGACGCGAATGTAACAGGAACGGAAGATAATTGGCCGGACGATACCCTGTATTTCGACCTCCGTGCCATCCGGCTGTTCAATCTCTGTTCGCACCCACCACGTATTTCCGATTCCAAATTCGATGTATTTCAAGGAGTAGTCACCGTTCTTTCTTAATAATGAGTCCCGAGATGGATTCGGAGCAGGCGTGTGTATTCTCGTCAATGAGTCTGCTTTGTAAGGATACTGGACAAGAAAGCGCTTAGACATATTAGTCAGGCTTTGTTAATAGGTATGAGTAAGCTCAATTACCTTTGAAAAAGGAGATCGTAAAATGACAAAGCATGCACTAATTACAGGGATTACAGGACAAGATGGATCTTATTTGGCAGAGCTTCTCTTGTCAAAAGGATATAAAGTATTTGGTTTGCGCCGCAGAACGAGTATACCAATTATGGATAACATCGGACATCTAAAGAATGAAATCGAATTTATTGAGGGGGATTTGCTGGATCTGGGGTCACTGATGAGAGCGGTGAGCATTTCAGATCCGGATGAAGTCTATAACCTGGCCGCCCAGTCTTTCGTAGCAACCTCCTGGGTTCAACCCGTTGCAACTGCCCAAGCTACCGGAATGGGTGTTACCCATTTGCTCGAGGCGGTGCGTTTGACTAAACCGGATGCTAAATTTTATCAAGCCTCAAGCAGTGAAATGTTTGGTAAGGTGTTAGCAACACCTCAGAAAGAAACGACCCCATTTTATCCACGAAGTCCATATGGTGTAGCTAAAGTTTATGGTCACTGGATTACTGTTAACTATAGAGAAAGCTATAACATGTTTGCTTGCTCTGGAATCTTGTTCAATCATGAATCGCCACGCCGTGGCATTGAATTTGTAACCCGTAAAGTGTCTGATGCTGTTGCGAGAATTAAGCTGGGTCTGCAAACCGAACTCCGGATGGGGAATCTGGATGCCAAAAGAGACTGGGGCTTCGCAGGCGATTATGTTAAAGCGATGTGGCTGATGCTTCAGCAGGATAAAGCGGATGATTTCGTAATCTCGACTGCGGAGACGCATACGATTGAAGAGCTTGTAGATATTGCATTTACGCATGTAGGATTGGATTGGAAAGATTATGTTGTGGTTGACCAGAGATTTGTTAGACCTGCTGAAGTGGATCTACTGCTTGGGGATTGCTCCAAGGCTAAAGAAAAGCTGGGTTGGGAACGGGAGGTTACATTTGAACAATTGATCAAGATGATGGTGGATAGCGATTTAGCGCTCATTAATGAGGATTTAATTAAAGGTGTTAAAATAGTGTGATTTTGTGGTACTGAGGTCCGACAAGTCCACCCAATCCACCGAGTCCAAACAGGCATATCTACAGCATGTCTGCCGTAATATTCTAGTGAGAAGCTTTTACGTTGAATGGATAGCAGCAGCTGTTGGCTGGATTGAGGTGGATGGGCTCATTGAAAACTAAAGATACAACAGCGGTCAATGATAAATATCGCCAATCCGAGGCGGAGTTTTGCCATGAGGAATATTTTTTGTGACAAATACGCCGTTTTTAAAATATTTCTATTGCGTGACGGAAATGGTAACGATAACATAGAAGGTGATATGGATTAGAGCAACTTGCTTGACAACACTCTCAGGGAGGGATTGCCATGCTGCTTGCAGAAGCTGCCGCGCAAGAACCGTCTAAATTTCATACCTTCGATGCGTTTATGATTGTATTCACGATCCTGATACTTATCGGTGTGGTCCGGCTGCTTAGAGCTCCGCAGAAGAACAAATTTGCCATCGGTTTTGCAGTGGTAAGCCTGCTGGTTTTTGTGGTATCCGATTATGCAATGATTATGAACTGGTTCAGCTAGAGTAAGGCACACATAACCTCAGAGGCAAGCTCATCTTAAAGACACCTTTACCGCCAGCGGCGATCCTAAAGGCGTCTTTTTTTAAAGATAAGAATTTATATGCTTCCAGCGCAGGAAAGAAGGGGAGAGCCATGGGAATGGGGAGGAGCGGGACAGCCCGGGGCAGGGTGGTACTGCTGGGCACGATGCTATGGGTATTGTCGGGATTCGTAAGTCCAGCCGGTGTTGTTCATGGGGCGGTCTACAGCGGGACAGTAGCGGCTGAGAGAGGCGCGGCTGTCAACGTAATGAAGGCCGGACAAGCAGGTATTGTGCAAAAGGAGAGCAAGGGGCAATGGAGCCAGCCCGCAGCAGCAGACCCGGTTCCGCAGATCATAAGCAGAGTCTCGCCGTCTGTTGTCGGCATTATCGGCAAAGCGGGCGGAGAAACCGGCGGGCCGGATGACCGCTACAATCTGACCCACGGCTCCGGCATTATCGTCAGAGCAGACGGATGGATCATTACCAATGCTCATGTGATGGCAGGGCTGGAGAAGGCGGTAGTGGTCACCTCAGACGGGACAAGCTATAACATCACAGATACATACTCGGATGAATTCAGTGATCTTGCATTGGTCAAAATCAAAGCCAAAGCCTTAAAGCCCGCAACCTTCGCGGGTAGCGCCGCCAATCTTCAGGTAGGAGAGAAGGTGATTGCGATTGGGACGCCGATCTCTTTTTCCTTGAGAAATTCGGCTACTGTAGGCGTAATCAGCGGTCTCAACCGTTCGGTGGATGCGGCGTACCGGCTGATCCAGAGCGATACGGCGATCAATCCCGGCAACAGCGGAGGACCGCTGGTCAATATGAAGGGGGAGGTACTCGGGGTCAACAGTATGAAGTTCGCAGCTGTGGGTGTGGAGAATATGGGCTTCTCGATTCCCGCAGATACGGTGAAGTACATCATGAATCAGCTGCTCCAATATGGAGAGGTGCGGCGTCCGAGCCTTGGAGTGGAGCTTGAGGAGAGCTGGCCCGTGATTGTCGGACTGCCGGGGCAGGAGCCCTTGACGGTGACAAAGGTGCTTACGGCAGAAGCACGCAAGGCAGGAATTACGGCGGGGGATGCACTGTACGCCATAGACGGACACCGGGTAACCTCACTTGTCGATGTTAATGAGTTATTCAGACAGTACAAGCCGGGGGCAGTGGTCAAGCTGCTGATGCAGAGTGACGGCGATATCGTGGCCAGAAGCCTTGTTCTTGGACAAGGTGATCCTCTGGTGAGCGCCGCTAAGACGGAGGAGGAGACCGATGATCAGACGACAGAGTGAGGAGGCGGCAGATACAGCCGTGCCGGGAAGCAGGGCGGGACAACTACGGCGCGGAGTGACTGTTATTGTAGTCCTTTTGTTGCTGCTCAGCCTATTTCCTGTGGGAAAGGCCCAGGCGGCGGAGGGTGCTCTGCTACAGCTTAGTCTTCAAGCGGGCAGTGCTTCTGCAACGGTTAACGGGAAGCCGGTCACGATCCCGAAGCCTTTTTCGGAGAATGGAACGCTGCTGGTCCCGCTGGGGATTTTCAAAAAAGCCTTCGGCAGCACCGTCTCCCTGCAAGGCGATGATGTGGTGAAGATTATGTACGGGCCGCATACCGGTGCGATGACGATAGGCAGTACGACTGCCTGGAAGGATGGCGTCAAAATCAAGCTCGCCGCGCCCCCGCGTATGGTATCCGGTGTGCTGATGGTGCCGCTGAGATTCGTGGCTGAAGTGCTCGGCGCGCGGATGGCTCCGGCGGAGGGTGGAGGAGTACTGGTTACGCTATCTTCTCCGGTAGCAGCAGTAGACGCTCTAGCGCAGAGCGGGATCGACAGTGACGCCGGCAAAACCCGGATCGGCAACAGTTATCTGGAGTGGAGCATGAACTATCCGCCAGGGCTGGTGGTAGGCGACAGCGGAGGGAATGAGAGCGTAGCGACTTTTACAAGTGCAGAGAACGGTTACTATCTGGAGGTGCATGCTTCGCCGCTGGCCGTTCCGCTTGATCCCGAAGGGCTGCTGGAGAATCTGGTCCGCTCTTCGGAAGAGGGCGGGGAGATTGTGCTCGACCGGGAGGCTGTGTCTAAGGCCAAGGTTCCTTACGCCCGGACTGTGAGCAAGGATTCGAGCGGCGCGCTCTGGGAGGGCAGGCAATATTATGCCGGAGGCAGGCTGTATGAGATCTATCTGACAGATGATAATGCAGCGAATTATAAGGACTTGGGCAAATACGCGGCGCTGCTGAATTCGTTTCAGCCCTCTTTTGACGCATCCGACCGGAGCATCCGCGATCTCTCCACCATCCGCAACGGCCTGCGCGCAGGCTACAACGATGATTACGGGATTGCACTTAAGGTCCCTGCCGACTGGAGTGCAGATGACCAGCAGCTCTACTATGCAGGCAAGCAAGGAAGTTATCTGCGTGTAAAAGTAAGCTCCGCCCCTGCGGGCTCCACGCTGGCAAGCTGGAACGAGGAACTGCGTTCTCAGCTCCGTGACACCTATGTGGCTGAGGCTTACACCTTGAAGGACAGCGTAGCGGGCAAGGTCTCCGGTGAGCCGGTGCTGATCAATGAGATCGGGCTTAACCCGGGCAGCGGGTGGAGCACCGAATACCAGATTTTGCTGCTGAAGAACGGGTACCGTTATTATTTTGAATATGTTGCGGCTTCCGGGCCGGGGCAGAGTAGTGATCAGGCGCGCTTCACAGAGGTGCTGAACTCGGTCGATATTGATTTTGCCCAGACCAAGAGCAACTTCGGACGCCTGGCGTCAGAGGATTATAACCAGCTCAGCCAGAATTCGGTCACCAAGATTTCCAAAACCTACGGCTATAAGCTTGAGATTCCGCGGCTCTGGAGCCCGGTTCAGGATCTGTTTGAGAGCCAGAGCGTGGAATACCGCTTCACCGGCGGCCGGTTCCAGCTCTACGCCAGCCCCGAGGTTACGCCGGAATATGCCATCGGCCAGCTGCAGAGCTATTACCAGAACACCAAGCAAGACCCTAAGGGACCACAGGTAAAAAGCGTCACAGAAACCACCTTCGCCGGTATGCCAGCCACGATACTCACTGTTGAGCAGACCAAGAGCGGCATCCCGGTGGGCACGAAGATCATCGTCTTCAGCCGCAATGATGTGGTTTATACGCTCACTGTCACACTGAACACCGCCAACGCCACGGCGAGCCAGCAGGCGGTGCTGGAGCGGGTGCTGGGGTCGTTTGGGTGGGTGGGGGAGTAGGGGGAGAATACGAGTAGGAGTATATGAAAAAAACCGTCCCAGCTGCTGATCAGCTGGGACGGTTTTTTTGTAACAAACGAATAATATTTTTACTTAAGCCTGATAAACAAAATTATGCTTTACATCCTTTAACAGCGGTGCTTGTTCATCCTTAGCAGACAGTACAGGAATTACATCGATCGGCCATTCAATGGCAATATCGGGGTCATTCCAAAGAATTCCGCCGTCACATTCGGGTGCGTACAGCTCATCGCATTTGTACTGGACCTCGACATCCTCCGTTAGTGTCATGAAGCCGTGGGCGAACCCTTTGGGGATGAGCAGCTGTTTCTTATTCTCGGCATTGAGTTCAATGCCATACCACTTGCCGTAGGAAGGACTGCCTTGACGGATATCCACAGCTACATCAAAGATCGAACCGCGTGTACACCGTACAAGCTTGGTCTGTGCCTTCGGGTTAAGCTGGAAGTGAAGCCCACGTAGAGTACCTTTTACAGCTGAATAAGACTGATTGTCTTGAACGAACTGATACCGAAGCTCTTGTTCATGGAATTTAGCCTCGCTGTAGGTCTCCATGAACCAGCCACGGTGGTCTCCGAGGACTGCCGGTTCAACGACAAGAACATCCTCCAGATGGGTTTTGATAAACTTCATTGTATCCACTCTTTCTATGGTTTAAAATTGGATTTTACCTGTAGCGACCTTAATTAAATATTGGCCGTATCCGGTCTTGCTCAGCTTATGCCCGCATTCCAGGAGATGTTCCTTGGTGATCCAGCCATTAATGAAAGCGATTTCTTCGGGTGCAGAGATTTTGATCCCTTGATGGTCTTCAATCGTTCTGACGAAGTTGGTGGCATCCACCAGACTCTGGTGGGTTCCGGTATCAAGCCAAGTAAATCCGCGTCCAAGCAGAGCAACATCCAGCTCACCCAGCTTCAGATAGGCTTCATTAATCGAAGTGATTTCCAGCTCACCGCGGTGCGACGGCTTGACTTCCTTAGCAATAGAAATTACCCGGTTGTCATAGAAATAAAGGCCGGTAACCGCATAATTGGATTTTGGATGCTCCGGTTTCTCTTCGATGCTGAGGACCTTGCCGTCTTCGTCAAATTCCACCACACCAAAACGTTCGGGATCGGGAACATGGTAGCCGAATACAGTCGCTCCGCTTGTTTTATCGGCAGCTTGTTTCAACATCCTAGTCATTCCATTGCCGTAATATATATTATCTCCGAGCACCATGGCTACGGAGTCTTTCCCGATGAAGTCTTCCCCCAGAATAAAAGCCTGCGCCAGCCCGTCAGGACTTGGCTGTACCTTGTATTGCAACGAGATTCCGAACTGGGAGCCGTCTCCGAGTAAATTTTCAAAGCGCGGTGTGTCTTCAGCGGTAGAGATGATAAGAATTTCTCGGATGCCTGCCAGCATTAATGTGGACAGCGGATAATAGATCATGGGTTTATCATAGACCGGCAGTAATTGTTTGCTGGTTACCATTGTGAGAGGGTATAGCCGGGTTCCGCTTCCTCCCGCAAGAATTATGCCTTTCATAACTGTTTCAACTCTCCTTTTGCTGCATATAAATTTTGGGAACGATGAGATCATTTACGTATTTATTCTTTTCTATTCATATTTTACGCTGGTTCTTCTTCATTTGTCTATTAAAGCGGGAGCTCCTGGCCTATTTTAAGATAGATCCCTAGGGAAAGCAAAATCCAAGTGTTTCTATTTTACTGGCAGACAGCTGTGATATTTGATACAATTAATAAGTTAAAAAGCTGTAAATGACCCGCCGAACAGGCGGTTTGGGAGGATATAAATGAAAGAGCAAGGAATACGCAGAGAAGACGTAGAGCTGCTGGCTCCGGCGGGAGATTGGGACTGTATGCGTGCAGCGGTGGCGAACGGGGCGGATGCTGTCTTTTTTGGCGTAGAGAAATTCAATGCACGGGCCAGAGCGAACAACTTCCGGATGGACGAGCTGCCGGAGATTATGGCGTTTCTGCACAGCTATGGAGTGAAGGGGTTCCTGACCTTTAATATACTGGTGTTCGAGAATGAGCTGCCGGATGCCAAGGGACTGATTGATGCCTGCGTGGACGCGGGTGTGGATGCCGTTATCGTTCAGGACCTGGGGCTGGTGCAGATGATCCGCGAGATCTCGCCGGACTTCCCGATTCACGGTTCTACTCAGATGACGATTACCTCGCCGGAAGCGGTGGAATTCACGAAGCCATGGGGGCTGGAACGCGTCGTACTCGGCCGTGAAAATAATCTGAAGCAGATCCGCACGATTGGCGAGCAAGCCCGCCTGCCGATGGAGGTATTCGTGCATGGTGCGCTCTGCGTGTCTTATTCGGGCCAGTGTCTGACCTCCGAGATGTGGGGCGGACGCTCCGCGAACCGCGGGGAATGCGCCCAGGCCTGCCGTCTGCCGTATGATCTGATGATTGACGGTGAAGTGAAGCCGATGGGCGATGTGACTTACCTGCTGTCGCCGAAGGATCTTGCCGCCATCGACCTGATGCCGGAGCTGATTGAAGCCGGAGTAACCTCGTTCAAGATCGAAGGCCGGCTCAAAACCCCGGAATATGTCGCTAATGTGGTCAGTAAGTATCGTAAGGCGATTGATAAGTATTTTGAAGGTAACTGGACGCCGACCTCGAAGGAAGACATGCGTGAGCTGCAACAGAGCTTCTCACGCGGGTTCACGAATGGTTTCCTTGAAGGCACTAATAATAAGAAGTTAGTCGATGGCACCTTCCCGAAAAGCCGCGGGGTGTACCTGGGCACCGTGGAACAGATCCTGCGCGATGGTGTAGTCTGCCGCATTCATGCTCCGCTTAAGCGCGGAGACGGCATTGTGTTCGATGCCGGAGATCCGACGAAGAAGGAAGAGGGCGGCCGAGTCTATGATCTGCGGCGCAAGGGCGTCAAGCTGGAGGGTGAGGCCGGAGAAGGCTGGATTATTGACATCGTTCCTGGCCGTAATGACGTCGATCTGCGCCGTCTGCATGTGGGGGACCGCATCTGGAAGACAAACGACCCGGCGCTCGACAAGGCGCTGCGCCAGTCCTACGAGACCGAGAAGCCGTACCGGGTATTCCCGGTTCATGTGCGGGTACAGGGCTGCGCAGGCGAGAAGCTGACGACCTGGTGGACAGACGTTCAGAAGAACGTCACTGTCCGTGTGGATTCGGAGCTCGCGCTGGAGACAGCGCAGAAGCGTCCGATGGATACCGCGCTGCTGGAAGAACAATTCGGCCGCCTGGGCGGGACCCTGTTCCAGCTTGAAGCGCTGGAGTCGCATCTGCAAGGCGACGTGATCGTGCCCATGCGCGAGCTGAACAGCATCCGCCGCCAGGCGGTGGAGCTGCTTGCGGGCGAGCGCCCTAAGCCTCCCGTGTATGTGAAACGGGAGGTAGAGGTCTACGGCGGCGCCTCCCGCAGGGGCGCCGCAGCGGTTGTGGGTCGCGGTGAAGCTGAGCTCACCGCGCTGTGCCGCAGCCTGCCGCAGGTGCAGGCTGCGCTCGAAGCCGGCGTAACGAATATATACGCCGATTTCGAGTTCATCAAGCAGTTCCCGGCGGCAGTAGACGCTGTGCGGGCTGCTGGGGCCAGCATTGCGCTGGCCACCCCGCGCATCCATATGCCGAACGAGAACGGCTACCATGCCAACATCCTGCGGCTGCAGCCGGATGCTGTGCTGGTCCGCAACACGGGTGCGCTGTATTATTACCTGCGCCACCGCAGGGAGCACCCGGAGGCTGCGCATCCCCGGCTGATCGGCGATTTCTCACTGAATATCGCCAATCACCGGGCAGTGGATCTGTTCCTGGACGCCGGCCTCGACAAGGTGACACCATCGTATGACCTGAACATTCAGCAGATGGTGGATCTGCTCGGGCACAGCGACACCTCCCGCATGGAGGTCGTCATTCACCAGCATCTGCCGATGTTCCATACAGAGCACTGCGTCTACTGTACCTTTATGAGTGAAGGCACGGACTACACCAACTGCGGCCGTCCTTGTGAGGAGCAGCGGGCCTCGCTGCAGGACCGGATCGGCATGTCCCATCCCGTCCGAGTGGACGAAGGCTGCCGCAATACCGTCTATAACGCGGTAGAGCAGTCGGGCGCTGAATACCTCAATAACTTCCGTGAGTTAGGCGTAGCTTCTTTCCGTGTAGAGTTCCTGGAGGAAACTCCAGAGCAGGTAGCAGAGGTCATTAATCTCTACAGCCGCGCACTGCGTGGCGAAATCTCCGGTACCCAGGTTTGGAAAAGCCTGAAGGCTACTAACCAGCTCGGGGTAACCCGTGGGCAGTTGGTGAATGCGAAGTAAATAAATCAGGCCCAACCCCAAGAGGGCTGATTTCGTGTGTTTCACGCACATAACCGGCTAAGGCCATAATAAAAGGCCCGGCAGAAGCCGGAGCCATCCAACCAGATGGCTCCGCTATTCTTCCGGGTCCTTTTTTTGCATCCTGGCCCCATTCCACTAATGCTTATACCCAAATACATCTCTCACAACGGGAACAGCTCCGGCCAGATATCCAGCTTTTCACCGCAGGCTGGACAGTTTACATGGCCGCACAGATAGGGAAGTTGCTCCAGCAGTTGACCGTTCTTGATGGTATAAGCTGCTTGCCACAGGCGTGCTAACGGGCTGTCTTCCGGCCGGACACTGCCAATCTCGGAAGGCGTAATAGCTTGACCATTCTCCTTGCCGTTGAACACCGGATCGTCTGAATAGGCGGTCATACCGGGGCTGTTCTCATTTGGCCAAATATACATTTCCTCATAACAGTTCGGGCATCCGACCATGTATTCATCGCCTTCCGAATAGATCAACAATATACCCGCTACTGCCCGATCTCCCCGGTAAGCAGCATCTGCGGCTAGGATGTATCGTTTCTCCTGATCATCCTTTTGAGCCCCCTCCGCATAGCGAAAGATCTCTTCTGACAGCATGCCCAGTTGTTCAACGGCAGTTAGGTAGGCCGTATAAATCTCTTGAACAAGCTCCTCAGCAAGCGGCGGGTTCTGATGTGCAAATTCAGCAGGAAGATTTCCGCTGTGGACTGTCAACTGATTTGCCACGAAGATCCCGCAGCTCGCATAGATATCCATTCGAACTTCGGGATCATCCGACTCCCTGGCAAGCTGCGACAAATAAGGCAAAGCAGCATAAGTAATGCTGTAAATCGAGTCCTGATGGAACAGATGCTCCCAGTAGAGCTCATCTTTAACCTCTGCGGTGTAGTCCTCCTGCAACTGTTGCAGCAAGCCAGGGACCGCTTCGGACGAACCAAAAGGACCGTGAAGCTGTTGCCACACCGGACTGGATAATTCTAACATGGCTATCCTCCTCTACAAAATACTTGTTATAGTGCTGTTATATCAACATCCAATGAGACCGTCAACGCCGGGTGTACACCCGGAACGATCGTCCCTATTTGTCCCTGCCTTAGTATACTGCCCAAAATCAGCAGGAACTGTTATAATTGAGATTATGAGTATATCTGTTAAAGGAGCCATGAGATGAAGATCCGTAAAGCGATTATTCCCGCTGCCGGTCTGGGAACCCGCTTCCTGCCTGCGACCAAAGCGATGCCCAAGGAAATGCTGCCCATCGTAGACAAACCAACGATTCAATATATTGTGGAGGAGGCGGTAGCTTCCGGGATCGAAGATATTATTATTGTGACAGGTAAAGGCAAGCGTGCAATCGAAGACCATTTCGATAATTCATTCGAACTGGAATTCAATCTGGCAGAGAAGCAGAAGTGGGAGCTGCTGGAATCGGTGCGCAAATCCTCCGAGATGGCCGACATCCACTACATTCGTCAAAAAGAACCGCGCGGTCTCGGACATGCTATCTGGTGTGCACGGAAGTTCATCGGTAACGAGCCCTTCGCCGTCCTGCTGGGGGATGACATCGTGGAGTCGAACAAGCCTTGCCTGAAGCAGATGATCGAAGTATACGATCAATACAGATCATCCATTGTTGGTGTGCAGCCTGTGCCTTGGGAAGAGGTGTCCCGCTACGGGGTAGTGGACAGTTCTGAAATAGCAGAACGTGTCTACAGAGCCAACCGGCTTGTAGAAAAACCAAAGCGTGAGGACGCTCCATCCAACCTCGCAATCCTGGGAAGGTATATCCTGACTCCGCGTATCTTTGATATGCTTGGCGAACAGCAGGTAGGTGTAGGTGGCGAGATTCAGCTTACAGATGCGATTTCCCGTTTAAGCGAAGTAGAGCGGATTATTGCTTATGACTTTGAAGGCAGACGGCATGACGTCGGCGAGAAGATGGGTTTCATCCAAACGACCATTCATTATGCGCTTCAGCATGAAGAGCTTAAGGAAGGGCTGTTGGAGTATTTGAAGGAAGTTATTGAGCAGGAAGAACGGCTGTATACCAAATAATATATAAAAAGCGAACCACTGTACTCAGACAGTAGTTCGCTTTTTTAAATTATTGAAGGTCCTTAAAGTTGGTATTAACAATCTCATTTATCCGATCAGCTTCTGCAGGATCAGCTGCAATCAGTTTTCCGTAGACCACCTGATCTTGGTCGCTTCCTGATTTTGCAAGTGCCGCTAGGTACCAACGTGCAATCTCACGATTATTTGGATCACTGTAATCCTCACCCAATCCAGACTTTAGGGTAGATATGGCCGTCTGTAGTGCTGGAGCCTGCTCTTGTGCAGACATTACTTGGATTTTTCCAGCATTGAGCGTAATAGCAAGTGGAATATTTTTCGCTTGCAGATCTGAGCTTATTTGTCTGTAGGCTATCTGTCCGATCTCCAAATGCAGTGTCTTATCGGCATCATTCTTCTGAGTATACGCCTGTTGAGCCAAGTCATATGCGCGAGTAATTAGCAAGCTATACCAGTTGGTATCCCAGAGACTTGCGCTATTAATGACATCAGAGTACTGATCGTTGAAGCCCATTTTCAAGGCAGCGGCTGCAGCTTCATTATTGCCTGTAAGTAACTGAAGTCTGCCAGCGTTCAATGCCATCGTAGGTGTAACAGAGAACGGACGGCCCTGCAATTGCTCAGGCGGCAAGGTTTTCAAATGCTCCACGCCATCCACAACATGCTTATACGCATCCAGGCCGGTCGTGAGGTATTCTTGTTTCTTGGCTTCATCCTTCTGCTCAGTAGCTGCTGCAGCAAGTGTCTGAGCGCGGTTAATTAATGACTCATACCAGGTGATATCCCAGTTGAATTTGTAGGCATTGTCGCTGTATACTGCTAACGCCATGTCAGGTTGGCCCTTCAGATCGTAATAGCTGGCCAGTTGATTCAATAGATTTTTATTGTAAGGCTCATCTTTCAAAGCACGCGTCAACACAGTGGATACTTCAGCCAGATACTGCTCATCTTGAGTTTGCTTGAATACCTGCATGTCAAGAGAGGACAAGTATAATGCTGCTTCCGGATGGTATGGACGGGCATCTAATGCTTTGACCAACGGAGTTTTGATCTCCTCATAGGAAGTACTCACAGAAACTAAGTTTTTGCCCTTGAGTGCAGCATTGCTGGACCCGATGTAGCTGCTCGACAGGAACAGCAGGAATATTGTGCCGATGGTCAGAACAGCCATGTATCCCATCCGAATGCCGGCTTTATTCCAGTTCTGACGGAGCGGTTTGTTATCCATTACAGCACCCATACCAGCCAGACCGATGAACACTAGAATACCCATGAACGCGTAACTCATATTAAAGTCCAGCAGACTGTGTACAAGGATAGACAGCGCAATAATGTAGAAGAAGAAGCCGTTATTGAACTCATCCTTGTCACGCTTCAGGTAAGCACGGATATATTTGTAGAAAATAAATCCGATAAAGCCCATAAACACAATGAACCCGACAATGCCGACTTCAATCAAATACTGCAGGAAGAAGTTATGGACCTGACGGCTCACATAAGGATTGTTCTGGTATTCTTCATATAAAGCAGACCAGCCGCCCCCACCCGATCCGAGAATCGGATAATCCTTCACTACTTTCATGGCATCCTTATAGAAAGTAAAGCGTTCGAGTACACTGTGCTGCTTGAAGTTGATGTTCTCCAGCCGCGTCTCGATATTATCCGGTAAAACACTTTTCAAGCCTGTCCCAATCAGCAGGAAAGCAACAACAGCTACAGCCACGATTGATCCGAGTGGAATCCATAGTCCTGTGAATTTGCGTGTTTCCGAGCCGCCGAGCTTCCCATGCAGCCACGGTGCAACATAACGTTGAATCAACCATCCCAGAGCAGCAACCACTGCCGAGGCTCCGATCAGATAGGCCCAGGCTTTAAGTGCTGCTGATGAGGTATAAGCCGTATTTAACTCTGTGCCAAGTGTTGTTAGCGGGTTGGTAACCAGCAGAGCCGCCAGGCCAGATAGCGCAAGATGAATAATCCAGAGAATCTGCTGCGCAGGCTTCAAGAACAGCAGGAGCAGGATGAACACTACCGGCAGCATGACAAGTCCCCCACGGGATAAGGTCAGCAGCAGAGATACAATAATCGGTACCAGCATGAAGCTGTGTGTCAGCGTACCGTACCACTTTTTGGAGCGGACCAGAGCATACACCGCTACGAACAGGAAGGCCATGAGGAAGGCTGCATAAGTATTGGCATATTGGAAAATGGAGGTCAGACGCAGCCCGTTAGAATCCGTCATGACTGCATCCAAGTATTTACCATTACCCACCGTGTTGGAGAACCAGCCCACCAACCCACCGGCGAATTTCCAGCTGCCAAGCCAGTTCAGCAGACCGAAACCGACGATGAAATAAGCAATCGCCAGAATGGCATTTTGAATGACAACATTTAGTTGCTTTTGCTGGAGCAAATATAACGCTATAATGAATATTGCGACATACATGCTCTGAACAAACAGCAGGTTCATCGCCATATAATGCGAAGCAGCGCCAATAAGCGACAACGCATAAGTAGCAGGTAGCAGCAGCGAGGCCATAGCCAGCAGATCACGCTGTCCCTCCAGCTTGTACTTCGTGAAGTACAAGCCTACCCACACCAGCAGCAATAGGCTACTGAGCAGCGAAGACAGATAGATCGGCTTTTCGAAGTCAATCTGCTGCCCATTAAATAATCCCACTTGAAACGGAGCCCAGACCAAAAAAACAATGAACCCTATCGCTAACGCCCATATGTAACTGGATATCTTTTCAACATTTCTCGACTGAACCGCATTTTTACCGTATACTGGTTTCGACACGTTTTTAATCTCCTTTTTCGAAAATACAAAAGCTAAGAGTTATTTTAGCATATTTTTATTGATATCGTCTTCCTAATACCATTAGCAACGCATTTTAATAATGAAAATAAGATTACTTGGCCTATGCCTATGTTCACTTATTGAACATAGTGTATGGGCTCATTTTCTGAAGTAAGTCTCTTGGTGAGTAAAAGTAAATGGATGAAAGGAACGTTATATTGATGAATCGCAAAAAAATAGTCTTTGTTTTATTATTTATAATTTTTTCATTTATTATGTTTGGTTTTGTGAGAAATTATCAATCTGATAGTGCGAAAATTAATATAAGCTTTCAAGTTAAGTCAGATGTCGCAGATGATTACCAGTTGTTTTACTTAACTAATTCTGAAGAGAAATGGTCTGAAGAGAAGTCCGTCCATATTCCATACGTAAAAACTCTTGAATGGGTGAATATGGAGGTAGAATTACCTAAAAACGCAACCAACGTACGACTCGATTTTGGTACTAAGGCTACAACGTTGAATATGAAAAATTTGGTTGTTAGTGGAAATATAAATGTGAAGATGGATTTGCAAAACTTAGCATACGATGAAAATCAATTAGAAACTTCGTCTAAAAATGAAACATCTTTATCGCTCATAACCCAGGGGGGAGACCCATATATCGCTTTCTCGATTAAATCTGTAATTGATGAGAGTTTACAAGGGACATCTTTAATTAAAAATATAATTAATATTTTTGTGAGTTGTTTAGTAGGGCTTTTAATAAGCTTTGTCTGTTTAACTATTAAAGACGTATTACACTTCATAAAAATGAATTATTTAGGTAGAAGTATGGTGATGAATTTAGCGAGAAATGATTTCAAAACTAAGTATGCCTCATCATATCTTGGAGTAACATGGGGATTTATTCAACCATTGATGACAATTGCCACATATTGGTTCGTATTTCAGGTAGGGTTGAGAAGTGGGAATGTTTCAGAAATGCCATTTATTCTTTGGTTCTTGGTTGCAATAGTACCTTGGTTCTTCTTCTCAGAGGCATTTTCTAGTGCGACGAATGTATTCTCCGAATATAGTTATCTCGTCAAAAAGGTCGTATTTAAAATTGAATTGTTGCCTATGGTTAAGATTACATCTGCCTTTTTTGTTCATATTTTCTTTTTAATCTTTATTTTTATAATTTATAGCGTTTACGGATATTTCCCTTCAATATTTAATCTTCAAATCATCTATTATGTATTTTGTTCTATTGTATTAGTGATTTCAATCAGTATCTTTAGTTCTGCGTTAGTTCTGTTTTTTAAAGATTTAAATCAAATTATAATGATTGTACTACAAATGGGCTTTTGGTTTACACCTATAGGATGGTCTTATACTATGTTACCCTCCGCATGGTTATTTATTTTTAAGCTTAATCCGATGTTTTACATTGTAGAGGGTTTTAGAGATAGCTTTATTTCACATATAGCATTTTATAATCATCCTTATCAGACTTTTTATTTCTGGTTATTCTGTTTTGCAGCTCTTGGTGCAGGTATTAAAACCTTTGGGAAATTAAAACCCCATTTTGCGGATGTCATATAAGAAGAGGGGTTAGAAAATGGGAATCATGATTGAAGTTAAGGATGTTGTAAAAACATATAAGCTTTATAAAAAGCCTACAGATCGTCTTAAAGAGTCGGTATTTCCTAATAGAAAGCAGTATCATGAAAATTTTAATGCTTTAAATGGAATTTCTTTTGAAATCAATAAAGGAGATGCTCTCGGTATTTTGGGTAGAAACGGTTCGGGGAAATCGACTTTGTTAAAGCTGATAACTGGAGTATTATCTGCAACTAGCGGCACCATCCAAGTTAATGGAAGAATGTCTGCAATTCTCGAATTAGGAGCGGGCTTTAACCCAGAATATACAGGTAGAGAGAACATATATCTTAATGGTCTGATGATTGGTCTAAGCAGAAACGAAATTGATAAAAAAATGGATGGAATTATAGACTTTGCTGACATTGGATCATTTATTGATCAACCAGTAAAAATATATTCTAGCGGTATGTTTGCGAGATTAGCGTTTGCTGTGGCTATCAATGTTGATCCGGATATTCTAATAGTTGATGAGGCATTGGCAGTTGGGGATGTGCGTTTTCAAATGAAGTGTATTGAAAAAATGAAAGAGCTTAAGGCAGGCGGAACGACTATCCTTTTTGTATCTCATGCTACGGAACAAGTGAAAAGATTCTGTAACAGAGCTGTCTGGTTGAAAGATGGAGAGGTTAAAGCAATCGGAGAGTCCAGTGAAATTGTCGATATGTACGAGGACTATATGAAATATAATAGCGAAAGCGAAGATTTTGAGAGTAGTAACACGAATATAAATGATACTGAATTTGAAGGGGATATTGATGAGGAGATGATTTTCCCTAATAATCCCGATATTGTAGCTTCAGTTTCTAAAGTCAATATCAACGGAAATAAATTTAAAACTTTTGATCAGGTGGAAGTACAAGTAGAATATGAAATATATGACAAGGTAATCCAAGGATTATTGCTTGGCGTTGCGTTGTATACTCCTGACAGAGAATATATTTTTGGACCTAATACTTACCTGGAAAAAGTAGAAGTACCCAATACTTTGGGGCGGCACAGGGTGAAGTATATAATTCCTAAGTTGCCATTACTTGGGGGTACCTACGATATCGATGTGGGTCTATTTAATAATGAAGGTATAGTATGTTTAGATTATAAGCAGGAAGTAGTCAGTTTTACAGTTGTAAATAAATACTTTTCAGAAGGTCTTATTTATATTGAACATGGTTGGGAAATTTTAAAATAAATTCACAGTACTTAGAATTGGAGTTGTTATTGATGATAGTACCATTCGACCAATACCAGCGATATATGCATACTTCTGATTTAATAAATACTGTTCGCGAAGCTGGACAAGTTTTTTCGATTTTGGAGGTAGGGGCTAACGAACATAAAAATCTTGAGAAATTTCTTCAAGATGATGTTCTTACTTATTTAGATATTGTTGTTCCAGAACATTTGAAGCAAGATCCGTCGTACATTGAAGGGGATGCGACTAATATGCCCCTTGGGGACAACGAATTTGATTTTATTGTAGCACTAGATGTGTTTGAACATATCAGCGGTCCTCTTAGAAACACTTTCGTTTCAGAGCTTATGAGAGTTTCCAAATATGGCTTCATTCTAGCGGCACCGTTTAATACTACGGGTGTTGAAGAAGCGGAAATAAGAGCTAATAAATTTTTTGAAACCATGTATGGATTTAATTACCAATGGCTTGAAGAACACCGTGAAAATGGGCTCCCAGAGATAGGGGAATTGATAGATTATTTAAATGTTAGTCACATGCCGTATCTTAACTTTTCACATGGTAGTCTAAAAGTATGGGAAAAAATGATTAAAATCCATTTTTTGGCTGCTGGAAGAACTTCTCTATATGACTATCGGGCAACTATTGACGATTACTATAATAACTATATATATAATGCGGACTACGGAGAACCGTGCTATCGTAATTTTTTCTTTGTGTCCAAAAGTAAGGGGTTATTGGATAAGGCAACAGCTTTTGTAAGCGGACGAAGCACACGTGGACTTGATTCCGATTTGTATGAAAAGCTAACTCAACTCGAAATGGATTTGGTTAATTTAAGCAGTTTCGATTTGATTCATAATGAGTATGCAGCAAAGAATGAAGGAATTCTTCAAAAGGATCTGCAAATAAATAATCTTAATAATGAATTGACAACTCAGGTGCAGAAAACAGAGGAATTAAATAAAGTAGTTGAGCAACTGGGGATTGAATTAACTAATTCAATTCATAAACAAAAAGAACTTTTATACGAGAATGACTCTTTAAAAGTTGAAAATGAGAACAACTCAAAACAACTTGCCTTAAATATAGATGCTGTGGAAAAGGACAGAGCTAGCTTAAAGGAAGAACTCTTTAATCTGAAGCAGGAATTGGAAAGATCTTTACGAGAATTAGAATCTTCACAGCAAGCATTAGTAATTAAGGATGAATATATTAGCCAACTGGAGCATGTTGCGCAGCAGTTGCGTATGAAAAATAGAATAAAAAAAATGGTGCCTAAAGCTATTCGTAAAAAGGCCAGATTAAGCATGAACATAATTAAAAAGCTGAAGAATAATCCTGCACTGGCTAAAAAAGGCCTTCAAGAGGTCCGTCATAATGGCTTACGTTCGCTCAATAATAAAATTCAGTCTGTAATGACTGTTGGAGAGCTAACATCAGATTATGTAACTCACGATATCAGCTTTGATGATTCTGAGCTTATGAAATCTGAGATTGATCTGTTTTTCAAGAAGCCGCTAATTTCTCTAGTCATTCCTGTATACAATGTGGCTCCTAAATGGTTAGATATAGCCATCAAATCTGTTAAAGATCAAATTTATCCTCATTGGGAAATCTGTATAGTAGATGATTGCTCTACCAATAAAGAAACTCTTCAGTATTTGGAGAGCATTAGAGATTCGCGTATTAAAATAATGAGATTAGATGAAAATTCAGGAATATCAGATGCTTCTAACAAGGCTGTTTCCATTGGAAAAGGCGAATATATAGCACTGTTGGACAATGACGATGAAATTGCTACAAATGCATTATTTGAAGTTGTTAAAGCGATTAACGAGTTCGACGCAGATATTATGTATTCCGATGAAGATAAAGTGGACATTCATGGAGTTAAGAAAAACCCACTACACAAACCTGATTGGTCTCCAGATTTATTGAGATCTCAAATGTACATCGGACATTTCCTTGTATTTAAAAGAGAGTTGTTTGAAAAGGTTGGAGGTTTTAGGACAGCGTTTAATGGAAGTCAGGATTATGATCTGGTTTTAAGAATGAGCGAATGTGCTCAGAGGATTCATCATATTCCAAAAGTACTATATTCTTGGAGGGAACTTGAAACATCTACAGCAGCGAATCCATACTCCAAACCTTATGCGCATACTGCTGGTCTTGCGGCATTAAATGAACATCTGACAAGAGTTTATGGTGATGGGAATGCTTACGCTACAGAAGATGATCATCTCTTTGTATATGATAGCAGATATAGAACCGATTCCGTAAAAGTGAGCATTATTATTCCTACCAAGGATAAGGTTGAACTATTAGAACCATGTATCTCAAGTATTCTGCAAAAGACTACCTACGCTGATTATGAAATTCTAATTATTAACAATAACTCTGTTGAAAAAGAAACATTTGAATGGTTTGAGCAGCAAAAATCAAGATCTGTCGTACGTATCATTGATGCTAACTATGAGTTCAATTGGTCAAAACTTAACAACCATGGGATAAGAGAAGCTAGTGGTGATGTATATGTCTTTTTGAATAATGATACTTTAATTATTAGTGAGGACTGGCTACAACGCTTAATGGAAAAGGCTCTGCGTGAGGATGTCGGGACAGTCGGGGGCCTGCTGCTTTATGAAGACAATACAATTCAACATGCAGGGGTAGTAATTGGCTTAGGGGGTTGGGCAGATCATATATTTAAAGGGATGAAACCTAACCATTTCGGATCTCCGTATGTATCTCCAATGGTTACAAGAAATGTGACAGCTTCGACAGGAGCATGCCTTGCAATTTCCAAAAGAACATTGGATAAAATCGGGTTGTTTAATGAGGAATTTATAATTTGCGGAAGTGATGTTGAGATCTCATTACGCTCAATCGAACACGGGCTTGTCAATATATATGATCCTCATGTTAGATTGTATCACTTAGAGTCTAAGTCGCGATCATCATATATTCCTCCGATTGATTTTGAATTGTCTAAGTTTTTCTATGGACCGTATCTAGAAAAAGGGGACCCATACTATAATAGGAACCTGAGTTTAAGCAGCGTTGCACCAAAGTTAGCTCAAGGAGAATGATAAATATGTCAAGATTTATTGAGTATATTGCCAGAAAGGCGAAGAATAACAAGACAATAAAAAAGGCTTACCAATCTACGGTAAGCTCTTATTTGAATACTAATATCGGAGAGATCACCCCATTTAATCCAAGAGTTTCTGAGAGTAATGAATGTAGGTTCAATCTGCTTGTTCCTTCTATAAATCAGGAGCATCTTTTTGGCGGAATTTCTACTGCCCTACACTTTTTTAATCAGTTATATGATTTAGAAGCACAAGCAAAAAGAAGGATAATTACTACAGATGCTTCTCCAGGAAATGAAGACTTGATTAGATTTTCAGATTACACTCTTGCATTTTCTGATTTAGATACACATGAGGATTCTTTAATTACACCATTTAATGATAGGTATAATAAAACAATTCCAATTGGGAAAGGAGATATATTCATTGCAACTTCTTGGTGGACTGCGTATTTTGCTCAGAGAATTGTCAATTGGCAGTCAGAGATGTACAATCAGCCCACAAAAAAAATTATTTATTTCATTCAAGATTTTGAACCTGGTTTCTATTCGTGGTCGAGTCAATATTCATTAGCACTAAGTACTTATTTATACAAAGGTGAACAGATAGCTGTTTTTAATTCCACTTTATTAAAAGATTTTTTTAATAATCATGGATTTAAGTTTTCTGAGGAATATTGTTTTGAGCCTAAGCTAAATAACTCGTTAAAACAGTATATGGTTCCTTTACATGAAATGAATAAAAAAAAGAAAATTTTAATTTATGGGAGGCCTTCAGTTGCTAGAAATGCATTTACACTAATTGTCGAAACTCTCAGACAATGGGTTTGGATGCAACCAGATATAGCTCAATGGGAAATTATATCTGCTGGTGAACAGCATGCAGACCTTAATATTGGGAATGGTATGATTATCAAGTCTCGAGGAAAGATGTCGCTTGAGGATTATGCAGCAGAACTAAAAGAAAGTGCTGTGGGGTTCTCTTTAATGATTTCTCCACATCCTAGCTATCCGCCATTAGAGATGGCTCATTTCGGAATGTTAGTACTTACGAATTCATATGAAAATAAAAATTTATCAAAGCTACATGGGAACATATTCTCTTTAGAGGATATTAGTCCCGATAATATGGCAAAAGAATTAAAGAGACTCTGTGACCTGTTCGCTCAAAATAAATTAATAGGTGAAGCTGAAGAGATTGGTTTCTATCTGGACGATCAACAGCAATTTGGTTTTATTGAACAGCTTTTAAGTTCACTTTAAGACATTTATTAAGCAATGATACAGTTTGATGATAAGGAAGTGGATTATTTGTTGGTTTACTTATTTATTTCTGTCATATTAAATGTGGCAGCTCAAACCATTCTTAAATTTGGTTTAAACAGTTTGCAATTAGGAAATATAAATGCCGAAAGTATACTGAAGATAATTGCTACCCCTTATATTTGGTTTGGAGCGATGCTTTATGGGGGGAGCTTTTTTGTTTATTTATTTGCTTTATCTAAAGGGGAGATAGGGAGATTATCTCCAATTGCCCAAGCGTTAACTATATTGGGTTTGGTATTTGTTTCGGTTGTATTTTTTCATGAGAATATGACGCTTTCAAAAGCAATCGGCACTGTGTTTTTAGTGGTGGGGGCTATTTTGATTTTTCGGTAGTCAAGATACAGAGTAGGGGGAGTGGAACTTGAATTTAGAGAAATATAAAAACAATATTAGATTCGAATTTTATGTTGTAGCGTTTATTTTTGTTTCCTATATATTTGGTTTGCTATATAATTTTTATATAAATGATTCTGAAAAAATATCGTATGTTAATTATTTGATTGCGTCTATTATGCTTTGCTATTTATATTTTACAATTCTTAGGCTTAATGAGTTTAAAAGATACATTTCTCTTGTGATTATTTTTCTCGGTTGTTATTATATCCTATTTATTCCACTATTCTCTCCCATTGATGAAGGTGCTCATTTCGATTATATTTTGCACATCGTTCAACATCATAGACTCCCATTGTTATCCGATGTAATAAATAGTGGGGAATTGAATAAAGTAACCGGGAATTTAGTGCCCATAAATTCTCAATACGAAGCAGTTCATCCCCCACTTTATTATTTAATTTCTGCCATAATAATGTTTGCCTTTCAGAAGAACTTGATATTTAGTGTTATTGTATTGAGAATGTTTGGGGTGTTTCTTTCACTTGTTGTATTTTACTTCATCAATAAAACCTATGAAGAGTTAATACGAAAAAATATTATTCAGAAAAATGATTTGTTATTTCATAGTATTACATTTGCTTTTTTATTAAGCCCGGGTTATGTAACCAGAATGATATCAATTAGTAATGAACAACTTATTGTTTGTATAATGACCATTTTGATCTTTAACGTAGTTAAAGTAATTGGCGCTCCCCTTTCTTTTAAACAGGTGTTTTTTCTATCTCTGTTATCTGGGGGGATGATTTTAACGAAATTCACATCGATCTATATATTAGGAGTCATTGTATTACTTTGTTTATTTTATAAGCAAATATATAAGTCCATTTGCTATATGTCAGTTACTCTGTTAATAACATTGCCATGGTTTATTTTTAATTATTATCATTATAACAAGCTAACTGGAACAAGTTTGCATGTGGAGTTTGTAAAAGGGATTGTTAATCCTGATAATATCCAACTGACGCCATATTATATTTTCCAGAAAATCTCTTTCTTTTTTGGTTCCTTCTGGAATCCTCAAGAAAGTGGTTTTCCAGGAATAAGAGAGCCTTTTTATACAATAACAACGTTATTAAATGGAGTTATATTAGTTGTAATCATAACGATGTTGATATATTCTTTTAAAAATTTGAAAAATCTGCGGAATGTTCAAACACAATTGATTTTTTTGATTTTATCAGGTGTTATACTAAATATTATGGTTTTAGGTTATGGAACCATCACTGAGGATGTTGATGTGATAATTGGAAGATATCTATATATGAATGTTCTAAGTATGATAATTCTGACAGTGATTCTTATTCAAAAATTGTTTTTTTTAAAGTATCAACGAACTGTGGGTTATATAGTAATGCTAATGACTTGCTTCTTAACAACTAACTTTATGCTAGACACAGCTCAAACAAATCAAAATCTAGCGTCTAAAATAAAAAATCATTTTATTAACGAGGATATATCTATAAAAAATTATCATGATAAAAGGTATACCACATTCTTAGATAAGAAAGAACTCAAAAGTATTCCTTTAAAATTAGGAGAGTCCTTAAATGCTGATTCTCTCAGTCAGAATCTACTTGGGACTAATGCTTTTAAATTGAATAATTTGAAATTAATAAATGACTATGAGTTCCAAATGGTTGGAAATGATCCATTTTTAGTCTTGGAATTTAATCATTTAGTAAAAAGAAATGATTTGATAAAATTGAAAATTAATAATGGCCGCAACAATGGATCGGGTCAATTGTTTTGGAACAGTGGTAGTGGATTTTCTGAAGAAGAGTCAGTTACTTTTAATATTACTAATGGGGTCAAATCTTATGTAATTCCAATGGGGATGAATACAAAATGGATTAACAGCAAAAATATTGTCGAGTTAAGACTGGATTTTGATATTTTTAAAGGAGAAGATACTATAAAAATATCTGATTTTGTTTTTATTAATGAAAAGTAATATCCTGAAGGGATTGACTTATTTTGAAATTTGATTATGTGATTTTCGGTGCTGGAATATATGGTTTATATGCTGCTCATTTATTGGCAAAAAAAGATCTGAATGTTGCAGTGATGGAGATTGATGACAAACCATTACAACGAGCGAGTTTCATAAATCAGGCTAGAGTTCATAACGGGTATCATTATCCGCGTAGTGTCTCTACTGCAAGTAAATCAGCTCATTATTATGAGCGGTTTGTAAAGGACTTTTCATTTTCTATTAATAATAGATTCAAGAAAGTATATGCTATTTCAGCTAATGATTCGCTCACGAATGCAGAACAATTTTTGAACTTTTGTGAATATGTGGATATTCCTGCTTCTGAGATAAACAGCAAAGCGTACTTTAACCCTGGAACAGTGGAAGCTACATTCGAGACACTAGAGTATAGTTATGATGCTAATATAATTCGTGAATGGTACATGAGTGAGTTGGGCAAATTCAAGAATGTTCATTTGTATTTTAATAAAATACTTGAAAAGGTTAGTGAGTTCGAAAATCAATTTGTGCTTGATTTTAATGACGGAACAGTAACTACTGCCTCAAATATACTCAACGCTACTTACGCTAGTATTAACCAAATTCTTCGCAAGTTTGATTATGAGTTATTTACAACTAAATATGAAATTTGTGAAGTTATTATGACCGAAGTTACACATAATGTAAAAGATGTCGGGATTACAGTTATGGATGGTCCATTCTTCTCTTTAATGCCTTTTGGAGAAAGCGGTTATCATTCTCTTACTTCAGTGGGGCATACCCCACATGAATCTTGTTTTAGCGCATTGCCTGAATTGTCTTGTCAGCAGTTTAATTCCAATTGTACTCCCAATCAATTAGCAAATTGCAATTCTTGTTTCGCTAAACCTGATTCGGCTTGGACGAGAATGCATCAGTTGGCTAAAAAATATCTTATACCTGAAATTGAGATTCATCAAAGAAAATCATTATATGCTGTTAAAGCTTTAATTAGTGCATCAGAGCTAGATGATTCCCGCCCAACTGTAATTAAGGAATTTTCGGAGAGTCCTAGGTTTATATCGGTTTTTTCAGGGAAGTTTAATACAATATATGATTTGGAGGAAGTGTTATGAAGGAACAAGTCTTTGTATCAGTTGTTCTTTATGCATATAATAACGAACGAGACGTTGAAACTGCATTAGTTCAAATTGATAATACAATGATGAATTATTTTAAAAACTACGAACTAATATTAGTTAATGATTTCAGCTCTGATGGTACACTTGAAAACATGCATAATGTCATAAAAGATATATATGGCGATACTACTATCATTAATTTGTCGCGAAAGCATGGTGTGGAACATGCTATGATGGCCGGCCTGAATAAGTCTATGGGGGATTTTGTATTTGAAATAGAATCACTATCCATTGATTTTGATACGGAACTACTATACGAAATGTTTAAAACTGCTACCAGCAAGGGTTTTGATATAGTTGTTGCTTCCTCCGGAGAAGCTGGATGGAAATCTAGAGCATTTTATAAACTCTTAAATAAACTCTCTTATCTAAATGTGTCACTCTCAACCGAGACGGTTCGGTTAGTTACACGTCGTGCTTTGAATTCAATGCAAAATTTAAAAGAACGGGTTAGATATCGGAAAGCTCTTTATGAGTTGACAGGGTATTCGAAAACATTAATTCAATATGAAGCACTTAATAAGAAAAAAAGCAGGGCCGTAAATAGAGAAAATATCACTCTTGCAATTGATGCCTTGGTTTCTTTTTCCCACTTTGGATTAAGAGCTGCGCATCTACTTACATTTGTATTTTTTGTTTTCTCATTATTTATGGGGGGATATGCTTTTTACAATTATTTATTTAATCAATCATTAGTAGAAGGATGGACAACATTAATGATTCTGATCTCACTAGGGTTTGCTGGATTATTCTTTATAGGTGGAATCATTGGGGAGTATACATCAAGAATCTTGATTGAGATACAGAATCGTCCCTTCTATAGCACAAAATCGGTAGAAATGTATAAAGAAAAGAAAACTCGCTTGGAATTAGTTCAAGATCGAGACAATGTTTCAAATCATTAATCGGGAGGTTTTATAATGAAGAAGAGATGTCTTGTGGGTTATACAGGCTTCGTAGGCCAAACACTGCTCACTCAGACTAGTTTCGATGATTTATATAATTCTTCTAATATCGAAACGATACAAAATAAAGATTATAGTCTTGTTGTTTGTGCAGCAGCGCCGGCAGTGAAATGGAAGGCTAATAAAGCTCCGCAGGAAGATATCAATAATATAGAAAAATTAATCAGCTCTTTAAGAAGTGTAAAGGCAGATAAATTTGTACTAATTTCTACAGTAGATGTCTATGCAAATCCTGTTAACGTAAATGAAGATTTTCTGATTGATCCGGAGATAACCGAACCTTACGGACGCCATCGATTTTATTTAGAACAGTTTGTTACTGAGAATTATTCAGAACACTTAATTATTAGACTTCCGGGTTTATTCGGTAAAGGATTGAAAAAAAATTTTATTTATGATCTAATTCACTCCAACACACTAGATTTGACACACTACAAATCGGAATTCCAATTTTATAATATGAACAATCTATGGAGTGATATTCAGACTGCACTTGTAAATTCTCTGGAAATCGTAAACTTTGCTACTGAGCCAGTTAGCGCTTCTGAAATTTCAGAGATTTCAATGGGGACCTCTTTTAGGAATGAAACAGAGAAAAATCCTGTTTTTTATAATATGCTAAGTCGATATGCGCATTTATTTACATCAGAGCCCAATAAAGGGTATATGGCATCAAAAAAAGATATTCTTTCTGATATTTCAGAATTTATTAGGCAAGAAAGAGGCTAGAAAATGAATCTATCAATTTCTAATATTGCGTGGAATCCTAAAGAAGATGAAAGTATCATAGGCATTCTTAATACCTTAGGTATCAAAGGACTTGAGATTGCACCTACAAAAATTTGGCGAGCTCCATTAGATACCTCGAGAATCGAAGTTGAAAAGGTCAAACAACGCTGGGCTATTAAAGGGTTTGAGTTGATTGCTATGCAATCTTTGTTATTTGGTCAGAATCAATTTAATTTGTTTAGCAAAGATTCGCGTGAGGAAATGTTTATCTATTTATCTGGGATAATAAAATTAGCTGGACAGTTAGGTGTCAAGTCTCTTGTTTTTGGATCTCCTAAAAATAGATTTGCAGGAGATCTGTCGAAGAATGAACAATTTGAAATTGCACTTCCCTTTTTTTATGAATTAGGAAATGAAGCTACAAAAAATAATGTTGTTTTTTGTATTGAGCCCAATCCTGTTCAGTACAATTGTGACTTTATTACTAACACAAAAGATGCTGTATCTCTAATTCGAGAGGTGGGGAATCCTGGGTTTAAACTGCACTTAGATTCAGGAGCAATGTTTTTGAATGAGGAGAATATCCTCATTTCTATAGAGGAAGGGATTCCTTTTTTGAATCACTTCCATATTAGTGAACCCTATCTTAATCTAATAGGTTCGAATGCTACCCCTCATGCAGAGATTGCCCATGCTCTAAAAACTTTGGGATATTCAAATTGGGTCTCTATTGAAATGAAAGATAATCTCTTGAGTAATAATCTTGAGAGCGTTGAAAGAGCGTTGTCATATGCGATGACGATCTACAACTGATGGGGGGAATTAAATTATGTTGAATGCTGAATGGAAAATACCAAATTATACACTTATCGAATATAAGCCTAAAGCTAATAAATACTGTGTATGCATTCCTGTTATTAATGAAGGCGAGAAAATTCAAAAGCAGTTGGGGAAACTAAAGGATTTTTCGAATATTATAGATATTATTATTCTCGATGGAGGCAGTACTGATGGTTCTTTAGGGGATTCATTCCTAAAAAAGATGAATGTACGCGCACTTCTAACTAAACAGGACAAGGGAAAACTAAGTGCTCAATTACGGATGGGGTTTTCGTATGCAATTAGTGAACAATATCAAGGGATTGTAACAGTAGATGGAAACAATAAAGATAGTGTTGAGGATATTCCTAGATTTATTGAAAAACTTGAGGATGGATATGATTTTGTGCAAGGTTCGCGTTATGTGCCGGGAGGTACTGAGGTAAATACACCGTTAAGCAGAAAATTAGCAATTAAGTTTATACATGCTCCTTTTATTTCTTTTATATCTGGATTTCATTATACTGATACAACTAATGGTTTTAGAGCGCATTCTTTAGATTTCTTGTTGGATCGTAAGGTGCAACCATTTAGAGAAATATTCGAAACTTATGAGTTGTTGGGATACCTGTCTGTTCAAGCTCCCAAATTAGGATACAAAGTAATCGAAATTCCTGTATCACGTTCTTATCCAAAAGGGAAAATACCTACAAAGATTAGTCCTTTGAAGGGGAATTGGCTCTTGATTAATACCTTATTGAACTTATCTTTAAAGAAGTATGATGTTAAACTTCATAACAGAAATGAACTATTGAAAGAAAAACTTTAAAAGAAGGATTATAAATAAGCATATAACTCATTTTCTAGTCTTTTTAGAATGATTTTTTGATTCTGGATATCTGCCGCAACTCTCCTACATTCGAACAATGGGTCGGGGTCATTCTCAGCGAATACAACAAGCGTCAACTTCTTGTACCTAGGGGCTTCGACACGGATTCTGCACGCTTGTGCCCAACACCCAAGTGCTATACAAAGTGGACGAATATTATTCCCCTGAGCATGATCGTGGCATACTATGGAATGATCCGGCGCTGGGAATTGACTGGCCGGCCACGAATCCGGTGTTGTCAGATAAGGATCAGCGTCATCCGCTTTTAAAAGATGCGGAGTTTAACTTTGAGCTGTAAACTTAGATTGAAATTATATGCAATATGCTTCCTGCCTCTTTTACAGAGAGTGGTACTCAATCGTCATCACAACTAGTCAAAGGTGGTCAACAAATGAAACTCCTAATCACCGGCGGAGCCGGCTTTATCGGCAGCAACTTTGTAATCTACATGCTGCAGCAACACCCGGATTACCAGATCGTTAACGTGGATGCGCTGACGTATGCGGGAAATCTGGAGAACCTGAAATCTGTTGAGAATCATCCGAACTACACGTTTGTGAAGGCAGACATTACTGATGTAGTGGAGATGGATAAGCTGATCGGTGACGGTGTGGATGTAGTGGTTAACTTTGCTGCTGAATCACACGTAGACCGGAGTATCTTGGAGCCGGAAGTGTTTGTGAAGACGAATGTGTTAGGGACGCAGGTGCTGTTGGATGCCGCCAAGAAACACAACATTACGAAGTTTGTGCAGGTCTCTACAGATGAGGTCTATGGATCGCTTGGTGCTACAGGCCTGTTCACGGAAGAGACTCCGCTGACGCCGAACAGCCCGTATTCTGCAAGTAAAGCAGGGGGAGACTTGCTGGTGCGTGCTTATCACGAAACCTTTGGGTTGCCGGTTAATATTACCCGTTGCTCGAATAACTACGGCCCTTATCAGTTCCCGGAGAAGCTGATTCCGCTGATGATCTCGCGTGCGCTGGCAGATCAGGCTTTGCCTGTGTATGGTGACGGAATGAATATACGTGACTGGCTGTATGTTGAGGATCACTGCAGTGCAATTGACCTGGTTATTCATGAAGGTGTGAATGGTGAAGTGTACAACATCGGCGGCAACAATGAGCGGACGAATGTGCATATCGTGAATACTGTGCTTCAAGAGCTCGGTAAGCCGGATTCGCTGATCTCATATGTTCAAGATCGTCCCGGGCATGACCGCCGTTATGGTATTGATCCAACGAAGATTATGAATGAGCTGGGCTGGAAGCCTAAGCACACGTTCGAAACCGGCATTAAGGAAACGATTCAGTGGTATCTGAATAACAAGGAATGGTGGACCCGCATTCAGTCTGGCGAATACCAGAAATATGCCGCACTCCAGTACGGTACCCGTCTGGGGGATTCCCTGTAATGGCGAAGATGAAGGTATTTGTCACAGGCTCTGGCGGGCAACTGGGGCAGGATCTTATGCTTTTGCTTCAGGGTCAGGATTATGAGGTGCTAGGCTGTGACCGTCAGGAGATGGATATTACCGATCTGGACCAGTGTCAGCAGACGATTGGTGCGTTCGCTCCCGATGCGGTCATTCATTGTGCGGCTCATACCGCGGTGGATGCAGCTGAGACTGATGTGGATGTAGCGTACCTTATTAATGCTACAGGAAGCCGGAATGTAGCGCTCGCTGCTGAGAAGGCCGGGGCTAAGCTGGTCTATATCAGCACGGATTATGTGTTCGACGGCATGGGGGAGCAGCCTTACCATGAATATGATAATACCGACCCCAAGAGTATCTATGGGAAGTCCAAGCGTGCTGGAGAGGTATTGGTCCAGTCGTTATCCTCCAAGTATTTCATCGTACGAACCTCATGGGTCTACGGCAAATACGGCAATAATTTTGTGAAAACCATGCTGAAGCTTGGGCAGGAAAAGCCGTTGCTACAAGTTGTTGATGACCAAAAAGGCTCGCCTACCTACACTGTCGACTTGGCCAGATTCTTGCTGGAGCTGATCCAGACGGAAAAGTATGGAGTCTACCATGCCTCGAACAGTGATTCCTGTACATGGTACGAATTCACTCAGGCGATCTTCGCTGAAGCTGAAGAATTACTGGGTCTTAAGTTCACGGCGAAGCTTGAGCCTTGTGCTACAGAGCAATTTCCGCGTCCGGCGCCGCGCCCTCGTAACTCCGTGATGGAGCATCTGGCGATCCGTACCAACGGGTTCCAGGATATCCGTCCATGGCGTGAAGGGCTGAGAGATTTTTTGCTGGAGCTGAAGTAGTTACAGGATATGTTGAAGAACCCCTAATCCATTTTAATGGTTAGGGGTTTCTTGCACTTAGCAACCTTCCATAGCCCGGCACCTCTCTTTTCGCTATAATGGAGAGTAACAGGTTCGAACAATGAATATATGGAATTCGAGGTACCCCATGAAACTTAAAACGGTCAGTGTGCATATTGTTACGTATAACAGCGCAGATGATATTGCGGAATGTTTGTCGGCTGTGTTAGCTCAAGATTATCCAGTCAAAAAGATTGTGGTGGTGGATAATGCGTCCACGGATGGATCGGCGGAGAAGGTTAGGGCGTTCTATCATGAGCTTACTCAGGGATCAGCGCGTATGCGTAACGATCCGTTACACTCCGTAGACGCAGCAGCAATCTCATCACATACTGCAGCATCAGCCAACTATGTAGGAAGTTTGGAGAGCCCTTCTATCCCAAACCTCGTCCTCCTGGAAAATGAACATAACACCGGCTTTGCCCCTGCACACAATCAGGCGATTGCCGGTACTACGACCGATTATGTGCTGGTGCTGAACCCGGACCTTACGCTGGCCCCGGACTATATCTCCAAGCTGGTCGCCAGGATGGAGGCTGATTCACGGATCGGGAGTGCCACAGGCAAGCTGCTGCTGAAGGCGGATCATTCGCTGGTGGACAGTACCGGACTGCGGATGAACAAGGCGCGGCGGGCGTTCGACCGTGGGGCGGGAGAGCCTGCTGACCAGTGGAATGAGTCTGGTGAAGTATTCGGTGTCTCCGGTGCAGCGGCGATGTACGCGCGGCGGATGATTGAGGATATCAGCGTGGAGGGGGAGTTTTTCGACGCGGATTTTTTTGCGTATAAGGAAGATGTGGATGTGGCTTGGCGTGCGGAATTGTTCGGCTGGAAGGCCTACTATGATGCGGAAGCGATAGGCTACCATGAGCGGGGGTGGAAGACGTCGGGCCGGAGCGGCAAGGCGATGTTCATCAAGCGGATCTCCTACATTAATCGTTATAAAATGATATACAAGAACGAGCCCTCACGTACGTTGCTGTTGACTCTGCTAAATTCTCTTCCTTATGAGCTTGCTGCACATGGCTACTCCCTATTGAAGGAGCTTAAGCTGCTGGGAGCCTGGAGATCTTTTTTTGCACAGCGAACTGCCCTGAAGCGCAAGCGCCGGTATATTCAGGAGAGGGTCAAGCGCAAACAAGGTTGATATAAATCATACTAAGTATGTAAAAAAAACCTAAACAGGCTCCGCCTATCGATGTGCCTTTCATGTTATAATAATTGTCGATAGATTATAAGTTTTTTTGAAATAATACGTCGAACAATACATGATGGGGGGGAGAGGACCTTGCAGTCAGTCACCATAAAGATTAGATTCTTTCCAAATAGCTCCATCGAATTGAAATCCTTGAGTAAAGAATATATTCGAGTTATAAATTTATTAACTGAACAAGCAGAGCAAGAAGGGGCATTCCCAAAGCTCACGACAAAACATGTAGAAGCTGCACTTCCTTCTGCTGTAATTAATCAAGCTATTCGTGATGCTAAGAGCATATTCAAGAAAGTAAAGAAAGACAGGAAGCGCCCAATTTTAAAGAAGCCAACCTATTATATCAACAATCAAAACTATTCCATTAGGGATTCTTCCATTGCATTTCCTATAATCATAAACAATATTGTGAAGAAGACGGTTTTTCCTGCTGTTTTGACAGAAAGGGATAAGAAATACCTTCAACATGCAAAATGTGGTTTAATGCGAATTGTTGAAAAATCAGGAAAGTGGTTTGCGCAGGTTTCACTTGAAGTTCCCACAGAGATAACAACAGGCGAACATGTAATGGGTGTCGATTTGGGGTTGAAGGTCCCTGCCGTGGCAGTTACTAGCGGAGGAAAGACAGGTTTTTTTGGGAATGGTAGAGAGAATAAATATAGGAAACGCAAGTTTCGTAGTGTAAGAAAAGTATTAGGAAAGAAGAAAAAACTACATGCAATTCGTAGATTTGATAATAAAGAACAAAGATGGATGAAAGATAAAGACCACAAAGCAAGTAGGCAAATTATCAATTTTGCCATCAAGAATCAAGTGTCTGTCATCCACTTAGAGAAGTTAACGAATATCAGGAAAACGACAAGAACAAGTCGTAAAAACGAAAAAAACTTGCATACATGGTCATTCTATCGCTTAGCACAATTTATTGAGTACAAAGCAAATATGGCTGGAATAAAAGTGGAATACGTAGATCCTGCGTATACATCTCAAAAATGTCCTTCTTGCTCTACACTAAATAAAGCGACAGATAGAAAATATTCATGCCTATGCGGGTTTCACACACATCGTGATAAAGTCGGTGCATTGAATATCATTCACGCGCCTGTGATTGGTGGTAATAGCCGATCAGCCTAAGATGCTAAACGCACTGTCTTAGGAGGGCTAACGACATAGCCTCACCTTAAGGTCATACTCCGATAGTAGAAATACATTTCGGTTTAATCACTTAAGAATCCCAATGTTTAAACTTCGGGAATGTCAATATATTTGTCAGGAGAGTATAGCAGTGAATGTAGATGTTAGTATATTGATTCTAAATTACAACACATGCCGCCTGACGATGGATTGTCTGAGGTCGGTGTATGATTCCGAGACAGGATATTCCTATGAAATTATTCTAGTAGATAATAACTCCCAGGATAACTCGGTGGAGACGATAAGCAAGGCGTTCCCGGAGGTGCTGTTAATCGCTAATTCGGAGAATGTAGGCTTTGCCAAGGGGAATAACCAGGGGATGGAGGTCGCTTCTGGGCGTTATGTGCTGCTGCTCAATTCAGATACTGTAATCCGCAAGGATACGCTGGAGACGATGATCCGGTTCATGGACAGCCGTCCGGATCTTGGCGCGTCCGGGTGTAAGGTGATTCTGCCGGATGGGTCGCTCGATAAGGCCTGCCGGAGAGGGTTCCCGACTCCGTCTGCGTCGTTCTATTATGCCTTTGGCTTCAGTAAGCTGTTCCCCGACCGTCCGAAGTTCAACGGCTATCAGCTCGGCTATCTGGACCCGGATGACGAATATCCGGTAGATTGTCTGGTTGGAGCGTTCATGCTGCTGCGGCGGGAGACGATTGAGCAGGTGGGCGGGCTGGATGAGTCTTTTTTCATGTACGGAGAAGATTTGGATTGGTGTTACCGGATCAAGGAAGCCGGCTGGGGAATTTATTATTATCCGCAGACATCCATCGTACATCTGAAGGGTGGCAGTGCGCGCCGCAGACCGTTCAAGATTGTGTATGAGTTCCACCGGGCGATGATTTTATTTCATAAGAAGCATTATAGCAGCCGTTACAACAGTATGATAAATGGAGCGGTCTATGCGGGCGTCGGCGTTAAGTTCACACTCTCGCTGCTGCGCAACGCATTGATTGCCCCGCGTAAGGTACCTACACCCGCACAGAGTCTGAATGTTCCCGGGGAAGCTGGTATCCGCAATGAATCGAAGGCTGAGGTGAGATTATGATTCGCCGGAATCAAAAGTTTTTGACCCAATTATATATGGTGGCTGACTTCCTTGTGATTCAGATATCCTTCCTTGCAGCCTGGTGGCTGAAGTTCAAAAGCGGCTTGCTGGAATCCTACCGGACGTTGCCTATAGAATCCTATGGGTACTGGAGCATCATCTACGGGGCCATAACCGTACTGATCGGTATTGTGGTATCTCTATATTTGCCCAAGCGGAAGAAGCGGTTCATTGATGAGTTCCTGAAGATTTTTCAGGTGCATGCCATGGGGATCTTCATTCTGCTGGGTCTGATGTTCTTCCTGAGAGAGATTGATATCTCCCGGCAATACCTGGCGATCTATATGGGCTTCAATATTCTGTCCATTATGTTGTACCGTTATGTGCTGAAGAAGATGCTGAAGTCGCTGCGTGAAAAAGGCTTCAACCGCCAGTTTGTCCTGATTCTTGGTGCAGGCACATTGGGTAAAAGATTCTATAACAACCTGGAGCAGTATCCGGAGCTGGGCTATGAGGCTATTGGCTTCCTGGATGACTTCCATCAGTGGGATGGCATTGAGGAGCAGCGGTATAAGCCGATTCTGGGTACAGTGGATCAGCTGGAGGCTATGCTGGAGATGCTTCCTGTCGATGAGGTGATTCTGGCGCTGCCGCTGGATGCCCACTCGAAATATCCGGCTATTATTGCTACTTGTGAGAAAGCCGGGATGCGGACGCTGATTATCCCCGACTTCTTCGATTACCTGCCGGCCCGTCCGTATTTCGATAACTTTGCCGGGATGCCGATGATTAATGTGCGCGATATTCCGCTGGATATGGCCGGGAACAAAATGGCGAAGCGTGCGTTTGATATTGTGTTCGCCTTGTTCGCAATCCTCATGCTGTCTCCCGTGATGCTGATTGTAGCGCTCGGAGTGCGCCTGACTTCACCGGGACCGGTGATTTTCAAGCAGGAGCGGGTGGGTCTTAACCGCCGTAATTTCATGATGTACAAGTTCCGTTCCATGAAAATGCAGACGGACGGTGAAGTGGACACAGGCTGGAGCACCAAAGATGATCCGCGCCGGACCCGCTTTGGCACATTTATCCGCCGGACGAGTCTGGATGAGCTGCCGCAATTCTTTAACGTGCTGTTCGGACAAATGAGTGTCGTTGGTCCGCGGCCGGAGCGTCCTTATTATGTAGAGCAGTTCCGCGGCGAGATTCCGAAGTATATGGTGAAGCATCATGTGCGGCCGGGGATTACCGGTTGGGCTCAGAGCAACGGTTTGCGCGGCGATACCTCGATTGAGGACCGGATCAAGCATGATATTTTCTATATCGAGAACTGGTCTCTGCTGTTCGATATCCGGATTATTGCCAAGACGATTCGTAACGGCTTCAAGAACGCTTATTAATACACGGTCTTATCTATATTATATTCTCCGCTAAAAAACGGTTGCTGCCCCTTGAGGATGACACAGCCGTTTTTGCTTTTTTAGCAGACACTCTCTACTACTTGCAAAGGAGACTGCCATCATGAAGAGAACAAAGCTTATTGCTTCTATTACTATGATCGGGGCTGTTGCACTTCTGCTTATACTGACGCTTGGAGGAAAAGAAAAACAGCCGGCTACCGGCTTCGCAGCCCACAGGGTCATTGCCCATGCCATGGGCGGAATCAATGACAAGGCGTATACCAATACCAAGGATGCTTTTATCGCGAACTATGAGCAGGGGACCCGGATCTTTGAGGCGGACCTGCTGCTGACCAGTGATGACGAGCTGGTAGCCCGCCATGAATGGACCACAGGTATGAGTAAAAAGCTGGGTCAACAAGAGGTCCTTCCTCCCGACAAGCAGGGGGAGGTGCTGACTCACGATGAAGTGATGAACAGCCCGGTGCTGGAGCTCTACTCTCCGCTGGATATTGAGAAAATCGTCAATCTGATGGAGATCTACCCGGATACCTATATTGTAACGGACACGAAGGAGCTGGAGCCGCAGCAGGTAACGAAGCAATTTCAGCTCATTGTAGAAGCGGCCCGGAAAAAGGACCCGGCGCTGCTGGAGCGGATTGTTCCGCAGATTTACAACCGGGATATGCTCGAGGTTGTGAAGCAGGTGTACGATTTTCCGGAAATCATCTATACCCTATATCAGACTGAGGACAGCGACGAGGTGGTCATTGAATTCGTCAAGCAGACCGGCGTGGACATCACGATGCCGACAACCAGGGCTACCAAGAGCTTCGTGCATAACTTGAAAAAAGCGGGCGCCAGAGTCTATGTGCATACCGTGAACGATGAGCAGGAAATTGTGGAGCTGTCCCGGCTGGGCGTCAACGGATTCTACACTGATTTCGTCCCGGAAAATGATTTGAACCGGATCAAGGGTCTCCGCTGATCGGGGAGAAGTCCAAGGCTAATATGCGAAAAAATGTTCGCATTTTGTTCTCTTTTAAATTGACACTCCCCTTCGTACTGACTTAGACTAGAGATACGGATTTTTGCGTGCGCAGGAGTGTGTATATTCACTTAGATGAACAATGAGGATGGACAAGGATGAACGAGATGCGGCAAATGATCAGGCCATGGCGGCATGTATTCAAGCTGGACCCGGACCGTGTGCTTGGTGACAAGGAGCTGGCCGCGGTCTGCCAGTCGGGAACCGATGCGATTCTCGTAGGCGGCTCTACCGGCGTGACTTATGAGAATACGGTGAGTCTGCTTGCGAGAATCCGGCAGTATGACCTGCCTTGCGCGCTGGAGATCTCGGATCTGGAGGCCGCTGTGCCCGGTTTTGACCTGTATATGATTCCCATGGTGCTCAACACTGACGATACTTCATGGATTCTCGGCCATCACCGCCGGGCGATTGAACGCTTCGGCAGTCTGATCCCATGGGAATTGCTGCTGACAGAGGGCTATATTGTGCTGAACAGCGATTCCTCGGTTGCGCGCCTGACCGGTGCGGACTGCTCGCTGGATGTGGCTGGTGCGGGAGCCTATGCGCAGATTGCAGACAAGCTGATGAACCTCCCGGTGGTCTATCTTGAATACAGCGGACGTTACGGAGATCTGGAGATTGTGCGCGAGGTCAGGGAAGTGGTTGAGCACAGCCAGCTTTTCTATGGAGGCGGAATTACAGGTGCAGAGGAAGCCATGCATGTAGCCGCGCTATGTGATACAGTAGTGGTCGGCAATATTATTTATAGTAATGTGGAGCAAGCGCTGTTGACGGTCCAGGCTGTGCGGGATACTCCGCGGATGGACTGGGAGAACCGATAGATCATGAGCATATATAAGAAGCGCAAAGAACTTGACGAAAAGCAAAAAGAAGCGGAGGGGAAATTTGGAACTGTAGGAGCGTTAGCGTTCGCCTTTGTCAACGGATTTCAACCGCGAACAGCGAATAAATTGAAGAAATCGGGTGACAACAGCGGCCGGAAGTCCAAATGTTCACCGCAGTGACGACCAAGCTTAGAGTTCAAACCTTAAGTGCCTCTTGATATAGCTTTTATTCAGAAAGGAGCATGTAACACATGCAACTTGTTAACATACAAGACGCCGTAAGCCGTCTGAATCCCCCGCAGCGTCAGGCTGTAGAAGCAACTGAAGGACCCCTGCTCATCATGGCTGGCGCAGGCAGCGGCAAGACCCGCGTGCTGACCCACCGGATTGCCTGGCTGATTGCCAACCGCAAGGCACCGCCGTGGGCGATTCTGGCGATTACGTTTACGAATAAGGCCGCCCGGGAGATGCAGGATCGTGTCTCCAAGCTGGTAGGGCCGGAGGGCCGGGATATTTGGGTCTCCACTTTTCACTCCATGTGTGTGCGGATTCTGCGGAAGGATATCGATCAGATCGGCTTCACCTCGAATTTCTCCATTCTGGATTCGACAGACCAGCTGTCCGTCATCCGCAATTGTATGAAGGATCTGGACATCGATACCAAGAAGTTCGAGCCGAAGGCCATCCAGGCCGTGATCAGCACGAACAAGAATGAACTGATTACACCGGCGCAGTATGAGCAGAAGGCCGGCGATTATTTTGAAGGCTTGGTTGCTAAAGTGTACACCAAATATCAGCACCGGCTGAGAAGCAACAACTCTCTGGATTTCGATGACCTGATTATGAAGACGATCGAGCTGTTCAAGGAGAAGCCGGACGTACTGGATTTCTATCAGAAGAAGTTCAAGTATATTCATGTGGATGAGTATCAGGATACGAACCGTGCGCAGTACATGCTTTGCCGCATGCTGGCTGAAGGCCACCACCGGATTTGCGTGGTCGGGGACAGTGACCAGTCCATTTACCGCTGGCGCGGGGCGGATATCTCGAACATTCTGAACTTCGAAGAGGATTACCCCGAAGCCCAGACGATTCTGCTGGAGCAGAATTACCGTTCCACCTCGAATATTCTGAATGCCGCCAACGGTGTGATTGCCCTCAATACGGGCCGCAAGCCGAAGAAGCTGTGGACCGACTCCGATGAAGGCGCGAAGATCAAGGTGTTCCGCGGTGATACTGAGCATGACGAAGGATATTTCGTCACCGGTGAGATCAGCAAGAATGTGAAGCAGGGACAGGCTTACCAGAACCATGCGATTCTGTACCGTACAAACGCCCAGTCCCGTGTAATAGAAGAAATTCTGATCAAATCGGATATTCCCTACCAGATCGTCGGGGGGATCAAGTTCTATGACCGTAAGGAAATTAAGGACCTGCTGGCGTATCTCCGCTTGCTGTCTAATCCTGATGATGATATCAGTCTGACGCGGATTATCAATGTTCCGAAGCGCGGGCTGGGGGATACAACCGTTGGCAAGCTGGCGGCAGCGGCTGCTTCTCAGGGCGTCTCGATTTTTCGGGCGTTGCAGACAGTGGATGATCTAGGGTTCGCCGGACGGACCCGCAATACGCTGGTGGAATTCTACGATATGATCGAAGCCCTGCACCGGATGGTGGAATTCCTCTCGGTGACAGAGCTGACGGAGAAGATTCTCGAGCTGTCCCAGTACCGCCTTGAATTGCAGAATGAGAATACGCTGGAGTCCCGTTCACGCCTGGAGAACATTGACGAGTTCCTGTCCGTGACGATGGAATTTGAGAAGAACAATGAAGACAAGTCGCTGGTCTCCTTCTTGACCGATCTGGCACTGATCGCGGACATCGACAGCGTGAACGATGATGAGGAACGCAGTGATGCGGTGGTGCTGATGACTATGCACAGCGCGAAGGGGCTGGAGTTCCCGACCGTCTTCATCATCGGGATGGAGGAAGGGGTGTTCCCGCACAGCCGTGCCTTCCAGGACAATGATGAGCTGGAAGAAGAACGCCGGCTGGCGTATGTGGGCATTACCCGTGCGGAGAAGCAGCTGTTCCTCAGCTGCGCACGGATGCGCACGTTGTTCGGGCGGACGAACGCGAATGCGCCGTCCCGCTTCCTGGAGGAGATTCCGGAGGAGCTGAAGGAAGATACCGTCCGTGAATCGGACCGCTTCCGGCGCGGAGGCGCGGATGCAGGCGGTGCCTATGGCGGGCGCGGCTTCGGGGGAAGCGGAGGCAGCCGGGGGAACTTCGGCAGCCGCACCGCTGCTGCCGGGAACGTGCCGGGAGGCGGCGGTTCCGCCAGCTTCGGCAGCGGCAGTTCGGCAAGCGCGGTACCTGGCGCGGGCCGTGTGGTGGTAACGACCGGAGGCGCGCAGCGCACGACGGGCGGGGCCGGGGCGGCTGCGGAGGCCGGAGGCTTCAAGGCGGGGGACAAGGTCGCCCACGGCAAATGGGGCACCGGCACCATTGTAGCCGTGAAGGGCAGCGGCAACGATACGGAGCTGCAGATTGCCTTCCCGGCACCGGTAGGCGTTAAGCGCCTGCTGGCCGGCTTTGCGCCGATCACCAAAGTTGAATAAATCAAGCTTGCGATTAACGGCAGTGCTTTTGGATCACGCTAACCGTAGGAAACCCATTTGACGGAGGGATGTGCCGGATGGATATTATGTTCACGATGGAAGAGCTTGTTGCCGAGCTGAATCAATACAATTATCACTACTATACGCTGGATGCCCCGCAGATCAGCGACAAGGAATACGATGTACTCTACGATAAGCTGGTAGCACTGGAAGCGGAGAGCGGAATTGTATTGCCGCATTCCCCGACCCAGCGGGTAGGCGGGGAGCTGCTGAAGGGCTTCACACCGCACCGCCATCTGGCACCGCTGTGGAGTCTGGATAAGGCGCAGAATATTGAACAGCTTCGTACCTGGAACACCCGTGTGCTGAAGCTGGTGAATGATTATAATACCAAGAACCCGGACAATCCGCTGCCGGAGCCGTGTTATGCCGTGGAGCTGAAGTTCGACGGCTTGACGCTGAACCTGACCTATCGTGACGGGGCGCTTGTACAAGCAGCTACCCGCGGCAACGGGGTGACAGGCGAGGGGATTCTGGCCCAGGTGAAGACGATTAAGTCCGTTCCGCTGAATATCCCGTTCAAGGAAGGCGTTATTGAAGTGCAGGGCGAGGGAATTATGAACCTGTCTGTACTGGCGGATTATAATACCCGCGCAGCAGAGCCGCTGAAGAATGCACGCAATGGTGCGGCGGGCGCGCTGCGCAACCTGAATCCCAAGATGACTGCCGACCGCAGGCTGAATGCTTTCTTTTATAATGTGGGGTATGCAGAGGGCGTGCAGTTTGGCGATCATCAGGAGATGATGGATTTCCTGCGCAGCAACCGGTTCAAGGTTAACCCTTACCTCAACTACTTCAGCAATTTCGATGATGTAACCGAGCAGCTGGCCGAGATTGAAGAGAGCCGTTCCGGTCTGGATTATCTGATTGACGGAGCAGTGATTAAGGTCACGGACTTCCGCATCCGTGAGGCGCTGGGCTATACCGACAAGTTCCCGCGCTGGGCGGTTGCCTATAAATTCGAGGCGGAAGAGACCACAACCATTCTGGAATCTGTAAGCTGGAATGTCGGACGCACCGGCAAAGTGACTCCGCTCGCGCGGGTGGAGGCTGTAGAACTAGCCGGGGTTACGGTGCAGAACTGCACCCTTAACAATGTGGGCGATATTGAGCGCAAGAATCTGAAGTTTGCACTGGGCACACGGGTGTTCATCCGCCGCTCCAATGATGTCATCCCGGAGATTCTGAGCAAGGTGACAGAAGAGAGTGACGGCGGGGAGATTCTATTCCCTGAGGAGTGCCCGGCCTGCGGGTTCCCGCTGGAGATGCGCGGCGCTCATCTGTTCTGCAACAACAAGCTTGACTGCAAGCCGCAGATTGTCAGCCGGATTACCCATTTCGCGTCCAGAGATGCGATGGATATTGAGACGTTCAGTGAGAAGACGGCCGCTCAGCTGCATGAGGAGCTTAGTGTACGGGAGCCTGCGGATCTGTATGAGCTAACCTTCGACCAGCTGGTGAAGCTGGAGCGGTTCGGAGAGAAGAAGGCGGCGAATCTGCTGAAGGCACTCGAAGACAGCAAAGGCAGAGATCTGGCATCCTTCCTCTATGCGCTCGGCATTCCTAATACCGGCAAAGCCACAACAAGAATGCTGGCCGACCATTACCGCAGCCTGGAAGCCGTTATGTCTGCTACAGCGGAGGAGCTGGCCGGGCTGCCGGATATCGGGGGGATAGTGGCGGAGAGCATCGTGAACTATTTTGCCGACCCGTTCGTAGTGGTAAGCATCGACCGTATGCGGGCGCTGGGCGTAGAGGCCAAGGCTCCAGAAGCTCCGCGTGTAATTGCTACCAACTCTTACTTCAGCGGTTTAACTGTTGTACTCACAGGTACGCTGCACAAAATGACCCGCGAAGAAGCCGCCGAACGCCTGGAAGCTCTGGGAGCCAAGGTATCCGGCAGCGTCTCCAAGAAGACTGACCTCGTCATCGCCGGGGAGAAGGCGGGCAGCAAGCTGGCCAAGGCCCAGCAGCTCGGTATTCAGGTCATTGAGGATGAAGATGAGCTGATCCGGCTGCTGGAGCTGTAAGTTGGGAACGATCGACGGATAGAGTAGTTATACGGAGTCCTGTACTTCCTTTGCCTAACGGCAGCGGGGGGACAGGGCTTTTTATATATGAACACTTGATAATTTAATACAACTCCATACTTATTTTGACAGTTAGTTAATCTTTCCAAGGTAAGCTTGGGATTAGAACCGTCACAATGAGGAAGGGGTATATGATGAACAAGTTAATGAGGGGCATGATTGTTGGAGGATTGGCGGCAGCTGTAGTATCAGGAGCAACCCTTGCAGGTGCGGCCAAGAGCCCGGCTAATTCCGGGGGCGCTGCCAAGGCCCAGTCTAAGAATCTAATCGTTCTGATCGGCGACGGCATGGGCCCGGCCCAAGTGTCGGCGGCAAGATATTTTCAGCAATATACCAAGGGTGTCAAGCACCTGAACCTCGATCCATACTACGTGGGACAAGCTACTACATATGCAGACCGGGGAGAGGACAGCGGTAAAATCGTATCCGGGATCGTCACAGACTCCGCCTCAGCCGGTACGGCATTTGCTACGGGCCATAAAACTTATAACGCGGGCATCAGTGTCTCTAATGAGGATGTATCCAAGCCGTTTGCTTCTATAATCGAAGCTGCGGAGAGCGCGGGCAAGGCCACCGGTCTTGTGACCACTGCCCGTATCACCCATGCCACACCAGCCGTATACGCATCCCATGTCCGTAACCGTGACAATGAATCGGCGATTGCCTCGCAGTATCTGGAGAGCGGTGTAGATGTGCTTATGGGCGGCGGGAAGCAGTTCTTCCTGACCAAGGATGAGAAGGGCAAACGTACGGATAAGAACCTGCTGCCTGACTTCAAAGCCAAAGGGTACACGGTTGTTGAGAATACCACAGCCTTAAATGCGCTCACTTCCAAGAATACCAAGGTGTTAGGCTTGTTCGGTAACTCCCATGTGGCGTACACTCCAGACCGCACTCCGGAAATTCCGAGCCTCTCGGCGATGACCTCCAAGGCCCTGAATATTCTGTCCACCGACAAAGACGGCTTCGTTATGATGATTGAAGGCGGGCGTATCGACCATGCCGGTCATGCCAACGATCTGCCGACCCTCGTGCAGGAAGCGCTCGACTTCGACGCAGCCTTCAAGACAGCCGTTGATTTTGCGAAGAAAAATGGAAATACCTCCGTGGTCGTTACGGCTGACCATGAGACAGGCGGCCTTTCCCTCTCGCGTGATAATATCTATGAGATCAACATCGATCTGTGGAACAAGCAGAAGCATTCCTCCGAGAGTCTGGCAGCCGATCTTGAAGCCGCACAGACACCGGAAGAGATCCGCAAGATCGTAACGGCAAACACCTGGATTACAGATCTGACGGATGAGGAAGTTACCCAGATTATGAATGGCGACGGTTCTTCCTACAAACGTGAAGGCGCATATAATGCAGTGATTTCCAAGCGCTTGCTGGTCGGCTGGTCGGGTCATGGACACTCTGCGGTGGATGTTGGGGTATGGGCGTATGGCCCGATTGCGGACAAGGTGAAGGGACAGATCGATAATACGCAGATCGCCACTATGGGAGCAGGAATACTGGGACTGGATCTGAACAAGCGTTCCGCCGAGCTGCAGTCGAAATATGTCTATCCGAAGTTCAAAATCAGCCGCGACAATGAAGTGCTCTACCCGGCACAGGCTCTGGTGAAGGCGCTTGGAGGAACCTATACAGGAAGCACTTCTGCTGCAAAGCTTACTATTGGAAAGAATACGATTGAAGTCGATCTGACCGGTAAAACAGCGAAGCTGAACAGCAAAGCGGCTGCATACACGGTGGATGTCGATAACAATGTACTCTACCTTCCGCTTAGTGCTTTCAACCAGTTGAAGGGCACGACCTTAACCTGGGATGCCTTGTCCGAGCGGATTGTCCTCAGATAGGAGTGGCACTTATTGCTCCAGATTCAGAATGTAACCAAACAATTCAAAGTGGACGGCAGAGCTGTGCCGATTCTTGATATCCCGCTTTGGAAGGTTGAAAAGGGAGAGCGCGTAGCCATTACCGGACCCAGCGGGTCCGGTAAAAGCACACTTTTGCACCTGATCAGCGGCATCATGCGTGCAGACAGCGGCAGAATTACTGTAGATGGACAACCGCTTCACGAGTTAACTGAGGCGAAACGCGATGCCTTCCGTGCTTCTGCTGTCGGCTATGTGCTGCAGGACTTCCATCTGATTCCCTCGCTGACCGCACGGCAGAATGTCGAGATTGCCATGACGGCCCGGCTTCCGCACAAGGATCGGCGGCGCATAGTGGACGGCTGGCTGGAGCAGGTGGGCCTGGAGGACCGCGGAAGGCAGCTGCCTTCCCAGCTCTCACGCGGGCAGCAGCAGCGCGTTGCCATTGTAAGGGCCATGGTCAATCACCCGCCGCTTCTGCTGGCAGATGAACCGACAGGCAGCTTGGACTGGGAGACTGCCGATGAGATATCCTCTTTGCTTTTGGAGCTTAGCGCAGCGCATGGACACACCTTAATCGTGGTAACCCATGATCTCAATATGGCTGAACGGTTTCCGCGCCGCTTAAACATTCAAGATATCAATGAAGTACGCCGGGAGGTATTCCCCCGGCAGCGGTCTTCGTTCAGCGGGATAGACAAGGAGGGGATTTCACTATGAGCCTGTTCCGGCTCACCCTCCGCAATGTGCTGCACCGGCGGTTCCTGTCTCTGCTTACCGTGTGCGCCGTGGCGATTACAGTTGCCTTTATTGTCTTACTTGTTCTATCCCGTCAGAGTGTTGAGCAGGGGGCCAAGAAAGGCTATGGGCCCTTTGATCTTGTCATAGGAGCAGCGGGCAGTGAGACACAGCTGGTGCTCAATACCTTTTATCATATCGGCGCACCAACCGGGAATATCCCGCTCGCTGTACTGGATGAGGCACGGCGTGACCCGTCTGTGGAAGCCGCTTATGCAATGACCACGGGCGACAACTACAAGGGCTATCCAATTGTCGGGGTAGATTCCGGGTACTTCTTCACCCGCTACGGCGGCAGCAGACTACAGGAAGGCAAGATGTATGCCGATACTGGCGATACGATTGTAGGAGCTTATGTCGCCCGGTCTCTGGGACTGAAGGTAGGCGATACCTTTGCGGGGGCGCATGGACTTGTGCAGGGAGAAGACCATGAATCCGCAGCGGCTGAGCACGAAGAGGGTTATGAGGAAGAACATGAATCCGCAGAGTCAGGCAGGCATGCCCATGAGGATTTTCGGTACAGGGTAGCGGGTATTCTTCCAGAACTCCATACTCCTGATGACCGTGCGGTCTTTACAACGGTGGACTATGCCTGGGCTGTACACGGTCTGGCGCCTGAGGAGCGGGAGATTACGGCAGTGCTGGTTAAGCCGGCTAGTCTGCTGGGGGCTCATGATTTGAAGCAGGCGTTCGATGGCAGCAGCGGTGTTCAGGCGGTGTATACCAGCAAGGCTGTGTCCGATGTGTTGAATGCAGTGGATCAGGGCTCACGCCTGCTTGGAATGCTGACGTCCATATGTGTGCTGCTCGCAGGTATTGCGATTCTATTATCTCTTGTTGCAGCAGCCTCAGAGCGGACCAAGGATGTTGGAATACTGCGTCTTCTCGGAAAATCAAGGGCTTACGTATGGCTCTCCCTGACCACAGAAGGCCTGCTGGTGACTGCAACCGGACTCATCGCGGGGCTTGTAATCGGTCATCTAGGCGCTTATCTGCTAAGGGATATGCTCTTCTCGCAGGCGGGCATTCAAATTGAGCCCTACCACTGGACACCGGAGCATTGGCTTATTGTCTTTGGGGCGCTGGCTATCGGCCTGCTGTCCTCGCTTGGACCAGCCTTCCGGATGTACCGGATGCATCCGCTTGCCTTGTTCAAATCATAGGAGGTACGTTCAATTGATACGACTACAAGGAAGAAAGCTTCTGCTGGCGGGAGCTGTGACAGGTATGCTGCTGCTTCAGGCATGTGGCCAGAATGCTGCTACCGAAGGCAACGGAGAATCCTTTGCAGCAGTGGCGGAAGCTCCGCAGAGCACTGCGGAAGTCCCGGCGGAAGCACAGATATCCGCCGCCCCTTCCCCGCAGGCCAATGCTCCAGTTGCCAAGGGCGGAGCTGCGGCATCCGCTGCTCCATCCAAAGGTGGGGATGCCGTCCCTAAGGTGACGGTTACGTCCAAGCCGTCTCCCGCTCCAACTGCTGCACCTGTACGAACGGCTACCCGGCAGCCTTCCGGGAAGACTGTAACTACTCCCCCGAGTCCCTCCGCCTCTTCTTCTGTACAAAGCCCCCGCCCAGCGGCAGCGCCTAAGGGTAATGAAGGGAGCAGCGCTGGAGCAGAGCCCGTTAAGTCTGATCCAGCTCCGGCGTTAAGCCCGTCTCTATCCCCTACAGCTGTAGCGGCTAGGCCAGCTACGTCAGGGACTTCTTCCACAGGAAATACAGCCATAGACTGGAACGGTTTTTTTGACGGAGACGATCAGACCCGGCCCTCAGAGCACTTCTGGGACCTCAGCGGACAGCAGGTCACTATTAAGGGGTTCATGGGTGAGGTGCTTTCTTTTGAGAAAAACTGGTTTCTGCTTATTCCCGAACCGGGTGCAGAGTGTCCGTTCGATAATGGGGATGAGACCTACTGGAACAAGATTATGATCGTGTTTGTTCCTGAAGGCAGTAAGCTCCGCCACACCTCAGGTCCGCTGGAAATATCGGGGCGCCTGGATGTCGGCATCAAGATTGACGAGTCCGGCTACAAAACCATGTTCCGCCTGTACGATGCTTCCTTCAGAAGCCTGTAATCTATCATGCAAGCACAAAAAACCTCCAAATCCCTAATTGGGAGCGGAGGTTTTTAAAATTTAAATAGAAGGTGGATGCTACATTATACCCGCTTCGCACCCGGCAGCCAGGCATCCTTATCGTACCCCCGCTGTTCCCAGTACCCGACATAATCTTCATTGATTAACTCAATCCGGTTCAGCCATTTGACTGATTTATAGGCATACATTTGCGGAGTAACGAGACGAACCGGCCCGCCAAGCTGATTGGGGATAGGTTTGCCATCGTGCATCACGGCCACCATGATATCGTCCATCCTCGCCTGATCCAGAGTGAGTGAGTCCGTATAGACACCGTCGCCCGAGTAGAACTTGACCATGACGGCCCCAGGCTGCACACCGGCCATATCGAGCAGCTTCGAGAGGGGGAGGCCCTCCCATGTATTTTTGTACACAGACCAGCCGGTCACGCAGTGAAAATCACTGACCTGCACCTCGCGCTGCAGCTTGACGAACTCTTCCCAGTTCCAGCTCAGCTTCTTATCCACCAGGCCATCAATAGTAAAAGACCAGTTGGAGTTATCAAACGCAGGAATGGCCGTGACCGTATATACGCGAAAGCTGCCCTCGGCTCCCCCGCCGATAGGAGGTGCAGATTCCGCCAGCGGAACAGGGTCAGGAATCAATGCATTGGCATTGGTAGCCGCATAGTCGGCTGCACCCGGAAACTGCAGGGATTTACCGATCCAGCGGACAAAAGTTGGACCGAGCGTGACAGCAAGCCCTGCGCCTACCGCAACCTTGATGAAACCACGGCGTGAATACATAGGCTGGGCTTCAGAAGGAGCCCCAGGCTGCGCCCGTCCAGCTTCTGCCACAATCGTGCGCTTCTTGGGCTCCTTCAGCCACTTCACCCGGGTAATGGAGTGATAGATGATGACTGGAAGGCCAACCCAGGTCAGCAGATCATGGATGAATAACGCAGTATTCGCTGCTCTCGGCCCGGCAAGCCTGAATTGCCAGAGCACAACCCCTGAGATCAGCCAGCCGGTCAAAAGCGTCAGCACGAAGAGGACGTTGGCCTTTTGCGCAGGTTTACCCTTGAGCCGTTTCCAGTGCTTCGCCGCCAGGAGCAGATAATAGACCACAGGGATCAACAGCGCCAGACCGAACACGATATGGGCCCATTTCAGCCACACTCTGCCTTCACCCAGCAGCTCTCTCCAGAAGCCGCCCACCAGCATCAGACCGCTAACGGCAAGGATTAAGACCAGCCAGGCATTCCACAAGTGAATCGAGACGAGCTTCTTTCCGTAACCCTTGCGGATGCCGGTCAATATTTTTTTCACCTGCAGCCCCTCCCGTTGATGAATAAGTGTCCAACATCATTATTAATTTAAGTTTTAACTAATTGTACCGCAAAAAAACACCGCTGAATAATATTACCCCGATTAAGCCCGGCCGTATGGTTGCCTTCGCTGAACTTTTTCTTATAGACTAATGGAAAGAGCTGAGGAAAGGATTAAATGCCCGTGAACCAAGAAACGATACTGCTGGTGGATGATGAAGTGGAGATTGTGGAACTGCTGGATATCTATTTTCGCAATGAGGGGTACCGGCTGCTTAAGGCATTTGACGGAAGGGAGGCCCTTGAATGCCTTGGCAAGGAAGAGGTGGATCTCATTATACTGGATGTGATGATGCCACACATGGATGGGATTGCCGCCTGCATGAAGATTCGTGAAGAACGCAACATGCCGATTATTATGCTCTCCGCCAAGAATGCCGATATGGACAAAATCCTTGGACTCAGCATCGGTGCAGACGATTATGTGGGCAAGCCGTTTAATCCGCTGGAACTGGTGGCGCGGGCCAAATCGCAGCTGCGCCGTTACCATAAATTGAATCGCGGCACTTCTGCCAGAACGAATGAGCATGAACTGATCTTTGAAGATTTGCTGATAGATACACTTCGGCATGAGGTAAGTGTGGACAATCGCAAGGTGAAGCTGACACCCCGCGAGTTTTCTATCCTGGAACTTCTGGCGCGGCATCAGGGACAGGTGCTCAGTATGGAGCAGATTTATCTGAAAGTGTGGAACGAGCCTTTTCTGGATGGCGGCAACACCGTGATGGTGCATGTCCGCAATATCCGCGACAAAATCGAGCTGAACGCAAAGCAGCCCCGTTATGTGCAGACCGTATGGGGTATTGGCTACAAACTGGATCATCCATCCTGAAAGCTGAGGGGAACTGTATTGAACACCAAATATATAAGCACCATCCGCTGGAAGTTTATCTGGGCCTTTGTGCTGAGTATTTTGTCGGGGGGAGCTCTGCTTTTGGCTGGTTATCGGCTGGTCAATTCCTTAGTTTATCTGAATCCGGAGGAGCCTTCTGCGCTGTACTCGCTTACTTTGAAATGGATCATCAACCATATCGGCTCAGCGCCGCTCATGACTGCTGTCGGGATTGCCAGCTTCCTGATTTTCTTCTTCATCTATACGCGTAAAATCGTCTCGTACCTCGAAGAGATCACCAGCGGTATCCAGCAGATCACGAAGCTTGATGAATCGCACCGGATTGAGGTTCGAACGTCGGACGAGCTGGGGGTACTTGCAGAGAACATCAACATTATGTCTGAGCGGCTACAGCATTCGCTGCTGGAAGAACGCAAGGCTGTTGAGTCTAAAAACGAGCTGATTACCGGTGTATCACATGATCTCCGCACGCCGTTGACCTCAGTGCTTGGGTTTTTAGAATATATTGAGCAGGACCGCTGCCGGGAAGAGACGGAGATACGTTACTATGTAGGGATTGCCTATCAGAAGTCATTGGTGCTGCGCAAGCTGATAGACGACTTGTTTGAATACACGCGGGTTAACAGCAGCAGACTGCCGTTAGTGCTCGAGCGGCTCGATCTCAAAGCATTTATGCGCCAGCTTGCGGAGGAATCGGTTCCGGCACTGACCCGTGAAGGCATGACTTATGAACTGCAGGATGATACCGAATCGCTGTGGATTGAAGCGGCTCCTTATGAATTGGTACGTGCGTATGAGAATCTGATTGCCAATGCGATCCGGTACGGGAAGGACGGGAAACGGCTTGAGATTGGACTCAGCCGTGAAGGTAACGATGCAGTTGTGCGGATCAGCAATTTCGGCGAGATGATTGCGGAGGGGGATCTTCCACATATTTTTGAGCGGTTCTACCGGGCGGAGCGTTCCAGATCGCAGATTACCGGGGGATCGGGATTGGGTCTGGCGATTGCCAAGGGAATTGTGGAAAGGCATCATGGGGAGATTACGGCTCACAGCACCAGAACCCGGACTGACTTTGTTACCCGATTTCCGGTATCCTCCTGACAATCTTCAGTATTTCTTAAGAAGTGGCAATGGTGTTTCTTAAGATTTAGCCGATATCCTTGGGCTATGGGATGAGACCCGGGGAGGCAGGAGAACTTGGCTGATGTCAAAAATACACACGATCCGCACACTTTACCTCTACATATTCTGCGGTAGCGCTCTGCTTAGTGCATTGCTGTTGCTGCTTATGCGGGGGATTTTTACTATGCTCTATTCCTGGTATACGCCGGAATCGACTGCGCTGTTTGTCCGTTTCATGCATTGGGTCATCAATCATATCGGCGCAAGACCGGCGGCTGTCATGATGTTCACCGCCCTATGTGCAGGGCTGTTCCTGCTCCGTTCACACAAAGCAGCCAACGATACCACAGCGCTGCTTCGCGCCGCAGAACAACTGGCGGTTAACGGCTCCTGTGAGCTTACGGACCTTGAGGTGCAATCGGGTGGGGAATTCCGACGGCTGGCCGCTAGTCTGCGCCGGATTCATCAGGCCGGATTGCGGCCGGCAGCGGCCCCTGCACCGCAAATACAAATGCCGGAGCCGGATGCACAAGAGTTCATAGCGCTTATTTTGCGGACGAGGGCGTTGATCCGCACGTTGGAACAGACAGTGGCGGAGTCAGAGGAAGCGGTCAATATTATCCCCAGTGGAGTTCTGCAGCATCTGGTAATGGCTAAGCACGAGGCGCTCGGACTGGAAAAGCTTCTGGAGAATTGGACTCGGCAGGTATGAGAACAGGACGGAGATCGCTGCTGCGTATTTGCTATGCCGTTTTTGATCTAACAGTCATCCTTGCTATTCTCATGCTAGCAGGAATGATCTATATGAGTCAGTATGGAAAGCTGATGCTGGACCGTTATCCGGAGAAAATGATTTTACCGGAATCAAGCGTCATTATGGCCTCTGACGGAACAGTGCTGCGGAGAATACCGCTGCCTGAAACGGGCTATCGAAGCAAAGCAGGACTAGGAGAAATGCCGCAGCTGCTCATAGATACTTTCATTGCTGTAGAGGACCGCCGTTTTTACAGCCATAAAGGTCTGGACTACCAGGGAATAGCCCGTGCATTAGTCAACAATACCGTACATATGGGGGTATCGGAGGGCGGAAGCAGCATCACTCAGCAGCTGGCAAGGGGGTTGTATCTGAACCGGGAGCAGAATCTGCTGCGTAAGCTGAACGAGGCCTCAATAGCGTTGGCGCTGGAGAAGCAGTTATCGAAGGAAGAGATTTTGCAGCTGTATCTTAATCAAATTTATATGGGACAAGGGCAATATGGGGTGAAATCTGCAGCGGAGCGTTATTATGGTATAACTGATCTGAAGCAGTTGGAGATTGGACAGATCGCGACACTGGCGGCTATTCCCAAAGGGCCTTCCATCTATAACCCGGCAGACAACATTGAATTGTCAGCAGGCAGACGGGATCTGGTCTTGCGGATAATGCAGCAGCACAAGCTGATAACAACCGGGCAGATGACGGCAGCAATGAAGAGCACCTACGTACCTCCGGTTAAGGATAAGACTGAGATAGTCGGGGCGTCCTATATGGATGCGGCAATTCAGGAAGCGATGCGGCAGACAGGATTATCGCAAAAGGAGTTAAGCACAGGCGGATATACACTGGTGACGGGCATGAATATTGAGGCGCAGCGGGCTATGGAGCGGGCCTTCTCACAGGAAGAGGCATTTCCGCCGGATGGCAAAAACCAGCGAGCAGAAGCAGCCATGGTCATCATGGACCAGCGGACCGGTGAAGTGGCCGCACTGTTGGGCGGGCGAAGCCCGCGTACTGGCGGTCTGAACAGAGCCGTAACGCCTTCCCGGCAGCCAGGCTCCGCGCTCAAGCCCATTATAGATTATGGGCCGGCGCTGGAGAGCGGCAAGTATACGCCGGACAGTCTCCTGCCTGACATTAAAACAGCCTATGGCAGCTACAGACCCGCTAACCTGAACGGAGTATACCGTGGGCAGGTGAGCATGAGGGTAGCCCTGCAGCAGTCCATCAATGCCCCTGCGGTATGGCTGCTGCATCAGGTGGGGGTCAGCTACGCCCGCGGGTTTGCTGCCAAGCTGGGGGTAGAACTCGGGGTAGAGGACAATCATCTGGCTATTGCCCTTGGAGGTCTGCATGGCGGCGTCTCCCCGCTCACGATGGCCCAGGCATACACTGTCTTTGCGAATGGAGGCATTCTTAACAAGGCATATCTGGTACGTAGTATCAGGGATACGCAGGACCGGGTAGTTTACTCGCATGTCTCTGCGCCGCAGCAGGTCATTTCGGCGCGAACCGCAGCGGATTTGACCGGAATGCTCCGTCAGGCGGTGAGTGAAGGGACGGGCAAACGGGCGCGAATGGAGGTTACGGTCGCCGGTAAGACAGGAACCACGCAGTTGGATCTGCCGGGAGTTCCCGGCAAAGCCAACCGGGATCTATGGTTTGTAGGCTATACCCCCAGATGGACCGCAGCGGTATGGATGGGCTTCGACCACTCTGATCCGGACAACTATATGACTGCCGGCAGCGGGCTTGCGGCTGCTATGTTCTCCAAGGTTCTTTCGATGCTATGAATAGTTGTGCTTATTCGGCAGCCCATTCCTCCAGCTTCTTGTCACCGGGCAGCAGCAGAGCCAAGAGGCCGAGCAGGGGCAGGAAGCCGCAGGCTACGAACACTGTGGCGATTCCAATCGTGTCGATCAGATGCCCAATCACGACAGAACCAATTCCGCCAAGCCCGAACGCAAGGCCGGTAATCAGACCCGAGACCGTCCCGATATTGCCCGGATACAGCATCTGTGCGTAGATCACAGTGACGGAGAAGCTGGACAGCAGAATGAACCCGGAGATGATCAGCAGCACGGCTGCCCAGAACTGGTTCACAAAAGGCAGGGCCAGCGCAAACGGTACCGTCCCGATCATCGACACCAGGATGAGATTGCGGCGGCCGAAGCGGTCTGCAAGCGGGCCCCCGAAGAAAGTGCCGACAGCACCGGCAGCGAGATAGATGAAGATATAGATCTGTGCCTTATCCAGTGTCATCCCGTATTTGTCCATTAAATAGAAGGCATAATACCCGCCGATGGAGGCGCCGTACCAGGACCGCACGAATACGATGAAGACCAGAATAACCGTTGTAATCAGAATGCGTTTGCTGCGGGCAGGGTCGATGGAGCGGGCTGCCGACTTTTTGCGGAAGGTGTATCCGGCATCCAGCATCTCCCGGTACCAGCGGGCCACATAGGCTTGGATGGCGACTCCGGCCGCAGCGATAACGGTGAAGCCGAGCGCACCCATCTGACCGAAGGGAATGAATACCCACTTCATTAATAGAGGACCCAAGGCCTGACCGGCGTTGCCGCCCACCTGAAATATGGATTGCGACAGCCCCTTGCGCTGACCGGCAGCCATATGAGCCACGCGCATGCCTTCCGGATGGAACGCAGCTGATCCGAAGCCCACCAGCATTACGGACACAATCACTAATACATAATTACCGGCAAAAGCGAGCAGGAACACTCCGGCAAAGGTGCAGCACATCCCCAGCGGCAGCAGAATCGGACGCGGCTTACGGTCAGCAGCGAAGCCAATAATAGGCTGAATTACCGAGGAGGTGAGATTCAGCGCGAATGCTATCCAGCCGATCTGGGTATAGGAGAGCACCAGATTATCTTTCAGTACAGGGAACATCGCCGGAATCAATGCCTGAATGGAATCGTTGAATAAATGAACAAAGCTGACAGCGAGCAAAATGCGGTAGATGGTAGCCTGCTGCAGATTGCGTGATTCCCCCAGAGGGCCGGGTGGAGCTTGAGGCAGAGTCTTGTTGGACATTTGAACTCCTTTCAGAATAGCTAATAAGTTAGTTATCTATGGATATGAAGATAAATTCTATTGTAGCGACAAATGAAGTATTATGGGAATCAATTTGTGCAGGGCTGCGGTGAACTATTCATAATTAACTCAAAAAAAAGGGAGGCTAATCTTCATTTGAAAAAAAGCTTGCAAAGGCTTGGAGCGCGTGATATATTATCTCTTGTGCTTATGAGACATCGACGCTGAATGGAGCGGCGGAAGAAAAATAAGTTGACAACAAACGTAATAAAATGATATGATCTAATTCCTGTGCAAGAGACATAAAGTTGATATGCCGGGAGCAAGTTCTTTGAAAACTGAACAAATGGAACGCTTTAATTTTTACAAGATTCATTCAATGAATCGTCAGTTTCAAAATGAGCAATCGCTCTTTCTATACTGCAAACTCTTCATCTGCTCAGCTGAGCTGGACCGAAGAGTTTGCAGGTGACGCTTACTTCGTAAGCGTCCTAATTGGAGAGTTTGATCCTGGCTCAGGACGAACGCTGGCGGCGTGCCTAATACATGCAAGTCGAGCGGAGTTTGAGAGGAAGCTTGCTTCCTTTCAAACTTAGCGGCGGACGGGTGAGTAACACGTAGGCAACCTGCCCTCAAGCCTGGGATAACTACCGGAAACGGTAGCTAATACCGGATAATTTCTTTCTTCTCCTGAGGAGAGAATGAAAGGCGGAGCAATCTGCTGCTTGGGGATGGGCCTGCGGCGCATTAGCTAGTTGGTGGGGTAACGGCCCACCAAGGCGACGATGCGTAGCCGACCTGAGAGGGTGAACGGCCACACTGGGACTGAGACACGGCCCAGACTCCTACGGGAGGCAGCAGTAGGGAATCTTCCGCAATGGGCGCAAGCCTGACGGAGCAACGCCGCGTGAGTGATGAAGGTTTTCGGATCGTAAAGCTCTGTTGCCAGGGAAGAACGTCCGGTAGAGTAACTGCTGCCGGAGTGACGGTACCTGAGAAGAAAGCCCCGGCTAACTACGTGCCAGCAGCCGCGGTAATACGTAGGGGGCAAGCGTTGTCCGGAATTATTGGGCGTAAAGCGCGCGCAGGCGGTTATTTAAGTCTGGTGTTTAAACCTTGGGCTCAACCTGAGGTCGCACTGGAAACTGGGTGACTTGAGTACAGAAGAGGAAAGTGGAATTCCACGTGTAGCGGTGAAATGCGTAGATATGTGGAGGAACACCAGTGGCGAAGGCGACTTTCTGGGCTGTAACTGACGCTGAGGCGCGAAAGCGTGGGGAGCAAACAGGATTAGATACCCTGGTAGTCCACGCCGTAAACGATGAGTGCTAGGTGTTAGGGGTTTCGATACCCTTGGTGCCGAAGTTAACACAGTAAGCACTCCGCCTGGGGAGTACGGTCGCAAGACTGAAACTCAAAGGAATTGACGGGGACCCGCACAAGCAGTGGAGTATGTGGTTTAATTCGAAGCAACGCGAAGAACCTTACCAGGTCTTGACATCCAACTAACGAAGCAGAGATGCATCAGGTGCCCTTCGGGGAAAGTTGAGACAGGTGGTGCATGGTTGTCGTCAGCTCGTGTCGTGAGATGTTGGGTTAAGTCCCGCAACGAGCGCAACCCTTGACTTTAGTTGCCAGCAGGTTGAGCTGGGCACTCTAGAGTGACTGCCGGTGACAAACCGGAGGAAGGTGGGGATGACGTCAAATCATCATGCCCCTTATGACCTGGGCTACACACGTACTACAATGGCCGGTACAACGGGAAGCGAAGCCGCGAGGTGGAGCCAATCCCAGCAAAGCCGGTCTCAGTTCGGATTGCAGGCTGCAACTCGCCTGCATGAAGTCGGAATTGCTAGTAATCGCGGATCAGCATGCCGCGGTGAATACGTTCCCGGGTCTTGTACACACCGCCCGTCACACCACGAGAGTTTACAACACCCGAAGTCGGTGGGGTAACCCGCAAGGGAGCCAGCCGCCGAAGGTGGGGTAGATGATTGGGGTGAAGTCGTAACAAGGTAGCCGTATCGGAAGGTGCGGCTGGATCACCTCCTTTCTATGGAGAATCGTCACCTGCAATGGTGACATTCAAATAAAAGTCTTCAGGAAGCTTACTTCCTGAAGCAGGCTTTACTTTGTAAAGCCTTGAGCGTTTCCATTTGTTCGGTTTTGATGGAATTTGCGGGGCCATAGCTCAGCTGGGAGAGCGCCTGCCTTGCAAGCAGGAGGTCAGCGGTTCGATCCCGCTTGGCTCCACCAACAAACTTCATCTATTTGTATGTCTAAAATATTGGATACAACTTGATCCTTGAAAACTGGATACCGAAACGAATTTGCGTTTTAGAACATTCCTTTAAGCTGAACTTGTGTAAACAAGTTTCAATATTTTAGTGATGCTAAGTGATTTTCCTAACGGAAAACACATTGGTTAAGCTACTAAGAGCACACGGAGGATGCCTAGGCGCCAGGAGCCGACGAAGGACGTGGCGAACAACGAAACTGCCTCGGGGAGCTGTAAGCAAGCTTTGATCCGGGGGTGTCCGAATGGGGAAACCCAGCTGTGGTAATTCGCAGTTACTCGTATCTGAATACATAGGATACGCAGAGGCAGACCAGGGGAACTGAAACATCTAAGTACCCTGAGGAAGAGAAAACAATAGTGATTCCGTCAGTAGCGGCGAGCGAACGCGGAACAGCCTAAACCAAGGGGCTTGCCCCTTGGGGTTGTGGGACGTCTCACATGGAGTTACAAAGGAATACGGTAGGCGAAGAGGTCTGGAAAGGCCCGCGATAGAGGTAAAAGCCCTGTAGCCGAAATGGTATTCTCTCCGAGACGGATCCCGAGTAGTGCGGGGCACGTGAAACCCCGTATGAATCCAGCAGGACCATCTGCTAAGGCTAAATACTACCTGGCGACCGATAGTGAAACAGTACCGTGAGGGAAAGGTGAAAAGCACCCCGGAAGGGGAGTGAAATAGAACCTGAAACCGTGTGCTTACAAAAAGTCAGAGTCCTCTTTATGGATGATGGCGTGCCTTTTGTAGAATGAACCGGCGAGTTACGTTTAACATGCAAGGTTAAGGTGAGAAGCCGGAGCCGCAGCGAAAGCGAGTCTGAATAGGGCGACTGAGTATGTGGACGTAGACCCGAAACCGTGTGATCTACCCCTGTCCAGGGTGAAGGTGCGGTAACACGCACTGGAGGCCCGAACCCACGCATGTTGAAAAATGCGGGGATGAGGTGGGGGTAGCGGAGAAATTCCAATCGAACTCGGAGATAGCTGGTTCTCCCCGAAATAGCTTTAGGGCTAGCCTCGGTGAATGGAGTGGTGGAGGTAGAGCACTGATTGGGTGCGGGGCCCGCAAGGGTTACCAAGCTCAGTCAAACTCCGAATGCCATTACCTTCTTGCCGGGAGTCAGACAGTGAGTGCTAAGATCCATTGTCAAAAGGGAAACAGCCCAGACCATCAGCTAAGGTCCCCAAGTGTGTGTTAAGTGGGAAAGGATGTGGAGTTGCACAGACAACCAGGATGTTGGCTTAGAAGCAGCCACCATTGAAAGAGTGCGTAATAGCTCACTGGTCGAGTGACTCTGCGCCGAAAATGTAACGGGGCTAAACACACCACCGAAGCTATGGCTAGGATCGACTTCACTGCGCCTTTGAGGCGTGTTTATCCAGATTGACATTGATGCCGTGAAATATCCGAAGGGATGAATGGCTAAATGCTCTCAGGGGATAAACACAGACTTCGAAGCTGGAGTGAAGTCGATCCTGGGGTAGGGGAGCGTTGTATGTGGGTTGAAGGTGTACCGTAAGGAGCGCTGGACAGCATACAAGTGAGAATGCCGGTATGAGTAACGAAAAGATCAGTGAGAATCTGATCCGCCGAAAGCCCAAGGTTTCCTGAGGAAGGCTCGTCCGCTCAGGGTAAGTCGGGACCTAAGGCGAGGCCGACAGGCGTAGTCGAAGGACAACAGTTTGAAATTACTGTACCACCGTAATCCGCTATGAGCGATGGGGTGACGCAGGAGGGTAGTGACGCGGACTGATGGATGTCCGTCTAAGCAGTGAGGCTGGTGTGTAGGCAAATCCGCACACCGTAAGGCTGGGCTGTGATGGGGAGCGAAAATTACAGTAGCGAAGGTCATGATCTCACACTGCCAAGAAAAGCCTCTAGCCAGGAGAAGGTGCCCGTACCGCAAACCGACACAGGTAGGCGAGAAGAGAATTCTAAGGCGCGCGGAAGAACTCTCGTTAAGGAACTCGGCAAAATGACCCCGTAACTTCGGGAGAAGGGGTGCCTCGGTAGGGTGAATAGCCCGAGGGGGCCGCAGTGAAAAGGCCCAAGCGACTGTTTAGCAAAAACACAGGTCTGTGCGAAGCCGTAAGGCGAAGTATACGGGCTGACGCCTGCCCGGTGCTGGAAGGTTAAGGGGAGCGGTTAGGAGCAATCCGAAGCTGTGAACCGAAGCCCCAGTAAACGGCGGCCGTAACTATAACGGTCCTAAGGTAGCGAAATTCCTTGTCAGGTAAATTCTGACCCGCACGAATGGCGTAACGACTTGGGCGCTGTCTCAACGAGAGATCCGGTGAAATTTTAATACCTGTGAAGATGCAGGTTACCCGCGACAAGACGGAAAGACCCCATGGAGCTTTACTGCAGCTTGATATTGAATTTGGGTACGATCTGTACAGGATAGGTGGGAGCCGTAGAAAAGAGAGCGCAAGCTTTCTTGGAGGCGCCGTTGGGATACCACCCTGATCGTATCTAGGTTCTAACCTGGTACCCTAAGCGGGTACGGGGACCGTGTCAGGCGGGCAGTTTGACTGGGGCGGTCGCCTCCTAAAGAGTAACGGAGGCGTTCAAAGGTTCCCTCAGAATGGTTGGAAATCATTCGCAGAGTGCAAAGGCATAAGGGAGCTTGACTGCGAGACCTACAAGTCGAGCAGGGACGAAAGTCGGACTTAGTGATCCGGTGGTACCGCATGGAAGGGCCATCGCTCAACGGATAAAAGCTACCCTGGGGATAACAGGCTTATCTCCCCCAAGAGTCCACATCGACGGGGAGGTTTGGCACCTCGATGTCGGCTCATCGCATCCTGGGGCTGAAGTAGGTCCCAAGGGTTGGGCTGTTCGCCCATTAAAGCGGTACGCGAGCTGGGTTCAGAACGTCGTGAGACAGTTCGGTCCCTATCTGTCGTGGGCGCAGGAAATTTGAGAGGAGCTGTCCTTAGTACGAGAGGACCGGGATGGACGTACCGCTGGTGCATCAGTTGTTCCGCCAGGAGCATGGCTGAGTAGCTACGTACGGACGGGATAAGCGCTGAAAGCATCTAAGCGTGAAGCCCCCCTCAAGATGAGATTTCCCAGTATGTAAGACCCCTTGAAGACGACGAGGTAGATAGGTTGGAGGTGGAAGTGCAGCAATGCATGGAGCTGACCAATACTAATCGGTCGAGGGCTTATCCAAAAAACTACCCCAAAAAGTGAAGATGACGCTGACGAAGCGGATTCCGAGTACTTTCCGGGGGCCCCGTAAGAAGGGCGAGCGCAGATTCGTTTCGGATTCAGTTTTCAGGAATCAAATTCCTGAACGATTTTAAGCTGCATGTCCTTTCTAAGGATTGATATTTTGCGGGAGTGATCTCACAGATGTCCACGCAGCGCAAAAATCATGTTTGGTGGCGATAGCGGAGGGGTTCCACACGTACCCATCCCGAACACGACCGTTAAGCCCTCCAGCGCCGATGGTACTTGGACCGAAGGGTCCTGGGAGAGTAGGACGTTGCCAAGCGCATGAGCCATTGTTGAGCAATCGACAGTGGTTTTTTTGCGTGCAGGCAGGGCTGTGGAAAAGCTGTGGATAGATTTCAGTAAGTACAGAAAAGTTGCGCACATGTGGATACCTTTGCAGGAACGAATTGATCCCCGGATTATGGGAACATAACGCATAATATTGTGGATGAGTCAAGCGAAAACATAAGTAATACACCGATTTTGTGGATAAAAAGTGAATATTGTGGATAGATAAAACGTATTCGTGGATAACTCATTTCAGCCGGAAAGAATCTCTTTCCGGTTTTTTGCGTTGCTGTGCAAAAGCTGTGGATAACTATTCTTTTTGTAGCTGATGGCAAGCCTCTATTAGCATCTGGCGGCTTCGCTTGTTATACTCTCTATTAAGCAAATAACTGGAGCTAGTTTATGAAATGTAACGGGGGGAACAGAATGGAAATCAGGCAATTACGTGCCGGAGAATTTGAGGACAGCCTGAGCTTGTCCGAATATGCTTTTAAATATAAGGTTTCAGCAGAAGATAGAGTACGTGCCAAGGAAAAATTCAAACCGGAACAAACCTGGGCGATTTTTGAAGGGGACAGCATCGGTGCGAAGCTGACGCTTCTTCCGTTACAGGTATATATACAAGGCAAGCCCGTTTCTATGGGGGGCATCGCCGGTGTAGCGACTTGGCCGGAGAACCGCAGGCAGGGGTATGTGGCCCATCTGCTGACCCATGCGCTCCAGACCATGAACGAAGCCGGTCAGACATTGTCCTTTTTGCATCCGTTCCTGATTCCCTTTTACCGTAAATTCGGCTGGGAGATCTATTGTGAATATAAGAAGTACACTCTTCCGGTAGGGAAGTTCCCGCACAAGACGGAGATTAAGGGCAGCGTGAAGCGCGATACTCCTGATTTTGCAGTATTCCAGCAGCTGTATGATCAATTCGCCATGAGGTATAACGGGAGTCTCCAGCGTACTGAGACCTGGTGGAAGGAAAGTGTGCTTGATGATGATACGCATTCCTGTGTGTTTTATTCAGAGGAGGGTGAACCGGAAGGCTATGTGCTGTATAAAATAGTGCAGCAGGAGCTGGTCATAGATGAGTTCATCTATGGGAACGAGCTTGCCCGCCAGGGCTTGTGGACCTTCCTTGCCAATCATGACTCCATGATTACGGCTGCGCAGCTGAAGCTGGTGCCTGCTGACGACATTCTGCCTTTTCTCCTCCCTGATCCGCGGATTGAACAGGAGAATTATCCATACTTCATGGCGCGAATCGTCAATGCTAAGGCTTTTGTGGAGAGCATGACCTTCAATGTGCCGGAGGGTGACCGGGAGCGGGTGCTCTATATTGAAGATAAGCATGCGCCCTGGAACAACGGGTTATGGCGGTGGACGGTGTCGGAGCAGGGGGAGGCGACGTTTATCCGGATTCAGGGCGAGCGGTCAGACGCTGACCTGGAATGTGGTATCGGCACGCTTACTGTGCTGCTGATGGGATACAAGCGTCCGCTTCAAGCGGCAAAGTACGGACAACTATCCGGGACTGCTGAGGCGACTGCTTGGCTTGAAGCGCTGATTCCGCAGGCTGAGACGGCATTATTCGATTTTTTCTGACAGCGAACGGCTCTTCTTCTTTCCTTGGAAGCGGAGGAGCTTTCCTATACATAATGCCCAAGTTCAGTGAACTAAGCAGGCAACCGGAATACATTACAGCCAAAAAGTAAAAAATAAGAGTAACCCCTTGGAATTCAGTGAGAATATGTTATAATATGAAAAAGTCAAAGAAAGTCAAAGTCAACGCAGGCCGGATAGGATCGTTCTCAGGAATGTAACATTTAGAGAAAAAGCGCAGTGCAGAGGCTATTGCAGCCGATTCTTATTGCATTGCCAGGGTTAAGTTCTTAAGAGCATGTCACTGGGCGGCAGGCGTTGGCGCAGCACAGATTTAACCAATGCTTACACACTGGAGGATGAGTGATGCGTAATATCTCCGATATTATTGAACAATATCTGAAGAATATTTTGCATGAAAGTCCCGAAGGTACGGTGGAAATTCAGCGCAATGATCTGGCGGACCAGTTCTCCTGTGTCCCGTCACAGATCAATTACGTCATCAGCACACGGTTCACATTGGAAAAGGGATATGTGGTGGAGAGCAAACGCGGCGGGGGTGGATATATCCGGATTCAGCGCTATGAGCTGCCTCAGAATGTGGCCTTATACGCACATCTGAACTCCACGATAGGGAATGATATTGATCAGAATTCTGCCGAAGGGCTGATTTATCAGCTGGAGGAGGCCCGTTTCCTCTCCAAACGTGAAGCGTGTCTGATGCGGTCTGCGGTTTCCCGGGAATGCCTGACGGTTAATCTGCCGTACCGGGATGAGATTCGTGCCAAGCTTATGAAGGCTATGCTAATCTCTTTATTGGGCAAATAATTTGTCAAATGGTAAGGAGGGACACCGCTCATGCTATGCCAGGAATGCGGCGTCAAACCGGCTACACTCCACTTCACGAAGATCGTGAACGGGGAGAAGACGGAATTTCATATTTGCGAAAGCTGTGCGCGGGAGAAGGGTGAACTGATTCCCGGAACTGCGGGCGGTTTCTCTATCCACAGCTTGCTTTCCGGTCTCCTGGATCTGGAGGGCTCGGGCAAGGGCAAATCAGCAGCAGCACAAAGTGTGCAGGGTCTGCATTGTGAAAACTGCGGCATGACCTATTCACAGTTCAGCAAGCTGGGACGGTTCGGCTGCAGCTCCTGCTATAAGTATTTCGACAGTACGCTTGACCCGCTCTTCAGACGGGTGCATGGCAGTACAGCACATGTCGGCAAGCTTCCTAAGCGGGCTGGAGCACAGATTATGTGCAAGCGCCAGATTGATGAGCTGAAGCAGGAATTACAGCAGAGTATTGTGCAGGAGGAATTCGAGACCGCAGCTGAGCTGAGGGACAGAATCCGCAAGCTTGAAAAAGAAATGCCACAAGAGTAAAGTCTTTGATATATAGGGGGGATCAGGCATGTCAAGTCTCCGGTATACCGAACAAGCACTTAGTGAATGGATGCGCTGCGGCGGCAGTCATTCGGAGATTGTCATCAGCAGCCGTATGCGTATCGCCCGTAATCTGGAGCATCTTCCGTTCCCGCTGCTCGCTTCAACAGAGCAGTCGGAGGAGGTGCTGGAGCAGCTTGCCCCTGTATTTCAGGGCGATGCCTCTGCAGATTTCGGCAGCTTTGAACTGCTGAGGCTGGATGAGCTGGGTGAGTTGGACAAAAAAGTGCTGGTGGAAAAGCACCTTATCAGTCCTAATCTGGCGGATGATTCCAAAGGCGGGGCAGTCATTCTTAATGAGGACGAGTCGGTCAGCATTATGATTAATGAGGAGGATCATCTCCGTATTCAATGTCTGTTCCCTGGACTGCAGGTCAGAGAAGCATGGGTGAGGGCGACTGCCATCGATGATATTTTCGAGGCTGCTGTCAATTACGCCTTCGATGACCGCAGAGGATACTTAACAAGCTGTCCCACCAATGTGGGAACAGGGCTAAGAGCATCGGTTATGGTCCATCTGCCGGCCTTGGTGATGACTCATCAGATCAACCGCATTTTATCTGCGGTTAATCAGGTGGGGCTTACCGTTAGAGGAATTTATGGTGAAGGCAGCGAAGCAGTAGGGAATATCTTTCAGATCTCGAACCAGATTACGCTGGGACAGACCGAAGGTGAGATTATTGAGAATCTTCACAGTGTAGTCACCCAGATTATAGAGCATGAGCGAAATGCGCGTGAACGCCTGCTGGCGGATTCCGCATTGCGGATTACGGACCGTATCAAGCGCTCCTACGGAATTCTGGCCTATGCTGCTGTGATGGAACTGAAAGAATCGGCACAGCGGCTCTCCGATCTGCGGCTTGGTGTAGATCTGGGGATTCTGGAAGGGCCTTCGATTTCAGTGCTCAATGAGCTGAATGTAAAGACTCAGCCGGGCTTTCTGCAGAAGCTGTTCGGTGACGAGCTGTCGCCTACTGAACGCGATATGTACCGGGCGAAGCTGCTCCGGGAGACACTGGGATCACAACATTAATTATAGATATTTATTATCCGTGGAGGTGCAGGAGATATGATGTTTGGAAGATTTACGGAACGCGCACAAAAGGTGCTGGCGCTGGCGCAGGAAGAAGCCGTACGTTTGGGACACAACAACATTGGGACAGAGCATATTTTACTCGGACTGATTCGTGAAGGAGACGGCATTGCCGCTAAGGCATTGATCGGACTTGGTCTGGGTCTGGAGAAGATACAGGATGAAGTGGAAACGCTGATTGGCAGAGGTCAGGAACAACCGACCAACATCGCTTATACTCCTCGTGCCAAGAAGGTAATCGAGCTGTCCATGGACGAAGCCCGCAAGCTGGGTCACACGTATGTGGGAACAGAGCATATCCTGCTCGGTCTGATCCGTGAGGGAGAAGGCGTAGCAGCCCGTGTGCTAAACAATCTCGGCATTAGTCTGAACAAGGCCCGCCAGCAGGTATTGCAGCTCCTTGGCAGCAGTGAAGCCACCTCCAGCCACAGCGGAGCTCCGGCTAACGTCAGTACGCCAACATTGGACGGTCTGGCCCGTGATCTGACGGCTTATGCCAAGGATGGTAACCTCGATCCTGTGATTGGCCGCAGCAAGGAAATTGAACGTGTTATTCAGGTGCTCAGCCGCCGGACCAAGAATAATCCGGTACTGATCGGTGAGCCCGGGGTTGGTAAAACGGCGATTGCCGAAGGTCTGGCCCAAAAGATCATCAACAATGAAATTCCGGAGACACTGCGCGACAAACGTGTCATGACCCTTGATATGGGTTCTGTAGTGGCCGGTACGAAATATCGCGGTGAGTTCGAAGACCGCCTCAAAAAAATCATGGATGAGATTCGCCAAGCAGGCAATATCGTGCTCTTCATCGATGAATTGCATACGCTGATCGGAGCGGGGGGGGCGGAAGGCGCAATTGATGCCTCCAACATCCTGAAGCCTGCCCTGGCCCGTGGTGAGCTGCAGTGCATCGGTGCTACAACGCTTGATGAATACCGCAAATATATTGAGAAGGACGCTGCCCTGGAACGCCGCTTCCAACCGATCACGGTGGATCAGCCTTCGCCTGCAGAAGCTGTTCAGATCCTGTTCGGCCTGCGTGACCGCTATGAAGCCCATCACCGGGTGAAAATTACGGATGAAGCCATTGTGGAAGCTGTTAAGCTGTCGGACCGTTATATTCCAGACCGCTTCCTGCCGGACAAGGCGATTGACCTGATTGATGAAGCGGGCTCCAAGGTCAGACTGAATTCTTACACCATTCCGCCGAATCTGAAGGAACTCGAAATGCGTCTGGATGACATCCGCAAGGAGAAGGATTCCGCAGTACAGAGCCAGGAGTTCGAGAAGGCTGCTGCACTGCGCGATACCGAGCAGAAGATTCGTGAAGAGCTGGATACTACGAAGAACCAGTGGAAAGAAAAGCAGGGCCGCACCGATTCCCAGGTTACACCTGAGGATATCGCACAGGTGGTGGCCAGCTGGACCGGCATTCCGGTCAGCAAGCTGAAGGAAGAGGAGACGGACCGTCTGCTGAATATGGAAGCTCTGCTGCATGAACGTGTTATCGGCCAGGATGAGGCCGTTAAGGCGGTAAGCCGGGCACTCCGCCGGGCGCGTGCGGGGCTGAAGGACCCGAAACGTCCGATGGGCTCCTTCATCTTCCTCGGACCTACCGGGGTTGGTAAAACCGAGCTGGCGCGGGCGCTTGCCGAAGCAATGTTCGGCGACGAGAATGCGGTCATCCGCATCGACATGTCGGAGTACATGGAGAAGCATTCCACCTCCCGTCTGGTCGGAGCGCCTCCGGGGTATGTCGGGTATGAAGAAGGCGGACAATTGACAGAGAAGGTGCGCCGCAAGCCGTACTCGGTTGTCCTGCTGGATGAGATCGAGAAAGCCCACCCTGAAGTATTCAATATTCTGCTGCAGGTGCTGGAAGACGGCCGTCTGACCGATTCCAAAGGCCGCGTGGTCGATTTCCGCAATACCCTGATCATCCTGACCTCGAACGTCGGGGCACAGGCAATCAAGAAGAATTCGACGCTTGGCTTCACGGCCGTTCAAGATGCAGGCGCCGATTACACCAATATGAAGGGCAAGGTTATGGAAGAGCTGAAGAAGAGCTTCCGGCCTGAGTTCCTGAACCGGATCGATGAGATCATCGTCTTCCACTCTTTGGAGGAGAAGCATATCGCAGAGATCGTTACCTTGATGTCCGACGAGCTGCGCAAGCGTCTGCGTGAGTATGATGTAGACTTCCTGCTTACCGACGGGGCCAAAGCGTTCCTGGCCAAAGAGGGTTATGATCCGGCCTTTGGTGCCCGTCCGCTCCGCCGGGCGATTCAGAAGCATATCGAAGACCGCCTCTCCGAAGAGCTGCTCAAAGGCAACATCAAGAAAGGGGATTCCCTTAACATTGATGAGGTGAACGGCGAACTGGTCGTAACCACCGTTGAAGCACCGGCCGAAGTCTCCCTGGAGAAAACAGTCGAAACTGAATAATTGTTCCGGAAAATGAAACAAAGCTCTCGCTCCTCCGTATAGAGGGGCGGGAGCTTTATTTGTTTCCTCTCCCCAGGCATGCCTAACCATGCCTAAAAAAAGACGCAAATGAAAACTAGATCTTAAGTGTCCTTCCGTTCAGTGTGCAGAAATGGTAAACTTTGAATAAGAGTAAAATATCCGCAATTTTAGCAAGTTCGGACGGTAAGGAGTGCACATGGCTAAACCTAAAACAAAATTTTTCTGTACCGAATGCGGCTATGAATCACCGAAATGGTTCGGGAAGTGCCCGGGGTGCCAGGAATGGAACTCGATGGTAGAGGAAACGGAAAGCGTCGTCAAAACACAAGGCATGAATGCACCTATTTTTCAGAGTAAAGAAAAGGCGCAATCGATCATAAATATAGAAAGTGACAAGGAGCCGCGTATTCTGACGGGCATCGGCGAACTTAACCGCGTGCTTGGCGGCGGGATCGTACCCGGCTCGCTGGTACTGGTTGGAGGCGACCCCGGAATCGGGAAATCGACCCTGCTGCTGCAGACCTCGCATGCCTTGACTACACAAGGGCTGCGCGTGCTGTATATCTCGGGGGAAGAATCTGTGCGGCAGACCAAGCTGCGGGCTGACCGCCTCGGAGCGCTGTCTGCGGAATTGTATGTTCTGTGCGAGACCAACATGGAGAGCATTGAGGAAGCCATTGAGCAGATTCAGCCTCAATTTCTGGTCATTGACTCGATTCAGACTGTATTTATGCCGGAAGTAACCAGTGCGCCGGGCAGTGTAGCACAGGTGCGGGAATGTACAACAAGATTCATGCGGATTGCTAAGATCCGGGGAATTGCTACGGTGCTTGTAGGGCATGTAACCAAGGAAGGTGCGATTGCCGGCCCGCGTATGCTGGAGCATATGGTGGATTGTGTCCTTTATTTTGAAGGGGAACGCCATCATACCTACCGTCTGCTGCGGGCAGTGAAGAACCGCTTCGGCTCCACCAACGAGATCGGGATCTTTGAAATGGGGGAAATCGGGCTGACTGAGGTGGAGAACCCGTCGGAGCTGTTCTTGTCCGAGCGCCCGCTTGGAGTGGCCGGGTCAGCGGTGGTCGCCAGCATGGAGGGTACAAGACCGGTTCTTGTTGAATTGCAGGCGCTGGTTGCTTCGACACATTTCCCTTCGCCCCGCAGAATGTGCACAGGTATGGATCATCAACGGATGGCGCTGATCATTGCTGTACTGGAGAAGCGGATGGGCATGTTCCTGCAGAATCAGGACGCTTACCTCAACGTTGCGGGAGGGGTGAAGCTGGATGAGCCGGCGGTGGATTTGGCTGTCGCCATCAGCATTGCCTCCAGCTTCCGTGATTTTCCGACCAAGCCGTATGATGTGTTTTTCGGGGAGGTAGGGCTTACCGGTGAGGTGAGAGGGGTATCACGCGCAGAGATGCGGGTGAAGGAGGCGGCCAAGCTTGGCTTCCGGCGGGTCATTATGCCCGAGAAGAGTCTGAAGGGCTGGAAGCATCCGCAGGATATTCAGATTATAGGCGTCAGCACAGTAGCACAGGCACTAGCGGTCGCGTTAGATTAGGGGGCACAGGGACATGAAAGAATATAATCCATCAGATAATATGAATGATCTGCTTAGAATGGCTGCACCCGGAACACCCTTCCGGGAAGGGCTGGAGAATGTGCTTCGCGCGAAGACCGGAGCACTGATTGTTGTCGGATATAGTCCGGAGGTTATGGAGGTTGTCGATGGCGGCTTCTCCATTAACTGCGATTTTTCGCCAAACTATTTATACGAGCTGGCCAAAATGGATGGAGCGATTATTCTAAGCGAGGATCTGAAGCGGATTCTGTACGCCAATACGCAGCTGATTCCCGATTCCTCCATCTCTTCGATCGAGACAGGAATCCGGCACCGGACGGCTGAACGTGTAGCGAAGCAGACCGGCAAGCTCGTCGTTTCCATTTCCCAGCGCCGGAATATTATTACCCTGTATCAGGGTTCCATCCGTTACGCGCTCAAGGAAATTGGCGCCATTCTGGCCAAGGCCAACCAGGCGATTCAGACTCTGGAGAAGTACAAAGCCGTTCTGACCCAAGGGCTGACCAACCTGTCCGCTTCCGAATACGAAGGGATTGTGACTGTGGCCGAGGTCGTCGGTGTAATCCAGCGCGTGGAGATGGTGCTGAGAATCAAAATGGAAATTAAGCGTTACATCAACGAGCTTGGCAATGAAGGCCGGCTGATCAGTATGCAGATGGAAGAATTGGTTGGAAATACAGAGGAAGAAGCATGGTTGCTGTACAGAGACTATGCCAGAGAAGAGCAGGAGGAGAAGATCCGTGAGATCATTGCCGGGCTGAAGCGCAGTAGCGATGATGAACTGATGGATGACAACCACATTGCCCGCCTGCTGGGCTATTCCTCAACAGCCATTTCCTCCGAAGAAGCTGTGACTCCGCGCGGTTACCGCCTGCTGAACAAGATCCCAAGGCTGCCGAATGTAATCATCCACAACTTGGTGGAACGCTTCGAAATGCTGCCTAACCTGATGACGGCAAGCATAGCTGAGCTTGATGAAGTAGACGGCATTGGCGAGGTTCGGGCACGTAATATTCAGGACGGGCTGAAGCGGCTCCAGAAACAAGTTCTTATTGACAGACAAATGTAAATACCATACAATCACGTAATGTTGCAGTCCCATGCAGTACAAGTAGGAAAATTGAGGTGAAGAAATGATACAAAAATCAATTCCAAGTCTTTTTACGATAGGTAATCTGATGCTTGGAATGTTTGGTATCATGATGGCGTTTGACGGTAAGCTGAGCATGGCCGCTATCATGGTGATTATCGCGATGCTGCTCGATGGGCTGGATGGCCGTATGGCCCGTGCGCTGAAATGCGAGAGTGAATTCGGCAAGGAGCTGGATTCTTTATCCGATGTCGTTTCGTTCGGAGTCGCACCGGCGCTGATTATGTATTTAACAAGTCTGCAGGAGCTGAATCCTGCACTGGGGTGGACGGTCACAGCGATCTTCCCTGTATTCGGAGCCTTGCGTCTGGCCCGGTTCAATGTCCGTCCGGGGATTCCCGGATATTTCGTAGGATTGCCGATTCCTGCTGCAGGCGGGGTTCTGGCCACGCTTGCACTTTTCCATAAGGATGTATCTGCACCATTCATGATTGTCGCTACCCTGCTGCTGTCGTATCTGATGGTCAGCACAGTGAAGTATCCCAATTTCAAGAAGATCGGTTTTCCCAAAAAAGCAGTTATTGGCGCACCTGTAGTTATCGTGATCGCTGTAGCTGTTGCGGTGGTCTTCCCTGAACAGATTGCCAAGCTGATCTTTGGACTGCTGGCGCTGTATGCTTTGTATGGCTTTAGACAGAGCTTAGGACTATTTAAGGTACGGCGGCAACGCCGCCGCAGAAGACGCGCGGAAGATAAGGTATATCATTCCAAGAATGGTTAGTACAAAAGGCATTGCCTTTCCTGAATATCAGGAGAGTGCAATGCCTTTTTGCTGCCTGCGGGAAGGGAAGTATACGGAATACGGCCCTTCGGAGCTGGCGGAATGGATGAAGGAGAGCACGGACGGTCTGCTCAGGACAAGTTGAACAACCCGAGTGTTGCGCATTTCTGCGATTCCTTGGCGACAACCTCGTCCATATTGATAGCAAGCAAATTGCAGAGTGCAGACATGTAGAACAGCTCGCGGCCCAGCTCGGAGCCAATGACCTCGCGGCAGTTCTCACACAGCTCTCCTGCCAGATGAGTCCCGGCAAGCTCTTTGGCTTGCTCAAGTCCCAGAGTCGGCTCGAAGACCTGCTTGGTGGCATGCAGCTGAATGCAGCCGCATTCGGTAATGGCTTTGACGACAGCCCGGTTGACGGAAGCACTGCTCTGTCCGTTCTTGGACATTACATCCAGAAGACTACGGTGACGGAGCAGCAGTTCGGAGACTTGATCCTGAAAGGCCTGTAAACTTGGTGCGCTCATTTTCCATTCACCCCTGGGTTCGAATTGAGTTCATTATATGCCAGGGCCTCCCTCATTTTCAACCAAGAATAGCAGTTTACGGCAATAGAGGCGACTGGAAATTCCGGGCTTGCAGAAAAAATAACGTTTCCTCGGATTATTGTCCTAAAAATTGGAACATACTGGTGAGGTATAGAGGATTGATGGATGAATAAAAGGAGGTGCGAGGTTATGTGGAAAAAGTTTGTTTTGATACTTGCCGGGTGTTGTGGAGCCTGGTCCGGTTATTCGCTATATCACGCGGCAGAAAGAGGGTTCCCGGCAGGCCTTGGGAAACTGGAGAATAGCTTGCCTATGGAAGGAAGCATTTTGTTTGCGGTGCTGGGTGCCATTATTTTTCTGATTGCGGGGACTTTATGCGCGGAATGGGCAAGTTCAAAGCTGCGGGAGATGGTTGCGTATTGCTCGCGTATCCCGATGAATGAGCTTGCTGCAGGCGCAGCAGGGCTTACGGGAGGTCTGCTGCTGTCTCTGCTGCTGTATCCCGCTATGTCCTGGCTGGGCAAAGCAGGGGAACTGCTGCAGGTAGCTGCTACGCTTGCTCTGGGTTATATAGGCTTGCGGATCGGTCTGGAGAAGAAGGAGGAGCTGGCTTCCTTCTGGAATACGGGACGCTGGGCACGCGCCACTGAACCGGAGGAGCGTGGAACTCAGGAGCATAAGATCCTGGATACCAGCGTGATTATTGACGGACGGATTGCTGACATCTGTAAAACCGGCTTCATCGAAGGCACGATTGTTATTCCTGAGTTTGTATTAGAGGAGCTCCAGCATATTGCGGACTCATCAGATCTGCTGAAGCGTAACCGCGGGCGCAGAGGGCTCGATATTCTAAATAAGATTCAGAAAGAGCTGGACGTCAAGGTGCTAATCTATGAAGGGGATTTCGAGGAGATCTCGGAAGTGGACAGCAAGCTGGTCAAGCTGGCGAAAGTACTGCACGGCAAGGTCGTTACCAACGACTTCAACCTTAACAAGGTGTGTGAGCTGCAGGGTGTGTCGGTGCTGAACATTAATGACCTGGCAAATGCAGTGAAGCCGGTGGTTCTGCCGGGCGAAGAGATCATTGTTCAGGTGATTAAGGACGGCAAAGAACATGGACAAGGCGTAGCTTATCTGGACGATGGCACGATGATTGTGGTGGAGGGCGGCCGGGATTATATCGGCACTACGATGGAGGTTCTGGTGACGAGCGTGCTGCAGACATCGGCAGGACGGATGATTTTTGCCAAACCGAAGCTTCTGGAAAAAGCACAATAAGTTCAGCCCTGGTCTCCGGCAGCACCCTTTCGGGCTTGGAAATGCCAGTCAAACACGTTATGATGGGAGTATACGTGAAAGAAAGACAGGAGCCGAAAGCATGTCAAACAGTGTTGGCGTCGTTATCGTAGCGGCAGGCAGAGGAACCCGGATGGGAACGGCAGAGAGTAAGCAATATTTGCTGCTGCAGGGCAAGCCGATTATTGTGCATACCCTGGAGGTGTTCCAGCGGAATAAGCTGATCTCCGAGATTGTGCTTGTCACCGGGGAAGAGGATGTGCAGCGCTGTAAGCAATGGGTACAAGCCTTCAAGCTGGACAAGGTGGTTGCGGTCATTCCCGGGGGGACGGAGCGCCAGCATTCGGTTCGCCGCGGACTGGAGGAACTTAAGACCCATTGGGTCATGGTTCATGACGGGGTACGGCCATTCGTGCAGGACAGCGAGATAGAGGCTTGCTACGAGCGGGCGCAGTCCGCCGGAGCGTCGGTGCTTGCAGTACCGGTTAAGGATACGATTAAGCAGGTAGACAGTGAAGGCAAGGTGCTGTCAACGCCGGACCGGCGAAGTCTGTGGGCGATTCAGACCCCGCAGACTTTTCGTTTGTCCGATCTGCTGTCGGCCTATGAGCAGGCAGAGCGGGACGGTTTTCTCGGAACCGATGATTCCAGTCTGGCGGAACGCAGCGGGATTACCGTGTCAGTTGTAGAAGGAAGCTATATGAATATTAAGATCACGACGCCGGAGGACCTGGATTTCGCTGAATTCACAGTAAGAAGCAGGGGAGAGGAACACAGATGATTGCTGTAGGACAAGGATTTGATGTACACCAGCTGGTCGAGGGAAGGCCGTGTATTATCGGCGGAGTTAGTATTCCTTATGAAAAGGGGCTGCTGGGGCATTCCGATGCGGATGTGCTGCTGCATGCTGTAAGCGACGCTATACTGGGAGCGCTGGGCCTTGGGGATATCGGCAGACATTTTCCGGATACAGACCCGGCCTTCAAGGATGCTGACAGCCTGAAGCTGCTGGAGCAGGTATGGGCACTTGCGCGTGAGCGCGGATACCGGCTGGGGAATATTGATTCAACCATCATTGCGCAAAAACCGAAGATGGCACCTTATATTCCGCAGATGACGGAGATTATTGCCCGTACACTGGGTGCTGACGCAGCGAAGGTGAATGTAAAAGCAACAACGACTGAGCAGCTTGGCTTCGCGGGGCGCGGAGAGGGAATTGCCGCCCAATCTATTGTCTGTCTGCTGCAAGATGTGATATCATCGTGAGATGGCTTTAGCGCAAGTAAAGGCCTAATTTTAACCAATATGAAGCGGAGGGAAACCCATGGCGGATCAAGTTCGGGTGCGTTACGCACCGAGCCCTACGGGACATTTACATATCGGAAATGCCAGAACAGCCTTGTTTAACTATCTGTTCGCCCGCAATCTGGGCGGCAAATTCATTATCCGGATTGAAGATACAGATCTTAAGCGCAACATTGCAGAGGGTGAAGAGAGCCAGCTGAAGTATTTGAAGTGGCTGGGAATCGATTGGGATGAAAGTGTGGATGTGGGCGGCGAATACGGGCCTTACCGCCAGACTGAGCGTCTGGATCTATACCGTGTCTACTGGCAGGATATGCTGGACCGCGGCCTGGCTTACCGCTGCTATTGCACGGAGGAAGAGCTGGAGGCTGAACGCGAGGAGCAGACGGCACGCGGCGAAACCCCGCGGTATTCCGGCAAACACCGTAATCTGACCGAGGAGCAGCGACTGGCCTTTGAGGCAGAGGGCCGCGTGGCCAGCATCCGGTTCCTTGTGCCGGAAGACCGCACTTATACCTTCAATGATATCGTAAAAGGCAGCATTTCGTTCAACAGCAAAGAAATGGGCGACTTCGTCATCGTGAAGAAGGACGGTATTCCGACCTATAACTTCGCCGTAGCGGTGGACGACCATCTGATGGCTATCTCTCATGTGCTGCGCGGAGAAGATCATATTTCCAATACCCCGCGCCAGCTCATGATTTATGAGGCACTGGGCTGGGAAGCTCCGCTCTTTGGCCATATGACGCTGATTGTCGGCGATGATCATAAGAAGCTGAGTAAACGGAATGAATCGATCATTCAGTTTATCGAACAGTACGATCAGCTGGGCTACCTGCCGGAAGCTCTGTTCAACTTCATCACCCTGCTGGGCTGGTCGCCTGAGGGGGAAGAGGAGATCTTCACCAGGGAAGAGCTGATCTCGATCTTTACGGCAGACCGCTTGTCGAAAAGCCCGGCAGTGTTCGACACGAACAAGCTGGCGCATTTGAACAATCACTATATCAAGCATGCCGATCCTAAGCGGATTGCGGCACTCGCCATTCCTCATTTGCAGAAGGCGGGCCGTCTGCCTGAGGTACTTAATGAGGAGCAGCAGAGCTGGGCGGAGAGCCTGGTTGCGCTGTACCAGGAGCAAATGACAGCCGCATCGGATATTGTCGCGCTCTCCGAGCTATTCTTCCGAGGCCATCTGGAGCTGGAGACCGAAGCGGCAGGGGTGCTTGCCGAAGCTCAGGTTCCTGAAGTGCTGTCTGTATTTCTGGCCAAAGTGGAGGCTGCCGAAGACTTCAGCGCTCCGCATATGGCTGTTCTGATCAAGGAAGTGCAGAAGGAGACCGGACACAAGGGCAAAGCGCTGTTTATGCCGATTCGTGTCGCTCTTACCGGACAGATGCATGGCCGTGACTTGAATGCAACGATTGCGCTGCTCGGCCGCAGCCGGGTGATTGAACGCCTGAAATCACAAATCAAAGGCGCTTAGGCAGGGACATGCAAGGGGAGAGACCCTTGTCAGTTCTGCGTCTTTTCGCTAAGATAGAAGAATATACGAATAGCTGGGATCAGGAAAAGTAGGCGTATCCGGACAATTACCAGAGAGAATAACCGCTTAAGGGTGAACGCCCTTGCAGGCTGGGAGTTATTCATTTGTCTGCCGCTGAAGATGCACCTGTGAGCTGCATGGTTGAACGTCCCTGTGCGGGGCTGTAGATTGTGCCGGGCTGTCGCCGTTACAGACACCAAGAGGAACACCGGGTATAGGGGCTGCGAAGTTTAACAGCTCTCACGTATTCGAATGTTCAAGCAGAGTGGGACCGCGGTTAAACGTCTCTGCAGCTATCATGCTGCAGGGGCGTTTTTTGTTGAAATATAAGAATGCATCTCAAAGAAGAGGGGAACCGTGATGTTTAAGCATATCAAGTCGGACATACGGGCAGTATTCGACAATGATCCCGCCGCCCGCAGCAGGTTCGAGGTCGTCTTCACTTACGCCGGGCTTCACGCGATATGGGCACACCGGATGGCCCACTCTTTTTACAAACGCCGCTGGTTTACCCTGGCACGCATAGTCTCGCAGATCAGCCGGTTCATGACGGGAGTGGAGATTCATCCGGGCGCGGTCATCGGCAGTCGGTTGTTTATTGACCACGGAATGGGTATTGTCATTGGTGAGACCTGTGAGATTGGCGATGATGTCATTATCTATCAGGGCGTTACACTTGGGGGAACCGGTAAAGAGAAGGGCAAGCGCCACCCTACCGTCGGCAACAATGTAGTCATCGGCTCTGGTGCCAAAGTACTGGGTTCCTTCCGGATCGGCGATAATTCTAACATCGGCTCTAACGCAGTTGTGCTGCGTGAAGTGCCTAACAACAGTACAGTAGTCGGCAATCCCGGGCGTGTGGTCAAGCGTAACGGGGAACGTGTATCCGACCGGCTGGATCATACCAAGATGCCAGACCCGCTGATTGATTCCCTCAAGTTCCTGCAGAAGGAAATCGAGGAGCTAAGAGAACAGATGGGTGCTGAAGATAAGCAGAAGAAGGAACAGCGGCGGCTCGAAAGCCAGCAATATATCGGTGATTACGAAATTTAAAAGCACCGGCATTTCAGGAATCCGGGGACTATAGAAAGGGTTGGGACAAGAATGGCTTTGCATATTTACAACACAATGACGCGCACGAAGGAAGAATTTGTACCGCAGGAGCCGGATAAGGTGAAGATGTACGTCTGCGGACCCACGGTCTACGGCTATATGCATATCGGGAATGCAAGACCGGTCATCGTTTTTGACATGGTGCGCAACTACCTGGAGGCGCTTGGTAATGAGGTCCGCTATCTGACCAATTTCACCGATGTGGATGATAAAATGATCCGCAAGGCAGAGGAGCTGAACATCACCGTAGCCGAGGTTGCCGAAATGTTCATTGCCGCCTACCAGGAGGATTTGGCCGGGCTGGGCGTGAAGCCGGCGACGATGAATCCGCGCGTTACGGAGAGCATGGACACGATTATCGAGTTCATTAAGGAGCTTGAAGATAAAGGCTACGCGTATGAGAACGGTGGAGACGTGTATTACCGTACCGGCAAATTTGCCAATTACGGCAAGCTGTCCCGCCAGAATCTGGAGGAGCTGCGCTTCGGTATCCGTGTCGAGGTGGATTCGCGCAAGGAGAACCAGGAGGATTTTGTACTCTGGAAGGCAGCCAAGCCGGGCGAAGTACACTGGTCCAGTCCATGGGGTGAGGGCCGTCCCGGCTGGCATATTGAATGCTCGGCGATGGTGCGCGAATATTTGGGAACGACGATCGACATTCACGGCGGCGGAGAGGATCTGAAATTCCCGCATCATGAATGCGAATGTGCCCAGACTGAAGCGCTGACGGGTGAACCGCTGTCGAATTACTGGATGCATAATGCTTTTCTGAATATCGGCGATGAGAAAATGTCAAAATCACTCGGAAACGGTCTGCTCGTAAAGGATATCCGTGCGCGCTTCAAGCAGGGGGCTATCCGTTACTTCATGTTATCCAGCCATTACCGCAATCCGCTGAACTTCACCGAGGAAGCCCTGCTGTCTGCTGAGAAAAGCGTAGAGCGGATCGCTCTGGCCGAAGGCAATGTGAAGCACCGCCTTGAGCTGGCGGCGGATGGGGCAGAAGGGGAGGCCAGTCTGCAGGTTACAGAGCGGTTGACCGCTATCCTTAGCAATTTCCACGCCCGGATGCAGGATGATTTTAATACACCGGATGCCATTACGGCGGTGTTCGACTGGGTGAGCCTGGCGAATCTTACGCTTGCTGATCCTGAGGCGAATCCGGCTGACTTCGCCGCATTGCTGAAGGCTTTTGCCGAGATGAATGCTGTACTTCGCCTCACGGTAGAGACTGAGGAAGAAGTGGCGAGCGAAGAGGTGGAACGTCTGATTGCAGAGCGTGCGGAAGCGCGCAAGAACAAGAACTGGAGCCGGTCGGATGAAATCCGGGATGAATTGAACGCGCTCGGGATTCTGCTGGAAGATACTCCACAGGGAATGCGGTGGCGGCGTAAATGAACGGGCTGTTTGATCTGAACCGCGCATGGTTTCCGTATGAACCCTCCAAGCCTGTCCATTTGCTGCCGCCTATCGTGCTTGCGTATGCCGGGGATGCCATCTATGAAGTTGCAGTCCGGCAGTATCTGATCTCGCTGCCTAATCTGCGCCCCCAGCATCTGCACCGGTCAGCGACCGGGCTGGTATCCGCCAAAGCGCAGAGCACCATTCTCGCTTTTCTGGACCCGGTGCTCACCGAGGAGGAGAAGGATGTGGTACGGCGGGGACGCAACGCCAAATCCGGCAGCATTCCCAAAAATGCGGATGTGCTGGAATACCGCCACGCCACCGCTTTTGAATGCATGATAGGCTATTTATATTACACAGGACAGCAGGCGAGAATCCAGGAGCTCGTTCACAGCAGTATCGAATATATGATGCACCGCCCCAAGTGAGTATACAGAACAGGAGATAAAACAATGGAAGAATTGAGAACTGAAGAGGAAATACTGGCAGGCAAGCATTCGGTGCTTGAAGCCCTAAGAGCGGGACGGACACTCAACAAAATCTGGATCGCCGAGACCGCGCAAAAGCATCTGACCGCACCTATCGTTGCGGAAGCGCGCAAGGCGGGCATTGTCATTCAGCATGTGGACAAGCGCAAGCTGGATCAGCTCGTACCGGGCGTTCAGCATCAGGGAGTGGTGGCGCAAGCGGCGCCTTTTGCCTACACGGAGGTTGCTGATATTCTGGCCATAGCTAAAGCCAAGGGAGAACCGCCGTTTCTGCTCCTGCTGGACGAAATTGAAGATCCGCATAACCTCGGGTCTATCCTGCGTACGGCTGACTGCACAGGTGTGCACGGAGTCATCGTGCCGAAGCGCCGCTCCGCGCAGATTACAGCCACCGTATCCAAGACCTCGGCTGGTGCAGTCGAATATGTGCCCGTGGCCCGCGTAACGAATCTTGGACAGACCATTGACCGGCTGAAGGAGCTGGGAGTCTGGGTAGTCGGCACGGATGTGGATACCGATCAGAATCTGTTCGGATCGGATATTGTTACCGGACCGGTAGCCGTGGTGATCGGCAATGAGAATAAAGGGATGGGCCGCCTGATCCGTGAGAAATGCGATGTGCTGCTTAAGCTGCCGATGGCCGGGAAAATCAACTCTCTGAATGCTTCGGTGGCAGCGGGGGTAATCATGTACGAGGTACTCCGCCGCCGCCAAGAACAGGGATAACTATGGCAGACTGGCGCGATATCCTGCTCGTGGACGGATACAACATGATCGGCGGCTGGCCGGAGCTTGCGGCCTTGTCGCAGACCGGTATGCAGGGGGCACGCGACCGGCTGCTCGATATGCTGGCCGATTATCAGGCGTTCTCCGGGCTGCGCGTCATTGCTGTATTCGATGCTTACCGGGTGCCGGGACTGGGCAGATCGTTCGAACAAGGGAAAATCCAGGTCTTCTTCACCAAGGAGAAGGAAACGGCAGATGAATGCATCGAACGGCTCGTTGGGGAATTCACGCACCGCCGCAGACAGATCTCGGTAGCCACCAGCGATTTTGTGGAGCAGCATGTCGTTTTTGCCCAGGGCGCACTCCGGATTTCGGCCAGGGAACTGAGGCTTGAGATTGAGGAGAGCCAGAAGCAGGTGAAGAAGGCCATCGAGCCGGGAAGCGTGAGCGGTACCCGTCACTCGCTGGAAGACAAGCTGCCGCCGGAGACTCGTAAACGGCTGGAGGACTGGCGTAGACAGTAGGACAGGAATAGTAGTTGGCCCTTACAAGAAAATGACATAATATGTTATTGAAGATTGTTTTTGGACAAATCCGGTTGACGGTGTAAGGTAACATAATATATACTGTTCCTATATTTCGAGAAGTAACGATGTGTCTTGCGTTGCAGCCGGGGGGATTCTTGGTGAGTGTCGACCTCAAGGAATTAATGCTGTCCGAGTATGATTTCATAAGTGATGAAGAAATTGTCGAGATCTTCCGTAGTGGCGACAGTGGCGCATTGGAGCATTTAATTAACAAGTACCGTAATTTTGTGCGTGCCAAGGCCCGTTCCTATTTTTTGATCGGGGCAGATCGTGAAGATATTGTGCAGGAAGGCATGATTGGCTTATACAAGGCCATCCGTGACTTTAAGGGTGACAAGCTGTCATCGTTCAAGGCCTTTGCCGAGCTGTGCATTACCCGTCAGATTATTACCGCCATTAAGACCGCTACCCGCCAGAAGCATATCCCGCTTAATTCATACGTCTCGTTAGACAAGCCCATTTATGATGAGGACTCCGACCGGACATTGATGGATGTGATATGCGGAAGTCAGGTGCTGGACCCGGAAGAGCTGATTATCAACCAGGAGGAGTTCATCGGACTGGAAGATAAGATGGCTGAAATTCTGAGTGATTTGGAACGTAAGGTTTTGATGCTCTATCTGGACGGACGGTCCTATCAGGAGATTGCCGAGGATTTGAAGCGGCATGTGAAGTCCATTGACAATGCTTTGCAGCGAGTGAAACGCAAATTGGAAAGATATCTGGAAGTGCGTGACAATTAATGATATAATGACTAGGAAGGCTCGGGACTCGAGTCTTTTTTTAGTGTCCGCTAGATTTGGATACGGCGAATTTGCGACAGGTTAAGCGTTGGTGGATGGCAGGTTTATACACAAGCGAATTGCAGCATAATGAGTATGGAAGACAGCTAGCGGTAATTGAAAAAGCAGGATCAAAGATGACTTATGGCATAAGGCTACAGCACCCGGAATTACCCAGTGCGATGGGGGAAACTTTCGTTGACACAGACATTGATATTATGCTAAAGTGTTTTAGGTAGGCCTAAATTCGCGGCTTTTTTTTGAATCAATATCTACGTCTTCTAATTTGATGATTAGAAGTACGTCTTCGGGAGGTGCACATCATGCGGGTAATTATCACTTTGGCTTGTACAAGTTGCAAACAAAGAAACTATGCAACAACCAAAAACAAGCGAAATCACCCCGACCGCTTGGAGATGAAGAAATTTTGCAAGTTCTGTAACGAGCAAACTCCTCATCGCGAAACCAGATAGTCTTTTGGAGGTGTAGTCGGCGTGAAACGTAGTTTCAAGTCTTTGTTTTCCTTTTTCACTGAGAGCTGGAGTGAACTCAAAAAGGTTCGCTGGCCTAGCCGTAAAGAACTGAAAAACTATACATTGATCGTTCTCGGTACAATTGTAGTTATTTCTCTTTACTTCTGGGTTCTGGACATCGGTATTTCCGCTGTGATTGAAGCGATTATTTAGAGAGGTCCCAGGTGGCTTGATATGGAAAAAAGATGGTACGTTGTTCATACCTATTCCGGGTATGAGAATAAGGTCAAGGCCAATTTGGAAAAACGCGTTGAGTCCATGGGCATGGAAGACAAAATATTCCGCGTTCTTGTTCCTATGGAAGAAGAACTGGTAAACAAGGATGGCAAGAAAAAAACTGTCATGCGCAAAGTTTACCCTGGTTACGTTTTGGTCGAAATGGTTCAGACTGATGATTCATGGTATGTTGTCCGCAATACGCCGGGCGTTACCGGATTTGTCGGTTCAACTGGTTCGGGCTCTAAGCCTACCGCTCTGCTACCCGAAGAGGTTGAACAGATTCTGAAGCATATGGGCATGGTTGAACCTAAAGCGAAGATTGATTTCGAAATTAAGGAATCCGTACGTATTATGGTCGGTCCATTTGCGAATTTTGTGGGCTCCGTGGAAGAGATTTTGGCAGACAAAAGCAAGATTAAGGTACATGTCAACATGTTTGGACGGGAAACCCCGCTGGAGTTGGATTTCACTCAAGTGGAGAAGATATAACAAGCACAAGGGTTTCTTGTGGGAGAATGCTGTTTAGCATTCGAATACCACTATTTACGCAAGGAGGTGTCACTCATGGCTAAAAAAGTTATTAAAATGGTGAAACTGCAGATTCCTGCAGGGAAAGCGAATCCAGCGCCTCCAGTAGGTCCGGCGTTAGGTCAAGCGGGTGTCAACATCATGGCATTCTGTAAGGAATTCAACGCTCGTACTGCCGACCAGGCTGGCCTGATCATCCCGGTTGAAATTACAGTATTTGAAGACCGTTCGTTTACCTTCATCACCAAAACTCCTCCGGCTGCTGTTCTGCTTCGCATCGCTGCAAAAGTAGAAAAAGGCTCCGGCGAACCAAACAAGAAAAAAGTAGCGAAGCTGGGCCGCGCAGCGGTTCGTGAAATCGCTGAAACCAAAATGCCCGATCTGAACGCTGCATCTGTTGAAGCTGCAATGCGTATGGTTGAAGGTACTGCCCGCAGTATGGGAATCACAATCGAAGACTAATAAGTATTCGATGAACCGGTCATTCATGACCGCAATATGTGGGAGGAATTTCCGCTAATACCACAAAGGAGGAACATTTCATGGCTAAACATGGTAAGAAGTACCAAGAATCCGCGAAGCTGATCAACAGCGAAGCGACTTACGAGCCTTCAGAAGCTGTAGAGCTTGTGAAAAAGGCGGCAACTGCCAAATTCGACGAAACCGTTGAAGCAGCAGTTCGTCTGGGTGTAGACCCGCGTAAACAAGACCAGGCAGTTCGTGGTGTTGTTGTCCTGCCTCACGGCACAGGCAAAACACAACGCGTGCTTGTATTTGCAAAAGGTGAAAAAGCGAAGGAAGCGGAAGCTGCTGGCGCTGATTTTGTTGGTGATGCTGACATGATCAACAAGATTCAACAGGGCTGGTTCGAATTCGACGTCTGCGTAGCTACACCTGACATGATGAGTGAAGTCGGTAAACTGGGTCGTCTGCTCGGTGGTAAAGGTCTCATGCCTAACCCTAAAGCAGGTACAGTTACTTTCGACGTTACCAAGGCTGTTCAAGAAATCAAAGCCGGTAAGATCGAATACCGTCTTGACAAAGCGGGCCAAATTCATGCGCCAATCGGCAAAGTGTCTTTCAACGCTGAACAATTGAACGAGAACCTTAAAGCTCTTATGGACGCTCTGAACCGTGCGAAACCGGCTGCTGCCAAGGGTGTATACCTTAAAGGCATCGCTATTTCGTCCACAATGGGACCTAGCGCTCGTGTAAACGCAGCTGCTTTCAGATAATTAAAGGTTGACTCCTAGAGTAATCTTTGATAATCTATAACAGTTGTGAACATTAAGGTGATCAATCTTAAATGTGAATATGCTTACCGTAGACAGTAGGTGCCGTAGGGCTTAATTTCCTACCGAGGTGTTGTGATAGAAACAAAAAGTGCCAGGCTCGCCTGATTAACTTTCCGTTTTATCAAGCCTTCGTGAATCTGCGGAGGCTTTTCTAATGCCTGCGTAGGAACGGCGCGGTTTCTCCGGAAGAATCGCCGTGACATAAATTTTCAGGAGGTGTATACAATTGGCAAATGCAAAAGTAATCCAAGCAAAACAGGATGCGGTTGATGTTGTTACCAGCAAACTGCAAAACAGTGTCTCTACTGTTGTTGCAGACTACCGCGGTCTGAACGTATCGCAAGTGACCGAACTGCGTAAGCAGCTTCGTGAAGCTGGCGTTGAGTTCCAGGTCCTGAAGAACACATTGCTTCGCCGTGCAACTGCGGCAGCTGAGCTGACTGATCTGGACGCTGTCCTGACGGGTCCTACAGCGATCGCTTTCAGTGAGACTGATGCGGTAGTAGCAGCTAAGATTCTAAATGACTTCGCTAAGAAGAACGACGCTTTGAAACTGAAAGGCGGCGTTGTAGAAGGTAAAGTTATCGATGTGGACCAACTGAAAGCACTGGCTGAACTGCCATCCCGCGATGGTTTGCTGTCCATGCTGCTTAGCGTGCTTCAAGCTCCAATGCGCAACTTCGCGCTTGCAGTTAAAGCTGTTGCTGAGAAAGAAGAACAAAGCGCGTAAGCCTTTGCTTCTGGTTTCATAATCAAGACCACAAACCAATTCAAATATAATGGAGGTTCAATCATGAGCAAAGAAACAATCTTAGAAGAAATTAAAGGCATGAGCGTACTGGAACTGAACGACCTGGTAAAAGCAATCGAAGAAGAATTCGGCGTAACTGCAGCAGCTCCAGTAGCAGCTGGCGGCGCTGTAGCAGCTGTTGAAGCTGAACAGTCCGAATTCGACGTAATTTTGACAAGCGCTGGCGCTTCCAAAATCAACGTTATCAAAATCGTTCGCGAAATCACAGGTCTTGGCTTGAAAGAAGCTAAAGAAGTTGTAGATAACGCTCCAAAAGCAATCAAAGAAAAAGTAAGCAAAGAAGAAGCCGAAGCTACCAAAGCAAAATTGGAAGAAGCAGGCGCAGCTGTAGAAGTAAAATAAGTTGATTCACTAGGTACTGCCCCGGAGCAGAAGTCATTCTCTCCGGTTCCCGCAACCCCCTTGAACTTGTTCAAGGGGGTTGCTCTATAAGGGAGCCTTGCAGGTATACGTAGTTCAATGTGAAAGGGAGGATGGTATGTCGCAGCATTATTACTCGCAGCAGCCGGAAGCGCGTCATGATAGACGGAGCATCGATACGGAGCTGAGAGGCAAACGCCTCCGCTTTACCAGCGACGCCGGTGTTTTTTCTAAAGGAGATATTGATCATGGCAGCCGTGTTCTGATTGGGGCGATGGAGATTCCGGAGGATGCGAAGGTACTGGACGTGGGCTGTGGTTACGGGCCTATAGGGATAAGTGCGGCGCATCTCGCTTCCAAGGGACATGTGACGATGATTGATATCAACAGCCGTGCGGTAGAGCTTGCCCGCGAGAATGCGCAGCATAATGGAATCCGCAATGTTACGGTGATGGAAAGTGATGTGCTATCGGCAGTAGAGGGGCAGACCTTCGATGTGATTCTAACCAACCCGCCGATTCGCGCCGGCAAGGCCGTAGTGCATGCGATTTTTGAACAGGCGTATGAGCATTTGAATGAGGGCGGTTGTCTGTGGGTTGTCATTCAGAAGAAGCAGGGTGCGCCGTCGGCGGTTGCCAAGCTGGAGAGTATGTTTCCGGTGGTAGAAGAAGTGGGGAAAGACAAGGGCTATAGAATCTTAAAAGCTCAGAAATAAATAATAATACTCATTGACATGCGATGTCCGTAGTGGTATTATTATAAAATGTCAGTATTAAGCTAGGCTCCATGTCTTTAGTTTGCTGAAATGTCAAGTGATATATTGTCGCCCGGTAAGCGCATGCCGCACGGCAGGTTTTTGCGAATTCCGTTCTCTATGTTCCTGTCACGGCGAAGGTCGCCGGGGCAATAGATAATAGCGCATGAACTGTAGCCTGGTGACGTATAATACGCACGTTTTGGGCAAATCTACTGGATAAGGAGTATTTTGGCCGTGGATAGATGTGCTCTTTTTTCGAAAGATTTCGATAAGGGGCTTTTCTGTATTTATGGCTGAATCCTTGTGATATGGTTCCATTATACGGGTCCAAACAAGGGTTCGCAATCAATTTTTAAGTGAGTAGACATGAGGGGTGAGTAAAGTTGGCAGGACATCTTGTTCAGTATGGTCGACGCACTCGGCGGAGCTATGCGAGAATTAACGAGGTACTCGAGGTCCCGAACCTGATCGAGATCCAACAAAAATCTTATGATTGGTTTTTGGAGGAAGGATTGCGGGAAATGTTCCAGGACATCTCGCCGATCCAGGATTTCACAGGGAATTTGGTGCTAGAGTTCATTGATTACAGCCTGGGTGAACCGAAGTACACGGTTGACGACGCTAAAGAGCGGGACGTAACATATGCAGCTCCTCTGCGTGTGAAGGTGCGTCTCATCAATAAGGAGACCGGTGAGGTAAAAGAGCAGGAAGTGTTCATGGGAGATTTCCCTCTGATGACGGAAACCGGCACTTTTATTATCAATGGTGCGGAACGGGTTATTGTCAGCCAGTTGGTTCGCTCTCCAAGCGTCTATTTCAGCACAAAAGTGGATAAGAACGGCAAAAAAACTTACACCGCCACAGTAATTCCGAATCGCGGAGCCTGGCTGGAGCTTGAGACCGACGCTAAGGACATCATGTATGTCCGTATCGACCGGACTCGTAAGATCCCGGTAACAGTCCTCTTGCGTGCTCTGGGCTTCGGCAGTGATGCTGAAATTCTGGAACTGCTTGGCAATGATGAATATATTCGCAACACGCTGGATAAAGACAACACGGATTCCACGGAGAAGGCGCTTATTGAAATCTACGAGCGTCTGCGTCCGGGCGAACCACCTACACTTGATAATGCCAAGAGCTTGCTCGTCGCACGTTTCTTTGACCCGAAACGTTATGATTTGGCCAATGTAGGCCGTTACAAAATCAATAAAAAGCTGCATATTAAGAATCGTCTGTTCAATCAGCGTTTGGCACAGCCTTTGGTTGATGAGTCTACCGGAGAAATTCTGGCAGAATCCGGCCAAATGGTGGACCGCCGCCTGCTTGATGAGTTGATTCCTTATTTCGAGAAAAGTATGGCTGCCAAAAACTACCGTGTAACCGGTGGTGTAATGGACAGTGAAGATATTCCGCTTCAGACCATTGACGTATTCTCGCCAATCGAAGAAGGTCGTATCATCAAACTGATTGCCAATGGCAACATTGATAAATCAGTTAAGCATATTACTCAGGCTGATATTATATCCTCAATCAGCTACTTTATTAATTTGCTGCATGGTATCGGCAACACGGATGATATTGACCATTTGGGTAACCGACGTCTGCGTTCTGTAGGTGAGCTTCTGCAGAATCAGTTCCGTATCGGTCTGTCCCGTATGGAACGCGTGGTCCGCGAGAGAATGTCGATTCAGGATGCCAATGCGATTACACCGCAGGCACTGATCAATATCCGTCCAGTGATCGCGTCTATCAAAGAGTTCTTCGGCAGCTCGCAGCTGTCCCAGTTCATGGACCAGACGAATCCGCTTGCCGAGCTTACGCATAAGCGCCGTCTGTCTGCACTCGGACCCGGCGGTCTGACTCGTGAACGCGCAGGCTTTGAAGTCCGCGACGTCCATCACAGTCACTATGGCCGTATGTGTCCTATCGAGACTCCGGAAGGTCCGAATATCGGTCTGATCAACTCCTTGTCCACCTTCGCCCGCATCAATGAATACGGCTTTATCGAAGCCCCGTATCGTTGGGTAGATCCGAAGACAGGTAAGGTAACTGAGCAAATCGATTATCTGACTGCCGATGAAGAAGATAACTATGTAGTTGCACAGGCGAATGTACTGATCGATGAGGACGGCTCCTTCAAGGAAGACCAGGTTATCGTTCGTTACAACAAGGATTCAGACAACATCACTACCATGCCTAGCAATCGTGTAGACTACATGGACGTTTCGCCAAAACAGGTTGTATCCGTCGCGACGGCGCTCATTCCGTTCCTTGAGAACGATGACTCCAACCGCGCACTGATGGGATCGAACATGCAGCGTCAGGCCGTTCCGCTTCTTATCCCTAAGGCTCCGCTTGTAGGAACAGGGATGGAACATAAGTCTGCTAAAGACTCCGGCGTATGTATTGTCTCCAAATATGACGGTATTATCGAACGCTCCTCTGCCAATGAAATCTGGCTGCGCCGTGTGGAGGCAGTTGAGGGCAAGGAAGTCAAAGGCGATATCGTTAAATATAAATTACACAAATTCATGCGTTCGAACCAGGGTACCTGTATTAACCAGCGTCCACTGGCGAAGCGCGGGGATATCGTTAAAAAGGGTGACATCCTGGCTGATGGACCTTCCACAGAAATGGGCGAACTTGCGCTTGGCCGCAACGTAGTCGTTGCGTTCATGACTTGGGAAGGTTATAACTACGAGGATGCGATCCTGCTGAGTGAGAAGCTGGTGAAGGAAGATGTATACACTTCGATTCATATCGAGGAATACGAATCTGAAGCCCGTGATACGAAGCTCGGACCTGAAGAGATCACACGTGATATTCCTAACGTCGGTGAAGAGGCGCTCCGCAACTTGGATGAGCGCGGAATTATCCGTATCGGTGCGGAAATCAATGCCGGTGATATTCTGGTAGGTAAGGTTACTCCGAAGGGTGTAACTGAGCTGACTGCTGAGGAACGCCTGCTGCATGCGATCTTCGGTGAGAAAGCCCGTGAAGTTCGTGATACCTCCCTGCGCGTTCCGCATGGTAGTGATGGTATTATCGTTGACGTCAAAGTATTCACACGCGAGAACGGCGATGAGCTGCCTCCTGGCGTGAATCAACTGGTTCGTGTCTACATCGCCCAGAAGCGTAAGATTTCTGAAGGTGACAAGATGGCCGGACGTCACGGTAACAAGGGTGTCGTTGCCCGTATCCTGCCAGAAGAAGATATGCCGTTCCTTCCGGACGGTACGCCGGTACAGGTTGTCCTGAACCCGCTGGGCGTTCCTTCCCGTATGAACATCGGACAGGTGCTTGAAGTCCATATTGGTATGGCTGCACTGCGTCTGGGTATCCACGTGGCTACTCCGGTATTCGATGGAGCCCGTGAGTATGACGTGTTCGATACGATGGAAGAAGCCGGTATGCAGCGTAATGGTAAGACAGTGCTGTATGACGGACGTACAGGTGAGCGCTTCGAGCGTGAGGTTACTGTCGGTGTCATGCACATGATCAAGCTCGCGCACATGGTTGACGATAAGATTCATGCCCGTTCTACAGGTCCTTACTCACTCGTTACACAACAGCCACTGGGCGGTAAAGCTCAATTCGGCGGACAGCGTTTCGGGGAGATGGAAGTGTGGGCGCTTGAAGCTTACGGCGCGGCGTATACACTGCAAGAGATTTTGACCGTGAAATCCGATGATGTGGTCGGCCGTGTGAAAACGTACGAATCCATTGTCAAAGGTGAAAATGTTCCAGAACCGGGTGTACCGGAATCGTTCAAGGTATTGATCAAGGAACTGCAGTCGCTCGGTATGGATGTCAAAATCCTCAGCGGTGACGAGCAGGAGATCGAGATGAAGGAACTGGACGATGAGGACGAGACGTCAGGCGATAAGCTGAGCCTCAACTTGGAAGGCGCAGAAGTCGGCATAGAGTAGTTCACCAGCAAGCCACTAATTTCATTACACAAAGGACCATGCCCTCTGTTGACCTTAAGCGTCAAGAGAGGGCTGTGGTACTAAATCAGGATATAGGTTAAGGAGGGTTGCTCCTTGTTGGACGTTAACAATTTTGAATTTATGAAAATCGGGCTCGCTTCCCCGGAAAAAATTCGTTCTTGGTCCCGCGGAGAAGTTAAAAAACCGGAAACCATTAACTATCGTACATTGAAACCGGAAAAAGAGGGTCTCTTTTGCGAACGTATTTTTGGACCGCAAAAGGACTGGGAATGTCACTGTGGTAAATACAAACGCGTCCGTTATAAGGGCGTAGTGTGCGACCGCTGCGGCGTGGAAGTTACCCGCGCTAAAGTCCGCCGCGAACGTATGGGCCACATTGAACTGGCTGCTCCTGTATCTCATATCTGGTATTTCAAAGGTATTCCAAGCCGTATGGGTCTGGCGCTTGATATGTCTCCTAGATCGCTCGAAGAGATTATCTACTTTGCATCTTATGTTGTAACTGATCCAGGGGAAACTCCGCTGGAGAAGAAGCAACTGTTGTCCGAGAAAGAATACCGCAGCTACCGTGAGAAATACGGTTACGGATTCCAGGCCGGCATGGGTGCAGAAGCTGTCAAAAAGCTGCTTCAGGATATCGACATCGATAAAGAACTGGAATTCCTCAAAGAAGAGCTGCGTACCGCTCAAGGACAGCGCCGCAACCGGGCGATTAAACGTCTGGAAGTCATTGAGGCCTTCCGCAATTCCGGCAACAAGCCTGACTGGATGATCATGGATGTTCTCCCGGTTATCCCTCCGGAGCTTCGTCCAATGGTTCAGCTCGATGGCGGCCGTTTTGCTACGTCTGACCTTAATGACTTGTACCGCCGTGTAATTAACCGGAACAACCGTCTGAAAAGACTGCTGGACCTCGGCGCACCTGACATTATCGTTCAGAATGAGAAACGGATGCTTCAGGAAGCTGTAGATGCCCTGATTGACAACGGCCGCCGCGGCCGTCCTGTAACAGGACCAGGTAACCGTCCGCTCAAATCGCTCAGTCATATGCTTAAGGGTAAACAGGGGCGTTTCCGCCAGAACTTGCTCGGTAAACGTGTTGACTATTCCGGCCGTTCGGTTATCGTTGTAGGACCTTACCTGAAGATGTACCAATGCGGTCTTCCTAAGAAGATGGCACTGGAGCTGTTCAAACCGTTCGTAATGAAAGAACTGGTTAACAAAGGGCTTGCCCACAACATAAAGAGCGCGAAGCGCAAGGTTGAGCGCGTAAGTCCTGAAGTATGGGATGTGCTTGAAGAGGTAATCAGAGAGCATCCGGTTCTGCTGAACCGTGCCCCTACGCTGCACAGACTGGGTATCCAGGCATTCGAACCGATTCTGGTAGAAGGTCACGCAATCCGTCTTCACCCGCTCGTATGTACGGCTTACAATGCCGACTTTGACGGTGACCAGATGGCGGTACACGTTCCTCTGTCTGCTGAGGCTCAAGCTGAAGCACGTATTCTCATGCTGGCATCCGGTAACATTCTCAACCCTAAAGACGGCAAACCTGTCGTTACTCCTTCCCAGGATATGGTCCTTGGTACCTTCTACCTGACCATGGACAACAAGGAAGAGAAGGGTACCGGAATGATTCTGCGCAATGTGAACGAAGCAGTCTCTGCATATCAGCGCGGAACGGCGGGTCTGCATGCACGTGTGGCCATCCCTGCTAAGGCTCTGGGTAAAACCAGCTTCACAGAAGCGCAGCAGAATGCACTGCTGATCACAACTGTGGGTAAGATTATCTTCAACGAGATCTATCCAAGCAGCTTCCCGTATATCAACGAAGCTACCAAAACTAACCTGCTGCAGGGAACTCCTGAGAAGTACTTCATCTATGAAAAGGGTGCGGATGTCCGCGAACTGATCATGGCTGCTCCGGAGGCCAGTGCTGTAGGTAAAGAATATCTGGGCCTCATTATCGCCCGCTGCTTTGAGACGTATCACACTACCAAGACTTCAGTGATTCTGGATAAAATTAAGCAACTAGGCTTTACGTACTCTACACGTTCCGGTGTTACGGTTGCCGTATCGGATGTTATCGTGCCTGAGGAAAAAGCTACCATCCTTAAGGAATCCGAAGCTAAGGTTGATGTGGTTGCGAATCAATACCGCCGCGGTCTGATTACCAATGATGAGCGGTATGACCGCGTTATCGAGATTTGGTCGAAGACCAAGGATGATTTGACTAACGTATTGCTTAAATCGATGGACCGCTTCAACTCCATCATGCTCATGGTCGATTCTAAGGCGCGTGGTAACAAATCGCAGATCACCCAGCTCGGTGGTATGCGTGGTCTGATGGCAACACCTTCGGGCCGAATCTTTGAATTGCCAATCAAAGCGAATTTCCGTGAAGGCCTAACCGTCCTCGAGTACTTTATCTCCACTCACGGAGCGCGTAAAGGTCTGGCCGATACAGCGCTGCGTACAGCGGATTCCGGGTACCTGACACGCCGTCTGGTTGACGTAGCGCAGGATGTTATTGTCCGTGAAGAAGATTGCGGTACTGATAAAGGCTTCATGGTTAGCCGGATTCAGGATGGTAAAGAAGTCATTGAGGATCTCTACGACCGTATTGAAGGCCGTTATTCCTTCGAGACCGTCCGTCATCCGGAGACGAAGGAAATCATCGTTCACCGTAATGATCTGATTGATTCAGATAAGGCTGAAGAGATCGTGAATGCTGGTGTTACCAAGCTGCAGATCCGCTCTGTACTCAGCTGCCGTGCCCGTCACGGTGTCTGCAAGAAGTGCTACGGACGTAACCTGGCAACAGGTAAATTCGTGGAAATCGGGGAAGCTGTCGGTATTATTGCCGCACAATCCATCGGTGAACCGGGAACACAGCTTACCATGCGTACATTCCATACCGGTGGTGTAGCCGGAGACGATATCACGCAAGGTTTGCCGCGTATCCAGGAGCTATTTGAAGCCCGTAACCCTAAAGGTCAGGCTACAATCAGTGAGATTGACGGGGTAGTTAAGGAAATCCGTGAAACCAAGGACCGCCGCGAAATCGAGGTCCAGGGTGAAGCAGAGTCCAAGACGTATTCCATCACTTACGGCTCCCGTCTGCGTGTCAGCGAAGGCCAGGAGATTGAGGCCGGCGATGAATTAACAGACGGTTCAATTGACCCTAAAGAAATGCTGCGTATCAAAGGGATCCGCGGGGTACAGAACTACATTCTGCAAGAAGTACAGCGTGTATATCGTAACCAGGGCGTTGAAATCAATGATAAGCACATTGAAGTTATGATCAAGCAGATGCTGCGCAAAATCCGCATTATCGATGCCGGAGATACCAGTCTCCTGCCGGGTGCATTTGCGGATATTCATGAATATGAAGCAGCCAACAAGGAAGCTATTCTTTCCGGAAATGAACCCGCAGTCGCCAAACCGGTTCTGCTCGGGATCACCAAGGCATCCCTGGAAACTGATTCATTCCTGTCTGCGGCATCCTTCCAGGAAACTACCCGCGTCTTAACAGATGCAGCTATTAAGGGTAAAGTGGATAAACTGCTCGGTCTGAAAGAGAATGTAATCATCGGTAAGCTGATTCCTGCAGGTACAGGCATGAATCGTTACCGTAATGTGAAGTTGAGCGACCCGAATGCTGAAAGCAGTGAAGAAGCTTTAGAGCCGGTACCCGCTGAATAATTGAATACTCATGGCAAGCAGTATCAGCGTCACGCAGTGTTTTGGCGTGACGCGGCTGTCTGCTGTGATTATTAATAAATTTATTGTCGTTTTTCTTGACATCATGTGCTGAGGATGCTAATATGTCTAAGGTGCGTGAGTAGTCTTGTCATTCTTATTCAGTGGAGGTAATGGTTTTCATGACTGATGACAGAGGGTTACAGGATGCTCAGGTCAAGATCGGTTCCAAGCAAACCGTCAAGGCGGTGGAGTTGGGCCAAGCCGCAGAAGTCTATGTGGCAGAGGACGGAGATCAACGGCTTACTTCCAGAATTGTAATGCTTTGCAACAAACAAGGTGTGAAGGTCACGTATGTGGACACAATGCTGAATTTGGGCAAGGCCTGCGGTATAGAAGTTGGTGCTGCGATGGCAGCCGTCTTAAAACAATAGCAGCAAGAGAACGTTTTTGTACCGGGGTACACTTCGGCAGCAAGGACTTTTCATTTGTCTTTTTATGAACCACCTGGGTCTGTGGACTTAATGTTTGTAAATTGACTATCATTTCAGGAAGGGGGTGGCACAACATGCCAACTATCAATCAATTGGTTCGTAAAGGCCGTCAAGCCAAAATCGAAAAATCCAAATCTCCCGCTCTTCAAAAAGGGTTCAACGCCCTCAAGCGTGAGGCTACAAATTTGAGCGCTCCGCAGAAACGCGGTGTTTGCACTCGTGTAGGCACAATGACTCCACGTAAACCAAACTCAGCACTTCGTAAGTATGCCCGTGTTCGTCTGACGAACCGTCTTGAGGTGACTGCTTATATTCCGGGTATCGGACACAACCTTCAAGAGCACAGTGTAGTATTGCTGCGCGGAGGTAAAGTTAAGGACCTTGCAGGAGTTCGTTACCACATCGTTCGTGGTGCACTGGATACTGCAGGTGTTGCTAACCGGATGCAGGCTCGCTCCAAGTATGGTGCGAAACGTCCTAAAGTCAAGAAATAAGATGAGCTTATCAGTATCAGAATAATAACCATATAAGAAAGGGGGATATCCATGCCACGCAAAGGTCCAGTTACTAAAAGAGATGTATTGCCAGATCCATTGTATAATAGCAAGTTGGTTACTCGTTTGATCAACCGTATTATGCTGGGTGGTAAAAGAGGTGTCGCTCAAAGCATTTTGTACAATTCGTTCAAGTTGATTCAAGAACGTACAGGTAAAGAGCCGATGGAAGTTTTCGAAGCAGCCATCAAGAATATCATGCCTGTATTGGAAGTTAAAGCTCGTCGTGTCGGCGGTGCTAACTACCAAGTACCTATTGAGGTTAAACCTGAAAGACGTACTGCTTTGGGATTACGTTGGCTTGTAAACTACTCACGCAACCGTGGTGAGAAGACTATGGAAGAGCGTTTGGCGGCTGAGATTATCGATGCTTCCAACAACACAGGCGCTTCCGTTAAGAAACGTGAAGATACACACAAAATGGCTGAAGCGAACAAAGCGTTTGCTCACTACCGCTGGTAGGATTGCAGTCGTTCAAATAACTTCTATTTTGGAAGGAGATCCATTTCATGTCAAGAGAGTTCTCCTTAAAAAATACACGTAATATCGGGATCATGGCACATATTGATGCTGGTAAGACTACTACCACAGAGCGGATTCTTTTCTACACAGGCCGTACGCACAAAATCGGTGAAGTTCACGAGGGTGCTGCTACAATGGACTGGATGGAACAGGAGCAAGAGCGCGGAATCACGATTACTTCCGCTGCTACAACCGCTGCTTGGAAGGGTCACCGCATCAATATCATTGATACCCCAGGGCACGTTGACTTCACTGTTGAAGTTGAACGTTCCCTTCGTGTATTGGATGGGGCAGTTGGTGTATTTAGTGCGAAAGAGGGCGTTGAGCCTCAGTCCGAAACCGTATGGAGACAGGCTGACCGTTACGGCGTTCCCCGGATCGCATATGTGAACAAAATGGATATCATCGGTGCAGACTTCCTGAACGTTATCGACAGCATGCGTGACCGCCTGCAAGCCAATGCAGTTGCCATTCAATTGCCGATTGGTGCCGAGAACGACTTCACAGGAATCATTGACCTTGTTGAGCAGAAAGCTCACATCTTCAAGGATGACCTGGGTCAGAACATCGAAGTTACTGATATTCCTGCTGAATTCTTGGAGCAAGTTGAGACTCTGCGTACTGAACTGATTGAGAAGGTTGCAGAACTTGACGAAGATCTGACTATGAAGTATCTGGAAGGCGAAGAAATCACTGTGGCCGAGATCAAAGCTGCACTGCGCAAAGGCGTATGTGAAGTTAAGGTCTTCCCTGTAATTGTCGGATCCTCCTACCGTAACAAAGGCGTTCAGCTCATGATGGATGCTGTTGTTGATTACTTGCCATCCCCACTGGATGTACCGGCTATTCAAGGTCATCTGGAGGACGGTACAGAAGCGGTTCGTCACTCTTCGGACGAAGAACCATTTGCTGCACTGGCATTTAAAATCATGACAGACCCTTATGTGGGTAAACTCACGTTCTTCCGTGTATACTCCGGTATCCTGGAATCCGGTTCTTATGTAGTTAACGCTACTAAGAACAAGCGTGAGCGTATCGGCCGTATTCTGCAGATGCATGCGAACAGCCGCCAAGAAATCTCCATCGTATACGCTGGTGATATCGCGGCAGCCGTTGGTCTGAAAGATACAAGTACAGGCGATACACTCTGTGATGAGAAACATCCGGTTATCCTGGAGTCCATGAACTTCCCTGATCCGGTTATCGAAATCGCAGTTGAACCAAAAACCAAAGCTGACCAAGATAAATTGGGTGTTGCTCTCGGAAAGTTGACTGAAGAGGATCCTACTCTTCGTGCTCATACTGATGAAGAAACAGGCCAAACGATCCTGGCAGGTATGGGTGAGCTTCACCTGGATATTATCATCGACCGTATGCGCCGCGAATTCAAGGTAGAAACCAACGTGGGTAAACCACAGGTTGCTTACCGTGAGACATTCAAAGCACCAGCACGCGTTGAAGGTAAATTCGTTCGCCAATCCGGCGGTCGCGGTCAGTATGGTCACGTGTGGGTTGAGTTTGAACCTCTCGAGCCGGGTACTGGCAGCCAGTTCGAAAGTAAAGTTGTCGGTGGTTCTGTACCTAGAGAATACATCGCTCCTGCACTTGCCGGTATTGAAGAGCAAATGAAAAACGGCGTTATTGCAGGCTTCCCGCTTGTAGACGTTAAAGCTACCATCGTAGATGGTTCCTATCATGATGTTGACTCCAACGAAATGGCATTCAAAATTGCCGGCTCGATGGCACTCAAAGCAGCTAAAGACAAGTGTAAGCCTGTCCTGCTTGAGCCAATCATGAAAGTGGAAGTAACTGTTCCTGAGGAATACATGGGCGATGTAATGGGTATGCTGAACTCCCGTCGCGGTCGGATCGAAGGTATGGATTCCCGTGGTGGTGCGCAGATTATCCGTGCAAAGGTGCCTCTTTCCGAAATGTTCGGATACTCCACAACACTCCGTTCCGGTACTCAGGGACGCGGCGTATTCTCAATGGAACTTTCTCACTATGAAGAAGTGCCTAAATCCATTGCTGAAGAAATCGTAGCCAAGAACAAAGGCGGAGAATAAGCTTAATTTTTAACTTGCCGTCCGGGTATAACACTTAAGTCACCTTAGAATTGCAAATAGGCGGACGGCTCAAATATATGGACCCCACAATAAGGAGGAACTGTTCAAATGGCAAAGGCAAAGTTTGAACGTAACAAACCGCACGTTAACATTGGTACTATTGGTCACGTCGACCATGGTAAAACAACTCTGACTGCTGCAATCACAACTGTATTGTCCAAAAAATACGGTGGTGCTGCTGTAGCATTCGACCAAATCGATAAGGCTCCTGAAGAACGCGAACGCGGTATCACTATCTCCACCGCTCACGTTGAATATGAAACTCCTAACCGTCACTACGCTCACGTAGACTGCCCTGGACACGCCGACTATGTTAAAAACATGATCACTGGCGCAGCGCAAATGGACGGAGCGATCCTGGTTGTATCCGCAGCTGACGGCCCTATGCCACAGACTCGCGAGCACATCCTGCTGTCCCGTCAAGTAGGCGTTCCTTACATCGTTGTATTCCTGAACAAATGCGACATGGTTGAGGACGAAGAGTTGCTTGAATTGGTTGAAATGGAAGTTCGCGATCTGCTTAGCGAATACGACTTCCCAGGCGATGACACTCCAATCGTTCGCGGTTCAGCTCGTGAAGCTCTGCAGAACCCTGATGGCGAGTATGCACAGAAGATCGTTGAAATGTTCGAAACGATCGACACATACATCCCGCTTCCAGAACGTCAGACTGACAAGCCTTTCTTGATGCCTGTCGAAGATGTATTCTCCATCACTGGCCGCGGTACTGTGGCAACTGGTCGCGTAGAACGCGGAACAGTTAAAGTCGGAGAAGAAATCGAAATCGTTGGTATTCACGAAGAGAAGAAAAAATCCGTTGTTACCGGCGTAGAAATGTTCCGTAAATTGCTCGATTCCGCACAAGCGGGCGACAACATCGGCGCACTGCTGCGTGGTGTAGACCGTAACAACATCGAGCGCGGTCAAGTATTGGCTAAGCCAAACTCCGTTAACCCGCACACTGAGTTCACTGCTCAGATCTACGTTCTGACAAAAGAAGAAGGCGGACGTCACAAACCATTCTTCACTGGTTACCGTCCACAGTTCTACTTCCGTACAACAGACGTAACTGGCATCATCAACCTGCCAGAAGGTACTGAAATGGTTATGCCTGGTGACAACATCACCGTAACTGTTCAACTGATCTCCCCAATCGCTATTGAAGAAGGTACTAAATTCTCCATTCGCGAAGGCGGACGTACAGTTGGTGCCGGTTCCGTAGCTTCCATCCAGAAGTAATTCAGGCTCTATCCATTAGGATAGACTGAATATAAGTCAGGCCCCCTTCATTAGAAGGGGGCCTGTTTTGTTATGATAAAGTTTATGAATTAGATTTCTTTCGCATACTCCGCACTAGGCAGCTTGGACAGTACGACATATAGGCTAGAAGGGGAAGAACTATTATTTGTATAAGCGAAGGACTCGTCACCGGCAATGTAGATAGTCTCTCCTTGGATGAAGGAGAACTCTTCCTCATTAACATGGATTGCACCGTCTCCGTGTAAGGCGAGGATATATACATCTGCTCCGGGGTGTTTATGAAGAGGTAGCTTCTGCCCAGGCATGAAGTTGAGCACGAATACAACACTATCCCCTTTTTGGAAAATGATCTTTTTGGTAAAGCGCTCCTCCTGATACTGTACTGCCTCAGCTAATGTTTTCTTTTCCATTATAAATCCCTGCTTTCATTATATTGTATTATCTAAAGCTTAACTTCATACTCGCAATGCTCATGACCGGTGACATTACATTTGATCTCTTTAACTGAAACCTTGCGGCCGAGAATCCGGCACAGCGCACCTTCAATGATGGCTCCCTCCAGATCACAGACCATTTTTTCATCTTCAAGGGAAGGCAGTCCTTTGCAGAAACAATCGTCAACAGCAATATTAATTCTGCGTTCATCGGAATGAACTATACGTGGAATCCCGATTTTAAGCTCCTCAAAGATCTGCAGCAGCTCTTCCACGGAATGGACAGGCAGGCTCTCGCCGATCTTTCTGCCAATGGTAACAGTCGTTCCCTTTCCGCCTAACGGCAATCCCTGGTTCATTCCAATTAGACGGATCGTCCGGAATAGTTCAAGGGGTACCATGTTGCCCAGAGTTGTTCTATCCATCTGGCGCATATCCTCAAAAGTGTATTGCTGCAAGCCCATCAACTCCTTTTCTCTCTATGAACTTATTGTATAGCCAGCCGGTACGTTAATCCTTGATATAGATCAAGTTTAATGAAAATCTGTGCGTCCAGTCACCCGGTAGGGCTTCGATCATTGATATGGTGGGATAAGCGACAGTAAAGGAGGAATGATGTATGGATTGTAATACGTGCAGCTCTCATGCCTGTGTGCGCCAGGTTCCGGTATTCAGGAGCTTATCTGATGAAGAATTGGTTATCATAGAATCAATCACAGAATCTCATTCATATAAAAAGGGCAGCCAGGTCTGCAGAGAAGGAGAGCCGTCTGAAGCCTTGTACGTAGTGAAGAGCGGTCTTATCAAACTGACGAAGAACAGTAAAGAAGGCAAGCAGCACATTGTCCGCTTTCTTTTCCCGGGAGATTATTTCGGGCAGTTTGCCCTGCTTCATAATAAAAATAATGATGTAACGGCAGAGATTATAGAGAGCGGAGTGGTCTGCCGGATGCACCGGAAGGATTTCATTCCCCTGCTGGAGCAGAATGCGGGCCTGGCGTTTAGTTTTCTGATGTCAGTCAGTGAGCAGCTGCATCTGGCGGAAGAAACAGCAGGGGCGCTACATATGTTGGAAGTGGAAAAACGGTTAGCCCGGCTTCTGGTCTACTTGTATACGAGAAATCTGCCAGAGCCAGCAGTGACCATGCAAGACTTGAGATACTCGGTTGATCTCCCTTCGGCGCAAAAAGAAGTGGCAGCGATGATCGGCACTACTGCCGAGACCCTAAGCCGTAAGCTGAACAAGCTGGAAGCGCTGAAGATCATTGCTATGCATAAAAGAACTGTGAATATTCTGGAGATGGAGGCTCTAATTCAGCTCGCTGAAATCAGTAATTAATAATTTTCTGATAAAACCTTTAGTTTTTTAACTTTTTTTCTGGAAAAGGTGATTTGTTTTGCAAAGGCTCTTGCAATATAGCCGCCTATTAGATATAATAATAAATGTTGTTCTGAGACGTTGCGATGATGTGAGAGGTTACTGACACACCCGGCCCCTTTGCCATGAGGTCGACGTCAGAAAATTTTCGCGGAGTATGTCCGATAATAAATTGGGCGATAGAAGGAGGGACTAAAATGGCAAAGCAAAAAATTCGTATTCGCTTGAAAGCATACGACCACAGAATTCTTGATCAATCCGCAGAGAAAATCGTTGAAACAGCAAAACGTTCGGGTGCTGGTGTATCCGGGCCGATTCCGCTGCCAACTGAGAAGCAAATCATTACCATTCTCCGTGCGGTACACAAGTACAAGGATTCCCGTGAACAGTTTGAGCAACGGACTCACAAACGTTTGATCGATATTGTGAACCCAACACCACAAACTGTGGATGCCTTGATGCGCTTGGATCTACCGTCCGGTGTAGATATCGAAATCAAATTGTAATTCATTAAGTAACCAGGAAAAGAAAAGAGGTGTCAACATTGAAAGGTATCTTAGGAAAAAAACTCGGTATGACTCAAGTGTTTACTCCAGAAGGTAACGTAATCGCGGTTTCTGTTATCGAAGCTGGACCTTGTGTGGTACTGCAAAAGAAAGACCTGAATATCGACGGATATGAAGCAGTGCAGTTAGGTTTTTCCGATAAAAAGGAAAGTCGCTCTAACAAGCCTGAACAGGGTCACGCCAAAAAGGCAAATGCAACACCTAAGCGCTACGTTCGCGAAATTCGCGGTGTTGACCTCGGGTCACTCGAGGTTGGACAAGAGCTTAAGGCTGACATCTTCGCTGAAGGCGAGTTTGTTGACGTAACAGGTACTTCGAAGGGTAAAGGCTTCCAGGGTAACATCAAACGCTGGGGACAAAGCCGCGGACCAATGGCACACGGATCGCGCTACCACAGAAGACCGGGCTCGATGGGTTCCATCCAGGCTAACCGTGTTCCTAAGGGCAAACGCCTGCCAGGACATATGGGTCACACAACCGTAACGGTTCAAAAGCTTGAAATCATCCGGGTTGACGTAGAACGTAATGTACTGCTGGTTAAAGGCGCTATTCCGGGCCCTAAAAACAGCTTCGTGAAAGTTAAAGAAACCGTTAAGAAATAATTACTGAAGAAAGGAGGAACATGAAATGCCAAAAGTAACACTTTTCAATACTAGTGGTAACGAAGTTGGCGAAGTTGAACTGAGTGATTCAGTTTTTGGTATCGAACCGAATGTACATGTGCTGCATGAAGCTGCACTTATGCAAAGAGCTTCCCTTCGTCGCGGTACACACAAAGTAAAAGGACGCTCTGAAGTACGTGGCGGCGGACGTAAGCCTTGGAAACAAAAAGGTACAGGTCGTGCTCGTCAAGGCTCCATTCGTTCTCCACAATGGAAAGGCGGCGGCGTAGTCTTCGGACCAACACCACGCAGCTATTCCTGGAAATTGCCTAAGAAGGTTCGCCGGTTGGCCATCAAATCCGCGTTGTCCTCAAAAGTACTTGAGAATGACATTATCGTATTGGATAGCTTGACTCTGAATGCTCCGAAGACGAAAGAATTCGCAGCGATTCTGAACAATCTTAAAGTGGGCAGCAAAGCCCTGATCGTAGCTCCTAGCTATGATGACAATGTAGCACTTTCCGCTCGTAACATCCCTGGGGTGAAATTCGTAGCGGCTGACGGCATCAATGTTCTTGACGTACTGACGTACGACAAACTGATCATCACTAAAGAAGCAGTTCTGAAGGTAGAGGAGGTGTTCGCGTAATGAAAGATCCTCGTGATATAATTAAGCGTCCAGTGATTACGGAACGCACATCCGAATACATGAGCGAACTGAAGTACGCTTTTGAAGTGGATATCCGTGCTAACAAGACCGAAATCAAAAAAGCTGTCGAGGCTATTTTTAAAGTGAAAGTCGTTAGTGTGAACACAATGCGCGTACCTGGTAAACTGAAACGTTACGGCAAATATTCCGGTTATACTCCGGAGTGGAAAAAAGCCATCGTGAAGCTTAGCCCGGACAGCAAGCCGCTTGAGTTCTTTGAAGCGGTAGAATAATACTCTTAAAGTAAGGAGGAAACTATAGTGCCAATCAAAAAGTACAAACCGACCTCTCCGGCAAGACGCAACATGTCTGTGTCTACGTTTGAAGAAATCACAACAAACCAGCCAGAGAAATCGTTGCTGTCCCCGCTGTTCAAGCATGCCGGACGCAACAACCAAGGTAAAATTACGGTTCGTCACCATGGCGGCGGACACAAACGTAAATACCGTATCATCGACTTCAAACGGACTAAAGACGGCATACCAGGTAGCGTTGCTACAATCGAGTATGACCCGAACCGTACTTCCAATATTGCTTTGATCCACTATGCTGATGGAGAGAAACGTTATATCATCGCTCCTAAAGGCCTTAAAGTTGGGGATAAAGTTGAGTCCGGTCCTACTGCGGATATCAAAATTGGTAACAGCCTTCCGTTGATCAACATCCCGGTAGGTACAGTTATCCACAATATCGAGTTGAAACCAGGCAAAGGCGGACAATTGGTTCGTGCTGCCGGTACTGAAGCTCAGTTGCTGGGTAAAGAAGATAAATACGTATCTGTTCGTTTGAACTCTGGTGAGGTTCGCAGAATCCTCAGCGTTTGCCGTGCGACTATCGGAGCCGTAGGTAACGGAGATCACGAGCTGATCAAGATTGGTAAAGCCGGACGCAGCCGCTGGCTCGGACGTCGTCCTGAAGTACGCGGTGTTGTCATGAACCCTAACGATCACCCACACGGTGGTGGTGAAGGCCGCGCTCCAATCGGACGGAAATCGCCAATGTCACCTTGGGGCAAACCAACCCTCGGCTACAAAACGCGTAAGAAAAACAAAGCATCTGATAAATATATCGTTCGTCGCCGCACAAAATAAGACGCTTCAGGCAAGTTGATTAAGCGCGAAGCGTCGATTCGCGGTTTTGAAGAACCGGATGAAGGGAGGATTCACACATGGGTCGCAGTTTAAAGAAGGGGCCGTTCATCGATGGCTACCTGCTGAAAAAAGTTGAGGATTTGAACGAGACAGACAAGAAAGTCGTAGTAAAAACCTGGTCCCGTCGCTCAACCATTTTCCCTCAGTTTATCGGACATACGTTTGGTGTATATGACGGCCGCAAACACGTGCCTGTATACGTAACAGAAGATATGGTAGGTCACAAGTTGGGCGAGTTCGCGCCAACACGTACTTACAAAGGCCACGCGGGTGACGATAAGAAAACCAGAAGATAATTAACGTCTTCGTTTGAGAGGAGGGAAAACAATGGAAGCAAAAGCACATGCAAGATCGGTGCGGATTTCCGCTCGTAAAGCGAAACTGGTTGTTGACTTGATTCGCGGCAAGCAAGTGGGGGAAGCAATTGCAATTCTTCGCCACACTCCGAAGTCCGCTTCTCCGGTTGTTGAGAAGCTACTGAACTCGGCGATTGCGAACGCTGAGCATAACTACTCTATGGACGTGAACAGCTTATTCGTAAGCGAAGTTTTCGTTAACCAGGGTCCTACAATGAAACGTTTCCGTCCGCGCGCCATGGGCCGCGCAAGCCGGATCAATAAACGTACCAGCCACATTACTTTGGTGGTATCTGAGAAATAAGGAGGGATAACACGTGGGTCAAAAGGTAAATCCAGTCGGACTCCGAGTCGGTATTATTCGCGATTGGGAATCAAAATGGTATGCAGGCAAAGATTTCGGTACTCTTTTAATGGAAGACGTCAAAATCCGGGAATACCTTAAAGGCAAGTTGAAAGATTCCTCTGTTTCCCGCATCGAGATCGAAAGAGCGGCAAGCCGAGTGAACGTTACAATTCACACTGCCAAGCCAGGTATGGTAATTGGTAAAGGCGGAGCAGAAGTAGAAGTACTTCGCAGCGCAGTTACAGCTATCGCTGGCGGTAAGAAAGTGCACATCAACATCAATGAAATCAAACACCCTGAACTGGATGCTATTCTTGTTGCTGAAAGCATTGCACAACAGCTGGAACGTCGCGTATCGTTCCGTCGTGCTCTGAAACAAGCGATTCAAAGAACTATGCGTTCCGGCGCAAAGGGTATTAAAACTCAGGTTGGCGGACGTCTTGGCGGCGCTGAGATTGCCCGTTCAGAAGGTTATAGCGAAGGAACAGTTCCACTTCATACGCTTCGTGCTGATATCGATTACGGAACAGCTGAAGCACATACAACTTACGGCCGTATCGGCGTAAAAGTATGGATTTATCGTGGAGAAGTTCTTCCCCCAGCTAAGAAACAAGCTGCTCAGGAAGGAGGCAACTAATCATGTTGGTACCAAAGCGCGTTAAACACCGCAAGCAACAACGCGGTCACATGAAGGGTATGGCAAAAGGCGGAACCGAACTTAACTTCGGGGAATTCGGTTTGCAGGCACTGGAGCCATCTTGGATCACTAACCGTCAGATCGAAGCTGCACGTATCGCAATGACACGTTACATCAAACGTGGCGGTCAGGTTTGGATCAAGATTTTCCCGGATAAGCCAATCACTCAGAAGCCTCTCGAGGTTCGTATGGGTAGTGGTAAAGGTAACGTTGAGAAATGGGTAGCTGTAGTTAAACCGGGTAAGATTATGTTCGAACTCGGAGGCGTGTCGGAAGAAATCGCTCGTGAAGCGATGCGTCTTGCCGCTCACAAGCTGCCTGTAAAGACTAAGTTTGTGAAACGTGAAGAATTGGGTGGTGAAGCAAATGAAAGCTAATGAACTTCGCAACTTAACCACTGCTGAGATTGAACAGAAAATCGCCGGTTTCAAGGAAGAACTTTTCAATCTCCGTTTCCAATTGGCAACAGGCCAACTGGATAACCCGACTCGGATTCGTGATGTGCGTAAGGAAATAGCTCGTGCTAAAACCGTTATCCATCAAAGAGTACTTGGGATTAGTTAAGTGACGGCGGATGCATAATCCGTAATCAGGAAGGAGGCTAATTATGAGCGAAGAACGTAATGCACGTAAAGTGCTGATCGGTAAAGTAGTCAGCGACAAAATGGATAAAACCATCGTAATTGCTGTTGAAACCTATAAAAAGCACAATCTGTATCACAAACGCATCAAGTCCACGAAGAAATTCAAGGCACATGATGAAGAGAATGTAGCTAAAATTGGTGATGTCGTGAAAGTCATGGAAACACGTCCATTGTCGAAGGACAAACGCTGGAGACTGGTTGAAGTGGTTGAAAAAGCGGTAATCATCTAAGACATGAAGCAAATCCCTTTCCGGAAGGAGGAAAAAAATAATGATTCAACCATTTACACGTTTGCATGTGGCTGACAACTCTGGTGCGAAGGAACTGATGTGTATCCGCGTACTGGGTGGTACTGGACGCCGTACAGCAGCAATCGGCGATCTGATCGTTTGTTCCGTTAAACAAGCAACACCAGGCGGCGTTGTCAAAAAAGGTGATGTTGTTAGAGCGGTAGTTGTTCGTACAAAACGTTCGGTACGCCGTAAAGATGGATCTTACATCGCATTCGACGAAAATGCAGCTGTTGTTGTTAAAGACGACAGAAGCCCGCGCGGAACACGTATCTTCGGACCAGTTGCTCGCGAACTTCGCGACAAGGACTACATGAAGATCGTTTCCTTGGCACCGGAAGTAATCTAAAAATCCGAGTGATACTCGGTTGTACTTGAAAAGGTAGTTATAGGAGGTGTAATCAATGCCTAGAGTTAAAAAAGTTCTGGAATCCCATAACAATAAACTGCACGTGAAAAAAGATGATGTGGTGCTTGTGATCAGCGGGAAAGACAAAGGTAAAAAAGGCCGTGTCATCGCTGCTTATCCTCGTGAAAACCGCGTCCTGGTAGAAGGCGTGAACATGGTGAAGAAACACCAGAAGCCTAACCAGTTGAATCCGCAAGGCGGAATCATCGAGCAGGAAGCTTCGATCCATGTGTCCAACGTAATGCACATTGATCCGAAGAGCGGGAAAGTTACGCGCATCGGCTATAAAGTACTAGATAACGGTAAGAAGGTTCGGGTAGCAAAAAGATCCGGAGAGATTATCGACTAATACAGTCCTAATGAAAGGAGGTAAATCTTCATGGCAGCAAGAATGAAAGAACGTTATCTGAATGAAATCACACCATCTTTGATGCAGAAGTTTAACTACACAACAGTTATGCAAGTGCCTAAGATCGAGAAGATCGTCATCAACATGGGTGTAGGTGACGCTGTTCAAAACTCCAAAGTACTTGACGCTGCAGTTAACGATATGCAACTGATTTCTGGTCAAAAGCCGGTTATCACCAAAGCAAAGAAATCCATCGCCGGTTTCAAACTGCGCGAAAATATGCCGATCGGGGTTAAAGTAACACTGCGCGGCGAGCGTATGTATTACTTCCTGGATAAATTGATCAACGTAACGCTTCCACGCGTTCGTGACTTCCGTGGTGTTTCCAGCAAAGCCTTCGATGGCCGCGGTAACTACACACTGGGTCTTAAAGAACAATTGATCTTCCCTGAAATTGAGTATGACAAAGTGGATAAGGTTCGCGGTATGGACATCGTTATTGTAACGACTGCTAAGACGGACGAGGAATCCCGTGAGCTGCTGAATCAGCTGGGAATGCCTTTCACAAAATAAGAATCATCCATTTCTCCGAAAATGTTTAGGAGGTGTCAGGCTAAGTGGCAAAGACTTCAATGAAAGTTAAACAACAACGCGAGCCTAAGTTCAAAGTACGTGCATATACACGTTGCGAGCGTTGCGGTCGTCCACATTCGGTACTGCAAAAGTTCAAAATTTGCAGAATTTGTTTCCGTGAATTAGCTTATAAAGGCCAGATCCCTGGCGTGAAAAAAGCAAGTTGGTAAGAAGTTTATAAACGGGAAGGAGGTTTACACACATGACTATGTCTGATCCTATTGCAGATATGCTTACTCGTATTCGTAACGCCAACACTGTGCGTCACGAGACAGTAGAAATGCCTGCTTCTACTATGAAAAAACAAATCGCGGACATCTTGAAGCGTGAGGGCTTCATCCGTGATGCTGAATTCGTTGAAGATAGCAAACAAGGGATTATCCGTATTTTCCTGAAATACGGCCCAAGCCAGGAACGTGTTATCACTGGTCTGAAAAGAATCAGTAAACCAGGTCTTCGCGTATACACGAAGAGCAATGAAGTTCCTCGTGTACTCGGTGGCCTTGGAATCGCGATTATCTCCACATCTAAGGGAGTTATGACCGACAAAGAAGCTCGTCAATCTAAATCCGGCGGAGAAGTTGTCTGCTACATTTGGTAATAAACGTCACAAGATAAGGAGGTGCAACACATGTCTCGTATTGGTCGCAAACCAATCGCAGTACCTAGCGGTGTAGATGTCACTTTGGACAACACCGTTATTACAGTAAAAGGTCCTAAAGGCACTTTGACTCGTGAGCTTCATAAAGACATGAAGATTACAGTTGAAAATAACGAAATCACTGTTGTTCGCCCGTCGGACAACAAATTGCATCGTTCACTTCACGGCACAACCCGCTCCGTTGTCAACAACATGGTGAGTGGTGTGACTGAAGGTTTCTCGAAATCTCTGGAACTGGTTGGGGTCGGATATCGTGCAAGCAAATCCGGAGATAAAATCGTATTGAACGTTGGTTACTCCCACCCGGTTGAAATTACACCGGAAGCGGGTATCGAGTTCGATGTTCCTGCGAACACGAAGATCATCGTTAAAGGGATTGACAAAGAACGCGTTGGCGCTTACGCTGCCAAAATCCGTTCCGTACGTGAACCTGAGCCATACAAAGGTAAAGGTATCAAATATGAAGGCGAGCGTATCATCCGCAAGGAAGGTAAAGCTGGTAAGAAGAAATAACCAGCTCTACCTTAATTGTAAGATACCCCGTGCATCTTAAAGTGAAGCTGTTTACGGCAAACTGAAGGGAGTGAAAGGGAAGTCATGATTACAAAAGAGGATAAAAACAAGGCACGTCTCAAAAGACACCTGCGTGTTCGTAAGAAGATCCAGGGTACTACTGAGCGTCCACGTTTGAATGTGTTCCGTTCTGCGAAACACATCTACGCTCAACTGATTGATGATGTGAACGGCGTTACTATCGTATCTGCCTCCACACTTGATAAGGAATTGAGTGCTACAATCGGAAATGGCGGCAGCGTTGAAGCTGCAAGCAAAGTAGGTCAATTGATCGCTGAGCGCGCTAAAGAAAAGGGTCATGCAGTGGTTGTATTTGACCGCGGTGGATACTTGTACCATGGACGGATTCAGGCTCTGGCTAGCGCAGCTCGCGAAGCTGGTCTTGAATTCTAGAATATTTCTAAAAGGAGGTTAACGACTTGCGTGTAGATCCGAACAGTTTAGAACTGACAGAAAGAGTTGTACACATCAACCGTGTTGCAAAAGTTGTAAAAGGCGGACGCCGTTTCAGCTTTAGTGCACTTGTTGTTGTGGGCGACGGCAACGGCTACGTTGGTGCTGGTATCGGTAAAGCCGGCGAAGTTCCGGATGCCATCCGTAAAGGCATTGAAGACGCCAAGAAAAACCTGATCCACATTCCAATCGTAGGAACATCGATTCCTCACCTGGTTACTGGACATTTCGGCGCAGGACGCGTTCTGCTGAAACCAGCATCCGAAGGTACCGGCGTTATCGCTGGTGGACCGGTTCGTGCGGTGCTTGAATTGGCAGGCGTTGGCGATATCTTGACAAAATCTTTGGGTTCTTCGAATTCCATGAATATGGTCAATGCTACTTTAGAGGGTCTTTCCCGTCTGAAGCGCATTGAAGAGGTCGCGAAGCTTCGCGGCAAATCTGTCGAAGAATTACGCGGTTAAGGAGGGGAACGTCAATGGCTAAATTGCAAATTACCCTCGTACGCAGTGTAATTGGACGTCCAGAAACACAACGTGTTACTGTTAAGACGCTCGGCCTGCGCAAAACCAACTCGTCCGTGGTTCACAACGACACTCCTGCAATTCGCGGAATGATCAACAAAGTGAGCCACTTGCTGTCCGTTACTGAAATTGAAGGCTAATAGCCTCGAATAAATTAACAAACATAAGGAGGTGCAAACGATGAAGTTACATGAACTTGCTCCAGCTCCTGGATCACGGAAAGAACGCAACCGCGTTGGTCGTGGACCAAGTAGCGGTAACGGTAAAACTTCGGGCCGTGGTCATAAAGGTCAAAACTCCCGTTCCGGCGGTGGTGTACGTCCAGGCTTCGAGGGTGGACAAAACCCACTCTATCGTCGTCTGCCTAAACGTGGTTTCGTCAATCCTACCCGTAAAGAGTACGCGATTGTGAACCTGGAAGATCTGAATAGCTTTGCAGAAGGAACAGAAGTAACTCCTGAGCTTTTGCTTGAAACTGGTGTTGTCAGCAACACTAAGAGCGGCATCAAGATTCTCGGCAACGGTGAACTGGCTGTTAAATTGACTGTCAAAGCAAATAAGTTCTCTCAATCTGCGGTAGAGAAAATCGAAGCTGCCGGCGGTAAAACCGAGGTGATCTAATGTTCAAGACGCTTAAGAATATATGGCATGTTGAAGATTTGCGCAAAAAGATCCTGTTTACCCTGTTCGTTCTGATCATTTACCGCATCGGTTCGTTTGTACCGGTTCCCGGTGTGAACAAAGAAGTACTGGAATCAACAAATCAGGGCGGAGACGCTTTGATGGGTCTTTTGAACACCTTCTCGGGCGGAGCGCTCAAAAACTTCTCGATTTTTGCGATCAGCATTTACCCGTATATTACAGCATCCATCATCGTTCAATTGCTTTCGATGGATGTTGTTCCTAAGTTTGCCGAATGGGCTAAGCAAGGGGAACACGGGAAAAAGCAGCTGGCGCAAATTACGCGTTACGGCACAGTAGTGCTAGGTTTGATTCAAGCGTTTGCCACATCTATCGGGTTTAACCGGATTTATGGCACTGAGATGATTCCAAATGCAACCTTTGCGGATTACCTGCTTATTGCGATCATATTGACGGCGGGTACATCGTTCTTGATGTGGTTAGGTGAGCAGATCACTGAAAAGGGTATAGGAAACGGGATTTCGATCCTGATTTTTGCGGGAATCGTCGCCGCCTTTCCGGGATATATCACCACTACGGCGCAATCAAGCTTTATCCAGCCGGGTCAGATGTTCCTGAATATTCTTAAAGTCGTTATTGTACTGATCGTGGTTGTTGCGATTATTGTCGGGGTGATCTTTGTTCAACAAGGTATCCGTAAAATCCCTGTACAATATGCCAAACGCGTAGTCGGTAACAAAATGTACGGTGGACAGAATACGCACATTCCGCTTAAAATTAATGCGGCTGGTGTAATTCCTGTTATCTTCGCCGTTTCGCTGCTTCAATTCCCGGTCGTTTTATCGAGCTTCTGGTCCACCCATGCTTGGGCTAAATGGGTCTCGGCCAATCTGGATCATACCAAGCCGCTCGGCATGCTGCTGTATGTAGTCATGATCATCGGATTTACGTTCTTCTATACGTTCGTCCAGATGAACCCGCAGCAAATGGCTGACAATATGAAAAAGAATGGCGGATACATTCCAGGTATACGTCCAGGTAAGGCTACTGAGAAATACCTGACTAGAGTAATGTCGCGTCTGACGATGTCCGGTGCGCTGTTCCTGTCATTAATCTCTGTACTGCCAGTATTATTTGGATCGTTATCCGGGTTACCGAAGCAAGTGCAGATTGGTGGTACGGCACTGCTGATCGTTATCGGTGTTGCACTGGATACCATGAAGCAGATCGAGAGCCAATTGATCAAACGCCATTACAAAGGCTTCATCAATAAATAGGCGATAGGTTCCGGTGAAGTACCTAATGTTTTAAACTTCCCGGTACCTATTGTGCTGTTTCTTGCTTGGTGGCGAACTTTTGGGGGGAGAAGAGAATCGTGAACATTTTATTCATGGGCCCTCCTGGGGCAGGCAAGGGAACACAAGCCGCAGTGGTTGTTAAAGAACTTGGTATTCCGCATATTTCGACCGGTGATGCTTTCCGCTTGGCAATCAAGCAGGGAACGCCGATCGGGCTGAAGGCTAAATCTTACATCGATCAAGGTTTGCTTGTACCGGATGATGTGACTATTGGAATCGTCGAAGAACGGCTGCAGCAGTCCGATTGCGAAAAAGGTTTTTTATTGGATGGCTTTCCAAGAACCCTTTCGCAAGCGGAAGCGCTGGGAGAAATCCTCAGCCGGCTTGGAACTTCACTAGATCACGTTGTTAACTTGAATGTGGACCGCGGACTGCTGATGGCGCGTCTTACCGGACGCCGGATCTGCTCGGTATGCGGAACATCCTACCATTTAATTTTCAACCCGCCGAAGCAAGATGGCATCTGCGACATTGATGGCGGAGAATTGTATCAGCGTCCGGATGACAACGAAGAAAGTGTAGGCAAGCGTCTGGATGAGTATGATAACAAGACAGCGCCGCTGCTTGCATTTTATGACGATAAAGGTCTTGTGCGTCAGGTAAACGGAGAAAACGAAATCAATGTCGTTTCTTCTGAAATCGTCTCTATGCTGCGGGGTTAATGTAATGATCATTTGCAAATCCGAACAGGAACTTGTCTTTATGAGGGAAGCTGGTCGAATTGTTGCCGAGAGTCACCGTCTTATTGCTGAAGCTATCCAGCCAGGCATTACTACCGGTGAGCTCGACAGAATCGCCGATGGGTACATCCGCAGTCAGGGTGCTGTGCCGTCTTTCAAAGGCTACAACGGTTTTCCTGCCAGCATTTGCGCTTCAGTCAACGAACAATTAGTGCACGGATTTCCAGGGAAACGCAAACTGGTAGAAGGCGACATCGTTACGCTGGATATCGGTGCAGAGTACCGTGGTTATCATGGTGATTCCGCCTGGACCTACGGGGTGGGCAGCATTTCCGAAGAGGCTCAGCGTCTGCTGGATGTCACGGAGGGCTCTCTCTACGCTGGACTGGCGTTAGTCAAACCGGATGTGCGCTTGTTTACAATCTCCCATGCAATTCAAGCATACATTGAAGACGCCGGGTTCTCCGTTGTCCGCGAGTATGTTGGTCATGGCATTGGGGCAGAACTGCATGAAGAACCGCAAATTCCGAACTATGGCTTAGCGGACCGCGGACCACGTTTGAAGCCGGGTATGGTACTCGCCATTGAGCCGATGGTTAACGCTGGAGAACGTTATGTCAGAACACTGGATGATAACTGGACGGTCGTTACGGTAGACGGTTCACTGTGCGCTCACTTCGAGCATACAGTAGCAGTTACACCGGACGGCATGGAGATTTTCACAAAACTGAATGCGTAGGTGATCTTCACGTGAATACTGGGAGCAGCCCGCAGGTTGGTCAAATCGTGAGAATTCTCAAAGGCAAGAATGCCGGAGAGGCTGCCGTTGTTATCGCAGTTGTAGATAGCAGATTTGTATATATTGCTGATGGGGACAAACGTAAGTTTGACAGCCCAAAGAAGAAGAATATTCAGCACTTGGAGCTCATACCCTTCATCAGCAGTGAGATTGTAGACAGTTTGGAAGAAACCGGCCGGGTCACCAACGGAAAGCTGCGGTTTGCAGTGATGAAGTATGGCCTGCCCGCTGGACAAAGTGCTAATGAGAAAGGAGACTGACTGTGGCTAAGGAAGACGTCATTGAGGTAGAAGGAACGGTCATTGAGCCGTTGCCTAACGCAACTTTTAAGGTTGAGCTTGAAAACGGTCATCAAATACTTGCCCATGTGTCCGGGAAATTGCGGATGCACTTTATCCGTATCCTAACCGGAGACAAAGTGGTCGTGCAGTTATCGCCTTATGATTTATCAAAAGGCCGTATAACTTACCGTAAATAGATGGGAACTACAACAAAAGTTTTGCTTCGCAAAACTTTGAGGAGGTAATTAACATGAAGGTAAGACCTTCTGTAAAGCCCATTTGCGAAAAATGCAAAGTCATCCGCCGCAAAGGGACTGTTATGGTAATTTGCGAAAATCCGAAACACAAACAAAAACAAGGTTAAGAAGGGGGTGTAGCGTAAAATGGCTCGTATAGCTGGAGTGGATTTGCCACGTGATAAGCGCGTTGAGATCGCCTTGACTTATATTTTCGGAATCGGTAAAACGACTTCCCAGAAAATTCTTAATGAAACAGGCATTGACGTTAACACACGTGTCCGTGATTTGACGGAAGATGAAGTCAGCAAACTGCGTGAAACGATCGACAAAGAGGTTAAGGTTGAAGGTGACCTTCGTCGTGAAATTTCCTTGAATATTAAGCGTCTTACTGAGATCGGCTGTTACCGCGGTGTTCGTCACCGTCGTGGATTGCCTGTTCGCGGTCAACGTACCAAAACCAATGCTCGTACCCGTAAAGGCCCGCGTCGTACTGTAGCAAACAAAAAGAAATAAGAAGAGGTGATAAGAGACAATGGCTAAACCGAAAAAAGTCGTACGTACGAAACGTCGCGACCGGAAAAATATCGAGTCTGGCGTGGCACATATCCGTTCCACGTTCAATAACACTATCGTTACGATCACGGATCCCCACGGAAATGCAATTTCCTGGGCAAGCTCCGGCGGTCAAGGATTCAAAGGTTCCCGTAAATCGACTCCATTTGCAGCGCAAATGGCAGCCGAAACAGCTGCTAAGGCAGCTATGGAACACGGCATGAAGTCCGTTGAAGTTATGGTTAAAGGACCGGGCGCGGGCCGCGAAGCAGCCATCCGTTCCCTTCAGGCCGCTGGTCTTGAAGTAAACCTCATTAAAGACGTTACTCCAGTTCCTCACAATGGATGCCGTCCGCCGAAGCGTCGCCGCGTTTAGTATAATCAGAATTGTGATTGTGGTATAATTCTGACGCATCTGCTAATAATAGGTGTTTAGGCATACTACATGATACACCTGATGGGGTGACTGTTTCATATAGGAGCGACGTTTGAAGGAGGGGTACACTCGTGATAGAAATCGAAAAGCCGAAGATTGAGACCGTAGAAGCCAATGATGATGGGACCTATGGGAAATTCGTAGTTGAACCGCTGGAACGTGGATATGGCACGACTCTGGGGAACTCGCTTCGCCGGATCCTGCTTTCCTCCCTTCCGGGAGCCGCAGTGACTTCGGTCCAAATTGACGGCGTTCTGCATGAGTTCTCGACCGTTCCCGGCGTAATGGAAGATGTGACGGAAATCATCCTGAACCTTAAAGCTCTTTCTCTGAAGATTCATTCGGATGAAGAGAAAGTGTTCGAGATTGATGCTGAAGGAGAAGGCATCGTTACCGCGGGTGATATCCGTGCGGACAGCGATGTTGAGATCCTGAACCCGGATCTTCATATTGCAACGCTGGGACCTGGCGCGAGACTGCACATGCGCATTTTTGCAGGCCGTGGTCGCGGCTACGTCCAAGCGGACCGGAACAAACGCGACGATCAGCCAATTGGTGTAATTCCAGTTGACTCTATCTACACTCCTATTTCACGTGTGAATTACGGTATTGATAATACCCGTGTTGGTCAAGTGACTAACTACGACAAGTTGACGCTGGAAATTTGGACAGATGGCAGTATCCGACCGGAAGAAGCCGTTAGCCTTGGAGCCAAAATTTTGAACGAGCACCTCGTTCTGTTCGTAGGTCTTACGGATGAAGCGAAAGACGCCGAAATTATGGTTGAAAAAGAAGAAGACAAAAAAGAAAAAGTACTTGAGATGACGATCGAGGAGCTTGATCTTTCTGTCCGTTCCTACAACTGCCTCAAACGTGCCGGTATTAATACCGTGCAAGAGCTGACTACGAAAACTGAAGAAGATATGATGAAGGTTCGTAACTTGGGCCGCAAATCTTTGGAAGAGGTTCAAGAGAAGCTTGAGGAACTTGGTTTGGGACTTCGTACAGAAGAATAGGACTCAGGAGTTCTTGAGACTTGAGTGAAGGAGGGAAAACAAATGGCATACCAAAAATTGGGCCGTGATTCCAGCGCGCGTAAAGCTTTGTTCCGCGATATGGTAACGGATCTGTTCCTATACGAACGTATTCAGACAACAGAAGCCAAAGCGAAGGAAGTTCGTTCCATCGCTGAGAAACTGATCACTAAAGCGAAAAAGGGCGATCTTCATGCTCGCCGTCAAGTAGCTGCATTTGTTCGTCGTGAGACTGTAGATGGTGAACAAGATGCAATCCAAAAATTGTTCTCTGACATTGCTCCACGTTACACAGAGCGTCCAGGCGGATACACTCGTATCCTGAAGCTGGGACCTCGCCGTGGCGATGCTGCGCCTATGGTTTATCTTGAACTGGTAGACCGCGCGTAGTTTCACAAGCTATGATTTCCGGATGTACGCTTTACGTATTTAACGTTATTGTACTGCAGGGCATATTACCCTGCCGTGCAAATAACCGCGGGAATCACCTTGTATAGAGTAGAAGGAGCTCCCGCCGGGGCTCTTTTTTTTGAAAGAGGAGAATGAAATGCGCAATCTATTGATGAAAGTCAATTATGACGGCACCCACTATGATGGCTTTCAGACCCAGCCTCAGGGCAATACGATTCAGGACAAGCTGGAGCATGCAATTCAGCATCTGACCGGTGAGACGCTCAAAATCACGGGCTCAGGACGGACTGATGCGGGGGTGCACGCTTATGGCCAACCTTTTAACTTCATAACCTCCTCCCAGATTCCGCTGGAACGCTGGTGTCTGGCTCTGAATGCCAGGCTGCCGCAGGACATCGTGGTTACAGAGGCCGCTGAGGTTCCGCTCTCGTTCCACTCCCGTAGAGGGGCGAAGCGTAAAACCTACCGGTACACGATTAACGGCAACCGGTTCCCCGACCCGTTCCAGCGGCGCTGGCAGCATCATCATCCGATGAAGCTGAATGTTCCTGCGATGGAGATGGGGCTAAGCGCGCTGCTGGGTACCCATGATTACACCTCGTTTGCCTCCAGGAAGTCCACTAAGACTTCACATGTGCGGACCATTTATGAGGCTTATCTTGAAGTAGACCGCAGCATGTGCCGCCCGGGCTCTTCTGACCAGGGAGTGATCCATACCTATATTACAGGCAGCGGCTTTTTGCAGCATATGGTACGCATTATTATGGGGACGCTGATGCAGGTGGGCCAAGGGAAAATCAGCGCAGATAGAATGCCTTTAATACTTGCGGCTTGTGATCGTGCAGCGGCCGGACCTACGGCTGTGTCTAAGGGGCTGGCACTCTGGAGTGTGGAATATGACGAGATGGAGGATTAAATGGCCGGTACTATATTTTTTATAAAAATTAGTACTGAATGTTTAAAAATCGCTTGCGCTTGTCATGTTTATACTGTAATATAAAAGTTGTGTTTTCTTGATGGCTATCCCACAGCCCCGATCAAGAAAATGCCAACAAATAAGTTTTTTCAACTCACTAAATTGTAATTCAATCGCGAAACAAGATATACGAAACAGATGATTTTCGTACGAGAACAAGGAGGAAACATTCATGCGTACCACCTACATGGCGAAGCCGAACGAAGTTGAACGCAATTGGCACATCATTGATGCCGAAGGCAAAACACTTGGCCGTTTGGCAAGCGAAGCCGCTGCCCTAATCCGCGGCAAACACAAACCGCAATTCACTCCACACGTTGATACTGGTGATTTCGTAATTGTTATCAACGCTGAGAAGATTCACCTCACAGGTAAGAAAATGCAAAACAAGAAATACTACCGTCACTCGATGCACCCAGGCGGCTTGAAGGTTACTGTTGCAGAAGACCTGATCAAGACCAAACCTGAGCGTATGATTGAATTCGCAGTTCATGGCATGATTCCTAAGACTCGTCAAGGTAATCACATGAAGCTGAGACTCAAAGTATATGCAGGCGCTGAACATCCACATGCAGCACAAAAACCTGAAGTTTACGAACTTCGCGGATAAGAATAAAGGAGGACAGTTTCATGGCACAAGTACAATACTATGGGACAGGTCGTCGTAAACATTCGGTAGCACGTGTTCGCCTTGTACCGGGTGAAGGACGCATTGTCATTAACAAACGTGAGATGGACGAATATTTCGGTGTTGAAACACTGAAAATGATCGTAAGACAACCTTTGAACCTGACTGAAACTCTGGGCAGCTACGATGTAATCGTGCTTGCACATGGTGGCGGCATTTCTGGTCAAGCTGGCGCAATCCGCCACGGGATCTCCCGTGCATTGCTCAAAGTTGACCCTGAATATCGCGGTACGCTGAAGAAAGCCGGCTTCCTGACACGTGACCCACGTATGAAGGAACGTAAGAAATACGGCCTCAAAGCTGCTCGTCGCGCTCCACAGTTCTCGAAACGTTAATATTCCCTTGTTCTCAAGGAATGGAAGCTCCTGGCCTTTACGGTCAGGAGCTTTTTTTATATGCTGTTAGTCGGTTAGCCCAGTGATCTAGGGCTTTTTGATTTACATCGGAGGAACGGCCAGGTTTTAAAATGGAAGGATATAACATTTATTCGCATGCTTTTGCTCATCCAGAATGATGCCATACATAGTGTCCTTGTAGATTCCGTAAGGAAGCCCGGACCAGATCTTCCGGTATTTCTCCACAACCGATAACTTGCCCTGGAAGGCTTGCTGCAGGCCCGCCGTATACGAAGTAACAGGGACTGGAGCCTCAGCTGATCCCTGTCACCTCCTGCCCAGTTAAGTCCTTGTACATCTGGGGAAACATCTGATTATGCTGTCTTTCATTCGGCCAGATCGAAGTGATCACCTAAGCCTGTTCCGGATTGGGGGCGAGTGCAATCAGCTGGCTGCAGAACAGCTCATCATTTCGCTCCCCCTGGACCAAAGTTCTTATTAATTCAAGCGCTTCTGTTTAGATGTAGCCCAGACAGGGACGAACTGTACCCGGTACCAATAAGGGTAAACCCTACTCCATACGCATAGCCTCCGATAATCTAAGTATATACCCCAATTATATGGACATCAGCCTAGGGTGTGATGGTGGTTAGGAGGCTAAGTAATGCAATATCAGTGAACATTTTTAACAAAGTATGATTCAGGGAAAATAGGTACTAAACACCTAAGGAATAACGACCTTTTTCGACATAAAACAAACATCTACTACGATATAATAAATATGTAAAAATATTAATGAAAGGAGAAAGTCTGGTTATAGAGGGAATAAACTTAAAAAATAAGGAGGTATAATTATGTTTGTCAAAATTAAAAATGAGTTTAAATTTAAGAATTTATTATCTTATACACTTGCTTTACTTTCCGCAGTGTTAATTTCATCTATTCTATTCTCAAATAATACTTTTGCAGATTTACAGGGGATATTCTATCCTAACGCCAGTAAGACTACTTATGGTACCGCAAATAATGGTTCAAGTTTTAATGGTTCTCTAGCTTACTCGTATTGGAGATCAGAAACTGCACAAGGAAATAGCAACAGTCCTACTAAGCTAAGATTTTTTAACGTAACAACAAGTAACGGGGCTAGCTTCCCATCTGGCGCTCAGTTTGGTGTTTATAAAATTGTTGATCTGACTGAAAAAAGATTTTTAAACTGGTATACAGCAAATCTTAATAGTACTGTGAGATCTGTAGACATGGACTATACGGCTAACATGGGAAGCCTCTATACTGAGATGACTGTATACGCAGATCCCCAAGGGATTGATGGAACTCAAAGTAACGTTAGATATGATCGATACGCATATACAAACTGATACGAATATACAAAAAAACTAATGAACAAACTTGAAAAGAGGAGTTGGGCGTGAATGAATATTAAACGATATTTAATAACTTTAATTTCAATTCTTGTGCTTACAGCTGTATTTGGAACAGCTTTAGCATCTCCTGAAATTAGTGATAATAAAGACTTTACTGCGAGTGGCCAAGGAGTTACTACATCAGCAGAAATTGTTGATCTACAGAAAGCGAATTTATTAATGGACAATATCGACCTTCAATTTCCAACTTATTTGCCAGATGATTTCAAACAAGAGAGCGTTATATATAATGAACCACCAGCAAGAATAAAGGATTCACTTCGTAATTTTAATGCAGATTCCGTAAAAGAAGTAACTATACGATATAGAGATCAAACGGACTCTACTAAATGGATAGATTACACTACAAAAAAAATTGAAATAGAACTTGTAGATGAAAATGTTCAACAAATTGAAATAAATGGTGTTCAAGGTCAGTACTTGCAGAGTGAAGAAAAGGGGATAGAAATCTATAACTGGTTCTCTAATGGAGCAAGTCATTTTGTTGTTGCAAAGAATGGAATAGAGAATTCACAAGTTTTAAACTTTGTGAATTCAATAAAATAGCCTTAGATCATCAGGACCTTGTGATAAGGTCCTGATAATCTTTTGATAACAAGGAGGAATTATGAAAAAAATTATTATGCTTATTTTGTTGTTAACTACATTAACAGGATGCTCTTCTGAACAACATGGGTTCAAAAAAGCTGATGACGAATTAAAAAACCATTTTGATATTGCAAAAGTGCCGGCAATTTCGGGGTTGGAGGTAGGATCAATTTTTCTGAATATTGATAAGGGGACACAAGAGGGAATTAGAAATACTGTAGTCATTACGTACACTGACAAAAAGGGGGAAATTGTTAAAGATGTTGATACTGACTCTGATGTTTCAGTACTCTATGGTCCCTATGAGGGAAAGAAAGTCCTAACTTTATCTATAAGCAAAGTTAAAGTTGATTATGGTAATGAGATGCAAACTAAAAACATCGATAACCTTGAATTACTTTATACAAAAGTTCAAGATAATTTATTGATATATACTCGTCATAATGAGCTTTCGTATACTTCAGAGGCTCAGATAACCAATGAGTACACTCAAGAACAATATTTTAAAATGTTTGCACAAGCTGTAAAGAATAATTGATTTTTTTAAAAGGAGCTCTTGGCGTCTTCATCGTCGGGAGCTTTATTTATATTCTGCTCCTTCTTCCCTCCAATCAATACTTTATTCCAAATTGAACAAAACCCATTGACTTCGCCGGATAAACGGCTATACTATATCTTATAGAATTAGTCGGGATTAACCTCGTAGGTTTCGATCTTGACGATATCCGGATGGAGGAAACTTAGATGAACCTGCTCGAGAAAGAGGATTTAATCAAAGTGAAAGCGGAAGAGCTGGAGCATGCGGCTCCAGAGGAGATTATCCGCTGGGCGGTGGAGACCTTTCCGAATATAACCTTTGCCTGCAGCTTCGGGGCGGAGGATGTGGTGCTGGTGGATATGATCCAGAAGGTGAGCCCCTCTACAGATGTGTTCTATCTAGATACGGATTATCATTTCAAGGAAACCTATGAGACTAGAGATATTATGGCTGACAAGTACGGGATGGAGTTCGTCCGGGTGTCTCCGCAGATTACGGTAGAGGAGCAGGCCTTACAGTATGGGGAGGCGTTATGGAATACTGACCCTAACCAGTGCTGCGCGATCCGTAAGGTGGAACCGCTGACCCGTATTCTCTCACAATACGACGCATGGATTACCGGGATTCGCCGGGATCAGGCCCCTACCCGGGCCAATGCGAAGAAGATAGAATATGATAATAAGTTCGGGCTGGTCAAGTTCAATCCGATTGCGAACTGGACTACGGAGGATGTGTGGAATTATATCCGCGAGAACGATGTAGTCTACAACCCGCTGCATGACCGTAATTTCCCGAGTATTGGCTGTGAGCAATGCACCCGGGCTGTTATGCCTGGTGAAGATCCGCGTGCCGGCAGATGGTCCGGTTCGGACAAGACAGAATGCGGTTTGCACAAATAAGATGCTAGCATTACACAGGAGGAGAGAACAGGGATGACTTCAATACTTCCTCACGGAGGAACGCTGATCCGGCGCATAGCAGACGGAGAAGAGAGAGAAGAACTGTTGAAGCAAGCTTCAGCACATCAATCGATTTCCCTTAATACTTGGACTTTATCTGATTTGGATTTAATTGGGGTAGGCGCCTTCTCGCCGCTCACCGGATTTCTTAACGAAGAGGATTATCACTCGGTAGTAAGCAATATGCGGCTGGCTAACGGTACGGTATGGAGTATACCAGTTACACTGGCTGTCGGTGACGAGCTTGCAGCAACTCTTAAGACAGGCGACAGGGTTTCTCTAATCGGTGAAGACGACGGTGTTATCTACGGTTTGCTGGATATTGAGAGTATTTATACGGTCGATCAGCAGGTTGAAGCGCAGAATGTATTCAAAACAACCGACCCCGCGCATCCCGGAGTCAGCAAGCTGCTGTCCCGGCCAGCGACCTATGTAGGCGGACCCATAACGGTACTGAACCGCCCGCAGCCGGAGAAATTTGCTGAATTCTATTTTGACCCCGCCGAGACCCGCCGGATCTTCGCAGATAAGGGCTGGAGAACGGTTGTAGGCTTTCAGACGCGTAACCCGGTACATCGGGCGCATGAGTATATCCAGAAATGCGCTATGGAGGTTGTAGACGCCCTGTTCCTCAATCCCCTGGTAGGTGAGACCAAGTCGGATGATGTTCCGGCCAATGTGCGGATGAAGAGTTATCTGGCCTTACTGGAGAATTATTATCCGGAGGACCGTACCTTCCTGGGCGTCTTCCCGGCAGCAATGCGTTATGCGGGTCCGCGTGAAGCCATCTTCCATGCCATGGTGCGTAAGAATTACGGCTGTACACACTTTATTGTCGGGCGTGATCATGCAGGTGTGGGAGATTACTATGGTACGTACGAAGCGCAGGAAATCTTTGCTAATTTCACCGCAGAGGAGCTTGGGATTACACCGCTATTCTTCGAACACAGCTTCTTTTGTGTGAAATGTGGCAACATGGCCTCCAGCAAAACCTGTCCGCACCCGGCCGACCAGCACTTGACGCTATCGGGTACGAAGGTACGGGCCCTGCTGCGTGACGGACAATGTCCGCCTCCTGAGTTCACCCGCCCTGAGGTGGCGCAAATCCTGATTGAAGGTATGTCACCGGAAGCCGCTGTGAAGTCCTAAACGAATAGGGAGCACAGCCAGTACTATTTGGCCCTCTTGTCCCATATAGATGAGTAGAATCTATCGGGACGAGGGGGTCTTTGTTATGTCTGGAGGGCAGAAGCATAAAGTCTCGGTCTGGATCTCTTGGCGCGGCATCAAAAAAAGTATCCTGGGCGCAGTGCTGCTCACTATAATGATCGGAATCATCGCCTACGACATGCCCACTGCGAGGACGGTCAATTATTGGAGCCTGCCGCTTTCGGGCAAGGTGATTGCCATTGATGCAGGTCACGGGGGACCGGACGGGGGGGCAGTGAGCCGCTCAGGCCTGATTGAGAAGGATATCAATCTCTCCGTGTCGCTGTACTTGCGCGATTATCTGCAGCAGGCTGGGGCAATTGTGGTGATGACCCGTGAAGGGGATTATGATCTGGCTCAGGACAGCACCAAGGGGTACGCCAGGCGCAAGACGGAGGATCTTAAGCAGCGGGTGCGGAGCATTGAAAAGAAGGGGGCCGATCTGTTTGTCAGCGTACATATGAACAGCATTCCTTCCAACCGCTGGAGCGGGGCGCAGACCTTCTATTATCCAAGCAACGAGGGAAATAAGGCCCTGGCCGGGCTGGTACAGGATGAATTGAGAGCTACCCTTGAGAATACGGACCGTGTGGCGAAGACAGCAAGTACTATTTATTTGTTAAAAGTGTTAAAGATGCCATCCGTGCTCGTTGAGGTAGGCTTCCTGTCACATCCTCAGGAGTCCTTGCTCCTAGGGGATGATCTGTACCAGCGGAAGGTGGCAACCAGCATCTACAGGGGCATCCTGCGGTACAGCTCCGAGCAGCCATAGCGGTGTAGGGTGGGACTACTCTTCCCTCCGGGGGTAATGCTATAATGGGTACAAATACCGGGGCTTACCGCCGGATAGGAACAGAGGTGCTTTTCCATGCAGACCAGGGAACAAATTCAGGAACTTTTACAGCCGCTTACAGACCCGGAATCCGGAAAAAGCCTGATCGAACTACAGTTAATCCGCGATATCATGATCAAGGAGGACCGTATTTCGTTATCCATCGTATGTCTGGATTCGGATGAGAAGAAGCGGATGGAGCTGGAGCAGCAGGTGCGTGACCTGCTTACGGAGGGCGGGGGAGAACAGATTCACATCCGCCTGCGTGATGCCACCGATTATGAACGGGCTATGCTTCGCGGAGAAGGCAGCGGAGATGAGCCGGATTCAGATGAAGGGGAGAAGCTCAAAGGACACGCAGCGGGCCTTGAGGAGCATGAGCTGATTAATGAGAACTCAGGGGTGAACTTCATCGCAATCGCCAGCGGCAAGGGCGGGGTGGGGAAATCAACCGTAACCGTTAATCTGGCGGTGGCACTGGCCCGCAAGGGCAAGAGAGTCGGTCTGATCGATGCAGATATTTACGGCTTCAGTATCCCGGACATGATGGGAATTGAAGAAGGGCCGATTGTGGAAGAAGGAACGATTATCCCGGTAGAGCGCTTCGGTGTGAAGGTCATGTCGATGGGCTTCTTCATAAGGGAGAATAGTCCAGTCATCTGGAGAGGACCAATGCTTGGCAAAATGCTGCGCCAGTTCTTCAGTGATGTCGGCTGGGGTGAGCTGGATTACCTGCTGCTGGATTTGCCTCCAGGTACGGGCGATGTGGCTCTTGATGTCCACCAGATGCTGCCGCACAGCAAGGAGATCATTGTCACTACCCCGCATGCTACGGCTGCCTTTGTGGCGGCGAGAGCGGGCTCTATGGCTCTGCAGACCGAGCATGAGATTCTTGGCGTCATTGAGAATATGGCGTACTACGAATGCTCCTCCTGCGGCAAAAAGGATTACATCTTCGGCAGAGGGGGCGGAGCCCGTCTGGCAGAGACACTGCATACAGAGCTGCTGGCTCAGGTGCCGCTGGGTGCTCCGGACAACCATATCTCCGAGCCGGACTTCTCACCGTCAGTATATAAGGCGGATACGGCTACCGGAGTATTGTTCGCAGACATTGCAGACAAGCTGATCGCCAAGTACGAGCAGTAATTACCTTTGGCTCTGCCATGCACATAAACAAATAAGGCCATGTCCCTTCTACGGGGCATGGCCTTATTGCGGTTAAGAGCCCGAACCGGAATCGTCTCCGCCTTCCTGCTTCTGACTGTCACCGCCCTGCTTGTCCTCGCCGCCGCCGCTTTCGCCTTTACCCCCATCCTTTTTCTCAACCTTGGGCTGCAATTCATCCTGAACCACGGATTTGAGAAGCGTAAGTACCTCCATACGGAATAGCGGGTTCTGCATGGCCTCCTGCATAATGGTCATGGACTGCTTGCGGTAATCCGGTGTCTTCGTAAGATCGAGGAACATTTTCGTCATTTCGGGCGACTTCATAATTTCTCCAACCGACTTTTGATAAGTGGGGTCCTTGATCAATTGAAGATGAAGTTCCTTGCTCTCTTTATTAATCGCTTTGGCAAAATCCCCGGCAAATTGCGGGTCGGTCATAATCTTTTCGATTTCCTTCTGATACTCGGGTGCAGTGAGGGTATCCTTAACAGCGATCCGAATCTGTTCCGTCGTCTGCATAGGCATCATCTTCATGCTTAAGCCGCTGGCGGCGCTGCCTCCCTCTGAGCTTGGAGTTGACAAGGCCTCCTCTACAGCCTTTTTCCCTTCATCGCTTTTTAATATATCGACAACCATCGTCTTCATTTCCTTATATCCGCCTTGCCCCGAAGAAGAACTGCTCTGTTCGCCCCCGCAGGCCGTCAAGGTGATCATCAAGCCAAGTGCCAAGCCTCCAGACCAGATAGCCCTCCATTTCATTGGCGCTGCCCTCCTTTATAGAATTACTGCTTGTAGTATGCCGCGCGAGGGAACATTTATGTTGAAGCGGAATGGTTTTTTGACGGTAACCTTGGTAAAATAAATCTGACACGGGGAGGTGAAAGCGCTGAGCTTGAGAAAATGGTTTTATTTGTTCTGGACCACGCTTTTGATCGGTGCGGGCGGGGCTGTTATTGCTGGACTTGCTCTGCAGATAGGGAATGGCGGTATAGAGTTTAAAGGCACTGCCGATCTTCTCCTGTACTCCCTGATTCTTTTGGGCTACGGAGTGCTTGTAAGCGTATACGCCCAGCTCGGATTTTTTGCTTATCTGATCCTCAACTACACGGGCATCGGGGTGTTTCCGCGCAAGGCGTGGCGTTACATACAACTGGTGCTGGCCGTGCTGGCGCTGTTTGAGCTGATGTTTCTGCGCACCTTTGTCGGCGGAGAACAGAGCGCCCGGACGGATTTGACGCTGGGCGTAGCTATTCTGTTCACTGCACTTATTGTATCCTGGCTCAAAATACGCAGCACGAACGCGTCGGCCTGGGTCCCGACCTTTTTCTTCATGACAGCCATCACTATAGTGGAGATTATCGGCGTGCTGCGGATCGGCGTGGATAGCGCCACCGTCTTTATTCTTGTACCGCTGGTCGCCTGTAATGCCTTCCAGATTCTGATGCTGCACCGTGTACTGAAGCCTGCCGCAATCTGACTATAGCACTCATGCTCACAACCCCGCCCTCTGTATACAACCAGGGAGACGGGGTTTTGGCATTGCCTTTAGAGAGCGGTTAGAATGAAGATGAAGAGGTTAATCTTAAAGAACAGAGTGGAGGAGGGAATATATGAACATCAAGCGCTATATGATAAAAGACACAAGTGAAACACGCCTGAAGGACCTCGATCCTGATGAACGTGGAGACTTCAAATCCAAAGAAGAAGCCGAAGCCAAAATGGAGAAGCTGAAGGAACGGCTGGTTAAGCTGCAGGATATCCTTTTTGCGCAGAAAAAGCATTCGCTGCTGGTTATCCTTCAAGGAATGGATTCAAGCGGTAAGGACGGAACCGTCAAACACATCTTCTCCGGCATCAATCCGCAAGGGTTCGTCGTAACCAGCTTCAAGAAGCCCTCGCTGGAGGAGGAAGCGCACGATTTCCTGTGGAGAGTCCATATGAAGACCCCGCCCAAGGGCTATATCGCCGCCTTCAACCGTTCGCACTATGAGGATGTGCTGGTGCCCCGGGTGCATGGCGCTCTTAGCAAGGAGGATGCCAAGCGGCGGTTCCGCTACATCCGCCAGTTCGAGGAGATGCTGGCGGAAGAGGGAACGACGGTCATTAAGCTCTTTCTGCATATCTCCAAGGAGAAGCAGCTGGAGAAGATTAAGGAGCGGCTTGAAGATCCGGCGAAGCACTGGAAATTCGATGCCAGTGATCTGCAGGAACGCGAATACTGGGACGATTATCAAAAGGCATATGAGGATGTTTTTCAGGAGAGCAGTATAGATAAGGCTCCATGGTACTGGATTCCGGCGAATCACCGCTGGTACCGCAACTATCTGGCCCTCAAGATTGTAGTCAAAACGCTGGAGGGGCTTGACCTGAGCTACCCGAAGCTGAATACACCGACGCCTGATATCTCTCAGCTGATCTCACCGCGTCACTGATGCCATGCAGAGGTAAGGGAGTTACATTCCTGCAGCGCCTTCCAGGCCATTATCCAGCAAGGCGGAATCGCGGACTTCCTTGCCGTTTGCACTGCTTTGGCTGATCAGCTCCGAGACGGTTACGAACTCATACCCCTGGCTGCGCAGCTTGTCAATAATCTGGGGCAGGGCTTCATGCGTTTGCTTGCAGGAGTCGCTGGCATGCAGCAGCACAATATCTCCGGGATGGGCTTTGCTCGTTACACGGTTAACAATGTTATCTACACCGATGTTCTTCCAGTCCAGTGAGTCCGTGTCCCATTGAATAACTTTGTAGCCTAGATCGGTCGCAACCTGCAGGACTCTTTTGTCAAAATCACCGTTAGGCATTCTAATCAGGTTAGGCTGCGAACCGGTTAGCTCCGTCAATACTGTATGGGCCGTACTAATCTGCGTGCGAATTTCATCGTTGCTTAACGTACTGTAGTTCACATGCTTGTGACCGTGGCTGCCAATCTCGAACCCGGCGTCTTTGATGCTGGTCACGATTTCGGGATGGGTTTTACTCCAAGGTGAGGACAGGAAGAATGTCGCTTTATCCACCTTTTTGTCTTCCAGCACCTTCAGAATCGGCTCAGGCCGTTTCTCTCCCCAACTGATATCGAAGGTTAAGGCGATCAGCTTCTTTTCCGTCGGCACACTGTAAATGGCAGAAGGGGCAGCTTCAGAGAATACGGTGATATTGCCCCTCTCCACATAGACAACGCCGGCGGTAAGAAGCGCAGCAGCAAAAATGTACAGGAACCGTTTGATCTTTTTGCCGCTAAATACATAAAAAGAATTCATAATGTCAGCGCTCCTCTCCCATGCGAAATGCTTGTTTGTTCTAAATGTATGCTCGTACAGGGCGCTTATGACCTCAGATATGAATCAATCCATACGAATTGCAATCCGGCAGAAATTAAATCAGGAGGTAGGCATGTTATCTTTTAATACATTTATCAAGGATCTAAGGACGATTCGCACCTCGCTCCTAATGGCCACAATTCTATTCATAGCGGGGGGAATCTTGGGCTGGATCGGTACAGGAAGTCTTCAGCAGCTGCTGAATGAGCAATTGAAGGGAATCAGTAAGATTAGCGGGAATCTTAGAGAGTCGTCCAATCCGCAGTGGAGCTTTTTTGTATTCATTTTTCTGAACAATAGTATCAAAAGCGTAGTCATCATTTATCTGGGAGCCCTATTCGGTCTCTTGCCGGCATTCTTCCTGCTCATCAACGGTGCAGTTATCGGCTATCTGATTCATTTGTCTGCGATACAGGGACAGGATCTGTTCACGCTGATTGTAAAAGGACTGCTGCCGCACGGCATCATTGAGATTCCGGCGATCATCATTGCCTGCGCCTTTGGACTGAAGTTCGGCAGTAAGGTGCTCTCTGCACTCTTTGGAGCGATGAAGCGGAGCGGGGGAGAGCCGGTGAGCTGGCAGGCCTTTATGCGGCAGACCTTCACCGCCTCAATCTGGATCGTGATTCTGTTATTTGTTGCAGCAATCATCGAGAGCACAATTACATTTTGGCTTTTATCATAAAATCCTGGGGAATTGTGCATAACAGTAAAGCCGAAACATTTGGATCTGCTGCCAGGTTGAATAAAGAGAGTCCAGTAATGGAATTTTCTTATGATAATGGTTATAGGTTCAATACTCCGGTTAATTTAGTGTAAGCACTTCAATAGAGCTTCCCGCATCAAATGGCTTTTTGAATGAAATGAAACGGCGTTTGATGGTTTAGGATAACTATGAATTTCATGAAGGAGGCCAAGCATATGCTCGGAATGTTATTCAATGAGAAGGAATGCAAGGAGCTGGACTATGTGTTGCGCAAAGAGCTGGATGAGATGCTTCTGGATATGAGTGACCAGCGTTTAGATCAGAACATTAGGCATGCAATTGCCAATCGATATAAAACAGTTTTCCGTATGTATGCACGATTTGCTCCACAGAAAGAGCTGTCTAAGTACGCGTGGGGCGGACGTTCTTCTCAGTTCAAACACTAGGTTTGGAGTGGGATGTTAACCGGAATAAATAAAATGAATGAAATAGCTTGACGAAAAGGGAGCCGACATGATACATTATATCTCGCGCTCCTTTTGAATGTTTATAGAGAAGACGCAGGCAAGAAATAATGAAAAATAACTTTTTCAAAAAAAAGCTTGCCAAACAACGAAACACTATGATATATTATGAAGGTCGCCGCTGAGATGCGGTGAAGAGCTAAAATGAGACATTGATCTTTGAAAACTGAACAACGAGTGAGTGGGAAATCACCTCGGTGAGATCCAAAATTAGAGAATGTAAATTCTCGTCAGATGTTTCAAAATGAGCAATCGCTCTTTCTAAATACCAATTTGGAGAGTTTGATCCTGGCTCAGGACGAACGCTGGCGGCGTGCCTAATACATGCAAGTCGAGCGGAGTTTGAGAGGAAGCTTGCTTCCTTTCAAACTTAGCGGCGGACGGGTGAGTAACACGTAGGCAACCTGCCCTCAAGCCTGGGATAACTACCGGAAACGGTAGCTAATACCGGATAATTTCTTTCTTCTCCTGAGGAGAGAATGAAAGGCGGAGCAATCTGCTGCTTGGGGATGGGCCTGCGGCGCATTAGCTAGTTGGTGGGGTAACGGCCCACCAAGGCGACGATGCGTAGCCGACCTGAGAGGGTGAACGGCCACACTGGGACTGAGACACGGCCCAGACTCCTACGGGAGGCAGCAGTAGGGAATCTTCCGCAATGGGCGCAAGCCTGACGGAGCAACGCCGCGTGAGTGATGAAGGTTTTCGGATCGTAAAGCTCTGTTGCCAGGGAAGAACGTCCGGTAGAGTAACTGCTGCCGGAGTGACGGTACCTGAGAAGAAAGCCCCGGCTAACTACGTGCCAGCAGCCGCGGTAATACGTAGGGGGCAAGCGTTGTCCGGAATTATTGGGCGTAAAGCGCGCGCAGGCGGTTATTTAAGTCTGGTGTTTAAACCTTGGGCTCAACCTGAGGTCGCACTGGAAACTGGGTGACTTGAGTACAGAAGAGGAAAGTGGAATTCCACGTGTAGCGGTGAAATGCGTAGATATGTGGAGGAACACCAGTGGCGAAGGCGACTTTCTGGGCTGTAACTGACGCTGAGGCGCGAAAGCGTGGGGAGCAAACAGGATTAGATACCCTGGTAGTCCACGCCGTAAACGATGAGTGCTAGGTGTTAGGGGTTTCGATACCCTTGGTGCCGAAGTTAACACAGTAAGCACTCCGCCTGGGGAGTACGGTCGCAAGACTGAAACTCAAAGGAATTGACGGGGACCCGCACAAGCAGTGGAGTATGTGGTTTAATTCGAAGCAACGCGAAGAACCTTACCAGGTCTTGACATCCAACTAACGAAGCAGAGATGCATCAGGTGCCCTTCGGGGAAAGTTGAGACAGGTGGTGCATGGTTGTCGTCAGCTCGTGTCGTGAGATGTTGGGTTAAGTCCCGCAACGAGCGCAACCCTTGACTTTAGTTGCCAGCAGGTTGAGCTGGGCACTCTAGAGTGACTGCCGGTGACAAACCGGAGGAAGGTGGGGATGACGTCAAATCATCATGCCCCTTATGACCTGGGCTACACACGTACTACAATGGCCGGTACAACGGGAAGCGAAGCCGCGAGGTGGAGCCAATCCCAGCAAAGCCGGTCTCAGTTCGGATTGCAGGCTGCAACTCGCCTGCATGAAGTCGGAATTGCTAGTAATCGCGGATCAGCATGCCGCGGTGAATACGTTCCCGGGTCTTGTACACACCGCCCGTCACACCACGAGAGTTTACAACACCCGAAGTCGGTGGGGTAACCCGCAAGGGAGCCAGCCGCCGAAGGTGGGGTAGATGATTGGGGTGAAGTCGTAACAAGGTAGCCGTATCGGAAGGTGCGGCTGGATCACCTCCTTTCTATGGAGAATCGTTTCCTGCAACGGAAACATTCAAATCGGAAGCTCAGCTTCCACAATAGAACCTTCGGGTTCGGACACTCACTCGTGTTCAGTTTTGAAAGAGCAAGTCTCTTTCGTATGCGTTTGGTGGCGATAGCGGAGGGGTTCCACACGTACCCATCCCGAACACGACCGTTAAGCCCTCCAGCGCCGATGGTACTTGGACCGAAGGGTCCTGGGAGAGTAGGACGCCGCCAAGCGAACAATCAATTCATTGATTGCTTCACTACTGTAAGTTTTGTTATATGGGCTTTTAGCTCAGTTGGTTAGAGCGCACCTCTGATAAGGGTGAGGTCGGTGGTTCGAGTCCACCAAGGCCCACCATATAACAATTTGGAATTGAATAGCAAGTACCGGGGTCCCCGAAAAGTAATCGGAATTAACCTCGAAGCTGCACCTCACTTTTTGGGGTATTATATGGGGCCATAGCTCAGCTGGGAGAGCGCCTGCCTTGCAAGCAGGAGGTCAGCGGTTCGATCCCGCTTGGCTCCACCAAAACTTCTTTACAAAAGTATATGCACATTGTCTGTTATTCCGAACATCACAGTCGTGAATGTTTCATAATAACAGCATCTTGATCCTTGAAAACTGGATACCGAAACGAATTTGCGTTTTAGAACATCTTTTAGCTGAAACTTGTGGAAGCAAGTTGAAATAGTTATTAGTTGCTACCGTGATTTTCCTAACGGAAAACACATTGGTTAAGCTACTAAGAGCACACGGAGGATGCCTAGGCGCCAGGAGCCGACGAAGGACGTGGCGAACAACGAAACTGCCTCGGGGAGCTGTAAGCAAGCTTTGATCCGGGGGTGTCCGAATGGGGAAACCCAGCTGTGGTAATTCGCAGTTACTCGTATCTGAATACATAGGATACGCAGAGGCAGACCAGGGGAACTGAAACATCTAAGTACCCTGAGGAAGAGAAAACAATAGTGATTCCGTCAGTAGCGGCGAGCGAACGCGGAACAGCCTAAACCAAGGGGCTTGCCCCTTGGGGTTGTGGGACGTCTCACATGGAGTTACAAAGGAATACGGTAGGCGAAGAGGTCTGGAAAGGCCCGCGATAGAGGTAAAAGCCCTGTAGCCGAAATGGTATTCTCTCCGAGACGGATCCCGAGTAGTGCGGGGCACGTGAAACCCCGTATGAATCCAGCAGGACCATCTGCTAAGGCTAAATACTACCTGGCGACCGATAGTGAAACAGTACCGTGAGGGAAAGGTGAAAAGCACCCCGGAAGGGGAGTGAAATAGAACCTGAAACCGTGTGCTTACAAAAAGTCAGAGTCCTCTTTATGGATGATGGCGTGCCTTTTGTAGAATGAACCGGCGAGTTACGTTTAACATGCAAGGTTAAGGTGAGAAGCCGGAGCCGCAGCGAAAGCGAGTCTGAATAGGGCGACTGAGTATGTGGACGTAGACCCGAAACCGTGTGATCTACCCCTGTCCAGGGTGAAGGTGCGGTAACACGCACTGGAGGCCCGAACCCACGCATGTTGAAAAATGCGGGGATGAGGTGGGGGTAGCGGAGAAATTCCAATCGAACTCGGAGATAGCTGGTTCTCCCCGAAATAGCTTTAGGGCTAGCCTCGGTGAATGGAGTGGTGGAGGTAGAGCACTGATTGGGTGCGGGGCCCGCAAGGGTTACCAAGCTCAGTCAAACTCCGAATGCCATTTACTTCTTGCCGGGAGTCAGACAGTGAGTGCTAAGATCCATTGTCAAAAGGGAAACAGCCCAGACCATCAGCTAAGGTCCCCAAGTGTGTGTTAAGTGGGAAAGGATGTGGAGTTGCACAGACAACCAGGATGTTGGCTTAGAAGCAGCCACCATTGAAAGAGTGCGTAATAGCTCACTGGTCGAGTGACTCTGCGCCGAAAATGTAACGGGGCTAAACACACCACCGAAGCTATGGCTAGATGCTTTGTATCTGGGGTAGGGGAGCGTTGTGTAGGGGTTGAAGGTGTACCGTAAGGAGCGCTGGACACTACACAAGTGAGAATGCCGGTATGAGTAACGAAAAGATCAGTGAGAATCTGATCCGCCGAAAGCCCAAGGTTTCCTGAGGAAGGCTCGTCCGCTCAGGGTAAGTCGGGACCTAAGGCGAGGCCGACAGGCGTAGTCGAAGGACAACAGTTTGAAATTACTGTACCACCGTAATCCGCTATGAGCGATGGGGTGACGCAGGAGGGTAGTGACGCGGACTGATGGATGTCCGTCTAAGCAGTGAGGCTGGTGTGTAGGCAAATCCGCACACCGTAAGGCTGGGCTGTGATGGGGAGCGAAAATTACAGTAGCGAAGGTCATGATCTCACACTGCCAAGAAAAGCCTCTAGTCAGGAGAAGGTGCCCGTACCGCAAACCGACACAGGTAGGCGAGAAGAGAATTCTAAGGCGCGCGGAAGAACTCTCGTTAAGGAACTCGGCAAAATGACCCCGTAACTTCGGGAGAAGGGGTGCCTCGGTAGGGTGAATAGCCCGAGGGGGCCGCAGTGAAAAGGCCCAAGCGACTGTTTAGCAAAAACACAGGTCTGTGCGAAGCCGTAAGGCGAAGTATACGGGCTGACGCCTGCCCGGTGCTGGAAGGTTAAGGGGAGCGGTTAGGAGCAATCCGAAGCTGTGAACCGAAGCCCCAGTAAACGGCGGCCGTAACTATAACGGTCCTAAGGTAGCGAAATTCCTTGTCAGGTAAATTCTGACCCGCACGAATGGCGTAACGACTTGGGCGCTGTCTCAACGAGAGATCCGGTGAAATTTTAATACCTGTGAAGATGCAGGTTACCCGCGACAAGACGGAAAGACCCCATGGAGCTTTACTGCAGCTTGATATTGAATTTGGGTACGATCTGTACAGGATAGGTGGGAGCCGTTGAAGCAGGAGCGCAAGCTTCTGTGGAGGCGCCGTTGGGATACCACCCTGATCGTATCTAGGTTCTAACCTGGTACCCTAAGCGGGTACGGGGACCGTGTCAGGCGGGCAGTTTGACTGGGGCGGTCGCCTCCTAAAGAGTAACGGAGGCGTTCAAAGGTTCCCTCAGAATGGTTGGAAATCATTCGCAGAGTGCAAAGGCATAAGGGAGCTTGACTGCGAGACCTACAAGTCGAGCAGGGACGAAAGTCGGACTTAGTGATCCGGTGGTACCGCATGGAAGGGCCATCGCTCAACGGATAAAAGCTACCCTGGGGATAACAGGCTTATCTCCCCCAAGAGTCCACATCGACGGGGAGGTTTGGCACCTCGATGTCGGCTCATCGCATCCTGGGGCTGAAGTAGGTCCCAAGGGTTGGGCTGTTCGCCCATTAAAGCGGTACGCGAGCTGGGTTCAGAACGTCGTGAGACAGTTCGGTCCCTATCTGTCGTGGGCGCAGGAAATTTGAGAGGAGCTGTCCTTAGTACGAGAGGACCGGGATGGACGTACCGCTGGTGCATCAGTTGTTCCGCCAGGAGCATGGCTGAGTAGCTACGTACGGACGGGATAAGCGCTGAAAGCATCTAAGCGTGAAGCCCCCCTCAAGATGAGATTTCCCAGTATGTAAGACCCCTTGAAGACGACGAGGTAGATAGGTTGGAGGTGGAAGTGCAGCAATGCATGGAGCTGACCAATACTAATCGGTCGAGGGCTTATCCAAAAAACTACCCCAAAAAGTGAAGATGACGCTGACGAAGCGGATTCCGAGTACTTTCCGGGGGCCCCGTAAGAAGGGCGAGCGCAGATTCGTTTCGGATTCAGTTTTCAGGAATCAAATTCCTGAAGCATTTACGTTGTAAATGCCCGTTTGGTGGCGATAGCGGAGGGGTTCCACACGTACCCATCCCGAACACGACCGTTAAGCCCTCCAGCGCCGATGGTACTTGGACCGAAGGGTCCTGGGAGAGTAGGACGTTGCCAAGCGGACAATATTCCCTGATAGCTCAGTTGGTAGAGCACTCGACTGTTAATCGAGTTGTCACAGGTTCGAGTCCTGTTCGGGGAGCCATGCTCTCATAGCTCAGCAGGTAGAGTGCTTCCATGGTAAGGAAGAGGTCACCGGTTCGAATCCGGTTGAGAGCTCCACAAATTTACTAAGGCCCGTTGGTCAAGGGGTTAAGACACCTCCCTTTCACGGAGGTAACATGGGTTCGAATCCCATACGGGTCACCATTTTTTATCAGTACCCTTATTAGTCACCATACATATGGAGGCTTAGCTCAGCTGGGAGAGCATCTGCCTTACAAGCAGAGGGTCGGGGGTTCGAACCCCTCAGCCTCCACCATAATGTTCTTGATATTTGAGGGAGATTGTGGGCATTATATAGGTATCTATTGTAGGGGATTCGCCAAGTGGTAAGGCAACGGACTCTGACTCCGTCATCATAGGTTCGAATCCTATATCCCCTGCCAAATATGAGCCATTAGCTCAGTTGGTAGAGCACCTGACTTTTAATCAGGGTGTCGAAGGTTCGAGTCCTTCATGGCTCACTTTTATTGATTTATGCGCGTGTGGCGGAATGGCAGACGCACCAGACTTAGGATCTGGCGTCGTAAGACGTGGGGGTTCAAGTCCCTTCACGCGCACCACTTATTTGCGGACGTGGCTCAGCGGTAGAGCATCGCCTTGCCAAGGCGAGGGTCGCGGGTTCGATTCCCGTCGTCCGCTCCAAATTTTTTTGCGCCCTTAGCTCAGCTGGATAGAGCGTTTGACTACGAATCAAAAGGTCGGGAGTTCGAATCTCTCAGGGCGCGCCATATATTGCTTCCTTGAATTATCTAAGTGTCCGTCAGATTCGAACGAGTTCGTTGGAGCATATGCTTCGATAGGATTACTTCGCAATCGGATGCGTAGCATCCGTATCTCTCAGGGCGCGCCATTACTACTTCATTAATTATTAACGGGATGTAGCTCAGCTTGGTAGAGCACCTGGTTTGGGACCAGGGGGTCGCATGTTCAAATCGTGTCATCCCGATATTTCATTTCACCTGTGCGGGTGTAGTTCAATGGTAGAACTTCAGCCTTCCAAGCTGATAGCGTGGGTTCGATTCCCATCACCCGCTCCATAATAATCTAATAGTTTCGGGATGTAGCTCAGCTTGGTAGAGCACCTGGTTTGGGACCAGGGGGTCGCATGTTCAAATCGTGTCATCCCGATCGAACAGCTTATGGCTGGCAATGAACTCTTACTGCGGTAAGAGTTTTTTGTTATGTCATTAAAGGAACGTATGTTCCTTTAATCGTCTAAAAAAAAGACAACCTCAGCCGGGATGCCGATCCTTGCATAATAGCTCTGTAGGGATTCATCCTGCTCAATGGCAGTACCGACCGATAGCAGCTTAACCGCAAATAAGTTAGCCTGCCGCTCCAGCTTGCCTGGCGAGAAGTAAGAATTCTCCTCCAGAAAGAAACGGTTGATCCCTTTGTGCAGACGGTCATGTGCGAGTTCATGGGCGCATACGAACCGTTGCCACTCCAGCGGTAGCTGATTATGAATGACGATGAACCTTCTTCTTAACTTACGGTAATAGAGGCCCTTGGTGCCGTCACCCAGATGCATGAACCGGATGTGAATCCCGAGTGCTTCAGCCAGTTCGAAGGGGCTGCTGGTATTGTATTTTTTGACCAAACGCTTGATTAGCTCATCCATATTCTTCACCCGCAGCATGTTAATAGTAGTTGGATTGCCTGGTATTTACTCTTTGCCTGGATGGGGCTTGGGCTTGGTCCGCTTATTCATCTGCTTCGCCTCCCAGAACAAGCCGGTTAATACGTCCTTGATCCGCTGTTTGTCTTCCTTGTTCAGGGGAATCCCGTCAAACATCAGCTCACCGTCATCCTCCAGCATTTGGCGGAAGTCCCGCTTATCCTTGCTGGTCGCCCAGGCAGGCACAGCCCCCTCTGTAGTGCTCTCAGTCTCGGTTAAATAACCGGCATGGGCCATCAGCTCCTCATAAGACACATCGGTTGCTTCAGCAATCTTGCGCAGGGTAGCCGGCTTGGGGACACCCCGTAATCCATTCTCAATCCGTGAGATTTGGGCTCCACTGATACCGGCAAGCGCTGCCAGCTGATTAATGGTCAGTCCCTTTCCTTCCCGAAGCTGTCTCAGATAGTATCCGAATTCCTCTGCCATCGATAACCACTCCTTATCCCTAATTACCTAAAAAGCTGTTGTACTTACTATAAGCTATTTATGCCAATAGGTAAACAATAAAGAGTCTATTATTGCCAAAAGGTAAGATTAGGCATGCATATAGCTTGTTTATGCTCCAAAACGGGCTAAAATGAGGTTTTACTGAATTGGGAGTTAAGTGGTATATTATCAAAAAAAGCGAACACTATACGAACAAGTAGAATTTTAACACATTTGGCTGGAAAGGTCCGCAACAAAGTTCTTAAATCTGTATAACATCTAAGGAGTGGTATAAATGATGATGATTCTATCTTCGCTGCCTGAGCTTGACCGCCGCCGGACTCAGGTCACTATAGAGAATATGCTGGAGAAGTACCGGATTTTCAAATCTGTAACGTTCGAGGCTAAGGAGGCTGGGATTACTTATTCCTACACAGAACGCTTCCATGGCGCGACCCATACGGTTACCGATCAGACAGCAGCAATTGCCACGCATAATGTAGATGTGCCTGCTGCAAGACGGGCATACTGTGCGCTAATCGATTCAGTTGTAGAGCGGCTTACCCAGAGGGAACAGCAGCTGGTACGGGAGAGATACATGCGCAGAGAGGAGAGCTATGACTACACGATCTACAATCATGTGTTCGATCCTCCGGTGAGCAAGGATACTTATGTGAAAATCAGGTCGAAGGCGTTCTATAAAATGGCGCTGGCGCTCGCTGATCTGCAGCTGCTGTCTCTGGCTACGCTCACGAAGACTCCGGCCGTAGGGAACCTGCCTAAGGGATAGAAATCCTTTGTACACAAAATGCAGCTTCCATATGTAATCAACATTGCCGTATTGCCCACCGGGGTAATGCGGCTTTTTTGCATGAGCTTATATGTTCTGGCGGACCCCCGCATATTGAATCCTTCCATTGAAGCAGGCCGTGCAGGAGAGACGGGGCTAAGGTGGGGAGCACCATTTACCATCCCTTTTACCACCGGAAGTTATCGTTAACTCATCTGTAATAGCGCCTGCGTAAGGTCTCAGGGGGGCTATGATTATAACATGGCAAATGAAGCAGAAGGACACCGCAGGAGCATGAATGCTCCACATCCTCGAAGCCTAAGACAGGCTGACAGACCAGCGCGGTGAAAGCTCCTTCGGTCATTGCCGGGTACAAGACGGGTCCCATTCTTCCTGAATCGAATCCGCGGGTGACTTCAAGAAAGGCAGGAGGGATTACCACATCTATTCATGAGAGGAATGAAATCATGACAGTAGAGCAACTACGGGGAAATATTACTGCTGCGCTGGTGCAGTTTTTCCCGGATATTCCTGTCTATGTGGAAGGGGATAAGCCGCAGTCAGCCTACTTCAGGCTGGAGCTGCTCTCGGCAACCTACGACAGGCAGCGAGAAGGCAGATACATGGCAGTCTACCGCTTCGGTATCCGCTATGAGCAAGGAAGTTTGCTGGACGCAGAGGCTATGGCTGACGGGCTCTGTGAGGCACTGGACGCAAGAGAAAGTGTGAATCCCGCTTATCGGGTGGTGCGCCAGTCCTGGGTGGCCGGAGCAGAGGGACGGGGGGCGCTGTTCACCGTGGACTATATGCTCTATCTGCAGAAGCAGAAGCTGCCGGAGGAAGAAGCAGAGCTGATGGGACACTTCACAGAAGGGGCGCGGCTGAAATGAGTTCTAAGGAAATGACAGTAAGTGAGCAGGGACGCAGGAGCGGGGGAGCGGATGCTTTTGGAAAGAAGCAGCTGATGAAGTCGGCTCTGTTTGCACCGCGGGAAAAGGATGTACTTGAGGTAGTTCTGCAAGAGGACGGAAGCTATACCTTGGAAGAGGCTAAGCATCTAATGGAGCTGTATCTAAATAAGGAGGTTATCTAATGGCTGGAGGAACATGGACAACACAAAACAAGGTGCGTCCGGGGGTATACGTAAATGTGGCCTCGAACGGCATTGTGGCAGGTAAAATGGGGGAACGCGGTACGGCTGCTTTGGCGCTTGCGCTGCCTTGGGGGCCTGCGGGTGTCATTCTGAAGCTTACGGCTCAGGATGATTTCCAGCAAAAGCTGGGCTACGGTCTGACGGCTGCGGAGCTGTTGCCGGTGAGAGAGGTGCTGAAGCGGGCGGGCACACTGCTGCTCTACCGTCTAAATCAGGGTGTGAAGGCTGCGGTGACCAATAACGGAGTTCAGGCGACTGCGCTATATGGCGGGGAACGCGGGAATGCGCTTAAGGTAGTGATTGAGAAAAATATCGATGACGCTACTAAGTTCGATGTCCGGACGTTGCTTGATGGTAGTGAGGTGGACAAGCAAACGGTAAGTGCTGCTGCCGGTCTGGCTGCGAACGCTTATGTGGAATTTAAGCCGAATGATTCCGGTGCGCTGACAGTGAGTGCTGGACTGCCGCTGGCAGGAGGGGCAAATGGTACGGTCACGAATGCGGAGCATAGTGCGTTCTTGTCGGCACTGGAGGTTCAGGATTTCCAGACGGTAGGTCTGGTATCGCAGGATAACACGCTGAAGTCGCTGTATAGCGCCTATGTGAAGCGTCTGCGTAACACGGAAGGCAAGAAGGTGCAGGCGGTCTTGTCCGATTACGCTACGGCTGATCATGAAGGCATCATCAGCGTGGCGAACGGCGTTATTCTGAGTGATGGAACGGTAGTGGATAAAGCGCATGCCGTAGCTTGGGTTGCGGGTGCAACAGCCGCTGCTGCTGTGAACGAATCCCTGACTTATCAGGCCTATGACGATGCTGTAGACGCGGATGTGCGTTTCAGCCATTCCGAGACTGTAGAAGCACTTACAGACGGAGAGCTGCTGTTCACCTATAGCGGAGGCCGTGCAGTAGTGGAGCAGGACATTAACACGTTCACTTCCTTCTCCACAGACAAAGGCAAGGCCTTCTCCAAGAACCGCGTGCTGCGTGTGCTGGATGGGATCGCTGGAGATTTGAAGCGGATTTTTGAGAGCTACTTCATTGGCAAATTGCCGAATAATGAGGACGGGCGCGCGCTCTTCTGGTCGCAGTGCGTCACTTATATGAATGATCTGCAGAACCTCGGGGCGATTGAGAACTTCAATGCGCAAAGCGACATTGTAGTGACTCCTGGGGCGGACAGCGACAGTGTAGTGCTGGAGGTAGCCGTGAAGCCGGTAGATTCCGTAGAAAAAGTATATATGAAAGTGAAGGTGGTCTAAGATGACATTCTTGAGAGCCAGCGATACGCTGTCCGGCCAGGAGGGCCGGGCGTATGCCACGATTAACGGACAGACGGAAGAGATGTTCTATGTCAAAACCCTGGAAGCCACTGTTGAGAAGCAGAAGGCGGAAGTGAAGACGCTGGGACGCCGCGGGGTGCAGCATAAGGCGACCGGCTGGTCGGGCAGCGGTACGATGACAATTTTCTATATGACGAGCCGTTTCCGCCAGATGATGCTGGAGTACATGAAGACAGGGATTGACCAATACTTCAGCATTATCGTGACCAATGAAGATCCTTCCTCAACTGTGGGCGCCCAGCGCATCATGCTGAAGGATGTCAATCTCGACAGCGTCATTATGGCTTCGCTGGATACGGAGTCAGATGCGCTGGAGGAAGAGGTTGCTTTTACCTTCGAGGATGTGGAACTGGTGCAGCCCTTCGCGGCACCGGCGAATTCCGGCCAATAAAGCATAAGCGGGCTATCCGCATGCTGTAAAAGAATAGATGACTGAATAGGCTCCGGGGCTCCCGCATGAAGCCATTGCCGCTGAGCGGCGGTATGCTGCGGCGGGCCTCTTCGCTGCCCTAATATAATAATAATCCGGGAGGTACGACATGAGTGAATTAAGTTTGTTTTTTGCGCAAAATGCGGCTTGTGATACAACAGAGGAATTCGCGGTCTCGCTGCGGTTCAAGGACAAGGATGGTAACCCTGCCGTCTGGAAGCTGCGCAGTATGAATGAGGAAGAGAACCAGGAATGCCGTAAGGCAGCTACCCGCAAGGTCAAAGGAAAGAACGGCACCTACACTACGGACATCGATCCCAATGAATATATGGCGAAGCTGATGACGGCAAGCATTGTGCACCCGGATCTGAAGAACACTGAGCTTCAACGCTCCTACGGGGTGATGGGTGCCGAATCGCTGCTGCGCAAAATGCTGCTGCCCGGAGAATTCGCTGCGCTTGGGGAACGGGTACAGGCCCTGAACGGCTTCGCCACTGATATGAACGAGCTGGTGGATGAAGTAAAAAACTAATTAACGAGGGCGATGGTGAGGCTAATCTGGCCTACTACGCCCTCCATGAGCTGCATATTCTCCCGCATGAGCTGATGAAGCTCTCCGTCCGCGAACGCGCGGCGATCTATGCCATGATCTCCGTACGCGTGGACAAGGAGAAGCGGGAGCGCGCGCGGAGCAAGGGGAAGAAGCGATGAAGGGGGTGAAAGAATGGAAATTACAAGTACAGCGCTGGTTCCCGTAACTGCACTAACCGTCTGGCAAAATGTAAACTCACAGTGGGACAGGCTGAACCAGAATTTTAACCGGGCCAGCCACTCGCTTAGTGGTCTGCAGCAGATCCTGGAGCGGGTGTATGAAGAGAAGAACAAGTCTTTCATGGAAGGGTTCATGCAGTCTCAGGATACGGCCAGACGATTGTCGGAGGAAGGTGATTCGTCACGATTCCGCCACTCTGCTGGAGGGGCGGATGATAACGGTCCAGATGACGGCGAGGTCCGTGATGCCAAAAACGGGTTCATGGGTAAAGTCCAAAAAATAATGAAGGCTCTGGATGTCAGCGGATTTGAGTTAATCACCTACGTGGGTGAAAAAGCAGTAGGGTATATTTTGGACAAGAAGAAGGAAAAGGCGGAAGACAAGGAAAAAGAAAAGGCTGAGAAGGAGAAAAAGGCAGCGGAGCCCGGATTTCTCTCTAAAGCAAAGGACTCCTTAGGAGCACTGGACCTTGGGAGCGTATTTGATAAGGTCAAAGAACTGGGCACCAAGGCAGTAGTAGCCAATGCTTCTGACGAAGATAAGGCGAAATGGGGCAAGCTGCAGGGCAACATGGATAACGCAGTTGAAATGATGGGGCAAAAAGCGATCGTTGCGCTGCGTCCGATTCTGGATACCTTGAACAATGCGTTTCAGTCTGAAGGAATGACTACGGCGCTAAATCTGATCGCGAACGGCTTTTTGGTCATTGCTACGGTGATTAGCGAAGTGGTGGACGGTATCATGTATATGTTCACAGCCTTTCAGGAGAACTGGGATGTTGTAGGGCCGATCCTTGCAGCCATTGCCATTGTCTTCATAGCTGCGATGATTGTGCAGTTGTATAGTCTTGCTGCTGCGTGGCTTGTAGGCATGTGGCCGATCCTTTTAATTGTTGCTGCTGTAGCCCTGCTTATTTATATTTTGCAGCAAGCGGGGGTATCCGTAGACGCGGTAGTGGCTTTTATCGGGGGAGCGTTTGGCTGGCTGAGGGCAACGATAGAGAATTTTGTGATCGGTCTGTACAATAACTTTGTTTCCTTTGCAGACTTCTTCCGTAACTTGTTTGTTGATCCGACGTATGCGGTGCAAAAGCTGTTTTATGACCTGGCTACGAACTTCCTTGGCTTCATGTATCAAATGGCATTAGGCGTTGAAAGCTTTGCAGGCGGGTTCGTCAAAGCCATAGCCGAGGGTATAAACTTCGTGCTTAGAGGAGTTCAAATGCTGGCAGGGTGGTTAAGCAAAGTTCCGGGCTTTGAATTCTTGGCCGATTTCAAGCCTAACTTCCTGGATCCGGAGAACCCGCATGTCTTCAGTGATATGATCAAGAATGTTCAAGGGACGCTGGTAGAACCTAAATCGACTAAGGATGTATACAATACTCCGAAGAAGGAATTCGTAGATACCTCCAAGAGTGTGGTGGAATATGCTGGGAAAACAAAAAATCTCCTTAATAAATTTGATACCAAGCTGGAGCCGGTCAAGCCCAAGGATGCTCCTTCTTCAAATCCTGCCCAGGCCGCTGCCACAAACATGAACAACGTCAACAAGGTAGGCGAGGTAGGCAAGATCAATGAAAAGGTCGATATCTCCAGCGATGATCTGGATATGCTGCGGGAGCTGGCGGAGATTCAGTCGATTCAGAATTTTGTCGAGTTGACGCCAACGGTTCAGGTAACAACAGGAAATATTAATAATTCCGGCGATATCGACTCCATCATCACGAAGATCGGGCAAAAGCTGAAAGAGGAGTTCGTCTCTACGGCGCAGGGGGTGTACACGTAACATGGAGGAGTATGGATTCTATCTTAGCTTCAATAATTATGAAGAGGTGATCCGGCTTCCGGTGAATCCTGAGACGCTGGAGATCAAGGAGAACAGCGATGGCAAAAGCTATACGATTGTGGATTTTGGTGAAATTAATGCGATTGCTTATCCGAAGCTGACGGAGATTACGATTGAGAGTATGTTCCCGGCACAGTATTATCCGTTCGTGGTGTATTCCGGCGAGAATGCCGGCAAGCTGCTGAAGCCCTATGAGTATGTAGAGCTGATCCGCAAATGGATGCTCAGCCGCAGGCCGGTCCGGTTTGTTTTCTCAGGACTGAAATCGGCGAACGTGCAGAATACGCAGACTCCAGATTGGCTGAAGCAGGCCAGGTCCCAGGCGCAGCAGACTTTTACCGGGGATATTGGCATTAATATGGCGGTCAGTATTGAGAACTTCTCCTGGAAGCTGAGTGCGGGGTCCTCGGGGGATATCGATTATACACTTGGGCTCAAAAAGTATGTGTTCTATCAGGCTCTGGCTGTGAAGATGGGCAGCACCGGTGAAATGAAGAAGCGGCAAAAACGGGCAAGCGAGAAGACAGCACCTGCTACCTACACGCTCAAAGCCGGGGATACGCTCTGGTCGGTGGCCCAAAAGCTGCTCGGTGACGGCAGTAAATACAAAACGCTGCAAAAGCTTAACAATATCTCGGACAGCGAATTGAAGAAGCTCAAAATTGGCCGAGTGATCAAGCTGTCTTAGGAGGCCGTGGCGATGGAATTAATCATTATTAATAAGGAAGGCGCCATCTGGAATATTGCCGGAATCGTTACAGATATCACGTGGAAAACAACCCGGACCGGCAAGCCTGCGACGCTTGAGCTTACGCTGGTGGACAGCGGGATATATCAGCATAAGAAATTCGCGATCAGCAACGGGGATATAGTGCAGTTCCGCAGAGACGGGGTCGATGTATTCTACGGCTTCGTTTTCAGCATCGACACGGGTGCGAATCAGGAGATCAAGCTGACGGCGTACGATCAGATCCGCTATCTGCTGGGCAATGGCAGTTATGTGCTTCAGGATGTTACTGTGGCTGAGGTCATCAGCACCATTGCCAAGGACCGCGGCTTGCGGCTTGGATTACTGGAACCGGCGGAGTACAAGATTCCCTCGCTGATCGAAGACGGCAAGAAGCTGCTCGATATTATTATGGGTGCGGTCGGCAGTGAGCTGCAGTATAAGGGCCGGCTGATGGCGTTCTATGATGATTTCGGCAAGCTGACGCTGCGCAGTCCGCAGTCCATGCTGCTGAAGGTGATTCTGGGGGCAGGCCATTACCTGTATGATTATTCGCTGAAAAAAAGCATCGACGATAATACGTACAATACGATTCTGCTCTATCAGGACAACGAAAAGACCGGCAAACGCGAGTTCTATCCGGTCACAGATAAAGAAAATGTAAAGCGCTGGGGGATCCTGCATCTCTACCAGAAGGCGGACGATAAGGCGAATGCTGCGCAGATTCAGGAAAAGGCAGGCAATCTGCTCAAGCAGCATAACCGCGAGAAGGTCAGTCTCTCCGTGCAGGCTATTGGCGATATACGGGTGAGGGCGGGGAACTTCATTTATGTGCTGCTGGATGAATTCCAGACCCAGCTGTTCCTGGTGGATCAATGCAGCCATAAAATTTCCGGAGGGGAGCATACGATGTCCCTAGACATTAAGGTGGTGTAGACAACATGCTCGATATTATTAAACAGGCAAGCCTCGGGGCCGTATCGAATACGAATCCGGTGGCTTTTTCTTATGGGACGGTGGTTCTGGCACAGCCGCTCCAGATTCAGGTGGAGCAGCGGCTGCTGCTGACGGGAGCCGCACTGGTTGTGGTTGAATCCGTGATGGAGAGCAAGGCCGAGATCGAAGGCCGGGAGATCCTGCTGCGCCGTGGACTTGAAGCGGGAGACCGCGTGCTGCTCGTGCGGATGCAAGGCGGGCAGAGCTATATTGTCCTCGATCGGCTGGTGGACCTATGATTCCGGCGATAGGCAGATCCGGTCCGGTGACGGGAGCTCTGGAGGGAAATGTGACCGCTCCGGGGAATGCCCCGAGCCTGACGTACCGGATGGACTGGGAGCGCGGGCGGATCGGCGGGCGGGTAGACGGGCTTGAAGCGGTGAAGCAGGCAGCAATCAAGGTGCTGCAGACCAACCGTTATGAGCACCTGATCTATAGCACTGACTACGGAACGGAGTGGAAGCTGGTGCTGGGTCAGGACAGGCTGCTGGCCCGGCCTGAGCTGCGCCGCCTGATCAGCGATGCGTTGCTCCAGGATGAGCGGATTCAGGCGCTTGAGGATGTGGAGATTCTTTTTGACGGAGATACGGTTAGCTTCAGCTGTACGGCTGTCACAATATACGGTGATTTGGAGCTTAGAAAGGAGGGGATGGCCAGTGTATGAGGATCAGACGTACGAGGCTCTGCTGGAACGTATGCTGGACCGGGTTCCAGAGGGGCTGGACAAGCGCGAGGGAAGTATTATCTATGATGCGCTTGCGCCGGCAGCGGCTGAGATGGCCCAGATGTATCTTGAGCTTGAGGTCAGCAATAATCTGTTCTTCCCGGATACGGCGGACGGCGAATATCTGGAACGAGCCATTGCCTGGACGGGACTGAAGCGTCATCCGGCAGGCAAAGCGCAGCTGGGCGCGAGGTTCTATACCAGCGGCGAACAGCCTCTGGACATTCCGCTGGGCAGCCGTTTCTCCCTGGGACTGCTTCATTATAGTGCAGCGGAGAAGCTGGCTCCCGGGACGTACCGCCTGGATAGCGAGACGGCCGGGGCTGAGGGGAATCAGTATTCAGGCGCGCTGCTGCCGGTCGATTATATCCCGGGGCTGGCCCGGGGGGAGATTACGGGCCTGCTGGTTCCCGGCACGGATGCGGAGACGGATGAAGCGCTGCGGCAGCGGTACTTCGATTCGGCCCGTCGGCCTGCAACGAGCGGCAATAAATATCATTATATGGAGTGGGCGCAGCAGATTCAGGGCGTAGGGGGAGCGCGGGTCTTCCCGCTGTGGGCCGGACCTAAGACGGTCAAGGTGGTCATTGTGAATGCGGAGCATCAGCCCGCCTCCCCGATGCTGGTCTCCCAGGTGCAGCAGTTCATTGATCCTGCGCCGGGTCTTGGCGAGGGCCAGGCTCCGGTAGGGGCGGTGGTGACGGTGGAATCGGCTACAGGTAAGGTGGTTGACGTCTCAGCTAAGGTTACACTGGCGGCAGGTTATGCGCTGCAGCCGGTGATAGATGCTTTTACGGCGGGCCTGGAGAAGTATCGTAAGGAGAAGGCTTTTGCCGCTACCTATATCAGTCAATCGGTCATTGGCGCATTGCTGCTGAATACGGAGGGCGTAGTAGACTATAGCGGGCTGAAGCTGAACGGCGGGACGGCAAATATCCCTCTGCTGGAGACAGAAGTGCCGCTGTTCGGCAATGTCGTACTGGAGGTGTAGGTATGGGATATCCGGAGCAGATCGATGTCTTTCAGGATAAGCTGAACAAAAAGGCAAACGGCGGGAGTCATGTTGTAGAGGAGAAGCTTCGGCTTACAGGTGGTGCATTCAGCGGACTGCTGGCCCACGACAATATTAACAATCAGACGCTGGCCGTGTACACAGGCTCACGCTTCAGCGGGACAGAGGTGCGGAATTACTCGGTCTCTTTCCCGGACGAGGCCCCTTGGCGGCGGCTCATCAACATCTATGCAGATGTGCCCGAAGTCTATGTGACTTACGAGACTCCGGGGGATACCGTCGAAGCGGATGATGTGAACCAGTTGCAGGGCGGACTTACGGCTACGCAGCGTGAGCTGGAGCGTTATAAACAGGCCGGTCTGATTGACGGCGGATCTTTTAGAAGAGAGGTGTAATATGGCACAGACCATTCAGGTCAAACGCGGTACCCGGGCCGAGCTGTCCACTTACGGGATGCTGAAGGCAGGCGAAATGGGCTTTTGTACAGATACGAAGGAGGTCTATATCGGAGATGGTTCGTCCAACTCCATGGTGGGCCGGGCTTTGTCCGGTCCTGAAGCTTCGCGTCCTGCGGCAGCCTCGGCGGGGCGTCTGTATGTGGTGAGCAGCGGGAATAACAACGGGTATTTGTATTTCGATGACGGGACCGCCTGGCGGCGGGTTAACGCGCAGAAATTAACAGATGTGAGCGGAACGGTGGACGATATCGCTGACGGCTCCACGTATGCCAAGGTGCTTAAGGCAGATCTTACAGCAGGGCATCCCAATAAAGTGTCGGACGGCACGAATACGAAGACCGCCGCAGAAATTGCAACGCATCTTAACGATGCCGCGAAGCACAGGGTGATCAACGATGGCGGGTCGACGATTACAGATCTGTGGTCCGCACAAAAAATCAAAAACGAAATCGAGCTGGCCAAGCATAATATTGAGCCGCAGGCTTCGGTGAAGGATCAGCATCTGACGGCTCCGCCCTCCAGTCCCGCGGAAGCGGACCGGTATATCATTCCTTCCGGCGCAACCGGCGTCTGGGCAGGCAAAACGAACCAGATTGCGGAGTATGCCTCAGGTAGCTGGGCCTATTATGTTCCGGCTGTCGGCTGGACGGCTTATGTGGACGACGAGCAGAAAATCTACAGCTGGAACGGGAGCGCCTGGGTGCGGACGGGCGGTGCGCTGCAGACGATCACGGCGGGGAATGGGCTTACCGGCGGCGGGCAGGCGGACAGTGTCACGCTGACCGTCGGGGCAGGCAACGGGATCATTGTCGGCTCAACGAGTGTTGCAGCCAAGCCGGGTAAGGGAGTTCTGGTAAACTCCACGGGCATCGAGGTCAATATCGACGGCTCAAGCATCATTTACGATTCGGCCAATGGCAACCAGCTCACGGTAGGCACTATCGACGGCGGAACATTCTAGGAGGCGGTGACCATGGCACGGAAGACATTGATTCAAATCCGCCGCGGCCTGGAAAGTGCGCTGGGTACGCTGGCCGCAGGCGAGCTGGGCTACTGCACGGATAGCGGCAAGCTGTTCATCGGCAGCGGCAGCAGCAATATGCTGCTGGCGGCAGGCCAAAGCACAGGCGATATGCTAAAAAGCATCTACGACACGAATAACAACGGCAAGGTCGATTATGCCCAGGCTGCGGATACGGTTCCGTGGTCAGGGGTGGACGGCAAGCCTTCGGTCTATCCGGCAGCTGCACATACCCATGATTATATGCCGAAGGGTCCGCTGACCTGGAATCAGCTGAAGGGGGTGTAGCTGTGGCTTATGGAGACAGTATCTATGGTCTTGCGGCGTATTCGGCAGATGGTGTGACAGGGGAAGGGCCGGAGATTACCGCTCCCGATCTGATGAAATACCTGCCTGATTATTATCAGGGCGTGCCTGAGATGGAGGCAGTACAGGGCAGCGCAGGTAGAGCCTGCGGTGAAGTGGCTTACGCCATGGCCGACAGTGACGATCAGAAGACGCTGGAGTCGGCGACATGGGGGCTGGCCCGCTGGGAGCGGATGCTGGGGTTGAACACAGATACAAACAAGTCCTACGCGACCCGCCGCGAGATGATCAAGGCCAAGCTGCGGGGCAGCGGCACGACGACACCGGAGATGATCCGGCGGACGGCGTCTGCTTTTTCAGGGGGAGATGTGGAGGTAGTCGAGGTGCCCGGAGCGTATAGCTTCGAGGTGCGCTTCGTCGGCACGCTGGGTATCCCGGCCAATATGGCGGGTCTGATTCAGATCATGGAGGAGATTAAGCCGGCTCATCTGGACTATAGCTTCGTATACAGCTACACCTGGTGGGACTCCTTGAAGTCCCTCACCTGGAACGCTGCGCACAGCAAGACCTGGAACGAACTAAGAGTATATGAATAGGAGTGTGAGCGATGAAAACAACGGGTAATCTGGGGCTGAAAAAGCCCGATGGTACAGACATTGTAGATATCACCGACCTGAACGGCAATATGGATATTCTGGATACCGCCGTCAAGGCCGCGCAGGATCATGCCGCGGATACAGTCAAGCATATTACAGCGACGGAGCGCTCGGCATGGAACGCCAAGGCGTCTACGGCGGTTGCGACCACGACTTCTGCGGGTCTGATGGCCGCAGCGGATAAGTCGAAGCTGGATGGGGTGGCGCAGGGGGCTAATAATTATGTGCATCCCAATCATACCGGGTATGTAACCAGTTCTTCGGATGGCGTAACGGCAATTTCTCCTGGAGTGATTGTTAATGCGGATGTTAATGCAGCCGCCGGGATTGATGCCAGCAAGATCGGAACGGGGGTTGTGTCGAATGCGGAGTTTGGGTATTTGGATGGGGTGACGGCGGGGATTCAGGGGCAGATCAATGGGAAGGCGAATCTGACTACTACACCGCAGCAGACGACGACAACCATTACTTACTATGTCCGTTTAGATGGAAGTGATAGTAATTCTGGGCTTACTAACACGGCTGCCGGAGCTTTCAAGACAGTGCAAAAAGCTATCAATTCGATACCGCAAATTGTTAATCATACAGTTATTGTTAATGTGGCCGCAGGAACGTATGCTGAAGAAGTTGTCATATCTGGTTTCTCAGGTCGTGGTGTTATCCAAATAAACGGGGATTCGATGTTAAGCACCTCAAGAACCGTTCAGTATGTTAGTGTAGTTGACTGTTTGTGCCGCGTAGAAGTTATTGGTTTAAATGCTTCACAGACTACTGGTGCAGCTTTTAATATTGCCGGAAGTTCAAACATATTGTTATATCGTTGTGTTGTGATATCATCTGCAACGACATACGGATTTTTCATCGATTGTTCAAAGGTTTATGTAAACGAATGTCAAGTGAGTAACCGACTTTGGGGCGTTTACGCACATGTAAACGCTGATGTATTGGTACAATCTTTATATGGTACGGGGTGTACAAACGGACTCTCCGCAGCGTATGGAGGTGTGATAGCAATCCAATCATCTACGCTGACAGCCACCTCTATGTATAGCACAGCGTATGGTGGAACAATACATGTTGAGGGCAAAGGGGTTATTAACCCATGGGGAGATAATACAACAAACTTGCGTCCCACAGTCTGGGCCTATCGTGATAATTCAGCTCAAATTATTGAGGCGAATGTTTTTAGGGCTTTGGTATTTAATGTGAAGTCAACGGATAATAACTACTCTTACAACACCACAACCGGTTACTTTACAGCAAATCAAACAGGGTGGTATCACTTTAAAATTAGGGTAATTTGCACAACAATACCAGCGGGAATTGCAGTATTTATTCGTATTGTACATGGAGAAGCATATAGGGATATTGCATACGCTCATGGTTTTAATACGGATCTCGAAGTTGGCGGTGATATAAAACTTTATATGGGAGCCGGTGATACATTTGTTCCGCAGATAGTATCGGGAGTGGCCACAACAGTTATGCCAAGTGCACAATATTCAAGATTTGAAAGTATTCGACTTTCTTAAGGAGGAAGAAAAATGAATCTAGCAGAAGCTGTAATATATATATATCGAGATGCAAGTCCAATCAAAGACTTCGAAGTATGGGACAACGGCCCTGAACCCGTCCTGCGGGCGGGAGCCGAAACTAAAGGCCGGGTCCGCTACGAGATCAAGCCGCCAGAAATCGGTGAACAACCCGTAGAGGGCGTCCACTACCGCCACGGCATTGACTATAATCTGCTGACCGAAGGCGAGGATTATGATTTGGTGGAGCGGGGGCCGTATATTGCGGTCTGGAAGCTGGATGCGCCGCAGCCGACGGAAGCTGAGCTGCAGGCAGCCTGGGAAGCGTACCAGGAGGCTGAGGCGAACAAGCCGCCGGTGCTGACGGAGATGGAGCAGCTGCAGCAAGAGAATATGATGCTGAGGGCGCAGAATCAGGCGCTATCCGAGCGTGCAGATTTTATCGAGGACATTATTGCCGAAATAGCAACCCAAGTCTATTCTTAAACGTTCGGCTGGTTTGCTTAAGCTATTCACATATTAATAGAAAGGTGGTGAGAGCAATGGCATTGTTTTTTGCACAACGCGTCACGCTGGGGAAGACGAAGTATAGCGAGGTTCCCTCTACGCTGAAGTCTGCCATCAAGGAGATTCTGGTGGAGAACGGACTTACGTTCCTTGTCACTGAAGAGTAGATTGCCAGAGGCCCCGCTGAGGGCGTTTTTATTTTGCCCTCGGATTCGTCCGGGGGCTATATAAGAAGCACTAAAAAAATAAACAAAAAGCAAAAGAAGCGGAGGGGAAATTTGGAACTGTAGGAGCGGTAGCGTCCGCCTGAAAGCTTTCCGCAGGAAAGCTCGCATCGTAAGCATCAGCTAGTCACCGGATTTCACCCGCGAACAGCGGTTCAAAATCAAGAAATCTGGGGACAACAGCGGCCGGAAGTCCAAATGTTCACCGCAGTGACGATGAAGCTTCAAGTTTAAATCTTAAGTGCGCTTATATAACTATTTTAATAACCACACAGAAGGGAGTGAAGCAATGGACAGCAACGATGTTGCGAATCTGGAGAAGCTGCTGCCGCTTGCGGATAAGTATGGACTGGCTTATATTATCGCTCTGATTCTGCTCATGATTATGCTTGTGCTTTTGCGGTCAATTGTGAAGGGGAATCTGGTGCCGCGTGAACTGCTGGAGCGTGCTGAGGAAGACCGGGACAGGCTGCAGAATATCCTCGACAAAGAGCGGTCAGACTTCATGGCACCTACGCTTGAAGTCTTACAGCGATTGAAGATAGACCATTCCGCAGGCAATTATACGGGTAGTAATAGTATTAATGAAGAAGACAGGGGGGGATAACGTGCTGAGTGCGTGGATCAAGCGTCTATCGCCCCTGCACCGGGACAGAGAGCGGAGGCTAGCGCTGGCAGGACATAAGGTGTCGCTCTCTATCCGCAGGTACAAGAATGTCTCTCAGGACATTCAGGATGAAATCAGGAACAATGGGTTCGCCCAGTTCCTAATCTATGATCGGGGGGCAGAAGATGAGCAGCATTGATATGGTGTTGTTACTGGCCTATTCTATATCCTTTATCTGTGCGCTGCTGCTGATGGCTGCGCTTTTTTTGTATTTCCGCCGGAGATTCCGGGTGCGCGTAGTCAGTCTGTTTATGTTGGCGGCGTTCTTTTTCCTCGGGGCGTATACGGTTAAAATGGCGGTGGCCTTCTGGATCAGATTCAGCTCCGCGCCGGCCCCGGATGCTATACGAAGCTCGCTGCAATCGGATGCCTGGGCTATTGCCCAGACGGGAACAACCATAGGGCTAGTCATTCTAACCCTCTTAATGTACACCAGACGGAAGGATCTGTTCGTGGTCCTCTCTGAAATCAGGAAAGGGGAGAAGTCGCATGCTGACGCTGGCTCAGGTACTGAATAAATCCGCTGCCCGTCTGTCTGGGCTTCATCCCGCTGTCCTTGCCGCAGCGACCGCACTGATTGAACGCAGTTATGCTGGCGGGGTTCCCATCCTGATCACGCAAGGCCTGCGGACGATTGCCGAACAGGATGCGCTCTATGCCCAGGGGCGAACCCGGCCGGGAGCGATCGTGACGAATGCGCGCGGCGGGTACAGCTATCACAATTATGGATTGGCGGCGGATTTTGCGCTGCTGCTTCAAGATGGCTCTAGCGTCTCTTGGGATATGAACAGGGACGGGAACCAGAATGGGACCCGGGATTGGCTGGAGGTGGTGCAGCATGCTAAGGCCATTGGATTCGAATGGGGCGGCGACTGGACCAGCTTCAAGGATTACCCGCATCTGCAGATGAGCTTCGGACTAGGTCTGGCAGATCTGCGAACGGGGAAAAAGCCTGCGGCTGACGCGGTGGAGGCGGCGATAGAACGAATCAAGCCCAAGGAGGAACAAGCGGTGAAGACTCAGATGAAAGTTGCAGTACAGGTGAATGGAACGAAGATTGCAGACGGGTGGCTGGAGAATGGGGTCACCTATGTTCCTGCACGTAAAATTGCGGAGGCGCTGGGCGCTCAGATTGCCTATCATCCGGCTGCCAACATCGTCGAAATCACCACCACACCGCAGAAAGGAGCGATTTCATGATGAACCGCGAACTGCTGGATAATGTATTGGCTTTTGCCTCCATTCTGTCCGTCTTTATTCTTGCCCTAGTGCAGCTGATCAAAAATAATACCCATTTGCCGCGTAACAGCATCCCTTTTATTGGACTAGGCATCGGGCTACTGGTTGGAGCGGCGGCGTATCCTTTTACAGAGCTGGAGCTGACCTTGCGTCTATGGGCAGGCGGATTGGCCGGGTTGTCGGCTACCGGATTATTTGAATTGGCATTCAACAACCGCTCAGACCATACAATGAAATAAAAGTTAACCTGTAATCAACGGTCGGCTCTGCGGAGCTGGCCTTTTTTGTCGTTTTACGTCACATAACTTTACATGAAAACCACATGAAACACTTATAAAAGAGAGAATATAATAGCAAGAAATACATAATTTTTTATGACTGCATAAATAGCCGGTTTGGTGTATAATCGAAATTACTGCACTGCTTTACCGCGCAATAAAGTTGAAGATTTCCGGGCTGTTTTATTGTATGATATGTAGAAAGCTTTTCAAATAGACAATGTTAAGAGCATTGATCCGGAAGAGGATGGGGGGAGCAGCATGACCGAACTTACGACTACCGTTAGCAAAAGCAACTCCAACAATCTGCTGCGGCGGGACGTACGGTTCCTGGGGAACATACTGGGCGAAGTCTTGGTACACCAAGGCGGCAACGAACTGCTGGATATTGTGGAGAAGATCCGGGAGACCAGCAAATCGCTGCGCTCATTGTTTTTGCCTGAACTGCACAATGAATTTAAAGAGCTGATCAGCTCACTGGACCCGGAGAATCGCCATCAGGTAATCCGCGCGTTCGCTATTTATTTCCAGTTAGTGAATATCGCTGAACAGAACCACCGTATACGCCGTAAACGCGACTACGAACGTTCTGCCGGGGAGACGGTGCAGCCGGGGTCGATTGAGAGCGCGGTTCAGGAGCTTCGCGAACGGGATTTCTCCCACGAAGAGGTTCTTGAGATCATGAGCGGCATGTCGCTCGAGCTGGTTATGACCGCTCACCCAACTGAAGCTATGCGCCGTGCGATTCTCGATATCCACAAACGGATCTCCGACGATGTCATGGGCCTTGATAATCCGACGCTAACCTTCCGCGAACGCGAACAGCTCCGGGAGAAGCTGCTGAATGAGGTTATTACCTTGTGGCAGACCGATGAACTGCGCGACCGCAAGCCTACGGTGCTGGATGAAGTGCGTAACGGGATGTATTACTTCCATGAGACGATTTTTGAAGTGCTGCCGGATGTATATCAGGAGCTGGAGCGCTGTCTGAGCAAATATTATCCGGGCCAGAACTGGCATGTGCCGACCTATCTGCGTTTCGGTTCATGGATCGGGGGAGACCGCGACGGCAACCCTTCCGTGAAGGCAAAAGTAACCTTGCAGACCCTTCGTCTGCAGCGTAAGCTGGCTATTCGTGAATACCAGCGTATTATGCGCGAGCTGATGCAGTATCTCAGCTTTAGTACAAGCATTGTAAATGTGACGCCGGAGCTGCTGGAATCCATTGAGGCTGACCGGAATATTATCAATCTCAACCGGGTTGATGCCTGGCGTAATGATAACGAGCCTTACCGGATTAAGCTCAGCTATATGATCTCGAAGACCCAGAATGTGCTGGACGATGAGAAAAAAGGAACACCGGAGCGCTACGCATCCCCGGCGCAATTCATCGACGACCTGAACGTGATTGACCGCAGCCTGCGGCATCACTATGCCGATTATGTAGCCGATACCTACATTAAGAAGCTGATTCGTCAGGTGGAGCTGTTTGGCTTCCACACCTCTACGCTGGATGTCCGCCAGCACAGTCAGGAGCATGAGAATGCAATGACAGAGGTTCTGGCCAAGATGAATGTTACACCGGATTACTCCAAGCTGTCGGAGCAAGAGAAGATTGTGCTGCTGGAGAAGCTGCTGAATGATCCGCGTCCGCTGACTTCCCCTTACCAGTCTTATAGTGAAGGGACAGAGGAATGCCTGGCGGTATACCGTGCGATCTATGAAGCGCAGGAAGAATACGGCGTGCAGTGCATCACTAGCTATCTGATCAGTATGGCGGAGGCGGCAAGCGATATTCTGGAGGTTATGGTCTTCTCCAAGGAAGTCGGCTTGTTCCGCAAAGACAACGACGGGACGGTAGTCTGTACTCTGCAGGCGGTGCCGCTGTTCGAGACGATTGACGACCTGCATGATGCGCCGCAGATTATGCGTACGCTGCTCAGCATGCCGATCTACCGTGATGCCGTCAGTGCGATGAATGATCTGCAGGAGATCATGCTGGGGTATTCTGACAGTAATAAAGACGGCGGTGTGGTTACAGCGAACTGGGAGCTGCGTGTGGCCCTGAAAGAGATCACAGCGACTGCCGATGAGTTCGGCATTAAGCTGAAGTTCTTCCATGGACGGGGCGGCGCCCTCGGACGCGGCGGTATGCCGCTTAACCGGAGTATTCTAGCCCAGCCAGCTTCCACCATCGGCGGCGGGATTAAGATTACCGAGCAGGGTGAGGTTATCTCTTCCCGGTATTCGATGAAAGGCATTGCTTACCGCAGTCTGGAGCAGGCGACGTCTGCGCTCATTACAGCGGCCATCCATGCCAGATCGCCACAGGCGGATCTGTACGAAGCCAAGTGGGATGAGATTATTGCCCGCATCTCTGAAGTCTCCCTGAATAAATATCAGGATCTGATCTTCCGTGATCCGGATTTCCTGACGTACTTCAAAGAGTCCACGCCGCTACCGGAGGTAGGTGAGCTGAATATCGGCTCGCGCCCTTCCAAGCGGAAGAATAGCGAGCGCTTCGAGGATCTGCGTGCAATTCCTTGGGTATTCGCTTGGACGCAGAGCCGTTATCTGCTTCCAGCATGGTATGCTGCCGGAACCGGTCTGCAGAGCTTCTATGAGGGCAAGGAAGAGAATATGAAGATCATGCAGCATATGTATGCGAACTTCTCATTCTTCACGACCCTGATCGATACGCTGCAGATGGCTATTGCGAAGGCGGATCTTGTCATCGCTAAGGAATACGCCGGCATGGGCAAGAACGAGGAGGCGCGTGCGCGGATCTTCGGCCAGATCGAAGCCGAGTTCAAGCTGACCTCTGAGCTGATCCTTCAGATCACCGGCCAGCAGGATATTCTGGATAATGTCCCGGTCATTCAGGAATCCATCCGCCTGCGTAATCCGTACGTTGATCCGCTCAGCTACCTGCAGGTTCAGCTCCTCGCCGAGCTTCGCGCCCTGCGTGAAGCTGAGGGGGACGACGCTGAACTGCTGCGTGAAGTGCTGCTCACGATCAATGGTATTGCCGCCGGTCTTCGGAATACCGGCTGATGGTTTATGGGCACCCGCTCTGCCGGTCTTGATCTAAAAAAACGGCGAAGCCGCTTTAGGGTTTGGATCTGAAAGTCGGCGAAGCCGCTTTAGGGTTTAGATTTTTGGGGTTTCAGCATTGAAGCTGGCCCTAAACCGCTTCAGAACACCCGTCCGCCTCCTTAACTGGAGGTGGGCGGTTTTTTGGTTATTCAGGAAATAATACCAACAAGGTGGACATCTCCGAAGAAGCAGATAGACCAACTGGAAACAGTAGGGGATTGGATGAAACTTTGGCGAAAGGCAGGAATAGTTGGATTTACTACACTTGCTAATAAGCAGAAAAGCCCTCGACAGAAGTTAGTTGGAAAAAGGACACTTAATCTGCTGTAAATAGATCACGTTAGCAGAAAGTAACATAATTAAATAACATTTATCCAATTAATTTCCTCTGGCGCTCCAAAACCTCCAATTTAAGATACGTTTATCCAACTAATGTTCCATCATGCAAAGTGACCACCCTTTACTTTGATTGTACAAATACGGTTTGGGAGTTAGAGGGGGATAAGGAGGGCTTCAGTCTGCGCGCGTTTCTCCCTCTCTGTATATTTTAGTTGTTTCCAGCGAGGCCGGGAGTCACAGACCCGGCCGAGCCCCATGCCCCACCCCATTGTTGCCTGAGATATACTTGGGCAACAAGAAAAGCTGTGGGGGAACCCAGGCTGATGGAGGGGGCGAAGCGGAAATTTGGAACTGTAGGAGCGGTAGCGTTCGCCTTTATTGGCAGATTTCAACCGCAGCTAGCGGTTCCAATCAGGAAATCTGCAAATAACAGCGGCCGGAAGTCCAAATGTTCTGCGCAGCCCCCGACTAATCAGCCGCCAGGGGGTTCCCGCTGCAATCAGCCGCCAGGGGTCCAGGGGGCCTCCAGCCAACCCGGCAGCCAGCTTTTCCAGCACATTATATAGAAGGTAACAATACAAACCTTGATTTTTGAACACACATGATTTACGATTTAAATGCTTGTACCGTGGTCTTCGAAGAGCTGACAGTCCAAGGGCGGCAAGTCTGGGGGAATTAACAGGTGGAGAATCTGGAAGGCAGACTGACAAAGCTCGCCCTGAAGGGTGACCAAAGGGCATTTGCCGAGCTTGTGGATCTATATAAAGATAAAATTTATCATTTAGCTTACCGTATGCTGAATAACCGCCATGAGGCGGAGGATGTTGTTCAGGAGACTTTTTTGCGCGTCTACAGAAATTTGGACAGGTATGATGATAAGCAGAAGTTCTCGACATGGATCTACCGGATTGGCACGAACCTCTGCATTGACCGGCTGCGTAAGCGGCGCCCGACCTATTCCCTGGATGCCGAGATGAACGACCAGGAGGGGATTGACGGGTATTCGATGATTCCGAGCGATAATGTGACACCGGAGACGGAGCTTCTGCTCTCGGAGACACAGAGACTCATCTATGAAGCCATCGACAGCCTGCCCGTGAAGTACAGGTCGGTGATGATTCTGCGGTATTTGCAGGATTTGTCACTTCAGGAGATCGGCGATGTGCTGGATATGCCCGTGACGACGATTAAGACCCGGGTGCACCGGGGCCGTGAGTTTTTACGTAAGAAATTAGGACCCAAATTGTAAAAATAGATTATTTTTTATGAAACTCCTGCATTGCAGGGACGTATGTAAGTTAAGCAAGTCTTATGCACTAAATTAGCACGTATGAAAGGATTGGCTCCTATGGAATGCAAACTGGCCGTCTCTATGATGCACGACTACCTGGATGACGACTTGCCCGACCTGCAGCAGAGGGAATTGAAGGAGCATCTTTTATCCTGTACGGAGTGCCGTGCGAGGTTCAAAGAACTGGAACAGACCGATATGCTGATGTTTTCCCTGATGCACCAGACACCTGTGGCCTCGGAGGATTTGGTTGGCCGGATTATGGATTCATTACCGAAACCCAAGAAGGAAAGAGCCTTCATCACCTGGATCAAGCGGCATCCGGCCCTGACGGCGGCGTCCCTGTTCATTCTTGTGATGCTGATGAGCTCCGTAACCTTTTGGAATCAGGATCGGCAGCTTGTGGTTAGAGGGGCAGACCTCGACCAGGTTGTGATCAAGGGGAATACGGTGATTGTACCCTCCGGCAAAATTATCTCCGGTGATCTGACGGTGGAGAACGGGAAGACTCAAGTCTACGGGGAAGTCAACGGGAACGTAACGGTGATCGACGGTTCGCTGTATCAGGCTTCAACCGCCCATATCTCCGGGCAAGTCAAAAGTATAGACCAAGCAGTAAGCTGGATCTGGTATAAAGTGACGAACATGTTCTCTGAAGTTGCCTACCGATAGCTATATGTTGGTCGCTTGTAGCAGATAACTCATTTGCGCCTCTTTTTCCGGAAAGATGGCGCTTTTTTGTTGCCTGAAATGACAGGTTCTTCAATTTACCAGCCGACAAACTTGCAACCGGAGGCGTAACGTTATAACCTAGAATAAGATTCAAGCTTAACAGACAATTTACATAAACCCAGCTAATTTGATATGACGGGGGTTTTCGGCCATGAGCTACTTTACTGACCTTACATGGAAAGAATCCATTAAAGATATAATCGATATTCTAATTGTCAGCTACATTATCTATAAAGTGCTCAATATGGTGCGCGGGACGCGGGCGGTTCAGCTGCTGAAGGGGATTCTGGTGCTGGTCGTGATCTGGGGCGGCAGTACGCTGCTCGACTTATACACGCTGAAATGGCTGATGAACCAGATGTTTACGTTCGGGGTGTTTGCGATCTTTATTATTTTTCAGCCGGAGCTGCGGCGGGGACTGGAACAGCTGGGACGGGGCAAATTCTTCGGACGGAATGCGGAGAGCGATGAAGAGATCAGCAAATTAATCGGCGAAGTGATTAAAGCCGTGAATTATCTGGCTGTCCGCAAAATCGGGGCATTGATCGTATTCGAACGGGCGACGGGGCTTAATGAATATACGGAATCCGGGATCGCTATGCGTTCTGAGGTCAGCTCGGAGCTGCTGATTAATATCTTCATCCCTAATACACCGCTGCATGACGGGGCGCTGATTATGCAGGGAAGCCAGATTGCGGCGGCGGCCTGTTACCTGCCGCTCTCCGAGAATCCGTTCATCAGCAAGGAGCTGGGAACCCGGCACCGTGCCGCCATCGGTATCAGTGAGGTGGCAGACTCGGTGTCTGTAGTCGTCTCAGAGGAGACGGGGCAGATCTCACTGGCCATTAATGGACAAATTGTCCGGGATATCAAGGAAGAGTCCCTGATCTCGAAGCTGCACGAAGAGCTGAGTGCAAGCAGCTCGCCCCTGATGGAGAAGAGCTCCGCTTTCTGGAGACGGAGGGGGAATAAAAACAATGGATAAGTGGATGAAGAATAACAACTTCAACAAGATCCTTGCCCTGGCTCTGGGGATTATTCTGTGGACCATTGTGCATGTGGATACCGCACCAACGTACCAGACTACGGTTAATACCGAATCGAAGACGATTGAGAATGTCAAAGTGGAGATTGAAGGCTTCGACAGTGAGAATTATGTACTGACCAAGGATGTGGATAGCGTCAGGATGGAGGTAATGGGCAAGAAGTCCGATCTGACCTACAAGTTCTCCGATGCCTACCGGGTATGGCTGGATCTGAAGGATGTGAAGCCCGGCGATAACACACTTCCGCTGATGTATTCGACTCCAAGTGGTGTAACCCTGGAAGCTATGGTCCCGAATCAGGTGAATGTGCATATCGAGCCGCGGACGACCAAGTCTTTTCCCGTCTCACTGAATATTATGGGAGAGCCGGCAGCAGGCTATGAAGTAGGCAGTCCTGTGATTGACCCGGTATCTGTGGAAGTTACCCTTCCGGCTAGTGATCTTGCACGGGTAGCGAAGGTGCAGGGGAAGGTGGAGCTGGATGGGCAAAATGAGACTTTTAGCGAGAAGAGGCTGAAGCTCTTTGCTCTTGACAGTAAGGGGAATACGCTGGAGGATGCGGTCATTGAACCCTCTACAGTAGCTGTAGAATTGCCTGTTACCCTCCCGTCCAAAACCTTGCCGCTGGACATCAGCTTCACGGGCAGTCTGCCGGGTTCACTGGTGCTCTCTAGGGTAACGCCTGAGCAGGATATGGTAACAGTGTACGGCAGTGCAGAGACCCTTAAGACCTTATCTTCGTATGAGGCTGTCCTGGATTTAAGCACTATCAAGAATGCGGGGACAGAGCAGATGAAGCTGGAGCTTAAGCCGCCCGAGGGTACCGGCAAGATTGAGCCTGCAGCAATGACTGTGGCGGTCTCAGCGGCGGAGATTACCGAGCGGACTCTCTCTGCTATTCCCATTAAGCTGGAGGGCGTCAGCAGCGGGCTGACAGCCCGTGTCATAGATCCTGGGGGTGCTACTATAGATCTGACCCTTTCAGGCGCGCCAACGCTGCTGGACCAGCTCGACCAGGATAGCATCAGCGTGGTTGCAGATGTAGTAGGGCTTACGGCTGGCGTTCACGATGTTACGCTGCAGGTCTCGCTCCCCCGGTTCATTACCCTGCAGAATGCCGCCTCGCAGCTTGTGGCGAAGGTGGAACTGTCGGCACCTGCTGCTCCAGCCGCGACTGCCGCGCCGGACAGCAGCCCGGCCTCATCATCGCCTACGCCGGAGCCCAGCGCTGAACCTGCATCAGGGGATGAGACGCTCGTAGAGCCGACCCCGGAGCATACCGGTGAGATTATAGAGGAGACTCCGGCACCGACACATATTCCGCTGGAGACTGCTGAACCAACGCCGCCTGCAAGCGGAAATAATGCCGACAGTACGGGCGGAACGTAACTTTTCATGTAAGTACGAGTCTATTTATATGCACCTGACATACACGAATTATCGAATCATTCATACTATAATTTATTAAGCTGAAGCAGCGTATTCAAAAGGAGAAAAAAAGATGGGTAAGTATTTCGGAACAGACGGCGTACGCGGGGTGGCTAACCGTGAACTAACAGCAGAAATGGCCTACAGTATTGGACGCTGCGGGGGATATGTGCTGGCAGGAAATGTGGAAAAGCCTAAAGTGGTCATCGGGATGGATACACGAATCTCCGGTCCGCTGCTGGAATCGGCACTGATTGCCGGCTTGTTGTCCATTGGGGCAGATGTGATCCGTCTGGGTGTAGTCTCTACACCTGCTGTAGCTTATATCACTAGATTGCTGAAGGCGGATGCCGGAGTGATGATCTCTGCTTCACATAATCCGGTGGAGGATAACGGAATCAAGTTCTTCGGCGGAGACGGCTTCAAGCTGACGGATGAAACGGAGCTGCGCATCGAGGAGCTGATGGATGCCGAGCAGGATGAGCTGCCACGTCCGGTAGGATCGGGTCTGGGCACGCTGCGGGTGGATGATCAAGCGAAATACCTCTATCTGGAGTATCTGAAGACCACCATCGACCAGAGCTTCAAGGGTACGAAGGTGGTGCTTGACTGCGCACACGGCGCAGCCTATGAACTAGCACCGCGATTATTCAAGGAACTGGGCGCAGAAGTGATTGCCATTGGGGCAGAGCCGGACGGGCTGAATATCAACGACGGCTTTGGCTCCACACACCCGGAGACTCTGCGTGCAGAGGTGCTGCGGCATGGTGCGGATCTGGGACTTGCTTTTGACGGGGATGCGGACCGCCTGATTGCTATCGATGAGAACGGCGACGAGGTGGACGGCGACTTCATTCTCTGCATTTGCGGGGATGCGATGAACCGTGCAGGGAAGCTGAAGGACGGCACTATTGTATCTACAGTCATGAGTAACATCGGATTCTACAAGGCGACAGAGAAGTTGTCCCTGAATACAGCGAAGACCGCGGTCGGCGACCGTTATGTCATGGAAGAGATGCGCCGCGGCGGCTATAATCTGGGCGGGGAGCAATCCGGCCATGTGATTTTCCTGGACTATAATACTACGGGTGACGGAATTCTGACTGCGATTCAACTGGTGAATACCATGAAGGCTTCCGGCAAAAAGCTAAGCACACTGAAGTCCATGATGACTAAATATCCGCAGGTGCTGGTCAATGTGCGGGTGCAGGACAAAACCAATTATCCGAACAATCCGGCCATTGAGGCCGCGATCATAGAGGTAGAAAGCAAGCTGGGCGACAATGGGCGTGTCCTGGTGCGTCCTTCGGGAACCGAGCCGCTGATCCGTGTAATGGCCGAAGGGCCGGATAAGGCGGAGCTGGATCTTTTTGTAGGGCAGATTGTTGAAGTGGTTCAGCGCGAGCTGGTGTAATCACTCACTGAAGTAGCAGGACAGATGGCCGGTGGATGGATCAATCCGATTCGTTCACCGGCTGAATTATTAATGAGGTCATGGCTGTTTGGAAAAAGTGTGAAATGGATGAAAAAGGTTTTCTTCACCACATCGTTGCAAAAACGGGTTGAGGTGCATATAATAGACTAAGTGTCATTCCAGAAGGAAAGCGGGGATTGTAAGGTTATTGCAACACAAGCGCCAGAGCTTGATCTTGCGCGGGGGAGAAGGGAGGACCGGTGGCTGCGTGAGCAGTGCAGCTCGGTCTGAACGGATCACGGCAGATGTAAGCTGACGAGGTGGAGGTGTTCGAAATGTTCGGCGGGGACCTCCCGGTGATGCACCAGAGCCGTAAATGGAAGCGGAAAATGCGAGGGCGACCTTGCACACAACGCTTTTGTGGGTGCTAACTTAAAGATGTACAAAGCATGGGTATGCGCATTTGCAGGAAGACAGGACGGTTCTGCCACGGCAGAGGAGAAGACTGTGCATAATCGTGACTAACGATGTAGTTGACAGGTTATCATGTTGGTTGTAATGGACAACATCATATTTGCTTTTCTTCAAAACATGCCGCACGGCACGTTTCTTTCCTCATGCGCGCCTAATTACGATAAATTGGACGGAGGAAAATATAATGTGTGGTATTGTAGGATATATTGGTAATCAGAATTCGCAGGGGATCTTGGTCGAGGGTCTGAAGAAACTGGAATATCGCGGGTATGATTCCGCTGGTATTGCTGTGTTCACGAAGGATGGTCTGCAGGTGGTAAAAGCACAGGGACGTATGGCGAACCTGGAATCCCGTCTGGACGCGACTCCGCTGACAGGCAGCGCCGGGATCGGTCACACACGCTGGGCTACACACGGCAAGCCATCCGATGAGAACTCTCATCCTCACACTGACAACAGTCACAAATTCTCGGTAGTACACAACGGGATTGTCGAGAATTACCTGGATCTCAAGGAAGAGCTGATTGCCGGAGGATGCCACTTCACCTCTGAGACAGATACAGAAGTTATCTCCCACCTGATTGCCCGCGAATACAAGGGAGATATCGTTAAGGCGGTACAGCAGGCGATTTCTTACATGCGCGGAGCGTTTGCCTTGGGTGTACTGACTGAATATGAACCGGATAAGCTGGTAGCTGTGCGTCAAGCGAGCCCGCTGATCATCGGTCTTGGAGAAGGCGAGAACTTTATCGGGTCCGATATTCCGGCACTGCTGGAATACACCCGCAACGTATATATTCTGAACGACGGCGAAATGGCTGTATTGACACGGGATGCTGTCGAACTGATGACGATTGAAGGCAACTTTATTTCTCGGGAAATGATTACTGTCGATTGGGATGCCGTTACCGCAGAAAAGGGCGGTTATGAGCACTTCATGCTGAAAGAAATCCACGAGCAGCCTAAGGCATACCGCGATACCATGCGCGGACGGATGAATGCGGAAGGCAACAAAGTCATTCTGCCTGAGCTTAACCTGACAGAAGAACAAATCAAGAACATCCGCAATATCCAAGTGGTAGCTTGCGGTACTGCATATAATGCCGGATTGGTTGGACGTAACCTGATTGAGTCCCTGGTACGCATTCCTGTAGAGAATGATATCGCTTCTGAATACCGTTACCGTTCACCAATCGTAACTCCAGAGACACTGGTTATCGTAGTGAGCCAATCGGGTGAAACTGCTGATACACTGGCTGCACTTCGTGAAGGTCAAGCGAATGGAGCTCATGTACTTGCAATCACTAACGTAGTAGGCAGCTCTATTGCCCGGGAAGCAGACAGTGTACTGGTTACGCTGGCTGGTCCAGAGATCGCTGTAGCCTCGACCAAGGCTTACACTTCCCAGCTGATCGCATTCACTTTGCTGGGTCTGTATCTGGCAGAAGTACGCGGCACACAGTCTGAGGCTGAGGTTACGAAGATTCTGGCCGCTATGCAGTCTCTGCCGGAGCAAGTTGAAGTCATTCTGAGTCAAAAAGACGCGATTAAAGCCTATGCCGAGCAAATCGCTGAGCACAAGCACCTGTTCTTCATCGGCCGCGGCGTAGATTACGCTGTAGCTCAGGAAGGCTCGCTGAAGCTCAAGGAAATCTCCTACATTCACTCGGAAGCCTATGCTGCGGGTGAACTGAAGCATGGTACCCTGGCCCTGATCGAAGAAGGCGTTCCTGTCATCGCTCTGGCTACCCTGGAATCCGTGCTCGAGAAGACCGTCAGCAATATCAAAGAAGTAAAAGCTCGTGGCGCTCATGTCATGGCCATCACCCACGAAGAGCACAAATACGACCTGCTCCGCTCTGTTGACCAGGTATTCGTGATCCCTCAGACCCTGCCGCTGCTTACCGCTGCATTGTCAGTAGTTACGCTGCAGTTGCTGGCCTACTACGCATCTCTGGCCCTGGGTCATGATGTCGATAAGCCAAGAAACCTGGCGAAGAGTGTTACTGTGGAGTAGGGGGAAATGTAGGTAACTAATCATTGAATTCGTAAAATAGAAGTGGGAATTAGACGTTAGATTCCGCTACAATCATGCTTCTGCATAAATAATTCGTAATGGGACTCTCTATTTGTACAATAGAGAGTCCTTTTTTTATAAAAAAACGGACTTAATTTGACTAAATGTAGTTGGCAATGACAAAAATAATTGCTTAACTTATCCGTTGACTTATAGTTGAAGCTTTATCTCCCGAATTTAATATAACAATTAGGAAATAGCCTCCATGTAATCTCCTCTCCAACTCCCATTGAACTCTCTATTTTAGGGAAAATGATATTAATTTTTAATGATTAACTATGGTAAATTCTTAAAAAAATGTATTTGACGTCCTTTATAAGCGGTGATAGAGTTTAGTTGTTTCTATTATTTGGATTAGGTGTAATTCGTTTGTTTTTTAAGTGAAAATAATCACATATCTTAGATTTTTTACTAACTAAATTTGTTGAAGAGGAGAAATTCTATGTCCGGGTACAGAGTAAGCAAATACAACATTTATTTGGAAATGAAGCGGGATCAGAATAAAAAACTGATGATTCAGGGAATTCGCGGAGCCTTTGATATTGTGGATCATTCCATCGCTGAAATTCTGGAAAAAGGTGAAGCGGATAGCAGCGTGCTGGATGCCATCAGCATTGAGGACAAAGAGGTTCTGGCCAACAGAGGATATATTACCACTCTAACAGATGAGGAAGAGTATAAAGTGATTGAGAGAATCAGTCACACCTTGAACGCCAGCAGCCGAAAAAATTTATGTATTACCATCATGCCTACCTATAACTGCAATTTCAGATGTGAATATTGCTTTGAACAAAATTTGCTGGCTAAAGGTAAGGAGTTTCTTAATAAGAAAATATCAGTAGAAACAGTGGATGCGATCTTTGTCCAATTAGCTAAATATAAAGCTGAGGGTTATAAAATCGGGAGTGTCTACTTATTTGGCGGAGAGCCGCTTTTGAAAAGCAGTAAGGATATTGTAACTTACATATGCGAAAAATGCCGGGAAATGAATATTCCTATCAGTTGCATCAGCAACGGTTATTTTCTGAATGAATATGTCGATTTGATCAATGAATATAAGTTTCAAAAAGTTCAAATTACAATTGACGGAATCGGGGAAGAGCATGATAAGCGAAGATTTCTGGTAGGGGGACAGGGAACGTATGACAGAATAAAAGCCAACATCAGCTTAGCGTTGGAAAAAGGTAATAATATTTCATTGCGAACCAATGTCAACCGTAAGAATACCGATTCCGTAAAGGCTTTAATTGAAGAATATCAAAAAGAAGGCTGGATCGGCAAACCTAATTTTCATTATTATTTTAAGACAAATATCAGATGTTATGAGCAGGAGGACGAGAACGCCCTCTCTGATGTGGAATTGATGCAGCAGTTAGGAGAGTATGTAGGCCAGGGCACGGACCGCTTTAACCTGAACAGTATTTACAGCGGATTAGCCGAAGGGATTAGATATATGCTGCAAAATAACAGCTATGCACCGCTCCGTTCAGGTTTTTGCGGTGCAAATACAGGAATGTACACGATAGATCCATTTGGAGATATTTATCCTTGTTGGGATGTGTTATCCGAGGCGGACAGCCGTATTGGCACGGTAGATGTTCAGCAAGGAGAATTTGTCCTTACTGACGTACATAGTACCTGGAAAGACAGAACGGTAGACCGTATCAGCGATTGCAGCAAATGCAGATATATGCTGTTTTGCGGCGGCGGCTGCTCTGCCCAGGCTAAAGTAATGCACAATGACATGAATCAGGTGTATTGTGATGATTTTACTGCTCTTTTTGATGAGGTTGCCGTGGATCTGTGTGAAGAATATTCCGCTGTGCCATCATAGGCGCTCCACAGATCATTAAGCAATAATTAGTCTTTCTAACCAGAAAGGAGGTGGATTATGGTTCCTATTGTTACTCTGAATCAGCACCTGGAAGGGGACATTGAAGACATCGAGAAGATGATTGTGGAGATGGTAGCAAGGGAAGAGTGTTCCTGCACCGGCAATGGCTGCGGTGGGGATGCTTGTGGCATCAAATAAATCAAACGAAAGAAGTGTGGACAATGAACCGGATTGAATCCCTGAACCGCCAGATTGAAATGAGCAGTGAGGATTTCGAGGATATGATTGCCGAGTTGGTGGAAAGAGAAGAATGTGCCTGTACGCTGGATGGATGCGGAGCTAAAGCCTGTGGCGTGAATTAAGCCCAATTAACAGGTTACAGAAAGGATAAGCATATTATGGAGATTAAGATGCTGAACCAAGAACTTGACACTGACAGCCAGGAAATGGAGCAACTGATATCGGAGCTGGCTGAACGCGGAGAAATGGCTTGCACTGGAAATGGTTGTGGAGCGCAAGCGGAAGGCCTTTAACCCTACTAATGACTCTACCTGCTTAGAAAGGAGCGTAACCTGTGATTACTTCTATGAATTCTGCGATCGACAATGAAGAACTGGACTTATTCATGAATGAGCTCGAAGAAAGAGATGAGATGCTGTGTTTTTTTAATGCCTGTGGCGCCGCTGCCAACCCATGTGGTGGCCAAGCCTGTGCCGCCGGCTGTGTCGGTATTTCTGTCTGCTTCCTGGGGCTGCACGTAGCCTAAATATTAGATGGCAGACCGGACTGCAGGCTGAGTTCTCGTGTTGGTTCGGTCTGTTAAGGGGATACGGCCTAAACAAGAAGGGAGAGGAACTTATGAATACAGCTACCCCAGTCAACAGCTATTCATGGAGCAACCCTGTCCTTAAGGTGAAGGAAGAAGTGGAAATTTCAGTATTTGACGATGGCAATGAACAGCCCTGCTATCTGATTACGATGAACGGACGTCAATGGAAGGTATCAGAGACTATTTATTATATCCTGTTCAGCATGGACGGCCAGCGGACGGTGGAAGAACTGCAGGAATTTTTGCATGATCGTTATTCACTGAGAATCAGTAAGCAGAAATTGGAGCAAGTCATTGAGCTAACTTTAGTCCGTAATGGAATTCTGGAAGGTACGATAGCTACAACCGAACCCCCTCATAATAAAATGATGTGGGGCAAATTCACTTTGCTCCGTCCAAGTGTAATCGCAAAGCTCAAAATTTTTATTTTTTTATTCCATAAAAAGACGTTGACGGGTCTTAGTTCCCTTGCTGTTATATGGCTTGCCTATATTTTATTCGCCTATTCCAATACACAGGTAATTGGCAGCATGTTCAGTCTGGGTATCAAGGATATTGCCTTATGCGTATTTTTTATTTTTGCAACAGGATTGATTCATGAGTTTGGTCATTCCATTGCAGCAATGTCCTATGGTGTTGCTCCAGGCAGAATTGGTGTTGGAGTATATTTTGTGATGCCGGTAATGTTCTCGGATGTCACTAGAATTTGGAGAATCAAACGTCATCAGCGTGTAATTGTGGATTTGGCAGGAATGTACCTTCAATGTGTTTTCTTGATGCTGTCCTTCCTGTTCAATGCGCTATTCTTGCATAGTCATCTCTTGAATATAGCTATTTTACTCTCTGGATTTACGATTCTCGGCAATTTTAATCCTTTTATCAAATTTGACGGGTATTGGGTGCTGGTTGATTATCTGGGGATTACAGAGGTGAAGACAGTTATATATCAATTATGGGCCAATCTGTTTTATAAGGTCTTGGGCAGACCGGCAGTTCCAGTTTTACTGAGTAAAGGAAAAAAAGCCGTGATGTATATATATTCGTTGCTTACCGTGTGCTTTTTCGCATCGTTCATCCGGTTCCTGGTAGAGAGCTGGATTCTGGCGTTCCACAACCTCAGCCATGATATCACAGCTTTGTTAAAGCTGACTCCTTCACAGGTCAATATCAGCTTTGCTGAAGCGGTCAGATATTTGTCTGACAGAATCACTACATATATTGCCTTGTTCTTTTTCCTGAATCTGGTTTGGCGTTTTATGGTCAAGAAAGTGCTTCTTCAAATCAAAAAAAAACGCACGCGTGTGCCGGAGGAGGTACGCTGTGCAGTTGATTGAAACCTACCGCCAGATTGCACGGAGAGAGATGCTGGATTGCAGAATTAAGTCTCTTCAGGAATGGGTCCGGCACTACGGCTTAAATCTTCATTCCTATGAAATTATGCTGTTAAGTGAAAGCTATACCTTCATGTATGACCGAATCAAAATACCCGGGGTAGCCATTGAGGCATTGCCTTACGCTGTAGCATCACAGAATCAGGTGGAAATCCGTTTTTTCCGAAATTTAAATATCCAATATCATCAGGAGCATATATCCGGTGATCTTCCGGGCTGGGAACAGTTCAAGCGCTTAATAGATCAAGACATTCCTGTGTTGTTCAAAATTGACAGCCGCTTCCTGAGAGGGGCTGAGGATGCTGCTCCTCGAGCACTCAAACTTAACCTGTATTATCTGTCTACCTTATTGCTGGTTGGCTATGATGAAGAACAGGATCAGGCGCTGGTCGTGTTGACCAACGATGATGAGCGGGAAAGCGTGAACGAAATCAGTATAGGTGAATTCCAGACCTACAGACACTCCAGTTGCGTACCGTTCTCACCGGGAGGCTTGTGCTATTATTTGAAGCCGAATGATGGGGACGCCGGAATTCGTTCTCCTGACATTAGGGAGGCTGTACTCAACAGTATTATTGCGACCACGAATATCATGCTGAACGAAGGCGAGCGGCCCCAATCGGATCTAGGGCTATTTATTGGTGAATCAGACTCCTGGGGGATTCAGGGCATGAAGAGGCTGCAAGAGGATTTACAGAGGCTGCTGCTTCAATGCAAGACCCAGGGCAACTCGGCGATTATCCGGCTAAAGATAGTTTTTTTGCGCAACAATCTGTTGTTCGGGAGTTATTCTGCATTCCGAGAAGAGTTTGGACGATGCATAAAATACTGTGCTTTAAAATATAATGTACCTTATTTGTATGATACAGGTTGCGAGTTTGCCCAAATAACATCTTTATGGAAAGAGCTCTTCACCTTGTTCAGCAGGATTGCACATAATAAAGGAGAACTGGCCGCAAATCTGCTGCAGGCTCTTCAGGTTTGGGAGAAGATTATTGTATCAGAGCAGCGACAGTTTACAGCTATCAAAACTATTTTCAGCACCGCTTCTATGTAGGGATTAACTGCTAAGAGGAAATGGAGCGTTAAATATGAGCAGAAAAAAAATCTTTATCCTGTTGTCTGCCGGATTGCTGCTGTTAATATCGGTCGTGCTTATTGGGGCGGGCTTCCTTGGTCCTGATGTCAGAGTGGGATACGGCGAAAACAGCTATGGGAACAAACTGAACGCCTCTTTCTATTATTTTAACGGTACTAACACTAAAAAGCTGAAATTCAACAAAGGAGACCAAGTCAAGATGACTTACTCCATTGAATTATCCAAAGGAACCCTCCAGATGAAAGTAAGGGACGAGGCTGACAACGAGGTTTTTCTCAAGACAGAGGGCTCAGGAGAGGTCGACTTCATTGTAGATAAGACCCAAAATTATGAAATCGAAATCAAGGCTATAAAAGCAAAAGGCAAATATACGCTAGATTGGAGCAAATGAAGGCAGTCTACACTCCTAACCTATTCTTTCTGTAAAGGTGCTGGCGTACGTGAAAATAATTACAAAATACATCCTCAAACATATGGCTGCGAACCGGCTAATCAGTCTGTTAATCGTTATTGCCTTGACCCTCTCTACTGCAATGATTTATTTGAATATGACGGTCAAAGATCAAATGCTGTTGCAGTATAAGTCGATCCTTCAGGGAACATACCAGGATTTTAATTACTATGTATATAAAAGCAACGTCTCCAGCGAGCAGGATAGGTATTTTAGTGTAAATGAGCTGAATTTATCCAATCTAAAGGTCAAAAACCTACTGGGGCTTACAAAAGCTCCCGGTGCCGGCCAATTAAAAGAGGGAGTCACTCCGCTGAATATCTATGGCATGGACTTAAGCCTGGTACTGGAAAACAAGCTGCTGGTACTTAAAGAGAGGAAGGCCGGCTTTGATCCTGCCGCTAAGCAACAAGTGATTATCAGTCAGCGTGCAGCGGAAAAGTATGGTTTTCATATTAATGATACCTTACAGGTATCCACTCTGGCTGGGGAACAAAAGCTGATAGTGGGCGGAATTGCTGAGAATAAAGGCTTATATTTGAAGGAAAATAATAAATTGATGTTATTCTCTTCTCCTCAATATGTAGGATATTTAAATGGAATGGGAGACAAGGTGTCAGGTGTCTATGTCCAGAAGGACCTTGCGATGGCACCGGAGCATTTCGACACCCAGTTTAGGGCTGATAATCCAGCTTTTACTGGTGACATGCTTGCCGATGAGGCTGCCATTAAGGCAGAGCTGGAGAAAACCAATCAGTTGCTGTTTATTGTTTTGCTCGCGGTAATTCTGATGGTTTTCTATTTAAACGCCAGTAATACCAGGATCATTGTGGCCAAAAGAATGCCCGAAATAGCAACCTTCCGCAGCATTGGGGCCACCCGCTTCAGAATGAATCTGATTCTGCTTGCTGAACATGCGCTATATGGATTGTTTGGCGGTATTATTGGTGTAATTGCAGGAGTTCTTCTGAAAGAGCCAGTGATGTCCGCTCTGGGCTCCTACGGGGGGAAGGCTTCCTATTTGAATATTCCGGATAAATTTGAAATTCGATATGTAGTATATTCGCTGGCTTTGACAGTGATTTTTCAGATTCTGGTCTCTATGTATGGAATTCTATCGGCAAGCCGCCAATCGATTAGAGCCATTATGCTGGATACTGTGTATGCCAAGGCCAGAGTCTCCAGGCCAAGAAGTCTATGCGGGCTCGTCCTCTGGGGATGCTCCATTCTTTTGTATATTGTCAATACAGAGTATAGCCTGCTGCTGGCAGGTCTGGTATTTATACTGCTGCTGACAGGTACGATTTGTATGCTTCCTTGGCTTATTAGAGGCTTATCCAGAATTCTCTCCAGGATAACAAGATTGCGGGCTGGAGCGAGCAATCATCTGTGCAGCAAGAATCTTGCGGGCAGCAAAACCATTCACTCTAGTATTACACTGGTAACAGTCACTCTATCTATAATGCTAATCATCTATTTAACAACATTATCGATTAATCAGGTATTTTCACGGGTGGGCGAGAGCTTTGAAGGGGATATTCAACTGACGGGCTTGTCTGAGCGCGCTGACATGTACAGCAGACTTGAACTTGTGGAAGGGGTGCAGTCCCTTCAGCCTGTATACTACAGCTTCAATAATATTACGGTTAATCATCAAGCCATGAATATAGGCATCTTTGGGATGGATCATGAGATGCTCGGAATCAAGGATACCTCGGATAAAATGAGTGGACTGTCAGCAGGAGAAGCTTTGATCGACAAATATTATGGGCCTCGCAACCAACTGGACATCGGTGACCTGCTGACCCTGAGGAGTGCAGGGAAGGAGGCATTTACAGTGAAGATAGCCGGCTATGTGGATGCTGGAGAATTCACTTCAAGCAGAAATGTAGTTGTGATCTCTCCAGAGCAATATCTGCAAAAAGTGAGCCGGATTCCAGCCACCATTGAAATCGGGATTACAGGAAAACCGGAGCAGGTGAAAGATCAGTTGATCCGGATACTGGCTGGAACAGGAGTCAATGTGCAGACTGTGAAGGAGTTCCTGGACGGCAACAAAAGTGAGATTGATTCTTTATTGTCTTTGATCAACCTGATTATAGGCTTGTCTGCCTTGATTGCCTTTACGGGCGTGCTCATTAATCAACTGATCGGATTTCTTCAGCGTAAAAAGGAGTATGCAGTTTTATATTCCCTCGGAATGAGCAGGTCACAGTTGAAGCGGATGGTTGTTATGGAGCTAGCCGGAACCTTTGTGACAGGCTGTTTGTTTGCCGGAGGTCTTGGCCTGGTTCTTGCAAAGGCGCTGGAGCAGATTCTTTTTTGCATCGGTGAATACGTAAGCATAAGCTTGGATGTGGCGGCCGCCTGCACATTACTGGGGGGGATGTTCCTTCTTCTGATGATGGCTTCAGCGTTGTCGATCCGAAGAATCCCAAGCTTGAATGTCGTCCAGGAATTGAAATACGAATGAGCCAAAATGGGAAAAGGATGGGATAGGGTGACGGCTATTATGGAGTGCCTTGCATTGAGCAAACGGTATGAGCATCATACCGCGCTTGATAATATCAACGTGACGGTGGAGCAGGGAAGGATTGTCGGATTGCTCGGACCCAACGGCAGCGGCAAGACAACTCTGCTCAAGCTGATCAACGGTCTGCTGGTGCCGTCGAGTGGAGAGGTGAGAATCAATGGAAGGAGCCCAGGCATAGAAACCAAGCGGCAGATCGCTTTTCTTCCTGAGAGGAATTGTCTGAACAATTGGATGAAGGTGCAGGAGCTGGTCGCCTTTTACAGCGATTTCTATCCAGACTTCAGCCGCAGCATGGCCTATGAGTTACTAAATAAACTGAATATCAACTCCAGTTCCCGATTGAAGACCCTCTCTAAGGGGACAAAAGAGAAAATACAAATTATTCTTGTGATGAGCCGTGATGCAGAGCTATACTGCCTTGATGAGCCAATCGGCGGGGTAGACCCCGCATCCAGAGACTATATCATCGATACGATTCTGAAATGCTATAACCGAAAAGCCTCCATTTTAATTTCCACCCATCTGATTGCGGATATCGAGCATATTCTGGATGATGTAATCCTTATCGATCAGGGATGCCTTGTACAGGCGGCGGCAGCCAAAGACATCAGGACCGGAAATGAAATGACTGTCGATCAATATTTTAGGAGGCTTTATGCTAAAAAAACTGATCAAATATGATTTTAAATCAACGATGAGGTATATGTTTCCTGTGTATCTGATTTTCGTCTTTTTTACAGTATTGGCCTGGGGAACGACCCGTTGGAGCGTATTTTCTGGAGTCTTCGCATTCATTCCTGTTGTGTCCAAGCTGACCTATGAGCTGATGCTGGCAGCGGTCATTCTTATAACATACGCTCTGCAGGCTATCCGGTATTATACCAGCATGGTTACTGATGAAGGGTATCTAACCTTCACTTTGCCTGCTCCTACCCGGAACTTGACCCTTTCCAAGCTTATAACCGCAGTAAGCTGGAATGCTGCGACAATGCTGCTGGTGCTGGCTTCGCTGGCGGTAGTCTTTTATTCCCCAGACAATTCTCGAGTTTTTAGGGAAGCATTGGAAGGTTTTTTTCAATCAGGAACGGCTGGCCCGGGGACGAGGCTGGTTATAGCTGTAAGCTCAATAGTAGCTATATACATGGTTTCTTCCATGACCATTAATTTATTTATGTACACGGCTATAGCCTTGGGACAAATTCTTATGGGTAAAAACAGACTGGCAGGCACTTTTATTGCAGGCATTGTCGTCTATATTGTAATGCAAATTCTGCTGGTGGCTCTGCTGGTGCCGACTATATATCTGCTCGGACTCCATACCGTGAATCAGAGCGGCAATATGTTGTCCTTGATTGGGATATGTGTATTGTTTCAGTTGTTGATCTGCGGTCTTATGTACAGCACGATAAACTATATTTTCATCAAGAAATTAAATTTAGAATAAGGGCAATGGATTAGGAGGGGACCGTCATCTCATTACTTGAACTGAATCATGTTTACAAGCAGTACAAGGATGCTGTTGTTCTGAAGGACGTATCACTAATCATTGCAGAGGGGGAATTTACCACAATAATGGGCTCGTCGGGCAGTGGGAAAAGCACACTCCTGTACATTATGAGTGGTATGGAGTATCCAACCAGCGGGACTGTCCACTTATCTGGACGCGATCTTAACAAATTGTCGGACAGACAAAAAAGTAAAATTCGCCAAAGTGAAATAGGCTTTGTATTCCAGAACTATAATCTTGTTCAAAATCTGACCGTGGAGGAGAACATTGAGCTGCCGGTTCTGTTAGCAGGCAGAAAGAGAAGCACTGCCGCATCTAGGCTGGAGGAACTACTGGAGCTTCTGGCACTGACAGAACATAGGCGGAAGCTTCCTGCGCAATTGTCAGGAGGGCAGCAGCAGCGGGTGGCGATTGCCAGGGCAGTTATTAATAATCCCCCGTTGATTCTTGCCGATGAGCCTACTGGAAATCTGGACACCGCCTCGGCGGTTCAGGTGATGGAAATGCTGCAGCAGCTTAACCGGATTTGGCAAACAAGCATTGTACATATCACCCATAATGCAGAATTGATCGGCTATGGCACCAGAAATATAGTCGTCAAGGATGGACAGTTGGTATCGGATACCTTGTTAGCTGCTGATTCTCGCATTGCCATTGTTGGAAACTCTTAAGGAGACTGGTCAAATGAGTGAATTAGAGCGAATCGCCATGTTCATGGGAGGAGCAGATAGTATCCCTGAATTTCTGTCTCACAGTGCAGGGAGATACCGCCATCAAACAGCGGTTGAGGCCAAGCAAGACGGCGAGAGGCTTCAAAAAACATACCTGCAGTTAAAGTCTGATTCGGATGCACTGAGCGCTGCGTTTGAAGCGAGGGGGCTGAGCCAAAAACATGTTGCTTTTATCGGCGGTTTGAGCTACGAGTGGCTGGTTGCTTTTTTTGGAGTGACAGGCTCTAGCAATATAGCCGTTCCTATGGACAAGGATTTAAGCCTGGATGATCTGGTAACCCTGGTTCTTCAGGCCGATATATCCATGTTGTTTGTAGATAGCAGCATGTCGCACATTGTACAGCAGTTGAGGCACAGTTGCGAAACTCTGGAAGTGATCGTGTGTTTTCAAGCGGGAGGCCCCTTTCCAAGTATAGCTGAATTCATAAGAGATACCCGGTGCAGCGAGAAACTTAGGTCCACTCATGTGGATGCAGATCAGACGGCTATGATTGTCTTCACCTCAAGTGAAACAGGCGGCTACAAAGGCGCAATGCTCTCCCACCGGAATATTTGCCATAATATCATCTGCTCCGTCTATCTGGCTGGCATAGAAGCCTTTGAGCCCGGAGGGTGCACAGTTGTCGTATTGCCGCCGCATCATATGTTTGCCGTTACGTCAGGGATGCTGGTTCCGCTGTTGTTTTACGGCTTGACGCTGTGCCTTAGTGGCGGGTTAAGCGGCTATCTGAGCAGTATACAGCAATTCCGCCCCTCGGTGCTCTTTATGGTTCCCATGCTTGTGGAAGGCTTACATAAGCGGATCTCGCGAGAGGCAGCAAGGACGGGGCAGTTGAACCTTGAATTTTTTGGCGGACAGTTGCGTACGATTATTTGCGGCGGGGCTTATCTGGACGCGGAATGGGTGGTGAAATATAAGAAGCTGGGAGTTAACCTATTGAACGGATACGGAATTACCGAATGTTCACCGCTTGTCTCCTGTAACCGGCCTAACGGGATCATCAGTCATTCTGTGGGGCTGGTTGGGCCAGAGCCATATTGCCGGGTACGAATCGAAGATGACGAGATTCAGGTTCAAGGAAGTATTGTGATGAAGCAATATTACAAGGATTGCAAGAGCACAGCGGAGGCTTTTGACCAGGGCTGGTTTAGAACGGGAGATTTGGGTTATCTGGATCAGCATAATTACCTCTATATTACAGGGCGCAAAAAAGACCTTATCATTCTGAAGGACGGCAACAATATTTCACCGGTGGGAATAGAACAAAGTATCGAACGGCACCCATTAGTAGATCAGTCACTGGTTTATGCGGACGGTAAGAAGGGTGGGGAGACCCTGGCGGCCATCATACACCCTGATTATGATTATGCAGTTAACAACGGATATACTGATGTGAGGTTAGCTTTAGACGAACTCATACAGATGCTAAATGACAATTCGCCTGCATTCAGACGGATTCGGAGACTAGAGGTAAGCGAGAAGCCCTTCGATAAGCTTGCATTGAAGAAGGAGCTAAGAGCGCCTACTAGAATAACCAGAGAGAAGGTAAATCATGATTAGAGAACAGAATGACGAGACGATGCTGAAAATCAAAACAGTGATCTCTCCATTTACAGATGTTGATATTCAGGAGATTCAGATGGAATCCAAGCTGATTTGCGATCTGGGGTTCACTTCCTTTGATTTAGTATGTCTGCTGTCTGTACTGGAAGAAGAATTCGGTCTGAAGGTCGATGAGAAAATGCTGAAAGGTATTCAAACGGTGGAAGATGTGAGGAATGCAGTCTTAAAGCACCAGGCGTCAAGCCAGACAGTTCTAAAAACCGAATAGAAGAGGTGAAGAGGATGACAGTATTGATGAAGAAAGCTGTTCTGAATGAAGAGGCCTTAAGTGCAATGCAGCAATGCGATTTAAGCGAATTGGCCGGATATGTGGGGGAATTTTTTCAAGGTAAGAATGAGAGCTTTACGTACAACCCGGCCGGCGGCAATTTTTATATGAGCAGTTTCTTCCCCTCCTTCCCCAGCCCTGCCTGGAATCGGCTGATCGCTGGTATTCATGACATTGTCTATGAGGACAAGCGAGTTCCGCTTCAAGCTGATATTGTGGTTACGGGAAGATGCCATTGCGACTGCTGGCACTGCTTCAGAGCCAAATACGGACAAGAAGATATGAGTCTGGATAAAATTAAGGAATGTATGAATGCTTTAGCGGAGCTCGGGGCTGCTTCGGTGGGAATTACTGGAGGGGAGCCTATGCTGCGGACGGACATTATGGAGATTATCGGAGCCATACCGGAAGGAATGGAAGGGGTTCTATTCTCAACCGGTCTTGGCATTGATGATGCTTTTGCGCTCAAGCTGGAGCATACCCGTTTGACCAGATGTATACTGAGCCTGGATCATTTCGATGAGGAAATTTGCTGTAAGCTCAGACGTAACCGTAACGCCTTCAAGGATGCTGTACAAGCCATTCAAGCACTGACGGCTAAGGATATCTATACGGCTGTGACGGTCTGCATTACGCATGAATTGATGAAGGAAGGGGCATTGCAGCAGTATTTCGAATTTGTCGGGGGGCTTGGGGTTCAAGAGGTGCGGGTAGTGATGCCTATTCCGCAGGGTAATCTGGAAGGTCAAGAGGTAGGCAGATTTTATGGAAAAGCCATGGGATTGTTGAAACAGCTAAAACGAGAAAATGCAGCCAATGAGGCATTCCCGGTCATTATTAATTTCTGCGAGTTTGAAAGCTCAGATTACTTTGGATGCGGTGCAGGCTCCAATTATATTGCGATTAATAATGACGGCCATGTGTCGCCATGCGTCTCAGTGCCCTCCTCATTCGGAAGCGTATATGACCATACATTGGAGAAAATATATAATGATATGGGAGCCATCTTCTCCAGCTCCAATTGTGCCTGCTTCGGAATTTCATCCAGCAGTGTCATTGCCAAAGAAAATATTGATACTTCCTTAACGCCGATGCCGCCTGAGTTGTCCGTTGAGGTTGCCAAAAAATGCAGAGTTTCAAGTGAAAGAGCGGGCATATTCAGATATTGTGCCTCCAAAGGCCGGCCTAAGGAGGAAGCGGCGGGTGAAGCTGAGCTTGAATTACCGAGTTCTGTCTAGGTTATATGATGTATGTGATTTGCTGTTCTTCAGCCGACCCGGAAGGAGTCCCCGCCAAGCCTTATTAGGCTTCTTACCGGATGAACCGGTCCATATCCTTGATATCTGTGCGGGCACAGCCAGCAATGACATTCTGATTGCAGAGCAGAAATCCAATGCTACGGTGGTCGGAATTGATAATTCCAAAGAGATGCTCTCCATAGCCCGCAGGAAAATAGCCAAAAAAAAGCTTCACGGTGTGAACATGCTTGAAATGGATGCCGTGAAGCTGGAATTTGCCGGATGCTCTTTCGATGTGGTGATTATTTCATTGATATTACATGAGATGGGAAAACCCTTGGCCAGCAAAATGCTAAGCGAAGCACGGAGGGTTGTAAAACCGGAGGGAATGATCTTAGTAGTTGAGTGGGAGCAGCCTCAGGGCTTGTTTCAGAAATGTATGTTCTCCATCATTAAGCGGCTTGAATTCGATAACTTTGAACACTTTTTGAAAAAGGATCTGAAACAGTATTTTAAAAATCACGGATTCAGTATCGAAAATGTGAAGCACTGCGATTATACGCAAATTCTCCAGCTTAAAGTCCAGTGAAATTATGACCGTCCTGAAACGATAGGACGGCCTTTTTAATGTACTACTTAGATAATCTCAGAATCCCCTGAACATCCGACACCGGAGGTCTCCCGTACTGGCGGGCGTATTCGCGGCTGAATTGGGAGGGGCTCTCATAGCCTACACGGAAGGCAGCATCGGAGGCTTGGAGCGATTCGGTCAGCATGAGGCGGCGGGCTTCCTGCAAGCGGATGACCTTCTGGTATTGCAGCGGGCTCATGGCGGTGACACGCTTGAAATGCTTGTGGAAGGCAGAGGTGCTCATATTCACGGATTCTGCAAGCTGTTCAACGACAAGGGACTCGGCGTATTGCCTGGTGATCACCTGGATGGCCTCAGCAATCCGGTGCGCATGGCTGCCGATAATGGCGAATTGATACAGGTGTGCGCCTTGGTCACTCTGAAGAACACGATAGAGAATCTCGCGGATCACGAGCGGGGATAGAATGGCAATATCCTGAGGTGCGCCAAGTAACTGGATAAGCCGTACGATGGCTTCGAGTAAGGGCTCAGAGGTTCGGGCAACCGTGATGCCAAGGGAGGTTTCACCCGCAACAAGGGTGGGGTCCGTCATTTCTTTTACAATTTCCAGGATGGTCCCGGGATCGAAGCTTAGCTTGATGCCCAGAAAAGGATGCTCAGACGTAGCCCCGGTAATTCTCCCGTTAATCGGCAGCTCGACAGAGGTCACCAGGTACGTTGACGGATCGTAATGAAATGTTTCACCCGACAGGGTGGCTGCTTTAGCTCCCTCAGCAACGACGCAGATCGATGGCTTATAGACCGACTCCAGCGGTTCTGCTACATCCGTGGCGTGCATCAGCTGCAAGGAAGGAATAAGCGTCTGATGGGTGCCTGCCGATGGAGCATGGCAAAGGATCAGCGCGGCCAATTGCTCTAAAAGCGGCCCGGTCCGCAATGAATCGTTCAAGTTAGTAGCCTCCTTTTCACATATACGTAGGGTTGTTGTTAATCATAGCGAGTTGAAGAGAAATAGGCAAGAAGTGAACAGGTCTGTTATAACGGGATGCTCTTCGAATGATTTACAATGAATCCATAAGGCCAACAGATCATCATCCGGCCTAAGCAAACTTAAGGAGAGTGTTCCTAATGAGTCAGAACGGAAAAGTAGCCATCGTCACAGGTGCATCACGGGGTATAGGAAGACAAATCGCCATTCAGTTGGCCGGTTTAGGAATAAAAGTAGCTGTCAACTATTCATCCAACCGGGGAAAAGCGGACGAGGTCGTGCAAATCATCAAGGAATTCGGCGGGGAAGCGATAGCCGTTCAAGGTGATGTAAGCAAGGTCAGTGAGGTCGAAGCGCTTTTCTCGGAGACAATCGGGCAATTCGGGCGTGTTGATATTTTGGTGAATAATGCCGGGATTATGGACTGCGTGCCTATCGCAGATGTAACGGAGGAAATGTTCGACCGGCACTTTGCTGTAAATGTAAAAGGCACGTATTTCGCCTGCCAGCAAGCAATGAAGCATATGGAGCGGGGTGGAACAATTATTAATTTCTCGACCTCAGTATCAGGCGCGATGCTGCCGACCTATAGCGTCTATGCCGCAACCAAAGGGGCAGTCGAGCAGTTAACCCGCCAATTAGCGAAGGAGTTCGGAGCGAAGGATATCGTCGTGAACTGCGTTGCACCCGGGCAAGTATCGACGGAGTTATTCCTGAACGGGAAATCCGATGAGCTGGTGGATTCCTTCCGCCGGATGAATGCTTTTGGACGGCTTGGTGAACCGGAGGATATTGCGAATGTAATCGACTTGCTCGTCAGTGACAAGGCCCGCTGGATCACCGGGCAGACGATTCGCGTCAATGGCGGGTTTAACTGAAGCAGATGATGAGTTCCTTCCTCTATCTCCTATGGTTTATAATGGAAGGATGAATAGGAGGGAACGAATTGAATAAAGGCATGTTGCTTGTTCTAAATGGAACCTCAAGCTCTGGGAAGACGTCCATCTCGGCTGAGGTTGTAAAACAGAAAGAGATCCCGTTTTATCATGTGTCGATTGATGATTTTTTCATGAATTACAATGATTTCATTAATCATAAATATCCAGATGAGCCAGTACGCGAAATCGACCATCAGGTGGTCTCTGATATTCTGGACGATTCCATCTGCTCCGTGTTCTATTCAACGATTAAGCTGTTAGCGGAAATGGGCTTCAATGTCATCGTGGATACCGTATTCGAGGACGATAAGAGATTTAATGAGTTTTTGGATCATTTTGCGGGCCGGCCTACTTTATTTGTTGGTGTCATGTGCTCCCGGGAAGAGCTAATTAGAAGAGAGCAGGCAAGGGGCGACCGGCAGATTGGACTGGCGGATGCGCAGTTCGACATCGTCTATGGCTTTGATGAATATGATCTCGAAGTGAACACGGAAGAGCTGAATCCGGCGGAATGCGCCGAACAGATTTTAAACTACATTAAGTCTGATAAGGAATACTCGGTATTTCAGAAATTGCGTAAAAGAGATGTTGATCTTAATAAAACGCTACTGACATAACGTTGTCAGGAAGGGTGGGTATAATGAAGACTATATTAACCTACAAACGCGAATATTAGGGGGCTATATTATGTCAGTCATTGGACCCGATTTCATCTCACTTCAGGTCAGCGATCTTGAAGGCTCGGCTGAATTTTATCAACACTATCTTGGACTCGTCCGTTCACAGGCGGGCCCGCCTCATGCGGTGGTTTTTGAGACCAAGCCTATTGCATTTGCACTTCGTGACCTCATGCCGGGAGTCGAACTTAGTAAGGGAACTCAGCCTGGACTTGGTGTTGCGTTATGGCTCTATGCTCCGGATACGCAAGATATTCACGATAAACTCGCAGCAGCAGGCGTAAAAATTACATCCGCACCCATCGATGGCCCCTTCGGACGTACCTTTACCTTCGCCGATCCGGACGGATACTTGATTACTCTTCACAGTAAAGGCTGATCTGCACCACAAGAAGACAGTGTTTCTGTACTGATTGACTCCCCATATGGTAGACAGGTGAGATAATAAAGCCTGTTGCTGTATGGGGAGTTTTTGTTTGATTGAATTCTATTTTCTAATAGAAACCAGATGATGAAAAATGGACGATTGTGTTGCTTTCATCTGGCTGGCACCCTACTCCTTCTATATTGCATTGCATCCATTCCAAGTATTTGGAGTGGATTTTTCCTGAGAAAAGTTCAACCTGAAGGAGATACGCTGCATCCGCAAAGGGCAGTCCTATTTTTTGGCAAGTGTTCTTTATCTTTCTTCCAAAACATGCACAACAAAACGGGTACAACCGCCGTCTATACATAAAGAATGGAAAATAGTCTCAAAGGAGTGTGAACCGCAATTGTTCAAAAAGCTGGCTTTAACATTTCTAATGACGACGATGGTGTTCAGTGCAAGTGTAGCGGGTCCATCGCAATCGCAGGCCAAGGTCCAGGCCGCCGGTGCTGGGGCTGTACAGGCCAAGACCGCCGATCAATTGTATCCGGTTGAAGTGAACAGGAAATACGGCTTCATTAACGGAAAAGGTAAGGTTGTTATCGAAGCGGTATACGACGGATACGGGTATTCAGGAGTGCCCGGAGGGACAGTATATGTCGAGGACCACGCGGCTAAAAAGCAATACTATTTCAGTTCGGAGGGCACCAAGCTGTTTGAATACAAGCTGAGAGATGCCGGCATTCTGTATAATGACCGTGCGCTGTATACAGCGAAGATTCAACTCGCTGGCGGGGCTACGGCGACCCGGTACGGGTATATCGACAGTCAAGGCAAGGTGGCTATACAGCCAAGCTACGTCCGGGCTTTTAATTTCTCCGAAGGTCTGGCCCGGGTTAATTTGGGCAAAGCCTCAGGGTACATCAACACGAAGGGCGAGCTTATCGTTCCGTACCGGTACAGCTTTACGTCTGATTTCTCCGAAGGCATGGCAGCTGTTACGCTTGCCGTTGGCGGCAAATACGGCTACATCGACACCACCGGCAAGCTTCGCATAACCCCACGGTATGATTACGCCACACCGTTCTCCGATGGGGCAGCAGTCGTGTCTGTGAATGGCAAATACGGCTACATCGACAAAAAAGGCAATTACCTGATCAAGCCGCAGTTCAGCATGGCGCAGCCGTTCTCGGAAGGACTGGCATTCGTTGAGCGCAATGGAGTCACTTTCTATATTAATAAGAAGGGTGTCAAAGTCATCCAGGGATATACGGCCGGAGGTTTGTTCAAGGGCGGTCTGGCTCCAGTCAGCCCGGGGCAGAGGTACGGCTACATTAATACCTCCGGCCGCTTCGTGGTCAAGCCGCAACTCTATTGGGCCGATTCGTTCAATGGCGAGTTGGCGGAAATCACCCTGCTCGTTCCAGATACACGCGAGGAAATCAGAGGGTACATGAACCGCAGCGGAACCATCGTCTGGCCACCGGCTTCCGGGCTTCCGGCCGGCGTGGTGAAGCCTTAACTACATCAATCGACTAAGAGTAGAGGAGGCAACAATATTTCATGGGCAACAACTTATACCGAAAACTAGGTGCGGCTTTTTTGATTGCTGCCGGGTTAATCTACACGATCGAACGTGTAGGGACTATGATCGCGCGAAGTCATGAATATTCTGCGTTATACGAAGCTAACTTGTTGAATTTCCAGCCAGAAACGCCTATCGCAGGCTTCTTCGATAATATCTTTGTTCCAGTCCTTACGTTAATTGGTGTGATCCTATTCGTATATGGTTTTCCAAAGAAAACAAAATAGGAGAAGTATAGTTAAAAGGTATACACATGATCCCCGGCATCCGCCCAGGCCAGCGTTCCATCCGGCATCCAGTCCAGCAGTGTGCCTGCGGCCACGAAGCTAAAGGTCCGCTCCTGTGTGTCGTAGACCTGTATGGCACCTGTGCCGGATTTGAAGGCTGCAAATCTGTTGTCCGGTGACCAGTGGAGTTCGGCGAACAGGAAGTCATCTCGCTGCTGCCGCTCATGCTCCGAGATATCCTGTTGTACCTGGACCGTGATCCGCTGATCCTGCATCACCGAAGAATCTCCGCTTCCGGTATTGTATCGGATTTGGCCGAGAGTGTTATTCTCACCTCTGTCTGCGGGAAGAATCAGATACGAATCATCCGCCCAAGCCAGCGGATACACGAACAGGAAGCCGTCACTGTGGGAGAGGAAGACGGCGTTCTCCCGCGAATGCAGTATTTTCCCCTTCTGATCTAGCACTGCCAAGTCTGCCCCGGGACCGATGAACTCGTCATGTGCGGTAAGTACAGCGATACGCTTACCGTCAGCCGAGGAGGACATTCCGTAGACCGGCATGTCGAACACATGAAGCTTCATACGGGTGAAGTCCTTCAGGTCCACCCGGTACAGCGTCTTATTGCCTGAGATCATATAAGTGAAGTCCCCGTAGAAGCGGTCAGAGTACATCTCTTGGTAACCATAGTCATTACCGTAGGCCTCCTTCTCCTCGGGAAAAGCCGGAATCTCCAGCGCCTCGCCAGTCAGGGCGTGAACCAGATGATGCTTCTCCTGCCCGTAGAACAGATAGGAGGGGGCCACCGATTTCGGGGTCTGAATGGACTTAATCCAGCCCGTGTTCCAGGCAGGTACTACGCGCCGGATGCCGGAGGTGATGCCCTGGAACAGCAGACTGCCCTCGCCGGCCTGAGTTCTGACCACAACCGAGTTACGGTATGGCTGCTCCGTACTGGCATACTTACGCCCGTCTGCGGTAACGGCTTCATCCAGATTGAACGTACCGGACCAGGCGCTGCTTTCATCCAGATGCAGACGGATTTGCAGAAACCGCGGGGACTCCCATTCCAGCGTATACCGGAACCCTGTCTCGGGATCACTGGTCTGTAGACTGTTTTTCAGTGCTTGCTCCAGTGAATTCTGGTCGATATCGCTGTTCGACTTCACCTGTATCAGTTGTCCGCCTCCGCCGATAGATTTCAATTGCTCAATATAAAGTAGCGGCTCCTCCATGCTTGAAGATGCTGAAGCGGAAGGTGTAGTTGATGTAGCTGTGGGTGATCCGATCGTTGGGGAAGCTGTGGATGGTGCTGAGGAAGAGTTGTCCACAGCTTTCTTGTCCGCCGCCTGACATCCTGTGAGCAGAGCCGCCGCTAGTACAATTGCTGTCATATAGCGCATATATTAACCTCCTGTGGTGTTTAATTGTCCTATTGTTTTCAGAGAATAGATAGATTTACCATATTGTTATGGACGCGGTTGCTGTGCAGAAGTTGCAGATGCGGGTGCGAGGGCTAAGTTAGGTTAACCGTATAGAATGAGTAAAACGGTTCTTTCTTTTGACTTCCCGGCTACGAATGTCTACCCTGAAGTTACATAATAAGGAAAGCGAGTGAACCTATGAATAGAAGCGCTGACAAGCTGAACGTTGTCATTCGGGACACGGAAGGGGTTAAGCGCTCATGCCAATTCACTTCCGTGTAGGCACAACAGATACGGAGGGATAGCTTTTGAAGAATACGCAAGCAGGCTTTGAGTACAATGGGGATTATTATGAAGCCATCGGAGATTTCATGCGGGAGCAGTATTTGAAATATGGTTTCGCCCAGGGAACGATGCAGGAAGCAGACTTTTTAATGAAGTTAATGAATCTGCGGCAGGGTACTCGCATTCTGGATATTGGCTGTGGTCCGGGGCGGCATAGTCTGGAATTGGCCCGGCGCGGAGTGAGAACAGTGGGCGTGGATATTTCTGCGGAATTTATCAGACACGCGAACCGGGAAGCTGCGAAGGAAGAGTTAGAGGCAACATTTCTGGCGGCGGATGCCCGCGAGCTAATGTTTGATCAGGAGTTCGATGGTGCGATTTGTCTGTGTGAAGGGGCTTTTGGACTGGCGGGCAGTGAAGAGAATCACCGGAAGGTCCTTAGAGGAGTTCATCGGGCGCTGAAGCCGGGTGCTCTATTTGTTCTTACGGTAATTAATGCGTTTAACTTAGCCCGGCGTATACAGGATGAGTCGTTATTTGATCCGTATTCCTGCACCGTGATCGATAAAGAAGAGATTCATAGTCCCGAGGGTGAATCCAAAGAGGTATTGATCTATACCACCGCTTTTACCTTCCGGGAATTGCAGATGCTTCTGGGCAGTGAAGGTTTCGCAGTGGAGGCCGCATATGGCTGTAGCCCGGGACAATTCGGGAAGCATCCCTTACAGCTCGGCAGCATGGAGATTATGATGGTTGCCCGGCGTAAGTAGACAGTAGTGTGTTGAATAAGGAGCGGTAGCCGGTCTTAAGGGGCCAGGGTACCGCTATTTGGTGTATATAATGGGAAGAGATAAACTAAATACCAGGAGGGTAATTATGGAACTTACTGTGAAGAACTCTAGGATTCAGTTGGTCCAAGGTGATATAACCAAGATTGAGGCGGAAGCGATAGTGAACGCAGCTAATACCAGCTTGCTGGGTGGGGGTGGTGTAGATGGCGCAATCCATAGAGTCGGGGGAAAAGCTATTTTAGAAGAATGTATGAAGATCCGGAATCAGCAAGGTGGTTGTGAGGTTGGAGAAGCGGTAGTCACCACAGCAGGGAACTTGCCAAGCCGTTATGTCATTCATACCGTTGGCCCCGTGTGGAATGGCGGAGGGAATCAGGAGGAGGATAAGCTGAGAAATTGTTACAGGAATGCATTAACACAGGCTGAAGGAAAGGAAGTGGCAAGCATTGCTTTTCCTAATATAAGCACTGGCATCTACAGATACCCGAAAGACCCGGCGTGTTCCATCGCGGTTGAGGAAGTGTCCGGGTATTTATCGAAGAATGAAACAAACATTAAGAGGGTTATATTTGTATGCTTTGATGAAAATAACTTGGAAATCTATAAGAATGAATTCAAGAAGTACGGAGCATAGTGAGGCCAAAACATTAACGTAAATGAACCTTATTCCTCCTTCAATTGTTAATGATATAACAGGCTCTGGGTAGTGGGGAACGTCTGGCTGTTCAGAGCAGCAAAGTGGAGGGCTACAGGTGACGGTTATACTGGCAATGCATGTGATGACACATCTGCTTACAGGCAGTTTTGTTGTATCGATTGTGCTTATGCGCAAGGCGATATCTTTTAAGGAAAAAGTGGTTCTGCTCGGACTGGCCTCATTCCTGGGAATTGTGCCGGATCTCTTGGGGAACAGGTATGTGTCTCCTTGGTCGCATTCCATTGTCGTCATGGGGCTGGTCATGGTACCAATCGTGTTCTTATTCAAGCTGCTACTCAAGAAATATTCGTACATTCAGTTATATCTATGTCTGGCGGGGAGTGTGCTGGGGCATATTCTGGTAGACTCTCTGGGACATGGGGTGCATTTGGTGTATCCTCTGTCCAGCGAAGCTTACACCCTGCCATTAATCTACCTCGGTGATCCTACGGTGTGGGTGCCTATGTTGGTGGGTGTTATGAGTTTTGTGCTTCCGGTGCCATTGGGCAGGAGACGGGTGCTGAGTGCAGCCTGTGCTGTGTGTATTGTCCTGTATCTCGGCCTTAAGCTTGCCATGCTGATGCAGCTGGAGCAAGGGCTTCCGCGTAAATTCACGCTAACTCCAGAGGCCGCCGTACAGGTGCATCCGCTTGGGGATTATCAGGTTCAAGGGCTTACGGATTTTTGGAAAATGGGGCTTGACGTCATCGACTCCCAGCGCAGAATCCTTGGAATATTGCCTGTCCCGGGCGGCGGCATCCGGTTGGAGGTTAATCTGATCTTTGCCGCGAAGGGTGACGTTGTACGCAGCAATTCGGGAAAAGACGGGCTGGAGTACGTGTACCGGATGCCCTCTGCTGAAGATGAAGCTTCATTGGAAGTGCTGGAGGAGAGCAGACAAGGGCTTACCGGAGAGATTGTTGCACGCGACCAGGAGGGAAATTCCCGTTATTTCATCTATAAGGATGGAGCGTGGGCAGTAGAACAGAGGAAATAGACTATTGCAAAGTAGGAGGCAGTGCGTGGAAGATACTCAAGCACTTATTCAAAAACTGGATTGGGATACACCAGAAGGTGAACAAGCAGAGGCTATGGGTCGACCAGCCAGCTCCAATATCTTAATGCAATCTTAATGTTCTTGCATATTCCTTAACGCTATATTAATGCCGGACATGATATGTTGAACACCACAGAATAGTCTTCTGTGGTGTTTTTGTTGTGTCCTACAAATAACAAGCGAGTGGTGAAACTGAGTGATTTCATTTGTAAAACGGTTTTTAATTGGCAGACCCTTAAAGTCCAGTGAGCTCGGAGAGCAAAAGTTAAATAAAAAGAAAGCACTGGCTATACTGTCTTCTGATGCACTGTCATCCGTGGCTTACGGGCCGGAGCAGATACTGATTGTTCTGGTTACGGTTGGGGCAGCCGCCTTCTGGTATTCGATCCCGATAGCACTGGGTGTGTTGATCCTGCTGACCGCGCTCATTCTGTCCTACCGGCAGATTATTTTTGCTTATTCTCACGGCGGGGGCGCCTATGTGGTGTCCAAGGAGAACCTGGGCAAGTACCCGGGGTTAATTGCTGGCGGTTCGCTGCTGGTTGACTATATTCTAACGGTTGCTGTAAGTATTTCGGCGGGTACGGATGCTATCACCTCAGCGTTTCCAAGCCTGCATGAGCATAAAGTGGTGATCGCCATTGCTTTTGTTCTGCTGATCACGATTTTGAACTTAAGAGGAGTAACGGAATCTGCCTCCGTCCTCGCTTATCCGGTCTATTTATTCGTCCTGGCCTTATTCATCCTTATTGGTACAGGTCTGTACAACATCTTGTCAGGTAACGTTCCGGCAGAGCTGCATACCTCGCTGGGTACTCCTGTAGCGGGAATAAGCCTATTTCTATTATTGCGCGCATTTTCTTCCGGGAGCTCTGCGTTAACGGGGGTTGAAGCGATTTCCAATGCCATACCGAATTTCAAAAGCCCGGAAGCGTCCAACGCCTCCAAAACCTTAATCGCCATGGGCGTGTTACTGGCTGTCATGTTCTCAGGCATTGTGGTGTTAGCTTATTATTACGGGATTGCACCCCGCGCTGACGTCACTGTGGTGTCGCAAATTGCCGAGCAAACCTTTGGCCGGAATGCGATGTACTATTTTATCCAAGGAACGACTGCATTAATCTTGATACTGGCTGCCAATACCGGTTATTCCGCCTTTCCACTACTGGCTGTGAACCTTGCCAAGGATAAATTCATTCCGCGAATGTTTACTATGCGGGGGGACCGGCTGGGCTACTCCAACGGCATTATCATATTGGGTGTTCTGTCCATGCTTCTGATTTATGTCTTTGAGGGGAAAACAGAGCAGCTGATTCCTTTATATGCTGTAGGTGTGTTCATTCCCTTTACGTTGTCGCAGAGCGGGATGATGGTGAAATGGCTCCGGGAAAAGCCAGCAGGCTGGGTGCAAAAGTTCATCATTAACACGGTTGGCGCTCTAATCAGCTTCGTGGTGACAATGATGTTCTTCATGACCAAGTTTACTCAGGTATGGCCGGTATTTGTCTTCCTGCCGATTCTGCTCCTGGTGTTCCACCGGATTCATAAGCATTATGAGGCCATTGCGGACCAGCTTAGAATTACGACCTGTGAGGAAACGATCAAGATTGAAGGCAATGTGATTATCGTGCCGGTTGCCGGAATCACTCATGTCGTAATGAACTCCCTGGAATATGCCAAGTCGCTGTCTCCGCAGCAGATTATAGCCGTCTACGTGCCCTTCGAGCGGGAAGATGAAGCGGTGTTCGAGGAGAAGTGGAGAAAGTGGCAGCCGGACGTAAGGTTAGTAACCCTATATACTCCTTATAGAAGCATCGTACAGCCATTGACCAAGTTTATTGATAAAGTAAATTGGAAGGCCGCAGAGCTGAACCATAGGGTGACGGTAATTATTCCACAGTTCATTCCGAAGAAAGGCTGGCATAATATCCTTCATAATCAATCGAGTCTGCTGATACGCGCCCGTCTGCTGTTCCGTAGCGATGTGATTGTCACTACAGTGCCTTATCATTTGAAGAAGTGATGGATTGTAAAAAAGCCTGCCCCCCTCTATACCGGGCGTGCAGGCTTCTTGCTGTTATTAAGGTTCGTTAAGTTAGCTTGGCTCAAGCAGCCTGCTTCGCAGGCAGCAGACGGCGGATCAGCTTCGCCAGCTCCATCACAATGACAGCACCCACGGCGAGACCGGTGGCGGTCAGCCAGTGGTTCAGCCCGAAGGAGGCAGGGATCGAGAAGATCTCTCTGACACCAGGCAGGACCGCGATGCCATAGAAGGCGAAGCAGATCATGACTGCGCCGATTACATATTTGTTGCTGAAGAATCCGGCCTGCACAGAAGTCTGGCTGTTGGAGCGGGCCGCGAAGGTCTGCAGGGTGCGCGCCAGAATCAGCGTGGTGAAGGCCATCGCAATCCCCATCTCATCCGAATGCAGCAGCCCGATATACTGGGAGATAATCACGGCAATCCCGATCAGCAGACCGCGGGTAATCACTGCCTGCATCATCCCGCCTGCAAAAATGCCTTCGCTGATGTCCCGCGGCTTGCGGCTCATTACATCCGGCTCGGCCTTTTCCATACCCAGCGCAATCGCCGGGAGGGAGTCATTCGCCAGGTTAATGAACAACAGCTGAATCGCCGTGAACGGATTGATCCAGTCGAAGATCAGGGCGAACAGGATGGCGATGATCGCACCCAGATTGCCGGCGAACAGATAGGCGATTGCCTTCTTAATGTTATCGAACACTGTCCGGCCAACGGCCACTGCGTTGACGATGGATACGAAGTTATCATCGGTGAGGATCATAGCCGCCGAATCCTTGGCGACATCGGTACCGCTGCCCATCGCAACCCCGATATCCGCCTGCTTCAGGGCCGGGGCGTCGTTGACGCCGTCACCGGTCATGGCGGTGATTTTGCCTTTGCGCTGCCAGGCCCGGACAATCCGGATCTTGTTCTCCGGGGAGACGCGGGCATACACGCCGATCTGCTCCAGCCTGCTGTCCAGCTCTTCGTCGGACATGGCATCCAGCTCCTGACCGGTAACGGCGATCTCATGCTCCGCCATCAGCCCGATGTCGCGGCCGATGGCTTGGGCGGTGGTTTTATGGTCCCCGGTGATCATAATCGTGCGGATACCTGCTTTGTTCGACTCCGCAATAGAGCCATATACGGCCTCGCGCGGCGGGTCAATCATCGCCGACAGGCCGACCAGAACCATGTCATGCTCATCGTCAAGGCCCACCTCAGTCACCGTGTCCGGCACGTTCTTATAGGCATAAGCAAGCACGCGCAGCGCTCTGCTGGAGAACTGTTCATTCGCTTCATTGAAGTTTTCCAGGACCTCCGCCGTCAGCGGAACCTCCTGGCCCTCCAGCAGGACATGGGAGCATCTGCTGAACAGAACATCCGGGCCGCCTTTGGTAAGCAGGGCTTTCTGTCCTTCGAATGTATGCAGCGTGGTCATTAGCTTGCGCTCCGAATCGAACGGCAGCTCGGCCTCGCGCGGGAAGTTATCGCGGATCTCGCGGTAATCCCTGTCCTTGTTATTACTGAAGGCAATCAGTGCTACCTCGGTCGGGTCGCCCAGCTCCTTGCCTTCTTCATTAATATTGGAGTCGTTACAGAGTACGGCGATATGCAGCAGCTTGCGGGCTTCTTCCGACCAGTCATCGGCTTTCAGCTTGAACTGCTCCTTCGGGCCTCCGGGGAGGAAATAATCGACAACCGTCATTTTATTCTGGGTCAGCGTTCCGGTCTTGTCCGTACAGATGACGCTCGTTGATCCCAGTGCCTCTACAGCAGGCAGTTTACGGATAATTGCATGCTGACGGGCCATTTTGTTCGTGCCCACGGAGAGTACAATGGTTACGATAGAAGACAACGCCTCGGGGATAGCGGCGACGGCTACTGCAACAGCGAACATCAGGGCATTCAGGATGGCTTCGGTGGTGTCCACCGTGTCATTCGAGAGCCAGACGCGTGCGGCCTGAATAGCGAAGATCAGCACCGACAGCAGCAGGACGGCGATCCCCAGCTTTTTGCCGAAGCTCTCCAGCTTGCGCTGCAGGGGCGTCTGTTTGGCTTCGGCACTCTCGATCAGCCCGGCGATCTTTCCGAGCTCGGTGCCGAGTGCCGTTCCTGTAATCACCAGAGTTCCCCGTCCATAGACGACCAGTGAGCCGCTGAAGGCCATGTTGCGCCGGTCACCCAGCGGAGCCTCCTGCGGGATCGGGTCAGTATGCTTTTCCACGGCTTCGGATTCGCCGGTCAGCATGCCCTCATCAATCCGCAGACTCCCGGATTCAATAATCCGTCCATCCGCAGGCACATAATCACCAGCCTCCAGGAAGACGATGTCTCCCCGGACAAGCTCCCTTGCCGGAATCGACAGTAAGGCCCCGTCACGCATGACCTTGGCTTCGGGTGCGGACATTTTGCGCAGGGCGTCCAGTGAGCTCTCCGCCTTCCGGGTCTGCACCACACTGATAACAGCATTCAGAATCAGCACCACGAAGATGATGACGGATTCCATAATATGTCCCATTACGATCTGAACGGTAGCCGCGATGAGCAGCACAATGACCATAGGATCTTTGAAATTCTCCAGAAACAGCTTCCATAGCGGGTCCTTCGCTTTGCCCTTCAACTCATTGTAGCCTTCCTTGGCCAGCCGGTTCTCTGCTTCAGCAGACGTAAGCCCGCTTGCGGAACTGCCGACTTCTTCCAGGGTGTCTGATATATGGCGGCGGTAATATTCCATCAGGTACAAGCTCCTCTCCCGTTAGTTATTCTTTAGTCTGTATGGTCCAAATTTACGTTATATAGTATGACAAGTTTCAAGATTTTCAGCCCGGGCGGCTAATTACTTATACCCCAAAGGGCGGCTTTTGTATAAAATCAAAGAAAATAGTTATAGTGTTGCGGAACCAGAGACGCTAAGGGCCATGCCCAGGCGTCTTTTTTTGTACTTTTAGAGCAAAACCCATAAAAAGTGGTATTTTTCCCAATGAGGGTTCCTTATGCCGGAGAGGGACAGGCACTATAATATGAAGGCGGTTACATAAAACCGAGGATGAATATAAAAGGGGAGGCAAAGTATGAAAAGTATGAAGCGTGTTTTAGCGGGGCTCTCAACAGTACTCGTAATGTCATCTGCTCTGGCAGGCTGCGGCGGGAACTCAGGTAATAGCTCGTCCGGCGCAGCTGCAACAACGGCTCCGGCATCGAATGCGGCAGAGGCAACCAAAGCTCCTGATGCAGGTAGCGGTGAGAAGGTAACGATCAATCTGTGGAGCTTCACCGATGAAATTCCGAACATGACTAAGAAGTATTTGGAAATCCATCCCGAGGCAAATGTAGAGTTCAAAACTACGATTGTTGCAACTACAGACGGCGCATATCAGCCTGCGCTTGACCAGGCTCTAGCTGCCGGCGGCAAAGATGCACCTGATATTTATGCTACTGAAGGCGCATTCGTACTCAAATATACACAAGGTGATGCATCCACTTTTGCAGCCAACTATGCGGACCTGGGCCTTACTGATCAAATGGTTAAGGATGCAGGCATTGCCCAGTACTCTGTAGATATTGGCAGCAGCACTGACGGACAGCTGAAAGGTCTCGGCTATCAGGCCACAGGCGGAGCCTTTATCTATCGCCGCTCGCTTGCCAAGGATGTATTTGGAACAGATGACCCGGCTAAGATTAAGGATGAGGTGGGTCCAGGCTGGGATAAATTCTTCAGTGCAGCAGAGAAGCTGAAAGCTAAAGGGTATGCTGCAGTTTCCGGTGACGGCGATATCTGGCACGCGATCGAAAACAGCTCGGATAAAGGCTGGATTGTCGATGGCAAGCTGCATATCGATCCGAAGCGTGAAGAATTCCTTGATCTCTCTAAGAAGCTTAAAGACAATAACTACTACAACGATACGACAGATTGGCAAGAAGCCTGGTTCGCTGATATGAACGGCACTGGCGAAAAACCAGTCTTCGGATTCTTCGGTCCGGCTTGGCTCATTAACTATACATTAAGCGAACATGCCAAAGATACAAAGGGTGACTGGGCAGTTACTGAATCCCCAACAGGATTCTTCTGGGGAGGCACTTGGTTGCTCGCTAACAAAGACGTAGTCAAGGACGAAGCCAAGAAAAAGGCGGTTGCAGACTTTATCAAGTGGGTAACGCTCGATACCACTGAAACCGGACTCCAGTACTACTGGGCTAACGGAACGTTGAAAGATGGCGAGCAAGGCGCGAAGGACAGCGTTGCTTCCTCCGTTGTCATGGACAAGTCCAAGGGTGACTTGGAACTCGTTGGCGGACAGAACATCTTCGATATCTTTGTTCCGGCGAATGCCAATGCTTCCGGTAAGAACTTGACTGCATTCGACGAAACGATCAACAAGCTCTGGCGTGATCAAGTACGCGAATATACGGCAGGCAATAAGACCCGTGATAAAGCAATCGAAACCTTCAAACAGCAAGTCAAAGACCAACTTAATATTGATAGCGAATAAAAATTAAACGAAGGGGCGGGGGAGTCATCCCGCCCCTTCATATCAACTAAAGGGGTGAGAGCATGCGCCGCAAAGGTGTGAACTACTCTAAATTTGGCTATATTTTTACGTTTCCGTTTGTTTTGGCATTTCTGATTTTCTCACTCTATCCTATTTTATACACCGCATTCATCGGGTTCACGGATTTGCAGGGATTAATACCAAAACCAATACATATTTTGGATAATCCTTTTCAGAATTTCAAAGATTTGCTTTTTAGTAACGCCTCTTTCCGGAAATCACTAATTAACACCGGATTGCTCTGGTTCCTTAACTTCGTTCCTCAGATCCTTCTTGCGCTCTTACTCACTGCATGGTTCACTAACCAGCGTCTTAAAATTAGGGGACAGGGCTTTTTCAAGGTTCTGCTCTACATGCCAAATGTTATTACTGCGGGTACCATCGCCTTGCTGTTCAGCACTCTGTTTGGCTATCCGATGGGTCCGGTAAACAGCTTTTTTCAAATGATGGGCTGGTCCGACGCTCCAATCTACTTCCTTCAGGATAAGACGGTAGCGCGGGGCATTGTGGCATTCATCCAGTTCTGGATGTGGTACGGAAACACCATGATCATCCTTATCGCAGGTGTTATGGGGATCAATCCTGCGCTCTTCGAGTCTGCGGCGATTGACGGTGCAAACGGAGTTCAGACGTTCTTCCGGATCACGCTGCCAAGTTTACGTACCATTATGTTATTCACGCTGATTACATCGATGGTCGGTGGCTTGACTATGTTTGATATTCCGCAGCTCTTCCTTGCAGGCGGACCGGATGACTCTACGCTTACCACCTCCATGTTCATTTATGGGCAAGCCTTTAAAGGAAGCTATTTGTACAACCGTGCAGCTGCTGCGAGTATGATTATGTTCCTGATTTCGGGGATATTGTCCGCATTTGTGTTCTATCTAATGCGTGACCGTGACGCGGCCAGACTTAAAAAAATCGAAAAAATGCACCGGAAATCCACCAAGAGCAGCCAAAAGGGGGGCGTAGCACATGGACAATAATCAAAAAGGCGGAAATGTCACCCGGACGATCAATAAAACGATTATTTATATCGTTTGTATCAGCCTGGCGTTGCTCAGCATTTTACCGTTTTGGATCATGTTTGTTAACGCCACCCGCTCTTCGGCACAAATTCAAGCAGGTCTCTCGCTATTGCCTTCAACGCATATGATGGACAACCTGCGGGTGCTGCTCGAAAAGAGCTTCGATCCGATTCAGGGGTTCATGAATTCATTTATTATTTCGGCTTCAGCCACTCTCCTGACTGTCTATTTCTCATCCCTTGCGGCGTATGGTCTAGTGACTTATAGCTGGAAGCTGCGCGGGGCATTCTTTACCTTTATTTTGTGTGTAATGATGATTCCCTCTCAGGCAAGTGCCATTGGTTTCTATCAGTTTATGTATAAAATTCATTGGACGAACAGCTTCCTTCCACTGATTCTTCCTGCAATTGCCGCGCCGGCTGTAGTGTTCTTTATGCGCCAGTATCTGCTGGCCACACTGTCGATTGAGATTGTGGAAGCAGCACGCGTGGACGGGTCCGGTGAGTTCAAAACCTTTAACCGCATCATCTTGCCGCTGATGGTTCCGGCAGTCGCAACGCAGGCCATCTTCGCCTTCGTGGGCAACTGGAACAACTTGTTTATGCCGTTAATCCTCCTTACTCAGAAGGAGAAGTACACGATGCCGATCATGGTCAGCTTGCTCCGGGGGGATATATACAAGACCTCCTTCGGCTCGATTTACATGGGGCTGGCGCTGACGGCATTGCCGCTGTTCGTAGTCTACTTCCTGCTGTCCCGTTATATTATCGCAGGTGTAGCACTGGGCGGAGTCAAAGAATAACCGGATCAGGATAGCTGTGAAGACAAACCATACTGCAGAGAAGGTCCATTCCGGTGGAACATTCTACTGCAGTTTTTTGTGTGCGGCGGGTTGAATGAACATCCGGCATCAGGTAAGGTGGAAGGATCAACGGATAGGGGGGAAGCAGCAGTGAAAATCGGATTGTTAATTATCGACCTGCAAGAGGTCCATGTAAGCGGGGTAGAGCAGAAGGAAATTGACCGCGCCTGCGAGTATATCAATTTTGTCTCGGGACTGCTGCGCGCCAAGGGACATGCCGTTATTCATATTCAGGATATTGAGGGCATGCAGCCGTCTGAGGAAGCGAGGTTCGCGATTATCCCTGGAGTCGAGGTTCAGGAGACGGATTTCAATGTGAAGAAGGAATACTCGAACGCCTTTTGGAGGACGGATCTGGAGGAGCTTGCGCGGGAGCAGGGCATCGATCTGCTGATCCTCTCCGGCTATGCCGCTGAGCATTGTGTTCTGTTCACGTATAACGGTGCTGCCGAGAGGGGAATTAAGGCGGTGCTGCTGCAGAATGGGATTCTAAGCTCGCACAAGGATGTAATCACGGCGGCTTACAGAGACCGGAATCTGATTTCTTATCCTGTGATTCAGGCCCTGGTTCAATCTTAACTGGAGAAGGAAAGCCGGACGATACGAAGATAAGATAGGAAGCTTCAGATGATGTGAGCAAAAACACCTCCGGCGCCGAATGGGCCTTGAGGTGTTTTGGGTATGCTGTGCTGTGCTTGCGTGCAGTTATTTCCCCTCAGCACGGGCTAACTCTGCATGCACGATAGGGGCCACCTTGGTGCCCAACAGCTCGATGGCGCGCAGGACCTCACGGTGCGGCATGTAGCCTACATTCACATGCAGGAAGAACCGGGTCACGCCGAGATTCTTACGCAGCAGAATGATCTTCTCGGCGACATACTCTGCGTCACCGACATAGAGGGCGCCGCGTAAGCTGCGGGCATCGTCGAAGGCTGCGCGGTTGTAGGTTCCGCCCCATCCGCGTTCGCGTCCGATGACATTCATCTGGGCCTGGGTGGAAGGGTAGAACAAGGCCGCGGCCTGTTCGTTAGTTTCACCTACGAAGCCATGGGAGTGTGTGGCAATCTGCAGCTTGTCCGGATTATGCCCGGCGCGTGCTGCTGCTTCCTTGTACAGGTTCACCAGCGGAGCGAACCGCTCCGGCATTCCGCCAATAATGGCGAAGGCAATGGGCAGACCCAGTGTTCCGGCCCGCACGGCAGATTCGGGATTGCCGCCGCTGGCGACCCAGACCGGAAGCGGGTCCTGAACAGCACGGGGATAGACCGGCAGATTGTGAATTGCAGGACGATGCCCGCCGCGCCAGGTGACCTTCTCGGAGGCGCGGATCGCCAGCAGCAGCTCCAGATTCTCCTCGAACAATTCATCGTAATCCTCCAGACTGTAACCGAACAGCGGGAAGGACTCAGTGAACGAACCGCGTCCGGCCATAATCTCTGCCCTGCCGTTCGAGAGGCCGTCCAGCGTAGCGAAATCCTGGTAAACCCGCACCGGGTCATCCGAAGATAAGACGCTGACCGCACTGGTCAGTCTAATCCGCTTGGTTGTCGCTGCCGCTGCGGCGAGGATTACAGCCGGGGCACTTCCTGCATAATCCTTACGGTGATGCTCGCCTATTCCATATACGTCCAGGCCCACCTGATCAGCGAGCACGATCTCCTCGACAGCTTCCCGCAGCCGTTCTGCATGACTGATCGTCTGCCCTGTCACCGGGTCCGGTGTAGTCTCCAAAAACGTACTTATCCCAATTTCCATAATTTTCTTATCCTCGGCCATAATGATCCGCCCCTTTCTTCATGTCATCATTCTACTATACTTTTTAATGTTTCTCAACTTTAGTAAGTGAAATGGATGATTTTTATTAGTATATACGGAAGACTCCGTGATTAGCAGGACGCGCCGATGTATGCGAAAAACCGAACACACTGGACAAGTACGTGGGGACGTGTGCGGATGTAATCGAAAAACCGATTACAATTGAACCGGACGCGGCGTGTAGGCGATTGTAATCGAAAAACCGATTACAATGGGACCGGACGCGGCGCGAAGGTGAAATGTAATCGAAAAACCGATTACAATTGAACCGCACGCGGCGCGAAGGCGAAATGTAATCGAAAAACCGATTACAATGGGACCGGACGCGGCGCGTAGGCGAAATGTAATCGAAAAACCGATTACAATTGGACCGGACGGATGGCGTAAAGTAAGTTGTGTACCAAGATTTGGAGTCTAGTCAGACACCAAAAAAGTAGGGTATCCTCGGGATTGCGAAACCACCAAGGAGGAACCCTACCAATGAATATTTTACCCGAAAGTTCTCTGAATAATCTATTTGAAAAACTTGTTAAAGATTTTGTGAAAGACAACATGGAACGCCTGTTGCGCGCCGAAATCCAGGGGTTTATGGACAGTGAAGAAGCGGGTGCCAGTAATAGTCGTAACGGCTATTATACGCGAGACTTACACACGAAATACGGCCATATCGAGGATCTTCAGGTGCCCCGGGACCGCCAAAGCCTTTTCCAGACGCAGATGTTTGAGCCGTACCAGCGGCGGGACGGATGGTTAGAAGAGGCTGTCATCCAAATGTATAAATCGGGCATGGGCACGCGGGATGTGGCCCGGTTCATTGAAAGTATGTTTGGCAGCCACTACTCCCCCACCACGGTCAGCAATATTACGGCTACGGTGCTGGACGATATCCACCAGTGGCAGAAACGGCCCCTGAGCAAACGGTACTCCGTGATCTACTTGGATGGGCTGTACGTGAAGCTGAAACGGGGCACGGTCCGTGGCGAAGTGGTCTACTTTGCGATGGGGATTGACGAGGAGGGACAGCGTCAAATTCTCGGGTTTTACGTGGGCGGCCAAGAGAGTTCGAATGGCTGGCGGGAGGTACTCAAAGACCTGTACGACCGCGGAGCGCAGGAAGTCCTGCTGGGTGTGTTTGACGGACTACCGGGGCTGGATGCGGCGTTTAAAGAGACCTATCCTCAGGCAGATGTACAGCATTGCGTAGTGCACAAAGTGCGGGCCACGTTCCCTAAAATCCGGATGGAGCACAAAACTGATGTCCTTGAAGCGTTGAAAACCGTATATACCGCACCGGATGAAGTGGTAGCCCGGGCTAACTTTGATACGGTCAAAGCGAAGTGGAACAAGCTATATCCGAAGGAAATGAGGTCCTGGGAGGAACAGTTATCCACACTCCTGACGTTCTACAAGTATCCGGAATCGATCCGTAAAGCGATCTACACGTCGAACCCCATCGAACGGATGAACAAGGAAATCCGCAAGCGTCTGAAACCGATGAACAGTCTGACGAACATGGATGCGGCAGAGAAAATCGTGTACCTGGAGATGCTGGAATACAATGAACGTCATGCAGGGCGGGTCGCCCAAGGCTTTGGCATGGATGCCGTTAAAAAGAAGCTAAAAGAGCTATTCGAAACACGCTACCCCTCTTTACCCGCACCGGAAGAGGCGTAGCAGAGAAATCCAGTTTCTGGGGGTCGGGGTTCCCCCTCCCCCCAGAAACACTGCACCCCAACCCGTAACCCGGGGGAGGTACTTCTACTCTCTTACACAAACTTCTTGACGCTACCACCGGACGCGGCGCGAAGGTGAAATGTAATCGAAAAACCGATTACAATTGGACCGGACGCGGCGTGTAGGCGAAATGTAATCGAAAAACCGATTACAATTGGACCGGACGCGGCGCGTAGGCGAAATGTAATCGAAGAACCGATTACAATGGGCATTTTGCCAGGTACGAGGGGGCGAGGGTCTACACTTCTCCACGCCAAAGAGACCGGGTTGCCCCGGCCTCTTTGGCGGCCTGCTGTCTTCAGGATTCAGGATTTATCCTTCTTGACGGCAAGCTGTACAATCATAATAACGAGAACGAGCAGTGCGATGAGCTGGTCTGTACTCATGGTAGTCCGAACCTCCAATCCCGTAACAAGGATGGCTCTTTACGGACCTGCATCTCCTCTCCAAGAAGCTGCTTCGTTCCCCATAATCCAGCCTATGTATTCATACATACACTTAGCACTTAAGCATATAAATATTATTGCAGCAGACGTCTGCCGGGCGGAGCGGCAATGCCTCTAACCAGCCTTGCGTAACGCAGGTGAACCTTCCAGCAATTTTTAGCTTGTACTTCGGATAAGGCTGCTTTAGTATATATAAATTGGCTTATATTTATATCTACTGTAAGGAGTGCATCGGGGAATGCTGCAGATCAAATGGGGGGCTGAATTATGGTTGTGATAGCCTGCCTGATTTTTGTTGTGACTTTGGTTTTTGTGATCTGGCAGCCGCGGAATTTATCGATTGGCTGGTCCGCCTGCGGCGGGGCGATTCTCGCGCTTGCAGCAGGAGTGGTCAGCTTCGGCGATGTCCGTGATGTGACGCTGATTGTCTGGAATGCGACGCTTGCCTTCGTAGCGATTATTCTAATTTCTTTAATTCTTGATCGTGTCGGCTTCTTCGAGTGGGCGGCACTGCATATGGCGGCGGCGGCACGCGGCAACGGCACGCTGATGTTCATCTATGTGATTGTACTGGGTGCAGTCGTGGCGATGCTGTTCGCCAATGACGGGGCAGCGTTGATTCTGACACCGATCGTGCTGGCGATGGTCCGCGCGCTGAATCTCGACGAGCGCAAGGTCTTTCCTTTCATTATTGCCAGCGGCTTCATTGCTGATACCACCTCGCTGCCGCTGACCGTCAGTAATCTGGTTAATATTGTATCCGCCGATTTCTTCGGCATTACCTTCATGCAGTACGCAGGACATATGTGGCTGCCTACCTTGTTCTCGCTTGGAGCAAGTATTCTGGTCTTATATCTGTACTTCCGCCGCAGCATCCCGAAGGCATATGACACCGCTGGCATGAAGCTTCCGGGAGATGCCATCAAGGACCAGCGGATGTTCCGGCTCTCCTGGTTCGTACTCGCGCTTCTGGTAGCCGGATATTTCGTCAGTGAATTCCTGGACATTCCAGTATCCGTGGTAGCGGGAGTAATCGCCATCTGCTTCCTGCTGATGGCCCGCAGAAGTCCTTACGTGAAGACGATGGAAGTGGTCAAGGGGGCACCTTGGGCGATTGTTTTCTTCTCTATTGGTATGTACGTGGTGGTGTATGGCCTGCGTAATGCGGGACTGACGGATGTGCTTGCAGAGATGATCGGCGGGATTGCGAAGCACGGGCTGTTCGCAGCCACGATGGGCATGGGCTTCCTGGCTGCGCTGCTCTCCTCGGTGATGAATAATCTGCCGACGGTGCTGATCGGGGCGCTGGCCATTGATACCGCACACGCCGCGGGTCTGGTGAAGGAGGCTCTGATCTACGCCAATGTTATCGGTTCGGATCTGGGGCCGAAAATTACACCGATCGGTTCACTGGCCACCCTGCTGTGGCTGCATGTGCTGTCCGGCAAGGGTGTGAAGATCTCCTGGGGCACCTATTTCAAAATAGGGATTATCCTCACGGTTCCCACACTGTTCATCACATTGCTGGGTCTATATCTGGAGCTGAGGTGGCTCTGATCAGGGATCTGGTAAGCGAACTGGGGGCCACGATCCCGTGTACCATTCATAATATACAAGGAGCGGTGCAGACCTTAGTCTGACCGCTCTTTTTTGATTGGGGTCCCCGCAAATTACCTGAATATCATCGAAGCTAAAGCCACACTTTGTGGGGCTATTGTGAAATCTAAGCCTATCATTCCTTCGTCTTCTCCTGTTCCTGCTCCGGGTACTTCACCACAGGCCATTTCACCTTGCGCAGGGCGTTCAACAGCTCCGGCCCGGCATGCAGATTGCTGCTGACCAGCTGCTGTGGCGTGAGCGCCATCCACTGGTTGAGGGAGACGTCGGCGAAGCGGTCACTGCGGAACATCTCCAGGAACCAGAGCGTCTCGGTGCCGGTATTCTGAACATAATGCCCCTGTGCAAAAGGCACATAGCCGACATCCCCGGCCCTGACATTGAAGGTGCGGGCATCGCCGTTGCCTCCGAAGACGGTCATTCGTCCTTGGCCGCTGAGGTAATACTGCCACTCATCATTATTCGGGTGCCAGTGCAGCTCGCGCATCGCCCCGGGTTCAATCTCTACCAGTGCTGCGGCGATATTCCGGGAGATGGGGAAATTGCTGGAGTCGACAATCCGCACACTGCCTCCCGGGGTCTTAAGCGGCGGCTGGGCCATCAGCCGGTGCTTGAAGCTCAGCGGAATCTCCCCGTAGGGCGATTCGACCCGCTGGCTTGCAATCGGGCCGGGCACCTGATCCTGATAGATGTACACCTGCTTCTTGGGAAGATAGGCGAATGCAGATTCAGGTACACCGAAGTTCGCGGACAGGACTTCACGCGGCGTATGGGCGAACCAGTCGGAGATTGACAGGGTGTTCAGGTCCGAGAAGCCTCCATCGTCGAACACAAGCAGGAATTCACATCCCTCAGCCAGACCCTGAATGGAATGCGGGATGCCTGGAGGGAAATACCACAGATCGCCGGGACCGACATCGGCAATGAAGTTGCGGCCATTCTGGTCCACGGCTGTAATCCTTGCGCTGCCAAGTAACATGTAGGACCATTCTGCCTGCTGATGCCAGTGCAGCTCACGTACACCGCCCGGCGTCAGGCTCATATTCACGCCTGCAAGGGTAGTGGCCACCGGCAGCTCCCTGACCGTCACCTCACGGGACCAGCCGCCATGATTCAGCTGCATATGGGCGTCGGAGAATGAGAACTTCAGATTCGGGATCAGCCCGTTGTCTGTGACCGGAGGAACGAACATATCGGGATTCTCCCGGTCGCGCATGATGTCACGTGGACCCAGGTCGACATTGCCTGCACCGTCACTGCGGATGGGCTGGGGAATGACGGGCTGGCCTGGAGAACGGGGATGCTCAGGATTCATCACATTGCTCCTTTCTGGAACGCACAGCATTTCAAGAAAATATATGCGCAAATGTGATAATATTTGACTACCGGACAAAGATCCGTACGATAATCAGAGAGCAGGGTTAGAACTAATGACATTAAGTGGACAAGAACGCTACCGCTTCAGCGAAGCGCCTATATGGGAATTGCAGCGCACCTATTATGAACAGCTGGGTCTCCAGGCTTGGGCCAATGACCAGGTTCCGCAGTATATTACAAGCAATCCGATGATTGGAACGGCGTATGCTGAGATCATCTTCGGCTTTCTTCAGGACCGTGCGCAGAAGGGATTCACTAGAGAGCCGGTAGTGGTACTGGAGCTGGGTGCAGGAGTGGGACGTCTGGCGTTCCATGTGCTCCAGCAGCTCTGTGAGCTGATCCAGTATGCGGGCGTGCCGCTGCCGCCGTTCCGTTACGTGATGAGTGATTTACCGTGGAAGAACATTGAAGGCTGGCAGCAGCATGAGGGGCTGAAGCCTTTTGTAGAGCAGGGAATGCTTGATTTTGCCCGCTTCGATGCGGTCCGGGATACGGAGCTGTCCTTAACGCAGAGCGGATTGGTGATTAAGCCCGGGGAGCTGGAGCAGCCGCTGATGGTGATCGCCAACTATTTCTTCGACAGTATCCCGCAGGAGCTGCTCTATGTGGATGAAGGCAAAATCTATGAATGTGAGGTCTCGCTGAAATATCCTGAGCAATCCGCTACGATGGGGCCGTCCGAGGTGCTTCGTGATCTGGTGCCGGAATACCATTACAAGCGTGCAGCGGGCTATGAAGACAGCTCGTATCCTTATCATGAAGTGATTTCCTTCTATCTGGACAAGCTGGAGGATTCACATGTATTGTTCCCGGAGGCAGCCCTGTCCTGCATGGAGCGTCTGGGGGCACTGTCCCGGGGAAGCTTCCTGCTGCTCACTGCCGACAAGGGCGATCACCGGCTGGAGAACTGGGAATTTATCGAGCCGCCGAAGCTGATGCACCACGGCAGCATCTCGCTTACGGCGAATTATCATGCGCTGGTGCATTTTTTTGAGCGGAAAGGCGCACAGTCTCAGTTCACGCAGCATCATTATAAGAATCTCAATGTGGGCTGCATCCTGATGCTGGAGGAGCCGATGCTGCATCCGCATACCCGGCTGGCCTACCGGCGGTTTGTCGAGCGGTTCGGGCCGGATGATTTCTTCAGCCTGAAGGTGTGGATCGACAAGAATTATGACACTATCGGCATGCAGCAGATCCTGGCCTTCTGGCGGCTGGGGGGATATGACGCGGAGCTGTTCATTCAGAGCGCCGAGCGGATCTCCGCGCTGCTGCCGGATGCCAGCGACGAGGAGCTGCTGGACCTTCAGCGGGGGATTGACCGGATGTGGCGGGGCTTCTACCCGATGCCGCAAAAGTATGATCTGGCGCTGGACTGCGGCCTGCTGCTGTTCGAGATGGAGCAGTACGGGGAATCCCGCCGCTTCCTGGAGCATTCGCTGGCGGCGAGTGAGGAGGAGCCGGTAATTACCGTGCTGTACTGCCTGGCGATCTGCAGCTATGAGCAGGAGGATGATGAGGCGGCGCTGGATTATACGCGCAGATCCCTGCTGATCGAGCCGGAGCATGAGGAAGCACTGGAGCTGCTGGCGGCGCTGAGCGAAGCGTAGGGTAGATGGGGAGCTTCTGGGCTGGGGTTATATTGGACGGTGCAAAGGCACGTTGGCCATGGGCCAACCGGCTACCGCCAGTATCGCACATCCATTAGGGTAATTGTCTTCCTGCCGCAAGCAGCCGGCCTTTACACGCTGCGTGAGATTTGATATTCTGTATCCAATAATTTAAACGCGATGACGAGAAGAGTACATTCAGGTTCTTCCCTCACAGAGAGCTCCGGCTGGTGTGAAGGAGCAGGGAAGGCTGGATGGAAACAAGCCTCTGAGCGGCTTACCGGAACCAGGCAGCAGCCGGGGATGGTACGACAGGAGCTCCTGTTACAGAGCTAGAGTATAAGCCCTGCCGGATGGCAGCGCCGTACTTGATGAGATTAATATGGTGACATATTAATAAACCTGGGGTGGTACCGCGAGAATTTCGTCCCCAAGACTTACGGTCTTGGAGGTGAGGTTCTTTTTTGTTGTACCCAGATCAAGCGGTGTACCACCCATGAACAGGAGGAGATTGGAATGACAGAGAATAATGGACCGGCTCTGCCGGAGAATTATATGGATAAGCTGATTAAAGAGGATGTGGAGGCGGGAGTCTTCAGCCGGGAGATTTGCACCCGGTTTCCGCCGGAGCCCAATGGCTATCTGCATATCGGGAGTGCTTTTGCCATCCACACGAATGTGGGAATCGCCCGTAAATATGGCGGACGCTTCCACCTGCGCTTCGACGATACCAACCCGCTCAAAGAGGATAAGGAATACGTGGAGGCGATCATCCGTGATCTTGAATGGCTGGGCTGCAGCCCGGGAGAACATGTCTACTACGGCTCCGATTATTCGGAGGAGATCTACCGCAGGGCAGAAATGCTCATTCTGAAGGGGAAAGCCTATGTCTGTGATCTGACGGTAGCAGAGGTGACGGCTTACCGGGGAAGCTTAACCGGGCCGGGCAAGGACAGTCCTTACCGCAGCCGCACGCCGCAGGAGAACCTGCGGTTGTTCCGGGCGATGCGCGAGGGGGAATACCCGGACGGCGCCAAAGTGCTGCGGGCGCGGATCGACATGGCCTCGCCGAACATGAATCTGCGAGATCCGGTGCTGTTCCGGATTATTCATGCAGAACATTACCGAACAGGCAGTGCCTGGTGTATCTATCCCATGTATGATTTCGCTCATCCGATTCAGGATGCGCTGGAAGGAGTGACGCATTCGCTGTGCTCGATCGAATTCAAAGATCACCGGCCGCTGTATGAGTGGGTGCTGCGGGAACTGGAAATTCCTGAAGCCCCTAGGCAAAGGGAGTTTGGCCGGGTGAACCTGACGGGAGTGGTCACCAGCAAGCGGTATCTCCGGGAGCTGGTTGCCGGGGGCTATGTGGACGGCTGGGATGATCCGCGGCTGCCAACACTCAGCGGACTGCGCAGACGGGGATTCACGCCGGAGAGCATCAGGGATTTCGTCCGGGAGATCGGGATGGTCCGGAATACGGCCATGGTGGATTTCTCGCTGCTGGAGCATTGCCTGAGACAGGATCTTAAGGCCAAGGTGCCGGCTGTCATGGCTGTGCTTGACCCGCTGAAGGTCGTGCTTACCAATTACGCAGCCGGGGCCTCCGAGCTGCTTACTATCAATAACAACCCCGAGAATGCCGGGCTGGGCTCAAGAGAGGTGCCGTTCTCCGGTACGCTCTATATTGAGCGGGCCGATTTCATGGAGGTGCCTGTGAAGGGCTTCCGCAGATTGGTTCCAGGCGGCGAGGTGCGGCTTAAGGGCGGTTATATTATCTGCTGCCATGAGGTCATTAAGGATGCGCAGACGGGAGCCATTCTCGAACTGCGGTGTACCTACGACCCGGAGACTAAGAGCGGCGGTACACTCAGCGGCCGGAAGGTGAGGGGGACCGTGCAATGGGTCTCGGCTGCTCATGCGCGGAAGAGTGACGTACATCTGTATGAGCAACTGCTGACGGATAACAACGGGCCGAAGGAGGAAGGGGAGAGCTGGGAGGAATACATCAATCCGGGTTCCGCAACCTTGCTTAAGGATTGCCTGCTGGAGCCGCTTGCCGGTAACCCTCAGCCCGGGGATACCTACCAGTTCCTGCGTCACGGCTATTTCTGCATCGACAGCAGGCATAGCACAGCTCAGAAGCTGGTGTTCAACCGAATTGTCCCGCTTAAGGACACTTGGAAGGGCAACGCAGCAACATCTGCGGAAGTGTAATAAGTACAAGACCTTTCTCACACCTTCTAGGAACGTTGTACGGACTGGCTACGCTAAGGCTATTTCTTAAAAGCTTACAGAGTTACACAATCAGCGATGCTCTTGTTATGGGAGCATCGCTGATTTGCGTGAGGCGTCTGCCATGTTAAGGGTCGACAAGCGGGAGAATACCGTTTCCGGTTGGGAGTAGAGCGTTGTCTGCACTTTGTACATTAGATTTCATTAAAATCGATCAAAAAACGGCTTCTATTGTAGTTTATACAGCGCACAAAGTACAATCACCTCCAGCAAAGGAGTTCGCCCGATTGTGGGAGCGGGTAATAACATAAGGCATAAGCCTCACTTTATAGAGTCGAATTACATAATATGGGTGAAGGATTAGGTGTGCAGGCATAAGATCAGGCAGCGTATGAAAACCCAGTGAAAATACATTTACAATTCTCATCTTGAGGATTATAATAAAACCAGATCAAATGTTGCACCAGGGAAACTTTCGTGTGTATAGACAACTTTTTCCGGGCAAGAGGAGGACAGAACATGATGGAGCAAAATACCGCAGTAGAATCATCCCCTATACTTAAGGGTCATACAGGTCATACTAACAAACATTCGGCGCAATCGGTGCTTAACGGAGATGTCAAAGGACTGAAGAGACTTCTTCCTTTTCTGGGCCCGGCTTTTATAGCTTCCGTAGCTTACCTGGACCCCGGCAATTTCGCCACTAATATTACCGCAGGCTCGAAATACGGTTATCTGCTGCTCTGGGTCATCTTCGCCTCGAATCTGATGGCTGTACTAATTCAATCCTTATCTGCCAAGCTTGGCATTGCTACCGGCAAGAATCTGCCGGAGGTCGCGCGGGAGCAATTCCCGAAGGGCGTGTCGATCTTCCTGTGGATTCAGAGTGAAATCGTCATTATCGCCACCGATCTTGCGGAATTCATCGGCGCAGCGCTAGGACTTTATCTGCTGTTCGGCATCCCGATGCTTCCGGCGGCACTGATTACCGCGGTAGGATCGTTTGCTATTCTGGAATTACAGCGGCGCGGTTACCGTACGCTTGAGGCCGGAATCGCCGGCATGGTGATGATCGTTGTTCTGGCGTTTGTATTCCAGGTCATTATGGCGAAGCCGGATGCAGGCAGCGTAGTGGCGGGGATGTTCACCCCCAGATTCGAAGGCGTGGACAGCATTCTGCTGGCTGCCGGGATTCTCGGTGCAACGGTTATGCCCCATGCCATCTATCTGCATTCTTCGCTGACCCAGAGCCGTATCGTCGGCGCTAATGAGAAGGAGAAGAAGCAGATTTTCCGGCTCGAATTCATCGATATCCTGATTGCGATGCTGATTGCCGGTGCAGTAAATATGGCTATGGTCATCGTCGCAGCAGCACTGTTCTTCAAGAATGGTCTGGTCGTCGAGGATTTGGATATCGCCTTCGAGCAGTTCCGCAATCTGGCGGGTCCGGTTACAGCGATCTCCTTCGGCCTCAGCCTGCTGATCGCAGGTCTGTCCAGCTCGTCGGTGGGCACAATGGCCGGTGATGTGGTCATGCAGGGCTTCATTAATAAAAAAATCAATCTCTACCTCCGCCGGGCGATCACCATTATTCCGCCGCTCGCCATCATCGCTTTAGGCGTTAATGCGACCAGCGCACTGGTGATGAGCCAGGTCGTCCTTTCCTTCGGGATTGCCTTCGCCCTGATTCCGCTCGTCATCTTCACCAGTGACCGCCGGATCATGCAGGGGCTGGTGAACCACCGGATCACCACCATCCTCGGCTGGATCATCTCCGCCCTGGTGGTCGCGCTGAACCTGTTTCTGGTAGTGGAGATGTTTGTGTAAGTTGTGCATGGAATTGATTATTTGAAGTGTGGACCCTATGCTCCACGGCCAGTAACATTTATAGAGGAATCCTGCAAGATGTGCAACAATACTGCCCCATAGAAGCGCCTTATGCTGAAATCCTGCATAAAATGCAACAAATTCAGCGCTAACTTGCTATAAACACCAGAATTCCTGCAAAAGATGCAACAATCTACCGTAGCCCGTAACTTTTTTAGAGGAATCCTGCAAAATGTGCAACAATGCGATCCATACAAGCGATCCGTGAGCGGAAAGTCTCGGAATTGGCGAGAGATAGGTGGAGCACCTCCAGGAAAGGAAGAAGCTACATTGGATACCACGTACAGTTCACCTGAACTTGCCGGAGGCGGGCGATAGGCGAGAATGAAGAGCAGATGTGCACTTGAATTAGAGTTTGTAACTCCCACTCTTAAACAGCGGAGCGGGCGGAATGATCCGCGGAGAAGCGGAGCGTTCGCCTTTGTATCCGGATTTTCACCGATTAGGGGAATGAAAAAAACCTGGATACAAGAGCGATTGGAACAACATTCCGTTTGCGGAGCGTGCTCACCGGGCGTCGTACGTAAATCATGCGCATAACAAAAGAGGTGTCTCATTTGCCGTTTGCCGGCTTCTGGGACACCTCTTTTCTGTTAAAGGATCAGCCTGCTGCTATTGCTTCACAATATCCTGCACCGCTTTGTCCAGCTTCTCCAGCAGCTGGTCATGGTTCAGCTGGCCGCCGAGGTATTCCTGCATGGCTGCGCCGAAGCCCTGGGTGACGCCGTCAGGGAACATATCCCAGTTCCAGCCCAGCGCATTCCCGGATTTCTCCTGCACGGCAACGGCGACCTGGCCGATATCGGCAGCGTCTGCGGTGATGTTCGCTTCCGCCGGAATGAACTTGAATTCCTTGGTCAGATACTTCTGGCCCGTTTCCGAGCTGACCATCCAGTTCAGGAAGGCCTTGGCTTCCTCCGGATGTGCGGATTTGCTGTTCACGATATAGTTGTTAGGCACGCCCACCAGGATGGTGCCTTCCTCGTTATTGATCGGGAGCGGGAGGAGGCCCAGGTTCAGGGCCGGATCAATTTTGTCGATATCGCCTTGCGTCCAGTTCCCTTGCAGCATCATGGCGGCCTTGCCGGAGGCAAATTCAGCCACCTGGGTCGCGTAATCGGTAGTCATCTTGTTGTCCTGGGCATTGCCTATGATCACATCTACGAGATCCAGCCATTGCTTGAAGACAGCGTTGCCCTTGATGGTCTGTTTGCCCGCCTTCACATCATCAATGAACTGCTTGGGATCAGGCTGGTGCGCCATACCCACGTTAACAAGGTGAATCCCCATGGACCACCACTCATTGGTCGCTTCGAACGGCGTGATACCAGCGGTCTTCAACTTGGCTACGGCGTCCTTGAGCTGGGGAAGTGTCTTAGGCTCTTCCGTAATACCGGCCTTGGCGAACAGATCCTTGTTATAGATCAGCCCGTAGCCTTCAACATTCATAGGCATGCCATAGAGCTTGCCGTCTACGGTTGCCGGTGTCTTGGCGGTCGGAATCAGCTGGGCGGCCCAAGGCTCATTGCTCAGGTCAGTGGCACGGTCCATATAAGGAACAAGGGCTGTATACCCGCCGTTATTGAAAATCTCAGGCTCAGAGCCGGAAGCAATCTCCGCCTTCAGCAGTGCACCGTAATCCTCACCGCCGCCGTGCGTTTCGACCTCAACCTTCACCCCCGTCTCCTTCTCATATTCTTCAGCGAGCGCATTCAGCTGCTCGGCAATTTCCACCTTGAACTGGAACATCTTAATTGTAACATCCTTGGCAGGCGCTTTGCTGGCTTCCGGTGCTGCGGATTCGGTTGACGCGTTAGGAGCATTCGTAGCGCTTCCATTGCCTGCGGAATTCGTATTGCCGCTGTTCCCGCAACCTGCGATAATGAGGGTGCAAACGGTTGCCATGATGAACGCGAACTTTCTTTTCATAGAATAACCTCCCTGGTCTGTGGTTCCTGCTCTTAGAGCTTAATGGAATGGTTAGATGACTTACACTTCATATGTTGCTCGAAAAAGTGGATATTATTGCTGCAAAGGAAAGCCGGCCGAGAGATCACCCTTTAATGGAGCCTGCCGTCACGCCTTCCACAATATAACGCTGGAGCGACAGGAAGAACAAGAGAATAGGCGTAATTGCCATGACGAGACCCGCAAGGGCCAGATCCCACTTCTTGGTGTACTGTCCGAAGAATTTGGTCACAGCTACAGGCAGGGTCGTCAGATCCTTATTCCCGCCGATCACCAGGACAGGCAGCAGGTAGTCATTCCAGATCCATAGCGTATTCAGGATAATGACGGTTACAATAATCGGCAGCAGCAGCGGGAAGACGATCCGGAAGAACACGCCGTACGGATTCGAGCCATCCACCCGCGCGGCTTCCTCCAGCTCCAGAGGCACTGTCTTGATGAACCCGTGGAACAGAAAGACCGACAGCGGCATCCCGAAGCCTAGATAACAGGCCACAATGCCGTATAGCTCGCCGCGCAGCTCCAGCAGGCTGGTCACCCGGACCAACTGCAGCATGAGTGACTGGAACGGAATGATCATCGCCGAGACCAGCAGCAGGAAGACGAAGGAATTGAAGCGTGTCGGCTTGCGCACAATCTGGTAAGCGGCCATCGAGCTGAACAGGACGATGAAGATTACACTTAGAATCGTAATGGACAGAGAGTTGAAGAAGGCCTGCGGGAAGTTAATGGCATCCCAGACCTTGGAATAGTTACTCCAGTGGAATACTTGCGGCCAGGAAGCGGCATCGATCAGGATGTCCTTCAGCCCCTTAACCGAGTTGCTCAGGACCAGATAGAACGGTGACAGAAAGACAATAGCCAGCAGAATGGCGGCAATTTCGAGGATGAAGTTGCCCGGGCGGTAGCGGCTGCTGTTCATTAGGCGGACACCTCTTTTCGTTTGGTAAGCCAGACCTGGGTGACGGTGATCAGGGAGACGGCGGCGAAGAAGAGCAGCGCTTTGGCTGTACCCAGGCCATACCGGTTGTTGATCAGCGCCTCCGCATAAATGTTATAGGCCAGCGACTGGGTCGAGGTGCCCGGCCCGCCTTTGGTCAGCGACAGGTTGAGGTCGAACATTTTGAAGGCATTGGAGGTCGTCAGGAACAGGCAAATGGTGATCGCCGGCATAATCAGCGGGATGTAGACGCTCTTGAACAGCTGCGGAGCGCGGGCACCGTCTATGCGGGCAGCTTCAATGAGATCCTTCGGAATCCCGGCCAGCCCGGCGATATAGATGACCATCATATAACCGGCCGTCTGCCAGACGAACACGATCACCAGACCCCAGAACCCGGTGCTTGGCGTGCCCAGCCAGGGCAGCTGGAAGAATGAAATCCCGGTCAGCTCGCCGATTGTAGCGAAGCCCTTGGTGAAGATGAACTGCCAGATGTAGCCGAGCAGAATGCCGCCGATCACATTGGGCATGAAAAAGACAGTACGGAGCAGCTTCTTCGTCTTCAGCGTCGTCATTAGAATGAAGGCCAGCAGCAGCGCAAGCACGTTGGCAGCCACAACCGAGATTACGGTGAAGCGCAGGGTGAAGACCAGGGACTCCCAGAACTTATCGTCATTCATGAAAATCCGTTTCCAGTTGGCCGCGCCGGTCCAGACCGCTTTGTCCAGATCCAGCCCGTTCCAGTCCGTGGAGGAGTAGTAGAAGCCAAGGAAGAACGGGGTGACCACAATGGTCAGGAAAAAGAGCAGACAGGGGCCGAGAAATACGATTTGCTGTCCCCAGCCGCGCTGTATACCTAGAGTTTTTCTCATATAGACTCTCCTTTGGGTAAGTTTGGGTAAGCTATCTACGGGTTCACAGCTTGATTATAGAAAGCCCGGGCCACCGCTAACACTTCATTTCATGCCGGGAAAAGTGGATTATATTGCAGGCCGTACGGCTCACACAACTTCTAGGAGGTTCCCCCATGTTCAAGAACAGCATCCGTACACGGCTGATGGCCTTAGTGCTGCTGGCGTCAGTGATCCCGTCAGGCATCTCTGTGACCTTCTCTTATCTCTATACGAGGCAGTCGGTTACGGACCAGTCCGTGAAGCAGAATACGAAGCTGCTGACGCTGGGGGAGGCGAATCTCCGGAGTTATTTCAGCGGCATGAATCAGCGGGCGATGTCGCTATATAGTGGAATTAATGTTCCCGGCTCCTTTTACACCACCCTGCTTACCGCCAAAAATTCCGCTCAGGCCCCGCCTGGCACGATTCTGCCGGACACCCGGGCCATCATCTCTACCCAGCTGTACAATCTGTTTCTCTCTGACCGCAATACGTATCAGATTCATCTGTATGTGAGGGCTGCCAGGCAGTCCAATCTGCTGCTTAAGGGGTATTTCCGCCGTGAGGATAACGGCAGCTATGCCGCGGCGAGCGGGCTTGCCGCAGGCACCTACCGACCATATCTCGAAGTGGCGCATATGGACCATCAATATGGAGTGAAGTCCGGCTTCCCCAATCTGAAGCCGGGGAGCGTGCCGGTTTTTACGGCTCATTTTCCCATCTACCGGACCCCTAGTGACAGCGTACTGGCAGATTTGTCGATTGATTATACGCTGGGGGAGCTGGAGGGGATTGTGGAGTCGATGTACAATTCAGACACCGAGCGCCTGTATGTGCTGAATGAGCAAGGCGAGGCGCTGTTCGCCTCCGATCCGGACTGGATCGGGAAGCCGGTCACTGCGGGCTGGAGCCGTCTGCCCGCAGAGCAGGACAGCGGGCATTTCGCCTGGAAGAAGGACGGCTTCCAGGGGATTGTAATGTACAAGCAGATCAAGGACCCTCTGTTCAGCGGAAGCATTATCAAGCTGGTGCCGTATGAGGATCTCTACACAGACGCAAGGGTAATTACCCGGTTCAATATGGGCATCGGACTGCTGTTCCTCCTGATCGGGGGCATCAGTGCCGTGCTGATCTCCATCGGCTTCACCCGTCCGATCAAGAAGCTGATTCACTTCACACAGAAGGTGCAGACCGGCCAGCTGGATGCGCATATGGATGCCGAGCGGGAGGACGAATTCGGGCTCCTTACCCGCAAGATCACCGGCATGACCCGCACGATCAATGAGCTGATCGTTAAGGAATACCGGCTGGAGCTGGCGAACAAGACGAATCAGCTGAAGGCGCTCCAGGCCCAGGTGAACCCGCATTTTCTCTACAATGCACTGCAATCCATCGCCAGCCTGTCCTTGCGCTATAATGCGCCGAAGGTGTATGATCTCATCTATTCCCTGGGCAGCATGATGCGTTATTCAATGAATACCGAGCGGACCCAGGTACCGCTGCGTGATGAGATTGAGCATGTGCAGAACTATATGGTTCTCCAGACAGAGCGGTTCGGCGAAGAGAATCTGCAGCTTGCGGTTGAAGCGGGGCCGGAGACTCTGGAGCTGATCCTGCCGAAGATGATCCTGCAGCCGATTGTGGAGAATATCTTCAAGCATGCCTTCGCTGACGGGATAAGCGGGGGGCTGATCCAGATCGAGTGCAGGCTGGAGGGGGTGGCCAAGCTGGTGCTTGCTGTGAAGGATAACGGCCGGGGCATGAGCCCGGAGCGGCTGGAGGAGATTACGGCCTGCCTCAGAGGCAGCAGCCAGCAAGGCCAGGAGGAGATCGGCCTGTACAATGTGCTGGCCCGCCTGCGGCTCCAGTTCGGCAGCGCAGCGGAAATGCAGCTTAAGAATAATGAAAACGGCCAGGGACTTACCGTTACGCTGATTATTCCGCTGGAGGAGATAGACCGTTAATTTGGGCTTTTGTCCAGTGAAGCTCACAGCATAAATATTTAACACGATAAATGATCCTTAAAAGGAGCGGCTGAGATGAAGGTGCTGATTGTAGATGATGAGAAGCATGTGCGGGAGGCCATCCGTTATTTTGTTCCGTGGGACAGCTATAACATCTCCGGGATCTATGAGGCGACTAACGGGCAGGAGGCGACACGGATCATGGAGGAGCATCAGCCGGCTGTCGTGTTCACGGATATGCGGATGCCGCTGATGGACGGGGCGGAGCTGCTGGAATGGCTGCACCGGCATTATCCGCATACGAAGACGATTGTCATCAGCGGATATCAGGATTTCAATTATGTGAAGCCGGCCATCGTATACGGCGGTACGGATTATCTGCTGAAGCCGCTGAACAGCAAGCAGCTGATTGCCTCTGCGGAGCATGCCTTCAAGCTGTGGATGGAAGAGGAAGCGGAACGAAAGCGGCGGCAGCGCCAGAACATGCAGCTCAACGCGCTGCGTCCGCTCTACTGGGACAAGATGCTGTCCGATCTGGTGAGCGGACAGGCCTCGTTCCATGAGCTGAAGCTGTCCCTCTGTGAAGAGCTGGGGATGCCGATCGGGGCGCAGGAGTGCAGAATCGCCGTCATCCCGCTGCAAGCTGCAGACTGCCACCTGCTGCGGAGATTCCGCGGGGATGTGGCCTTGACGGCCTTCGTGCTGGCTAATGTCTGCAATGAAGTGATGGCCGCAGACCAGAACGGCTATGCCTTCCGCAATTGGCAGGGCGGCGGCGAGCTTGTAGTTCTGCTGTGGAGCGCTGCGGCCCAGGCGGAGGAGATGCTTAACCGCATGAATGAAGCCATCCGCCAGGCGTTTGGCGTTCAGCTGGATATCGGGCTTAGTCCGCTGAACCCGTTGCCGGAAGGGCTGCGGTCTGCTTTTGAACAGGCAGGACAGGCGCTTGCGGAGCGGAATCTATTACAGCGGGACGGGCGAATCCATCCCTTCAGAGCGCATGGGGACGGAAGTGGACCTGCACACGACTACGGCTTGGAGGAACGGCTGGATAAGCTTAGAATCGCCGTATTGTCCGGCGATCTGGAGCGGATGGAGCGGGTGGCGGAGGAGTGGGCCGGGCATCTGGCCGGGCTGCCGCTGCTCACGGAGCGCGTTCTGCTCCAGCAGCAGACGGAGATTCTGGGGGTTCTGAAGCGCTGGCGGCCGGAGGAGGAGCTCAGCCTGGAGCGCTGTTATGACGCCGAGGGGCTGTTCTCGGTGGAGAACTGGCAGTTCCGGCTGAAATCGCTGCTGCACCGCTTGTCCAAGAGCAGCCCGCAGGCCCCGGACAGCCGGCTCGTCCAGGAGATCAGGGAGTACCTGGACCGGAACTATGCGCAGGAGATGACACTGCAGCATATTGCGGAACGCTTTTTCATCAGCAGGGAGAACGTGTCGCGCAAGTTCAAGCAGGTTACCGGGGAGAATCTGTCGGATTATCTGACCGGCCTCCGCGTGGAGAAGGCGAAGACGCTGCTCCAGAATACGAATCTGCGGCTGTCGCAGATCGCGGAGCTGGTGGGCTATGAGGATGAGAAGTATTTCAGCCGTGTCTTCAAGAAAACCGCCGGCCTTACGCCAAGAGAATACCGCAAGCAGGAAGAAGAAGCGTGAGTATGTATCGTTCACAGCCTGCCTTTCAGCATTTCCCGGTCTGCAACCGATAATAGCTATATGGGCAATGAATACATAGCTGCGGTTATAGGGGAGAGCTGGATAATATGGACAATGATCTGGGAAGAACGATTAAGAATGACCTGATTAATGCCTATGGAGTGACTGTAATTCCGGCGGGAAGCAGACTGACTGCCGAGCATCTGGAGCTTATCCGCAAACAAAAAATCGACAGATTCGACATTCTTTTTGCAGATGAGGCTGACCAGACGCCCTCCTACCAGAAGATGGTCAACAATACAGTGGATCTGTCCAAGGAATTATTCGAATCCTACCGGATCTCCCGCAAAATCCCGCTGGCGGATATACGCAAGGAAGTTCTTCCGGTTATCCAGGAGATCTCGCGCAACCCGGATATCTTCGCCTTGTTCCATTCGGTGCAGGGCAAGGATGATTATACATATGAGCACAATGTCGGCGTTGCGGTGCTCTCTACCCTGATCGGGAGATGGCTGGAGATGAGTGAAGCGGAGCTGTCCGTGCTCTCCATGGCTGCAACTCTGCATGACATCGGCAAGCTGAAGATTCCCTCAGAGCTGCTGAATAAGCCCGGCAAGCTGACGGACGAGGAATACACTCAGGTGAAGAAACATACCGTCTATGGCTACGAGATCCTCAAAGAAACCGCCGGAGCCAATTCACGCATTGCCCTGGTGGCGCTTCAGCATCATGAGCGAAACGACGGCAAGGGATATCCGCTGGGGCTGAAGGACGAACAGATCGATCCGTACAGCAAAATAGTGGCCGTGGCCGATATTTTTCATGCGATGTCCAGCAAGCGCCCGTATCATGAACCGACGCCGTTCCATATGATTGTGGATCAGATGAGAAGAGGCAGCTTCGGCGCGCTGGACCCGCATATTGTAACCGTTTTTCTGGAAAATATCGTGAAGCGGTCTGTCGGGCGTGAAGTTGTCCTAACCGATGGCCGGGTCGGCGAGATTGTCTACTTGAACCCGCATGACATCGAGACTCCGCTGATCCGCATCGGGGATGAATATATTGATCTGAGCAAAAGAACGGAGCTTAACATCCGGGAGATCAGCCTCTGATTCCGGTCTACTGGTTGAAATAATCGGCCACTCCCTCAGCGACTGCTTGAGCCGCCTTCCGCTGATAAGCCGCTTTGCGCACAATCGATTCATCGTACGGGTTCGACAGGAAGCCCAGCTCTACAAGGGTGGCCGGCAGCGGATTCTCCCGCAGAATATGGTAGTCGCCGAAGGAGAGGCCGTTGCTGCGCAGACCGATGCCCTCACCCAGCCGGGTCTCCACTGCCCGGGCCAGCCGCAGATCATTCTGCTGCGAATAAAAGAAGGTCAGCGTGCCGGAGACATTCTTCGGCGATGAATTATAATGAATGCTGACAAAAGCGTCCGCACCGAGCTGCCGTCCGAGCTGCACCCGCTGGGAGAGCGCAGGCTTCTGGTCCCCGCGGGTCCGGGTCATCTCCACTCTGGCTCCCTTGGCGGTTAGATAATCCCGCAGGTACAGGGAGGTCTGGAGCGTCAGATCCTTCTCCATCGTGTCATAGGTTGTCCCGAGCATGCCGGGATCGGTGCCGCCGTGGCCAGGGTCCACTATGATCAGCTTGCCCCGGATGCTGCCGGATTTCCGTACCACACTCTGAGCCTGGCTATTCGAGCTGACCGTGCTTGCGCTGCGGACGGTTCCGCCTGACAAATACCCGGAGGATACCCAGCCGACCGTTCCTCCGGCGGTGCGGACCCGCGCCCACTCTCCCTGCCGGAGCAGGAGGGTCACCTTGTTGCCGGATTGCAGGGAGCCGACCACCTCATAGCCCGTTCCCGGCCCGCTGCGGATGCGCAGGGAAGACGCGGTCACGACAGCCGTTCCGCTGGAAGCCGAGGTGGTCTTCACCGCCACCTTGGCAGATGCCTTGGAGGCGGTAGAGCTGGAAGAGGCACTGGTGGAGGAGCTTCCACTGGTTCGCTTCAGGTAGTAACCGGCTACCCAGCCGGAGACAGAGCCGGCCCGGACCTTGAGCCAGCCATGCTGCTCCTCAGTTACGGTAACGGTGGCTCCGGCAGCCAGAGAGCCTGTGACGGCGGCGCTTGCAGCAGGCTCACTGCGTACATTCAGGGAGCTGGCGTACACTTTGGCTGTGTAAGCAGTTGCAGCATAAGCGGTAGAAGACGGCAGGACAGGTGCCAGTATGAATGAAGTCAGCAGACAGGCTGACAGAACTGCGGTATGTATTTTTTGTCGCATACAAATAAAGCCCCATTTCCCCTAGAGATAACATTCTATTACCCGTTTCATCGGCAGGAGAATACCAAAAAATTAAAATTGAAGATAAATACCTACTCCAACTACCGCTAACAACGCTGATAATTACAATCCTCTTATCTTCCTCTGCAGCAGTTGAATATCGCCCGAAGCCCTATTCGTTGGCAGGAAATGTCTGTATAATTATTACATATTGGGGAAACAGACAAAGGAGTGCCGCCGTGATCAGACCTAGATTATTCATTGGTTCTTCCAGAGAATCTATCCGCTATGCCAGGGCTATCCACGAACAGCTGAAGCGGACCGCCGAGGTCCATCCGTGGTATGCCGCAGCTTTCCGGCCGAATGAATACACCATGGAAGCGCTGGAGCGGAATCTGGATATCAGCGATTTTGCCGTCTTTGTGTTCTCGCCGGATGATGTAGCCCGGATTAGGGGTAAATATTATTATGTGACCCGGGACAACACCCAGTTCGAAATGGGCCTGTTCTGGGCAAGGCTGCGGCGAGGCCGGGTCTTCTGCCTGCTGCCGGATCAGGTGCCCGCCCGCGGTGATCTGATCCCGGGTGAGAATGTGGAAGAGTATCATTTGCTGTCGGATCTGTCGGGACTAACCCCGCTGGAATATGAGTGGCAGCATGACAATGTTACTGCGGCGGTGGATGTGAGCTGCGGCAAAATCATCGACAGCATCCAGGCACAGGGGATGTATCACGACCCGGCTGTAGAGTTATTGCAGCTTCGGGCAGAGCTTAGGCGAAAAGAAAGTATCCTTCACTTCTTTTGGCAATATAATAATAATGTAACCCCGCCTCAGGCAGCCGAGAAATATCAGGCACTGAGTGAAGCCGTCCGCAATTCCTTCCTGCCTCCGGAGGATTGCCGGGTCATCGGAGCGGCCATGTGGCGGGCCGAAGCGGAAACGGCCCTGAAGCAGGTCGGCGGCAATGTGGGACGCGGGCAGATGTATCCGTTCTCCGCCTTCAAGGGCGGGAGTGTGAAGCCGGGGGTGCTGGATGCTTTTTTGGCAAAAGAATGGACTTTTTTACAGCGTACGGAAGTTGCGGAGGTATATATCCTATGCTATCCTTTAGGTAAGAACCATGTGCTGTCCGTGCACTTCTCAGGAAGTCAGGGATTATCGGCAGAGGATATTACAGCAGTCGTGGCCTATAACCGGGATTTGTTCCGCACCGTCAATCATTTAGTGGGAGGGGACTAACAGGATGAAGAATATGAAGAATGCCGTTAGTGTATCCAGTACTGTCCGCCGGTCTGCAAGCGGTGACGGCAACAGCGCGGGAGGCAAAGGCCGCACAAGACGCAAATCCGGCCCCAAGCTTACGCCCTCAGCGTCAAGCGTGTATTTGGCACCATCCGTGGAGGGTGGAGACGACGAGTACAAGAAGCTGATCAGCGGTAAAGTGGATAATAACAAGCCATCATTTGCCTGAACATTGGCTAAATCATATTATTGAACAGGTCCCCAGCGATTGCTGGGGGCTTTTTTTGTATTTTGAACGAATGGCGGAACGAAGAACGAATGAAGGAACGAACGGCCGCCGCCACTTAGGTTAGAAGCTATCCTGATGCGCCTGCTCACTCACATCCGTGGCTTTCTTTGTCTGCCCGGTCTTGAATTTAAACTAATATAAGAATTAGGGTGATTCTGTGGACTCTGCTGGAAGCGGGCCGAGTGCTGCGGCGGGGAAAGTGAGAGTGAGAGTGAGAGGGATAAGTCCCTTTGGTGGCGCTGAAAAATGGGGTGGACGGGGAAATGAGAGGGATAAGTCCCTTTGGTGGCGCTGAAAAATGGGGTGGACGGGGAAATGAGAGGGATAAATCCCCTTGGTGGTGCTGAAAAGTGGGCCGGATGGGGAAATGAGAGGGATAAATCCCCTTGGTGACACTGAAAAGTGGGCCGGATGGGGAAATGAGAGGGATAAATCCCCTTGATGGAGCTGAAAAGTGGGCCGGATGGGGAAATGAGAGGGATAAATCCCCTTGGTGACGCTGAAAAGTGGGCCGGATGGGGAAATGAGAGGGATAAATCCCCTTGGTGACGCTGAAAAGTGGGCCGGATGTAGAAATGAGAGGGATAAATCCCCTTGGTGGCGCTGAAAAGTGGGCCGGATGGGGAAATGAGAGGGATAAATCCCCTTGGTGACACTGAAAAGTGGGCTGGATGGGGAAATGAGAGGGATAAATCCCCTTGATGGAGCTGAAAAGTGGGCTGGACGGAGAAATGAGAGGGATAAATCCCCTTGATGGAGCTGAAAGTGGACTGGATGTAGAAATGAGAGGGATAAATCCCCTTGATGGTGCTGAAAGTAGGTCGGATGAGGAGTGCAAGTTGGTTAAATGAGCAAATCAGGAGCACAAGTACACCTGAATCAAGGAAAAGTTAGTTAGATGAGCAAATCAGGAGCACAAGTGCCCCTGAATCGAGTAAAAGTTAGTTAAACGAGCAAATCAGGAGCACAAGTGCACCTGATTCAAGTAGCTGTTAGTTAAATGAGCCAATCAGTTAGGCGGCACCCCATCCCGCGCAATAGTCCCCTATTGCGCGGAGGCAATTCCGCGCGGGTTCTTCGCAAGCTCGCGGCGCACCACCGGGGCGACCTCGGTGGCGAGCAGTTCAATGGCGGCGGCTACCTTGGGGTAGGGGAGGCCGCCGATGTCGAGTTGGGTCATGAAGCGGTTATGGCCGAACAGCTCATGCTGATAGAGAATCTTCTCGATAATCTGTTGCGGGCTGCCCACGGCCAGGGTGTTGTCCGGGGAGGTGAACCTGCCGAATTCGCTGCGGGAGATCCGGTACTCCTGACCGGGGCGCGGGCTGATGCTGTTACGGTAGCTGTAGTAATAAGGATAATACTCATCCAGTGCCTGCTGAGAGGTCTTGGCAATGTAGCCATGGCTGGTGATGGCGATCTTCAGGTCCTCCGGCTGGTGGCCGGCGGCGGCCCCGGCGCGGCGGTAGGTGCCGGCCAGGTTCTGGAACGGCTCCGGGCTGCCGCTCAGGATCGCGATCGCCATGCCGATGCCAAGGGCCCCGGCCTTCGCTGCGCTCTCGGCCGAGCCGCCGATGCCGACCCAGAGCGGCAGCTTCTGCTGGAGCGGACGCGGAGCAATCTCGGCGTTATGCAGCGGGGAGCGGAATTTGCCCTGCCAGTTCATGACCTCATGCTGGTTCAGGGTGAGCAGCAGATCGAGATTCTCGCTGAATAGCTGCTTGTAATCCTCCAGCTCGTAGCCGAATAGCGGGAACGATTCCAGAAAAGCGCCGCGCCCGGCAATAATCTCAGCCCGCCCGTCCGACAGCAGGTCCAGGGTGGCGAAATCCTCGAAAACCCGCACGGGATCAATGGTGCTTAGCACGGTCGTGGCGCTGGTGAGCTTGATCCGCTGTGTAACCTGGGCAATGGCCGCCAGGACAACGGGCACCGAAGAGATCACGAAATCCAGCCGGTGATGCTCCCCGACGCCGAACACATCCAGCCCGGCCTCATCGGCCAGCTTCGCGGCGGCAATCACTTCCTTCAGGCGCTGGGCGGGGCTGATACGTTGTCCGGTATGGCAATCGGTGACGATATCGCCCAATGTATAAATGCCGAATTCAAACTCCGGCAGGCTTGCTTCTTTGGCTTTCGTATTCGCTTGTATATCCGCTTGCGCATCCGCTTCTATATTCGCTTGAGTATTTAGTTGCTCATTAGCTTGTGTATTTCCTTCATTGTTCCCTTGATCATTCATGGTACAGACCCCTTATCATCCATAATAGTGAGCAGCAGTTATCTTGTAAGCTTGTCCGTTAATGCAAAGATATAGCCCAGTATAACACATATACTTACTAATTGTAAGTATATGAGTGGAAGTTTGCGAACTTATTAACATTTGCTGTTTCATCGTGGCTGCTTCCTAGTTACTGTTTCATAGTTTTAGAAGAATGTCAGTACTAAATCAAATTAATCCGCCCGGATATTGTGTATTTTTATTGACAGATCACCTGGGGGATGATATTTTAAATTTACAAATTCCAATCAACTTACTTTGGATTATAATTTGCCGACTGTACATACAGAGGTGCCTGCGTGATTGCTGCGCGAGGTTCCTCTGTTTTTTTGTTGAAAGATAAGAATTTATATGCTTCTCGCTATAACTATTCTTATCTTTCTCGCTGAAACGGTACCGTCCTTTTAAAAGGACGGAAAAGCCGTTTCCACTTGCTAAGGGAATTCAGCCAGAAGGAGGAGCAGATATGGGCGAGGCTTTGTTGTCTATCACAGAACTGAATAAGCACTTTGGTACCGCCGGGGGCCTGGTGCATGCGCTGGAGGATGTGGAGCTGGAGGTGCAGGAGGGTGAGTTCATTACGGTGATTGGACCCAGCGGCTGCGGCAAAAGCACCCTGCTGCGCATCATCGCCGGTCTGGATACCGGCTATACGGGCAGTGTTACTTTGGAGGGGGCAGCGATCAGCGGGCCGGGAATCGATAAGGGGTTTATTTTTCAGGAGCACCGCTTGTTTCCCTGGCTTACGGTAGAGAAGAATATTGCCTCGGATCTGCCGCTGGGCAGGCCGGATATCCGGCAGCGGGTAGATGAGCTGATTGAGCTGGTGAAGCTTGGCGGCTTCGAGAAATCCTATCCCCGCGAGCTGTCGGGAGGGATGGCCCAGCGGGTAGCGATTGCCCGGGCGCTGCTGCGCAGTCCCAAGGTTCTGCTGCTGGATGAGCCCTTTGGCGCGCTGGATGCTTTTACCCGGGCGCATATGCAGGCGGTGCTGCTCGACATTTGGCGGCGTAACCGGACAACGATGATTTTTGTGACACATGATATTGATGAAGCCGTGTTCCTGGGCAACCGGGTGGTCATTCTGGAGCCCCGTCCCGGGCGAATTCGCAAAATCGTTCCCATTGACCTGCCGTATCCGCGCACCAAAACTACAACCTCCTTTCAGGAGCTGCGGCTCAAGGTCTTGAATTACTTCGAGAAGGTGGATGAGCTGGAGCTGAAGGACGGGGCCGGAATATAAAGTAAACCAGATGCTTATTGTCGAAAAGTGAGGCTAAGCTCCGATTTATATCCGACTCAATCCATGCGAATTTATTAATTGATTCAGAAGGAGGGACAGCCATGGCTCAAAGAACTGTAGCGGCAGGAAATGCCGGAAGAACCGGACGGTCCGATGGACCCGGAAAAGTGGTCATTGCCGGTCTGGGGCTGCTGCTTCCGGCAGGAGTGCTGATCCTGTGGCAGATGCTGGGCCATTACGGAGTGATCTCGGAGATGCTGTTCCCGACGCCTTATACGATTGCCCAGTCCTTCATTACGCTGGCGTCTGCCGGGGATTTATGGAGCAACCTGAGAATCAGTGCCCTGCGGGCATTGTCAGGCTTTCTGCTTGGCGGCGGGCTCGGCCTATTCTTTGGCATACTGGTCGGATTATTCCGCCGGTCGGAGAAGCTGCTGGACCCCTCGCTGCAAATGATCCGGATGATTCCGAGCCTTGCCGTAGTGCCGCTGTTCATTCTCTGGTTCGGCATCGGCGAAGAATCCAAGGTGCTGCTGATTGCCAAAGGCGCGTTTTTCCCGGTCTATATCAATACCTTTATCGGTATACGCGGGACGGATAACAAGCTGTTTGAGGTAGCCAGAGTCCTTGGCTTCAGCAGAGGGAAGCAGATTGTACGGCTGGTGCTGCCTGCGGCGGTACCGAATATTATGCTCGGGGTGCGTTTGTCGCTGGGACTCTCCTGGCTGGGACTGGTGGTCGCGGAGCTTATTGCTTCTACCTCGGGGATCGGCTACATGATGTCAGATGCCCGCCAGTTCGCTGATACGCCGGTTGTATTTGTCGGAATTATTATATTTGCCGCTGTCGGGCTGCTGAGTGACACGATTGTCCGCCTGGTTGAACAGCGTCTGCTCCGGTGGCGGGACAGTTATCAGGGATAGGAGGGGAAGCGTAGCATGAGTGAAGGGATCGAAGCCATAATCAAGACAGCCAAGGGGGTAAGGGAAGCCCGTGATTATAGCGGAACTGCTTCAATTACTACGTCTAACAACAAGAGAGAGACAGAATCTGTAGTCTGGAAAAAGCTTCTGTATGACTGGGGCACCGGGGCAGCCATTCCCGCAGCAGTACTAGCCATATGGCAGCTTGGCGGGAACACAGGCTGGATCTCGCCGGAGTTCCTTCCGGCACCGCTGACGATTCTCTCCGCATTTGCGGATCTGGCCGTTAAGGGGGAGCTTATCCACCATCTGGGCGTCAGCATCGGTCGGGCGGGCCTCGGGTTCCTGATTGGAGGAATTCTCGGCCTGCTGCTGGGGACATTGACCGGCCTGTTCCGCAGCGCAGCCTATCTGCTGGACCCAAGTATACAGATTCTGCGTCTGGTTCCGCATCTGGCCATAGCCCCGCTAATTATTCTGTGGTTTGGCTTCGGGGAGATTTCGAAGGTGGTGATTATCATGAGCGGCTCCTTCTTCCCGCTCTATGTTAATACCTTCATGGGCATCCGGGGAGTGGACAACAAGCTGTTCGAAGTGGCCCGGGTGCTCGGCTTCAGTCCGCTGCAGAAGCTGCGGCGGCTGATCCTGCCGGCTGCGCTGCCCGGCATTCTCCTGGGCCTGCGCTTATCGATGGCGGTGGCCTGGATCGGTCTGGTGGTTGCTGAACTGATCGGATCACAGTCCGGGGTTGGCTTTCTCATTAATGAAGCGAAGCAGAATTCCAATACGGCAGTTATATTTGTCGGGATACTTATTTTCGCCGTGGTCGGCAAGCTAATCGATTCGCTATTCCGCATCATTGAACGCAGATTCCTGTACTGGCGGGACAGCTATCAAGGGTAAAGACGGGTTATTGCAACGCTAACGCTAATGAAACCAAGGGGGCAACAACATGAACCAACCGGCACTGAAGGAAGCATTGAAACTGACAGCAGATGTACTGGTAATCGGCGGAGGTCCGGCAGGAACATGGGCGGCACTTACAGCCGCAGCCAAGGGAGTGAAGGTGATCCTGGCCGATAAGGGCTACTGCGGCACCAGCGGTGCGACTGCCCCGTCGGGAACAGGCGTGTGGTACGTGAAGCCGGAGGCGGAGCTGCGCGAGGCAGCGAAGGCCAGCCGCTACGCGATGGGCGGCAAGCTGGCCGAGCAGCGCTGGATGGACCGGGTGCTGGACCGTACGTATGAGAATATGAACAGACTGGGCGTCAGCGGCTATCCGTTCCCGGTGGACGAAGAAGGCAATCCATACCGCCGGGGTCTGCAGGGACCTGAATATATGCGGCTGATGCGCAAGCTGGTGAAGAAGGCGGGGGTGAAGATTCTGGACCACAGTCCCGTGCTGGAGCTGCTCGCCGATGAGCACGGGGTAGCCGGAGCGGCCGGCGTGCAGACCCAGAGCGGGGAAGCCTGGAGTGTGCATGCCGGGGCGGTAGTTATCGCCACCGGGGGCTGCGCTTTCCTCAGTAAGGCGCTGGGCTGCAACGTCCTGACGGGTGATGGCTACTTATTCGCTGCGGAAGCAGGGGCGAGCCTGTCCGGCATGGAGTTCTCCAATGCCTATGCGATCTGCCCGACCTTCTCCTCTGTAACGAAGACCGCGTATTACAGCTATGCCAGCTTCTATTATGAGGACGGCAGCGTGGTGGAAGGAGCGGGCTCCAAAAAGGGCCGCTCGGTCATTGCCAGGAATCTGCTGGCCGGCCGCCAGGTGTTTGCGAAGCTGGACGGAGCCGATGAGGCCTTGCAGCCGCTGCTGCGGGTGGCACAGACGAACTTCTTCCTGCCGTTCGACCGGCGGGGAATTAATCCCTTTAAGGATCTCTTCCCGGTAACCCTGCGGCTGGAGGGGACCGTCCGGGGAACCGGCGGCATCCGGATTACGGATGAGCAGTGCGGTACAGGCGTACCCGGCTTGTACGCGGCGGGGGATGCCGCCACCCGCGAGCTGATCTGCGGCGGATTCACCGGAGGCGGCAGTCATAATGCCGCCTGGGCGATGTCCTCCGGCTCCTTCGCCGGAGAAGGGGCGGCCGCCTATGCAGCCGGACTCGGCCGGTATTCAGATCACCGCGCACCTGCCGGGCTATCCTCTTCACCGCTGGTTCACCAGGAAGTGAGGGCGGGAGCTGCGGCCAGAACCGCAGAGTATGTGGAGGCTGTGCAGGCAGAAGTCAAACCGTACGATATTAATCTGTTCCGTACAGAGCAGGGGCTGGCGTCCTCGCTGGAGCGTCTGGACGGACTATGGAAGGAGCAGCGCAGCCGGGAAATCCAGCGCACGCCGGAAGGCGTGAAGGCGCGTGAAGCCGAAGCGATGACGGCAACGGCACGCTGGATGTACAACTCCGCACTGGCCCGCACCGAAACCCGGGGAATGCACAAACGGGAGGACTTCAAGGGAAGTGATGACAGCCAGCATCACCGCTTAATCAGCGGCGGACTGGATCAGATATGGGTGAAGGCAGAAGAGGTAGCGAAGGAGAGTGTATTGCTGTGATTGAAGTCATCAGCGCTGACCGGTGTGTAGAATGTAACCAGTGCGTATCCGTCTGCCCGACCAATGTATTCGACCGGGTAGAGAACGGAATTCCCGTAATCGCCCGGCAGAGCGACTGCCAGACCTGCTTCATGTGTGAGCTGTATTGTCCGGTGGACGCGCTGTATGTGGCTCCGGATTCCGAGGGGCTTACCGGCATTACAGAGGCAGAGCTTGAGCAGCAAGGCCTGCTTGGCGGCTACCGCGAGAAGGTAGGCTGGGGCAAGGGCAGACAGCCGGTGGCTAGTCATGACTTCATGGTGAAGCTGGCGGCCCGGGCAGGATTCTGATTTCAGATATGCGTGAACAACATCCAGTAGACGACTGAGGGGAGAATACAGCAATGAGCAGATTGTACAGAGAGATTACAGGTGTATGGAGCAAAAGGGGACGCCTCACGCTGATTACAGCTGTGGTGATGATCATGCTGGTACTGCAGGCTTGCGGCAATAACACAGGCTCGGGAGGCAGCCCGGCAGCAGGCAGTGGAGGTACCAATACCGCTGAAGCAGCTGGCGGTAAGGCGGCAAGCAATGTTCCGGCCGTGCTGAATTTCGGATACATCGGCTCCAACAAGCTGAATCTGCCGGGAGGGGCGGAAGGGTGGGGTCTTTACAAAGGTATTATTCAGGAAGAACTGAAACAGTATGGGATTACCGAAGTGAAGCTGACCGGCTTCCCGAACGGACCGGATCAGACGGAATCCTTAATCAGCGGAAGACTTGATTTCGGCAGCCTCGGGGATACCCCGGCGATTATCGCCTACGCCTCAGGAGCCAAGACCCGGCTGATCGCCCAGACTTCAGCGCATACGGTTGGTTATCTGATCGGCAAGAAGGACGGGCCGAAGACGGTGCAGGATCTGAAGGGCAAGACGATTGCCATCCAAAAAGGTTCGTTTATGCACCGTTACGTAGTCGGCTTACTGAAGCAGGAGGGCGTAACTGATTATAAGCTGGTTCACATGCTGATTCCCGATGCAACCGCAGCACTGGCCCGCGGCGATGTAGACGCGACCACCAATAACGGTGTAGCGGCGCTTAAGCAGATAGAGCAGGGGTACACCCATCTGGATGATGCTTCGACCCATCCGGATCTGCTCGGAAGCAGCGCTACCGTAGTGTCGGAGGAGTATCTTGCGAAATTCCCGGATTTCCCTAAGGTCTGGAATGCAGCACGGGAGAAGGCACTGGCCGATCTGAAGCAGCATGAAGATGAATATTATCAGTTCCTGGCGGAGATCGGAGATACCACCCCGGAAATCGCGAAGCAGGTCACTCCGATCAGTGATATCAAGGATACAGCCTTCACGGATGACGGCCTTAAGCTGCTGGAGGGCACCAAGAATTTCCTCGTCGATGAGAAGCTGGCCAAGAAGGATTTCAATATCAGCGATTGGCAGCTTGAATAACAGCTGAATAACCTGAGTGTCTGAAGGTGTTCCGCTGCGGTTCAAGGCAGTGGAGCGCCTTTATTGTTCTGTGTGTACGGCGGGAAGTTCTGAATATTGGGTACCCTATTTATAGGAGCTTCTGTGTCCTTAACCGGAGTAGCTGGAGACAGCCCATAAAGTTTTATATATACTAACTGGGCGGTTGAGATTATACTAAGTTGAACGAACCGTTTCTTCAGCAGGCGGAGCGTCTCCCCAGATGTACACACACAGACACTAGAATATTATGCTGGAGGAAATTGAATGAGCATTACAGAACTTACTAGCCAACTTTCCAGTTTTACAGGAAGGCTACTGCGGGAACGCTTCGGGAAGGGACCTGAATCGATACACGCCTCGATCGGGCAGCAGTGTATTGCACTGCATATCCGTAATTTCATCGGACCTGTGGAGAGGTTTCTATTGAATAAGGAAGAAGAACAGGCGTTTCGTTATACACGGGAGCTTCTGATGAAGTCCCTGCTTCCCGAGCTTGCAGCGTACCTGAAGGACAGCATGGCTATTGAGGTCGGCGAGCTTTTTTATGATTGGGGCATTCATAACGCATCGGGTATGATCGTGGCACTCATCAAGAATGACGACGTACCGGTTGATGATTATGCCGGGCGCGAAGAAGTCCATACCCAGATTAACGAGGTAACCAGGAAGGTCCAAAAGGAACCGGTCTATACAGACTCCTGGTGGCTGGGACCCCGCATTCTGATTATCAAGCGCGAAGGCATCATGATTCCTTTGGAGAAGGAATTGATTGGCCTCGGCTACGAGAATACACTGAAGACCACCAAGCGGAAGATGGAAAAACGATATTTGGAGGATACCACCACAATCGCCCAGATGCTTGGCAAAGAGCTGTCGGATATTTATGTGGACTGGGATTTCGACAAAGATACCAGCGTGATAGCCTATACTTTTCACTGAAGTCTAACCATATATGGGTGGAAATGAGTCGGACATGCAAATGAGCCGAACATGAGCCGAAGAAGGGGGAATGGTCCCTTTCTTCGGTTTTTTTATTTTCTGCCCATCTGCAGTTAGGGGTGCTGAGACTTTTTAGGAGGATAAGCTGGATGGAGGAGTGCAAGTGGACGGTATTATATGTAGAAGATAATCAGCTCAATATGGCCTTAGTACACCATATCTTCAAAAGAAATCTGCCCTCCGTATTGCTGCTGAAGGCTGAAACGGCAGAGCTTGGACTGCAAATAGCACAGGAAGCTCTGCCGGATCTGATCATCCTGGACATCGGGCTTCCCGGACTTAACGGATATGAAGCCCTGGAAATACTGCAGCAGGATCAGGCAACCTGTCATATTCCGGTGCTGGCAACCAGTGCGTTTGCGCAAAACTCGGATATTGAAAAGGCCCGGAAGAAGGGCTTTGCCGAATATATCACCAAGCCCTTTCAGGTTAAAGCGTTCACCGAAACCGTGAAAAGGCTGCTCTACGGAGAAGACCTACAGAAGATTTAGCACGAAAACAGTAACAGGGGATTCATTAAGGTGGGGAGCTGGGGAGATCTCTGTCTGGCGGCGGGTTCACGAACTGCTGTAATCCGCTGAATAAGGAATTATTGGTATTCGACATAATGATTTGACTTTCGCCCGATTATGCAAGATATTTATATTGCAGATTTAATATAAAAGAATTGCATTCAATATTTCACAAACGGGCGGTGGATCTTATGCTAGGGCATCATACGGAGTCGTCTTCTCCATTTGAACAGGCATTTAAGACAGGAACTGCCGGAGTAGCCTTTCTCTCCATGGCTGAAGAATGGATGAAAGTGAATCCGGCGGTAACCCTCTTGCTCGGATATTCCGAAGAGCAGCTGCTGGGACGCAGCTTCCAAGCGTTCTGGGATGAAGCTAGCCTGCACATACATAGTTACAGGATGGGGAGCCTCAGGAGCGGAGCAGCCCCTTTTTTTGAAGCCGAAATCAAGCTGCGCCATGCGGACGGTTCGGCGGTTCCAGTGCTGCTGCATGTAGCGAGGGTGAGCGAGCCTTCTACGGGAGAGGGGTTATATTATATCGTTCACTTGGCCGGAAGGCTGCTTGAGGCACCGGCTGAGACACTTCCCGGACCGTCTGAGCGGCTGTACCGGCTGATTGCCGGCAACATCAGGGACATTGTCTACTATGCGGCGCCGGGTTCAGTCTGCCGTTATTGCTCCCCCTCAGTGGAAGAGGTGCTCGGGTATAGACCGGAAGAGCTGATCGGCCGTGACAGTAGCAGATTGGTTCATCCTGAGGATCTGGCCTTAATCAGTGCGGAGCAGATGGCAGAATCGCCTGATGTCCAGCTCCGGATATTACATGCGAATGGCCAATATATCTGGATTGAATTCTCTCTGAGAACGGTGGAAGACGGCGGGGAGCGCGGGGTGCTGGCTGTCGGCCGCGATGTGACCCGGCGCAAGATTGTGGAGCAGAAGCTTCAGGAGTCCGTCGAGCGTTATACCTCGCTGAAGAAATATAATCATGACGCGATCATATCGCTGGACCTGGAAGGCCATATTATTAACGGGAATGAACAGGCGGTACGGCTGACAGGGTATACGATAGCTGAGTTGGTGGGCATGAGTGTCAGCCGGATCATCGGCGAGCGCCAGCTGCAGAATGTAATCGGTCCCCGCCGGCAGAACGGCTCCGCGGGACAGGATATCAACCTGATCTGGCATAAGGACGGGCATTCGGTCGAGGTTCTGACCACCCTTGCGCCGATTATTATCAACCAGTCTACCGTAGGCTTTTATATTATCGTCAAGGATATTACCGAGCAGAAGCGGCTGCTGATTGCCAAGGAGACCGCAGAGAATACGAACCGCGCCAAAAGTGAGTTCCTGGCCATGATGAGCCACGAAATCCGTACCCCAATGAACGGGGTGATCGGGATGACCGACCTGCTCCTGGAGAGCAGTGAGCCGGGTTCGCAGCAGCGGGAGTTCCTGGAGATTATCCGCCAGAGCGGCGAATCCCTGCTCAATATCATCAACGACATTCTCGATCTCTCCAAGATTGAGGCTGGCAAAATCTCACTCCAGGACGAGCCGTTCATTCTCCGGCACTGCTTGGATTCCGTGCTGGAGCTGCTTCAGCTCAAGGCGGAGCGCAAGGGGCTGACCCTTAGCGTGGAGACCGGGCCGGATGTGCCGCAGCGGCTGATCGGGGACGGGGAGCGGCTGAAGCAGATCCTGCTCAATCTGGCCGGCAATGCTGTGAAGTTCACCTGTACCGGAGGGGTAAAGGTAAGCGTAAAGCGCATTGCCGATGGCCCGGCAGGAGTAACGCTCCAGTTCACCGTGGCGGATACGGGCAGCGGCATTCCCGAGGAGGCCCGCAGCCGCTTGTTCGAGCCGTTCTATCAGCTGGAGCATTTCAGGGGCCGTCAGGGGGAAGGCACCGGTCTGGGGCTGGCGATCAGCAAGCAATTGGCCGAACGGATGGGCGGCGGCATTTATCTGGATACAGCGGCCGAGCAAGGGGCGACCTTTGTGTTCACCGTGGTCCTCCGGACAGAAGCGCAGGCGCTTCCGGCTGACGGGCTGGAGGGAATTCTGCCGGAGCAGCAATCAGCAGGCCGTTCCCTGCATATTCTGGTCGCCGAGGACAATGTGATCAACCAGATCGTCCTGCGTAAGATCCTGGAGAAGCGCGGCTTCACCGTCGATGTGGCCGAGGACGGGCGGCAGGCGGTCGATATGACGGCCCGGCACGGCTATGATCTGATCTTCATGGATGTGCAGATGCCCGGGATGAATGGCCTGGAGGCCACAGCTGCCATCAGGGCAGAGCAGCCGGCAGACCGGCAGCCGGTTATTGTTGCAGTAACGGCCAACGCGCTTAAGGGCGACCGGGAGCTGTGCCTCGAAGCAGGAATGGACGAGTATATCAGCAAGCCGCTGAGAACTGGCAGCATTGCTAAAGTGATCGGGAAATTTTTTGCAGAACAGGAATAAGCGGTTCTCTCTTCACAGAATAATCACAATACTGAGCTAAAGCTGCAATGCAGTGCTGTACTATCTTGCATATGGAAGTCTTTTTGATTAAGATAGCAGAAACTGGTGCATAAGAGCACTGATATACCTAGTAATGACAATGACGAAGAGAGTAAGCACTTCATAGCGGATCTTAACAGGGAAGGCGTGCCGGAGACTGAGAGCACCCTCATGAGACGTTTAGTGCCGAAGTTCACTTCCGAGTCGGTCCCTGAAGTACACTGCTGCAGCAGGTATGAGTAGGGTGGCCCGCTTCCTGCGTTAACGGATGTAAGACAGAATGAATCTATGGCCGGTAACCTTCAGGGATGCCGTCATATGCTGCTTCGTCAGCAGGATTCAGCTCTAAATAAGGGTGGTACCACGGCTCCTCGTCCCTTGCGGCGGGGGGTCTTTTTGCGTTCGTTCATAGCCTTAATTATTAATATCACAAAGGAGTGTCTGGGAATGAGTAATGTGGAATTGGATGATCTGAGAGCGAGATTGGATGAGATTAACAGTCAGCTGCTGGAGCTGATCTCGGAGCGTGCCGGAATCGTTCAGGAGATTGGGGTGCTCAAAGAGAAGCAGGGCGTGCCGAAGTTCGATCCTGAACGGGAGAAGGCGATGCTGGAGAAGATGGTGGCAGGCAATAAAGGGCCGTTCACGGATGGAACCATCCGCACGCTGTTCAAGCAGATTTTCTCTGCTTCGCTTGATCTGCAAAGCACGGAGCATAAGAAGACCCTGCTGGTAGCGCGTAAAGACCATGCAGAAGATACAGTTATCGAGCTGCCGGGCGGCGTTACTGTTGGCGGATTATCCTCGCTGATGGTAGCTGGACCATGCTCGGTGGAGAGTGAGCTGCAGACCCGTACGGTAGCTGCGGCCCTGCAGAAGGCAGGCGTGAAGGTGATGCGCGGCGGAGCCTTCAAGCCCCGGACCTCCCCTTATGATTTCCAGGGGCTGGGCATGGATGGCCTGCGGATTCTGCGTGAAGCGGCGAGTGAATACGGGCTTTTGACGATCAGTGAGATTGTCGATCCCCGGCATATTGAAGAAGCGCTGGATTATGTGGATGTCATTCAGGTCGGCGCGCGGAACATGCACAACTTCGAGCTGCTTAAGGCGGTAGGAGAAGTGAATAAGCCGGTGCTGCTGAAGCGCGGACTATCCGCCACGCTGGATGAATTCGTTCATGCGGCAGAATATATTATGTCCCGCGGCAATATGGAGATTATGCTGATTGAACGCGGTATCCGCACCTATGAGCGGTCAACGCGCAATACGCTGGATATCTCGGCGGTGCCGATTCTTAAGCAGGAATGCCATCTGCCGGTGCTGGTCGATGTCACCCATTCCACCGGACGCAAGGATATCCTGATTCCATGTGCCAAGGCCGCGCTTGCTGCCGGTGCCGACGGGATTATGGTTGAGGTGCATCCTGATCCGGCCACCGCCTTGTCCGATGCGGCGCAGCAGCTTAATATTGAGGAGTTCAACACCTTCTTCAATGAAGTGAAGGCTTCGGGATTATACCGTTAACCGGTAGGACAGAAGGCTGTTTTTGGAGCGAGCGGGCTTCGGAAGCAGCCTTTTTTTATAATATAAAATTTCTTTATTTGAATATTCAAAATTTAATCATTTGTGCCGTCTTAGGAAAAGGGTTTTTAAAAAGTTTGTCGAAATTTTCCGGTAGAGGGACATTTGTCATTGCTTCTTCGGATGGCCCTACTATAATTACGCAATTGTGATGCGCGAAAGGGAAGGCCTCCATGTTTTCTTTTATCCAAACCAGATTGATTGCCCGTATTCTGTGTGTTATGACTTTAGTGATTCTCTGCATTACAGCAGGCAATGCCGCCATTCAGTGGGTGAACACCGGATCAGCGGTCAAAGGGACGATCAGCAGCTACAACATGAGTATTGCCAGCCATTATGTGACGCAGATTGATGCCGGGCGCTACAGTGAATTCCTGGCCGATCCGCAGCAGTCGGACCTGTATTGGTCGCTCCGTCATGAACTGGATCAGTTCCGGAAGTCGATTGGTGCCCGTTATGTATATTTTGTGCGGATTGATGATGCCCGCCAGCCGCAGCTGATGATTGACGGCAGGCCGGAGGGAGACCCGCTGGCTTCGGGGATTAATGAGAGTACCGATATGCCAGCGGCCGCAGTTACGGCTGTGCTTGCCGGGGAGAATGCCAGCACGCCGCTGATCAGCAATCCCGAATACGGAGATTATATCTCGGCATTCGTTCCTATGAAGGACACCGCCGGGAAGCTGGTCGGGGCGCTGGGCATTGATACGGATGTGGCTGTGCTGAGTACGCTGACCCGTGATGTCCTGATCGAGAGCCTGCCGCTCTATAGTATTATTCTGGCTCTGTCTCTGGGCGCACTCGCGGTGCTGGCATGGTTCGTATCCAGGTCATTGCGTCCGCTGAAGACGATTACGCAGAGTGCGGGCAAGATGGCTGAAGGAGAGCTCGCTGGGGCTGCCCGTATCCTGCATTCCCGTCCGGTCACCTCCCGGGATGAGATTGGCAGGGCTTATCAGGCGATGCTCCAGATGTCAGGGGATCTGAATGCCAGAGTGCGGGGGATGGTGTCCGGGGTGTCTACCGCATCCGACAGTCTCTACGGCTCTTCCGAGACCTTCGCCAGGAATGCCGATGATGTGCTGAAGATGAGTGAGACGGTGAGCGGCAGAATCAGCGATATCCATGCGGGGGCTAACTCGCAGACGGAAGGCGCACAGAGCAGCGCTGTGGCTATGGATGAGATGGCACTGGGCATCTCGCGCATCTCGGAGGCCTCGGCTGCGGTCTCGGAATTCGCAGTCAAGGCGCTGGACATTGCAGAGGCGTCCCAGACGGCTATGAACCACACCAATCAGCAGATGAAGTCGATCTCTATATCCACCGGGGAGACGCTGGATATTGTGCAGCGGCTGCAAGGGTACACGGATGAGATAGAAGGCGCGCTGGCTGCGATCAGGCAGTCAGCAGATCAGACGAAGCTGCTGGCGCTGAATGCCTCGATTGAGGCGGCGCGTGCGGGGGAGCACGGCAGAGGCTTCACTGTCGTAGCCGGTGAAGTACGCAAGCTGGCGGAAGGCTCCGCTGCCTCGGCCGAGCGGGTGGCTGAGCTGCTGCTGCATATCAGCCAGGCTTCGGCGAGCATCGGGGTACAGATGACGGAAGCGGCTGCTGAAGTGAAGGAGGGGGTGCGGATGTCAGCCGAGGCGGAGGTTGCTCTGCTGGAGGCCTCCGCCGCCTTCCGGGAGGTGGCCGGACAGATCATTGATGTGTCGGCGACAGCGGAGCAGCTCTCCGCCGGCTCGGAGGAGGTTGCGGCAGCGGTGGGCAGCATGGCGGATATTGCCGGAGAGGTCTCGGAGCAGACCCGGGAGATCCGTGAGCTGACCGATCTGCAATTGGCGCGAATCAAAGAAGTCTATGAGGCTTCACTAAGCGTCAGCGCGAGTACGGGCGATCTGCGGGAGGCCATCCGGCAGGTGAATGTATAAGGCAAGAGGTTCAGTGGGCTTGATCTATATATTGCCCGGAGTGGATACAGGATTAGCAGATGTTATGCCCTCCAGCTTTCAAAAGCTTACGACTATTGGTATGATTACAAGGGATGTTGAACATCTATTACCGATTATATGGAGGAATTGAACATGAGTGAAACTACAATATCCGGGATTATTGATCATACGCTGCTGAAGGCGGATGCCCGGAAAGACGATATTATCAAGCTTGCCGAAGAGGCTAAAGCCTACAAATTCGCCTCTGTGTGTGTGAATCCGGCTTGGGTAGCTACTGCGCATGCTGTGCTAAAGGATACGCCAGAAGTGAAGGTGTGTACAGTAATCGGCTTCCCGCTGGGGGCATCGACGCCTGAGACGAAGGCTTTTGAGACGAAGGATGCCATTGCGAACGGCGCCGGTGAGGTGGATATGGTCATTAATATCGGCGCACTGAAGGACGGCAATGACGAGCTGGTCAAGCGCGATATGGTTGCTGTAGTCGAAGCCGCGCGCGGCAAAGCGCTGACCAAGGTCATTATTGAGGCCTGCCTGCTGACTGAAGAGGAGAAGGTCCGTGCCTGCAAGCTTGCTGTAGAAGCGGGAGCAGACTTCGTGAAGACTTCGACCGGCTTCTCGACCGGCGGGGCAACGAAGGAAGATATCGCCCTGATGCGGGCAACGGTCGGACCGGAGATCGGCGTGAAGGCTTCCGGCGGAGTCCGCAGCGCGGAAGACGCCCTCGTGATGATCGGCGCAGGCGCCAGCCGGATCGGAACCAGCGGCGGCGTAGCCATTGCCAAGGGCGAGCAGAGCCAGAGCGGTTACTAAGCAAAATACAGCTAGATGAAGAAACGGCTGCGGCGTCCTTGAGTTCAAGGGAGCCGCAGCCGTTTTCTGCTTGTGGGAAGTAGGGGAGATGGATTTCCTCCAACTGTTAATGAACGAATGAGCGCTGCCGAACCACTTTTTAATTAATTGTATTTAAGGGTGCTTAACAAATTAATAAAAGTTATATAAAAAGGATATGTAACCATAGCACCAATAGCAAGGAGTCCATGCACTGGAGGAACCATTTCAGCAGGATTCACATTTGGCCATATTGCGGTAAAAACAAATACGAAAATGGCGAAGTATGGCAACCATAGAATTGCCGTGAAATAATTTAATTTAGATTCTTTAAAATGTTTGTTGGTATAAAAAACGAAGAAAGCCGTGCCTAATATAAAAAATATTATATTAAAAATTGAGACCAATCTATTTGTAAAAACGAAATCTAAACCAGTTGTCCTACTCAATCTATTTACATTCCCCATTAATTGTAATTCAATGAATAATAATAAAGCATACATACAACTGATATTATTGAGCTTTAGCATAGTTAATCCCCTCGCCCCATTTCCATATATATTCCAGGTAGCCAATTTTATGAATGATCTATGGTTGAGGGGCAAGGCAGTAGGCATTATTGAAGGTTGATTTCCAGGGAATAAATAATGCAACCTTCTACCACAATCAAGTTATAGAAGAATTCTGCAAAATATGCAACAATGCTCTCTATATAACTGATCGGTGAGAGAGAAATGACTGTTCAATTCCCCCCTTACCGAGCCCCCTTAAACCAGCCCCTTATCCATCGCCTTGCCGATCAGCGTAGCGAACAGGCTGTTGGACCAGGCGAACCATTCGCGCGAGAAGTCGGCCGGATTATCCGGGTGGAAGCCTTCGTGCATGTAGCCGGTATCGGCGTCGGTGCGAATCAGCATGTCGATCAGCGCCTTGATCTCCTCATCGTTATCCGCCGTCAGCGCCTGCATCGAGAGTGCCATATGCCAGACGTAACCGCCCGGGGTGTGCGGACTGCCGATGCCCTTGGCGTGCTTGCCCTCGAAATAGAAGGGGTTATCGAAGCTGAGCGCGAACCGGCGGGTATTCTGATAAATCTCATCCTCCACGCCCACGTAACCAATGTAAGGAATAGAGATCAGCCCCGGGGTTCCGGCATCGTCCATCAGCGAGTAGTTGCCGTAGCCGTCCGTCTCATAGGCATAGATTCTGCCGTATTTCGGATGGTTCACGATGCCGTAGGTGCGGATGCCGAAGTCGATCTCCTTGCGCAGCTTCGCCGCTCTCGCCGCCAGCCGCTCGTCCTGGTAGACCTCGCTGGCCATCTCGCCGATATACCCCAGAATGACTACAGCGAACATATTCGAGGGAATATTGTAGCCGAATTCGCAGCTATCATCGCTCGGGCGGAAGCCCGACCAGCTCATCCCCGTATAGTTGACCGGCATTCCCCGGCCCTCATTCTGCAAGGTCTCGGTATCCTTCAGCGTCTGGCGGATGAAGTGGTACGGAGACTTCTCCCCGTGGCGCTGCTCAGTCTCAATCGTGTTTACAATCGAGGTCAGCGCCTGATAGCAGGCGGCATCGAAGATGTCGGTCTGCTCCGCTTCCTTCCAGTACATATAAGCCAGTTGAACGACAAAGCAGAGCGAGTCCAGCTCATATTTGCGCTCCCACATCCACGGATTCAAGTTGCAGTCGTCCGTATCCCGGTAATGCTTGTCGCTTGCCGTCTCGTTGAAGGCATTGGTGTACGGATCAATATTTACATAGAACATCTGGCGGGCAATCAGGCCGCGGAGAATCCGCTGCAATTCAGGGTCGTTTTTGGCAAAAGGAATATAGTGCCGCACCTGCTCCGTCGAATCACGCAGCCACATGGCCGGAATATCGCCGGTGAACACGAAGGTCGTGCCGTCATCCAGCAGCTTGGTTGTGGTCTCCAGCGTGTTCGGGAAGCAGTTGCGGAACAACTGCTGCAGTTTCGGGTGATGCGCTAGCCGTTCATCGGCCTCATTCAGATAGGCGGTAATGGAAGCGGGCAACTTCATAGTATAACTCCTCCTGGCTTAGTGAATTTAGGGTTGTACGGGTTGCAAGGCATAGGTGACGATTTGAGCTTTACCGATAGAGCGGCGGATAGTGCCTTCATCCAGGGCTTCCCGCTGCTTGCGCCGTTCCAGAATATCACTGGCATAGACAGCCTCCACCGGAAAATGCGGCGTAAGCGCAAGCTCTTGCTCTACTCCCGCCAGATTGTACCAGCGCAGGATAATGTCCTCATGGTCTGCGGACATTTTGCAGGCGGACAGTGCCAGGGTGCGGCCCTGCCACTCTAGCGGCTGATAAACCGCAGGGAGGGAGCCCTCCTGCCAGCCGGTCTGGACCGTGAACCAAGGCACCTGGTACTGGTAGGCCCAGGCACAAGCCTCCGTCCAGTCTGCATCCCCGGCAAAGGGACGAATCGCGAATTCCACGGTCTGCTCGCCAAGGCATTGTGCTTCCGGTGTAGGGAACACACCCCAGTCGCCCAGCTCCGATACGCTGCGCAGCAGGGTAACGGCAATCGTATTGCTGCCGTCCCGCAGCACCTCGTATTCGTTCAGCCCCTTGTTGGCCACCAGCAGTCCGGCGCTGCCGTCCGACACACTGACATAAGCCTGCTGGTGCTGGGCATTGCTTGGATTGATCCAGTCCGCAGCCGGTTCAATGTCGCGCTCGGCGGCTTCGAAGATGGAATCGGCCCGCAGGGTGGAAGCGGCCAGCCCGGTAGGGAAAAGCACGCGCAGCCGGTGGTCCTTGGCCTGATTATTGAACGCGGCCGAGACCTGAACGCCGGTCTCGCCGGCCTCCAGGCTGATCCGGGTCACGATCCGCAGCGGCACCTGCTCCGTAGAGCGTCCGGCCTTGCGCTGCCGGAACTGCACCATTCTGCGCTTCTCATCCTCGAACGAAGCATCGGCGGAGACCGGAATCGTCCACTCGTGCACAATTTCATACGTGATGCGGTAAGGCTCATGCTCGGCAAGCGAGATGCGGGCAGCGAGGCCCTTGGTCGTCAGTGCAGCATCGCCCTCCGGCTGGCGGAACACATATTCATTGCCGATATCGCCGCAGTTCTCATAGACGCCGAGTCCAGTGAAGCTGCGGCCCGTCCGCTTGTCGGCCACATCATAAGAACCGTCTTCGCGGATACGGACAGCCAGGAATTCATTCTCCATCCCCCGTTCCAGCAGCTTAAGCGGGCCCTCAGCAGCAGCCCCGGCGGATTCATCCGCCGATTCTACCCAGGCGTAGGTGCTGTAGCCTAACGCTGGCACCTGTGCGGCCTCGAAGGTCAGCCGGACCATCCGGGCCATATAAGGCTTGCGGAACTGGTCATCCGGCAGCTCATAGCCGAACCGGGTGCAGAGATCCTCCGCCTTGCAAGCCACGCTCCGCCCTTCAGCATCGAGCAGCCGCCCGCGCGTAAGGTCAAGCGGAAGCTGATCCAGCGCTTCAGCAATCGCCGCCGGATTCGGTCCTTCCTTGAAGTAACGCTTGGCGAAGATCACCTCCACGCTTACTGTTCCGCTGCGCTCCCAGCCGGTAGTATTGAACACCGTCACCGGCCGGGCCGATTCGCTCCAGGCCGCGACCTTCCGGGTGCCAATCTGCGCGGAGACCGCTTTCAGACTGTCTTCTATAATAGCTTCGCCGACATGGCGGCTCTTCTTGAAGCGGCTGATCATCTCGCGGTGGACCTCATCGACACTGCAGCCGCAGATGCTGTCATGCGGGTGATTCTGCATCAGCGTCTTCCAGGCGTAGGTCAGCAGGGCATGGGGATAAGCCTGCCCGCTGACCAGGTAAGCGAGTGCCGCCAGCGGCTCAGCGCCCTTCTCTAGCAGCGTCTGGCCCTGCTGGTTGAGCTGCTTCAGGTAGACGCGGGCAGAAGCGGTATTCACCAGCGTCCCCCAGCCGTCCGTATGCTGGCTGCGCAGCTCGCCATGCACGGTGACCAGATCCTCAGGAAGCGAAGGAGCCAGTGCCTTCAGATACTTCTCGAAGCTGGAATGGACAAAGTCCGTGTCCGGGTACAGCTTCCGGGCCGTCTCCAGCGCATCCGCGAGATCACGCTGCACCGGCTGATGATCACAGCCGTTCATGAACAGCAGCTCCGGGGTGGAGGCGTATTTGCCGGCATCTGCGATTTTTTTGTCCCAGAAAACCTTAGCTTCCGCGGCATCCACCGGCACCTCATTGCCGTTGCTGTACCAGTTCGCAAACAGTAATCCAAGTACAACCGAGCCATCCGGGGATTCCCAGTACATCTCCGAGTATGGCGACTCATAGCTGGTGCTGTTCAGCTCGCCGACCATGTTATCGAAGCCTGTCGGCTTCACGCCGCGGCCGAACACCGCAGTCTCGATGTCAGCCTGCTTGAGCAGCTGGGGGGCTTGGCCCATATTGCCGAAGGAATCGGGGAAGTAGCCGAGCTTCGAGATCACGCCATATTTCGCCGCATCCTGATGGCCGATCAGCAGATTGCGCACATTGGCCTCGGAGCTGGTCAGGAATTCATCCTGGAGCACATACCAGGGACCGATGACAATCCGGCCTTCGCGGATGAACCGCTCGAGCTGCTCTCTCCGCTCAGGATGCACTTGCAGATAGTCTTCAATAATTATGGTCTGTCCGTCCAGGTGGAAGTACCGGTAGCGCTCGTCCTGCTCCAGCGTCTCCAGCAGCTCGTTCATCAGCTTCGCCAGCAGCACATGGTGCCGCTCATAAGGCATATACCATTCCCGGTCCCAGTGGGTGTGTGAGATCAGGTGGGCAGTTGTACGGGTCATGACAGAAACCTCCTATATGTCAGTCGGGTGTTGTAGCGTTGGCATTCGTAGCAAATGTTTGCATACCTGCCGGGGGAGCACAATATGTAACTTTTGCAGAGGGGAGGAGGGTTCATAATTCACACATTTACCGCAGACAGCGGGGAGCAGCGCAGACAAGCTATTCAGCCCGTAAGCCCCGTAGCAGCGCGGTTTTACACTTGGTTAACATGACAATGCACAACCTACATATTTACGATGTCAGCTTAGTTTCTCTACAATTTGGGATGTAAGCGTTAGCAGGAAGGGCCTTCACAATAATGCGAAGCGGATACAGATTTACTTGTAATGAAAACTAACATAGAGAGGAGTGGGAGAATGAAGGGGAACAAGTCCCTTGGCAAACGAATCTGGCAGAATTGGGAGCTCTATCTGTTCATGCTTCCCGCGTTACTGTATTTCTTCATCTTTCATTATGGTCCGATGTACGGCATTCAGATTGCCTTCAAAAACTTCGTACCTTCTAAAGGAATTACAGGCAGCGACTGGGTAGGCTTCGACCATTTCGAACGGTTCTTCAATTCTTATTTCTTCTGGGATCTGCTGTGGAACACGTTCAGCATCAGCTTCTATGAGCTTGCCATCGGGTTCCCGCTGCCGATCATTCTGGCCCTGGCCTTCAATGAGGTCCGCAACGGCCCGTTCAAGAAGTCGGTCCAGACGGTTACCTATGCGCCGCATTTCATCTCAGTGGTCGTCATGGCGGGGATGATTATTACCTTCCTGTCGCCCTCCAGCGGAATGATCGTCCGGGCGATTGAATTCCTGGGCTTGGAGCCCGCACAGTTCCTGACCGATCCGGCCTGGTTCAAGACGGTGTACGTCTTCTCAGGCGTCTGGCAGAGCACCGGGTGGGGGACGATTATCTATCTCGCGGCCCTGTCCGGCGTCGATCCACAGCTGCATGAAGCGGCCATTGTGGATGGAGCGAGCCGGATCAAGCGGGTGCTGCATATCAATCTGCCGACGATTATACCCACGATTACGATCATGCTGATTCTGAACATGGGTAACATTCTGGGCCTGGGCTTCGAGAAAATCCTGCTGCTGCAGAATTCGCTCAACATGGAAGCCTCTGATGTCATATCCACCTATGTCTACCGAGCCGGTCTGGTGAACGCCCAATACAGCTTCTCGACCGCTGTCGGATTGTTCAACTCGGTGGTCAATGTAATACTGCTCGTTACCGTCAACCGGATTGCCAAACGCACCAGTGAGAACAGCCTCTGGTAGAAAGGAGTTGAAGTCTTTGGTTACTGCGATGAAAGAATCCAGGGGAGATAAGCTGTTTCTGATCAGCACCTACATCTATCTGTGCCTTGCGCTGGTAGTGGTCCTCTATCCGCTGATCTACATCCTCAGCGCGTCCATCAGTTCGCCGCAGGATGTCAATTCGGGCGCCATGTGGCTGTTCCCGAAGAATGTGACGCTGGACGGCTACAAGCTGGTGTTCGAGAACCCGAAGATCTGGAACGGGTATCTGAATACTATCATTTACACTGCGGTGGGCACTCTGTTGAATCTGGCGGTTACACTGCCTGCTGCCTATGCGCTTAGCCGGTCTGATTTTGTCGGACGCCAGTTGTTCATGGGCCTCATTCTGTTCACAATGTTCTTCAGCGGCGGGCTGGTGCCGACGTATCTGCTGGTTAAGAACCTGGGCCTCATTAACAGCATGGGGGCGCTGATCCTGCCGGTGGCTGCGTCGGTGTGGAACATCGTGGTCGCCCGCACCTTTTTCCAGTCCACCATTCCAAAAGAACTACAGGAAGCGGCCCACATCGACGGCTGTACGAATCTGAAGCTGTTCATCCGCATTATCCTGCCGCTGTCCGCGCCGATTGTCGCCGTAATGGCCCTGTTCTACGGGGTTGGACACTGGAACAGTTACTTCCCGTCCCTGATCTATTTGAATGATGAAGCGAAGTATCCGCTGCAGATGGTGCTGCGCCAGATCCTGGTCCTACAGGAGATGTCGGCCGAGACCACAGGCGCTGCGATCAACGGCGAGGTAGCTATGGCCATGAATAATAAGGCAGAGACAGCATCGCTGGTCAAATACGGAGTTATCGTTGTATCGACGCTGCCGATTGTGGCGGTCTACCCGTTCCTGCAGCGTTATTTTGTCCAAGGGGTCATGATTGGCTCTGTGAAAGGCTAAAGGTTAAAATGTAATGAACCTAAGGGAGGAATTATGAATGCAGATCACACGTAAACCATGGAAGATTCTGCTGTCTTCGGCTGTGATTGTCGGGCTGCTGGCAGGCTGCGGGAGCTCGGGGTCAGATGAAGGTAAAACGGACAAGGGTACCGCAGAGGCTACAGTGAACAAAGAGGGCTTCCCGATTGTGAATGAGCCGATCACTCTGTCCATGATGGCCCCGGATGTAGGCATTCAGAACTGGGAGAACATGCCGGTGCTCCAGCAGATGAAGGAGAAGACCGGGATTACGATGGAATATAAAAATGCGCCGAAGGACAGCTTCGATACCAAAAAGAATCTGGTATTCGCCAGCGGCGATTACCCGGATATTTTCTATGCGGCCGGTCTGACGACTGCCGAGCAGATGAATTACGGTGAACAGGGGATTCTGATCCCGCTGGAGGACCTGATCGAAGAGTATGCCCCGAACTTCAAGGCACTGCTGGAGGAGAACCCGGATGTGCGCAAATCGATTACCGCCCCGGACGGTCATATCTACTCCCTGCCGGTGGTGGAAATGAGCCAGCACTGGTACCGCAACCCGATGTGGTATAACGGCGACTTCCTGAAGGCGCTGAACATCGATAAGCTGCCGGAAACGACAGAGGAGCTGTACACCTACCTGAAGCGCGTCAAGGATGAAGATCCGAACGGCAACGGGGTGGCCGATGAGATTCCAATCTCCTCGGTGACGACAACCGCTGCGAACCTCCGCGATATCCGCACCTGGCTGCTGGGCGCTTTTGGCATCTATGAAGAAGAAATCTATGTAGACGATGCGGACAAGGTCCACTATACCCCGCTTGAAGAAGGCTATAAGGAGTACCTGACGTATATGAACCGCCTGTGGTCCGAGGAGCTGCTGGATCATGAGAGCTTCTCGCAGACGGCGGAGCAGAAGAAGGCCAAGGCGCAGAACAACCGCGTGGCACTCTTTTCCGACTGGCATGCTTATATGACGAAGGGCGGAGAGCCGTCCACGGCAGATCCGATGTTCGCCCCTGTGCGCAGTGAATCGGTGTCCGCTCCGGCGATTGCCAAGAACAGAGGGATTACAACAGGCGCATTCGCCATTACGAACAGTAACCCTGCACCGGAAGCCTCGCTCCGCTGGGTAGATTACCTCTATTCCTATGAAGGCGCTCTGTTCTTCAACAAAGGGCCGGAGGGTACGCTCTGGGAGTACACGGACAAAGACAACCGCGTGAAGCAATACCTGCCTGTACCGGACGGCAAGGAGATGGAGGATTTCCGGGCTACTTTGACGCCGAACTACGGCATTCCTGCACCAACCCTGTCGATGGATGACATCAACAAGGGGCTGAAGACAGACTTCGACCTCTGGGTAGAGCAGGAGACTAAGCAGAAGCTGCTGGATAAAGGCGCGCGGATTCCGTTCCCGGCCCTGTTCCTCACGGTGGAAGAGCAGACTGAAATCAGCAGTCTGAATTCAGATCTGAGCACCTATGTGAAGCAGATGGAAGCGAAGTTCATCACCGGCGCCGAGCCGCTGACCGGCTGGGACAACTATGTGGCAACTGTCAAGAAGATGGGCGGAGAGCGTGTAGCCGAGATTAACCAGGCTGCGTATGACCGCTGGAAGACTAACTGATTCAGGCTCAGCAGAAAGGTGCTGTAAAAATGATCTATAAGGATAAAACGCGGACTGTGGCGGATCGGGTACAGGACCTGCTGCAGCGCATGACACTTGGAGAGAAGGCTGGACAATTAGTCCAGCCTTTCGGCTGGCAGTGCTATGAGAAGCACGCGGACGGAACTACGGGTATGACGGAGGCTTTCAAAAGGCAGGTTGCCGCCGGTGGTGTCGGCTCCCTGTATGGAACGCTGCGTGCCGACCCGTGGACCGGAGTTACGCTGGAGACCGGCCTGTCCCCGAAGGAAGGGGCGGAGGCGGTCAATGCGATTCAGGCCTATGCGATGAAGGAGAGCCGGCTCGGGATTCCGATTCTGTTCGGGGAGGAATGCTCCCACGGGCATATGGCGATCGGGGCTACTGTATTTCCGGTGCCGCTTGCACTGGGCAGCATGTGGAACCCGGAGCTGTACCGGGAGATGTGCCGGGTGGTAGCGCTTGAGACCCGCAGCCAGGGCGGGGCGGCGACCTACTCGCCGGTGCTGGATGTGGTGCGTGATCCGCGCTGGGGCCGGACGGAGGAGACCTTCGGCGAAGACCCGTTCCTGATTGCGGCTATGGGCGTGGAGGCCGTGAAGGGCTTGCAGGGAGAAAGGCTGGAGGCGGAGGATTCCGTGCTGGCGACCTTGAAGCATTTCGCCGCCTATGGCAGTTCTGAAGGCGGGCGGAACTCTGCGCCCGTGCACATGGGACTGCGCGAGCTGCATGAGGTCGATCTGCTGCCGTTCCGTAAGGCGGTGGAGGCCGGAGCACTGTCTATCATGACAGCGTACAACGAGATTGACGGCGTTCCTTGTACGACGAACCGTTATCTTTTGCAGGATGTGCTGCGGGAGCAGTGGGGCTTCGAAGGGTTCGTGATCACGGACTGCGGAGCGCTGGGGATGCTGACGAATGGTCATAACACCGCAGACAGCGGAGAAACGGCTGTAGCCCAGGCACTGTTGGCGGGCATCGACATGGAGATGTCGGGTGAAATGTTTGAGCAGCATATCGCGGCTGCTATCGAGCATGGACGGCTTCAGGAATCCGATCTCGACCGCGCAGCGGCGCGGATTCTGGAGCTGAAATTCAAGCTGGGGCTGTTCGACCGTCCTTATGCTGATCCTGAGCAGGCGGAGAGCACCATCGGCAAGCCGGAGCACCGCGAGCTAGCCCGGCGGATCGCCGGTGAGAGCATCATCATGCTGAAAAATGAGAACGCAGCGCTGCCGCTGAGTAAGGGGATTCGCAAGCTTGCCGTAATCGGACCCAATGCGGATGCCCCGTACAACCAGCTTGGCGACTACACCTCGCCGCAGCCCGCAGGCGCGATTGTTACCGTGCTGGAGGGCATCCGGCAAGCGCTGGGCGGCGGTGCGGACCGGGTATCGTATGCACCCGGCTGCCGTATCAAGGGCGATTCCCGGGAAGGCTTCGCCCCTGCGCTGGCTTGTGCGGCTGAAGCCGATGCGATAGTGCTGGCGATCGGCGGCTCCAGCGCCAGGGATTTCGGTGAGGGGACGATTGATCTGCTCACCGGCGCTTCTGTCGTGACCGAACATTCCTGGAGCGACATGGAATGCGGGGAGGGCATCGACCGGTCCACGCTGAATCTGATGGGCGTGCAGCTTGAATTGGCGCAGGAGCTTCATAAGCTGGGCAAGCCGCTGATTGTGGTCTATATCAACGGCCGCCCGATTGCCGAGCCTTGGATTGTAGAGCACGCCGATGCCATTCTGGAGGCCTGGTACCCGGGGCAGGAGGGCGGACATGCGATTGCCGATATCCTGTTCGGTGAGGTGAACCCTTCCGGGCGGCTGACGATCAGCATTCCGAAGCATGTCGGCCAGCTTCCCGTGTATTACTACAAGCGGCGGACAAGAGGCAAACGATATCTGGAGACGGATTTCCATGCTGAATACCCCTTCGGTTATGGTCTTAGCTTCACTGAATTCAACTATAGCAATCTGAAGGTCGAGCCTGCTGTCATCTCTGCGGAGGAAGAAGCGCTGGTCTACGTGGATGTAACTAACAGGGGGGACCGGGCGGGCAGCGAGGTGGTCCAGCTGTATATTTCTGACCTCGCCTCTTCCATTACCCGTCCCGAGAAGCAGCTTAAGGGCTTCCGCAAAATCAGCCTTCAGCCGGGAGATACGCAGACGGTGACATTCCGTGTAGGCCGGGAGGAGCTGGAGTATGTATCGGCGGATCTGACGCGGATCGTCGAGCCGGGAGATTTCACAGTGATGGCTGGTCCGAACTCCGCCGAGTATCTGAGCGCGCCTCTCCAGGTCAGAGAGGAGGGCTAAGCCATGAAGCGAATGGACCGGTTCACCGGATGGCTGGCCAAGCGGCAGTGGGCTGAGAAGAGAGAGCTTGCGGAATGGACTATGCGTAAATCCCGCTACTTTACTCCCGGCTGCTATGAGCATGAGGAGGAAGTGCATCAGGAATACAATATTTCTCTGCTGGACGGCGGGTATGGCACTACGTATTTCCTTCACCGGGAGATTACGGTTCCGGGAGACTGGGCACCTGAAGAGGCGGCGCTGCTCTATCTGGGACGCGGGGAAGGCCTGCTGAGGCTGGACGGAGCGCCGTATCATGGCCTGGACAGCAATCACTGGTTCATTCCGCTGCCGTCCGGCGCTGCGGGTGAACGCCTGAAGCTGGACATCGAGCTGTATGATCCGGTGCCGGAGCCGGAGGACCCGCTGAACCGGCAGGCGGTGATTAAGCCGCCGCTGACGGGCATTGAAATCAAGCTGGTGCGCGTCAATCGTCCGGTATACAGCCTGCTGCATACGGTGAGAATCGTGCACGAAGCGGCCCTCCTGCTGCCGGAGGGCGACATGCGCCGCATCCGCAGCCTTAAGGCGCTGGAGCGGGTGATGGACACGCTCTATATGAAGGAGGAGCTGCTGCTTGACGGCGGTGCTGTAACTGCGGCTGAACAGCAACTGCGGGCTGCGGCAGAGGCGGAACGGCCTGCGGGACTGGACCCCGGGACGATGCATATGGTCGGCCAGTCGCATATTGATGTGGCCTGGCTGTGGCCGGTCCGGGAGACGGTGCGCAAGGTCAGCCGGACCTTCTCCACCGTCTGCACCCTGATGGACAAGTACCCGGACTTCCGGTACTCGCAGAGCCAGCCCCAGCTCTATACCTTCGCCAAAGAGCATTATCCCGAGCTGTACGGGCGGATCAAGGAGCGGATTGCCGAAGGCCGATGGGAGCTAGTCGGCGGTATGTGGGTGGAGCCGGATCTGAACATTCCCGGCGGGGAGTCGCTGGTCCGGCAGATGCTGTACGGGCAGGATTTCTATATGAAGGAATTCGGCAAGCATTCCACGATTGAATGGCTGCCGGATACCTTCGGCTATTGCGCCTCCCTGCCGCAGCTGCTGAAGCAGGCAGGCATCGATTATTTCATGACCACCAAGCTGGGCTGGAATGATACCAATCCCTTCCCGCATACCTTATTCCATTGGGTCGGCATTGACGGGACGAAGATTGTGGCCTATCAGAACCATGGGGTGAACGAGCATACGCATCCGAAGGATGTGCAGGAGCACTGGCAGGCCAACACCCAGAAGGAAGAGCATGATGAGCTGATGCTGCTCTACGGCCACGGGGACGGCGGAGGCGGAGTGACTCACGAGATGCTGGAATATGTGAGCCGCACCAGCCTCGCGACGGGCCAGCCGGTCAGCACATTCTCGACGGCAGAAGCCTTCTTCTCGGGGATCGGTGCACGCCAGCCGGAGCTTCCGGCGTGGCACGGCGATCTCTATCTGGAGCTGCATCGGGGCACCTTCACGACCCATGCCTTCAATAAACGCAGCAACCGCAAGGCGGAGATCTTATACCGGCAGGCGGAGATCTGGAGCGTGCTGGCACAGAAGGACGGTGCTCTGGGGTTGGATCAGCCGGAGCTGCCGAATCAGCCGGAACAGCCGGATCAGCCCGATTTGCAGCGTATGATGCCTGCCCAGGGACTGGCCGAGGGCTGGAAGCTGCTGCTGCTCAACCAGTTCCATGACATCATTCCGGGGACTTCAATCCCGGAGGTGTATACAACCTCGCGGGAGGAATACGCGGAGATTTTCCGTCTGGGCGGGCAGGTGCTGGACACCGCTCTGCACACTCTGGCAGGCCAAGTGAATACATCGGGCGAAGGCCGCCCTTATGTGGTCTTCAACAGCCTGAGCTGGGAGCGGACGGAGGTCATCCGGCTGCAAGGCGGTCCTGAACTGGCTGCGGTGCAGGTATTCGATGAAGATGGCCTGCTGCCAAGCGAATACTGGAACACGGAGGCTGGCGGGGATAGCTACACGCTGGCTGTGCAGGTCCGCAAGGTTCCGGCCTTCGGCTGCCGCACGATCTGGCTGCGGGAGGCTGCGGAGCCAGCCGGAGTAAGGCATGTGTCACGTGCAGATTCTGCTACTGGAGACGGCTTCCCGGAGCAATGGGAGACAGACCATTATATCCTGAAGTTCAATGAAGACGGCGAGATCAGCAACTGGTATGACAAAAGCGCAGACCGCGAGCTGCTCCAGCCCGGCCAGACCGGCAACCAGCTGCAGTTCTATCATGATACCCCGCCGCTGTGGGATGCCTGGGATATAGACCCGCGTTATGAGCAGCAGCCGGCGGGCAAGGCAAAGCTGCTTGAGCGCCGGGTAGTCAGCAGCGGACCTGTGCAGACTGTGCTGAAGTTCCGCTGGCAGCTCGGTGAATCGCAGATTGAGCAGGAGATCGTCCTGCCCCGGAACAGCCGCAGAGTGGATTTCCGCACCAGTGTAAGCTGGCGGGAGCAGCATAAGCTGCTGAAGGTTGCTTTTCCGGTCGATATTGTGGCTGCGAAGGCTACCTATGAGATTCCGTTCGGCGCGCTGGAGCGTCCGACCCACCGCAACACCAGCTGGGAGCAGGCGAAATTCGAGGTTTGCGGACACCGGTGGGCTGATCTATCTGAAGGCAGCTACGGTGTCAGCCTGCTGAACGACTGCAAATACGGCTATGACATCCATGACGGGGTGCTGTGGCTCTCGCTGCTGCGCTCCCCGCGCTGGCCGGACCGCAATGCCGACCAGGGGGAGCATGAATTCACCTACTCGCTCTATCCGCACAGCGGAGATTGGCGGCAGGCCGATGTAGTACGCGAAGCGGCGGCGCTGAATGAGCCACTGCTGGCGGTGAGCGAAGCCCCGCATACCGGACGTTATCCAAGCACCCATGCCTGGCTGGCCTTCCAGAGCAATCATGTCATGCTGGACACGATCAAGCCGGCCGAGGACGGCAGCGGCACGATTGTCCGGCTGTATGAAGCGGCGGGCAGCAGAGAGACGGCTACACTGGACTGGAAGGACGAGAACGTCAGCGCCTGCCGCGTCAATCTGCTGGAGAGCACTATCGGCTCCGTGGATACCGCCAGCGGTGTGATCCCGCTGTCCTTCAGACCTTACGAGGTGCAGACGCTTAAGTTATATAAGAAGCATGAATGAAATTAACTGAAAGCAAAGAGCGGAGGGGAAATTTGGAACTGTAGGAGCGGTAGCGTCCGCCTGAAAGCTTTCCGCAGGAAAGCTCACTTCGGAAGCATCAGCAGTCAACGGATTTCAACCGCAACCAGCGGCTTGAATCAAGAAATCTGTATACGGGCCGCGGCCGGAAGTCCAAATGTTCACCGGAGTGACGATGAAGCTTCAAGTTCACAACTCAAATGCTTCCTATATACCACGAACATCATTCGCAGGAGGAATAGACATGCAAATTACAAGACATCCCAATAATCCGATTGTCGTCCCGGGCGGCTATGAATGGCGTAAGGTGACCGTGTTCAATCCGGCGGTTATCATTGATAACGGCAAATTCTATATGATCGAACGTACCGCTGGTTCCCTGACCCCGTGCAAGAACTTCCTGGGGCTGCTGGAGAGCGAGGACGGCGTGAACTTCACCCATGTGAAGGATGAGCCAATTGTTACACCGGATATGCTGGGCTTCCCGTACGGCAGTGTGCAGGACCCGCGCATTGTGAAGATCGACGGAACCTTCTACCTGAACTATGCCCTGCGCCCCTGCGCCATGAGCTATTATCCTACCGGGCGTGGCGTCCCTGAGCGCTCCATTCCGAAATACCCGGACGGCTGGGGGGAAGAGGAGGGCCACTGGCTGACCCGCTCCTCGATTCTGAAGTCAACCAATCTGCTGGACTGGGAGTTCGTGGCCGACACCACACCGCTGGACATCAACGACCGGGACAACATCCTGTTCCCTGAGAAAATCAACGGCAAATTCGTGCTGCTCCGCCGCCCCGAAGAATATGTTGGCGAGGCTTACGGAACGGAAAAAGCCGCTATGTGGATTACCTATTCCGAGGATCTCGTGCATTGGGAAGAGCCCAAGCTGCTCGCCACCGCCGGGAACCTGTCCTGGGAATCGCGGAAGATCGGCGGCTCAACGCCTCCAATCCGTACAGACAAGGGCTGGCTGGTACTCTATCACGGAGTAGATGAGGATATCGTGTACCGCGTAGGAGCGATGCTGCTGGATCTGGAGCAGCCGGAGAAAATCATTGCCCGGACCCATAATTTCATTATGGAGCCGGAGACGTATTACGAGAAATTCGGCTTCCAGATTCCGAATGTCATCTTCCCGACCGGCAATGTGGTGAAGGACGGCCTGCTCTATATCTACTACGGCGTAACCGACACAGCGATCGCGCTGGCTACAGTGCCGCTGGATGAACTGGTGGAGCATATTCTGCAGGAAGCGGAGTAGCCGGAAGCACCAGCTAAGTCGGACGCCTGATTACAGCAAATGGCGCGGTGGCGAGTCTCCTGTATAGCGGCTATATATTGAACTAAAAATTTAAGTTAAAGGAAAAGTGGCGGAGGGGAATTTTGGAACTGGAGGAGCGGTAGCGACCGCCTGAAAGCTTTCCGCAGGAAAGCTCACTTCGGAAGCATCAGCTGTCTGCGGATTTCAACCGTTAAAAACGGGATAAATCAAGAAATCTGCAGACAACAGCGGCCGGAAGTCCAAAACTTCTCTGGAGTTACGGATAATCCCAAAACATAAAAACCATTAGTTCAATTTATATAGTGACATAAATGTTGCATATTTTGCAGCTTCGGTTCACAGATAGCCAGCTTTGCGGGAGGAATGTTGCATAGAATGCAGGAATAATCCTGCCACACTGCCTGGAAAAGATGGAATCCTGCCTTTTGTGCAACAATTACGCGTTCTTGCCAATCCGATGAGTGAAATGTTGCATTAAGTGCAGTATTGGTGGTATCTCAACATCCATGGCGGACGCTCCGCCCGTTTTTCAAACCGGTCTTTTCGCAGCGGTCCCCTTCAAGGCATGTTCCTTGCGGTATTGCCCCGGCGTCAGACCGGTTTCTTTTTTGAACTTGCGGATGAAATTGGGCGCATCCAGGTAACCGACCTGCTCGATAATCTCCTTGAGCGGTGCGCTGGTGTTCTCCAGCAGCCGGATGACCTCGTCCACACGCCGCTGCCAGATATATTGCGAGAAATTGCTGCCGGTCTTCTCCTTGAAGCTCCGGCTTAAATAAGAGGTCGAGATGGCGAACTTCAGCGCCACATGCTCCAGGCTAAGGGTGTAGTCGGCGAACTGCTGGTCCACATAGGCCAGAATGTCATCCATCAGGGAAGACTCTCTGGTCTCGGTGTTCCGCTCTACCTGGGCGCAAATGGCGGAAGCCAGCGAGAGCAGCCGGCTCTCCAGCTCCTCCAGCGTCTCGAAGGAGGTCAGCTCCGGCATATTGGTGAACACATCATCCATGCCCAGCTCCGAGGCGGTACGCAGAAAAGCATTCAACAAATCGAAGCAGATACACCGCAGCAGATGAACCTGCAGCGGCTCGTCCTTGATCGTATCAATGGTGTCGGCAATCATCTGGGCGGCTACCGATTCGTTACCCTGCTTCAGACTCTGCTCCAGCTTCAGCATGGATTTGCGCGGAATCCAGAAGCTCTCGGCCGCGGCGGGGTTCAGCTCCGCAAGCTGCTCGAAGTAGGTGACCTGGCCGCTGCGCCGGATCATCCGGTGCTCAAGAGCAGCAGAGGCTTCAATGAAGGACTGGTTCAGCCGGGCGAGATCGCGGTAGGCCATACCGACACCGATGCTCAGCGCAAGCTGCGAGTGTTCACGGATCACTGCCTGAATTCCTTCAATGACCTGTTCCATCCGGCTCTGAACGGCCAGTTCTCCCTCCCCTGGAAGGGAGATAATCAGGGCGAACTGGTCCTTGACCGAGAATTCAATCCCGAAGATCTGCGCATCCGGGCCCGGCAGGCAGATATTACTGAGCATCTCCTGCAGCAGATGGCGTTCCTGCCAGGACTTGCCGCCTGGAGCGGTATCATCCCAAGACAGGATGGCTGAGAAGTAGAGGCCCTGTCCCTGCGGATGCCGGAAGCCTGCGCTCAGAATCATTTGCTCAATCTCGGGATCATCCGGCTGGCCGTGCTTGAGCAGCAGCAGCATGCACTGGTTGCGGACAAAAGGCTCCTGTAGATCAATCCGGGCACTGTAGTCATGCAGCGTCTGCCGGATGGACTCCCATTCATTGCGCAGCTTCGGAGCGTCATTGCCGCTGCCCCGCGGCTTGGCGAATTCCATCAGATCGCGGATCGGGTGGTATTGCCGCTTGGCCAGCAGCAGCGCCGCTGCTATGCCGGTAACGACTGTAATACAGAAGACGATCAGAATCAGCGTCTGGACATGGGCAACCCGGCTGAAGAACTGGAAGCTGGGCATTGTGGTGACGTAGGTCCAGCCGTTCTCTTCAGACTTTACAGAGACCACGGAGTACTGCTCCCCGTCCAGCTCCAGGTTGTGAATTCCCGGCTCAAGGACGGAGAGAGTCTGGAGCTCGTTCTGGGGGAAGCTGACGCCATGGCTGTTCGCGGTCAGCACCTCGCCGGAGGGGCCGAAGATATAGCTGCTGCCCGAGAAATCACTTAGAACCGAATCCATGACGCCTGTTAGGTTGGATTCCTTCATCAGATAGACTACCGTTCCGTAGGGGAACGGGTCATTCGGCTTCACCGGGACGAGCATGGCCAGCATTGGCTCCACACGCGAGTTGACGGTCACATTCTCAGCCGGCCGTACCAGCGGCTGACGGGTCTCGTTCAAGTCACGCCGCAGCTCCTCCGGGGTCCAGCGCTCAAACTGATAGAGGGTATCGAAGGTGACATGAAGATCAGCCAGCCCACGGTAAGAATAGATATTGGAGTCGCCGTGGAAGTAGAGGAGCAGATCCTCCGCGATGCTGCTGCTGGCCTTGTAATTCGCCAGTGCCTGAATCGCCTCCAGACTGTAATAAGGATGCCGGACCATATAAGGGGTCAGATGCTTGTCATAGGCGATTCTGCCGGCGATCTCCTGAAGCTCATTCATCCGGCCGTCGATGGTGCTTTTCACCTGATTCAGCTGATTAACATTGGATTGTTCAATTTCGACCCGCAGGCCCTTGACGGCGTTTTCATAGACGAAGATGGTAACGCCCGTTAGAGGAATAAGGAACATGAGGATATAGGAAAAAGCGTATTTCAGCAGCAGCCTTGACTTGAAATGATTCCAGGTCAGCCGGAACCGGTGCAGCAAGGATGGCTGGGGTGCGGGATTGGACATGCAGCAGTACCTCCAGTGTTAAGATATTCGGATTAGAATTCTTGGATGGAGCCTCTTGGAATAGAAATCGCAGTTCTCTTTCGGATTATACTTGTGCTACTATAAACATTATAACATTATAATCTTTAGAATGAAGCAGCTTTATATTTTTATTAAAGGACGGCACCGCCGTTGCTACTTGTTAAATATAAGGATGTATGGAGTTCATGTCATTAATCATTTTTTGTAATTCCCCTGTAAATCTGTAATTGAAGAAGGAGATGGGATGAGTGGGCACAGAGAACGTGCTGCGCAATTTGCGGCTGGTGGACGGCCGGACGGTGGATATCTCCATTCAGGAGGGGGTCATCACCGGGATTACCCCGCCGGGCCAGGCGGAAGGCAGGACCCTGCTGGACTGCTCCGGGTTATACGGCTCCAGCGGATGGATTGATCTGCATGTACATGCTGTGCCGGAGCTTGACCCCTACGGCGATCAGATCGACGAGATCGGGGTGAAGCAGGGGGTGACGACACTGGTGGATGCCGGAAGCTGCGGGGCAGACCGGATCGGGGCTTTTTACAGTGCGAGTCTTCTAGCTGCTACCCGGGTATACGCACTGCTCAATATCTCAAGAATCGGCCTCGCGCGGACCGATGAGCTCTCCAAGCTGGACTGGATTGACCGGACTCGCGCCCTTAAGGCAGCGGAGGCTTATCCTGAGTTCATCGTCGGCCTGAAAGCCCGCATCAGCCAAAGTGTCGTTAAGGGCAGCGGCATACAGCCGCTTAAGCTGGCACGGGCATTATCGGATGAGACGAAGCTTCCGCTCATGGTGCATATCGGTTCCGCGCCACCTGCTATCTCTGAGGTGCTGGAGCTGCTGCGGGCGGGCGATGTAATTACCCACTACCTGAACGGCAAAGCCAATAATCTGTTCGGGCCGGACGGCACACCGCTGCAAGAGCTGCTATATGCTGTGGCCCGGGGTGTTCATCTGGATGTCGGGCATGGCACGGCAAGCTTCTCCTTCCAGGTGGCTGAGCAGGCGAAGCGGGCCGGAATTGCACTGAATACGATCAGCACAGATATCTACCGGGGGAACCGGCTTAACGGTCCGGTGTACAGTATGTCAGATGTACTGACCAAGTTTCTCTATCTCGGCTACAGTCTGGAAGAGGTGATCCGTGCCGTAACCAGCAGCGCCGCAGCGTGGCTCGGCAAGCCGGAGCTTGGGCAGATCCGGGTAGGGGAGCAGGCGAATCTGACCTTGTTCTCCCTGGAAGACGGTGAGAAACAGCTTACAGACTCAGAGGGTGAGGTCCGGACTGCGCACCACTATATTGAAGCAAAAGGAGTCTTTATCAATGGATCACTCATTACAGGCTAAATATGGATTAAAGCGTGTGATTAATGCCAGTGGAAGAATGAGCATCCTCGGCGTCTCCGCACCGACTGATTCGGTGATGGAGGCCATGAAGCAGGGCGGGCAGCGGTATGTGGAGATCGCGGATCTGGTGGACAAATCGGGCGATTACATCGCCCGCCTGCTCGGCTCCGAAGGAGCCGTTGTCGTGAACTCAGCCTCCAGCGGCATTGCGCTGTCGGTGGCGGCGATTGTAACCGCCGGAGATCCCCGCCTCAGTCTGCGCCTGCACCAGGAGCCGGTGCTGAAGAATGAGATTATTATGCTGAAGGGCCATAATGTACAGTATGGAGCACCGATGGAGACGATGGTCTTCCTCGGCGGCGGCCGGGTGATCGAGGTTGGGTATGCCAACGAAGGCCGCGCAGAGCACATTGAACAAGCCATCGGGGAACATACCGCAGCGATTCTCTATGTGAAATCCCACCACGCCGTCCAGAAGAATATGATCTCGGTGGAGGAAGCCTGGGAGGTTGCACAGCGCAGGGGCGTGCCGATGATTGTCGACGCCGCTGCGGAAGAGGACCTGCGCAAATATGTCCAGTATTCCGATCTGGCCATCTACAGCGGCTCGAAGGCGGTGGAAGGTCCTACTTCGGGCATTGTAGCGGGCAAGCAGAAGTACATCGGGTGGCTGAAGGTGCAGCTGCACGGAATCGGCCGCAGCATGAAGGTCGGCAAAGAGACGACCTTCGGACTGCTTCAGGCCTTGGATGAATATCAGGACAAGGCGGAGAACAGCCAGCAGGAGAAGCAGGCGCTGGAAGCACTTCAGCCGCTCGCAGGTCTTCCCGGAGTATCGGTCCGCACCGTGCAGGATGAAGCGGGCCGGGCGATTTACCGGGGACGCATCCAGATTGATGCCGCTGCTGCGGGCGTGAATGCGCGAGAGGTCAATGACCGCCTGCGGGAAGGCAATATTGCCGTGTATACGCGGGACTATGGCGTGAAGCAGGGATATTTCGATATCGATCCGAGATCGCTGCAGGGCGATGATCTACAGGTTATCGTCAGCAGAATTCATGAGATTATAGGGGGCAGATCATAATGAGCAAAATTCAGGAGCGTTTCTATAAGAACAGAGCGGCACTGAATGTACTGTCCGGCAGCATCGCGAACGCCAAGGACATCTACGAGGCTGCCGACGGGCATGTGCTGGTAGGCGTACTCTCCAAGAATTACGCCAACGCCCAGGAAGCGTCCGCCGCTATGACGGAGTACGGACAGGCGATCCAGGATGCCGTATCCATCGGGCTTGGTGCCGGGGACAACCGCCAGGCGGCGGTGGTCGCAGAGATTGCTGCAAGCTACGCGGGCAGCCATATCAACCAGGTCTTTCCGGCTGTAGGCGCAACCCGTGCTAATCTGGGAGCGAAGGACAGCTGGATTAACAGCCTGGTCTCTCCCTGCGGACAGCCGGGCTATGTCAATATTTCCACCGGGCCGGTCAGTGCGGGGAATGCCCGGCAGGCCATCGTTCCGGTGCACGCTGCCATTGCGCTGGTCCGGGATATGGGCGGCAATGCGCTCAAATATTATCCGATGAAGGGGCTGGAGCTGGAAGAAGAGTACCGTGCGGTAGCCAAGGCCTGCGGAGAAGAAGGCTTTGCCCTGGAGCCTACGGGCGGCATCGATCTGGATAACTTCGCGCCCATTCTGGAGATTGCGCTTCAGGCGGGGGTGCCGCAGGTGATCCCGCATGTCTATTCCTCCATCATTGATTCCGAGACGGGAAGCACAAGGGTGCAGGATGTCCGCACGCTGCTCAGCACGATGAAATTGCTGGTGGACCGGTATGTCTAGAATCGCTGCCTTTGGCGAAGTGATGATGCGGCTACAGGTTCCGGGGGTGGAGACACTGGCCCAGAGCAGCAGGCTGGAGTACTCTTTTTCGGGCAGCGGGGTAAATGTAACGGCAGCGCTGGCCAGATATGGTCATAACGGAGCACTGATCTCGACCTTGCCGGAGACTCCGGTGGGGGAAGCCGCCATCGCTTATCTGCGCAAGCTTGGGGTAGATACGTCACTGATCCGCCGGGGCGGCAGGCACCTCGGGATGTACTTCCTGGAGAACGGGTTCGGGGCCCGTCCCGGAAGAGTCACGTATACCGACCGGCTGGGCAGCAGCTTCAATACCGCAGAAGCCAATCAATATGATATGGCGGCGCTGGCTTCCCGGGCGGATGTGCTTCATCTATGCGGCATTACGCTGGCTATGAATGACGGGGTACGCGGGCAAATGAAGCAGCTTGCAGCAGAGGTGAAGCGTGCCGGGGGCAGAGTGGTTTTCGACTGCAACTACCGTCCGGCGTTATGGGGCGAAGACGGCTATGCCAAGGCCCGCCCGCATTATGAGGAGCTGCTTGCGCTTGCCGATCTGGTGCTGATGAACGAAAAGGATGCGCTGTACATTCTTGGCACCGAAGCGGCAGATTATGATAGAATAACACAGTTGAAGCAAGCCGTTCCCGCTGTGGCGGAGCGCTTCGGAATCAGAGCGGCAGCGGGCACCCACCGTGAGATTAATGCGGACAATACGCATTCCCTGACAGGATATTTGTACCGTCAAGGTACATTTGCGTTCTCCCCCAAGCTGACCTTCCCGGTGTATGACCGGATTGGTGCCGGGGATGCTTTTGCCAGCGCCGTTATTCATGGTGAATTGCAGGATTATCCGCAGCAGCAGACGGTGGATATGGCAGCAGCCGCAGCGATGCTGGCCCACACCATCCCGGGCGATACAGCGTTGTTCACCGAGAGTGAGGTGCTCCGGGCGCTGGATGGCCATACCTCAGATGTTGAAAGGTAGTGAACGTAAGGTGTCACTGAAACGCAAGCAAGGCCCCTTATACCAGCAGATCCAGAAGATCCTCAAGGACCGGATTCTGCACGGGGTATATCCGCTCGGCAGCATTATCCCCTCCGAGCCGCAGCTGGAGAAAGAGTTCGGTGTCAGCAAAATGACGGTCCGCGGCGCGGTTCAGGAGCTGGCCCAGGAAGGTTATGTGCAGAAGAAGAGCGGCGTCGGAACCATTGTCATGCGCAATACCGCCTACCAGAAGCTCTCCAAGGGCAAGCGGTTCACAGAACTGCTGGTCGAAGCGGGCCATAAGCTGGAAAAGAAGCTGCTCGCATCCCAGCGCCTCGCGAATGAAGCAGGATCAGAGGAATACAGCCGTTACGGGCCGTATTGCCAGCGGATCGAACGCCTGTATATTCTGGATGGCCAGCCCTATATCCATCTGGTGCATTTTCTGACGGCAGCCGCTCTGCCCGGCGGGGGAACAGCAGAGATGGGGGCAGACATCCAGTCCCTGTACGACTCGCTGGAGGAGAACGACATTGTGCTGGAGAACTTCAGGGACCGCTTCTTCGTGGAGCCGGCGCCGCCTGAGGTATGCCTGCTGCTGAACCTCCCTCCCGGTGCGTATGTACTCAAGCGCCTGCGCAACTCCTATGATGCGGAAGGCCGGCTGATCGAACACAGTATCGGCTGCTATAATACGGAGCTGCATCATTATCTGGTCAGCTACGACACTTGAGGCTCGTCACTCTCATTACAATGCTACGGTTGCACACAAGCTTGCTTGTTGGCAGCCGTGGCATTTTTGCTTTTAGGAAATTAAGATTTTCCTCTGTTATGGAAAAAACCGTGATAAATTTGAGGGTAAGTAATCTTTGATTCATCGGAATGAAGAGCTAGCTTGTATTCGAAAAATCAAACACAATCGGGCGCAGGCATCCTTCACCCGTTAGGGTGATTTTGTTCAAATATAATTAATATGTTGCACAGCGATAACTTCTCCTCCTATTTCTCGCTGAAACGGTACCGTCCTTCAAAAGGACGGCAAAGCCGTTTCCACTTGGATAGTACATATTCCGTTCATCCTCCGTTCATATTGCCGTCATAAAGAGGACATCTTCATCCAGTAAGCTTGCATGAACGGCCATGAAGCAAGCCTACTAACAGACAGGGGAAGATGATCATGAGACCACCGGAGAAGAAGACAACGGGAGAGCAAACGAAGTTCAAGAAAGTGCGCAAGATTCTGTTTAAAATATTGGGAGCCATCCTACTCGCTATTGTGCTTTTTGTAGGGATTGTGTATATCACGAATGTCATCAGCGGCAATGCCGAGGCCAAAAGGATAGAGCCTTACGGCCAGCATGTATCCGTAGACGGCAAGAATATGAATGTGTTCATAGAGGGCGACGGCCCGGACACAGTCGTGCTGCTTCCCGGCTTCGGAACCGCTTCACCGGTGCTTGATTTCAAGCTGCTCATCGATGAGCTGTCTGCGCATTACAAGGTTGTAGTGGTGGAGCCTTTCGGCTACGGCTTAAGCGACGCAACGAAGAAAGAACGAACCTCAGAGAATATCGTAAGTGAAATCCATGAAGCACTGCAGCAGCTCGATATTGACCGTTATATCCTTATGGGCCATTCTATATCAGGCATTTATAGTCTGGATTATGTGAATAAATACTCAGATGAAGTCAGTGCATTTGTCGGACTGGACAACAGTGTACCCTCGCTGAGCGAGAAAAAGATTGAGTCTTCAGAGACAACTATGGTTAAATGGTTCCGCAATTTGGGCTTTGCCCGGCTGCAATTGAAGCTGAGTGCTGACCCTTACGAGGGACTGGCGTATGATGAACATACCAAAGAACAATTGAACCTGCTGATACAGAAAAATATGTACAATACGACGCTGTTAAATGAGGCGGAGAACATGTACTCCAGCTTTAAAGAGGCTGAACAGCGGGGGGTAACATTCCCTCCCAATCTCCCTGTCCTTCTTTTTGTTCAAGCAGAGCATCCGGCAACCGATCAATGGATTCCTGAGCATGAGAAGCTGATTCAGAATTCCGTCCATGCCGAAATGGAGCTGCTGGATGCCAATCATTATTTATACCGTTCTCATCCCGCAGAAATTGCGGAGAAATTCATGAGCTTCATGAAGGGGATGGGGCAGCAGCCATGAGGCTCTGCCGGGGATTTACTAAACTTAATAAAACACAGTGAATTAATAAGAATTTTATCTTTTCAAATGACATGGTTTGTGAGAGAATAGGTACAATCTTGTAGAGTTAACATTTGACATTACCTATTTTAGAGGAGGAAACACCATGTCAGAAGAGCGCAAGCTGTCCTTTGAAACCCTCGCTGTCCACGCAGGCCAGGAGATTGATCCCACTACTCTAGCCCGTGCCGTGCCGTTGTACCAGACCACTTCCTACGGGTTCCGCGATGCGGAGCACGCTGCAAATCTGTTCGCGCTCAAGGAGTTCGGCAATATCTACACCCGGCTGATGAATCCGACGACTGATGTGTTTGAACAGCGGCTGGCTGCTCTGGAGGGCGGGGCAGGGGCACTGGCGACCGCTTCCGGGCAAGCGGCGATTTCCTTCTCTATTCTGAATATTGCCGGAGCAGGCGATGAGATTGTCTCTTCGGCCAGTCTCTACGGCGGAACCTATAATATGTTCTCCACGACGCTGCCCAAGCTGGGGATTAAGGTGAACTTCGTGAATTCCGATGACCCTGAGAACTTCCGGGCAGCGATCACAGATAAGACCAAGGCGCTCTACGCCGAGACGATTGGCAATCCGCAAGGGAACATTCTGGATATCGAAAAAGTTGCCGCCATCGCCCACGAGCACGGCATTCCGCTGATTGTGGACAATACCTTCCCGAGCCCGTATCTGCTGCGTCCAATCGAACACGGGGCAGATATCGTCGTACACTCGGCCACCAAATTCATCGGCGGACACGGAACCTCCATCGGCGGTATCATCGTGGACGGCGGCAAGTTCGACTGGAAGGCCAGCGGCAAGTTCCCGGGCCTGACCGAACCGGACCCGAGCTACCACGGTGTAGTCTACACGGAAGCGGTGGGGCCAATCGCCTACATCATCAAAGCCCGCGTGCAATTGCTCCGCGACCTTGGCGCGGCGATCTCCCCGTTCAACTCCTGGCTGCTGCTGCAGGGTCTGGAGACGCTGCATTTGCGTCTGGAGCGCCACAGCGAGAATGCACTGAAGGTTGCCCGGTATCTGGAGGCGCATGATGATGTAGAGTGGGTCAGCTATGCCGGACTGCAGAGCCATCCATCCTATGAGCTGGCCCAGAAATATCTGCCTAAGGGCCAAGGGGCGATCCTGACCTTCGGCATCAAGGGCGGGGCTGCCGCAGGGGTGAAGGTTATCGAGAACGTGAAGCTGTTCTCGCATCTGGCCAATGTCGGCGATTCCAAGTCGCTGATCATCCACCCGGCCAGCACGACCCACCAGCAGCTGTCGGATGAGGAACAGAAGGCGGCTGGTGTAACGCCGGAGCTGCTGCGCTTGTCGATCGGAACCGAATCCATCGATGACATCCTCTACGACCTGGAGCAGGCGATCGCTGCCAGCCAGCAGGGCTAGTCTAGCGGGAACGGGCTGTGTTTGGGGGAGCGGTTGAGCCGCTGAGCTGCCGGAGAGTTGCAGCCGGATAGACGGTGAGCAGAAGCCGTGTATTCCTCCAAGAAACTTAGGAAGAGAAATTAAAGACCACTGTTTGATGCAGAATGTTTCTGTATTAGGCGGTGGTCTTTTTTTAGCGGGAGCAGGAGATGGGGGGGAGTAATGGGAAGAGGGAGAAGGGGCGGGGATGTGAGAAATGAGGAAGCGGATTGTGAGGAAAGCGGTTCGCAAGAAAAGCGGTTCGTGAGAGGAGCGGGAGAAAATCTGCTGTAGTAAATACAATAGATCACTCAAGCGTCAAGCCGAAGCCAACCCGAACTCCAACCCCGACCCCGAACCATTTCAAAGCCTTAAGAGATTAACAACAAATATGTAAAGGTTACTTCCTACCTGCTCCAACTCGCTCCACTCACTCCAGCTCACCCACTCACGTCAGCTTACCCACGGACTCCAGGTCGTCGTTCCACCTTAACTCGCCGCCCCACCGCCTGCTCACTACTCATCCGGTGAGGTGCTGCTGTCGCATTCATTTGTTACCGCTTGCATATTTCAGTGTCATTGCCAGTATTTATAGATTGAAGCCTCTTAAAATGCTGGCAGCTTCTCCCCAGGGAGAGCGGAGCGGCAGTAATTCAAAGGTAAAGGGTGGGTGCGAGGATGAAGGGTGAACGCCAGCAGAAGGATGATCCAAACAAGGAAGAGCGCCCGTTCAAGTATAACACCGGCGACCGGACCCTTGGCATAGAGATGAGCCAGTCCGCATCTGTCGCTTCCGCCGCAGCGGAATTTCTTGCTGAAGGGGAACCGCGTAAGGGAAAGGTGAACCGGGACCGGACGTATTCCCGCCGCCCGGGTGAGCGACAGGCATTCCTGGTCCTGCGCGATGGAGCGGGCGAGCGGTCTCTTCAACGCGCAGAGCCGGGTGTCTACCCTGCGGGCCCTTGCCTGATCCGGGGCGAAGAATGGCTGCTTGCGCCGGAGGTTGCAACACTCTATTCAAGCTGGATGTCATGCAGTGATGAGGAGCAGGCGGAGCGTATCCTGCAGCGGATCTATCACCGGCTGCGGGCTGCTGCTGCCGACCTCCTGGAGTCGGCGGATGGCGTCTGGGCCGCAGTGGCTCTGCTCTATACGCCGGAGCTTGCTGCCCGCCCGGCCAGGCTCGCTGCGCTTCAGGATGCGCAGCTTGACGCGCTGTTCGCTGCCGCGCTGCACAGCCAGCGGCTGGGCGGCGACAGCCGCATCGACTTGCTGGCGCCGTACCCCGCCAGCCTGGAGGAATTCGCGGCGCAGCGCGAATTCATTGAGGGCGTGGCCGAGCAGACCCTCGGCCACGCTTATGCGGCAGCCTGCCGTATCGGGGCGCTGCTCGCGCCCGATGTGGGGCAGGCTGCCGCCGGGGAAATCGCGCGCATCGCCGATTTCCTGGTGCTGGACGGCGCGGCGGGCGAAGCCGCGCCGGGGGAGAGCGCCGCCGAGGGCTTCGCGCAGGCGGCGGCCGGGGTGCTGGCCGCCGTGCGCCGGGTGCGGCCGGCGGCGGCAGTGCTCGCCGCGGGGGCACCGGCGGCGTACGCGCTGGCTGATCTGTATGAGATCGGCCTGAGCGGGATCTTTTGCAGCGCGGCCCAGCGGACCGAAGCGCTGCTGCGGGCGGCCTGCCTCACTTGGATAGCGAGGCAGGAGCATTCCGATGCTGCCGCCGGAAGCTGGCAGTAGGAGGCAGACAGGGCGGCTGTTCCTAATTCATCTAGAACCGCGAACTGTGCTCAAGCTGCTGCCACCATCTAAGCCTGATCACCGACACACGCCGGTGATCAGGCCTTTGGGCCGCCAGACTATACATCATTACCGATAACTCTCAGTGCCTAAGCGACTCTGCTATAACAATAACCCGATTCCTCCAGCCATTCAGGCTGCGGCGGAATCGGGTTATCTTGTGCTGCTTAAGGCAGGGAGTTGCCACACCACCGTGTACCTTTCGGATGCTGTAGCCGAAATCCTGCACTAAATACAACATTCCCCGCGTTAAGTCGGCTGTAACTATGGATTGCTGCATGAAATGCAGCATTTCTCATCCCCCGAACTGATGGGAGAGACAATTCCTGCATTTTGTACAACATTCCTTTCAAAACCCCGGGAGTAATGAATCAAAGCTGCAATTTGTGCAACATTTCTCCTTCGTGGCCAGCAATTTCTACCCCAGTCTAACCGTCCCCCCGCCCGGAATCCGGCGGACCTCATCCCCCGCAGAGACCCACACCTCCGTAGCCGAAGGATTATAGACCATCTCCTGCGAAGCGGAGAAGCGCAGTCCCTGTACAGCAGACAGGTAGTTCACAATCTCAATGTTTGTCGCATACCAGATGTCTTCATGGCCGCCTATCATAGCGGCGAACTGCTCCAGCTCTCCCCAGTTGTCATCGTCATTGAACTCATAGCTGTGTCCCCAGACATAGAGAAGCTGCATGTACGAGAAGCGGGGCTTCTCCTCCAGGAACTTTTGGCCCAGGCTGAGCATCTCCTTGTGGTGGCAGGTAGGGTGCCAGGCCAGCAGGTTGTCCGGCAGGCTGAAGCTGCGGTGGGAATTCACCGTGCGGGAATATTCAATGCCCAGGGCAGGCAGCAAGCCGATCACCTGATCATCGTAATTGCCGAACGGATAGGACATGCCTCTTACCGGATAACCGGCCAACGCCTCCAGCGCCTTACGGTCGGTCAGAATCTCATCGGCGATCCCCTCGCGCGGGGTCATGGTGAGGAAGGGATGGGTGCTGGTATGCGCCGAAATCTCATGCCCCTCATAGAGCGCAGCCACCTCGTCCCGCGAGATGTAGCCCTCATTGCCGAATAACCCCGAATTCAGATGAAAAGACCCCTTCAGTCCATGCCCATTCAGAATCTCCACGAGCTTACGGTCGTGGATTCTTCCATCATCCCAGCTCGTTGTTAGCGCTTTAGAAACTCCGCCTGGAAAAAGATCGAATTTAACTCTCATTGCTGTTATCCTCCCTGACTATAAAATATACCGAATATGCATGTGAGCACCGCTCCCGCCTAAGACGAATACGGCTCCACCAAGAACAATGCCAGAATGGAGGGCGATTAGCAAGATTCTTGTTAATGGACGGCATTCCGCCGCTTGGCTACACTGAGGTGGCGAACAGGGCGATTGGGCAGCAGCTTAGCAGCAGCAGGCCCTGGTCAGGACATTCACAAGGGGGAACAGGATGAAGACCGTGTCACGAACAGCACTGGAAGGCCATATCGCCCGTGTCATTGAGCGGATGAAGGATATGCAAGGCTCGATTCAGGAGACCGTACCTTTCGGAATTATTGCGATGGACAATTGGGAGTGGCCGCAGGGGGGATTGTTGATAGGAGGATTAGGCTCATAAACCCGTGACGGAAACGGGGGCGGACAGCGGCGCACGAATGAAAGGTATAAATACACCACATATTTGGAAATCCACCATTGGTGTGAGAATGAAGAGCATAAATACACTACATTTCTGGAAATCTCCCGTTGGAGTGCGAATGAAGGGTATAAATACACTATATTTCCGAAAATTCACCACAGGCGCACGAATGAAGAGCATAAATGCACCACATTACGGCCAATCCACCATTGGTCCCGCTGCCGTATCATGTGCACGTTTAGCCGCATTTTCGCATGTCGTTATCATGCTAAAGAAGGGCATGATCGTCAAGGAATCGGCCCGACGGATACGGTACTCTAAAGGGGTAGATGACATAAGGTTGGAGGGACACGGATGCAGCGTTGTTTATATAGAGCCGAGTGCAGGGACGAAGCTAATTCGTCAGCGTTCTGGGATGCACATACCCCGTTACTGAATGAACGTATGGATAGGCTGAGACTTGAATGGCTGAGTATTTTTCAGGATGGCCAGGAGCTGTTTCTGTACTATGAGTGCACCAGCCGGGAGGTGGAGCCGGAGCAGTTATTCCAGGGTGCGGCAGAGATTCTCAAGGAATGGCCGGGAGGGGAGCAGCCCCGGTTGTGGGTGCCTATGATGGATATTTTTCATTATCAGCAGCCGGTTTCCGCAGAGCATTGGAAGCGCAGTCATTCGGCGGGAACCCCCTACGGAAGAGTGGCGGTACTGAAGCCGGAGCAGGTCGCAAGCTATGTGTATCACCATTATCAGTACCAGGAGGAGCACCCGGGAGACGGTGACAAGTACGGGATTATCGGGCTGCATGAGAACCTGCTGTTTTTCTATTCCGAGCTGCCTGCAACGGTAGAGCCTGCACCATACAACGGGAAGCTTACCACGAATCTGCGGCCGGACAACTGGGGTGAGGTGATGGACCCGCATTTCAGGAAATGGAGTGAGGTGGAGCCGGATCAGGCCATTTGGAAAAAGCTTGCGCACGTCCTTACCATCCCCCGCCCCCATACAGGAAAAGGAGAATGATTATGCTACGTACATCCATATGTCTCAATGGTGAGTGGGATTTCATGCCGCTCTATGGCCAGCCGCGCAGCCGCGCGCTTCCAAAGAGACTGCAATACGAGGCCCGCAAAATACAGGTTCCCTCAAGCTGGCGCTACAGCTATACTGCGCCTTCGGGCAGCAAATTCGGCGAAGTCGCCGAATACCAGTTCCAGCCCTTCGATGTGTATAGATACCCCGAGGAATGGAACGAAGCTGAAGCCGGGGTGCTTCACCGCAGCTTTCAGGTGCCGGAGACGATGCTTGGGCAGCGGGTCGTACTGCGGTTCGAGGGCATTCTGCAAAAATCGGCCATCTATCTGGACCGCGAGCGGATTGCGCTCTGGGAGGACGGCTTCCTGCCCCTGCGGCTGGATATCACCGCGCTGGTGAAGCCCGGCCGGGAGCAGCAGCTCCATGTAGTCTGCGGCAGCTTCGACACGGCGGTGCTCCCCTCCGGGGAGACCAAAATCACCGGACTCTCCGGCTCCTGGTTCGGCAGAATCGCCCGGGGCATCTGGCAGGATGTTGTCCTGGAGGGTTATCCGCAGGTCTCGCTGGAGGATCTTACGATCCGCACCTCTGTCCGCCAGGGAAGGCTGGAAGTGGATACTCTGATAAGCAGCAGCACAGAAGACGGGCTTTCACCCGAAGGGCTGCGGCTGCTCCTGCAGGTCCGCGAGCGGGAGACCGGCGTACAGGCCGCGCTGGCAGAGCCGCAGAATCGTCCGCAGCCGCTCTCGTCCGCCCGTCCGCTGCCCGTCCTTGAAGCGGAAGCGGGAGTAACGCCCCGCCCTGCGGAGGGTGCGGCCGGGCGGCAGTTATGCGTCAATACCGGCAGCCGGGAATGGGGCGGAGCGGCCTTCAGCCTGCCTTGGCAGGAGGCTATGCTGTGGAGCCCGGATTCCCCTGTCCTGTATGAGCTGGAGCTTGTGCTGCAAGCGGACGGCGAGATTCTGGACCGCCGGAGCGAGACCTTCGGCTTCCGGGAGTTCTGGTGCGAAGGGCCGCAATTTATGCTGAACGGGATTCCTGTTAATCTGCGGGGGGATTCCTGGCATTTTCAGGGGGCGGCCCAGCAGACAGAGGACTATATCCGGGGCTGGTACCGGATGTGCCGGCAGGCCGGGATTAACAGCATCCGGCTTCATGCGCAGCCGTATCCGTCCGATTATCTGCGGATTGCCGATGAGGAGGGGATGCTGATTGTCGATGAGACGGCCATCTACGGCTCCAGCAAAAGCATGGATGCCGCCCATCCCGATTTCATCGGCAATTGCCGCGCGCATGTGCAGCGGCTGGTGCAGCGGGACAAGAATCACCCTTCGGTCATTCTGTGGAGTGTGCAGAACGAGATGCGCTGGGTGGATGGGCGCGATCAATACAAGCAGCATATCCCAGGCCTGATTGAGCTGATGAAGGTGCTGGATGATACCCGTCCGGTGATGGTGGAAGGAGATAACCGTCTGGTCTCCAAGCAGCAGACCGAGGTGGAGAGCCGTCATTATAACATTGACGGCACGATCGCGCAGTGGGACCGGAAGGTTCCGCTCACCTTCGGCGAGCATGGCGGCTGGTGGTACATCTGCCCGCAGAACAGCAGTATGTACTCAGGAATGGAGGTATATAAGGATTCGGACGCAAGTGCAGCCGGGCTGGCCCACAAGGAGCGGCTGTTTGTGGAATATGCACGGCGGCAAGGCGTCTCAGGGATCTCCACCTTTAACTTTGTCCACTACTTCATGCGGGCCATGCCGGAGCAGGAGTTGAAGCTGCCGCAGGCCGACCTGACCACACCCGGCCCTAAGCCTGCTGTGATTCCGGCCTACTCGCTTTCGCTGAACAACGGGCTGCTGCCCGAGGAGTATCCGGTCTACCTGCCTAATCCTGCTTTTGCCATTATGGCTGCGGCCTTCAAGCCGGTCACGCTGATTGCAGCCGAATACAACCGCTGCTTCTTCGATGATGCGCCGGTCTCCCGCAGCTTCGATGTCTATAACGATACGCTGTCCGCGCAGGATGTGACGATTGAATGTGAAGTTATGCAGGGCGGGCGCAGGGTACACAGCGAGGCCTTCCGCTTCCGTCATGAGCCTGCTCAGCGCCGGAGCATCCGGCTGGAGTGGATGCCGGACCCGGTCAATGGTGAAGGAACTGGGCCAGCAGCAGGAGATGGGGCTGAAATAGGCGCAACGGCAAGTGAAGGCGAAGCTAAGCTGTCTGCCCGGCTGTTCCATGGCAGTGAACTGATGCATGAGCTTGAGGTAAGCTACCGCCTGGTGTCCGGGAGCTGCCGGACGGAGCGGGTAGAGATCGCTCTGCCCGCAGCATACATCGGCTCAGACCGGGACTTCCAGGCGATTCACGTGCTGGTGCCTGCGCTGGTCCGGGCAGAGCCGGAAGCGGTAGATAAGCTTGCGGCCGGAACCCTGTTGATTGTCGGCAGCAAAATGCAGGATAAGGACGGGGCGCTGGACCGGAGGCTGAGAGGCTTCGTGCAGCGGGGCGGCCGGCTGCTGCTGCTGGAGCAGCTTCAGCTCTCTCCTGGCCGGCTGCCGCTCAACCGCCGGGAATTCATCCGCGCACATAGCGGGGATTACGGACATCCGGTGCTCCGGGGATTAGGCGCGGAGGATCTGATGTATTGGCATGGGGAGCTGCGCGAGGACGGGCCGCTGCCAATCATCCGGGCGGCATTCGAGAAGCCGGTAACCGGCGACTTCACCCTGCTGCTGGAATGCAGCGCAGGGGACTTCGGAGACGGCGGCGATCTGTGGTCGCCGCTGCTCGAATACCGCAGCGGTGCGGGCATGCTCCTGGCGAATCAGCTGGAGATTATGGATCATCTCCAGCGGGTTCCCCAGGCACAGCTGCTGCTGCGCAGCCTGCTGCAGTACGCGGGCCGCGCGGTCCACGCGGCTGCACCCCCGGCTGCGCGTTCCGCCGCAGCCAAGCCAGCCGCCGCGCTGGCGCCCGCGGCGGCTGGGTCCGCTGCGGTCTGGGTCCGCAGCGGCGGCATGGCGGAGGCCTTGCTCAGCAAGCTCCGCCTCAAGGGCCACAGGCTGGACAGCGCCGCAGGCTTGTCCGGCCTGCCCCCCGGCCTCCTCGTCGTGGAGGCCGCACTGCTGGACGCGCCGGGCGCGGCGGAAGCCGTGCGCCAGGCGGTCCTGGCCGGCGGCAGCGTGCTGGTGCTGCCGGCGGAGCCCGGCGGGCAGGAGGCACTTGCCCGCCTGCTGGATGCTCCCGTGCGCATCGCGCCGCACGGGACGTATCATCTGGCGGCGGACTATGCGCACGCCGCCATGCAGGGCATCAGCCCGGTCGACCTGTTCGGCTTCGACAAGGTGCATCTCTCGCCCCGGGATGTCGTCAACCGGGAGCTTGCCGTTTGCAGGCTGGAGGTGCCGGACGCGGAGGTGCTGTGCACCAGCGTCGAAGGCACAGCCTGGAAGGACTATTTCGCCGGGCAGCATACGGCGGAATACAGCCGGCTGGCGCTGGTCGAGCTGAACCGCCGCCAGGCCGCTGCTCCCGGGGCTTTTGTAATCCGGCAGGCGGCCGGAGCGGGAGAGATCCTCTGCTCGCAGCTGCTCGCCGATCCGGACAGTGACAAGAGTCTCAGGCTCTACACCCGCCTGCTCGGCAATCTCGGAGCCTCGTTCGCCGATGAGCTGCTGCTTCATGACAAGGAGGATGCGCAGTGGGCGGTGGAGGCCGCAATGACGTTGTTCTGTCCGCCGCACATCGACTACGAGGCGATGAAGGATTACTATACCGACCCCGAGTTCTCCCTGAACAATCTGGGGGAAGGCCTATACGGCTGGATGAAGAAAAAAGAACGCCGCCCGGACGGAACCTTCCTCATCCCCGCACCGGAAGGCCGGCCCCTGTTCCTGAGCTGCTTCGTATACCTGCCGGAGACGGCGGGCGCAGCTGCTACCGAAGTTGCAGCCACTACCGAAGCCGCAGCCGCAGCCACAGGCAGCGGGAAGCCGGACGGCACAAGAACCGGCAGACTCCGGGTGAAATCGGCCTGTGCTTTTGACATCTACATGAATGGCCGGTTAGTGCCGGAGCCTGAACAGGAGATTACGCTGACAAGCGGAATCAACCGCCTGATCGCCATCGTCCGGGGAACGCAGGAGGATATTGCCTTCGGCATGGTGTTCCTGAATACAGACGGCACGTATATGAATGATCTGGAATTCCGCCTGACGATGGATGAGGTGGAGCCCAAGTGAGCAAGAGCAATAGAGAGGAGCAGACCGATATGAACGCCAATGAACCGGTACCATCCGCAGCATCTGCATCACCCGCACCGTCCACATCATCCGTACCACCCGTAGACTCATCTGGCCACGCACAGAGTAACAATACTGTAGAACCGCCTTATGGGAACAATTTGCTTGCCCGCACTGCTGAGCTTGACCAGTATTTTGCCTTCAACGATGAGGCGAGGGAGGTGGAATTCAAGCGGCATGATATGCCGACTCCCTGGCTGAACTATTTATCCAACGGGACCTTCCATACGATGCTGTCCCATGCAGGCGGCGGATTGGCCTTCTATAATTCTCCGCAGATCTGGCGGATTACCCGCTACCGTTTCTTCCATCTGCCCACCGACCGCTCCGGCCCTTATATTTATTTGCAGGATGCCGGTACAGGCAGCTACTGGTGTCCTACCTATGAGCCGGCCTTCCAGAAACCTCAGGAGTGGAAGAGCAGCCACGGAATGGGTTATACCCGCTTTGAAGCGCAGGCGGATGAGCTGGCGGCGAAGACAGTTTATTTTGTCGGGCCCCATGAGAATTCCCTGATCTGGAATCTGACGCTGACGAACCATAGCAGCAAGGTCAAGGAGCTGAACGTGTATGCCTACGCCGAATTTGGGATGATGGAATTCATGCGCGAGCTGCAATGGCAATGCTATAACAAGCATCAGGTGTCGGTGCAGTACCATGACAAGGAAGCGCTGATCTACAAATACGGGGTGGAGAATCAGCCCAAGCCGGACGAAACCCCGCTGGTCTATATGATGTCCGATGCACCGCTCGCCGGGTATGACGGAGACCGTGAAGAATTCATCGGCAGCTACCGCAGCGAATCCAATCCGGCCGCTATTGAGCAGGGGGGCTGCACCGGTTCGTCCATTCTGGGTGGCGACCCCTGCGGCGCACTCCAGGTCCGGGTAACGCTTGCGCCCGGCGAGACCCGCACCGTGAACTTTTTCCTGGGGACAGCGATGAACGAGGAAGAGATTGTACGGGCCATCGGCCATTCGCGGGAGGCAGATTTCGTCACCCGTTCCTATGCGGCGCTTCAGGAGAACTGGGAGCGTTACCTCGGGGCGTGGAGCTGTGAGCTGCCGGATCAGGATGCGCAGCGTATGCTCAACACCTGGAATCCGTACCAGTCACAGCGGAACTTCCTGTTCTCGCGCAATATTTCGTATTATGCCACCGGCACCTTCCGGGGTGTAGGCTACCGGGATACGGCCCAGGATATTCTGGCGGTTGTACCCTACGATCCGGAGGCCGCCAAAGATAAAGTCCGCCTGCTCCTGGGGCAGCAATATCAGGACGGGCATGTGAATCATTACTTTTTCCCGAATGAGGGATGGGACCCGGTGACCAGCATCCACTCGGATGATCACCTGTGGACGGCGCTGGCGGTATGGGACATTCTTGCCGAGACCGGGGATGCCTCATTCCTCCAGGAAAATATTCCATTCTATGACGGCGGTGAAGCGACGCTCTATGATCATTTGAAGCGGGCGGTGGACTTCACCGTCTCCCGGCTGGGACCGAACGGCTTCCCGCTGATGCTGCGCTCGGACTGGAATGACCAGCTCTTCCGTGTATGCCGTGAGGGCAGGGGGGAAAGCATCTGGACAGCGATGCAGTTCGGGACGGTGCTGCTGCGCATGAAGGATCTGGCGGCGGCCTCCGGTTACCCGGAGCATGCGGCGGACTATGAGCGGCTCTACGGGGAGCAGAAGTTACTCGTGAACACGCTGGGCTGGGACGGCCAATGGTTCCGGCGTGCGGTGATGGATGACGGGCGGTATCTGGGTACCGCTGAGCATGAGGAGGCCCAGATCTGGCTCAATGCCCAGACCTGGGCTACCCTGTCCGGGATGGCTGAGGCTGACAAGGGGCTGAAGGCGATGGATAGTGTGCGCGACATTCTCGATACAGAGCTGGGCATCAAAAAACTGCATCCGTCCATCACCACCTTCCCCGATCCCGCCGATCCGCTAACCAACTATAACAAAGGAACCGGGGAGAACGGTGCCGTCTTCTGCCACGCCAATACCTGGGCGATTATTGCGGAGTGTATGCTGGGCAGAGGGGACCAGGCGTATAAATATTACCGTCAGCTCATCCCGAACATCGCCATGGAGCAGGCCGGAATCCGGCGCTACAAAGCGGAGCCGTATGTTTATGCCTCGAACCTGTTCGGGCCGGAGTCCGACAGATTCGGTCTGGCGAATGTCTCCTGGCTGACCGGGACGGCCGCGTGGATGTATGTGGCCGCTACGCAGTATATTATGGGCATCAAGCCGGTGCTGGCCGGACTGTCCATTAACCCGTGCATCCCGTCTGCCTGGGAGGGCTTCTCGGTCACCCGGCGGTTCCGTGGCTGCGAGTATGAGATTACCGTGAAGAACAACAGCCGTGTCTGCTCAGGCGTACAAGAAATCCGGGTGGATGGCGAACGGCTCGAAGGCACAGTCATCCCCTCATACCCGCACAAACCATCAGTGAAAGTGGAGGTCATAATGTAGCTGCAGGCTTTCTGTAGAGACAGAGTGTATAAGCAGTATTTAAAAGTGTCCCGTGGGCGGCCTCTAGCATCGCCCGTACGGGGCACTTTTTTGGCGTTCAACGATCAGCCGATTGATGCAAACAGGAACTGCGCACCTGGCCCCACCACTTGAAATCGCTGGATCAATGAGGTGCAGAAGTGCACCTGAATTCGCAGGTGAACCAGAAATTACTGTTAATGACGTTAAACAAATTCCCAAGCACCTTCAATAACTCCCTAACCCGAATTCTCTTCATCCGCCCCAGCAACCCTTACCCTGTCTCCAGGCCAACCCTCTCTCCTCAAAAATCAGGCTTGCCCCCGGGTTTACTTTTACGCCTTGCGTGGTATAGTATAGGTATAAGTTGCACGAAGGAAATATAGTTGCTCTATCGCAACAATGATTATCATTCTCATTCATCTCTCAGTCATTCATTTATCTCTTACTCTCTTCCAGGCATGACTATCTTCCAGTCATCACTTTGAGTCATGCCATCATCCCAGTCATTATCCTCAACAACCATACCTATTCAACATGCTGTCCCGGCGATGCCGGGGCAGCATGTGTCATTTTAAGGGTGTTAATAATGGCTCTCATTCTCAAGTGTGCGCTTAACCAAAACCATTCAGGAAGGTGATTTATGATGCAAGCAACCTCGAAATCAATGCCCAAATCCATAGCGCGTCAAGGAGGGGCGCAGCAGCCCCGGACTCCGGGACCGCGCCGCTTCGATCCGCTGGCGGTGCTTAGTAACTCCGAAATGCAGGCTGCTCTGGGGAGCGGGCTGATTATGCTGGTAGCCTGGGCTGCCAGCGGCTGGTCGGAGGTCTTATCCGTAATTCTCTACGTGATCTCTTATACACTGGGCGGCTGGATGAAGGCGAAGGAAGGCGTGGAGACGCTGGTCAAAGAGCGTGACCTGGATGTCAACCTGCTGATGATTGCTGCAGCATTGGGTGCCGCCTCCATCGGATACTGGAATGAAGGGGCGATGCTCATCTTCATCTTTGCCCTGAGCGGAGCGCTGGAGAGCTATACGATGGAACGCAGCAAAAAGGATATCTCCTCTCTGCTGGCCCTCAAGCCGGCTACCGCTGTGCGCATTGAGCAGGGAACGATGAGCGAGGTGCCCATTGATCAGCTTGTGCTGGGCGATCTGCTGCTGGTCCGTCCGGGTGAGCTGGTTCCCGCTGACGGCAAGGTATGCCGGGGGGAATCCTCTGTGAATCAGGCCTCTATCACGGGAGAATCGCTTCCCGTAGACAAAGCTGTCGGCAGTGAAGTATTCGCCGGTACCGTCAATGGAGAAGGCCCCCTCTATATAGAAGTGACGAAGACTGCCGAGAATACACTGTTTGCCAAAATCATCCGCATGGTGGAAGAGGCGGAGAACGAAGTGCCGGATTCGCAGCGTTTTATCAAACGGCTGGAATCCGTATATGCCCGGGTTGTGGTGGCTGCCACAGTCCTGCTGATTACCTTGCCGCCGTTTGTGCTGGACTGGAGCTGGAGCAATACGTTCTACAAGGCAATGGTCTTCCTGGTCGTGGCATCCCCGTGTGCGCTGGTATCCTCAATCATGCCTGCCATGCTGTCGGCCATCTCCAAGAGCGCCCGCAAAGGCATCCTGTTCAAAGGCGGAGTTCATCTGGAGAATATGGCGCGGACTTCGGTCGTTGCTTTTGACAAAACCGGTACTTTGACGGAGGGAATTCCGCAGGTCACGGACTTCATCGCCGGAGAAGGGTATGTGCGGGAAGAGCTGCTGGCCGTGAGTGCATCCATCGAGAAGCTGTCGGGGCATCCGCTGGCAGAAGCCATTGTCGCGCTGGCAGAAGCGGAGCAGATCGGACTGCGTGAGATTGAAGAGAGCCAGTCGGTTACCGGCTGGGGAATTGAAGGCGTCATAGACGGCCAGCTGTGGCGGATCGGCAAGTCGAATCTGCTGGATGAAGCAGAAGGGGCGGCTGCGGACCATTGGAAGGCTCTGCGCAGCAGGCTGGAACAGGAAGGCAAAACGGTATCGCTGATCCTTGCCGGCGAGATCATCGCCGGAATGATTGCCCTGCAGGACACCGTTCGCCCCCAGGCGGCGGCTGCCGTGCGCAAGCTGCATGCTCTGGGGATCAAGGTAGCGATGCTGACCGGAGACCGCGAGGCTACAGCCCGGGTCATTGCGGGGCAGAGCGGCGTTGATTTCGTGTTCGCGGGACTTTTGCCGGAAGATAAGGTATCGCATGTCAAGGCGCTTCGGGAGCAATACGGTCATGTCATCATGGTAGGCGACGGGGTGAATGATGCACCTGCACTCGCTACCGCAACGGTTGGCATGGGCATGGGAATGAAGGGCAGCGGGGCTGCCCTGGAGATTGCCGATGTGGTGCTGATGAATGACAACATTGAAGAGATTGCCGGGACGATTGCCCTGGCGCGCCGGACGCAGCGGATTGTGAAGCAGAATATGATTTTTGCCGTAACGGTCATTGCCACCTTGATGATCAGCAACTTTGTGCAGGGGATTGCGCTGCCGTTCGGGGTGGTTGGGCATGAGGGAAGCACGATTCTCGTCATCCTTAACGGATTGCGTCTACTGCGTTAATATTTTAAAAATATAAGAATTTTTAGGTTTCACTCTATAAATTATCCTTCTATTTCCCGCTGAAACGGTACCGTCCTCCATAGGGCCGGCAAAGCCGGTTCAACTTAATTGCTTAAAATTGAATTGTTCACAAAAAGGAGCGTTTACAACGGTTCTGACATATTGACAACTCCCCTTGAGGTGATCATAATAAATACTAGATTATAATTATTTTAAATAAGGAACGGCGTCTTTTCCGTCCATCTCAAGGGGGATATCATCATGTACAAATCAATTATTGTCGGTACTGGACCGGCCGGATTGACAGCTGCTATATATTTGGCCCGTGCGAACCTGAACCCGCTCGTTATCGAAGGTCCGCAGCCTGGCGGACAGCTTACAACTACAACGGAGATCGAGAACTTCCCGGGCTTCCCGGAAGGCATTCTGGGTCCCGATCTGATGGATAATATGCGCAAGCAGGCAGAGCGTTTCGGTGCACAGTTCGTGACCGGCTGGGTGAACAGCGTGGAGCTGGGCGACCGTCCGTTCAAGCTGAATGTGGAAGGCATGGGCACGCTGATCACGGATACTTTGATTATCTCCACGGGTGCTACGGCCAAGTATCTCGGGATTCCCGGGGAGCAGGATAACATCGGACGCGGGGTCAGCACTTGTGCCACCTGTGACGGATTTTTCTTCCGCGGCAAAGAGATCGTGGTGGTCGGCGGCGGCGATTCCGCGCTTGAAGAAGCGGGCTTCCTGACACGTTTTGCCTCCAAGGTAACCCTGGTACACCGGCGTGAAGAGCTGCGGGCCTCGAAGATTATGCAGGACCGTGTCCGCGATAACGCCAAAGTGAGCTGGGGACTGAACCGCACCCCTGTTGAAGTGGTTGCCGGAGACAAGGGGGTAACCGGGCTGAAGGTGGTCAACAACGAGACAGGCGAAGAAGAGTTCATTGAAGCCAGCGGGGTATTCGTGGCGGTCGGCCATCATCCGAATACGGCATTCCTGGGCGGACAGATTACTACGGATGCGAACGGTTATATTGTATCGAACCCCGGAACCTCCGAGACGAACATTCCCGGCGTATTCGCCTGCGGCGATGTGCAGGATACCCGTTACAGACAGGCCATCACGGCTGCAGGCAGCGGCTGTATGGCGGCTATGGATGCCGAGAAATATATCGAGAGCCTGGAGCACAGCGCAGTAATTATGTAAGTCTGGCATTTGGAGAAGCAAGGATTCCGGTGCTACAATAGATCTCAGAGTCTAATACTTAGATACGAGGAGGAAATCATACTATGGAGAATGTAATTGTATACACATCGACGAATTGCCCGCATTGCCGTCAGGTGAAAAGCTTCCTGAGCGATAAAGGGGTAGCGTACGAAGAACGCAACATCGAGCAGAATGAAGAGTACGCCCAGCAGGTGTGGGATATGGGCATGAGAGCCGTGCCGATTACGGTGATCGGGGATATGAAGATCGTCGGAATGAACAAGACCAAGTTCGACAAGGCTCTGGCTGCAACGGAATAATAGCCGGCAATCCTGAAATATAAAGAGCCGCTTCCCGATGGGAGGCGGCTCTTTGCGTACGGCGGCGGAAAAACAACATTTAAATCTGCCCATGGGTCTGACTTGTTTTAACGAATATGAACAATCTTAAATACTGCTTCTCCACTTGCTTGCGTTGTTACTGTCTGCTTGCAGGCCTCAGGTAAGAGACATGAACATCTGAAAGACAGCATAAACGGCAATGCCGCTGGCGATAAGGAGGAATCCCGATTTCTTCCGCGACTGGAACAGACGCAGGACACCGAGGCTGACGAGCGGAGCAATGACGATGAGCAGCAGCAGCACCGCGATGAACATCTTCGCCGAAATATCAGACGTATCAACATAAGTCATGGATTCTCTCTCCATTTCAAAAAAAGGGGTATGGTGACAAATGTCACACAAGTATCCTTATTATATAGGATAGCTACTCCCTTTAGAGCAGGAAATGCAGAAAAAAATGCGGCGATTTTACGTCAATTCGTCTATAGGGTCACGCGAATGTTGCCCAGGAAATGCATAACCGCTGAAAAACCCGCTCCAATCATGGTTCCCCGGCTTCCCAGCCTGGAGAAGGTGATTTCGAGCTGCTGCTTGTGATAGGGGAGGGTACGCTCAGCTACCACCCGGCGCAGCGGCTCGCCGAGCCAAGGCTCCGCCTCCGATAAAGCGCCGCCGATAACGATCAGCTCGGGGTTGAAGCTGTTGATCAGATTGGTAACTCCGATCCCCAGATACTCGCCAATGGAGTTGAAATGGCTTAACGTATCGGGCTGCCCCTCAAGTGCATACTTGACCAGTCCGGTCGTAGTACGGGCCGGGAGGGAGAGGCCGGGGTTATCATAGGTTTTCTCGGAGGCGTACAGCTCCCAGCAGCCCCGGCTGCCGCAGCTGCATGGCTTGCCTTCCGCTTCAATCGTCATATGTCCTGTCTCACCGGCATAGCCGCGCGCGCCCTTGTACAGCTCTCCGCCAATAATAATCCCCGACCCGATCCCCGACCCCGCACTGATATACAGCAGATGGCGCACATCGCGGGCCGCTCCGAAGTTCAGCTCACCCTGGGCGCCTGCATTGGCCTCATTATCAATGGTGACCGGCACCGCGAAGGCGCTTTCCAGAATCGAACGCAGGTCTACCATCTCCCAGCCCAGGTTGGGCGCGAACAGGACAACACCTTGCTCATCGACCATTCCCGGGACGCCGACACCAATGCCGACGAGCCCGTAATGAGAAGGCGGGGCCGTAGCAATCAGCTCTGAGATCATCTGCTGCATCTGCCCGAGCACATAAGGGAAGTCGTGGGTCTCCAGCACACTGTCCCGTTCATGAAGAATGCCGCCCCCCAGGTCGCAGAGTACAGCCTTAAGCTGTTTCACCCGCAGCTCGATCCCGATCACACTTCCCGCCATTTCGTTAAAATGCAGCATCAGCGGCTTGCGCCCGCCGCTGGATTCTCCGGGTCCGGCCTCAGTAACCAGCTGCTGTCCGCATAGCTCGGCTACCAGATTGGAGACGGTGGCTTTATTAAGGCCTGTCACCCCGGATACCTTGGCCCGTGAGATAGGGGAATGCATACGGATGGTATGTAAAATAATCGATTTGTTTATTTTTTTGACCAGCGCCTGATCACCGGTAACTTTCAAGCGGCACACTTCCTTCTGCAATATAAGAATTTATAGGTTTCACACTATAACCTAACGTTCTAATTCCCGCTGAAACGTGAGCGTGAAGACGCTCTCCGCTGCGCGGGTATGCCCCCTAGTCTAGAATGAAGAGCGCAAAAATGCAACTGCATCCATTGAATTAGGACGATCCGGATGTTACATATTTTTAAATATAAGGAACTTATAGAGGTGGGAACAGGTACCGGGATCGCTCAATACAGCGGGAAAAATAAAAATAAAAAAACTTTGTTTAACCAATATACAAAGTTAAAGAGATGTGTTAAGATGATGCTGTAAACGCTTGCGGGCGAAGCAAAATATCGAGGAGGATTTTACAAATGGCTTATTTTGAAACAGTGAGCAAGATCTCTTACGAGGGAAGCCGTTCCACCAACCCTTATGCATTCAAATTCTACAATCCTACAGAAATCGTAGCCGGCAAAACAATGGAAGAGCACCTGAAATTTGCAATGGCTTACTGGCATACATTAACAGCTGGCGGTTCCGATCCGTTCGGCGCTGAAACTGCAGTCCGCGCTTGGGACAAACTGAGCACACTGGACAAAGCTAAGGCACGTGCGGAAGCAGCATTCGAATTCATGGAGAAGATGGACCTGCAGTACTACTGCTTCCATGATGTGGACATCGCTCCTGAAGGCGCGTCCCTGCGTGAATTCTACAGCAACATCGATACTATCGTAGACATCCTTGAACAAGGCATGAAGGCTTCCGGCAAAAAATTGCTGTGGAACACTGCCAACATGTTCACCAACCCGCGCTACATGCACGGTGCAGGTTCTACCTGTAACGCTGACGTATTCGCACACGCTGCTGCACAAGTGAAGAAAGGTCTGGAAGTGGGTAAACGTCTGGGCGCTGACAACTATGTATTCTGGGGCGGCCGTGAAGGTTATGAAACTCTGCTCAACACCAACATGCAACTGGAGCAAGACAACATTGCCCGTCTGTTCAGCATGGCTGTTGATTATGCGAAGGAAATCGGCTTCGACGGACAATTCCTGATCGAGCCTAAGCCGAAAGAGCCTACCAAGCACCAATATGACTTCGACGCTGCAACCTGCATCGCGTTCCTGCAGAAGTACAACCTGGATAAGCACTTCAAGCTGAACCTTGAAGCGAATCATGCTACACTGGCCGGCCACACCTTCGAGCACGAGCTGCATGTAGCCCGTATCAACGGTATGCTGGGATCACTCGATGCGAACCAGGGCGATCCATTGCTCGGCTGGGATACAGATGAATTCCCTGCAAGCATCTACGATGCTACACTGACTCTGTATGAAGTACTGAAGAACGATGGTCTGGGCAAAGGCGGAATCAACTTTGACTCCAAAGTACGCCGTCCTTCCTTCGAGCCTGAGGATCTGTTCCTGGCACACATCTCCGGTATGGACGTATACGCTAAGGGCTTGAAGGTAGCTGCTAAGCTGCTGGAAGACGGCGTATTCGAGAACTTCATCGCTGAGCGTTACAGCAGCTTCAACGAAGGCGTTGGCGCTGACATCGTATCCGGCAAAGCAACACTGGCTTCGCTGGCTGACTACGCGCTGAACAACGAGAGCCCGCGTCCGAACAAATCCGGACGTCAGGAACTGCTGAGAGCTACACTTAACCAGTACATCCTGACTGCTGAGTAAGACGCTGCCGGATTTGCGGGAGTGCCCGCAGATTCATTAGAGAATACACGCAACGGGGGTTGCTGAAGAGAGCATTCTTCGGCAGCCCCTTTTTTAATACTGAGATGGTAGGGTTTGCTGCGAAGCAGGGCATCAGGATTGCAGAAGTGAAGTTATTCCGTAAACGCGGTAAGTATGAAGTATGGCTCAAACTGTGTGAGTGTATTTTGTGCAATAGAATGCTCTAATTTCGCTGGAAAATAGCATTCTGCTGTATTTCGTACAACAGATATTTGAGGATCATGTACAAAACAGCCTTTTCAACAAATTCTAGTGTACAAAGTGCAATAGCCTACGATTTTCGGCCAATTTAACGAGAATCTATTGCAGGAAATACAATTGCGGCTGCATCTTAGGTGTACCTCTCGCGTACTTTGGCCATCCCTTAAGTGGAAGGTGTTTTTGAACCGCTGCGGAGAAGTTTCATAAGAAGAATTGCTTCATATAACTAAGCGTATGCTTACGAAACGAGTTTTGCTCGAAGTGACTACAGGATGCGGGCCCCCCGCAAAACTTAAGATTGTGCTTACGAAGCGAGTTATATTGCGGAGAAGTTTCATAAGAAGAATTGCTTCATATAACTTTTAGGAGGATAACTATGAAATATGTAATTGGTGTCGATCTGGGAACCAGCGCGGTAAAGACTGTACTGGTAGATCCTCAGGGCAAGGTGGCTTTTGAGCACTCTGAAGCGTATCCGCTCAGCAGACCCCAGCCGAACTGGAGTGAGCAGAATCCGGAGGATTGGGTGAAGGGAACCATCGCCAGTCTGAAGCGTCTGATGGAAGTATCCGGCGCTAAGCCTGAACAGATCGACGGTATCAGCTTTTCCGGCCAGATGCACGGGCTTGTGCTCGTTGACGGCGAAGGCAAGGCGCTGCGTCCCGCCATTCTATGGAATGATACGCGTACAACTGCGGAATGCCGCAAGATTGAGAAGAAGCTTGGCAGCAAGCTGATCGATATCGCCCGGAACCGTGCGCTCGAAGGCTTCACGCTTCCGAAGATTCTGTGGGTCCAGGAGCATGAGCCGGAGGTACTCGCGAAGGCTGAACTATTCCTGCTGCCGAAGGATTATGTGCGCTACCACCTGACAGGTGATTACGCCATGGACTACTCCGATGCAGCCGGAACTCTGCTGCTCGACGTTGGTGCGAAGCAGTGGAGTGCGGAGATTGCCGGGGCGTTCGATCTGCCGGTCTCCCTCTGCCCGAGACTCGTGGAATCCTTCGAGCAGACCGGAACCCTGCTTCCGGCAGTTGCCGAAGCCTCCGGCTTGCTGCCTACCACCAAGGTGTTCGCCGGCGGGGCAGACAATGCCTGCGGCGCACTGGGTGCCGGCATTCTGGGTGAAGGCCGGACGATGTGCAGCATCGGAACCTCCGGTGTGGTGCTGTCCTACGAGAGCAATAAGGATCTTAACCTCGAAGGCAAGGTGCATTTCTTCAACCACAGTGAGAAGGATGCCTTCTATATCATGGGTGTTACCTTGGCGGCAGGACACAGCCTGACCTGGTTCAAGGAGACCTTTGCAGCGGACAAGAGCTTTGACGAATTGCTTAAGGGTGTGAATGAAATCCCGGCCGGCAGCAGCGGGCTGCTGTTCACCCCTTACATCAGCGGGGAACGTACACCGCACCCGGATGCGAGCATCCGCGGCAGCTTTATCGGCATGGATTCCGGACATACTCTGTCCCACTTTACCCGGGCTGTGCTGGAGGGCATCACCTTCTCGCTGCGTGAATCCATCGAGATTGTGCGTGAATCCGGCAAAGAGATTACCGAGGTTGTAGCGATCGGCGGCGGGGCCAAGAATGAAGCCTGGCTGCAGATGCAGGCGGATATCTTCGGTGCTACGATCATCAAGCTGGAGAGCGAGCAGGGTCCGGCTATGGGCGCAGCTATGCTGGCAGCCTATGGCGCAGGCTGGTTTGAATCCCTGGGTGCATGTGCGGAAGCCTTCATCCGTCCGGCAGAGACCTATACCCCTAATGCAGATCAGGCGGCGCTATATGACGGGATCTTCGCTTTGTATCAGGATGTATACGGCCAGACCCGCGAGCTGAATGAGAAGCTGGCTTCTTACCGTAAATAGAATATCCGCACGGAATGACTGCCATCCTGTACAGGGTGGCAGCTTATTTTCTTTTAAAATATAAGAATTTATATGTTTCACACGATAATTTATCCTTCTATTTCTCGCTGAAACGGTACCGTCCTTTAAAAGGACGGCAATGCCGTTTCCACTTGTATAGGTTATGGTATAAGCTTGCTGTAAAGTTTGTAATAAGCTCTGTGAAGGGAGGCCCCCATTGATCAAAGTACTGATTGTGGATGATGAGCCCAAGCTGAGGGAAGGGATGCGCACCTTGATTCCCTGGGAGGAAGAGGGGTATACCGTGGTGGCGACAGCGGCTAACGGTTATGAAGCGCTGGACAAATTCCGTGAGCTGAAGCCTGGACTTGTAATGGCGGATATCCGCATGCCGGGCATGACCGGACTGGAATTGATCGCTGAACTGCGTAAGGAGAATCCAGGCTGCCATGTGCTGATTCTGAGCGGCTATGCCGATTTTGAATATGCGAAGCAGGCCATCTCCTATCATATTGACGGCTACTTGCTGAAGCCGGTGGATGAAGAGGAGCTGATCAGCTACCTGCAGGAGCTGCGGGAGAAGATCAGCCTGGAGGAACGGATCAATGAATGGCAGGCGCTGGAGCCGGCAAGAACTACCGAGGTGCTGGTGCGGGAGCTGCTGCAGTCGAAGGAAGCCGGAGAGTCGGCGGCCGAGCTGGGCCTTAAGGACAGCAGCTGCGAAGTGGTGCTGCTGGAATTGAAAGGGCTTAACAAGGGCGAGGATACCCGCGAAGATGCAGTGAAGCGGCTGATGGAGCGGCATTGGCAGGAGGAGGAGCGCGGCTTCTTCTTCACCCTTCCCCCGTACATGGGAATTCTGCTGAAGGAGCCGCTCCGGGATGAAGGTGCACGGGCAGCGCTCTGGCAGGAGCTGCACCAGCTGATCTCGAAGGAGGGGCTGGAGTTCGTGGCCGCAGCGGGCGGAGCAGCTGTCCGGCCGGAGGAGGCCGGACAGTCCTTCGCGGCTGCACGCGACCGGCTGGACGATGCCTTCTTCGGGCAGAAGAATACCCTCCTCTGCGGAATACCGGACCTGTGGGAGGAGCCTGCACAAGGCGCGGTGGAACTGGAGGAGGAGCCGGACCCCGAGCGTGATATTGAGGTGCAGCTGTTACTGGCAGTGGAGGCTGGAAGCAGCGAGGTGGCCAGGGAGCTTACGCTGCAGATTATCCGCCAGCTTGTGCATACCCAGCGGGATGAGACTTACATCAAGGATCAGCTGCTGCGGATTGTCAGCAGTACCATTGCCCGGCTGGAGGCGGCGAGTCCTGAGCTGCGCCCGCTGATTGCCGGACAAGCCTCGCCGATGGGCGAGGTGTACAGCAGCAGGTACCTGCATGATACAGAGCGGCTGGTGTCGGGCTACATGGAGCAGCTCTCCCGGCTGACGGGCAGTGGAGGCGGACGCGGCGATGAGATTAAGCGGATCACGGATCTGATCCAGCGCCGGTATAAGGAGAATTTGAAGCTGGGCACACTTGCGGAGATTTTTAACTACAATAGTGCTTATTTGGGTAAAATGTTCAAGAACCAGGTGGGCGAGCACTTCAACACGTATCTGGATAAGGTGCGGATCGAGAAGGCTAAGCAGCTGCTTACCCAGGGCATGAAGGTCTATGAGGTGGCCGAGCAGGTTGGATACATGAACTCCGACTACTTCAACGCCAAATTCCGCAAATATGTCGGCGTCTCCCCTAGCGCGTACCGTAAGGAGAACTAGTAGACCATCAGATTTAAACAAGTGATTTTATTCCATAAATGCGGTAAGGGATGAAGCTGTGTTCGTAGCAAAAAAACAGGGATAAGTGTATTCTGTACAACTAAAAATAGTGAAACGGGTGGACTTCCTCGTCGAATTGTAGTCTGTACAACTAAATTTGCCCGGATTGGTGAAAATCCAGATATAGAGGCATTTTAATTGTAGGAAATACAACTAAACGAAGATTTGGCAGCATATCAGACGACTTAGTTGTACAAATTGCAATTAAGTCTCCACCCGCACACTAAATGGGGCGCGGTAAACCTGCTGCAAGCCATATAATCAACAACATCTGGAGACAACAGCGGCCGTAACTCCAAATGTTCACCGCAGTGACGACCAAGCTTTGAGTTCGAATTTTTTAGTGCGCTTTCGTTAGACCATTGGCAAGCTTGCAGAAAATCAGGTATGAGGCTTATGATATACAGGCTGTTCCCCTTCTTGCAGAAGACCCGGGAGCAGCCTGTTTGTATAGAGAGGGGAGATTGATATCAAGAAGCTGGTGCGGATGGTCAATAACATGAAGCTGAAATACAAGCTGATCTTCTTTTATATCATAGTGGTGATGATTCCCGTGCTGATTGCCGGGATTATTCTGACGAATTATTTTCGGGAGGGAGCCTTGAACAGAGCGATAGATCAGGCCACCAACAATGTGGAAAAGATCAAAAGCCAGCTGTACAGCAAGCTGCGGGTTCCTACAGATATTTCGAATCTGCTCTATTTCGATGAGGATCTGGAGCGGCTGGTCAATACGCATTATCCGAGTATCCTGGAGCTGACCAAGGCTTACCTGAATTATACCGACCTCAAGGAATATGTGCTGCGGTACCGGGAAATCTCCAATATCCGCTTTTTCATCGATAATCCCACACTGGTGGACGATATGTCCATCGCACCGGTAACGCCGGAGATCCGCACGAGAAACTGGTATACACAGGCTATGCAGAACAATCAGATCTACTGGATGTATATCCACGACAAGGACCCTTATTTCAACAGTCCCAAAGGAACGATCAACAAGCTGAGCCTGGTCCGCCAGGTGCCCTACCCGGAATACAGCAAGTCAGGAATTCTGATGGTGCAGGTGAATCAGAATGAGCTGAACCAGATGCTGCACCAGGAGCCGTTCGAGACCATTATTATCGATGAGCAGGGCTATATTGTATCCGCTAAGAATCCGCAGCTGGTGGGCAGCACGGTGGATGCTTTCGACATAGGGATTGATGTGCAGGCGCAGACCAAGGGTGTGTTCACGACCCAGGTGAAGGACAAGGATTCCTACGTCATCATCGATGAGATGATCCCTGAGCTGAGTGTCAGCAAGCTGAAGATTATCTCGGTATTTGAGACTAAAAGTATTCTGAGCGATGCCAACAAGGTGAGTCAGCTGGGCCTGCTTATCGTAATCGGGGTGCTGCTGGTTGCGCTTGTACTGGTCTATACGATCTCGCTGCTGACCAGCAACCGGCTGCTGCGGCTGAGCCGCCAGCTCAATCAAGTGGCCCTCGGGAACCTGAATGTCGTCTCCCACATAGACGGAACAGACGAGATCGGCCAGCTGTCGCGCCAGTTCAACTACATGGTAGCCAGCATTAACCAGTTGATTAACCAGGTGATAGAGAGCAATGAGAAGAACAGTACGCTGGAGATTGCGCAGCGGGAGATTAAGCTGAAGATGATGGCCAGTCAGATTCATCCGCATTTTCTGTTCAACGCCCTGGAGTCCATCCGTATGAACGCCCATCTGCGGGGAGAGAAGGAGATTGCAAATATTGTCAGGCTGCTGGGCAAGCTGATGCGCAAGAATCTGGAAGTAGGCCGGGAGAGAGCGCCGATCAAGGAAGAGATTGAGATGATCCGCTCCTATCTGGAGATTCAGAAGTTCCGCTACGAGGACAGGCTGGAATATGAGATTACCTGCGATCCTGCCGCCGCTGAGGTGATGATTCCGCCGCTGATTATCCAGCCGCTGGTGGAGAATTCGGTCGTTCATGGTCTGGAGAACAAGGAGGGCACCGTGCATGTCAGCATCGCTGTTACCCTCACAGAGAATCAGGAGATTCAGGTGATTGTAATGGATGACGGGATCGGCATGAGGGAAGGACGGCTGTCCGAGATTATGGAGGTCATCACCAAGGTGGAGGAAGAGGAGCAGGGCAGGATCGGGCTGCGTAATGTGCAGCAGAGACTGACTCTGTATTACGGAGCGGAGCACGGGCTGAACATCTCAAGCCGGGAAGGAGAGGGGACCCGGATTACATTTTCAATCCCGAGGGACAGTGATTTGAAGGCTTAAGGGGATACTGGCGGGGAGAATGTCTAATTTCTATAGGTTTTTACGTGAAATCTGTTGGGTATTCTCGCCCCCGGCGCTGGGATAAGATAAAGCTATCAAAGCGAAGGGGGAATATTGATCGTGAAAGCGCTCACTGAAAGCGGTGTTACAGCAAATGAAAGCGTAACCCCCCGCCCACCTGCGAAACGGAATAGTGGATTTTGGAAAAGCGTACTCCAGCAAAAGTACTTATACCTGATGTCCCTTCCATTCGTAATCTGGGTATTTATTTTCAGCTATGTACCCATATGGGGATGGCTAATGGCCTTTCAGAATTATAAGCCGGTCAGATCGTTCAGCGAGCAGAAATGGGTCGGATTGGACAACTTCAGGGAGCTGTTCCAGGACGAACGCTTCTATCTCGTATTAAGAAATACACTGGCGATGAGCATGCTGGGACTGATCTTCGGCTTCGTGGTTCCTATCCTGTTCGCCGTGATGCTCAACGAGCTGCGCGGGAACGTCTTCAAGAGAACGGTCCAGACGATCTCTTACCTGCCCCACTTTGTATCCTGGGTCGTTGTAGGAGGGATTGTCTACAAGACGCTTGCCATCGACGGAGGGATCGTGAATGATCTGCTGCTCTGGACGAATCTTATTGATGAGCCGATTCAGTTCATGGCCCAAGGGAAATACTTCTGGGGAGTCCTAACAGCTGCTGACATCTGGAAGGAAACGGGCTGGAATGCGATCATCTATCTGGCAGCGATTACAGGCATTGATAAAGAGCTGTATGAAGCGGCCAAAGTAGACGGTGCAGGACGGGTCAAGCAGATGTTCAATATTACGCTGCCGGGTATCCGCACAACGGTGATGGTGCTGCTGATTATGAATATCGGCCATCTGGTCGGCATCGGCTTCGAGAAGCAATTCCAGCTGCAGAACAACATGGTTACCGATTATTCGGAAGTGCTGGATTTGTATGCGCTTAAATACGGGATACAGATTTCACGGTTCTCCTACGGTACAGCGATAAGCATGTTCACCTCGGTAGTCAGTGTCATCCTGCTGTTTACCGCCAACGGTCTGATGAAGAAATTTGCTAAAGAAAGCATTATGTAAGGAGGGGATCAACTATGGGTGGCAAAGCATTCCAAATGTCAAAAGGTGAACGTGTCTTCGATATTTTTCTCTACATCGCTCTAATCCTGGTTATGATTGTGACGTTATATCCCTTTCTGAACGTGCTGGCAATTTCCTTCAATGAATCTACAGATACAGTCCGGGGCGGCATCTATATCTTCCCGCGGGCCTGGACTCTGGAGAATTACCAGCGGATCTTCAGTTATACAGGGCTGATTCAAGGCTTCAAAATATCGATTCTGCGTACTATTTCCGGTACTCTTCTAGGGCTAGTCAGTGCTTCCATGCTGGCCTTTACGCTCAGCCGTCCGGAGTTCAGAGCCAGAAGATTCGTCTCGGTATTCCTGGCCCTGACCATGTATTTCTCTGGCGGTATGGTTCCGATGTACATTCTCATGAAGGACTTGAACCTGATCGGAACGTTCTGGATTTACATCCTGCCGGGTATGGTATCCGCGTTCAACGTCTTCATTATCCGCTCCTTCATGGACGGCCTGCCGTTTGCCTTGCAGGAATCCGCCAAGCTGGACGGGGCGAATGACTTTATGATTTTCTACAAAATCATTCTTCCGCTCTGTAAGCCGGTGCTGGCGACAATCGCCTTGTTCCTGGCCGTGGGGCAATGGAATGAATGGTTCACTACCTATCTCTACAACGGCAACAAGCCGCATCTGACTACGCTGCAGTTCGAGCTGATGAAGGTCCTGTCTTCGACCAATCAGGGCAGCGGCATGGTGAATGCGAATGATATGGCCAGACAGATGGCCCAGATTTCACCGGAGTCGATCAAGATGGCGATTACCATTGTCGTAACCGTGCCGATTCTCGTGGTTTATCCGTTCCTGCAAAAGTATTTTGTCGGCGGGATGACGCTGGGTGCAGTCAAGGCATAGGCCTTAACCCAGAGCGACAGGGGAGAAGCTGCCGGGTTCAGTGCAGAGCCGGGCAGCTTACCCGCTGTGGGTGAAGTGTTAATTAGTGGGAACTTATATTTATAGTAGTTTTGCAAGCGTTCACAATGGTATATTCAGGTCTCACCTGATATGCATAAAGGCAACATATTAAGATATAAGGGGGATACACAATGAACCGCAAGAGTACCAAGACGATCTTCACGCTCCTGCTGATGAGCTCGATGCTGATCGCTGGTTGTGGAGGCAACAGCAATAATCCAGCCAACAATACGACGCCTAACAACTCAGGAACTACACCTGATGCTACTGCTGCAGCAGATGATACGGCTCTAGATACCTCACCGGCTACGTTCACCTTCTTCGGAGCGGATGCCAGCCCGAACTGGAACAAGATGCAGGATGATGTCGGTAAAGCCATCACAGAAAAGACAGGCGTCACCCTTGAGGCAGAATTCGATGTAGGCAGCGGCGGCGGTGACCAAAAAATCGCCATGATGGCGGCCAGCGGCGACGTTCCTGATATTATTTTCGCTAAAGGAAGTCTGAGTACCCTGGTGGATGCCGGCCTGATCATTGATATGACGGACCTGATTGACAAATATGGCCCCAACCTCAAGAAAGTCTACGGCGAGAACATGAACCGTCTGAAGTACAGCCTGGACGATCAGAGTATCTATCAGATTCCTACGAATATGGGTGTCGGCCAGAAATCCTTCGATGCCACAGGCGGATTTGAAATTCAGCATCGTGTGCTTAAAGAACTGGGCTATCCGAAAGTGCGTACAGTAGCTGATTTTGAAAAGGTGCTGAAGGATTATGTCGCCTTGCATCCGGAAACCGATGGGCAGCCTACCATTCCGTTGACGCTAAATGCCGATGACTGGAAGATTATGATCACCGTGACGAACCCGGCCTTTATTACAACCGGTGCACCGGATGATGGTGAATATTATGTGGACCCTGAGACCTTTGAAGCGAAGCTTCATTATAAACGTACTGAAGAAAAGGAATATTTCCGCTGGCTGAACGGCATGTATAACCAGGGCCTGCTGGATAAAGACACCTTCGTGCAAAAAGATGACCAATACAAAGCGAAAGTGGCCAGCGGGCGCGTGCTCGGTCTGATCTCCCAGGAATGGGAGTACCAGGATGGCGAAAATGCGCTGAAGGCTGCTGGTAAAGACGAGTATACCTATGGACACTTCCCTGTAACTCTGTCCGAAGAGTATAAGGATCATTCCTTCATGCAGACGGGAATCGACGGCTACGGGATTGCGATCACTACGGCTGCCAAAGATCCGGAGCGGATCATCAAATGGCTGGACTGGATGTCCTCCGATGAAGGCCAGATCCTGAGAACCTGGGGGATTAAAGACAAGCACTATACTGTGGATGCGAATGGCAAACGTGAGGTTCTGCCTGAAATCCGTGACGGCTTAGCCAATGATACAGCGAACACTCAAAAAACAACCGGGATCGGCCAGTACCTGATCTTCGGTGCCCGTTACGGCGACGGAGTGAAGGATTCAACAGACAACTACTACACCACAAGCTTCCCTGAGCAGATTGTTGCTTCGTACTCCGAAGCTGAGAAGGAATCCCTTGCCGGATACAAGGCGACTACCTGGAAGGATCTGTTCCCGAAAGAGGATGAATTCCCTGTAAAAGAAACAGGTGCCCTGTACAACCTGCCGGTTCCGACAGACGGCAAATATCAGGTCATCTTCAAAAAGACCCAGGATATCGTACGTAAACGTATCCCGGAAGCGATTCTGTCCAAACCGGGTGATTTCGATAAAGTCTATGATGCCTTCCTGGCCGAGCTGGACAAAGCCGGCGCTCAGGATATGGAAAAAGAATTCACTGAGCTGGTGAAGAAGAGAGTATCCCTGTGGACAGGCAAAAATCTGTAATCATTAATGAGATGTAGCATGATTTAGAGTAGAGCAGGAGGCAGAAAGGCCCGACTTAGGTCAGGGCCTTTTGCTGTATTCAGAACTCTTAGCAGGAAGGATGAGGAGAATATGGAAACTGAACAAAGGAAATCCGCGTGGAAGCTTAGATACAGCCAGCCCGCAGCCGCCTGGGAAGAGGCGCTGCCGCTGGGGAACGGGCATATGGGAGCTATGGTATTCGGCGGTACCGCCAGAGAGCTGATCTCGCTGAATGAGGATACCTTATGGTCCGGGTTCCCCCGGGATACCAATAATTACGAAGCGCTCAGGTATTTGAAAAGAACCCGGGAGCTAATTGCTGCAGGCCACTATGGCGAGGCCGAGGATATGGTGAATGCCCATATGCTGGGGGTCAACGCCCAGGCCTACATGCCGCTCGGGGACCTGATTCTTACGCAGCCGGGCGCAGAGAACTGTACGGCCTATGAAAGAGAGCTGGATTTAGATAGCGGGGTTGCCAAAGTGACTTATCAGACGGAGCAGGGCAACTTCACCCGTGAAGTATTCATCAGCACGCCGGACCAGGTCGGTGTCGTGTATCTGACAAGCGATCAGCCGCGGGGAATTCAGTTAGAGCTGGAGCTGGACAGCCAATTACAGCATAGCGTTAGCCCATTGGAGGGGAACGGGCTTGGGCTTGTAATGCAGGGCCGCTGTCCCTCACATATTGCCGACAATTACCGCCAGGATCATCCGCTTGCGGTGCTCTATGAGGAGGGGCTTGGAGTTGCGTTCGAGCTGCACCTGCATGTACAGGCCACCGGGGGAAGTATCCGGCATTCCGCAGACAAGCTTGTAATCAATGGCGCGGAGCGTGTGCTGCTGTTGCTGGCTGCCGGAACGGACTATGAGGAGGTGCGGTCAAGAGCAAGCCATAGAGCCGCAGCGCCAGCTCAGTATTCCACAGCTATGCTAAGTCCGGCAGAGCTGTGCGCCAGCAGATTAAGCGCTGCGGCGGGTAAGACTTATGAGGAGCTGCGGAGAAGGCATACCGGGGAGCATCAGGCGATCTTCTGCCGGATGGATCTGGATCTGGGCGGTCACGAGGCGGAGGAGCGGCCAACCGATGAACGTTTGGCTGCATATCAGGAGGGGGCAGAAGACCCGGCGCTGGAGGCCCTATTGTTCCAATATGGCCGCTATCTGCTGATGGGCAGCTCACGGGCCGGAACACAGGCAGCGAATCTGCAGGGGATCTGGAATCCCCATGTTCAGCCACCATGGAACAGCAATTACACGACCAATATCAATACACAGATGAACTACTGGCTGGCGGAGGTCTGCAATCTCAGCGAATGCCACGAGCCGCTCCTTGAGTTAATTAAGGAGCTTAGTGAGACCGGAGCCAGAACGGCGGCTATTCATTACGGGGCGCGCGGCTGGGTGGCTCATCATAATGTGGACCTGTGGAGGGCCTCCACACCGTCGGGCGGAGATGCCAGCTGGGCCTTCTGGCCAATGGGCGGCGTGTGGCTATGCCGTCACCTGTGGGAGCATTACGAATTCAACCCCAATTTGGAGTATTTGGGCGAGAGCGCTTATCCGCTAATGAAAGGAGCAGCCCTCTTCTGCCTGGATTGGCTGGTGGAAGGACCGGAGGGCCGGCTGGTTACCAGCCCGTCTACTTCGCCGGAGAACCGGTTCATCGCGGAGGACGGCAGAGCTTGCAGTATATCTATGGGCTCGGCCATGGATATGAGCCTCATCGCTGAGCTGATGCAGCACTGCCTGGAGGCTGCTCGTATTCTTGGCGTAGACGCTGAGTTTCAGGAGGAGCTGGAACAGACACTCGTACGTCTGTCTCCGCTGAAGATCAGCAAGAGCGGACGGGTGCAGGAATGGCTCTATGACTTCGCCGAAGCTGAGCCGGGGCACCGCCATGTCTCCCACCTGTACAGCCTGTATCCGGGCAACCGGATTAACAGGCGGGACACGCCGGAGCTGCTGGAAGCCAGCCGCATAACACTGGAGCAGCGGGTTGCTTCCGGCGGGGGACATACCGGCTGGAGCTGTGCCTGGTTGATCAACCTCTATGCCCGGCTCGCAGACGGGGATGCGGCTTACGGCTATGTGCGCACGCTGCTAACCCGCTCCGTCTACACCAACCTGTTCGATGCACATCCGCCGTTTCAGATTGACGGTAATTTTGGTGCGGCCGCCGGAATCGCAGAAATGCTGCTGCAGAGTCATCTCGGGGAGCTTACGCTGCTCCCGGCGTTGCCGGGAGTCTGGAAGAACGGATCTATCAGCGGCCTGAAGGCGCGCGGAGGGTATACGGTCGACATGGAATGGCAGGCTGGAGTACTGGTCTCCGCGCGAATTACAGCCCGGTTCGATGGAACACTTCGTCTCAGGTATACGCAAGAGCTGAAGTTACAGCTTGCAGACGGCCGCCGCCAGGCGCTGAACGGTGTGCTTGAGGTTACGGCTGGCGGGGTGTACTTTGTGGGGGTGTGAGGGGGGCGTATATTCCTGTGTTCACCTCTACACATTGGTTTAATGCTCACAGCGGGGAGAGAATGGCTTATGATGCAGGGAGAGGGCAGAGCCGATATAATGTAATGGAGAGTACAGGCACGACCGCCTGCCTATTCTTCAGGTTGAAGTTGTAATTAGGGCATTATTGGCATTTAATATAGAGTATACGGCTATGGCCGATAATATAGATTGCAGGAGGCACGCGGATCATATGGGGAAGAGATATAGATCGCTGATGAAAACGGCGGTTGGACTTATGCTTGTGTGTGCAGCTATTCCGCCTGCGATGTACTGGGGATACGAGCATGCGTATGCTGCAGCGGATTCGGCGGTGGTGCAGACGACACAAGGAATGACGCAGAAGCTGGCCGGAGCGATGAGTAACCGCAGAGAGACGATTACCTTCACTTATCAGGGTAAGACTGCCAAGCTGAAAAGTGAGATCCAGACGGCCATTAATCAGGCGATGGGGAGCGACCCGTACCTGTATTATATTATTGACAGCTATGCTTTCTCTTACCGTGGAAGCACGCGGGCTGTTTATGTGACGGTTCAGGTGGAATACCGGGAGACGCTGCAGCAGACGGCATATGTTAACAAGCAGGTGAAGGCTATTCTGCAGCAGATCATAACACCGGGCATGAACAATCACCAGAAGGTAAAAGCGATTCACGACTGGGTCGTGCTGAATTTGGAATATGATCACTCGCACCGCAAATACACCGCTTATGAGGGACTTCAGACCGGAAGTGCGGTCTGCCAGGGCTATACGCTGCTAACCTATAAGCTGCTGCTGGGAGCGGGCATTCCGAACAGAATTGTGGAAGGGACGGCCAGGGCGGCAGACGGTGTGACCCAGTCCCATGCCTGGAATCTGGTGCTCTTGAACGGGGCATGGTATCATCTCGATACCACCTGGGATGACCCGGACCCGAGTCCGGAGGGCGGAATCAGCACGCTCTATTATATGAGGACCGATGCCCAGATGCGGCTTGACCACACTTGGACCAAGTCCTATCCGGCGGCCTCCACCAGTTATGCCCAGACCTTGACTAAGCTGGTTAATCAAGGGGACCAGGGGGGGGAGGCATACAAGACGCTGCAGAAGGACCTGAACTACTGGCTGTACGAGGAGAATCAGGTGGTTTCGTCGGCGGAACAGCTCAAGGCGCTTGCGAAGCAGGCGGCAGAGGCCGGACAGCAATCGCTGCTGTTCCGCTATCGCGGAAGCGACAAGCTGCTTAGGCAGGATCTGCAGGCGCTCTATGGGCTGGGACTGAACAATCTGGCCTTCAACAGCTCGCCGTTCGAGAATACAGGAGATCTTAAGGTATATGCGACCTGGAAATAAAAGAGTGTCAGCTGTCCGGCGAACCAGCCAGGGTGGAGTTTATTTCAGGCCTTGGTCTCCAGGAACTGAATGGTCTGAAGCTTGTTTGTTGAAGGGTTGAAGCGGACCATCACGACTACGCCGAATTCCCGGCCCGCCTTGCTGCGGACCAGCAGCTTGAACTTCTCTTCTGCAAGCTTCGGCTGGATCTGGGTCCGGCCGATGTGCTTGTAATCGATGATCTCGGCGTTGTATTTCTGCTGCGTCTCCTTGACGGCGATGGTTCCCCACCGGGCATATTCAGGCGCAGCGGAGCTCATGCTAACAGGGGCGGCGGTGACAAGCAGGAGCATCAGCAAGGCTATCATCCAGTTTTTTTTCATTTTCATAGCGGCCTCCTTGGGGTGTGAATACTGGTTAGCGTGTCCCTTCTAAGGCGCTTCTATGCCTGGATTGCTTCTTATGGATTCAGGTTTTCCCGAACCCGTTCTCACACGTGATGTTCATATCCAGAATCTCGTACAGAGATTGCTTGGAAGCCTCCATTTTTTTCTGCGCGTCTTCAATCTCTGCTATTTTGTGATGTATAATGCGTGCTTGCTCATTCTTGGATATTCCATGCTTGGCAATCATGTCTTTAATGTCCTGAATTGAAAATCCGACCGCTATACAGTTCTTTACCACTTCAATATATTGAACGATTTCCGGGACATAATTCCGGTAATTATTCTCTTCTCTAAGGATATACTCCTCCGTAATGATGCCCATTTTCTCATAATAACGCAGGGTTGAAATAGGAAGACCGACCTTTGTTGCGACTTCACTGATCTTCATGCCATCACCTCATGGTTTGTTCTTGCTATGAACTATAGTTTATAGTTTACAATTCTCCTAGTGATGATTCAACATCAGCACATTATATACAAAGGAGAGAAATAACCATGAGCACAACGACAGGTAAATTCCGCACAACCAATGATTTCAACACAATTGTCCTGGAGCGCCGTTCCGTGAAGGTCTATGATCCTGAGGTTAAAATCAGCAGAGAGGAAATGACCGAGATTCTGGCGGAAGCCACCCGTGCCCCATCCTCCATTAACATGCAGTCATGGCGGTTCCTCGTCATTGACAGCGCTGAAGGCAAAGCAAAGCTTGCGCCGCTGGCCTCCTTCAACCAGACCCAGGCACTCACATCCGCTGCTGTAATTGCGGTATTCTATGATGCTAACAACACTGAATATATGGACGAAATTTTCGGCAAAGCTGTAGAGCTTGGGTACATGCCCCGCGAGGTAATGGAAATGCAGCTGCAGCAGGTCAAACCTTATTATGCCAACATCTCAGCGTCCGAATTGCGGGATGTGAATCTGATTGACTCGGGGCTTATTTCGATGCAGTTAATGCTGGTGGCCCGCGCCCACGGATACGATACCAATCCGATGGCCGGGTATGACAAGGAGCATATTGCCGAAGTATTTGGCCTTGACAAGGAACGGTTCCAGCCGGTCATGTTAATTTCGATTGGCAAGGCTGCCAAGGAAGGCTATCCATCTTACCGCCTGCCGGTCGATACGATCACAACCTGGGCGTAAGCAACAGTTGCAGGAATTCCCACGAATATCTAACGGACCGGAGAGAATCTTATCCCCGCGAAAACGCCACTTTTTGCAGCTTAATGGACTCAGTCCGTTACGCGAAGCCAAACGCCCCTGAAGAACAAGATCCGCTTGGAAAAAGATGTAATTTGAAGGGGGATTGCATCTGTTCCACTATTTTAAATCTGATAACGTACTAGCTATATTTAAAAGACCGGTTTTGGCCCGCTGCTGCGGATCAAAACCGGTCTTTTGCTGAAAAATAAAAATTCATATGCTTCACGCTATAATTACCTTATCTTATCCGCTGAAACGGTACCGTCCTTAAACGGACGGCAATGCCGGTTCCACTTATGCTGCAATGAATCAGTCTGCGCGGGTGCTCAGATCACACTTCTCCAGCGGGATCAGGCTGCTTTTGCGGAACCATCCATAGCCCAGCCAGATCAGCAGGAACAGCGGCACGCTGACATAGGAGACCAGAATGCCGTACCAGTCGATCTTCGCACCGGTGAAGGCGCCCATGTTCTGGCCGAATACGGCGACCATACACAGAGCGAAGGCAAACAGCGGACCGAACGGGAACCATCTTGCCCGGTAAGGCAGCTCCTCCAGGGAATGGCCTTGCTTCACGAAGGCCCGGCGGAAACGGTAATGGCAGACGGCAATCCCGAGCCAGTTGATGAAGCCGCACATCCCGGAAGCGTTAAGCAGCCAATTGTACACCGCGCCGTCTCCGAAGAAGGAGGCAAGGAAGGCGAGCATGCCGACAGCAGTCGTCACGAGCAGTGCGCCTACAGGAACACCTCTGCGGTTCAGCTTGCCGAGCGCGCGCGGTGCCATTCCATCCTTGGCCATGGCGTACAGGACACGGGTGGAGGCGTACATCCCGGAGTTCCCGGCAGACAGCACGGAGCTGAGAATTACGGCATTCATTACCGAAGCGGCAATCGCCAGCCCTGCTTTGTTGAAGACGATGGTGAACGGGCTGACGCCGATATCATCAATACCGCCGCGGAGCAGATCGGGATTCGTATAAGGAATCAGCATACCGATGACGGCAATTGCAAAAATATAGAAGATCAGAATGCGCCAGAATACCTGGCGGATCGCGATCGGCACATTGCGGCGCGGGTTCTCGCTCTCTCCGGCGGCTACGCCCACCAGCTCCGTTCCCTGGAAGGAGAACCCGGCGGCCATGAAGACCCCGACGAAGGCGAAGAAGCCGCCATGGAAGGAGCTGCCTCCGAGGTGGAAGTTGCTGAAGCCCACCGCCTTGCCGCCCAGAATTCCGAAGATCATCAGGACGCCGACCGTCAGGAAGACGACCACCGTAATAATCTTGATAATGGCGAACCAGTATTCTGACTCACCGTACCCCCGCGCAGACAGGAAGTTCAGGCCGAACATGAGCGCCAGGAAGAGCAGACTCCACAGGAAGGAAGGACTGTCCGGGAACCAGTACTTAATGATAACGGTAGCTGCAGAGAGTTCGGCTGCAATGGTCACTGCCCAGTTGTACCAGAAGTTCCAGCCGATAGCGAAGCCGAAGGCGGGACTGACGAACCGTGTGCCATAGGTGCTGAAGGAACCGGAATCGGGCAGGTAGGTGGCCAGCTCCCCAAGGCTGGTCATCAGAAAATAGACCATAATGCCGACGGCCGTGTAGGCGAGCAGGGCTCCGCCCGGACCGGAGGAGGCAATGGCCCCGCCGCTGGCGAGGAACAGTCCGGTTCCGATCGAGCCGCCGAGGGCGATCATGGTCAGATGTCTTGCTTTGAAGGATTTGCGCAGGCCCGGCGTATTGGCGTTACCCGCCTGTACTGCCGGCCGTTTAGGCTGCTGTGCTTGCATGAATAAGACACTCCCTTTAGATTGATGGTTCTGTTCACAGGGGGAGTGCCGCTGCCTGCATGGGCCAGTGTCTTCTTCCCGGCATGCTGCACGCAAAAAAACCGCAGACGGACGCTGCGGTTTCCTGATTATAGGCTCCGCATCATACTCCCTGTTAAGATAGCGCAACACGGTGCAGCTCCCGCAGTCTCCTGACAGGGGGCATGCACAGTGACAGTTCCGCGCCTTTCGGCAAACGGCCCCAATCGTAACTGCGGATTAAGAGCAGCAGTTAACGATTTCGGCGGATATTCCTTTGGGCGCGTATCACCGATGGCTCTTAGGCATCTCCACGCGCTTACTCTTCTTATCCGCGACCTCTACCTCATCCTAGGTATGATGAGGCTATCTTTGAACGATATGAACAACAGGAATCAGTATAAGGCATAGCGGCTTCTCAGGCAATGACAAAATACGGCAGGTTCACGTCAGCTCCGCCGGCGCTCAGACATCTGCTGCCAGACCGTACCCGCTGCTTCCTCGCCGGACAGAATCCGCTCCAGTGCCATCTTGGCCTGGAGCCCGACCTCGAATTCGGGGTCTTCGGCAGCCACGCTAAGCGCGTCCTGAGCCTCGGCTGTGCCGACTTCGTAGAGGAAGCGTGCCGCCCGCCAGCGCACCAGCTTGCTCGCATCACTCAGCGACGCCGTCATCACCGGCGTCGCCGCCGGGTCGCCGATGTCGGAGAGCGTGTCCCCGGCGGTGCGCCGCACGGCCGGGGCGCTGTCCTTCATCGCCTCATAGAGCAGCTCCATCGCGCCCGGGGTGCGGATATCGCCCAGGTACACGACCGCCAATCTGCGAATCTGCAGCTTGGGGTCGTGCAGCGCCGCCCGCAGCTCCGGCAGGAGCTGCTCGCCCGGCGCCAGATCCTCCAGCGCGGCATAGCGCACGCGCCAATCCGCATCGTGCAGGTCCCGCAGCAGCTCGGCCTGCTCTTTCTTGTGCCGCTGCTCGACGAACTCGCCGGCAGCCCCGTGCGCGATGGCCTGCTGCACGAGGGAGTCGAGGCGTTCCTGCGGATACGCCGCCTCCAGCTCCTGCTCGACCTCGCGGGCAATCTCCGGCGGCACGCCGTAGCGTACGCCGTAATCGCTGAGCTTGCGCTCCTTGATCATCACAGCGCTGGCCACATCAGTCACCGCCTGGGTGAAGCGGCTGGAGAGGGCGATGCGCTCCTCCTTCGCGCCGGTCTTGACGCGTATTTGAATCGGGATACCGCGGAACATCTGCACGAACACCTGGGACTCCCCGAAGTGGGCGCCGTCATTCTCATCGCCAAGACTATATTCCGCGCTGAGGCCATCCGCCCCGAAGCGGTTCTGGACCTCGCGCAGAATCGCCGCCCAGTCCGCGCTGCCCTTGCGCTCCAGCGCGGCGAAGTCAGCGGCATGATAAATACTGGTCACGCCCGGAATCTCCAGCATCTCCTGCGCCCAGGAAGGGGCGGAGCGCCGGGTCTCCGGGGTATACGTCCGGCGGATCCCGGGGGCAAGGCTTTCGTCCAGATGAAGCTTCATGGTATTTGGACTCGGGGTTGGTTCAATAAAGGTAATCTTCATATGTCAGCTCCTCTTCTAAGTAGCATAAGCACCGTTTGCTTTACCCGCATTTTACCTCATTTAAGCAAGTGAATACAAAGGGGCGGACGCGAACCCTCTAAAATTTTAAATATTGCAACTCAAACGGAAAGTGTTGCACTTTTTGCAATTTTGACTTCATATATAACCGGGTTGTTGGGGAATGTTGCATAAAATGAAGGAAATGTCCCGCTAAGACCCCACGGTGGAGTAGAAATGCTGATATTTATGCAATAATCTTGGGTATGAGGCTGAAGATAGGGAGGGGATGTTGCAATCCGTGCAGGATTTCATCCTTCCCCATACCGTCCCCTCCCGCCCGATACCGCCGCTAAGTCCGCAACATCCCTGACAAAAGATGCCCCGACGTTTCCCGCCCACCCATTTGGGTACAATTTGTAGTAAGCGTCCCGCAGAGCCCTGTAATTTTGCAAATGATTCTGCGGAACCCTATAGTTAAGATATGTGGTTTGCCGCCCGGCAACAGAAACGGCAAATCTGCTATAAGGAGTGGTTCTTGCATGGCCAGAATACGTTACAACAACATCGACAATGTCAGCACCGATAAAACACTTAAGGAATTCCGCCAATGGCGTGAGGAGCGCCGCAGGAAAAAGAAGGATTACAGCTATAAAGTGCCGAATCATCCGCCGCGCCTCGACTATCTGGCCGGGAACCGGCTGGAGACGACGATTACGTGGATCGGGCATTCTACCTTTTTTCTGCAATATGAAGGGCTTAATATCATCACCGACCCGATCTGGGCGCGGCGGCTGGGCTTCGAGAAGCGGATCGGTCAGCCGGGCATTCCGCTCGCGGATATCCCGCCGATCGACCTGATTCTGATCTCCCATTCCCATTATGACCATCTGCATATAGCGTCCATCCGCAAGCTGTACCGGGCAGGGACAACCATTGTGGTGCCTGCGGGGCTTAAGCGCAAAATGCTCCGCAAAGGCTTCCCGAACTGCCGGGAAATGCAGTGGTGGCAGGAGATTACGCTGGGTGCCGTCAAGCTGACATTTGTCCCGACCCAGCACTGGACGCGGAGAACGCCGTTCGATACGAATTCCTCGCACTGGGGCGGTTATGTGCTTCAGCCGGCAGATCCGCAGAAGCACCCGGAGGGGGAGGAGGGCAAGGCGCAGCATAAGCTGCTTCCGCCGAACCTCTATTTTGCCGGAGACAGCGGCTTCTTCCCGGGCTTTAAGGAGATCGGCAGACGCTTCAAGCTGCATGTCGCGCTGATGCCGATTGGCGCTTATGAGCCTGAATGGTTCATGAACTCCCAGCATGTGAATCCCGAGGAGGCCGTGCAGGCCTTCCTGGATGTAGGCGCCGAGCTGATGATTCCGATGCACTTCGGAACCTTCAGGCTGGCCGATGATACCGCGCGCGAAGCGCTGGACCGGATGGAGCAGGCGAGGGTAGCGCAAGGGCTTGGTGAGGAGCGTATCCGTACCTTGGGCTATGGGGAGACGCTGGTCGTCCAGCCCGAAGAACGCCCGGAGGGGCAATAACCCGGAGAAGGCTTGTATTAAACACTTCTACTTAAATAAGAGCCGTAATAAGGGCCATTTTGCTTAGATTTATGCTATAATGAGCCGGAACCTATGTGAAAAGGATGGTAATGCTTAATGATTAGCACAAGCGGTATAACACTCCGCTACGGAAAACGCGCACTATTTGAGGATGTAAACATAAAATTCACACCCGGCAACTGCTACGGTCTGATTGGCGCGAACGGCGCCGGCAAATCGACCTTCCTAAAGATTCTGTCCGGAGAGATCGAAGCGAACATCGGCGATGTGCATATCACACCCGGTGAACGGCTGGCCGTACTGAAACAGAACCATTTCGAGTATGACGAGTTCCAGGTGCTGGAGACCGTAATTATGGGTCATACCCGCCTGTATGAAATTATGAAGGAAAAGGACGCCCTGTACGCAAAGAGCGACTTCACTGAAGCAGACGGACTTCGTGCCGGTGAGCTGGAAGGCGAATTCGCGGAGTTGAACGGCTGGGATGCTGAGCCTGACGCTGCTGCTATGCTGATAGGTCTTGGGATCATGCGTGAGATGCATGACAAGAAAATGGCCGAACTCAGCGGCAACGAGAAGGTGCGGGTCCTGCTGGCCCAGGCCCTGTTCGGTCGCCCGAACAACCTGCTGCTCGATGAGCCTACCAACCATTTGGATCTTGAATCGATTGGCTGGCTGGAGAATTTCCTTATGGATTACGAAGGCACCGTTATCGTGGTATCCCATGACCGTCACTTCCTGAACAAGGTCTGTACGCATATTGCGGATATCGATTTCGGCAAAATCCAGATGTATGTCGGCAACTACGACTTCTGGTATGAGTCCAGCCAATTGGCCCAGGCGCTGCAGCGCGATGCCAACAAGAAGAAGGAAGACAAGATGAAGGAGCTGCAGGCCTTCATTCAGCGCTTCTCGGCCAATGCTTCCAAATCGAAGCAGGCGACTTCCCGTAAGAAGCAGCTTGAGAAGATTACCCTGGATGACATCCGTCCGTCCAACCGTAAATATCCGTTCCTGAACTTCAAGCCGGAGCGTGAAGCCGGCAAGCAGCTGCTGACGATCAGCGGCCTGACCAAGGCAGTGGACGGTGAGAAGGTACTGGATGAAATCAGCTTTGTAGTCAACAAAGGAGATAAAATCGCTTTTGTAGGACCGCATTCCCAGCCTAAATCCCTGCTGTTCGATGTGATTATGGGTGAGAAGGAAGCAGATGCAGGCGAGTATACTTGGGGAGTGACAACTACCCAGGCGTATTTCCCTAAGGATAACTCCAGCTACTTCGACGGGGTGAACATGAACCTGGTGGAATGGCTGCGCCAATACTCCAAGGATCAGGACGAGACCTTCCTGCGCGGGTTCCTGGGCCGGATGCTGTTCGCCGGCGAAGAGGCACTGAAGAAGGCAAGCGTACTGTCCGGGGGCGAAAAGGTCCGCTGTATGCTGGCCAAGATGATGCTGAACGGAGCCAACGTGCTGGTATTCGATGAGCCGACCAATCACTTGGACCTGGAATCGATCACCGCGCTCAATAACGGCCTGATCGATTTTGACGGCACAATCCTGTTCACCTCCCATGACCATCAGTTCATCCAGACGATTGCCAACCGCATCATTGAGATTACTCCGGCTGGCATCATTGACCGTACGATGAGCTATGACGAATATCTGGAGAACCCGGAGATCAAGGAAATGCGGGCCCGGATGTACCCTGTAGAGGCTTAAGAATCAGATATAGACAGAATGAACAGTTATGAGTTCATATGAAAAACGGCTGCGTCGTCCCCGGAGGGATAACGCAGCCGTTTCCACTTGAAATCTAAGGTCTAGGAACCGCCAGTCCGGCGGCGCTGATTGTTAGGCTTCTTGTTATTCTGGCTTTTCAGCGGCTTCGCGGAGCCGGCCTGGAAGGTTGAACCCGGTTTTCCCGAAGCATGCTGTTTCTTCTGCTCCAGCTTCTGGCGGATGGCATCAGCCAAATTAATTTTTGGTTTCTCGTTGTTCTCGCTCATTATGTTACCCCCTTAGGCAGCAAGTCCTTTTCCTTATTCTAAATGTTTTTAAATGCTGCTACAAGGGCAAGAATAACTCAAAGAAAGTTTTCCTGTATTTATGCGGCAGGAATAGGGAGAGAGGCAGAGATGACCGATATTTATGAAGATATTCGCAAGGGTGAGAAGGGTGCGCTGGTCAGTATCGCCGCTTATCTGATTCTGTCAGCCTTTAAGCTGATCTGCGGCTATCTGTTCGCCTCCAGTGCGCTCCTGGCGGACGGATTCAACAATTTAACCGATATTGTGGCCTCGCTGGCGGTGCTGATCGGGCTGCGCATCTCGCGGAAGCCGCCGGATTCCGATCATACCTACGGGCATTTCCGGGCCGAGACGATTGCGGCGCTGATGGCCTCTTTTATTATGGCGCTGGTGGGCATTCAGGTTATTGTGGAGGCGGTGCGCTCGCTGTTCGAGGGCGGGAAGGCCACGCCGCAGCTCTGGTCTGCCGGCGTTGCGCTGGTGTGTGCAGTAGCGATGATGGGGGTATATATATATAACAAGCGTCTGGCAGAGCGAATTAATAACCATGCGCTGATGGCTGCAGCGAAGGATAATTTCTCGGATGCCATTGTAAGCGTAGGGGCGGCTGTAGGCATTGTTGGGGCGCAGTTCGGACTGCCGTGGATTGATTCGGCGGCTGCCATCGGAGTCGGCTTGCTGATTATCAAGACAGCCTGGGATATTTTCCGCGATTCCACGTACCGGCTGACAGACGGCTTTGACGAAGATAAGCTGCTTGACCTGCGAAGCACCATTGCCCGGACCCCTGGCGTAGAGGGTATCAAGGATTTAAAAGCCCGTGTACACGGCAATCATGTGCTGGTGGATGTAGTCGTAGAGGTGAATGCCCGCATGACGGTCATGGAAGGGCATGAGATCAGCGATTCGATTGAAGAGCGGATGACCAAGCTGCATAATATCATGCATGTGCAAGTTCACGTGGAGCCCAAGGACTAACATTCCATGATTTCTCCTAGTTAGCTGTAATTTCCACCAAATCCAAGGAGAAATAGCGACTTTAGACCTGCATGTTACCATAAGATGGAAAGGTTTTTTGTGAAATTTGGAGCATGTTCCAAATCCCGGGCCAGCCTATAATGAGGGCAGAAAGCAACAAACGTAGCGCGCGCCGTTGTTGAATTTCTTAATACGCTAAGCGGGGGAACGCTATGATCGTATCACGCAAGAAAATTACAGCATCGTTATGGGTTTCCGCATCACTGGCATTATCCTTGGGAGTGTTCAGTCCAAGTCAGGCTTTCGCTGCAACCGATTCATCGATTACAACACTTGCGGCCTCCACTGGACAGACAGGCCTTATTCAAGCTTCGGTCCGGCTGCGTACAGATCCGTCTACCAGCAGCACGGTACTGAAATATCTAAATAAAGGCGACCAGGTCGTTATTCTGGAAGCTGCGAACAGCTACTGGTACAAAGTAAGAACGGCAGAGGGCATTGTGGGGTATATGAGCTCGGGAGATTCCTACATCCGATTGCTTACGGCTTCCGCACCTGCGTCCCGGACAGCAGTGATTCAGGCCACGGTCCGTGTAAGGGAGACCCCTGCAACCAGTGGTCAAGTGGTTGGATATCTCTATAAGAATGATCAGGTAACCATCCTTGAAGAGACCAACAGCTATTGGTACAAAATAAGAACGGCAAATGGGACGGTGGGTTATACCAGCTCATCCGATCAATATATTACAGCGGGTGCTTCATCGCCGTCTGCTCCAGCAACTCCAGCTCCAACACCGGTACCTGTTCAGACGCCGGTGCCGGCGCCTGTTCCAACACAGGCACCTGTACCTACAGCCGGTCAGACGGCCGTGATTGAACGTGTGATCGCAGCGGGGATGGGCTATCTGGGTACACCGTATGAATTCGGTTCCAGCCGTAATGATACGAGTACCTTCGATTGCTCGGATTTCATCCGCCAGATCTTCATGGATGCAGCGAACCTCAAGCTGCCTGCCGATTCCCGGCAGCAAGGGGACTGGGTGAAGCAGAACAGCGGTGTAACTACGGATATCTCCGGCTTGAAGCGCGGTGATTTGATGTTCTTCATGGATTATAAAGGAACTTCGCCCTCTGCTTATGCCGGAATCAACAAGTCTACGGCAAGAATTACGCATGTCGCTATGTATTTGGGTGACGGGAAGCTGCTGCATACCTATTCAGTAAGCTCCGGCGGTGTAAGAGTAGATAATCTTAGCGCTTCTTGGATGAACCGTTTCCTGTACGGAGGCTCGGTCATCCGCTAATATATACAGCCAGGACAGCAAGAAGCGACAGGCAGTACAAGTTTGTGACGGGTGAACTACAAGCGGGTGTATGGCGGGGTTATCCCTTCAGTAGAAGATTCTGCTGAAGGGATAACCCTTTTTCACATGAATTAGACACAAAAAAAAGGCCGTTTGGATTGGCGTCCACGTGCCTTGTCAGGGTACATCCGTTGAGTCATAGCTGCAGCATAGGAGTGGAGCAGCTATGACTCTTATGTGTCGAATCGCTTATGGATTGATTACGTATGCGGAAGCAGGAACCTTGATCCAGGCTTTACCCAGCCAAGTGTAGATTTCTCTCCATTCGTTGCCCATAGTGTCTCTCGTGATCACACCAGTAGTATCAACAGTCTGTGCACCCAGCCAGCCAATAGCAGTCGTGCTTCCCGCAGAAAGATGGAATGCTGTGAGTTTGGTCAGAATGATCTGAGGAGTTGCAGGCTTGACATTAGCTGCAGTAATGACCGGGTCTGCCGGATTCAGGTAAGTTGCTCCGGTTACAGTGGTTACTGCATCGGAAGAAGTGGTTTTGGTAGTTGCTGTTGTTCCTGTTACTACCTCAGCAGCGGAAGCTGTTGCTGCCAGGGAAGCCATAAGACCCATTGCTACTGTTAAACTGGCTAATTTTTTCATCGATGATTCCTCCTAGGTATGTTGGTGTGATGTTCTATGTTCTTGCTGTGCTAATATGGATGTAAACATAATTTGCATTGAATGAACCAGCGTAACCAAGAAATTTTATTTTTCTTGTCCAGCTTGACGGGAACCGCTTCATCCGGTCTGAATCACCGATGACATTCTGAGCGGAAAGGCCTATACTTTTTGAAGGGCAGCAAGAAGCCCGGAGGCTTCCTGACGAAGAACTCCGGGCCTTGAGCACTGCCTGGCCGGCAGTCAGTTAACGGTATGCTTACCTACATGGATCGTCCCCTGCGCCCCATAAAGAGTGAGACCACGAAGAGGATCAGGAAGATGTAGAACAATACTTTGGCGATGCCGACAGCCGCCGCCACGATATTGAAGAAGCCGAAGATACCGGCAATCAGGGCCACTACCAGCAGAATTATGGACCATCTGAGCATGAGATGTCATCCTTTCTGTACGTTGATGTAGTCATTGTTTAAACGGGGCTTATCCATTTGAAACAGGGAGGAAAGGAAGAGGATTCCAGGTGCTTGGCCTTTGTTTCGGCCGAATTCTGTAAGGGTAACTATGCAGTATCACACAGGGCAAACCGACAATTTAAACATTTTGGAAGGGGTTATCTGCTATGATCATTGAACTTAGCGTTGCACTGGCTGCTATCGCCTTTGCAGTACTCGTATTCTTTTTAATCAAAACCTTGAAATCGGCGAAGGACTCGCTCGACAAGGTCAGCCAGACGCTGCAGGAGGTTCAGAAGACTATCGATGAGCTTACCTATGAAGTGAAAACAACAGTCCGGCATGCCAATGACATCACTGCTGATGTCCAGGGCAAAATCCAGAAGATTGACCCGATCGTGGATTCCGTGAAGAATCTGGGCGATGTCATGAACGAGCTGACATTGACCGTGAAGCAGGTATCGGTAACGGTAATTGAGAAATTCCGTAAATCACGTGAACTGAAGGATAAGGCAAAATCGGTATCTATCGCAGAAGTCCCGTTAACACCGGCGGAGGAGAGAACCGTTCAATCCTATGAGGCAGTGAGTTCAACCAAACCCAAGGGCAAGATTGCTGCAGCCCTCAAAGGCGTGGATGCAGCCGCCGCGATCTGGCAGAAATTCCGCCACTAATACCTTAATGAAATGATATACGGCGGGGCACAGGACGGGGCAATACCAGCACATGAAAGGCGGGAACTCTATGAAAATGGTTATTCTCTTGCTTAGTCTGCTTGCTCCCTTCATTTCTGCACCGCCGCAAGGAGAGACGGTTACGCCCGGTCCCGTTACCGCCGCACAGCTGCCGGCAATGTTCGCCTTCGGGCATAGCGCAGTTGCCGATCCTTACATAAGCAGCTTCGATTCCCTGTCCGGGATTAGCTTATATATGACAGAAGAGAAGCTGCAGCAGGCCAAAGGAACGCCTCAGCAGATTGCTGAAGATCCTTGGGCGGGCTGCCTTGAATATCAATATGCCGATCTCTCGGCGGGGGTATGTGGCGGTGTGGTCCTCTATGTACATGTTTCCCCTGCCCAGGCAGGGCAATACGGTCTGAGCCTTAACGGGCTGATGCTCCATCCCCGGACGATGAATGTGCAGGATATGCTGGGAGCGCCTGATTTTGAAGCCGAGGATGGGGATGTTTACATTAGAGGAGAGGCCGCGCTCAAGATCTACCGTAATATGAAGAACGGCGAATGGGACGGCTTGGATTTGTTCGACGCATATTCCTTCTGAGGCTGATTCAAATACGGCGGTATTGGTTAATGAATGGTCAGTCATCTATCCGGTGGCTGGGCCCTTATTCATTATGAAGGAGAGTGATTTCATGGATTCAACCGGTACACAGGCTTATGCCAAGCTGCTGGAGAACGGCGTTCAAGCGATAGAAGAAGTGAATCGGCTCCGCAGCAGCGGCTACACCAGAGAGGATCTTTATGTGATCAGTCACGATGAAGACCGCGAAGGGCGTATCGTAGACGCCGCAGATACTAATGAAGTGGGGCTGAGCGAAGAAGGGCTGTTCGGTGCCATTGCCAACCTCTTCCGTTCGCGTGGCGACGCTTTACGCTTCAAGATTACTTCACTGGGCTTCAGCGCAGCGGAGGCGGCATTTTACGAGAAAGAGCTGGATACTGGCAAGGTTCTGGTGATTGCCAAAAGAAACCCACAATAATCGCGGGTCAGCTTCGTTGACCTCAATAGTACAATAGCGTAACCTCCAGTCCCACTAAACGTAGTGGAGCTGGAGGTTACTTTGTTGAAACCGGAACCTGTTTATGCCAATATCTAGCTGGATGGTAACAGGCCGTGTAAATATCGTATGATAGAACGATAGAGTTGCGGGTTTATGGTCTTAATATCATTCGCGTGAGGTGAAGAGCTTGAGAATATTAATCGTAGACGACAATCCTACCAATGTAATTATCATTCGTGAGATCCTCAAGAAGGAAGATTACCGGAATTTCATAACGGCTTCGTCCGCTAAAGATATGCTGAAGCTGCTCGGCGTCGGTGCAGGGGAAGAGAACGGGCAGCCCCGGCCGTCTGACGTGGACCTGATTCTGCTGGATATGATGATGCCGGAGATGGATGGGATTGAAGCCTGCCGTGTAGTTCAGCAATATGAGCATCTGAAGGATATTCCTATTATTATGGTTACGGCTGTAGGTGACTCTAAGAAGCTTGCCGAGGCGCTGGATGCCGGAGCGGTGGATTATGTAACGAAGCCCATCAACAAGGTGGAGCTGATGGCCCGCATCCGCCTCGCGCTGCGGCTGAAGCGTGAGAAGGACTGGCATAAGGAGCGGGACCAGCGGATACAGGATGAATTGAAGCTGGCTGCCCTGGTGCAGAATGCGGTACTCAGTCTGCCGCTGGCCGAGGAGAGCCTGGAGGTGCATGCCATCTATCAGCCTTCCTTCGAGCTGGCCGGAGATCTGTATGCCTGGTATCCGCTGGGGGACGGGCGTTATGCGGTGATTCTGCTGGATATGATGGGCCATGGGATCTCGTCTTCCCTGTTCTGTATGTTCCTGGCCTCTGTGCTGAAGGATACTGTAACTACGTATGTGGAGCCGGAAAAAGTCATTCAGGAGCTGAACAGACGATTCAATCAGCTCTATATTGAGAAGCAGCTGGTCCAGTATTATTTCACGGCCATTTATCTTGTCATTGATACCCGCATGAAGCGGATTAATTATGTGAATGCCGGGCATCCGCCGGCGCTGTTCTTTGAAGGGAACGCTAAGACTCCGGTGCTGCTTGAGAGCAATTGTCACCCTGTGGGCCTGTTTGACCGGATCGATATCCAGCAGCAGAGCCTTAGCTATGAGGATGAGGGGCATCTGGTGCTGTTCACGGACGGCCTTTTGGAGATGGTGGAGGGAGGTCAGGAGGAGCAGCTGCAATTCATGATCGGACATTTGAATACCACTCATGACTGGCAGGAAGAACTGGTACGCGCTGCATTCCTGAGCGAGCCTGTTAACGCGGACCGGGATGACGATAAATGTCTGGTCTGGATCTCGCTGAAGAAAGGAACCGATATGGAATGAAGATAAAGGCTAAACTGCTGATCGGGTTCAGTGCCATGCTGGCAATTATGCTTGCGCTGACCCTGATCGGGTATGACAGGCTTCATTATATGAGCAGCCAGCTGGACAGCTACCAGGAGAGATACAGCAAGGGCCGGGCTTCTTCAGGACTTCGCGGGGAAGTGAACGACATGGCAAGGATATTGACCACCTCCATGCTTAATGCCGATACTGTAACCCTGGAAGCGCAGAAGGCGGAGATTGACAGCAAGGTTCTCAAGTCAGCGGAGCATCTGAAGAACATTAAGGCTTCGCTGAAGACCGCAGAGGAACTGCAAATATTATCCCGGATTGAGAACTCCTATTCTGCGTATCTGAAATATCAGGATAAGGTTCTGGAGATGCTGGGAGCCGGATACTTTCAGAATGCCAACACGTACCGTAACGCAGAAGGACAGGACGTTCAGAACGAGGTGCTGAACAGTCTGAATGCGTTGTCTGATTATAATGCCTTCCGCATGACCGAGGAGACGGCCAATGCCCAGGAGGCTTCGAGCCGATCGATTCAGATGGTCACACTGATCATGGTCTTGGGGCTGCTGCTGGGGCTGGGTGTCATTCTGTGGGTGATACCGAGTATCACACGCGGCCTAAGCGTCGTCTCCATGATGATTACCAGCTTCGGCAACGGCAAGATGCGGGCGATCCGCAGGATCAAGGTGAAATCGAAGGATGAGATTGGCGATGTAGCACGGGTATTCCAGCGGATGGCTGAGGATATTGAGCAGAAGCAGGAGCTGGAGAGATCCTATTCCCAGGCACAGAGTGACCAGGCTTGGCTGAATGCCAACATTGCCCGGATTACCGAGCTGCTGCGCGGTGTCAGCTCACTGGATCAGGTATCCCAGACCTTCATCAGTGAGTTCACGCCGGTGCTGGGAGCACAGTATGGTGCCGTCTACCTGAAGAGCCAGGACAATCCGAACCTGCTGGTCAGCAGTGCCTTTTATGCCGGTGAGGAGGGGGTTACGCCGAAGGAGAGCTTCGAGATTGGCCAGGGCCTAATCGGGCAGAGCGCCTTGGATAAGCTGCCGATCAAGCTGACAGAGGCGCCTGACAACTATATCTCGGTGTCTTCGGGATTCGGGGAAGCGCATCCGAGTTATATTTCCATTCACCCGCTTTTATTCGAGGATGAAGTGCTGGGTGTAGTAGAATTCGCATCCTTCACACCGTTCTCGGTGCTGCAGAATGAACTGCTTCATCAGCTCTCCAGTAATCTGGGGATTATTCTGAACAACATCAGCCGCAGGCTAGTGGTTGAGGAATTGCTGCGCGAATCGCAGGCACTGACCGAAGAGCTGCAATGCCAGTCGGAAGAGCTGCAGACCCAGCAGGAGGAGCTGCGCCGCTCCAACGAGAATCTGGAGGAGCAGACGGATGCCCTGAAGCGTTCAGAGGAGCTGCTGCAGCGCCAGCAGGAAGAGCTGGAGCATTACAATACAGAGCTGGTCGCCAAGACCCGTGCACTGCAGGATCAGGTGCAGGAGGTTGAGGAGAAGAAGGATGAAATCGAGCATGCCCGCATGCAGTTGGAGAAGCAGGCTATGCAGCTTGCAGTAACCAGCAAATACAAATCCGAATTCCTGGCCAATATGTCCCATGAGCTGCGCACACCGCTGAACAGCCTGCTCATTCTCTCCCAGCTCCTTACGGAGAATAAGGAAGGCAATCTGAGCGAGAAGCAGGTGGAATTTGCCCATACCATCTATATGTCAGGTGCAGATCTGCTTAAGATGATTGACGAGATTCTTGATTTGTCCAAGGTCGATGCCGGCAAAATGGAGCTGAATCACGAAGAGATTCCGCTGATTGAGCTGAAGACCTTCGTGAAGCAGAACTTTGCTCCGCTGGCTGCGAAGAAGGGGCTGTCGCTGCGCCTGTCCTTTGACGAGCCGCTGCCGGACAGCGTATATAGCGACAGTCACAGACTGAAGCAGATCCTGCGTAACCTGTTGTCCAATGCCTTCAAATTCACCAGCGAAGGGTATGTGGAATTCTCTGTCAGCCGTGCGGACGTCAAGCGGCTGCCTGCCTATCTGCCGCATGATTATGATTATATTGCCATAGCCGTTAAGGACAGCGGCATCGGTATTCCGTCCGATAAGATGGATATCGTCTTCGAGGCGTTCCAGCAGGTGGATGGGACGACGAGCCGCAAATATGGCGGCACGGGGCTTGGTCTCTCCATCAGCCGCGAATTAGCCCGCCTGATGGGCGGAGCCATCGGACTGGAGTCCCGCGAAGGGCAAGGAAGTGTATTCACACTGTATTTGCCGGTTCAGGGGAACTTCAGCCTGTTGCCGGGAGCGGTAGAAGCCGCTCCTGCCGGGGAGCCCTTGCAGCTTGAGGAGTTCCGGGAGGAACTGTCATGGGATAGAGCAGGGGATATCGCGCCTACACCTGTTATGCCTGTAGTTGTGGAAGATGACCGCGATTCTCTGGCCAGCGGCGACAAGGTGCTGCTGATTATTGAGGATGACGAGAGCTTTGCCAAGATTCTGCTGGGCATGGCCCGCGGGCGCGGCTTCAAGGGACTGGTAGCCCTGCAGGGCGATACCGGCCTGCAGATGGCGAAGACTCTGCTGCCGGACGCGATCATTCTCGACATCCAGCTGCCGGTCATGGACGGCTGGTCGATTCTGAGGGAGCTTAAGAGCGACTCCCAGACACGCCATATTCCGGTGCATGTGATCTCTGTGAATGATGAGATGAAGCAGGGGCTCATGATGGGAGCGATGGCCTATCTTAGAAAGCCGTCCTCGCGTGAAGCGCTGGACCGGGCCTTCTCGCAGATTGAGAATTACACCGCCAGCACGATGAAGCATCTCCTGATCGTCGAGGACGACGATATCCAGCGCCGCTCTATTGAGGAGCTTATCGGACATGATGATGTAGTGATTACGGCGGTGTCTTCAGGTCAAGAGGCTCTGAATGAACTGCACAAGCAGAGATATGATTGTATGGTGCTTGATCTGATGCTGGATGATATGACCGGCTTCGAGCTGCTGGATCAGATCCGTGACGATGAGGAGCTAAACGATCTGCCGATTATTATATATACCGGCAAGGATCTGGACAGCAAGGAAGAGACCAAGCTGCGCAAATATGCGGAATCCATTATCATCAAGGATGTCCGCTCGCCGGAACGGCTTTTGGATGAGACAACGCTCTTCATGCACCGGGTAGAAGCAAATCTGCCGGAGGATAAGCGTAAAATCCTGCAAAAGCTGCACAATAAAGAGGAGCTGTTTGACGGCAAAAAAATTCTGCTCGTCGATGATGATATCCGCAACGTCTTTGCCCTCTCCAGTGTGCTCGAAGGCTATCACATGGAAGTGAAATTTGCCGAGAACGGCCGCGAGGCCATCGACATGCTTGTCGAACAGACTGATTATGACCTGGTGCTGATGGATATGATGATGCCCGAGATGGACGGGTATGAAGCGATGCGCCGCATCCGGCAGATGCCGCAGTACCAGAAATTGCCGATTATCGCCCTCACAGCCAAGGCTATGAAGGAAGACCGGGCCAAGTGTATTGAAGCCGGAGCCTCCGATTATATGAAGAAACCGATCAGTACAGATCAGCTTCTTTCGTTAATGCGCGTCTGGTTGTATTCGTAAGGGTGATTTCGGGGTAATACCTATACAGCAGGTTCAAACCAAGTACGGAAATAAGGCGCAGGCAAGGGAGTATTGATGACAATGGCAGCGATGGAGCACGGATATGAGGGGCAGGGGAATCCGCCGGAGAACAAGCAGGAGCTTGAACAGATTGAGATTGAGCTGCTTCTGAACGGAGTACACCGTTTGTATGGATATGATTTCAGGAATTATGCCCTGCCCTCCTTGAAGCGGCGCATCTGGCATCATGTCCATGCAGAGAGCTTACCTACCATTTCTGCCCTGCAGGAAAAGGTGCTGCATGACCGTGCATGCTTCGAGCGGTTCGTGTACAGTCTCTCGATCCCTGTGACAGAGATGTTCCGTGATCCCGGACTCTTCCTGACCTTCCGTCAGAAGGTCATTCCGCTCCTGCGGACCTATCCTTATATCCGGATCTGGCACGCCGGCTGCTCCACAGGCGAAGAGGTCTACTCGATGGCAATTATGCTGCATGAGGAAGGACTGTATGACAAGGCAAGAATTTATGCCACGGACATGAACGCCCGTTCCTTGCAGCAGGCCAAAGAAGGCGTGTACGAGATCGGCAAGATGAAACAATACACCAAGAACTACCTGGAGGCCGGAGGCACAGGTGTCTTCTCGGAATACTATACAGCGAAATATAACTCAGTGATTCTGCAGCCGTATTTGCGCAAGAATATCATTTTTGCAGAGCATAATCTGGCAACGGACACTTCCTTCAATGAATTCAATGTGATCCTGTGCCGGAACGTAATGATCTACTTCAACGATGAGCTCCGCGATCATGTGCATGGCTTGTTCCATGAGAGCCTCAGCCGGTTCGGAGTGCTGGTCCTCGGTTCCAAGGAATCCATTCATTTCACTCGCTACAGTGACAGCTATGAGCCTCTGGACCGGGTTGAGAAAATATACCGCAAAAATAAATAGCGGGTAAGGAGGGACCTATGGGGGTTCAGGAACCGATTCATATACTGCTGGTTGACGACCGTCCCGAGAATTTGCTGGCACTCGAAGCCGTCCTTGAGAGTCAGCATTACAAGCTTGTCAAAGCCAATTCTGGAGAAGAAGCACTGCGGTGCTTATTGAAATATGAATTCGCCGTGATTGTTCTGGACGTTCAGATGCCAGGTATGGACGGGATCGAAACCGCCAAATTAATCAAAGCCAGGGAGAAAACCAAGGATATTCCGATCATCTTCATCTCAGCCAACAGCCGGGAGTCGGAGCATCTGTTCGCAGGGTATTCTGCCGGCGCCATTGATTATATGGTCAAACCGTTTATCCCGCAGATTCTGAAGTCGAAGATTGAAGGCTTTGTGAATATGTATCTGACCAGCAAGAAGCAGCAGATTCAAGCGATGCAGCTGCAGCAAAAGACGCTGGAGCTTGAGCGTATGAACGGCGAATTAATCAAAGCCAAGGAAGAAGCAGAGATCGCGGCTAAGGCCAAGACCGAGTTTCTGGCGATGATGAGCCATGAGATCCGCACGCCGATGAATGGTGTAGTGGGGATGATTGATCTTTTGATGGAGACCGAGCTTGCTCCGGAGCAGAAGGAATATACAGAGATTATACGTAAAAGTGCGGACACCCTAATAACCGTGATTAATGATATTCTTGACTTCACCAAGATGGAATCGGGCAAAATGGAAATGGAAGAGCAATTATTCGAGCTGCATACCACCGTTCAGGAGGTATTTAGCCTGTTTTCGGCGGAAGCCGGCAAAAAAAATCTGGAGCTGGCCTATTTCATCGACCAGAAGCTGCCGCGGCTGATCTATGGCGATATGGCCCGTCTGCGTCAGGTGCTCATTAACCTTGTATCCAATGCGGTGAAATTTACCAACCAGGGCGGCGTGTATTTGGTTGCTTCCAGCCTGCCTGCAGCGGATAATAAACTGGTAGTGGAATTTACGGTTAAAGATACCGGCATCGGAATCTCGCCGGAGAAATGCGACCGGCTGTTCCAGCCCTTCTCCCAGCTTGATTCCTCCATGACACGTAAGTACGGAGGAACGGGCCTCGGCCTCGCCATCTGTAAATCCCTCGTAGGCATGATGGGCGGAGATATCCGTGTAGAGTCAATGGAAGAGAAGGGGGCTACCTTTGTATTCAATATTCAGGTAGCCGTGCCTGAGCATGAGCTGGAGGGCAGCAGCGGGGAAGAGGAAGGCACAGCGGCCCAGGCAGACGAGGCAAACCGGAGCAAAGTGCTGGTCGTGGATGACCATCCGATTAACCAGCGGCTTATGGTTAGCATGCTGGATAAGCTCGGGTACCGGGCCGATGTGGCCGAGGACGGGAATCAGGCTGTTGAGCTGGCCCGGAAATCGGCTTATGATTTTATCTTCATGGACCTGCAGATGCCGGTGATGGATGGACTGGAAGCAACCTCCCTGATCCGTCAGGAAGGCAGCGGTTCTCCGGACAAGACAGTGATCATTGCGATGACTGCGAATGTGATGGAGGGGATTCAAGACCGCTGCACCGCTGCCGGGATGGACGGATACATCAGCAAGCCGCTCAAGCTTAGCAGCATCAAACAAATGATCTCCAGATATTCAGGCAGAGATAATCCCGCCACCCAGCGGAACACTTCACTTTTTAATGCTTGACCCATGAATTACCAGCGCCGGCATTGTCCCTTTATTGTTTCAAGCCTAGGCTATTAGGGTTATTGGTAAAGAAAACATTTAAACCAGGAGAGTTGTCTATGAATACACATAAAAGCGAAAAGTTTCACGCAAAGACCGAAACCGTTGGTTCGGTATGTACGGTTTATCTTGTAGGTGAACTCGATCTGTCTGTAGCGCCTGACTTTCGTCTGGTGATGGAACCGCTAGTGGGAGACACGGGGCTTGATCTCGTGATTAATCTGAAGGATCTGAAATACATTGACAGCACCGGTATCGGAATCCTGTTGTCGATTCTCAAAGCAAGACATGGAATGGACGTTAAATTCACCGTTGCTGAAGTTCCCCCGCAAATACAGAAGCTGTTTGACATGACCGGCATTTCCAAGTTTTTTGCCTCCCAAGAGAATTCCCACTAGGAAAGGATCGAACTAAGAATGAGTGATGACATACAAAGAGTAGTTCTTCAGTTACCCGCCAGTGCAGAATATGTCGATATTGTCAGACTTAATTTATACGGCATTGCCTCCAAGATGGGTTTCACTTATGAAGACATTGAAGATATGAAGGTAGCCGTCTCAGAAGCGTGTAATAACTCCGTGCTCTATGCCTATGGGCAGGCAGACGGTATGGTTGATGTAATCTTTGAGGTAGGAACAAGCGTCTTATCCATTACTGTCAAAGATGAGGGGGAGAGCTTTGATAGTTTGGATGCGTCCGGAGAACGTCTGACGCTTCATGACAAGGAGCTGAATGATGTTCAAGTGGGCGGACTCGGATTCTATTTAATGCAGGCGCTGATGGATGACGTTAGCGTCGTTAGCGAAGCAGGGAAAGGGACAGTCGTTACCCTGACTAAACGGCTCAATTTCAGCGAGGAGAAAGTATGAATGACAAAGTGACTCCCCCAGAGTCCATGAATGAAGCGGTAAGCCTGATCTGGGAATACCAGCAGACGAAAGACAATGAAATTGCAACAGTGCTCATCCGCAAATATGAACCCATGGTGAAGATGGCCGCCGGCAAAATTGCCCGTAACCGTCCGGATCTCTACGAGGATCTGTACCAGGTGGGGCAAATGGCGCTGATCCGGCTGCTGCAGCAATACGACATCAGCTTGGGGATTCCCTTCGAGCCGTATGCGATGAAGAGCATGATTGGACATATGAAAAACTTCCTGCGCGATAAATCCTGGTACATACAGGTTCCGCGGCGGATTAAGGAAAAAGGCGCGCTTGTTCAGCAGGCCATTGATGAACTGACCATCCGGCTCGAACGTTCTCCGGCGGTTGAAGAGATCGCCCATTATCTGGATCTTACTGTAGAAGAAACTGTAGAAGTACTGGCCGGCAGAGAGTGTTATCATTATGTCTCTCTGGATTCACCGCTCTCCCAGGAAGAGAGTGGAGCTACACTCGGTGAATTGATCAGCTCCGATGCGAATGACTACGAGACGGTGGAGAAGCGTATGGATCTCCAGCAGGCGCTCGGACAGCTGAAGGAGCAGGAGCAGCAGGTGCTGCTCTTGGCCTTCCAGGATGGTCAATCCCAGCGGGCTATTGCCCAGAAGCTGGGCGTCTCGCAGATGAGTGTCTCCCGTATCCAGAAGCGGGCCACCGAGAAGCTGAAGCAGATCATGGCTAATTCATCCTATTAAATATCAATGCCATTATATTTATCAGGGCAGGCTCTATCCCTTATGGGATGGAACCTGCCCTTTTTATGCGTCGTAGCAACATCCCTCCTGCAGTCTATTCACGGTAGAGTAGGCTGCAGGAGGGATGCGCGGGAAATGTATTTAGTTCGCATCGATATACTTTTTGATTTCTCCAAGATATTCCCCGATAACCGGTACATTGAGAAACAAACTGAGAATATAGCCAAGAATACCGAGAATGAGAAAGGTACCGAGTGAGAGGCCCAGGCCTCTGGAGATGCCGGCCATCAGATTGGTGATGATCCGCTTCTTGGGGTCTGTATAGTTCTCCAGGATATCCTTGAACTCGGATTTCTCCAGTGAGTCAGCGATCTTGTCCAGCCTCGCATTCAAGCGTTTGACCTCATGCCGCAGCTCGAAGGGATGCTCATCTACGTCATAAGCTTTGGTTCTGTTGTCCGCTTCTCCCATAAGGCGTACCTGCTTTCTGTAGCCTGAACCAGGCTTTAATGGAATATAAGGCATGCATAAATAGAGAGCAGCCAGCTATAGACGATCTGGCCGCTCTCTTGAATGTCTATTCAGCCGGAGCCCCGGCTTCAATAGGAGGATTTGTAAGTGCTCTTAACTTCCTCTTTAGCGTCCTTCGCCTCGTCTGCAACTTCTTTGGAAGCATCCTTCGCCTTGTCGGCTACCTCGCCGGAGGCATCCTTCACGTTCTCCGAAATATCCTTGGAAGCATCCGTTACTGTTTCGCCAATCTTTTTACCGGTTTCCGCAAGAGTAGCTGCGATCTGCTGTTTGCTGTCACTAACGGTTGTGAAGATATCAGAGACCTTGGCGGATACTGTGCCGGCCAGATCGGTAGCCTTTTCGCTAACTGTTGTAGCCAAGGATTTGGTTTTGTCCGTTACCGTTCCGGCAACCTCTTTAGTCTTGTCCGTAGCTACAGTCAGCTTATCTGACAGATCGCTACGCATCTCGCGTCCAGGCTTTGGTGCGAATAACAGGGCCGCTGCTGCTCCGAGCAGACCGCCGATGAAGATCCCTTTAAAGAACGTGCTGCCGCTTTCTACCGGAAATTCCTTCTCTGCTTTATTCATTATCAATCACTCCTTATCAGAATTGTCATTCAAATTCAGGTTAGCCTGAATGTTCTTACTTCGTATATAAACTTTGGGCTATCGGCTGAAACAGCGGAACAGCTTGGCAAAGATTGCCGGAGAATAAAGAAGCATGGCTGTCAAAAACGTGCTTTAGTAACCCTTTTCCGCAGAATTTGCGGCTTTACAATGTTGATTGACCTGGAAAAGAAGGGGGTAAGAAATAGTAAATTATAGCGCCCATATACATCTCATATTAAGGAGCATTCATTTCCCTGCTTAGGATATTGATAAGTTTCTAACATCTATGGAGGTGCATTATTATGATTAAAGTAGTTACAGCAGCCGAGCGTCATACTTCGAATAGAGAATGGATACACAGTGAATTCAGCTTCTCCTTTGCCGATTATGATGACCCCAGCAATGCCCACTTCGGTGCGCTGCTGGCGCATAATGACAATGAGTTGAAGCCGGAGCAAGGCATGCATGAGCATCCGCATCATGATCTGGAGATTATCACGTACGTAGTGTCTGGTGTGCTCAAGCATCAGGATAGCCTGGGGAATCATGCAGATCTGCAGGCGGGCAGTGTGCAGCTGATGAGCGCAGGAACAGGCATTAATCATTCGGAGACGAATCCCTCAGGCCATGGGGATGTCCGGTTCCTGCAGATCTGGCTTTTGCCCGACCGGCCCGGGAAGGACCCGAAATGGGATGCCCGGTTCTTCCCGGCAGAGCTTAAGCTCAACCACCTGCTGCCTGTGGCTTCAAGCGAAGGGCTTCAGGGCTCGCTGCAGCTGGAGAATGACGTTAACATCTACTTGTCCGTGCTGCAGACGAACCGTGAGCTGTGTTATCCCCAGCAGGAGGAGCGGCGCACCCATCTGTATGTCATTTCCGGGAATCTGGAGATCTCCTGCGCGGATGGTACATTCCAGCTCCAGCAGGGGGATGCGGCGCGTATCCGCAAGAGCTGTGAGCTTACACTCAAAGGCATCAGCAGCTCAGGAGATGCAGAATTCATTCTGATTGATCTTCCATAACAGCCGGAGCGTGACAGTAAGAGTATTATTGCAGCATATAAAAGCCCTTCAGCTTCAACGTCCGGATTTACGGACAATGAAGCTGAAGGGCTTTCTTATGGGCTGGTGTTATTTCTTGCGCAGACGTCCAAGCTCTGAGACCAGTGCCTCCACCTGGGAGATGCTGAGCCGGTCACTGCCCATCGCCACCTCGTAAATATCCTGGATATCCTCATATTGCTCCACCGAAAAGGCTGAGGCCTGCATGGCAGCAGCACTGGCCATTTTCAGCTTGTTTTTGATGCCTTCAATCATATATTCAACGTTCTCCTGGCTTGGGTTAGACAAATCCATTGAGTATAACCGTCCTTCCTGAGTAATATAGAATGTGAATTGATATAGTTCAAATATCTTATCATGTCGGGCAGCAGATGACCATTTTTTTGTCCAGATCCCGCAAACATGTTAAATTAAAGATAAATATAACAGGCTGCTTAGCAAGGAGGAGAGAGTCTTTGGCCATCAGAGAAGAAGAGAGCAGAAAGCGGCGTAAAATGAATGCCGGGGAGCTGGCGGCTTTCTTCCGCGGAATCGCAGATGTGTATTCCGCTGAGCAGCTGACCTTTCTCTGTATCGGAACAGACCGCTCCACCGGAGATGCGCTGGGACCGCTGACGGGAAGCCGCCTGCTGGAGTACGGATTTCCGAATGTAACGGGTACGCTTCCGGCGCCCTGCGATGCGGATAATCTGGTCCAGCGGATAACAGAGATTCCGGAAGGGCAGATTATTATCGCTGTCGATGCCTGCCTGGGACCGCCGGCCGCACTGGGCTGTTATTTTGCGGCGGCGCAGCCGCTGCGTCCGGCAGAATCGGTAGGAGGACTCCTGCCAGCTGTTGGGAATTACAGTCTGGCAGCAATCGTTGACGTGAACAGTCCGCGCCCTTACCGGACGATACAGACTACCCCGCTCTACCGGGTAATGGTTATGGCAGATCAGATTGCCAAGGCAGCTGCACAGGGATTCAGACTTACGGATTGAGAGCGTTTCAAATCAGCCTGTTCTAGCTTATTAATATAGACCACTACATAGAAAGAGGGTAAACAGCCATGGAAAATGTTCGATGCGAGGGAAGCAACATCTGCTACAGTGATCAAGGCAAAGGGGATGTAATCGTGCTGCTGCATGGATTCTGCGGGAGTGCCGAGTACTGGGAAAAGGTGATTCCAAGCCTGACTGACAATTACCGTGTCATTGCCCCGGATCTGCGCGGGCATGGGGCTTCGGATGCTCCGCTTGGAGCCTATACCATCGAGCAGATGGCTGATGATGTGCTGTCGCTGCTGAATGCCTTGGAGATTCAAGAATGTTATCTGCTGGGACATTCGCTCGGAGGCTATATTACCCTCTCGTTTGCCCAGCGCCATGCCTCCCGGTTGAAGGGCTTCGGGCTGATTCATTCCTCCGGGTATCCGGACAGTGAAGAAGCCAAGGAGAACCGGCTGAAGAGCGTCACCATGATCCAGAGCGAAGGCATCTTTGCTTTTGTGGATCAGCTGGTGCCCGGACTCTTTGCCCCTGGTGCGGAATCCAAGCTGCTGGAACGTGCCAAGGAGATTGGCTACAAGACTCCGCCGCAAGGTGCGGTTGGCGCGTCCTTGGCTATGCGTGAGCGCCCGGACCGCCGCGATGTGATCTCGGCAACGGCGCTGCCGGTGCTGCTGGTTGCCGGAGCAGAGGATTCGAAGGTGACACCGGAGCGCACGTTCACCTCAGACAACCGGAACATCACCAAGGTGACGCTGCCGGGTGTAGGCCATATGGGGATGTTTGAAGCACCGGAGCAGTTGGCGAAGATTATTAAGGATTTCGTATATTCGCCTGTGAAGAAGTAAATGACATCAGGCATTAAGGACAGAAGGCAGCACTTCCGCTCTCCGGCGGGTGCTGCCTTCTGTTTGTTGTGCAAAGCTGTTTCCGCTTGCCTGGATTTTATTGAAACTTACGGATCGCCGGAACGCACAGCACCAGGGCAACACAAGAGAGGCCCAGGCCGGAAAAAATAATAATGGTCGGTACTCCTCCGATCCGGTCGGCCAGCCAGCCGACTAAGATATATCCGACCGGCAGCAGGGCGAAGGACCCGAACATATCCAGACTGGCTACCCGTCCGAAGGCTTCCTTCGGAACAAGCTCCTGCAGGCTGATCTCCCAGATCAGTCCGAAGATCATTAATCCAAAGCCTTCTACGGCAAATAAGGTGACGGCTGCTGCCGGAGTGCCTGCGAACGGGAGCAGCAGCAGAGCAGCCCCGCTGATCATGGCGCCGCCGTAAGCCAGGATGCCGCGGTGATTCCATTTCGGCCGCAGGCCGTATAGCAGGCCGGCCGCTATGGCCCCGACACCGGAGAACGTAACGGCCAGGCCATAGAAATAGGGAGGCCAGCCGTGATGGACCTTGAACAGCCAGGGAAGAAGGACGCTGATTACCCCTGTATAACATATATTGACGAAGCAAAAGGCGAGAATTGTAATCCAGAGCCAGGGCTGGCTCCGGAGAACAAGTATTCCTTCGGCGAAATCCTTCCTCCAGTGCGGAGTGGCAGAGGTCCCGGCAGCAGGCTTAGCCGGGATTTCCGTCTCAACGGCAGCAGATTGCAGCCGGGCCATCATCACTCTGCGCAGATAGATCAGGCAGATGAGGGAGATAAGATAGGTGAAGGCATCAATTCCGAAGCCGATGCCCGCGGACAGGCGGGTAATCAGCAGTCCCCCTAACGCGGGACCGATCAGCCGCACGGACTGGGTTGTGATCTGAGTTAGAGAATTCGCTGCTACGCGGATATCCGGAGTGAATACGGTAGCGCGGACGGCAGCGTAGGCAGGCTGGAATAAGCCGTCCAGCAGGCCGTAGCAGGCAACAAGTCCATAGAGCAACGGAATGCTCAGCACTCCGGTCAAGGACAGCACAGCCGTCGTAATCATAACGACGAACCGGGCAATATCGGCCAGCATCATAATCCGTACACGGTCGTAGCGGTCGACAATATGGCCGGATACCGGCAGCATAATTACATTAGGCAGCATATAGGCGGCCATGACCATCCCCATAATGGTGGTGGAGCCGGTCAGGGAATAGACCAGGACAGGCAGGATAACCATGGTTACCGAGCTGCCCAAAAAAGAAACTAAATGTCCCAGCCACAGGTAAGGAAAGGCGCGGGATTGCCGGAAAGGGGCCGCGAAGCCTTCAAGCGGATGATGCTTCAGTTGTCCGGAAGGGCCAGTGGTGCTCATCTATTGCTGTGCCTCCTCTTCCCGCTGTGCAGCAGCATCGACAGACTGCAAACGGCCCAGCATCACTTCTACGCCGTATTCGTCACCTTCCGTTACCTTGGACTCCCAGGCGGTAATCAGCTGCAGCAGCTCCTGGTGGAACTCCGCAAGCTCCTGAGGAGAGAGAGTAAGTCTGGTAGTGAAATGCCGGGTTTGGTCTTCTTTGCGGAAGTTAAGGCTGCGAAGCGCTTCCGAGTGGAACATCGTACCTTTGGAACGGTAAAATTTCTGGATGATGCCTCCTGCGGCTTCTGTACGGACAAGCTCCAGCAGACCGCCCTCATAGAGCTTGACGATATGGTAGTGAATATTACCCGGAGTCTTGTTCAGCTTCTCCGCAACCTGCTTGGATGTAAGCGGCTCTGCCGACAGCGTGTGCATAATTTTAATCCGTAAGGCGCTCTCCAGCAGCTTATCCTGTTCCGGGGTAACGTTCAAAAGCCGGTTGCTTGCCTGCAAGTCCGGTTGAGCTGAAACGGCTGTTGTGAAGGAGTCTTGCATTTTGCCGGTTGGTTTGGTCATCAATAAGCCTCCTATGCAGGGTCCGTATTAACAGGTATACAGTCTGTATCCAATTTACGGTCTGTTAAATAGTTCGATCTGTAATACAGATTGGATAACTGGATTATAGTTCATCGTTATAGTGTGGTCAAGACTTAACTCCGCAGAGTGGCGCCGGAGAGACGAATAGTTTAACCCTCAGTTGACAGAATTCTCCCATCTTCTTTAAGTGGGGGATGAATGGAAACGGTCTAATCTACATGGATTCTAACCGCCTGAGATGCTATAATTAAAGTGTTCAGTCGTATCTTGGGAAGGTCGGTGAAGTTAATGAAATTAGACTCAAATAACCATTCAGTGTTCTCCCTTCACTTTCACCTTATTCTAGTCATCAAGTATCGTAGGAAAGTCATTACAGATCCCATATCCGAACGTCTGAAAGAGATATTTGCATCCATTCAGCCTACTTACAATGTGACTTTGCAGGAATGGAATCATGACAGGGATCACGTTCATATTTTAATGAAAACTCATCCTAATACCGACATTTCTAAATTTCTCAACGCTTATAAGAGTGCATCATCTAGGCTGATCAAGAAGGAGTTTCCTACCCTCCGAACATCACTTTGGAAAGAGGCCTTTTGGTCACGCTCCTATTGCTTGCTTACAACGGGTGAAGCGCCAATAGACGTCATTCAAAAATACATCGAAACCCAAGGGGGAAAGGGTGATCACCATTGCTGAAAGCCTACAAATACCGTATCTATCCAAGCCATGGGCAACAACACTACTTCGCTAAAGTGTTCGGATGCGTTCGCTTCATCTACAACAGAATGCTTGCAGATAAAATGGAACATTACAAGCAAACGGAAACGATGCTGAGGAATACACCCGCACAATACAAAAAGGAATTCGACTGGCTGAAAGAAGTCGATAGTCTTGCCTTAGCGAATACACAACTGAATTTAGACAAGGCTTATACGAATTTTTTCGGGATCAGAAAACGGGATTTCCTAAATTCAAGAGCAAGAAGACGAATCATCATAGCTTCACAACGAATAACCAAAATGGAGCAGTGGCCATAGAGGATGGATATCTCAAGATTCCAAAGCTAAAAACGGGCATCAAAATCAAGCTACACCGCCCATTCGGGGGGCTGATCAAATCATGCACGATTTCAAAAACACCAACGGGAAAGTATTATGCTTCCGTATTGGTTGAAACGGATATCGTCCAGTTGCCCAACATGCATACGAAGATTGGCGTTGATCTTGGGCTGAAAGACTTTGCGATAACTTCAAATGGCGAAATCCTATCCAATCCTAAATACTTGCGTACGTCTGAAAAGCGGTTAGCGAAGCTGCAAAAGGATGTATCACGGAAGAAGAAGGGAAGCCATAACCGTCATAAGGCTAGGCTGAAAGTGGCCAAGCACCATGAAAAAATAGCGAATCAGCGTAAAGACTTCTTGCATAAAACGTCTGCCCAAATGATAAACGAAAACCAAGTTATCGTGATGGAAGACTTGCGTGTAAAGAATATGCTGAAGAATCACAAACTTGCAAAAGCGATTAGCGAGGTATCTTGGAGTATGTTCCGTTCGATGCTTGAATATAAGGCTCAATGGTATGGCAGAGAGCTTATTATTGCCCCTAAGCACTATGCAAGCAGTCAGCTTTGCTCCTGTTGCGGTTATAAGAACGCAGAGGTGAAGAATCTCGCCTTGCGAGAGTGGACTTGTCCAGAATGTAACGTGCATCATGATCGGGATGTAAATGCTGCTCAAAACCTACTGAAACTAGCCATGTGATATTGCAAGGATTGGGCTAGGGACTAGCCTTTGAGCTTGATACAGAAGAGAAGCAACTGCGTAACGAAAGGAGCTCGGTATGTTCCGGAGAGATTATATTGTACGGATGATTGAGGATATGACGGCGATGGTCGCCAAGGTGCTGACCTTGAAGCAGGATAAAAAAACAACGGAGGCGCTGTGGGAGGTAGATGAGCTGCTGATGCGGCATTTTCGCCTGAATTCGCGTCTGCTTAATTCGTTGTCTGTAGAGGATATTATTGATATGTTTCGTCTCGGAGGAGTGCTGGAGGCTGATAAGCTGCAAGGAGTAGCCCGGCTGCTGAAGGAGGAAGGCGGGATTTACGCGGCCAAAGGAGACCGGGATGCAGCCCTGTTCAGGGCGATGCGTTCCCTGCATTTATTCATCTATGCCGATCTTCATGGTGCGGACCGTGAACTGCTGAACATGACGGAAGAGATCCATGAGCTGCTTGAGGAGGTGGGGCCGTATCGCCTTCCCGCCAAGACCGAACGCCTCCTGATGGCTTACCACGAATCCCGGGGACTATACGCCAAGGCGGAGGACAGTCTCTACCGGCTCTGGGAGCAGGGGGAGAATGTAGCGGAGGAAGGCAGGGCGCTGTATGAACGCCTGCTGCTGTTATGTCCGGAGCAGTTAGACCAGGGCGGTCTTCCGCTAGAGGAAGTGCGGCAGGGCATGGAAGAATGGAGCAAGCTTACCGTTAATGCTATAATGTAACGATATTCAGGAGACTACGTGCTCTATTTTATGAACCCGAAAGTGAGATGTACCCATTTGGAAGCGTTGAAGGACTTGATCGAGCAAGTGATGACCGGCCGCACTCTGATTACGGCTACACTAAGCCAACTGCGCAGCAAGGGCGACGCCCCCTACAATAAAGTGCAGGTTAAGCCTGTTGAGCTAAAAGGAAAGCTGCATTATCAGTTTGCCTATTACATCGGCCCTAAGGTCGAACACCGCAACATTCCCGCAGAGGAGGCCGCTGGAGAGATGCTCTCTTTGCTGAGGGACACCTTCCGCCAAGGTCTGCTGTGTACGGCTGGTGCCGACTACCAAGTGCTGATCAGCAAGAAATACAAGGTATCTATTCTGACCAAATCAGCCAGCAAGCAGGAAGCACCAGATCTGGCTCATAACCGCCGGAAGCAGTATGTGCTGGATGAAGGGGAGCCGGTGCCGTTCCTGGTCGAGCTTGGCATTATGAACAGCGAAGGCAAGGTGCTGGCCAAAAAATATGATAAGTTCCGCCAGATCAACCGGTTCCTGGAGATGGTTCAGGATGTGCTGGGCGATCTGCCGGTAGGCCGGCCGCTGACAATTGTGGATTTTGGCTGCGGCAAGTCTTATTTGACCTTCGCCCTGTACCATTATCTTGCCGTCCGCGAGCAGCGGGAGCTGAATATCGTCGGTCTTGACCTTAAGGCGGATGTCATTGCGCACTGCGATGCGCTGGCTGCCAGGCTGGGCTATGACCGGCTGAAGTTCCTGGTGGGCGATATCGCGGACTATAATGAGCTGGATCAGGTGGACATGGTGGTCACGCTGCATGCTTGTGATACCGCCACCGATGCTGCACTGGAGAAGGCCGTGCGCTGGGGCGCATCGGTAATCCTCTCGGTGCCCTGCTGCCAGCATGAGCTGTTCGCGCAGGTCGAGAGCGAGGTGCTGAATCCGCTGCTGTCACACGGCATCCTGAAGGAGCGGTTCTCGGCGCTCGCCACCGATGCGATCCGGGCGAAGCTGCTGGACCTGATGGGCTACCGCAGCCAGCTGCTGGAATTCATCGACATGGAGCACACCCCGAAGAACATCCTGATTCGCGCCGTCCGCAGCGACAGCGGCGATCAGGCCGCCAAATGGCGCGAATACACGGCATTCCGCGATTTCCTCGGCGCGAAGCCTTATCTGGAGCGCGTCTGCTCCGACCTGCTGCCCGCCGGCAGTCCGGAAGCTTAATTTATGTGATGAATAGTTAAGGGTATGACAGAACGGCTGCTTCCTGATGGGGGCGGCTGTTTTTTTGCTGCTAGGTGCATAAGTGCTCCTCAATTGAGCGTGAGAGCTGTGTTTGGTGGAATGAGGAGCATAAGTGCTCTTCATTTGAGCGTGTGAGCTACTTTTGGTGGAATCAGGTGTATAAGTGCCCTTCATTCGCGCGTTTGAGTTAACTTAGGGGGACCAGCTGCCTCTTCTGTTTTCCAGTATATATGGGCAGACTGTTAAGCATCATGAGTAATAGGAGATTTAGGATGCGCGTGAAAGGGCATGAACGGCAAAGTGAATGGTTGGTTACTTTGGTTTGCGGGTTGGCGTTAATAGCAGCGGGGACAGCGGCCTGTGTGCTGAGAGGTTTCTTTTTCACCGGGGAGATGTATTTGTTCTTGACGGTGTGGTTTGGCTTGTGCGGGGTCTTGCTGGGATTGGTAATTATCTATATGGCGGCTGGCAGAGGGGCTGGGCTGAGGCTGCACAAGGTAGATCCGAAGTTGTCTGGTGGTTACTTAAATAGGACGCAAATTGAGGAACAGTTTGAACGCAGAGAGAATACCCGGGAGTTGGCTGGCAGTATAGGTAGAGTAAGGGGGCTGGCTGTCTGGGGGTTACTCAGCGGTTGTGTGCTACTATGTCTCTTGTATGCTATTCAATCACTGGGCAGTCCCGTATCCGCGCAAGGAACGCTAAATGAAATGCTGCGCTCAGGCTTCTACACCAGCTTTATGATATTTGCTTTGTTGGCGGCACGAACCCGTCGGGGAGGGGCCCTTCTTGCGGCAGTGTGGCATCTGCTTGGAATTGCTATTAGTTTGTCAGCCCTTTTGGCGGTCTGCGGAGGTCTGCCGGTTCCTTATGCGGTGGCTTATACCCAATCGCCCGGGGTCAGTGCTACTGGTGCCAGGCTGGCCGGACTGCTTCAGTATCCGAATGCCTTTGGTGCGGTGATGGCGGTGTATCTGCTGGAACGGCTGTTTGCTGCCGCTTATAGCTTCTGGCCTGGAGAGTCTCAGGAAGGTGCGGGCAGCAGTGCGGTGCGTGCGAGTGTCAGCGGAGCGGGTGAGGTAGGGGCAGAAGGTGCGGGGGCGGGAAATATTGCTGAGCGTACGGATGTTAGCAGAGCGGGTGAGGTAGGTACAGAAGGTGTGAACGCGGGCAATAATTGGGTATGCACGGGTGTCGGCGGAGTAGATGAGTCAGGTGCAGAAACTGCGGGTGCGGGCAATAATTCGGTACGTTCAGGTGTCGGCGGAGTAGATGAGTCAGGTGCAGGAGATGCAGGCATCATTGCAAAGCGGACCAGAGCCTGGTCCGCTTCGCAATGGCTAAGAGCGGCGCGCCTGCTGCCGCTCTTCCCGTACGCCGCCGCGCTGCTGCTCAGCGAGTCGCGCGGCGCATGGCTGGCTGCGGCTGCCGCCGGTGCCGCAGCCCTTCTCCTGAAGCGGCAACTGTTCGTGCCGCTTCTAATCACCGGCGCCGCCCCCGTTGCCGCGGCGGCGCTGCTCTACCGCCAGCTGGCCCGCTCCGGGCTGGCGGCAGAGCCCCTGCCCGGCCTGCTGCTGCTGGCCGGGCTCTGGGCCGGCGCGTGGCTGGCCGGCCTATGGCTGCACCGCCGCAGCTGCCATGCGGCGGGCGGGGTCCGCGCCGCCGTGCTGGCGCTGGCGGCGGCGGGCTGGACGGCGGCGGCCAGCGCCGTCCTGCTGCTGGTACGCGCGCGGATCACCGGGCCGTCACCGACGGCCGCCGCGCGCGGGCTGTTCTACCGCGATGCCTGGAAGCTCGCGGCAGAAGCGCCCTGGCTGGGGCGCGGGGGCGAGACCTGGCGGCATACGTACCTTGCCGCCCAGTCCCGCCCCTACGTAGGCAGCCAGGTGCACAGCGGTTACCTCGACATCCTGCTGAACCTCGGGATGGCGGGTCTGGCTGCGGTCCTCCTGCTGCTTCTGGCCGCAGGAGGGTTGGTATTCAAGGCGTCACCAAGACTGCTTCCGCCTCTGCTCGTAATCGTGCTGCATAGCGCAGCCGATTTCGACTGGAGCTATGGACTGGTCTGGCTGCTGCTGCTCCTGCTGCCCGCCTGGGCAATTGCCGAAGCAAACAGCCGGACCGCTGGGACGGCTGTGCCTACAGTTCTGCATGACTCCCGTTGGTGGCGCAGCAAGCCGCATGGGCAGCGAAGGAACCGGCCGCGCCGATTATGGATTTATGCAGGCATAACCGTTCTCTGTGGGCTGACCCTCCTGTGCAGCGCTTTTTCCTTTCAGGCCATGAAGGGGGCTGCCCTATTCAAGCAGGCGGTCAGAGAGAATGATCCTGCCGTACGAATTATACTGCTGCAGCAATCACTGAGATGGAATCCGAGAGAGCCGCAGACTGCGGTTGCTTTATCGCGGCTGCTTCCACAGAAGCAGGGGGTTGATCTGCTCCTGCGAAGCCTGTCATTCTCTCCGGGGGATGTTGCTCTTTATAGGGGGCTTGCGGCAAGTTATCTGCACGGCAGTGATCCTGGAGCAGCGTTGTACTGGGTCCGCCGAAGTCAACAGACAGATCACTTTAATGCTGCGGGGCGGCTTGCCGCTTTAAGAGGAATGCTTGAGATGGGGGAACGCAGCTTGGCAGAGGGAGACAGACGTATAGCGGCGGACAGCGCGACGGCGGGATTAGAGCTGCTGCGGCAGTACAGCCTGCTGACCACCATGGAGCAGGACAGAGGACCGCAGCACAATGACCGCAACTTTACCCTGCTTCCGCAGAGCGAAGAGATCTACTTTCAGTTAACACATTTACAGTTCCGGGCGGCGCTTAGCTCCAATGACAGATAAGACGCATCTCAGAGTGTAATTCGGAGCTTGACCGCCGTTGCGGTAAATACATCAGCATAATGACCGCAGCTTCAACCTAGTAGAACATCAGATTCAAACAAGCGATTTCATTTCATAAATGTGGTAAGGGATGAAGCTGCGTTCGTAGCCAAAAACAGGGATAAGTGTATTCTGTACAACTAAAAACAGTGAAACGGGTGGACTTCCTCGTCTAATTGTAGTCTGTACAACTAAATTTACCCGGATGGGCGAAAATCCAGAACTAGAGGTATTTTAATTGCACGAACTACAACTAAACGGAGATTTGGAAGCACATCGGGTGATTTAGTTGTACAAATTACAACTAAGCCTACCCCGTGCACCTTAATTAGGGTGAGGTAAACCCTCAGCAAGCTATTAGTCAAAGTAATTTTCACACGTTTAAATCTGATGAGCTACTAGGACTGCCTGCCGCTGCTCATCACCCGAGTCTCAGTTCCTACCCATCCTCCAACTAATCTCAAGCCTTAACACGCCGCGAGATCAGCCATGAGTAAACAATAGGGAGAACAATCATGATTACCAGAGCGGTGATGATCATGCTGATCGACAGCGTAACGGGCATGAAGGCGGCAAGCACAATTAGTAGACCGCCGGTCACCCACATCCTTCCGGAGAAGCGGTGGGTTCTCCGCCATACGGCAGGGTTATGGAGCGTCCAGGGCGTGCGGATTCCCGTGAAATAATTATCTCTGATCTGCGGCAGGAAATTTCCTGTTGCAGCCAGCAGCAGTCCGATGCTTACAAGCACCCATTTTCCGGCGGCAAATTGCTCATCAAGCCCGAAGCTGACCGACAGGACAAGAGCGGCATCACACATAACCGCAACGGTGAGACGGATCATTTTGTAAGCGCCAGGGAACTTATTATAATTCTCTCCCTTGGGGTCAACATTGCGTATGAACTGCATCATTAGCGGAAAAACCAAGCCCAAAAAAGAGAACAAGGCGATAACCGAACCCTTGCTCCAGTAAGTATTGACCTGGCCGGTTATACCGAATTGGGCGGGCAGCTGATCCGGCAGCTTGCCGTAATTGACCAGCGCGTAGCCCAGTGAGAGGAGCCCGAGAATGACAATCAGCGTATCCTGCCACTTCCATGTGAAATTCTTCATCAATGTTCATCCTCCGTATGTTTAATAGCGTGCGGGTTACTTTTCCCTTTGGTCCCAGAGCCCTTTGAGCCAGCATCCGCCTGAGCTTCCGGTTGGCGGTCCCTGTTTCCCTTGCCCGTACCCGTCAATTCCAGGAACCAGCCAAGCACCTCTTCAAGTACCGTGGAGTCCAGCGAATAGACGATGAATTGCCCGTTACGTTCGTCCTGCACCAGCCCCGCGTGCTTCAGCGCATTGAGGTGGTGAGAGATGCTGGGCTTGGTCATATTGAAAAAATCCGCGATTTCCCCGGCCGTCCGGTCTTTTTCACGCAGCAGCCGGAGAATTTGCCTCCGGGTCGGGTCGGAGAGCGCTTTGAACGATTCATTCAACTCCATGTCCAATCTTTGTCAATACAGAAGCTCCTATATGCTTCACGCTATAAATTATCCTTCATGTCCCGCTGAAACGCTACCGTCCTTTAAAAGAACAGCAAAGCCGTTTACGCTTGCATTCCTTAAGTAGAAGTCGTAAGCCTGCATATGCTAGAATAGGCTAGGAGAAGCTGGATACATAGAGCGGTTAAGCAGATGGGTTCTGCCAGCAGAATACCAGGCTATTACGCCATACGGGAGGAGACCTGCAGTGCAATTTATATCTGATATCATTTCACATTTGTTTGAATGGATTCAGTCTCTGGGCTACTTCGGGATTATGATCGGGCTCATGATTGAAGTCATTCCAAGTGAGATTGTCCTGGCGTTTGGCGGCTATTTGGTCTCACAAGGCGATATTAACTTTTTTGGTGCCGTGCTGTTCGGTACCGTCGGGGGAGTAGTCGCCCAGATCTTCGTTTATTGGATTGGCCGTTATGGCGGCAGGCCTGTGCTGGAGAAGTACGGCAAGTACATTTTTATCTCCAAAAAGCATATTGACCACTCCGAAGAATGGTTTCAAAAGTATGGGACCGGTGTGATTTTCACAGCCCGCTTTATCCCGGTTGTCCGCCATGCCATATCGGTTCCGGCTGGTATTTCCTGCATGCCGCTGGGCAAATTCACTTTGTTGACAACCCTTGCAGTTATTCCGTGGAGCGCGTTGTTTGTCTATCTGGGGTATACGCTCGGAGACAAGTGGAAGACCATTGATGAGGTCGCAGCCAAGTACACTCATGAGATTCTTCTGGGCGCCATTGCGGTAATTATTCTGTATTTCCTGTTCAAGTGGTACAAATCCAAAAAGAAGGGTAGTGCAGTATGAAGCAGAATGTAGCATCCAAATTTGGCCAAGGCCTGACTCCGCGCCAGTTCGTGGAAGCCATGACGAAGAACCAGCAGGCTTTTGAATCCTGGTATGAGAAGTTCGCCTGGGAAGACGAGAGTGACCGCGAATATTTCGAGAGCCTGAATCACCGTGATGATCTGCGTGTGCTGATTCTGGCTGCGGACTGGTGCGGAGATGTGGTCCGCAATGTTCCGGTCGTCTTCCGGATTCTGGAGACTGCAGGCATCAAGACGGAAGTGCTGATTCTCGAAGAGAACCAGGAGCTGATGGACAACTTCCTGACCATGGGCGGACGCTCCGTACCCATCGTGATATTTGCGGATACCGGAGGTTATGTACTGGGGCAGTGGGGACCGCGTCCGGAGCATGTCCAGACCCTGATGAGAGAATTCAAACGGGAGAACCCGGACCGCGAAGCAGCGGACTATGACAGCAAAATTACCGAAGTGCGCAAAGCAATGGGGCAAGCCTACGGAGAAGGAACGGAATCACACGCGGTTATCGCCAAAGAGCTGCGCAGTTTGATCTCCGGATTCTAATGCCGATGCTTAATATTCGTTCCTATAATCTGGGGGCACTCCAGACCAATGCCTATCTTCTGACAGGGGCAGACCCTAAGCGCGGTGTCATCATTGATCCGGGGGCTAATCCTGCGGGTCTTCTCCGCGGCGCCGAAGGAATGGAGATTGAGGCGATTCTGCTGACACATGCCCATTTCGATCATATTGCCGGGCTGGACGAGGTCCGCAAAGCCAAGAAGTGCCCGGTCTATATCCATCCGCTGGAGAGTGAGTGGCTGGGCAGCCCGAAGCTGAACGGCTCCTTGATGTGGCCTGATACCACGCCTCCCATCAGCACAGATCCGGCAGAATACGATTTGGCGGAAGGCCAGATTCTGAAGCTGCTCGGCCTTTCTTTCCGTGTGCTGCATACGCCGGGACATTCGCCGGGCAGCGTCAGCTTTTTATGCGGGAATGATCTGTTCGCCGGTGATGTCTTGTTCAAAATGGGAGTGGGACGTACCGATCTTCCGGGCGGCAGAGAACGGGATCTGATTGATTCGATCCGCGGCAAGCTCTACCGGCTGGATGAAGAAGTGAGAGTGTTCCCGGGACATGGTCCGCGAACCTCAATCGGCTATGAGAAGCTGCACAACCCGTATGTTCCGATGTAGGAAGGAATATCAATTGGGATGATTGTGCATTGTAACGACATCCTCTGGCTGGATTTGACACAAACCGGGAAATTAGAGGTAGACAAGCCGGGGCCAGGTTGTTACAATATGGTTAATTAAATGTAACATTTACCCAGCGAAGCACGCAGACTGTGGAATAATCCCGGTTTGCGTTCTTTTTTTTGCCTATAGATATGAATTTTTTAGGGGGAAGCAGAATGAAGAATAATATGCATTGCCAGCTGGATTACGGGGAATTGGAAGCGAATGATTCATTGATAGCAGAGCGGAATGAAGTGAATGATCTGACCGGGAAGAGTGATACTAAGTATACGCTGTTCTGGAGCTTTCCCGGAGGCAAGGGGGCTGTACAGCCATGGAGACGCAGACTGTGGGAGCTGCAGAATAATTCGGACTCTGAATGAACGATAGCTATTACATAGACGTATTACAGGTGTGACAGAAGAGATAAGGGGAGGGGCTATGGGCGACAGGACGCTGGAGATGATCAGTCAGGCACAGCAGGGTGACGCTGCTGCACTGGCCGTGCTGCTGCAGGAGCATTATCCCTTCCTGTACAAGTATCTGATCAAAGCGACACTTGACCCTTTGCTTGCGGAAGAGATTGCGCAGGACACGATGGTCAGATGCATGGAGAAGATCGGGACATATAACGGGACCTCGGCATTTTCTTCTTGGCTGATTACCATTGGCAGCAGGTTGTACATTGACCGTAAGCGGCGCTGGAGCCGTGAGGCGCAGTGGCGGGAAGGGCAGATGCAGGAGCAGGGGAACCGCAGTTTACGCTGGAGCTTTGAGAGCCGGAATATGGAGTGGAGTGAAGTGCTCGACGCCTTGTCGCGTCTATCCTCTGCGCACAGAATGGCTGTACTGCTGAAGCATTATTACGGGTACAGCTATGATGAGATCGGGGAGATGCTGGAGATCCCTTCCGGAACGGTCAAATCACGGGTAGCTGCCGGACTGGGTCAACTGCGAAAGGAGCTGAATGAGGATGAGGTTTAAGAGTGACGAGGAGCTGCTGGGTAAGCTGTCCACGGAGCTGGATCATCTGGATATGCTGTATGCCGATGTTACTCCGCCCTCCTTGCCGGAGCTGGAGCAGCTTATTGCCGGGGAAGCTGTCCGCCGGAGGAAGCGGCGCCGTAAGGAGCTGCTGCTATTCCTATTGGTGGCTCTTGTGCTGGTTACCATAGTGATTTCTGTTCTAAGCACAGCGCCGGTGCTGTATTGGAGTCTGCAGGCAGTGTTCATCCTGGGCGCACTTGGCAGCCTGGGAGCAGCGCGGATCAGACACGGGCGGGAGGAATCATAATCGTGAAGGAGCTGCAGGAGATACCTATTTGGCTCTGGATGATTATTGCGGCCTTACTGCTGCTGCAGGGAACCTGGCTGTTCCACGATGCCAGAGACAGAGGTCAGGGGATGAAGGCCTGGTTGTGGGGAATCTGGGGACTTACTGGGGCGCCCTCACCGGCAGTATGTTACCTGCTGTTTGTAGTTCTTCCAGATAAGCGCAGACGGAAGGCCGGAAGGAGCCGCTGAGACAATAGCTGATTGCCGGGGAGATAAGGAGGATATGGCTATGAATGATTTGAATTGGGGTTTGATTGGGCCGCTGCTTGCACTGCAGGTCGTGCTGGCAATAATCGGTCTGATTTCTCTGAGCAAGACAGAGCAGGTACGCGGACCAAAATGGATGTGGGTGCTGTTCTTGATTTTGGGCAACCTGCTGGGCAGCGTGGCTTATTTCACGCTGGGAAGGAAAGAGTTCTGATGCCGCTCTTAGAGGTTAAGGATCTTCACAAGAGCTTTAAGGGGCATCCCTCAGTGAATGGCATCAGCTTTGGAATTGAAGCGGGACGCTGTGTCGCGCTGCTCGGACCCAATGGAGCCGGGAAGACAACTACGCTGCGTATGCTTGCCGGTCTTCTGCCGCAGACTGCCGGAACAATCACTTTTGACGGGTCTCCGGGGACGGATTACCGCCGGCAGCTGGGCTATCTGCCGCAAGCCCCGGCTTTTTACAACTGGATGAGCGGGCACGAATATATCGTATTTGCCGCCAGGATGAGCGGCATGAATGCGCGGGAGGCTGCGGCGGCATCGGGCGATGTGCTGGAGCGTGTGGGACTGGGTTCTGCGGCACGGCGGCGGATTGGCGGTTATTCCGGGGGTATGAAGCAGCGCCTCGGGCTGGGCCAGGCCCTGGTACACCGCCCGCGTCTGCTCTTGCTGGATGAGCCTGTCTCCGCGCTTGATCCTATCGGACGCCGGGAAGTCATGGAGCTGCTTAGGGAAATCCGGGAGGAGACAACCGTTATTTTCTCCACGCATGTGCTGCATGATGCGGAAGAGATATGCGATGATGTCGTATTGATGAACCAGGGGGCTATAGCCGTTCAAGGAACCTTGTCCAGTCTCCGCGCAGAATACAGTCTGCCAGTAATCCGGCTCACTACTGGGAAGGAAGAATCGGCTGTCCGCTGGCTAGAAGGGCTTAGACACAAGGATTTTATCGAAGAAGCGCTAATTTCGGATAGCAAGGCCATGTTCAATGTCACGGATGTAGCACTCGCCCGCCGGACGCTTTTGAAGGAAGCTGTAGAGCTGGATATTCCGCTGCTGCAATTTGAAGCAGGCTCATCGACACTGGAGGACCTGTTCATGAAGGTGGTGGGAACATGAGGAAGCTTTGGGCTCTGTATTTGAAGGAGATGCTGGAGAATGTGCGCAGCTATAAGCTGATATGGGTTCCCGTGGTGTTTATTGTTCTGGGAATTATGCAGCCGCTGGTGAGCTTTTATATGGCGGATATCCTGGCGTTCTCTTCCAATGTCCCGGCTGGACTGATGGAGAATATGGAGAGACCGGCCGCGTCCTCTGTAATGGCTCAGGCCCTAAGCCAGTATGGAACAATTGGCATGCTGATTCTGGTGCTGGGAACGATGAACAGCCTGGCAGGAGAGCGCAGCAGCGGCACCTCCGAACTGTTAATGGCTAAGCCGGTCTCCTCTATATCCGTTGTTGCAGCCAAATGGGCCGCGAACTTCACGGTGCTGGTTATTGCCATTGGGCTTGGGGCAGCGGGAGCAGCTTATTACACAGTACAGCTTATGGGAGCTTTATCCTGGGGGGATGTCATTGTAGCGTCTGGATTGTATGCGCTGTGGCTGCTCTGTGCAGTGTCGCTTACGCTGCTCTTCAGTGCCTGGCTGCGCGGGCCTGCAGCTGCCGGCCTGTCACTCTTGCTGGCAGCGGTCATGAGTCTCGTAAATGGCCTGTTGCCAGTTAAGCTGAACTGGATGCCTGCTGCTCTGCCCGGAATGTCTGCCGCTGTGCTTGCAGATGGGGGCACCGGAGTGAGCGTGGCACCGATTGTCTCTGCATTGCTCCTGATTATGATTTGTATTACCGGTGCCTCACTGCTCGCTGGAAGAAATAAATTACCAGTCTAGCAAGCTTTGCAATAAGAAAGCGATCTTTCATGAGTTTTCAGAGTGTTTTCTGCGAAAATTCATCGTACAGTCATCCTGCTGCTGGACAGCTCTATCTTTTTTTAGTAGACTGTTGAAACAAGCAAATCCATGATAGATTTTGTCAGGAGGTAGGATGATGCTGCGTTTAGGAGAGAAGATTGTCATTGTCGCAGACGCTTTTGAGCAGAGTCTTCCTATCGGAGACTATGGCTACCTGATTGCTTACGACCGCAATCCAGATAATGCGTTTGATTATGTCATTCGTGTTCCCGAAGCTAACCGGAATTTCTATGTTACGGCAGAGGATATTGAGGCCGAGGAGCAATTGCTGGTAGCAGAAGCTGAAAGAGCCACGCACGAAGCGCTGATAGATTATGCACTGTCAACGTACAACGAGAAGCTGTTCCATCACCTGATGAACGGCGAAGAAGTTGAAGCGGAAGAGATAGAGACAACATCCCCAGAAAGTTTGTCCCAGGCGGATTTCATCAAGCAGGTGAATCTTCGCGCTTGGATTTAAGTAAGAGCCGGCGAAATGCCGGCTTTTTTGTATCCTCTGCTTCCTGCACAACGTACACCAATCCCGTATTTGATCTGCTAAGCTGCATTAAACCTGCTCCATGTGACTCCATGTGCAACAATCGCAGTGCCGCCCCCTAGCTGCAGGAATTCTGTAAGCTTACTCTCCATATATCCCCCTCAATCGACAAGCGCATTGAATTGTAAGGCCGTCTACCCTATAATTAAAAACGTTATCCGGGCGCTTTAGCCCTTTAAACAGGAGGGATATTCATTATGAGCATCACCGTCAAAGATGTGCAGCATGTGGCCAAGCTGGCCCGACTGCAATTAAGCCCGGAAGAAGAGGCTACCTTCACCGAACAAATGAATGCTATTTTACAATATGCCGAGAAGTTGAATGAGCTGGATACCGAGAATGTTCCGCCGACCACCCATGTGTTGCAGGTTAGCAATGTAATGCGTGACGATGTGGTCAAGGAGAGCCTGGCCCAGGAGGCAGCTCTGCTTAACGCACCTGAAGACGAAGACGGACATTTCAAGGTTCCCGCTGTTCTGGAATAACCCCATACCTGAGAGGAGGAAGCAAGTTGAGCCTGTTTCAATACCGATTACCTGAAGTACATAACATGCTGAACACCAAAGCGGTCTCGGTCAGTGAGCTGACCGAGGATTCGCTATCCGTTATTGCGGAGCGTGAGCGCAAGGTTCATGCCTTTTTGACACTGAATGAAGAGGGGGCCCGTGCCAAGGCACGCGAGCTTGATGACAAGCTCGCGTCCGGGGCTTCACGCGGTCTGCTCTTCGGACTGCCTGCCGGTATTAAGGATAATATCGTGACCCAAGGTTTGCGCACCACCTGTGCCAGCCAATTTCTCACCAATTTCCAGCCGGTCTATGATGCGACCGTAGTCTCCAAGCTGCGTCAGGCTGATGCCGTCACAATGGGGAAGCTGAACATGGACGAGTTCGCCATGGGCGGGTCCAATGAGAATTCCAGCTTCGGCGCTGTACGCAATCCATGGGACCTGGAGCGTGTTCCAGGCGGTTCGAGCGGCGGTTCGGCAGCAGCGGTTGCAGCCGGGGAAGTCTTCTTCACCCTCGGTTCAGACACAGGCGGCTCCATTCGCCAGCCGGCCTCCTATTGCGGAGTAGTCGGCCTTAAGCCTACGTATGGCCTGGTTTCCCGTTACGGGCTGGTCGCTTTTGCTTCCTCCCTGGATCAGATCGGTCCGATTACCCGTACCGTGGAGGATTCCGCATATGTCCTGCAGGCAATTGCCGGTTACGATGCCCAGGATTCCACCTCAGCTAAGGTTAACATACCTGATTATCTGAACTCGCTGACCGGTGACATCTCGGGTCTGCGGATTGCCGTACCTAAGGAGTACTTAGGTGAAGGTGTGGATGCCCAGGTCCGTGAATCGGTGCTCGCAGCACTCAAAGTGCTGGAAGGCCTTGGGGCAGTGTGGGAAGAGGTCTCTCTTCCGCATACAGAATATGCTGTAGCCGCTTATTATCTGCTCTCCTCCTCGGAGGCTTCCTCCAACCTGGCCCGTTTTGACGGTGTCCGTTACGGAGTGCGTGTGGATGATGGGGGCGGATTACTGGATCTGTACCATAACTCCCGCAGCCAGGGCTTCGGCCCTGAAGTCAAACGCCGGATCATGCTCGGCACCTACGCGCTCAGCTCCGGATATTATGATGCCTATTATTTGAAGGCACAGAAGGTCCGCACCTTGATCAAGCAGGATTTCGACGAAGTGTTCCGCAAGTATGATGTTGTCATCGGGCCGACTGCGCCAACTACAGCCTTCAAGCTGGGCTCGCAGACTGAAGATCCGCTGACCATGTATCTGAATGACATCCTAACCATTCCTGTCAGCCTTGCCGGTATTCCTGCCATCAGTATCCCTTGCGGCTTCGCGGAAGGTCTGCCTGTGGGCCTGCAGATTATCGGCAAGGAGTTTGATGAGAGTACGGTACTGCGCGTAGCGCATGCCTTTGAACAACATACAGAGCATCACAAGGCCCGCCCGCAACTGTAGCTTGAAGTTAGTTGACCATAAACTTTTAAGGGATGAGATTATCTATGTCTAAATATGAAACGGTCATCGGGCTGGAAGTTCATGTGGAGCTTCATACCAAGTCCAAAATCTTCTGCGGCTGCTCCACTGAATTCGGCGCGCCGCCTAATACACATACCTGCCCGGTTTGTCTCGGTCACCCCGGTGTACTGCCGGTGCTGAACCGCCAAGCGGTGGAGTATGCCATGAAAGCGGCAATGGCTCTGAACTGTACGATCGGCGATGTCAGCAAATTCGACCGCAAGAACTATTTTTACCCTGACTCTCCAAAAGCCTACCAGATTTCGCAATACGATCAGCCTATCGGCCTCGGCGGCTGGATTGATATTGAAGTGAACGGAGAGACCAAACGGATCGGGATCACCCGTCTTCATCTGGAAGAGGACGCGGGTAAGCTGACGCATGTGGATGGAGGCTTCGCTTCACTGGTTGACTTCAACCGTGTGGGAACGCCGCTGATTGAGATTGTGTCGGAGCCTGATCTGCGTTCGCCGGAGGAAGCGCGTGCTTACCTGGAGAAGATCCGCGCTATTATGCAGTACTGCGATGTGTCCGATGTGAAGATGGAGGAAGGCTCCATGCGTTGTGATGCCAACATCAGCCTGCGGCCGGCAGGCCAGGAAGAATTCGGTATCCGTGCGGAACTGAAGAATATGAACTCCTTCCGCGGGGTTCTGCGCGGGCTGGAGTACGAACAGATCCGCCAGGCAGAGATCCTGGATGACGGGGGAGTCGTTGTACAGGAGACCCGCCGCTGGGATGAAGCCGGAGGCAAGACCTTGTCCATGCGCGGCAAGGAGGAAGCCCATGACTACCGTTATTTCCCGGACCCGGATCTGATTGTGCTGCATATCGACGATGCATGGAGGGAAGCGATCCGCTCCACCATTCCCGAGCTTCCAGATGCCCGTCGGGCGCGTTACAGCGAAGAATTCGGCCTGACTGCCTATGATGCCGGAGTGCTCACCTCCTCCAAGCCGCTTGCGGACTTCTTCGAGGGCAGTCTGGCCTTCACGCAGGATGCCAAGGCTGTCGCTAACTGGATGATGGGCGATCTGCTCGGATATTTGAACAGCAATAATCTGGAATTATCCCAGGTGAAGATTACGCCGCAGGGATTGGGCGAGATGATCGGCCTGATCGCAGGCGGAACCATCAGCAGCAAAATCGCCAAAACGGTATTCAAAGAAATGCTGGAGAGCGGAAAGCTGCCGGCGGTTATTGTGGAAGAGCAAGGCCTCGTTCAGATCAGCGATGAAGGGGCGATCAAACGAATCGTTGAGGAAGTGGTCGCGGCCAATCCGCAATCGGTCGAAGACTACAAGGCGGGTAAGCAAAAAGCCATCGGCTTCCTTGTAGGACAGGTCATGAAGGCAAGCAAAGGGAAGGCTAACCCGGGTCTTGCGAACACCCTGCTCACAGAAGTGTTGAACAGATAGACTGCTTTTGGGTAATAGATCATAGAATCTTGGCACAGGGCTTGTCGGCAACGGCAGGCCCTGTGCAGTATATAAGGGGAATGTACGGATGGATACAATCGTGAAACTGGATCTGCAGGATGAGTTCCTGCTTGATGAGCTGTGGAGCCTTCAGCATAAGGCCTACCGCCTGGAGGCTGAGATCATCGGGTTTCGTGACATACCGCCGCTGCTGGAGACGAGGGATATGCTCAGCCGGGTCACAGAGGAGTTCTATGGCTGCTTCAATGAGACGGAAGAGCTGCTCGGCGCTGTCGCAGTCATAGAGGAGTCTCCCGGCAAGCTAACGGTTACCCGGATGATGGTCAGCCCGGATCATTTCCGCCAAGGCGTGGCCGGAAGGATGTTAGAATTTATCTTTGCCCGTTATGCGGAGATGGAGCAGTTTATCGTATCTACGGGGAAGCTGAACCTTCCGGCAGTGACGCTCTATACCAAGCATGGGTTCATTCCTGCCGGGTCCGAAGAGGTGGCTCCGGGAGTAGAACTGCTGGAGCTTCACCGGCCAGGCAGGCTGAAATGACAAGAGTACATCCCACTTTAGAAAGGAGGAGTACCGAGAATGAATTCCGGTTATCAGAATCATGAGGAGCTTCCCGTGCGGGAGGAAGAGAACGAGGCAGACATGCCGCTGTCTGAAGCAGACGGAGAATTGAAGCGCCCCTACATCCCTCCCCGTCCCAAGCGCCGTCCGCGCAAACGTAAATTTATAGCCGGCCTGCTTGCTGCAGTGCTTCCCGGCACGGGACATCTCTATCTCGGGCTGCTCCGCAAAGGGATTTCTGTCATTTTCCTTATTGTGCTGGATATTGTGGCACTGCTGTATTTCTCATCTATCGGGATGCAGATTAATGTACCGCTGCTGATTTTACTGGGGCTGCTGATCCCGGTGTTATACTTCTATAATGTGTTTGACGCGCTCCAGACCGCAGACCGGATTCTGCGTTATCCTGAAGAGCATGATCCTGAAGAGCTGGAGACCATGAGTGGCGGTACCACCTCAAGACGACGCGTAAGGATCAGCGAGCCGGGCATTTCCTTTGGCCTCCTGCTGCTTATCGGCGGGGCGCTGCTCTTCCTTTTTCAGCAAAAGCCGCCCTGGCTTCGCGTATTCATTGAGACCTCTGCCGGTGCTGCCGTCTCCGTGGTGCTGATAGGACTTGGCCTGCTTATGGGAATCAGAGAAATGGCCAGGGACTCCATAGCGCGTCAGGACAAGGAGCGTAAGAAACGGCGGATCGGCAGATATACGGCCTCAGTAACGCTGGCTGCTGTCGGAATCCTGCTTCTCCTGGACTGGCGCGATGGAACAGATTATATGATGCTGCTGCTCAAATGGTGGCCCATCATTCCGGTATTATGGGGAGTAGAGTATCTGCTGATCTATATTCTTTTCCGCCGGCTGAAGCAGAATGGTACGGCTGGAAGAGCGCGTATGGATCTGCGGGGATTGTTCTCTGCGGTAATACTGGCTGCCTGTGTGTTTATCGTAACCGAGCAGGAGCACTATCTGCATTTGTGGAACAAGGTGAGTCTTAACCTGACCGTGGCGGCGGTCGATTACGGGGAAGCGGAAGGAAGCTCTTATACGAAGGCTCCGGTAATGGTGCCGGTCGAACTGAACACCTCCAAGGTCAATATTGACGCTATTAATGGAGACATTCTCATTCACCGGGCTGCTGTGGAGGATATCGAGATTACGGCAACCGTATGGGTGGACCAGTTGGACGGGGTACTGGCTGAATCCATAGCCGATCAGTCTTTTGTCGAGGTGACAGAGGGCACAACGATCAAGATTACACCCCAGAGTAAGGCGTACGGTGAATCCGGCAAACGCCAGCCGCGGATTAACCTCGATATCTCCCTGCCGGAAGACCGGCGGTTCGACCTGAACGTCCGTACGATGAACGGCGGAATTACGCTGCAGAATGTGGAAGCTATTGCAGACATCTCGCTGGAGACAGGGAACGGGGAGCTGATCCTGCACCGCATTTACGGCAATGTAAAAGGTAAAACCTTAAACGGCGCAGTACGCGCCAGAGATGTCCTGGGCAATGTGGAGCTGGGGACAAGCGGAGGCGATATGGGGGCCTGGGATGTCAGAGGCGCTCTGAAGCTGTCCACGGCAGTCGGCAACATTACGGCATATGACAGCGGGGATACACTGGATCTGTCCACGAAGAACGGCAATGTGGAGGTATCCGGAGCAAGATCCAAGCTGCATGCCGAATCCCTGAACGGCCGGATCAGCATCCGCTCCGGAGATTTCGGGGGAGACTGGGATATTTACAGTGCAGTGGGGGATATTGAACTATTCCTGCCGCTGACGGGTAATTATACGGTGGAAGGCTCCAGCGGCTATGGAGACATCGTAACAGACCTGCCAGGGCTTGTGATTGATAAAAAGGTGCTTTCCGGCCAAATCGGAACCGGCGAATTCAAGCTGCGCGTAGACGGAAACAGCAATTTAAATGTGAGCAAATATTGAAATAAGGAATTTTTATTATATAATAATGAATATAATGTAATGACTTCATTGACAACGTAGAAAGCAGAGTCATACAATTACATTAGAATTATTATTAAGTTGTATAATCAAAGGCGGTGGCATGGATGGGTAGTGGCGTACAGCATGCATTGGAGCAACTCAAAACAACCGGTGTTCGTATTACGCCTCAGCGTCATGCGATTCTAACGTATCTGATGGAAGCGATGAATCATCCTACGGCAGACGACATCTACCGGGCTCTTGAGCCTCAATTTCCGAGCATGAGCGTGGCAACTGTGTATAACAATCTTAAGATGTTCATGGAAGCAGGTATGGTCCGTGAGCTGACCTACGGTGATAATTCCAGCCGTTTCGACGCCAATGTATCTGATCATTATCATGTTATCTGCCAGGAATGCGGCAAGATTGAGGATTTCAGCTATTCTACTCTTCATGAGGTAGAGCTGCAGGCCGAACAGGCTACAGGCTTCAAGATTCATGGATTACGTATGGAGCTGTACGGTGTGTGCAAAGGCTGCGGCGAGAAGCAGCACTGAATGAAATAGTACCGGTAAGCGTGTGGAGTCCAAATACGGATTCTGCACGCTTTTTTTGTATGGAGATACAATCAAGCTGTTACAAAAATACAAACCTTCCAACAGATTCGCGCAACCAAGCTCGCCTGCATGGCGTATACTTAACAGAAGTGTTGCCTGCTTTTAAAATTCAACGAACGGTTTGGAGGACCTATTTTGGACAGAAGACAGAGACAAAGACGCGTCACGAAGCGTGGAAGTCTTACTCGCCGCTTATTGGGACTTGTCATCATAGCCGCCGCAGCCTTTTGGGTTGTTTATTATGTACTGCCGAACCGCCAGCATCTGGACCCGGACTGGAAGGGGCTGGACAAGCCGATTTTTGTGAAGGGACAGCTTACCGGCTATTCAGCATCGGGTACGGGGGACAGTCTGCTTTTACCGCTGCCTTTTTTGCAGGAATATGTAGATCCTTCTATCCGTTATGAAAAAGAGAGCAAATCAGTCATCCTCTCAACGGACAGCAGTCTGCTGTACATGCAGGAGGAATCCAAGGCCGCAGCTCTGAACAATGAACCTCTGCAGCTTCGCCTTGCTCCCGAGGTTAAAGATAAAGTGACCTATCTTCCGGCAGATACACTGGAGAATCTGTACGGCTTCGAGATCGAAGAGAATGCGAATACCGGTGCGGTGCTGCTAATGACTGCGGGAGAATCGGTGCCGCTTGGCAAGGTGAAGGGTAAAGAAGGCGGGAAAACGAAAGCCCTGCGCAGTGAACCTTCGGTGCATGCACCGATTTTGGCCGATATGAATCCTGGCGATGTTGTACGGATCTGGAACACGGACACCAAGGACTGGGTATACGCCCAGCTTGATAATGGTTATTCGGGCTACGCCCAGGCTGATGATATTACCGGAGACGGCACCCGAACGGTAGAAAAGAAGCCCGAAACACCTACACGTGCGCAGCGCAGCTGGAAGGATAAACCGGTTAACATGTTCTGGGAAGCCGTGTACGAACGCAAGCCAAACCCGGCCAAATTTGCAGCCTTGCCTGGAATTAATGTGGTTAGCCCCACCTGGTTCAGCATTATTGATGTGAAGGGGAATGTGCGCAGCCAGGCGGACCGCTCTTATGTGGATTGGGCGCATAATCAGGGGATGGAGGTATGGGGGCTGCTGAGCAACAGCTTTGAACCTGATTTGACTACGGAAGCCTTATCCACGTATGACAATCGGATGAATGCCATTGTGCAGATGCTTAAGTATGCAGACCTGTATAACTTAGACGGGATTAATATCGACTTCGAGAATGTGTACACCAAGGATGGACCGAACGTAACCCAGTTCATGCGGGAACTCAAGCCGATGGCCCAGAGCCGGAATCTGATTGTCTCTATTGACGTAACGCCGAAGTCCAAGAGCGAGATGTGGTCCCTGTTCCTCGACCGCTCGGCGCTTGCAGCCGCATCAGACTTCCTGATTGTAATGGCCTACGACGAGCACTGGGCAGCCAGTCCGGTTGCAGGCTCAGTAGCCTCTCTACCATGGGTTAAGACCTCTATGAACCGGATTATCGAGGAGGATATGGTGCCGTCAGAGAAGCTGATTCTGGGAGTGCCGCTCTATACGCGGATCTGGACGGAAGCCACCGAGAAGGGCAAGACCAAAGTAAGCTCCAAGGCCGTCAGCATGAATGCGGTCAAGGAGATTATCGCCGAGAAGAAGCTGACACCGGTATTCGATAAGGAAGCCGGACAGAACTATGTGGAGTATAAGGAAGATGATGTTCTCCGCAAAATCTGGATCGAGGACAGCACCTCGCTCACAGCCAGGGTAGAGCTGGCCCAGTCCTTGAAGCTGGGCGGAGTGGCCGCCTGGAACCGGAGCTTCGCCAGTCCGGAGGCTTGGGAAGCATTGAAGGGAATTATTAAATAAGAATGATCTCCTGCTGATCATAATCATAAAAAAGGTGTTGTCCTAGGGAGGACAACACCTTTTTTGCAAGAAAATCTGAATGCCCACATCACAACAAATGATTGAAGTTAACGCTTCATGAACAGGGTTAATGTTTAAGCTGTTGGATTTCAAGCTCTTCGGCGGTAATAGTAGCTTGTGCAGCGTCCATGGTGAGGATGGTGTGGCAGAACATACAGCGGTCGGTTTTGCCCAGCATTTTGGTCAGCTTATGGCACTCCGGACATTCCACCTGAACTGCACTGGTTGAGAGCATGCCCGCCCAGAAATAAATAGCCAGACTGGCCATCATGGAGACGAGTCCAATGACAAGACCGACAGCAGCGACGACTTTTCCGGCAGATCCCCAGAATACGATGCCTGCGGTTCCCATGATCATGAGACCCATGCCCAGCATGGTCAGAAGCAGTCCCCAGGTGCGAAAAGCATTGATTTTGGCCGATTTAAATTTCATGAGTATGATCTCCTAACTGAAATATAGTTCGGTTGTTCAGGAGGAACTGGCATGAATATGTAGAATAAGCTTATGTATAGAGATTATAACTGACGGACGCAAAATCGCCAAATTTGATGGAGGGAAGTATGGAACTGTCCAATTTGACCCTATTAAGCGGGGAGACATTTGAGGAGAATGTTCTTGGAGCCGTTGCTTGGCGGCAAAGAGGGGATGCCACGTTTCAAAGTGCGCTATTGCATGATTTTGATATGGTGGTCCTTCTGCTGCACGAGGAACAGGAGACGGAACGCATCATAACCCATAGCATTGCCGGTGATAAGCGGACACAATCGGTGCATGTAGGTCTGTCTGCACTGGAACGTGCTGTCATGGCAGGGGATAACAACGAGCTGCTGAGCAGCCTGATATCCGGAGAGGTACTCTGGGACCCGAAGGGGATCTTGGCGGAGATGCGCAAGCAGCTCATTCAGTTTGAGGGCCCGCTTAAAGAACGGGTAATGTTTATGGAATTCGCCCGTTTTTTACATATGTATATTAAGTCCAAGCGGTATATTGAGGCAGGCTGTACCATGGACGCCTATAATTGCGTACTTATTGCTTTGTATCATTGGGCGCGCATTGAAGTGAGTGAAGCGGGGGATTTCCCGGAACCGGCAGTATGGGGGCAGGTGAAAAGCCTCAACTCCCCGGTCCATAAGCTATACGAAGAATTGACTATCAGCACAGAGACACTGGACCAGAGAATTGAACTGATTCTGCTTGCCTGTGAATTTGCCCTCATGTCAAAAATGGAGGAGTGCTGTACCATGCTGCTTCATATTCTGGGCAGCCGTAAGGAGGCGTGGAGTATGAAGGAGCTTCTGCAGCATTCGGGGCTCAGCCCGCTCCAGGCAGAATTGCCGCTTGTGCTTCGCAAGCTGGTATCCCGTTCATTAATTCGGGAGATAGCATCCTGGGCAGTGGACGCCGGAGATGGTCATGCCATTCGTTATACGCTCTAAACTAATAAATCGCCCACTGGCGGTAGTAGCTCTATATAGATAGCATTAGCGGGAGAATGGAGAGAGTGAATATACTCTCTTTTTTTATTTTTCCGGGTTTGTAGAAGAGCTGAGGGAGAGCATAATATTTAGGGTTGACTAGGGTGCAGTTCTTATGATAAATTATAACTCGTCCCTCTGACATAACGATGCGCAGCAATGCAGTCGTAAATCAGCCGAAAAAAGAAATTGAAAAAAAGGTTGACTAAAACGAGGGCGCTGTGATATATTATAAAGGTCGCTGCTGAGACAAAAAACGGCGACGGAAGATGAACTTGATCTTTGAAAACTGAACAACGAGTGAGTATCTGGAGATCACTTCGGTGAGATCCAAAATTAGAGAATGTAAATTCTCGTCAGATGTTTCAAAATGAGCAATCGCTCTTTCTAAATACCAATTTGGAGAGTTTGATCCTGGCTCAGGACGAACGCTGGCGGCGTGCCTAATACATGCAAGTCGAGCGGAGTCTGAGAGGAAGCTTGCTTCCTTTCAGACTTAGCGGCGGACGGGTGAGTAACACGTAGGCAACCTGCCCTCAAGGCTGGGATAACTACCGGAAACGGTAGCTAATACCGGATAATTTCTTTCTTCTCCTGAGGAGAGAATGAAAGGCGGAGCAATCTGCTGCTTGGGGATGGGCCTGCGGCGCATTAGCTAGTTGGTGGGGTAACGGCCCACCAAGGCGACGATGCGTAGCCGACCTGAGAGGGTGAACGGCCACACTGGGACTGAGACACGGCCCAGACTCCTACGGGAGGCAGCAGTAGGGAATCTTCCGCAATGGGCGCAAGCCTGACGGAGCAACGCCGCGTGAGTGATGAAGGTTTTCGGATCGTAAAGCTCTGTTGCCAGGGAAGAACGTCCGGTAGAGTAACTGCTGCCGGAGTGACGGTACCTGAGAAGAAAGCCCCGGCTAACTACGTGCCAGCAGCCGCGGTAATACGTAGGGGGCAAGCGTTGTCCGGAATTATTGGGCGTAAAGCGCGCGCAGGCGGTTATTTAAGTCTGGTGTTTAAACCTTGGGCTCAACCTGAGGTCGCACTGGAAACTGGGTGACTTGAGTACAGAAGAGGAAAGTGGAATTCCACGTGTAGCGGTGAAATGCGTAGATATGTGGAGGAACACCAGTGGCGAAGGCGACTTTCTGGGCTGTAACTGACGCTGAGGCGCGAAAGCGTGGGGAGCAAACAGGATTAGATACCCTGGTAGTCCACGCCGTAAACGATGAGTGCTAGGTGTTAGGGGTTTCGATACCCTTGGTGCCGAAGTTAACACAGTAAGCACTCCGCCTGGGGAGTACGGTCGCAAGACTGAAACTCAAAGGAATTGACGGGGACCCGCACAAGCAGTGGAGTATGTGGTTTAATTCGAAGCAACGCGAAGAACCTTACCAGGTCTTGACATCCAACTAACGAAGCAGAGATGCATCAGGTGCCCTTCGGGGAAAGTTGAGACAGGTGGTGCATGGTTGTCGTCAGCTCGTGTCGTGAGATGTTGGGTTAAGTCCCGCAACGAGCGCAACCCTTGACTTTAGTTGCCAGCAGGTTGAGCTGGGCACTCTAGAGTGACTGCCGGTGACAAACCGGAGGAAGGTGGGGATGACGTCAAATCATCATGCCCCTTATGACCTGGGCTACACACGTACTACAATGGCCGGTACAACGGGAAGCGAAGCCGCGAGGTGGAGCCAATCCCAGCAAAGCCGGTCTCAGTTCGGATTGCAGGCTGCAACTCGCCTGCATGAAGTCGGAATTGCTAGTAATCGCGGATCAGCATGCCGCGGTGAATACGTTCCCGGGTCTTGTACACACCGCCCGTCACACCACGAGAGTTTACAACACCCGAAGTCGGTGGGGTAACCCGCAAGGGAGCCAGCCGCCGAAGGTGGGGTAGATGATTGGGGTGAAGTCGTAACAAGGTAGCCGTATCGGAAGGTGCGGCTGGATCACCTCCTTTCTATGGAGAATCGTTTCCTGCAACGGAAACATTCAAATCTTAAATCTAGCCGGTCGGCTAGTTACTCACTCGTTGGTCAGTTTTGAGAGCTCAAACTCTCACGCAAGAAACTTGATCCTTGAAAACTGGATACCGAAACGAATTTGCGTTTTAGAACATTCCTTTAAGCTGAACTTGTGTAAACAAGTTTTGAAGTTTTTAGCGATACTGAGCGATGGTTTTGGATTATGAGGGACTTTTGGCTTTGAATATTCTAGCAGGCGGAGTGATCCGGTTGCGCTATTCAAAACAAGATGAGCGAATAAGCCAATACCGGAGCGATTTGGTTAAGCTACTAAGAGCACACGGAGGATGCCTAGGCGCCAGGAGCCGACGAAGGACGTGGCGAACAACGAAACTGCCTCGGGGAGCTGTAAGCAAGCTTTGATCCGGGGGTGTCCGAATGGGGAAACCCAGCTGTGGTAATTCGCAGTTACTCGTATCTGAATACATAGGATACGCAGAGGCAGACCAGGGGAACTGAAACATCTAAGTACCCTGAGGAAGAGAAAACAATAGTGATTCCGTCAGTAGCGGCGAGCGAACGCGGAACAGCCTAAACCAAGGGGCTTGCCCCTTGGGGTTGTGGGACGTCTCACATGGAGTTACAAAGGAATACGGTAGGCGAAGAGGTCTGGAAAGGCCCGCGATAGAGGTAAAAGCCCTGTAGCCGAAATGGTATTCTCTCCGAGACGGATCCCGAGTAGTGCGGGGCACGTGAAACCCCGTATGAATCCAGCAGGACCATCTGCTAAGGCTAAATACTACCTGGCGACCGATAGTGAAACAGTACCGTGAGGGAAAGGTGAAAAGCACCCCGGAAGGGGAGTGAAATAGAACCTGAAACCGTGTGCTTACAAAAAGTCAGAGTCCTCTTTATGGATGATGGCGTGCCTTTTGTAGAATGAACCGGCGAGTTACGTTTAACATGCAAGGTTAAGGTGAGAAGCCGGAGCCGCAGCGAAAGCGAGTCTGAATAGGGCGACTGAGTATGTGGACGTAGACCCGAAACCGTGTGATCTACCCCTGTCCAGGGTGAAGGTGCGGTAACACGCACTGGAGGCCCGAACCCACGCATGTTGAAAAATGCGGGGATGAGGTGGGGGTAGCGGAGAAATTCCAATCGAACTCGGAGATAGCTGGTTCTCCCCGAAATAGCTTTAGGGCTAGCCTCGGTGAATGGAGTGGTGGAGGTAGAGCACTGATTGGGTGCGGGGCCCGCAAGGGTTACCAAGCTCAGTCAAACTCCGAATGCCATTACCTTCTTGCCGGGAGTCAGACAGTGAGTGCTAAGATCCATTGTCAAAAGGGAAACAGCCCAGACCATCAGCTAAGGTCCCCAAGTGTGTGTTAAGTGGGAAAGGATGTGGAGTTGCACAGACAACCAGGATGTTGGCTTAGAAGCAGCCACCATTGAAAGAGTGCGTAATAGCTCACTGGTCGAGTGACTCTGCGCCGAAAATGTAACGGGGCTAAACACACCACCGAAGCTATGGCTAGATGCTTTGCATCTGGGGTAGGGGAGCGTTGTGTAGGGGTTGAAGGTGTACCGTAAGGAGCGCTGGACACTACACAAGTGAGAATGCCGGTATGAGTAACGAAAAGATCAGTGAGAATCTGATCCGCCGAAAGCCCAAGGTTTCCTGAGGAAGGCTCGTCCGCTCAGGGTAAGTCGGGACCTAAGGCGAGGCCGACAGGCGTAGTCGAAGGACAACAGTTTGAAATTACTGTACCACCGTAATCCGCTATGAGCGATGGGGTGACGCAGGAGGGTAGTGACGCGGACTGATGGATGTCCGTCTAAGCAGTGAGGCTGGTGTGCAGGCAAATCCGCACACCGTGAAGGCTGGGCTGTGATGGGGAGCGAAAATTACAGTAGCGAAGGTCATGATCTCACACTGCCAAGAAAAGCCTCTAGTCAGGAGAAGGTGCCCGTACCGCAAACCGACACAGGTAGGCGAGAAGAGAATTCTAAGGCGCGCGGAAGAACTCTCGTTAAGGAACTCGGCAAAATGACCCCGTAACTTCGGGAGAAGGGGTGCCTCGGTAGGGTGAATAGCCCGAGGGGGCCGCAGTGAAAAGGCCCAAGCGACTGTTTAGCAAAAACACAGGTCTGTGCGAAGCCGTAAGGCGAAGTATACGGGCTGACGCCTGCCCGGTGCTGGAAGGTTAAGGGGAGCGGTTAGGAGCAATCCGAAGCTGTGAACCGAAGCCCCAGTAAACGGCGGCCGTAACTATAACGGTCCTAAGGTAGCGAAATTCCTTGTCAGGTAAATTCTGACCCGCACGAATGGCGTAACGACTTGGGCGCTGTCTCAACGAGAGATCCGGTGAAATTTTAATACCTGTGAAGATGCAGGTTACCCGCGACAAGACGGAAAGACCCCATGGAGCTTTACTGCAGCTTGATATTGAATTTGGGTACGATCTGTACAGGATAGGTGGGAGCCGTAGAAGCAGGAGCGCAAGCTTCTGTGGAGGCGCCGTTGGGATACCACCCTGATCGTATCTAGGTTCTAACCTGGTACCCTAAGCGGGTACGGGGACCGTGTCAGGCGGGCAGTTTGACTGGGGCGGTCGCCTCCTAAAGAGTAACGGAGGCGTTCAAAGGTTCCCTCAGAATGGTTGGAAATCATTCGCAGAGTGCAAAGGCATAAGGGAGCTTGACTGCGAGACCTACAAGTCGAGCAGGGACGAAAGTCGGACTTAGTGATCCGGTGGTACCGCATGGAAGGGCCATCGCTCAACGGATAAAAGCTACCCTGGGGATAACAGGCTTATCTCCCCCAAGAGTCCACATCGACGGGGAGGTTTGGCACCTCGATGTCGGCTCATCGCATCCTGGGGCTGAAGTAGGTCCCAAGGGTTGGGCTGTTCGCCCATTAAAGCGGTACGCGAGCTGGGTTCAGAACGTCGTGAGACAGTTCGGTCCCTATCTGTCGTGGGCGCAGGAAATTTGAGAGGAGCTGTCCTTAGTACGAGAGGACCGGGATGGACGTACCGCTGGTGCATCAGTTGTTCCGCCAGGAGCATGGCTGAGTAGCTACGTACGGACGGGATAAGCGCTGAAAGCATCTAAGCGTGAAGCCCCCCTCAAGATGAGATTTCCCAGTATGTAAGACCCCTTGAAGACGACGAGGTAGATAGGTTGGAGGTGGAAGTGCAGCAATGCATGGAGCTGACCAATACTAATCGGTCGAGGGCTTATCCAAATTTCGATCACGCAGATTCGTTTCGGATTCAGTTTTCAGGCGATTAAGCCTGGTATGTATATTCCCTGATAGCTCAGTTGGTAGAGCACTCGACTGTTAATCGAGTTGTCACAGGTTCGAGTCCTGTTCGGGGAGCCATATGGAGAGGTGTCCGAGTTTGGCCGAAGGAGCACGATTGGAAATCGTGTAGGCGCCACAAGCGTCTCGAGGGTTCGAATCCCTCTCTCTCCGTAGCTGTACTTCCCTGCAAGGGGATGAGAACCCTCTGTGGTTCGTTGGAGCATAAGCTTCGTTAGCACTACATCGCAATCTCGTAACGAAGTGAAGAGTATCCCTCTCTCTCCGTAGCGTTACCTCCCTGCAAGGGGATGAGAGTAAATGTATTTACAGCATGGCTCGTTGGTCAAGGGGTTAAGACACCTCCCTTTCACGGAGGTAACATGGGTTCGAATCCCATACGAGTCATATATGGAGGCTTAGCTCAGCTGGGAGAGCATCTGCCTTACAAGCAGAGGGTCGGGGGTTCGAACCCCTCAGCCTCCACCATCTATCTTAACCGAATAGATTATGTTCAATGACGCGGGGTGGAGCAGCCCGGTAGCTCGTCGGGCTCATAACCCGAAGGCCGCAGGTTCAAATCCTGCCCCCGCAACCAATCTTCACAAAGTACCAAACCTGGAACCGTGGTGTAGTTGGCCTAACATGCCTGCCTGTCACGCAGGAGACCGCGGGTTCGAATCCCGTCGGTTCCGCCATCTTTAATTGCTTCAGGGATGAGAATCCATTATGGGTTCGTTGGAGCATAAGCTTCGTTAGCATTACACCGCAATCTCGTAACGTAGTGAAGAGTATCCCGTCGGTTCCGCCATCTTTACAGAATCACTTTTATGGCTCGGTAGCTCAGTCGGTAGAGCAAAGGACTGAAAATCCTTGTGTCGGGGGTTCGATTCCCTCCCGCGCCACCATATACAACTTAATATGCCGGTGTAGCTCAATTGGTAGAGCAACTGACTTGTAATCAGTAGGTTGGGGGTTCAAGTCCTCTCGCCGGCACCATCCCGTGGAGGCTTAGCGAAGTGGCCAAACGCATCAGACTGTAAATCTGCTCACGTACGTGTTCGGTGGTTCGAATCCATCAGCCTCCACCATTTTTTAGGGGCATAGTTTAAAGGTAGAACAACGGTCTCCAAAACCGTTGGTGTGGGTTCAATTCCTGCTGCCCCTGCCAAGTAATTTCATATAAAAGAATCATATGGCGACCGTGGCGAAGGGGTTAACGCACCGGATTGTGGTTCCGGCATTCGTGGGTTCGAGACCCATCGGTCGCCCCATTTCTTTTATAAGAATTACATAGGAATACAACTTAAAAGCTTCATATGGCGACTGTGGCGAAGGGGTTAACGCACCGGATTGTGGTTCCGGCATTCGTGGGTTCGAGACCCATCAGTCGCCCCATTTTTATTCAATAAGTTGTTGGGGATTAGCCAAGCGGTAAGGCAACGGACTTTGACTCCGTCATTCATAGGTTCGATTCCTATATCCCCAGCCATTATATGCGGACGTGGCTCAGCGGTAGAGCATCGCCTTGCCAAGGCGAGGGTCGCGGGTTCGATTCCCGTCGTCCGCTCCATTTTTTCGGTGCCATAGCCAAGTGGTAAGGCAAAGCTCTGCAAAAGCTTTATCCCCAGTTCAAATCTGGGTGGCACCTCCATTATTTTTTAGGAATTGTATATGTATACGCCGGCGTGGCGGAATGGCAGACGCGCTCGACTCAAAATCGAGTGGGAAACCGTGGAGGTTCGAGTCCTCTCGCCGGTATTATTTTTAAAAGGAACGGCCCATTAGACTCTTCATCTAATGGGCCGTTTTTATTTTTCTCGGATCATTCAAAATCTATTGTTACACACCTCAAGCGAATTACTACACGGTAATGTCTCCGCACCAGCGAATGATTCCTTCTTTTATGGTTTGAATTGGATTGGGATCGGATAGAGAAATCGCCCAGGCAATATGTCCATCCGGCCGAATCAGCGCCGTGTGGACGTCGTTCCAATCTGCGTCAGCCTCAGTCAAAGAGGCATGTACCACTTGAAGGTTGCTATACGTTTCCCATTGACCGCTATTCTGTTCATCAGAATGGAAATGCAACAGAAGAAAAGTACCTTTGTGCAAGAGCGGGTAGGAGTTAATTAATTGCCCGTCTTTCAGCTTTAAGCTTAGATCTTTGAAACGTTTCCCGTTTAAAGGATGGGAAGGCGCTTCGGCGTCGGGTACATAATGTACGTCTAGGGCAGAAATTTGTGCAGCGATTTGATAATTAGCCTCCGGTATTTGAATCAGATTAGCCAGCATGCTTCGCAGTTCCATGATGAGAGGCGTCACGTCCAGAAGCAGGGTCTGGACCTCGGTATTCCGGAGCAAGGCCGTATTCCATGGAATACGTTCGGCATGATAACTGTCCAATAGCCAGTCTGGAGCCCAGCCTTTGATTGCTCCTGCAAGCTTCCAGCCTAAGTTCATCGCTTCTTGTAAGCCGACGTTCATTCCCTGTCCACCAGCGGGAAAATGAATGTGCGCCGAATCTCCCGCCAAGAACAATCGGCCATTCCGATAGCGTTCCGCTTGCCGCGTAGCATTTCCGAATCGGGACATCCATTTCACATCGTTCAATCCCAGGTCACTTCCGGTCGTACGGATGAGCGATGAACGAAACTCTTCCAATGTAACGCTCTCATCCTTGGAGACGTTACGTCTCTCCATATCGATCATCAAGACTCGATAGATATGATCATTGATTGGAATGATGCTGACCAATCCTTGTTCTGTAATTCGGGATATGACACTCATAGGAGCCAAATCAGATAGAACAGCATCCCCCAGAATAGCCGTGAAGGTCGCATCTGTACCTTCAAAGGATATATTTGCGTGTTTGCGAACCAAGCTTCTGGCTCCATCCGTACCTACCACGTAAGCTGATCTTAACGTTGTTTCTCCATGCGGTCCCGCGATCTTAACGTCGACCCCATTCTCATCCTGATGCACAGACAGAGCCTCGACCTCTCTCAAGACCTCCGCGCCAAGACTAAGAGCCCAATCCTCCAGCACCTTCTCTGTCTCACTCTGCGGTAAAAAGAGGGTGTGATTGGAAGAAGAATCCAACACCGAGAAATCCAAAGGAGTTTCCAATCCGGCGAAATGTCCTCTCGAAAGTAAGCGGCCTTGCTTGATTAATTGTGATTTCACTCCACGCATATCTAATATTTCAAGCGTGCGTGGATGTACGGTAAGCGCACGTGAATATGGGGTTGTCTCCTTTAGTCGCTCAATGACGCACACCTTTACACCGGCTAAGGCCAATTCTCCAGCCAACATCATGCCGACAGGACCGCCACCGATCAGGATGACTTCATATTTCATATCAACAACCTCTTTTCTTATACATTATGGGAAGATCACGATAGCATCTATTTCGATAAGCCATTCAGGATCGGCTAGTGCTTGAACGCCTATATAGGTACTTGCTGTCCTCGGCCAGTTAGGGCCAAACACATGGAATCCGGCCTTAAAAATAATCGAAATCAAATCCGGGCTGTGGTTTACGACAAAAATATTCATTTTTGCAATGCACAAGGGATCCGCTTGCACGGCTTCCAAAGCATACTTAAGATTGGTGAACACTTGAATCGCTTGCGCGTAATAATCCCCTGAACCGATCAATGCTCCTGATTCATCTACAGAGACCTGACCTGAGATGAAAGCCAATTTGGAGGCAGTAGTTACCACGACATGAGAAATTACAGATGTAACCTTGTCCGTCAATATCTTCGGATTCACAATTTCCATAGGCAGGTAGGCTCCATTCCCATATATATAAATCTTCTCTTGAAAAGTGGTCAAGTATTTCCAGTAAACCTCCTTCATCAATTATTGTTTCGTTAGAACCTTTTTTACTGCCTGTTAAAACAAGTGTGATGAAAATTATATGCTTATTTAGTTTCATATGAAACAATATTAGTTTACTTTGTTGCTATTTGTTCTGTCAACCCCAATAATAATAAGTTATGATAATTTGTTTCATGTAAAACAATATGTGATATAATGATAAAAACAAGTTAAGGAGCCAGCATAATCATGGATACTGCCAGTAAGAACAAAACCGCCATTCATGAATTTTTCGTTCAGTTTCTTGAGCAAAAAGAGCAGTATGAAACCCGAATAACTGCCACATACCTGGAGGATATCCGGAAACATATTGAATCAGAATTCAGCTTGAATATGACGGAACTGCACATCATTGCGTGCATCGGTGAGCAGGAGCCGATCAATCTCACTTCCATCGCGGAGAGAATAAATTTAAGCAAAGGAAATACCTCCAAGATCGCAAATAAATTATTAAAGGCAGGTTGGGTTCGAAAAGCCCAGCTCAACGACAACAAAAAGGAAGTGTACTTTCGGCTAACGTCTGTCGGCAAAAAGCTATTTGCTGCTCATGATGAGCTTCATGCGAAGGAAAAGCAAAGAATGTACGAATTTTTGGAAAAATATAACGAAAGCGAGCTCGAATTTATTAAACGGTTGTTTGGAGAAATGGTTGACTTCTATCGTTAACCTACCGGGTACAAGAGCTCAATAATCATAAAGCTTAACCGAAATGGTACTCGATAACGCACAAGTAAGGCATTAGTTTTACCTCATGAGGCTGCATCCGCGAGGGTGGCAGCGAACTTGGGTGGTACCGCGAAACAATCCCCATTCGTCCTTGTATGAGCTGACCGCTGTCAGTTTGCTCAGGCGGAGAGGGGGGGATATTGCAAAGGAGGCTGCCCCATGGAACAGCAATTAGGAATGATGAATGTAACAACCATGCCGTCAGAGGAATATATACCCGGTTCGGAGGTGCTTTTGCGCGGCTTGCTGAAGGAAGACTTTGGGGAGGGTCTGCGCTCTGTTTTATGGTTTCCTTCAATGAAAAAGCGAAAGTCTGGGAATTTATTTCTCGTCCATGACTATCGCTTTTTTGATTTCATGAATTCACATCGGAATCGGATATGGGCTCTTCATTTATGAAATTTTTAATTTTTTGCGCGCCGAACCCACAAATTGATTTCTGCCTGCACCTAGACCAACAATACCGAGGAGAGCAGAAGCGCCAACCAAAATCAGGAGTGGAGCACTCCAACTATGAGTGGCATCATGCAGGTATCCAATCAGCGCCGGGCCGATGGCTGCCAGCAGATACCCGATGGATTGGGCCATGCCCGATAATTCCGCCGCTTGATGGGCACTTTGAGTGCGCAAGCCGAAAAACATCATAGACAAGCCAAAGGCAAAGCCCGCTCCAATTCCAAGAATAATTACCCACAACAGAAGCAGTTGGATACTGCTATAGAGAAGCCCAAGCGTTCCGATTAAAAGTAGGATTGTTGTAATAACCACTAAGGACCGCTGGTTAGACATACGCCCTGCCATAACAGGGACGATAAATGCAAAGGGGAGGGAAGCCATAATCAAAACCGAGAGAAACCAGCCGGATTGACTTGAATTGATGCCTTGTTCTTTTAGGATTTCAGGCAACCAGGCAACCAGCACATAGAAAATGGCTGATTGAATTCCCATAAAAAGAGTCACCTGCCAAGCTAATGGAGAGCGCCATATTTTAACCTGATGGTTCTTACCTGTGCTGTTACTAATAATGGCGGGTTTCGTTGGAGTCTTGAGCAGCGGTATCCAAAAGAGAATGGAGATGATGCTAAGTATTCCCCATACTCCCAGAGCACCTTGCCAGTTCATACCTGCTCCCACAGCTAAGGGAATACTAATACCGGAAGCAATCGCCCCGCATAGATTCATGGAAACTGAATAGACCCCTGTCATAGTCCCCATTTGCTGCGGAAATTCCCGTTTAATCAGGCTGGGAAGTAATACATTACATATAGTAATAGCAAATCCCAGAATTGCAGTTCCAACATATAATGTCGCTGCTCCAGATAACGACCGAACAGCAATACCTATGACTAAAAAAATCAGAGAAATCAGGATAATTCGTTCTATACCATATCTATGTCCTAATTTGGGTACAAAAGGTGATAATAGGGCAAATGCAATTAGTGGAACTGTAGTAATCAGGCCTGCTAAAGTATTAGAAATATGCACATTGTCCCGAATAAGGCTGACCAAGGGTCCCACTGATGTGAGAGGGGCGCGCAAATTCGCTGCGATAAAAATAATTCCTATGATCATGAACCAGAGTGTCGTTTGCTTCTTAATACCGGTATTGGATATTCCATCGTGCTTGTTTAACAATTGTTCTGGTGAACTCATAGATGTGCCTCCTGTGTACGGGCTTTATCAATGTATAAACGAACAGCCTCCTCCGCTTGATGACTATTCTGGTCAGCAATGGCTTGATAGAGCAGGGCATGAGAATCGAGATAAAAATCTACGGTTTTGAGATCCTTCATTTCCAAAATCATGTTTTGCAGCGCCGCGGAAATATGATTGTATAAATTCGACATCAATTGGTTATGCGAAGCGGCTATCACCATTTTGTGAAACTCCACATCCAAATAGGCATAAGCTTCAAGATCTTGCCGGGCGGCTGCTTGTCTGCACTGGTCAAGACATGTCCGAAGTGCCGCCAAATCTTCCTCGTCTCTCCTGAGCGCAGCCAGGGCAGCCGCCTCTCTCTCTAATGCATACCGGACCTCCAGGCTCTCAAACTTATCGGTATGTTCTATTACTTTTCTAATCACTGACCCCAAAACACTGGAGGAGCAGACATATGTGCCGTCCCCTTGTCTGGTCTTGAGCAGACCCGCATAGGTTAGAGCCCGAATCGCTTCCCTTAAGGTATTACGACTGACATGAAGCTGCTCCATTAGCTCCGGCTCTGGAGGAATACGCGTCCCTACTTGCCATTCGCTGCTTTCGATCTTCTCTTGGATCTGGTAGGCCACCTGTTCCACCAAGGTTAAACGTTGAGTCTGAGCTAACAATTGTATCATTCCTTTGCAAACGTAGGATGTTTGGTACTTTGGTTGAATTATAGCAGATTCAATTCGGCTTGAAAAGATGAAAATGATATTGATTCTCAATCTCAGTCGTGCTAATATGATTTTGTTCAGTTGTGAACAAAAATAAAAGCAATGGATGGCTGCCTTTAACCATGGGCTGAATCAAACACAAGAGAGGAGAGACCCGGCAAGTGGAATTTCAAAATCATTCTAAAGGCCACCTTTATGAGCAATATATCAGAATGCTGCATTTGAACGAATTATATACAGAACATGAAATTAACGTGTTTCGGGAGCAAGCACAAAAGCTTCAAATCGATATGCTCTCCAATAATATTACCAGTGTGCACGTTATTGATTGCATTGGTGATCATGAGCCGATTAATCATACCGGAATAACCCAAAAAATGAATTTGTCCAAAGCAAGCATTACAAATATTAGTTCAAAGTTATTGGAGATGGGTTTCATTGTGAGAAGTCAAATGAACAACAACCGAAAGGAAAGTTATTTCAGTCTAACGGATAAGGGAAGACAGGTGTATCAACTGCACCAAAAGATGCATCAAGAGAAAGAAGAGGGTTTTTATCAGTTTATTGAAGCTTATTCAGAGGCTGAATTACAGACGATTGGGAAGTTCATGAGTGATTTGTTGGCGCGCGCCGAAGAATACTCCGAGGGGAAGTTTAACGGAAATGAAGATATTTAATTCGAGACGGAAGGAAGCATCAGGTGATGAAGAAAAAAAACCGGGTCTCTCAGAATTAGAGCAAATTGCCAGTGAGAAAAGAAAGGTTCAATTTTACCTCAGATTGATGCTGGGATTAGGTTCAACCTGTGGTGTGATGATACCTATAGAACCTTTTTTTACGACTCTAAATGAGCTTTCCGCTCAAGAGACTGCACTTTTACAAAAGGCAAAGGATCAATTAGATCAATCAGAATGAAAAGGAAGGACAGTTTCCTTATTGAAACTGACTTACGGAAATGAAATTAACATACTTTAAAGTGCGTACTTTTCAAGCTGGAGGAATGATTCTATACTGAGTCAAACATAATGATTGGGGGAGGTCGCAAGTGGATTATCGGATCCGAATGGAGGGAGGAACTCTGCGCTTTGGAACGCAGTTGGACCCTACACCAGAAGCGCTATCGTGGAATTCTAAAACTGTCCGGGAGCTGGCAAAGTGGGATATTCCTGCTGGTGTGTACCGGGCCAAGGAGATTGTCCGTGAAGCCGGAATTCTGCTCGAAGCGGTGTGTGCCCGGCTGGGAGCTGCTTCTGCTGGGCCGCTGTTAAAGAATCTTCAAGCAAGCCTGGCGGTCTCCGGGAGAGAAGCAGTGCTGCCGTTCGCTTCGCTTGCGGCGGGCGAGGAGCGAAAGAGCCTGTTCCTCGCCCAGGCAGAGCAAATCGGAACAGCTCTATCAGGCTGGGCGCGGGAAATTTATACTGAGCAGACGGGAAGGCAAAGGTATGGATATGATGCCTTGCTCCGGCTCGTTCATCGGAGCCGGTGCGATCAGCATTTATGGACGCTGGAGGCGGTAAGTATTTTGATGGGACCGGCCGGCAGCCCGGAAGTCATGCAGTTGTTCAACGAGTATTTGCATCAGCTTGTGTTGCTCAGGGATATATTGATTCCATATGAAAATTGGGAGGAGGTTCCCTTGGAGATTGGAGAGGATCGCGAGGTCATTGGATTGCGTAACCTTGAACCAGCGCGGGACAGCTTCTTCACCGAGCTGATTGTCAAACGGATTGGACACAAGGAAATCGTACGCTTTACCCAGAAGGTGTTGTGCCCGGAGCTTGTCACGGTTGGTTACGGATTCCAATACCGGCTCGGGACTGTGCTGCCCGCAGCGGTCGGGAAGTCGCCGGTAACCGCAGCCCCGTGCCTGCTCCGCTGGCACCCTGCACAAATCCTGCCAGGTTCGGAAGCCGGGAATACGGAAGCAATCGCTTTCGATTATGAGCAGGCTGATTACGGGGCGGCGCCCCGCAGCTGGATTGATTCTTGTGCGCCCGGCAAGTCAAACGGGGACAAGACCAATGCGGCAAGTCTGCATTTTAGAAGTGATGCCGATATCGTACCCCGGATGCTTGAGCCGGGACGCGCTTCGCTTGTGCTGCGGTTGACTGATTCTGAGGGAAGGGAGTATGGTGTGGATCTCGGACAGGCTCTGCGGGGACAGCGCTATATGTACCGTCCCGAGGCTGTTATTTCCACAGAATCAGAATCCTCCAGTCCCACCTCTGGGAGTGAAGGACGTTCCGGTTGGCTTGAGTACGAAGCGGCTGATCTATTAGGGCTACCTGGTCTGGCGGACAGCTCCCGGGACAGCATATACTATGTTTCGGCTAAAGGAAACACGCCTCTCCTCCTGGGACTGCTCGGTAAGCTGTTCCCGCAGAACGTCGTCGTGATCGGCGGAGGTGGGGCGGATGAATACGCAGGGGCGCTTCGGGCAGGCAAACAATTCGGTGCTAAATTCCTGCTCCACCGCGGCATTTCCTAAGTTTACCGGAAGGAGTTCAGCAGCAGAGGAGGTTAAGCGCGATGCTCCGCAGCCGTCTGGTCCTCCTCCGGAAATGCCTGTATATAATCGGCGCCAAAGTCGCAGAGCTGGACTAAGATGGACATAAGTCTTTTACCCGTATCGGTAAGGGAGTATTCCACCTTCGGCGGAACGACGACATACACTTTGCGGACGATTAAACCGGCGGTTTCCAGGTCTCTTAGCTGTATCGTCAGCATTTTTTGCGTGGCTCCGGGCATCAAGCGCAGCAGTTCATTGAACCGGTAGGTTTGTTGCGATAAATGGCCTAGAATCAAGGGCTTCCATTTGCCGCTGATCAACCCCAGGGCAATTTCGGAGGTGCACATGAAATCGTGATTGCGGTACCTGATCATTGTTGAGCCTCCTCTTTTTTTTGCAGGAATGTCGAGTAATTATCTATATTTACTATGGATTATAGCAAAGCGGGCCCTCTGTTTACAAGAGTGACAACCGCAGCTCATAAGGAGTGAACCTTCAAGATATGCTGACAATGAAAAAAACATTCGTGCTGCCGTTTGTGATGGCTCTGCTGTTCCTAATCACAGCGTGCTCAGGACGGGGCGAAGCACCGGAAGCGGTGCAGTCGGGCAACGGCTCAGGCCCGGATTATCCGATTCAGACGGATACTGAACTAACCTATTGGCTGCTAACTCAGACGACTCTTAAACCAAGCATCAAGGATATCCCCTTTTATCAGGAATGGCAGAAGCGGATTGGCGTACCGGTCCGGTTCTCGGAAATCTCCTCGGCTCAGGCGAAGGAAGCGTTCAGCGTTATGCTGTCTTCGGGGGAGCTGACCGACATTATCGAATACAACTGGCTGACCGGCTTACCGGGGGGACCGGAAAAGGCGATTAAGGATGGCTACATTCTGCGGTTAAACGATCTGATTGATCAGTACGCGCCGAACCTGAAAAAGTATTTGCAGGAGCACCCCGACATCGACAAGCTGGTCAAAACGGATAACGGAGACTATTATGCTTTCCCGTTTCTCAAAGAGGGAGGGATGACCACGCAATGGGCGGGTCCGGTGCTGCGAAAGGATTGGCTGCAGGAATTGAATTTGGACGTTCCGGCGACTATTGAGGAGTGGCACAAAGTACTTACGGCGTTCAAGGAACAAAAGGGAGCGCGGGCCCCGCTGACTTTCAATAGTCAATCTAGTGCGCTGCAGGGTTTCCTGGACGGGGCATTCATCGGAGCGTTCGGGGTCATTCGTGACTTCTACGTTGAAGACGGGAAGGTGAAGTATGGCCCGTTGCAGCCTGGGTACAGGCAGTTTCTGGAGACGATGAACGCCTGGTACAAGGAAGGGCTGCTGGACCAGAGCTTCTCCCAGAACGACCGCAAAACGCAGGATGCCAATATCATGACCGGAGCTTCCGGAGCGACCTTCTCTTCAGGTGCCAATATAGATAAATGGGAGACGGCGCTTGCCGCCGGGAATCCGCAGGCAGTCTTCGTGTTTGCGCCGTATCCCGTACTGAATAAGGGCGAGACTCCAAAGTTCGGACAGGAAGCCTGGTTATACGGGGCTGAAGCATCCGCTGCCGTGTCCGCCACCAGCAAGCATCCCGAGCTCGCCGTTCAGGTGCTTGATTATGCTTATGGAGAAGAGGGCTATCTATTGTTCAACTATGGGACGGAGGGGCAGTCCTATATCATGAAAGACGGCAAGCCGGAGGTAACTGGTCTGATTACACAAAATCCGGACAACCTGTCCTATCTTGAAGCGTTGACTCTGTATACCCATACTGTGAATCCAGGCCCCTATGTCGAATCCAAAGAGCTGATCGGCAAATTGGCCCTGACGAACGAGGATCATAATTATGACCGCTGGAAAACGGACAATCTGAAGCATGTTCTGCCTCCCGTCTCGATTACGGCGGAGGAATCAGGCGAATATGCGCGTATTATGGCCGATATTAATACACTTGTCGACGAGACAACGCTTAAGATTATTCTGGGCACAGTGTCTGCGGATGACGCTTACCGCAGGTTTGCGGACCAGCTTGAGCAACTGGGCATCGGCCGCGCGCTCGAAATTCAGCAAGCTGCTTATGAGCGCTTCCTTAGCCGATGAACAGACGCAGTATCGCCAGGGATTTCAAACGCAATAAATGGCTGTATGTATTAGCGCTTCCGGTTGTCATCTATTATGTGTTGTTTCAATACCTGCCCATGTACGGAGCAGTTATTGCTTTTCAGAATTATACGCCTATGAAAGGGATTTGGGGAAGCGAGTGGATAGGACTGGAGCACTTCCGCTCCTTCTTCAACAGCTACTATTTCTGGCGCTTGCTCGGGAATACAGTGCTGCTGAGCCTATACTCACTGCTGTTTGAGTTTACGGCTCCTATCGTCCTCGCGCTGCTGATCCATGAGGTTCGTTCCCGTTATATCAAGTCTTTTGTGCAGACGGTATCGTTCATGCCTTACTTCATCTCGCTGATCGTTGTCAGCAGCCTGATCAAGGACTTGACCCATAGCGGCGGCATTGTGAATCTGGCCTATACGTGGCTGACCGGCGGGGATGGCCAGGATATGCTGCAGCAGCCGGGGCTGTTCCGGGGCATCTATGTACTGTCCGAAATCTGGCAGCGGATGGGCTGGGAGTCGATCATTTATGCGGCTGCGCTCACCACAATTCCAAGGGAGCAGTACGAGGCGGCACGAATAGACGGTGCCAGTCGGCTCCGTCAGATGATAAGCATAACGCTGCCCGGGCTGTTGCCGACGATTATGGTCATGGGTATATTGCGGATGGGCCGTTTGCTGGAGGTGGGTTATGAGAAAATCCTGTTACTCTACAATCCCGTCATTTACGGGACGGCTGACGTCGTTTCCACATTTGTATACCGTAAGGGGCTGCTTGACAACGACTGGAGCTTTAGCTCCGCCATTGGGTTGTTCAATTCCGCGATTAATCTCCTGCTTCTGCTGTCCGCCAACGCGCTCAGCCGCAAAATAAATCAAAACAGCTTATGGTAGGAGGCCAAATCTATGCAATTGTCGGACCGGATTCTTGGTATTATCGTATATGCTCTGTTGACGGTTCTTGTGGTTGTTACCCTGTATCCGCTAATGTATGTCCTGTTTGCTTCCTTTAGCGAAGGGGATAGGCTTATGGCAAGCGGCAGCCTGCTGTGGAAGCCGGCCGGATTCAGTATACTGGCCTATGAGCGAGCGCTTGCCAATCCGGCGATTTGGACGGGGTACGGGAATACAATCAAGCTTGTTGCCGGCGGTATCGTTCTTAATTTAACCATGACGATTGTGGCGGCCTATGTGCTTTCGCGGCGTCTGGTGCTGTGGAATAAGCTGTTCATGCAATTCGTTGTAGTGACGATGTTCTTTAACGCAGGCCTGATTCCGTTCTATCTTGTGGTAAAAGGGATGGGGCTTATGAATACTCTGGGGGCGCTGCTCCTTCCGTTTGCAATCAATACGTTCCATCTGATTATTCTGCGCACCGCCTTTCTGTCGCTTCCCGCCGAGCTTGAGGAGTCGGCCCAGATCGACGGCGCTAACCATCTGACGCTGCTGCTCAACATCGTGCTGCCTTTGTCCTTGCCGGTCATTAGCGTTATTGTACTGTATACGGCAGCAGACAAATGGAATATGTGGTTTATTCCTTCCGTGTTCATTCAGGAGCGTACGCTGTATCCGCTGCAGCTCGTCCTGCGCGAGATTCTCCTCAATAACGCCACGGATAATATTTCGTACGGGGCGGGCGTAGGAGAGGCCGCGAAAATTGGCGAAACGATCAAATATGCAACCATCGTGATCTCTACGGTACCTGTTCTGGTCATCTATCCCTTTCTGCAGAAGTATTTTGTAAAAGGCGCCCTGGTGGGAGCTATTAAGGGATAAAGCAGTAAGAGTGTAGAATAGCGGCCCTCAACAATGAGCGGCCGCTTATTTTAATAGATTATGAATTTTCGGCATAAAATGCTTTTGATACGGCCTCAGTCGCTTTATCAATAAAAGCCGCAACCTTACTCGGGTTTTCCTTGAGACCACTGCTCACCCACTTTTTAATAATGGCTATGCTGCCATGAGCGGTGAACGTATACCAGGACTCAAATAATTGGGGATCAAAATATTTTAATTCCTGCTTCCAGCGCTCAATGGTTAGATCGTGACTGATATACAGGATTCTTTCTAATAATTCTTTATCGCCATGCTCGGAGAATAGAACCTCACATATCGTTTTATTCGCTTTTATATACTTACATAATTCATAAGATAGCTTCTGAGGGTTGGACGAACTCATCCCGACCTGCTTAATGTCTTCGTAAAGCTCATTTTCAATCGTTGAAAGAAGCTCAAACTGATTCGCATAGTGTGAATAAAAGGTGTTGCGGTTAATCCCTGCTTCGCAGCAAATGTCGGTCACGGTAACTTTGTTGATAGAGCGTTCTGTCAACAGCTTCAACAAGCTTTCTTTGATCACCATTTTTGTATATCTCACTCTGTGATCTGTTTTTTTGTCTGACATCGTATCCTCCCAATTTAAAATAATAAAATAGTAAATGAACAAATCTAATATGATTTGTATGATAACTAACATAATCCAAACGAACAGTCTGTTGTTTTACTAACACGGTGATATTATAATTTATTTGAACGTTCGATTCAAATTAAATTAATTGGAGGAACAATATGGGTGAACTAACTGTCGTACCTGTATGGATAATTCAAGATATTACCGTCTTAATTGCTGCTATTCTAATGTTTTTTTATATCCTTGATAAGGAAACGCATCCCAAAACGGTTCTATTGCAATTTATAGGTTTTGTGTTTTTTTACGCCGCCGTTTTTGAAATTACGGCTTCATCGCTTGGGGAAGGCTTCTACGCTTATGGCCGGAGTATGTTAATGTTATTTAATATACCGATTACGGTACCTATTATTGAGTTCCTGATCATTTATTCCACCTTGCGTGTTCTAAAGTCTGTTAATATACCGTCCTGGACGAAGCCCTTTATTACGGGATTAAGCGCTATGGTGTTTGACTTTTCACTCGACCCGGTGGCTGTTAAACAGATTTTTGAGACCATGGATGGAACCATTGCAAGATGGACGTATTATCCGCTGGCCGGTGAACCTCAAATCTATGGGGAACCGGTGATGAATTTTACAGGATGGATTTATATAGCGGGGTATTGGACAGTCTTTATTCTAATTGGGGAATGGTGGCATAAAAAGAAAGGCTACAGTAAATCCGTGGGTTACATCTATCCGTTTCTGGCGGCCATTGCGTCATTGGCTTGTATGTTCTCACCTTTATCTAACTTCTTTAACTATATGGGGCCGTTCTTCGAAAGAACCTCTAATATGCAATGGGTGATGTTGATTGCACTTTCTGTCATTACCATCGGAGTTTTAGCATTAACCTTCATAAAGTTCTGGGACCGGAAGGCTAATTATTCAATCACGCCCAAAAAAGATTTTCCGATCATGTTTACTTTCGTAGGATTCCCGCTGGTTAATACTATATTTTGCCTCATAGGAGGTTTCACGGAAGTCTTGTGGCTGGTCGTTCTGGCTCAAATTGTATTATTGTTAGCCTGGATTGGAATTTATAGGATGGGTAAAAAAGCAAGTCCAATCACGAGGTAGTAAAAAAACACCGCCAGCTTTAGCCGAAAAGGTCTAAAGTCTGGCGGTGTTTTTTGAGACTTCTGTAACTAACGGTTGCTGAGAAGGAAGGGCAATAATTTAATAAACAGTAATTACATAATTACTGGGGCCAGTCTGATATGTGGCGCCGGTTATCTCAATGTTACAAGTTGAACCGGCTGAATTATAATGTCACATACATAGAGTCCGAATTGCTGCGACATAGGGGGAATCTTCCTGAACCAGTAAAGTTAATGTACGATGGATAATGATTGGCTCCTGGGCTGTTAACAGTTAGTTGAAATCCCCGGGCGTAAGGACTGCTATTAGTGATTTTGAATGACTCTGTTGCTCCAGGGGCCAATGTACGATAAGAACTGTAGCCCGAATCTATTTGAGTAAAGGACGCGGCGGTCACGATCTTAGCCGATGTATTCTCAGATTCAGTAGCTGCATTAACATTTGACGGGATCAACAGTGAACCAATCATCGGATTCAAATTATGACAAAATAACACGGAATGTAATAAATGAGTACATATTAAGATAGAATTAGTGGATACAAAAAAACTCGCAAGAACCTTGAATTTACAAGGATTTTTGCGAGTTTTAGCATTTTATAGTAAGTCTAGTTTCCACTTCAGCAATGTCCCGCAAGCGGTTACGTGAAAATAAAGATACTACAAGTTCTATGGCTTACGTATTCGGAGTCTTCTCTCAGCTGCTTGCCGGTTTCATCGGACTCTCATCTTCACATTCACCATATTTTAACTATTTTAAAGCTGATGCTGTATTAGTAGCATCCAGTGAAACATATGTCACTTACAAAATAAGGAGTTAAATTATAATTATGTATTATAATGTAAGTGAAAGGGAGGCGGAATTATTCATGTTCTTCACTATCCTATCGACTTTTGAAGTTAATGAGGATGTTGTATTTCTAACTGAACTATATGATAAGTATTATTCTATAATGAAAAAGAAGGCTTATGAGATCTTGCGGAACTATCATGTTGTCGATGATATGATACAGGAGTCCTTCGTCCGATTAATCAGTAAAGCTACATTATTGCGTTCCCTGGAACCGTATAAACAAGTTTCCTATCTGGTTCATACAGTACATAATACTACTATTAATCATGCGAAGCAGCGAAAGGGGTATCTGAATCATATCTATGCGGGAATAACCGTTGAAAGTTTAGAACAAATTGCAGACAAGCAACCCAGCATTGAGGAGATGTATAGCCTCAAGGAGGATTATAGAGAGATTGCCAAGGTACTCAGTGAGTTATCAGAACGGGATCAGACGTTATTGTATAACAAGTATATTCTTGAATGGAGTGATCACGAGCTTGCTGCTTCTATGAATGTCCAAGCGGTTAATATTAGATCCTATTTGACCAGAGCCAGGCGCAGAGCAATGAAGCTTCTTCTTAAGAAGGTTGAAGGGTAGTATGAAGAAACATTTATATCGTGGTAGCACACACAACAAAAGTAAATAGTATGACTCTAGAGATTAAGAATTCGATCCCAGTTTAGCAAAAAAGAGCAGCGCTTATGCTGCTCTTTTTTGGTTTAGACTGTTGCAAGTTCCTATGCGAATTTGTCTATTAAAGTATGGGGCTCAGTTTTTGTCATATCAAGCAAAGTATTCGCCTACTAAACTTTACAAGCCAAATGAGTTAAGAAAGAAAATTATTATATGTCAAAAAAATAATTTGTTGATATTTTTTTAATTTGTCATTATAATAATATTCAATAGTTGTATTTTAATGGTAGGAGGGAATGGGATGGATACATATAAAGATAACTTCGAGAACTTTTCAGAGCTTTTTAATTACATCCAAGAATACAAAAAAGAGAAACCAGCACAAACAGCACTTTCTATGGGGAAGATATTTTCAGAACATAACTTTTATTACTTCTACGATAGTGGTACAAGTAAGGTTGTGATGCTTGACAATGATATAGCTCAGTTATTTGAATTGTTAATTTCCTCTACTAAAAGTTTAGATGAATTAAATCAATATATTTATGCTCACAACGTTAATGTAGACGAATTAATGACTTCAATTAATGAGGAGGACTTATTCAAAGGGTTCAAAATTAAACACTTATATAATGACATATCCCTAGAGTATATAAAAAAAGAAATGAATACAGGTACAACACAACTCATTTTAGAATTAACTGGTAAATGCAACATGCGTTGCCGCTATTGCATTTACCATGATGGGTATCCTCATAATCGGGCTTTTACTTCAAAAAGAATGTCATCTGATACGGCGCTTAAATCTATTGATTACATGAAACTTTATGGGGATCAGCAGGAGGTTTCTATTACTTTTTATGGCGGAGAGCCGTTACTTGAATTCGAGCTATTAAAAGAAGTTATTGAATACTCAAAGGTTGCTTTAGCGGGCAGGACTATACAATTTTCTTTTACTACTAACTTGTCTGTATTAACCCCCAAAATGGCTGAATATTTTGCTACCGTTGATAATTTATCTATTCTTTGCAGCATTGATGGTCCCAAAGAAATACATGATATGTATCGGGTTTATAAGAGTGGCACTGGCTCATTTGATGACGTTTTCAAGAAATTCAAATTATTAAATAGCGTAGCCAGAAAAAATGGCAAGAAAATGCACATAAGTGCAAATGCGGTGTACATGCCTCCCTATAGCGTCGAAAAGGTTTCTCAAATAGATGAATTTTTTACAAATTTAGATTTTACTCATGAAGATTTTCGATATCAATTAGGCTATGCCGGTCCTGGCACTGTGCCGGAAGAATTGCTTAAAAGCTCTGATTATAATGATCAATCGTTACGTCAATGGCAGGATAAGCAACTCAGTATTACAAGCAATTTGGAAGAGCTTAAAGAACAAACTATTTTTAATTCACTTGATAGAATTCATAAAAGAAGCGTAACCAAAAGAGCTACTAATTTTGTGCCAATGAATGGTTGTTGTGTTGTTGGATCCCGACGGTTATTTGTTTCTGCAGATGGCGATTTTCTTGCATGTGAAAGAATAGGAAACAGTCCTTCAATAGGAGATATAAATCAAGGGATTATTGAGGAAAAGATTTATAATAAATACGTTTATGAATTTTCCGAAGTTTGGGAAAATATTTGCTCTGATTGTTGGGCCGCTAAACTTTGTAGTAGTTGTTATGTAGATAGAATGGATTCTTCGGGCGTCAGGGAACCTGACCTTGCAGAGTGTGAATATTATAGAAGTACAACAGAACGTAGTTTAAAGAATTATCACAACTTACTTAGGACATCACCGGAACAGTTAGCAATCTTTAATGACGATGTTCTTTTATAACAATTGATTTCTCGGTTTAATTGTTCTCATTTAAACCTGGATAAATACATAAATGAAAGGAGGTGAGAATATGCTGAAAATTATGAATCCATATCAACAGCAAGCTATTGACAATGAGAGTATCGCTTTTCGTGCACCATGTGTATGTAACTCTAAATTAAATAACCAAGCAGCTACTAAGGTTTCAGGAACTGGTTGTCAATGCTCTTGCATCGGTTCTGTGAATGAAGCGGCTAACCAAGACGCAGCAAGAAACTAGTTTTAGAAACCAGCAGTATGTGTAATTCTCAATTAACGAACTATTCAGTAACTAAAATTTTAGCACTTGACTAAACATGCTCTTGCGCCGGTTCTGTAAAAAACACGTAGAACTTCGACGAGGCAAGAAACTAAGTGCATAATACAACAGTGTCTTCGTCAGAAATGGGCGAAGACATTGTTGTATTCAAATCTAAGGTTGTTCAACTAGAGTTGCTACCCATCGGTAGGCTAGGAGCTATGTCGAATATAATAAAATAACCTTATTATTCTTCAGGGTGTAGTCACGTCCTTAGTACTTAGAACACAATGAATACTGGAGGATAATCAGATGAAGAAACTCAACAATTTTAGACACGTTATTAACTACTTGGCTATTATGAAAACTGCTCTAGGTGTTTTATTCGCTTCTTCAAGAAAATACTTCATATTAATTTTAGTTTTAAGTTCTGTTATGGCTTTACCTGATATCATAAACTTAATTGTATGGCAGCATATCATAGATCAAATAGGTTCTCTTTTAATAAATAATAACAAAGATTATATGATCGTAATATATCTATTCCTTCTTCATTTCATTATTGTACTACTAAAATTGATACTTAATAAAACTACAAATTATGTAAAGGAAATTTATACTGTATTAGTTGATAAGTATATAACAAATAAAACTATTGAAATTGTAAATAGCATGGAAATGCAAGATTTTGAAGATCCGGGGCTACATAATGACATCCAAAAAACAAATGATGAGTCCACAGTGAGAAGTATAGGCATCTTGAATAACATTATTGAGATTATCATGAATATAACTATATTCGTTGGGACAATAAGTATATTGGCATCGTACCAGGTAAGTATAGTGATTATCATCATACTATCAATAGTCCCAAGTACAATAATTAATTTAAAATCTATGTCAAAGTTATTTGAAGTATATGATAAACGGTATGAAAAAATCAGATACTATGGTTCTTTGAAGGAAATGATAGTTACATATGAAAATTTCAAAGAAATGAAGTTGTTTTCCAATATATCTTTTATACAGAATATTATTAATAATATTTTTGAACAGATCATTGAGCAAGATAAAAATGTAAAAAGAGCTTTGACTATAAAATCTACCTTAGGCGATTCTATTCAACATTTACTTACATATTTATTGAAAATAATCATAGTTGTGAATGGTGTTATAAGTAAACTGTCAATCGGTGTTATTATAATGAGCATTGAAACTGCTACTAAGCTGCAAAATGCTTTGATCAATTTAATAAGCTGTACTTTGACTCTATATGAAAATTGTTTGTATTTGTTGAGTTTTGAAAGGTTAAACAAATTAAAATCAACAAAAAACGAGGAGGTTAGGGAGGATTTAATAAAGGATTTCGTCGTGGATTCAATTGAGTTTATAGGAGTTTATTTTAAATATCCAAGCTCATGTCACTATATTTTAGAAGATATAAATTTGACATTGAAAAAGGGATTTGATTATGCAGTGGTCGGATATAACGGAAGCGGTAAAACTACGTTGATCAAGCTCATTTTAGGGTTGTATGCACCAACAAAAGGCGAGATATTAATCAATGGCATTAATAGAACTTTGTATGACAAAGAAGCGTATTTCGAAAAAATGAGTGCAATGTTTCAGGATTTTGTGAAGTTTCCGCTTTCAATAAGAGAAAATATTGGGATTTCCATGGTTGAAAATATTAACAATATGCCAGTTATAATAGAAGCTTCAGTCTTAGGTCAAGCACATGATTTTATTAATGAATTGAATAGAAAGTTTGATACGAATTTATTAATTGGATGGGAGAATAGTGAAGATATTTCGACAGGACAATGGCAAAGACTGGCTATCTCAAGAAGTTTCGTCCGGGAAGCAGATGTTATGGTATTTGATGAACCGACAGCAGCACTAGATGCTAAGACAGAAGGGGAAGTCTTTAAAAGTATGGTGAACAAAAAAACAGATAGGATTAATATAATTATTACTCATAGATTCACTAATATAAAAAATATTGATCAAATAATTGTTATACACAAAGGCAAAGTAGACGCTGTGGGTGATCATAATTTGCTAATGAGCAATAATAAAATATACGCAGAGCTGTATGACATTCAAGCAGACAACTATAAAGGATTCATTAAAGAGCCTGCTATTGCAGGAGAGTAGTTGAAAGGGGGAACTTTGCAGCATATCATTAATGACTATGTCAACTCTTTGAAACATTCTATCTCATTATTTGCTTTAAAATGTTCTATAAAGCTCGATACTGAAAAGTTATTAGCATTTATTTTTAGAATTTGCAATTGGTATGCAGCAAATTGTTCTGCACTTATGACAGGCTTATAGCTTCTTGTTAGTACGGTACCACTATATACAATGTCAGCAATTTCAATATACTCCTTTTTCAATAAATTCCGAACCGCTGCTTGAACAGTATTAATACCCAATCCATCCCCTTTATCTGCGATGGCAGATGCGGTCATATTTCCACCATCTCGCCAAAAAACAAACATTACATCTTGTTCTTTTTGACTGATTCTTGGTAGTTTTTTCATATCATTCACCCTTTATATAGTAGATTGTGCTTATTATAATTGCTAAATTAAAATATATCAATCTAAAAATAGTGACATCATATTTTTTTAATCTTAAAATTTGTTGGATTATATTATTTAAGAAAAATTTAAGATCTACACACCTAGATTTTTAAGTTGTTGAGTCTATACTGATACCAGTATTAGGTATAAAATGGAAATGAAGAAAGGGGAATGTGGTCCGCTATATAACAGCAAACCCAATGCAGTAAGAATATCAGGTTTGGCAATTATTCTTCTCGGATTGTACTCGGAGTGTTTAAATGTAGGATCACATGTTAAAGACGGAGGTGTCTTAGTGAAAAAAATCTTAATGATTGTATTAACTATAACCATTTTGATTGGAGGAAGCCTCTACTTTCAAAATCAAAGTAGCTACTCAGAATATGCAAGCTTACAGGATGATAAAACCATCCCGGAGGAGTTAATTACCGTAGATAATAATCCGAAGTTTGAAACGACAAAGAATGAGAATCCGGGCAATGAGAAACATCCGGAGAATGCAAAGGTAAATAATAAAAGGACTTTTGAGGATATTGCCTTGGACAAACGTCTTGATGAAGTGAGGAAAAAAAATGAAAGAACTTATCGGGAGCAAGGAAGAAAAGAGTCAGCATTTAGACCGACAATAGAAGTTCCGCATCTTTCTATTGAGGATGTAATAGGAATCTACAAAACTGTTGATGCGTACATGAGGAAAAATGCAGATCGGTTTCCCGAACCAGCGGACGATGGCACCAGGGGAAACACGGATGATCCGAGAATTCAAAATATTCTATATGCAGGAGAAAAATCAGGTATCATAGCAGGATTCGAAAATGAAAATCTGGTAGCTTGGGAAGTGAAAAAACTGAACGGAGAATATACCAACCTCCTGTTAGGGAGAAAGTCTGCGGGAGAGGAATGGAAAGTTCTCTTGGAAGGAGACGTATATCAATTGAGAGAGGAGATTAGCGATGGAAATTAAAGCGGAGAATTTAACAAGAACTTTTGGATTAAAACGGGCAAACGATGAACTGAATTTTACATTGCCTGAAGGCGTGTATGGGCTTTTGGGAGATAATGGGGCAGGGAAGAGCACCCTGATGAGAATTCTAGTGGCAATCGACCATCAAACTAGTGGCAAGGTTACCTTTAACGGCAAAGACATTTTTCATATGAACGATGAATACCGGAATCTTGTGGGATATATTCCTCAGGATTTCGAGGTGTATCCCGCATTTACGGCATCAGAATATCTGGAATATATGGGGGCACTGAAAGGTCTGTCAAAAAAGGAACTGAAGCACAAAGTTCCAGAGGTACTACAGTTTGTTAACCTAGAGAAGGTTGCTAATAAAAAGGTCAAAACTTTTTCCGGAGGGATGAAAAGGCGGGTGGGCATTGCCCAAGCCATAATTAACGATCCGAAGATATTAATTTTTGACGAGCCTACCGCTGGGCTTGACCCCAATGAGCGAATCCGTTTTTCAAACATCATAAGCGAAATGGGGCAGGATAAGATCATTTTGTTTTCTACCCACATTATTTCGGACATTGAAGCAATCACCACCAATGTGATCATCCTAAATCAGGGCAAAATTAAAGAGCAAGGTAATGTGCAAAAGATGTTATCGGGGATTAAAGGGAAAGTGTTCACCGCGGAGATGGACAGAGAGCGGCTCGCCTCCTTTAAAAAGGAACACCTTGTCGTACGGATCCGTCAGGAAGAGAACGTTGTCAATGTACGTTACTTGGGAAAAATGGAATATGGCGCAATTGAATGCGAACCCACGCTGGAAGATTACTACATCTACTTAGGGAGTGGAAGCCATGCGTAATTTCATTCCTCTAGAACTGAAAAAAATGCGAAATAAAAGTACGCTGATTATCAGCCTGCTTTTTCTCATAATTATTCTGATTCCCTGGATACAAACGGCCAAAAGCATCGATGTCTTGGATGATGAGGGAACCATACATAGCGGTATTGGAGGCTGGAAAATTTTGAGGGAGCGCACGGTTGAGGGTACAATGACGCTGGATTACTTATTAAAAATGAAGCAAAACTACGAACACAGCGTAGACAAACCTTATATTGAGGGCACAGTGGATACAGACCGTAAGCTGGGAAAAAGATTGACCTTCCCTCACGACGCGCTGAACTGGGAACTGAACTTTCCATATATAAAATACCGTACGCTCGATAACAGCTTGAATTTAAAGGATAAGCAGCTCGCCAATTATTATGTGGATTGGAAGGGCAGCTTTACCGAATATTTATCCACTGAACAAAATCTATTTCCTTATACAGACAAACAAATCGAAATCATATCCCAAAAAATGCAAAAAGTACACACCCCATTTATATTCAAATACGATAGTGGCTGGGAGTACCTGAAAATAGGTCTATTAAATACAATCTATCTGTTCTTTATGTTCTTGGCCTTTATTCTATGCGAGGGATTCTCCAAAAACAGCAGCAAAGGAATTGACAAAGTAATATTATCCACTAAGGAGAGCAGGGGGAAGTTGCTCAGCTATAAGCTTGGTTCCGCCTGTGTGTTTTCTACGATAGCCTATTTTGTATATATTGCGATTGTACTGTTGTTTATTACTGCAGTGTATACGCTGCACGGCTGGGACTCTTCGGTTCAAATCGGAACAACTACATTTTATTCCATTAATCAGCTTCAAGAGGGGTTACTTTATATTTTAATGGGATACTTTTCCACACTTGTCGTGACGCATCTTATCCTGTTCTTATCTGTGGTTTTTAAAAGAGGGAAAATGGTATTAGCACTTTCATTGATTTATTTCTATCTCGTCAATACTTATCAAATGGGGAGGGGGGCGCTGATTGAAAAAGTGATGATCTTCATGCCCCAGAATTTTATCAATAATCTTCTAGGCATAGAAAAATTATATTTTGTGGGTAATACTGTGTTTCCCTATGTTTTTGTCGCCCTGTTTCTGGGCATTGTGTACATTCTCTTATCTCGAATCGCTATCTCTATCTGGATGAGAAGATATTATTTACAGTAGAGGAAGGTAGGTGAAATCATGAGCTATTTATCAAAATTGAACAGAAGTAAAATCCTAAATATTAATGTATTCGGTTTTTTGTTGGCTTTGTTTCTGATACTTACTTTTTACAATCTAGGCACCATCAAATCAGGTTATTTAAATCAGGCAAGATATGAGGTAACAGATGGGACGGAATACCGGTATATCTATCAACCGCAGGTGTTGGATGAAGTTGAGATTAATAAAATCTTGAATAAATACAGAGAACTAAGCCTACCAGAAGACAGAAATAAAGCAGATGTTGCAGATTTGCCAGCCTTGGATATGATTATCCAGGTATATGGCTGGGACTGGACTGGAATACGGGATGTTTCAGCAGAACAATTCAATCAGGATAGGGCAGACATCATCAGAAGTGCAAAGAAGGAAGCGGGGAGCTCTGGGGAAGGAAGTAGCAATGGGATTTTTGCAGCAACTTCTCTCTCCGAACCTATCCGGATGGGTTATAGCGAGGGGTGGAAGAACGTTAACTCTGGAATGAGTCAGTGTGTTTTCATTGTCCTGGTTCTAATTTCCATTATACTGGTTCCAATTTTTAATGAGGATGAGAACCTGGGCGTGGACGGACTGGTGAATTCCACGAAGTTTGGGAAACGTAAGCTGAGTAGAATACGAATTATCAACGCCTTCCAACTCTCTTTATTGCTTTATCTGGTGGGGGTGGCGATTTACGTTACGCCTATATTCTTCATGTATGGTCTGCAAGGAGCAGATTTGCCTATACAAAGTAACCCACAATTTTTTTTATCAATGGTTGAGGTCAATTATTTCGAGCAGTTTTTGATCAACCTGGTCATTGGTTATGTGGCAATCTCCTTGATGACAGGGATAACCTTATTGATCAGCATATTAGTCACACAGGTTTATACTGGCTACGCCCTGTTATTGTTCACAATAGCCATATCTTATGCCGTTCAGATGAGCGATGTTTTCTTTCTGAAACATTACATGGGTAACTTTCTACCCATGCAGATAGCCGAGTTCAACAGCTATTATACAAGTTTTGAATCCTATGGGGGTATTTCAACAATCATTGCCGTTCCTTCCATTACTGTTGCAGTTTTATTCTTACTCCTACTATTTTTGCAAAGACGGTTTAATAAAATGAGTTTTACTTCTTAGAGTGAGCATTATGCATAGTTAAAATCACATCAAGGAAAAAATGAATTGAGAGTTCAGAAAGAAGGTAGTGGATGTATTCATTTTTTATTTTATGCGAAGCGGGATCAGAAAAAGATGGCATTAGCAAAAACGGTTTAGCTCACGTTCTAGAGCACTTTGTTATACTGGCGATGCTCAAAGATTTTTTCCCAGAGAGAAAAAGCAATTTGAGAGGACAAACAAGTTACTGTTATTGCTTGTATAGCTGGAGCAATGCGAATTACCAAGTCGGGTTAAACCTTATTCTTGAATTTGAAAATTATGTGATGAAGATATTAAATGATAAAAATGAATATTATGACTTAATGTTAATGGCAATTAGAGAGGTCGAGGAAGAGATACTATCAAAACACAATGAAGCGACAAAGATCAATGTAATGATTCATTCTTTAAATAATGATATTTTTTCTCGTCCCATAGGCCTACTTGAGGACGTTAAAGGTTTGAACATTGACCAATTATTTGATACTTTAAGCAGTACTTATGTATCAGAAAATTTAAGATATTTCATTTTTGATCATGAAAAAAATGAATTTGTTTTTTGTGACTTGCCTCAAAAAACAAAGCGAAGAGGTAGTGAAGAAAAGCAGGAATTCCATGACAAAGAGTTGGAACGGATAACAACTAATTCAAATATAGATCTTCAAATATTAAAAGTATTTGGTAATAGTAATAAAAAAGCTGCACTTTCTAGCGCTTTTTTCTCTAGGATTTTTAACAAAGAACAAACGATTCTCAATGAATTGTACATGATAAGTATTTGCAAATTATTAGATAAAGCTTATGGTGTCAAAAATAACTGTAAATTTGAAGTTATATTCTTTAGTAATGAAGATTCTACTAAAATTTACTATATATTTGAATTAATGAGCAGCAATGATATTTTCGAGACTCCAAATAAGATAACGCTAAATTTGGAACAAATCATAAATCTTATGCTTGAAAATGTGAATTTCTATGAGTTAAAAGAAGAGTTAAGGATAAATGTACACAGTAATAGTTTTGGTCCAATAAGTCGAAGTGAATGCGAAGCAGAGATATTGAATATAGTGTACTTTAATAATTTTCAAGTAATAAAAGATTACGAGGATTTTGTTGATATTTTAAGTAATGTTACGATTGATAAATTTAAGAGATTCTTGTATGTTGCGTTAGGAGAGATAGATGATTTAATGATTTTTGAATAATTACAATTTACACCTAGATGTCTGTGACAAGACTATTATGATATAAAAAATTTTTGCATGTGATAAAAGAACCCGCAAACCCTCTATACTAAGAGGTTTGCGGGTTTTGTCATACAAAAAGTTAAGGTTTTCCTTAAGGCAGCACATTCCCGGCTGCGCGGTAAATCTCGTACCATTCCTCGCGGCTGAGGGTGATGTCAGAGGCCTTAGCGATGTCGAGCAGGCGGGCGGTGTTGGTGGTGCCGACAATCGGCTGCATTTTGGCCGGGTGTCTAAGCAGCCAGGCGATGGCAATCGCAGTATCGGCTACTCCTTTATCCCCGGCGATACGGTTAATGACTTCGTTCACCTTAGGGAACTTCTCGTTGCCCAGGAATACGCCCTCGAAGAAGCCGTACTGGAACGGCGACCATGGCTGGATGGTCATATCGTGCAGGCGGCTGTACTCCAGGATACCGCCATCGTGGACTACGGAACCGGCATTCGTCATGTTGACGTTGAAGCCAGCATCAATCATTCCGGTTACCATAATGCTGAGCTGAAGCTGGTTGAACAGGAGGGGCTGCTTGACGTTTTTTTTCAGCAGCTCAATCTGCAGCGGGTTCTGGTTACTGACGCCAAAATGCTTGACCAGACCTCTGCGCTCCAGATTATCGAAGGCTTCGGCTACTTCCTCCGGCTCCATCAAGGTGTCGGGACGGTGCAGGAGAAGGACATCTACATAATCAGTCTGCAGCCGCTTCAGGCTGTTCTCTACTGAACTGACAATATGCTCCTTGGAGAAGTCGAAGAAGCCGTTGCGGATGCCGCATTTGGCCTGAATCATCAGCCGTTTGCGCATGCCGGGATTTGCAGCCAGAACGTGGCCGAATACTTCCTCTGCCTGACCGCCGGCATAAATATCCGCATGGTCAAAAAAGTCTATGCCCACTTCAAGGGCGCTGTGGATATGGACCTCAGCCTCTTGGGGCGATAAATCGGCAATCCGCATACAACCCAGAGAAATCTCGGAGACGTCAAGTGTGCCGTTCGCGACGTTAATTCTTTTTACCATTAATATTTCACTCCTTAAATGAAAGGTTCTGAGTTAAGCTTAGACCTTAGAGTTAGGTGTAAGTCAATAGATTGATAGAGTAGTTGTTCATCGCATCCGATTGGTGTACGTTATAAGGGAAACCAACGCTTGCTGACAGAGAGGAGCTGCACAGATGGGCTACAGCATCAAAACCATAGCACAAAAAAGCGGACTAAGCCAATATACGCTGCGTTACTATGAGCGGGAGGGAGTGTTGCCGGTTGTGGGCAGGGATGCCAACGGCAACCGCTGCTTCAATGACGAGGATCTGGAGCTGATCTCTTTAATCTGCTGCCTGAAGGATACCGGCATGGCTATCGCCGACATTAAGCAATTCATTGCGCTCTCGCAGGAAGGCAGGGACCGTCTGCCCGATCAGCGCAAGCTGCTGCAGGAGCATAAACAGCATATCGATGAGAAGATTAAGTTCTTTCAGAGCTTTGCCCGGAAGATTGATCATAAGATTGCTTATTTCGCCTCACTAGAGAATGAAGCGACAGCCTCCGGAAATCATAAAATCACCTGAAAAGTCAGTTATCTGCACCGAAGTTGTGATCCGCTACTTGGAGCCGGGGCCAACTTTGGGTAGAATAAGGACCAGATTCACTTCAAGAAGATGAAGGAGGACAAGATGATGTCTGGCAATGAACCAAGTCTGGATTGGCTAAGCGATGTATCTGTATTTAAGGTGAACCGGTTGGAAGCGCATTCGGACCACCGCTATTATAGAACGATGGAGGAAGCGGAGCGGCAAGGAGCGATGGCGCTGCGCCGTTCTCTGAACGGAGACTGGAAATTCAGTTATGCGGTGAATGCGGAAGCCCGTGTGCAGGATTTCTATAAGGCTAATTACGATACCAGGGGCTGGGGAGATATTCAGGTACCGGGCCATATCCAGCTTCAGGGATACGGCAGGCCGCAATATGCCAACACCATGTACCCGTGGGATGGCCTGGATGCTGTACGCCCGCCAGACATTCCGGTGAGCAGCAATACGGTGGGCAGTTATGTGAAGATGTTCGAGGTTCCGGCAGAGTGGAAGAAGGGGCCTGTGTTTATTTCTTTTCAGGGCGTAGAGGCGGCTTGTTATGTCTGGTTAAATGGACACTTCGTCGGCTACAGCGAAGATAGCTTCACTCCTGCCGAGTTCGAGCTGACGCCTTATCTGCAGGAAGGAGCCAACAAGCTGGCGGTTGAGGTGTATCAGCGCTGTACGGGGAGCTGGCTGGAGGATCAGGATTTCTGGCGGTTCTCGGGGATTTTTCGCGAGGTGTATTTGTATACGGTCCCTGAGCTGCATGTGCAGGATTTGCGAATTCAGGCGGGGCTGGATGCTTCCTATGAGCAAGGCAAGTTAACGGCTGAGCTTCGCATGGCGTCAGAGGCCGAAGCTGTGATCCGAATGGAGCTGAAGGATGCGGAAGGCGTTGTGGTGGCAAAAGCAGAAGGACAGGCTGTGGCGGGCAAGGCGGCTCTAAGTATAGATGCAGGCAAGGTGTTCCTGTGGAGCGCGGAGAATCCGTACCTGTATAACGTCTGTATCTCTGTGTGTAATGGCGAAGGGGAACTGGTGGAGGCGATTGTGCAGCGGGCCGGGTTCCGCACGTTCGAGCTGAAGGACAAGCTGATGCTGCTGAACGGCAAACGGATCATGTTCAAAGGCGTCAACCGCCACGAGTTCAACCCCCGCACGGGCCGGAACATCTCCCGGGAAGATATGATTAAGGATATCATCATCCTGAAGCAGAACAATATCAATGCGGTGCGGACCTCGCATTATCCGAATCAGACACTCTGGTATGAGTTGTGTGATGAATACGGGGTGTATGTGATTGATGAGATGAATCTGGAATCCCATGGCTCGTGGCAGAAAATGGGCGCCGTTGAGCCGTCCTGGAACGTTCCGGGGGATAAGCCGGAATGGGAGGGGATTGTCATGGACCGGGCAGTATCGATGCTGGAGCGCGATAAAAACCATCCGTCGATCCTGATCTGGTCCTGCGGCAATGAATCGTATGCGGGCGAGGTCATTCTGAAGGTGTCCCATTACTTCCGCAAGGCTGATCCGGGACGGCTGGTGCATTATGAAGGAGTCTTCCATAACCGCAAATATAATGACAGCAGTGATATGGAGAGCCGGATGTATGCCAAGCCTGCAGATATTATAGAATATTTGGAGAATCAGCCGGAGAAGCCATATATCAGCTGTGAGTACATGCATGCTATGGGCAATTCGGTAGGGGGACTCCATAAATATATCGAGCTGGAGAGCCGTTATCCGTTGTATCAGGGAGGCTTCATCTGGGATTACATCGATCAGGCGCTGGTAGCCAAGAACCGTTACGGTGAAGAGTATCTGGCGTATGGCGGAGATTTCGATGACCGGCCGACGGACTACAGCTTCTGCGGCAACGGGATTGTGTTCGCTGACCGGACGATCACGCCGAAGATGCAGGAGGTGAAGTTCCTCTACCAGAATCTCCGGCTTGTTCCTGAACGGGATGCGGTGACAGTGGTCAACGGGAATCTGTTCGAGGGGACGGGGCGGCTGCTGCTGGAGTTCCGGTTATTGAAAGAGGGACGGGAGATTTTCAAGGGGCAGAAGGAGCTTGCGGTTGCGGCTCAGGAAGAGGCGAGAATTACGTTAGAATTGCCAGATGTGTCAGCAGTTCCAGGGGAGTACACTTTGGCTGTAGGTCTGGTGCTGAAGGAAGCCGAGCTATGGGCGGAGCGGGGGTTCGAGACTGCTTATGGAGAGCATGTCTTCCGGGTTGAAGCAGCTCGCGCAGAAGCGGCCGGGGCAAAAGCAGGCGGAGAAACGGCGCTGTTGCCTGCGGCAGCGGAGTTCCGCGTGATTGAAGGGGATGTGAACATCGGGGTCACCGGGCGCGGCTTCTCCGCCTTGTTCTCCAAGCAGGCAGGCTCCCTGGTATCGCTCTGTTACGGGGGGCGCGAGATGATTGCGACTCCGCCGGCTCCATTGTTCTGGCGGGCAACGACTGACAATGACAAGGGGACCGCGCTGGGGTACCATGCCGGCGGCTGGTTTGCAGCCAGTCTGACCCGCCAGTGCACGGCGGTCAGACTGCAAGCGGAAGCAGACCGGGCTACGGTCAGCTTCGATTATGCCTTCAGCATCAGCAGTGAGCTGAAGGCAAGTATTCAGTACACGGTTCATGCCGATGGCAGCGTCCGTGTACGCATGGTCTACACCGGGGCAGACGGCCTGCCGGATGTTCCGGTTGTGGCGGTAGCCTTCCGGATGTCGGCAGACTACGAGGCCTCCGAGTGGTATGCCCGCGGACCGGAAGAGAACTACAGTGACCGCGCCTATGGAGCGCGGCTCACCCGCTTCCGGCGTAAGGTGACGGAGCTGCCGTCACCGTATCTGGTGCCGCAGGAATCCGGCAACCGGACGGGCGTCCGTGAGGTGAGCATCACGGACAGCCGGGGGTATGGGCTGCAGGTTCAGGCGGCTGCAGGCCAGCCGCTGGAATGTACGCTGTCACCGTATACAGCGTTCGAGCTGGAGCAGGCAGCACATGCTTATGAGCTGCCTAAGGTGCACTACACGGTTGTCACCCTCGCGGCACAGCAGATGGGTGTGGGCGGGGATGACAGCTGGGGAGCGCCGGTGCATCCGGAATACCGGATCGCAGCTAATCAGCAGCTGGAATTCGAGTTCACACTGACGGCGGCATTGCCGGAGGTGTAAGAATCATATAGAAACAGGCCATCAGCGTATGCTTCGCTGATGGCCTGTTTCATGAGAAGCGTTGCCGGTACTCCCGCGGCGACAACCCCTCCAGCTTCATGAAGGTGGAACTGAAGTAGGAGGATTGGTTGAAGCCCACCTCTTCGGCAATCCGGGCAATCGGGAAGCTGGTCTGCATCAGCAGCAGCTTGCTCTGCCCGATACGGTAGCGGAGCAGATACTCCATGGGTGAACAGCCATATACCTTGTTCATGCAGCGGGCAATATAGACCGGATGGAAGTTGAGGCTGTCTCCCAGCATGGCGGTTGTAATCTCTTCACGGTAGTGGGTGCGGAGATAGGAGGCGGCCTGCTCGGCACATAGGGTGGTTTGGGAGCTGCGGTGCTCCGGGTTCACAGAAGCGGCCAGCTGCTGCAGGAGATCCTGGAAGAGGAGCTGCTGCCGGAAGCGGACGGCTTCAAGGTGGGCGGTGGCCTGCAATTGTGTGAGCTGCTCCAATACCCCGTAAGCTCTGTCCGGCAGAAGTAAGTTAACAAACTGGGATAACACCAAATTGAAGGAGCTGATATCGAATAGAGAAGCAGCAAGCTCTCCTGTAGTCTCGTTGGGGTTGCCGGAAGCGGACCCTGCTGCGGATAAGGAAGGCAGGTCATGGAAGGTCTGGAAGTGAAGCCAATGATAGGCCGTCTCCTCCCTGCAGCCTTCGGTTCCAAAGTGGTGACAGTCGGGGCGCAGAATCAAGGCATCGCCTGCCTTCACGGTGAACCGCTGCTCCTCCTCGCCAAGATACAGGCAGCCCTGCTGGACAATGAGCAAATCAAATACCTTGATCTGCTGGCGGCTCCGGTGCTTATAGCCGGGCTGGCAGTAATTGAGGCCGCTGGCTATATAATGCGGCAGGGGAGGGATGCGGAACAGAAGCGGGTTCATGGGCTGGCCTCCTGAAGAAAAGTTTGGATATTGAAAGTTTAGGTTGGAGAATTAGTACATTTTCCAGAGTATATCATCTATAATTTATTACAGGCAAGTTTAAATCGTAAGGCTATGGATAGGTCCTGCGCGACCTCCCGAATTCCCCCGGATTCTTCTCCTTAAGGAGTACTCCGGGGGCTTATTTGCGTTGAACCTGCGATTTCTGCACAAATGTATGATAAGTGCACAGTGCGGTTAGCTGTAAAGTACAGGAATATCCCGAAGCTTCACTGTTCAGTCGCAGGAGGCTTCTTCTATACTCAGGTCATACAAGTCATACACTTGGACTTAACGAAGCTATAGGGGCCATCAAGGACGTAGGCTTCGGACCAAGTGACGCGGCAACTTATCTATAGGCATAGGAGAGTGAAGGCTTTGAGACACCGCAAACGCAAGACCGGTATGCCGCTTGTCGCCCAGTTTCCCCTGAAGGGAACAAGCGGGCTGTCCCCGCAGCTTGACTCCGGTACCCGTAAGAAAAGGAAGAAGGGCTTCGTGCATGAGCTGGTCCATAACCGGATTCTGTTCCTGATGCTGCTGCCTACGCTATTGTTCTTTCTAATTAATTCGTATTTTCCGATGGTCGGGGTCTATTATGCATTCACGCAGTTTGATTTCAATTCCGGGCTGTTCGACGCTCCGTTCGTGGGGCTGAAGAATTTTGAATTTCTCTGGAAGTCCGGCACGCTGGTGAAGCTGACGCTCAATACGATCGGCTACAATCTGGCGTTTATTTTACTCGGGAATGTGCTGGCGATTATCTGTGCGATTCTGCTTAGCGAGCTGCGGGTGAAGTGGTTCAAGAAGCTGACCCAGTCGGTCATGTTCCTGCCGTACTTCGTATCGTTCGTTATCTTAAGCGTTATCGTCTACAATGTGTTCAATTATGATAACGGTTTCCTCAACACGCTACTGACGCAATTCGGGGCGAATCCTGTGGATGTCTATAATAATCCGGTCATCTGGATTTTCCTGATTATTCTCTTTTATCTCTGGAAAAATCTCGGCTACAGCATGGTCATCTACCTGGCCTCCATCACGGGCATCAGCGAGGAATATTATGAAGCGGCCAAAATTGACGGTGCCCACATTTTTCAGCGGATCTGGTATATCACGGTGCCGATGCTGAAATCGACCTTTGTCATGCTGCTGCTGTTCTCTCTGGGGAGTATTATGAAGGGGCAGTTTGACCTCTTTTACCAGCTGATTGGCAATAACGGGGTGCTGTACAATACAACGGATATTCTGGATACGTACGTGTTCCGCTCGCTCAAGGTGACCTTCGATGTCGGGATGGCTACGGCGGCCGGCCTGTATCAATCGCTGTTCGGCTTCATCCTGATTATGACGGTCAACTATATCATCCGTAAAATAAATGACGATTACGCCTTGTTCTAGGTTGTGCGGAACCTGCTGCGGAAGGAGAGAAAGAGCATGCAAATCAAAGACGACTCGTACACCAGGCTATTGCAGGGAGTAGCTTATACGGTAATTATACTGGGCTCCTTAGCCTGTTTGATTCCGTTCCTGCTGATTATTTCAGCATCCTTGACGGCTAATGAGTCCATCATTAAGGACGGTTATCATTTCATCCCGGCGCAGTTCTCGCTGGAGGGCTATAAGACAGTATTTACTTTTCCTGATGAGGTGCTGCGGGCGTATGGGGTGACGCTGTTCACTACGGTGATTGGTACGACGCTGGGATTGTTCTTCATGACGATGGCCGGTTATGTGCTGGCCCGCAAGGATTTCAAATACCGCAATACCTTCTCGTTCTATATTTACTTCACGACCCTGTTCGGCGGGGGGCTGGTGCCCTGGTACATTATGATTACCAAGTATCTGCATCTGACCGATTCTTATGGGGCGTTGATTTTTCCCGGCTTGATGACGCCGTTCCTGATTATTCTGATGAAGAATTTCATCCGCTCGGCGGTGCCGGAGGAGCTGTTCGAATCGGCCAAGATTGACGGGGCGGGGGATTTCAAAATATACTGGCGCATTGTGCTGCAGCTCTCGATGCCCGGGATTGCTACGGTAGGACTCTTCCTTGCGCTGGCCTACTGGAACGACTGGTTCTCCTCGTCGCTGTTCATCAATGATCCGCATAAGTATCAGCTGCAGTTCCATTTGTATAATGTCATCAATTCGGCCTCCTTCATCGCCAATATGGGCGCGGGTACCGGGGTCAGCTTAGGCAGTGATCTGCCTACAGAATCCACCAAGATGGCGATGGCCATTGTGGTCACGGGGCCGATTCTGTTCCTGTATCCGTTCATCCAGCGTTATTTCGTGAAGGGACTGACAATCGGAGCGGTCAAAGGTTAGAACCGTGTGGCAGATTGTACCTTTACCGTACAGCTGCTATATCGGCTAACATAGAGTCACACACAAGGGCGGTATGCTTCCGGGGAGAGAACAGCACGAGGGGCATCAGGAATCTGAGCTTACAAAAAATTCTAGGAGGGTTCATTCATGAGAAAGAAAGCAGGCAGACGATCTGTGGTTACGCTTACAGCGGGGGTGCTCGCTCTATCACTCCTGGCCGGCTGCGGCGGGGGGAACAGCAATGGCAACACGGGCAGCAGTGCCGGGAAGGACGGCAACGCAGGCACACCGGCTGCATCAGAGGGAGCGGCGAAGGCAGCGGATACCGGGATCGACACCTCGAAGAAGGTGGAGCTGCAATTCTATATGCTCGGCGATGCTCCTAAGGATCTTCCGGCCATCCAGGCTGAAGTCAACAAAATGGCTGAGGCAGACCTGAACGCCACGGTGAAGTTCAACTTCACCAGCTGGACGGACTGGGATCAGAAGTATAAGCTGCTGCTGTCCTCCGGGCAGGCGATTGATCTGATTTTTACGGCGGACTGGACTCAATATCAATCCTATGCGAAGCGCGGTGCCTTCCTGGCACTGGATGATCTACTGCCGAAGGCGGCTCCTGAGCTGCAGAAGTTCGTCCCTGAGCAAATGTGGGAGGATGTTAAGGTTGACGGTAAAATCTACACGGTTCCGGCGACCTTCAAGGAGTATGTCACCAACGGGTTCGTCTACCGCGAGGATCTGCGCAAGAAATACAATCTACCGGTGCCCAAGGACTTGGCCAGCTATGAGGCCTACATGGACGGCATTGCCAAAAATGAGCCGGATATGATGCCGATGTCCCTGAACAGCGATGTGGGCAATAACCTGCACTACATCTACACGGAGCTAAACAAGATGATTGGCGCGCTGCCTTATGGAATGGGTGTGAAGTATGACTCCCCGGGAACCGTCTACTCCTACTGGGGCTCGGACGAGCAGAAGGAAGAGCTGAAGACGATGAAGCGCTGGGCGGACAAGGGCTTCATTCCGAAGAACGTGCTGAACATCAAGGATACGATGCAGGACCCGATGACCTCCGGCAAAGCCGCCAGTATGTTCGGAGATAACCCTAACCGGTTCAATGATATGAAGATGAAGATCAGCACGACTCACCCGGATTGGGAAATGGCTTATTCTCCGTTTGGTTTGACTACGGGCTATGCGACTCCGGTCCATCCGATTCACAACGGATTCGCGATTCCGAAGAGCAGCAAGAACCCGGAACGGGCACTGGCCTTCTATCAGAAGATGGTGCTGGACAAACGGTATAATCAGCTGACGCAATACGGCATTGAAGGCAAGAACTACACGGTCGAAGATGGCTACTACAAGCTTGTTGGCACCAGCACCTCCAACGGCTTCACCCGGGAAGGCATGAACGGCTGGGCGTGGAGAAATCCGGAGTTCATGCTGTTCGACAAGGGCTTTGACGGGGTCAAGGCGATCTTTGATGAGCTGGATAAAATCCAGAAGCCGGATCTGTTCCTGGGCTTCGCCGAGGACTACAGCTCTTATCAGGCAGAGAAGGCTGCGCTTGAGCAGGTAGAGAAGCAGTATCTGTTCCCGCTGGAGGCCGGTCTGGTAGATGATGTGGATAAGGGCCTGGAGACCTTCATGCAGAAGGCCAAGCAGGCGGGCCTGGAGAAAATTCAGGCGGAGTGGACGAAGCAGTGGGAGGCTTATGTTGCGGAGAAGAATCTAAAGTAGAGTTGCTGGAGTAGAGAGGTGAGCCCCGGGAGCCATATGGCTTTAGGGGCTTGTTTTTGCTGCAGTGGGAGCTTGGGTGGATGCTTGGGCGTTTGGGCGCTTGGGTGGACGCTCCGAAAACGGAATGATGTTCCGATCGCTGTTGTGTCCGGATTTTTTTGATTTTACCTTAGCGGTGAAAATCCGGACACAAAGGCGAACGCTCCGCTTCTCCACATTCATTCCGTTTTCTCCGCTGTTTAAGCGCTGGGCGCAACCGGACCACAGCTGCAGGGCCGCGTCAGCCCTACGGCCTCTGCGGCAGGAGGGAAGAGCAGAAGCCCGTCTCCATGGATTTGGAGACGGGCTGATGTTGTTCTACATCTAAAGCGTAACAGAGCAAATGCAAGGTGCCAAAACACTGGCTTGGTGTTCCACCAAAGCGGGAAAGCTAACGGCGGGGGCTTGGTGTTCCACCAAAGCATGGAACGGCTCGATTTCTAAAATCCTGCATGAATTGCAACATTCGACACTCTAAAACTGGCTCCAGGTGGGAATTGTTGCAGAAAAGTCAGCAATTCACTTGAATTCGACGGATACTTGGGCGAGTTGCTGCATTTGGTGCAACAATTCAACTAAATAGCTAAGGATAGGGGCTCCAAGTTGCATTAACTGCAACATCTCGACTGGCCGAGTTTGTTCAGATGATATGTGTATCTCGACAATGTGCGGGTTAGTGACACCTGAGGTGCATGGTGCTTCACTAAACCAGAAAAGCTAACGGCAGGGGCTTGGTGTTCCACCAAAGCAAAAACAAAAGCGGCTCCATGACGAAATCTTGCACAAATTGCATCATTATACTTTATAAATGGGACCTGAGCAGCAAATGTTGCAGGGAATGCAGCATTCCGCTCAGGTTTAGCGGATACTTGAGCGAGTTGCTGCATTTGGTGCAACAATTTAACACAGAAGCTAAGGATTCAGGTCTCCAGGTTGCAGTTTCTGCAACATTTCGATCAGGCTAGTTTGTTTAACCCCATCCTAGTTCATCCGCACACTCTTCAACCGCCGGTAATCGGTAGGCGTTGTACCGAAGCTGCGCTTGAACATCCGGTGCAGGTAGGAGCTGCTGGTGAAGCCGCAGCGCTCGGCTATCGCAGTGACGGGCAGGTCGGTGTTCTCCAGCAGGGCACACACCTCACGCATCCGCACCTCCAGAATGACATCCACGATGCTGTTCATGGTTTGCTGCTTGTAGAGGCGGCTGATATAGATGGGTGACATATCCAGCTCATCGGCGATCTGGTTCAGGCTCAGATGAGGCTTCATGTAATCCTCGTTGATCTTCGCGTTAATCTGGCAGATGAGATCGTGCTGCTTGGTGTTCTTTTTGCCGGCCAGCTGCTCCTGCAGGGTATGGAAGAGGGCGGCGAAGGCCTCCTCCAGCTCGTCTATCGTTTCGATAGCGTCCAGGCTAGGCAGCTCAGCCATTCCATCGATTTGTAAGCGATTACGCTTCTGGATAGTGTTCATGATCTCTCTGACGGTGACGCTGAGCCTGGACACGGTTAACTGCGCGGTCTGGTAAGGGAAGGCCCCGGTCTCGCGGATCATCGCGCTGAACTGTTCGGCGGCGTCCGTCAGCTTGCCGCTCAGCAGCGCATCCGCCAGTTTTTTCTCCTTGTCCGCCGGATAATGATAAGTGCTTGAATCCAGCGCACAGATGTCCCGGGCATTAAGGATGCAGCCATGTCCATAGAACAGGCGGTGATTCGACGCCTCGCGAACCTGTTGATAGAGCTGATGCAGCTGGCTGGCATTACGGTCAATATGGCTGTAGGTCAGGGTAAGGCTGATCTTCAGATAGTCGGAGCAGGCCTGCTGAATCTGCCGGAGCAGGGCCTCGATCAGGCCGGTATCCGTATACTCCACGGGATCGATAATGTTCAGCAGCACCAGAATTCCGTCATCGTTCATATCCACAGTCTCCACGCGGTAGGTCTGGCCGCAAATTTCGGAGGCGATGTTCATAATGGCGAACTTGGAGGCCAGCAGATAAGAAGAGCGGGCTTCCCGGAACTCCCGGTAACGGTCAATCCGCAGCAGGATCAGCCGGTAATCATCATTGAAGGTGAAATGAATGCCCAGCTGGCGCAGCTTCTCCACTTGCTGCATGGATTGCAGCGGCTTCAGGCCGAGGATCAGGTCCCGCAGTGTATTTTGCCGGATCATGAACATGCTGTCACGCTTCTCGGTCTCCAGGATATGCATCTCGCTGACAATCCGGTTCATTGGCAGGTAGAGGCTTCTGGACATGATCCAGGAGAGGCCGATGCCGGCCACGAGCACAAGACCTGCAATCAGCAGGGTGGTGTTACGGATGTTGTTGGTCTGCTTCGTAATGATCTCATAAGGCGTAATCCGCACATACTGCCAGCTTAAATCATCCGGCGAGGTATAGGAGATTAGCGAGTTGACCCCCTTAAAGGGCGCGATGAAATATCCGGCCTCCCGGCCTTTGATCCGCTGCTCAATGAAACCCGTTTCTTCCCGGGTAAGCTCCTGCGGCTGCAGGCTGTTGCTGGAGCGGAACGCGCACTGGTCGTCCAGAATGTAGGTCGCGCTGGTAGAGTCCGCCGGGCCGGCGATCTCTTTGTTAATCCACGGAGCCGAAATATTCACAATCACTGCCGAATTGATGGCCCGGTCCCAGCCGATGGCATCCAGACACAGGAAGGTGTAGGCACGGACCTGATCATTCTCCAGTGCGCCGTTAGAATAGACCCTGGGAATTGGGGTGAACGCCTTATAGTTCTGATAGTGGCTCAGGATATCCAGAATGGAGGTGTCGACCAGCTCCTTTTCGGTATATACGCCGTTCTGGCCATGGGAGGAGGCAACATACAGCTGCCCGCCCTTGGGATTATATACATAGATGGATTCAATATAAGGCATGGAGCTCAGATAGTTGCCCAGCTCGGACATGGCGGCGGTGACATCGTAGATGTCCGGCTTATCGTAGAACACGATTTTGGAGATGGTGCTGTTGCGGTAGATTTGAAAAGAAAGCGATTGCGCAGCATCGGTCATGTTCATGACCTCCCGGCTGGTCTGCGTTAGGTTGCCGAGATCGGACTGGAAGGTCTGTTTCTTTTCTACGCCGATATAGTAGTTGTAATAAATGATGGTGGAGACCAGAAAGGTTAAGGATACGCAAAGCGTTATGCTCACAAGCAGTCTGCTGTACAGTGCCCGTTGATTGCCGATCTTGTTCAGTCTCATCCAAGTAGCCCCCCTGACTCACTGTGTATTCTTGCGGGTACCGTCCTTTGTCTTAAATGTTCATAGTACGATTATAAGCTCCAGCCTATGAACAGGACAGTGGAACAAGCTTACAACAGTGAACTGGCTGGACCCCTGCACAGTGAACAAATGCAAGATTCGTGTACAAAAGCTACTTGTGCCAGGGAGGACTATTCCTATAAAACTCTGCTCTGAATGCGGAAGGTGCGCGGGGAGAGGCCGATCTCCCGTTTGAACATATTGCAGAACTGGGCATCGTTGACGAATCCGGCTGCAGCCGAGACCTCGGAAATATGCATTTGGCTGTGCAGGAGGAGCGACTTGGCATAATCCAGGCGTTTTAGTAAAAGATAACGGTGAGGGGAGTGCATGAACCGCTCCTTGAACAAATGCCGGAAGCGGTCATAGCTGTATCCGGACATCTCTGCCAGCGAAGCCACCGAGAGCTTGTGGCGGTAATGCTCGTTCATATAATTGAGCACATACTGCATCTGATCCTCTGCCGGGGAATGGAAATCGGAGGCGCTGAGCAGCCGCTGGAGATAGACGGTAATTTCACTCATTTGCAGATTCAGCAGCTCGCTGAACCCGTCGCGTTTGCGCTTGAACTCGGCGCTCATCCGTTGCAGGGTCTGTAGTACGGTGTGCTCTTTATCGTCATCAAACACACCGGACAGCGAATTAATCACCGGATTGCCACAGTGAAAGCCAACGAACAGCACCTCCGGGCTGGGCTGATGATTCTCATCATGCTTGAAGCCTGCCGGTATGAGGGCGAAGGTAGAGGGCCGGAAGTGATAGCTGCGCTGGCCGATGCTGCAGGTGCCCTGACCATGGATGTAATAGACAAGCTCGAAGCACTCATGCTGGTGCGGAGGGATATAGGTACCCGCTTCATGTTCTGCATTTACAATATATAGGACACGATCCATGATGAGCCTCCCTTGATCGTCATTTAGCCGAATCGTACAAAAACATGACCGAAAATATATAAATATTTATGTTTTCATTTGATATGATCTTATCAATAAAACCGAAGATTCTCAACTGGACTGGCCATCTTGTTCGGATATTTTACGGTTTTTTAGCGAAATGTAACATGAAATGTTTGGTTTTCAGAGTAAATTGCTTATTTTCAGAATTTCAACAGTCGCTTATTCATGCTTCCCGATTCGAAGGGACCAACAAAACGTGTAATTGGGATTTTATGCTATTCAGCAGGGTGGATCTATTACAAATAGGGGTGTGAACTTAGAAAATGAAAAAGAAAATGCTCACTTTAATGTTACTGGCAGTTATGGTACTGGTTGCTGCGTGCGGAAACAACAAATCCGGTAATGGAAATGGTGCGGCAGCAACTCCGGGAACGAATGCGGAAGGCGGCGCGGCTGCGGGGGACAAGCTCAAGGTGGTGCTGCTGATTCCAGGGACGCTGGGGGACAAGTCGTTTTTTGATGCGGCGAACAATGGTCTGCAGAAGGTGAAAAGCGAGCTTGGCGCGGAAACGAAGGTTGTGGAAATGGGCGCTGACAAGACGAAATGGGAGCCGACTTTTAATGATATCGCTGCTGAGGATTGGGATGTTGTCATCTCCGGCGGCTCGGAAATTACCGAAATGTTCAATGCAACGGCTGAAGCGAATCCTGATAAAAAATTCATCAACTATGATACTGACATCGAGGAAGCGCCTGCCAATATGTACAATATGTCTTACTCGACCAATGAGGTCTCCTTCCTGGCCGGAGCGGCTGCGGCGCTTGCTACCCAGTCCGATATGCCTAATGCCAACAAGGACAATGTGATCGGATTCCTGGGCGGAATGGACATTCCCGGCATCAATGCCTTCCTGGTCGGTTACATTCAGGGAGCACAGTATGTTGATCCGGAAGTGAAGGTAGCTGTCTCTTATGCCGGAGATTTCGTAAACCCTGCCAAGGGCAAGGAATTGTCGCTGATCCAGTATAACTCGGGTGTGGATATTATCTTCAACGTAGCGGGCGGTACGGGCCTTGGCATCTTCGATGCAGCGAAGGAAAAGAACAAATATGCCATCGGCGTCGATTCTGACCAGGCGATGCTGCTGAAGGATACAGACAGTGTGAAAGCCAACCTGATCGTTACTTCTGCGATTAAAAAGATTGATTCTGCCATCCTTGGTGCAGTGAAGAAGCTGCAGGACGGTACGCTTGAAATGGGTAAACGCGATGTGCTTGGCTTTGTTGAAGACGGCGTGGGCATTGCCGAGAACGAGATCTACAAGGCAGCATTCCCGGCGGAACTGCAGACCAAGATTGAAGAAGTGAAGCAGAAGCTGATCAATAAGGAAATTAAGGTGGATAACGCAATGGGTATGGAGACTTCTGAAGTGGAAGCGATCCGTAATGCCGTTAAACCTTAAGGACATGAATCTAACTTTGGTTGAAAGGCGTTGATGACCCATGGCAAATGCTCTGCTGGAAATGCGGGGAATCACCAAAGTGTATCCGAACGGTGTGGTTGCCAACAAGGACGTTGAGTTCTCTCTGCGCGAAGGCGAGATCCATGCGATTGCGGGTGAGAACGGAGCCGGTAAATCGACTCTGATGAAAATTATGTTCGGAATGGAGAGCCCGAGCGAAGGCGGGCTCTACATTCGGGGAGAACAAGTGAAGCTACAGTCTCCGCAGGACGCGATTGACCGCGGCATTGGTATGGTGCATCAGCATTTCATGCTGGTGCCTTCTTTTACAGTGGCGGAGAATATGGTGCTGGGAATGGAGCCGAAGAAGGGCGTGGGCTTCAATTATGCAGAGGCCGTACGTCTGACGGAAGCAACTGCGCGTAAATATAATCTCTCGGTGAATGCCAAGGCGAAGGTGGAGGACCTGAGCGTCGGCATGAAGCAGAAGGTGGAAATTCTGAAGGCGCTGGTGCGCGGGGCCAAGATACTCATCCTTGATGAGCCGACAGCGGTGCTGACTCCGCAGGAGACGGAGGAGCTGTTCCATGAGCTGCAGCAGCTTAAGGAGCAGGGACACACGATTGTGTTCATCTCGCACAAGCTGAAGGAGGTCAAAGCCATCTGTGACCGGATTACCATCATGCGCGGCGGCCGGAGTGAAGGCGTCTTCGAGACCAAGGAAGTAACGGAGCAGGAGATTTCGCGGCTGATGGTGGGACGGGATGTGGTGCTGAAGTATGACAAAAGCGATCTTCCCTACGGCAAGCCGGTGCTTGCGGTGGAAGGGCTGAGCGTCTCAGACAGCCAAGGCAAAGCGCTGCTCTCCGAGATCAGCTTCTCGGTCCGTGAAGGCCAGATTGTCGGCATCGCCGGCGTTGAAGGGAACGGACAGACGCAGCTGATCGAGGCGCTGACCGGCGGCCTGCGCGGGGTTGGCGGCAGCGGGTCGGTACAGGTGAAGGGGAAGGATATCCGTGAACTGGATATTCTGGACATCCGCAACCTGGGGGTATCCTATATCCCTGAGGACCGGATGCGCCAGGGCTCTGCTGGAGAAGCCAGCATTGCCGACAACCTGATCTCCACGCGCTACCGCCAGAAGGATATGAATAAGGGGCCATTTCTGCACGGGTCCAGAATTGCTGCGCTGGCCTCTGCGCTGGTAGAGGAATTCAAGGTGCGGTGCTCCGGTCCGCAGCAGCCGATCGGCATGCTGTCCGGCGGTAACATGCAGAAGGTGGTCGTAGCGAGAGAGTGCTCCACGAATCCGCAGCTGCTGATCGCCGAGCAGCCGACCCGGGGCGTGGATATCGGGGCTGCCCAGTTCATTCACCAGAAGCTGCTGGAGCTGCGCTCGGCGAACTGTGCCACGCTGCTGGTATCAGCGGATCTGAATGAAATTCTGGAGCTGAGTGACAGTCTTCTCGTGATGTATGAGGGCCAGATTGTGGCCTATTTCGAACATCCGTCAGCAGTCGGTGAGGAAGAGCTGGGGCTCTATATGCTGGGAATTAACCGGCAGGACAAAGAGCAGACCGGGAGGGCCGCAAATCATGTTTAAAGTCAAATATTTCGAGGCGATCCGCACAGCGGCGGTCATCGTCATTGCACTTATTATCGCGTTCCTGATCATCTCGCTGGTCAGTGACCACCCGGTGAAGACGATCGGAATTTTCCTCTGGGAGCCGTTGTCCACGAAGGGCCATATCGGCAACGTCATTGAAATGGCGATCCCGTTGATGTTCACCGGTCTTGCGGTCTCTCTGCTGTTCCGGGCCAATATGTTCAACCTGGGAGCAGAAGGCATCTTCTATTTCTCCGGTATCGTAGCCACGGTCCTGGCGATTCATCTCAGCCTGAACAGCTGGCTGCATCCGGTAGTGGCGATTCTTGCAGGCTCCATCGTGGGGGCGTTGCTCTCCGCCATCCCCGGTATTCTCAAAGCCAGGTGGAATGCCAATGAGCTGGTCACTTCGCTGATGTTCAATAACATCCTGTTCGGGGTGGGGCTGTATCTGCTGAACTATCATCTGCGGGATGCCAAGGCGTTTGCCAATGTTTCTTTTAAATTTGAGAAAACGGCCCAGCTCAGCAAGCTGTTTGCAGGAACGCGGATTCACACCGGACTTATTATTGTGCTGGTGCTAATCGTACTGGCCCATCTGTTCCTCTACAAGACCAAATGGGGCTACGAGCTGCGGATGACCGGGGTTAACCGGGAATTCGCCCGTTACTCGGGGATGAAGACGGCCAAGGTGATCATTCTGGTCCATCTGATCGCCGGGTTCATTGCCGGTATGGGAGGCTCGGTGGAGGTGCTCGGGATGTACAGCCGGTTTCAGTGGACCTCCTTGCCGGGCTACGGTATGGATGGTGCTCTGGTGGCCATGCTGGCTAAGAATAATCCGTTCTCCGTCATTGTCTCGGCGCTCTTCCTGGCCTATATCCGCATTGGCGCCGATATGATGTCACGCCTTTCCGATGTGCCGTCCGAGATGATCTCGATTATCCAGGCTGTCATTATTCTGCTGATATCCGCTGAGCAGTTCCTCAAGTTCTGGAAGAACCGCATGCTGCTGAAGGAGGCGAAGGAAGCATGAACAGTCTGCTGAATGTCATACTGACTACGGATTTTGCCTTCTCTGTCCTGCGTGTAACTACGCCTATACTGTTCGCTGCACTGGGGGCGCTGATCTCGAACCGTGCCGGAATTATCAACATCGGAATGGAAGGGATCATGCTGGTCTCGGCGCTGGCCGGGGTTATCGTGAGTGCCTACACGCAGAGTGCCTGGGTGGGGCTGCTTGGGGCGGTGCTGTCGGGAACGTTGATTGCGGGGATTCTGGCTTTTTTCACCTTGAAGTTCAAGACCCATATTATTCTCGGCGGGGTGGCGATTAATATGTTCGCTTCCGGCGGTACGGTCTTTATTCTGTATCTCCTGAGCGGCGACAAAGGATCTTCCACCTCCTTAGCGAGTAAAGTGCTGCCGAGTATAGATATTCCGCTCCTGCAGGATATTCCGGTGCTGGGCCCGATTCTGTCGGGGCACCACATTCTGACGTATTTCTCTATATTGTCAGTGCTCGTAGTCTACTATCTGCTCAACCGTACACCGCTGGGACTGCGAATCCGCTCTGTGGGCGAGAATCCGCATGCTGCCCAGTCCGTAGGTGTCAGTGTGGTCCGCATTCAGTACAGCGCGCTGCTGCTCAGCGGCTTCTTCGCCAGTCTGGGCGGAGCCTATATGTCGATGGGCTACCTGTCGCTGTTCACCCGTGATATGATCGCCGGCCGGGGCTGGATTGCCATTGCCGCTGAATCCATGGGCCGCAGCACCACCGTGGGCACAGCGCTAACCTCACTGCTCTTCGGCGCAGCTGACGCGCTCTCCAATGCTCTGCAGGTACTGAAGATTCCAGCCGAGCTGATCGCTACGCTACCTTATGTGGCAACGGTCATTGGTCTGATTATCTACGCCATCTCCGAGACACGGAAGAAGAATAAGAAGCTTAAGGCTACTGTTACGAAATAAAGTATCCACTCACAACTAATCTAAGGGAGCGACAACGATGCCAACACCTATCATTATTGACTGCGATCCGGGGCATGACGACGCGATTGCCATTCTGCTTGCGCTGGCACATCCGGGAGAGCTGGATATCCGGGGGATTACAACCGTTGGCGGCAACCAGATTCTGGACAAAATCACCGACAACGCACTCAAGATTCTCAGCTTTGTAAATGCAGATATTCCAGTAGCCAAAGGCGCGGCGGCGCCGCTGCTGGGCAAGCTTGTTACCGGGGAAGAAGCCCACGGGGAGTCCGGGATGGACGGCCCGGCGCTGCCGGCGAGCAAGTTCAAGCCCGTAGAGCAGGGCGCAGTGGAATTCATGCTGGAAATTATCCGTGCCTCGGAAGAGAAGATTACCCTGGTGCCTACCGCTCCGCTGACGAATATCGCCCTGCTGATTACCGCTTACCCGGAAGTGAAGGAGCGGATCGAGAAGATTTCTCTAATGGGCGGCGGGCTGGCTTACGGCAATGTGACCCTGACAGCGGAGTTCAATATTTATGTGGACCCGGAGGCGGCGCGGATCGTTTTTGAATCCGGCATTCCGATTGTTATGAGCGGACTGGATGTAACGGATAAGGCAGCGATCTTCGAAGAGGAGATTCAGGAGCTCAAGACGCGCGGCCCCGTGTCCGTCATGGTCGGTGAGCTGCTGGATTTCTATTCGATCTACGGGAAGAAAATGGGCTTTGTCGGCAATGCACTGCATGACCCTTGCGCCATTGCCTGGCTGCTGCATCCGGAGCTGTTCGAATCTGAGCACCTGTATGTAACGGTAGAGACCGAAGGCAAACTTACCCGGGGCATGACCGTGGCCGACCGCCGCAAGAAGCCGGAGCAGCCTGCGAATACGGAGGTGCTGCTTGGCGTGGACCGCGAAGCCTTCATCAAGCTGCTATTCGATTCGTTGGACCGCTTAGACCGGCAGCTGGAGTCGCCGGCAGGAGAAGCTTAGCAGATGGCGGGCTGGGAACGTCTGCAGGAGACGGTAAGGTTCGAGCTGCAGCAGCGGATCGAGGAGGGCTGCCAGCCGGGCAGCCTGGCGGAGAAGCTGGATGCAGCCGGGAGCGATGAGGACAAGCTGATGGAGGTATACCGGGAGCTGATGGCACTTCCCGTGGACGGGGGCTTTCCTTACCAGGAGCCGTCGGATCTGGAAGCGATCAGACAGCTTCGTCCGGAGGGTCCGCGTAAGCTTGCAGTGGACTGGACGCCGGACCAGTGGAGAGACAGATTCTACGGTGCCTGGCTTGGGCGGAGTGTAGGCTGCGCGTTGGGCAAGCCGCTGGAATATTGGGACTATCTGTACGGGAAGGACGGCCGGACCGGATGGGAGAATATCGAGCTGTGGTTCCGTGGTGCGGATGCCTGGCCGATTACGGGCTATACCCCGGAATTCTCTACGGCCCGGGAGGAATACGGCCTGGGCTTAAGCGACTGGTCGTTCACCAGCACGCGCGAGAAGATCAGCTATATGGAGAGTGATGATGATATCCGTTATACCGTGCTTGGCCTTATCCTGCTGGAGCAAAAAGGGCTGAATTGGGATTCCTGGGATATCGGCAAGCTGTGGCACGGGCATCTGACCTATAGTCAGGTCTGCACGGCGGAAACGCAGAGCTATATGAACTTTGCTCAGGAGACCTCCCATCTGCACGGGGAGAAGCCGGCTGACTGGCCGCTGCGGCAGGAGCGGGTACGGATGCATCTGAATCCGTACCGGGAATGGATCGGTGCCGCAATCCGCGCGGATGCCCTCGCTTATGGAGCGGCAGGACATCCCGAGCTGGCGGCAGAGCTGGGCTGGCGGGATGCTTCCTTCTCGCATGTGAAGAATGGAATCTACGGCGAGATGTTCAACGCCGCAATGATTTCAGCGGCGTTCGCAGGCCTCAGCAACCAAGAGATTGTGCAGATCGGCCTGAGTGAGATTCCGCAGACGAGCAGACTGGCTAAGGACGTGCTGCGGGGCGTAGAAATTGCACAGCAGTCCGGCAGTGAGCGTGAACTGGTCAGCACCCTCTGGAATGAGTTCAGCCATTACGACCCGGTGCATACCAACAACAACGCGGCCATTGTGGCCGCCTCGCTGATCTATGGCGGCGATGACTTCGAGAAAGCGGTGGTCACCTCCGTATCCGCCGGAATGGATACCGACTGCAACGGGGCCACCGTTGGTTCTATTATGGGAGCGAAGCTGGGGGCTGCCAAGCTGCCGGTCAACTGGACTGCACCGCTGAACGACCTGCTGTATGCGGATCTGCCGGGCTTCCACCCGATCGCCATTTCTGAGGTCGCGGAGCGCAGCTATCAGGTGTTCCTGAAGCTGCGGGCGGAGCTGGGAGACAAGAAACAGGGATAATACAGATACTAATGATATGTGAGCGCTTTTTATGAGGCCGCCTCGCAGCGGATGTTTTCAGAGGAAAACATCCGCTGCGGTTGGGCGGCTTTTTTGTTGTTTGCGCGCCCAGAGGCACGCATTATCTAGTTGGTGAAAGTCCAACCACAGGAGGGACCAAGCCACCTTTGTAGCTAGGATGCTTGCACATGGCGAAATCTGTGTGTAAAAGCGCATCGACGAAAGTACCGGTCAGAGACCGGGCGAGCAACAATCCAGGCCGCAACATGAAGTGAATCCTGCCGCGTCGTCAAAAGGGCCCTGCGAAGGGGAACAGAGGGAGCCGAGTCTCGAGACAATAGACGAAGGCCAAGGAAACTGTACAGAACTTGGAACAGCAGTGAAGAATCCTCCGGCGTAATGGGAACGGCATGGATTGAAAGATAATGCAGTGAACTGGGGAGACCCTCCCCCACACGGAAGAAATTTTTTTTTTTTTAAGGAACCCCGTAAAGAGACGCTCTATAAGTCCAGAAGACGAAGTGAACCGTCTGTGGGAAGGGAGTCCGAGGGGCTTATAGTACCGAAGAACCTAAGGACAACATAACCTTAGGGAGGGAAGAAGCCCTGCTTTGTTTACGCTTTTGGAGGAGGTACGAGTGAGTGAATGCCAAGCGGCTAACGACACCCAAGGAAAAAGTTCAAGAACTCCAAGAAAAGCTAGGTCATGCGGCCAAGGAGAACATCAAGCGTAAATTCCATGCCTTGTACGACAAAGTCTACCGGTGGGATGTGCTAGGCGAAGCCTGGAAACGGGTGAAAGCGAATAAGGGAGCCGCGGGAGTAGATGCCGTAACGCTCTCTGAAATCGAGAAACAAGGATTGACGAGATTTCTCAAAAGTTGTGAGCGAGAACTGAAAGAAGGCAGCTACCATCCGCAGCCCGTACGGCGGCACTATATCCCGAAGAAAGACGGGAAGCCAAGACCGCTAGGCATCCCTACGGTGCGCGACCGAGTGATACAGATGGCAACTAAACTGGTGATTGAACCCATCTTTGAAGCCGATTTTAAAGAAGTCTCCTACGGATTTCGTCCGAAACGAAGCGCGAAAGGAGCGTTGGAGCGAATCCGGAAAGCCTGCAACCGCAAGGGAAATTGGGTAGTCGACGTCGATATCCAAGGTTACTTCGACCATATAAATCAGGAGAAGCTCATGAAACTGGTACAGATGCGTATCAATGACAGGCGGATCTTGAAGCTCATCCGAAAGTGGCTTCATGCGGGAGTGATGGAAGAAGGAAACGTACGGCGCTCCGATTTAGGGACACCCCAGGGGGGCGTCATTTCGCCACTGCTGGCGAATATCTATTTGAACACCTTTGACCGGTTATGGGAGAAACACGGAAGTACGTTGGGAGAACTGACGAGGTATGCAGACGACTTCGTTGTGGTCTGTAAAACGAAAAAGGATGCAGAACATGCGTATGAACTCATCCGCACCATTATGGAACGTCTAGAGCTCACACTACATCCGACCAAAACCCGCATTGTAGGTCTGTGGACAGGAGACGAAGGCTTCGACTTCTTAGGAATGCACCACCGAAAAACGAAAGCAGAAACTTCTCAAGGGAAGGTGTACTATACCACCCAGCAGTGGCTAACGAAGAAGGCAGAGGAACGCATCCGAGGCGTGGTCAAGGACAGGTTAGCACCGCCTGGCATGCGCTGGAAATCGTTTGAGGAACACGTGGAATGGCTCAATCCCAAGATACAGGGATGGAGAAATTATTATTACACGAACTACAGCCAAAAGAGGTTAGCCAAGCTGGATTGGTATATTTTGCAGCGATTTACCCGGTGGTATGCAAAGAAGAGACAACAGAGGAGATGGATGAGTTCATTCCCGGAGGTTAAGTATATGGCCAATAAGTGTGGACTAAAAACGCTATTGTAATCTGCATGCCCATGAATGACAAACATCGGAAAGCCGTATGAGGGAAAACCTCACGTACGGTTTGATGAGGAGGGGCTGGGTCATACCAGCCCTTTACTCTAGTTTAGTATTCAAAGGCTGCAATCTTGCCAACCTATCAGTAGTTTTTTCTTAATAGATTTTGCCTAAATATATTTATTTCCAAATGTTGATTTTTGTTGTATGATGCGAAAATAAAGGCTTTTATTAAAATAATATTAAATTCAGATTAAAATTTACTTAAAAAAGGGGGCCTGTTAAATGACTAATAAGTTGAAGGTGTACATTTTTACTTTATTAACAGTTCTGTTGAGTATTTGTACTGCAAGTTCTATTGCAGAGGCTGTGAGTTTTAGCCCATCTGGTACATATGTTTATGATGTCAACGGAAGAATTGTTACTTTTATGTCGAAAGATGGTACAACTATTTCTTATCAATATGACCGAAACGGCAATTTGCTCAAAAAGGTGCCTGTACAGATTCTCGGCTATTTGGATTCTCCAGCTACCACCGAAATAAGCTCCCCTTATGTGCATGTGAAAGGATGGTACCTTAGTGACAATGGAGTGGAGAGTATCAAAGTGTTCATTAACAATGAATATAAGGGGACAGCAACTTACGGAGATAGTAGAGAAGATGTTTACAATTCATATCCTCAATTTTCTAATCACAATTCAGGCTATCACTTCGATACCGTGCTTCCTAACATAACACAGTCATTTAATATTAAGGTTGTTATTAGGGACACACGTGGAGTCGAGACCTATTATGAAAAAACGGTTAATTACAAAAAATTGTCCCCAATAGGGTATTTGGATTCACCGACAGAAGGAGCAAGATTGGTTCTTTATGGAAGTGTACGTAATACGCATCCTGATAATCAATTTGTAATATCAGGCTGGTATTTGGATATGGCGCCTGTTAAGAGCATTTCTGTTTATATTGATGACTCGATAAAATACTCAGGAACCATAAATCGTAATTCAAGATTGGATGTCTATAACGTCTACCCCCAGTATGGCGATAAGAACTCTGGTTTTCAGGTCACAGTTCCTAAACCACCAGCTGATATAAGATACGTCGGGAAAACATTGGAATATACCCTCAAGGTGGTCGTTGAGAACATGCTGGGTGAGCAAACGATCTGGGTACGAAATTTTAAAGTATTTTATGAAGATCCCACCGATCCGGGTTCTTGGACTTAAATAAGCTTTGATCTTATATGAACAGGGGAGTTGTAGAGTGAATAGTAACCAAAAAGCAAAATCTTTATTCATTTATGTCCTATCCTTGGCTATACTATTTAGCGGATTTCCTAACCTTATGGGGAAGGCGTCAGCTAACCCTGCTATGACAACTGCATCCAGAAGCACAGCGGAATTGGTTAAAAGCAGTCCTTCTCCCTCTCCAGTACCCTCAGGACCCTCCGATCTATTCCTGCCCCAAAGTCCTGAGCCGACAATAACACCAGGAGCCCAAAGGAATGCACCCTCCCAGCCCTTGATTGCAGACGAGGTTGTTTCTGTAACTCAAGATGCTTATGATATCAACCTGCTGCCTGTAACTCAATTGAAGAAGAAGATTCTTCAGAAGAAAGAACGGTTGCAACCGGCCCTGACAGGTATGAAGGCTAAGGGGATCTTGTCGAGTGTACCTGATAATGAGGATCTAGACTTGAAACAAGCAGATATTGAACAACTTGTTCAAGCGGGAGCCTCCAAGATTGATGTGTACTGGCTGAACTTGCTGGTGATGGGGCAGACGAAGTGGACGGCTATCGAACTGTTGAGATGGAAGCAGGATAAACAAGCATCCTGGGAAGACATTCAAGCCACACTTGATCAGGAAATGCAGACGCTCCATGTTCCTACAGTTGGAGAAGATGTATACGACCCAAATCTACTGCAGCAGGAAGCGATTGGAAGATTCACAGTGCGTTCCTCAGTCTATGAGCCATCAAAGACGGAGATGAATTTCAGTGCAGATCCTTTATCGGTGATGTCGATTACCGCATTTGATGCGGCAGTCTCGGGTGTGATTGATAGAGGAGCCATAGAGGCGCAAATCAATCAGGTCCAAAAACCACAATTCAGTGACCGTAATACCTCCAGTGAAACCATTGATCCTGTGGCGGGAAGTGTGACGAGGAAAGAAAGTCTGCTTCATTTGCCAGGCGTGGATGGACTGGATTTGAATGTGGGACTGATGTACAACTCTAATCAGGGGACTCCTTTTGTCTATAGAAGCTACTATAGCAATCACTGGCAGATGTGGGAGTCCGTATATGAATACGCGACTCCCGAGTTAGGGAATGGGTGGTCCTTCCAGTTCCCATACGTTCAAATGGGAGAGAATCAAAGCTTCTATCATGACGGAAATGGCAGTGTCTATGCCATCGGGCAACAGGGCGATGAACTCTCCAATTACAGCAATTTGATTAACTACAAAGGAAAAGATAGACGGATTATCTTTGAATCCAGGTACTCCGGCCAGTTCAATAACGGGCAAGACGAATCAAGGTATTACATGGAATATTCGGATATGAAACGGGAGTATTTCTCTTCTAGAGGCGAGTTGCTTGGCATTAAAGACAGGTTCGGCAACACGATCACTTTCAAGTATTCGGATGCTGATAATGGTCGCTTGTCTTCGATTACCGACACGCTGGGGCGCATGGTTCTCTTCACCTATGAGTATAATCTTCACGAAGAACCCTTTAACGGAGAACGGGTTACCCTCCGGGTGATGAACGGGACGAAAGAAGTTCAGAAGGTCATTCTCACCAAAGGCAGAGTAGCTGTGGATGTCCCGAAAAATTTTGCGCCAGCGATTAAAGTGTATCAGCCGGTTCTCTCTAGCATTACAAATTCAATAGGAGAAAGCACGTATTTCAACTATGATAATCAACTGACGCTAATCCCGTATAACGGATTTAACTTTGAGGCCCTACTAAGTGAAGTCAACTACCCGCATTCCAGCACGAAGTATAATTATGAATATGTAAGCCGGCATATGAGTAATTCTGATTCGTTTGGAGAATTCCGGGCGACGTCTAGAAGTGACTATATGGGAGGAAAGGCCTATCAGCAACTCCGGTATACCTACACTGGAGACTATACGGGGAATACCCCAGAGCAGTATCCAGGTCATTTGCCGGATGATTTCCGTTACAGTACCACATCCGCGGTGATGAGTAGTACACCAAGTAACGGGCTAAGTACGACACATACATTTGACAAAGAAGGCAGAGTCCTTCGTTCAGAGACGGTTGCCGGTAACGGAGAGAGGAAAATAACCGAAAATACAGCGTTCCACGGGTTGTTTACCCAGTCTCCCACACGGACAACGATTTCGGAATATGCCGTGCAGGACAGTGACGCCTCGGCGAAACATCTGTATACCGAGACAACCTATACCAATTGGGGCCAGGTTCAGAGCCAAACGGAGCCGCTAACGGCCGAGCAATGGAATAATCCGAATCTGAAACAGCACTACACCACTAGCTATCAGTATGAACCTGCCTACCGGTTTCTGGCTTCTGTATCCAAATACCAGAACGAAAGCGATGCGAATCCGTTGGTAGAGTCCTACACGTATACTGCGCAGGGACGCCCGGCAACGGTAATTAATGCTAAGAATGAGCAGACATCTTATACTTACGGATATATCGACGGACAAGGGAAGATTGAACATGCAACAGCTGACATTTGGGCGGACGCTCGTTTGGTGTCTAAATCGGTGGTGCGGTATGGTAGTGAGAACAACTATGCGTATCCTACAGAGCAGCAGCAATGGTTCAATATCGGGACCGCTGACGAAAAAGCTGTCACCACCAAAATGCTCTACAATAAAGACAATGGCCAGGTCATTCACAAAACCGAGGCCAACAACCAGACTGTTGCCTATGAATACGATGCTGTAGGGCGATTAAAAAAAGAAACCTATCCTGAAATAAACAACGCCAAGAGTGAACGGGTTCAGAAGGTCGTAGATTACAACTACTATAACCAGAGCTCTCCTAATTTCGATGCGACAAATGCAGGCACACAGGTCTTAAAGGTGGATTCTATTACCACGGTCAACAACATCACCCATGGCACGAGCATGAAAACCTATGCGAATGTGTTGTATAACGGATTAGGTCTCGCCTTACTGGAAGAGCATTATGATGAGAACGTGAGCAATTGGGTGTTTACCCAATATCATTATGATGATCAGGGACGTCCTGTCTATTCCATCGATCCCGCAGGAAATACACTGACCGCCAGCTACGATGCCTGGGGCCGGCAGAATCGGGCCACGACACCGAGCGGGGATGTAATGGTCAGCGACTATGATCTCAAATCACGTACCGCGACCAGTTATATTCAGGATCAGGCCACTGGCCAGTCCCTGAACTATGTTCAGGAGAGCTACGACCCCTGGGGGAATAAGTTATCTGCCTCCACTTATAAAGACTGGCCGACGAAGCAGCAGCCCATCAGCGAATCCTATCGTTACAACATTGCTGGGCAGGTGACGGGATACACCGATCCGAATCGTAATCTGAATGAGGATGGGGTGACCACCAGTTATCAATACGATGCCCTAGGCCGGTTAATTGCCTTGAAGGATGCGTTGAATCAGACGACCCGCTATAGCTATGATGGTCATGGGCAATTGTCACTGGTGACAATCCAAGCTAAAAATGGGACTCCCCAGGTGCTGAACAGCAAAACGTATAACGAATTGGGCTTGCTCAGCGTGAAGCAGGATGCAGCATCCCAAAACGAGAGCTATACCTATAACAGCTCGGGGCAGTTAGCGGCTAAAACCGACCGCAATGGCAGCAGCTTTGCGTATGCCTATGATGAAGCGGGTCAACTGAAGAAGAGCACGATACAAGGGAAGATTAACAATGTAGACCAAAAGCTGGAGACCGTCATGATCACAGGGGATGGAAGTCCGCGAAAGCAGACGATCCAAACACTGCTCAATCAGGCGGAGACGGCTTACCAGACGATAAAGAGGGATAGCTTGGGACAAGTTCGTTCGATCTATGGGCGCTCCGGAAGCCACTACGTATCGATTGGCAATCAGGTGGATGTGCTGGGAAGAATGACACAGATTAGCGACCAGTATATGAGCTTTTTCACCAACTATACGTATCAGCAGTCACGGGTGACCCAGGTACAGACCAACGGAAGTGCAGCAGTGACTGGGGCAGCATCGGCTAATGCGCAGTACACCTATTTCGGCAATGATCAAGTGAAGTCGATCACCTATCCGACCCTGACGGATGGCAGCACACTGAAGACAGAATATACCTACAACCCGTCACTGGGCTGGACGGAGCGGATGACCAACACCAAAGGAAACTTCGTGCTCACTGCCTACAGTTACAGCTATGACAACAACGGAAACCGGGTCGCTGTCAGTGAATCGCGTAACGGAGGCGGTGCTCAAACAACGAATTATGGCTACGATGCGCTAAACCGGCTGGTCTCGATCAGCCGCCCAGACGGTGGCCAAACGACGTATACGTATGATGTGCGGGGCAACCGGCTCACATTATCGGATACGAGCACCGTGAGTCTGGATTCTGCGGATACCAGCTACACGTATGATCTGCAGAATACTTTAACGAGTGTTACCAAAGGCGGTGCCAGTACCAGCTTCCAGTACTATGCCGATGGAATGCGATCTATAAAGACCAAGGACAATACCCAGACCCAGGTCAACTACAATTTCCAGGGTCAAGTCATATCGGAAGAGAAAATTGTGAACGGTCAGTTTGTCGAGCAAGCTAATTTTGTTCGTGGTGACCGGGTGTTAGTGAAGAAAGATAAAAAATCGACTAAGGATTATTACTACTTGTACAACGGCCATGGTGACGTGGTGCAGATTGTCGATACTAGCGGAACAGTCATGAATAACTACGCCTATGATGAGTGGGGAAATATCACTAGTCAGGTGGAGAAAACCTCTAATTCCTTCAAGTATACGGGGGAAGTCTATGATGAGGAAACGGGACTGTATTACCTGCGAGCACGGTACTATGACCCGAGTATGGGACGGTTTTTAAATGAGGATACGTACGAGGGGCAGATTACAAATCCGTTGAGTCAGAATCTGTATACGTATGTGCATAATAACCCATTGATTTATAGTGATCCTACAGGGCATTACACAGATGCAGGAGGAGCTTCAAGTGGTAATACGCTTGGCAATTTGTCTCATACAGATGCTACTGATCAAGTTATCTCAGCTCGATCAGTGGACGCAGCTACTCAGGCAAAAATTCTAAAATCATTAATTAAAGAATACAAGTATGGATTCTATGGTGATGACTCGGGTGGGATGACTCGAAACCAATTTGAGTTTCTATTTGGGTTAGCAATGGCTAATAGAGGTGGCGATTACAGTAAGGCTAAATGGGCCGTTGCTGAATTAGACTACTACTTCATGTACGGAAAAGATGATAAGACTGACACAATTGCTTTGACAGTTGGAGCAATGGCTGCGGGCTCCATATTTGGAGGTGGAGGTGGAGGGGTTACCGTCAATTATGGGAACTCTAAAGTAAATGTTTTTCGTGGTGGTAATTCATTTCAGTTGAAATCAAATGAGATCAAAATAGACCCATCTACTGGCTTTGTTAAAATGACACATGGAGTTTCACTAGATGTTGAACCGGGAACTTTAGTAAGATTTGGTGGTGCTTATCGAATTGATAGTTTACCAGAGGGATTGACTATTATTCAACGTGGAAAACGAGCTGAACATTACGAAATAGTTCCTTCCTACAATATGAATGTTGACCAATATCAAAAGTTATTAAATCAAATAGTAGTCTCACCAACAAATTAGAATCGAGGAAAAATGTATGGATAACATCAAAGTCCTTTTTTTAGATGATACAGAACTTGCAGAGTTTGAGGGAAATAGCAAGGGGTATAGAAATGATGTTTATATCGTAGTGCAGAACAAGTTATTTAACATAAAGGTCTATGATATAATAAGGCTTCAACAGGATTATGAACTAGAAGTAGAGACATACGGGTATTATTCAGTAGAACCTAATCTAGTTTTAGTAAAGGATGTAACTAAAGAGGAGATTGAATTTGTTGTTAGAAAGTTATATGGACAAAAATATTTTGAAAGCTTAAAGCCTATTGATGATAAGAATCTTTATGAATTTTTTAATTTAAATATAGAATAATAATTCAAAAAATGCAGTTCAAATAAGTGAAATAAGTATTCTATTAAGATTAAACCACAGGGAGTTCCGACTCCGTGTGGTTTTTCTTTTGACTTAACATTTGACATTCCGAGTATGGCGATATATAATAAATCTCGAAAGGCATACTTAGTATGGCGGTGATTGAGATGATTGGATTACAATTTATAGCTGATACGTTTCACATGGAGTACAAATCGGTAGCAGAAGCCATCGGGGTTTCCAAACAAACATTTCAGGACTGGATCAAGGAAAGACGGAAGATACCCGAACCACGTCTTGAGCAATTGTCTGAGTTATTTGGGATCGAGGATAAGACCCTATTCCAGAAGGAGTTGCTTCCATCTGAAAAGTCGGAAATTTTTATGGTTTACTTAACCAAAACAGATGAACATGAGGAAATCGAAATTATAAGCGTTGATGATGACGGAAACGAGTACACTACAACACAGCACTATTCGCAGAATTTTAGCCTTCTTGAGTATGTTCAAGCAGGACAAAAAAGAGAAAGATTGATCGAACAGGTAAGTTCCTTGCTGAATGCTGATCCAATCAACGAAGGCGCAGATTTCAACCTTTTAGAAGATGCAGTTGCGGTAATCCAAGAACAGAATCGTAATAAAAAGACAGCATTGGAACTGGTCTTATATTATCTCGTTCACCGGGATAACGAATGGGGAGTACATCCCGATTATGCTAAATACGAACAGAAACAGTTCTTTGAGAAGCTTGACAAGCTGTTTGAAGAAACAGGAATTAAACCTTAATGAGGTGGTGAACACGATGAAAAAGATAGACACGAGTTGAACAATTGCCGGACTCCAGCCGTGTGTTCTCATTCTTATAACATCTCCAATCACATCCAATATTTTAGACTACTAGAAGTGAAAGAAGGTTTCATATGTTTGACACTATCATACTGAAAGCAAAACCTATTCCTATTGATCCAGCTATATTGAATCAACATAGCTCTAATTTAACTACATTCTATAGCAAAGAAACAGGTGCATTGAACACAAGCTATACGTTTAAAGGTGAAAAGTTGCCATACATGAAGTATATCGAGGGTAGCCAAACACTCACGGTACAAGTATCCATGCCGAAGTTTCTATATGGAGACAACGTTACGATGCTCACAGAAGCAGATATCCCCTTGTTCTTTGAACAATTGCAAGACAGGCTGCTCCAGCTCTTTGATGTGTATCTTCCACACTCTGAATGGATAATAAGCCGATGTGATGTCTGTTGCAATTTTCAAGTAGGTAAGAAGGTCAGTGAATATGTACGGATGCTAAGTAGGCAGCAGCTTGCTTACAAGAATACAATAGCGTACAACCAAGAACAGACCGTTGAATACCGGAACAAGAGCAGCAGAATTATGTTTTATGATAAGCATAAGCAGACTCGAAAGGAAGAAGAATCAAACGAGATTATTGAACGTTCTAAAGGTATCCTTCGACTAGAAGTCCGACCTAATGACAATGATCTGAGAAGATTCTCGCCAACGAAAAAGGCAGTAGAATTACTCCAAAAACTATTCTTTGACTACACGATGGAGAGGACACTTGTACAGATTGAGTATCCAGAGGAAGTCAGCGATATGGATTTGTCTTGGCTAATGGAGAACAGAGAGAACATATCCAAGATCGAAACTGTTCTTGGTTTCCAACTACTGCAAAGCATGTTTGATGAATCCGTATTAAGGCAGCTTTATACATCATCTACGTATGCCAATCGCAAAAACTTGGCAAAAAAAATAGCAATCCCCCAAGGGAACTGCCTAGATCGTCTTGCTATAAATAGCTAGAAGACACATCCTCACCGACGGACACGTTATTTTGCCGATAACGATAAAAAGTCCAACATGCTGGATGAAATAAAAATAACATAGTCTCTATTGTACTTGAAAATAAAGAGATTTCAACCCCTACCTTCCGGAAAATGTTCACCATTACGATAGATGTGCTTGTGACGATATTACATGAGAAGTATGAATCGCTGGTGGAGCAAGAAGATCAACTTCTAACAAGTCTCCGAACCACTACCGCTTACGAAAATGCCATTTTTCAAATTACACATGAACAAGCTGCGGAAATTGACTTACCGACAGCGGAGAGAATTATAGATAAGATTCACGAATACACAGAAGAACTGCGGCTAGACCTGCTTTATGTACGTCTGGAGAAGTCACATGTTGCTGGGATGTTAAAACTTACAGCTTTCTAAGCATTATCGAAAACAAGAGATTGCTAACGTATCTTTGCGGCATCGACCGCTCGAACTGAGGATGCAAACTTGTTTATCCCTAATGTTTTCGCCACTCGTTTGAGTGGTTACTAATGGGCTGGATACATACAGATCAAGCGATAAGGACAGCAAAGATTCTTGAATGTAACGAATCGAATCCATTAATAACCATTCAAATACAGAGGGAGCAAAAGAAAATGATTGAACAGCAGAATCTAATCTATGTAGGAGTTGACCTGCATAAACAACATCATACAGCCGTCATTATTGACTGCTGGAGCAAGAAACTAGGGGAACTAAAATTCGATAACAAGCCGTCTGCCTTTCCCTTGCTGCTTAAAGAATTAAAAAAGTACATCAAGAAGGGCTTGTCCGTTGTCTATGGACTGGAGGATGTTGGAGGTTACGGCAGAGGGCTTGCCGTGTATCTGAAAGACAATCGTTGCTGGGTGAAGGAAGTGAATGCAAAACTCGCTAACGCCAGACGAAAGAGCCATGTGACTGTTCAGAAGTCGGATAGCTGGGATGCGGAATGTGTTGCCAAGGTGCTCAGAGACGAGTTGGAGCGTCTGCCGGATGCCCAGCCCGTTGATCTGTTCTGGGCAATTAGCCAGCTTGTGACACAGCGCAAATGGTTGTCTAAGATTTTAACGGAAGCGGTAAAAAAGATGCATCAGCAGATTAGCTATTCCTATCCCAGTTACAAAAAGTTCTTCTCTGAAGTAGAGGGGAAAACGGCGCTTGCCTTCTGGGAAACCTACCCTTCACCCTATACTTTGGAGGACATGTCTGAGGAAGCCCTTGCTGCCTTCTTGAGAAAGCACAGCAACAATGGATTGTCTCATAAGAAGGCAAATCAAATTCTTACTCTGATCGACGCAGATGGAGAAACGTATCGGGATTTTCAGGATTCAAGAGATTCAGTTGTGGTGAGTCAGGTGGAATCCGCTCGGTTTTTTCAAGAACAATTGGTCAGTATCGAGGGTAAGATTGAGCATTTGATGCAGCAGCTTGGTTTCCAGCTTGAATCTATGACAGGGATCCATGTGGTGACAGCAGCGCAGCTTGTGGCAGAGATTGGCGATATTCACCGATTCTCTTCCTCCGATAAACTTGCCCGATTCGCTGGCATTGCACCTGTAATTGTAGGTTCAGGAAACAAGTCACGAAACTTCAAGAGTAAGCAAGGTAATCGGGTATTGCATGATATTATCAAAAGCCTTGCGATTCGTCAGATTGGTGTCACCCGTACCAAGAGGGAGCCAAAGAATGCCTATTTTCATGCTTATTATGAGCGAAAGATAGCAGAGGGGAAGACGAAACAGCAAGCGATTGTGTGCTTAATGAGGAAGCTGGTAAATATCATCTACGTCATGATGAAGAAAAAGTCAGCCTACGTGATGCCTAATACACCTGTACAACAGGCGGGATGATAAAATGGGTGGTAGCTGGGATTTCATTCTCAGTTGCCACCATCTTTATTCAAAGTGCCGCTTTATAAACTAGGATACGTATGAGGGGCAGATTACAAATCCGTTGAGTTTGAATTTGTATACGTATGTAGTAAATAATCCATTGATTTATAGTGATCCAACTGGTCATATAATGACAAGAGGCGCTGACAGCATTGGTTCAGATGGTGGTTCAAGTGGCGATGGTTTGGAATTTAAGCATTTTTCAGATATGAATCAGTTTGAATTAACGCAAATTATGGGTGACGGAAGATACTCTATGGATGTAAGAGGAGCAGCCGCATCAGAGTTTGTAAAAAGAAACTTTTTACTTGTGGAGAATGGTGCTATCAAAGTAGCGTCTAATGTAAAAGCATTAATAAGCAGTGCAAAAAAAGCTTTGAAAGTTGAGCGAGTAGTTAATGATTTGGGCAAGTCTGAAAAATTTGCTTTAGGACTTAGGGATTATCTAGACGATTTTGCAGCTGGTCAAGGAGCGAAGACTTGGAAACACTTCGACCAGGATTGGAAAGTAACTGTATTAGAACGACTGAATAATGCAAATGTGAAGATAGAATTTAATCTTACAGGCATAGATAGTCCATGGGCTTCTGTATCAAGGGCAGCTAGAGGGGCGGGGGGAGCAACTGATTGGGAGTTACTTCAAATTAAGTCAAATCCTCAAGTATGGGGAAGAATTACGTGGTATGAGAATGGGAAAAAAGTTCCTAATCCATTTGAGTAATATATGGGAGGCAGACGAAAACATGTTCAAAACATTTGATAGCAGTAGAGTCTTTAAACTTTGGTATTATCACATTAGTCATGGAGAATTACTAGTAAGAAGCATTAAAAGCGCTGATAACGCTAAGAATATTGACATTATTTTTACTGATGTTACTTATGTAGAATTACCATATATCCTTAAAAATTTAAAAATTGAAGAAGCAACGAATGAGGATCTTCTTTATATCAAAGGGAAAATTGATAAGGGTGTGAGACTTGAAAATATCATAGTTCTATCATCAAATGACAAGCGTTATTTTGTAGTAGCATTTAAAATTAAGGTTGTTGAAAATGAATTAGATATGTTTGAACTGCCTTTTAGTAAACTATACTAAAGAGCTGAAGTAATTCTAAAAAAGATCTTGAGGAGATCATTCTTCAAGGTCTTTTTTACCTTTCCCTCTGCAGGGGAAAATAAAGTTTCAGTAGTTGATTGACAATCCTCTGACGCAGAATTTGTATACTTACGTGCATAATAATCCGTTGATTTATATTGATCCAACGGGACATGCAGCTAAAGCATATGATTTTGGGGGAGGTGGAGGCGGATTAATGGATGGTGCCGCCCCAAAACCTAGCTGGTATAAAGCACTAGATAATGCTACAAACCGTGCTGCAAACGTAGTGGATAACAAAGTGGGGGATTTCTGTAATTGGTTTGGATGTAATTCTTTTATTGATGGACTAGTTGGATTGGGACCAGAGCTTGCTTGGGCTCTTGAAATTAGAGCAGCCTCTGGTGCTAGTAAATCGGTTAGCACAGGAGCTTATTTCTCGGAGTATGTAGGAAAAGCGGGAGCATTTGGTAAATAGAAGGAAATTCAATCATAGTTTCACAAAAGGGATTAAATATAGTTAAAACACATCTTGCTAACTTTGACGATTTTGATGGGAATAAAATGATGTTACAAAGATTAGAAAAGGCTCTAGCAAACGGAGATAAATTAACCGGTGCAGATGCTAGCTTTTACTTACATGGGGTTGCTGAATCGACAATGATGGCAGCAGGAATGGATTATAAAGCTGCTCATGAGGCTGCTTTTGCAAAGTATAATGTATCAGAGTTTACTGTCTACCATCCTGAAGTAGTAGAAGCATTATCACAGTGGTTTAACAGTAGTTGGAAAGAATTTTGGGGGTTGAATAAATAATGCAAATTAAATTGGATGATTTAGGTAAATGTAGAAGTGGAAGAGTTTGGGTGGATGAGTTTCCAATTGCCCCGTATCCATCAAGAGAAAAAAAGATGGAAGTCTTTGCTTCAAACACATTAGGTGTAGCTCCATGTTCAATTACTGCTGAACTTATCATAGCCGCTCGAATGGTAAGTAACTATGGATTTGTTGGACTTTCCTATTATCCATCAGTTCAAGATAATTTAGAGGTGGAAGTTGAAATAGGTTATGAAAAAGGTGACATTATTCATGAAGTAATTGCCATGCAACCCGAAGTGGTAAGACTTGGGATACCCGAAGAATATGTAGATGCTATGTTAAGAGAAATAAGAGATTTATCTGAAGATATGACTACTGAGGTACCATCTGGCAAGATATATATATGCATAGGGGCTCATGGATCTGTAGGTTCAAGTTCAGTGAGCTTTAGAAAAGCCATACAAGTTCTTATTAAGCTTTTAACACTAAAAGATCGGAATGTATCTATTATGAAAGAAACGATTGTTAATGTTTTAGATAGCGAAAAAGGATAAATAAAGGATAGAAGTCCGCGGAAACAGACGTCCAAAAGCTGCTCACTCAGGCGGAGGCAGTCTAACTGACTTTAATGAGTGATAACTTAGACAAACGCTTTGAATCTATGTTTACTTAGAAATTCACTGTTTATTAACCTGAAAAATGTATTTTTTTTGGAATGATGATACTAACGGAACAATTCCCGATAAAGTTGAAATTTGGACCAATGAAGGAATTTGCTAATATCCTAAAGGAGAGAGGTCTATGGCGAGGTTACAATGTAAATGTGGTGTAACTTTATCCAATTCTTTATCCCCTAATGATGTTGAACTAAGAGTGTATACAGATAAAGAATGGGATGGCATTATAAATCTGGGAGATTTAATTGACCCAGTTACTATACCAACCCCGAAATATGAGGTTTGGAAATGTGCGAATTGTGAAAGAATTTATGTATTTGATGGAGATACAGTAATAAAAAGATTCGTGGTAGAAACTGAATAATGGGTTTGGTACCGTATGAATCGATCTATAGTGCTGCCTAATCAATATCCAGTGCACGATAAATCTAATTGCTGAAAAGAACAGGGAAGACCACAACCTTACGATAATGGCTGCGGTCTTCCCTGTTTTTAATGAGTAAGTGTAGATAAGAAGAACTGAAGAAATAAACAAAAAGCAAAAAGAAGCGGAGGGGAAATTTGGAGCTGTAGGAGCGGTAGCGACCGCCTGAAAGCTTTTCGAAGGAAAGCTCGCATCGTAAGCATAGGCTGTATTTGGATTTCTACCAAGAGGAGCGTTCCCCATAAGGAAATCCAATTACGGCAGCGGCCGGAAGTCCAAATGTTCACCGCAGGGACGGCCACGCTCTGAGTTTTAAGTTAACATTCACAACCTTAAACTTGTATGTTAGCATTACTTGTAATTCTATTACTTACCAAATTTAGATGATTGAGGTGGGTGAGCTCATGCTAAAAGTCATGATTGTAGACGATGAACCTTGGGTTCTGGAAGGACTCAGGACGATGGTGGACTGGGAGAAATCCGGATTCGAGGTATGTGCCGAAGCGCTTAGCGCCGGTGATGCGCTGCGGCTGATCCGGGAGCACAGGCCGGATCTGCTGCTGACGGATATTAATCTTCCGGTGATGAGCGGCCTGGAGCTGATTGGGGCGGTGAAGGAGACGGTGGACCCGCCGCCCCGGTTCGTGATCCTGAGCGGGTATGACGATTTCAACTATGCCCGGATCGCGCTGCGTCATAAAGTGGACGGCTATCTGCTGAAGCCGGTGGATGATGAGGAGATTGAGGAACTGCTGGGGAAGATCCGTACTATTATCCAAAATGAAACCGCTTCCAGATTGGAGGGGCAGAAGAAGCGCAACATCCTGGTACATAATCTGATCAGCCGATGTGTTCAGGGGGATTGGAGTGAGGAACTGGAACATGCCGCCTCCGGTCTGCTGGGGCTTCAGCCTGATACAGAGCTGCAATGCATTCTTGCTGCTGCCATCTCAGGTTCAGGCACAGTGAGCTTGAACGAAGGGGATACCGAAGGCTTCCCGGAGCACCTGGGCTATGTGTTCCACGACCCGTCCGGAAGGGCCGGACTCCTGGTTCGCTCAGCCGGACTGTCCCCGGAAGCGCTGGAGGCGGCCGCCTCCCAGGTACAGAAGGTGCAGTCAGAGAAGCTGGGGGTGCCGGTGGCTGTAATGATCAGCGGCCGGGGAAGCGGCCTGCGCTCCATCCAGGAGCTGTACACCCAGACGCTTGAGGTCTGGGGGCTTAAGTACCGGAAGGAGCGGGGCGGGATTTTCTACTACAACGATTTGCGTACCACCCGCTTGTCTCCCGAATTCGTTGACGGGCACTTTACGCGTGTGCTGGATGAAGTGAAAGAAGGCGTGGCGGAGAGAATCCTGGCCGCTGCCAGGGAAGCCTTCGCAGCTATGACTGCCAAGAGGGTGAGCATTGAAGCTGCACAGGCCGAGGTAGCCCATCTGGAGATGACCTTATGCCGGAGCATTACCGAGATGCAGGGAGATCCCGACCAGATCATGTGTGCGATGCATAAGGAGTATGGCAACCTGGGCGGACTCGCGGATTATTACAAGCTCAGTCTGTATGTGGACCGGCTCTGCCTGGAGACGGCGGCGTACCTCACCGAGCTACGGGCTAATAACGAGGGGAACACGATCTATAATGTGATTCAATACGTCGATCTGGAATTCCGCAGCAAGCTGCAGCTCCAGGATCTCGCCCGGCAGTTTCATATGAATTCGGCTTATCTGGGCCAGCTGTTCCGCAAGGAGACGGGGCGCAGCTTCAGCGATTATCTGAATGAGAAGCGGATCGAAGCAGCCAAGAGCCTGCTCAAGCGCACACAGCTCAAGATATCGGATATCGCGGTGCAGGTAGGCTTTGCCAATACGGATTATTTCATCGACAAGTTCAAGAATAAGGTGGGTTCATCACCTTCGGTGTACAAGAATGCCCATAAGAATAAATCTAGTTAACCCCGCAAATCGAGGCTTTGGCTTCGAAGGTTACTCAGAACCTTTGCGGAGACCCCGAAATTACAAGAAAGCCGGGTGTGTGTGGGATGACGACAAAACGGATTAAATTCGGCACCATCGTCAATGATATTCCGCTAAGCTACAAGTTCTATCTTATCTACATTGTGGGTGTGCTCCTGCCGATCATGGTGCTGAATCTGGTATTTCTGGAGCGGATTACAGATCTCATCAAATCGCGGGAACAGCAGAATCTGGAGATTTCCATGGAACGGGCGCGGAAGGACATTCATGATTTTATTGAAGGGGGGGTCTCTGTCGGCTACACGCTGGCTGCGGATAAGAACCTGTACGAGATGCTGGACCGGACTTATACGGATTCTATCGAGTTCTACAGCATGTTCAACGAACAGCTCAGAGACCGGTTGAACAGCTATATGCCTGTCAATAATCAGCTGGAACGAATCAGTATTTACACGAATAACCAGACAGTTGTATCCGGGGGCAATTACCAGGTGACGAACAATAAAGTATGGTACAGTGACTGGTACCGGCAGGCGAAGAAGGCCACCACCCAAATATATGTTGCGGCTTACCGGACAACGGAGGAGCAAAATCTGGTCTCGTCCATCCCTACGCTCAGCATTATCAAGACCATGGACAATTACCCTAATCTGAACAATTATGAGAAGGTGCTGCGGATTGATCTGGACATCAGTGAGATCTATGACATTATCGTCCGTGAACGGGATTACCTGAACCTATATCTGATTAATGGGGAGAACAAGATTGTGATGTCAGCGGACAGCGGTTATCAGCACGTTACGGATAATCCCTATCCGGTATTTGATCAGTGGGGCGACAGCCAGGACGAGAGCGAGGGGGTGCGGGTGATGGCTGTAGGGGCGGCGAATTATCTCAAAGGCTGGCGGATTATCGGAATTACGCAAGGAGAGCGGATCTCCCAGGCGGTTCTCGATATCCGGCTGTACGCAGCGGGGCTGGCGACCACGCTTACTCTGTTGACCAGCATATTCATCTACATCATGTTGCGCTCCTATAATTACCGGGTGAAACGCCTGGCCCGGCATATGCAGAAGGTGACGAACGAGAAATTTGAGCTGATTGCTATCGATGAGGGCCGGGATGAGATCGGCAGGCTAATCCACAATTTTAACCGGATGACCTCCAGAATTCACTCCCTGATCAATGACGTGTACAAGCTGGAGATCCAAAGCAAGAACCTGGAGATGGAGCGCGTCAGGGCGGAGCTGAATTTCCTGCAAAGCCAGATGAACCCCCACTTCCTGTTCAACACGCTGAATGCGATTCTGGTGGTCTGTACCAAGAACCAATATAACGATGTCACCGATATTGTGAAAAGCTTGTCGAAGCTGCTGCGCAGACTGCTGAGCTGGAAGGAGGATCTGGTGCCGGTGCGCGAGGAGATTGCATTTATCGACATGTATCTGAGGATTGAGAAATTCAGGTTCAGGGATAAATTCGATTATACCTTTGAGATCGATGAGCAGTCCCTGGATTATAAAATACCGAAGCTGAGCATGCAGCCGCTGGTCGAGAATTCCTGCAAGCACGGCCTGCAGACGATTGAGGGGCTGGGGGTAATCAAGGTGGCTGCGGCCGTGCTGGAAAACAGGCTGCAGATTACAGTATCTGACAATGGTAAGGGCATGGAGCCGGAGAAGCTGAAGGAGCTGATGTTCGCGGTGCGTAAGGAGGATTACTCGGGCACCCACATCGGGATTCGCAATGTATACCGCAGGCTGGAGCTGAATTACGCAGATCAGGTGCGCTTCGAGATATCCAGCACGCCGGATCAGGGAACCGTAGTGACTATTGGCATTCCCCTGAAGCTGCTTGAACAGAATTATTCCCCGGAAAGAGAGGTATAGACGATGAAATATAAAGTGCTGCTAATCGATGATGAGCCTAGCGCTCTGGAAGGTATGGAGATGTGGATCGATTGGCAGGAGCTGGGCTTCGAGCTGTGCGGAACCTGCGGCAACGGCCGGGAAGGGCTGCAGATGATGAAGCAGCTTCAGCCGGATCTGGTCATTACCGATATCCATATGCCGCTGATGAATGGTCTGGAGATGATCGGGGAGTGGCGGCAGGAGGGGAAGGATTCGACGAAGTTCGTCATTCTGAGCGGCTATAGTGAGTTCGAATATGCCCGCACGGCTATCAGCTACGGAATTAATCACTATCTGCTGAAGCCGGTCTTCCCGGAGGAGGCTACCGAGGAGCTGCGGGAGATCCGCCTGGAGCTGGAACAGGAGACGAACCGGAGAAGAATCCATGAGACAGCTTCCGGGGAAGAGGCGGCAACCTTAATCAAAGGGCTGTTATATGGTAAAAAGGGAGAACCCGAGCTTATGGAATGGCTGGAGACTCTGCCCGGCTCGAAGGGAATCCTTTCCTGGAATGTTTGCCTGATCCATACGGTCCCGGAGCTGTACACAGAGGTGAGGAGCCGCACAGTCTCTCTGCTGGCCGGATATAAAGCATTGATAACGATTGATCTGGAGGCGGGATTGCTCGGGATCGTGCACGGGATGACAGCAGGCAGCGGGGACGCTGGCGGCATAGCTGAAGTGCTGGACATCCTGCTGCGCGAGTACGGTGGAGGGAATGTCCATATTGCGCTGGGAACCCCGGAGGACTCCTTGTTCTCCATAGAGGGTAGTTATGGCCGGGCCAAAGAGACTCTGCTGCATTTCTTTTACGAGCCGGAGCAGGCTGGGGTGCTGGCTTACAGTGGGGTGCAGGGCAAGCCCTTCAGTTATCACTATGACCATATCGGGCTGACGGATGCTTTACTGAGTAGCGTGAATCTTCTGGACGCGGACGGCTACCGCGAGGCATTGGAGGCGGCGGCCCGCAGCTTCCGGGAACAGCAGGTGGCGCCGGAGGTGGTGCGCAAATTCGGCATCCACCTCATGTACAGGATCTTCGAACTCGCACCCGGGGCAGAAGCCGCAAGCGAAGAGGGCGGGATGGCCTCGGGTGTTGAGGTATCAGAGATTCAGCAGGCGATGACCCCGCTGAGCGGGCTGCTCAGCCGCTTATTGTCCTACGGCGGAAAGGCCATAGATCTGCTGGTGCGTGAACAGAACTATAAATCGCATGGGATTGTCCGGGAGATCAATCAATACATCGGAGAGCATTATCAGGAGAGCCTGAGCATTCAGAAGTTGGCCGAGATTTTCTTCCTGCATCCGGTATACCTGGGGCAGCTATTGATTAAGAAGAACGGGATGACCTTCAATGAGCAGCTGCATCATCTGCGGATTCAAGCGGCCGCAGAGCTCCTGCGCGGGAGCAGGCTGAAGCTATCGGAAATTGCTGAACGTGTCGGTTATGCCAATTACGGACAGTTTCTGAAACGGTTCGAGAAGGAGCTGCATGTGGGCCCGAATGAGTACCGGAATGCCAAATTCTAAAATTCTCGGGGGACACTTTAGTGCGGTAGTATTTAGGCGGATGTTTACCTCTATAATTTAATTGTGTAAGTGCATACAAAATAAAGACAGCACACTATGTAGGTGCTTTATGGGGGGGCTAAGGAGACAACAGCAATGGATTCAAATTCAGCTAACAATGGAGGAAAGAATGAACCGTTCAAGCTTAGCGCATTTATCGGTATGTCCGGGCAACGGCCGACACCGGATAACTAGATCTGAATAATCCCATAGAGCCACGAGCATCCTTATAATGCTCTGCTCTTCCAAGGAGTTAGCAAGCATTTTGAAAAAAATGATGACACAGCAGAAGAAATACCTTATTATTTAAAGAGATTTTTAATGAAACAGATTTTAAATAATTATAGTACAATAAGTCCTGAGGTTCAGGGAGCATGTCCAGGCAGTCTGTAGGGGGGCTTTATATTCTTTCGCTGAGTCAGGTTAGCAAGAGCTTCGCTCTGAAGGACGGCCCTTATACGGCTGTCGATCAGGTATCGCTTGAAGTACAGGCGGGTGCCATTCATGGTATTATTGGCGCCAGCGGCGCGGGCAAATCCACGCTCCTGCGGCTGATTAATCTGCTGGAGCGGCCGGATGAAGGAACGGTTATAGTTGACGGGCAGCGGCTTACGGAGCTGCCGGACAAGGAGCTGCGCCGGCAGCGGCAGAGAATCGGGATGATCTTTCAGCATTTCAATCTGATCGGCAATGCCACTGTCAGCCGGAATGTGGCGATTTCTCTTGAGCTAGCTGGAGTACCGCGTGCAGGGCGGATGAAGCGGGTGGAGGAATGTCTGCAATTCGTAGGCCTGGCGGACAAAGCCGGGCAATATCCGGCCCAGCTCAGCGGCGGACAGCGCCAGCGGGTAGCAATTGCCCGCGCACTGGCGAACAATCCGAAGCTGCTGCTGTGCGATGAGCCTACATCTGCGCTTGATCCGGGCACCACGGCGGATATTCTGGAGGTGCTGCGCCATATCAATGCTTCTCTGGGCGTAACGATTGTGATCGTTACCCATGAACTGGATGTCGTGCGGAGCATCTGTTCCGAGGTATCTGTCATGGAGGGCGGACGGATCGTAGATTCCTTCTCCCGCGGGGAGGGCGGCTTCCTCCCGCCGGGAACGCATTCAGGCTCCTTCCGGGAGCGGATCACGGGCAGAACGGGGGCCACCCATGTTTGAGAGCATGCTGAAATACCAGGATCAGATGTGGCAGTCTATCGGAGAGACCTTTGTTATGGTCGGTATTTCCATAGGTGCTGCACTGCTGCTGGGCCTTCCGCTGGGGACGCTGCTGTATTTTTGCCGCAAAGGCCAATTATATGAGAATAGAGGACTGTCTCTAGTGCTGAACAGCATCGTCAATGTCGTCCGTTCCTTTCCGTTCCTGCTGCTGGTGGTGGCGCTGATTCCGTTCACCCGTCTGGTTGTGGGTACGGCGATCGGTACACTGGCGGCCACGGTGCCGCTATCCATCGTTGCAATTGCGTATTACTCGCGGCTGGTGGAGCAGTCACTACTGGAGGTTCCGCGGGGAACGATTGAGGCGGCATTGTCGATGGGGGCCTCGAAGCCGGGAATGATTTTCAAGTTTCTATATGTAGAGGCCCGTTCAGGGCTGGTGCTGGGACTTACTGCATCTACGATCAGCTTCATTTCTTTTTCAACCGTAATGGGGGTTGTCGGCGGCGGCGGCGTGGGCGATTTCGCCATCCGTTACGGGTATCAGCGCTTCGAGACAGAAGTGATGATCTACGCCATTCTCGTGATGATTGTACTGGTGCAGCTGATTCAATTCACGGGAAGCACGATAGCCAGACTGCTCGACAAACGCTAGAATACTATACAATAATGGGGGCTTAAGAGAGATCATGAAAAGAACAGGAAGAATGACCACCACGTTTGCACTGGTACTGCTTGTATTGACGCTTGCGCTGGCAGGCTGCGGCAACAACAAAGAAGCTGAAGAGACACCGGCAGCTACCAGCACCGGGCCTGTGAAGATCAAGGTAGCCTCGCTGATTCCGCCAATGACGGATATCCTCGATATTGTGAAGCCTATTCTGAAGGAAGAAGGCGTAGACATGGAGGTTGTTGTGCTGTCTGATAACGTGCAGCCGAACGAAGCGCTGGCGAACAAAGAGGTGGATGCGAACTTCTTCCAGCATGTCCCTTACATGGAGCAGTTCAATGCCAGCAAAGGTGCAAAGCTGGTGCCCGTTCAGCCTGTGTATGATGCCATCTACGGCGGGTACTCCAAGCGCTTCAAGAACATTGCCGATCTGCCGGAGGGAGCAACGCTCGTGATGGCGAATGATCCGTCCAACATTGGACGCTCCCTGCAAATGTTCGCAGATGCCGGATTGATTACGCTGAAGGATGGCATAGGGATTCAGGCTACGCAAGCCGATATTACCGCCAATCCGAAGAACTATAAGTTCGAGGAGGTCGATCTGCTGATGCTGGCCCGGATGCTGGATGATGCGGATCTGGTAGCGATGACGCCAGCCTACGCGAGCCCGCTGGGTCTGACTCCGAAGAAGGATGCGCTGATCACCGAGCGTGAAGATTCAGCCTTCACCATTACCCTCGTTGCCCGTGAGGACAACAAGGATTCCGAGGCCATCCAGAAGCTGGCGAAGGCGATCAGCGGCCCGGAAGTGAAGAAGTTCCTGGAGGATAATTACGCGGACATCGCGTTGCCTGCTTTTAAATAGTTGATAAACGAAAAAGCTGTCCCAAAAGCCATCAAATGGCTGATTGGGGCAGCTTTTTATTGTGAGTAGAACATCAATGATTCCCTAACTTACAGTAGAGCGCTAACAGGATACGATACCTCATATTGCGCAGCTTCAATCCAGGTCCCCGTTGTAAAATCCCGTCCCCGCACAAGCACTTTATCAGCATAGACTTCTATATAATAGCCTTGGCTGCCGTTCTTGTGTTCATCCGCATCCGTCCAGAGGTAGGCTACCGAAGCAGCGTTGAACATCGTAGCCGTCTGTCCGTTGCCGGGAACCATCGTGTTGCTGACCTCCAGCTCCCAGTGGGTATGCCCGGTGAACAGCAGGGTCTGGGGGTGCTGCAACAGAATAGTGCGCAGCTCCTGATCCTGAGTTACCCCGTACCATTCCTGAGATTCCAGAGAACCGGCTACCGTATCCTTCAACGGCTGGTGCAGGAAGAGGAATACGGGCTGATCCGGCAGGTGAGCCTGTTCCGGGTGCGGCTGCATTTGCCCGTCAGGCTCCGGTTTGTCCGGTGCACATTCCCCAAGCTTGCGGTCCAGCCACTGCAGCTGTTCAGCGGATAGATTGCAGAACGTCTGCAGCCCTTCCTCAGTTCCCAGGAAGATGAAATGATACCCGCCGATCCAGTGATCATGATAAGGACCTGGCATCCCCATGCGGGAAGTATACATCGCAAGGCGGGATTCCCAATGTCCGAGGCCGACGTCATGGTTGCCCAGGGTGTAACGAATCTGCGGCAGTGAGGCCTGATGCTGTTCAAGAATACGCTGGACTTCCTCATACTCCTCCGGGAAGCCATTGTTCGTAATATCTCCAATGTGCATGATCCCGCTGCTGCCTTGGGCATGTCCCGCTATGTCCTCAAGTGCCCGTCCGAAGTTCTGATTGTACTCATGCTCGGGATTGGACGTGACATGGGTGTCAGTAATAATCTGGAACGTCAACAGCGGTTCAGTCACGCCGGGTGTGGCGGATGTATTCATAGGCAAGTGAAGCCTCCTTGAAATATTTTATTAGTCAGATTAATGCCCCTTGGCACTAATGTTCAAGCCAACAATCCCGGCTACAATTACAGTCACCCACAGGAGGGAGGGACCCGTCAGCCGCTCTTCGAAAAACAAAGCCCCCGCCAGAGAAATCAGGAGGATACCCGCCCCGGACCATACGGCATAAGCGACTCCAACCTTGATGGAGGTGAGTGCGACACTCAGCGAGGTGAAGCTGATTCCGTAGAATACGAACATCAGCACCGAGGGCCAGGGCCGGGTGAGGCCATGAGACAGCTTCATGGAGACCGTACCGGACAGCTCGAAGACAATAGCCAAGGCAAGAAATACCCAGGCCAAAGCCCCTTCGGCCTTCATCGTGCTATCCTTCGTACGCCAAGCTCAGCATAAGAGGACACGACACAATCTGCATCCGGCAAAAGAACCCCGTCAGCCTGCATGTCTGCCGTCAGCCCGCTTCGGCCCACATCAGCCGCTCCGTGCGCATCACCCGACCCGCTTGCGGCAGATGCCGCCGCAGTAACCCGGCTTGCCGCCTGCCCGTTCCTGCCCGCATTTGCGGCCAGTCCTTCCGCCGCAGCTGAAGCCGCCAGCCCGGCGGTGACTCCGCCGGCAATCCCAATGGCTACGGCAGCGCCCGCAGCCGCAGCCATCCGCATATCTCCGTTCGTATCGCCGATCACGGCGGCTTCAGCCGGAGATACCCCCAGCCGCCCGCAGGCAAGCAGCGCCATGTCGGGGAAGGGCTTGCCCCGCTCCACCTGATCGGTGCCGATCACAGCGGTGAAATACTGGCGGATGCCCAGCCAGCGCAGATGACTCTCGGCTGCCGCAGTTTCATCGGCAGTCACTACGGCCATAGGTATGCCCTGGGAAGCGCATGCGTCCAGAAAGGGCACCAGCCCGGGGAGCGGGCGGACCGGACGGCTCTGCTCCAGCATCGCATCCGCTGCATTCCGGCAGGCGTCCACCAGTTCAACCGCTTCGGCCCAGGATAGGCCAAGAGTATAGCCCTGCCAGGATAGTATGGCATACAGATCGCTCATTGTGCCCATGGCGAGCGGGCCGTTACGGTCGTAATCGGTGATTCTCCCTGCGGCATCATGAACCGTTCCCAGCAGAGAGGACCGGTGCAGCTCAGGAAAGCTCAGGCCGCGCTGTTCAAGCCTCCGGGCGAACTGGTCCAGGAAGCACTCGCCCCAGCTTCCCCAGAGGGATACGAACTGCAGCAATGTTCCATCCTTGTCGAACAGGATGGCCGATACGGGATAGTTTCCTTGCGGAGTATTAAGCTCAATCATGCAGCGTCCCCCTTTTATTAGTAGAACAGTAGTGAAGCTTCCCTGTTCAGATATAGACCACCGCCTTAATCAGACGGCGGTCTATCTGTCCTGCATATCTGCATACCGGCATAACGTTCTATTTCAGCTTATCCAGTGCTGCCTGAGCTGTCTGCTGCGCTTCCTTCAGCGCCTCGGCTGCCGGAATATTTTCAATCTGCACCTTGTCCGCAGCGATCTTAAGCGCATCGTTAATCTTGCCGCCGGTCGGGTCCTGGAACGGAGCGGAAGCATGAGCCGCCTGCTGCAAAGGAATCTTGATCTGCGGGTTGCTCTCACTGAAGGCAACGAAGGCCGGATCTTGCAGGGCGGACTGGCGTACGCTAATATATCCGGTGTTTATGGACCAGAAAGCCGTATTCTCGGAGCTTGTGAAGTAGGTCAGCCATTTCATCGCTGCCTGCTTCTCGGCGTCTCCGGCTTGGGCAGGAATACCGGCCATACTCGCCCCGGCGACAGGTTTGCCTTCGCCGGCTCCGGCCCAGCCTGGTTGCTCCATAGCGGAGACGACGCTGAAATCGAGGTCGCCCTGGTCGCCGCTGGAGCCGGTGTATCCGGCCGCCTGGCCTTTCATCACATCATCAATCGTCTTGTACCAGTACTCCCAGCCTTGTCCGCCGGAATGGATACGCATGGTCTTATCCTCATGAATGGCTTTGCGGAAGAACTCCCAGGTGTCGATCCACTCCGGGGAATCAATCGTGACCTTGGTGCCGTCCTCACTAAGAATACTGCCCCCTTTGCTGAGAGCGGCATCAATCATATTGCCGGAGCCCCACATCGGTTCCCAGCCGTAGAAGGTGGTTTTGCCGCCTTCGGAGACGGTCATCTTTTTCGCGGCCGCAGCGAGGTCTTCCCAGGTCTTAATCTGGCTGGCGTCTATGCCGCTTTTCGCAAAAGCATCCTTACGGTAGTACATCACCTGGGTCGATCCATACATCGGGAGGAAATACTGCTTGCCGTCCACCTGGCCCTGGTTCAGGAAGGTCTGGACGAAATCCTCTTTATTGAAGTCCGGCTGCCCGGCAATCAGCTCATCCATCGGGGCGTAATAACCCTTGCGCGCCCAAGCGATATTGGAGGAGAGAACCACCGCCGGGACCTGCCCGGCAGCAATCGCGGCCTGAAGCTTCTGTTCGGTCTCTGTATAATCCCCCTGCACGATCCCCTTGACAACAACCTCCTGCTGGGAGGCGTTGAATTTCTGAATTAGCGATTCCATGTTTTCACCCAGCTTGCCGCCGAGCCCATACCAGAATTCAATCGTGACTGGTGCGCCTCCTGCCGGAGCAGCATTGGCAACAGGGACTTCGGAGGCTGCTCCGCCTGCTGTGGCTGCATTGCCGGGAGCGGCATTTCCGCCGCAAGCAGTGAGTACGGAGAGTCCGGCGATCAGGGATACTGCAGATACTTTTTTGAAAACGTTCATCATCATTCTCCTCTTGGGTATGGAAGTTTGGGTGTTAGCCTTTGCTTGAGCCTGCAGTCATGTTGACACTTTGCATTATCGTTTTCTGCGCCAGCAGGAAGACTAGCAGCAGCGGGGCAATTGTGAAGGCGCTGGCGGCCATGATGAGCGGCCATTTCAGTCCGTAAGCACCTCCTTCCACGAAGAAGCTGCGCAGACCGGCCGAGACCAGCTGCAGGCTGGGGTCCTTCGTAATGAGCATCGGCCAGAAGTAATTGTTGTATTGGTCAATGAAGGTGATCAGCGCCAGCACGGCGAATGAGGATCTTGTGACCGGTACAAGGATCGTCCAGAGAATCCGCATATGCGAAGCACCGTCTACTTCACCGGCCTCCACCAGCTCATGCGAGACTTGAAGGAAGGCCTGCCTGATCAGGAAGATCGAGAAGATGCTCACACAGTTGGAGAGAATCAGGCCCGCATAGGAGTTCAGCAAGTGCAGCTCAGAGAGGACCAGATAGCCGGGCAGGTAGACTGCCGTTGCAGGAACCATATAACCGAACAGAATCACTCCGGCAAAAACGCCCTTCAGGCGGAATTTCATATGCGTCAGCGCATAAGCCATCATCCCGGAATTGATCGATTGCAGGAGGACAATGGAGACAGCGACGAAGATACTGTTACCCATATATCTGGCGAACGGCGCCTCGTTCCAGGCAGCGGCGAAGTTGCCCCACAGCGGCACCTCAGGCCAGAGGGTGGGCGGGGAACGCCAGATTTCATCATTGGTCTTGAGGGCACTCGTAACCATCCAATAGAACGGGAAGGCCATCAGAAGAGCAAGCGCGGCGAAAAAAATCTGATGGACCAGCCCGCTGATACGTGAGAATATAGGCAAGCGGTGAGACCTCCTTAGGAGTGGATGAGATAGCTTCTATTGATAATGAGTGGTCCGTTTGCTGATCCCGAAAGAGAGGACCGACAGCAGCATGCAGATCAAGACCAGAACGACAGCTACGGAAGAAGCCTCTCCAATCTGGAACGATTCGAAGGCAGACTGATAATATAGATAGAGCAGAGTACGGGTGGAGCCGGACGGGCCGCCCTGGGTCAGCACATTAATCTGGTCATAGGCCTGAAGTGCCGAGACTAGCTGTACCACGAATAAGAAAAGAGTGGTCGGTGAGATCAGCGGCCATGTAATCCGCAGGAACTTCTGCACCGGGCTTGCCCCGTCCAATTCCCCGGCTTCCAGCAGATCGGAAGGCACATTGCGCAGGGCCACCAGATAAAAGATCATTGCCCAGCCTACCGACTTCCAGATCGTGACCAGCAGGACACCGGTTAATGCCCATTTGGGGTCCTGCAGCCAGCCGATGGAGTCCAGGCCGAAGAAGTTAAGCACCGCATTCGCAAGTCCCGCTTCAGGCTGATAGATCCAGGACCAAACGATAGACACAGCGACGGTTGGCGTCACCCAAGGCGAGAACAGCAGCACTTGATATAGTGCCGATCCTTTTAGCTTTTTGTTCATTATTAGGGCCAGCCCCAATCCGAGCAGGATCACCGGCAGCACACTGCCGAGGCAGAAGAGTACGGTCACCCTAAGCGCTTTGTAAAAAGCCGGGTTGCTGAGCAGATCGGTATAATTCTCCCAGCCGACAAAGGTTTTCTCCGGGCTCATGAAATCCCATTCCGTGAAGCTGAGATACAGCACATACAGCAGTGGCGCAAGCCAGAACACGGCGAACGGGATCATGGCCGGCAGAGTGAACAGCACGGGCCTGAGGCCGCTGATTAACTTTGAACGTGTCATTTTCGTCCATATTCTCCATTTCATCCATATTGGTTGATGCGGTATAATGCAGAGGACAGCTCCTCTGTTCAAAAAAAATTGTACACTCATGAGCCAGCCTTGTGGTCAAGCGGGGGTAAAACCCGGTCGGATTTTGTGTAAAATTTGTAGGATGATTACCGTATAGCTGCGGTATTGTGTAGTGTAGAGAGAACGATTCTATGTGAAAATGAGGTGCCACCTGATGAAGCAGGCCGCATTCGGCGAGGAACATACGCACCGTTCGCCCCGGGAGCAGCTGCTCGGCCCGGTGATCGATGCCATAGCCCAGACCATGGATTTATATGGAGCGAATTATTCCTTCGGACAGCTGTACGGGGTGATGTTCTTCGAGGACAAGCCGATGACGCTGGAGGAAATGAAGCAGGTCATGAATATGAGTAAAAGCAACATGAGCTACGGAGTCCGCTCCCTGATCGCCTCCCGGATGGTTACGAAGCTACCGGAGAAGCGTGAGCGGAAGGAGCTGTATGCAGCGGAGACAGACTTCTTCGAGGCCTTCCGGAACTTCTTCACCCTGAAGCTTCAGCGGGAGATCGATGTGATGCAGGAAGCGATGGCAGCCGGGGTCCCGGGCCTCAAGGCACTGGCCCATGCAGCAGACACACCCGAAGAGGAGCGACAAGCCTGCCTCAGAGATCTGGAGAAGCTGGAGCATGCGGCCGAGTACTATGCCTGGCTGCAGCGGTTCGTGTCGGGGCTTGCGGAGGGGAGCATTTTTGGCGGCGGACTGCCGGAGAGTAAGACGAACAGCAATGGTCTTAAGGAAGAAAAGGAGAATACCTTATGAAGAACAAATCACAGGCTAATTCAGTGTATGTAGTGGGAATTGCGCTCTTATTTGTGTATTTATTCTGGGGAGGCACCTATGTCGGCATGAAGATTGCCATCGAGACGATGCCGCCTTTTCTGATGGCGGGGGTCCGCTTTTTCACGGCAGGTGTGGTCCTTTATATCATAGCCAGATTAAGCGGAGCGAAGCGTCCGGTAAAGCGTGAATGGCGCGCCTCAACAATTGTTGGTGCCTTGCTGCTGCTTGGGGGCAACGGGGTTGTAGCCTGGGCAGAGCAAAGGGTCGCTTCCTCCATCGCTTCGCTCATTGTGGCGGCAGTGCCTGTCTGGATGATGCTGATGGGCTGGCTTGGACGCGGCGGCAAACGGCCGAATACCGGAGTCATTGCAGGAATCGCACTTGGACTGCTCGGCATCGCTGTATTGGTCTTCCAACCGGGGAAGGGGGAGACGGGGAGCGCTACTGATCTGTTCGGAATTATTACCGTGCTGGCAGCTTCTATAAGCTGGGCAGTGGGGTCGATGTACTCCCGAAACGCGGCCATGCCGGGCTCACCCTTGATGGCGACAGCGGCGCAGATGCTGACAGGAGGCGCGCTGCTGGTGATATTCTCTTATTTTACCGGCGATTGGTCCACACTTCATATCTCCGGCATTTCTATGCGATCTTACCTGGCTCTGGCCTATCTGATCACCTTCGGCTCCATTGTCGGCTATACAGCCTATATCTGGCTGCTTAAGAATGCTGACGCTACCCTCGTCTCCACATATGCCTTCGTTAATCCGGTAGTCGCTGTGCTGCTTGGCTGGGCGCTGGTAGGCGAACAGCTTACCCTGAACACCCTGATCGCTGCCGTGATCATTATCGGGGCCGTGGTTTTGGTGACTCTTTTCCGAAGTAAGCCACAGCCGGCGGCAACTCAAGCAGCGCTTGATATACAACCGCAGCAGCGGCCGCTAGACTGAGAGCATCTTAGCCGAAGGAGTGATGAGTATGTTTGATATGTTGAAAGTGGGCCGGAATATCGTTAGATTAAGAGGTCTGGCCGGTCTGACTCAAATGGGGCTTGCGGACCAGCTGGGCATCAGTTATCAGGCGGTGAGTAATTGGGAGCGAGGCAACAGTATGCCGGACATCTCCAAGCTTCCGCAGCTGGCAGAAATCTTTGGCGTGGGGATCGATGAGATCCTTGGGGAAGAACAAGGACAGGGCTCCCGCATAATCGGGAGTGTACTGGAGCATGGCGGCACAGATTATTTTGAGCGGGGGGAAGGAACGGCTCAAGAGCTCTCAGATCTTGCGCCAATTCTTCATAATGAGCAGATTGGTGAGGCATTTGAGCATGTGAAGGACGGGGCCGCTGTAGAGGATCTGCTGGCACTTGCGCCATTCCTGAGCGAGGAGACTCTCGATTCATGCGCCAAGCAGGTGTTTGAAAGGGAAGGGATGGAGCCCCTGCTGAAGCTGGCCCCGTTTGTCAGTGAGGAAGTAATGGACGAGCTGGCCAAGCTGGTATATGCCGCAGAGGGTCTGAAGGCACTGGTGGAATTCGCTCCATTCGTTAGTGATGAGATGCTGGATGAGCTGGCCAAGCTGGTATACGCCGCAGAGGGTCTGAAGGCACTGGTGGAATTTGCTCCATTCGTTAGTGATGAAAGACTGGACGAGCTGGCCAAGCTGGTATATGCCGCAGAAGGTCTGAAGGCACTGGTGGAATTCGCCCCATTTATTAGTGATGAGATGGTGGATGAACTTGCTGAGACTGTCTTGATGCAGGAAGGTTCGGAGGCACTGGTATCCCTCGCTCCATTTATTAGTGATGAGATGCTGGACCAACTTGCAGTAGCTATTTCTACAAAAGAAGGCGTTAAAGCGCTACTGCCCCTCGCCCCGTTTCTCAGTGAGGAAATTCTGGATAGCCTTGCTGCGCAAGTCTTCAACAAATAACGACCTTATCCTGTACTCATCAACAGCCGGTACTCTAACAGAGCATCCGGCTTTTTGGTATGCTTTTATCCCATGTGTATAGAGCTTTTCGGCCGACAGGCATCGCCCAGACGCCCAAGTCCTGCAACCATCCCCGACTAAGGTCCAGTACATAAAACCGTCCACAGTCTGTTTTGAAAGATGCGGGATTGCCCTAGAATAAGGGTATAAGAAAGAGAGAGCAGCGAAAGGCGGTGATAACAAATGCAAAGAAATAAAGGTAACGGACTTGCGATTGCGCTGATTGTAATCGGAGCGGTAATGCTGCTTGGCATTCTGCCCCACTTGATTTCAGGAATCTTCGGTATCCTGTTCCCGGCAGTGCTGGTTGCGCTCGGATACTACGGAATTAAGAGCGGCCGCAAGATTATCGGCTGGGTGGTGCTGTTCATCGGTGTCATGTCCCTGATCTCCAAGCTTTCCTGGATTATCGGTCCGCTGCTGGGTATTGCTCTGGTAGTGTGGGGCATCTCGGTACTCAGAGGCAAACAAAGCAGAACATACTAATACACATAGTCCATACTTATTAAGAAGCAGGGAGGGAGCAGGAAATCATGAGTGTTTTTCGCAGAATGAGGGACATCACCGTAGCCAACTTGAATGAACGCCTGGAGCAGAGCCAGGATCCGGTGAAGCTGATTGATCAATTTCTACATTCAACCCGTGAAGAGATTGGGGAGGCCGAACGGCTGTACCAGCAGTACGCTTCTCATACGAAGCAATTGCAGCAGCAGGTGAATCAGGCTACCGCTATGAGGAACAAACGTGAAGAGCAGGCGCTACTCGCACTCAAGGCAGGCGAAGATCATCTGGCCAAGCTGGCATTGCAGGAGAAAATTATCCACGAGGAAAAGCTGGAGCAATACAGCGGGCTGCTGGAGACGAGCCAGCAATCACTCTTCGAACTGGAATCCCAGCTGAACGAGCTCAAAATGGAGTATCAGACGGTATACAGTAAACGCCAGTTCTATGCAGCACGGATGGAGTCGCTGCGGTTGCAGCAACGCATGAATCAAAGAGCGGGTGCTTATGGCGGCGGAGATGTTCCCAAAATGTTCGGCCGTCTGGAAGACAAAATGTCCGACTGGGAGCTTGAAGCCAAAAGCCTGAGCGACTTGCGCCGGATGGGACAGGAATATGCGGTGCAGGCCGGAGAGACCGTGGCAACCGTACTCGAAAGAGAAATGGCCCGCCTAAAGGAGAAGCTGAACAATGATGGCAGAAAGGAGTAGTAGTATGACCCGATTGTATCGTTCAACAAGAGACAAAGTAATGACAGGGCTGGCAGGCGGATTGTCCGAGACACTCGGCATTGACTCTACCCTGTTCCGGATTCTGCTGGTGATCAGTATTCCATTTAGCGGCGGAGCTACGATCCTCGTATACTTTATCGCGGCAATGGTGATTGCCAAGGAACCTAACCAGTACAATCCCTTCGGTCCCGGACCCGGCGCGCCGGGTGGCCCGTACGGCGGACCTTACTCCGGCGGACCTGAATATGGCCGCGGACCACAGGCTCCGCACCAAGGACCTCAGGGATATGGCCCCTATGGCGGACAGCCGGGCTACAATCCCGGCTATGACAAGGCAAGTGCTCACGCAGCTCCCGATTCTGGCCTGGATGCCATGATGAAGGATATCGAGAAGAAGGCACTGCAAAAAGAAGTGGAAGAGCTCAAACAAAAACTTGCTAAATACGAGAAGGGAGAAGTGTAAATTATGGGAGTATTCAAACGGATTAAAGATATGACTAAGGCGTCGGTAAACGATATGTTGGATAAGGTAGAGGACCCGATTGTGATGCTGAATCAGTATCTGCGCGATATGGAGGCTGAGATTCATGAGGCTGAAGTAACTGTAGCGAAGCAGATGGCTAATGAACGCCGTATGAAACAGCGTGTGGACGAAGCTGCCAAGGTAGCCGGACAACGCGGGGCACAGGCTGAGCTTGCGCTGAAGAACGGGCAGGAGGAAGTAACCCGTAAGCTGCTGGAAGAGAAAATCTACTTCGACCAGAAGTTTACCGAGTATGGCGAGCTTCACGCACAGGCTGAAGTGCAAGCCAAGGAATTGGTGCAGCAGCTGCATGATATGAAGGATGAGTTCTACAAGATGCGCAACAAACGCAATGAACTGGTATCCCGCGCTCAAATGGCTAAGGCCAAGAAGCAAATGTCCCAGATCAGCAGCGTACATTCCATTGAAAGCGGAAGTGCCTCCCTTGGATTCCACCGCATGGAAGAAAAGATCATGCAGCTCGAAGCGGAAGCAGATGTGATGCGCGCTCCGTATAGCCCTTCGGCAACCGCATATGCTAAGCCGGTAGATCCTGAGAAGGAACTGAAGGTAGAGGAGCAGCTTGCGGCACTTAAGAACAAGCTGAACTCAACTCCTGCAGCCCCTCCTTTGAATAAAAAAGAACAATAATCCCTGTTCCTAAAGAGCAGCCGGATATGATATGCTGATCAAGGTAAAGCCATACGGTATGGATTCTCCATACCGGTATGGCTTTTGTAGCGGATGCAGCAGGCTGAAGATGTAGTGCTTCGCAAAACTCAGCCAATGCTTACGAAGTCAGTTTTGCTTTGCAAAACTCAGCTAATGCTTACGAAGTCAGTTTTGCTTTGCAAAACTCTTAGGAGGTGCGGAAATGGATAAACGGAACCGGTTGATTGCCATCGGATTGATTGGTGTAGGCTGCTTGATGATGTTTGGCAAATGGATCGGCTTCTTCTCCATTGTCGCACTCCTGTTCCTGCTGCTGGGAATCTACCGGACGACGTCGGGCAGGGTCAAGCAAGGCTATAAGCTTATGGGAGTCGGAGCGGTGCTGCTGCTGCTGGATCATTTGCTGCTGGTGCTTGGCATTTGCCTGGTTTCGCTGGGGATGTTCTTTGTCAAATCGAAAAGAATGCAGCGCAAGGCGGGGTTTGTGCAGAAGCAAAGCTTTTCTTCCCGGTTCGACTGGGATCTCTCGCCTTGGGTGATGCGCAGCCTGAGCGCCTGGCATGTGCTGGGTGAGGTGGATGTGGATCTTTCCCTGGCCATGGCGGAAGAGCAGGAGACGATTATGCTGTATCAGGGGATTTTTGGTGATGTGGATATTCTGCTGTCTGAGGATTACGGGGTAGAGATTGAGGCATTTGTGCTGTTCGGCTCGATTGAGTCCGGCAGTAACCGCGATACGGGGATGCTGAACCGGCTGAACTGGAAGTCACCCAACTATGACAGCTGCGAGCATAAAGTGAAATTTAACATTTCTTATCTGATGGGGGATCTGGACGTACGCTTCCCTTAAGAGTATGTTAGAGCCAAGAGAGAAAGGAGAGCTCCCGGCATGGACAAAAAAAGCAGTAACATGGTAACGCGAAGTATGGGTGAGGGAGCTCTGTTCTCTTTGTTCATGCTGCTCGTTATTACATATATTATGTATACATATGGCTTATTACGGCCATTCGAGGACTGGCGGATTGGCGTAAGGACAGGATTGACGCTAATTCTGCTTCCTATGGCTTTTGGGATCGGGTACGGATTCTATCAGGGCTTCCGCAGCAAGCGCAAGCTGGAATTACTGCGGGCCACCCTGGTCGCCTGGGAGAAAGGCAATCTCACCCCGGCCATGCCTGACCTCGGCAATGATGAGCTGGGGCGGCTCGGGGAACAGCTCGGGCGGATCAGCGGCAAGTGGGAGAATCAGGTGAATACGCTGCAGCGGCTCTCGACCAATAACGCGAAGCTTGCTGAGCAGGCCAGGGTTACGGCAATCATAGAGGAGCGGCAGCGGCTGGCACGGGAGCTGCATGATGCGGTATCGCAGCAGCTGTTCGCCATCTCAATGACAGCAACGGCCGTGGGCCGGACGCTGGAGAAGGACTTTGACAAGGCACAGCGGCAAATCGCACTGATCGAGGAGATGTCAGCCGTAGCCCAGTCGGAGATGAGGGCACTGCTGCTGCATCTAAGACCGGTCTATCTGGAAGGCAAGGGGCTGGAGGAAGGTCTGCAGGAGCTGATTAAGGAACTGAAGATCAAGGTGCCGATTGATATTGTGTTCGAGATGGATCAGGGTGTAGAGCTGCTGAAGGGCGTGGAGAACCATTTGTTCCGTATTGTGCAGGAGGCTATCTCGAATACGCTCCGCCATGCCAAAGCGGAGAAGATGGAGATCCGCCTGCACCGCCGGGGGGATACGGTCCGGCTGACGCTGCGCGATGATGGAATCGGCTTCGAGATGGATGACAGCAAGCAGACCTCCTACGGTCTGTCGAATATGCAGGAGCGGATTACTGAGATCGGGGGCTCGATCCAGTTCATCACCGCTCCCGGCAAAGGCTTGCGGATCGATATTACCGTACCGGTAGTCAATGAATAGGGGGCAGGTGTAACGATGGAGATAGAAGAAGATGATGCAATCAAGGTCCTGCTTGTAGACGATCATGAGATGGTCCGGATCGGGCTTGCTGCGGTGCTCGGCACCGAGGATGGCATTGAGGTCGTCGGGGAAGCGGGAAGCGGCGAGGAGGGCATCCGTCTGGCCCAGGAGTATACGCCGGATGTGGTGCTTATGGATCTGGTAATGGACGGCATGGACGGAATTGAGACGACCAGACAGCTGCTGAAGCTGTACCCGGATTGTAAGGTTATTGTGTTGACCAGTTATTTGGATGATGAGAAGATGTACCCGGTGATTGAAGCCGGAGCCTTCAGTTACCTGCTTAAGACCTCACGGGCCAGCGAAGTCGCAGATGCGATCCGGGCAGCTGCAAGAGGCCAGTCGGTGCTGGAGTCGCAGGTAGCCTCCAAGATGATGAACCGCTTCCGTTCCAATGCAAGAGGTGAGTCACCTGCCTACAAAGAGCTTACGGAACGTGAGATGGAAGTACTGAAGCTGTTAGCTCAAGGCAAGTCCAACCAGGACATTGCCGATCAATTAATTATCGGAATCAAGACGGTGAAATTCCATGTCACGAATATTCTTGCCAAGCTGGGCGTTGAAGACCGGACCCAGGCGGCTATTTATGCATATAAGAATGGACTGGCGGAATAGGGCCGGTCTAGCGATAGAGCACTTTCAAGTGAGTCCGCCCGGATGATCTTGGAAGTGTTTTTGCCTTCGCTCGTATATCTTTCTCTGAAATTGGATAACCTGTCTAGTAGATTACTAGAACGGGTTGAGAGGGAGATGCGAAGTGGGGAATAAAGGGCGGAGCAAGGGGATACTGGTGTTGGTGCTGGCGGGGATCTGTGCGCTGCTGCTGTTGAGCGGATTCCGCAGCGCAGAGCCCGCAGGAGTAAGCGGTGTACAGAAGAATGCTGTTGCTTCTACAATTGCTGGAGAGCTTCGGGAATCCCTGGCTCTGCTGACCTCACTGGGCGGAGAGGCCTCCGCTCCCGGCGCGCCGCTCCGGCTCGTATTGAAATGGCAGGGGGAATATAGCGGCGAAGAGGCTGCTGAGGCTGCGGTACAGAGCCTTAGCAACCGGCTAGGGCTCGGTGAAATTAGCAGCGCAGATGATGAAGGACACCGGGCTTGGCGTTCTGCGACGCAGCTCAGCGGCGGCACACAGCTGACCCTGTTCTGGAGTGAGCTTGGCGGCGGACGCAGCTATTGTATTGTTACGCTGGAGACGGCGGATCTTCTGGGCTCCCCGGAGCTGCCGGACGCAGCGGCGGATGCAGGAGAGGCGATGCTCCAGGCGGGAATTGCTGCGGAGTGGAATGCTTCGCTGCAGGCACCAGCGAAGGCGCAGGGCGGAACGCAGGCAGCACTCCTTGCTGCGGAGCAGTTACTGGCCGCAGAGCTTCCCGGAATTCAGGCAGAGGAGAGCTACGCTGACGTCTCTACATCCAGCCATTCTTATAGTGTGCCGGGTCTTCAGCGCATGGTCAGCAGCGGTAACCACGCCCTGGCCCTCCAGCTCGCAGTTCACAAGAACGTCAACACGGACGAGAACCGGATTACCCTTGGAATGCCATTAATTACAATCGAATACTGAGGTAAATGACATAATATAAGCATAATCCGCTGAAGGCATAAGAAAGAGTAATGGAAAAGTGCGAAATCCCGAGAGAAACTGTCAGGAATGTGATGGCATCCTCCGTGCAATTATGATAAAATGACATCACGCCTATAGTCGTATGTGGTTTCATACCAGGCGATGAGAATGAATGTCAACTATATTACATACAGAGAGATGAGGAGCCATGGCTGAAAATCAAACCCTTGATGCACTGCATACACCCGGTGCTGTATTCTTTATCTTCGGGGCAACCGGAGATCTGGCGCGGCGTAAGCTTTTTCCGGCGATTTACAGTTTGTACCGTGAAGGCAAGCTGACTCATGATTTTGCGGTAGTTGGCGTGGCTCGGCGTCCCCGTACCCAGGATGAATTCCGGGCAGATGTGAAGGAATCCATCCGCGAGTTCTGCCGGTATCAGGCAGGAGATGCTGCGGAATGGAATGAGTTCGTACAGCATTTTGAATACAAGTCACTCGACATCAATAATATTGACGGCTTCCGTGAGCTGAATGAGCAGACGGAGCGGCTGGAAGAGAAGTTCCATATTCCGGGCAACCGCATGTTCTATCTGGCGCTTGCGCCTGAGCTGTTCGGCAGCGTATCCTTCAACCTCAAGGCAGGCGGGATGCTGCAGGCCAGAGGCTGGAACCGACTGGTCATCGAGAAGCCGTTCGGCTACAATCTCGAATCCGCTGAGGAACTGAACGAACAGATCCGCCAGGTCTTCAAGGAAGAGGAGATTTACCGGATTGACCACTACCTGGGCAAGGAAATGGTTCAGAACATTGAAGTGATCCGGTTCGCCAATGCCTTCTTCGAGCCGTTATGGAATAACAAGCATATTGCCAACATTCAGATTACACTCGGCGAGACGGTGGGTGTCGAAGAACGCGGCGGGTATTACGATCATGCGGGGGCGCTGCGCGATATGGGCCAGAACCATATTTTGCAGCTGCTGACGATGATTGCTATGGAACCGCCTAGCCGTCTCCTGGCTGAAGATATCCGTGATGAGAAGGTGAAGGTTCTTCGTTCGCTGCGTCCTTATGCTACTGCTGATGAGGTCCGTGAGAACGTAGTCCGCGGCCAATACACGCAAGGTCTCTACAAGGGCAAGACGCTTCCGGCTTACCGCCAGGAAGACAAAGTGGACCCGGAATCGAATACAGAAACGTATTTCGCAGCCCGTGTGTTCGTCGATAACTTCCGCTGGGCTGGAGTTCCTTTCTATATCCGCACCGGCAAACGCCTGCCTGTGAAGACCACGGAAGTGGTTGTAGAATTCAAAGGAATGCCGACCAATGTCTACTTGGGCCAGAAGCACAAGCTTGAGCCGAACCTGCTCGTCATCCGCGTCAATCCGATGGAAGGCATCTATGTGAAGATCAATGCGAAGAAGCCGGGCTCGGAATCCGAGATTCAGCCGCTGGCCATGGATTTCTGCCAGAGCTGCATGATCGGCATTAACTCGCCGGAGGCTTATGAGCGTCTGCTGCATGATGCTGCACGCGGCGATTCCACCTACTTCACCCGCTGGGATGAAGTGTCCTCGGCCTGGTCCTTCGTGGACCGGATTGCCAAGGCGTGGAAGGAAGAGAGCAACGACTTGGCTTCCTATCCTGCAGGCTCGTGGGGTCCGGTTGAAGCCGACCAGCTGCTTGCCGGAGAAGGCTTCCACTGGTGGCCGGTCAACGGCCAGGATGAAGACAATGTGGTCTGGCAGGTTAACCGCTAGTCCCTGAAGAAGAATGGCTACAGATCCTCCTGCATTCCGCTGCAGGGGGATTTTTTGCTGGATCATGAATTTATAATATAAGATATTTCACTACAGGCGCTTTTTTGTAGATAATCTCTGCCGGATTTTGCTATACTGAGAAGGATGCTTTCAATATAAAGATTTCTAAGCCTAGCGCTATAGATGATCCTATACATGGTAAACGTTACGTTCAAGAAATAGACGTTGAATTTTGTTGATTTTTATAAGAAAGGATCTGAATCCATGAATAGCAGACCGATTTGACCGATCCGGGAATTGAGGCAGAAGTAAGCATGAATTTATAGATGAAGGGATATGTGCAATGAATAAAGCAACGGACCATAAGCTTCAGAGTGAAGTCGACAAACGCAGAACCTTTGCGATTATTTCCCACCCGGATGCGGGGAAAACTACACTGACCGAGAAACTGCTGCTCTTCGGAGGCGCCATCCGTCTGGCAGGTACAGTCAAAGCCCGTAAGGCGAGCAAGCACGCCACCAGTGACTGGATGGAAATTGAGAAGCAGCGCGGAATCTCGGTAACGTCCTCCGTAATGCAATTTGATTACCTGGACCACCGGGTGAACATTCTGGATACTCCGGGTCACCAGGATTTCAGTGAAGACACCTATCGTACGCTCACTGCGGCTGACAGTGCGGTCATGCTGATCGACGTAGCCAAGGGTGTGGAGACACAGACCATCAAGCTGTTCCAGGTCTGCGCGAAGCGCGGCATTCCGATCTTCACCTTCATTAATAAGCTGGACCGCGAAGGCCGCAGCCCGTTTGATCTGATGGAGGAGCTGGAGAATGTGCTGGGCATCCGCTCGGTGCCGATGAACTGGCCGATTGGGATGGGCCGTGAGCTGTGCGGTGTCTATGACCGGATGAAGAATCAGGTCGAGCTGTTCCAGGGCGATGACCATTCCGTAATTAAAGTACAGAAGGTAGAGAGCTACCGCGACCCGATTATCCGTGAGATGGCGGGGGAGTACCTGCATGATCAGCTATGCGCGGATCTGGAGCTGCTGGATGTAGCGGGCGATCCTTTTGACTATGAGAAGGTGCTGCGCGGGGAGATTACTCCGGTATTCTTCGGCAGTGCGATCAACAACTTCGGTGTGCAGACGTTCCTGGATAATTTCCTGGAGCTTGCGCCGAAGCCTGAACCGCGCCGCAGTACAGCGGGCTCTGTAGAACCGACGAATGAGAAATTCACCGGCTATGTATTCAAAATTCAGGCGAACATGAATCCCGCACACCGTGACCGTATCGCGTTCCTGCGTATCGTGTCCGGCAAGTTCGAGCGCGGAATGAGTGTGAAGCATGTACGTGCCGGCAAAGACATCAAGCTGTCCCAGCCGCAGCAGTTCCTTGCCCAAGACCGGGACATTGTGGAAGAGGCATATCCGGGGGATATTATCGGCCTGTTCGACCCGGGCATTTTCCGGATTGGCGATACGCTCAGTCAGGCTGGAGATATCGAATTCGATGAGCTACCGACCTTCTCGCCGGAGATTTTCTCCAAAGTCACCATCAAGAATGCACTGAAATCGAAGCAATTCCAAAAGGGGATTGACCAGCTGACCGAAGAGGGCATGATCCAGGTGTTCCGTACCGTCAACTTCGATGATATTCTGCTGGGTGTAGTCGGACAGCTGCAGTTCGAGGTGTTCGAGTACCGTATGAAGGGTGAATATGGCGTGGATGTGCAGCTGCAGCGTATGAGCTACCAGTTCGCACGCTGGATCGTGGATGAGAACAAGCCGGATGCCAGCAAGTTCCGGATCAACTCCACTCTGGTTACGGACAAGAAGGGCAATTACGTAGTGCTGTTCGAGAACGAATACGCCATGCGGACCGCGATGGAGAAGAATCCGACCGCGAAGTTCCTGGAGACTGCTCCTTGATGGGTGTTATAGAAGTAAGATGCTTAGTTTAGCATATGCATGATTAGGCTATAAAAAACCTCCGCCTCCACCCGTGCAGCTGCACGGTGGGGTGCGGAGGTTTTTGGCGGGATGGGCCTCCTCTAGGAGGTGATGGACCCTGGGGTAAGCTTGTCCAGATGTCTGTGCAGCATAGAGAGAACCCGGTCCTGCTTCGCAGGGTCGAGGTCCTTCCAGATCATCTCAAAGACGACACCCAGTCCGGGAAGCGCGGCTTCCGGCCCGTCTACGGAATTCTCAATGACCTCCCGCAGACCTTCTTCGGACTGGCCGTGCACCTTGTGAATGATGGCCTGGCGCAAATCAAGGGTGACTGGCATAATCGGCCTCCTTAAAGTTTTGTGAGCATCTGCTTCCTGAATCAGCATCGCACAACTGACTTCGAAAGCAGGAGCTTAGTCAGGTATAAGCAGCCTTCTTATAAGGTGCCCTGCGGGAGCGCTGAACATTCAAGTTTATAACGGCTTATGCTATACTGTGTGAGATGTATTATATGTGCGGGAGGGACAAGGCTTAATGGCAAAAAAACAGTATGCGATCATCGGCATGGGCCGCTTCGGCTCAAGTGTGGCCAAAGCGCTCAGCGGGATGGGCTATGAGGTGCTGGCCATTGATGCGGATGAACAGCGCACCCAGGAAATCTCCAATATTGTGACCCATGCCGTATCTGCGGACTCCACGGATGAAGAGGCGCTGCGTGCGCTGGGCATCCGTAACTTCGATGTGGTGGTAGTCGCCATCGGTGAAGATATTCAGGCCAGCATTCTGACAACGCTGATCCTGAAGGATCTGGGCGTACCTGCCATTATCGCCAAAGCCAAAAGTGAGCTGCACGGCAAGGTACTGGGCAAAATCGGAGCAGATAAGGTGATCTACCCGGAGCGGGACATGGGGATGCGCGTGGCGCATCATCTCGCTTCTCCGAACATCCTCGATTACATCGAGCTGTCACCGGAGTACAGCATTCTCGACATGAAGGTCTCGGGGCCAATGCTGGGTAAGAACCTGCAGGAGCTTGATATACGCGCCAAATATGGGTGCAATGTGATGGCGATCCGTCAGGGCGAGGAAATGAATATCTCTCCCAGAGCGGAGGACCGTCTGACCGATGGTGATGTCCTTGTCATTGTCGGACGGAAGGATAACCTGACGAAGCTGGAAATGGCTTATCAATAGGAATCTGTAAGCAACAGAAAGGTAGGACCCTATGGAAATTATGTCGCCGCAGAACACGCGGGTGAAGGAATGGGCCGGACTACAGGAGAAGAAGCACCGTGACCGGTCCGGCAAATATATCGTGGAAGGCATTCATCTGGTGCAGGAGGCCCTGCAGGCGGAAGCAGATGTGGAATGCCTGGCCTTTGATCTTGATAAAGGCATGCCGGCTGAGCTGAAGCCGCTGCTTCAGGCCATACAGGGCATGGAGGTCATCGGCGTATCGGCGGCAGTGGTTGCCAAGTGCAGCAGCACGGGCACCCCGCAGCCGGTATTCGCCATTGTGCGGAAGGAGCAACAGGGCCTAGAGGCTATTCTGTCGAAGCCGGACAGCCTGGTTGTGGTGCTGGACGGGGTCCAGGACCCCGGCAATGTAGGCACCATCATCCGCAGCGCGGATGCGGCGGGCGCGGACGGCGTGATCCTCGGCCGGGGCTGCGCCGATCTCTTCAACCCGAAGACCATCCGGTCCACGATGGGCTCGATGTTCCATCTCCCGGTAGTGGAGGGAGAGCTAAGTACCATACTCCCGCAGGCACGGGAGGGCGGGGCGCTGCTGGTCAGCACCTCGCTGACGGCTGAGGATTCCTGCTACACCCATGATTTTCACGGCAGCCAGTGGCTGCTGATCGGCAGCGAAGGCCAAGGCATCTCGCCCGAGACAGCCCGGCTAGTCGACAAAAGCATCCTCATCCCCATGGCCGGCCGCGCCGAATCGCTGAACGCCGCGATGGCCGCGACGATATTGCTTTTTGAGGGAATGCGGCAGCGGGGGAATTATCTTAACCAACCTTTATAACTGTGAGTTATAACATTAAATGAGACAAGTTATAGCACTGAATGAGACAGTTTATAAGATCTGAATGAGATAACAATAGCCTAAGGAACACTGTAATGGTGGGTATAGTGCTGTTTCTTCTTATGAGATAAAATCAAAGTTGATCATGCTTATATTGCATTTTAGGTGAAGAACAATGAATTGTTTTTTATAACATGAATTGGGACATTCCCTTCTTTAAGGTTTTTATCTTTGCAATATCGATATCCATGCCGCTGCGAGATACCGGTGATAATATAAGCAAAGGAATGAATTACAAGAATTATTAGTTTAAGGCATATTATCAACATTTGGAACATTGTTTGGCATAGGTTTGTAACGATTTTCGGCACAGTAAATTAAGTCCTGATGATCAAGTAACCCCTGATTTATCAGCTTTTTTAAAAAATTCTCCATTAATTTTTCAAAACATTTTTAAAGGGGGAGGAACTGGAAGGCATTGATTTTAGATTAGAATTTGATGTGAGGGTGATTGGGTGTCCAAAGAAAATAAAGTATAGAATGGTGGGCGCTTCATTAAGCTAACGGCAGGTTAGTTCGAAGCTGTAGGTTGCCGAAAACTTTATTCCATTCCCGACAAAGAAAAAACCCAATGCAATTACATTGGGTTTAAACATTGGTACAACCGCGTTCACCAAGTAACCGAGGTCCATGTAGCCCCATCTAAACAGCAAACTTCGGTAGACCAACAGAGCTTAGAGGGCGACTAGCTCTACGAGCTTGGCCGCGACGTCTGCCATTGGCTCTTCTGCAGTGTTCAGGCCGCTTCGCGATCCGAGCAAGGGGCTGACTTCGCGGAGAGCTTCATACGTTGTCTCGTGCACAATCGGAACGAGCCGATCACCCGCGAGGAGTGCCGAAAGTTCTTTGTCGGCGATGCCCTCTGCTGGGAGGCGGCGTAGCAACGCAGGGGTCAGCAGCACAATCCCAACTCGCGATTTCGCCAAGCCTTTGTCGATGGCACGAAGCAACGGCACACCGAGGCTAACGTCTTTCTCGCTGAACCAGACGGAGACACCATGTGACTCAAGCAGATCGTGCAGATCCTTGGCGGCCCCCTTCCGGTCGTCCCACGCATGGCAGAGGAAGACGTCCCGAAGGTCAGGCTGATTTGCCAGGTTTTCGACGCTGTTGCGGACTGGTGTGAGTGCCCGAACTTCTTCAAGCATGTACAATATAGACGAACCTGCTCCTGACCAGCGCGGTTTTGAACTGCGGACTGAACCTCCTCAGCTGCTTCGGCCGCCCCCACTTGTCAGGGACGAGGAGTAAGATGAGGGCGAGTACGAACTGTAGCCGCCACCACTACTTTAGCGGCCATAACGCCCTCTGCACGCTGGACAGTTGTCTGCGGCACTCGCTGAGCTATGTCCCCTTACTGGAGCTGTGCATCTAGCCATGTTTCTACCTCCCTAATTGAATGAATAGTTCTGACAAATTATATCATCATCCAATAAAATACAGAAGATTTGGGATGCCCTGCCTTCCATCATGGAGTGCATGTAACTGTTGTCTTGAGAGTCTATCAGGGTATGAGCTCAAGATTAGCTGGGGTACCTAATAATACATTTATTTTCTGATTTTTTCTTCTCATACCGTTGACAAATTAGGTTCAAGGGGATACGTTTTACCCATCGAAACTAGTGGGACAGAATCAGGAGGTAATCCCAAACGATTGGAAAGGATGATGTGTTATGTTTCGCAAGTGTATAAAATGCGGTGGTAGAGCTGTACATGTTAAAGGTCATACATATAAATGCGAACGCTGTGGTCATCAATTCGGATCACTCTAAGCAGAAAGGGATTCCAGATTAGGAATCCCTTTTCTAATCTTTTAAACAAGAAAGATGAGGGCCATCAGGAGTTTACACGCAGATGTGTCCAACTCTGTTCTCTTGTCCATAGCAGTCGCTGTTTCAATTTCATAGGTCAGTCTAAAACTGATTTTATGGGGTCTGACGCTAAGGAAGCAAGATAAGTCGCGTGGAATATAGAAATCCAGTCTATTACTTTATGATCTTTGGATCTTCGCAAAGTTTTAAATAAACAGAATATAGTAAATAATATCTATTAATATAAAAGATAAACTACCAAGACGACACTTGCTGATGATATGCAAGTGTCGCTTTTTTTTGTTTATTTAAATGAAATGATATGAAGAATAATTGTTATTTGATGACAAGTTAAAATAGGGAGGTAATTCAATCTGGATCCGTTAGTTTGGAATAACAAGGATTGGAAACAAGAGGATGTTGAATTTTCCCAAAGCGAAGAGTAGAAAATAAAATTAGTTGGCAGAAACCACATATTATCGGGAGTTTCTACAGTAGAAAAATGAAGTGTACGGTGGAGTATCATTCTTTAAATGAATGTTTTTTTTACTATTTTTTAGAGGTTGATGCTTTAACACTACGTTATTATGTTCAACCTATTGAAGTGAAAATTCCATTAAAAAAATTGAATTCGCAAAGACAATTTTGGATACATGTTCCTGATGTTCTTGTATTCAGGAATGATTACAAGCCTTTGTTGTATCAGATAAAAGAAGAGCCAGGTGATCTGGGTGAAAGGTTTCGTCAATGTAATGATTACTGCGAAAGATATGGTGCCCAAAAAGGTTGGGAATACGATGTTATTCATCCAAAAACTTTCACCAAATAAATAAATTACTAAAGGAATGCCTTGAGGTTTGCCAAAAAGCAAATCAAATTTGTACTATTGGAGGTTTCGTTAAGTATAGTTTTATTCCTCGTGCATCAATTAATCACTATGGTATAAACAAAGTAATTATTGCAGCAAATAAAAAATATTTAAAAGAAAGTGAAGTTGACGAAATTGCAAGGTGTCGGAAAGTGGCTGGGAAATTTGTAACAGAAAAATCAGTTATAGGACAATCCTTTTCTACTAGAGATTTATATAAATCATTGGATCGGAGTTATAGTTGGATAAAAGAAAAAAGCCCAGAATTGTTTTTATGGATCAATAAACGAGTAGATAAATCTCATGAGCAAGCAAGGAAGTTGAGTTTATTGGAACGAAAAAAGAAGATCAAAAATGCTATTAGCTATCTAAAAAAACATGATATGGCTATTTCTAAGTCCGCTGTTGCAAGGGTTACGGGGATTAAACACTATGAAATAATGGGTGTGAATGAATTATCAAATTACTATAATAAACTCATGGAAAATAAGAATTAGATATAGAACTGTGTATCAAGGTTTAGTTTTTACTGGGCTTAATCCAATACTCATGATTTTCTGGAACAGTAGTTAAAGTTCCAACGATTCAAGATGTACTACTGAGACGATTCAAGGTCAACCCTATCGGTTTCGATCCCAATAGTACTTTTTTTTCGGAAGAGTAATTTACGATAATATTTTTACATCTTCAATATCCAAATAGCGGGCTAAACCATATGGATCTTGGATATCCAAAAAGTTTAGAAGCCTCAATAGATTATGACTATCTGGAGTAGTTTCACCGGCTTCCCATTTTTGATATGAGCGAATTGATGCTCCAATAGCGGTAGCCACCTCTTTTTGAGTATAACCTTCTCGGATTCTTATGCTTTTAAGCTCTTCGTTATCAAACTCCATAAGCTGCGGACCTATGTGCAAGGGATACCAATAATCAGTTCCATCTTCAGAATTATTCCAGCAATTCAACCCCCATATTCCAGTCCTTGGTCCAGCTTCAATATGGATTTCTCCTGTATAAGTTCTATTTAACTCAGCCCACACCCGTATCTGATTTTTGATCTTAATTCCAATCCATCGAAGAATTGGTTGTCCAAACTCATCACATGGAAATGTACCGTAAACCTTGAACTCTTGTTTTTCGCGGCTAATAAAGCCATTCTCATAGTAAAGAAATAACGGATATATTATTGGTTGAAGCCCGCTTTTTTCTAAGGTGTGATTATAAGCTGTAATGAACTGTGTAGGCAGTTTATCTGATATATCGAGTTCTTCGATGAGGTCTAAATAATGTGTCCATTGAAATAAAAATCCCGTCTCACCTACAAGTCCTTTTTGTTTAATTGGATAGTTGAATATCTGATTTAATTCCAAATGATGATGATAGTACATATGTTCCAAGGTCAAGAACAAGCGTTCAATGTTTTCGGGGATTTGAGCACCATTTTTTAGTTGGAAAACCCCTCTTACATAGTCCTCTAGTTCTCCCAGGTGATCTAAATCGTCTTGTCGTTGATGAAAATAAAAAGGTATGCGCCTAAGAAAGCTCTCTTTGCTCAAAATGCGATTTGGGAAGTACCAACTATGCTCCTTTTCTCCAAGGTAAGGAAATATTTCTTCACCAATATTATCGTGCCTCTCAAAATAGGACTTAATTTTTTTGATGATTTTAAAATCATCAATGTAATTAGTTAAGTATTTCTCAATGGATATAGAATCTTGCATTTATCGCACCTCCTGCTAATACTTATATTTTAGCACGCAGCACTTGGGGGTTACAGATGTCTATTTATTCGTCTAAGGAGAGGAAATTGGGCTGAGAAAATTATAAATTGCTCATGTAGAGTAAAAACCCTATTTGAAATACGACAAGTTATTCGTATGGATTTTAGAGAGTAATGCAGTGGATCAATTAATTTCCGTACGGTCATATATTTATAACAAAATTCGGCAAAAGATTCTTATCTTTCGTTTATAATGGTGATAGAGCATTGTAAATAAGTGGAACTGGTAGGTGAGTTCTTATATATGTACATATCAAAGCTAAGAATTTTAAACTATAAATCTTTCTCGGATTTCTCAATTGAATTTAATAACGGACTATCGGTCATTATAGGAGAAAATAATATAGGTAAATCCAATGTTCTTGATGCACTTTCCCTAATTTTTATTTTTAATTACGGTTGGAAACGGCGACACTTAACCCAAGAAGACTTTAATAATGGATTAGTCATTCAGGGAGTATGGCCATCAATAAAAATTGAGGCTACTTTATCAGAGGTATTCTCTGAAGACGAAATGGCACTGACCTACAAATGGCTAACTAAGGAATCAGGACAAGCAAGACTCACTTACATTTTTAGGCCTAAAGGTAACTGTACCAAAAAACCTCCGTCTGTACCGACTTCAATAAGTAATTTAAAAATACCTCTCGATCAATATGAATGGATTATTTTCGGGGGGGAAATAGAAACCACAGATATATTTGATCATCAGATGCTTCAACGATTTACTTTGGAAAGTGTTGACGCCTTAAGAGATGCAACTTCTGAATTGAGTAGATCCTCTAGTAAATTACATAGAATTATTAGTTCCTATGAACAAGACGAAAGAAATAAAGATGAAGTGGTCTCAAAAGCTCAAGAGTTAAATAAACAAATTAAGTTATCCAGTGAAATAAATAAGGCTCAAAAAGCAATTAATGAATATCTTAAACAAATAACTGGTCATCTACACCAACGTACAGAGATACAAATGGCGGAAAGTAGCTATGAGCATTTACTAAAGAACTTGAAAGTTTTAATAGGTCCAAATGATGGGAACGTCCATTCAGTAGAGACTAACGGTTTAGGGTATAATAACTTGCTCTATATTAGTCTTTTACTGGCACAATACTTTAATAGAAAAGATAAAAAGGGTATTGATTACACATTTCCAATTTTGACCGTAGAAGAGCCAGAGGCACATCTACATACCCATCTACAAAGATACTTAAGTAATTACTTCTTCACTGAAGCTGTAGCCGGCCAAATTCTTGTAACTTCACATTCTACTCATATTTCATCATCCGCGAATCTAAGCTCACTAATTTTAATGTATAAAGAGTCTGAGATAATTTATTCCAAGCAAATAGGAACTATCTTTGATGAAAAGGCTGAGAAATATAAGCGGCACCTTGAAAGATGGTTAGATGCTACAAAGTCAAATATATTTTATGGACGCAAAACTCTGTTAGTAGAGGGTATTGCAGAAAGAATGCTAATACCTAAGATGGCAGAGATATATTGGAATAAGGGTAGAAGGGAAACGGAGCCAGTAAAATCATTAGAAGGCTTTGGGGTGTCCATTATTTCTGTTGATGGTGTCGCTTTTAGACCATTTTTGCATCTCTTCGGAAAAACAGGTCTTAACCAAAAATGTGCGGTATTGACCGACAGTGACCCAGAAAAACGAGAGGTAACTGATCCGATATCTGGTGAGAAGCATAAAGTCGCTGTATTCCCGACTCAGAAAAATCCTGCAAGTGCTTGTTCTCGAACAATTAACTTAATAGATGATTTTAAAGGACTGCCTCACGTTTCCATTCAAACAAATCTAAAAACGTTTGAATATGACCTCATCCTTGAGAATCATGATTTTTTTAAGCATTTAATATCCCATTATGAATTAGGAACAAAAGAAGAAAGAAAACAAATATCAGTATTGACTGGTCATGAATTTGAAAAAGAGGCATTCCTTATCATTGCTGAGACTAAGGGAGAAGCGGCTCAATATGTTCTTGATGAATTAATGGCTGGTAAGGAAATTAAAATTCCAAAGTATATATCAGACACTTTAGATTTTCTTTCGGAGGACTAATGAAAGATTGTAAAGAACTTAGAGAAGAAATTGCTACTCTGCCGGTAAATCAGAGTGTAATTGTAGCAGCAGGTCCTGGAAGTGGGAAAACAAAATTATTAATTAAACGACTTATATATTTGTGTGAGAACTCATGTAAATCTAATTCTAATATTGCTTGTATTACTTATACAAATGCTGCGAAAAATGAAATTCTTGATCGCCTTAAAAATGAAATTGGATTCTCATTACCACAGGGTACGTTCATTGGAACAATACACTCTTTTTTAAATGAGTATCTGATAGCTCCTTATAGCTATTTGCTTTCAGAAATAGGACGGCCTTATGAATTACTACCTCGTGGCTTCTCAAAATACTATGTTAATCGAATCTCTGATTCAAGGAAATTTAAAATATATGATAATCTTATTGCTCTAGAATCAATAGGATATGATCGAAATGGTGAATTGAGAAGTTTTAGATCAAATAGAATAACAAAAGACGAGATGGCTTTGTTAAAAAAAACGATACATGATGACCATAAAATTGACCAACAAGATACTATTTATTTCGCATACCAACTTCTACTGAATTTTCCGCATCTTAAGGTTGCGCTGACTTCTCGCTTATCATCAATTTTAGTTGATGAATATCAGGATGTAACGTATTACCAAGATCAAATATTCCAATTTCTAACCAAAACATCTCTCTTTTTTGTTGGGGACCCTAATCAATCGATATTTAGTTTTACAGGGGCGGAACCAACAATATTTGAAAGTAGGCTGAGTAACCCCGAGGCGTTTGAAAAATATAGTCTTACAAATAATTTTCGAAGTACAATGACAATTGTTGATTTTAATAATAAGAAATCCACTTTAAAACAATTAGCAAACGGAAGTAACTCAGACATACAGCAGGATGTTATTCTTCTCAAGGAAGAGATTGATATAAAGCAGGCAATAGAGTCTTTTCATCAGATAAGGTTAAAGGTTGGTTCAGAAAAAGAGCATATTCCATTTTTAATTCTGGCAAGGAAACATGAAGTGCTTATAGATATTCAACAGAAAATCAGTGAACATGAGATCGAACAATCTCCATTTCTCAATAAATTAAAGGAGATTGATTATAGGCGATATGAAATTATCAATCAATTACTTAAGGCAGTACTTTTGAATAAATCTCATGAGTATGTCAAAAGTATTGAAGCTGTTGAGTTGGCTTTGGCCCGAATTATCTTTAATAAAAATCCCAATTTCGTTTCTTTATCTGATATCAAGTATGATCGGTTGTTATGGAGGAAACTACTAGTGGGTATATTTGCTTGGCTGAATGCTCAAGAGTTAAATGGAATGGCTATTGAAAGCTTTCTTAAGGCTTTAAAGGAGCAGATGAAGAACTATTCCGAAAAGAATCTCGGAGTGAAAATAGGCGTTAAACTAAAAATTCTTGATTACGATTGGCCAAGTCAGAAGAAAGAGTCAAAAAAAATAACTGCACAGCAAGTAATGGAACAGATTATCTTAGAGCCTAATGAAGCAGATAATGCTTATTTATCAACTATACACAGTGCCAAGGGGAGAGAGGCAACCTCTATCTTAGTTATTGCTGAGGATCTAAAAGAACTACAAAAATGGATGAATCTTAACGACAAAGAAGATGCTCGGGTTGGATTTGTCGCTTTTACTAGGGCTAGAAGACTTTTGTGTATTTGGTGTCCGGATCTATCTGAGTCGGGCGCTTCTGCTTTTTTATGAGATTGGAGTAATTGATATTTGTCGAGAAAGTCTCACCAATACCCTTTTTTGGCTCCAAGTAGATATGGAAAAATAGTTGTCATGAGAACGATTTTTTATCTCATTGAAAATAATAGAGAGTAGGGGTAAATCTATGGAGGAGAAAAAGTTTATACAAGAATTATATAATGAAAAAACTTTTAGAAATGATAGTATTTCAAAGTCATTGGCTAATCTTCTAAATATACTAACAAAAACTGTTTTCGGAGATGCAAATCGATTTATCTTTGAGTTGATACAGAATGCTGATGATTCCCCTAGAGAGAGTGACAACAACGGTGTAGAGGTACAAATAAAACTTTTAAATAACTATATAATCTTTAGCCATACTGGAAAGCATTTTACCAGAGAAGACGTTAGAGGGATATCAGATGTTGGAAGTGGAGACAGCGGAAAAACAAAAGATCTTGATAAAACTGGGTATAAGGGAATTGGTTTTAAATCAGTTTTTGGTACTTGTGACCAAGTTTATATTATGTCAAATAATTTCACTTTTAAGTTCGATAAAAATCATTATGTTTGGAAGGAAACAAATGACTATCCATGGCAAATAATTCCTATCTGGGTTGAAGGTACTAGCATAGATTATGAGCTAAAAGCTGAGATTAATAAATCAAATGTTACAACGATAATTTCAATAAATAATAGAGAAAAAATTCGAAAGGATATACTTGAAGTCTTAAAAGATTCACGAATAATGCTTTTTTTGCGTAATGTCAGTAAAATTTCATTTTTAGATAATAATACAGAGGTGCTACGGATCGAACGTGAACAAGTTAGCGAAAATATGAGGAATATTTTAGTTAATGGACAGATGGAAAGTAGCTGGATATGCAAAGATTTTGTTGTCCCTGTAGATGAAAAAACAAAAGAAAAAATTAAGTCCCTCGATCCTACTACATGTCCAGATAAATTAAAAAATGCATCAAGTACAAAAATTTCATTTGCTGCTTCTATATTTAATGGAGAAATAAGAGAGATAACTAATGCTTCATTTTATTGTTATCTGCCAACAAAGGTTAAAAGTGAGTTTACCTTTTTAATTAATGGAGACTTTATAACAAATGCAGAAAGAACTCAAATTCTTGAAAACGATTGGAATGGGTTTATCTTCAAACAAGTAGCAGTATGTAAAATTAATTGGTTAGCTGAATTGGTAGAGAATAATAAGTTTAAATATGAGTTTACAAAATTGATTAAAACTAATTATACATCCATAGGTTCATCTGTATTAAAAAAGTCATATAATGACGGACTTGCTGAAGCAATTGCCAGTACACCGTTTATTCCTAAGCAAGAAATAAAACATGGTCTATTAAAGGTTAGTGAGTGTATTCTGGATAGTACGGGTTATTGTGATGAATTTGATCCTGGACTTGTAACGAAACACTACAATAATAAATATGAAGTTGCTGATTGTAAAATTATTAATCAAAGCAAATTATCTGCTTTAGGAGCTAAAAGATTTGAAATCAAAGATTTATGTACTGTTTTCACCACTCGTTCGTTCATAGAGTTATGCATTTCAGATTTAAAGTTCTGTACAAAACTTGTTCATTTTTTATATGAAAAGGATTCTCACAAACTGAAATTTGAATGGTCAAACTTACTGAAAATAAATGCATTTTTGTTGACTAATAGTAATATATTAATGTCCCCTGAGAATTTATATTTTCCGATTACTGAAGGAGAAAAAGAGATTAATAATATAATTGGCTTAAAATGCATAAATTCAATGTTGTATGAAAGTATAAAAAGCAATAAAGAATTATTAGATTGGTTGAAAAAATTAGGAGTAAGAGAACCTTCAGATATTGAGGTTATACGTAAATCAATTAATGAAATGATACAGAACAATTCTATAAATATTAATAATGCAATACAAATAGGAAGATTTGTATTTAAAGTGTATCAACAAGGGAAACTTGCTGATAACGATTACAGAAGTTTGCGAAAATTAAAATTCATGACAAATAAAGGGGATTTAGAACTGCCTATAAATTGTTATTTATCAGATTTTTATGGTCCTGAACTAAAAATAGAAGGGATACTCCCAGAAGGTAGATATATTACTAATAAATATGTGGAAAAGGAATTAGAAATAAGTAAGTGGAAGATGATGCTGATAAAGTTGGGGGTGAAAGAAAAATTAAGTGTTAAAATCGAACCTACTATTGAAAGGTTAGGAATGACTGAAAAATATCCATCAGTAAAATCATACTTTGAGTACATAGACAATGATGGTAGTTTTTATGACGGAATAACTAGGGGGTATATAGGAAGTAGACAGCATGGATTAAGGAATGCAGTTTTCATTGATTATTTAGAACAAACTAACAATTATAATTTTTCAATTTCATTTTGGAAAATGATAATAAAAGGTTGGGATGAGATACACTCCAATTGTAAAAAAACTACTTATTATACAAGAATAAATGAGAAGGCTGTAATTACTTATTTTGAATACTTTGTTAGAAACAATGCCAGTATACCTGCTAATAATAAACAGTGTTATAAATCTACTGAATTATATTCAGGGACACTAAAAAGTATTGTAAAGAATTTTTTTCCTGTTGTTCATGAATTAATAAGTTTTAATAAGGAACAAGAGGAATTTTTAAAAATTAAAACTATTATTACAATTCAAGATTGTATAAGTCTATTAAAAAAAATCGAAGGTAGCCAATTCGATAATAATACATTAAAACAAATAGAGGTTATATATAAGCAACTTATAAGTAATAGACTTATGAATGAAAAGGGAAAAACGACTGATACCTTAAAGTTGTTAGCAACAGATAATACTTTCCAACCAACATCATCACTTTATTTTTTTGATGTGGATGGGCAACTACCTCCTACTAATTCTAAATACTTTATTAAAATATCAGAGGTTCTAAGAGATAAAGAAATTTTATTTGATTTTTTTGATATTCTAGTTATCCAAAGGGATGATCTTCAACTAGACGTTACGGATAAGATACAAGATGTAGAACTTATAAGTTCATTACAAAAAAGGGCAAAATACTTTGCTACACTTTTTGCTAATATAAAAGCTGAAGATTCAATGGCGACACTAGATGGAATTATTAACAAAATTACTAAAGCGAAGTTTTATAAAGTTCAATCGTTATCAATTTCTTTTACTAATAAGTCTGGCAGAAGAATTTACAATCAAAGTGTTGACTCATGGTATGATGCAGATGCAAATTCAATGTATTATGCAGGCCAGTTCGATAACCCATTGACTCTGTATAATCTAAGTAGCTCTTTGAGTTCTCTCTTTGAAATAGAGGGTAAGGATAGGGAAATAGCCCTGATACTGCAACTTTCTACTACGGATATAGAAAGATGGTTAAACTCAAAAGGGTACGATGTTATTGAATATGAATCTAATTTAATTGAAGATTTTACACATGATGATATTGCCACAGATCAACATTATTCTGCTGATACTGAGTCTCTAATTGAAGAAGACAGCCATTTTGAGTCATCAATAGTAGTTGATGAAAATGATGAAGATTTTGAGGACGATAGTATATCTTCCGAATATCAAAACCAAAATAAGTTAAATTACTACAGTAGAGAGAAAAGCTCAGAGGTGTACAATACAAATACTTCTTATAATGAAATCCAGCCTAATGATAAAGTCTCTACAAGCTCAGTAACACTTCCTGAAGATTTTAGGTTTAGTAGTCAAAAAAAACGTTTGATTTCCTATGTTTCAAACGATTCAAGGATGGGGGGGACACAAAGAATTGATAATGCTGGAAAACTACAATGCCAATTGTCTACCAAAAGAATTGCATTTGATTACGAAGATAAGGCAGGGCGTAGACCAATACAACCTTCTGGTGTGGATGAAACCTATGATATTATTTCACATAGTGATGAGACTGAGGAAATAAATCGATACATAAAAATTTATGGTTTTATGGGAGAATGGAACAACTATGATGTAATACTTTCAAAATCACAAATGAAAGTAGCAAAAGATTTAGGTGAAAAATTCTGGATATACGTTATCGAATTCGTTGATGACGAACAATGTGTACGCATTAACCGTATACAGAATCCGTATGATAAAATTACAGATTATGTATTGGATTATGGATGGAGAGCAATTGCAGAAAAAAATAATTTGTTAGATAAGTTTATAGCAGGTGCTAAAATAAATCATTTCACTCACGGGTTGGGGGTTATAAAAGGAGAAATTAACAAAGGAAAATTAAAACTCTTAATTGTTGATTTTGCAAGCGGAGAAAAAAGAATTCCTATTAATATAACTAAAATGAATATTATGGAGGAATAAGTGATTTGGCTAAGATGATACCGGATTTAACTGAAGCACAACTTTCTATGGTTGACTCAAAGGGTGAGGTTGAGTTATATCAAGCCTTTAAAGAGGGACTACCTAATAGCTACTATGTATTCTCACAAGTAGCTTGGATTTTAAAAAGAGAAAATGATGAAGCAAAAGATGGAGAAACTGATTTTGTGATTTTACATCCTGATTTTGGATATTTGTGCATTGAAGTGAAAGGCGGTGGGCTTTCTTTTGATGCTGAAACTAATCAATGGTTCTCAACCGATCGTTACGCACAGAAGCATTTAATAAAAGATCCCATAAAGCAAGCTCTAAGAGCTAAATACTCGATACGTTCTAAGCTTTATGAAACTGACGAGTGGAAAATGCTTGGAAATAAAAAGGTTACATGTGGACATGCTGTGTTTTTCCCTGACTTAAGTGATTCCAAATTGCTAGTAAGGCCAGAGATGCCTGCGGCTTTAATTGGCATAAATAATAATTTAGTGGATATTAAAATGTGGGTAGAGGGATGTATTGATTTTTGGACTAATAATGATCCAACAACAACTTCTATCGGACAAAGAGGAATAGATCTTTTTAAAAGGATTTTTGCAAAATCATTCTCTGTAAAACCATTATTGTCAAAAAGTTTAAAGGAAGAGGAAGAAGCAAGGATACTCTTAACGAATGAACAAGTTAAGGTGTTGGATATACTTAAAAAAAAACGTCGTGTTGTAGTTAGTGGTGGTGCAGGTACTGGGAAAACTATACTTGCTGTGGAGAAAGCGAAGCGATTAGCTAAGGAAGGATTTTCAACACTATTGACATGTTACAATCGTCCGCTTGCAGATCATTTGGCTGAAATATGTAAAGATATCAATGGACTAACTGTAATGAGTTTTCATCAACTATGTTATTCTAAAATCAAAGAAGCTAAGGAAATGAGCGGTGTTGATTTTCTAGAGGACGCAAAAAAAACATATTCAGGAGAAGATGAATATGATGTGCAACTTCCTAATGCTCTCGCATGCGCTGTAGTAGATACACTCACTGATAGATATGAGGCAATAGTAGTTGATGAAGGTCAAGACTTTAGAGAAGAATACTGGCTACCACTTGAATTAATTCTATCTGACGAAAAATCCAGTCCATTTTATATCTTTTATGATGGTAATCAGAATTTATATTCCCGAGTAAGTACGTTTCCAATAGTCGAGGATGAAATATACCCACTTTTAAGAAATTGCAGAAATACAATTCCAATTCATATGGCTTCATATAAATATTATCAAGGTGAACCTGTCGAGCACTCAAATTTAAATGGCATTGGAATACAGTTTGAAGATGCTGTTAATATGAATAATCAAGCTTTAAAGATTCATTTAAGAATTCAAAAATTATTATTAGATGAGCAAATAGAGTCAAGTAAAATTGCTGTATTAATCGTTGATTCTAAAAACAAAAGGGAGTATATCCAGGCTCTTGAAAAAAATCCTCTCCCTAAAGGACATCAATATAAAGAAATTGATCAAAGAAGTAATAATTCGATACTAGTGACAACGGTTAATAAATTTAAAGGTTTAGAATCTGAGATAGTTTTTTTATGGGGGATGGACTCTATAGATTTTCAAGAACATAGAGAGCACATGTATGTTGGCTTAAGTCGTGCAAAGTCTTTACTCATTATAATCGGAAAAGTACAAACCTGTTCTTATTTTCAAACTGATTAATATTTTTTATGTTTGATAAATTATCAACTCAAGTGAACCATTAATAAAACTTATAAAGTTTGTATCAAATCATGATATACAAGCTTATTGTTTATGTCACTACATGTTATAGACTATTGAAAAAAAGGTATAAAAACAGCCCGTTTGAGGCTGTTTTTGTCTTAATTGATGTTATAACTCACACTTTATAACTACCACAACAGAGTCAGTCCCGGTTTGTCTGAATAAGACGTCATGCATCCGGGGCTTTTTTGTATTCTTGTTCTGCTTCCATATTATAAATAGGAGTGATGGAGATGGGGATTATTGTGGCGATTGGCGGAGGAGAGATTAGCGAATTGGAGACTTTGGCCATCGATCAGACGATTGTAGATCTAACGAATAAAAGGAAGCCCAAAGCATTGTTCATTCCTACAGCAAGCATGGATGCGGAAGGATATTGTGACTCTTTTCAAATAGTGTACGGTGACCGGTTAGGGTGTGAGGTCAAGTATTTGCTGCTGACGAAAAATACATATGCACTAGAAGAAATAGAGGACATGATTTTATCCGCCGATGTAATCTATGTGGGTGGCGGTAATACGAGGATGATGCTTGATATCTGGCGGGAGCATGGTGTGGATCTTTTGCTGAAGAAAGCGTACGACTCGGGGGTTGTGTTGTCAGGGATGAGTGCGGGTTCGATCTGCTGGTACGAATACGGTCATAGTGATACAGAGGCGTTTGATACTTCAGGAGAGAGGATTTATATCAAATTGAAGGCGATGGGGATCTTACCAGGGATTCACTGTCCTCATTATAATGAAGACAACCGTGAGGCAGATTTCTTGGAGATGGTTAAGGGGATGGATACAACAGGCATAGCCACTGAGAATCACTGCGCCATTATTTATAAAGATGACGTATATAAAGTGATCTCCTCCAGAGAACAGGCCAAGGCCTATAGGATTCAAGAGATCAATCAGCAGATGATCGTGACGGAGATAGAGAAACATGCTGAATATAATGAGATAGCGAATATGTGAATAAAAGCCCGCACTCCGCCTATCCGGCCAGAGTACGGGCTTTTGATTGTTCAGAGGACGTCCTGTCCGTTTTCGTTTTCTGTGTAGATGGAGATTAGCACAATCGCGGTGTCTTCCCCCGTATTTTTGACGGAATGGGGGGTGCAGGCATTCCAGCTAAAGGAATCACCTTCGGTAAATTCGGCGCCGTCTTCCCCTTGCTGTGCATAGATGGTCCCTTTAAGGACGATATGGACCTCCTGTCCTTCATGCGCATGGGGGGCATCCCCAATCATGGCACCGGGAGGGAACTCCACGATAGACATGCGTACGTTCTGGGTAGAACTGAGGTGCTCGACCTTGAGCTTAGCTGCGCCGCTGGTGGTGATTCTCCGTTCATCCTTGCGGACAATCTGCATTCGCTCCTCTTTCTTTAACAGCAAATAAGCTAAAGGCACTTTTAGGGCCTGTGCAATATTCTCCAGCGTTGAAATCGAAGGCGAGGTTTTATTGGTTTCGACCTGGCTCATGAAGCCTTGGGAGAGGCCGGTAGTGTCGCAGATTTGCGCGATGGTGATATTTTTCCGCTTGCGGATTGCCCGTATTGTAGCGCCGATATCCATGGGATCACACCTTAATAATATTTGTAATACTAAACTTATTTTTATATTAACAATTTTATTATTGACAAGTCAATGCAGACTACGATAAATTACTCATATAGAAAATATATTATTATAACTAATATTTAATTATGGATATTAAGTATGGAGGAAAATAAGATGAATCCTAAATATTCATATGATGTTCATTTACCGGATAAGCTGTTGCAAGGCAGGAGGTACCCGGTGATCTTTACTTTTCACGGCAAGGGCTCTAATGAGCACAATATGTTCGGTCTAGTGGCACCGTTGGCTGAGGAGTTCATTATTATCGGGGTTCGCGGGAATCTGCCGCTGGGTACGGGGTATCAATATTATGATTTGAAAAGCCTGGGCAACCCCATCCGTGAGATGTTTGACCAAGCTGTCAGCGATCTTGAGGCCTTCATTCACTATGCAACGCAGCAGTATCCGGTCGATCCGGACAGACGTTATTTGCTCGGCTTCAGCCAAGGGGCCATTCTGTCCATGACGCTTGCGCTTACGATGGGCGAGCAGCTCAAGGGTATTGTCGCGCTGAACGGATATATTCCTGATTTTGTGAAAATGGAGTATGACCTCCGCAGCCTTAAGAACGTGTCCGTCTTCGCTTCGCATGGTGAATACGATTCGGTGTTCCCGGTGCACATTGGACATGAGACTGCCGCCTATCTGGAGGGGCAAACCGAACGGTTGACCTTCAGACTCTATCCGTCTGACCACGGCGTAACTGAAGAGAACCAGCGCGATTTCCTGCAATGGCTCAAGCAGGATGCCGGATTAACCCATTCATAAGGAGTGATTGTCGATGATGCCTTCCTATTTTTTTGCACACGGAGCTCCATCTATTGTTCTTGAAGATAATGCCTACACCAAGCTGTTAAAAGAGTTCAAAGACCATATGCCCAAACCGAAAGCTATCGTTCTTTTCTCAGCGCATTGGGAGGAATCCGTGCAGTCCATAGGCGCGGCGGCAACGTATGATACCATTTATGACTTCGGCGGATTCCAGGACGAGCTGTACCAGATGACTTATCCGGCGAAGAGTGACCGGGCGCTTGCGGATCAAATCCAGAATTTATTTACTGCGCACGGGATTGAGAGTGTACGGAATGAGACCAGAGGACTCGATCACGGCGCATGGGCAGTGCTGAAGCTGCTCTATCCGGAGGCGGACATTCCGGTTGTGGCGATGTCTGTGAATCGAGATCTGCCTAATGAACAACAGTATGAGATCGGCAAGGCACTGGCGGCGCTGCGTGAACAGGATGTGCTTATTATCGCCAGCGGGGGAACCGTTCATAATCTGCGGAGGTTGAACTGGAATTCGGAGGACGTTAACGGGTGGGCCGAGCAGTTCGATCACTGGATTCAGGAGAAGCTGGAAGCGTGGGATACAGCAGCGTTGTTCCAATATGATGAGCTTGCTCCCTATGCGGAGATGGCGGTCCCGACGAGTGAGCACTTTATTCCGCTGTTCATCGCTATGGGAGCGGGAGACCCGGGGCGTAATGCGCAGCTGCTTCACCGGAGTTATCAGTATGGCAACCTTAGCTTGAGCTGCTGGCAATTTAATTAAGCTGCATACAAAAAAAGGCCTTGAAAAGGCCCTTTTTTGTAAAATGCTGCTTCTTTAATTCAATTCTCTCTGAGGCGGAGGAACATTGATATTCAACGACTCATCACGAATCTCGCCAACAATCTCTTCCAGAAGATCCTCCATGGTCACAATGCCGGTAGTCTTGCCGGTGCTGTCCGTCACTTTTGCCATATGGACCCTGGTGTGCTGCATGCGCAACAATACATCCCGCAGGTTCTCAGTCTCCGTAAATGTTGGAATCTCGTGCACGAATTTTTGCCAGTCCGCGCTTCGTCCTGCTGCAATACTGGTCAACATTTCTTTGGTATTAATGTAACCCGTAAACGGTTCGCTTTCATTTGGACTTACAACGGGGTAACGGGTGTAGTCATGCTCACCCACTACTTCAATTAACTTATCGACGGGCATTCCCATTTGTACAGTTACCACTTTTTCAATGGGCACAATAATCTCACTAAGTCTGCGTTCATCAAAAGCGAAGATGTTATTCAAATAGATGAGTTCCGTCTTGTTGATTTCTCCGCTCTCAAAGCTCTGGTCCACAATCCACTTCAGCTCTTCTTCAGAGTGCACCGTTTCATGCCCCGCAGGCTTCACTCCAAAAATACGGAGCAACAGTCTTGCAGATCCATTCAGGGCAACGATGAACGGATAGGTGATTTTGCCGAACCAATAGAGCGGAGGAGCAAGCAGTAAGGTCATCTTTTCAGCAAATTGAATCGCCAGTGTCTTGGGGGCAAGCTCTCCAATCACTACATGCAAGAAGGTGATGATTGACAAGGCGATCAGATAAGATAAGACGGTAGACAAGGCGGCTGGAACACCCATTTGGTCAAAGAGCGGATGCAAAACCCGTTCAACGGTAGGCTCACCCAGCGCACCGAGCACCAAAGCGGTTATTGTAATCCCTAATTGACAAGCGGATAGATAGTAATCTAAATCGCGGGCAACCATTTTGGCGGTCACCGCTTTCTTGTTGCCTTCAGTGATCAGTTGATCAATCCGGGACATACGTACCTTGAGAATAGCGAACTCAGCGCCTACAAAGAAAGCGGTAAGGCCAATAAAGACAGCTACCAGAATTAAGTTTAATGTAATGACTCCGTCCAAATTTTTCCCTCCGGCTGAGGGATTCACCTCCAAAAGTTATAATTATACGCTATGAAGATTGCTCTACTGCTCTCGTAAGAACAATCTGCTTGATCTGCAGGTTATCCATTTCAGTAATGACCCAGTGTTGACCGCCATCCTGAAGCTCATACCCCGGGGTCACGGGATTGCCGGCCTTATATTGAATCCAGCCTCCGATAGTATCTATGCCATCCCTGTCCTCAAAGACTAATCCAAACTGCTGTTCAATCTCTTCAAGCAAGACACGTCCATTGATCCTATAGATCTGCTCGCCGATAAGCTGAATATCAGCAAGTTCATCTGCGTCAAACTCGTCGCGGATTTCGCCTACAAGCTCCTCCAGAATATCCTCTAAGGTCAGGATTCCGGCTGTACCTCCATATTCGTCAGCAACCATGGCCATATGCATCTGTTCCTGCTGCATTTTGAGCATAGCTTCCTTAATAGGAGTCGTCGACGCTACAATGGGGAGGCTGCGTACAAAATCCTTCAGATGACGCTCCCGGCCGGCGATAATGTGGGGAAGCATTTTTTTGATGTTCACCACACCATGAATGATATCCTTGTTTCCATCCTGGGTGACCGGGTAACGGCTATAATTATTGGAATCAATGACACTTATGATCTCTTCATACGACATTGCGTAATCCAAAGCTACCATTTCAGTTCTTGGAATCATGATGTCTTTGGCGATACGTTCATCAAAAGCAAATACATTATCTAAATATTCCAGCTTTGTTTCATTCAGCGCCCCGCCTTTGAAGCTTTGAGCCATAATGATCCGAAGCTCCTCTTCTGAATAATGATCTTCATGTCCGGCGGGTTTTACTCCAAACAGGCGCAGAATAACCCGGGAAGTTCCATTTAGGGCAACGATAAAAGGATGCATAATTTTGCCGAACCAGTACAGTGGGGGAGAGAGCAGCAGCGTCATCTTTTCAGAAAACTGGATCGCCAGCGTCTTGGGTGCCATTTCACCTACAACGACGTGTAAGAAGGTAACAAAAATAAACGCAATGGCATAGGAAGCAACGGAAGCGGTTGCGCCGGACAAGTTAAAGAAATCAAAGACCGGGTAAAGAATGCGTTCCACGGCTGGTTTACCGATCGCCCCCAGACCAAGGGCTGTAACGGTAATTCCAAGCTGGCAGGCGGAAAGATAATAGTCCAAATTACCGACAACCTTTTTGGCAATGACGGCTTTCTTATTTCCTTCATCAATCAATTGTTCAATGCGCGACATGCGGATTTTGACGGCCGCAAATTCCGAAGCTACAAAAAAAGCGGTTAAAACAATTAATATGGCAAGAATAATTAAATTAGTGATCGTTATTAGGTCCAAGCTTTCCCCCTCATGAAGAGGGATTCACCTCCAAGTTATGGTTAGATTGCATATCCTATAGAACTTAACGATGGACATGAACAGCCGCTTGAGAAGTGAATCAATTCATGAGCACAATCCATTTGCAAAATCGCCTTCCCATTTATTGTTCACCTCCCCACCTAAATATACGAAGGAGTATAACATAAAAGCGTGTAAACCATCCAGTTTCACGTCATGGTTTGCATTTTGCGGAATTCGGAGACCCATCTGATGTCCCGCCCGCTTGCCGGCACCTATTAGGTGAAGAAACGCTAAGCGCTGTATGGGGAGGAAGGAATTTCCGGTCCACTTTTCCATCCATTCTTGGTAAGGTAGGGAGACTGCTATTCTGAAGAGGTGATGGTTATGCAAAAGAAACATTGTGCATTCTGCGATCAGATTGTCCGCATTGCAGCAGACGGTGAGTATGATCAATATTTCGACTGCTCCTGCTCTCCTGGGGGAAGCTACAGCTTGCTTAGAGACAGTTATGAATCGATTCTTGCGCTCTCGTTCCAGCAGAAGCGGGACATGCTGCATCTGATCTCAGGCTATATCCGCGAAAAAATGGATTGTGGCGGGAAGGTGGTCCTTGCGTTCAGTGATCTGGAGGAGATTGTGAATGCCCCGGGTATTCCGGCAACTGCTGAGGATAAAGGAAACAGGCTGCTGCAGTATCTGCATAGGCATTGCGGTGGCCCTGGGGAGCCGGTGGTTATTCATCCCCTGTCCCGCAGCTACAATCTGACGTACTCTCCCAATCTGCAGGAGCTGGTCTATATTATTGACAGGCTGCAAAATGAGGAGCTGTTAGTCCGGGAAGGTATGAACTTCTCTTTGACCCCTATGGGGTGGGAGGAAGCTGCTGCAATCGCAGGCGGCCGGATTTTACAACAATGCCTGGTTCTTCTGCCGGATGATGAGAAGCTGCAGGCGGAATGGCAGGACAAGCTTTGGGCCAAAATCGAGCAATTTGGCTATTTACCCCGTTTGCTTGCCAGCAGGAGCAAAGCTACGAATTCCCTGGAGTCTGTGGCGGACAGCAAGCTGGTTATTGCGGACCTCACAGGCCAGTCATCTGAGGTGTATCTGGCAGCGGGCTATGCGCTTGGGCTGAACATTCCGGTAATCTGGACGGTCAGAAGCGATGAGGCAGATCTGTTAAGGATACATCTTCAGGAGATACGTCCTCTGGTTTGGGATACTGCGGAAGAGCTGATGGTATTGCTTCAGCAGAAACTTTTGAAATAATAGTTGCATAGTTGTTTGATCCATGTTATATTATAAAAGTTGCTGGTGACGCGGTGAGCGGCGCTGACAACGAGCTTGATCTTTGAAAACTGAACAACGAGTGAGTATCTGGAGATCACTTCGGTGAGATCCAAATTAGAGGATGTAACAATTCTCGTCAGATGTTTCAAAATGAGCAATCGCTCTTTCTAAATACCAATTTGGAGAGTTTGATCCTGGCTCAGGACGAACGCTGGCGGCGTGCCTAATACATGCAAGTCGAGCGGAGTTTGAGAGGAAGCTTGCTTCCTTTCAGACTTAGCGGCGGACGGGTGAGTAACACGTAGGCAACCTGCCCTCAAGGCTGGGATAACTACCGGAAACGGTAGCTAATACCGGATAATTTCTTTCTTCTCCTGAGGAGAGAATGAAAGGCGGAGCAATCTGCTGCTTGGGGATGGGCCTGCGGCGCATTAGCTAGTTGGTGGGGTAACGGCCCACCAAGGCGACGATGCGTAGCCGACCTGAGAGGGTGAACGGCCACACTGGGACTGAGACACGGCCCAGACTCCTACGGGAGGCAGCAGTAGGGAATCTTCCGCAATGGGCGCAAGCCTGACGGAGCAACGCCGCGTGAGTGATGAAGGTTTTCGGATCGTAAAGCTCTGTTGCCAGGGAAGAACGTCCGGTAGAGTAACTGCTGCCGGAGTGACGGTACCTGAGAAGAAAGCCCCGGCTAACTACGTGCCAGCAGCCGCGGTAATACGTAGGGGGCAAGCGTTGTCCGGAATTATTGGGCGTAAAGCGCGCGCAGGCGGTTATTTAAGTCTGGTGTTTAAACCTTGGGCTCAACCTGAGGTCGCACTGGAAACTGGGTGACTTGAGTACAGAAGAGGAAAGTGGAATTCCACGTGTAGCGGTGAAATGCGTAGATATGTGGAGGAACACCAGTGGCGAAGGCGACTTTCTGGGCTGTAACTGACGCTGAGGCGCGAAAGCGTGGGGAGCAAACAGGATTAGATACCCTGGTAGTCCACGCCGTAAACGATGAGTGCTAGGTGTTAGGGGTTTCGATACCCTTGGTGCCGAAGTTAACACAGTAAGCACTCCGCCTGGGGAGTACGGTCGCAAGACTGAAACTCAAAGGAATTGACGGGGACCCGCACAAGCAGTGGAGTATGTGGTTTAATTCGAAGCAACGCGAAGAACCTTACCAGGTCTTGACATCCAACTAACGAAGCAGAGATGCATCAGGTGCCCTTCGGGGAAAGTTGAGACAGGTGGTGCATGGTTGTCGTCAGCTCGTGTCGTGAGATGTTGGGTTAAGTCCCGCAACGAGCGCAACCCTTGACTTTAGTTGCCAGCAGGTTGAGCTGGGCACTCTAGAGTGACTGCCGGTGACAAACCGGAGGAAGGTGGGGATGACGTCAAATCATCATGCCCCTTATGACCTGGGCTACACACGTACTACAATGGCCGGTACAACGGGAAGCGAAGCCGCGAGGTGGAGCCAATCCCAGCAAAGCCGGTCTCAGTTCGGATTGCAGGCTGCAACTCGCCTGCATGAAGTCGGAATTGCTAGTAATCGCGGATCAGCATGCCGCGGTGAATACGTTCCCGGGTCTTGTACACACCGCCCGTCACACCACGAGAGTTTACAACACCCGAAGTCGGTGGGGTAACCCGCAAGGGAGCCAGCCGCCGAAGGTGGGGTAGATGATTGGGGTGAAGTCGTAACAAGGTAGCCGTATCGGAAGGTGCGGCTGGATCACCTCCTTTCTATGGAGAATCGTTTCCTGCAACGGAAACATTCAAATCTTAAATCTAGCCGGTCGGCTAGTTACTCACTCGTTGGTCAGTTTTGAGAGCTCAAACTCTCACGCAAGAAACTTGATCCTTGAAAACTGGATACCGAAACGAATTTGCGTTTTAGAACATTCCTTTAAGCTGAACTTGTGTAAACAAGTTTCAATATTTTAGTGATGCTAAGTGATTTTCCTAACGGAAAACACATTGGTTAAGCTACTAAGAGCACACGGAGGATGCCTAGGCGCCAGGAGCCGACGAAGGACGTGGCGAACAACGAAACTGCCTCGGGGAGCTGTAAGCAAGCTTTGATCCGGGGGTGTCCGAATGGGGAAACCCAGCTGTGGTAATTCGCAGTTACTCGTATCTGAATACATAGGATACGCAGAGGCAGACCAGGGGAACTGAAACATCTAAGTACCCTGAGGAAGAGAAAACAATAGTGATTCCGTCAGTAGCGGCGAGCGAACGCGGAACAGCCTAAACCAAGGGGCTTGCCTCTTGGGGTTGTGGGACGTCTCACATGGAGTTACAAAGGAATAGGGTAGGCGAAGAGGTCTGGAAAGGCCCGCGATAGAGGTAAAAGCCCTGTAGCCGAAATGGTATTCTCTCCGAGACGGATCCCGAGTAGTGCGGGGCACGTGAAACCCCGTATGAATCCAGCAGGACCATCTGCTAAGGCTAAATACTACCTGGCGACCGATAGTGAAACAGTACCGTGAGGGAAAGGTGAAAAGCACCCCGGAAGGGGAGTGAAATAGAACCTGAAACCGTGTGCTTACAAAAAGTCAGAGTCCTCTTTATGGATGATGGCGTGCCTTTTGTAGAATGAACCGGCGAGTTACGTTTAACATGCAAGGTTAAGGTGAGAAGCCGGAGCCGCAGCGAAAGCGAGTCTGAATAGGGCGACTGAGTATGTGGACGTAGACCCGAAACCGTGTGATCTACCCCTGTCCAGGGTGAAGGTGCGGTAACACGCACTGGAGGCCCGAACCCACGCATGTTGAAAAATGCGGGGATGAGGTGGGGGTAGCGGAGAAATTCCAATCGAACTCGGAGATAGCTGGTTCTCCCCGAAATAGCTTTAGGGCTAGCCTCGGTGAATGGAGTGGTGGAGGTAGAGCACTGATTGGGTGCGGGGCCCGCAAGGGTTACCAAGCTCAGTCAAACTCCGAATGCCATTACCTTCTTGCCGGGAGTCAGACAGTGAGTGCTAAGATCCATTGTCAAAAGGGAAACAGCCCAGACCATCAGCTAAGGTCCCCAAGTGTGTGTTAAGTGGGAAAGGATGTGGAGTTGCACAGACAACCAGGATGTTGGCTTAGAAGCAGCCACCATTGAAAGAGTGCGTAATAGCTCACTGGTCGAGTGACTCTGCGCCGAAAATGTAACGGGGCTAAACACACCACCGAAGCTATGGCTAGATGCTTTGCATCTGGGGTAGGGGAGCGTTGTGTAGGGGTTGAAGGTGTACCGTAAGGAGCGCTGGACACTACACAAGTGAGAATGCCGGTATGAGTAACGAAAAGATCAGTGAGAATCTGATCCGCCGAAAGCCCAAGGTTTCCTGAGGAAGGCTCGTCCGCTCAGGGTAAGTCGGGACCTAAGGCGAGGCCGACAGGCGTAGTCGAAGGACAACAGTTTGAAATTACTGTACCACCGTAATCCGCTATGAGCGATGGGGTGACGCAGGAGGGTAGTGACGCGGACTGATGGATGTCCGTCTAAGCAGTGAGGCTGGTGTGCAGGCAAATCCGCACACCGTAAGGCTGGGCTGTGATGGGGAGCGAAAATTACAGTAGCGAAGGTCATGATCTCACACTGCCAAGAAAAGCCTCTAGTCAGGAGAAGGTGCCCGTACCGCAAACCGACACAGGTAGGCGAGAAGAGAATTCTAAGGCGCGCGGAAGAACTCTCGTTAAGGAACTCGGCAAAATGACCCCGTAACTTCGGGAGAAGGGGTGCCTCGGTAGGGTGAATAGCCCGAGGGGGCCGCAGTGAAAAGGCCCAAGCGACTGTTTAGCAAAAACACAGGTCTGTGCGAAGCCGTAAGGCGAAGTATACGGGCTGACGCCTGCCCGGTGCTGGAAGGTTAAGGGGAGCGGTTAGGAGCAATCCGAAGCTGTGAACCGAAGCCCCAGTAAACGGCGGCCGTAACTATAACGGTCCTAAGGTAGCGAAATTCCTTGTCAGGTAAATTCTGACCCGCACGAATGGCGTAACGACTTGGGCGCTGTCTCAACGAGAGATCCGGTGAAATTTTAATACCTGTGAAGATGCAGGTTACCCGCGACAAGACGGAAAGACCCCATGGAGCTTTACTGCAGCTTGATATTGAATTTGGGTACGATCTGTACAGGATAGGTGGGAGCCGTTGAAGCAGGAGCGCAAGCTTCTGTGGAGGCGCCGTTGGGATACCACCCTGATCGTATCTAGGTTCTAACCTGGTACCGTAACCCGGTACGGGGACCGTGTCAGGCGGGCAGTTTGACTGGGGCGGTCGCCTCCTAAAGAGTAACGGAGGCGTTCAAAGGTTCCCTCAGAATGGTTGGAAATCATTCGCAGAGTGCAAAGGCATAAGGGAGCTTGACTGCGAGACCTACAAGTCGAGCAGGGACGAAAGTCGGACTTAGTGATCCGGTGGTACCGCATGGAAGGGCCATCGCTCAACGGATAAAAGCTACCCTGGGGATAACAGGCTTATCTCCCCCAAGAGTCCACATCGACGGGGAGGTTTGGCACCTCGATGTCGGCTCATCGCATCCTGGGGCTGAAGTAGGTCCCAAGGGTTGGGCTGTTCGCCCATTAAAGCGGTACGCGAGCTGGGTTCAGAACGTCGTGAGACAGTTCGGTCCCTATCTGTCGTGGGCGCAGGAAATTTGAGAGGAGCTGTCCTTAGTACGAGAGGACCGGGATGGACGTACCGCTGGTGCATCAGTTGTTCCGCCAGGAGCATGGCTGAGTAGCTACGTACGGACGGGATAAGCGCTGAAAGCATCTAAGCGTGAAGCCCCCCTCAAGATGAGATTTCCCAGTATGTAAGACCCCTTGAAGACGACGAGGTAGATAGGTTGGAGGTGGAAGTGCAGCAATGCATGGAGCTGACCAATACTAATCGGTCGAGGGCTTATCCAAATTTCGATCACGCAGATTTGTTTCGGATTCAGTTTTCAGGAATCAAATTGTAATTTATGGAGCTCAAGTAGCTCGGTAAAGAAAATTTGTTTTCAGCATTTGGCGATGCTGAGACCTGAATAATAGCATTTGATATTCAAATGCCCGTTTGGTGGCGATAGCGGAGGGGTTCCACACGTACCCATCCCGAACACGACCGTTAAGCCCTCCAGCGCCGATGGTACTTGGACCGAAGGGTCCTGGGAGAGTAGGACGTTGCCAAGCACTTAAGACCACTGTTGATTTTCTGATAGTGGTCTTTTTGTATTTTCCGGAGAAGCCTGGGCGCAGCCAGATAAGCAACGATATAACGGTTACGGCCGATAGTTAGATTTTATCCACTTGCTGATAAGCAAATGACCGATGCAGGGACAGGAGTTGGAAAAACAACACTTAATAGATTCGATTTCAGCCAAAGAAGAGTTCGCACGCAGAAATAGTTGTTGTTTGTCCACTTGCTTCGGTCCGTCTGTCGGAAACTTAAGCAATAAGATACTTTTTTCCATTTGCGTGCTGTAGAAGCCGTCTTGGTTCCAATCTGGATCGAGTCATTGCCGGTCCTGTTACTTTTTACAACTCCATAACAACTGTTACTCTATTTTATAACATGTTGAGAGTAGGATAGTGGTAGAGAAAGTACTATATTCCTAATGAGGTTATCCTATTGAATAAGAAAATGTGGTCTGTTTTTCTATAGTTGTCCTGTTATGTGCCGGGGGGTTATTCGTTTCGGCAGGGTTATGTATCCTCTCTACGCTATCCGGACAAACCTGTTTTTCCTGAGAAGTATAGCGAGTCTGAATTTATCATGCGTGCGGCTGAAAGTGTACGTAAGCTTTATGGTGCGGATGTGTCCAAGCTGGAAATATCCACTAGTCTGCGAAAACCGTGATTTGGCTTTCCTCCCCAATAGTGGGTGTGTTTCTCACCCTACAAGGAGCGGACCATGCGGGGACAAGGACTGGGCTGCGTTACCTCATTTATGAGCCCGCCGATATGAGAAAATAAACGGGAAGTTTATGTACTATGAACAAAGTAGTCCTGACGATCAAGCAGTTCTTGATTCGTCAGGACTTTTTGGCAGGTGGGTGGGTAAGGTCAGGTTCGGCTTAAAGGTTATGGATGTTATGGAATCTGGTATGATTAAGATTAGGTTACCTATGAACAGTCACCTCGTGGCTACAGAAGTTAGGAGGATATTCTACAGATGGCTCATATACTTGTTGTTGAGGATGAACAGGCGATTAATGATTTAATAACTATGAACCTTAAGCTGGTGGGACATACGTATGCCAAAGCCTATAGCGGCTCGGAGGTAGCAGACATGCTGGAGAAGGAACGTGCGGATCTGGTTCTCTTGGATGTCATGCTTCCCGGTCTGGACGGGTTCGGGGTGATGGAGCAGATTGCGCCACTGCGGATTCCGGTGATTCTGATTACAGCCCGGGGTGCACTCTCTGACCGGATCAGGGGCTTCGAGCTGGGGGCGGATGATTATATTATTAAGCCTTTTGAGATTCTGGAGCTGCTGGCCCGGATTAATGTCGTGTTGCGGAGGAATGAGCAGGCCGCTTCTGCTTATATATGCGATGGGGTTGAAGTCCGGTTCACAGAGCGTCAGGTCTGGGTGGATCAGCTGCCAGTGGATCTGACGGCCAGAGAATTCGAGCTGCTTGAAGTGCTGATCCGTAACCGGAATATTGCTCTTTCCAGAGAGAAGCTGCTGGAGCTGGCTTGGGGCTATGATTATGCCGGTGATACCCGTACTGTGGATGTACATATCCGGCAGCTGCGTAAAAAGCTGGGCTGGGAAGAACGGATCAAAACCGTGTTCAAGCTGGGCTACCGGCTGGAAGTTCAGGTCTAGCCATGCGGTTCTGGCATAAGATTCTGCTTGCTGTGCTGGTTCTTTTTATAGCAGCCCTTGATGTAAGTGTCGTAATGGTGATGAAAAAAAGCTGGCAGCTGAACATGGCCAGTGAGAGCAATCGTGCGGCCAGCGAGCAGCTGCTAATTATGAATAATATCTATGAGAATCTGGATTCGATTCGGGCAAGAGGAGTATCGCTCAACCCGGCACTGTTGTTGAGAGTGGCTCAATCTTATGGTCAGCATTACCGCAAACAGGGAATAGGATTAGAGCTGCGGGAGAATGGGAGGCTGCTCTATCCCATTGAGGACGGGGGGAGTTCCGGTCAGAAAGAGACGGGTGCAGCACTGGAAGCACATATCATGACGTTAGCGATGCCGCTCCCGGCCCCCTATCAGCATCTGGAGCTGGCCTATAATCGTGATATCAGCGAGCTGTATGCCCAGCAGGAGGAGCTTAACCGTTTTTTTGTAATGATTAACTGGATTGTGGGACCGCTTCTTGTGGTGCTGCTCTACCTTCTGATCCGGCATCTGACCAAGCCGCTCAAGCTGTTGTCAGAGACGACGAAGACGATTGCTGAAGGCGATTATTCCAACCGTGTGGAGCTGAACAGCAGGGATGAATTCGGGGAGCTGGCCGTAAACTTCAACCGGATGGCCTCGGTGGTGGAGCAGCGGATTACCGATCTATCGGACATGGCCGAGGACAAGCAGCGGATGGTCGATAATCTGGCCCATGAGCTGCGGACACCGCTGACCAGTATGCAGGGATTCGCAGAGCTGCTGACTACGGCGAATATCGACCGGGAGGATCAGATCAAGGCAGGCCATTATATCTTAAGTGAGACGGTGAGGTTGAAGAATCTGGCTTTTAAACTGCTGGATCTGTCCGTTCTGCGGCATCAACCGCTGGTGTTGGCAGAGGTAGACGTAGCTTCGCTATTTGACACTGTGGCCCAGACTGAGCAACAGAGGGTGACAGATAACGGATTACTGCTGGAGATGAATAGCTCCATTCCTGCCTTATGGGGAGATGCTGATCTTCTGGCGGCTTTACTGGTGAATCTGATCGAAAATGCAATTCCGGTGTCCCCGCCAGGGCAGACGATCCGTGTGCTGGCCTATCAGCAGGACGGAGAAGGGGTGCTTGAAGTACAGGATAGCGGAAGCGGAATGACAGAAGAGCAGAGCAGGCGGGCGTTTGAGCCGTTCTACCGTGCAGATCCTTCACGTTCGCGGGCCTATGGCCATGCAGGTCTGGGTCTGTCTCTATGCCGCCAGATTGCTGAAGCGCATCAGGCCAGAATTGAGCTGCTATCTGCTCCCGGGAAGGGAACGCGCATCCGCCTTTTTTTAAGCTCAACTTTGTGAAGCTATTTTACAACTCCATAACAACTGCTCCTCTACTCTATAATATCCCGGGATTAAGCTATGGAAAGAGTTCATATTCTGAATCCCGATGGAGGTCATACAATTGAACAAGCAAAAGTGGTCTGTTACTATGGCAGTTGTTCTATGCTCAGGCGGTATGTTCGCATTCAGCGGACTTCTTGTCCCCAGTCTGGCGAACTCGGCAGTCATCGCGAAGTACAGTACGGCGACCCAGGTAAATGCTAAGGCAAGTCCGGCTGAAGACGCTATTCCTGTACTGAAGGTGGAGGCAGCCGTGCCGGTGTCTACCGTAAATGATGATCTGCTGCTGGAGCAGATGACAGAGGAAGAGATACAGCAAATCTACGACTATATGGAGCTTCCGGGTGACCCCCACAGTTCAGGCCGGAACATGACCGAAGCGGAGACCAACCGCTGGCTGGTGCTGGAGGATCAGTATGTGTATGATGGTGTGCGGCCACAGAAGCCATTGCCGCTACAGGCGGGGCAAGGAGAGGTGTATTTCGATATAAAGAACAATACGTACCATCAACCGGAGCACACCTGGACGGATGAAGAGATGCTGCAAATGATTGACTGGTACTACCGGCTTAATCTTGTGGCCTCCAAACGTAATATAACTGCCCCTCCCGTTGCCGTACCGGATAAATTCAGCCAGGCTGAAGTACAGGCGAGGGCAGCTGAAAGTGTGCGCAAGCTGTTCGATGCCGATGTATCCAAGCTGCAAACAAATGTTATGCTGATTCAACCGGACTATAATTTTGGCAGGCCTTCCTATTGGACAGTTCACTCCGCTCCATATAAGTCACGTACTTTGCGTGGACAAGGCCAGGAATACTGGCAATATGATGTGCGGATTGATCCGGACACCGGGGTGGTGGTAGATACGACAGCCTTTAACTCTGTTATTAAAAGAACCCCTATCGATGCGGCAACAGCGGCTGCCGTGAAGAAGGATGACAGCTGGATAAAGGAAGCCACCCGGATTGTAAAGGACAAGCAGGGAGAGAAAAGAAAGATAGTGAAGGCGTATCTGACGGACACCGAGAAAAACAATAAACGCGGAATGGTAGCCGTGGATGTGTTACTGGAAGACGGCAGCAAATATAATGCGGAATTACGCTATCCGGGTAAGCAGCTGCGTTGTCTGATCTATGAGCCTGCCGATAAGGCTAAATAAGCAGGAAGCTGAGCGGTTATAGAAGTGAATTTGTCCTGATGATCAAGTATTTCTTGATTCATCAGGATTTTTTGTTACATTGTAGATAGAAGATGATCGTATAAAAAATGTAAAGCGGGTGGAGTGCATGAGAATTCATTGCTTGCAGCATGTTCCGTTTGAAGCGGCGGAGGAAATCTCAGGTTGGGCAGTGGTCAAGGGGCATGAGCTAACAACAACACGGCTGTATGAGAGTCAGGCTCTGCCTGCTATCCGGGATTTCGATATGCTCGTGGTGATGGGCGGCCCGATGGGAGTATATGATGAAGCACTATACTCTTGGATGACGGCAGAGAAAGCCTTCATTAAAGAAGCGATCCACTCGCATAAGCTGACGCTGGGAATCTGTCTGGGGGCGCAGCTTATTGCTGAACAAATCGGCGGAGAGGTCTACCCTAACAAGTGGAAGGAGATCGGCTGGTTCCCTGTCAGGCTAACGGGAGATGCGCAGGCTTCTGCCTTTTTCAAAGGGTTCCCGGAGCAATGGGTGCCGTTTCACTGGCATGGAGATACCTTCAGTCTGCCTGCCGGAGCGAGGAGGCTTGCTTCCAGCCTGGGCTGTGCCCATCAGTGTTATGAATATGAGGATTATGTAGTCGGCCTGCAGTTCCATCTGGAGGTTAATGAATCCAGCATCCGCAAAATCATTACAAATTGTGCCGGAGAGCTGGAGCCTGGCGAGTATATTCAAGCACCGTCCGAAATGACAGATCAGGCAGAGCGAATAATAGCGTCTAATACCCTGCTGTTCATACTCCTGGATGCGATGGAAGAGAAGTATTTGTCCAGAACTTCTTAAGTACAGCTACTAACAGTAAGGAGTGTAATATGAAAAGATTAAATGTAGCGATCCCTACGCCTTTTCATAAGGATGAAGGTCTGAATGTAGAAGGATTCGAAGCCATTGTCGCCTACCAGAAGCAGAATGGTATCGAATCGCTGCTTATCTCAGGAAGCACCGGTGAGCAGCATTCGATGAGTATCGGGGAGAGACTGGAGATCATTGAGTACTTCAATCAGCAGCGATTCCAAGGGATAGAGCTGGTCTTCGGGGCTTCAGCTATCAGAACCCGGGACGCGGTAACGCTGGTGCAGGCGCTGGAGACATCGGTGATGGATGCCATTATGATTGGCTTCCCGCCCTACATCCGGCCTACGCAGCAGCAGGCAATCGCTTATGTGGAGGAGCTGCTTAGTCACACCTCTAAGCCTGTTGCTCTCTATAATAATCCGGGAAGAACCGGATTCGATCTGACCCCGGAGTCGTTGTACACATTAATCCGCCGTTATCCGAACATTGTAGGGTATAAGGAAACAGGCGATTTGCAGCGGCATGCGGGGGTGGAGTACCCGGAGGAATTCATTCTTTTTGCTGCGGGGGATATGAAGCTTGTGGAGAATTTCGACTCAGGCCCTTGCAATGGTCTCTCCAGTGTGGCTGGAAATATATACCCCCGGGAGATCAAGGCCGCAGTGGAGCGGCTGCTGCGGCAGGAACAGGTGGAGGCTGGTCCCATCGAAGAGCGGGTCTCCCGGGTGTTCAACGGCCATGCCCTAATTAACATCAAACAGCATTACAACAGCATAGGCATTCAAGCGGGTGTCTGCCGGGCACCCCTTCTCTAATCCTACAATGAATATTAATCTCCTAAATGACAAAAAATAGCTGGAATCAACCCTATCAAAGGAGACCTGGCTATGCATGAAATCTGGAGTGAAATATGGAAGGCGCTGGTCCTGATTGTAGTTGGAATGCTGGTGCTTCGGCTTGCCGGACGGAAATCTATCTCGCAAATGACCATTCCAACGACGATCGCGATGATCTCGATAGGAACCATTATTGTGCAGCCGATAGCGGATCACAGTATCCTGATTACCATAGTGGCAGCAGCAGTCTTCATTGCTGTATTAATCGTGGTGGAATGGCTGCAGGTACGGTGGAATGCTTTTGAGCGGCTGATTAAGGGGCCTGCGGTTATTGTTATTGCGGAGGGACAGCTTCAGCCTAAGAATCTGAGGAAGCTGAGGTTAACCGTCGATGAGCTGGAGATGAGCCTGCGGGGACAGGGCATCTCCAGGCTCAGCGATGTTAAAACGGCGACGATTGAGCCTAACGGCCAGCTGGGATATGAACTGCAGGATTCCGCAAAGCCGGTCACTATGGCTCAGGTAGAGGCGCTCTTTGCTAAATATCTGGGCGGAAGCGGTCCGGCGAACGAGGCTGCATATCTGGATCAGCCTGATCCGCAGACGGGGCTTTTTGAGGAGATTAAGTTGCAGTAGAGGTAAGAACGGCTGTAAATTATGCTAAGCAGAAAAGAAAGAAAGGAAGTAATGAGATGAAGCATCCTTTTCACCTGAAGGCGGTATGGAATGGAGGGCGTAACAGCGAAGGGCATATAGATGCAGGAGGACTGCGTACGGTCATATCGATTCCGCAGGAGATGGGCGGACCGGGAACCGGCACGAACCCGGACGAGATGCTGCTGGGCGCAGCAGCGACCTGTTACCTGATTACCCTGGCCGCGATGCTGGAGCGTTCGGAGATTGTTCCAGAGGGGCTGACTCTGGCGTCTGAGGCGACAGTAGATGTCACGAATAATGTGTTTACGTACGAGCGGATCGTGCATAAGCCCAGCATTCTGCTTCAGGCTGATGCGACACCGGCGCAGCTCAAGCTGGCAGAGCGGTTGGCACATAAGGCTGAAGTCTCATGCATGATCTCCAGAGCCGTGGCCGGGAACGTCGTTATAGAAGCTAAGCCAGTAGTGGAAATTGCTTGTGAGAACGGACAAGCCCGGATAGAGTCATAGAAGCACAGCGGAATACAAAGCTAGAGCTACTCTGTTGAGGCAAAATGCTGCTCCACCTCGTAGCGCGGCAGCTCTACAATTACCGTGGTTCCCTCGGTGAATTCGCTCTCGATCCGCAGCTGCCCGTCATGCAGCCCGATAATTTCTTTGCAGATGGCGAGGCCCAGGCCGCTGCCGGATTGACGGGAGCGGCCTTTGAAGAATTTGGTGCCAAGCTGTGCCAGATCCGCAGCCTCGATGCCTTCGCCGTTGTCAGCAACAGTGACGGTTATCCGCTCACCTTCCAGCACTGCGGTAAGACGGATCTCACCCCCCGCAGGGGTGAACTTGAACGCATTATCCAACAAATTGACGAAGACCTGCTTCAACCGGTTAAAATCACCGTCCACCGGCAGCGGCTGATCGGGAAGGTCGGCATATAGGCGAATCTGCTTCGTCTGTCCCCGGTATCTGAACTGCAGCAGCAGATCCTCCAGCAGGCCTCTGAGATCATATGGCTGGCGTACAATGCGGATCTCTCCGGCCTGGAACTTGGAGAAGTCGAGCAGATCCTCCACCAGGCCGATCAGCCGGTCTGTCTCCCCGGTCATGACTTCAAGACCCTGGAGCGTCTCTTGCCTGTCCGACAAATCACCGACCAGCAGAGTCTCCCCCCAGCCTTTGATGGAGGTAAGCGGGGTCCGCAGCTCATGGGTGACGGAGGAGATGAAATCATATTTGAGCTTCTCGCTCTTGAGAATTTCCTCCGACATATAATTCAGCGTTACCGCAAGGGTGCCGACTTCATCGTCATACCGCCTCTCTGCCCGGACGGCAAAATTACCGGTGGCCATTTCCTTGGCGACCCCGGTCAGTTGCTGGATCGGCCCTACGATCCGTTTGGCGATAATCAGGCTGAGCATGAAGCCGAATCCAATGACGAGCAGCCCGATGACGGCTGCATTGAGTGCGATCCGCACAATAACATGATATAAAGGCTCTGCCGAGACCGAGTAACGCAGCAAGCCAATTGTGCTCCCCGACTCCTTCAGCGCGATAGAGACCGCCATAATTCGTTCCCCGTTCACCGGCTTGATGCTCTGAAAGCTTCCTTTGCCGCTGGACAGAGCTGCTCTGACATCAGGGGTATTCACCTGCTCTGTACTGGAGAAGCCGAAGGAATTAATGACCACTTGCCCGGCAGGAGTCAGCACTTCCACCTTACTGCTCTCCTCAGGGGAGAGATTCTCCAGAATATAACGCGCCCGTTCATTCAAGCTGTAGCTCTCCAGATACTTATTGAAAAAGGTCGCTGAAGTCGTGGCCCTTGTATTCAATGTCTCCATCGCACTGCCCAGATAATAGTAGTGGACAGCGGCAATGAACACCCCCTCCAGCAGCAGCACGATCAGGAGCAGCATAAGGGTAATATAGACGATAAGTCTGGACCTGATTCCCTTCAGCACGATTAGCCCCTCCAAATATATCCGAATCCCCACACCGTCTCAAGGAACTGCGGCCCGGAGGACTCCTGTCCGATCTTCTGGCGGATTCGGCTGATATTCACATCTACAATTTTAAGATCCCCCATGAAGTACTGCCCCCATACGGCGGTTAGAATATCGTCCCGGTTCATGGCCTTGTTCGGCTGCTCCATCAGCAGCTTAACGATCATAAACTCGGTTGGGGTCAGCGGGATATCCTGCCCGTCCTTCAATAATTTCCGTTCATCCAGCATCAGAATAAAAGGCGGAAGCTCGATGAGATTCTCTTGCGGCAGCGCTTCTCCAGGATACATCCGGCGGTAAAGCGAGCGCACCCGGGCGACCAGCTCCACCGGACTGAAGGGCTTGACCACATAGTCGTCTGCGCCGGATTCCAGGCCCATGACCTTGTCGATTTCCTGGCTTTTGGCGGTGAGCATAATGATTCCCAGCCGGGGGAACTGTGCCCGCAGCAGCGTACACACCTCGAACCCGCTGAGTCCGGGCAGCATCAGGTCGAGAATCGCGATGTCGAAATCCCTCTGCTCCCGGGCAATGCTCAGCGCCTCTTCACCGGTAGAAGCCTCCGCGATCTCGAAGCCTGCCCGTTTAAGGTTGATGCACAGCAGATCACGGATCGGCTTCTCGTCTTCCAGTATCAGCACTTTCATGAACAGCTCTCCTTCTTATTGCCGGGGCTTCTGGGGTGTGCCGGCCAGCTGAACGACTTCATCCAGTGTCAGCTTCAGCTGATTATAATTCTGCAGATCGGCACCTTGCAGCTTGCCGGCGGCATCCGCTGCGGGCATTACGGCAACGAACAGGGTAGGCTCCGTGTCATTATTAGAGATCCCTTGCTCATACAGCAGCGTATATTCTCTATTCTCAGCCTTCAGCTGGACCTCTGCGGCAGCCCAGGCCTTCTTCGTCAGCAGGCGAAGCTCAAGCAGCGGAGCCGTCACAGCAGATCCGGCATTCTTATAGCTGAACTGGAGTTTCTCCCATGGCTGCGGTGATTCTCCCGGAACCTCCAGCAGGGTCTGGCCCGCCCAGGACTTGGGAATATGGAAGTTGAAGCCCCAGCGGTCGAACTGCTCCTGCACAAAGGTCAGGCGGGACTGTCCGTCCCACTGATAATATTTGGTGATGAATGGGGTCGCCAAGGGAGCCATGCTCTGCGTACCGGCAGGCGGTACCAGGAAGCCGAACTCCAAGATCCCGTCATTGTTCACATCCAGGCTGGACTGCGGGTAGTCCTTGATTGCAATACTGCTGCTGCCAAGCAGGTCAGGAGAGACAGCTGGCGGAGACAGCACCAGATCCTTGCTTGCAGCGAGCGCGTTACGCTGATAATCATCTGTTGCCAGTATATCAGTAAATCTGTCTTTTTCCCAAATCAGAAGTGAAGTATAGGAAGCATGTGCGCCAATGGCGGCATCGATGACGATTGCGTCCCGTGTAGGGGATGCCTTGCCGAACTGGGCTTCGATCACATTACCGTCCAGCCTCTGGTCGGATAAAGTCTGCAGCGTACCGTCCTTGAGCCGGAGCAGCAGGAGATGTGTCTCACGGATGTTATCCGTGGTGTAGGTGCTCTGAAGCAAGGCAATGTCGGTATGCCCGCTCCCGGTCAGGTCGCCAAGGACCAGCTGGTCGTAAGGCTGCTTAAGCAGCTCGTTCAGCTTGCCGCCGCTTAGGCTGTAGACCGCCAGCTCTTTGCTTAATCCCTCTCCGCCGCCGTATCCGAGCAGCAGCTCCTCCGCTCCGTCACCGGTAACATCTGTGAAGGACACTTCATTTAATTCGCTGCCCACCCCGGTAAGGTTAGCCAGCTTGGTCCAATTGCCGTTCTGCTGTGTGAGGAGGAGGGTGTTGATTTCATAATCGGTTTTGTCTGTTTTGTAGAAAGCCAGGAGTTCCTCCTGCCCATCCTTGTCCAGGTCCTGTAATTGAATCGCACTGCCGGATGCCGAGTGGATGGGTACCGTTAAATGCGCGTTGGCCGGTAGAAAGGATCGGACGATTCCGGTAAGATTGCCGTCGTTACTCCCCTGTGACGGGGCTTGAAGCAGATCACTCGGCGTCTTCATGGTGCCACAGCCGGAGGCGATCAGGCTTAAGAATAAGAGGCTGCTAAGGCCGAAGGTATATTTGTTCATTACAGGTTACGCTCCTTAGGATTCATCTGTGGCTAGTATATCCTAACCTTTTGGGGAATTAGTTTCAAAATGGTAAAGGGGGATAAGTGAAGATATAAATATGAGATGGAATATGAGATGGAATATGAGATGAAATGACAGAAACGCAAAGCTTAAACTCGTCGACTGCGGTGAACATTTGGACTTTCGGCCGCTGTTGTATACAGATTTCTTGATTCAAGCCGCTGTTTGCGGTTGAAATCCGTATACAAAGGCGGGCGCTATCGCTCCTACAGTTCCAAATTTCCCCTCCGCTCCTTCCCGCTTTTTGTTAATGGCGTATTCAACTGAAATTGATATCTTCAGTTATCGGGGGAGGGGCAGGCAAAGACGGCGGAATGGGCCGCTGTCGCTACCATTCCTACAGTCTAATCCAGGCTGGGCGGAATGGGCATTGCAGCCTGTATCTGAAGCCATGAAGAACGCAAGATGTTATCTTTCCATATGCAAAAAAAGGCTGTCCCAATCAGCCTTTGTAAGGCTTTTCGGGACAACCTGTATTGTCATGGCTATTCTATTCGCCTCAGCGCCGCAGGCTCTGCCCGTTGGTAGCAATAACCTCCTTGTACCAGTGGAAGGATTTCTTGCGGTAACGCTCCAGGGTTCCGGTATTGTCGTCGTGGCGGTCCACATAGATGAAGCCGTAGCGCTTACTGAGCTGTGCGGTTGACGCACTGACCAGGTCAATGCAGCCCCATGAAGTGTAGCCCATGAGTTCAACGCCGTCCTCGATGGCTTCGCCAACCTGCACCAGATGGTCATTCAGGTACTCGATCCGGTAGTTGTCATTCACGGTCGGCACGCCGTCTTCGCCGGTAATCAGCTCGTCCTTGGCCCCGAGTCCATTCTCCACAATAAACAGAGGCTTCTGGTAACGGTCATAGAACATATTGAGTACATAGCGCAGACCCTGCGGGTCGATCTGCCAGCCCCATTCGGAGGCCTTCAGGTATGGATTGGCCGCTCCGCTGAACAGGTTGCCTTCCTGGGTGCGTTTGCTGGGATCTCCAGTCTCACAGATGCTCACATAGTAGCTGAATGAGATAAAGTCAACGGTATGCTTAAGAATGTCTGCATCTCCAGGCTCCATGTGAATCTCAATGCCATTCTCTCTGAAGTAACGTTTCATATATCCAGGGTACACGCCTCTGGCATGCACATCCCCGAAGAAATAGTTCATATGCTCTGACTTCATGGCCGCAATGACATCGTCCGGGTTAGGTGTGAGCGGGTACGTAGGCATGCTTAGAATCATACAGCCGATCTGGGCCTGCGGGTTGATCTCATGTCCGATTTTGACCGCAACGGCACTTGCAACCAGCTCGTGATGAATGGCCTGATACAGATCCTGCTTGCTCAGCTTGTCCTTAGGTGTATAGATCCCGCCGCTCATGAACGGCTCGTGCAGGATGGAGTTGATCTCGTTGAAGGTCAGCCAATACTTGACTTTGTCCTTGTAGCGGGTGAATACCGTTCGGGCATACCGTTCATAGAAACCGACTAATTGCCGGTTCACCCAGCCGTCATACTGCTTGGACAAGTGCAGCGGAGTTTCGTAGTGGGAGAGGGTCACCAGCGGCTCGATACCGTATTTGTGACATTCATCGAACAGGTCGTCGTAGAATTGCAGGCCTTGCTCATTAGGCTCCAGCTCGTCGCCGTTCGGGAAGATCCGGGACCAGGCGATCGAGGTGCGGAAGACCTTGAAGCCCATTTCGGCAAAAAGCTTGATATCTTCCTTGTACCGGTGGTAAAAGTCGATGCCGACCAGCTTCATATTATCCTCGGTAGGCACCTCGGTGATGGGGCCCTTGATTCCTTGTGGAGCTACGTCCTGGGTGGACAGGCCCTTTCCGTCCTCGTTGTATGCGCCTTCCAATTGGTTCGCAGCGACTGCGCCGCCCCACAGGAAGCCTTCAGGAAATGGTGTATTCATCGATAATCCCGCCTTTTATTAGTTATGGATTCAGATATGGTAAGCTGTTCATAGGTCCTATAATTCCATGCTAAATGCTGTAACGCGTTACATGTCAAGTATTATTATAAAGATGAAAATTTATGTAAGGAGAGCCATCATGTCGAATCTGGATCAAATCGCTAAACTGTCGGGATTCTCCAAAGCTACGGTATCGAGAGTACTGAATCGTTCTCCCCATGTGAGCCAGGCAACGCGGGAGATCATTCTGAAGATCATGGAAGAGCTGGACTATGTGCCGAACGGCAATGCCATCTCCTTGTCCAGAGGGGAGACCATGCAGATCGGGATGGTGACGGAGGGGATCAACGAGGTGATGCTGCCCTTCCTGAACAGCTTCGTGGAGACTGCGAGCCGGCACGGATATCAGACGATTATCTATACCTCCGGTGGCGATCCGGCCAAAGAGCTGCAAGCCTTCGAGGATATGCGGCGCAAAAGAGTCGATGCGCTCGTCATCAGTACCTGCGTTAACGATCAGGCGCTCTTGGGCTCCTATTGCAAATACGGGCCGATTGTCTCCTGGCAGCGGATGGAGCTTCCTGAGATTCAGAGTGTAGCCATGAATCAATATGACGGATATATGCTCGGGCTTGAACATCTGATTGAAAAGGGGTATACGCGGATTGCCAATGCCTGGGGCCGGCCGGCCAGCATGAATACCTCCGGGCGGATACAGGCCTACCGGGATGCTGCCCGCAACTATCATCTGGAGGTGAACCCGGAATGGTCGCATACAGGGATCTTTTCCATCCGGCAGGGTGAGGCGCTGATCCGCAGGCTGCTGATGATTCCAGGCGGGCCTCCGAATGCCATCCTCTGCGCCAATGATATGGTCGCGGCAGGGGTGCTGAGCGAAGCCCGAAGACTGAAGGTGAAGGTGCCAGAGGAGCTGGCGGTGGTCGGCTTCGACAACACGGAGCTGGCCCATACGCTAGGGATCACTTCGATTGATAATCCGATCGCTGCACAGGCACAGAATGCGCTGCATCTGATTCTCTGTAAGCTGAAGGGGGGAGAGGCGGAGCAGGAGCCGCTGGAATTTCAGCTGGTGGAGAGAACTACTACTTAAAAACGCCGAGAATGTTCGATTTAACAGGAGGATGCATAGAAAATAATATTTGGCTCAGTACATGGGCCATAATCCCAAGAGATAAGGGGAGGAGTTGCGGACTCCAGCGCGCTTATTTACTGAATTCTGCGTAGTTTGTCCGGGCAAAGGACTCCAGTGCGTTTATCACAACATTGCTGGACGGAATTCGGCTGAAGCTCAGTAAATAGCTGCATCTGAGTCCGCAAGCCTCGTGAAGTCCTGCTTGTTGCGGCAATTAAGCGCACCTGAGTCCCGAAGGGTTCGCTTGCTAATAACTACATAGCAAGTGTGGGGAATCCAATTATTTCCGGAATAACCACCACCACATCGCCACCGTCACTACCCATCGTCACCGCCATCATCATCCCCACCGCCACTGTTAAGATCTCCTTCCGCAGCATGTTCCTCAGAAAATAATCTTCTGCGCCGCCATGATCCGGCCGATCTCAAAGATGGCGGCACATTCCACGAAATGAACCTCGGAGATGATCGAATGATCATGCGTTCTGTAGTAATACCTGCCGTCGGTGTACACGTGATCATAGATGAGACTGATGTCATACACTGAGGTGGGGTAGAGCTCCCCTTCGCCCTTGGCGATTCCCGCCGTTATGGAGTGATGGCCTGAGCCTTCCACGAAGGAAATGCCGAGAGGAAGCCATAGGGTAACCTGATGATCCTTATCCTGCCGCCAGCTTCCGTTCAGGGTGCCTTCACCGATGCGGATCAGGCTGTCGCGCAGCTTGCGGGGAACCCAGGGGGAGGGGAAGACCAGGTCACGTGCCAGGTTGATGATCCTGCTGCTATTGTCGATCTGCCGCATCAGGAAGTGGAAGCTCCGTCCATCCAGCGTAACCTCGGCCCATTCATCAAAGAACAGGTTGTCCGAGAACATCCGCTCCATCTGATTAACCTCCCCGTAGAGCGCGGGCATCAGCATAAGCTGGCTCTGGATACGTCTGCCGATCAGCCGGATGAAGTCCACAACCGGGTGGGTCTCCGGCTGGAAGTAGCCATAATTAATATCGTAATAAAAGCCGAGATTCTCATTGATTAAATCCTTGGCAAACGCCATGAGATTATCGAATTCTTGTTTCGCACTCATGCACCTACTGCTCCTTCAGTCGTATGATATTGTGCTTATCATATTACGTGCCAAGCTCCTGTGTCTGTGATGAAAACAGCAGGTAAAGATTGGTTTAGCAGCGACTCCACAGCGGTTCTCCGGCACCGGTCCTGGCAGCAATAAAGCTTACTACACAAAAAGGTGTTCCCTGGCCGTCTGCAATCAGACGGCTAAGGAACACCTTTTGTAATACTAAGGTACCAAGACCAGATACCGATACATCTAAGCTCCTGAGCTTACCCGGCATACTCCTGGACCTCGTCCAGTGTCGGCAGCGCAGCAATCGCCCCGATCTTGGTGCAGACGATCGCCCCCACCCGGTTGGCGAAGGTGACGAAGTCCCGCTGCAGCTCCGCGCTGCGGGTGAACTCTGCCGGATGGGCCAGCTGGCTGATCCGGCAGAGCAGTGCTCCGATGAAGGCATCGCCGGCACCGGTGGAATCGATGGACTCTATGGTAATGCTTGGGACCAGCAACCGGGAGTCCGGGGAGGAGATGAGGGTGCCATCTTTGCCTAGAGTAACAGCTACTGCTCTGGCTCCCCATTCATGCAGCAGATCGAGGGCAGCATTGCAGTCCGCTTGGCTTGTAATCAGCTGCAGCTCCTCGTCGCTGACCTTCACCAGATCGGCCTTGGAGATACCGTCTCTGGACAGCGTAATGAATTCCTCCTGCCGGCCGGCCCACAGGTCGCCCCGGTAATTGGGGTCGAAGGAGATGAATTGCCCATTCGCCTTCGCATCATCCATTAGCGTTATATACACTTCGCGGAAGGGTTCGGCGAGCAGGGCAGTGGCCGAACCGAAGTGAAGCATGGAAGCGTCCTGTACAGCTGCCCGGTCAAGCTCTTCGAGCCTAAGCAGCTGGTCTGCCCCGCGGTGGAACACAAAATCGCGTTCCCCGCTGGCTGACCGTGAGACGAAAGCCAGTGTAGTTGGTGCTGCGGGATCAAGCAGCAGCATTGAGGTGTCTACGCTCTGTTCTTCCAGCGTCTGCTTCAGGAAGAGGCCGAAGGGATCGGCTCCGACCTTGCCGAGGAAGGCGGAGTGACCGCCGAGCCGGGCGATGGCTGCACTTACGTTCGCTGGTGCCCCGCCCGCCTGCTTGGTGAAATGACGTCCTTCAGTCAGGCTTACGTCCGCCTCGGTGCAGAAGAAATCAATGAGCAGCTCGCCCACACAAAGGACTGTATTCATGGATTGCACGATAGTAACCTCCTGCGGAATTAGTTCGGAACGGGAGTAGAGTCTCTGAATAGAACGTCAGTGGCGACATGTGTGACCTGATAAGGCCGGGCCGGGTCCTTGATTCTGGAGAGCAGCATCTCAGCCGAGACAATCCCCATATGGCTGCTGTAGATATGTACGGTCGAGAGATGAGGCTCGATGACCCGCGATTCCGAAGCGTCATCGAAGCCGCAGACCGCTACCTGCTCGGGTACCTTGACCCCTCTGTTCTTAAGCGATTTCATCACGCTGATGGCAATGAAGTCATTCGCACAGATGAAGGCGGAGGGCCACTGGCCGAGCGCCTCCAGCTGCTGATCCATCCAGTTCGCCTCCAGCAGGTAATCCTTGTCCTGGCCGACAATGCAGGATTCGGGATCCAGCGGGATACCGGCTGAGGAGAGGGCGCGGTTGAAGCCGGTCCACCGCTCATGGAAGCTGCGGCAGTGGTTATAATCGCCGACGAATCCGAAGCTCTGCACACCGTGGTCTATCAGCTTACGGGTCATCGCATACACGCTGTGTTCATTCTCCATGAGCAAGAGATCCGCCTTCAGCTCAGGGTAGACAATGTCCGCCGCGCAGTCGATGAAGATCGTGGGGATACCGAGGCCGGTAATCAGCCCGCTGTACTCCGTATTGAACATTTCAATACAGATAATCCCGTCCACATTAGAGGGCTCGAAATTACCGGGCAGAGCCATGGCGTTAATATCGTTCTCCCGGACAAAATAAATGGACAGGGTGTAGCCCTCTGTGCTGATGCGCTTCTCCAGTCCGCTGAGCAGCTGGGAGCCGAAGTGAGAGCTGTTGGGCAGGTTGCTGGTCAGGAGGGCAATATTGCCCTGCTGCTCGGAGGGGCTGCCTGCGGTCTCCATATAAGAGAATTGTTTATATTTAAGCTCGGCGGCCTTGCTGAGTACCTTCTCCCGGGTCTCTGGAGGAACGCTCTCTGCGCCGTTCAATGCCTTGGAGGCCGTGTTTCTGGAGATTCCCAGGGCATCGGCAATGTCTTGAATGGTGACCTTGGCTTTCTTCATCACTGTGTTCCACCTTTAATTCCCCATATTTGTAGTCTCTGTTACCTAATATATAGCATATCAGCAAAATTGACAACGTAATTTTACAAATGCACAAATTATATTTACATATTCAAGTGAATAATAACTAGTGAATGCTTGTTTTATATGTATTTGTTACATTTGCATCGTATAATGCACGAATTTATTTATTTTTTTGCACAAAATGCATTGACTTCTTGTCAGATTCTCTGATAAATTGTAAATGCAAAACATGGTCAAATGTAAAAATGAAAACCTATTCATTAGGGGCGAATGCAAAAAATTAAGAAGGGGGAAGAAGATTGGCAAATCCGATGGCTCAACCCGGGAGAACAGGGCTCACCAGGCATAGGTCGTGGCTAAGCTATATGCGCCGGAATTATATCCTGTATTTATTCTTGGCTCCAGCTGTAATTCTCACGGTTATATTCAAATACGTTCCAATGTACGGCGCGATGATAGCCTTCAAGGATTTCAGCCCGCGCAAAGGCATCATGGGCAGCGCATGGGTGGGCTTCGAGCACTTCCAGCGGTTCCTCTCCTCGCCGAATTTCTACGATATTCTAATGAACACGCTTAAATTAAGCGCCTACGGGCTGATTCTGGGTTTTCCGGTGCCGATTGTGCTGGCGCTTATGCTGAACCTGATCCGCAGCGCGAAGCTGAAGAAGAACATCCAGCTGATTGTGTATGCGCCTAACTTTATTTCGGTCGTGGTTGTCGCAGGGATGCTGTTTGTCTTTCTGTCGCCGACAGGGGTGGTGAACGCGCTTATTACTGCTTTTACAGGGAAGCCGGTGTCCTTCATGAGTGATCCTGCTTACTTCCGCAGCGTGTATATTCTGTCAGGCATCTGGCAGACAGCAGGCTGGTCCTCGATTATCTATGTAGCTACGCTGGCGGGTGTAGATCCGCAGCTTCATGATGCGGCGACGATTGACGGCGCTTCCCTGCTGAAGCGCATCCGCCACATCGATCTGCCCGCGCTCCGGCCGGTGATGGCCGTGCTGTTCATCCTTGCCGCAGGCGGCATCATGTCCATCGGCTATGAGAAGGCCTTCCTGATGCAGACAGCGCTCAACACTCCTGCCTCGGAGATTATTGCCACCTATGTCTACAAGGTGGGTTTGCAGGCGGGCGATTATGCCTATTCCACCGCTATCGGATTATTCAATTCCGTCATTAACGTAATCCTGCTGGTCTTCGTCAATACGGTCGTCAAGCGGCTGAACGAAGGGGAAGGGCTGTATTAAAAGGAGGAAAGTATGGATATTCAATATTCCGGGAAGGACCGGATTCTGCTTGTTGTCACTTATCTATTGCTTGGCCTGTTCATCCTGGTCATTCTGTTCCCGCTGGTATACGTCGTGCTGGCCTCCTTCTTAACACCGAATGTGCTCATTACGAAGGGGCTGGCTATTGCGCCGTCGGACTGGACGATTACAGGCTATGTCCGGATTCTCAGCAACGACGCGATGATCCGCGGCTTCTTCAACGCCTTGTTCTACTCTGCCGCCTTCGCGCTGGCTACGGTATTCTTCTCCGTCTTCGCGGCGTATCCGCTGTCTATTGAGGGGCTGGCCGGGAAGCGGCCGGTGATGATCTTCTTCCTGATTACGATGTTCTTCGGCGGCGGTCTGATTCCGACCTATCTGGTCGTGAAGGATCTGGGGATGCTGAACACGGTGTGGGCAGTGATTCTGCCGGGGGCGATCAGCGTGTTCAATATTATTCTGGCGAAGACCTATTTCCAGGGTCTGCCCAAGGAGCTGTTTCAGGCGGCGAGTATTGACGGGGCTTCGGATCTGGGTATTTTTTTCCGGATTGTCCTGCCGTTGTCGAAGCCCATTATCTTCGTGTTGGCCTTGTATGCCTTCGTGGGGCAGTGGAACTCCTACTTCGATGCCATGATTTATCTGGACGATTCGCGGCTGTTCCCGCTGCAGCTGGTGCTGCGTTCGATCCTGATTCAGAATCAGGTGCAGCCCGGCATGATTGCCGATGCACTGGCCCAGGCGGAGCTGAAGAAGCTGTCTGAAATGATCAAGTATTCTTCGATCGTCATCTCCAGCCTGCCGCTTATTGTGATGTACCCGTTCTTCCAGAAGTACTTCGAGAAGGGTGCTATGGTCGGCTCCATTAAATAATAATAGGGGGAATCTCATATGAAAAAATCATTGCAAACCCTGTCTGTGCTGGCACTCTCGGCTTCCGTGCTTGCGGGCTGCGGCGGCGGAGACGGTAATTCCTCGGCCTCTAAGGATTATAAGCTGGAGAACGTGACGCTGCCGCTTAAAGAGAAGGTATCGCTGCATTTCATGTCTCAGAGCTCCGCGCTGGCGCCTGCCGATCCGAACGAGAAGCTGATCTACAAGCGGCTGGAGGAGAAGTCCGGGGTCCACATCGATTTCACCAATTACACGAACGACGCTTTTATCGAGAAAAGAAATCTGGCTGTAGCCAGCGGCGACCTGCCGGATGCGATCATCGACGCTGCTTACTCGGATTATGATCTGCTGACCCTGGGCAAGGACGGAACGATTGTGCCGCTGGAGGAGCTGATTGAGAAATACATGCCGAATCTGCAGAAGGTGCTGGCTGCCGCGCCGGAGTACAAATCGATGATGACCGCGCAGGACGGGCATATCTATGCTTTTCCATGGATAGAGGAGCTGGGCTCCGGCAAGGAGAGCATTCATTCGGTCAACGGGATGCCGTGGATCAATGTGGAGTGGCTGAAGAAGCTGGGACTGGCTATGCCAACCACGACGGAGGAACTGAAGCAGGTGCTGGTCGCCTTCAAGAATGATGACCCGAACGGGAACGGCCAGAAGGATGAGATTCCCCTGTCTTTTGTGCTGAATAACAGCAATGAGGATATGAACTTCCTGTTCGGCTCGTTCGGTCCTGGGGATAACGGCGATCACACGGTGGTTACCAATGACGGCAAAGTGGTCTTCACCGCGGGCCAGGACGGATATAAAGAGGGCATTAAGTATCTGAACGAGCTGTATGCGCTCGATCTGATCGATGAAGAGGCGTTCGAACAGGATTACAATACCTATCTGGCCAAAGGGCAGAGTGAACGCTACGGCGTCTACTTCCAGTGGGATAAATCCAATATTACCGGCTTCAATGATAAATATGATCTGATGCAGCCGCTTGCCGGGCCGGACGGAGAGGTTAATGTGACCCGGACGAATAACTTCGGCTTTGACCGCGGACGGATGGTGATTACAGGCTCGAATAAGAATCTGGAGCTTACCGCCAAGTGGATTGACCAGCTCTATGAGCCGCAGCAGTCGGTGGAGGATAACTGGGGAACGTATGGGGATGAGACGCAGCAGAATATTTTTGAATACGATGAATCGGCCAAAATGCTGAAGCATCTGCCGCTGGAAGGCGCGGCCCCGGTTGAATTGCGCCAAAAGACCAGCATCGGCGGACCGCTGGCGATTCTGGATGAATACTACGGTAAGGTGACCACGAAGCCGGATGATGCCGCTTGGCGGCTGGACCTCATGAAGGAGAGACTTGTACCTTATATGAAGGCTGATAATAACTTCCCGCGTGTCTTCTATTCGCTGGAGGATCAGAAGACGCTCACGAATATCGAGACGGACCTGTTCGCTTATGTCAACCGCAAGCGTGCGGAATGGACCAAGACAGGTAAAGTGGAAGAGGAATGGAACGATTATCAGGCAGAGCTGTCCAGACTCGGGCTGGACAAATGGCTGGAGATCAAGCAGGCCGGATATGACAGCTACCTTAAGAACAAGGGCTGAGATTGCACTAGCTGCAGCACATGAAGAACAGATAACCTATAAACAGATAAAGGTGGTAATGGAGTGGAGATTATCGGGAGAACCATACACAGGCCGGCGCTGCATTTTACGCCGGGGCAGCATTGGCTGAATGATCCGAATGGACTGGTGTACTTCGAAGGGGAATATCATTTGTTCTATCAGTATCATCCGCATTCCTCCATCTGGGGGCCTATGCACTGGGGTCATGCTGTAAGTAAGGACCTGATCACCTGGGAGGAGCTGGACATTGCGCTGTATCCGGACGATCACGGCTATGCGTTCTCCGGCAGCGCAGTCGTAGATTGGAAGAACACGAGTGGACTGTTCCCGGAGAAGCCGGGTATCGTTGCCATCTATACCAGTCATCTGGAGCCGACGGAGACGTCGCCTTCCGTGCAGAGACAGAGCCTGGCCTACAGTCATGACAATGGCCGGACCTGGAGCAAGTATGCAGGTAACCCGGTGCTGGCGCATCCTTCCAAGGCTGACTTCCGTGATCCGAAGGTGTTCTGGTCCGAGGCCTACGGGAAATGGATGATGGTGCTGGCGACGGATCAGACGATCACGTTCTACTCCTCGCCGGATCTGCGGGAGTGGAGCCTGGAGAGTGAATTCGGCGAGGGTGCAGGATCGCATGATGCAGTATGGGAATGCCCGGACCTGTTCCAGCTCCCGGTGGAAGGGACAGAAGACAGCAAGTGGGTGCTGCTGGTCAGCATCGGTGATAACAGCGGGCAGAGATATGGCTCGCGGACGCAATATTTCGTCGGCGGGTTCGACGGCTCCGTCTTCACGCCTGAGCACAGCGATATCCGCTGGCTGGATTACGGCAAAGACAATTATGCCGGGGTCAGCTTCTCGGGTATTCCGGCAGCGGACGGGCGGCGGATCTTCATCGGCTGGATGAATAATTGGCGATATGCCAATCAGATTCCAAGCCAGGGCTGGCGCGGCGCGATGACGATTCCGCGGGTGCTGACGCTGCAGAATGCAGAAGGCAGGACCTTGATCCGCCAGCATCCGGTAGCGGAGCTTGACCGTTACTTTGCGGCAGAGTCTGGGACATTGCCGGAGATGCTGCTGATACCGGGCGAGCCCCAGGATATCAAGTGCAAGGATTCAGCCCTGGAGCTGCGGCTTGCGCTTGCGGACAACGAAGCGGAAGAATTCGGTCTTATTATTCATCATACCGCTACCGAGTATACCGAGCTCGTCTATTCCGCTGCCGAAGGTACTTTCACCCTGCGCAGAGATCAGTCCGGCGAGACCGGCTTCTCCGAGATATTCCCCGATCCCCAGTACGCCATAGGAATTGGCAGCCTGGAGAACCTGCGTATCCTGCTGGATACCTGTTCGGTGGAGGTATTCGTTAATGACGGCCTCGCCGCCATCACCAGCCTGATCTTCCCCGGAGGCATCTGCTCGGGCCTGAGCTTTTATGCTAAGGGCGGCAGTGTACGGCTGCGGGAGGGACGCTTGTCTTTCATGGAATAAATAATCAATAGGATGAACCCGGGACAAGGGTGTTCCGCACAGCCGTGAGATCATGGCTGGCGGAACACCCTTGTTGGTGTGGCGGGAACACCGCAGCCATGGCCTCACGGACATGCACGTATACGGGAATGTGGGGAGCTGGTTTCAGTCAGCCTTAGATGCCCGGTGCTGCTGTACGGACCGGAAACATCCGGCTGAACAGGAAGCGGATCAGCGGACCGGCCACCAGCAGCTGGAGCGGCAGGGCGCAGATGAAATTAAGCCCCAGGATGGAGAAGTAATGCCGGAAGAAGTTGCCCCCGAATCCGAAGTGTGCTAGTGTGCCGTATAGAGACATGAGGATGACCATGCCGCAGACCATGAAGCACGAGATCGTCAGTACTTTGCGGATCTGGGGTGCGGACGGCTTCACTATTTTGAAGGCCAGCCCTTTGGCAATTCTGCCTACCACCACAATATCGCAGAACAGGGCAACGGCAAGTGCCGGGAGCAAGCCCGCAGCCACATCCATAAACAGTCTGCTGTTGAATCCGTTCGCTATAATCACATTGTAAAAAGACATAAAGACAACCATGCAAAAACACATCATACTGGTGAAAATTAAAGCTTCTTTTTTGTTACTGCCCATGTTACAGAACTCCCTTAAATGTAGGTTTTTCAAACTTCACTTATAGTAGCAGCAGGAAGGATTATTGTCAACCTGGTTGACAATATGGGCAAGGGGTACCGCAACTGCATTTCTATCATGGAGGTCTTGTAAATGAATGAATACATAAGCGGATTGAATCTGGTCGATATGATTAGCGAAAAGCATAAGGTGCTGCGGGACAAGGTGAACCAGATGAGCGGCGAGCCGCTGAATAAGACGGAGACGCATATTCTGGCGATGCTGGAGCAACACGGCATTCTATCCATTTCAGAGATCAGCAGACTGATCAGCATTTCCCGCCAGGGGACACAGAAGACGATCAACCATCTGCTGGCCGAAGGTTATGTAAATACAGCTGTTAAGGAAGGGAACAGCCGGGACAAGCCTATCGTGCTCACTGCGAAGGGGACAGCGGCTTGCCGGAGTATGCTGGAGATCAAGCAGAAGATTGAGGACGAAATCACGGCCCGGATTGGCAGGGAGCAGGCGGAGCTGCTGCGGACGCTGCTTATACAGGACTGGCTCTGAGACGGCTGAAAATGGCTGAATATAGCAAAAAAAGCTGAAATAAGCAAATGGGACGGAGCGGAAAGCCTGCTTGGTCCTTTTTGCTGTGTCTTTCGGCGGATTACATTTATTATTCATGGTTTGGTGTTTGTCTAGGATATCTGCATATATACAGATGGTGATAAAAGAATTAATGTAGTATCGAACGGCAGCAAAAATAGTGTATGTATCCAGTTAAAGGTCCAGATTGTATTCGTACATCAGGGGTAATATAACTTAAAAAAAGTCGGTGAGTGATGATGATGTCTTCGGTAAAAAGGTTCCTGATCGGACGGCCGCTGAAGTCCAATCAGCTGGAAGAACAGAAGCTTAACAAAACCAAGGCCCTGGCCATTCTGTCCTCGGACGCCTTGTCCTCTGTGGCTTATGGTCCGGAGCAGATCCTGCTGGTGCTGATCACGGTAAGTACAGCCGCATTCTGGTACTCCATTCCGATTGCAGGCGGGGTATTGGTGCTGTTGCTGGCCCTGATACTCTCCTATAGGCAGATCATCTTCGCCTATCCCCAGGGCGGCGGGGCTTATGTCGTATCCAAGGAGAATCTGGGCAAATATCCGGGTCTGATTGCCGGGGGCTCCTTGCTCGTCGATTATATACTAACCGTAGCGGTCAGTGTCTCTGCGGGAACGGATGCAATCACTTCAGCATTTCCGAGCCTGCATCCTTACAATGTGCTTATTGCCATCATCTTCGTATTGCTGATCACGACACTTAATCTGCGCGGGGTCACCGAGTCGGCATCCTTCCTTGCGTATCCGGTCTATCTGTTCGTCCTGGCGATGTTCATTATGATCGGGCTGGGGCTGTTCAATGTGCTGACCGGAAGAGTACCGGCAGAGCTTCATTCCTCACTGGGAACGCCGGTGGCCGGGATCAGCCTATTCCTGCTGCTGCGGGCGTTCTCCTCGGGCAGCTCGGCGCTGACGGGGGTAGAGGCGATATCGAATGCGATTCCCAATTTCAAGGCACCAGCACCGAATAATGCAGCCAAAACCTTGGCGGCGATGGGGATTCTGCTCGCACTGTTATTCTCAGGCATCGTCTTCCTGGCCTATTATTACGGCATTGCTCCGCGCGAACAGGTCACGGTGGTGTCCGATATTGCCGAGCATGTCTTTGGCCGTAGCTTCATGTATTATGTCGTGCAGGGAACGACAGCCTTAATTCTGGTTCTGGCGGCGAACACCGGGTATTCCGCGTTTCCGCTGCTGGCTGTGAATCTGGCGAAGGATAAATTCATCCCCCGGATGTTCACCGTGCGCGGCGACCGGCTGGGGTACTCGAACGGAATTCTCAGTCTGGGCATCCTGTCGATTATTCTGATTATTGCCTTTGAGGGGCGGACGGAGCATCTTATTCCGCTCTATGCAGTCGGGGTATTCATCCCGTTCACTCTGTCGCAGACGGGCATGATCGTCAAATGGCTCCGCCACAGGCCGGAGGGCTGGCTGCCCAAGCTGATCATTAATGCGATTGGGGCGCTGATCAGCTTCGTTGTTACCATGATGTTCTTCCTGACCAAATTCACGCAGGTCTGGCCGGTGCTGGTCTTCCTGCCGCTGATTATTCTGTTCTTCTACCGCATCTACAAGCATTATGAATCGGTGGCTGATCAATTGCGGGTAACCACCTGCGGGGAGCCGCCGCTGGCGATTGAGGGGAATATCATCATCCTGCCGGTGGCTGGTATCACCCATGTGGTGGAGAATTCCCTGCGGTACGCCAAGTCGCTGGGCGCGCAGCAGATTATCGCTGTCCACATCCCGTTCGAGCGGGAGGATGACGCTATTTTCGAAGAGAAGTGGAAGAAATTCCATCCGGAGGTGCGGCTGGTGACGCTGTATTCGCCTTACCGCAGCATCATTCATCCACTATCCAAGTTCATTGATACGGTTCAGCGCAAGGCCAGCGAGTCGAATTATCAGGTTACCGTCATCGTCCCTCAATTCATACCGAAGAAGGGCTGGCATAATATTCTGCATAACCAGTCCAGTCTGCTGATCCGCACGCATCTGCTGTACCGGCGCAATGTAATCATCACTACCGTCCCTTATCATTTGAAAAAATAACAGGATGATGCGCAGGGAAGCCTCCAGCTTACGGATATCCGCAGGCTGGGGGCTTTCTGTGCTTTTATCCAATTATAAGGATGTGGTAAGCTGACTCTGAGTGATATCAGCAGACAGGAGCGGAGTTAGCTTGAAAATTGATCACCTTGTTGTTAATGTGGATGCATCTGTGCAGGAGGATAAACAGGTTATCAGGCAGATCGAGGCCATGGGACTGCCGTATAAGCCCAAATGGGGGAAGGGAACAAGAGGCTTCAAGGTATCCAATCTGTGGATCGGCCGGGAATACTTCGAGCTTGTCCGAATCAAAACCAGAGACGGCGGCGGATGGATCAGCGAGTGGACTACCCGTTATCTGAAAGGTCACCGGGGGCTAGTCGGCTTCGCTCTGGAAGTAGACGATATTGATGCGACATATCAGAGGCTGAAGGCGCTGAATATCGAGATCACCGCGCCGGAGCCGCTGCGATTCCGCTGGTTTTTTAATCTTTTGACCCGGACGATGCCTTGGCGTAACAGCTATCTTCCTGCCTTCAAGGGAGTGCCGTTTCAGTTCTTCCTGCAGCAGATGAACGATGAGAAATCAAGGCATTTCATGGAGCAGTACATGGTACCGAATAGCAGAGAGAATGATATCGTGGGGATTGCAGAGGTGACGGTTGAGGGGACCTTAACGCTGGAGGACTTGGAGATCATTCATGCCCTGTTCCCTGATTGCGAGCAGCAGGGAGATACTCTGAACATTCATTTGGGTTCACAGGTGATACGGTTCCGGGAATCGGGTACAAGTACATACGGAGTAGAAGTGCTCATGGACTGCAATCGTGCAGAGCACGCCGGCAAGACAATGAGGGTTGGCGATTTGCAGATCCGCAATTCAGAGTGAGCGGGACTTCGCCCGGCAAGACACGGTTAAGTCACCAGCAACAGTCAGCGGATGGAGGGACAGAGGTTGAAGAAACGCAGATTGAACGGTACCAGAATCAAGGCAATACTGATTATGCTCATGCTTGTCCTGCTGCTTACAGGCTGCGCGCAAGGCACGGCTCATATGACCGTGAAGAAGGACGGCTCCCTGGATCTGGCCTTCAGTCTTATGCTGGACGCCCGGGCAGAGAAGCTGGTCAGCGGCAAGGTGGAGGATCTGCTCTCTGAGCGGCTGGCAGCTGCAGGCATAGAGCTGAAGAAGACAGCAAGCGGCAAATCCACCGAATACCAATTTCAGAAATCCTACGCCTCCATGGAGGAATTGAAGAACAGCAGCAGCGGCTTTGATATTGTGGAGGCTGAAGTAGGACAGAGTGACAGGTGGCTGTATACCAAATACGACGTTGTAGCCCAGCCGAAGCTGAACGCCTACTCCGATGAGATTATCGACGGTCTGGGCAGCTTGAATGTTCCGAAGTCTCTGGTCCGGCTGCTTATGGGCAGCTTCTCCGTCGATTTCAAATTGACCATTCCCTATGATTTATACGGGGCTAATAATGCGGCTGAGCAAGACGGCAACACGTTAACCTGGCATGTGTCCCTTGCGGATTCCGAGCCGATCCGGCTGGTCGTCTATGTACCGGATATCAGGAATATTGCGATTACAGCAGGCGTTATCTTGCTTATTCTGGCTGTACTTCTAACATGGTTTATCAGAAAAAGAAAGCTTCGCAAGCTTAAGGCTCCGCCTGAAGGCAAGGCGCCTACTCATCGCCCGGGACCGCTCTAAGCTTCGTGTGGAAGCTGTCCCGGTACTGGCCGGGGGTCATCCCCTCCTGCTTGCGGAAGGAACGGATGAAATTCTGTGAATTGTTGTATCTCAGGCGGGAGGCGATATCCTTCACGGGCATATCGGTCTCCTCCAGCCATTTTTTGGCCATTTTGAACCGGTACATGGTCAGGTAATCACTGAAATAATACTGCGTTTCCTTGCGGAACACACTGCTGATATAATTGGCGTTATAATGCAGCCGCGAAGCACACTCCTCCAGCGTCAGATCCTGGTCATACTCATGCTGGACGATGTCGATCAGCTTCTCGGAGATGTTATGATACTGGGCGTTCTGCCTGCTGTGGAAGATAACGATAACCGGCTGGATCACGATGGTCCAGAACCAGTCCTCAATCTCAGCCACGATATGGAGATCGGTCAGCTCCTCGAACAGGGAGCCGCCCGCGTGGTAGATCTGATTCAGCGTAATTCCCGATTCCTGCATCATAATGAGCGTATTGTTCAGCAGCCGGGTCAGTGGAATCTGATATTCCTGCGGCGACAGTCCCAATGCAAAAATACACTTGAACAGCTTATGCAGCAGCTCCTTCGCCTTATCGCTGTCCGCCAGCTTGATGGCATCCATCAGGTCATTTTCCGTGTGGGTCGGATAGTTGAGATTAAGATAGTGCTTGCCGGAGTTAATATTCTCGTACTGGATAATGATGCCTTTGCCCAGAGTAATCCGGTGCTTTAGTGCTTCCAGACTCTCCCGGTAGGCAATGGACATTTTGTCAATCGAATGAAACGGCAGGCTCAGCCCAATGCTGACCTGCAGCTTCAGGACCCCGTTAATCTCCTGCTGGAGCTTCTCCGTAAGCGCATAGAGCCTCCGGTGAAAAGCTTCCGTGCTCTCATCCTCACTGCCGATGACGACAGTCAGGGCATGGCCCATCATCACAGGGGTTAGCCTGTGCTGCGCAGAGACGAGCTCCTGAGTCATATTATGCGCAGCGAATAACAGCAGATTGAGATCCTTTTTCTCATAGCTGTTCTCCTCGGAGAAGTCGATGCTCAGCGTAATGACAGCCATCGTCTTCCACTCCTCAACTTGCTTGCCGTACCCGTATTGCTCCAGCTCCTCCATCAGCTCGCGTCTTCTCAGATTGCCTCCGAATGCCTGAATCAGAAAGAAGGTCCGCACCTGTCCGAGATGCTGGCTGACCTCCTTCTCCAGCTGTGACTTCGATTGGAACAAGGAATGCACCTGCTCGCCGATAAGCTGGAATTCATCCGTACGCCCTGCCCGCAGACCTGGACGGCGCAGTCCAATCTGGGTGAGCAGCCGTTCGATAGGCGTGTACATGCGCCGGGAGCCCAGCCACGCCAGCAGCACAGACAAAAGCAGCATGAACGTGCAGACGAATACCGTGTAGGTGCCGATTTTGCCCGATTCGCGGGTCAGACTCTTGATGGAGGTGGCCGACAGATAGATCCAGCCGTTCAGCTGGGAACGCATATAGGTGATTGAATAATCGGCTTCATTAAGCTTGGTCTTGAATTGTCCCGACGGCTCGGCGGCAGAGGCGATCTGCTGGAAACCCGTGAATCCGGCCGCTGTGGCCGGCTCTCCGATCAGCTTGCGGTCCGGATGCAGCAGAATCCGTCCGCTTTTGTCCAGCACCATAATACTGTCCAGCGGCTGCATATTGGGATTAATGAAGTCCTGAAGACTGCAGGCCGGAATGTTGGCCAGAGCCAGTCCGTATTTCTGCAGCTTGGTCGTCGGCAGCTTCTTAATCAGGCTGATGCTGTAATTGCAGCCCGTCACATTAATGCTCTCTTCGCTGTAGAACAGGGAGGAGGGGTTCAGTACCCAGGAGGAGGAGCCCTCCACATTCATCAGGTTAGTGAGCTGTTCGTAATTGCGGTATTCATTCAGCCGATAGAGTCCGGAATTCTTAATCATCCAGTTCTGTCGCTGGTTGAGCAGGATGACATCCTCCAGCCGCGTATCGAAGGACTGCATATTACGGATCTCATTGCGGATGTCATTATATAAAATGAAATCGTTTTCATTCAGCGGGTTGTTCAGCGCCTTCTTCAGCACCGAAGAGTTGACGACCTGGTTCAAGGTCTGGTTGACAGTATTCAGCTTATGCTCTACATTTGAGGTGATTTGTAAAATGAGTTCCTTTTTGCTTTCGTTAACATTTTTTTGAATTTCGCTGGAGGATGTGAAGTAGGAGAACGAGCCAATGAACAGCACCGGCAGGATGCTGATGGCGAACGCAAACATAGTTAATTTACTGAGAAAGCTAAGACGTTTCAACAGAGTTCAGCACCTTTGCATGAAATAGGGAAATCACTGTCTTAAGTGTATGCATCACGAAGGATAATAACAATAATCATCTGGTACCGCAATAATCATTTTCTCTAATCATTCATACATAAGCTACATTATTCAATAGATAGGCTTCTAGAGCAGATAAATAATACGCTTCAGGGGGTTATGGAATGTTCAACCGGTTAACGGGCAGGAAGAATACTCTGGCAGGGTGCTTCATCCTGTTCTTATCGTTCATGATGTTAAGCGCTTGCAGCGGGGGAGAGTCTGAGCGTTCCGATTCAGCGGGTGCCCCGGCTCCGATCTCAATTCTGGCACCGCTGCATTTTCCGCAGACGCCTTCGGCGGAGCTGATCGACGAGATTGAGAGACTGACCGGGACTCAGCTCGATATTACCTGGGTGCCGGAGGGCGTCTACACCGACAAAATGAATACCGCACTGACCACCGGCTCCCTCGGCAAAGTGACGTTCGTGAAATTCACCGATTATAATCCGGTCAAGAATATGATCCGCTCCGGCGCTTTTTGGGAGATTGGTCCCTATCTGGCGGAATTTCCAAATCTCAGTCAGCTGAATGCGGCGATTCTTAAGCAGACCTCGGTGGACGGCGGAATCTATGGCCTTTATACGGAAAGACCGGCCTCCCGGCAGGGCATTATTATCCGCAAGGACTGGCTGGAGAAGCTGCACCTCAGTCCGCCCGGAACACTGGAGGAGCTGTATGAGGTGATGAGGCAGTTCACCATGAATGACCCGGACGGCAACGGCAAGGCAGATACCCTCGGGCTGGTGGACCGTAACGATCTGGTGTACGGGGTATTCAAGACGTTAAGCTCTTATTTCGGCACGCCAAATAACTGGACAATTGAAGATGGACAGTTCATTCCGGAATTCGCCACGCCTGAATATATGAACACGATGAATTTCATGCGCAAATTATACAAGGAGGGGATCATTAACCAGGATTTCGCCCTGACCAGCAAAGAGGTACAGCGCGACAAGTTCATCCGGGGAACGGCGGGGATTTTCATCGGGAGCATGACGGACGTGCAGCGGCTATCCATTGAGGCCAAAGTGATCAACCCCAAGGCGGAGCTGACGCTGACTAACCGGATTAAGGGTCCGGACGGATATAAGGTATGGTCCATACCCAAGTACAACGGCTTGTACCTCTTTTCACGTAAAGCCATTGCTACCGAGCAGGAGCTGAAGCAGGTGCTCGGATTCTTCGACCGCACAATGGATGAGGATGTCGCCAACCTGATGGCTTACGGCTTCGAGGGCCGCCACTATAAGCTGGACGGGGAGGGGAAGGTGATTCTTCCCGAAGAGACATCCCAGCTGCGGGTGTATGAGGTCAATCCGCTCAATTCCCTGATGATCGCCGATGTAGGCAACCCGCATATCAAGGAGGTCGCACAAAAGGAGCAGCTCACCGCCCTGGCCGACCAGCTCAGCCGGGATAACGAGCAGTTCCTGGTCGATGATCCCACGGTGCCGCTAACCTCGCCGACCTATGACGAGAAGAACGCCGAGCTCTCCGCCATCATCACAGACGCCACCTACAACTATATTCTCGGCAATATCGACGCCGCCGGCTTCGCCGGAGAGGTCGAGAAATGGAACGCCAGCGGCGGCAGCCTGATTATTCAGGAGTATGGGGAGGCGGCGGCGAGGGAGCGGGGGGTGGAGGAGTGAGGCAGAATGAGTTTGTAAGAAAGGGTAAGGAACATTTCGAAACTGCAATACTTCCTAAACTCCGATTGATTTCTGAACAGGTTGTCAATAATATGATGATTTTCATTGAAGGTTCGGTTGCATATGGATTCTGTGATGAACAATCGGATATTGATTTAGATTATTATATCGACATGGATATTGATGGGGATATCCGTCAAAGAATCAGAGAACTTTTTACAGGGGAAACATACTGGCATCAAGGAGTACGAGTATCCTATGGGTTTAGCGGAGCGTATTGGAAATTTGATCTCCTTATGAATGATGAAATGGATAGATTCTGGAATGAGTTTGATCCTTATGCGTTAAACAATATTATGAGAGCTATTCCAGTGTGGGACCCAAGAGGAGTATTGGCATTATCGCAAAAAAAGGTTGAATGCTATCCGGATGAGATTAAAAAGAAGATTATTCGTGGTCTATGGGTTACAATTAATGACAGTGGACAGTACAATTTCTGCGAAGCATTGAAAAGAAACAATATAATTGAAGGACGGATCTATCAATATAGAGCAATAGAAGCAATGCTCAGGCTGGTATATGTCCTAAATAATCAATATTTTTATCCAACGAAATGGTTATCAGCGGGATTAGTTAATTTACAAAAGGATTTTGGGTTAAGAGATGCTCTTGATAAAATAGCTGCATCACATTGTGAAGAAGATGATTATAAAGAGTTTATGAAAGTCCATGAAAATATAAAGCAATTTATGATTAAGCATGATTCGATTGAATTAGAGTGTATTGACAACTACAGTATGATTTTTCAAAAACCGTTTCATATTTTTAGTGCATTTTAGATCAGACATTATGGAGGATTGATTACACTGTGAATATTCAATTACATAAGATAACCCCTGACTTGGAACAGGAGTGCACTCAATTGAGCGTAAGCGCCGGGCAACTGGGCATGGTGGCAAGTAATGCCGACTCACTTGTACATGCGACCAACGAACCTACCTCTGTACCCTACGGCATTTTCAATGAAGAAGAGATGGTCGGATTTATTCTGTTTGATAATGAGAGATATACAGACGGCTATTATTGGATTCTGAGATTTATGATTGACGGAAGATTTCAGGGCAAAGGGTATGGGAAAGCAGCAATTAAAGAGGTAATTAAGATGCTGAGCAGCCGCGAGGATTGCACACAGATCAGGGTATCGCATATCCCGATTAATCTAGCGGCTAATAAGCTCTATAAGAGTGTGGGATTCACCGAGACTGGGGAGTTTGAGGACAACGGGGATATTATTTTGGGTTATATGATGTGAGCATTTTTCTAGGCCTTGAGTGAATCCTCAAGGTCTTTTTTTGTGCCCGAAACTATTCATAACTCTATTCATGAAATTGAGCAGGATGGCCATTGTACCAATAGTGGCAACCTTAATGCCAAAATTTTAAATTTTAGGAAAAATACATAATTAGTACTTGATTAATGAATCGACCACTGGTATATTTTGTATAACATAAAAGGGATTTTATTCTATAAATACAAATTAAAGAGGAAGGGTGGTTAGGATTTGCAGGCAACGACTACGATGTTATCGGAACTGGAGGAGTATTTGCGGCAGAAAGGATTATCGATTACGGAATTTGCCAAGCGTTCTCAGCTTCATTCGGGGACACTCAGCAATATTCTTCGCGGACACCGGCCTATTGCGATGCAGCAGCTAGATCGGATTACCGAGGCTATGGGACAGGAGAAAGGATACTTCTATGACTTGTATATCGATGATTATATTATCCGTGGTTCCTCAGACTGGAGAAGGATTGGACCGCTATTGCTCCGCTGTGCTGACCTGAACAAATTGGGCAGTATTCAGCGCCTGGCCCGCCATATTATGGACAATCTGATGTACGCTCCATTGTTGTTTGATAGTGCAGAAGAACTCTTCAAAGCCGGGAAAAAGGAAGCTGCTGCTGCTATCTACGAGATTGTTGCTGAAGCCGAACGCTACCAGCATTCCGAACGGTTGGCGCTATGTCATTTCAGGCTGTTTACCATCTCACTCAGCGATGACCAAAACCGGAACCTGTGGGCAGCGAACCAATTTGAGCCTTTTGTTGAACGGCTTGATGAAGTTGATCAGCTCGATGCACTGAAGGAACTCGCCAATACATACCGGTCTTTACAGCGCTGGGACAAGGTCGATGAATGTGCTGCCAAGATGGGGCATAAGGCTAGAATACAGTATGACCTTAAGGTCCGGCAAGAACACAGAGCAACAGAACCCGCGAAGCTCCCCGGCAGACCGCTGTTTTTCTACATTGCATACAGTGATTTGTTGCGCGGGAATGTTTGTGATGAGCTTGGGAACTATGAGGGAGCTTTGGGCTACATAAGCCGTTATGCTGATTTAAGATGGGTGAGAGAGCAGGGGGATGAGGCTGAGCATTGGAAGAGTCTGTTTATGGAGTGGTCAGAAGCCAATACTTGTCTAGCAAGGCTTTGGAGCGGGGAAAAGGAAATTATTGAACGATATAAAATCTATATAGAGAAGCATAAAGTAACCGGAAGTTGGCACTTGATCGGCGGGCTACATTAATGTATGAACTTGCATTTTACCATTTGCACAAAGGCGATTATCCTAAAGGTTTCGATTTGTTGTTAAAAACAATAGAAAATTTCCAGCAGATAAACAATGAGAAGTATATACTGGAAAGTGTAACTCTATTTGAAAGGTTTAGAAATATTGCCAGTCAAGAGATAAAAGAACAGTATCAAACTTTACTTTTGGGAGGGAATTCTCATGAAGAAAAAGGCAGTTATACTTCTTACGGTTCTTAGTATTATTTTCGTACCAATTGTGACAGTACCAAGCATACCGATTTCCTCTGGCATAACTTTATATACTCATGGTGACGGTTAACTAATTTTGGGAGGAGATTCTCATGAAGAAAAGGGTCGTTATACTTCTTACGGTTCTTAGCATTGTTTTAGTACCAATTGTTGTAGGGCCAAACGTACCTAGCTCTCCTGGAATTTCATTATTCAATCACGGGGAAGGCTGATTAATTCCTCGAACCCTTAGAACAGTATCATCCTATAAGCTCAACTTAAAGTCCTGCTACAGATTGTTGTGGTGGGATTTTTCAGTAACGAAAGAGGTGTTGAGAATGGCTCAAACCAATATCAATATTTGCATTGATGAAGACTTGAAAAAAGAAGCGGAATTGCTTTTTTCAGATTTGGGATTAAACATGACAACGGCGATCAATATCTTTGTTAGACAGTCACTACGTCAAGGTGGAATTCCTTTTGAAATCACAACTCAGACTGATCCTTTCTATAACCCGTCCAACGTCAAATGGAGTCGTCGCATTGATGACACCAGCCGCTTAGTATATCGTATCCAAAGTGCTATTCCCAGAATAGAGCTGTTGATGCAAAAGAAGGCCAAGCCGCTTCAGCGGTGGGGCTTAGCTATGGAACTAATCCGTGATACAGACGATATATTCTCCGCGGCCCCTGCCTGATTTAATTACGCCCAATTCTTTAAGTCTTGAAATATTCTTCGCAATACTTGAGGAGGAGGCATCCAGTGTATTATCAAATAATTGTCTATGGAAAACCTCACCATCCTCCATCCTGCTAATCCATTCAAACATCGTTTTGGCATGTCCTTTGCCCAGCAATTCACGAGTATGTTTGATTTTATCGTAATGCTGCAGTTGTCTAAGAACCTTCGTAAGTGATGCGTTAACGCACTCCAGATAAAAAACAATGAATGGTTTTAAATTACCTTGTGTGGCCTCCATCAGCGTATCATAGTAATCTTCAATTCTTTTATCGAAGAATTACTCAACACTAAATGCATCCTTGATGGTGGCTAAATCACTATGAATCAACCCGACCAAGGTAGAAAATGCACGAGCGGTTCTTCCATTACCGTCAGGAAAAGGATGGATATAGCCAATTAGATGGTGAGTTATCCCAGAAATGATGAGTGGATGGAGTTTTTTGTTAAAATCAGCATTTGTAGTATCATACGGGTTACTGTATCCGGTTACGCTGGTATACAACCAAGCGAAGTAAGCCTGCATGAGACGCGGAACCTCAGTAAAGGCTGGGGGCTGATAACTGACATGTGACATGTCCATCACCATCATGAGGAGCTACTGGAATATTTCTATATCCTTCGGGATAACCGGTCAATTCTTTCATTAAAATATATTGTATTTTCTTTGGTACAGACTCATCCATATCTGAAAAGTCAAGGGTTGGATTTAAGGTGAGCTTTTTGTTTAATCGTCATTGGATTTTTTTGTAATTTTGATAAAGCTGTTCAACCTCTTTGAATTCCAGTTTGTTTTGTTCGATTTTGGTAGTGAAATGAGCTGTCTTAACCAAAGAGTTAATTAAAATAGTGGACGTTAAAGGATGGCTTTTTAAGCCGAGTCTTGCTAATGCACCTATATTCCTCTCCGCTTCTAAAATAAGCTGCTGAATCTCATAATCAAAAGGATTTATTTTCGGCTGATACACTAACCTGTCTTTTGCGTTGTCGAAATGTTTATATGCAAATACGTAAGTCACTATTACTCCACCTTTTACACTTTAAGACTCAGCAATATCAAGGGTTTAAAGCTAATTGTATTGTAGTCGATTACATCTATGAATAAATCGAGCAACTTCATATCTATTAAGCCACGACTTGCGAAATTTGCTTAGTAGGCTGGGATCATTGACATCTTTTTATCGTGCCATATGTAGAAAAAAACTTGAACGAAAAATCGGGTTTGAGTGTTCCGCCAAATCGGTGTTGAACAAGTCATAAATAGACTGTCGATTATTTAATTTGGAGCGTTCATTGTTCAACTTAAGTCACCAAAACATGCCTCTCAGATCAATTTAGAGCCATTTAAGTAGTTTGTTTCTTTACTCTTAAAGAAAGTTGATCTGAGACAAAGAGCAACGGAATTAATCGATAGTCTTATAAACAAAGCTATACTCCACTAACTTGTCCATGCGTCGTAACCAGTCTTTTTTATAATAAGTATGTTGTAAAATTCGGATATATGGGTAAGTGCATTATTTCAACTTTACCAAGGGGATTCACTTTTAATTAAACGAAAGATATCTTCTATATCTGATTCCTTAAAAAAGTAACCTCCAACTTCAGTAGCATTCTTATGATAGAAATCCTCAAAAGAGGTACCAACATCTAATGAATATAGGGTAGTGTAATCCCAAACATCGGAAAGCGAGTATTCTTTATTTTTGGAAGCTTCCATCACTAATACTAGATTATCTGATATGGAAAAGTATATTTTTTTACTCGAAAAGCGAAATTTATTGTCCATAATTTGAAGAGCCTCCTGTGGAAATTATAAGAATAATTTAGCACAAAATATATAATTTTGTAATAAAAAATCGTAAATCTCTTGTAATTCCATATATTGGAATCTATACTTTAATGAGATTACTGGCCAGTATCTAAAATTTCAATCAAGGAGTGGTAGATTTGAAGAAGATGTTTACTGTGTTATTTTCACTAATATTGACTTTGTCCATTTCGTCTTCAGTCTTTGCTGATAATAACGGAACGATAAATCCAGGAAGTGAATTTGCGCCTTTAACAACTTCTAAGGACTCTAGCGAAGCTCTTCATCACAGTGTGGATGAAGAGGGTAGGACCACTATAACATCTGGTACATTTGTTGAAGGCGGCGAAACCAGAACCCTCTACTTTTATAAGGAATCTGAACTTATCCAAAACAAAACCACTGATAAAATCAATGAGCCAAGTTACAGTTTAAAAGCTGGTGCAGTTTCCTACGGGCGGCTTGATATTTCAATTAGCGCTACTTATCGTACTGTTTATTCTTGATGGAAGGTAACCTTCGAACCAGATACACAAGTGTCAAAAGTGGATCTTAATATGGTGCTCCAAAAGAGTTCTGCATTTATGGGCAAACGGAGAGACAAGGCTCTTCTTAACCGAAGGTGGATACTCTAATTTTGAAGAAAATCAAGCACAATTCACTGATGTTTCTGATGGATATTATCGGACAAAGATGACAGGAAGAATTCGTACAATAAATCAGGGGTGGCTGACCCTTGCACCGGGTAATTCAAGCACAGTTTCAGTTCCTGGATCTATTTAAGCTTTCTCTTTGGTTATAGTATCTAATTATCAATAATGTTTTGATGTTCTGATGGATGGTATTCTAAATTAGAGAATTTTTACCTAATCTCAGCCCATCAATATGCGAAATGTTAAAACCTAGAACGGTTTGATGATTAGGGCTGGGTTTTATCCAGCCCTTTATTCTAGAGATTTAACCATGAGGTAATGATCTTCTTGGACTAATCTGAGATACAAATGATATATCCTCGCGGCTCATGCCCGATTACTCATTACTTCAATTAATAGATTTGCTCCCAACTTGAACCCATGATGAAAGGCAGCTTCCACATGCATGCTGTTCACGCTGTCGCACAAGTCCAAATATTCCTCCAGCTCTCTAAACACTTCCTCACCCAACCGTTCACGCCATTGCTGTGTCTCTGCTGCCACCTGTTTGCATGCGAAACGATATTCTGGATGTGACGGCACAATAGTCATATTGGGTTGAAGCTTCCCATGGTACAGGGCTTCCAGAATTGTTTTCATGTTTGTCCTCCCATTATGTTCATCACACCGCTTGAATGAGATTCCTGCACATGGTAGGATATTTATGCAGTCTGCTTATCCAAGCGGTTGCGGGATAGGAAGTAGCGGTGTTCTTCTCGGGACTTACGCTGCTTCCTTCTTTATTTTTGGAGCTCGTCAAACACCTTTTCAATTCCCTTGCGGATAACATCGGAACGGGTCGTTTGGAGCTTTTCGGTGCAAGCATCAAGCTTGCTTAAAATCTCTTGATCGACACGTACCCGGATCAATTCGCTTTTGGGATTGTCAGATAGTGGACGGCCCATCTTTTTGGACGACATCGCTTCACCCCACTTTTTGTGTCCATGATAAGTATATTTATGTGGCAACAAAAAGTCAATGAGTTCCTTCATGATTGATCTATTTTTCAGCCGAAAAATGAAGCTAACAATAATAAAAGTGCAGAACAAGATAAGAATAATGGTAAAGGGAGAGGATTGGGTTAATGAGAGGTCAAGTCTATGTAGAGTATAGACGGTTAGGTTTTTTTGCTGTACAGACTGAAGACAATTATTTTTCCATCATTGAGGTTCAAAATAAACTCCCTTCCTTAGGAAACAAATTAATTGGAGATCTTGATTCATTGGGTGAAAAATCACTATACAATGAAACAACTCAAGAAGAATTAAACGTATCCGTTATATCTACACAATTAACCTTGGCTGAAGCGAAGAGTTATATAAAGAAAACTGTAAGAGGAAAGTAGTTCTCATGAAGATGCGCTTAAAATGTTGCAGATAATGCATCTCTGAATTGCCCATATCAGGACACTACAAGGGAATCTTGCACGAAATGCAGGAATTTTCTCTTTGGGCGGGTCAGAAGAGAAAGAATGCTGCCTTTTCTGCAACATTTTTTGATTATGGTTAGTTTTACGAGCGGAATGTTGTAATTTGTGCAGGATTTTGAGTAATAGCAGACTAATCAGCGTTTTCTCCCAACACGGCCCCGCCGCGCGAAGCAGCGGGGCTATTTCCTTTGCCCCCTTTCAAGGATATGCATTGAAAGGGCCCACCCCTGGAGCGGCAGAAAGGGACGGAGGGAGGTTTGGAACTGGAGGAGCGGTAGCGTCCGCCTTTAGGTTTGGATTTCTACCGCAACTAGCGGTCCGAATCAGGAAATCCAAACCTAACAGCGGCCGGAAGTCCAAAGCTCACGCAGTCCCGCCCGCCGCCGCACCCGCCCGCAACACAGTCCCGCCCCCCCCGCCGCACCCGGTAAGCTCACGTAGTCCCGTGCCCGCCATGCCACCGCCACTCCCACGCAGTAGCTTTCAATGCCTATCCCCCCATCACACGATAATCATTAACCCACACCCCCGCGCCCCGCCTGCTTTTATGAGCAAATGATTGTTTTCGTAATCCAGTGCAGAGCGTAATGTGAGGCTTGTAACCAATACAAGTTAAACGGAGGTCAAAAAGGAATGACGAAAAAATCCTTCACCCTGCTCCTAAGCTCGCTGCTGACACTCAGCATGTTGTCCGCTTGCGGCGGTAACAACAACAAAGAGGCGGCAGCTACCACAGACCCGGGCGCCAGCGCCGGGACGAACACCACCGCAACCACAGACCCGGCCACCGCAGAGCCGGAGAAGCCGACAGAGATCAAGATTATGCTGCCGCTGAATACGACAGATACTCCGCCCGATACGATCAAGAATGAAGTGGAGAAATTGACGAATACAAAGCTGACTTATCAATTCTTCCCGGCTGACACGTATGAAGAGAAGCTGAACTCCTCGTTCGCCACCGGCTCCCTGCCGCAGGTGACGTACCTGAAGAACCAGACGACCTTCCTGCAGATGAAGGAAGCGATCAAGGACGGACAGTTCTGGGAGATCGGGCCGCTGCTCAGCGAATTCCCGAACCTGAACAAGCTGAAGCCGGAGATCCTGAACAACACCAAGGTAGACGGCAAGCTGTATACCCTGTACATCGGCCGTCCGCTGGCCCGCCAAGGGATTATTTACCGCAAGGACTGGGCGGATAAGCTGGGTCTGAAGGCGCCGGCCAACACAGATGAATTGTTCGCGATGGCCAAGGCTTTTACCGAACAAGATCCGGACGGCAACGGGAAAAAGGATACCATCGGCGTTGTGGATCGCAATGAGCTGGTGTACGGTGCGTTCAAGACGGTCTCCTCCTGGTTCGGCACGCCGAACAACTGGGCGGAGAAGGACGGCCAGCTTGCGCCGGAGTTCACTTTTCCGCAATACATCGACACCATGGACTTCTTCAAAAAGCTGCGCGAAGGCGGTTACATGAACCAGGACTTCGCGGCAACCAGTAAGACGGATGCGGTCAATATGTTCACCAGCGGTAAGGCGGGGCTGTATATCGGCGGCTCGATGCAGGACATCGATTCCCTGAACAAGGACCTGATCAAGAACGTGCCGGATGCCGTACTGGATACGCACAGCATGGTGGCTGGACCTGACGGCAAATTCGCCCAGTGGATGATTCCCGGCTATAACAACGTAGTGCTGTTCCCGAAATCGGCGGTGAAGGATGAAGCAGAGCTGAAGAAGATTCTGAAATTCTTCGACTACATGATGACTCCTGAAGTATCGAACCTGATGTACTGGGGTATTGAAGGCACACACTACACCGTCGTGGACGGCAAGGCCAAGGCAACCGACAATAAAGAGCTGATCGAACGCGAAGTCAAAGGCTTCAAGGACAGCGTCATCGGCGAATACGAAACGAACGGTATGTACCAGAGCTTGAACGTGCTGCCGGGCCGGATTCATGCAGAGGAGCTGGTACTGGAGAACGTGAAATACGGGGTCGCAGATCCTACGGCGGCACTCGATTCGGCAACCTATACGTCCAAGGGCGTAGAGCTGCAGCAGATTATTGCGGATGCCACTTACAAATATATGTACGGTCAGCTGGATAAGGCCGGCTTCGAGAAGGAAGTCGAGAACTGGAAGAGCCGGGGCGGGGCGAAGATCATCGAAGAATATAATGCCGCGTACAAAAAATAAGCAAAACACAGCCGCTATAACAGCGGACTGAACAGGAAGAGGGCTGCCCCGGGTTAGCGTTCCGGCAGCCTTTTTTCCACTACCGAATAATTTACAGAGAAAGGAAGAGAATCATGCAGGAAGTAACCGCCCCGCCCCGCGTAGTTCCCGAACCCATGCCGAAGAAATATAAGAGCAGCAGTGAGCTGAAGAAGCGGCTGTGGCGCAACAAATTGCTCTATGTCATGCTGATCCCCGGCGTGCTGTATTTCATTATCTTCAAGTATTTGCCGATGTACGGACTGATTATTTCCTTCCAGGATTACAAGCCTTACCAAGGGATTACCGGCAGCGAATGGGTGGGCATGAAGCATTTCAGCCGGCTGTTCACCGAGCCTGATTTCCTGAATATTTTGGCGAATACGCTGATTCTGTTCGGGATGAATATTCTGATTTATTTTCCGATTCCGATTATTCTGGCCCTGATGCTTAATGAACTCAGAGGCACCTTCTTCAAAAGATTCTTCCAGACCCTGGTGTATCTGCCGCACTTCATGTCTTGGGTTATCGTCGTCTCGATCTCCTTCGTCATGGTGACGATGGACGGGGGGATTATCAACGAGCTGCTGGCATACTTCGGCTTCGCCAAGATTAATTTCCTGCTGAGTCCGGGCTGGTTCCGGCCGATGTATATCCTTCAGGTCATCTGGCGGGAAGCAGGCTGGGGCACGATTATCTATCTGGCTTCCATTGCGGCGATTGATCCGGGGCTCTATGAAGCTTCGCGCATGGATGGAGCCGGACGGCTCAGACAGGTCTGGCATATTACGCTTCCGGCCATCCGGGGAGTGATCATCACCCTGTTTATTCTGAAAATCGGTTCCGTTCTCGATCTGGGCTTCGAGCATGTCTACCTGCTGCTCAACTCCATGAACCGCGAGGTTGCGGAAATTATCGATACGTATGTCTACACCGCCGGTCTGCGGCAAGGGCAGTTCAGCTACAGTACAGCTATCGGCTTCTTCAAGTCGATTGTGGGCCTGATTATGGTCATGACCGTCAACAAGGTGTCCAAAAAAATAGGAGAAGAAGGCGTTTATTAAAATGCCGCAGGAGGAATTTAAATGGTAGAAGACCGTACATTCAGCGGCAGACTATTCTCTGCCGTCAACTTTATACTGCTTGCCCTGATCGCGCTGGTAACGGTGCTTCCGTTCATCCACGTGGTGGCCGGCTCCTTCACGACCAGCGCCGAGCTGGCCGCCAACAAGTTTGTGCTGATTCCGAAGGTGTGGAGCCTGGAGGCGTACAAATTTATTTTCTCCACAAATACGATCTTCAGAGCCTTGGGGGTATCGATTGGAGTCACACTGGTAGGTACGCTGTTCAGTATGTTCATCACGGCGCTGATGGCCTACGGTCTCTCCCGTAAGGATCTGGACGGCCGCCGGGTGTTCAACTTCCTGGTGGTGTTCACGATGCTGTTCCACGGGGGAATGATTCCTACGTTCCTCGTGGTGAAGGAGCTGGGGCTGATCGATTCGTATGCGGCGCTGATTCTTCCTTCTGCGATCAGTGCGTTTAATATGATTATCCTCAAGAACTTTTTCCAGAACATTCCGGAGGGGCTGGAGGAGTCGGCCAAGATTGACGGCTGCAATGACTTCGGGATTCTGTTCAAAATCGTGCTGCCCCTGTCGTTACCGGCGATTGCGACGATCTCTCTGTTCTACGCCGTAACGTACTGGAACACGTATATGAGCGCCATTCTCTATCTGGATAACAGCGCTAAATGGCCGATACAGGTCCTGCTGCGGCAGATTGTCGTGCTGGCCAGCGGGATGGATCACAGTGCGACACTGGACGGTACGGTTCCGCCGCCGGATCAGACGATCAAGATGGCCGTTATCGTGGTCGCTACGCTGCCGATTCTGATGGTGTATCCGTTCCTGCAGAAGCATTTTGCCAAGGGTGCGATGCTGGGCTCGATGAAGGGCTGATTCCTTGGGACGGGCGGGCTATTCTGACAAGATGAAAGGGGTATTACGATGATAGGCAGTTTGCCGCAAACACCGATCGAATGGGCGCAAAAGGCCTGTGATTCACTGATGGATACGTATCAGGCGGGAGAGCTCCCGCCTGCGCACCGCTGGCATTATCATCAGGGCGTGTTCCTGTGCGGGATGGAGCTGCTGTGGAAGACGCTCCGGGAGGACCGCTATATCGAGTATATTAAGCAGTATGTGGATGATCTGGTGGATGAGCAGGGGAACTTCGACTTTGCCCGGGATGAGCTGGATGCCGTACAGGCGGGGCTGCTGCTCTTCACGCTGTATGAACGGACCGGCAAGCGCAAATACCGGGAGGCGGCGGTCAAGCTGCGCCATCTGCTGCTGACACTGAACCGCACCTCAGAGGGTGGGTACTGGCATAAGGACAAATATCCGAACCAGATGTGGCTGGACGGGCTGTACATGGCCGGGGTGTTCTCGCTGAAGTACGCGAATTCGTATAGAGACGATGCCTTGCGGGCCGAGGTCCTGCACCAGGAGCGCCTGATGCGCAAATATATGAAGGACGAGGCGACCGGCCTGCTCTACCATGCCTGGGATGAGAGCCGCCGCATGCCGTGGGCGAATCCCGCCACCGGCTGCTCGCCGGAGTTCTGGAGCCGTTCACTTGGCTGGTACGGGCTTGCCGTCTCCCAGTTCCTGGATGAACTGCCGGCGACTGATCCGGGCCGGGCGGAGCTTGCCGCCGAGCTGAGCGGATTCGTACAGGCGTTAATCCGCTATCAGGACCCGCAGAGCGGCCTGTGGTATCAGGTCGTGGATAAGGGACATGAGCCGGACAACTGGCTGGAGACCTCCGGCTCCTGTCTGTTCGTCTACACGATTGCCAGAGCAGTGAAGCTTGGTATCCTTCCGGCTGAAGTTATGAATGAAGCGGCTGAAGCCGCGCGTAAAGGCTACGAAGGCTTAATTCAGGTGCTCCAGTGGGATGAGCAGGGCCGGCTGCTGCTGCCTGATATCTGCATCGGAACCTCGGCGGGAGATTACCGGAACTATGTTACCCGCCCGAGAGTCAGTAATGATCTGCATGGGGTGGGAGCGCTGGTAATGGCCTGTGTGGAGATGCAGGATTTGTATAAGGCATAAGCAGAGTGGAGTTGGAAGCTGCCGGTTCAGGCATTGGCGCAATAGAGCTGGAGCTGCATAGACCGGCAGCGGATGAGAGGAGGAGGCAGACAGTGTATAACATAGTGGACTACGGAGCACAGCGGGACAGCGGAGTACCAGCAACGCAGGCGATTGCGGAGGCTATAGCTGCGGCGGACCGTGACGGCGGAGGTACAGTGTATATTCCGGCTGGCACTTTCCTGACCGGAGCGGTGCGCCTTCGTAGTAACATCGAGCTGCATGTAAGTCCCGGTGCGGTATTATCCTTCAGTACCGATCCGGCGGATTATCCTGTCGTGGAATCACGGTGGGAAGGGGTGAAGCGGGAGGTTCATGCCGCCTGCATCTACGGAGCGGGTCTGACTAATGTCTCGATTACCGGGAGCGGAACCATTGACGGGAATGGAGAACCCTGGTGGGAGAAGCACCGGAGCCGCCCGGAAGAGCTGGAGTATCCGCGCCCGAGACTGATTGGCTTCGATGATTGCAGCCGGGTGACGCTCCGCGATCTGACGCTGGTGAATTCCCCAAGCTGGACGGTGAATCCGATTCATTGCAGCAATGTGATGATCGACAATCTGTCGATCCTGAATCCGGCCGATTCGCCGAATACCGATGGAATCAATCCTGAATCCTGCCGCGATGTGCGTATCAGCAACTGCCATATCGATGTCGGCGATGACTGCATTGCCATTAAGGCAGGCACCGAGGATACCCGGGAGCGCATTCCCTGCGAGAATATTACGATTACGGGCTGTGTGATGGTTCACGGCCATGGCGCGGTGGTGCTGGGCAGTGAGATGAGCGGCGATATCCGCAATGTGACAATCAGCAATTGTGTGTTCAAGCAGACGGACCGCGGCATCCGCATGAAGTCACGGCGCGGGCGGGGCGGGATTATTGAGGATATCCGGATCAGCAATATTGTGATGGAGGATGTCATCTGTCCCTTTACGCTGAATCTCTATTACTTCTGCGGCCCACGGGGCAAAGAGAAATATGTCTGGGACAAGAATCCTTATCCGGTAACGGAGGAGACGCCGCTGTTCCGGCGGATTCATTACGCCAACATTACCGCCCGCAATGTCCATGCGGCGGCGGGATTCCTGTACGGGCTGGCGGAGCAGTCCGTCTCGGAAATCACCTTCACCAACATCGATATCTCGATGGCGGAGCATGCGGTGCCCGGCCAGCCGGACATGATGGCAGGACTTCAGGACATGCAGCGCCGGGGCTTCTTCCTCGGCAATGTCCGCGAGGTGCAGTTCCAGCAGGTCACTATTGAGAACCACGACGGCCCGGCCTTTTATGTTGAGAATGGGGAGGAAGTGGAGTTCCTGAACTGCCGCTCCAGGAACACGGAGAAGCCGGAGAAGCTGGTGGAGCAGGTTACGGTGGAGCTGGCGGAACGATAACGTCTGGGGATTCGAATATTCAATAGAGGTGGTAAGTGAAAGAGCCTGGTCCTGTTGGGGACCGGGCTCTTAAGGTTAAATAGAAGGAATAGTCCGGCGGATAGGAGATAGTTGTATTCCATACATTTAAAAACAGTGAAAAGGAGGTTTTTCTGCTTCTAACTGTAGTTTGTACAACTAAATCTGCCCGAATGGGGGGAAAACCCGGTATTGGTGGAATTTAGATGTACGAAATACAACTAAACGTATCTTAGGTGGAAGATCTGATGATTTAGTTGTACAAAGTACAATTAGGCACACCACTTATACCTTTAGTAATCCATTTGTTCCCTTAAGTCCTCCACTTGCACCTTTACCGGGTATGGCAACCCGCAAGTATGCGATTGGCTACAGTATATCCTACATCCGCCGCCGCAGATCCTTCGGCTTCAGCCCGTTCTTCCGGGCCGTTCCGTGGAAGAACGAGTGGGTGGCGCTCCATTTCCAGGCGAAGCGCGGGAAGTTCGGGCTGAACAGCTGGGATTCCCCGCTGCTTCTGGACTGAATGCTTCCGGCCAGGCTGTGCATGGCACGGCCGAGATTCTTCAGCGGCCCCCGGCCGAGCGGAACCTTCCCCAGGGAGCCTAGCATCTCACCGGCACCTTGGCCTAAGGCTTGCCCGAAGTGTACACCGGCGCGTAAGCACCAGTGTCTGAGAATCTCCAGCGCAATATGGTTCTGCTCCCCCTCATAGAAGCCGTTGTTAATCAGTGCGTAGACGTATATCTCCCGTTCGCATTCTGCCTTTAGGTATCCTTCGAGAGTAACCAGGAGCTGGAACAGATGCGAGGGGATACCGTCATTATAGAGCGGGAAGGCCAGGACCAGCACATCCATGCGGCATAGCTCACGGTACTCTTCTGAAGTGAGCGGTCTTTTATTCGGTGTATAGGCGTGCAGCTCATTCCCGTCCGCAATCAGCGGCTCCAGCATGCCCAGCAGAAGGCCTGAGTTACTGCCGCTCGGCTTGGGACTGCCGTTGATCATCGCGATGTTCATTGCAGGACCTCCTTAATGCTCTGCGGGCTGGTATGGAAAAATACGTTGTTACCTGCCGAATACAGATTCAGACTGTTGGCCGCAACCAGCGTTCTGGCTGTATTCTGTTCACCCTCCGTTATGTCATTGCCATAGAAGTGAACGGATAGTGTGAACTGGTGGTCATAGCGGGGCCGGTGATGCGTCTCTCCGTCAGTGGTGACAAAATAGGGAAGCATATAAGAGATACTCCGGTTCAGCACGTTCAGCACAAAGGGGCTATAGCTGCCGTACATGCATTTGCTGATGATGATCAGCTCGTCGCTGCGCGAGAACAGCTCACCCAGATTGTCGTAGCCATCTCTCTTAATGACGCATGTCCCGGGAGTCCGGGTCCAGCAGCCGAAGCAGCCCATGCACGAACGGATCGCACCGCTGTCCGAGATGACCGTCACCTCCTCCTGCGCCGTATCCCCCAGCCAGCCCGCGAATTCTTGCTCTTGCAGATCGTGAATGATCGTTCTCAAGACTTCATCTCCTTAAAAGATAGATTTAAGCTCCAGCAGATCGCGCCAGTTGCCCGAATACTTGACCCCGTTATTGGTAAGCAATGCCGTAATTCCATGCACCATGGACCAGAGTGTGATTAGCTGAGGGGTGAACTCCGTCTCCGGCAGCCCGCAGCTGCGGAACACTGCATAGGCCGTAGTCCTGAAAATTTCAAATGGCGGATAGCTGTCAGACTCATAGTTATCCAGATCAATGACAATGCCTGAATGGTAGAACAGGAACTGGAAATACTGTGGATGCTCTATGAAAAAATCAATGTAGGCCTGCCCAAGCAGGGTAATCGCCTCCGGCTTCCCCGTAAGGCCTTGAACCGAGGCGTGCAGGGTGTCCATGAACTGACCGGTGACATGCTCTCCCATGGCGGCTACCAGTTCATCTATATTTTTGAAATGGCTGTAAGGGGCAGTGTGGCTGACTTCACATTCGGCGGCAACCTTCCGCAGGGAAAAGCTGCTGATGCCGTCCGAATTAATTAGCTTGATACCTGCTTCTATAAGCTGATTGCGTAAATTTCCGTGGTGGTAGGGTTTAGCCTTCAAAGGTACCGTTCTTCCTTTCCTTCTTGACTGATATCTTAACAATGTAAAGATTTTAGCATGTGTTTGCGATCTTTACAATGTCAAGATGTGATTGCCGCTAGGCGATTCCGGGTATACATTTTGCAAAATAGTCAGGAGCAGGTTATAATTAGTACCAAGTACTAATATCTGATACTAATAAATCGAAAAGCTGAGGTGGATCATATGACAGGTGCAAAAATAACAGCGATCGGCTCTTACGTGCCGGCCCGCAGACTTACGAATCAGGATCTGGAGCAGATGGTGGATACCAATGATGAGTGGATTGTGCAGCGGACGGGTATCCGGGAGCGCAGAATCAGCCGCGAGGATGAATATACCAGTGATCTGTGTGCAGCCGCCGCCTTGGATATGATGAAGCGTTATGGCAAAAGCGTACAGGATGTCGATATGGTGCTTGTGGCGACCAGTACGCCTGACTTTTCTTTTCCATCTGTGGCCTCGATTGTACAAAATACCCTTGGCATTCCGCTGACTGCGGGAGCGATAGATCTGAGCGCTGCCTGCGCCGGATTCGTGTATGCTCTGCATACGGCTCACGCGCTGGTGTCTTCTGGACTGCATCATAAGGTGCTGGTCATCGGTGCCGATACGCTGTCCAAGATCACAGATTATACGGACCGCAGCACCTGTATTCTGTTCGGGGATGGTGCAGGGGCCGTGCTGGTGGAGAGCGGCGGGGAGCAGGACGACTTCATGGGATACCATCTCGGCAGTGACGGAAGCGGAGCGCAGCATGTCTACCGCACAGGGCTGGCGGACAAGGTGAACGGAGTAGAGCTCTCCGGGACAGGGCTCTTGGTGCAAAATGGCCGGGAAGTGTTCAAGTGGGCGGTACGTACGGTTCCGCAGGGAGTACAGCAGGTGCTGAAGAATGCCGGAGCAGATCTTGCGGAAGTTGACTGGTTCATCCCGCACAGCGCCAATCTGCGGATGATTGAACCCATCTGTGAACGGCTGAATTATCCGCTGGAGCAGGCACTTTACAGTCTTGAAGCCTTCGGCAATACCTCGGCAGCCAGTATTCCGCTTGCGCTTGATCTGGGTATCCGTGAAGGGAAGGTGCGCAGCGGCCAGCAGGTGCTGCTGTACGGATTCGGTGCGGGTCTTAGTCATGCGGGTCAACTGGTTAGGCTGTCGCTGGACCCTCAGGTAGCTGAGCCTATCGCGCTGTGATGGATTGAGGCAAAAGAAGCAAGGACAGGCCAATGTGGGGGCCAAGCCGAAAAATGGTCCCCAAAATCAGAAAAACGGTGCCTTGAAGCAGCCCGTTAAATGAGCGATTATAGTATCGAAAGCGTTTTCGTGTAGGTGCATCATGCAGCCAAGCGAAATTCTGAGCTGGAGGGGAGGGATCGCAGGGCGGGTCCGGAGAGGCAGAAATTCAGCGTTACGGCGATCCATTGGTTCAAGCGTTCAGCGGTTCAAGTGCTTCAGCCCGCTGCCGCAGGATTCACGGACGATCAGCGCCGGTTCAACGACAAACGAGCCGCCTTCCGACTGGTTATTGATGAGATCGAACAGCATATGGGCGGCGAGCACACCCAAGCGTTCCTTGTTCTGGCGGATGGTAGTCAGCGTAGGGCTGGTATACTTGCAAGCCTCGATATCGTCACAGCCGATGATAGCCACATCCTCGGGAACACGCAGGCCCTGTTCCTTCAGGGCGCGGACTGCGCCGAGGGCGAGCAGATCGGAAGCGGCGAAGACCGCTTTTGGCAAATCTCCCGATGCAATTAACGAGTTCATTGCCGCATACCCGCTGGGCTCGAAGAAGTCGTCGCCATGCACGAACCACTTAGGATTCATGACCAGGCCGAAGCCGGCAATGGCTCTGACATACCCTGCTTCCCGCAGGTTAGAGATGTCCGAATCCGCTGTACTGCCTATGAAGCCAAGCTCCCGGTGTCCGAGCAGGTAGAAATGCTCCACCACCTTGGAGGCAATCTGGTAATTGTCTGACATAACATAGCCGGACTTCTTGCCGGTCAGCTCAAGGTCGACCCCGATGCAGGGAATTTGACTCCGGTCGAGTTCCTGTATTGCAGGCTCCATCTGCTCTCCCGAGATAATGACACAGCCGTCCACATGGAAATGCAGGCAACGCGAATAGTAATCTCCGCTGTTAATGAACTTCTCATTCGAGAAGAAGATCAGGTCATACCCCAGCACTCCCATCTGCTTCTTGAACGAATTCAGCACCTCTACAAAAAAGGGATGGGTAAATTCCACATTCAGCTCACCGGCAAAAATAACCCCGATCAGATTCGACTTCTTGGTAGCCAGCGTCTTAGCGGAGCTTGAGGGGGTATATCCGGTTTGTTCGATGATTTCGAGCACTCTTCGTTTCGTTTTTTCGGAAACATCGCTGTAATTGTTCATGATTTTGGACACAGTCGATACAGAGACCCCGGCCATTTCGGCAATTTTTTTGATATTCATTTGCATGTCTATGCTCACCCCCGCTGGATAGTTATAACAGGGCCAAAAGACGGGTATGCCAGGGTTACTCAAGGCTACTGACCGTTCACTTGGACACTCTCTGCTGTCAAACAGCAGTCCTTTCTAGAGTCTATTCAACTTGCCGAAACAAGTCAAAGGTTAATTGCATTCAGAGGAATGGCACGGAGATAATCGAAACCGATTTCGATCCGGAGCTTGAAGGTAATTGGAGAGTAACGGACGGTGTTATTGAGCTAAGTTGAGACTCTAATTCAGAGGAGGCTTACACAGAATGAAAAAGAAAATACCGGCGTTGTTAGCAGCCGCAATAATCGTTACCGGACTTCTATCGCCGCTGGGCAGCGGCGGGGCTGAGGCGGCGTCTGCTCTGAGCAGGCTGACAGCACCTGCGGAGACAACGGCCGCTTTGCAGGGCGGAAGCTCAGGGATTAGCGATTTGAGAGCGTTTACCGATGTGAAAGAGGGCAGCTGGGCAGCTCAATCAGTGCAGCGCTGGAGCAGCAGCGGGGTGATCTCAGGCTACGGGGACGGCAGCTTCCGGCCGGAGCAGAAGGTGACCCGGGCAGAGTTCACGGCCATTATCAACCGGATTTTCGGCTATAAGGACATGGCGGCCGTGCTTCCGGCAGATGTCCCGGCGGGGGCCTGGTATAAGAACGATATTGCCAAAGCGTTAGCAGCGGGGTATCTGAGTGCAGATGCAGATCAGCGAATTGAACCTGCAGCTCCGCTGAAGCGCGGGGAGGCGGTTCTTGCGCTTCAGCAGATACTGAGGCTGGAGACGGAACGTCAAGCGAAGGACATGTATAGCGACCTGGCGGGAGCCGACAGTGCAGTAAGCGCTGCGGCGGATGCTTTTACGGCAGCAGGTTATATGCACGGCTATGCCGGAGGCTTATTCAAGCCGGACGGGAGGATCACCCGGGCCGAGCTGGCGAAGCTGGCGGATTCACTGGTGCCGGAGCTGCGCTCCGCAGCCGGGGAAGTGAAGCTGGGCAAGGTGAAGGGCAATGTGGTGCTGAGCCATGAGGATATTACACTTAGCGACAGCATCATTGAAGGGAATCTCTATCTTACCGAGGGGATCGGGGAGGGAGAGCTCCGGCTGGAGGGAGTGCAGGTGAAGGGCACCACCTATATCCGCGGCGGCGGTGAACATAGCATGAGCCTGGTGAATTGTACTCTTGGGCCTGTTCAGGTGGCGAAGCCGAAGGGCAGCGTCCGCATCGTTGCCAGCGGGACGACAGCCACTGGAACAGCGTACCTTGATTCCGGTGCTATTCTGGAAGAAGGCGCGCTTACCGGGGAGGGCTTCGCCAATGTTGTACTCCCGGCAGGGGAGAGGGCGGTCACTCTTATTGGCAATTATGGGGTTGTATCCACCGCTGATGCCGCCGGAGGCAACCTTACACTGAGCTTGTCAGGCCAGCTGTCCAAGCTGATCTGGAGTACTCCCGGCAAGCTGGTGCTGATGAATCAAGCGCAGGTGGCTGAGCTGCTAATTACAGCCAGTGCCCGGGGCACTACGATTACGGGCAGCGGCAGCTTCGGGACCGTGCTGAATCAGGCCGAGGCTGTGACGGCCGGGGGCATCGCGCTCAAGCCGGGCAGCCGCAGCAATCTGAATCTGGCCTCGCCGCAGGCCAGCCAGCCGCCTGTTGCCGCGGGGGGCGGGCAGACGGTAACGGCTACGCCGGAGCCGACACCGACGGCAACACCAGCGCCAGAGGTTACGCCGGAGCCAACGCCGATACCAACACCAGTGGTCACACCGGAGCCGACGCCAATACCGACGCCGGAGCCGACACCAATACCGACGCCGGAAGTTACGCCGGAACCGACACCAACACCGACGCCGGAGCCAACGCCGATACCAACGCCAGAGGTCACACCGGAGCCAACGCCAATACCAACGCCAGAGGTTACGCCGACGCCGACACCGACGGCAACACCGGCGCCGACCAGTGATCCGTGGAGTCTGGTGTGGAATGATGAATTCGATGACAACATTATCGATCCGGCGAAGTGGACCTATGATCTCGGAGATGGCACCGTTGTCGGAAATCCGGGCTGGGGCAATAATGAGCTGGAGTATTATACGAATGATCCGAAGAATGTGAAGGAACAGGATGGCAAGCTGATCATCACCGCGCACAAGGAAGCGGTAGGCGGCAAGTCTTATACTTCCACCAGAATCAAGACGAATGGATTGTACAGCAAAATGTACGGCAAATTCGAGATCCGGGCGAAGGCACCGGCAGGCAAGGGGCTGTGGCCGGCGATCTGGATGCTGCCGGAGAATTATGTGTACGGCAATTGGGCGGCCTCCGGGGAGCTGGATATTATGGAAGGCTGGGGCAGCCGTCCGAATGTAGTTGCCGGAACGATCCATTATGGTTCCCAGTGGCCGGATAATGTCTATTCCGGCAAGGAATATGTGCTGCCGGGCGGTTCCACTATTGAAGAATTCCACACTTACTCCATTGAATGGGAGCCGGGTGAGATCCGCTGGTATGTGGACGGGGCGCTGTTCTCTACCAAGAATGACTGGTACAGCAAGAGTAGCGGACAGCCTGCGGTGAATGCGTATCCGGCACCGTTCAACCAGAAGTTCCACCTGCTGATGAACCTGGCAGTCGGCGGAAACTTCGACGGTAATCCTACGGAAGAAACGGTATTTCCGAGTTCCATGGAGATTGACTATGTCAGAATCTATGAACTGACCGGACGCGAATACCGCCAGCCGGTACCAGTGGAGCTGGCGAAGGAGCCTTATCTGGAGGGAGCGAAGCCGCCGCTGGCGGACGGCAACTTCATTTATAACAGCGGGTTCACGGAGCAGGTGGAGGGAGATCCCGGGATGGGCATTCCGAATACAGCCCACTGGGTAATGTACAAGGAGGAAGGCGCGGATGCAGCCCTATCCCTGGAGCAGGCAGGCGGCGTAAATCTCCTCAAGGTAAACATCTTGAAGCCGGGCGGCAACACCTATTCAATTCAGCCGCAGGCCATTGTCTCGCTGGCAAAGGGCAGATATTACAAGCTAAGCTTCGACGCTAGAACGGATACGGCAAGGGAATTCACAGCCCGGCTGACCGGAGGCGCACCGCTGGGCTTCCCGTCCTATTCCCCGGCATTCAAGGCAGTGCTGACCCCGCAGCTTCAGCATTACGAGACGATGTTCCAGATGAAGGAGAGCTCGGACAATGCCGCGCGGATTGAGTTCAACCTGGGGACCAATGCTTCCCCGGTCTGGCTCGGCAATGCACGGCTTGAAGAAATCGATAGCATTCCCTTCGATCATGATAGCGCCAAGACGCCGCTCGGCAGCGGCAACCACCTCTACAACGGCAGCTTCGATCTGGGCGAGCCGGACCGGATGAGCTATTGGCATATCAATGCTTCAGGAGGTGCGGAGGTTAATCCGCAGGTCGACACTGAAGGCCGCCTGAAGCTGGACATTACAGGCGCGGACTCTGGCGGCAGCGAGGTTACGCTGCAACAGAAGGGAATCTTCCTGGTGCAAGACCAGGATTACAAGCTGACCTTCGAGGCGGATAGCTCCTCCGCACGGACAGCAGTAGTTGAACTGCGCGGCCATGATGGCGTAGTCTATGCTTCCCAGCCGGTTCAGCTGAATGTGGGACAGCAGCAAGCTGAAGCGGTGTTCAAGAACTTCCCGGGAGGCAGCGACCGGCTTGGACAATTCGTTCTGCGTCTAAGCGGGGGCACCGGAACGGTGCTGCTGGATCAATTCGTACTGGTACGCACCAGCTCCTATTATGACCCTGATCTGACCTATTACCCGCTCTTGAACGGGGATTTCAGCTTCGGGCTTACAAGCTGGGAGCGGCTGCTGACAGAAGACGGCGGCCAGAGCACTGCGGCTGCGGTGGACGGGGCAGCGAAATTCAGCATTACGAACACCGGCAATCAGGCGTATTCGGTGATGCTTTTCCAGAATAACCTGAGGGCTGCGGCGGGCTTGGATTATGTGGTTGAATTCGATGCCAGCTCAAGCGTGGCCCGGCAGATCAATGTGAAGGCAGAGAATGCGAGCTATTCTCCTTCCATGGATAAGACGGTGGAGCTGACACCAGAGATGAAGCATTACCGGTTCGAATTCCGGCAGGGGTCGAATGATACGCTGTCATTGAAATTCCTGCTTGGCAAGGTGGGCGGGGTGAGCGTTCCGCAGAGTCATGACATCATCATCGACAATGTACGATTCGAGATCAAGGACGCACCGGCGAAGCCGCAGGAGCTGCTCGCAGATTCCACAGCCAACCGGGTATCACAGCCAATTGAGCTTACCTTTATCCCGAAAGCGGAGTGGTCCGGCAGTATTAAGTCCGTTAAGGTGAACGGCGTCGCGCTTGCGGCGGAGCTGTACGATGTAGAGCCTGGAGCAATCACAATTCAGCCTGCCGCCTTCCCCGCAGAGGGAAGCTATATCATTACCGTGGAAGCTGAAGGTTATGTTAACGCTAGTGTGGTGCAGACCATTCTGGCGAGTGATGGCAATCTGGTCGTCAACGGATCATTCACCAGCGGCAGCACAGGCTGGTCTATCTGGTCCGGCGAAGGCGGAGCTTCTTCCTTCCAAGTGGTGGACGGAGCAGCGGAGGTGCTGATCACGGCGGCGGGGTCACAAGCCTGGCACACCCAGCTCTATCAGGAGAAAATCCCGCTGGAAGCCGGTGCAACCTATGAGCTGAGCTTCAGAGCGAAATCTACCGTTCCCCGGCAGATTGTCGTGGAGTACAGCGGAACCTCTGCCCAGGCGGCTCAGGCGAAGTTCGGCATTACGGCCACATGGGCGACTTACAGCACACAGTTCAGTGTGACGAACGGCAACCCGCTGAAGCTGAATTATCTGATCGGCGCGACGCTGGGTGAGGATAAGACGGCGAACCATACGCCGCATACGATTTCTTTTGACGATATCGTGCTTAGGAAAGTAACAGACGGACCGGACACGGAGCCTGCCAGCGGCACACTGGATAACGGCACATTCGATGCGCAGCCGGCTCTTAAGGGCTGGACCCAGTACTTCGAGGGTGCCGGAAATGCCGCAGTCCGGAATGGGGAGCTTGAGGTGTCGCTGGGCTTCACGGGATCTGCCAACTACGCCGCCCAGGTAGACTACAGGGATCTGAAGCTGACTCAGGGTAAAAGCTATACCTTGAACTTCAGCGCCCGTTCGGATATCAACCGTCATATTGAAGTAGCAGTCGAGCATTTCGGAGGAGATTACACGAAGTATTTGCAGACAACCGCCGCTGCCTTGACTGGCGAAATGCAACGCTTCAGCTACACCTTCACCATGAACGGCGGAACGGATGCAGGCGTTCATCTCGTCTTTCTGCTGGGGCTGAATCCCGGAAACAGCGCAGAGACGAATGCGGCTATCGAGGCAGGCAATCATATCTACATTGATGATGTGAGTCTGGTGGAGAACCCGTAAGCTAACGAAAGACGGCACCGAAGCATGTGAGAACGGGGCTGTCCCAAAAGTAAATATTCTATAGGTGGAAACAAAACCTGCAACTTTTTCAAAGCTTACCAAGTAAAAAAAGGAGCGATTCTCCGTTATTGGAGGACCGCTCCTTTGCGTTTCTGGTCGTTCGCTGCTTGCTTCAGCAGGTTGTGGGCGAGCGAAAGCCAACCGACCTCCAGCGTCACTTTTTCCAAGCCGCGAAGCAGAAAGCGCCGGAAGCCCCGGTTATTCTTTAATTGTCCAAATACACTTTCCGGCTCCGACATTCGACGTACGGCCAATAGATAGCCTTCCTCGCTTCGGAGGATTTCTTTCGCCTGTTTCTGGTATCTAAGCCGCTCCAAACTGACTGCGATTTCCCGGTTTCCGCTTCCCTTCGTGCAGTTTTCTTTTAGCGGACAACCTCCGCAGCTTTGACTTTGGTAAGCATTTTAGGATGGTAGCTGTCACGGCCGCCGCCAGGATAGGCCGCGTTAAAAATGGCGTTGTCCAGCCGGTTGACGGCGGCATTCACGACGCGAACGAGGTGATTTTTCGGGATATCTTCTTCCAGATCCATTGGCAAGCAAAGTTGGTCCATGGTATATTGAATGTACAAAGAAACCTCTCCTTTGAAATGGTTGTGTGGTAACTCCATTTTAACAAAAGAGAGGTTTCTTTTTGTGATTTTAGAAAGATTTGAAGAAACTTTTCCCGCTTAAACAGCAGAGAGGACGGAACGATTGTGGAAAAGCGGCAGCGGTCGCCTTGGTCTCCGGATTTTCACCGCTAAGGGGAATGAAAAAAATCTGGAGACCACAGCGATTGGAACAACGGTCCGTTCGCGCAGCGTTCACCCAAGTGCTCACGTTGATCCTACTACAAAATAAAGAGCTGTCCCAAGCAGCCACTTCATGGCTTTTGGGACAGCCCCGTTTTGATGCTTGTAGGGAAACTATAATTCCCCTGGTAGAAGATCATATGGACCAAATGTATGTGGAAAACAGTATACATTGTGCTCAAACGCAGGCGCATGGCCCGAATGCATGTGGAAAACAACATACATTGGCTCAAACGCAGGCGCATGGCCCGAATGTATGCGGAAAACAGCATACATTGTGTCCAAATGCAGGCGATGGCCCGAATGTAAGTGAAAAACAGCATACATTTGCCAACGTGCGGGTGTCCAGAATAGGTAGTGCCATTTCCCGCTTAAACAGCGGAGTCGACGGAACGATTATGTAGAAGCGGCCGCGTTCGCCTCCCCGGATTTTCACCGCTAAGGGGAATCAATAAAATCTGGGGACAACAGCGATCGGAACAACGGTCCGTTCACGCAGCGTCCACCCAAGTGCCCACGTTAATCCTACTCCTCAATTCCTCCTACTCCAAAACAAAAAGCTGTCCCAAGCGCCATAACATGGCTTTTGGTGACAGCTTATTCAGCATGAGCAGAATAGTTTGAACGCCTATAGCTGATATTATTCCTTAGGAATTAATTCAAAGATCTTGCCGGTTTCAAGCGACTCGATCAGCTTCAGCAGCCAGCGGTAGTATTTGATAGCTTCCTCAATCTTGAGCTCGTCGGAGTGGAGCAGGCGCGACAGGTCGGGCTCGTCCGCATAGTCGGTTTGCATCTGCCGGATTTCGGCGAGCGATTTGTTAAGGGCGGTCATATTCCCTTCCACTGCTTTTCTCCATTTAATAGAGAAGTAATCGCTGAAGTTCTGGTGCCAGTCGGGAACCACCTCGAACAGATCCTTGCGGGTGCCCTTGCCCCAGACTTTATCGATCATCTTCAAATCAAGCAGTGTACGGACTCCAGTACTCATGGAGGTCTTGCTCATACCCATGGTGCGGCTCAGCTCATCCAGTGTAACCGGGCCCTCATTAAAGTACATATAACCGTATAAATGCCCAATCGATAAGGTAATGCCGTATAAATCCATATTTTTACCGATAGAATCGATGACCCGTTCGCGGGCCTTGCTGATTTTCTCTATTTGCTCGGGCAGAAGCCCCTCTAAATCGTTCATGATGTCCCTCCTGAGGAATAGGCTGACAGGCTACATGCCTCTCCTACTGTATTGTAATCAAATCCCCATCCAGAAGTAAAGAATTCATCCGGAACGGAATTTGGCGTTAAACAGAGTATTCTATACGTAAAGTTTGTAAAGTTAAAACTGTACACTAAATTTCAACCGAATATGCGCTTTGCTTATTTTTTCGTAAGTCCGTTACACTAGGTCAGTAGCATTAACCTGAAAGTTCAAGGGGAGAGAAGGAGGTCACCATGGCAATTATAGAGGTGAAACAGTTAACCAAAGTTTTCGGTCATGATGCAGCACGGGCGCTTCCATTATTAGAACAAGGCTGGTCCAAAGAAAGAATTGCCAAGGAAGCCAAGCTGACAGTCGGTGTGAATAAAGCCGAATTCAGCATTGAAGAGGGAGAAATATTCGTCATTATGGGATTGTCGGGGAGTGGTAAATCTACACTCGTCCGTCTATTGAACCGGCTGATTGAGCCGACCGGAGGACAGGTGCTGTTCAAGGGTAAGGATGTTGTCAAGATGAATCCGGAGCAGCTTCGGGAATTCCGGCGGAAGAATATCGGCATGGTCTTTCAAAAGTTCGCGCTGTTCCCGCACCGCAGTGTGCTGGCCAACGCAGAATACGGACTGGAAGTCCAGGGTGTGGAGAAAAGCAAACGAACCCGGCTGGCCATGGAGGCTCTTGAGCTTGTAGGGCTGAAGGGCTGGGAGAATCACCGTCCGGATCAGCTCAGCGGAGGCATGCAGCAGCGTGTCGGCCTGGCGCGCGGTCTGGCCAATGATCCTGACATTCTGCTGATGGATGAAGCCTTCAGTGCGCTTGATCCGCTGATCCGCAAGGATATGCAGCAGGAACTGCTGGAGCTGCAATCCAGAGTGAAGAAGACGATTGTCTTCATCACGCATGATCTGGATGAAGCGCTGCGGATTGGGGACCGTATTGCCCTGATGAAGGACGGGGTCATTGTCCAGATCGGATCGCCGGAAGAAATTCTGATTCAGCCTGCGAACAAATATGTGGAACGCTTCGTGGAGGATGTGGATCTGTCCAAGGTATTGACGGCTTCCCATGTGATGCGTCAGCCAGAGATGATCCGCCCGGAACGCGGACCCCGGGTAGCCCTGCAGCTTATGCGGGACAGCGGGGTATCCAGCCTGTATGTGGCGGATAATGAGATGCGGCTGCAAGGTCTGCTTACAGCAGATAACGCCTCTCAGGCCTTGAAGGAGAACCGCAGTATCCTCGAAGTGATGCAGCGTGAGATTCCCCGTGTCCAGCCGGACACCCTGCTGAATGATCTGTTCGAGCTGATGTCGGAGACGCATCTGCCGGTGGCGGTAGTCGGGGAAGGCGAGAAGCTGAAGGGGATTGTGATTAAGGGGGCTGTGTTGTCTGCCCTGGCCGGTAACGCAGTTCCGGAAGGAGGGCTTCATTCATGAATTTACCTAAAATACCGCTCGGAAAGGGCGTAGAATGGATCGAGGATTGGCTCACTGCCTACTTCGGCCCGATATTTGACTTCATTCATGCGGTGATCGGCGGAATGGTCAGCGGAATTGATACGGCACTGAATTTCCTGCCGGCGCTTGTGCTGACCCTTCTGATCGCCGCTCTAGCCTACTGGATCGGCAAATGGCGGATGGCGCTGTTCGCAGTGGTCGGACTCCTGCTAATCGATAATCTCGGATTATGGGGCCCTTCAATGCAGTCGCTGGCCCTTGTGCTGACAGCGTCCATCTTGGCGGTGGTCATCGGTGTTCCGCTGGGTGTGCTGTGCGCGCAGAGCCGGACTTTTCAGAATATTGCCACCCCCATTCTGGACTTCATGCAGACGATGCCGGCGTTCGTGTACCTGCTTCCGGCCGTGTCATTCTTCTCGCTGGGGGTTGTTCCCGGGGTCATTGCTTCTATTATATTCGCGATTCCGCCAACCATCCGGCTCACTAATCTGGGTATCCGTCAGGTCTCGCCCGAGCTAGTGGAGGCGGCGGATGCCTTCGGTTCTACAGCAGGGCAGAAGCTGTTCAAGCTGCAGCTGCCTATTGCCATGCCGACCATTATGGCCGGTATTAACCAGACGATTATGCTGTCGCTGTCGATGGTGGTCATCTCATCCATGATCGGCGCCCAGGGAGTCGGGGCTTATGTATATCGTGCGGTATCGCAGGCCAAGACTGGTGCGGGCTTCGAGGCGGGGATTGCCATTGTCATTATCGCGATCCTGCTGGATCGTCTGACCCAGAAGCTGTTCAAACCCAAACAACAAGGATAGGAGTGTATTATTAATATGAAAAGAACTCATTCGATAAAGCGCAGACCGCTCATGCTGCTTATGCTGCTGATGGCAGTAATTCTGGTAGCCGGTTGTTCGTCCAATAATAACAGCACGGTGAAGCTGGCTTATGTAGCCTGGGATTCCGAGATCGCCAGTACGAACGTAGTCAAGGAAGTGCTGGAAACGAAGCTCGGCGTGAAGGTGGAGATGCTGCAGGTCGATGCCGGACCGATGTGGGCAGGGATTGCTGACGGAAGCGCGGACGCTATGGTAGCCGCCTGGCTGCCAAGCACGCATGCCTCTTATCTGGAGAAATACGGCAAGGATATTGAGGATGTAGGGGTGAATCTGGAGGGTACGAAGACGGGGCTTGCCGTTCCGGCCTATATGGACATTAACTCCATCGATGACCTGAAGAATGCCGATGTAGCCTCTTCCCTGAATCAGACGATTATCGGGATTGAGCCGGGGGCCGGAATTATGACGGCTACGGAAAAAGCGCTCGAAGCCTACGGCTTGAGCGACTATACGCTGCTGGAGAGCTCGTCTGCGGCGATGGCACAGGAGCTGCAGAAGGCTTTTGACAAGAATGAACCGATTGTCGTCACTGCCTGGACTCCGCACTGGATGTTCGCTAACATGGACCTGAAGTATCTGGATGACCCGCAGAATGTATACGGCGGAGCCGAACAGATTCACACCATGGCCCGCAAGGGGCTGCAGGAGGATATGCCGGATGTGCACAAGTTCCTGAGCCAATTCAAGTGGACCGCAGAGGATATGGAGCAGGTTATGGTCAAAATTCAAGGCGGACAGTCGCCTGAAGAAGCAGCCAAGGAATGGGTAGAGAGCAATGAAGCCAAGGTTAACGAGTGGACGGCTGGCGTCTCTTCATAATTGAAATCTGGAGGGTTCAGTGATCTGGCGGCGATGACCGATGTGTGCTATGATGAGAGAAAATAAGCAACAATTCTGTAACTTGTACGCTTTTTTAAGCAAAATATATAGGTACATGTTCAATAGACACCCCGCAAGGGGTGTTTTTCTTCACCAATTCAATCTTCATTAATGAGCGGTTCCTTTACATGCTGCTATGAGTCAGGAAAGGAGAGCGCTCTATGACCGAGATCATCAATGCCTGGATTGACTGGCTGCTGCAAAGCCTGGGACTTAGCGGCCCGTATATTGTTTTCGCTACCTTTCCGCTCGCCGTGCTGCAAAGCTTGTTCGGATTTTTTCCCCTGGCGATTCTGATTGTGCTCCATGTCTCTGTGTTCGAAGTGATCGGCGGGATGGCTGTCAGCTGGCTGGCCTGCAACCTGGGTGCGGTAGTCGTCTATTTCCTCTTCCGGCGTTATCTCTTCGACTGGTTCGACCGCAAATGGGGCTACAAGCTCAAGAAGTATGAGAAATGGCAGACCTATCTGGACCGTTACGGCATCTGGACCCTAGTGCTGCTGCGTACGATTCCGATTGTGCCCAGCAATATCATCAACCTGATGTCAGCTGTGTCTCCAATGAAGCCGGCGGCTTTTGTATGGGGGACGGTGCTCGGCAATCTGTCTTTCATCTGGCTGTTCGGTACGCTCAGCTCCTCGCTAATTGTCCCGCGTGAGGACTGGAACGGTTTTCTGTTGTGGTATGGCGTATTCATGCTGATTCTGCTCGCTATCTTTGTCCGGCTGCACTGGGGGCATCTCCAGGAGGATAAGCGCAAGCGGGCGGGACATTAGGTTCTTCACTTCAAGTTAACTCCACTTTTGTGGGGTTATTTTGCGTGTGCGCCGAATAGCCTATTAGTACAGGGAGCGGCTTGACCGCAGGAATGTCGGGAGGGACTGCAGGGCATGGGCAGAATCAGAAAATGGGGGAAACGGAGCGCAGGTGTGCCGCTCTTCGGGCGTCTGCGTCTGCCGGACTTCAGCGGAAGCGGCCTGAGGGGGCCGGGCGGACGCCGCCAGGCCTTCAAGGCCAAACCGTCCAGAACGGGAATCCGGCCGCCGGGTGCGGGCTCGGGAGCAAGGTTCGAAGCGAAGCCGTCAAGATCCGGCGCGGGTCTGCCCCGCCGGGGCTGGGGGCGGAGCGGAGGCTTCGTGGCGAAGCCCTCCAGGTCCGGCGTGCGGCTGGACGGGAGCGAAGCGGATTACAAGGCAGCGAAGCCATCCGGGAGAGCGGCGGGCGCTCCGGGCCAGCGGGTCTGGCGCAAGTCCGGGCGCGGGGGCGGCTTCCGCCTGTTCGGCAGCAGGGACGGGAAGCGGCAGGAAGCTGCCGGGGGCAAGGGGCAAAAGCCGCGCAGACGGGGCAGATTCTGGCTCATCCTGAGCCTGCTGCTGCTTCTGGCGGTGCTGCAGGGGCTGCGTTATGTGGAGCAGCATCTGAAGCCGCCGATTCTCCATCTGGCACAGATCCGGGTGAAGCAGATTGCCACCGAATCGATTAACAAGGCGATTACGTCCCAGGTGGCGGATGGCGGGAACGCAGAAGCGCTGATCGACTGGAAGACGGACAAGAACGGCAAAATCTCGGGCTTCATGCTCAACTACAAGGAGCATATGCGGATTACCTCGCAGGCCGCCGAGGTCATCCAGTCCACCCTGCAGGAGCTGCATAACCGGACGGAATATATTCCGCTCGGCCAGGCGCTCGGCAGTCCGCTGATCGCCTCCTATGGTCCGGATATTCCGATCAAGGTGGAGCCTCAGGGTGCAGTGAAGGTCGAGCTGAACACACGGCAGCAGAATGCCGGAATCAATATGATTCTCGTTGAAGTCTTCATCCATATTGTTACTGAGGTAGCGGTCGTCATTCCATTTGATATGGAGCCGCAGGTGGTGGATACAGAGATCCCCGTCTCCTACCTGATGGTAGTCGGTGACGTTCCGATGTACTACTATGACAATCAGGGCAAGCCTGTAGGCGAGAACGGCAACAGCGCCCCAGGTATCGCTATTCCGGCCCCTTCACTGAATACCGAGAAGAACAGCACCGGTGCGGGCGGCACACCAGCAGGCAGCGGTAACAGCAGCTCCAGCTCCGGCGGCTCAGGCGGACATGCGGGCAGCGATGAGATTGAGCCACCCGCCGGAAGCGGCAGCTCTGCGCCCGGTGCGAATGCCGGGAGCGGGAATGCGGGCGGTGGAAGTGAGTAGGAATGGTAATTATATGGATATATTCCCCGTCACACTCATACATTATAGACAGCATAGTCTGACTAATGGAGCGTGATGCCGGGTGTCTTATGGAGCGATGGAGGACCGGAGTGCGGAGAAGGCTATTGATGCACAAGCGGACCGTACCGGGCGGCTGGCTGCGAGGTACAGTTATCTGGAACGGGAAGGTCTGCTGCCGCTGCCGGTGCAGGGAGGCATTACGCTGGTCGTGGAGCTGCGGCATGCGCCTTGGTCGGCGGAGTGCCTGCGGCTGCTGCTTCAGCATTCCGGGCCAGCGGTACGGGTGACTGCGGTTGCCATGACCGCTGATTATCCGCTGCAAGCGTTGTCGGAGCAGTTCTCCGGGGAAGCGGGAATGCGGTTCCTGCCTTGCAGCGAGGGGGAATATACGGTGAATGAGGCCTTGGCTTATGCCGAGACCTCTTTTGCTGTGCTGCTGGAGGACTGTGTCATGGTGGCTCCGGGCTGGCTCGGGCATCTGCTATGGCCGCCGATTGATGATCCTGCGGTGTTAGTTGTGGCTCCTTGCTCCTCCACGGAGCGGGGAGACGGGCAGCGGCAGCTGCATTTTGCCGGATATCCTGAGTTGTCCGCTTACACCGTCCATACACAGGAGAAACAGCAAGGGAAATGGAGTTATGCGGAGGTGCTAACCGGTTCCTGCCTGCTTATAGCTACAGAGCTGCTGCTGAGGGTAGGCGGATTCGATGCTTCTCTGGGCGAGCGCCGCGTGATCATCGCGGACTGGTGTCTGCGGGCCCGGATGCTGGGAGCGGAGCTGGCGCGCAGTGACTCGGGCTATGTTCATGTGCTGCATAGGCTGGAAGCGGAGAGTGTGAAGGCGGGCTGCAGTGAAGTCAGGGGGCAGAGGGAACAGGCTTATCTGCAAAAATGGAATCTGCAAAGCACCCCATCCCCTGCGGGTACGCTCCAGATTCCCCGTGATCTTACGGCCTGCCCTCTGCAGCCGGTCATTCCGCTTAGCCGGGATACGGCTGCCGCTGCGCTGGTTACAACGGTCGTGTACTTTGAAGAGAACTGGACGGCGGCAGATTCCCGCGAACGGCAGCAGATGCTTCAGGAGAGCCAGAGCTACGGGAATATCCGCTGGGTGTGGGTCAGGGACAGCTGGAGTCAGTCTTTTCCGGAATTTCCGGTGCATGAGCGGGATGCGGTTATTACCGTTCACGGCGAGAAGGCATGGCTGCATGCGCTGGAGAATATCTCGGCACTCTACGGCAGTGAGATCATAGTCTACTTATCGGCTTCCGCATCGTACGATAACCGCTATGTGGAGAGAATGGTTCGGGTTCTTCAGTACAGCCGGGCGGATCTGATTGTCAGTTCAGACGGTAATGCCGCAGAATCAGGGCTGCCGCGCACAGGCGAAGGGACTCCGCAAATTCTCCTGCTTGAACGCATTGCGCATAGAAGCGGAAGAGCACCCGGAAGAATTGTGAAGCGGGAGGGCTATCTCCCTAGTCTGGAGCTTGTGCCGGACCCGGGGTTGTCTATAGATTATGAAGGAGAGACAACAGCAACGGGAGCGGGCAGCCTTGATGAAGCCGTAGCGGGGGAGGGCCGCTTATGAACTACATTGTGCTCAGCCGCACGGCTTGGGAGGATTATGAGTATAAAAGAATGCTGGAGCTCCTCCCGGAGCGCGGGGAGGTCTGCTTCGCCGGAGCAATGACCCCGGTCCAGCAGCGGAGCAGCCAGGTCAGGTCTGTGACGCTGGCGGAAGTGTACAAACTGAATGCCAGGGAGTACACGCTGCTGGTCTCATCGCCTTACTGGCTGCCGGATGTGCTGGCTCTGCAGCCTGCTTATACTGTGGCTCTACTGGAGCCTTGTCCGGATGGGGAGGATGCTGCGCTGTGGGATAAATACAGTGCATCTCTTGGAGCGCTGGCTGATCTTGCCGGCACCTCCTCGGAACGGATCTATCTGGAGCAGAATCTGCGCCGGGGCCAAGTGGTCTATCTCAATGGAGATGAGCCGGTGTCCTACGGACTTCTCCGCCGGGGGGAGCGGCTGTATTTTCTCACGGATGCTGAGGCGGTCTGGAACAGGGCATTGGAGGAGCTATGGCATCCGCCTGATGCGGTGAACGGCGGGGAGACGTATCTGGATATTCAGCGCAGGCTCCGTACCCGTTACTATCTCTCGATGTGCGCCAAGCTGCCCGGTGAGCCTTCGGTGCATTATGTAGCGGCTTCTTACTTATATCTGCAAGGAGATGAGGAAGCTGCGCAGCTTCTGGCCCAATCCTTTGAGCTGATGCTGCTGCATGATTATACGGAGTGTCTGCATTCACATTACCGGTTCTTCTCAGCGGTTGAAGCGAAAAAGGGGAATCTTGCGCTTGCACTCCGGCAGTATGAGATTACGGCCTTTACGGAAGAGGAGCGGGCAAGGGTTACGCAGATGAAGCAATGGCTGCACGGGGGGGAGGTCCAGCAGAGGCTGCTTTGTGCAGAGCTTATGACGGTGAATGAAGACTACGCAGCAGCCATCGGACTATTGGTCCGCTTGCCCGGCCCGGAGGCCCAGCAGCGGCTGCTGCACAATTATATCGCCACCTTCCAGTGGGAGAAGGCGTTGCAGCTTCATCAGGAGCTGACGGCCGAAGGAACGGTGGCGGAAGCGGGAAGTGCGGGACTGCCGGGGCTGGCGGGGAATCTACAGGGTGCAAGTCCGGGAAGAGAGACTTCTTCTGCGGATGAGCTGGCAGAACGGATGGCCGGGCAGATGTCTGTGATTGAGGGGACCCTGCATCTCCTGTACGGCAGGCGCCATGAGGCTATCCGCAGCTTCCTGCGCTCGGCGGGTGCGGATCAGGGGGCTCGGCAGCTTTTTGCCGAAATGGCAGATCTGGAAGAAGCAGTGCAGAAGTTAAGAGGAGGGGCTGCGGGTGGCTGACCATGGGAATGAACCGCTGCGCAAGGCTTCAGGCAACCGCCTGACAGCGATGATGCAGGTGCGCAATGAAAGCGGCCGGTATCTGGAGCAGGTGCTGCAGGAGCTGAGCGGATTTACCGATGAGATCGTCATTGTGGATGACGGCAGCACGGATGATACTTTGCGCGTGTGCCGCTCTTTTGCCAAGGTGAGCAAGGTGGTGACGCTGGAGCACTCCCTCTTCGGGCGGGAATGGGAGCTGCGCCAGACGCTCTGGGATCTGGCGGTATCCACGCGGCCGGACTGGCTTTTGTCGGTAGATGCCGATGAGTTCTACGAAGAGCGGGCCAAGCACGAAATGCGGCGTCTGATTGACCAGGATGTCTACGATTGGGTAGCCTTCCGGATATATGATTTCTGGGGCGGCACGACCCATTACCGGGAAGATGAGCTCTGGAACCTGCACATGAGGCATACGCGCACACTGGTGCGTTATCTGCCCGGCTTCTATTATTACACCCCGCAGATGGATCATCACGTTCCCCGGCTGCCGCTATCGTATGCGGTGCTGCCCGGCTTCCTGGCCGAGCTGCGGGTGAAGCACTACGGCTGGGCGCTGGAGCCTGACGCGCTGCGCCGCAAGTACGACCGCTACATGGAGCTCGATCCCGAGGGCAAATGGGGAAGCCTGGAGCACTACCGCTCCATTCTGGATGAGCATCCCCGGCTGGTGGAGTGGGGGGAAGTCTAGCGCCGCTTCAGACATTCTTATCTCTGTCATCCCCACTCTGAATCGCCGACTTCACAAGCACCAGCCACGGAATGCTGCCTGTAGCGGGGAGGTTGCCCTGTGGGTGAACCTCCGCCGCAAGAAGCAGCATGTGGTAGCTGAGGCCAGTGATTGCGGCAGCGCAGCCGGATTGCAGCAGTGTCTGTTCATCGGTGGACGTAAGCTTCGGGACCTGCCCGCAAGACTGGGCGATGGCTGCATAGAGCAGCCATTCGGCAGCATCACCAGGAAGGCTATAGTGTTGTGATTGCCGGGTGTAATCCGCACACCATTGCATTTTAAATGAAACAGGTGCATCCAGTAGTCCCCGCAGCAGCGGCAGGGGAAGTCTGCTCCAGCGAAAGCGTGCAGCGCTAGTGGGCCTGCCAAGCACGAGCAATGTGTCCCAAGCGCCTGTTTGAAGGAGAAGCTGCGCTGCGTAAGAAAAATCTGCAAAGCTAAGCGGTGTGTCTGCACGTTGTTCCGAATCGGCCAGGCTGCCGGTATAAGGGGGATGAGTGGAGCATCCTGCTGGAAATGAAGAGATCGATTGTCCATCGGCCCCATGCTCCGCAGGGCCTGCCTGCAGCCCCGCAAGCTTGCGATGCGCGGCTGCCAGCCCGGGCGGCAGCTCCGCCAGCCGCCCCAGGCCTTGTCCTGCCGCGGCGATGCCGCCGCTGCGGCAGGACAAGGCCCACAGATAGCCGGATACCCAAGGGTTATCCGGCGCATCTCTCTGCATCCGCGCAAGCCCGGCGGATGCGGCTCCGGGCTGTTCCGGGTCCCGGAACAGCGTCCCCAGCAGCACCTGAAGCACCTGCCGGATATCCTCCGGCAGCTGCGGTGCTGCGAGAAGCGCCGCCAGCCACGGGGCGGCGCGGGCATTGAGTGCGGCAGGCACCAGCCTGCTCAGCACTCGCCGGGGCAGGGCAGGGAGCAGCTGACGGGTGAACACCGTCAGCTGCTCCGCTTGCCCGGACAGCAGGCACAGCGTGGCCAGCTGCTCCCAGGCGGCAAGATCGTCAGGCGAGCAGCCGATCGCCTGCCTGTAATGCTCCATGGCTTCCTCGTAGAGGAACAGCCGCTCGCAGACCCGCCCGGCAGATACGCGGGTGCGGTAGGTTCCGCTTCCGGAGGAGGAAGGGTATTTGTGCGCGGTATCCCCGCTGTCCAGCGCCCGCTGCAGCAGAGGGTACGCCCCCCATACCTGCCCTTGCTCCATGAGCAGCCCCGCATAGCTCTCCAGCAGATCGGTGAAATCTGCGTACAGCCCAATCCCGGCCTGATAGACAGACGCCGCGTCGTGAGGCCGCCCGCCCGCTTGAAGCGCAAAGGCTGTCTTAAGATACAAGTCTGCGGTATACCCGGAGTCTGGCGGAGCTTCCTCTAATAGCGGCAATAGAAGATCTGCCGCCTTCTGATATTGCCCCTGCTGGTAATATTCCGTACCCAGGGCGTACCGCAGAGGCACGCTGTCCGGTTCAAGCCGCAGAGCGGTGTGAATCAGCTCCAGATTGCGGCTGGCTTTATTTTTGCGCTGAAGCTCATCATCCAGATAGCCGTAGTGATCGACAGGCAGGCGGGCATAAGCGATATGTCCTCCGGGGAGGCTCCAGATGCTGGAGGCCACCTCTTCATGAATGCTGCCGCGAAAACAGATACGTGAATCATTACGGAACAGCCGGCACACATTGTCTGTCACGTATTCGCGCCCGGAGCCCTCCCCCACATAATGCATAAAATGCAGGAAATACCCGTCCGCACGCTCCGATTCCAGCAGAAGCTCCAACTCCTCTACCTTCCAGTCAGCAAGGGCTTCATCTGCATCCAGCACCAGAATCCAGCCATAGGAGGCCAACTGTAGGGTCTGATTACGGGCTTTGGAAAAATCATGCTCCCAGGGCAGCCGGATCACCCTAGCACCGAACCTGCGGGCGATAACTATACTGTTATCCTCTGATCCGGTATCAGCGATAATGATCTCCGAGACCATGCCCTGAACAGACAGCAGGCATCGCTCCAGATGCTGCGCCTCATTCCTGACGATCATGCAGAGCGAGATCCCGGGAGTATCCATGGTCTGTAAGCTCCTTTCTAACAGCATCAGATTGAAAAAGTAGGAGTGCACAGCAAGCGGAGCAGGTAGATTCCTGCCGGACTGGAGAGCCGTTATTTCCCCAAAAACAGCACTTCTTACGGAGTGGCGGACTGAGAGGACCCTATTGTCTCTCTAACCGATGATTTTGGCAGCATATCCGCCTTTAAGCGCACTGGAGTCCCTAACTCTTCCCAATCATGCGTTTTCTCCAAAATAAACGCCCCTCAGTCCGCGAGCGACCAGTCACACCGGCACTCTCCTGAAAAAATGGACTAGACAGAGGTAGTTGCAGAACGTACACCTAAAACGAGCGATAAAGCACACTTTCATTGGATAGCTGTAATCTGTACAGCTAAATCTGCCCAAAAAGGGGAGAAGGAAGAATCGGCGGATGTTTAAATGCACGAAGTACAACTAAGCGTGAAGTTGGTGAACAATCAGGCATTTTTGTTGTACCAAATGCAATTAAGGTCTATCGCAACGCCGATCATCTAATCATGGCAAACGCTCGCCAAACAATCGCCCGGCGTGACTTTCACTAGTTAAAAGCTGATACTCTACTAGCATCTGGCGATACACTAATCGGCTGATCCGGGAAGCGGAAGCGTGAGGCGCGCAGCCGTAGCTGCTGGTGAATACATGGCCGAAGTTGCGAGCGTAGCCAGAACCTTGTCAGCCAAAAGAATCCATGGCCGCACCGCCGCAGCAACAGCAGATAAGGGGAGTGAGGTGTTCCGGTCTGCCGGGACAACTGCAGGATGATTAAGCAGCGCGGTGATATCATCGAAGCCCAGCTCAGCTGCAGAAGCTGCTTCTGCCCGCTGCAACAGCTTCAACAAATCAGCGGCAGGCGGCACCACCGGCCCTGCATCATCCACCGCACCCGCATCCCGTACCGCCGCATCCATCACTCCCGCACTCTGCGCCGCACCATCCACCGCTCCCGCATCCCGCACCGCCGCTTCCATTACTCCCGCACTCTGCGCCGCACCATCCACCGCTCCCGCATCCCGTACCACCGCTTCCATCACTCCCGCACTCTGCGCCGTACCATCCATCTCACCCGCATCCCGCACCGCCGCTTCCATCACTCCTGCACTCTGTGCCGTACCGTCCATATCTCCCGCACCTCTTGCCATCTCACCCGCAGCAGCCCCGCCCCCAACCACAGCAGCCGCCGCTGTGTAACAGCCATCCCTTACCAGCAGGCGCAATAGCTCCTGGCGCTGCTCTGTCAGGATGCCAGGCAGCTGCCCGGCCAGCCAGCCGTGGAGCTCTGGCTCGCGGCCTGTGCATTTGAACAGGCGCGTGAGCCGGGGGATCAGCGGCCAGGGGTCCGGCTGGAGCTGGGCTGCTCTGGTGAAGCAGGCTGCCGCTTCTTGCGCTTCGCCGAGCTGCTGGCAGACCTGCCCCAGCAGCGTGTGGGTGAGATAGGTGCCTAACCCGGATTCCGTATGGTAGAGGGGAGGGGAGGCTCCAATCTCCAGTGCCCGGCACAGCGCGGTCTTGGCTTCGGCTAAGGCAGACACCTGTAGCAGCAGCGCACCTTTGAGGTGGTGAAGATCGGAGTAATCCGGGAAGAGTGTGCTTCCCTGCCCGCAAGCCTCCAATGCACCCGGGTAATCACCGGTTACCGCCAGGCAGCGGACTTTGTATTTATAGAGCAGGTGAACATAGCTGGTACCCGGCTCGGCCAGGTTCAGCGAGGTGCCGATATGCTCCAGCGCCTGCCCGTAATCGCCCAGCCGCATATATTCAACCGCCAGGTTGAAATGCTGAAAAGCATCTCCGGGACTCTGCTCCAGCTGCTGCTTCAGCAATCCGAGATTACGGCTGATTTTGTCTTTCTGCTCCACGACCCCGTCGGCATAGCCATAGTGATGGACAATGACGGTGCCCATATGCATCGCGGCATCCGGGGTCTCCTGCACAATGACAGCCGCAATCTGCTCATGAATAATGCCGCTGAAGCGATAATTCGGACGGTTCTTGAACATCCGGAGGATCGGGTTAACCGTAAGCGTCTGCGAAGCACGCTCCGTCCCCTGATGATTATGAATCCGCACAAAGAAAGCCTCATACTCCGTATGCTTCGCGCACACCAGCAGATCCTCCCGGCTCCCCGGCTCCAGCTCCTCATCTGCATCCAGCACCAGAATCCAGGTGCCCTGCGCCAGGGCCAGTCCGGCATTGCGTGCGGCGGCAAAATCCCCGTTCCACGGGTAATTGATGATCCGGGCACCGAAGCTGCGGGCAATCTGGCGGGTGGCGTCGGTGGAGCCAGTGTCCACAATGATGATTTCATCCACAGTCCCGCGCACACTCCGGAGACAACGGGCCAGGTTGTCGGCTTCATTTTTGACGATCATGCACAAGGAGATCAACAGTTGCTCTGGTTTCGTGGTCATAAGCTCAGCTCAGCTCCTCTCTGCCGCTGGGTGTAATTCCACTTCGTATGCCAGGGGGTGCAGCGCAGCACCGCGATGGATTGGGCAACCGCTGCCCTGTCCTCCTGAAGCGGCCCCTGAGCCGGCTGTCCCGCCCCCTGGAGACGTTCTACAGCTTCTGCGAGCCGCTGCTCCGCCAGATACAGATAACAGAGCGCCAGTCCGGTGCTGACGGCATCGTCTGCAGGCGATTCCCCCAGGGCAAGCCGGTACCAGCCCGCAGCCTCCGCATAATGCCCTTTATCTATGAGCAGTTCTCCGAGATACCGCAGGGTTGCGCCCGAAGCGTCTTTACTGTCTGCAAGGCTGATGAATAGTTCCCCCGCCTCTGCACGCCAGCCTTCCTCATACAGCGCTTCTGCCAGAGTGCGTGTATGTGCCGGGAGGCGTCCAACCAGCCGCTTGCCCAGCGCGATGAACTGGTGCTTCACAGCGAGCCTTATCACCTCGGCAAGCAGCGGAGAGTCCCCGGTGCTAGCGAAGTCTCCCTGCGGATCAGCGGAATCAAGAGACAATTCCCTGTCGATCTCAAGCACTGCGAAGCGCACTTCCGCAGGGAATTGCAGCCACAGCTCCTCCTGCAGCCTCCCGCCCAGCTCCCACGTTAAGACGGCCTCAAGCAGGCAGAGCTGCCGCAGAGTCTCCGCATTTAGGCCATCCGGTGACAGTTGGGTGGGATTAGCCCGCAGCTTGGCGGTAGTCTTCCTGAATGTATGATAATTTCCGGTAATGATCCAGGAAGACAGCAGGAACAGCAAGGTGTCCTCTTCCAGCGGACAGACGGCGGGCGGCAGCTCTGCAATCGCCTTATAAGCGTCCAGCCGATACAATGTTCCGATTATTGCGGTTCTTGAAGCACGCTGCGCTGTACCGGTTAGCTGTATCAAGAGTGCGGCAATCTCTCCATCCGGCACCTCCAGCTCCTGAAAAGCAGAAGTGATCCCCTCCAGAGCGGGGAGATACAGGGAGTGCTGCTGTAGCGCTCGATGGTACAGCTGCGCGGCTTCCTTCTGCTTCCCGAGCTGCTGGAAAATGGCCCCCATCCGGTGCAGCGGGCGGAAGCTGTCCATGCCCTGTTCAGTGACATATGCTCTGCGCGGAGCCGGGGCAGACGTGGTATCTATGGCGTGCTGGTAAGACTGGACAGCGCGTTCATAGAACCCTTGGCTCTCCCAGGACTGGCCCTGCATGTAATGCAGGTCGGGATAATCTCCATAACGTGTCAGCTCGCGGGTCAGCAGGCTGTCGACCGCTTTTACATGACCGTTGGCCAAATCAATTGTACACAGATCGCGAATGATCGAGGGACGGTAAGAGGCCTGAAGCGGAGCGAGGGTAAGACTCTGGCGCAGCAGTTCTCCGGCTTCCTTCAGCCGCCCGCCCTGACAGCAGTTGACCGCCAGATTATAACGGGTGAACACATTGTCAGGCTCTTCCGCAAGTGCAAGGCGCAGCAGGTGCTCGTTGCGGCTGATTTTATGCCTGGCGCTCATGACCGGGGGCAGGTAGCCGAAGTGAAGAATCTCTATTGGACTGGCCCAGGTGGCGGCGGACCCATGTTTTGTGAGAATAGAGGACTCCACGCTCTCATGAATTCTTCCACTGAAAAGATAGCCCTGCCCACCCCGGAACAACCGCACCGGATAGTGATACAGACGATCCTCGGGCCTGCTTCCCAGCAGGTTCTCTATACGCACCGTGTACGCTTCGGCTGTGCTGCCCACGAGAATCTCCTTAATTGACGCTATGGAAGTTTGCAGGATTTCATCTGCATCCAGAACCAGTATCCAGCTGCTGGCTGCATGGGAGAGACCGGTATTGCGTGCTTCTGAGAAATGATGATTCCACTGGGCTTCAATGACCGTTGCCCCATATCTGCGGGCGATCTCCACGGACGAATCGGTTGAGCCGGTATCGACAACGATGATTTCATCGGCGCCCTGCAGGCTGGCTAGACAACGGGGGAGCAGCTCGGCTTCATTGTTGACAATGAGCTGTACTCCGAGTGTAGGTGTGGCAGATAGATTCAAGATTGTTCCTCCTTCGCGGGCCTTAGTTCCTCCGGGTATTCTGCAAAAATAAGCATGTATAAGCGTGCCGTCTTATGTAGATGCGGAATACCGCACAGGAAAGAGTACATGGGTACCCATGCACTCCTCTCTTCTGTATCGTATGACTGTAACTAGGCTTACGTTCCTTGTGCATCAAAAACAACATTAAGCGTAGAAGCTGCACCCGGCGTAGCGGATTGATAGGAAAGGCGGGTGTATTTCAGGAACCGGGCAGGCACAATTACGTCTACAGAACCTGCTGCCAGCGGGTTGTCTCCGGTCGTATCGACGAAATAGTTGGTTCCGTCTGCGCTGATTTCGACCCGTGTATTCACCGGATTGGCCCCGGTATTCACAATGAAGTAGGAATAGGTGCCAAGGACACTGGTATTGTTGGCAGGCAGCGGCGTATAGGTATCCGAAGTAGCAATTGCCGATGTAGGCAGCTCAACGAAGCTGCGCTGGGAAATGGAGGTCACGCTGCTCAGTGTACCAGCGGTGATAGTCGCACCAAGCACGCTAGTAATGGTACCGCCGAGGATATTGGTCACTGTACCAGCGGATGATAGAGTACCAGCGGTGATAGTCGCACCAAGCACGCTAGTAATGGTACCGCCGAGGATATTGGTCACTGTACCAGCGGATGATAGAGTACCAGCGGTGATAGTCGCACCAAGCACGCTAGTAATCGTACCGTCTAGCAGGTTAGTCACTGTACCAGCGGATGTTAATGTACCGGCAGTAATAGTCGCACCAAGCACGCTAGTAATCGTACCGTCTAGCAGGTTAGTCACTGTACCAGCGGATGTTAATGTACCAGCGGTGATAGTCGCACCAAGCACGCTAGTAATGGTACCGCCGAGGATATTGGTCACTGTACCAGCGGATGATAGAGTACCAGCGGTGATAGTCGCACCAAGCACGCTAGTAATCGTACCGTCTAGCAGGTTAGTCACTGTACCAGCAGATGATAGAGTACCAGCGGTGATAGTCGCACCAAGCACGCTAGTAATCGTACCGCCGAGGATGTTGGTTACTGTACCAGCAGATGTTAATGTACCAGCAGTGATCGTTGCGCCAAGTACACTAGAGATGGTGCCGTTCAAAATGACGGTGGTCAGGTTCCCGCTGGCATCCGTAGTTAACGGCCGGTCGATCAGGGTCGAGGGGTCCCGGCCAAAAATAAGCGTACGCAAATTATCCGGGTTTGCCTGAAATGAACTGAAATTTGGCAAATGGAGTCATCCTTTCTGTGGGCAATTTTTGCTGTCAGCCTGCTCATGAAAAGACCCAAACCGTCGTCTGGGTCCTTAAGCATGTATAGTCTGCCAGTTAATAGAGGGAGGAGCGTGTAGCTGGGCAGGAACCATTCGAATGGTGTGATATTAGGATATGGAGCTTTTTAAGAGAATGACTGGGTTACCTCTGCAAAAATACGCAGCTGCCAAACAACCTGCCGGACAGCCTCGCATACTATGAACATATGCTAGACCGACAGAAGGAGTGAGAATATGCCGAATGAGACTGTATTTAACCAGAATAGCCAGCCGCTGTATACCGAGCAGGTTAACACCTATATTGCACCCGGAATTGATACTCTGCCTGAAGCGGGAGCTGCGATGTCAGGTTTATTGTTTGGAATTCCTTTTGCCTCCACGGTGGGTACTTCCACCCCGCTTGTCATGCAGGTAGCTAATCCCGGCGGTAGCGGACGTACCTTATATATCTCCCGCATTATCGCAAGCACGGGTACAGCGTCGGTCACTTTAACACTATTGCGCAATGCAACGGTGGGCGGCTCAACAATTACTCCGGTTAACTATAACTTCGGGAGTTCAGTCACCAGCATCAGTACTGCCCGGACCGCTACGGCCGCGCCTACAGGTTCTCCGGCGACATTAATGTCGATGCAGCTGGCTATAGGCCCGGTCATCCTTAATATGGACGGCAGGATTATCCTGCCACCCGGCAACTCGCTTACACTATCGGTAACGATTGCATCAGGGAGTACTGCGGCAACGGGAAATATCAGCTGGTGGGAATTCTAGAGCGGAAGGGGAGAGGATGAACCATGCCCAATAACTATGTAATCAATGACAATGACCAGCCGGTCTATGTGGAAATGACGAATACCTTCCGTGCACCGGATATCAGCGCCCCGCCAGAGATCAGCGCTTCGCAGGCAGCCGTATTATTCTCGGCGAATGCCTCGAACTCGGCAACGATCGTGCTGTCGCTTCTCTCGGCCGTTATTTCGGTCCGCATCAGTAATCCTGCGGGCAGCGGCCGGACCTTGTATCTGTCCCGGATCAGCGGCAGTATTGGCGGTACCTCGGTGCTGACCTCGATCTCCGGCAGCTTTACCATTGTCAAAGGAGGGACGATATCCTCGCCGTCCACGGTGACGCCGGTGAATAATAATCTGGCCAGCGCAGCAGCCAGCTCCATGACGGTCCAGTCCAGCGCAGCAGCTATTTCCGGGGGCAGTGTGCTGGCGAATGTTCAGATTGCGACGGGTGTGTTCAGTCCGGCTTTTACCGGCAGCATTATCGTCCCTCCGAACAATGTCATCAGCATCAGCGTAAGCTCCTCAAGCGCGGCAGTCGGGACAATTATATCTGCATTAAGCCTGAACTGGTGGGAGAGATAGCAGGTTGGTGCTTCAGCACCTCTATAGATGATTCACGCTAGACATTATCCTTCTATCTCTTGCTGAAGTAATACCGTCGCTACAAGGAGGCCGAACCCGTGTCGGCTTGACTTTAGGATGTCTAAGGTTTATTTTTCTATAAATGGATGAAATAGAGGATTGGGGAGGAGGAAGGATGGAGACTTGTCTATTTATACACGGCTTCACCGGAGGCGAATACGAGGTTTCTCCGCTTGCGCAGTTTCTGGACGCGAACGGTTATGTGTCCAGAATGTTTACCCTGCATGGGCATGGAGGCGGCAGAAGGGAGCTGCTCCATTCAAGCCGGGGGGACTGGCAGCTAAGCGCCGAGGAGGAACTCAAGCAGCTATTCCCAAGCTCCGACAAAGTGCATCTGATCGGCTTCTCTACCGGAGCGCTGATTGCATCGTGTCTGTCCGTTCAGTATTCTTCCCGGATTCAGTCGCTCACTCTGTTGTCTACCCCGGTGTATCCGCTCAATCCGGCCGAGATTCTGCGCACACTGGTCCGCCCGGAGATGCTGCGGAATTATCTGAGTAAATGGGGCTCTACACCCATGAAGGCCACGCGGGAGTTCCAGCGGCTGGTTCGTGAGAGCTTCCAGGTCTATCCGCAGCTGGAGGTGCCGACCTTGATTGTACAGGGCAGTCGGGATCATCTGGTGAGATTCAAAAGTGCGGGCTATCTCCGCCAGACGATCCCCTCGGAACGCAAACAGGTGCTGATTATGGAGCAAAGCGGACATATGGTCTGCCATAGCGCGGAGAGTCCCGCGATGATGGATGAAGTACTCCGGTTTATCCGCCGCTCGGGCGAGTCCGGGTAAACGAAGAACCCTTCCAGGGCTGGAAAGGGTTCTTCTGTCTGTCGCTTACTCTATGATATACATTGACATTGCGGAGGGGGCGTGGTATTTTCAGCTTAAGGAAACCGGTTTCCTTGCTAAAAGGGGATGAATACCTTCCTCCCGCTATTCTACTATTCCGTTATTTCGTGATTCTGTTAGTTATTCCGCAGCAGCCCCGCCGCTTCGCTTGGAAGATAACCGGGGAATTAACTCCGGCTCCAGCAGTTGTCCGCTCACGGCAGCTTCTTTGTTATCCAGTTTGTCCATCAATAGCCGTCCTGCGGATGCGCCGAGCTGGAAGGTATCCATATCGAGTGAAGTCAGCGGAGGAGTAGTGTAGGGAGACAAGGGATAATCATCGAACGTGGCAATGCCCAGCTGTGAAGGAATGGAGATATTCAATTCCCGGGCCGCCTGCAGCACACCGTAAGCGGAGAAGTTGCTCATGCAGACGATGGAGCCGGGGGGATTCGCACTTTGCAGCAGCTGCTTGGCTGCCTGATAGCCATCCTCCTGGGCCGCACGGCCATTGATGATCCAGCCGCTGTGCACAGCCATTCCCGCCTCGCCGAGTGCCCGCTGATAGCCGGCTGCACGGCGCAGGAAGAGCGGCTCATCCTTCTCACCGCCGATGAAGGCCACAGACGGATAGCCCTGCTCCAGCAGATGCCGGGTCAGCATGAATCCGCCCAGCTCATTGTCGCAATCGACCCAGATTCCCGGAGCGTTGATCTCACCGATGGAGATATAAGGGAACTCAAGACGGTTCAGCTCCGCACACAGGTCTGGAGTCAGCACTGAGGTGTTGGCAATAATGCCGTCCACCCGCTTATTCAGCACCAGCCTCTGCAGGAAATGCCCCTCCGCATGGTCATGCTGGATATTGGCAATGGTCAGCTCATATTTCAGAGGACCGATGACGCTCTCCACCCCGCCGATAATGTTATAAAAGAACTGGTTGAGAAACTCGCTTTCCTTAGACATATCAATCAGGATAGCTATCGTATTGCTGCTCTGTCTGGCTAGTCCGGTGGCGATGCTGCTCGGAGTATAGTTCATCTGCTTGATGATGTCCCGGACCCGGGCCTTCGTTTCCTCGGATATTTTGGGAGAGTCGTTCATGACCTTGGATACAGTGGATTTCGCGACACCCGCTGCCTGGGCGATATCCTTAATAGTAACTTTCATAGCTTTCCCTCCCGTCCTTACGGTATGGTTCGCCCTAATGGCGAACTTTGTTCTACCTGTCATAATAACACAGTTGCTGAAGCTGCTCTATGCGGCATAAAAGGAGACTATACAGTATGCTTAACCGGTTATTCGTCTATCACACAGCGGAGGACCCCTTCGCCTTCCCGGCAGGCCCCCGCCTGCTTAAACTCAGACTATTCGTGCAGAGCGGACAGTCCCTGTCCTGCACGGTTGTCCACGCTGACCGTTATGATTCACCTGGTCATGAGCTTCCGCAGGAGATGGAGCGGACCGGCTGTGCCGGAGCGTATGACATACATGAAGCCCTGGTTCCGGCCGGGACTGGAAAATGCCGTTATCTGTTCCACATCGGGAATCCAGCGGGCGAATACATATGGTACGGGGAGCGGGGATGCTCGGAGAACAGGGAGCAGGCGGGTGCCTTTCAGTATGCCTATATTCACCGCCCGCACGCCATCGCGCTGCCTGCCTGGAGTTCAGATGCGGTAGTCTACCAGATTTATCCCGAGAGCTACCATCAGGGGACGCTTCAAGGCATTACTGACAAGCTTACATACTTGCAAGAGCTTGGCGTAACTGCTATTTATATGACGCCTATCTTTGAATCGCCTTCCAGGCATAAGTACAATACCTCCGATTACTATAAGGTAGACCCCGGATTCGGGACGCTTGAGGATCTGAAGACGCTGGTCGGGACTGCACACCGGCTGGGGATGAAGGTCCTGCTGGATGCGGTTTTTAACCATTCCGGCGATACCTTTTTTGCCTTCCGGGATGTCTTGGAGCATGGAGAGGCCTCGCGCTACAAAGACTGGTTCTTCATCCATTCCTTCCCGGTCAGTACTACGCCGGCTCCCGGCTATGAGACCTTCGCCAAGGCGGAGGCGAGTATGCCGAAGCTGAATATGGATCATCCCGAGGTAGCGGATTATATGATGAACGTAGCCAGGTATTGGGTGCGGGAAGCAGGGATCGACGGCTGGAGGCTGGATGTGGCCAATGAGGTGACTCCGGCCTTCTGGACAAGATTGCGGCGGGAGCTGAAGGCGGAATTCCCGGACCTTCTGCTGATCGGCGAGATTATGCATGCTTCCGGGCCTTGGCTGCGGGGAGACCAGTTCGACGGCGGCATGAATTACCTGCTGCGGGATGCGGTGCTGGAGTTTTTTGCAGCGCAGTCTGCGGGTCCGACCCGGTTCATGGAACAACTGCTGCATCAGGAGGCCTTGTACAATGATCAGGCCAATTCGGCGATGTTCCAGCTGCTGGGCAGCCACGATACGCTGCGTTTCCTGACTGCCTGCAAGGAGGGAGGGCGGGGCTGGGACCGGGAAGCTACGGCAATGAGCCGGATGCGGCTGGCTGTCTTTTTCCAGATGACCTATATAGGCCTGCCGATGATCTATTATGGGGATGAGGTTGGAATGGAAGGTGCGACAGACCCGGATTGCAGGAGGCCGATGCTCTGGGAGGAGCAGGCTCAGCATACCGGACTGCTGGACTGGTACAAGCGGCTTATCTCGCTGAGAAAAGAGCATGAGGTCCTGCACCGAGGGGCTTTCCGCCCCTGGTTCACAGATGAGACGCGGGGTATCCTTGGCTATGTCCGGCGCAGCGGGCAGGACCAGATGGGGCTGATTATCAATAACTCCCCCAACCGCTACCATCTGGAGCTGCCGGCCTACCGTTCGGACACCAAAGTGCTGACCGAGCTGTTAAGCGGACTCACCCTCCGCAGCTCAAGCAAGCTTCTTGTGGAGATCGGGCCGTTTGGCTGTCTGATGCTGCACTAACCTGTAACCTCTGTCCCGGGCAAGAGAGTAAAGGACTCTGCGAGGGGCAGCCTGCAGGTGTTATTTCTTCTTTTTGTTTTGCCGCAGCTGCCGGAATTCCTGGTTCTCCCATTGCTTGAGCAGCGGGTAAGGATCGAAGGCCCATTCCGTAATGCCGCGGTCACGGTAGATGCCATAATGCAGGTGGGGCGGGAACTTGCCTTGTGTGCCCGGGCTGCCGTAGCCGGAGCTGCCGACCCAGCCGATGGTCTGTCCCGGAGTGACAATATCCCCGCGCAGGAGGGACTTCTCATACCCCATCAGATGGGCATAATAATGGTAGCGGTTCTCGATATCGCGGATACCAATGCGCCATCCGCCGTAGCGGTTCCAGCCCTTGGTCTCAACAATGCCGAAGCAGGTGCTGCGCACCGTCAAGCCATGCGGCGCGAACAGGTCCGTGCCTTCGTGAATGCGCGCGCCGCCCCAGCTCCGGCCCGTTCCCCAGGTGCTGCGGTAGGCATAATTAGTCCCTATCGGCAGCGGAAATGCACTGCCGGACAGGTCCAGCCGTCCGAAATGCTCATATAGCTTGGCGAACTGGGAGACGCGCTGGGCGGCCCGCCCGTTGTGATAGTACTCCCAGATCCCGATATTAAAGTCCGTAGCGGAATCCCCGTATTTGAGCAAGTGGCGGGCCATGCTGTATAGCACATCCGCATCGCTCTCGGGATCGGCGATGCCGTCCCCCGAGCCGTCCAGCCCGAAGCCGCCGAAGAAGCGGATCGAATCCGGCTGCTTGTCGTCCTGATCCGGGTTCAGCGGACCGGACCATACGGGCGCCGGAATTATAATTCCGGTAAGCCGTGGCTTAGCCGCTGCAGAAGGGCTTTCTGCGGCGGCTGTTTTTTTGCTTTTTCTGGCGATGGACCGTTCGTACTGATCGATGGCAGCGAAGCGGTACCAGGGAATGCCGGTTGCCGCACTCATCTGCTCAAAGAGCTGCTTGCGGTCAGCAGCGGCAGTCTCTTTGCTGTTTGCGGGAGCGGGAACAGGACTGCCCGAGCTCAGTTCGGGAATTATATGATAACGGCCAGCTTGGGCATGTTCGGCAGGACTACCGCTCCAGAGCAGGGCGGCGGCAGACATGCACATCAAGGTTCTGCGGGTGTAGGGGCTTTTTAATAAGGCCAGCATGATCTCATCCTCCTGCGTTTGGGCGCATGAATTGCATATAGGTTTGCGGAAGCGGCACCCGGGCCGGGTGCTTTTCTTTAGATTGAAGCAAAAGGACTTTTTTTATCCATGAGCGCTCCAAGGTTCACAAAAACAGGCAAATGCGTACTTCACATGCTATAATATGAGGCAGCAACTTTTGACTGTGAAAGAAATGGACATTGACATTCAGATCGAAAGCGGGGTCTCATCACTTTGACTAATCGAACAGCCAAACAGCCCAAGCCAGACTGGATCAAAATCAAGTTAACCACCGGTGAAGAATATCAGGAAATCAAGGGTATGATGCGCTCGAAGACATTACATACCGTATGCGAGGAAGCACGTTGTCCGAATATTTATGAGTGCTGGGCTAACCGCACGGCCACCTTCATGATTCTGGGGGATATCTGTACGCGCGCTTGCCGCTTCTGTGCGGTGAATACAGGCCTGCCGACCGAGCTGGATCTGCTGGAGCCGGAACGTGTGGCAGAGGCTGCGGAGGGTATGCAGCTTAAGCATTGTGTGGTTACGAGCGTCGCCCGCGATGATCTGAAGGATGGTGGGGCGGCGATTTTTGCCGAGACTGTGTCTGCGATCCGTAAGCGCCTTCCTTTATGCAGCATTGAAGTGCTGATTCCTGATTTCCTGGGGGACCGTGCGAGCCTGGAGACCGTGATGAACAGCCGCCCGGATATCCTGAACCACAATATTGAGACAGTGGAGCGGATGTCCGACCGAGTCCGGGCCCGGGCTAAATACCGCCGTTCCCTGGAGCTGCTGCGCCGGGCCAAGGAGATGAAGCCGGAGATTCCGACCAAATCGAGTATTATGCTTGGCGTCGGTGAGCAGTGGGATGAGATTCTGCAGGCGATGGATGACCTTAGAGCCGTAGATTGTGATATATTGACATTAGGACAATATCTTCAGCCTTCGCCGAAGCATCTGAATGTGGAGAAATACTATCCGCCCGAGGAGTTCGCTGTGCTGAAGGAAGAGGGCCTGAAGCGCGGCTTCAGCCATGTGGAGGCCGGCCCGCTGGTGCGCAGCTCTTATCGTGCACATGAGCAGGTGAAGTCTGCTGCCGTGGCCCGTGAGGCGCGTTCTGTTTCACGGGGATAGATAACCAATCGGCAGCGTAGCGCCATACTACGTAATTGCCGAAGCCTTGGCTCTTTATTTAGAATTTGCTAGGGCAAATTCCCCGCATGACGAAGTCACAGGCAGTTTTTTGTTTAAGGTTTTTGTTTTTAAGGTTTAGGGCTTTAACGTTTTAGGTTTTTAAAAGGGATTAAAAGGCTGAAAGAACCAATGCCGCTATAGCGGCGAGGTTCTTGGGTGGCGGTTGCCCCCCCCTTCGCGTTGATGGAGTCATGGAGAGGGATTTTGAAATTGTAGGAGCGGCAGCGTCCGCCTGAGAGCTTTCCTCTGGAAAGCTTGCATCGTAAGCATAAGCTGTGGTCTGATTTCACCGCCTAGCGGTTAAATGGAAGAAATCAGACCACAACAGCGGCCGGAAATTCAAAATCCCGCGCAATGACGGCTTATCAATGCGCCCCACCAGATATTATTGAAAGGCAGGCGACACACGCTTGATCGTTATAGGTGGAAAAGGTTACGAGCTGATGCTCGATCATAAGGATGGCTGGAACCCGGAGGCTTTTCGCGGAAGATACAGCGAAGTGCTGGACCGGTACGATTATATAGTCGGTGACTGGGGCTACAGCCAATTGCGCCTCAAAGGCTTTTACCGGGATAATCACCCTAAAGTGAACCGGGACACAGCCATCTCAGGCATGGTGGATTATATTAACGAATACTGTAACTTTGGCTGTGCGTATTTTGTGCTGCATAAGCTGAAGGAGTCCCCGCAGGAGGGAATCTTCAAGGATATTCTGATTAAGGAAGTCCCGGAGCCCGGGCTGGACGAGGATCAGGAGCAGGAAGCTGAACAGGTGGTAACGGTAAAAGAACACCGGGAGCCGACGAAGGGTGCAGGCCGGGACAGGGATGGCGCAGGCGGCTCCAGCCGCGAGCATGCAACCAAGGACAGACCGGTTCGTGAGCACCAGAGCCGCAATCACCGCAACAAAGAAGGCCAGGGCAAGAAGAATCATAAAGAGTTCCAGAACAGAGGCCAGCAAGGCCAGCCGAATAATTCCAAGCAGAACAGAGAACACAGAGACAACCGGTCTAACAAGCAAGCAAATCAGAATAAGCAGGATAGACCGGAGAAGCAGGATAGACAGGACAATAACCAGAGCAAGCAAGACAACTAGAACGATAGCCATGGTGGACAGCCGTACACCCCCTGTCACTAAAATGCAACTCAAAAAGCCTCTTCAGCATTAGCTGAAGGGGCTTTTTCTAATGAGCGAGCGAGGGAGCACCAGCCAAATGTATGCGGAAAACAGCATACATTTGCTGGCGCGCAGGCGTGTGGTACGAATGTATGCGAAAAACAGCATACATTTGCTGGCGGGCAGGCGTACGGCCCAAATGTATGTGAAAAACAGCATACATTGTGCCGGTGCGCAGGCGTATGGCCCGAATGTATGCGAAAAACAGCATACATTGTGCTGACGCCTACCGTTTACGGAACAAACTAAGCCCTAAGCCTGGAAGAGTCAATTCTTGCTTAACAGCGGAGCGGACAGAACGACCCGCGGATAAGCGATTGGAATAACATTCTGTTTGCGGATCGTCCACCCAAGTGCTCACGTAGATTCTAACCCACAATAAAGAGCTGCCCCATTCAACCATTCTATGGCTTTTGGGACAGCCCTTGTTGTCGCCGGGCTTATTCTATTTCACAGCTAATTTGAGCTGTTTCAGTGAAGCATTGTAGCTCCATACGAGCGCAGGGAACCTTTTCTTGAAGGCATTCAGCTCGATGAAGGTCTCTCCGTCCTGGAACAGCGCCTCCTTGGAAGCCAGGGTGAACCCGGATACGTTACCGGCACCGGTGGTCAGCAGCACCTTCTTGTTCTTGGCATCCCAGGAGACCTCATTCTCCACCAGCGCGGAGAGAACACGGGAGGCGGCATACACCTTATCGCCCTGCTGGATCAGGCCTACATTTCCGGCAAAAGCAGTGCCGTTGATATCCAGAATATGATGGTCACCAGAGGCGACAATCTCCTTCATCCCGGCAATTTGCAGAGCGGTAATCAACTGGGCAGTTTTGCCCTTGACCTCGATATCAGGCGCAAGTCCGATATGGTTGAAATCCTCCTTGTTCGGAGTCAGATACTTCATGGTGGTCAGCTTCAGTTCGCCGCCGCCGGACATGGGAATCAGGCTCTGAATCCGGGCCTTTCCGTAAGAGCGCGTGCCTACAACTGTAGCCAGCTTATTGTCACGAAGTGCACCGGTCAAGGCTTCGGAGGCGCTGGCCGTATATTCATTGGTCAATACGACCACAGGTACGCCGATCTTGCTGCCGTTCGTAATTGCGACTGGTTTGAGTGTACCGGTCTGGTCGGAGGTGTACATCATAATACCGGCATCCATGAACTTGGAGACGATATTCTGGGCGCTGTCCATATAACCGCCTGTATTATCGCGCAGATCAAGAACCAGCGATTTCATGCCGCCTGAACGCATTTTGTCCAGCGCTGCGGAGAATTCCTCATCGGCAGTCTGAGTGAAGCCGTTGATGGAGATGTAAGCGATTTTGGAGCTAAGCATCTTGCTGGTTACGGAGCTTGTAGCAATCTCGCTGCGGGTAACCGTATAGGATTTGTTAGCCCCGTTTCTCTGAATCAGCAGTGAGACCTTGGTGCCCGCTTTGCCGCTCAGCTCGTCGCCATTCGTATCAGCCACCCGCACCCCGTTGATTTTGAGGATGGAGTCGCCGCGCTTTAGTCCTGCGGACTCGGCCGGGGAGCCGCTCATGACCTCTTCAATGTAGAGCTCTTTGCCCGAATACATCAGCCGGACGCCGATGCCGACATATTGCAGATCAACCTGATGACCGAAGTCCGCGGCTTCCTCCTTCGTGAAGTATTGGCTGTAGGGATCGTCCAATGTGCTGACCATACCGTCAATTGCGCCGCGGATAAGTGTATCCTGGTCTACACCCTCGACGTTGTAATACTCCAGATATTGCATAATTTCATTGATAATCTCCGTCTTTGAGGCTTGTGCCGCGTCGGTGGCGGCCGCGTCTGCTGCTGAAGCAGCAGGAGCCCAGGCGATGGATAGCGCCAGACAGCTGCTTAAAAGTGCGGTAACAATTTTGGCTGATTTCATGAGTTCATGACATCCTTTAGATGAATTTTTTGAATTTAGGACTGTGCTTCGAAGCCGATATGATAAGTAGTGTCAATTGTCCAGGCACCGCTCTCCGTCTTGGAGAGGAGGAGGATCAGAGACTGGGTATAGGTCTCCTTCGATTCACCGTCCGTAATGACCACTTCCGCATAGACTGCGGCTTCATAGTCCGTGTAATAGAAGACATTGGAGGAAGACACCGCATAACTTAGATCATAATTTTTGAAATAATCACGCAGCTCCTCTTTGTAAGAGTCGTCATCCTCCTTATTGTACGAGGTCATCACGGCAAGGACTGCATCTGCATTGCGGGCATTCATCCCCTGGTAGTATTTGCTGAGCGTATCCTTAATTCCGGTCTGATCGCCCTGTGGCAGCACAGCCGGCTTCATGCCTTGTTCCCGCGTCAGCAGCACGGAGGATTCCTGCAGATCCATGGCAGAGATCCTCCAGGCGCCGTTTTGACGGACTAGCGTATATAGGTATTCGTACTGTTCATCCGGTGTATAATACCCGCCGGTCCGCACTGCTTTTTCGACGGAATGGACGGTTGCTTCGTTGCCCGTTAGACTGAGTACTTTAAGACTCTCGATCGTATCCTTGATGTCATATAGCTCGAACTGGGAATTCATATCGCTTATAGCTTCCGTTTGGTCTGATCCTGCATCCACAAGCGAATAGAAGCTGCTGGCCTTCTCTTCATTATAATATTGGTTAGCTAATTGAATGATTGCCTTGATCTCCTGCTCACTGGAGGCGGAGGACGGTGATACGGTAATCTTCACGCTGCGGCTGGCCGCATCCCAGGTCGCTGTGCCCCCGGTGGCTTCGGCGATGAAGCGCAAGGGTATGTAGGTGGTCCCGGCGTTAGAGACGGGAGCGGCTGTGAGCTGCTTGACGGTTCCATTGACGCTGGCCCGCTTGCTGCCTACCTTAAGGCTGATAGTAAGGCCTGTTCCGGTGCCGGTTACCGTGCCTGTTTTGGAGTCCCACAGTACCTGCAGGCCAAGCTTCTCAAATACAACGCGGAAAGGCACAAGCACTGTATTATTCTTCAAATAAGGCGTCCCTGCTGTGAAGGCAAGGTTACTGCCGTTAATATACACCTTGATGGGTTGGTCTGCGGCAAAAGCGGGAACCGCCAGCACAAGGGCCAGCAGGCTGATGCCTAGCAGGGATACTAATTTCTTCAATAGATTCGCTCCTTCAAATAGAAAACTTTGTAAAATAGAACCATTATACCATTAGAAAATTCCGTCTGTCTATTTATTCTGCGGGATGCTGCTAGGCTTAGTAGAGTCCCCCTCAACCGGCATGATAAAGCCGGAGATCAGGGGCGTCTCCGGCTTTATCTTAGGATATCCAGCAGGCTATGGAATGTCCCCGCTAAGGGCGCAATACCATCCTCGCTTGAAATATAAGACTTTATATGTTGACACGATAAATTATCCTTCTATTTCTCGCTGAAACGGTGCCGTCCTTTAAAAGAACGGCAAAGCCGTTTCCGCTTGTTCATGAGAATCAGGGATCAGACTAGACTAAGAAGGCCTCCCGGACACGGTTCCAGAACGGGAAAGGGCGGTAACGGGCGAAGCTGATTTTGTGGTCCGCGACCTGAGCGCGTACCGAAATCAGATCATCCACCGGAATGTTATTATGGTCAATGGTCAGCAGCAGGCGCTGCTCCTTGCGCGAGAAGATATCGCAGTGATGATGCTTAGGCAGCAACAGCGGCGATCCCATGGTCCGGAATACCCGGTTATTAATGGAGGCAATTTCAGCAATCTGCAGCGCCTCGATCGAGGGGTGCACCATAGCGCCTCCCAGACTTTTGTTATAAGCGGTACTGCCGGAAGGTGTGGACACACACAGGCCGTCCCCGCGGAACATCTCAAAGGTTACATCATTAATATCCACCTGAATTACAACCGTCCCGTCCACCCCCTTAAGGGTGAATTCATTCAGGGCAATATGCTTGCTGGAGCCGGATTTCTTATGTATTTCCAGTTCAAGCAGCGGGTACTGTACGATACGGGGCTTATGAGGTCCTACCTCTCCGCACATATAATCAATCAGGGACGGCAGCTCTTCGGCCTGCCAGTCCGCATAGAAGCCCAAATGGCCGGTATGCACGCCAACAAAAGCGAGACTAGGGATCTGATCGATAAACGTATGAAAGGCGTGCAGCATCGTGCCGTCACCGCCAATAGAGATCACGATTTCAGGTGACTTGGCATCCAGCTCCAGATTCCGGCCTTGCGCCAGCTTGTGAAATTGCTCCGCTAGTTGGATGGATAATTCATCTCCGCGGTCCAGAACATAATATCTCAAGATGTACAGGCTCCTTTGTCTAATTCAGTCATACACCGATCATAATCAATCTTGACCCGGAACACAATATTAGCGCTGTGAAAAGCCGGAATACGCCGCAGTGCTGCAGCGGCAGAACTGAGGCATATTGAATTATCTCCGGCGCGCATAGGGCTGCCGCCACAGCTTCCCGAGCAGAAAGACCACCAGCGACAGGGCCAGCATGCCTGCAAGCAGAAGGCAGAGCAGGCTGATGCTGCTGATCAGGGCGGCCTCTGGAGCGGCCAGCCCGGAGGCGGCAGGCAATGCGGACCACTGACCGGCCAGTCCCGAGCTGACAACCGGCTTCCAGAGCAGGAGAAGCAGGACCGCTGAGAGCAGGGCATGTACCAGACGGGCGGCCATGAACGGGAGATAGCGCAGTCCGGTACCATTCAGGATACTGGCGACCTGCGCATGAACCGACAAGCCGCCCCAGGAGAGAATGAACGCTGCCGCCGCTGCCTTGAACTGCAGTGGAACGCCTCCGGCAGCTTCACCCGCCGACCTGGCGCCAAGCGTCACTTCAAATAAGCCGCTGACCAGTGCGGCTGAGAGCTCTGGCGGGAAGCCGGCCAGCGATAGCAGGCGGCCGGTCATGCTGAACAGAGCGGACATTACGCCGGCACGGGCGAGCAGCTCCATCAGCACATTGAAGAAGACAACCAGACCGCCGACAACGATGATGAGCTGGAGTGAGGAGGTGATGGCACTCTTCAGCAGCTCGCCGAGACTTCTGCCGTCCGCCCGGCGTGCACCTGCCATCGCGTTCAGCGCAGTCCGCAACCTTCCGGGACCTTGTCCTTCCGGAGACGCAGAAGAGCTGCCTGAATGAGGGAGGGAAAGGGGCGTAGCTGCTTCTTCCGGCCTGCCCCGGCCATGGAAGGACATCAGCAGACCTATGATAAGTCCTCCCCCGTAATGGGCAAGGGCAAGCACAAGCCCCAGCGAAGCGTCATGAAAGAACCCCACAGAGACCGCGCCCAGCAGAAAAATCGGGTCCGAGGAGGTCGTGAAGGCGACGAGACGCTCGCCCTCAATTCTGCTAATCATTCCCTGCTCGCGCAGCTTGGCGGTTAATTTCGCGCCGACAGGGTATCCTGATACATATCCCATCGCTGCTACGAAGCCGCCGCTGCCGGGTATATTGAAGAGCGGGCGCATCAGCGGATCAAGCAGTGCGCCGAACAGATGGACAATGCCGAAGCCCAGCATAATTTCAGAGATGACGAAGAAAGGGAACAGTGAGGGAAACAGCACATCCCACCAGACAGCGAGCCCGCGCAGCGCCGCATCCAGAGAGCTTGCGGGATGCACCAGCATCAGCAGCAGACAGCCCGCCAGCACGATCCCGAGCAGCGGGCTTGCGATTTTGTTCAGAGTCATCGGTTTCTCGCCTCCAGTTCTATGCTTAGTTGTATGCCGGAAGGTGGACAAACAGCACAAAAAAACGAGGAAAACGGTTACATTTACCGGTGCTTTTTCACTGAAATTATGATATTATAAACTTAATTAATGCACATCTTGTTGAGTTAGATTTTCAGGGATGGAGTGATGGTGATGAGTGTGGTTGCCGGAGTGCTCGTTTGTGCTTTTGTATATGTGATCCGGGTCTCCCTTGTCCCGCCTGGTGATGAAGATTTTAGAACATACTGATTAGCTTACGAGCGCTGAACTCCGGTTTGGCGCCTTTTTTTGTCTGAATTTTGAAATAATCTGGGCTTTCTGTTGCACAAGGGCAGCGTATTGTTCTTCTTGTCCCGGAATAAGGGGATGTCTTAAGGCAGGGATAACCGTGCAGCGTGTTTTTTGGTATAATGATAAGCAACTGCTTATCAGATTAATATGGAAGAAGGCGAAACCTCCACATGAATCCGAAAGAGAGCCTGTATGACAGCCTGGGAGGCGCTGAGGGGATACACCGTCTAGTGACTGTGTTTTATGCCAAGGTGCAGCTTCACCCGCAGCTCAGCCCGTTATTCCCTGAAGATATTACTCCGGTATTGGAGAAGCAATATCAGTTCTTAAGCCAATTCTTTGGCGGCCCTGCCCTGTTCTCCGAGCAGCACGGCCATCCCATGATGAGAGCCAGACATATGCATGTTCCCATCACTCCTGCTTTGGCGGAGGATTGGCTTGCCTGCATGAAGGCGGCGCTTGCAGAGGTTGGTGTGGAAGAGTCCCTGCGTACCTTTGTCCTGAGCCGGCTGGCTGGTCCCGCCCATCATTTTGTCAATATGCCCCATGAATAAAGTGTAGTTGTGAAAGGATGAGGGCACCCGTGCCGGAATTAATACCGCTGTACTCAATTAAGGTTACCTGCTGTAACTGTGAACATGAATTTTCTACCTCAAGAGTACGTCCCAGCCTCAAAAAGGCCATCCGCCGCGATGCGGACTTCTGCTCCTACTACAAGGCGGAGAATCCCGATTATTATGTGGTTCGGGTCTGTCCGAAGTGCGGCTTCGCCTCCACAGAGAATTCAGCAGACAAGCTGGCTGACTGGCAGCGGAAGTCCTTCGATGCCCAGGTAGGAAGACGGTGGCAGGCCCGCAGCTTCGGAGAGAAGCGTAACTGGGAGGAAGCGCTGGAGACGTACAAGCTGGCGCTGATCTGCGCGCAGAGCATTAAAGACAAGGAACGTATTATAGCAAGCCTGCTGCACCATATTGCCTGGCTGTACCGGTATCAAGGGGATACGGTGCAGGAGCAGCGCTTCCTGACCTATTCGCTGGATGAGTATGTGAAGGTGTTCGAGAATGATTCCTCCGGCGGTAATGATGCGCGGCTGATGTATCTGATTGGTGAGTTGAACCGCCGGATCGGGGAGTTCGCCGCTGCTGTACGGTGGTTCTCAAGGGTCATTAATGACCAGCGCATTACGGACGCGGCCATGATTCGGGCTTCGCGCGAGCAATGGGCCATACTGCGTGAGCAGATGCGCGGGCTGGACGTTGATCCGGATGGGCTTCCCGCAGGTACATAGAAGGCGGAGTAGGGTGTTAGAGCGTCTATCCGGTATACCGGAACGCAAAAAGGCGTAGAAGGGATGCCTCTTCTACGCCTCTGCCCGCTTAAGCGGGGCGAACGGCCGGACATCCGCACTTAGCGGACCGCCCGGTCAAACAGCAGGTAGTCATTGTCATTATCAATGACGGTGGGACTTGCACTGCAGCAAGGAAAGACCAGCAGCTTTTTTTTGCCGTCGCGCACGTGCTGCAGCTCCTTAGGCTTCATCGGCAGAAGAACATTCTCATGGTCGCAGAAGGGGCAATATTGCACGTACATGTCGCCAAGAATAATGTCATAAGGCCAGGTATGGCTGAAGGGGATCATTGCTTGTCCTTCTCGTCGGAGGGGGCTGCGCTGCCTTCGGGGGGCTCGCTTACGGCCTTCTTGGATAATTCAGCGATTTTTTGCAGCAGGATATGTTGGGGCATATGCATCAGGTGTTCCAGCGGAACGCCGAGTTGTTTGGATAAGGTGATGGCCGTCTCCGGCGATATTTGCAGTGGCTTCATTAGGAGGCCCTCCTTACAATTAGTGGAGTATCATGATTCACTTTACCATGGCTCTACCTCAATTACAAAGAAAACTACTCTATAACAAAGGAATGGTGAGTATCTATGAAACAACCGTTATCACTGACATGGGAACTGGAATCGATTTTTCCGGGAGGCTCTGCCTCTCCGCAGTTCGAGAGCTTCCTGAGCGTGCTCGAATCCGATATTGAACGCCTGCGCACACAGGTGGCCGCTGCTGCTGCACCGGCTGATGCGGCTTCAACGAAGGAGCTGGACCCGGTCATTGAGCTGCTGCAGAGCTGTGCCGGACGCCTTACACAGGCCTCTGAATTCGCCGGTTGTCTGGGTGCGCAGAATCAGCTCGACAAAGGGGCGGTGAGACTGTCCTCCAAGGTAACGGGGCTGCGCGCCGGTTATGAGGGCATCAGCTCTGCCTTCGATAACGTGCTGCGCCAGACCTCTGACGCGGTATGGGCCGAGTGGATGGCCCGGCCGGAGATTGCCCCGCTGAATTTCGTGCTCAGTGAGAGCCGGAGTCTGGCCCGTGAGAAGATGAGCCCGGAGCTGGAGAGCCTGGCCCTTGAGCTTGCAGTTGACGGCTATCACGGCTGGAGCGAGCATTATGAGACCATTGTCGGACAGATCCAGATTCCTTGTGAAGAAGACGGGGAAGAGAAGCTGCTCTCTGCCGGGCAAGCGTTCAACAAGCTGACGGATGAGAATCCTGAGGTCCGCCGTACGATGTTCCGCAAATGGGAAGAAGCCTGGGGCGGGGCGGCCGACTATTGTGCAGATACCTTGAATCATCTGGCAGGCTTCCGCCTGAAGCTGTACAAGGGCCGCGGCTGGGAGGATGTGCTGAAGGAGCCGCTGGGCATCAACCGTATGTCCCGTGAGACTCTGGATGTCATGTGGGATGTGATCACGAAGAGTAAGCCTGCACTGGTATCCTATCTGAAGCGCAAGGCAGAAATTCTGGGTCTGGAGTCACTCGCCTGGGTCGATGTGGATGCGCCAGTCGGCAAGTCCTCCGGCAAAATTCCCTATGAACAGGCAGCCGCCGACATCGTGACCCAGTTCCGCAAATTCAGTCCGAAGCTGGCGGATTTCGCCGAGCGCGCCTTCGACAAGGATTGGATTGAGGTCGAAGACCGGGCCGCGAAGCGTCCGGGCGGCTTCTGTGTCTCCTTCCCGGAGAGCAAGGAATCCCGTATATTCATGACTTATAGCGGCACGCCGTCCAATGTATCCACTCTTGCGCATGAGCTGGGCCATGCCTATCACTCCTTCCTGCTGGAGGACCAGCCGCTGTTCAACCAGAACTATGCGATGAACGTGGCGGAGACCGCTTCCACCTTCGCGGAGGTCATTGTGTCGGACGCGCAGGTGAAGTCTGCATCGGACAACGAAGAGAAGCTGGCGCTGCTTGAAGCGAAGATCCAGAACAGTGTGGCGTTCTTTATGAATATTCATGCCCGCTTCCTGTTCGAGACCCGCTTCTATGAGAAGCGCAAGGCAGGTCTTGTAAGCAGTGAGGAATTGTCGGCGCTGATGGAGGAAGCCCAGAAGGAGGCCTTCTGCGGGGTTCTTTCCGAATATCATCCGCATTTCTGGGCGTCGAAGCTTCATTTCTATATCACGGATGTGCCATTCTACAACTTCCCGTATACAGTAGGGTATATGTTCAGTACCGGTCTATACCGGCTTGCACTGCAAGAAGGGACCTCCTTTGCCGATAAGTATGACAGCCTGCTGCAGGATACCGGGGTGATGACGCTGGAGGATCTGGTGTCGAAGCATCTGGGCGCTGATCTGTCCAAGTCGGATTTCTGGCAGGGGGCTGCGGATTTAATCGTTGCCGATATCAATGAATTCCTGGAAATGACAGAACAACACGGCTAAGGATTTGTCGAAAATGAGAAGAATTGGTTTTTTGCAGTATAATGATGGCGGTTGAAAATGGTGTGAATGCGCAAAGGCCCCGGTTTCGGGGTCTTTTTATGCTGTGTATTTGTCGATAAATGGCGACAAAAGTTTGTATTTTGCTATAAATACTAAATAATTTGCGCATTTATAGGGATTATAACCCAATTATGTTGAATAATGTTGTGGGTGTTTGAATAGTACCCTATAATGAGCCTAAAGCCTTATATAAGCGCTGCTAGACCCACGAAATTCAAACAACTGCTTTCGAAGCAAGTGTTGTGTGAGGCAGAGCCATGAGGCTGCATCACCCACAAGACTTTTAGGAGGAAATGTATGTGAGGACGGAACAATTATCGCTTGCAAGACAGATCGATCTGGTATTTCATGAGCTGCAGGAGGAATTGTCAGGACTGAATTCAGGGACGGTATTTGTACAGATCAGGAATAATATTATCGGCAAATTCGGGGTCCGCCACAATCCGCTCGCCGGACGCAGCGGAAGCTTCGCAGCCGAACAGGAGGGGCTGACTTCGGGACAGCAATCCTCATTCCGCGTCATGGCGCTGGAGAGCCTGAAGTATAAGAAACGGTGGACGCATGGAGAGATCAGCTACGAATTTGCTGTACGCCAGGGAATGGTGGTGGTGGACGCTACACTGGAGTCCAACTACAATATGGCGAATCTGATGATCCGCTATCCGCGCAGCAGTCACAGCGATGCCTCGGATCAATCCTTCGGCTGATTCTATATACATATAGAAAAGCCCCCCTGCGTTTCGACGAGAAACGCGGGAGGGCTGTGATGCTGCTCGGTCTATGCCTCACGGCTTAGACGGATCTTAAAGATAAGGGTAGCGATTACGAACGACCGGACAGTTGTTGCTCTGCCAGTTGCACCAGACGTTTGGTGATATATCCTCCCAAAGAACCAGTTTCGCGGGAAGTATAGTTACCATAATAACCGTCTGCCGGGATTGTTACTCCAAGCTCCTGTGCTGCTTCATATTTCAACTGCTGCAGCGCTGCATTTGCTTGAGGAACTACCAGGTTGTTAGAACGGCTACCACGACCTTGTTGACCTTGACTCATACCCATGTGTGTTCACCTCCTTCGCCCGTTGTGAAGATAGTATGAGCGCGGGAGGGAGAATTCATGCACGGATTTTGAAGGTTTATAGGATGGTAATTATATGAAATTTATTGGTCCGGGTAGATCATCTGCAGCGTGCACCCAAGAACGAGCGTCTGTCCGGGTTCAAGCGTGATCAGACCGGTATCGGAGGCGTCCTGCTGGAGATTAGGTGCATCCGGGAGCCAGGTTAGCGGTTCAATGCACAGGAACTTGTCGGCTTCGCCTTTGGTATAGAGAATCCAGTGGCGGAAGAGGTCAGTATCGGCTGAGTAACGCAGCCCGTATCCATCGTCCCGCATCAGCACGGCCTCGGCAGGCTGGCCCTCTGCTATTCGCAGCACAGTATCGAGGTCCGCACCTTGAAGATTCAGCCGGGTGTGCAGGCTCGTAAGCTCTCCGAGCGGCAATAGCTGTCCGGTAGGGAGGAGATCGTCACTCAGCTCGCAGACGGCTCCGGCAGGAAGGGTGACATTCCAGCGGGAGGGTGTTCCGTCCAGCATGAACCATGTGTGATAGCCTGCGCCAAAAGGAACACTTTTGCTGCCAAGATGAGTGACTCTGAGCGTCTGCTGGAGCCGGGCATCCTGAAGCCGGAAGGTCATTTCAAGCTTCAGCGGCTCGGGGAATTGTCTGATCCACTCGGGATCATCCGCAGTAAGGAATTCAGTGGTGACCGCACAGCCATCCTCATCCTCTTCAATATCACTGACACACCAGGCCTGGGCACGGTGCAGTCCGTGAATATGATGTTCTCCCGCATTACGGTCGAACTGGTAGCTTGTGCCGTCGAATTGGAAGCTTCCGCCGCGTATACGGCCAGGCGGCACCAGGAGGGGCAGGCCGAAGTGATAAGGTTTCTGCATATATGATGCCAAGTCGCTTTCTTCAGGCTGACGGAGGATCTGCCGCTCCATGGTGAGGTCCCACAATGAAATTACGTTATTACCCAGCCGGGGCAGAAGCGTGACTTCCAGTTCCCGGCTATGCAAAATGTACGTATCATAACCGTTCCACTGCCCTTTGGTCACCTGTTTCATAAGAGATATGCTCCTTTGATAAGCTGTAATCAGATTACATACACACGAATATCTTTATCATACCAGATTTATCCGGCGGAGGTTAGGGATTTGACAACTTCTCCGGGCCGATCTATGATGGAGGCATCAAGTAACACAGGTAACGCGATGACAGGGACAAGTAAGCATGGACTGTACCTCCAGAAAGCCGGTGGCTGATGTGAACCGGTGGTGCACCTCTGACTGAATGGACCCTTGAGCGCCGCGCTCGAACAGGCTGTTTAAGCCTTAAGTAGACCGGCCGCCTCTTCCCCGTTAACGGAAGCCAAGGCTGTTTGCATAGATACCTCCGGGGACTCCAGGCAGCGAATAAGGGTGGTACCACGGTCTCACGTCCCTTGCGGATGTGGGGCCTTTTTGCGTTCTATGCGCCAACGGACATTAATTATGATGGGGGATAAGGAAATGGCTAAAAAAGTATTGTCGGGCATACAGCCCAGCGGTTCACTCACACTCGGTAATTATATCGGGGCAATCAAGAATTTCGTCAAGCTTCAAAAGGAATACGAATGTTACTTCATGGTGGTCGATCTGCATGCCATTACGGTAGCCCAGGACCCCGCAGCTCTGCGTGAGAATTCCGAATCAGTAGCCGCGCTGTATCTGGCTGCAGGCATCGACCCGTCCATTGCACATGTCTACATGCAGTCCCATGTGCCGCAGCATGCCGAGCTGGGCTGGATTCTGACTACGCTCACTGCCATGGGTGAGCTGGAACGGATGACACAGTTCAAGGACAAGTCGGCCGGCAAAGAATCCGTGGGCGCAGGTCTGTTCGTCTATCCGTCGCTGATGGCCGCCGATATTCTGGTCTATAATGCGGATCTGGTGCCGGTAGGGGAAGACCAGAAGCAGCATCTGGAGCTGACCCGTGACCTGGCGGGACGCTTCAATCACCGGTTCGGTGACTTCTTCACTGTCCCTGAGCCGTACATTCCGGAGGTCGGCGCGCGGATTATGTCCCTGGATGACGGTACCAAGAAGATGAGCAAAAGCGATCCCAACCCCGGCAGCAGAATCGGACTATTGGACCCGCCTGATGTGATCCGCAAAAAGATCAGCCGGGCCACAACGGATTCCGGCCGTGAGGTTATCTTCGACCCGGCGGCTAAGCCGGAGATCAGCAATCTGATGAGCATCTATGCCGAGTGCTCGGGAATGAGCCTGCAGCAGATTGCCGACAAATATGAAGGCCAAATGTACGGCGGCTTCAAAAAAGAGCTGGCTGAAGCGGTCGTAGCCCTGCTGGAGCCGATCCAGCAAAGATATCAGGACATTCGCAGCTCAGGGATGCTGAGTGATATTCTGGCTCAGGGTGCCGAAAGTGCACGGATCAGTGCTGCCCGGACCCTGGAGGGCGTCAAGGAACGGATGGGCTTCCTGCCTACCCGTTAAGTTAAGGGGTAGGCTGGTTACTCTCCGCCTTGCGTCTCAGCCTGGCCTTGACGATGAAGCCCCAGCCGATGTTGAGCACGCACAGCGCGCCGAGCAGGAGCGCCAGCCAAATGTTATAGCTGATCGAGATGGAAGCTGCTGTGAGGAGTAGAATTGAAGAGCAGGCGAACCACAGTGACAGACCTTTACCCATATGTTCCAGCCTTCCTTTCTGCTTCAAATAGTGTACAAGTGAATCTCGGTGTGCCTCGCAGCATGCCGGGATTTTTAGTTCAAAAGTAAGCTTTCAGTTCAAATGTAAATAAATGTAGTAGGTGAGCACTTGCTTTGCGCTGTAACCGCTTTATGGTGATTGTGCCTTATGCCGTCCCGGGCGTCAAGGGGCAGGCAAGAGAATAGATCCCCCGGTAAATATAGTCTATAACGTATTAGATGAGTTGCATTATCCTGCACAAATTGCAACATTTCGATTTATAAATCACCCCAAATCAAAAAATGTTGCACAAAAGGCAGCAATCTTCCTCCCCCAATCAGCGGAGCGGGGAAATTCCTGCACTTCATGCAACATTCCTTACAGAGACCCTTATATCCCTTATTCAAAGTTGCAATATTTACAACATCTCGGCGTGATCCCTGACCGCACATGTGGGTGGTTTTGGTGGTAAATGTAATTAAAAAAGTGGCACCTGCCCCGGCAGATGCCACCTGTTTTCAAAAAAACTTCCTACAGCTTGACGGTTCCCGGGTCAATGGCGAAGCGTTCATCGAGCTTCTCGCTGCTTAACCAGCCGACATAAGTATTCAGCGGTTTATACTCATGATCCATTACCAGGACAGCGACGAACGGGAATTGCTTACGGTGTAAATAACGGACATCTCCCCAGCGTACAATATAACCAGAGGGCAGCTCCTCCACCTCCGCGACAGCGTATGAGGTGAAGTACAGGAAGGCCTGAATATCCGGATGGGATTTGGAATGCTCGACAGCGGGGTGAGTGGAGCACACCGCATGCTTGAACCATTCCAGCCGCCCGCTGTTCAGCAGTCCGACATTATAGCTGCCGTCCGGCTTGGCTTTGACCACATTCCACCGCGCTGGCGAAATGGTGGGGATCACATAATACCGGTCACCTGCATGGTGGTGAACATCCTTGTTCTTGATGCTGCGCGTAATGCGGGCATGAACAAGGGTCCGCCAGATGTAGTACAAGACGATGCAGGCGTACAAGGTAATGAATAGTGGAGCGGGCGGCACTATTCCGCTGATCCAGAGAATAATCGCGGCTGCATGGCTGCCGAAGATAAACGGATCGAAGATATGGATGATATTCCAGGCGATCCATTTCTCGGTGAACGGGCGGGCAGCCTGAGTCCCGTAGGTGTTGAACAGATCGGAGAATACATGGACGGCAACGCCGATGAAGCTCCAGAGCGCGATATGGCTTAAGGTACCAAGGTCTGTGAAGCCGAACAACGGCCCGATGACCACTGTGATCAATGCCGGCCACAGCAGTAAAAAGGGCAGTGAATGGGTGATTCCCCTGTGATTGCGGATATATACCGCGTTATCCTTCAGACGCAGGGCGGTATCGGCATCCGGTGCCTGAGAAGCCAGTACAGTGGCTACCATCACCGCTCCGGCCAGCGTTCCATTCGAAGCGACGAGCGGATCGACGAAGGACAGACCTGCAAGTCCAAGTCCCATAACAAAATGTGTGGCAGTATCCATTAGTCAGATCTCCTTTGTACGGAAGTTCTCTATTAATAACTACCCATTATTGGGCTAAGTTATTTAAGGACAGGGAAATAAATATCGTCACGTAATTGTCGAATTAATGAACATCATGGTCAATGATTGTCAAAGTCTTTCCCAGTTTGCTATGATAAAGTTAATAGCGGAGTGTTAGAAGTTCCCTAGAAGGAGGAACCCGATACGTGGACAATCAATTGAGATATCAAGCTTCTTCTGATTCCGCATCAATGTCTGCCAAGTCTCCACCGGAAGGTGCAAGCTGGCGCGACTTTATTACCGTTACGAAGCCCGGCATTATCCGCTCCAATCTGATTGCGGCATTTGCAGGCTATTGGGTGGCATCAGGCTGGGATGTGCAGTATGGCCGCCTGATTCTTACTTTGCTCGGCACCATGCTGGTCATGGCTTCGGCCTGTGTCTTCAATAATTATTTTGACCGCGATCTGGATATGAAGATGGAACGGACCCGGGAACGCGGGCTGCCTACAGGAAGGCTGAAGCCTACAACAGTACTTATCTATGCCATTGGACTCGGCATTGCCGGGCTGGGCGTGCTGTTCGCATTCTGCGGCGTATTGGCCGGATTGTTCGGCATAGTCGGCATGTTCGTATATGTTGTAGTGTACACCCTTTGGCTCAAAAGAACCTCTACCTGGAGCACCTCGGTAGGTGCGATCTCGGGGGCCATGCCTCCTGTCATCGGCTATGTGGCTGTTACAGGAACTGTGGATCTTGGAGCCTGGCTGCTGTTCGCAATGCTCTTTTTGTGGCAGCCGCCCCATTTCTGGGCACTCGGTATCCGCCGCAAGGAGGAATACAGAGCAGCAGGCTTTCCTCTCCTTCCGGTAGTGAAGGGGACGCGACGCACCAAATTTCAGATGATTCCTTATGTGGCTCTGCTGCTTCCGGTGCCTGTGCTGATGTACGCCTATGATTATGCAGGTATTTATTATCTTATTGTATCACTGGCCTTGTCGGTTGGCTGGCTCTACTTAACCCTCATCGGATTCAAGGCCAAGGATGATGAGATCTGGGCGAAGAAAAGCTTCCTCTTCTCCATTAACTATCTGACCTTAAGCCTGATTGCCCTGGTGCTGAATACCATTCATGTGTAAGCATTCTTAGGATAGAGAGGGAAGGTGTCCTGTGCAGACCTTGAAACGTTACAAATGGACCTGGCTGTTGCTGCTGCTTGCAGTAATTATGGCGGTCTATCTGGCAGTCAAATCGTTTGATTTCGGAGGTGAGAAGCTGCCGGTCATCGGTCAGGTACAGGACTTCTCCCTGGAGAATGTGGACGGAAAGCAGATCAGTCTGGCGGATACGGCAGGTAAGGCAAGGCTGGTCTATTTCTTCTTCACCGTCTGTCCCGATGTGTGTCCGATTACCACCTATATGCTGTCAGAGACTCAGGATATACTGGTTAAAGACGGCAGCTTCGGCAAAGACGTTGAATTCGTCTCGATATCTTTCGATCCGAAGAATGATACCAGGGAAGCTATCAAAGCCTTTGCTGACAAGTTCCATGCTGATTACAGCGGCTGGTATTTTCTGCGGGGGGATCAGGAGCAGGTACGCAAGCTGGCAGCGGAGTCCTTCAAGGTGCTGATCTACGGCACGAGCAAGGATGATTTCGCCCACGCGAACCTCATTGGTCTGGTGGACAAGAATAATCAGCTCCGGGGATTGTACGATGCGGGGGATACGGAGAATGTAACGCCGGAGTTCCTGGCCAGAACGGTTAAGAAGCTGGCCCGTGAATAGTACAGGAACGCAATAAACGAGGGTGTCCGTGAAGCAGTGGAGCTGCTGCACCGGACACCCTCGTTTTGTGGTGAAAGGTTAAGAATGTATATGCTTCATGCGATGAATTATCCTTCTATGCCCTGAGGATACGGCTGGGGGTAAATAATGAAATCTTCAAGTCCGGCCTTCTCCAGCTGGGTGATGTTATATTCATCCGGAGTCCCTTCCACACCGGCATAACCCTTGCGGGTATACATATGAACAGCATCGGGAAAGGCGTCCCGCAGGACAGCACGGATTTTTTTGCCTGAGCTGTCATTGTCCATGTACAGATAGACTTCCCCGTCCCGGATCGTATTCCGCAGGGATTCCAGCTTCAGGGTATTCAGCGTACCGAAGGTGCACAGAATGTCGACCTCTGGATCAAGCAGCCGTCTCAGTCTGCTGCGGTCGTTCTTGCCTTCGACAATAATGGTGATGGACATATGCAATCAGCCCCCGGATCATAGTTGTTATGACGATATTGTACCTAAGCTGCGCTATTTTTAACAGCGTAGCGGAACAATATGTATTCATTCCCCGGGAAATGTCGCATTCAGGCGGCAGGACTGTTCCAGCCGGGAGCATAAGAAGAGAGACGGCTGGATCTGCCCGGAGGCAGCAGCAGGAGAGCTGTCATCAGCAGCACGAAGGCGATGAAGTAAGGCGAAACATACCCTCTAAGCTGTCCGGCGGTTACAGGTCCGGCGAAGGCCCCAAGGGACATGGCGATGGATTGCAGCGAGAAGGTCCGGCCCAGCCGTCCTGCGCCGCCCAGACTGATGAAGAGGGAGGCCATAGCCGGGAACAATACCCCTTTGGCAGAGCCGAGCAGGAAGAGAACGACTCCGGCCGGGATGCTGCGGAAGGCAGCCAAGGTGAAGAAGCAAAGAGCCATCCCAAGCAGGGCAACAGCAATACGTATGCTTGGCGAGAGCCGGTTCAGGAAGAACAGGCAGAGGGTCGCCAGCGCTCCAAGGCTGAGCAGAGAGAGCAGAATTCCTGTAGAGACCATTCCGTCCTGTCCTTGTGACAGCGGAAGCTCGAAGAACAGTACGCCCTGAGAGCAGGATACGAAGAAGGGCAGCAGATAATAACGCCTGGAGACAGCAGGCGGGGCGGTATCTACCTCCCCGGGTTGCAGATTCTGCTTCACCGGGAGTGCAGGCTTATGCAGTACCAGGGCGGGATTATGCTTCGGCACACTGAAGAAGGCCATCACACCGGTGAAGATCAGGAGCCACCCTAATGTACTGAAGGTGCCGGAGTAACCGGCTTTGGCTACGATGAAGGCTCCGGCAGCAGGGGAGACCACCGAAGCCAGCGTGTGAATAATTCCGTTGCCTGACATGTATTTGCCCTGGGTCGCCGGATCAGAGGAGAGCGAGGCCAAGAGGGTCATACAGGCTGGCGAGAGGAACGCCAGGGCGAACCCGCTCGCTGCCCGCAGCAGGAGCAGATGCCAGGGCAGCTGGGCATGCGCCTGCAAGAGCAGGATCAGTCCTGCTACAGTAAGGGCGAACACGATATAGCGGCGGCTGCCATTGCGGTCTACAAGTACACCTGCCAGCAGATTGCCCGGGAGGTGGGTCAGGGAATACATCCCCATCATCCAGCCGATGAAGGCCGGGCCCGCTCCCAGTGACATGGCAAAGGGTGTCAGGATAGGATACTGGGCATGCAAATCGAAGAACGCCAGGAACATGAAGAGGTAGAGCCACATTGCAGTTTTCACGGATAACACCTCCAGATTAGCGGCCAGCCGCTGATGACGGAACGGATTCCAGCAGAGGGAACAGCCTACTTGTACTTTACGTGCGGCAGCGGGGGCTTATACCATTTTCTTGGCCAGCCCTGTATGCAGTTCTGCATTCCGGCAACCATGAATTATAAGGGTCATTCATGTATAATAATTAATATTAATGAAATGTCTGACGGGACAGCGTCCCGGAGTGGCGAAATTTGCGATTGGGGTGTTGTGAAATTGATGAATCCGGAAGTGTGGTCACAGTTTATCAGAGAGAATTGGCTTGTTATCGTTATTGCGCTTGTCCTGCTGTTCGCAGTCGTTAACATCGTTAAGACTATGTTGAAATGGGCTATCGTCGTCGTTATTATTGTGGGGCTGTTCATTTATAGCGGGGTAACTATGGACCAGATCGGTAATGCCGTTAACAAAGTGGCGGACGGGACGGTCAGTACGCTGAAGAATGAGGCGCAGGAGGTCATGCTCAAAGAAGCGCAGGAAGCGGTTTATACCTCCGGCGGTGACGGCACCTTCACCATCACTACTCCTAATCTGGAGGTGAAGGGCTCTGCCGCAGAGGATAAGGTGGAAGTGGTCTTCCGCGGAGTCAGCCTCGGGAAGTGGAGCGTTACGGATACAACCAAGACCTTCATCGATGAAGCCAGGAAACAGGCGGGCAAGTAACAGTGCAGCTGGCTCAGGGTTACCTGCAGCAGCAGAAGGAGGAGTGATTCATTGAACAGCTGGATAGAAAGTCTTCGGGAAGCCAATATCATCTCCATTGTTCTGCTGCTGGTGGTCCTCTTCTCTGCCCTGCAAGGCTGGGGCCGGGGCTTCCGCAGAGCAGCCGGAGGGCTGTTCGGCATGCTCGGATCAGGCGTGCTTGCGGCAGCTTCGCTGGTGATGGCGATTCCCGCAGCCGTATATCTCTCACCTGCTGCCGGGAACTGGGCTTCGGGCGTTACTCCGCCGGATGCCAAGCTTAGCCAATGGCAGCAGTTATATTACACCGGAGCCTCCGTACTGGCGAATTCACCAGTGGTGCGGTTTCTGCTGCTGCTCTTACTGTGCTATACCTTGATTCGTCTGCTGTTGGGGCTGTTGTTCCTGCTTCTGCCGTTCCGCCTGCCGCGCCAGTCCGGGAGGGGTTCGGGGCGGATCACAGGCGTCAGCCGGCTCGTCGGGGCAGTGCTTGGCACCGCCGCGGGGCTTACCCGCGCCTTGGTGCTGGTCTTTGTCCTGTTCATCAGCGTCGCCTTGAACCCGGACAGCGGCTTCAGCCGCTACGTGCAGTCATCACCGGTCTACAGCCAGAGTGCGGAAGCGGTATTTGAGCCGCTGGCCGGTGAACAGGTCAGAGGAAAGCTGCCAGTGCTGACTAAGGCGGTAGCCGCCGAGATGAGCGATATTCTCCGGCGCAAATATGAGGTGATTGACCATGATATTTCGGCGGATATTGCCGATGCAGCCGCAGATATTGCCGGACAAGCCAGCGGGGATGAAGAGAAGGCCAGACTGCTCTATGACTGGGTAGGCTCGCGTATTGCGTACGATTATAACAAAGCAGAGAATTATGAAGAGAGACGGATCTGGCATGAGCAGACCCCGCAGGATACGATGGATACACGGCTTGGGGTATGCATTGATTACGCGCGGCTCTATGCCATGATGGCCCGTTCGCAAGGCCTCCAGGTGCGTGTCGTCACCGGTAAAGGCTATGACGGGCAAGGCGGTTATGGACCGCATGCCTGGAATGAGGTCTATATCAGCAGCAGTGCAGCCTGGATTCCGCTTGATTCCACCTGGGCCAGCAGCGGCGACTGGTTCAATCCCAGGGATTTCGACTCCACGCATCTCAAGGAAAACATCCTCTGAGAAGGAGCGGATGCTCTTATATCTATGGTACAATAACAGCGGGCAAGTGGAAGCGGCTGTGCCGTCCTTTCAAAGGATGGTACCGTTTCAGCGGGAAATAGAAGGATAAGTTATCGTATGCAACATAAGGAGAGGACTTGCTGTGAGATGGTTCGGTAAGCCGGGCTCCGGCCCGGGTGATGGAGATACCCGCAACTACCTGAGCTTACGCATAAATCTGTTTTTCTTCGGCACTTTTTTTATTTTTGTGATCATCATGATCCGGCTTGCAGGACTGCAGTTTGTAGAGAGTCCCGAGCTTAGCGAGGTGGAGGCCAGCCGGGAGACCAAGGATGTTCCGCTTGCGGCGATCCGGGGGACTATTCATGCGGCGGGCGGGGAAGACATTGCCCATTCCACACCGATTCAATCCTTATTCGTTACGTTAACCCAAGAATACACTGCGAAGGTCAAGAATAAGAAGACCGGCTTATATGAACCCACCGCTGAAGCCAAGGCGAATACGAAGGCGTTGGTGGCGGGGCTGTCATCTGTGTTTGAAGAGTATGGCGATCCTGCTGCGAAGAAGCTGCTTAAGGAGGATATCCTGCTGCTGCTTGATCTTGAATATAAGAAATCACTGGGGTATGTCCCGCGCAAGATCAAGACCGGTCTTACGATGAAGGAAGTCGCCCATCTGATGGAGAACAGGCAGCGTTATCCCGGGGTGTCTGTTGTGGAGGAGAGTGTCCGCCATTATGACAAGGACACGGTGGCCGTCCAAACGGTTGGTTATATGAAGCAATTCCGTTCTACAGAAAAAGGGTATAATTTATACAAAAACATCCGCAGCGCCATGAAACAAAAGGGTGCGGACCCGGGACTTAGCTACAGGGAAGATGAGTTCGTCGGCATCTATGGTCTTGAACAGCAATACCAGCGCGAGCTTAGAGGAAAGAACGGGTATCAGACGATCTCCGTCAATGCTCAGAACATGGCCGAAGAGGTTGTCGCTTTGGTCCCGCCCGTCAAGGGCAACGATATCTGGATGACGATTAACAAGAAGGTGCAGATGAGCACAGAGCAGGCCATCATGGATCAGCTCAACTGGCTGCACCGGAATCCTGTACAGGGGAAGCTTCATAAGGACGCGCTCACCGGCTATGCCGTTGCCATGGAAGTGGATACAGGCAATGTGGTGGCAATGGCAAGTATGCCGGACTACGATACGAATGTCTGGAATGCCGAGAAGCTGGTGCCCGAAGTGTGGGACCAAATTGAGGATTATTACCAGAACGGGACAATTAACGATATTTCCTCCGGTGTCTCCGGCAACGGGCTGAAGTCATTGATCTTCCTGGGTTCCACAATTAAGCCGTTAAGTGTCTTGATCGGTCTGGAAGAAGGCTTATTCACTACCGGTGATACTTACACGGATAAAGGGATCGCTTATTTCGGTAAGGATAACAGCTCCTCGGTCAGGAATTCCTCCGGCCATGTCCTGGGACCGCTTAGTCCGGCGGAGTCTATTCAGGAGTCCTCGAATGCATTTATGGTAGAGTGGGTCGGTAATGCCTTGTACAAGAAGTATCCGGGAGAGGGCATTGCCGTATGGGACAAATATATGAAGGCATTCGGGCTTGGGGTGTCTACGCAAAGCGGGCTTCCGGGTGAAAGCGCCGGAGTTGCCGATTATCTTGATCCGAAGAAGGCGGGCTCTGCCCAAGCGGCGCTGGTCTATGCCTCCTTCGGCCAGAAGGGGAAATACACTGCACTTCAGCTTGCCCAGTACACGGCGACGCTTGCGAATGAAGGCGTGCGGATTAAGCCTCAGCTCGTCAGTAAGATTACAGATCCCGAAGGCAATACGGTTAAGCAATTTGGGCGGGAAGTCCTCGACAGCATCTCGTTTCATCCTGCTTACTGGAAGGAGATCAAGCGCGGGATGAATACTAAGGTTAAGGCGTTTGACGGTTTCCCGTATGATTTCGCCCGCAAGACCGGAACCTCTGAGATGGAAGCGTTCGGGGCCACCCGTGACAACGGGGTATTCATTGCTTATGCTCCGCGTGAGCATCCTAAGCTTGCAGTGGCCGTGATCATCCCGGAGGGCGGCTTTGGAGCGAACAGTGCCGCACCGGTAGCCCGGAAGATCTTTGAAGCCTATGACCAGGAGTATGGGCTGGATGGAGTCCCTAAGAAGAATGTGCCCGAGTCAAGGGTGGACTAAACGGTTTATTTTGATGTAGAGGAGTGAAAAACTGTGGGTGTTTTCCGAAAGCAGGCCTCCCCCCCGGAAGAGAAGGACAGCAAGAGCTCGCTTGGCCTGCGGCTTAACGTGTTTTTCTTCAGCACGTTTGTTATTTTTTGTGTAATTATTATTCGTCTCGCAGTTATTCAATTCGTTGAGGGACCCACACTGACCGAGGTGGAGACCAGCCGGGATACCAAAAGTGTCCCCCTCGCCTCCATCCGTGGAGGCATCCGCGCCGCCGCAGGCGAGCAAATCGCCTACTCGACCTCCGTTCAAACGCTGTATGTTACGCTTACAAAGGAATATACAGCTAAAGCGGTAGACAAGGAGACGGGCATCAGCTCGTTGAAGCCGGAGGCCAGAGCCAATGCGTACGCACTTGCGAATAATCTGGTTGCGAAATTTGATGAATATGGCGACCCGAACGGCGAGAAGCTGACTGTTAATGAAGTAATTAATTCACTGGATTTATATTTCAAGAAATATTCGGGCTATATGGCCCGTAAGATCAAGTCCGGACTGACCACCAAGGAAATCGCTTATTTCATGGAGCACAAAAGCGAATTCCCCGGCCTTGAGATCGTGGAAGAAGGCGTACGTCATTACGACAAGGATACCGTAGCTGTGCAGACGGTCGGATATATCAAGCCCTTCAAATCCTCCAATACGCTCAACATCTACAAGAATATTCAGAGCGCCATGAAGAAGATCGGCGCAGATCCCGGCCTGAATTATAAAGACGATGAATTCGTCGGCTTCGACGGTCTGGAGCTGCAATATCAGCGGGAGCTGCGCGGCAAGAACGGCTATCAGGTCATCTCGGTAAATCCGCAGAACATGGCCGAGAAGGTGGAAGAGGTAGTTCCGCCTGTCAAGGGAAATGATATCTGGATGACGATTGACAAGAATGTTCAGCTTAAGACGGAGCAGGCCATCACCGAACAGATTAATTGGCTGCACCGCAACGCTGTACAAGGCAAGACTCATCCTGACGCCAAGACAGGCTATGCGGTGGCGATGGAGGTCGATACCGGCAATATCGTAGCCATGGCCAGCATGCCGGATTACGATACCAATGTCTGGACAGCGGAGAAGCTGGATTCGGATACCTGGAATAAAATCATGGGTAATTATCAGAACGGGACGATCACTCCATACTCTTCCGGCATGTCCGGTCATGGATTTGGTTCCACGGTACTGCTCGGCTCCACCATTAAGCCGCTGACGGTGCTGATCGGTCTGAATGAAGGATTCTTCAGCACTTCGTATACTTACACTGACAAAGGGATTGCCTATTTCGGCAAGGATGATAAATCCTCCGTCCGCAATGCCTCAGGGCACGTCTATGGGCGGATGAATGCGGCTAAGGCAATTGAGGATTCCTCCAATGTGTTCATGGTGGATATGATCGGCAAGAAGCTTTATGAGCAATATAAAGGCGAGGGAATTGGAGTCTGGGATAAGTATATGAAGGAGTTCGGCCTGGGCGTATCTACGCAGAGCGGTCTCCCTAATGAATACCTGGGACAGATCAACTACACGGATACTAAGGCAGCGGGCAGTGCGCAAGCCGCGCTGGTCTATGCCTCCTTCGGACAGCAGGGCCGTTATACGGTGCTGCAGTTAGCTCAGTATGCTTCTACGCTTGCGAATGAAGGGGTGCGGATCAAGCCGCAGCTTGTCAGCAAGATCACGGATTCATCGGGCAAGGTGGTCAAGAAATTTGAGCGCGAGGTGCTGGATGAAGTGACGACCTTTGACAAGTCCTTTTGGAGAGAAATTAAAAAGGGTATGAACAGTAAGGTCTCGGCATTCGCAGATTTCCCTTATGATTTTGCCCGTAAGACAGGGACCTCACAGCAGCTTGGTAAAGGGCAATTGCGCGATAACGGGGTATTTATTGCCTTCGCCCCGCGTAATAATCCTAAGTTGGCTGTTGCTGTAGTCATCCCCGAAGGCGGATTCGGCTCTAACAGTGCCGCTCCGGTTGCACGTAAAATTTTCGATGCATACGACTGGGAATACGGGCTGGATGGCGTGCCTAAGAAAAGCCTGAAAACAGCGAACCCGAATGACGGCGCTGCTTCCGGTGACCCTTCCGATAATACTCCCGCAACAAACTGATGATATTATAGCCTGGATGGAGATGGATTAGCGAGAACACCAAATATACGGTTGCCTTCACACGAAAGAGCGACCAAGAATGGAGGGGTGGCAAATGACTGCCAAATACCGCCTGCTAGCACTGGATATGGATGGAACCTTACTGAACGACGAACAGAAGATTACCCCGCTTACGGTGGAATGGATCAAAAAAGCGATGGAGGCCGGTGTACATGTCTGCCTGTCTACCGGACGCTCTTCGCGCAGTGCGATGCCTTATGCTGAACAGCTTGGCCTGAACACTCCGATGATTATGGTAAATGGAAGTGAAGTCTGGCGTGCGCCCCATGAGCTGTACCGACGGTCTCTGATGGATGTGGAGCTGGTCAAGGAGATGCACAAAATTGCTGAGGAATTCGATATCTGGTTCTGGGCCTACTCTGTAGATGAGGTGTACAACCGGGATACCTGGGACGGGGAGATTGACAGCAGGGAATGGCTGAAATTCGGCTATTCCACTGAGGATAATGATATCCGCCATAAGCTGCTGATGCGGCTGCAGGAGCTGGGCGGGCTGGAGATCACCAACTCCTCGCCGTTCAACCTGGAGATTAATCCGCTGGGCGTCAACAAGGCTTCTGGCATCCTTGAGGTCTGTAAGCTGCTGGGGATTAACATGTCCCAGGTTGTTGCCGTAGGTGACAGCCTTAACGACCTGGCAGCTATCCAGCAGTCCGGCTTCGGAGTGGCTATGGGCAATGCTCAGGAAGCTGTTAAGCAGGAAGCGGATGCAGTAGTAGCTACGAACAACGAAGACGGAATCGCGGAAGTGATTCAGAAGTACATCCTGACAGAGGCCGGAACCCCGGCCGGTAGAGTGTCGAAACGAGCTTAAACTTAAGGAGTTGAGGGAATTGACAATTCTGGGCTGGATTCTGATCATTGCTTTGTTCGCAATCGGGATGGCAGGGGCGGTATATCCGATCCTGCCGGGTGCGCTTGCGATTTACCTGGCTTTCTTTGTATATGGCTGGTTCTTTTCCTTCAGCTCCTTCGGTCCCTGGTTCTGGATTGCCCAGACACTGATCGTTGTGGTGCTGTTCATTGCCGACTATGTGGTCGGTGCCTGGGGCGTCAAGAAGTTCGGCGGCTCCCGCGCCTCCGTGATCGGCAGCACCATCGGTCTGATTATCGGCCCGTTTCTGATTCCGGCGTTCGGCCTGCTGATTGGCCCGTTCCTGGGTGCTTTCATCGGCGAGCTGATTGCCGGCGAGAAGGCCGGTAAAGCGGTGAAGGTCAGCTTCGGCGCTCTGCTCGGGCTGTTCAGCAGCACAGTCGTCAAGATTATTCTGCAGATTGTGATGATCGTCCTCTTCTTTATCTGGATCGGACGTTACTAAATTTATTGTGAAGAAGGCGAAACAGCTTGTCCACCAAGAAGGAATCTTTTGTTAAAGGCACGCTTATTCTGGCGGCGGCCGCACTGGTGGCCCGTGTTCTCGGGCTTGCCCAGCGGGTGCCGCTGGAGCATTTATTCAATGAAGTCGGTAACGCTGCGTTTACACAAGCCAACAACGTATATCTGCTGCTGCTGCCGCTGGCGACAGCCGGAATACCCAGTACGCTTAGTAAAATGGTGTCCGAGCGCTATGCGCTGAACCGCCCGCAGGAAGCACAGCAGGTGTACCGGGCGGCGCTGATTTTTGCGGCTGTGGTTGGTGTGATTATGAGTGTGGCGCTCTACATAGCTGCTCCTTATTACGCGGAATCCAGCAAGGTTCCCGAGAGTACGCTGGCCATCCGGGCGATTGCCCCGGCGCTGCTGCTGTTCCCCGCAATCGCGATGATGCGCGGGTATTTCCAGGGCCGCAACAATATGATGGCCGGTGGCATCTCACAGATTGTCGAGCAGATTGCACGGGTATCCACGGCCATTCTGCTTGCCTTCATCCTGCTGCGCCAGGGCTACAGCAATACCTGGATGGCGGCAGGCGCATCCTTCGGCAGTGTGCTCGGCAGTATCGGCGCCTTCGGCGTGATGCTGTATTATGCGATGAAGCTGCGCCGCAGCGAGGAGAAGGTCGCACTTTATGAATCAAACGAGGCCCGTATCCCGCTGCTGAAGATTTATAAGGATATTTTCAAGTTATCCATACCGATTGTCTTATCTTCCGTTACGGTGCCTGTAGTGAACTTCATTGATACTACCTTTATTGTGCCGTTGCTTAGCGGGCAAATCGGCTTGAAGGAAGCGACGTGGACGCTGGGGATTTTCGGCAGCCGGGCACAGAGTGTGGCCGGGATTCCTCCGGTATTGTCGATCGCCCTAAGTGCATCGCTGATTCCGATTATCTCTGCAGCCTTCGCACGCAAAGATGAACAGCACTTGCAGCGTCAGGTCACACTCGCCATGCGGGTATCCATTCTGACCGGAACACCGGTTGTTCTCTCGCTGGTCGTGGCGGCGTATTCCGTTAACGGCCTGCTGTTCAAAACACTGGACGGCAGCGGCATTGTGGCGATGCTGACGCTCGGAACTATTTTCCAGATTACGATGATGACCACTAACTCGATCCTGCTCGGAATGGGCAAATCGCGGATATCCATGTATTACGTGCTTGTGGGGATCCTCGTGAAGTTCGGCTCCAATTTCCTGTTCAGCCAGTGGTTCGGCATCTATGGCATTATCGGCTCTACGGCGCTATGCTTCATAGTGATTACAATGCTTAACCTGCGGATGCTCAAAAAAATCGTCCCCTTCTCTATTCTTGGCAAACGCTGGGGAGGCTTCTCCATTGCAGTTCTGGCCTCCGCAGGAATTGGCTATGGCTTGAATGAAGCAGGGCTACTGCTGACTGAGCTGATGCCAGCCCGTCTGGCCTTCCTGATTACCTGTCTGGTGGTGGGAGCGGCAGTTGTGGTTGTGTATCTCGTTCTCCTGATCATTCTGGGCGTCCTCAGCAGCCAGGAAATTGCCGGTTATCCCCGTCCGCTGCGCAAGGTGCTGGGTCCTTTGATGAGATTGCAGCCGGCCCGTGTACGTTCCGGTGAATAATGATATGACTATTGTCTTGATTTGTCATTATTGTTTGACTTATTCCTTACATTTTGATTCACTTAAAGAGCAAGCTTCGTGTGGAACTCTCTGATAGAAGGGAATGGTCAATTGATGGACAAAATCAGCTCCCCTGCCCAGTTCCAGGTGGCAATTCAGTCTCCGCGCCTGACGGTGGCAGTCTTCAAGGCAGATTGGTGTGTGGATTGCAAATTCATTGATCCGTTCATGCCGGATGTGCAGCAGAAATATGCAGAGCGTCTCACCCTGGTCGAAGTGGATGTCGATGCCGTAGGCGATGTCAGCCAGGAACAGAATATACTGGGCATTCCAAGCTTTGTCGCGTACACCGATGGACGGGAACTGGTCCGGTTTGTGAACAAGCTCCGCAAGTCCCGGGAGGAAATCGAGAAGTTTCTGGATACGGCGCTGGACGTTTATCTCAGCATTCACAAGTAATTACGCAGCACCGCTTTCGCCCTATTTTGAGCAGAAGCGGTGCTTTTTCTAATAATATAAATAATATAGAATTTATACTGCTTTATACTCATTCCTATACAATACGGGTGATATTATTGACGACACTTCAATTAAAATGGCTCAGCTATCTGACCTGTCTCATTATGTTCATGGCGTTGTTCGGCGGGGTTGTGGTGACGAAGACCGGCTCGGGGCTGGAATGCGGGAATGAGTGGCCGCTGTGCCACGGGAAGCTGATCCCGGCCTATACCATCGGCTCTCTGATTGAATATACCCACCGCTTGTTCAGCGGCCTGGCAGGCCTGTTATCACTGGCTTCCATGGTTGCCTTCTGGCGTTATGCCAGGCACCGCAAGGATCTGCTGGCCTACGCTCTGCTAACCCTGATATTCGTCATCGTTCAAGGCGGAATGGGAGCGCTTGCAGTTGTGAAGTCGCAGTCGGCTGCGGTTATGGCCCTGCACATGGGCTTCTCGCTGATTGCCTTCGCCGGTTCGCTGATGCTGGCGCTTGGGACTTGGCGGGCGTTCTCTCCGGGAGCGGAACTCAGCACAGGAAGTCCCAAAGTCCGCCCTGCCTTCCGCAACTTAACCTGGGTTACTGCAGTATATTCATATATCGTTGTCTACATTGGGGCCTACGTAAGCCACACCAGCTCCCAGGGCGGGTGCTCCGGCTGGCCGCTGTGTAACGGACAGTGGATTCCGGAGATGAGCGGCGGAGTAGGGATCGTATTCGTCCACCGGATTGCGGCGGCGATTCTGTTCCTGCTTACGGCTATCCTTGGGCATCTGGCCTTCTGGAAGTATAAGGAGCTGCCGGAGCTGAGGGCTCTGGGAGTAGCGGCAGTCCTGCTATGCCTGATGCAGGTATTCAGTGGAGCGGCTGTGGTATACACACTGAATAATGAAAAATTGTACATATTTGCTGCAATGTCTCATATTGTGCTGATCTCCGGGCTCTTCGGGGTTCTGTGCTATATGAGTGTAAGGGTCTGGCAGTTAAGCGGAGCTGGCAAGGGCAGCAAGTGATAAGGTAACGGCAACGGTGGACGGGATAAGCATAAGGTCCTGTTTGAGGAGGAACGCTATAGTGCGATACAGTAATTTACGACAATGGATCGAGCAGCTCCGCAGGGATAAGGATCTGGCAGTGATAGATACGCCTGTTGATCCTTATCTGGAGCTTGCCGAAATTCACCGCCGGGTGGTCGAGGAGGAAGGCCCGGCTCTGCTGTTCACGAACGTGCAAGGAACACCATTCCCGGTTGCAACGAATCTGTTCGGCACAGTCCGGCGCGTCAACAAGGCCTTCGGGACCAGACCGGAACAGCTGCTGAAGTCGCTGACAACGGCGATGGAGCAGCTGATTCCGCCTTCAGCCGCCGGCTTATGGCGGGAGAGGACGGTGCTGCTTGAGCTGCTGAGGGCAGGAACCAAGAACGTACCGCAAGGAGAGGCTCCGGTGCTCGGCGTCTGCAGCAGCAGTGATCCGCTGAAGGAGCTGCCCCGGATTACAGCCTGGCCTAAGGATGGCGGGGCATTCCTCACGCTTCCTCTGGTCTATACGGAGAATATCACCAACCCCAAGGATCATAACCTCGGAATGTACCGGATTCAGATGTACGACGACAGCACCACAGGCATCCACTGGCAGATTCACAAGGGTGGCGGCTTCCATCACTCGCAGGCAGAGCATCTCGGCGAGACCCTGCCGGTGTCTGTCTTCATCGGCGGGCCGCCGGCCCTGATTGCTGCGGCAGTGGCTCCGGTCCCGGAACGGATTCCGGAGCTGATGCTGGCGTCGCTGATGCTGGGCGGCAAGCTTCCCATGGTGCAGGACCCCTTGGGCGGGCACCGGATTCCGGCCGAGGCCGAATTCTCCATCCGGGGACGTGTGTCTCCGCTGGAGCGGAGAGCGGAAGGACCGTATGGCAGCCAGTCCGGCTACTATTCCATGCAGCATGATTTCCCAGTCATGCATGTTCAGCGGATGTGGCACCGCAAGGATGCCATCTACCCGGCGACCATCACCGGCAAGCCGCGCCAGGAGGATTATTATCTGAAGGATTATTTGCAGCGGCTGCTCGCTCCGGCCTATCCTCTGCTGATCCCTTCGGTCAAAGCGCTATGGTCCTATTCCGAATCCGGTTCGCATTCATTGACCTCAGCGGTCGTGAGGGAGAGCTATCCGCGTGAGTATATGGTGTCTGCGTTTCGTATCTTAGGGGAAGGCCAGCTCTCCTTAACCAAATTCCTGCTGCTGACTAATGTTCAGGTAGAGCTTACCGATTTCCCTAAATTGCTGGAAACGGTGCTTGAGCGCTTCAACCCGCACACGGATCTGACGATCTTTGCCAATACCTCGATGGATACGCTGGATTATACCGGACGCAAGCTGAACCATGGCAGTAAGGCGGTGATGGCGGGCATGGGAAGCCCGGTCCGTCAGCTGCCGAGGACCTATACAGAGGGGCTGCTTCCATCAATCACCGCCGCTGTGCCTTATTGCGGAGGATGTTTAGCCGTTTCCGGTGCATCCTATGAAGAGGACCCGGAGCTGCCGGAGCGGCTGGTTACTGCCTTCAAGGAAAGGGAGACCTCCTGGCCTTTGATTGTGCTGGTTGATCAGGCGGAAGAGGCGGTAAGCACACAGACCTCATTCCTGTGGTCTGTATTCACCCGCTTCAATCCGGCGGATGATATTTATTCGGCGGCCGGGGTACGCCGGGGAAGTGTCAGCTATACGCTGCCAATCATTATAGATGCGCGGATGAAGCCGGGATACCCGGAGGAGCTGGCTCCAAGCGAGGATATTGCAAAGCGGGTAGCGCGGGGCTGGAACCGTTATTTTCCTCTAGCGTAGAAGTGAACTTTAAGGAGGGTCAAAATATGCTGCGGACATTACTGGGAGAGCCGCCCCGCGTGAACAGCGGTGTGCTGGCTGAAGCTATGGAGTCCATGGCGAAGGCTGCCTCCATGCTGCGCAAGGAGATGGCGGCACATGAAGACCACGACCATGAATACCGCAAGCTGGAAATCTGGACACGGGGCCTGATCTCCTCTCTGGATGAGCTGGAGCAGAGCTGGTTCGCAGCCGCCTTTTTCCGGAAGTCAGTGATTGCCGGTTATATGGATGATATGTCGTCCACCGAGCAGGGGGAGTACGCCAGATATGTGTATTTCTACAAGGATGGCTTCATCCGTGTCTTCTCGCTGCTGGACAAGCTGGGTACGGTGCTCAATAATCTGTACAATCTCAATACAGGCAAGGTGAAGACGCATTTCTCCTACTTCACGGTGCTGAGGCAATTTCAGCTGCTTCACCTGCATCATCCGCTGGCGGACGAATTGGAGCGGATCAGGAATTCCTACCGGGAGCCGGTGGAGAATCTGCGCAAGCGGCGTAATGCCGAGATCCATTACATGAACGCGGAGATGACCGACGACCTCTGGCAGCGTCACCAGGGACTGCATGATAAGATCCGTCTGGAGGATCTGGACAGCCATCTGGAGGATTTAAAGCAGAGTCTGGAGATGGTATGCCAATCCCTGACCGCCGCATACAAGTACGGGAATGAACAATGGCACAAGAAACTAGCGGCCTCAGGCCCGAAATCCGGACATGAACGTACGTAAAAACTTACCTTTGACAAAAAACTCGAAACTGAACTATACTAAGGCATACATTAACTTCTGACAGGATACGGAATATATAACCTCATACTTTATCTTATCGAGAGCGGCGGAGGGATAGGCCCGATGAAGCCCGGCAACCGGTTTGAATACAGCGAAGCGCTGCATCCAAATGTCATGGTGCTAATTCCTACAATGCCGCCGGTTACGGGGTATTTGGCAGATGAGAAGGCATTGTCATTATACACACAGGGCCTCTTGCGATCTGCATGGATCGTAAGGGGTCTTTTTATTGCAATGATGGAAGCTAGAACAGAAGGGGGACGCAGCGGTTGATAGAATTGAAGGATATAACCAAGGTGTATGGCAAAGGCAGTAAGCAGGCAACTGCACTCTCTGCGCTGAGCCTGTCGATTAAGAAGGGTGAAATCTTCGGGGTGATCGGTCACTCCGGGGCCGGCAAAAGCACGCTGATCCGCTGCATTAATCTGCTGGAGCGCCCGACTGCGGGAGAAGTATGGGTGGGCGGTGTGGAGCTGACAGCGCTTAGCCAGGGACAGCTGCAGGAGCAGCGGCGCAAGATCGGGATGATTTTTCAGCATTTCAATTTGCTCTCATCGGCTACAGTCTATGACAATATCGCCTTTCCGCTGCGGCTGATCGGAGCCGGAAGGAACGAGATTGAACGCAAGGTCAAGGATCTGCTCGCGCTGGTCGGACTGGAGGAGCACTGGAATAAGTACCCGGCCCAGCTATCCGGCGGACAGAAGCAGCGTGTCGGGATTGCCCGGGCGCTGGCGAGTGATCCGGAAGTTCTGTTATGCGATGAGGCGACCTCGGCGCTTGATCCGCAGACGACAGACTCCATTCTGCGCCTGCTGATGGACATCAACAGCAAATTCCATCTGACCATCGTGCTGATCACCCATGAGATGCATGTGATTCAGAGCATCTGTGACCGTGTTGCCGTGATCCATGGCGGCGGCATTGTGGAGCAGGGTGAAGTGGCTGAGGTCTTTCTGAAGCCGAAGCATGAGGTCACCAAGGAATTCATCCGCAGTGAGACCCAGTCGGACGGACCGCTCCGGCAAGCGATTGATGCTGTGCAGCCAGGCTTCACGAAGTCTGTCAAAATCACTTTTCTCGGGCAAAAGACTTACGGGTCCACGCTCTCCCAGGTGGTTCAGGGAACCGGGGTCCACTTCGCCATTCTTCATGGCACTATCTCTACGATCAAGGATGTTCCTTACGGGCAGCTGATTGTACGGTTCGAAGGACCTGCCGATGCGGTTGAAGACACGCTCCGTGAGTTAGTAGCGCAGGGGCTTGATGTGGAGGTGATTTTGTAATGGATTTTAGCACAATCAATTGGGAAGAAATGCTGGAAGCTACGATTGCTACACTCAAAATGATCGCTATTTCAGGAATATTCACAATAATCCTTGGTTTACCGCTCGGAATTGTGTTATATTTATGGGGGAAGTCAAAAAACATTATTATCAGGGTGGTTTACTCGGTATTATCCTTTATTGTGAATATTCTGCGCTCGGTTCCTTTTATCATTCTGATGGTTGCCCTGATTCCGTTAAGTAAGACTATTATGGGAACCTCGATAGGGGTACTTGGAACGATCCCGGCACTGGTGATCGGCGCGGCGCCCTTCTTCGCCAGACTGGTGGAGACGGCACTGCGGGAGGTTGACCGGGGAATCATTGAAGCAGCGCAGGGCATGGGAGCGTCCACCGGGCAGATCGTGATGCGCGTGCTGCTGCCGGAGGCCCGTCCGGGTCTGCTGGCCGGAGTAACCATTACTGTAGTGACCCTTGTCTCGTATACTGCGATGTCCGGTATGATCGGCGGCGGCGGTCTGGGTGACCTGGCGATCCGCTATGGATATTACCGTTATGAGAAGGAAGTCATGATTATCTCGGTAGCGCTGATGGTCATTCTGGTGCAGCTGCTGCAAATGGCCGGCGACCGGCTGGTAAGACAATTTACACGGAAATAAGGTACGTCCACATATAGCCTTATTCAATAAACCATATGGATTAGAGGGGGATTTACAGATGAAAAAAGTACTGCTTACATTATTCAGCCTGACCTTGGTATTGGTGCTTGCCGCTTGCGGAAACAACAAGGCGAATAACGCCGCGAATTCTGCTGCAACAACGGCACCTACGGAAGCGGCTGGTGCAGAAGCGACTACAGAGCCTGCTGCAGAACCGGTAACCCTGGTGATTGGTGCCTCTGCTGTACCGCATGCGGAAATCCTCAAAGCGATTGCCCCGCAGCTTGAAGCCCAAGGCATTAAGCTGGATATCAAAGAATTCTCGGATTATATCCTGCCCAATACACAGCTTGCCGAGAAGCAGCTCGATGCGAACTTCTTCCAGCACAAGCCTTACCTGGATGATCAGAACTCGAAGAACGGCACAGATCTCGTAGCTGTAACCGCTGTTCATGTAGAGCCATTTGGCGCTTATTCCAAGAAAATCAAGTCGATCGACGAATTGGCAGAGGGTGCGAAGGTTGCGATTCCGAATGATGCAACGAACGGAGGCCGCGCCTTGATTCTGCTGGCGAAGAACGGCCTGATCAAGCTGAAGGATGACACCAATATTGCTTCCACCAAAGCCGATATCACTGAGAACACCAAGAAGCTGGATATCATTGAGCTGGATGCGGCTATGTTGCCCCGTCAGCTGGATGAAGTAGACCTGGCGCTGATCAACACCAACTTCGCTCTGGATGCCAAGCTGTCTCCTACGAAGGATGCGTTGTTCATCGAAGGCGGAGATTCCCCTTATGCCAACCTGCTGGTAGCCCGTCCTGACAATAAGGATTCGGATGCCATTCAGAAGCTGGCAGCTGCGCTGACTTCCCCTGAAGCGAAGGCATTCATCGAAAAGCAATATGACGGAGCGATTATTCCAGCATTCTAAGCTTAAGCTTAGGCAAGCTGAATAATCCTAATGAGACCAGAAGCAGCCCGGCAGCCAGGAATGGCTGGCGGAGCCGCTTCTGGTTTTTTTGCGAGCCCGGTGGTTGATCCTGCAGACGAAATCCTCTATAATAAAAAAAATCCCGGCCTCTTAGCGGAGGCCGGGATGGTTTATGAAACGGGATTAGAATACCTGAACGACTTCTTCCACGCCTTCTACTTCTTCAATCAGGGCGCGTTCGATCCCGGCTTTTAGCGTGATCGTGGAGCTTGGGCAACTGCCGCATGCACCCATAAGCTTCAGCTTAACGATGCCGTCTTCAACATCGATCAGTTCCACGTCACCGCCATCGCGCTGCAGGAACGGACGAAGTTTATCAAGGACTTCCAGTACTTCATCGTACATGGTTGCACTTTGTACATTCTCACTCATTTCTCAATCACTCCTTTCGTATGTTTATTATAGTACAAAAAGTTAAAAAATAAAATGGTTAAGGCAGAATAGGGAGATCATCATGAGACCAATTATAGAATTCTGTGCCAGCAACATCGGCCACGGCACTGAACCGCTCAAGCTTAAGCTGGAGCAAAACCCTGAATATGATGTAGTGGAGTACGGCTGTCTGAACAACTGCGGAGAGTGTTATCTCCAGCCGTTCGCCATGGTTGACGGGGAGATCATTGAAGCCGATTCCCCTGCTGCTCTGGAAGAGGCCATAGAAGCCGCTATAAGAGAAGCAGAGGCCTGGGACAGCCTGGAGATTGATTAAGCCGGATAGAGGCTAAGACCGAATGCTGCCTGTTATACGGCTAAGCTTCAGCCGAAATGGCGTTTGGACATCCACAGCACGCCGCTCTTCAGCAGGCGCGGAACCCGGCCCATGACGGAGCGGCGGCCCATCAGACCGAAGCCGGCATTTTTGCCGAGTGAACCGAGGGTTCCCTTCAGCTTAATCTTATGCAGCTTCGGGGTTTCTCCCCGCCACAGTGCTTGAATAATCTGGCCAACCTGCTCGCCCTGGGCACCCGCCGCCTGCGCACTGGGGGCGAAGGGCAGGCTGGCACAGTCCCCGATCACGTATACCTCCGGATATTCCGCAATATTATAATATTCCCCCACAATGAGCCTGCCTCCACGGTCCTTCGGAAGCTCAAGCTGCTGCACGACCTGCACCGGTTGAATACCGGCAGTCCATACCGTAACGTCCGCCGGAATAGCCTGGGTGCCATTGAAGATGGCATCCTTTTCAACATGAGAGACCGACACCCGGCCGATCGTCTGCACCTGATGCTCACTGAACCATTCCTCAACATACCTGGATAACTTGGCCGGAAAAGAAGATAAAATACGTTCTCCCCGGTCCATCAGCGAGATGTTCAGATCCGGACGGCTCTCCCGCAGCTCCGAAGCAATCTCTACGCCGCTGAGTCCCCCGCCGACAATGTTGACGGTTCCATAAGGCTTCACATCATTCAGCCGGCGGTAAGTTTCCCGGGTTCCGGCGAAGCTCTGAATACTGCAGGTGTATTCCTCAGCTCCAGGAATGTTATGGTAATTATCCGTACAGCCGAGGGCAATCGCCAGGATATCATAGGCTACCGGCTCCCCGGAATCGAGCAGGACCAGCCTGCTCTCCAGATCAATGGAACCCACCTGCCCGTAACGAACGGTCAGGCGGGGGTGTACCGGGAATTGAATCCGCAGATGGTAATCGGTGACAGTGCCTGCGGCCAGTGCATAATATTCTGTCTTGATCCCCTGATACGGCATCCGGTCCACCAGAATGATTTCCACATCAGAAGGGAGATGATGATCCAGCAGCTGCTGAATGAGGGCAAGACCGCCGTAGCCGCCGCCCAGGACAAGTAAGGTTCTCATGCGAACTGATCTTCCTTTCGGGTACGTAATGGACAAGGCAGTTCTGCGTTCACTGGCTGAGGTAAGCTTGTTCTATTCTTATTCGTATACCTTGATCTCGTTATAGAAGGTATCCCGTTCTACCGGAATCCGTCCCGCACCCTTCACGAGCCAGATCAGCTCATCGCGGGTCAGCCCCTCTGGTGTCAGCGCGCCGGCAGCATGGCTGATTCGTTCCTTCAGGATCGTTCCGTGCACATCGGAAGCGCCGAAGTTCAGGGCAACCTGGGTCAACTGGGGTCCGATATTAATGAAGTAAGCCTTGATATGATCGAAATTGTCCAGCATCAGGCGGCTGACGGCAATGGTCTTCAGATCCTCATTCGCGGAGTTGCGGCGCATAATGCCCGCATTCTTGTTCTTAGGCTGCATGGACAGCGGGATGAATACCATGAATCCGCCTGTCTCGTCCTGCAGGTCACGAATTTGCAGCATATGGCGGATGCGGTCCTCACGGGATTCAATCGACCCGTACAGCATCGTAGTGTGGGTCTTCATGCCAAGGTGATGGGCGGTGCGGTGCACCTCAAGATATTCCTCGACGTTGGCTTTGTCGACGCGCATTTTTTTGCGGTACTGGTCAGACAGAATCTCTGCTCCTCCTCCGGTAAGAGTCTTCAGTCCGGCGGCGCGCAGCTGCTCCAGCACTTCACGGATACTGAGTCCGCTGATGCGGGTGAAGAAGTCGATCTCTGCCGCTGTATAAGCCTTAAGCGTCACCTCCGGGAAATGCTCGTTCAGAGCCCGTAGCGAATCAACATAGTACTGGAAGGGCACATTATCATTATGCCCGCCTACAATATGGAACTCGCGCACACCGGGATGAATATGCTGCTTCACATACTCCACCATCTCCTGGCCGGAGAGGGTATAAGCCCCTTCTTCACCTTCATCCTTGCGGAAGTTGCAGAAGGCACAGCGGGATTCGCAGACATTGGTGAAATATAGACTCATGTTCTCGATAAAATAGACTTTATTCCCGTTCTTTCGCAGATTGACCTCATTGGCCAGCTGTCCGATCGTTAAGAGATCGTTACTCTCATATAAATAAACGCCATCTTCCAAATTCAATCGTTCTCCGCCGCGAACCTTCTCAATGATGTTCGCCATCCGGGCATCCGTGTGGGGTGTAATAAGGGTAGACATATAAGTTCCTCCTGAAGGTTGGCGAGGCGGTTGCATCGCATAATCGTGTACCTGAGAATATCCGGCAACAGCCGGCATTATAAATAGAGGTTAACTGCAACCCCCGTGACAATTTATCGAAATTTTATCGCTTTTCTCATTATAAACTTCTCTCGTAGGGTGAGCAACCGCCAGAAACTGCAGGTCTTCCGGGACAAACCGCTTAACTGCGCCCCGTTTACGACTTGAGGGCAGAAGAATAGTGGAGTATACTGATTTCAAGAGCCGATGAAAATGATATACATCATACTCATTCTTTTCCCGCGCAAGGCTTTGATTTCATTACACACAGCCAGAAGGCTGCTTGATTCCAATACAGTGAATTCTAAGGAGGTTGTAATTATGATTAGCATAAGTGAGACAGCGGCAGGCCAATTGAAGGCTATGCTTGCGGAGCAGGAAGTGCCGGATATGTTTCTCCGTCTGGGCGTCACCGCCGGGGGCTGCAGCGGATTCTCGTACGCAATGGGCTTCGACGATACCGAGAGTGAGCAGGACGTCTACATGGACGTTGAAGGTCTGAAGGTAGTCGTCAGCAAAGACGACATCCGTTACTTGAACGGCCTTACGATCGACTTCGAGGAATCCGGCATGACCGGCGGCTTCACCATCAACAATCCGAATGCTTCCGCCACGTGTGGCTGCGGCTCATCGTTCCGCACGAAGGAAGAAGCGGGGAATCCGGCGGCGGAGCCTTGCTAAGTGAGTGAATGGTGAATACTTGATGAAGTAAGCGTGGATTACCGATTTCAAAACCTCTTAATTTGTATGGTGCAAACTGTACTTATTAAGAGGTTTTTTATGTTAACTTAAACCAGTATATGCTAAAATATGGTGGTGAAATAATTAATGGATCTGCGAGGAGGGTAACAATGATACGAATGCCATTTGAACGCCCAACAGAGCATTATGATGAACGGATTATTGATATCGATCAAGACATTTGCTCTTTGATCAAGAAGAGAAAGGAAGTCTCGGATAATAATCCAGGATTTCCTCCGCTTGAGTATATTTCTAAATGGTCAGAGACCTTCGAACTCTATGAAGATTTCCTGAACTCATTATTCGCAAGTATGATGAATGAAAAACAATTTAAACCCATGGTCGAACCAGCCGGTTTTAGACAATACATCGCAATTCTGAAGTCAGCCGTGATAGGTGACCGGTTCTATACTCTAACTTCTATGAAGCAATACACCAATGCAAGTGTATTAACACTTAATATAGATTGGGACAATAAGCAGGATATTGACTCCAATTCTCATCAACACAGCCATTACGAACTAGATATTAACGGCACATATGATTGCCGAATGATTAATGGTGGGAGTAGATCTGATCATGCATCTTACAAATACGTGATTTCTCCGCCATTGCCTGATGAGATTTCGGGAATTCAACTTAGGTTCAAAGAATACAGTTTCCCTTTCAAGAAGAGTGAGGCAAGTGATGAGATAGTATTTGAACTTTAGTAAGGTGAATAGCCCTCCACACCTAATAGGTGCTGGAGGGTTTTTTTTGTGAAAATACGACTTTAATTGTCAAATTAGTGTCGGATATTAATTCCCCTATAAAACATACTTGACTAGTGGGTATAATGGGATTATAGTATGAAAAAAAGCTTGATTGCACAGAGAGATTTTCAACGGAAGCTTTCATATTATCTTGGAAGTCTCTCATCTTAAATAATTGTATACAATTATACAGTTAACCGGGCGACCCGCAATTGAATAGCGAGGAGCAATGAAATCTATGGAAATGCGTTCGCGAAGATTGTCGAAGGATAATACCTACTATGCACTTAAGCAAAAAATAATAGATAGCGAGCTGGAACCGGATCAGGCGGTTAACGAGGAGAGCCTGGCGGCACTGCTCGGGGTCAGCCGGACACCGCTACGGGAAGCGATTCAGCGGCTGGAGAACGAGGATTTCCTGGTACGCCAGCCCAACGGCAGGCTGCGGGTAGCCCCTTTAACAATTAAGGAGGTCGAAGAGATCTTCCAGATCCGCAGCATGCTTGAAGGCCATATCGCCAGAAGCGCTGCCAGAAACGCTACCGTCAAGGATATTCAGCGGTTAACGCTGATCCTGGAGAAGCTGAAGCAATCCTTCCAGATGGGGGACCAGCAGGATGTGGTATCCTATGGCTTCGAATTTCATGATTACTTGTGGGAGATCAGCGCGCTGAAGACTTTTGAGAAGGTGTTGAACCAGCTAAGAGACCGTTCCCTCCGGTATTGCCGTTATGTCTCTCTGCACGGAGACTGGAATACGCAGGCGGATGAGGAGCATCTTGTGATTCTGCAGAGGATTGTAGACAGGGATGAAGAGGGAGCTGAGCGGGCGATGCGGGAGCATATCTTAAGCAGCCTTGCGACTGCGCTGGAGCGGATTAGAGGAATTGGGCATACGTAATGAAAGGGGTAGAACAGGCCTATGAGACCACAGCATGAGACGGAAAAAGCACTGGCAGCCCGGTTGACTGAAGTGCGGAGGAACCTGCACCGGGAACCGGAGCTTAGCAATGAAGAGTTCAGAACGACAGAGAAACTGCGCGGGTGGCTGACTGAAGCGGGGATACGGGTGTTAGACCTTCCGCTGAAGACCGGGCTGATCGCCGAGGTGGGACAAGGTGACGGCAGCATCGTAGCGATCCGTTGCGATATCGATGCACTGCCGATTGAGGAGCAGACAGGGCTGCCTTATGCCTCCACCATTCCGGGAAAAATGCACGCTTGCGGCCATGACTTCCACTCTGCGGTGATCCTGGGCGCGGCGCTGCTGCTCAAGAAGCGCGAGCATGAGTTGCCGGGTAAGGTCAGAATCCTGTTCCAGCCCGCAGAAGAGACGGGCCATGGTGCGGAGGACGTACTGGCATCCGGCGGGCTGGACGGGGTCCAGGCGATTTTCGGATTACATAATTCACCGGAGCTGCCGACAGGAGCATTCGGAACAAGAACGGGAGCATTGACGGCAGGGGTAGACCGGTTCGAGATTACGGTAAAAGGCGTAGGCGCCCATGCCGCTTACCCCGAGAACGGGGTAGACACTATCGTCACTGCCGCGCAGATCATTACCATGCTCCAGACCGTTGTCAGCCGTCTGAATAGTACGCAGGAGCCGGTAGTATTGAGTGTGACCCGGATCAACGGCGGCTTCACCTGGAATGTCCTGCCGGAGAAGGTGGAGCTGGAAGGGACAGTGCGCACCTACAATGAAGAGATCCGGCGGAGCATTCCGGAGCAGATGACCCGGATCATTGAAGGCATTGCCGCCGCTGCCGGGGCCGAGGCGAAGCTGCACTGGTATCCCGGCCCGCCGGCAACCGTGAACCACGGGGAATGGGCAGACTTCACCAAAGCAGCCGCAGCCCAGGCAGGCTATGAGGTACATGATATTCCGCCGCAGATGGGCGGCGAGGATTTCGCCTATTATTTGCAGCAGATCCCGGGTGCTTTTGTGAACATTGGTACTGGCCCGAACCATGCGCTGCATCATCCCCGCTTCGATGTCGATGAGGCGGCTATCCTGCCGGCGGCCAAGTATTTCGCTCTGCTGGCAGAAGAGGCGCTTGCGAAGCTGAAGCAGCAGACTTGGATCAAATCCTGAATCCTAAATTTACCAGATGATTGAGGGGAACAAATATGATTGAACTACGGAATGTGTATAAGACGTTCACCCGCAAAGAGGTGAAGATTGAAGCGCTGAAGGGGATTAGCCTGAAGGTTGAAAAGGGCGATATCTTCGGGGTCATCGGCTACAGCGGAGCCGGAAAAAGCACGTTAATCCGCCTGGTCAATTACCTGGAACGGCCGTCTGAGGGCCAGGTGCTGGTAGAGGGGTACGATCTGGGAGCGTACAGCGACAAAGAGCTGCGGGCAGCCAAGAAAAACATTGGCATGATTTTTCAGCATTTTAACCTGCTGGAGTCCAAAAAGGTGTTCGACAATGTGGCCATTCCACTCGTGCTGCTGAAAAAGAGCAAGGCGGAAATCCGCAAGCGGGTGGAGGAGCTGCTCGAATTCGTCGGACTAAGCGACAAGGCTGGAAGCTATCCAAGCGAGCTGTCAGGCGGACAGAAGCAGCGGGTCGGGATTGCCCGGGCGCTTGCCTCGAACCCTTCGATACTGTTGTGCGACGAAGCGACTTCCGCTCTGGACCCGCAGACGACACAGTCCATCCTGCAGCTGCTCAAGCGGATCAACGCGGAATACAACATCACGGTGATGATCATCACGCATGAGATGTCAGTGATTCAGGAGATCTGCAACAAAGTAGCCGTGATGGAAGAGGGACGGATTATCGAGCAGGGCAGCGTGCTGGACGTGTTCGGAGCACCGAAGCATCAGACAACGCAGAATTTCGTCAAGACGGTCATTCAGAACAGCATGACTACAAGCGTCCGCAGAACTCTGAAGACTGAGCAGGGGAGCCGGGTGTACAAGCTGAATTTTGCCGGGGAGAGCGCTTCTGAGCCTGTGCTGTACGAGATTATCCGTACCTACGGGGTCAAGGTCAACATTCTGTTTGCGAATACGACAGAGATTCAAGAGACGACGCTCGGTACTATTATCGTACAGCTGCAGGGTGAACCGGCCCAGATGGAAGCAGCCTTGAATTATATGAAGCAGCATGAGGTCCGCATAGAGGAGGTGAAGTCCTATGTTCTCGACATCGATCACAAGTGAGCAATTCCTGAAGGCGATTATTGAAACGATTCAGATGGTGGGTGTATCGCTGTTCATCGGCTCGCTGCTGGGTATTCCGCTGGGCATCCTGCTTGTTATTACCCGTCCGGGCGGCGTCCTGGAGAGCAAGTGGCTCTATACCTTACTGAATCCGTTAATTAACGTCATCCGTTCGGTTCCGTTTATCATTCTGCTGTTTGCCATTATTCCGCTAACAAGAGCAATTGTTCACACGTCGATTGGGACCAGTGCCGCAATTGTTCCGCTGATTATCTATATCGCCCCCTATATCGCACGGCTGGTCGAGAATTCGCTGCTGGAGGTGAATCCGGGTATTCTCGAAGCTGCGGAAGCGATGGGCGCAACTCCGCTGCAGGTCATCTGGTATTTTCTGCTGCCGGAAGCGGTGGGCTCGTTAATTCTCTCCCTGACCACAGCGACGATCGGGCTGATCGGGGCTACGGCAATGGCCGGGGCAGTAGGCGGCGGAGGGGTCGGCGACTTGGCCATCGTTTACGGTTATCAGCGTTTTGACGAGGTGGTCATGTTCGCGACGGTCATTATTCTGATCATTCTGGTGCAGGGTATTCAGTCCCTGGGCAACACCTTGGCGCGCAAAATTCGCCGTTATTAGAGATTACAAGACAAAGGGGATAGGCAGATGAGTGTATGGAGCAAGCAGGAGCGATTTCAGGCGATCTTATCCGGGGAACTTGCCGACCGGCCGATCATTAGCGGATGGCGACACTTTATTGACAAGGAGCAGAATGCGGAGGACTTGGCGTCGTCTACGATTTCTTTTACGGACAAATATAATTGGGACTGGGTCAAAATCAACCCGAGAGCGACCTACCTCGCTGAAGCCTGGGGGAATCAGTACGACTTCGCGGATTATCAGACCGTGTTTCCGAGACAGCTGACTACGGCGGTTCCGGCAGCCGCGAATCTCTGGGATCTTGAGGTGAAAAAAGCCGTGCAAACCCCTTCCCTGCTGGAGCATCTGGAGGCCGTAAGGAAGATTCGTCAGGGCTTGCCGGATACACCGCTGATTCAGACAGTGTTCTCCCCGCTCACGGTATTGCTGTTCATTGTAGGACGTTCTGCTTATGTTACGGAGACCGTATTCGGGATTCAGCAGCCGGTGACGCTGGAGTCACTCTTCAAGGAACACCGTGCCGCCGCGCATCATGCCCTGCATGCGATTGCCTTAACCTTGGCCGATTATGTGCAGGAGCTCCGGCAGGCGGGATCAGATGGTCTGTTCTATGCGGTGACAGGCACAGCCCACCCTGGACTATTCGATGAAGCGATGTTCGATGAGCTGTCCAGACCCTATGATTCTATCGTGCTGGAGGCGGCGAGCTATGGCAAGAATATTTTACATACCTGCGGTGCTCATGCCCAGCCTGCGAAATTCAATGATTACCGGATCGACGGGATCAGCTGGGATACGGCAGCCGAAGGCAATCCCGGGCTGGACGCCGATCTCAAGGCTACGAAGGTGGGCGGAGTGGATCACGGGCTGTTTGCCGGAAATGATCTGGATCAGATTGAACAGCAGGCGAAGGACGCTTTGTCCAAGATGAAGGGGCAGCCGTTTATTCTGTCGCCCAATTGCGCCATTCCGCTGACGGTTACAGACGAGGCATTAGTGCATTTTAAAAACACAGTATTAGGATAGGGGATGAGAGTGATGAAAAAATTACTGGCAATTCTACTGATTAGTTCGATGGCGGTGCTGGCGGCTTGCGGTAACAATAAGGAAGCGTCAAGCTCCGGGGACAAGAAGGAAATCACAGTCGGATTCGGCGTAGGTACGTATGAGGAGCAGTTCCGGCAATCCATTCTCCCGATCCTGGAAGGAAAAGGGTATACTGTAGATATCAAAACCTTCTCGCAGAATATGCAGGTCAATCCGGCGATGAAGGAAGGCTCGATTGATGCGAGTATCTTCCAGAGTACCGCCTACATGGATGCGATCAATAAGGAAATTGGTGCCGATATGGTGGGGATTGCCTATGTTCCAGGTGCTCCGCAGGGGCTGTACTCTGTTAATCACACGACGCTTGATGATGTGAAGGACGGCACAACCGTCGCGATTCCGAACGACCCGGTTAATCAGGAGCGTGCGCTGCGGATTCTGGAGGAGCTGGGTTGGGTCAAGATCAAAGAGGGCGCCGGGGTAGCGGACTTCAATGTGAACAGCGTGGAGCCGGACAAGTTCAAGATTGACCTGAAGGTGCTGGACCCGGCACAGATACTGGTCTCGCTGCAGGATGTTGACTACGGTGTGGTGAACGGGAATTATATCGCGAACGCTCCCGACCGCAAGATTACGGATGCGCTGAAGATTGAGAATACGCCTATGCAGCATAGAATCATTGTATCGGTGAACAAGAAGGACCAGGATACCCAGTGGGCCAAGGATCTGAAGGCTGCCTATGAATCCAAGGAGTTCGAGGAATACATCCTCGGACAAGAGAAATATGCCGGGTTCATTCTGCCGGAGGCTTGGGCTAATAACTAATCTAATCAGGGAGTGAATGGAAGTGTCAAAAGGCAAGATTCATTTCATTGGCGGCGGGCAGATGGCGGAAGCAATCATCCGGGCTTGCCTGGCAGGCGGCACGCTGGCTGCCGGACAGATCAGTGTGTCGGATATTAATGAGGGCCGGCTTGGGCTGTTAAAAAGCAAATATAACGTAGACACGGAGAGTACGCAGCATGAGGCCCTCTCCGCCGCAGAACTAATCATCATTGCTGTCCGGCCGCAGGATGATCTGGCTGCACTTGGAGCACAGGTTCGCGAGTATGCCGCACCGGCTGCTGTCATTGTATCGATTGTGGCCGGGGTGACGATTGCCCAGCTCGGAGATTATTTCGGAGCGGAGCGTCCGATTGTCCGGGTGATTCCGAATACTCTGACCGATACTGGCTACGGATACAGCGGTGTAGCCTTGAATGCAGCCGCTTCGTTGGAGCAGGTGGAAGCATTCCTGCTCGGCTTCGGCAAGGTGCAGGTTCTGGACGAGTCCTACATTGATATCTTCACCGGCTTCGGAGTTGCCGGACCGAACTACATCTATTATTTTATTGAGTCGTTCACGGATGCCGGAGTCCTCGCCGGACTGCCGCGGGAGCAAGCCTGGAAGGTGGCGCTGGAGAATATGCGGGGAGCGGTGGCGATGCTGGAGCAGACTGGCCTTCATCCCAGACAGCTGCTGGATATCAACAACTCCCCTGGCGGGGTTGGGATGCACGGGCTGTACGAGCTGAATAACAGTGACTTCGCGGCCGGATTACAGCGGAGTGTATTGGCGGCTGTGAAGCGGACGACAGAGCTGGGAGTGAAGAAGTAATGAGCCTGCTCAAATGGGATCATCTGGTGCACTATGTCAACGATCTGGACCAGCCGGTGCAGCTCTTCGCAGAACATGGCCTGACGGCCTTCCGGGGCGGATCGCATAAGGATTGGGGAACGTATAACGCCTTAAGCTATTTCGGGCTCACCTACCTGGAGTTCCTGGGGATCGAGAATCTGGAGCTGGCGCGGGCGACCAAGCATAATGTAGTTGTGCGGGATGCCGTTACGCTTCTGCCGGAGCACGAGGTCTTGAGCAGAGTGGTGCTGCGGACAGATGATATTGAGGCAGTAGAGGGTAAATTGAAGGCTGCAGGCTTAGCCTTGTCACCCATCATTGACGGCCGCCGTCTGGACAACCAGGGCAGGTTAATTGAGTGGCGGATGATGACCATTGACGGCGATTTTCAGGGACTGGTCTATCCGTTCATTATCCAGTGGAGTCAGACGGATGAGGAGCGGCTGGACAGCCTGAATGCTGCCGGAATCAATCAGCCCCATCCTGCCGGGAAGGTAGACATGGCGGGTGCTGTCTTCCGTGTCTCCGATCCGGCCGCTGCCGCCAGCCATTGGAGTGAGCTGTTCGGCCTCCCGGTGAGCGGACCTGCGGATGGTCCGGACGGCAGCTACAGCCTTAAGGCAGGAGATCAGCAGACCTTCAAGTTCGTGCAGGGCACGGAGAACCGGCTCAGCCGGATCGTGTTCCGCACAGATTCCCCTCAGCTGAAGGGACAGACTCTGACTGTGGGTGAAGGCGAGTACGTGTTTGAATAAATGCAGGACAAGGATATGGGACAGGCTGGTTGCCGCAATTAGCGGTAGCGGGCCTGTCCTGTTTGTGTTAAAGTGTGACACAAGATTAGAGTGAGGAAATTTATGGGGAATTGGAGGCGGCAGATGCAGAAGCTATTTGAGTATAACTGGCAAGTGCGCGAGGATTGGTTCCGCTGGTGCAGCGGGGTGGACAAGGAAGAGCTGATGAAGCCGCGCACCGGCGGCATCGGGTATATCCTGCCCACGTTGTATCACATTGTTGCGGTTGAATACGGCTGGATCTGCGGAGGGATTCAGGAGAGAGCCATTGACATCCCTTTGTTCGGGGAAGTGGCGAGTCTGGAGCTTGTGCAGAATTTCTCTGCCCGCTGCCATGCAGAGCTGGCTCCGTTTGTGTATGGCTGGTCGGAGGAGCTGGAAGAGCGGATCATGGTGGATATTACGGATGAAGGAGAGCGTGAGCCCCACCCCTACGGAGAAGTGATGCGGCACGTGATTGCCCATGAGATCCATCATACCGGCCAGCTCTCCGTATGGTCACGGGAGATTGGCCGGCCGCCGGTGACGGCTAATCTGATTGGTAGAGGATTATTTGACAAATGAAAGAGGAGGGAGGCCGCAGAGATATGGAATTTGAGACAGAACGGCTGTGGATTAGGGAATTCACCGAGGAGGATGTAGGGCAGGTACATGAATATGCGTCCGATCCGGCAGTAGTAACGCATTCAATCTGGGGGCCGAATTCACTGGAGGATACCCGCGAATATATCCGCCATACGCTGACATTGCAGCAGGAGGAGCCCCGCAAGGGCTTCGAGTATGCGGTGGTTCTGAAGGAGAACGGGCGGCTGATCGGCGGCTGCGGCCTGCATATTACCGGAACAGGACAGGGAGAGATCGGCTATTGCTACAACAGACTGTACTGGGGACAGGGCTATGCAACTGAGGCTGCCGCTGCACTGCTGGACTTGGGCTTTCATAAGCTGGAGCTTCACCGGATCTATGCGACCTGCCGCCCCGGGAATACAGGTTCCGCCCGTGTGATGCAGAAGCTGGGCATGACATACGAAGGGCATATTAGAGGACACATGTATCATAAAGAGAAGTGGATGGACTCCTATCAATATTCGATTCTGGAGGATGAGTACAGGAACAACCACGGGAGCAAATAAGTTGCCCAAGCCGCTCCTCCAGCCGACTCTCGGGCTGAATTAAAGGGATAAATCCCTTTGAATGCCCTCTCCAACGGACTTCGGGCTGAATTAAAGGGATAAATCCCTTTGAATACCCCCTCCAGCCGACTCTGGGCTGAATTAAAGGGATAAATCCCTTTGAATGCCCTCTCCAAAGGACTTCGGGCTGAATTAAAGGGATAAATCCCTTTGAATACCCTCTCCAAAGGACTTCGGGCTGAATTAAAGGGATAAATCCCTTTGAATACCTCTCTCAGCCCGCTTCAAGCGTAAGAGGCTGAATTAATTCTGCCTTGAACTATAGCGCAAGCATCCGATAGATCAGCATAGCTGCCTCGGAACGTGTCGAGGAGGCAGCGGGCATGAGCTGCTGCTGTGCATCTCCTTTAACGAGACCGGCTGCGGCTAGAGCGGCAATATCATCTGCCGCATAGCTGGCAATTTGCTGGTGATCGGTAAAGTCTTTTAATACAGAAGAAGTGTTCTCCCCCGGATTCATGCGCTCTACTGCCCGCAATGCTCTAGCTGCCATAACGAACATTTCTTGCCTGGATACCGGTACATCCGGCTGGAATAGACCTCCCGGCAGACCTGTAATGATGCCAAGCTTTCGGGCAGTCATAAGCTCCTTGTAATAATAATCCCCCGGTGATACATCCGTGAAGCCAGGCCCCTCTGACGCTGTGAGCTCCATTCCCCGGACTAACAGAAGTGCAAATTCTGCGCGGGTAACGGACTGCTCCGGTCTGAACTCGGCTGCCGTGATGCCTTGAATCACCCCTTGGGAGGCGAGTATTTCCACTGCGGACTTGGCCCAATAGGTTGAGGCGATATCCTGGAATGTCTTGTGATTAAAGACTGCTGCATACTGGCCGGAGGCCTGTGTTGTTGAGAAAATGGCCTGCTGCTTATCTGCGTTGTACTTCCCGTGTATCACTGGCTGGATGATTCCCGATTCCTGGATGCCCCACACAACAATATAGGCATTATCCGCTGCAGGAACTGCTGGCGGATGGGGAATTCCGATCTCTATAGCCGACTGAAGACGGTCAGGCTGCAGCGGCGCCCCATCCAGTTGAAGCCCGTACCCGATAAGCGGGCGGTCTCCCAGCTTGGCTTGGAGCTGCCCGCCGGGAGTAATGCTTCTTAGCGATAAAGTAACAGTCTTTACGCCGTTCAGCGCCTCTGCTGTGAAAATACTGTCAGGCAACCCGAGAGTCGCTAAGGAAGAACGGATCTCAAGCTTGAGGGGAGCTTCTTCTGAACGAAATGCCGCAGCGGGGAGGCTTAGTTCAACTTCCTTCATGTCCTGGGCCGGATCAGCAGTAAGTTGAATCCGCAGAGTCTTGGTACCTGTGGAATCGGCTTTGGCTACTGGAACTATTCGGCGCAGAACGGATTCACTTAACTGGGCTATTGCTTTTCCCGTGGTATGACTTACAGGTAACTCCATGCTTACGCTGCCGTCCAGCAAAAGAACCGTTGTAATAGAATCGTTGGCGGCTGATCCAGTGCCAGTGCTGCCTGTATTAGGTGCAGAGGTTGGATTTGGTGTGGCAGAAGGAACAGGCGCAGCGGAAGGACTTGGTGACGGCTGGGTCCCCGGCTCTGGCTCCGGTTGAGGTTCCTGCTCCGGTTGAGGTTCCTGCTCTGGCTGAGGCTCTGGTTCCGGCTGAGTTCCCGGCTCTGGCTCCTGTTCTTGATTCTCAAAAGGAATAAACTTCAGAAATTCCCCCCAGATGATATTACCCTCTGCATCCCGCAGATTAGAGGTCACCGGCTGCAGACTTGCGAAGTTGGCATCGGTCAGCTGTTTGCCTGATTGATTAACTGACACGGTGCCATTGTACATGAAGTTATTCTCCGCTGCTAAGGAAGCCGGATATTGATCCTTGCCGATGCTGCCCGACTGGTAAGATACAAAGCCGTCAATCTTGAAGTCTGGAATAATCTGACCATATGTGGTGAAGCTCAGGTTGCCGCGGGTGTTGTTATAGCCGATATTGTTAACCGCAATGACTCCAGGATTACTGTTGCTGGTGAACCCGTAGGCACCGTTGCCGAAGGCGACCGAATTACGGATGATATGCGCGACATGAATGCCTTCTCCACCGAGCTTGAATCCGTTTTTATCGCCGGCCCCAACGGTTCCGTCCGTTAAATACCCGTTGTTGAAGGCGGCGCTGTTCTCGATGAGTACCGGACCGATTGCACCCGAGCCTGCTTTGGTGTACAGATCCCAGCCATCGTCAATGTTATTATGCGCCAGGCATCCTCTGAAAATATTCCCGGTGCCGGCGGTTAGCTTGGCCGCAAAGCCATCTGCGTTATTGTCAGACGGATCGCGGTTATCGAAGGAGGTGCTGTTCAGAATTAAATTGTAGGACGGCCATTCCGTGATGTCTCTGGCGGTTCCGTCGGTGCGGCTGATTTGCAGGCCGGTGTCGCCGTTAGCATAGAAGCGGCTGTTCTCAACAATATTATGGTTACCGCCAACCGTGAATCCCTTCGTATTGGCCGCCGAGCGGGTGAAATCGAGTCCCTTCACATGCCAGTAGTCCCCGCTGAGCAGAACCCCTTCTGACTTTTTGTCAAAATCGATAATGGGCCTTGCACCGGGTGCCGCTTCGAGAACCTTTCTGGCAGCTTCGGTACCGTCGTTATACTTCTGAATGACCAGCGGCGATTTCCGCACGTAATGCCCATCAAGCATAAGGATATGCTGTCCCGGCTTCACATAATCAATCGCAGTATCAAGATCCAGCGGGAGAGCCATCGTCCCGTCCCCGGCACTTGTTCCGGCAGGTGATACATAGATGTCTTCCCCATCGCCATAGCTGTTCATATTAACAGTGAAGTTGCGGACGATTGTACCGTAAGAGGTCAAGTACTGGGTATCCTCCGGCCAAAAGACAACACTGAAGTTCGTATCCCCATGTCCGCTGAGTACCGCAGGAATCGCCAGACGCTTATCGGCTGTTGCCGCGACATCCTGTGCGATAATCCTGGAGCCCTGCTTCACCGTTACGGTTCCGTTCACGTTAGGGCGGACAATCACTTCATATTCGGGTGTAGATGCTTTGCTTCGGGACAGTATGCTCAAATCTGGCGTTACAGGAGCCGCGGGTGGCTCCACCTTAGGCGCATCAGTAGCAGCGCTTGTCACTGTTAACTGGATATTGCGGATATCTATCGTAGCAAGACGGGCCGCATAGAAGCCGACATACATCGTGGAGTCTTGTACGCTAAGAATATCCGGTTCGAAATGGATAGCCTCCTGCTCCGAATTGATCCGGCCTGTGAAGCCGCTGTTCGTCTTAGACAGCGTTAAGCGGTATGGTGCAGCAGGGGCCGTGTTGCCGGGTGCAGGCCGTTCATTTTTGAGCATGATTGTCTTAATGCCCTTGCTTCCGGTTCCATCCGGCTTCTCGATACCGGAACGGACGAACAGCTGGGTACCCAGAGCGCTTCTTGTTCCGCCGCTGTAGCCGCCGATGGCCGCGATATTCGAGGCGAATACACTCGAAGTTCCGGGTGTCCCGATCGCGTCCCGCGCCATGATTCCGAAGGATTCTTGCCCGTCATACGGGGTTTTGGCAAAGTTCAGCACCTCAATATCCGCAGATAGCACGAAGTTATCTTCCAGGGCATTAAGCTCTGTGTAGTAGAACGTTATGCCATCGTGGTCTTCAGTGACCTTACCGCCGCCTTCCAAGGCGATCAGCCGGAGCGTACCGTCGTCCTGGGTGATAACTTTGTTATTCGCAGCAGACGTAGACTGGCCGAAGGTGATACTATGCCAGACGGGTGTGGTCTTTTCTTTTACCGTGACGGTATACGTAATGGGTTGTATGGAAGAATCATCAGGGATGATCTGAACCGGATATACTCCGGCAAGCCGGTTATCGAATGCAGATTGATCCAGCGTGAACCCGCTTAGCACCTCCCGGTCAGCGTTGTCATACACCTTCGATACGGTCAGACCGCTGCTGTCAAAGGGCTCGTTTACAAAAAAGGTAGTTCTGGGATAGCCAGTTACCTCGATGCCGGTCAGCTCTTTGATTTTGACTTTAACCATGAAGCTTGCCGTTAATTCCTTGTAGGTTACCTTGATCTCCTTGTCTCCTGGAGTCGTTGTGTCTAAGGCGGAGACGGTGTATTCGTCCTTGGCCAGCCTGATCTCTGTAAGGTCTGAATAATGGGCATAAAGGGAGAGTCCCTCCAGCTGTAAGGTATCACCGATATAATAGACGGTTTGCTTAGGCTCATGTCTTATTTCAAGTTCGGACAGGGTAGCATCCATGACCTCAAGCTTCAATGCTGTGGTGACAGACGGAGTCGCTGTGGAAGCGATCAATAGTTCATAGGAGCCCGGCCCGGCAAAAGTATACGGAAGCTGATCTGTTACCGGTTGCCCGTCAATGGAGAGGGTGTACAGATTATCCGCAAGTTCCTTAATCAGGTAGCCGTTATTATAATGGGCAGCAACAACAAGCCCCTGCGGATCAAAAGAATCGCCTGGATAATAGACGGTTTTGACAGGCTCGTATTTGACGGATAATGAGCTGACGGTCAGCGGGATGATTTGCAGCGGAATACTTGCAGAGGCGCCGTTATAGTTAATCTGGATTCGATTCTCCCCGGGTTTACTGCTGTCGAATCCTGTTACAATGTACTCCTCAGAAGACAGAGTGGCTTCACTGTGATCGGAGAATACAGCCTTCACGATAAGCCCGGTCAGATCCAGCGGTTCACCCACCAGATAAGAGGTCTTCGTCATCCCGCCCGTGTCGGCAGACAAGCTTGTTACATGTTTGGTCTCGATTAGTAGATCCAGCTCACTGAAGGTCACGGTTGCATCTCTGGCGACATAAATCCCGGCAAAGACCGTATCCGTAAAAGTGTCCTCCAAGGTTACGATTTCGGTCTGGCCGTTAACGCTCAGCAGATAGGTATCACCCGATTTGCGGAGGCTGAGATCGTAGACTTCGCCCGCAGCAGGGGCGTTCAGCCCGGCGAACGGATTCAGCTTGACCTGTGCCGTTTTTTTATAAAAACCCTTCATCACCAAATCCAAAGCACCGGCCGCAGCATAATTGGAGGTGGTGGTGCTTGAACTTCCATGAGGATTAACCGTATCCCTTAGCATCAGGCCAAAGGACTTCTGGTTAGGCGAATTGACGCCGGAATTGCTGTTAAAGGCAATAACGGTGGCCCTGGCTCTGAGCTCAAAGTTCGCGGTGGCCGGAAGCTCCCGGTAATAAAAAGAGAGTCCCTCATCGGTGCCTGAAATCTTGCCTCCATAAGTAGTCAGCGTTACGGTGGAAGGATTCTCTATGGCAGGCTCGGGGTTCTTGCCCGGGGATGTATTACCTCCGAACGCACTGAAGGTCCAAGGCCCAGGCTCTGCTTGTCCGGAAGTCTCTGCTGCTTCGGCTGATAGAGATAAAGGAATGGATGTGAATAGGAGCAGTACGATTACGAACACGGATAACAAGCGTTGTAGTTTCTTCACAATGATTACAACCTCTCCTTATATGGGACCGATTTGGATCAACATCTAAGGCTGATCACTGAAAGTATACGGTGCCGATGAAAAGTACAGCTATAATCAATCCTTCACAACCTGCCATATATTGGGCAAATGAGCGAGGATATGAGTTAATGACACTTGGTTTATGGAGGGATGACGGCGGCAAAGGCCCCGCACAGCAAAGAGCGCACTGCCGCAGGCAGGCGCTCTCTTTACAGTTATTTGAGGGATAAGTGACACTGTAAGGTTACAGCGGCATACCCGCTATCTCACTGATTCTTGCCGCTTCTTCCGGATCAGCGGCGATCAGCTTCTGATAGAGCGCCTGATCCTGGACGCTCTGCATCCGCTGCTGCACAGCAAGCAACCACCGGGCAACCTCCCGGTTGACAGGGTTGCTGTAATCCTCGCTTAGTCCTTGCTTCAATGTGGCTTCTGCTGCCGGCATGTCCTGGGACATATACTGGATCTTACCGGTGTTCAGCAGCAGTTCCGGTGTCACTGTGATTCCCTGCTGTGCATCCCGGTCTGCGGCGGCGTAGGTATAAGCGTCCAGGCCGGTTTTGAAATACCGCTGCATGTTAAGCTTCTCCTGGTCCTTGATCTCCAGCTTGCCCTCGGCCGCGGCTTCCTGTGAACGCTTCAAGGCTGCGGCTCCCAGCTCCTGCGAACGGGCTATAACTCCGCTGTACCAGGCGGTTGTCCACAGGCCCCCGCTGTCTGTCAGATCCTCGTATCCGTTCACGAAGCCCTGCTTCACAGCTGCAGCCGCGGCGTCCTTGTCCCCGGACAGGAATTGTACTCTCCCTGCGCTTAGGCCAATCGTAGGTGTAGCGAAGAATTCACGGCCCTGCATCTGCTCGGGAGGGAGGCTTTTCAAATGGGCAATGCCGTCCGTTACATGTCTGTAGGCAGCAAGTGCGGAAGCGAAATACGTCTGTTGCCCGGCTTCATCCTGCTTGGAATAAGCTTGCTGTCCAAGGAGAGAGGCCCGGCTAATCAGACCGGCATACCAGTTAATATCCCACATGAACTTGTCTGCGTTGTCCAGATAGACCTGATAGGCTTCGGCGCTCTGGCCCTTCAGGTCATAGTAGCTAGCGAGCTGGGTCAGCAGTTCTTTGTTAGACGGCTCATCCTTCAGCGCACGGGTCAATACCGCATAGCCCTCTTCCAGGAACTGCTCGTTCTTCGTCTGCTCATACACCTTCTGGTCCAGTATGGACAGGTACACAGCCGATTCCGGATGGTAGGGTCGGATGCTGAGTGCTTTTACGAAAGGGGCCTTGATCTCCTCATACGACTGGCTCACTTGGATCAGCTTCTTGCCTGCACCGGCTTCAGAGCTGGAACGAGTATAACTCATAGACAGGAAGAGCAAGTAGCCCGTGCCGATTCCGAGTACTGTGAAATAACCCGCTCTAATCCATAGCTTGTTCCACTGAAGACGGAGCGGCTTGCTCTCCATGGCCACAGCCATTCCCCCCAGGGAGAGGAAGACGAGCATTCCCATGAACGCAAAACTGAGGTTGAAGTCCAGCATACTGTGCACCAGAATGGACAAGGCGATAATGAGATAGAAGAATCCGTTGCTATAGTCATCGGTCTTCCGTTTCAGATACTCCCTGCTGAATTTGTAGAAGATAAACAGGATGAAGCCCATGAACACCAGTAGGCCTACAATGCCCACCTCAATCAGATACTGCAGGAAGAAGTTATGCACCTGGCGGCTCAGGTAAGGGTTGTTCTGATAATGCTCATAGAGTGTGGCCCATCCGCCGCCGCCCGTGCCAAGTACCGGATAATCCTTGACAACCTTCATGGCATCCTTGTAAAAGGTAAAACGCTCAAGGACGCTATGCTGCTTGAAGTTGATGTTCTCCAGCCGTGTTCCGATATTCGCCGGGAGAATATTGCGGGCGCTGGTGCCGATGAACAGGAAGGCGATGATCACGACGCCAGCCACAGAGATGGCAGGAATCCAAAGTCCGCTCATACGGCGGGACTCCAGTCTGCCGAGCTTGCGGCTCAGCCAAGGCGCCAGGTAACGCTGGACCACCAGGCAGAGTGCAGCTGCAATGGCCGAGGCTCCCAGCAGATAGCCCCAGCCCTTAAGGGCAGCAGACGAGTTGAACTCGGCATTCAGCTCCAGGCCCAGCCGCGTGACCGGGCTGGTAATCAGCAGAGAGCATAGGCCGGCAATAGCGAGATGAACAATCCACAGAATCTGCTGCACCGGCTTCAGGAAGAGCAGCAGGAGTATGAACACCACCGGCAGCAGCACCAGGCCTCCGCGGGACAAGGTCAGCAGCAGCGAGACGATGATGGGCACCAGCATGAAGCCGTGCAGCAATTGTCCGGGCCATTTGCGGGAGCGGATCAGCGCGAAGACAGCCACGAACAGAAAAGCCATCAGGAAAGCTGCATATGTATTGGCATACTGAAAAACGGAAGTCAGGCGCAGGCCGTTCGAGTCAGTCATGACGGCAGCATTATACTGGCCGTTAATTACAGTCTTTGAGAACCAGCCCACCAGGCTGCCGGCCAGCTTCCAGCTTCCGAGCCAGTTGAGCAGTCCAAAGCCGACGATCAGATAAGCAAGGGCAAGCACGTAATGCTGGACGGCGGAATTGAGCCGCTTGTGCCGGAGCAGAAGGATGCTGACGATGAAGACTGCGGCATAGGTGAACTGGGTGAACAGCATGTTCATTGCCATATACCGCGAAGCAGCGCCGAATAGCGACAACGCATAGGTTAAGGGAAGAAGGAGAGCCGCTAGGCTGAGCAGATCACGCTGTCCCTCAAGCCGGAAGGCTCTGAAATAGAGGACGGCAGCAGCCAGCAGCAGCAGACAGCTTAATAATGCGGCAACATAAATGGGCTTCTCGAAATCCGCCGTCATTCCATTGAACAATCCGATCTGAAAAGCGGCCCAGCCGAGGAACAGCAGGAACGCAGCACAAAGCGTCCAAGCTGCTACTGAAAGCTTGTCCGTGGCTTGGACAGAAGCCGCTTGTTTTCCGTACACAGGTTTCGACACAATAGAATCTCCTTTTTCAAAATATTGGTTCTTCCAATTTATTGCACATACATATTACGGAGATAAAGTGAAAAAGTTGTTGTATGAACGGAAATTTCAAAGATTGGAGTGTCTTACAGGAGGGGAGGGAGCAAAAAAGCGGGGAATAGGCCGGAACCTGCTCAGCGAATGAAGCAGTCTGTCCGCACAGGCCAGCCTGCCGCGGTTTTCATAGAATAAGGTAGCGGGGCGAATCTATGAATTATGTAATGCAGTGGCGGCAGGAGTTAGGCGATCCGCTTCCCGGGCCACTGCTGCCGGGAACAAGCTTCAGGCGGGGATGATAAATTTCAGGTTAATCATGAATACGATCAGGGCGGAGGCACCCAGGGAAAAGGCGATGCAGCCGGCACCGAGCACTCTGCGCCGGTCTTTGATGAATTTGAAGCCAAGCGCACAGACGAGTATTGTCGTTCCTGCCAGTACAACAGACATGCCGATCATTGCAAACCAATACAGGATTTCAAAAAACTCTGCCATTAGGAAACCCTCCCTTTGAGGCAATAATACAACGAATTTTAATGATTTTCCAGTCAAATGAATCAGGGACATAAGGCCCGCAGCCATATGCCCTTTTTTGCTGTGGACTGCTAAACCACGGACAATCATACAGGAGGGCACGGCCTTTCGTGAGTAATCTATAGGGTAGGCTGGGAATGCGAAAGGAGAGGGCAAATAATGGCGGGGAGAGAACTGGCAAGCAAGCTGCTGAAGACGGCGGCGCTGCTTAGCGATTCACGGGTTGCCGGTTACATTCCGAGAACGCGGGAATATAGTGCTGCCGGATTGTCCGCGATGCTTGGAAGATACGGCAATGTAGTCATCAAGCCGGTTGTAGGCGGAGGAGGATATGGTGTCATTAAGGTGTTCCGGGATCAGAGGGGGTACGGCTTCACGTATATGAAGAGCACACGTATCTATGGGGACTTCACTTCCATGCGCCAGGCACTGGACAGATTCAAGGTGAAACGGAAATATTTGATCCAGCAGGGGATCTCCCTTGCACGGATCTCCGGGCGTCCGATTGATTACCGGGTCAAGGTGGTAAAGAACGGCGAGCACTGGGAGTTCCGCTCCATGGTAGGGAGAGTAGCCCGGCCGGGATTGTTCGTTACGAATCTCTGCAAAGGGGGCACGATGCTAAGCTGCCGCCAGGGATTGCGGAGATCACTGCCAAGAGTGGGGACCTCATCCAAAAAGGCGGAGATGCGCAGGCTGACTTTAGTCTGCACCGAACTGCTGGAGCGGCATTTCCCGGGGATCGGTGAACTGGGCTTCGACTATGCCGTAGATCATCGGGGGAAGATTTGGATTCTGGAAGTAAATACAAGACCAAAATGATTAATAAAATTTTTATATTTGACGATAAATACAGTAATAGGCTAATATTGCGTTTAGTTGTGCAGATTCAGAGGTAATACAACAAGAAATATCCCAGCCAATTATGAACATTCTAAAAAAGTTTTTGTGTGGAGATGTCAGGTTTCAGCCCTGTGTATAACTGTTATCCCCATAGTCCACTGTGCAATTCCTGACATTATAACCCTTACTCACATATTATACACAGGATTTCCACAGCAGCTTGTGGATAATGAGAACGCTTGTTCGAAAAATGATAGTTTGCTATGATAGATTCAGATCCAAATAAAGGAAAGGTAGGTGAACGTTATGGTTGAATTGTCGGATGAGATGCTGCTTGACTCTTATCACAGAGCGATAGAGCTGCATTTAGAGCATGATTTCATCGCCCTGCTTCTCGCTGAAATTCGCAAACGGAACTTACACTCTCCAGACCATGCGGTTCTTCATTAAAGATCAGAGCACATCCTGCAGCATTGGACTTCATTAACCGCAAGCATCAAGGAATAGGGTATCTTTTCAAGTTGAGGTGGAATCAACCTGAAAGGATACCCTTTTATTGTGGTTATAAGGTTATAGACAACCTAGAGCTTAAGATTACTGCTGTGTCCCGGAGACAGCTTTGCATCCGGATCAATATACACCTTGGCGTTATTCACGGCTGTAGGCGCTTCTCCGAATCCGACAGCGATCAGCTTCAGCTTGCCCGGATAGGTCGTGATATCGCCAGCGGCGAAGATTCCCGGAATGCTGGTCTCCATGCGGGAGTCAACCACAATGGAGTTACCCTCAATATCGATTCCCCACTCGGCAATCGGGCCCAGGGAGGAGACAAAGCCGAAATTGACAATAACGCTGTCTACTTCGATTTCCTGAGTTTCCTTGGTCTTGATATGGGACAAGGTGACTTTGGTAATGAATTCTTCACCATGCAGCTCGGTAATCTCGGATGGCGTAATCACATTTACCTTAGAGGCCATCAGGTTCTCTACACTATGCTCATGCGCACGGAATTTATCGCGGCGGTGAATCAGGGTTACCTGTTCAGCGATCGGCTCCAGCATCAGCGCCCAGTCCACAGCAGAATCGCCGCCGCCGCTAATTAGTACCTTCTTATCCTTATAAGCATTCAGATCACTTACGAAATAATGCAGGTTGGCTTTCTCGAAGCGCTGTGCATCCGGCACCTCCAGACGCCGCGGCTCGAAGGCGCCTACGCCTGCCGTGATGATGATAGCTTTGGTGTGATATTCTGCCTTGTCGGTGGTGACAGTGAAATGGCGTTCATCCTGCTTCACAACCGATACGACCTTCTCCTCCAGACGGATATCGGACTGGAACAGCTCCATCTGCCGGGACAGGTTATCCACCAGCTCCTGTGCAGTAATTTTGGGGAAGCCGGCGACATCATAAATATATTTCTCAGGATACAGAGCAGCAAGCTGCCCTCCAAGTTGGGGCATGCTCTCAATAAGTGTTACTGAAGCCTGGCGCATCCCGCCATAAAAAGCGGCAAACATACCGGCTGGTCCTCCGCCTATAATCAGCAGATCGCTCATAGGAACGGTTTGCTCTAATGTCACGTAATATTACACCTCCGAGTTGATAGTTTCAATTTGCCATACAAGCGTACCTACTCATTATAAACATAGTCTCACCTGCCTGCAAAGGCTTTGATATCAATGAAAAATGTGACATTTTGTTGTATGATTATATTTGATTAAAACGATACTAAGGTTTACAATGGATATGGTTATTTTAGAAATCCTTTAAGTTTTATTGGAAATTCTTCTGAATTTAAGTGTATAAATTCACAAAAGAAACCTGATTTTTTAACAAAAAATAACACATAGACAGATTCACCTGTTGGAAGGAGCCGGAACATGAGCAGTATTCCCAAAATCGTTATTCTAGGCGCGGGATATGGAGGGATTTTGACCGCCCAGCGGCTGCAGAAAGCTTTGAACTATAATGAAGCTGATGTAACCCTGGTTAACCGCCATGAATATCACTATTTCACGACCCATCTGCATATGCCTGCAGCGGGCACGGACAGCATTGAGCATACACGCGTATCTATCTCCAAATTAATCGATGAGTTCAAGATCGATCTCGTCAAATCCTCGGTGCAGGAGATTCGCACCCAGCAGAAGAAGGTTATTCTGGAGGATGGAACGCTCTCGTATGATTACCTCGTGATTGCCCTTGGCGGTGAGCCTGAAACGTTCGGGATTCCGGGACTCGACAAATATGCGCTGACCATCCGCAGCATTAACTCTGTACGGCTGATCAGGGAGCATATCCAGTACCAGTTCGCCAAATACAAGAATGAGAATAATGCACAGGAGCACATCAACTTCGTCATTGGCGGCGCGGGCTTCAGCGGGATTGAATTTGTAGCGGAGCTGGCTGACCGGATTCCGGCGCTATGCAAAGAATTTGATGTCGATCCAAGCATGGTCAACATCTATAATATAGAAGCTGCGCCTACGGCTCTGCCAGGGTTCGCGCCTGAGCTGGTGGAGCACGCCATGACCGTGCTCACCAAGAAGGGCGTAACCTTCAAGATGGGCGTAGCGATCAAGGAATGCCTGCCTGGCGGCGTGATTCTGGCCACGGGTGAGGAGATCAAAGCTTCCACGATCGTATGGACCGGCGGTATCCGCGGGAACCGTCTGATTGAAGCGGCCGGCTTCGAAGCGATGCGCGGACGGGTGAAGGTAGACGAATATCTGCGGGCTCCGGGACATGAGAACATCTTCATTATTGGTGACGGCTCCCTCATGATTAATCCGGAAGGACGTCCATACCCGCCGACAGCACAGATTGCTATGCAGCAGGGAGAATGCTGTGCGCATAATCTCGTAGCGGCCATCCGCAGCCAGCAGCCGAAGAAATTCGCCTTCAGCAACAAGGGGACGGTAGCTTCATTGGGTAAGGGCCAGGGAATTGCCGTAGTCGGCGAGAAGACATACAAAGGCTGGAAGGCAGCGCAGCTGAAGAAGGTTGTTGATATGCGCTACCTGCTCATTATCGGCGGCATTCCGCTCGTCCTCAAAAAAGGAAGATTCCTCTAAGATGCGCCACTGCAGCGTGCAAGTACGCGGACTGCTGACGCGCGAGGAGCTGGACCGCTATAATGCTCTGATTGAGGTAGGCACCTATCTGGAGGATCAGACCCGGTACGATCTGGCCTACCCTATCCAGAAGGAGATCGACCTGCTGATCCTCCCGGCGATTGAGCGCCTGAAGGAGAAGAGCCGCGCCCGCGACCAGGCGACAGCGGAATATCTGGAGAGCCTGCGGGATGAGGATGAAGCGGACGAGGACGATAAGGAACCTTCGGCATAAGTGATGCGGTATAGTGGAGGTAGAAAAGACGTACAATGCAAAGAGAGCCGTGCTTGTAACACGGCTCTCGGGTGTAATAGCCGCTTTTAAGGGCGGTAGGCTCGAACAAACAGGATACGACAAATAGACCGCATGCCTTTGCTAGAGGGGGGGGCGGTCTATTTGCATGTATACTTTTACAGCTTCAGCATCTCCTCGAACGATTCCTCGTTCAGCAGGTTGCCGACGTAGAAGGGGCCGAACTCGCCGTAGCGGGCGCTGACTTCGTCGAAGCGCATCTCGTAGACGAGCTTCTTGAACTGCAGGGCATCCTCGGCGAACAGCGTTACGCCCCACTCCCAGTCATCGAAGCCTACGGAGCCGGTAATGATTTGCTTCACCTTACCGGCATAGCTGCGGCCGATCAGGCCGTGCGAATACATCAGCTCCCGGCGCTTCTCCATATCCAGCATGTACCAGTTGTCGGCCAGCTCACGCTTCTTGTTCATCGGGTAGAAGCAGATATGCTTCATTTGCGGCAGTACAGGCTTCAGCCGGGCAGCCACATGCGGGTTCTGCATCGGGTCGCTGCCGTCTCCGGCGCTTCCTCCTGCGGCATAGTTGCTGAGCTCAACGATGCTTACGTAGGAGTAGGCCTTCGTTGTATATTGGGCAAAGGCGATTTTGTTAAAAGCGGTCTCCAGCGCATTCAGCGCCTCCAGACTCTCCCGCAGAAACATCATCACGAAATCAGCCTTCTGGCCCACGATGGAATAGACGGCAGTGCTGCCTTCCTTCGCTTCCTCGACAGGTCCCCACTCCTGCATGAAGGCATGCAGCTCCTCCAGGGCAACTGCCCGTTCCTCGTCATCTGCTGCCGTCCAGGCTGTCCAGTTCAGCGAGCGGAAGTCATGCAGTGCATACCAGCCTTCCAATGTCAAAGCGGCTTCGTTCAAGCTGTTCACTCCTTATCAATTATCGGTGGAATATCCTCGCGTAAAATCTTCTTTGTCCGCATACCTTAAATATGTATGAACATAGGTCGGGTGCTATTTGCATTGTAGCGCAGCGGGCGGCAGAGAGCAAACGCCGGGGCCCCCTTTCACGCTTATTCCGGTATTTAGCGCGATAATGTTCATTGCTTCGCTACATTTTTTCTAGTAAACTTACTATTATATAAGCTTGAGTGTGCGGTTCTTTATAGAGAGAGGGGATGGCGGTACGATGGGATTTATTCCGGTGTTTGTTCTGGCCGTTTTATTCTTTGTGATGATGTTCGGCATTGGCTTCATTCTTAACATGCTGATGAAGACTACCTGGTTCCCTGCCTATCTGTTCGTCATTGTTATTCTTCCGGTGGTGGTCTATTCCATCTGGGACCGGAGCGCGATGTCCCTATGGGAGCACCTCTCTACCTTCCACATCGTGGATTATCTTACCGGGATCGCCGGTCTTGCCGGAGCGGTGCTGAGCGGCTGGACGATTCAGAAGCTGAGGCTGGGCGGATACAAAATGTTCTAAGCGCTGCCTGAAGGGCGCTACAACAAGTAACGGCTAATCTCCTGTAAAGGGGGGAGCCGTTTTTTTGCTTTTTCCGCCAGAAGTGCCAAGGATTCATCTTTATTTTACATTTCCGGCCGGGTGTTTTGTGATAGAATAGAAATCTATATGAATTCGTATATCGTATAGAAGAGGGGGAGGTATCCGCAGATGCGTATGAGCAACCTGCATCATTTCACTGAACATCATCGGTACTGCGTGTCCCGCGAATTCGGTCTAAGCCAGCTGGACGGCCGTATGCTGGGCTCTGTCTATCAGCCAATGGTAGGCGCGTTCGCCATCAGCCTGTACAGATTGCTGTTCGAGCATATTCCGGCTGAATCTATCGGTTATTCCGGTGTGGAGCAGCAGCGCAGGCTCTTTATGACCCTGGGCGTTGAACCTAACGACAAGGGCCGTAAATATATGGTAGACCAGGCTTCCCGGCTGGAAGCGGTGGGCCTGCTGCAGACCTGCCGGCTGTATGCCGCGGAGAACGATGATTATATGTACGAGTACGAGCTAATGCCGCCGCTGTCGCCGGCTGATTTTTTTGCAACCCAGCATCTGACGCTGCTGCTCCGGGATAAGATCGGCAAGTTCGCTGTGCTGTCGCTGCGTGAGCAGTTCTGGCACCGGGAACCCGAGGAATGGAGCGGGCGGTCGATGGGAAAAGAGAATATTTCACTGCCCTTTTATGATATTTTTGAGCTGAATACCCATGTGATTGACTATGAGCTGGAGCAGGCCCTGGCCGAGGTAGCCTCCGTGCGTCAGCCTGGCACCACCCAAGACGCTGAGCCGAATATAGCCTACAGCGATATTATTCTGCGCTTCCCGCGTGAATCGGTGAACCGTGCGCATGTCGAGAAGCTGCGCTTTGACCATAATCAGATGGGCGTCATTAATTATGTGGCCCGCAAATACGAGCTTGGCCCGCAGGATGTATGCCGCCTGCTGGATGAGGATGATGTCTTCACGCCGGACGGAGAGGTGATTCTGGATACGCTGCAATACAAGGCGAGCCAGCATTTCCGTCAGGATATGAAGCGCCAGGAGAAAAGAGAGATTGCCGCCGCCAAGGTGGTGTCGTTGCGCTCCGCCGCTGAGGAAGAGAATGATCCCACCGCAGTGCCGGTGGAGCAGGCTGTCGAAATGGAGTTCTATGTAGAAGTGCCTCCGCAATTTCTGTCCAAATGCGACATTCACCAATATAATATGATGCTGCGCAACGAGCCTTATACACGGTTGTTGCAGACGTTCTTCCCCGGGGCGGTTCCGGGCCAGCTGATGGATATCTTCGAGAAGATTGATTTGAACTATAAGCTCAGCGGCGAAGTGATCAATGTGCTGATCCATTATCTGATGACGATGGTGGCTTCCGGCGGCGATCAGCGGATGAACCGCAACTTCGTGGAGGCGATTGCCTCCAATATGCTGGTGAAGCAGGTGAATACTTACGAGAAGGCCGTTCGCTATATCCGCGACCAGTCCAAGGTGAAGGGCAAAGGGGCGGCCTCCGCCTCCTCCGGTACAGGCACTGCGGGAACCCGCCAGCGTTCGTATACGAAGAGCGGCGGGCGGTCCGGCAAGCAGGAGATTCCGATTGTGCTTGATGACGGCAGTGCCGGAACCGTATCGGAAGAGGAATTCGCGGCGATGATGAAGAAAGCGGCCGAGATCAAGGCCAGCAAGAAAAAAGGCGTTCTGAGGACGCCCTGAAGAAAGTGAGGTGCAGCGATGGAGTCCATGGGCGAAGTGCTGCGTTCGATGAACAACCCTGCTCTGCGCCAGCGCTCCCGTGACCTGGAGCAGACCCTGCTGAACCATCCCCTGGTCAAGGAGCTTCAGGCGGAGCATCCCGAGCTGGACGAGTCCCGGCTGCGGCTGCACTTGAGCCGTCTGTACCAGTATGTCGAGGAGGACCGGCACTGTAAGAACTGCCCCGGCCTGGCGAATTGCCCGAATGATTTCCAGGGGCACTACAGCAAGCTGTCGGTGGAGACGGTGAACGGTGTAACGGATTTGTATGAACGCAAGACGCCGTGCAAGCTGAAGATTGCACAGGATAATCAGGATAATGTCCGCAAGCGGATCCGTAGCTTCTATGTGGATGAACGGGTGCTGAACGGCGGATATGATGAGATGGATATTATGGGCAAGGACCCCCGGCGGGCCTCAGCCGTGAACAAGATATTTGACTATATAGCAGCTGTGCGGGCAGAGGGCCTGACTTCGCGGGGCATTTATCTGCAGGGCAGCTTCGGAACCGGCAAAACCTTCCTGATGTGCTATCTGCTCCATGAGCTGGCGATCTCGGGCTACAGCGGCGTGATTGTCTACATGCCGGATTTCATCGAGGAACTGAAGCTGATCATGATGGACAACCAGAAGCTGAAGGAAATGGTCGATACGATGAAGAACTGTGATCTGCTCATCTTCGATGACATCGGAGCCGAGAATCTCAATCCCTGGGCGCGTGACCATGTACTCGGAGCGATCCTGAACTACCGGATGAACCGCAAGCCGACCTTCTACACCTCGAATTATCCGCTGGACGGGCTGGAGAAGCATCTCAGCATCACCAGCAAGGACGGGGAAGAGGTCTACAAGGGCCAGCGGCTGATGGACCGGATCGCCCCGTTCGTTGAGGTGATTCCGCTGCATGGAGAGAACCAGCGGGGCAAGGCCAGAGGCTGAGTTTTTAATAATATAAAAAAGGGACCCTGCATCTGAGCGGGGTCCCTTTTTTGCAGATTTATATGTTTTACGCTATAAATTATCCTTCTATTTCTCGCTGAAACGTTCCCGTCTCTTTAAAAAAACGGCAATGCCGTTTCCACTGGTATGCTTAGATTCAGCTGGCGCTGAATTTCCACCAATTGATATTGAACAGGTATCCGCTGCCGCCCGTGAATTTCAGGTAGAGGTCATGAGTGCCGCTTGCTCCGCTGACCGTGCAGGTCTTGGTCACCCAGCTCTGCCAGCCTCCGGTATTCTGAACCGCACAGGTGCCGACCAGGGTTCCGGTTGGACTGTCCAGCCGCAGTTCGATAGTCCCGCCGCTGCCTGCTGACGCTACCCGGGCCTCGAAGCCGGAAGCTCCGGTGCCGAAGTTCACATTTTTGACTTTGAGATAATCGCCATGATCGATGAAGCCGACATTCATTCCCCCGTCCGTATCCGAGGTGGTCTCGGTCTCTACCCCGGCTGCCCATGCGCTGGTCTCGGCTTGTGTTCTGACATAGGGGTTAAGAGTGGCGATGGGCTGCGGTCCGGCGGTTGTCATGTTGATGACCGGGAAGCTTCCGTCCGCGTTGTAGGTGAATTGCTCTACCCCCACTGACCGGGTGAAGCCGCCCCCTCCAGGCAAGGCGCCATTATGATAAAAGAAATAGGAGCGCCCTTTGAAGTCGATGATGCCGGGATGATTCGTGAAGCTGCCGCCCTGGGTGGGCATAATGATCCCTCTGTATTTCCACGGTCCAGTCGGCGAAGAGCTGGTGGAATAAGCGATATTCTCAGGAATGCCGCTTGCGGCGTAGACCATGTAGTATAAGCTGCCGCGCTTGTAGAACCAGGGCCCTTCTTCGTAGAGGGTTGGTCTGTCAGCATTGCCGTTTCGCACACCGAAGCTGTCTGTGGTCATGGGTACCTGCACAATACCTGTGCTCTGGTTGTAGGAGATCATATCCGGGTTCAGCTTCACATATTTCAGTGTAGGGTTCCCCCAGTAGAGATAAGCCTGGCCGTCACTGTCCACATATACCGTTGGATCAATGTCGCCCCAGCTGCTGGAGACGAGCGGCCCTCCGATAGCGTCCACGAACGGGCCGGTTGGGCTGCTGGAGACGGCTACGCCGATGGCGGGCCGTCCGAGCGAAGTGCTTTTGGCGGTGACATAAAAGTAGAATTTGCCGTTGCGCTCAATAACCTGGCTGGCCCAAGCTTCTCCGCTCGACCAGCTGAACGCCTTGTAGGATAGCGGTGACCCGTGATCTGTCCAGTTCGCCATGTCCTTGGAAGAGTAGACCCTCCAATCATTCATCGTATAGTAGGTCGAGTTGTCTTCGTCATGTCCGGTGTACAGGTAGACCGTATCATTATATACCAGCGGGGCCGGGTCTGCCGTGTAGATGGTCTGTACTACAGGGTTGTCAGCGAACGATACCGGGGAATACAGCGCCGATGCCAACAAGCCTGCAGCAGCAAGGCTGACAAGCTTTTTCATTCTTTTTTCCTCCTCCAAATAGGTATAAGAGCGCTTTCGCATACAGAGTAACACGGCTCCTGTGAAACAAAAATGTGTTTTCTTTTTATTAAATTGTAAATTTATGTTATTATTAATGATTCGTGATAAAACGCAACCTGAACGCAAAAAAATCCGGCATCCTGCCCTGACGCGGGCGAAGAATACCGGACACTGCGCTTAAGCAGCTATTCGGACAAATACTTGATGATTACCATTCCGAAGAAGACCACGGTCATGAAGCCGGTCATTCCGAAGAAACCGACCATAAGATCACCGAGATCGTTGCGGGGCTCCTCATTGATATGCTCCCGCGGGTCACGGACCTGTGCGTTGACATTGGTGTCCATTCGCTTCTTCCTCCTTGCTGTTGCATGACTGCGTGAAGTGGGTTACAGTTATACATGTGAGAGAAGTCATTGACAATTAATGCGCTTTCTTCAAGTATACGAAGATGCAGGGAAGATGTAAAGATAAGATCGGCGTTCCTTCTTAATATCTGCTGCCAGAAGGGTGATTTTATGATACATGTAAGACCTATGGAACCGCAGGAGGCGGCTATCCGGTTATATGACAGACTCGGGTTTCAGTTTCACGGAATTTCTGGAACCTCCTGGACGATGAAGCTGGATATTACAAATTAATTTTATACAATATAATTTTTTAAAATATATAACAAATGCATTGTATTTATGTTATACTGAGGATGTGTCGGTAAATGATAATCTGGTTATCATATTACATGAAGCATTTTATCCCGCTATGATTTCGGAGTAAATTCTGCGGACTTGGCTCAGGCTATAGAAGCGGAGGTTATTTCGTACAGCTTAGGCTCACAAAACTTATCTAAGGAGGAACAATATCATGGCTATCGTGAACGTGTCTGACCAATCCTTCGTGAATGAAGTGGAAGGTCAAGGTACTGTAGTAGTAGATTTCTGGGCACCTTGGTGCGGCCCTTGCAAAATGCTTGCCCCTATTCTCGAGGAATTGTCCACCGAGCTGGGTGACGATGTGAAGATCGCTAAATTGAATGTGGATGAGAATCCTGAGACAGCTTCCCGTTTTGGAGTAATGAGTATTCCTACTCTGATCTTCTTCAAAGACGGCCAGCCTGTGGACAAAGTCGTAGGACTGAACTCCAAGGATTCCCTTAAGAATATCGTAGCTAAGCACCAATAATTGATATAACCGGCTATAACCGGGGCCTTACGGCCCCTTCAGACAAAGCGCCTTCGGTACTCCGGGGGCGCTTTGTCTGTCGATAGAAACGGGTGTTCTATATTAAGGCTTGAATGTGTAGTACATTCTATTCTAAACTTACCTTATAACCGTGTAGTAACAGGTGGGGGAGAACTTATGGATTATATGGATAATATCCGCAACAAGCTTGCGCTGCTGCCTGATCTGCCCGGCTGCTATCTGATGAAGAATCAAGAGGGCACGATCATCTATGTCGGCAAGGCCAAGGTGCTGAAGAACCGGGTGCGCTCTTATTTTACCGGCAGTCACAACGGGAAGACGCAGCGGCTGGTTGCCAATATTGTTGATTTCGAATATATCGTGACATCGAGTAATATGGAAGCACTCATTCTGGAGTGCAATCTGATCAAGAAGCATATGCCGCGTTACAATGTGCTGCTGAAGGATGATAAGACCTTTCCTTATCTGAAAATCACCAACGAAGCCCATCCGCGCCTGGAGGTTACCCGCCGGGTGCTGAAAGATAAAGCTAAATATTTCGGACCGTATCCGAACAGCTACGCCGCCCAGCAGACCAAGAAGCTGCTCGACCGGATGTACCCGCTGCGTAAGTGCGGGGTGATGCCGAAGGAGGTCTGCCTGTACTATCACATGGGCCAGTGCCTTGCGCCGTGCGAGAAGGAAGTGCCGAAGTCGGCCTACGAGGAGATTATACAGAATATCTCTTCCTTCCTAGGGGGCGGACATGATGCGGTGAAGAAGGACTTGCAGAAGAAGATGCAGGAGGCCGCCGAGGAGCTGTATTTCGAGCGGGCCAAGGAGCTGCGCGACCAGATACAACACATCGACGCCGTCATGGAGAAGCAGAAGATCAATACGGCTGACACCAAGGACCGTGACGTGTTCGGCTATGCGGTGGACAAGGGCTGGATGTGTGTGCAAATCCTCTACATGCGGCAGGGGAAAATGATTCAGCGCCACTCGTCGGCTTTTCCGTTCTACGGGGAGGCGTACAGTGACTTCATGTCTTATGTGACGCAGTATTACAGCGATAATCCCGCACTGCCGCAGGAAATCCTGCTGCCGGATATGGCAAGCGCCGGAATGCTTCCGCCGGAAGGGGGAGGCGTGTCTGGCCAGGAAAGCGGTGTGCAGGCAGCCGGTGTGATGCCGAGCGGCCAGGCGCTGATGGCGGCCTTGGGCGCAGAGGATGAGTCGGAGGCCGGGGAGCAGACCGGTGAGACGAAGGCCGGTGAGACGAAGGCCGGGGAGCAGACCGGTGAGACGGGAATTTCAGTGGAGGCCCTTGCGGGTGCTCTGGCTGCGGCAGAAATGCTGCAAAAGCAATCGGAGCAAGAGGCGGCTGAAGCTGTGCAGGGGCTGACAGAGCAGGAGGCGGCAGCTGAAGGGACCGTGGATGCGGCCGGAGGCGCAGCCGCTCTGCAGGAGTGGCTGGGCATCAAGGTACTGGTGCCGCAGCGCGGGCTGAAGAAGCAGATGATCGGCATGGCCTGCCAGAACAGCCGGGTTGCGCTGAATGAGAAATTCCGCCTGATCGAGCGGGACGAAGAGCGTACCTCCGGGGCGGCCAGCAGTTTGGGGCAGAGCCTGGGGCTGGACTCGCTGAACCGGATCGAAGCGTTCGATAACTCGAATATTCAGGGGGCCAATCCGGTCTCGGCCATGGTGGTCTTCATCGACGGTAAGCCTGCCCGCAAAGAGTACCGTAAGTATAAGGTCCGCACCGTACAGGGGCCGGATGATTATGAGACGATGCGCGAGGTGATCCGGCGGCGTTATGAACGGGTGCTGAAGGAGAATCTGCCGCAGCCGGATCTGATCGTAGTCGATGGAGGGAAGGGCCAGATCTCTTCGGCGATCGATATTCTGCAGAATGAGCTGGGATTGTTCATTCCCGTCTGCGGTCTGGTCAAGGATGACAAGCACAGAACCGCCCAGCTGCTGGTCGGCGACTCCGCCGAGCCGGTCTCGCTCGCGCGAGACAGCCAGGAGTTCTACCTGCTGCAGCGTATCCAGGATGAGGTTCATCGATTCGCCATTACGTTCCACCGGGAGCAGCGCGGCAAATCGATGGTCACCTCGAAGCTGGATTCGATTCCGGGCATTGGGGATAAGCGCCGTAAGCTGCTGCTGAAGCATTTCGGGTCGCTTAAGAAGATCAAGGAAGCCTCCATCGAGGACTTCAAGGTGCTGTCCATCGGCGAGAAGCTGGCCGGTCAGATTCTGGAGGCGCTCAATGATGAGGAGTCGTCAATATAGATAGGCTAGAACGGTAACGAAATGGTAACCGGCCCACATAGGGCCGGCTTTTTTTGGGTTTGGGTAGGCAGTGAAGGTACCCCTGGAAGGCAAAGGGAGGGCCAAATGTATGGGGAAAACCGAACACAATTGGAGTTACGGAGGCGCGCGGGCCAAATGTATGTGAAAAACCGAACACAATTGGAGTTGCGGGGGCGCGCGGGCCAAATGTATGCGAAAAACCGAACACAATTGGAGTTACGGCGGCGCGCGGGCCAAATGTATGCGAAGAACCGAACACAATTGGAGTTACGGCGGCGGCGCGATCCAAATGTATGCCAAAAACCGAACATAATCGGAGTTACGGCGGTGTGCGAGCACAATATAATCGAAAAACCGATTACAATGCGCCGGGTGGTCGTGTGCGAACCAAATGTAATCGAAAAACCGATTACAATGCGCCGGATGGTGGTGTGCAAACCAAATGTAATCGAAAAACCGATTACAATGCGCCGGGTGGTCGTGTGCAAACCAAATGTAATCGAAAAACCGATTACAATGCGCCGGGTGGTCGTGTGCGAACCAAATGTAATCGAAAAACCGATTACAATGCGCCGGATGGTGGTGTGCGAGCACAATGTAATCGAAAAACCGATTACAATGCGCCGGGTGGTCGTGTGCGGACCAAATGTAATCGAAAAACCGATTACAATGCGCCGGGTGGTCGTGTGTGGACCAAATGTAATCGAAAAACCGATTACAATGCGCCGGGTGGTGCTGTGTAGGCCCAATGGGCGTGTAGGAGCGTGGGCGGAAGGTACATAGTAGACTGAACACGATGAGTTGCTGCATAATTAACTTAATCTTTACTTTCTGCATAAAATCGTTGATTTGTGCAATTGCAACCGGTTTCGGTAAAGGGTACGCTTATTATGGATACTTATTATGAATCTATGAAAGCGTTTGTGTAAAAGGTCAAGACTTCTAGAAGCAGGGTAAGGGGGGGCTGATGAGGACTCTGGGTAAAGGACTCCTGGACAGGGACTCCAGGATAAGTACTCCCGGAAATGAACTCCGAGCAAAGAGCTCCGGAAAAAGCCAGGTGTACAGCGAGAAAGCCAGATTTACCGGCTGAAGAGCTGCAATTCAATCGTAAAGAGGAGGACTAAGGAATGGCATATTCAAAAACAGTAAGACGCAGTAAGGGAATGAGCGGGACCGCTCTTGTCCTGAGCATCATCATGCTGCTGAGTGTCGTGCTGACGCTTCCGCCCGGGCGGGCACATGCTGCGGACTCATATCTGCTCTCCAAAGACCGGCCGGCGTATGCCTCGGGCACGGAGGGTAATAATACCCCGGATTTGGCGGTGGACGGCAATGCGGGTTCAAGGTGGAGCAGCTCATGGGGGACGGACCCGAACTGGATTTATGTAGATCTCGGGGCAACCGCAACCGTAGACCGTGTGGTGCTCCGCTGGGAAGGGGCTTACGCCAAGGCTTACAAAATCCAGGTATCCTCTGACGAATTGAACTGGACTGATGTCTATTCCACAACAACAGGAAATGGCGGTGTGGATGAGCTGGCGATCAGTGGCACCGGCCGGTATGTCCGGGTATTTGCCACGGAGCGAATCCTGATGCAATACGGCATCTCCCTCTATGAGTTCGAGGTATATGGTACCGGCGGCGTAAATCCTCCTCCGGTGGTTCTGGGGCCAAATGTGGCCTTGAACAAGCCCGCGACGGCTTCATCCTATCAGGTGGCCGACTATCTGCCTCCCGGCTCGACCCTGCCGGAGCTGGCGGTGGACGGTAATCTGAACACACGCTGGTCCTCCAACGCTACCGATAATGAATGGATTAGTGTTGACCTCGGCAGCATACGCACGCTGGGCCGGGTGATTATTAACTGGGAAGCAGCCGCCGGCCGGATCTATGATATTCAGGTTTCGGATAACGGAACCTCATGGACTACGGTATACCGGGAGCTTCACGGCGACGGAGGCACCCTTAATCTCCCCGTCTATGCCAGCGGCCGCTATCTGCGGATGAAGGGCATCAGCAGAGCCACCTCCTTCGGTTACTCGATCTTTGAATTCCAGGCCTACGATTATGTGGCAGGCGATTCGAAGCCGGTCTATAACATTCCGGCCTTGCCGGAGCTGACTACTGTGGCCGTAGGCCAGGGCAGCCATGCGGCGAATGATCTCTCGGTTCCCCAGCCCAAATATCCGCTGTATAAATCGGATACGTTGACTGCGCCGCTGCCTTCCAATGACTGGTGGCAATCCATCATGATTAATCAGCTTGGCAACGGCATTATCACGCTTCCGCTCAAATCGAAATATACCAAGCAGGGCCTAAGCATTCTGAATCCGGGCGCAGGCTACTTAAGCACTGACGGCAAGGCGCAGGAAGCGGCGGGAAGCCCGGACCTGTTCCTGATGGCCGGCAACATTAATACTTCAGGGATGTCGAACCGGATTACCGGTTACGGCGACTGGTCGGCGACAGCTGTATTAAGCGATGGCACTGCAGAGAAGATGAAGACTACTTTCGTCAAAGGCTCGCCGTATCTCTACTCGCAATTCAGCGATCCGTTCAGTCCTGAGGTGTATCTGCCGGCAGGGGCACGCTTCTTCAATGAGAGCAATACAACGGTTCTGGCTGCTGACGGTGACACCTTGACCGCAGACCATATCGGCATTGCAGTAACCAATTCCAACGGGGCGCCAACGCCTGTAATGGTGACCAGACACTATGGGCTGTATGCTCCGGCCGGTACAACCTTCAAGCGGGTCGGCGCCAAGCTCAAAATCCAGCTCGGCGGAGGCCAGAATTACCTGTCCCTGTCGGCACTTCCGGCACCGTCCAATCTGAATTATTTCTACCAGCACGGCTACGCTTTCGTGACGGACACCAAGGTGGCCTATACCTTCAACGAGACGACTTCGGATGTCACAACTACCTTCAACGCGGTAACAGAACTCAAGCGTTCGGGCTTCCCGAATACCGCGCTGATGGCACAGCTTCCCCACCAGTGGAAGGTTACCACAACACCGCTGACTGCCGTCTCCTTCCCGTCCATCCGCGGAACGATGAAGGTGACAGAGGGCAATTCGTTTGCCACTACGGATAAATTCTATGGTATTGTGCCGCAGTTCACCGAGCCGGGCGATTCCACCTATTCCCGTCAGGATCTGCTTGATTACCTGGCGCTGCTGGATACGGATACCGCCACCAATCTGATGCAGGCCGATGCGTACTGGCAGGGCAAGAAGCTGCATCCGCTGGCCATGGGCGTGCTGATCGCCGATCAGATCGGGAATGAGAGCTACAAGAATCTGTTCCTCTCCCGGATGAAGGCAGTGCTTACAGACTGGTATACGTACACCTCGGGTGAACCCGATTATTATTTCGACTACAACTCCGACTGGGGAACACTGATCTATAAGCACAGCGAGTTCGGTGCGAACTCCGGCATCACGGATCATCATTTCACGTATGGCTATTATGTTTTTGCCTCCGCCGTGCTTGCCACCTACGATACCGACTTCAGGAACAAATTCAGCGGGATGGTCGATGAGCTGATCCGGGATTATGCCAATCCCTCGAAGACCGATCCGAAATATCCTTACTTCCGCAACTTCGACCTGTATGAAGGTCATTCATGGGCCGGCGGTTATGCCGACAATGACAGCGGCAATAACCAGGAGGCGGCCGGAGAATCGCTGTTCGGCTGGGTCGGCCAGTATATGTGGAGCACACTGACCGGCAACACAGCCTTCCGCGATGCGTCCATTATGGGCTTCACGACGGAGCTAAGAGCGGTGCAGCAGTACTGGTTCAACTACGACCAGGATAACTGGCTGCCGGGCTATACGCATAAAACGGTGGGACAGATTTACGGGAGTTCCAATTTCTTCGGCACCTTTTTTAACGGGAATCCGGTGTATGTCTACGGCATTCACTGGCTGCCTACAGCAGAGTATTTGACCAGCTACGGGTTCGATACGGCCAAGGCGGCCGGATTATACAGCGGATTCGTGGCCGATAACGGCGGGCCGGAACCGGACTGGTATCATATTGTCTGGCCGATTCAGGCGCTGAGCGATCCGCAGGCGGTACTGAATAAATGGAATCCGGCACTGCCGCAGCAGAACGAATTGTTCAACACGTACTGGTTCGTGCACAATATGGCCACGCTTGGATCACGCACCAAGGACATTTGGGCAGAGAACGGATACAGTGCAACGGTGTATAAAAAAGGCTCGGACTACCGCGCGCTGGTCTGGAATCCGACGAAAGCGGCCATAACCGTTACGTTCCGCAATAGCGGAGGGGTTACAGGCTCAGCTCTGGTCGAGGCCCGGAAGCTGGTGAAGGTGGACCCGACAAAGGTAACCACAGATACGCTGCTCACTCCGCCTGCCCTGACAGCCGATACCACCGATAATGCAGCCGGGCAGCTGATTGAGCTGACGTTCACGGAGAATGCGGCCTGGAGAAATGCAATCACTGCGGTGAAGGTGGATGGAACTGTAGCGGCAGCGACGAATTATACCGTGGCAGCCGGTAAAATCACACTGAACACCGCGCTGTTCCCCGCAGCGAAGACTTACACGGTTACAGTAACAGCAGACGGATACACCGATACTTCGGTGCAGCAAGTGATCACTGGCGGAACAACACCGTCCGGAAACCTTGCGCTGAACAAGGCGGTTACCGCTTCGGAGAATCTGAAGCAGCCTGCTGCCCTAGCTGTGGACGGAAATGCGGGCACCCGCTGGGAATCGGACTTTAGTGATCCGCAGTGGATTCAGGTTGACCTAGGCTCTGCCCAGACGGTCAGCCGTGTGCTGCTGAACTGGGAGGGCGCGTACGCCAAGGCCTATACCATCGAGACATCGGCAGACGGAACGAACTGGGCAACGGTCTATGCGACAACAACCGGAGACGGGGATATCGATGACATTAGCTTCACTCCAGTCAGCGCGCGGTATGTGAAGGTGAACGGCACAGAGCGCGGTACGCCGTACGGGTATTCCTTATGGGAGCTGGAGGTGTACGGCAGCGGCAGCGCTGTAACACCGCTTACTCCGCCTGTCTTGACAGCCTATATCACCGGGAACGCAGCCGGCCAGCCGATTGAGCTGACATTCACGGAGAATGCGGCCTGGAGAAGTGCAATCACTGCGGTGCGGGTGGATGGAGTGGCGGCAGCGGCGGCAAATTATACCGTGGCAGCCGGTAAAATCACACTGAACACGGCGCTGTTCCCCACAGCGAAGACCTACACAGTTACAGTAACAGCAGACAGGTATACCGATACTTCGGTGCAGCAGGTGATCACTGGCGGAACACCGCCTCTCGTGAACCTTGCGCTGAACAAAGCGGTTACTGCTGCGGAGAATCCGAAGCAGCCTGCTGCCGGAGCTGTGGACGGAAATGCGGGCACCCGCTGGGAATCGGACTTTAGTGATCCGCAGTGGATTCAGGTTGACCTAGGCTCTGCCCAGACGATCAGCCGTGTGCTGCTGAACTGGGAGGGAGCATACGCCAAAGCCTACACGATTGAGACGTCGGAAGAGGGTACGAACTGGACAATAGCCTATTCCACAACAACCGGGGACGGGGACATTGATGATATCAGCTTCACCCCGGTCAGCGCGCGGTATGTGAAGGTGAACGGGACGGAGCGCGGCACACAATACGGCTATTCTTTATGGGAAATGTCAGTCTATTAATGAACAGGTCTGTGGCACTCTTGTTCTTGCTGGTTCTGGGCAGTCTTAGTGCCTGCTCAGACAGGCTCCCGGAGAAGCCGGGGGCTCTCCATACGGCAAGCAGCACCGCTAACGCCAGCCAGTACCACCGGCAATGCTGATACCGCTAACCGCAGGGATGCCGCAGACAGCAGCAGTTCCGGCATCCGCTGCCTGCGGGCCATCCTTCAGCCGCCCCCCTCTCAGAGCTGGCCGCCAAGGTGAAGCCAGTCCGGTTCTCCGTCTTTGTGAACTATGACTGGTATACCGCGCCGGATTGGGAGAGCGGACCACATAGCTGCTGGATCACCGATCATCTGAAGGTTACGCTTCTGCCGGTCCCCTCAGGCGGGGCGGCCGTCCAGAAGCTGAACGCGATGATTGTCTCGGATCAGCTTCCCGATGTATTGGTTATGGATCGCGGCAAGGAGGTGGAACGGCTGCAGAAGGCGGGCGAGCTGGTGGCGCTGGACCCTTATCTGGAGAAATATCCTGAATTCGTCCAGACGGTCGGCGAGAACACGCTGAACATGCTGCGCAGTGAAGACGGCAGGCTGTACCAGATCTTGGGGAGATTGATAAGCTGCATGAGGTCATCCGCTCGCTGGCCCGGTTCTACCGGCTGACGCTGCACCGGGGAGAGATGCTTATTCCGGTGGAACAGGAGCTGCAGATTGCAAAGTCGTATCTCGATATTCAGCGGATCAAGAATGCGGACCGGATTCATGTCGCCTATGCGATTGCACCGGAGGTGCTGGAGAGCGAGGGCGTGAAATTTATTCTGCAGCCGTTTGTAGAGAATGCGCTGGAGCACGCCTGGTATGACGATGATATCTCACTGATTATCCGTGCTTATAGGGAAGAGAAGGATGTGGTCTTCGAGGTGGGGGACAACGGGCTCGGAATGAAGGAGGAGCTGATCGGGCAGATCCTTGAGCCTGCGGTCCAGGGCATCGGCTACGGCATCCGCAACGTGGACCAGCGGATCAAGCTGCAGTACGGCAGACCGTATGGTGTAGCTATTCATAGCTCGCTGGGTGAAGGAACGCTGATCCGGCTCCGTTTTCCCTGCTGTCCGTATCGTTCTCTGATGGAAGAGGCACAACAGCTATAGCTATACAACAGCAGCGGCTGCGCTATCCCGGAGGAGGAAGCGCAGCCGCTGTATGTGCTTATTGACTATGGACCGGCTCCGCCGGATCAGGCTTACGTGGAGGGTTGAAGCGGTACACCAGATAACCGACAATGAACGGCAGGATGATCGTGACGATACCGGCTCCGATATTCACCGTATCCTTCATGAAGATCAGCGTTGCCCCCATCAGGATGCTGTCGAATACGACATGGCTGAACATCGCGGCGATGAACCCGTACCGGATGAAAATATAGCTGAACAGCAGACCGATCACCGTCAACTCAATCGGCCGGGAGATGACCGGATAGATCGGATAGAGCGTATGTCCAAGCGCCCAGATCAGGGTCGTGATCAGTGAAGCGATAAGTGTATTCTTGACCAGCTTCTTCAGCATCTGAATCCCGAACAGCCGGTAGACCGCCTCTTCCGAGAGGCCGGCCAGCCAGGCGACAATCGGCAGCAGCCAGGCATATTTCATATTGTAAGGCGACTGGCTGGCGTCTGTGGTGGACCAGTTATCCAGCGTATAGGACAGAATAATGAACATGACGGTCTGCACGCCAAGCAGAATGAAGGCCCAGATATAACCTGCCTGGATACTCTTCAGTACATAGCGGCCGTAGCCGGGCTCGGAGGCCCGGGGCCAAGGATTCAGCTTCTCCTCGGAGCGCCACAAGCCGTCCCCTCCGACCAGAGAGAAGTAGAGCAGGAGCGACATCAGCAGGCTGTACAGAACATAGATGATGAACATGACTACGGCTGTAACTCTTGCCTCAGCGCTGCCGCTGCCGGATTCAGACACTACATTGTAGCTGCTGACCATCATGATCAGGAAATGAACGGAGCTCAGGAATATTCCGCGCTTCCAGGAAGTATGCTTCCTGCGCAGAATGCCGTAGATCAGTGCCAGGAGACCCAGCAACAGAGTCGGCAAGCCATAGCCGTACAAGGTCAGCTTCTTGGCCAGCGAGGTCTGTCCGTCCACATAAGTGTCATGCCAGGCAGGAGCCGAGAATCCGGCGCGGAAGTACGAGACCTCACCGTTGAGATAATTGAATTGGTACCTAAGCGGTAATTCACCTATAGTGACGGAGCTGTCGGAATAGACAAGACCGTAGCCGTCAAGGTTAGCCTCAATCTTCAGCTTGGCGGGATTGGCCCCCCAGAGCTTCAGCCAGGGAAGGGCGAGCCTCTCTTTTGCCTCCAGGCTCAGATCCGGTATGCTGCTTGCAGGATTGGCAGTACCGGTACGTTTGGTTGCAGCCGTGGGCCGCTCCCCGTAATTCAGCCCGGCCGCAGCATCGGCATCGGCACCAACGGCAAAGGCTACGGGCTCGCCGTTATACATATTGAGGTCGACTGCCAGCCGGGCTGCCGCCTCTCCGGACGTATAGAGCACCGCATGGTACACATCGAATGGATAACGCTGGTCGAGCTTATTCTTGGAATAGTCCGGGAGCAGCTTCTCGCGGGACATATAGCCGTAGAAGGAAGAGTCGGTCTTGTACAGGATCACCCATTCATCTCCGGCTGCGGCTTCGTAGCCGAGCTGTCCGGCGGCAAACGCGGCGGCTTTCTCCCGGATTTCACTTTTGCTGAGAATAGTTGTATCCCCATCTGAACTGGAGATGAGCTGGGGAGCGATCTGGAACATGACAAATAGAATGAGTCCGAGAATTCCGGCAAGGATAAGCTTGGCAGTAAGGGGCCGCTGGTGCAGGGGCTGGCCGACGGGATTCATGGAACGCCTCCTTGGTCTGAATTTATCTTGCTTTCTTGAAAAGCCGTACTATCCTCTTACGTGAAGATGGCCGGGCTTATGCCTGTTTCTTGGCCGCCTGCTCTTTATTTGTTCCCAGTGCCAGGTGAAAATACTTGGCGCCAGCCGCGGTGCAGCACATGGCAAGCGGGAGACCGATCAAGGCGGCGAGACCGGGGATGGTCCAGGACGGATAAGGGGCGCTGGCGAACTGCTCCGGGATCAGGTATTTGTTGATCTGGGGCAGGATGAGCAAGACGGCCATTATCACTACAAAGAGCAACGGTGCCAGTGTCTTGGATTTCATCAGGTAATAGATGCTTTGCAGCACACCCAGCCCCAGTGTCAAGGCCAGTGTGTAGACAACAAGGGAATACCACAGCCAGGATAGATATAGGCTGATGTGATATGGAGCGGGACTCCCGATAACCATTCTTGCCAAAATACCGACAAGCATGGAGCAGGCCAGCACAAGAAGGATACGCATGACCGTAACCCATACAGCGGCAACTCCAGAGAGCAGCAGACGCAGCCGGCTCTGGGGAAAGAGCAGCCACCAGGACAACTGCTTCTGTTCAAGGCTGCTCCGGGAAAGCATCCACAAGAACCCGAACATCACAGGAAGAGTAAAGGGAATTCCGATACATGTCAGGAATGCCTCAAGGTCGCTGGTTAAGAAATAAGCGGCAACCATCATAAGAACCGGAAGAGCGAGCTTCAATACCACTACACTCCTGTGCCTTTCCATGGAGTGGAGCCGGCTGGCATCCAGTCTGTATAAGCTCAGCAAGGGAGAAGGGCTGGTTGTAGATCGTGCAGAACGGACTATTCTCCGGGGCTGCGTAGAGCCGGAACGCAGGGGCGAGGCTCCAGATAGCCTGCTCTCCGGCTGCGGCAGCGAACGGAATCCCTTGCCGGCAATTACGGGCAACAGGAGATAGCAAGCGATTAGGTCGATAACAAGCAACGCCACGCTATATATTAGCATAAATTGCAGCGATACATACTCAGACCCGTAGAAGGCAGCGGCTGTAGTGGTATCATTCAGCAGGATGGCGGCGGTTATAGGTGCCAGCCAGAGCAGCGAATAAGGAACGGCAAGCAGCAGATTCAGAACCAGGCTGCGGATAGACATCAGCACACAGATCAGCAGGCCGCTCATGATGGCCAGAGGCAAGAGGGTGAGAATAAGCAAGCCGTAAGTTATCAATGTATAGATGAACCCGAAGGCGGACAGCGGCTCATACCGGCCGGACAGAACAGAGAGTCCGTAGAGCGCAGCGGCAGCAGTGAAGACGGGAACGGCTATTCTCAGACTGAGCTTCAGCAGGCTGAGCGCCTTGGCCTGCAGCAAAGTAAGACGCGGAGCCGGAAAAGTAAGGAACCAATCCTTGTGCCGCTGCCCGTAGAAGGTCAGCATATGTAAAGCGGATACACCCATCACAATGATCCACAGCAGCATCGCAGCCGTAAGGAACGGAGACTGCGCTGCGCTGCCGGAGAACGGGAAGAACAGACCGGCAGGCAGCAATACAGCCAGGAGTGCCAAGCAAGCCAGCAGCTCATGTACCTTCTTCAGACGATAGCGGCTATATTCCAGCTTCACAAGCGTCTTAAGCGCCGTCATGCGAACACTTCCCGGTAGCGTGACTCCACAGAATAGCCGGAGTGCCGCAGCTGATCCACATCATCAATTCCCTGAATCCGGCCGCCGCCGATCAGAATCAGCCGGTCAAAGAGCAGCTCCATTTCCCGGATATCATGGGTGGCAATCAGGAAGGTCCGCCCGCCGCCTGCCATCTCTCCTACCACAGCAGAGGCAATCACTTCTCTGGAGATCAGATCCACACCGGTGAACGGCTCATCCAGAATAATTAGCGCTGCCTGACGCGAGAGGCAGGTTAAGAGCTGCAGCCGGGCTTCCTCGCCGCGGGACATGGTGGAGATTAGCGAGTCCGGTGTGACGGATAGGCTGAGCAGCAGCTCTGCGGCCTTGCCGCTGTCCCAGTCCGGGTAGATGCCCGCGGCGAAGCCCAGCCATTCCTGTACGGTCAGCCAGCCGGGCAGACTGCTGCGGTCAGGAAGCATGGAGAGCTCTCCGAGCCGCTCAACACCAGCGGGTCTCCCGTTAATGCTGACCGTGCCGGACCCTGCGGGGATCAGCCCGGATATAATCCGCAGCAGGGAGGACTTGCCTGCACCGTTGGGTCCAAGCAGGCCGGTGATACTGCCCTGGGGAATGTGGAAGCTGATGCCGTCCAGGATCACCCGGCTTTTAATCTCGAACCGTAAATCCTTGCACTCAACCGCAGCGGGAAGGGCAGGCGCTTCTTGTGCCGATCTATTCATATTCATTATTTCAATCCTCCTCATCGAATTGCAGCATTTGCCCGGCGGTAAGCCCGAGCGCAGCGGCAGTGTCCTTGAACTGCTGTACAGCCTGTCGGATGATTGCCTTGCGTGCATCCTTAATGACACTTTCCTCCCGGGTGACGAAGGTTCCCTGACCACGGTAGGTCACAATCAGCCCCATCCGCTCCAGCTCCTGGTACGTCCGGGCGGCAGTAGTGGGATTGACACCTCTGCCGGCTGCCAGGTCCCTGACAGAGGGTAAACGTGCTCCCGGTGGAATGATGCCGCTAACAATCCGTTCCCGGATAGCGCCAACAAACTGTTCATAGATCGGAAGTGACGGGTTAATCAGGAAGTGCTCCGGTAATAGCTCAAAGGTAGAATCCACCTGTGTCCTCCCTTCTATAACTCTCTTTATGGTGTGTGTGGATACTCGCCATACACTTTATGGACCAAGTGTACCACCAGTCACCATACAATTTCAAGCCATATTTTTGAAAAGCAGGACTTCATGTGCTTCTCAAGCTGTGTTTGCTTGGTTATAAAAATGAGTCTTTGTGAAGTTAGGCAATAACGTATATAATTTTGTATGCTTATCTGATACTGACCGATTCGTAACTTCTAAATAAGAAACCCTGAAAGGATGAGAAGTTTGGCGTCACCGTCTTCCAAGATCACCGGCCTCCGATTCCTGAAGCTGGCTCCTCCGCAAATTCTGGTGCTTAGCTTCGCTGCGGTCATCCTCATCGGCACACTGCTGCTTATGCTTCCGGTATCCAGCGTGCCCGGTCAGCCGCTCCGCTTCATGGACGCGCTGTTCACGGCCACCTCCGCCGCCTGTGTGACCGGGCTCGCAGTGGTGGATACCGGGACCCATCTTACCGGCTTCGGACAAGCGGTCATACTGGTGCTAATCCAGATCGGCGGGCTCGGATTCATGACGATGGCCACGCTGTTTGCGCTGGTGTTCAGACGCAGAATCTCACTGCGTGACCGGCTGATTCTTCAGGAAGCGATGAATCAGAGCTCGATGGAAGGGATTGTGCGGCTGATCCGCAAGGTGCTGCTCTATTCCCTGGTCATTGAAGCAGCGGGAGCACTTCTCCTGTCTATCCGCTGGGCGGTGGATATGCCATTTGGCCGCGCGGTCTATTACGGGGTGTTCCATGCGGTATCAATGTTCAATAACGCCGGATTTGATCTGTTCGGCGGGCATGATCACAGCTTAATCAGCTATGTCGGCGACCCGGTCATTAACCTGGTGGTGATGTCCCTGATCATCTCCGGGGGGATCGGCTTCATCGTCATCTCTGACCTGGCCGACTTCCGCCGTACCCGGCGGCTGTCGCTGCACAGCAAGGTGGTACTGTCGATGACGGCCGGACTGATTGTGACCGGAATGGTGGTCATCTTCATTTTTGAGTTCACCAATTCGCGGACCCTGGGACCGCTGAATCTCGGAAGCAAGCTATGGGCGTCCCTGTTCCAATCGGTAGCACCGCGTACGGCAGGAGCCAACACACTGGATATCACGGGCCTGCGTCAGGCCACGCAGTTCTTCATCGTGATCCTGATGTTCATCGGGGCATCCCCTGGCTCTACCGGCGGCGGCATCAAAACCACGACCTTCACGCTGATGATCGGAGCTGTAATCTCCATGCTGCGCGGCCGCGAAGACATCGTGCTGTTCCGTTACCGGCTGGCTCAGGAGCGCGTGTTCAAGGCACTGACCATCACGCTGCTGGCGCTGCTGCTGATCGTTACGGTCTCGATGATGCTCTCGACTACAGAGGGGCTGCCGTATCTGATGATTCTGTTCGAGACGATCTCGGCTTTTGCCAATGTTGGACTGAGTCTGGGACTGACCCCGGAGCTGACGCAGGTCGGCAAGGTTCTGATCTGCCTGACCATGTTCGCCGGACGGCTGGGACTGCTGACGCTGGCGTATGCGCTCGGTCCGAGACAGGGTAAACCATTATATAAATATCCGGAAGGCAAAATGATAATTGGATAGGGGAATCAAGTCATGAAACCACAGCAGTTTGTTGTAATCGGCCTGGGCCGCTTCGGCTCAAGTCTGGCGCTGGAGCTGATGTCCATGGGCTACGAGGTGCTCGGCATTGACCACCAGGAGGAGCGGGTGGAGGAGATGACCGGACGGCTAACGCATGCAGTCATGGCGGATGCTACGGATGAAGGGATTATGCGCTCGCTCGGAGTGCGTAATTTTGACTGCGGCATTGTGGCGATCGGCGATAATATGGAGCGGAGTATTCTGGCCGCGATTCTGCTGAAGGAGCTGGGTGTCAAGCAGGTGGTCGGCAAAGCCATCTCCATTCTGCACGGCCGCGCGCTGTCGAAGCTGGGGGTGGACCGGGTGATTTTCCCGGAGCGGGATATGGGTATCCGCGTGGCACACCAGCTGGTGACGCCGAATCTGCTTGATTATATTGAGATCTCCAAGGATTACAAGGTCGTTGAGTTGACGGTGCCTGCCTGCATGAACGGCAAAAGTCTCTCCGAGCTGAACACCCGCGCCAAATACGGCTGCAGCATCATTGCCCTGAACCGCGAGGATGGCATCATCGTAGCCCCGACCGCGCATGATTATGTGCATCAGGGGGATATCATGGTGGTGATCGGCTCCAACGACAGCATCGAGGAGTTCGAGGATGAAGCGGTGAATGTGGAGTAAACAGTTCCTGTCAGCCAGCCTATCCCGATAAAAGAAAGCTATAAACGCCCGGATAGCCATACCTCCTGGCGTTTTTGCTGTTTCTGCGTAAGTTTGCAGCCGCACATTAGAACGCTGTACACCAGCCCGTGGCATGCGTCGCGGAGACTGAAAAATTTTCCTATACACATATGTAAAATGTATCCTAAAATGATAAAATAAAAATATTGAAAGCGGTAACATTGAAATCCTTAGGGGGATATGTGATGAAAAAAGCACCGATGATCCTGCAGCTGGCGTTGATTCTATTCTGCATTATGGCTATTCCTACAGCAGTCCTGACCTGGTACAGCGGGTCACAGATTATACAGAATTCTGAAGCCGCTATCGGGGAATCCACGCTGGCCGGGCTTAATGCCAACCGCAGGCTGAATGAGAACGCGCTGGCCAATCTGGCCCAGGATACGTCGCGTCTGGCGGCGACAAATATTTTTGACCGCATCCGCAGCTTCGAGACCTACGATGAGATTAACGCCAACTATAACAATGTAAGTCTGGCGCTGTCCGTGACTAAGGAGCTGCTGAACCTGAACCGCCGGGTGGATGGTGTGTATTCTTCATTCTTTGTTCTGGAGGATTCGGATTATGTCTTCTCTACCGATAGCAGCATTACGACGCTTGCCCGCTATGAGCCTATCGGATGGATTACTGAAGCGCTTAAGGGGCGCAGGGGGATCAGCGGGGTATGGGTGCCCCGTAAGCTTGCGTCGGGCGAGAATGTGGTGTCTTATGTGTACCCGCTCAACCGCTTGTCCACCACCACCCGGGGAGTAATCGTCGTCAACATGAAGGAGAGCCAGATCGGCAAATATCTGCATGCTACCGAGGTGGGTGACAGTAACTACCTGCTGCTGGACGCTGCGGGTACGGTAATCTCCTTCAATGACCGGTCCATGCTGCTCTCTGACAGCCGTAAGCTGCCGTTCTTACAGGAGATTCTGAATCAGGAAGCCAGTGAAGGCTACACCTTCCGCAAGCTGGAGGGCAAACGGATGGTGTATGCCTGGAGCCGTTCCTCCTTGTCCGGGTGGTGGAATGTAAGCTGGAGCTCCATGGATGAGCTGATGACCAAATCCAGAGAGATGCAGGGGAATATTATTCTGCTGACGGGGGCAATCATTGTACTGGGGACACTGCTGGCCATCTTCCTTGCCACCTGGCTGTCCAGGCCCCTGAGGCAGCTGGTGCAGACGATACGCACGAAGATTGATGTGGGCGTAGTGAACAGGAATGAGCTGGCCTTCCTGGATCTGGCCTTCAAACGGATGCAGGAGGAGGAAGAGAGCCTGTTCCAGCTGCTGCAGGAGCGTGAGCAGGATACCCGCAGTCTGGCCGTACACCGTCTGCTGCGCGGTGAGATTCCGCCGCGGATCACGGAGGTTTTTCCGCATGCCTGTTACAGAGTGGTGGTGGTCTCCATCGACCAATACAGAAGATACGTGGGACATACCAATGTAGAGACACGCAGCTATCACCGGTATTTGCTGAGTGCCAAGTATGAGAGTGTTTTCCCTGAGGGGCTGGTGGCCCGCTGTGTCTATCATAATGAGGGCTGTACGGTGATTGTTCTGAACTATACGCCGGAGGAGGGAGAGGCGCACAGCACTCTGATTCATCAGGCGCTGGAGGAGATCCGCGACCTGTCCCTTGAGCTGCTGGAGCATTCGGTCACGATTGGGGTAAGTGAGCGGACTGATGCTCCGGAGAGGGTGGCGCTGCGGCTGTTCGAAGCGATGGAGGTGATCAAGCGCCGGATGATCAAAGGGGCTGGAAGCATCATGTACTGGCATGACGAGGAAGATAACAGCCGCAAGTACGTCGACTCTGAGAGCAGCGAGCGGCGAATTCTGAATTTCCTGGATGCCGGCGACCTGGCGGGAATCTTCAAGGAGCTGCAGAGCATCCGCAGCCAGATCTCCGCAGAGGACAATATCTCCTACGATAATATTATGTTCATCTATCATCAGCTGATGGGCGCGACGATCAAGCATCTGCGCGAGAATCACCTCGGGACCGGACGGATGATTGTGGGCCGGGGCAACGTGTATTCGATTCTCGCCGCCATGGATACGCTGGATGAGCTGGAGGAGTACCTGTATGATTTCTACTGTGAGATTGTACAGAGCCTGGACCGCAGTGCCCATGAGACCAATTATGCGCAGCGGATCATGGAGTACCTGAAGCAGCACTACCGGGAAGAGATCGTCTTCGAGGATATGGCCAAGCAGATAGGCATCAGCTACTCCTATATGCGCAAGCTTGTATATGAGCAGACCGGCAGCAGCATGATTGACTTCGTCAATCAGTTAAGGATCGAGCAGGCCAAGGAGCTGTTGCTGGATTCGGGGCTGAGCATCAAGCAGATTGCCGCTGAGGTGGGTTACGCCAATGTGCAGAGCTTCAACCGCTTTTTCCGCAAATATGAAGGCATGCCGCCAAGCGGCTACAAGTCAGCGAAGAGCAAGAGTTCTTAGGAGCTCATTGATGGCCTTGAAAGCCCAAAAAAGCCCATAGAAACCTATAAAATCCGATAAAAACATTATCCCTGGCGGATGGTAACTCCTTTCAAGCACCGTGTTGTTTCGGCTTGTCGGTGGAAAGTGGGCAGCCGGCGGGAATGAGAGGGATAAATCCCTCTGATGGAGCTGGAAAGTGGGCTGGATGGGGAAATGAGAGGGATAAATCCCTCTGATAGAGCTGGGAAGTGGGCAGGCAGCTCAGGCGGCGGGAATGAGAGGGATAAATCCCTCTGATGGAGCTGGAAAGTGGGCTGGATGGGGAAATGAGAGGGATTAATGGACTCCTGTCAAGAAAGTAGACAAAACCTACAACGTTTTTCGCTTAAATGTGGCTGCAAACTGAACCGGAGAAACGTACCCCAGTGCCCCATGGATTCGTTTACGGTTGTAGAAAAATTCAATGTACTGGAAAATGGCATCATACGCCTGTTGCTTCGTTTTAAATCGATTCCAGTACACCAACTCTTTTTTTAAGAGGCTGTGAAAAGATTCGATACAGGCGTTATCATAACAGTTTCCTTTGCGGCTCATGCTTGCGGTCATCTGGTACGTCTTTAGGCGTTCCCGGTAGTCTGCAGAGGCGTACTGGGAGCCTCGATCCGAATGGTGAATCAAGCCCTTTCCGGGGCGTTTGGCCTGGTAGGCAGCGTCCAGAGCGCCCTGTACGAGGTCAGTGGTCATCCGGTCGCTAAGCCGCCAGCCGACAATCTCCCGGGTACACAGGTCCAGCACGCTCGCCAAGTACATTCGTCCTTCCCGGCAGGGAATGTAGGTGATATCCGCTACCCACGTCTGGTTCGGCTTTTCCGTGTGAAATTGCTGGTTTAACAAGTTGGGGGCAATGGGTAGCGGATGGTTGGAGTCGGTGGTGCATACGCGAAATCTCTTTGCGACACAAGAGCGCAGCCCCAGTTCTTTCATGTACTTGCCTACCGTGCGTTCACTGACCTGGTGCCCTTCACGCACTAGGAGAACCTTGATTTTGGGGCTGCCATAGCGACCCTTAGAGTCGTGAAAATGATAGGCAATCCGCTTTAGCAACAAGGCTTTACGAGTGGCTTGAGGGCTGGGCTTCGCTGTTCTCCATTTGTAATACCCGCTCCGGGACACCTGAAAGACACTGCACATCTTCTCCACGCGGAACTCGGAGCGATGATCTTCAATAAACCGAAATCTCAGTTCTTTGGATTGCTGAAGATGTGCACGGCTTTTTTTAGGATGGCCATCTCCTCTGTCAGGTCTGCGAGTTCTTGCTCCCGCTCCTTCAGTTGACGTTCCAGCTCTCTGTATTTGTCTGGAGTAATGATGGGCTCATTCTCAAACTGCCGGTACTGACCTAGCCATTTATGCAACGTTTTGGCGGGGACATCCAGCTCCAGGGCCAATTCCGCCACCGTTTTCGTCTGCTCCTGGATGTACTTTACGGCCTGTCTTTTGTATTCTTCATTGTAGCTTCTCCGTGTTCCACTCATGCGGACACCTCCTCGTTAAACTCATTATCTCTATTCTCTTAACGGGTGTCCACGGTTAACACTAACAGCAAAATCCCTCTGATGGAGCCGAAAGTGGGCTGGATGGGGAAATGAGAGGGATAAATCCCTCTGATGGAGCTGAAAGAGGGCTGGATGCGGAAATGAGAGGGATAAATCCCTCTGATGGAGCCGAAAGTGGGCTGGATGGGGAAATGAGAGGGATAAATCCCTCTGATGGAGCTGGAAAGTGGGCTGGATGCGGAAATGAAAGGGATAAATCCCTCTGATGGAGCTGAAAGTGGGCTGGATGGGGAAATGAGAGGGATAAATCCCTCTGATGGAGCTGGAAAGTGGGCTGGATGCGGAAATGAGAGGGATAAATCCCTCTGATGGAGCCGAAAGTGGGCATTGATCGGAAATGAAGAGCACTAGTGCACCTGAATTCCAGGAAAGTTGGCTAAAACGAGTAAATGAGGAGTAATCCCCCGCTAATCCCCCCTGGTCCCCTCCCTCACCATCCAATTTTATCCTAATCAGACCTGACTCTCTAATTGTAAGCGCTTTATTAATTTTGGGAATGCCTATCAGTTTTGATTATTCACCTTCGCCTGAAGCTTGGTGCGCCGGGCAACAATCATTTGTGAATCAATTGTGATAGGTGATCATCAATACTCATGATATTCAAGCCCCGGCAAAGGCGGTAGCATAGGAGTCAGGCCGGAGAACCTGAGCCGGCAAGAAGAATTCAAGGCAGGAGGTGAAGATGTTGAAAGCTGCAAGCGCTTCACAAACGAATCACAGTCCTTTATTAAGAAGAAAACAGGGGTTCAGCTATTATTTACAGCGGGATTGGCAGCTCTATCTGCTGGTGATGCTTCCGCTGGCCTTTGTCATCGTATTCAAATATTTGCCGATGACCGGACTTGTAATCGCCTTCAAAGACTATAAGATTGCCAGAGGCTTCTGGGGCAGTGAATGGGCGGGACTACAGGTCTTCCAGGATCTGTTCGCCAAGCCTGATTTCATCCGGGCCGTCCGCAACACCCTGCTGCTGAACGTGCTTGACCTGATCTTCAGCTTCACGATGCCGATTGTGCTGGCTCTGCTGCTGAACGAGATCAAGAGCGTACGGTTCAAAAGAATCAATCAGACGGTGCTCTATTTGCCCCACTTCCTGTCCTGGGTCATTATCGGAGCCATCGCCTATCAGCTGCTCAGTGAGGGGGGCGGTGTTGTCAATAACCTCATAGAACTGATGGGAGGCACCCGGATTCCATTCCTGCAGCAGGATACGAATTGGCTGATCAGCTATCTCGTGATCGGGGTCTGGCAGAGCATGGGCTGGGGCACGATTATCTACCTGGCGGCGATGAGCGGGATCAACCCCGAGATGTACGAAGCGGCTACGGTAGACGGGGCGGGCCGCTGGAGAAAGGTCTGGAATATCACCCTTCCCTCGATCCGGGCAACGATTGTGACGCTCTTGATTATGGCGCTGGGCAAAGTAATGGACGGCTCCTTCGAGCGGATCTATGCGCTGCAAAATAAAGCGACCACGGAGTTCACTACCACCATACCGGTCCTCGTATATCGCTGGGGGATTGAGAGCGGCAATTTCAGCCGGGCAACCGCCATCGGATTATTCCAGTCAGTCATCGGAATTATTCTGGTTATTTCCGCGGACCGCGTAGCCAAGAAGCTTGGCGAGGATGGGATTTTGTAGAAAGGAGAGGAAACATGAAAGCCATAGCCGGAGGCCCTGCCGCACCCCATAAAGCAAGTATAGATATTTGGGAAACGCTGATCCGTCTCGTCATTATTGTTGTGTCGCTATTCTGCCTGCTGCCGTTCATTCATGTCGTATCGAAATCGCTGAGCTCTGACTCCTTCGTCATTGCCAATAAGGTTTTTCTGTGGCCGCAGGGCTTCACCATTGAAGCGTATAAAAAAATCTTCGCGGATGCCAGCATCCTCCGTTCCCTGTACATCTCGGTCATCGTGACGGTGCTGTTCACCATTCTGGGCATGATCCTGACCATCTGCGCTGCCTATCCGCTGTCCCGAACCCAGTTCAAGGGCCGCAGGGTGATCACCTTCATCTTCCTGTTCACCATGTACTTCAGCGGAGGCATTATCCCCGACTATATGAACATCAACAATCTGGGGCTGATGGATACCATCTGGTCACTGGTGCTGCCGCTCTCCTTCAGCGCCTTCAATCTGTTAATTATGAAGACTTCTCTAACGCACGGGATTCCCGTAAGTCTGGAAGAGTCAGCGCGGATCGACGGTGCGGGGCATTTCCGGATTCTGTTCAGCATTGTGCTGCCTTTATCCAAGCCGATTATGGCGACACTTGCCCTTTTTTATGCGGTAGGCCGCTGGAATGCTTATCAGGACGCATTGTTCTATATCAAGCATGAGACCTCCCTCCGGCCGCTTCAGCTCAAGCTGTATTATCTGGTCATTCAGGCCAGTGAAAGCTTCCAGCTGGAGGCCAGTCAGGTACAGCTCAGCAATCCCGAAGTCCTGAAGGCGTCAGTTGTTGTATTCGCTACCTTGCCAATACTCTGTGTGTATCCATTTGTCCAAAAGTACTTTGTTCAAGGTGTTATGCTCGGAGCCGTTAAGGAGTAATCCTGCGTCCCTGGTATATAGTCATTCTTTGGAATTACGAAAATTCAAAAAATGGGGGAATTGCGATGAGTAAAAGAAGCGTGTATTCGTTAATGATGGCATCCGTCATGACGGCAGGCCTGCTGGCCGGGTGCTCTGGGGGAAATAACACCAAGAATACAGCCGAATCCAGCAATAAGCCGGCCGAGACCGCCGCGGCTACGAACCAGGCCGAAGGAGCCTATCCTGATTATTCCAAGGGCTTCGAGAAAAAAGTCTCGCTCGATATTCCGGTCTATGAGCGTGCCTATGAAGGCTGGAACGTGTCCGATAACTACTATACCCGCTGGGTGCAGGCGGAGTTCGGCGACAAATATAATATAGAGGTTAACTATGTGCCGATTACCCGCTCCAAGGAAGTAACGGATTTCGAGCAGCTGCTGGCTTCGCACAAGGCTCCGGATATTATTTTCCACTATGATATGCCGCAAGCGCTTACTTATTATGGCGAGGATGTGATGCAGCCGCTCGACTATGCAGAGATCCAAAATTATGCGCCGACCTATTGGAAGAACATGGGTAATACGATTGAACAGTATGGTACCGTGGATGATCAGAAGACCTTCTTCTTCGCTGCACGCCCTGAAGCTGACAACTTCGTCAATATTATCCGCAAGGACTGGGTGGAAAAGGTAGGCATGAAGGTTGAGGATCTGACCTCACTGGAAAAGTATAACGAGATGCTGGCCAAGTGGAAGGAAGCCGGACTCGGCGTAAGCGGCGGCAATCTGCAGCAGAACTTCTTCAACTTCAACTATCCGTTCCGTGAATGGCCGGTGGATGCGAAATATCGGGCGCTGTATTCCGATCTCAGCGTAGCTGATCTGACTACGAAGGAGACTGAGGCTTACCTGCGTAACCTCAATTATCAGTATAACAATGGCCTGATTGATAAGGAATTCTATCTGCGCAACGATGAACCTAAGATTAAGGCTGAATTCGTGGCAGGCAAAACCGGCAACTTCGGCTTCTATCTGGCGAACAACACCGATGTCTTTGCGGCTACGCTGCAGAATAACCCGGATGCCAAATTTGCGGTAGTGCCTCCGTATGCGGGAGTTCCGGAAGGCAATAAGCCTCAGGGACGCGCTTACTGGCCGTTCGGCTTCATTATGGGCATTAACTATGAATCCACGCCGGAAGAACGTGCAGCCGTGTGGATGTATCTGGAATGGCTCAGCCAGCCGGAGAACCTGTTCAAGTTCCAGAACGGGCTCGAAGGGGAGAATTATACGCTTGACGCAGACGGCATTGCCCTGAAGAACCCGGATTATAAGGGAGAAGCGGTGCTGGCACAGAACAATAACAAGGACTACTGGGGCCTGGTGACGGAAATCGCCCAGTACCCGGATGAAGCCAAGACCCGCAAGGCCAACCTGCGTAACTGGGCACCGTCCGGTTATGAGCCGCTGGCGGATGATCTGGTGAAGTATTATGACGAGGTTGCCGAATTCCGTACACCGGATGCGCTGTTCAATGTGGTGCTGGAGAAGGTGAACGAATACAAGGCCGATCTGAACACGCTGTTCCAGGAGTTGTACGTGAAGGTGGTGCTTGCTCCGGAGGCTGAATTCGCTGCTACGTATGAAGCCGCCAAGAAGACGTATCTGGAGGCAGGCTACCAGGAGATTCTCGATGAGAAGCAGGCAGCAATTGATGCAGGCAAATTCCGTTAATGCAGTGTAAGTCTGGCTTAGTTTAGCAAAAGAAGTACCTGGCAGTATCCTCACCCGGCAGGCCGATCCGTAGTATTACGGAGGCTTGCCGGGTGATTGCTGTGTTCCCCGCCGCTACTCGCGGCTGTTCAGGAAGACATCCTCCGTCACCTGCACCAGACAGCGCGCTGCCGTGCTGAGTCCGCCGCTGCTCTGGTAGATGAGGCAAGTGGTCCGCTGGGTCTGCTCCAGCTCTTTGATGTGCAGGGAGACCAGTCCCCCGCCGTTCAGCAGCTCCGGACGCAAGTAAGAGTTCGGCAGCAGGGCCGCAGCTTTGATCGTCGGCAGCAGGCGGACGATGGCCTCGAAGGAGTCGATCTCCATCCGTACATCGGGATCAACCCCGCAGCGCTGGAACAGATCATCTGTCGTCCGGCGGTACCAGGTTCCCTTGGAGAAAAGAATCATCGGCAGCCGGGACAGATGCTCCATGGTGAGCCGTGGCGTCAGGGTCAGCGGATGCTGCTCGGAGACGACCAGCCGGAGCTGGTCCTCGAACAGCGGGATGCAGCGCAGCCCCGGCTCCTGAACCTGGGAGGCGATGATGGCGACATCGCATTTGCCTTCGCTGACGGCGGTGACCATCTCATGGGTCTTCCCGGTGATGAGCTTCAGCTCGGCTGCCGGATACTTCTCGGTGTACGCTTTTACCAGAGGAGGCAGGGTTGTCTGCAGCGTGGTCAGGCTGGCGCCCAAGGTTACGAGCTGCGGCTCGCCCTCCTTGAACTTCGATAACGCTTCCAGGAACCTGGAACGCTGCTGACGCTGCTCCAGCGCATAGGTGTAGGTAAGGCGGCCGACCTCTGTAAGCTCCAGGCGCTTGCCGAAGCGGTTGAACAGGGCGACGCCGAGCCGCTCCTCCAGCTTGGAGATTTTGCGGGAGAGGGCCGGCTGGGACAGGTTGAGCTGGCGCGAGGCCCGATTCAGGCTAGAGTGCTCCACCACCGCAGCAAAAGCATCTAAATCATCATACATTTCATAGTGCTCCTCTCTTCCAAATCCAATACAATTGTGATAAAAGGCATAGCCGATGAGCAAAGGTTCTCCTGATGTGCAGGAAGACAACCCTAAATTGTAAGGTATTAATGAAGCTAAATGAGAATTATTATCATATTAAAAATATTCTTATGCAATTATTGTATAACGATTAATAATTAGATTGCAATTCCCTTATAAGCAAAAAAAGAGTAACATGAAAAGTGACACAGGATATTCACATATTGTGAATTATTCAGCAAAGTCCGGGAAAACAATGGATAGTGGTGCAAACAGACTGTTAGCCGCTAAATCAAGCCTGCCGCTGCCCTGTTTCAACTGTACTCCCGGCGGTGTATGCTCTTTAAAAAGACTTGTGAAAACGCTGTTTTATATGGAAAGGGGACACTTTGCATGAGAGGATTTTATTCCAGAAAGATTCATTCCTTGCTCGGCGTTATCCCGCTCGGGGCATTCTTCCTTGAGCACATGCTGACGAACTTCGCAGCAGTAGAGGGTGGCGCTGCTGGTTTCACAGACAGTGTGCTGTGGCTGAACAGCCTGCCGCTGGTCTTCTTCCTGGAATTGTTCGGCATCTGGCTGCCGCTGCTGTACCACGGAGTATACGGCCTGTACATCGCGTACCAGTCGAAGCCGAACCTGAACCGCTACAATCTTGAGCGCAACTGGCGTTATACGCTGCAGCGGATCAGCGGAGTCGTCACCTTCATCTTCATTGTCTGGCATCTGTGGGACACCCGCGTCCAGGTTGCGCTCGGCAAGGTGGAGCATGATCAGCTTGGCGGAGTGATGCATAACATTGTGACCCAGCCGCTGCTGATGACTCTCTATATTGTCGGAATCGTGGCTGCCTGCTTCCATTTCTCCAACGGTCTATGGTCGTTCCTGATCAGCTGGGGAATCACGGTGGGTCCGCGTTCGCAGAGAGTATCGTCCGTACTTTGCCTCGGTATTTTTGTTATCGTTACCTTCATGTTCGTCCTGTCGCTGGTTACCTTCCGTAACGATGAATTCCAAACTGCCGCTACGGCGATGCAGTCAGTGCGCAGTTTCATTTAAGGATATAAAGGTGAGTGGAAGCGGTTAACTTATGCTGCGGACACGCTCACAAAACTTAAGCCTATGCTTCCGAGGCAAGTTTTGCTGCACAGCTATCTCGAAGAAGCGGATCTTCCGCAAAACTAAAGCGTATGCTTCCGAAGCGAGTTTTGTACGATGAGGAGTCAGGAAGCAAACGCTCACAAAACTTTTAGGAGGGGAACAATCATGGCATCAGCCGATATCATCATCGTGGGCGGCGGTCTGGCCGGCCTGATGGCTACCATTAAGGCCGCTGAATCCGGCGCGCATGTACATCTATTCTCACTGGTCCCTGTCAAAAGATCACATTCCGTCTGCGCGCAGGGCGGCATCAACGGCGCCGTCAATACCAAGGGCGAGGGCGACTCGCCTTGGGAGCATTTCGATGATACTGTCTATGGCGGCGACTTCCTGGCCAACCAGCCTCCGGTGAAAGCCATGTGCGAAGCGGCACCGGGCATTATTCACCTGATGGACCGGATGGGCGTAATGTTCAACCGTACCCCTGAGGGGCTGCTCGACTTTCGCCGGTTCGGCGGAACGAAACGCCACCGCACAGCCTTCGCAGGTGCGACTACCGGCCAGCAGCTGCTCTATGCGCTGGATGAGCAGGTGCGCCGCTGGGAAGCGGAAGGCCTGGTTACCAAGAGCGAGAACTGGGAATTCCTCTCGGTGATTCTGGATGACGAACGGGTCTGCCGCGGCATCAGCGCCCAGAATCTCAAGACGATGGAGATTCAGACCTTCCCGGCGGACGCGGTCATTCTGGCCAGCGGCGGTCCGGGGATTATTTTCGGCAAAACGACGAATTCGGTCATCAACACAGGAACCGCCGCAAGCGCCGTGTATCAACAGGGTGTGCATTATGCGAACGGGGAATTCATTCAGATTCACCCGACGGCGATTCCCGGCGATGACAAGCTGCGGCTGATGTCGGAATCGGCACGCGGTGAAGGCGGACGGATCTGGACCTATAAGGACGGTAAGCCTTGGTACTTCCTCGAAGAGAAATATCCTTCTTACGGCAACCTGGTGCCGCGCGATATTGCCACCCGTGAGATTTTTAATGTGTGTGTGGATCAGGGCCTGGGTATTAACGGCGAGAACATGGTCTACCTGGATCTGTCGCATAAGGACCCGAAGGAGCTTGACGTCAAGCTGGGCGGGATTATCGAGATTTACGAGAAGTTCATGGGAGATGATCCCCGCAAAATTCCGATGAAAATCTTCCCGGCTGTGCATTATTCAATGGGCGGCATGTGGGTCGACTATAATCAAATGACGAATATTCCCGGCTTGTTCGCGGCAGGGGAATGTGAATATCAATACCACGGGGCCAACCGTCTGGGTGCGAATTCCCTGGTCTCTGCCATTTATGGCGGGATGGTCTCCGGTCCGAAGGCTGTGGAATACATCAAGGGCCTTAAGAAATCAGTGCAGGATATCTCCTCCACGGTGTTCGACAGCTTCCACAAGACGCAAGAAGATAAATATGAGTCGCTGCTCGGGATGACTGGCACAGAGAATGCTTACGTGATCCATAAGGAGCTTGGCGAGTGGATGACGGCGAACATGACCGTGGTGCGTGAGAATAAGAAGCTGGAAGCCACCATCGGCAAAATCAAAGAGCTGAAGGAGCGCTACAAGAACATCAGCATGAGCGACACCTCGCGCTGGAGCAACCAGGGGGTAGCGTTCACCCGCCAGCTGTGGAACATGCTGGAGCTGTCGGAGGCGATGACGCTTGGAGCGCTGCTGCGCAATGAGAGCCGGGGCGCCCACTATAAGCCGGAATTCCCTACGCGTAATGATGAGGAATTCCTCAAGACCACCAAAGCCGCCTGGACAGCAGACGGCCCGCAGATCTCATACGAGGAAGTCGATGTCTCGCTGATTCCTCCGCGCGTGCGGGATTACTCGAAGGACTGACCGGTTAGACTAACCAAACTTTCTAGGAGGTAACTGACATGGCGGAAACAGCAGCAGCTCCCAAAAATGTGAAATTTATTATTACCCGCCAGGATGAACCGGAGACCAGCCCCTATACGGAGGAGTTCGAGCTTGCCTATCGTCCGGGGATGAACGTAATCAGTGCGCTGATGGAGATTCAGCGGAATCCGGTGAATGCGAAAGGCGATAATACGGTTCCTGTATGCTGGGAATCCAACTGTCTGGAAGAGGTCTGCGGCGCCTGCTCCATGGTCATCAACGGCAAGCCCCGTCAGGCCTGCGCAGCGCTGATTGACAATCTGGAGCAGCCGGTGCGCATTGAGCCGATGAAGACCTTCCCGGTCGTGCGCGACCTGGTGATTGACCGCAGCCGGATGTTCAATGCCCTGAAGCGTGTGAAGGCCTGGATTCCGATTGACGGCACGTATGATCTCGGTCCGGGACCGCGTATGCCGGAGAAGAAGCGCCAGTGGGCCTATGAACTGTCCAAATGCATGACCTGCGGCGTCTGCCTGGAGGCTTGCCCGAATGTCAACGAGAAGACCAACTTCATCGGGCCGGCAGCCATCTCGCAGGTGCGCCTGTTCAACGCTCACCCGACAGGTGAGATGAACGCTGAAGAACGCCTGGATGCGGTCATGGGAGACGGCGGCATCGACGGCTGCGGCAACTCGCAGAACTGTGTGCGGGCCTGCCCGAAGGGCATTCCGCTCACAACCTCCATTGCCGAGATTAACAAGCAGACAACGAAGCATATGTTCAAGCGCTGGCTGGGTGTCTGACCTTTTTTCAGACCATTCGTTTATAAGCAGAATCGTAGCAGGCCATTCAGGTGTCATTCCTGGGTGGCCTGTTTGGCTGCACCGGACATAGTGACAGGTACGGATGTTTCTGGCCGGCTGGAAAAAGGGTACATGTATAGACAGCCTGTAATGAAGAGCCTGAAGCTGCATAGAATAGCCATACGTCTGCAGGTTCCGATAAATATAGGTCAATATGTTATAATCTACATAGCCAAGTGGAAACGGCTTTGCCGTCCTTATTAAAGGACGGTATCGTTTCAGCGAGAAATAGAAGGATAATTTATAGCCTAAAACCTATAAATTCTTATATTTTGAAGATAACCGCCAGGGTAGCGGATAACGGGGAGGAATGACTGTGATTTGCCGTGAACAGGATGGAACGCTTGTAATGACGAAGCAGCATGAGCACGGGCTGCTGGCCGGAGAATTTGCGAAGTGGTTCAAGGAAGAGCATACGCCTGCGGAAGGCCGCCGGGCTGAGGTACTGTGGGCAGTAAGCAACCATGACCGGGGCTGGATTGATCTGGATGAGACACCGTTCTGGAATGATGCGGAGGGGCAGCCGTACAGCTTCCTCGATTTCCCCGTTGTGCCGAAGCTGACCTTTTATAGACGGGGCATCGATGAGATTGAAGCGCAGACGCCATACGGGGCGCTGCTGTGCAGCTCGCATTTTGAACGGTTGATTGAGGTGTCGGGGGAGGAATGCCCGGAGCTGACACAATATCTGGAGGGTGAAGCGGACCGCCGGGCCCGTATCCACCGGGCGCTGGAGCAGAGCCAGCCGCTTGAAGAAGGCGAGCTGTATTATGACGCCAGACTGCTGCAATTCTGCGATGATCTGTCGCTGTTCCTGGCGCTGAGCAAGCCGGGCAGCGCCGAGTCCGAGAAGCATCCCTGGTTCGTAGACGGCTTCTCCGGCAGTGAGGAGTTCAGCTTCACCTCTGGCCGTGCCATTGAGGCGGAGTGGCAGGACAGTTCTACGCTGATTCTGACTCCGTTCCCGTTCACGCAGGATGTTGAAGTTAGCTTCAAGCAGAGGCGGGTCAGCCGGGCAGACATTATGGATAGGGGAATTGCCCGCGCCTATCGCGAAGCTCCTGAGGAAGAATGCCGGATCAAGGTAGTTAGCGGACCGGAGGAAGACACAGCGGTGAAGTCAGGGAGCAGCCAGCGTGCGGACAGGTAACGGGACGATATACAATCCTCAGCGGATTTACGGAATAGATTAGAGTACAGAAAGGAGATACTCCCTATGAGCAAAAATCCGTTCGGGGGCTCTCCCGAACGTACAGTTTCTGCGGCTGCGGATGGCGCGGGAACAGGCCCCCCGAAGCCGGAAGGCCGGAGCAGCCGTAAGATGACCCGCCGCCAGTTTCTGGCCCGGGGAGCAGGCGCGGTAGTCGGCGCAGGCCTCCTCGCCGGCGGCTATGCCTGGCAGGGAGAGCCGAACTGGTTAGAGGTGACCCGCCGGGAGCTGCCGCTTGCGGAGCTGCCGTCCGCGTTCGCCGGGACCCGGCTGGTCCATTTCAGCGATGTGCATCTGGGCTTCAACAAGGATGCGAAGGATCTGGCCCGGCTGACAAAGCACATCAAGGAAGAGCAGCCGGATCTGATCTGCTTCACAGGGGATATCGTAGACAGCTATGCCGAAGATCTGACCGACTCGGTCCCCCTGCTGGCAGAGCTGCAGGCTCCGCTTGGGAAGTATGCCATCCTCGGGAATCATGATTACAAGAATACGGAGCTGCTGACCCGTCTGCTGACGGAGGCCGGATTCCGCGTCCTGCGTAACGAGTCATATTTGATCAAGCAAGGCGGAGCAACAATTGCTGTAGCAGGACTGGACGATATGCTGCACGGCAAGCCGGACCCGGAGGCAGCTGTCAGGGATATTCCAGACGGCATCTTCACGGTGCTGCTGATGCATGAACCGGATTACGCCGAGGTGGCGGAAGCCTATCCTTTTCACCTTCAGCTCTCAGGTCACAGTCATGGCGGTCAGATTCGTCTGCCGCTGGTCGGAGCGCCGTTCACGCCTTACGGATCTAAGAAATACATAGACGGCTTGTATTATACAGAGAATAAGGCGATGCCGGTGTATGTGAACAGGGGCTTCGGCGAGACCATGATGCCGCTGCGCTTCTTATGCCGCCCGGAGCTTACCGTGCTGACTCTGCGCCGGGGATAGCCGGACTGCAAGAGAGGGGCGCCATAAGCGGGAGAAGAAGAGGGAGAAGTTCATGAGCACTTATGAGATGATCATGGGGATGTCGCTGCAAGGGTCCAGGGTGGAACTGAAGAATATGGCGTCCGGCGACGGAGCGCTGCTGAAGTCGCTGCTCTCCCACCCGGAGGTACAGCCGCATATTCAGCTGCGTCATGCATCGACTTCCCGGCAGGGCGTGCTGGATAAGCTGGTGACCCGGATGCTGCATGGCTATGATCCCGGCTCACTGCATGCAGGTATCTATATCCTGGGACAGCCGGAGCTGATCGGATCAGTCTCCCTTCAGAACTGGAACCGGCAGGAAGGCCATGCCGTGCTGGGCTATATGCTGAATCCGTCATGGTGGGGCCGCGGATATGCGACTGAGGCACTGGGATTGCTGCTGGCCTACGGCTTCAGGGAACTTGGACTGAAGAGGGTCGAGGGGCGCTGCCGGGGGGACAATTACCGGTCCGCCCAGGTCATGCTGAGGAACGGCCTGACGCTGGAGCGGACCCTGCCGATGGCGGACGGCTCGGGCGATGTAACGAAAGTCTTCACATTGTCATACAAATGAAATAATGCCGTTATCAAACTCTAACAGTCAGCGGTTAAACTAAGTACATGACCCCCTTTTGAAAATATAACTGCTGCTGGGACCCGATGATTCGGGTCCATTTTTTTTGGGCTTGTGTGGGTATGGGCTCCTGATGGGCTTCCCAATGAGAGGGATAGATCCCTTTGAATTGGCCCGGAAGTGGGCCGGATGGGGAAATGAGAGGGATAAATCCCTTTGAATCGGCCCGGAAGTGGGCTGGACGGGGAAATGAGAGGGATAAATCCCTTTGAATTGGCCCGAAAGTGGGCCGGATGGGGAAATGAGAGGGATAAATCCCTTTGAATCGGCCCGGAAGTGGGCTGGACGGGGAAATGAGAGGGATAAATCCCTTTGAATTGGCCCGAAAGTGGGCTGGACGAGGGAATGAGAGGGATATATCCCTTTGGATTGGCCGGAAGTGGGCTGGACGGGGAAATGAGAGGGATAAATCCCTTTGAATTGGCCCGGAAGTCGGCTGGGCGAGCGAATGAGGAGCATTAGTGCCCCTGAATTCGTAGATAGTCGGCTAAATAGCCAATTGAGGAGCATTAGTGCGGTAGCAAACATTGTGGGCTGGCAGTCTCCAAGGGGATTGGGCTATGATAGTGTACATGATACAGTGGATATGACAAGTATAGATGGGGGAGGAAATGAACCTTTGAATGATGTGATTAGATTACTTATGAACCACCGTTCGTTCCGGAACTACAGCGGGCAGGAGGTGGAGCCTTGGAAGCTGAAGACGATTATTGAGGCAGCCCAGGCGGCACCCTCTTGGGTGAACGGCCAACAGGTATCGATGATTGCGGTACGCAGCGAGGAACGCAGGCAGCAGCTGTCGGCGCTGAGCGGCAACCAGAAGCATGTGGCGGAAGCGCCGGTATTTCTGGTGTTCTGCATGGACTTTTACCGGGCGAAGCTTGCAGCGGAGCTGGAAGGCCAGCCGTTCGAAACGGCTGCGGATGTAGACGCGTTGCTCGTTGGGGCTACGGATGTCGGCATTGCGTTAGCGAACACAGTGGCTGCCGCCGAGTCACTGGGACTGGGCATTATCCCGATTGGGGGCGTGCGCCGCAATACGGCTGGGGTGATCGAACTTTTGCAGCTGCCAGAGTATGTATTCCCGGTGGTCGGACTCTGCATCGGCTATCCGGCGGGAGAACAGCCGAAGAGTTCACGCCTGCCTATAGCGGCGGTATATCATGAAGAAGTCTATAACCCGGATCAGCAACACCTGATCGAAGAATACAATGAGACCCACCGGGAGCTGCTCAAGTCCCAAGGAATGACGGAGCGGAGCTGGACCAGCATAATTGCCCGCTTCTACGCGCTGAATCCGCAGTATGGGGACTCGCAGCGTACGCTGAAGCAGCAGGGCTTCACCTGTGAGAATCTAAATAAGGAGTAACTAGTTAAGGGCCGGAGGATTGCAGATTCAACCGGGACCTGCGACTCGGTTCGTGAGCAGGTGGCTGTTAGATGCTAGGAGTGAAGAGTTGGAAGGTAGCAGCTAATAGTTTGTAGTCTGTCCGATGCTCTAATAGTATCGCCTTAGCCTAATAGAAACCCCGCTTTGCAAGTCTGATGCAGACTTTGGCAAGGCGGGGTTTTTGAAATGAAGTATGCGGTTCCCTACAGTGCGACCTTAACCTTCTCGCGCCGCTTGTAATAGACCCAGTACTCGAAGCCAATCTCCTTCAGCCGTGCAGCTACCTGATTGCGCTGGTCGGCCACGCGGGCAGGAAGATGGGCATCGGAGCCGAAGCTGACCTCCACGCCGAAGTGCAGGGCCCGCTCCAGAATCTCATCGGAAGGGTACCAGCCGCCGCACAGCTTGGTGCCGCCGGAGGTGTTGATCTCGATGGCCGGGCCGCATTCGCCGATCACGCGCAAGGCTTCGTCAATCTCCTTGGGAGCAGCGATCCCGGAGAAGGGCGGATAATTGCCTTTCATGGCATCGATATGGCCGAGAATCTGGAAGATGCCGCTGCGTGCGGATTCGGCAATCAGCCGGTAGTACTCGGCCTTGGAGGCAAGCATCTGCCCGGGGTCCAGTCCCTTCCAGCGGCCCTGGTTGAAGATACTGACCTCTTCAACATGATGTACGGAGCCGATTACATAATCGAACGGGTATGCGGCGTAGGTCTTGCGGTACAGCTCCGCATGCTCCGGGAAGAAGTCGGATTCCATGCCGAGCAGGACATCGATGCGGCCTTCGTATTCTTTTTGCAGCGATAACACTTCCTCCACATAGTGGACCAGCTCGGACTTGGCCATGGCAATGCGCGGAAAAGCCTGCTCGGACGGGCTTCCGAAGTAAGGCGAATGATCGGAAATACCGATGACATCCAGCCCCGCCGCTATTCCGGCTTCAATATAATCCCGGATCGTGCCGTCAGCATGGCCGCAGCGGAAATGATGGGTATGCAGGTCGAACTTCATAATGGAACATCTCCTTAGGCTAATATGGCAAAATAGGGTGCAGGTTACTCTGAGCCGATGAACTGGGTCTCGGGCATTCCCTTAAGGTCGCTCAGGAACTGTCTCATCGCAGAGTTGACATACTTGCCGGACTTGGTGATGACACCTACAGGATGGGTAACCTCAAGCTCAATGATCGGGACGATGCGCAGGGTTCCGCTCCTGACCTCGGCAGTGACCGATTGCTTGGAGATGACCGCCGCTCCCAGATCAAGCTCGACCATCCGCTTCACTTCCTCGCTGCTGGTCAGCTCCATAATCACCAGCGGCTGAATACCGTGCCTTGCCAGCACCTCGTCGACAAATTTCCGGCCGACGGTATCCGGTGAGAGCAGGATGAGCGGGATGGTGCCCAGTGCCTCGATCCCGGCTGTTTTGACCTGGGCCAGCGGATGGCGGGGCGAAACAACCAGTTCGAAAGTATCATAATACAGGACCGAGGTCGTCATTCCCGGATTGCGGCCGATCAGATAGCCGATGCCGACATCCACAATCCCGTTCTCGACTTGCTGGTAGATCTGGGAGGAGGACATGGATGAGATCGAGGTTTTGATATGAGGGAACTGATCCTGGAAATAGGAGAGCACCCGGGGGAGAATCTGGATGGCGATGGAGGTGGTCGTACCGAGAATAATATGCCCTTGGGGATTCTCTTCGAGATCGGCAAGGCGCTGCTTAAGCTCATCTACGATTCCAACAATCTGTTCCGCGTGGGCGAGGAAGACCTTGCCCCTGTCCGTCAGCGTCACCGGCTGATTCCGGTCAACAAGCTGGGTTTTGAACTCTTCCTCCAGGCTTTTGATCTGGGCCGAGACTGCCGGCTGCGTCAGGTTGAGCAGCTCGCCCGCCTTGCGGAAGCTCATGGTTTTGGAGATGGTGATCAGTGTTTCGAGCTGGCTGATATTCATGGACTGTCCCCCTTATGGCTACCGGATGGTGCCGCCGTATATTTGTACAAACAGGGAAAGCCGCAGCTTTCCGGAGGGCATATGTGCACATGCAAGCTTCCAGAATTAGAGTCTGCAAGCCGCGGATTCTGACAAAGTAGACAGGTACAAGGGTCGCTGTGAGTGCTGCACTCGGAGGGTGTGACGCCGCAGATCTTACGTTTATTGATTAAATTATAGGAGATTCCTCCCGGGAGGGCAATGTTGCGGTCCAAACTATCTTCATAAATCATTCGAGCAGACCATTAATTTTTGGTGAATAATGCCGATATATGAAGTATAATAAATCATTATTGCTTAGGACTTTTGGTATATGACTAAAGACTGGTCGAGGGGGACAGCACTTTCATGAAAGCAGAAGTAATCAATCCGTTTTTAGAGTCTGCGCGCATTGTTATTGAACAGGTGATCCAAGTCTCGCCATCCACCGGTATGCTTGGGATCAAGGATATTGAACTGATCGATGATCATATATGGATTCAAGTGGGAATGACAGGTCAGCTCAGCGGGGATATTATCTTCGGGATTGCCGAGCAGGTAGCGCTGAAGATCGTGTCTGCCATGATGGGCGGCTATGTGATAACAGAAATGGATGAGATGGGCCAGAGCGCCATTTCCGAGCTGGGCAATATGATCAGCGGCAATGCCAGTACTATTCTCTCCAATCAGGGGGTGTCGGTAGACATTACCCCGCCGAAGCTGATGAAGTCCGAGAGCATGACTGTTCTGCCGCGCAAAGCGCTGAGTATTCCGCTTGTGATGGAAGGCATTGGGGAGCTTGATATTCAGGTAATGATCTCTTAGGCGGATAATCGGGAGTTGAATCTATTCCATGGCATTACAAGGCAAGATTGTGGTAATTACAGGAGCTTCGAGCGGGATTGGCGCGCTTACGGCGCAGATGCTCAGCGGGCAAGGGGCGATTCCCGTTCTTCTGGCCCGGTCCAGGGACAAGCTGCAGGCGGTTGCGGCGGGCATCCAGGGGGAGCATGGGCTGTTCGTCTGTGATGTGACCGATGAGGCGGCGGTGAAGCGTACCTTTACGGAGATCCTGGAGCAATACGGCAGAATTGATATTCTGCTCAATAATGCCGGTTACGGCAGGTTTGCGGCTTTTACAGAGATGGAGTCTGAAGAGTTCGCTGATATGATGGATGTTAACTATATGGGAATTGTGCGCTGTACCAAGGCTGTCGTTCCTCATATGCTTACGCGCGGCAGCGGTCAGATCGTGAATGTGGCCTCCATGGCCGGCAAAATCGGAACCGCACGCTCAGTGTCCTACACGGCCACCAAGCATGCCGTTCTCGGCTTCACCAATGCGCTCCGGCAGGAGCTGCGGAGGAGCGGGATTATTGTCTCGGCTGTGAACCCCGGCCCCATCGCGACCGAATTCTTCAAGACCGCCGACCCTTCCGGTAATTATGAACGAAGCGTAAGCCGGATCATGATGACGCCGCAGCATGTGTCCGCGAAGATCGTCAAGCTGATGGATAAGGGTAAAGAGGAAGTGGACCTGCCCGCTCTGGCAGGCTTCGGCATCCGGCTCTATGGCCTGTTCCCGCGGCTGGCAGACAAGCTGACCTATAACCTGATGAACAGAAAATGAATAAATTGTAGCTTCGATGTATGGCGTGAAGGCTTGTCCCCCTTTGGTATACAGGATGGTAAGACCGTTTAAATACGGCCCCAGCTTAGATTTTATGGCCTTCCATTTGGTGGAGAGGCCTTTTTGGCATATAATGAACATATTATCTTAAGTGAAAAGGATGAAACCCTATTATGAATAAAGCTTCTTTTGCGGCTATCGGCATCCAGGAAGACCTTGCTGCCCGGTTGTCTGAATTCGGCATCACCGAACCATCCCCTGTACAGGAGCAGACGATTCCGCTTCTGCTGGAAGGAAGAGATGTTCTGGCCGCATCCCAGACAGGAACAGGCAAGACACTGGCTTATCTGCTGCCGCTGCTGCAAGGGATTAACCCGGATTCGAAAGCGGTGCAAAAGCTGGTGCTGGCCCCAACCCAGGAACTGGCGATGCAGATTCTCCGTGAAGCAGAGCGCTACGGGGCACACCGGGGCATCCGGGCCATAGGGCTGATCGGCGGGGCGGCGATTAAGCGCCAGATTGACAAGCTGCGGGAGCATCCGCATCTGGTGGTAGGCACCCCGGGACGCATCCGTGAGCTGATCGGGCTGCGCAAGCTCAAGATGCATGAGGTGAGCACGATTATTCTCGATGAGGCGGATCAGATGTTCCAGCTTAGCGGCGCGGGCGAAGTGACGAAGATCGTCAGCAGCGCGCTGCGTACGCGGCAGCTGGTTATGCTGTCGGCTACGATTGGACCGGAGACCCGTCTGCTGGCGAACCGGGAGATGAAGAATCCGGCGGAGGTCGGCATCGATCCCGGCATGATGACTGCCCAGAGCCTGGAGCACCACTATGTGGTGTGCGAGGAGCGGAACAAGATCGATATGCTGCGCCGGGTGATCCGCCACTATAAGCCGGACCGGGCCATTGTCTTCGTGAATGCGACCGACGACATCGCTGAAGTAACGGCGAAGCTGAACCACCTGGGCCTTCCGGCCGCAGCGCTGTACGGCGATGCCGACAAGGTGACGCGCGCAAACGTGCTGACCCGCTTCCGGGACGGCAAGCTTAAGGTTCTGGTCGCCAGTGATGTAGCGGCGCGGGGCCTGGACATTGAGAATCTGACGCTTGTCGTCAGCTTCGATCCGGCCTTTGACTCCGAGCACTATGTCCACCGTGCCGGACGGACCGGGCGCATGGGCAAACGCGGCTTATCCGTAACGATCGTTACGGAGCAGCAGACGTTCATCATGCGCAAATTCGCCCGCGAGCTGGATATCCAGCTGGACGAGCGGGAGATGGCCTTCGGCAAGGCGCTGGCGGAAGGCGAACGCGCCGAGCTGCGCAGCGGCGGCGTGAAGGAGCGCCGCGAAGGGGCTGAACCACGCGGCGGCATTGCAGCGCCGCGCACCGGCAAGCCGCAGGTGCGCAGCGAGGCGGCTGGAACAGCAGCCGGAGGGACGGGCGGCGACGCTCCGGCAGGCCAGCCGGGGCTAGCTACCGGCGGCAGTGGCGTTACGGTGCGGCGCGAGCAGCACCGACCGGGAGTGAGCGCCGGCACGCGCAGCGCGGCGGGGCCGGGGGGCAAGGCCCGCAGCCAGGCGGAGCGGGAGCAGAACCGCAAGAATAAGGGAGCCCCGAAATGGCTCAAGAACAAAACCCCGAGAGGTGACGGTCAATGAATACAGCTCCCGTATTGGAAATTACGGGCCTCAGCGGAGGCTACAGCCTGAACAAGCCGGTGCTGCATGACATCGGCCTGCAGGTGCAGCCCGGTGAGATGGTTGGGTTAATCGGACTGAACGGTGCGGGCAAGAGCACTACAATGAAGCATATCCTGGGGCTGATGTCCCCGCATAAGGGTGAGATTACGGTACAGGGGAAGACGCGCAGCAGCGATCCCGGGAGCTACCACAGTGCGCTGTCCTTCGTGCCGGAATCCCCTCTGCTCTATGAGGAAATGACGGTTCGTGAGCATGTGGAATTCACGGCCAGAGCATATGGCGTGGAGCACAGTGATTATGAATCACGCACCAGCCAGCTGGCTGCACTCTTCAATATGGAGGACAAGATGGATACCTTGTCCTCTCATCTGTCTAAGGGAATGAAGCAGAAGGTGATGATCATGTGCGCGTTCGTAGCGCGCCCGGCCCTGTATGTGATCGACGAGCCGTTCCTCGGCCTTGACCCGCTGGGTATCCGCTCTCTGCTGGATTTCATGCTGGACCTGAAGAAGTCCGGAGCTTCAATTCTGCTCAGCTCGCATATTCTCTCCACGATTGAGAACTATTGTGACCGGTTCATTGTGCTGCATGGCGGCAAAGTGATTGCGGAGGGAACGCTGGCCGAGATGACCGCGAAGGCCGGGCGGCAGGGCTTGAATTTGGAGCAGCTGTTCTACGAGCTGGTTCAGGGAGGGAAATGATATGGATTTGAAGGAGCTGCGCCAGCAGCGGCGCAGCCGGTTCACAGGCAGCCTGATCCCTTATGCCGGATATATCATTCAGAGCGGGGTAGCCATGGTGTTCCTGCTGGTGTTGATTATGTTCTCCGCCTGGTATACAGCGCTGCTGCGCGATATTCCCTCTGGCATACCGATCCGCTGGATTATGTTCGTCCTGCTGGTGCCTGCGGCGGTGCACAGCAGCTTCCGGACGTATCTGCAGACCCCGGATACGATCTTCCTGCTGCCGCAGGGCCACCGGATGAGAGAGTATTTCGCCCCGTCCTGGGTCAGCGGCAATGTGTGGAAGATTCTGCGCATGGCCTTCATCCTCATTACATTATGGCCGCTGTACATACGCACCGAGGAGTCACCCCGGGGACTGCTGGCTACCCTGCTGGTGCTGATTCTGGTCAAGCTGTTATCCAGCTACGGGTTATGGCGGGAGACGGCGATGCTCTCCCGCCCCGCTGCGGCAGGTTATAACTTGTTGCGTTGGGCAGTAGGTGGTCTAATGGTTGCCGCATGGTTATGGCAGCCGTCCATGCGCGCCCTGATCTTCATCCTGATTCTGGCCGCAGCCTATGTGGCCGCACTGGCTGTTCCAGGACGGCATGCTGTTCCGTGGGAACGCCTAATCACTATGGAAAAGAATCAGGGGACCCGGGCGCTGATGGTCCTTGGCTGGTTCGTCGATGTTCCGGGACGCGAGCAGCGGGTCTATGCCCGCCGTTATCTGTCGCGTTGGGGCAGCGGGCTGAGCTGGCAGCGGGATTCCGCCTACCGGTTCCTCTTGACCAAAAGCTTCGCCCGGGGGGATGTCTTCGGCATCGTCCTGCGGATGGCTGTGCTGGATCTGTTCCTGGTCTGGATGATGAAGGACAGCTACCTCGGCAGCGGCATCTATGTATTCTTCCTCTTCCTGATGGGCATTCAGCTGACGGCACTGCGCAAGCTGCACAGCGAATCGTTCTGGCTGACCGTCTACCCGCTGCCGGAGGGCAGCAAGGGCAAGGGAACGATCCAGTTTGTATTCCGGGCCCATCTGGTCCTGGCGCTGCTGACCGGATTGCCGCTCCTGCTTCAGGCCGGGCAGCGGCCGTTGGAAGTGCTGGCTACCTTCGCCTGCGGATTCCTGCTGGCGTATCTGTTCAAGGTCAACTCCACCCGCAAGGAAGCGCGTATGGATGAAGACGACCTGTAGACACCCGCAAGCGGGTGTGCTTATCACAAATGGCCTCAGGCTCTCGCGGATGCGGAGTCTGAGGCCATTTTCAGAAGCAAAGAATGTATGCAAGGGAATTCCCTCTTCATATCAGCTGGAGCAGGGAATGCTATAACACGTGGATCGGAGAGAGCGCGCAGCTCCCTCCAGGGGACTCACTCCCTGTTAGACAAAGAGTGAACGGCTGATGATAACCAGCAGGATAAAGAGAACCAGAATCGCTCCAGTGCTTGTGAACCCGCCGCCGTATCCGTATCCGCCTCTAACTTCTTCGCTCATTGTTCATTCCCCTTTCGCGTGTGAGTGTGTTGTACTTGAGTACATCGTATTGTATGTGCGGAGGGAAGAACGTGTATAGGCCAATGCCGTAGCCACGGGCAAAAAAAATCAGCCCCGGCCTTCCGGGGCTGACGCAGGTATGCAAAGGGATGCTCAGGCCTTCTCCAAATCACGGACGCCCGCATAGACCAGATCGAACAGATCCTCCAGCTGATCCTCCTCGATACAGGAGAAAGCAATACGCAGGTCACTCTCGCCAAGGGCGATGGTGCCCAGGCCGTAGGTGTGGATCAGGTGGAGCCGCAGATCTTCCGCTGAGACGGTAAAGAGCTTCAGGCACATGAAGTACCCGGAGTTGAACGGATAATAGGTCCACACATCATTACCGTATTTGCCGCTGTCCAGCAGCGACTTCACTTTGTTGGCCCGGCCTTTCATGATCAGGAATTTCTCTTCCTTTTGGGCTGAGAATTCCGGTGCCTTGAGTGCGTCGAGTACGAAGGTCTGCGACGGATGCGCGCCGCTGGAGATGGTAGCCCGGATAATGCCGAGCGTTTTTTGTTCCAGCGCAGCCAGCAGCTCCTTGTTCTCCGAAGCGTAGGTGATGAAGCCGACGCGGAAGCCCCAGACGAATTCTTCCTTGGTGGCTCCGTCAATCTTGACCGCCAGCACGCGCGGATGCAGATTCGCCAGCTTGCCGAACAGGGATTCCTTGAGTGAATCCTCGAAAAAGAGTCCGAAATAAGCGTCGTCGCTCACCACTACCACATTAATGCCTTCTTCGGCAGCACGCAGGATAGCGGCAACAATGGCCTCGCCTTCTGCAAGGCCTGGCGTATATCCGGTTGGATTATTCGGGAAGTTAAGCAGGACGATGGCTTTGCCGCGGTCCTTCTGGGCCAGCAGGGCATCCAGCAGGCCTTCGCTGTTGAAGCTCATGTCCTCCGTGAAGAGCGGGTAATTCACGGTTTCGGTCAGCCGGCGGATGCCGAAGGTCAGCTCGTAGTTCTCCCAGTTTTTGTCCGGATAAATGACGGCATCTCCTTGCTCTGCGAACAGATCGGCAACGATGCTAAGCCCGTGGGTCAGCGCATTCGTGACGATTGGATTACTGAAAGACTTGCCTTCAAGCGACGGATTCTCACGCAGCATCTTCTCCCGCCAGACGGAGCGGAGCTCCGGCTTGCCTGCTGGAGGCGCATAACCGTACAGGTCTTTGGGACTGTAGGCGGAGAGCTTATCCTGGATTACGCCAAGGTGCATCGGCAACCCGTTCTCGGTAGCAATCCCGATGGTGGCGTTATACTTTTTAGCATGAGCCGTTGCCTCTGCGGATTGGCTCAGAATCCCCTCTTTGGGGAAATAGATTGCTTTACCGAGACTCGAGAGCATATCGTATACATGTTCATTGCCTGCCTTGATGCTGTCATTCAATTGTCCAGCCAGTGGATTCATCAGTTTCATCCTTCCGGTATTCTTCTGGGATATATACGTTAACATTGCCTAACATTATAACACCGTGGATTGCCGCCGTCACTGAGTAATGCGGTGATTTGATAAATAGTTTTGGAATCCGGCGGCGGTCTGCTCCATTGCGGCATGCGGAAGATGTACAAACAGGAACCGGACAAGGTATTATGAAAAGTAAGCTTACGCTACATTTATAGGAGGGAACGATATGCTTCATGCATCGCCATCCTCTTTTGTCATCCTCCCGGCTCTGGCGAAGATTGTCTGTGAACCGGGCTGGAAATGGCAAAAAAGAGAGAAGCCGCTGCAAAACTATGACTTGTTCTATGTCTGGAGTGGAGAGGGTACGGTTGTGCGTAGCGGCGTGCCCTATCAGGTAGGGAAGGGAAGCTGCTTCCTGTTCCGGCCGGGGGATTATACCAGTGCCACACATAATCCGCAGAAACCGCTTGTCATTACATATATTCACTTCGATGTGACGGAGGAGGTCACAGAGCTGCCGGCCCCTTACCATGAGCTGACGGAGACGGTGGAGTTCGAGCATCTGCTGGCCCGTTATGTCCGGCTGTTCCTGGTGCAGACTTATGCGGCGGAGGAGGAGGGGCGTCTGATTCTGAAGCAGCTCATGATTCATCTGCTGCGCCAGGATCAGGCAAGGCCGGTCGAGCGCCATGTCAGCAACCAGCTGGCGGAGGTGATCCACGAGGTCGCCAACTATGTCAGCCAGCATCCCGGGGCGGCGCACCGGGTAGAGGATCTGGCCGCCCGGGCGGGGTTGTCCCCGCGTTACTTCTCAATCAAGTTCAAGGAGATCACCGGCTCCTCGGTCCAGTCCTATGTGATCCGTGCACGGATCGAACGGGCGCAGCATCTGCTGCTGTATGCGGGCATGAACGTCACGGAGGTGGCGGATGCGCTCGGCTACCGGGACATCTTCTTTTTCAGCCGCCAATTCAAGCAGCACACCGGGAAAAGTCCTTCGGAGATCCGCTGAAGCGGCGGGGAGTATCGTGCTGAGTGTGGTATAGGTACTTCGGGTGTTAGATGTGCTGTGTGTGCTGTGTATGCTGAGTCCGTTTGCCCTGCGTGATCTGGCAGAATAGCTGAAATAGCGGCTTCCCAGTCCGCGAGTCAGGCCTGAAGTTGAAGCGCACACTGCACTGTGACACAATAAAGGAAAGCACAGCAAAATATATACACGGGAGAAGGAGCATACTTATGTACGAAATCGTTCTGATACGGCATGGTGAGAGTGAATACAACCGGCAGAATCTGTTTACGGGCTGGAGTGATCCCGATCTGACGGAGAAGGGCGTGGAGGAGGCCAAGAAAGCGGGCCAGCTGCTGAAGGAGAACGGATACACCTTCGATCTTGCATTCGCTTCGGTGCTGAAGCGTTCGATCAAGACGCTGAACTATGTGCTGGATGAGATGGACCTGCTGTGGATTCCGGTGCAGAAGTCGTGGAAGCTGAATGAGCGCCATTACGGTGCGCTGCAGGGCCTCAGCAAGAGCGAGACCGCGCTGAAATACGGCGAGGAGCAGCTCCACATCTGGCGGCGCAGCCTCTCGGTCCGGCCTCCGCAGCTGGAGTCGGATGATCCGCGTTATGCCAGACATGATGTCCGTTATAAGGAAGTGCGGCCAGGCGACATTCCGCACGGCGAGAGTCTGGAGGATACCGTGCACCGGGTTGGAGATTTTTGGACCAACCGGATTGTGCCGCTCATCCGCAAGAAGGAGCGGGTCCTGATCTCGGCGCACGGCAACACGCTGCGGGCCCTGATCAAGTATATGGAGGATATCGACGAGACCGCACTGCTGGATCTAAATATCCCGACCGGCGTTCCGCTGGTCTACAAGCTCGACGACGATGTGAAGCCGATCAGCCGCTTCTACCTCGGCGAACCGGAAGAGGTGCAGCAGAAAGCCCGCGACGTTGCGAACCAGAGTAAGGTTACGGAGTAAGGCGGCTTTAATGCTGAACTTCCGAGAAATGATCGGCAATGTGCATGGCGAAATACCGGTCATATTCATCCTTGCTCAGCTCACCGAAGATCAGATGGGGGGCGAGCGGACCCTGGTAAGCCTGGAAGGTGTCAATGGCCTGCCGCAGCAGCTCCATTCCTTCCTTGGCCGTTCCTGAAGTCTTGAGCTTTGCCCCACCCGGCACATGGGCAGTCAGGTTGTGCTTCATGAAGCCCTGCTTCAGAAATTTTCGGATAACTACCCGCCCGATCGTGTTTCTCACCAGCTTGGGCTTCAGTTGAGGATAGCCCGTCATAGAATACTCAATAGTCTGGGCGCAGTGCGCCAGAATCTCGTAGAGAGGCCACTGGCTGGTCGGAATATCCTCATTACCCTCCAGCTGTAGCAGCTCTTTCTTCACCTCATCCAGTGATGCTAATTGTAAGGTACTCATCCTATTTTCCTCCTTCTTGCCGATTCTCTGGCATCATCTCAAGATCTTTCGAACCCACTTCACCCTGTCGCCATAAGGCGGGAACAAGAATGAAATGTCTATTTTCGTGCTCTTGCTGAGCACGCTCTTCGTGTGGGAGAACAGGTCGAAGCTGTATTTCCCGTGATAGGCGCCGATTCCGGCATGGCCCACTCCACCGAAGGGCAGATGTGGATTGGCCACATGGCTGATAGTGTCATTGACACAACCTCCGCCAAAGGATACGCGGCTGAGCACTTCCTGCCGTACATGGGAGTCTTCGGTGAATAGATATAGCGCGAGCGGCTTGGCCCGGTCATTCACCTGTTTAATGGCCTCATCCAATTGCGTATAACCGATAACGGGCAGAATCGGGCCAAAGAGCTCATCCTGCATGGCAGCGTCAGACCAGGAGGCTTGATCCAGCAGCGTAGGCTCGATATAGAGCTCCTCCTTGACGGTGTGGCCGCCGGCGTATACCTTTGCCCGGTCCGCTTCGAGAATGCCAGCCAGCCGCTCGAATTGGCGCTCGTTCACGATCCGGCCATAGTCTGGGCTCAGCCGGGGATCTGCTCCGAAGAAGTCGGTCAGGACGGTCTTCATCTTATCAAGAAGCGGTTCCCTAATCTCTTCATGAGCCAGAACATAGTCAGGGGCGATACAGGTCTGTCCAGCATTCATCATCTTCCCCCAGAGAATCCGCTTGGCGGCAACCTCCAGATTGGCCGTCCGGTCCACAATAGCCGGACTCTTGCCGCCTAATTCTAAGGTCAAGGGAACCAGGTTGCGGGCGGCCGCCTCCATGACGATCTTGCCCACCGGCACGCTCCCGGTGAAGAAGATGTAGTCGAAGGGAGCGTGAATTAACAATGAGGTGGTTTCCTTCTCGCCCTCGACTACACTAATATAGTCCTTGTCGAAGGTTTCCTCGATCAGCTTCTTGATTACTGCTGCAACGGCCGGGGTATTCTCCGAAGGCTTCAGAACGGCTGTGTTGCCGGCCGCGATCGCTCCAATTAGCGGTTCAATTAACAGCTGGAACGGGTAGTTGAACGGCCCGACGATCAGAACGGTACCATAAGGCTCCTTGTGTATGTGGCTCTTGGACAGGCCGTGAAAGTAAGGCGTCTTGACCTTCTTCGGCGTCATCCACCGCTTAAGCTGTTTTTTTGTGTTTCGAATGCTGTCCAGCGTGAAGCCAATCTCTGTCGAGTAGGCCTCAAATTCGCTTTTGTGGAGATCCTGATAGAGAGCCGATAACAGATCCGGCTCGTACCGCCGGATCGCGTCCGACAAATTCTGAAGCTGTTCCTGACGAAATTTCGCGCTAAGAGTGTAGCCGCTGCGGAATTTCTTGCGATGCTCCTGCAAAAGATCTGCGACCTGCTCTTGCTTCCACTGTTTCATATGCTCCTCCTTATATTGGATAATGGTTTAGAGACAATCCTGCTCCAGGGCGGTTAATAATCTTCTTAACAGATCCACCGACTCCTGCATGGATAGCTCATAATAGCGTTGAGTGCCTGCTTGCTCGACCGTGACAACCCCTGCAGTTTTCAGCAGCTTGAGATGATGGGAGACCGCCGGACGCGATAGGGTCAGCTGCTCTGTAATTTCATTAACTGTCCTCCGGCCACTCTCGGAGAGATAGAGCAGAATATCCTGCCGGTGCGGGTCGCTTAGGACTTGAAGAATCGGCAGGCTTTCCCGGAAAATCGCAATTGCCTGTTTGCTCAATGTGGTCATCTCCTTTGCTTTATGATTAAATGTTTAAACATTTGGACCATTTGATGATTCTTAGGATACTCCTTTTTTTTCTCATAATCAAGTAGTGGATTCAATCCTACAGTTCACCAGCTTTGCCATGAGTATCTGGCGTTATGCATTATTAGATGTGTTAAATGTGTTAAATGTGTTAGATGTACAGTGTGTGCCAGGTGCACCATATGCACCATATGTGCTATGCGGACCGTGAGGAGCCTATTTAGCGAAAAAGGCACTTATTCCCCCCGCTGCGGACTCAGGGGCCGTTATCTGGCTGATTGGAACTGAAATAGAGTAGTATAGGCAAACTTAAGAGCATCTGAGTCCGCTTACCCTGCGTGATCTGACAGAATAGCTGAAATAGCGGCTTCCTAGTCCGCAAGACAGACCTGAAGTTGAAGTGTACACTGCTCTGTGACAAGTTAAAGAAAAGCACAGCAAAATATACACGGGACACGGGAGAAGGAGCATACTTATGTACGAAATAGTCCTGATACGACATGGAGAGAGTGAATATTACCGGCAGAATCTGTTTACGGGCTGGAGTGATCCCGATCTGACGGGGAAGGGCGTTGAAGAGGCGAAGAAGGCGGGCAAGCTGCTGAAGGATGCCGGTTATACGTTTGACCTGGCGTTTGCCTCGGTGCTGAAGCCTTCGATCAAGACGCTGAACTATGTGCTGGATGAGATGGACCTGCTGTGGATTCCGGTGCAGAAATCGTGGAAGCTGAATGAGCGTCATTATGGTGCACTACAGGGTCTCAGCAAACGTGAAACGGTACAGCAGAAAGCCCGCGAGGTGGCGAATCAGAGCAAGGTTACGGAGTAACCGTAGGCAATAAGCCCAGCTCGGGGTAAAAAAAATTTGAATGTGAAAATAATTAAGGGAGTATTCCAGCCAGTATATGGGGTTGGGGTACTCCCTTTTTTGACATTTGTGTGACTTGCGTTTGTTAATAAATAGGGTTAAGGGGCTAATAAATTACAATAGCCAGCAGCTAATGACACGTGTCTAAAGTATTATCTTTTATCTTATTGCATTATTCGACATCAATATACAAAAAAGAACAAAAATAATTATTGTTGAAACTTTAGTAAAAGAATACGCTATTTAAGCGTGGAATTTAGGTGGAAATTTATTTAATAGGAGGAAATTTTTTGAAGAGGATAGCCAAAATATTTTTAGTTTTATCTATCTTGTTTGGTAATGTGATCCAGATGTCAGGCTATGCCACTGCTAGCGGGGCTACTAAAGGTGACAAACTCACAGAGAATAAGCCAACGCTCGAAACTGGTGATTTGATTTCTTCGGTATCGAAGGAAACTAAGGACGCAGTGAGTGAAATATTATCGTCGATGACAGTAACACAGGATACTTACAGTAAAAATATGAGAGGGAAATACATAGTCAGCTTGAAGGAGAATTACCAGGTAAATGTATCTAGTGTAGTTTACAGTGTATATGGAGAGAAATACGAGTTAGGTCTCAAGAATAGTGCACTAGACCTGAGTCCCTTAGCAGAGATGAGAAAACAGCAATACGATCAAGATCTTGCGCAAAAAGTTAATTTATATCATGTGAAGGATCTGGAAAGTGCTAATGCTCTGTATATGGAGTTGCATCCCGAGGAAGTCAATCAGTTGCTTGCAAATCCAATGGTTGCTTCAGTAGAAGAAGATAAACCAATACAAATTGCAGAGCAGAGAACACTTACCAAGGTAGAAGAGCAGCCAATTAAGGAATCTTCGCAAACCATTCCTTGGGGAATTCATTCGACAGGTTCATATATAACCAGAGAAGCAGTGGGTGCAGGTGATGGACAGATCAAAGTGGCAGTCTTTGATACGGGGATATCTAGCCATCCGGATCTGAATCTTGCTGGTGGGATTAGTTATGTAGAATCTGCGGATAGTTATGAGGATGATAAGGGGCATGGAACACATATCGCAGGTACTATTGCCGCATTGGATAATTCCTTTGGAGTAGTAGGTACAGCACCGAATGCTGAGCTATATGCAGTAAAGGTAGCCGACTCTTCTGGCGACGGATATACTAGCTCGGTTATTCAGGGTATTGAATGGGCTATTGATCATAAGATCAATATCATTAATATGAGTTTTGTATCTGCGCAGTATAGTGAAATGCTGCACAAAGCCATTCAAAAGGCGACATCCGCTGGTATTATTATTGTTGCTGCAGCAGGAAATAACGGTTCCGGGGAAGACACCGTGCAATATCCCGCTAGATATCCTGAAGTTATTGCTGTCGGTGCGATAGAATCATCACACCATCGTACGGACTTCTCAGCTACAGGCGATGAACTGGATATTTTAGCACCGGGTTTTGGAGTAATGAGTACAACAATGAATGGAGAGTATGGTGTTTCCTCGGGAACATCCAACGCCGCAGCGCATGTCACGGGTGCTGTTGCATTATTGTGGTCTCACCATCCATCGCTGAACGGGCAGGAAGTTATTGATAAGTTATACGAAGCGGCAACCCCGCTCGAAACATCACATGAAGCTGGTCATGGAATTATAAATATTGCAAAGGCAGAAGGAATTATTAAAGGATCGATTGCTCCATTATCTGAAGAAAATCTATCAGGACTTAATACGATCATGCCTTCTATTCCAGATAGTGAAATAGGAATAGCCTCTTACGACCCTAAGAATGACGGTGCCTCTATCCATCCTGGGGATTCGGTTACAGTCTCCCTAAAGCTGGAAGGAGATGAGCATGGGGAGAACCCGCATCAAAAGGTTGAGGTGGAAGTTACTTCTGCCTCCAATCCGCTTCAGGTCATTGCAAGTAAAACGATAACTGGAGTGGCACTGGATAAGGATATTCCCTACACTTGGCAGACTTCTTCATCCACACCTACCGGTACGTATAAAATCAAATACAAATTTCCTGCTGTACCCTCAGGGTTATATGATTATCAATTTACAATTTATGTGACTGAAGCAGGCATAGGGCAAGATACTTTTGAACCTAATGATACCTTTATAACTGCAAAAAATGTATTTCCTAAAAATAGTTATGTTTCTTACATTTCTTCTGCCAGTGATGTGGATTATTACAAACTGACAGCTGAAGAGACAGGACAAATCCCTATCGGATTGACCATTCCATCTACAGTTGACTATGAACTTGATATATATACTGCTTCCGGACTTCCCGTATGGAGCTCCTCCAATGGCACTGGTGTGGCAGAGCATGTAGATTTACAAATTACCAAAAATGAAGTGTATTACCTTAAGATTACTGGCTTCAGCGGCCAATTTAGCAACTCACCGTATACGTTGACTTTGGGATCTATTGAGGCTCAACCGTTTGCAGTCCCTACTGGTCTGAAAACGGTAGCCTATGCTAATAGCATAAAGCTTTCCTGGGATGCGATGCCTGAGGCAACGCTCTATAAACTCCGGATTAACGGGGTGGAGAAGAGTACCTCTAACGTCAATTCATATACATTTTTAAACTTGGTGTCTTCACAAGGATATCTCCTAGAAGTAGCCGCAGTTTATCCTAAAGGCAGCAGCGCCTATGCTTCAGTTCAGGCTTCAACTACCTTGCCAGAACTAATTGTGTATCAGCCGCAGGATGTAAACCAGGCCTCTCTCAGCACACAGCTGTTCAGCTTCAAACCGGCTACCACCGGAGTGTACCGGATTTTCACTAGTCCGTATCAAGGTAACGGTTCTGTAGTGGATACCGAACTCTCTATATATAACAATTTACAGCTGGGTAAGCAGCTTGCAGTGAATGATGATACGAATGATACGGTCTTCTCAGAGATCCGAATCAGCCTAATTGGCGGACAGACGTACTATGTCAAAGTAAATGGTTTTGATACAACTGCTTTGCGTACTAGAGTTACTGCAGATGTCATCAGCTCAAGCATTCCTTACATTCAGCAGGATCATCCGGTAGATATTAATGAACAGGCCGGGAGCAGTAATGTATATGTCTTCGTTCCAGGAAATACTGGTAGATTCCGAATAAACACTAACCGTTACGGAGGAAGTGCTAGTTCAAAGGCTAACGATACGAATCTATCTGTATATGCGAGTGTAGAGATGGAAGAACCTATTACCGGTGGTCATAACGATGATAAATCAGACTCCGTGTTCTCGGAGGTGACTGTTAATCTTAGCGCTGGTGTTCCATACTATATTCGTGTAAATGAAGCAAATGGCGGTAAAACTTATGCACGGCTGCTGGTGACTTCAGCTGGACAAACTGCCTTTACCGTACTGAAAAGCGGGACATCCATTGATTTATCCAAGGCAAGTGGAGAGGAAGCCTATCTGCAGTTTACACCTGCATCAACAGGCAAATATCGTTTCTTTACTTCCAATTATCAGGCGACTTCGCAGTTAAATGATACTGAAATAGCCTTGTATTCTGATTCTGACTTAACAACATTGCTGAATGCGAATGATGATGCTACAGATTACAGGCCCTACGGAGAGCATTTCTCTAAGCTAGAAATGACTCTAACTGCCGGCGTCACCTACTACGTTGCTGTAAGCAGCTTTGGTTCGGTAAATGGATTACAGACAAGGTTTACAGTCGAGAATATGGAACATAGCAGTCCGGGTACTGCAGCAAGTCTTCCATTTGGGGAGATGGTAACTACAGATTCACACGGTGCTCCGCTCGCAATTTCGTCTTTATACGATACGGATTACTACAAAATAGATTTGACTGCCCCAGATCAGGTCAGCTTGTATCTATCTCAGGGTGATGGCACCATTGAGGATGCCTACGGGAATATCAGGGGATACTTCAGTGCCGATGGGCAGATGTCATTTGACCTGGCTGCAGGAACATATTATCTGAAGGTTCAGAGTGGTTGGGAAGGCCCGGCTTGGGGTTTCTCCAAATTTGAGTATGAGCTATCAGCGGATATTAATGTTATTGAGTACACTAAGGGCGAAAGTGAGTTCTTGTCTACCTTACGTGCGCTGAAAGCAAGCGCAGTGAAAAGCTTCGATGCTACGCCTGGCAGTAAAGGTTCTGTTAAAGTCCAGTATAAAAATAAGGTGAATAATACTAACCTTAAAGTAGAGATTAGAACAGCCAATCTGGCAAATGGGTTAAGTGTTTATGAATATACCACGGGAGGAAGTTTCAACAAGGATACACTAACCGATATTACCTGGAATGGATCAGTTGATCCCAATTTACCTAATAAATATTGGTATGCAAATTATGCAGAGTCGATCTCTGGAACGCCTCAATACTGGGCGAAGGATGGTTTGTATAAGATTTTTGTATCACGCTTGGAAGGAAGTAAGAAGAAACAAACCCAGGAATTCTTAGTACAGGTAATTAACGATCCCTTAAACGGATTAAATATTATTCCCCTGCCCCCAACTATTGAAAAGGGGAAAAAGATCACTTCAAAAACGAATACTTGTAAGGCATGTAAAAACTATTTTGAGCGTTATATTTTGCATCCCAATGATCATGGTTATGAATTGACGTATGGAACATGGTTTGCTGAAGTTTACGGGATGACAGGTATTCAGCAATTCTCTGCTGGCGCATTAGCTTTAGTTACTTGTAGTGAAGGTAATGCAAAAGAGCGATTACAATGTACCTTAAATAATATCGGGATGATACCGATATTGGGTGAAGGTGCTGATGCCATTAATGGCGTGATTTACTTTGTCAATGGCGATTATCTTGATGCTTTATTGTCGGCCGGAGCGGTCGTTCCGTTCATAGGGAATTTTGTAACAGCAGGAAAGAAAATATCATATACCGCGACTAAACGTGTTGAACTTGTCTTTAAAATGAACCCTTGCGGGTGCGTTCCTGAAGGAACTGAGATCATTACAAAAGATGGGCCTAAGCCGATAGAAAAGGTTCAAATTGGCGATCTTGTTTTAGCGAAGGATACAGATACCGGCAAGCAAGCATATAAACCTGTTGTCAATTTATTTAGCAGAGAAAATGCTGAGATTTATAATCTTGGAGTTCAAGGTAAAACAGTTCAAAGCACAGGTAACCATCCATTCTGGGTGATAGGAAAAGGCTGGGTAACCGCTGATGAGTTAGCTTCAGGGGATTTATTAGAGACGCAAACAGGCGATACAGTTGTTTTGGAGTCTGTTGCATTAAGCGATAAAGAATCTAGAGTTTTCAATTTTGAAGTTGAGGGTTATCACACTTATTATGTTTCAGAACTAGGTCTTTTAACGCATAATACAATAGCCGCTTGTGAATTATCTAATTATGCTAATGTAGTACCTAATAGATTATCTAAACGCACTACTGGAGGTAACTCAACAATTCTAAATGCAGAATTAAAGGCTGCTACTAAAATAATAAAAGAGCTTTATTGGGAAGCACATCATATAGTTCCAGCAAAAGAACCGTCAAAAGCAGCAAAAGAGGCAAGAGATATTCTGGCAAGTGTTAATATTGATATTAATTCTTCCGCGAATGGAGTCTATTTGCCTCCTGCAAAGTTAAAGTCATCCCCGTCTACTCTATCACTAGATGATGGAAAGTACTTAGTCTCTACTCATAATACAGATCATGCTGAGGATTACTTCGAGACCGTAAGAGACGCATTATTGCCTGTCAAGAAAATTAAAGATTCTAAAGAGGCGCAATTGATGGCAATTGAAATACTAAATAGTCTTAGAGAATCAATGCTAACCGGGCAATTAAAATTATTTAAGGAAATAGAAAGATAAGGTGATTATATGAAAATTTACGAGTTTAAAGTTGATTACTCCATAACCACTACTTTGATTATGAATGATGAGGATGAAAAACAAGCTTCTCATTCTATTAATAATGATTTTGAGGGGCAAAAGTTAGCTTATTCTTGGCAGCCGATTGAATTGATTACACATAAAGAAAAGTTGTTTAATGATTTCCCTCATTTTATAAATGGAAAACCTATAATATCAGTAAGGGTTATGCAGATACTTAAGCCATTTATAGCACATGAAGTTGAGTTTCTTCCTCTCCTTCATGATGAGCTTAATATCTTTATGATTAATGTAATCAATGTTTTAGATTGTGTAGATTGGCAAAAGTCAAAGGTTAAATGGTTTAAAGAGAAGTACTTTTTAGGTTTTGATAAACTAGTGTTTGATTTTGCTAAAGTTCCTGAAAAAACCTTTATATTTAAAATTAAAGAGAAGGCAGCGGCTAAAGTATATGTAACTGAATTATTTAAAGAACTTATTGAAGAATATCAATTGCCAGGTTTGGACTTCTCAGTTGTATATGATTCAGAGTTCACAGAAGAAGTGGAGCAACTACAACAACGTGAATATGAAGCAGCACTACAAGCCATTGAGAATAACAAGGGAACAGAGTTTTCTTATGCTGAAGCTGAGCAAAGATTGAATCAAGGGAAAGCTGTTGAAAGTGGTAAATGGAAAATGCAATATGATGAAAAGGGAGAATTATGGCTGGGAGAACTTATGCTGGATTTGAAATACGAATGGGGTAGACCTGTATATATTCCACCAATCCTCCTTGGATACCTATGGCATGAAGTTGACTACACTCAAATTAAATCGAAGCATTCGGAGGAATGAAATGTACTCATTAAAGCGGCCCTTTACATTTATCATAAGTTTAATGCTTGTTTTTACGCTTCTTATCCCCGGTATTGGAACTGGAACACCTTCGGCGGCAGCCGCTGAGGGTGCTCCGGTAACCGTACATCAAATCAATGGAAATCTAAATGTTAACGGTATTTATTACGGGACAGTAGAACTTGGGCTCACCATTCAGAATCCGGGCTCTGGCGTTTCTTCAACCCGCTATAGCTTGGACGATGGAGGATCTTGGCTAACCTACAGTCAACCGATCTCTTTCTCAGATAAAAAGGTATACCATATTCTTTATCAGTCCATTGGACTAAATAACAATAATGAAGTACCTAAAGAAGTTTCCTTCACCATAAAAAAAGATAATTTCCCTCCAGAGACATCTGTTTCAGTGAATGGAACGTTAGGACAAAATTCTTATTACAACAGTAATGTTACGGTTTCTCTTAATGCAACCGATGCGCATTCAGGAATACAATATTCTGAGTATAGTTTCAATGCGGGACAGACATGGAATAAGTACACCACTCCTTTTTCTGTAGAAGGGCCTAGTACAATCATCTACTACCGTTCAACGGATGTTGACGGGAACGTGGAAAAAGCAAAAAAAACGAAGATCAGTGTGGATAAGGAGCCACCGTCTTCTCCTGATTTCGATATTAGTCCGGATGTGTGGAGTAACTCTTCGTTCACCGTTACTATAACGGATGGTGTTGACAGTCAGAGCGGTACTTTAAAATCACAGTATCGTGTAGGAAGCTCTGGCGAGTGGCTTGATTATACCCTTCCTGTAGTGGTAAACGGGAATGGACTGATGAATATATATGCCCGGACTCTGGACTATGCCGGAAACAGCAGTGTGATAGCCGAACATACATTGCAGTTTGATAAAACATCTCCTACTGTGCCATTAATTGGTCTTAGTACTTCCGATTGGACTAATGAACCAGTCTATATCAATCTGGATGGTGGTACAGATGCTGAGAGTCAAGTTCGAGGCTACAATTATAAGGTAGGTACGGCTGCAGAGTGGAGTGAATATGTTAATTCATTTCCTGTCCGCAGCGAAGGACTTACCAAGGTGTATGCCCGGACGATTGATATGGCGGGAAATCTAAGTGCAACTGCAGAAGGCACTGTTAAGATCGATTTAACTCCGCCGGTCGCACCTGCGAATATTTTTAAAATTAATCAGTTTGGTACTTCAGCCCTGATTCGCTGGTCAGCAGGTTCGGATAGCCTATCAGGAGTGAACGAATATGAAATTTTGAATGGAGAAGAATTGCTTGGAATCACCAAGAATCAGCAGATTAAGCTGGAAAATCTTCGTCCGAATGAGAAGTATTCAATTACTGTAGTAACCATAGATAATGCTGGTAATGTTTCTGAAGAAACGATTCCAGTAGTTTTCTTTACCAGTAACATTGCGGTATCTGGATATCGTGATCACAACTTTGCTCTGAATAATCAGGGACAGGTGTGGGGCTGGGGACTTAATAATAAAGGTCAATTGGGAGACGGTACTCTCGTAACCCGAAATATTGCAACACGAATCTCAGCACTCGACGGATTCGCTATGATCTCATCTGGATTGACCCAGAATATCGGGCTGCGTGCTGATGGAACCGTGTGGACCTGGGGACAAAGTAGTGCCGGTAGCAATGTATCCTTGCAGTCAGTAGCCGGACTTGATCATATCGTATCTATCTCCTCTGGCCTCGGACACTTCGTGGCCCTGAAAGAGGATGGAACGGTCTGGACCTGGGGGAATAATGGTTTTGGACAACTGGGTACGGGAACAATTAATAGTTCTGCTGTTCCTGTGCAAGTCAGCGGATTGAACTCGGTTGTCTCGGTTGCTGGCGGATATTACAACACTATGGCACTGAAAGAGGATGGCACCGTTTGGATTTGGGGGGATGGCTCCAGAGGAATTCTTGGATATAATCCAACTGCTGAATATAAACAACTTATCCCTTTGCAGGTTCAAGGGCTAGATCATATTATTCAAATTGATTTCTCCTATATGCACGGAGCGGCACTTAAGAAGGATGGAACTGTGTGGACCTGGGGCTTTAACGCATACGGTCAGCTTGGAAATGGGTCCACTTATGATGCCGCCGGTCCGTCAAAGGTTCAGAATTTGAGTAATATTATCAAGATATCTTCCTCTTATGCTCATAATTTAGCATTAACTGGTGAAGGTAAGGTCTGGAGCTGGGGTGACAATGCCCAAGGTGAATTGGGAGACGGCACTCTTGTTCAGAACAGACTGCTTCCTGTTCGAACTGCACATTTGGATGGAATTGCTGATATTGAGGCTGCTGAGTTTTACAGCTTTGCTGTCAAACTGGATGGCTCCTTGTGGGCCTGGGGAGTTAATAGTGATGCTCAACTGGGGACAGGCAATCTGACTCTGCAGCGTACCCGTACTATAGTAACTGGAATAGATTATCCAGTTGATACTCAAGTTCCAGTTACCCCTAATTTGACGAGTACAGGAAAAACAGCAACTACAGCTGTACTTTCTTGGAACGAGGCTTCCGATAATCACGGTATCAAGGATTATCTGGTTTACCGAGGGTCAAATCTGATTCAGGCACTTCCTGTAGACGGTAACTCCATCGAGTCAGTGACAGGGTACACTGCTACAGGTCTTGCGCCTGGAACCACATATACCTTCTCGGTTAAGGCGAGGGATTATGCTAATAATGTTTCTGCCTCTAGTAATGTGGTGTCGGTAACGATGGAGGCTTCGGCTCCAATGGCTGTCTCCGCAGGTTCTGATCAAACTTATGCCTTGAAGAGTGATGGCTCTGTTTGGGCCTGGGGGAATAACTACCAAGGGCAATTAGGGAATGGGAAGGCAACTAGTTCTAATAAGGCGACCCAAACTGTGAACCTTTCTTCAATAGCTGCGATCTCGGCAGGCGGGTCTTACGGGTTAGCTCTTAAAAGCGATGGCTCTGTATGGGGCTGGGGAGATAATTCCCTGGGGCAGCTGGGATATCAGCCAATTCCTTACCAGCAGTACCTGCCGACTAGGATTGAGAATTTCCAATCTGTAACCGCCATTTCGGCAGGTCAAACACACTCTCTGGCGCTCAAGAGCGACGGAACGGTGTGGGCATGGGGATCGAATTATTATGGTGAATTAGGGCTTGGAACTACAGGGAATAAATATGCTCCTACAAAGATCCCTTCACTAAGCGGAGTGAAAGCTATAAGTGCAGGTATGTTCTACAGTTTGGCTCTTAAGAATGACGGCAGTGTCTGGGCATGGGGAATGAATATGAACGGACAATTGGGAAACGGTTCTACAACAGATTCAATGATTCCGGTAAAAGTTAACTCATTGGTCAATGTGAGCAGTCTTTCAGCAGGGTTCTACCATGCACTTGCCCTAAAGACAGATGGAACCGTCTGGGCCTGGGGCAGCAATTCGTATGGGCAACTTGGGGATAGGACTTATACGGACCGTTCCAACCCTGTAAATGTAACTTCTATTAGCGGAATTACGCAAATTTCAGCGGGTATGTACCATAGCATTGCAAAGAAGGATTCGGCTCTCTACAGCTGGGGTTATAATGCCTCTGGACAATTAGGTAATAATAGCACTAGTCCTTCATCTTCTCCTGTTACTGTTTCAGCTCTAACAAATATTAAAGACATAGATGCGGGTGTAAGTCATAATGCAGCGATTGACGGAAACATAGTGAAGACTTGGGGAGGTAACAGTAGCGGAGAATTAGGTAATGGAAGTTCTTATGATTCCAGAGTTCCAGTAACTGTTTTGGGGTTAACACCAAGTCAAACTACTTCTCTCAAGACTATAACCAGCAGTACGCTTCTGACAAAAGATTTAATTGTAAGCGGAGAGGCCGGACAGAGTCTTTATAAGAACATAAAATTCCCTGAAGGGTTTGTGATGCCAGACCTCATTGCACCTACTGCTCCTGCCTATGTGAAAATGACTAAGAATACCGGTGCAATTGTTATGCAATGGGAAGAATCGAAAGATAACAGGGGTATCAAAGAATACTGGGTATTCATTAACGAAAAACTTGTGCTAAAAACTACTGCACATGAAGGAATTGAACTACAGCTTCCTGAAAATGAAGTTATCTCAATTACGGTTATTGCTGTAGATGAGGCGGGAAATGTCTCGAAGCCCAGTATGCCTGTATCTCCTTAACTACTACATGAAAAGGACCTTCAGATTATGAAGGTCCTTCAAAAGGAGCAGAATCAGTTTGTCAAATAATGTGAGAAAACGAAAAAAAGGTTCTAAGATAAACAGATCAATATTCATGGCTTCTTCTATTTTTGCACTCATTTTGATTGGATTAATATCGATTGTAGCCATAGATCATACATCAGGCCAATCCTATTCAGTGGAAGAAATGCCTAATTATACTCAAATTAAAGGTGAATATCAGACGGAAGGGCTGAAGTATGACAAACAACCTCATCTCGGTGACTCCAAGGCAAAAGTAAAGGTTGTTGAATTTGCTGATTTTAAATGTCCGGCCTGTAAAAAATGGAAAGAAATGAACATGCAACGATTTTTAAATGAGTTCATAGATACTGGAAAGGCTGAACTGTTCTTTATCAACTACGCCTTTATAGATCGTGACTCTATTCTTGCCGCGAGTGCGGGCGAAGCTATTGCTAAGCAGGATAACAATAAGTTCTGGGAGTTTTATGACATTCTGTACAAACACCAAGGGGATGAAAGCAAGATATGGGCTACAGAATCTTTTTTGCTTGATTTAGTGAAGGAAAATATAAAGGATATTGATTATGATTTGTTTGAAAAAGACTTAAGGAGCCATACCTATATGCTTGATGTAAAGGAGGACTACAAAACTGCAGGTCACTATGGAGTTAATGGTACACCGCAATTCATGGTAAACGGAGAATTATTGCCTGATTCATCTTATGAAGGTTTGGCTAATGCCATTAATAAACAATTGAAAGCCATATCGTCTTCACCGCAATTAAAGGGGGAATAAAGTTGGAATCAGAGGTTGAAAAAGAACCGTATGTATATCCACCGCTACGCCCGTCAGGTCTCGGAGGCTGGCTGGTGCTGGTGCAGATTGGATTAATCGCAACATTCATTCAAGTATCGTATCAGCTGGTGAACTACAATATTCCAAGCTTCAGCAGGGAGTATTGGGGACTTCTGGCATCTCCGCAAGGGGAAATGTACCATCCGCTCTGGGCGCCGACAATTATATTTGAAGCCGCTGCGAACGGAGTGCTGCTATTGCTTACTATTTTTACTTTGGTTCTATTCTATCAAAAAAAGGCGCTTCTGCCGCGCATGATGATTATCCTCTATTCCGTCAACCTGCTGATCGGGATCATTGATTATGTGCTCGTGATGAATATTCCTGTTGCCAGTGAGCTGGAGGATGGAAGCAGCATGCGTGATCTGATTAGAGCGTTATTCACCTGTGCGATATGGACAGCCTACTTCCGGAAATCGGAGCGCGTAAGATACACCTTTATCCGTTAAAAAGCTCCAGCGAACGCAGGATCCGCGCCCGCCCTGCAGCCTCATTACAGTGCAAATAACCCCCGCTCAAGGCCACGGTTTCGTGTCCTTGGGCGGGGGTTATTCTGTAGATTACATCGTTACGCAGGCTGGGAGCACCTGGTGTTACACCGGCCGCCGCATCTCTCCCAGCAGCTCGCCCATCTTCACCTTCGTGTCCGGGGTAAGCCCCGGGCGCGGGGTGAAGGTGCCGCTCTCCATCAACAGAACAACCGTGGAACCGAATTCGAAATAAGCCAGGTCGTCACCGCGCTGCCATTCTTTGGCCGCCTCATCGGTGTAGCGGATACTGCTCACATTCATTGCGCCTACCTTGACCACGGCGGTCTCGCCATAGCTGCCGGCTATATAAGTAATCAGCCGTTCGTTACGGCTCAGGACACTCTTCATATGGCGCATGCCGAAATCATTCACGGGGTAAGCCCGTCCGCGGATATAATCGCTCTCCCTCAGCTGTCCGGTTAACGGGGAGTGAATCCGGTGATAATCGGTAGGGCTTAAGTAGAGGACAAAATAATAGCCTTTCTTGTACAGTTCGAGGTGTGGCGAGTGATTAAGCAAATCCTCCAGTGTATAATCCTGCCCCTTCACATTCATTATCGTGCCGCAGTTGATTTCGCCCATTGCCGTAATCATAGCGTCTACAGGACTGGCTACGGCATGCTCACCGCTGGCCACCGGGCGCATTCCCGGCTTCAGGCGGCGGCTGAAGAATTCATTCAGTGTACGGTATTCTCCGGCAGCCTTCTCCGCCTCGGCGGCAGGAATCTGATAGGAACGAATAAATACCGGAATCATAAGGCGGCTGAGTCTGCTGTGGGATAAAGCCCCCATCAACCTGGAAAGCCATCTGTGCGAGGATAGCTCGGTCATCAGCCGCAGCAATTGTTTAACCATGCCCATCTCCCTTCCATCATGCAGCAGTACAAATCCCGTGCCAAGGGACTCCACCCGCTCTGCATTATATTGACATAGAATAGGAGACAAATCAATAAGAGTTCATTCTTAATGCTTCTTCGTACAGATATCTGGCATAGCCCATAGGCTGGCGGTAGCTGTCTTTCCATACCCCGCGCAGTCCGGCCTTCTGGAAGCCGTAACGCTGGTCGCGCCCGTTGCATTCAATGAAATACAGATGTCCGTGCTTCGTGACACCGATGTCCAGACCGATATCGGCCAGCCCCGGCAGACTCTTCTCCAGCTCACGGGCGATGGCGAGACTGAGGGAGAGGACGGACATACGGATTCTGGCTGCCTCTTCTCCGGGGAATGCCTGCTCCAGGGCAAAAGAGGACTTCAGGGCTTCGCCCCCTCTGGCAATGTTCGATACAAAGCCGCCGGGCGCAGCCAGCTTGGCGAACAGGCCGGTGACCTGCCACGCTCCGCCCCAGCCCCGCTGTACCGTGACACGCAGGTCGAAGGGGCGTCCGTTCATCTCGGCCAGCGGAATCCGTTCCTGGACCAGATAAGGCACAGAAGAGAGCCGGGCGCGGAGGACCCGGGGAAGGGCGTCCGGGTTAACGGCTCTGCTAATCTTGCGTCTTGAGCCTGAGAGAGAGTAGCTCCAGAGCCAGCGGCCTTCGCCGCTGCGGGTGAGCCGCATCACGCCGTTACCTACGCTGCCCCGGCAAGGCTTGAGGATCAGATCCGGGTAGCGGCTCATCATCTCCCTCAGGCCGGAGAGTCCGCTTGCAGTGACCGGCAGATAAGCTTGCAGTTCGGAGCTGCGCTCCAGCAGGCCGTGAATCTGATCCTTGCCGTAGCGGTTGCAGCTGTTGTAGACCTGAATCCCTTGCCGCAGCAGGCGCTCAACACCGGTGCTGCCGGGAGCATAGATTGCCCGGTTGTGGATAACCTCCGGCGTAGGGACGGTCTGTCTGCGGTAGCCTTGCGGACCTTTCTTCATATAGACACTGCTGAAGCCGGACGCCACGTCGATGTCGGACAGCTTCACAAAGCAAGGGGTTAATCCGTATGCGGCGGCGGCCTCTTCGTAGTTGGCCAGAGATTCCTGTCCGGTTTTTAACCGGGGAACGCCCCCGTGCATAGCGGCATTTAGCAGTATCCCAACGAGCTTTTGCCCCATGTTCGTTCCTCCTGTTATCTTGAAGTACTTCCCGGCTGTTTTTATGTCTCCTGTCATTGTATGTATGTACGTGCCCGTAAGGGTTGGACGGATGCGCGGCGGCAGATGCCCTTTTTTGGAAGGAGAAGATTGGATGACGGTAAGGAGAAGGGTGTCATCCGCCTATGCTGCTGCATATGATGCCTAGAAGATACATTAGATGGAAGGAGGAGACTGCTTGTGAAGGGTCCCAAACGAAAACAGCAGCGCAGTGCCAAAAGACCGCTCTATTACGTGGATAATCCCGATACGACTGAACTTAGCATGATAGACAGCAGTCCCAAAACACAGAAACCCCAACAATCGGAAGCGGTGGAATCGGCAGAGGCAGAAGATTTTACCCTGCAGGTGAGCGGGGTGGAGATGCTGGAATTGACCACGCCGCTCCGGCAGACTGTACCTGCACTGGAGGGGAAACAGGGAACGGTGACGGAAGAGTTACGCGTGCAGGAGGACCGTGCTGCCCTGCTTGAAGCTGAGGTAACGGCTCCTCTGGAAAAAGAACGCCTGCAGCCCGTATACACCGATGATCTGTCTGATGGCTCCGTCACCGGTGCCAAGATTGCTCCACGGACCATTGACGGGTCCAGACTGAAGCATGGCATTATCGGCACACCCTGGCTGCAGGATTATGCGGTGCAGAGCATCAACCTTGCGGACCGGGCGGTTACCTCCTCGAAGATAGCGCCCGAGTCCGTTACCGGTGAGCATCTGGCGGAGAGCAGTGTCAGCGGGGGCAAGCTGCTGGATCACTCCATTGGCGGCGAGAAGCTGAAGGATGGCAGCGTTGGTCCCGAGAAGCTGGCAGACCGAATGATCAGCGGAGAACATATTGCCGATGGAGCAATCAGCAGCAGGCATCTTAGTGAGTTCATTATCACAGCGGAGCTGCTGGATGACGGGGCGGTGACCGGTGAGAAGATTCTCAGCAGCAGCATTGACAGCCGCCATCTCAGCAACGGCAGTATTGACCGCTCTAAGCTGGCTGACGAAGCGGTGTCCGCCGACAAAATCGCCGATGGCGAGATCAGCGGTGTCAAGCTGGGTGATGCGGTGATCGAGAGCCGGCATGTAGGGGAAGGCGTTATTACCGCGAGGCATCTGGCACCGGGGGCTATTGGACGGGAACAGCTGGCGGCACGCCTGATCGGCAAGGAGCAGCTTCAGCCCGGTATTATTGAGAGCGGGCATCTTGCAGATGGGGCTGCCGGGTCCCGGCAGATCGCGGCGAAGGCTGTCCGCAGCCAGCACATTAACCCGGAGAGCATCCATGCGGACCATATCGCCGAAGGTGAGGTTGGCAGCCGTCATCTGGCAGACCGCAGCATTTCTTTTGTGAAGCTGGCGGACGGTGCGGTAGGAACTACACAGCTGATTGAGCAGGCGGTTACCTCTTCCAAAATCGCAGATCAGAGCATTCTCGCCCATAAGCTGGCTGACGAAGCCGTGATGACGCGCCATATTGCGAAATCTGCAGTGCGCAGTGCGCAGATTGCCGCACAGGCTGTCACTTCGGCGCATTTGCAGCGCGAGGCCGTGGATAATTCTCATCTGGCTGCAGAATCTGTAGGCTCAGACCAGCTGCAGGAGCATTCCGTCCTGACCGGCCATCTGGCCAAAGGGGCAGTTACAGAAGAACAACTGGGGTATGAATCTGTTACAGGAGAACATATTAGCCCCCAGAGTATTACCGCAGCCAAGCTGGCGGACGGCAGCATCATTACCGCCAAGCTGGCCATGGGCGCGGTCGGAGGTACGATTCTTGCCAAAGAAGCGGTCAGCGGAGAGCATATTGCGGTCTGCGCCGTGGAGGAGAAGCATTTGGCGGACGGCAGCATCAGTGGGCGTGCGCTGCAGGAGGAGGCAGTAGATGCCGGTCATCTGGCATCCGGTGCTATAGAACGCCGGCATCTGGCAGACAGCAGTGTGACTTCATCCGCGCTGCAATCCGGTTCAGTAACGGCAGATAAGCTGTCCTCCGGTGCCGTCAAGGAGGCCCATCTTGCTGCGGCGATTGTGCAGCCGCATCATTTGGCTGACTATGCCGTCACTTCCCTGAAGCTATCGCCGGAGAGTGTCTCAACGGATAAGCTCGGTGATCTGGCCGTCACTTCCATTAAACTGGCGGACGGCAGTGTGAGTGCAGAGAAGCTGGCAGCCTCAGCAGTGCAGAGCGAGCATCTGTCGGAAGGCGCAGTCGGCCCGGATTCGCTGAAGGATACCTCTGTGCAAGGCAGACATCTGGCAGCGGGCAGCGTGGGTGGTGCACATATCCGGCCGATGTCGGTTGGCAACGGGCATCTTATTCCAAGCTCTGTCTCCTCCATCCAGATTCAGGATGGCAGCATCAGCGGCACGAAGCTGGCCGAGGGAGCGGTGGCTTCCCGCCATCTCACTCCCGGCAGTGTTGGCGGAAGCCAGCTGGCTGAGGCCTCAGTAGAAGGGCGGCATCTCGCGGATGGCAGTGTTAGTCTGGCGCATCTGGCGGAGGAGGTCCGCAGTGCGGAGCTACTGCCTAACGGCAGCATTGGCGCAGAGAAGCTGGCAGCGGGTGCTGTAGAATCAGTTCATTTAGCTGAAGCGAGTGTGCAGGCTGTTCATTTGGCGCAGGCAGCGGTGGAAGCCCGGCATATCGGTGCCGGAGAGATTACGCTGGCGCATCTGGCCAAGGAGGCGCGCAGCGCGGATCTTCTCCCGGATGGCAGCATCGCAGGCAGCAAGCTGGGAGCAGGGGCAGTAGGTGCCTTCCATTTGGCTGCGGGAAGTGTGTATAGCGGTCATCTGGCTGCGGATGCGGTAAGCAGCCGGCATATCCGCGCCGGCAGCATTCAGCTCAGTCATCTGGCTGCGGATACGCGGGGAGCGGACCTGCTGCCGGATGGAAGCATCGACGCAAGTAAGCTGGCTGAAGGTGCAGTGGGACCGCAGCATCTCCAGCCGCAGAGCGTGGACGCAGAGCATCTTGCAGGCGAAATCATTCAGGAGCGTCATTTGGGCTCAGGAATTATCCGGCTTACGCATCTGGCGGAGGAAACGAGAAGTGCGGAGCTGTTGCCGGACGGCAGCATAGGTGGAAGCAAGCTGGCCGAAGGCGCAGTGGGATCGCAGCATCTCCAGCCGCAGAGTGTGTCTGGAGAGCATCTGGCAGGCGGAGTGATTCAGGAGCGTCATGTGGGTTCAGGGATTATCCGGCTTGCGCATCTGGCCGAGGAGACGAAAAGTGCAGAGCTGCTGCCGGATGGCAGCATAGGCGGACGCAAACTGGCCGAAGGCGCAGTGGGTTCACAGCATCTCCAGCCGCAGAGCGTGGACGGAGAGCATCTGGCAGGCGGAGTCATTCAGGAGCGTCATTTGGGGCCTGGGATTATCCGGCTGGCGCATCTGGCGGAAGAAACGAGAAGTGCGGAACTGCTGCCGGATGGCAGTATTAGAGGAAGCAAGCTGGCTGCGGGTTCTGTGGGCTCTATCCATCTGGCTTCCGGCAGTATCTATGGCGGTCACCTGGCGCCAGAAGCTGTGGACAGCTGTCATATCCGGCCCGGCAGCATCAGCCTGGAGCATCTGGCTCAGGATGCCCGGACCTCCGAGCTTTTCCAGGACAGCAGTATTACAGGGGGGAAGATTGCACCTCACAGCATTGGAACCAGGCATCTGGCGGAAGGCGCAGTGGGAAGCTCAGAGCTGCAGGATGAGGCAGTGGATGGGTCCAAAATCTCTTCCTTTGCCATCCAGTCCCGGCATCTGGAAGAAGACAGCGTGCAGAGCTACCACATTGTTCAAAATGCGGTGAGCGGGGATCATCTGGCGCCTGATTCAGTGGATAGCAGCCATCTCCGCGCGGGCAGCATCCAGCGTGAGCATCTGGCAGAGGGCACACTAACCTCTGAGCTGCTTGGAGAAGGCAGCATAGACGGCAGCAAGCTGGCGCCAGGAGCGGTGGGGCCTAATCATCTGGCTCCGGGCAGCATCTACGGAGGCCATCTGTCTCCCGGAATTGTTGACGGGCGCCATATCCGTCCCGGCAGCATCGGCCTGGAGCATCTGGCCGGAGATGCGCTGACCCCGGAGCTGCTCCCGGACCATAGTGTGAACGGAGCGAAGCTTGCGATTCACAGCGTCGGCACCGGACATCTGGCCGAAGGTGCGGTAGGCAGCTCTGAACTGCAGGATGAGGCGGTTAAGGCTTCCAAAATCGCTCCCTTTGCCGTCCAGTCCCGGCATTTGGAAGAAGGCAGCATCCAGAGCCATCATATTGCTCAGGGTGCAGTGAACGGAGATCATCTGTCTCCGGGATCAGTCAATGCGGAGCATCTGTCCTTCCATCCGGTGCAGAGTGTCGGGAACCGCGATGTTTTGCAGCAGTTCGGGATGACGGCGTTTATGTTCAATGGTGAGGCGGAGAGTGTGGAGGTGACGGTTTCTTTTGACGAGAGCTTCGGCCATACCGGCTATGTGCTGGTGGCCATGGCTAACCAGCCGTACTTCCACGCGTCGCTGAAGAACAGAACGGGCGGTGAAGCAACGATTGAGGTAGTGCGGCTGCGTGAGACCCAGCATTTCTATGGCGTACTGTCATGGATTGCGCTAGGCACTCCGCTGGTCAAACCTGCTGTGGAGCATCGCGCTTTTGACTGATTCAGGGCAGGATAATATTGTACATGAGGCGCAGCCGCGGGCTGCGCCTTTTGTGCATGGTTACGCCAGCATATATAGGCTTCACGCTATACAATTCTGCTAATTGTAGAAGCAGGGAGGCCGGGAGAAATGTTGTAGGGGCTATGATCGGAAGTTTTCCTCCTGTAAGCGATCCCTTTCCGGCTTATTGCCGGGTGGAGGCATATAGCGGCATTTGTCCAATTATCTGCGCTCGGGGAGACACTTGCCGTTACCGGGGGTGGCGGGATACATAGACTATGGTGTAACCCTCAGCCCGGGAGCAGCCCTGTGAAGGAAGGTGGATGAGCATGAAAAGAAAAGGAACATCTGCCCGCCGCACGGGGCGGCGGGCAACCCGGACAGCACGGCGGCCGGTGGCACGGCCGGTACGGCCTGTTATACCGCCGCCTGCGGTGAATCATCCGCAGCCTGAGGTGTCGGTTATTATTCCGGCCATGAATGAGGCGGCGACGATTGCCGCGGTAATCGCCGGAGCCAGAGGCGTTCATCCCCGCTGTGAGGTTATTGTGATTGTTAACGGTTCTGCGGATCAGACCGCAGAGATTGCGCGCTCCTGCGGAGCGAACGTAATGGTCTATGAACAGCCGCTCGGGCATGATGTCGGGCGAAGCGTAGGCGCTGCGGCGGCCAAGGGAACGGTTCTGCTGTTCACGGATGGGGATCTGGTCATCTCCGCCTCGCAGCTGCGTCCCTTCGTGACCGCGGTCAGCGGCGGAGCGGATCTGGCACTGAATGATTATTCCGGCCCGGTCCGAAGCAGAGTTCCGCATCCGGTGGTGTTATCCAAGCATGCGCTGAATCTTCTGCTCGGAAGGTCTGAACTGAAGGGCTGCTCCTTGACTGCCGTTCCACATGCGATTAGCCGCAGGGCGCTGGAGGTGCTGGGCAGCGGCCTGCTGTCGAGACCGCCGCTCGCCCATGCGCAGGCGGTGTTGGAGGGCCTGGTTGTGACAGCGGTGCATAACGTGCCTGTAGGCAGGATGAACGCGGTCCGCAGGAAGCACAGCGGCAGCGATCCTTTGCAGGAGGCTATCCTCAGAGACCACCTGGATGCCGTTGCCCTGGTGCTGGAGCGCAAGGGCGGCCGGGCAGGCTTCGGGGACGGCACCCGGCGAAGGGAGATGGTGAGATGATGGAAGAGCGGCAAGTATCCGTCAGCGGCCGGTCTTCAGCGGGACATACAACCCCCGGAAGCAGCGGCTCTAAAGGCCGCACCGCCGGACGCGGCGCCGCAGTGCGCAGAAGCGCGGCCAAGCAGCAGCCTTCGCAGCGCCGCAGCAAGCCAGCGGGGAACGGGCCGGGCCTTTCCCGCTCCAAGCGGAAGCCCGCTTCCAGGCGGCGGGTCCTGCCGCTGCCGGCATCGCAAGGCTCGCTGTCGGTCATTATCTCGGCCCGGAATGAGGAGCAGACTTTGCCGAAGCTGCTGGAGCAGGTGGAACGCCTGAAGCCGCAGGAGATTATTGTAGTGCTGAACGGCTGCAGTGACCGCAGCTTTCAGCGGACCCGGTTATGCACTCAGGCGAGCATAGTGTACATTCCGGAATCTGCCGGACATGATGTGGGGCGTTCGCTGGGCGCCAAGCTCAGCCGGGGGGACATCCTGTTGTTTCTGGATGGCGATATGGTGATCTCTGCCGGGCAGCTGTCTTCCTTTGTGGCTGCGGTGGACCGGGGGGTGGATGTGGCGCTCAACGATCTTGATCCGCTTCTGCCGCCCTTCGGGCTAAGTGATGCGGTTACCCGTTGCAAGCTCTACCTGAATCAGGTGCTGGGCCGCCCGGATCTCGGAGCAAGCTCCATGACAGCCGTTCCGCATGCCTTATCCCGCCGGGCACTGGAGAGAATCGGCTACCGCGAGCTGATGGTGCCGCCTCGGGCGCTGGCGCTCTCTATTCTGGGCCGTCTGCGGGTGGAAAAGGCCGGAGGGGTGAATGTGATTAAGCAGAACCGGCTGCGTCAGGGCAACACGGGAGCCGGCAATGCCATGGAGCAGCTGATTGCCGGTGATCACGCGGAAGCGCTGGTGTGCGTGATTGCCCACCAGCAGAGCAGCGGACAGCTGCCGGCCGGGAACCTGCTGGAGCACCGCAGGCAGATTGCCGCCTGGAGGAATGCGCTATGACAATGACGAGCATTATTATTCCTACGTATAACAGGCTCGGGCTGCTGCGCTCCTGCGTCGAATCGATCAGAGTGCATACCCGGTCTGCCTTTGAGATTATTGTAGTGGACAATGCCTCGGATGATGGTACCGAAGCCTACTGCCGCGCCAGCAAGCTGAAGTTCATCTCCCTCCCGGAGAATCGCGGTTTTCCGCTGGCCTGCAATATCGGGCTGCAGCTGGCTGCGGGGGAGGAGCTGCTGCTGCTGAACAATGACGTTATTGTGTCGCAAGGCTGGCTGGATAATCTGAAGAGCGCTTTGTACAGTGCCCCTGATATAGGAATTGTCGGACCGGTGACGAATTATGCCAGCGGACGGCAGCAGGTACAGACTGGCTATACCGATATTGCAGGCTTCCATGCTGAGGCGCTCCGGACTAATATTCCTGATGCAGCGAAGTGGCAGGAGACCCGCAGGCTTGTAGGTCTGTGCTTTTTATTCAAAAGACAGCTTATGGACACAATCGGCCTGCTCGATGAACGGTTCTCGCCGGGCCATTATGAGGATGACGATTACTGCTACCGCGCCCGGCTGCAGGGGTACCGGCTGCTGATTGCCGGAGATTGCCTGGTTCATCATGAAGGCAGCGCCAGCTTCAAGGAGGTCTATTCCGCCTCATTGCAGGAGCTGGTGGAGCGCAACCGCAGGATTTTTATGGAGAAATGGCATGTGGACCCGTCGCAGTTCATCTGAGGCCGCTGGCCGAAGGCAAAAGACGTAGAGAAAGAGGAGGAACGTAAGTGAAAGGAGTCATACTGGCAGGCGGAACAGGAACAAGGCTATACCCGCTCACCCGGCTGATGAATAAACATTTGCTTCCGGTCGGCAAATACCCTATGGTGTGCTACGGGATTGAGCGGCTGCGCCAGGGGGGGATCACCGATATTCTCCTGGTTATCAGCAAACAGTCCGCAGGACAGTACACTGACTTTTTGGGCAGCGGCGCGGAATTCGGCGTCTCTCTGACTTACAAAATCCAGGAGGCGGCAGGCGGCATCGCAGAAGCGCTGGAGCTGGCGGAAGGATTCATCCTGCCGGGAGAACGGTTTGTCGTGCTGCTGGGGGATAATTTGTTCATGGATAGTCTGGAGCCTTACGTGAAAAGTTATCTGCAGCAGCCGGCGGGGACCGCGAAGGTGCTCCTGAAGCCTGTCGAGGATGCGCGCAGATACGGGGTTCCGGTGTTTGACAGCGCCGATGCCTCCCTGATTGCATACATTGAAGAGAAGCCGGAGCAGCCGAAGACGAAATTCTGTGTTACAGGCATATATATGTACGATGAAGCAGTCTTCGATATCATCCGCCGGATCTCGCCTTCCAGGAGGGGCGAGCTGGAGATTACCGATGTGAACAACCTGTATGCCGTAGAACGCAAGCTGAGCTATGATGTGCTGCAAGGCTGGTGGAGCGACGCGGGAACCTTCCAGTCTCTGCGCGAAGCCGGAGATAAGCTGAGAGATACGCTGCCCTGAGGGGCGGCGTTTTTTTGAAATAGAAGAATTTATATGTTTCACGCTATACACTATATTTCTATTTCTCGCCGAAAAGGTACCGTCCTTTAAAAGGACGGCAAAGCCGTCTCCAATCTGTAGGTTAGGGTGATTATGGAGGACGGGGAAAGGGAGGGGAGAGCGGGAAAGGCAAGAGCAATTAGTTGGCTACATAGGAAGAGGATGGGGATTAAAGTAAACTTGAGTGGTCAAAGGTAACTAAAGGGATAAACCCCTCTGAATTTGCCGGAAGTGGGCTGGAGGCTGGAATGAGAGGGATAAATCCCTCTGAATTCGCCGAAAGTGGGTTGGAGGCTGAAATGAGAGGGATAAATCCCTTAGAATTCGCCGAAAGTGGGCTGGAGGCTGGAATGAGAGGGATAAATCCCTCTGAATTCGCCGGAAGTGGGCTGGAGGCTGAAATGAGAGGGATAAATCCCTCTGAATTCGCCGGAAGTGGGCTGGAGGCTGAAATGAGAGGGATAAATCCCTCTGAATTCGCCGGAAGTGGGCTGGAGGCTGAAAAGAGAGGGATAAATCCCTTAGAATTCGCCGGAAGTGGGTTGGAGGCTGAAATGAGAGGGATAAATCCCTCTGAATTCGCCGAAAGTGGGTTGGAGGCTGAAATGAGAGGGATAAATCCCTCTGAATGCGACGAAAGTGGGCTGGAGGCTGAAATGAGAGGGATAAATCCCTCTGAATTCGCCGGAAGTGGGCTGGAGGCTGAAATGAGAGGGATAAATCCCTTAGAATTCGCCGAAAGTGGGCTGGAGGCTGAAATGAGGGGCACAAATGCCCCTGAATCCCGCCGCAAGCGGGCGCAGGGGGCGAAAGGCGGCCGAACTGCCACAGCGGTCACTATCACCACCACCAGCATACCGCCGTCAGCATACCGCCGTCAGCAAATCGCCGCCAGTATACCGCCGTCAGCATATCGCCGCCAGCATACCGCCGTTAGCATACCGCCTTCAGCATATCGTCCGCACATATCGCCCCAGCTTGCAGCCCTCAGCATACCGCCTTCAGTATATCACCATCAGCTATTGGCTGGCCGGGCGATTCTCCACCAGAACAAATCCTCGGTCTCGCGGTATAGCTCCGCACCCAAATGTTGCAGGACGCGGTGGGAGGCGAAGTTATCCTTCTCTGTATCTGCAATGACCCAGCGTGCACCGGGATGGCTGAAGATCCAGGCGGTGATCTGCCGCAGCGCTTCTGTGGCATAGCCTTGGCCCCGGTATCTCTCGTCCAGGACGTAACCGACGATGACTTCCCCTTGTTCGTTCGGGCGGCCCTTGAGGATCAGGAAGCCAATGAGCTGCTTCTGCTCCCGGTGGATGATGGCCCACATGGTCAGCCAGCGGTAGTTATCTTCATCCTGCAGCACCTTGGCATGCCTGACCCGCATCGCATAGCGCATCTCTTCATCATCCAGCAGGGTGGCGGTGCCCGTCACGTTCAGGTCCAGCCTCTGCTCCAGCCCGGCGTAATCCTGTAAGGCTAACGCCAGCTCTGAAGCGCCCAAGGGGGATAGGTCCAGGTGTTCGCCTGTTAGTTTCATAGATTACCTCCAGTTCTAATCGGTACATACGCGGACATACATCATTTGGATGTATTTTCAGCCAAGCATAGTCTGCCGTCCCGTTCCTTGTCAATATACTCCAGCCTACAGCCTTCCCCATACCTTGAAGCGGACACGGGGATTTGACGTCTAAATTAATGATCATCTTGCGATATGTTCCAGCCCAACTTGCGGCGCTTCTCCGGCACCGCCAAGGCGGATGCCGCATATGCTGTAGCAGGGCGTTTGAGCAAAGGAGACATGAAGGTGCAGAGTAAAATTACAAAAGTCCTGCAGCACATGGCCCATACGCACGAACAAATGGCACGGATTCTCGACGCCGAACGCCATGTAGCCGTCCGTATGTCGCAAATAGTTCACGATCTGCCGGATGCGGACCCTGATTTCGGCGGATTCAGTGGGCTGGTGGAAAGCTCAGGCCAAGTCAACAAAAACATCATTGCTTACCTCAATGCACTTGCCGATCTCGAAGAGGCGATGGCAGAGGGAGTGGGCAGGGTCATCAAGGAATTAAACGGTCAGGAAGAAGAGTAAGGGTAACGTGTAACCTGAGCAAGGAGGCGGAGGATGAGCAGAGAAAAGGCATATCTGCAAATGCTGGAGTCAACCGCTGCCATCCAGTGGAACATCGCGATGATTCTCGAGGCCAAAGCGGTGGAAGCGGAAAAAGTGAAGCAGTGGACCCATCATCACATCCACGCTAGAGCATTCGACTCCCACGAAGACCAGCTGAAGGAATCCATCTCTATTCACGAGGTGATCGTGGAAATGGTAGAGGGGCTGACGAAGCTGGAGAACGGGCTGTACAGCAACCTGAAGGCGGTGCTGGGCAGCGGGGAAGACGAGGGCGGCGATTTCGGCGGGGATGGCGAGGGCTTCAGCTTCGGGGACGACAGCAAATGAGCGGCGGGCTGCTCTCCGAACATGCCGTCAAGCTGGAGATGATCCGCTCGATCGCCCGCAGCCAGGCAGCGCTCGCAGCCATCCTCGAGAGTATTGCTGAAGTGACGGGGCAATCGGAGCTGACAGCCCGCAAGCTGAGCGACAATATCAGGATTCTTAGCGGGTACCAGAGTTCAATGTGCCGGATGATATCCGGTATTTCATTGCATGAGCCCAAAGAAGGAGTGCCTGCAGCCCCCTGGCTGAGCAAGGTCTGCTCAGAGGGGAACGCCAGGAGTAGATGAAGTACAGGAGGCGTAGAAGATGAAGAGAAAGAGACAGGGCAAGCTTGGTTCCACGGGCAAGGGGCGCAGACGCAGACCGCTGCTGTCGCGGAAGACACGGATACGCAAAGGTCCCGGACGCAAATCGCGCAAGGGTCTGCTCGGCAAGCCGGGGAAGAAATCCCTGCAGCTGCGCAGAAAAAGAAGACTACGCAGACGGCTGCTTCGCAAATCCCGAGTGGTTAAGCCGGTACAGGTCATCCCGGCTATCGAGCCCCCTTTAGAGCCTCAGGTGATTCCGCTCCCCCCGGATCTGGGCGTCCCGCCGGAACTGCCGCCGGGAGACGCCTATCAGCAGGGCTACACCGAAGCATACAACGTGGGGTTCGACGCAGGTTTCGCCAAGGGCTTCGAGGACGGGCATAAGCTGGAGCTTGGCTGACAGAGCCGCAGGCACAGCAGCATGCAGGCCAATACAGCGGCTACAGGGGCTGGCGCATATTGCGCCGCCCCTATAGCACATGGGGAACTTTGGGATAAGGCGGGCTATCGGAATTTCCGGCCGGATATGGTAGACTTCTTAACAGAATCTTTACCGGGTTCACTATTCGGGCAGGAAAGCGGGGAACGTACAGGATGGGGAATGAGATACGAAGAGCACGGAGTGAGGAGATCCAGGAGATCATGAATCTGATTGCCAAATGTGTACAAGTTATGCAGGCAGGCGGAAGCGATCAATGGGATGAAGGGTACCCTAACCGGGAAATTATTAGTGAGGATATCGCTAAGGGAACCTTATTTATATGCCTGGAGCATGAGGCGATCGCCGGTATTCTTGTGCTGGATGAGAACCAGGCGGAGCAATATGCAGACATCGAATGGGAACAGCAGCAGGGGCCGCATCTGATCATGCACCGGCTTGCGGTACATCCCGAGATTCAGGGGAGAGGGATTGCCCGGCGGCTGATCGCCTTTGCCGAGGATTTCGCCCGCAGCAGCGGGTACAGAAGCATCCGGCTCGATACATATGCGAAGAATGACAGGGCGCTTAAGCTGTATCCTTCACTTGGGTATTGGCAGAGAGGCGAGATTCGCTTTCCCGGCCGTACCGCAGCTTTTCCGGTGTTTGAGAAGGTGCTGACAGAGAATATGAAGAACTAATTTTCAATTGTGTGAGGTTAAATTACATTTAAACCTGATTTTCTAGTATTAAAATGTTAATTCATGCTCTGAACTTACTTTAACGAAGATTAGAGTTAACTTTCATAACTTTTGTTGACAGGAAAGTTGTCTTTCGATTATGATGGGATTATTCATAAGCAATGGAATAGTCCTTTTCGTATATCCTTAATAATTGGTTTAAGGGTCTCTACCGGGAACCGTAAATTTCTGGCTACGAAAATATGCTGAGGCATATTTTTGTGGCCTTTTTGTGTTAGTGATCAGCCGGACATCAACAAGACTAGGGGGAGAAGACAATGGCGAATATCCTGATCAAGCATGCGGAGATTATTACGATGAACAAGCAGGAAGACATTATATACGGCGATATCCGCATCGAAGGTGATCTGATTGTGGAGATTGGCACCGGCCTTGAAGTGAAGGGGGATGAGCTTGTCATCGACGCCAGGAACCGGACGGTTATCCCCGGCTTCATCCAGACGCATATTCATCTCTGCCAGACGCTGTTCCGCGGCAAAGGAGATGATCTGGAGCTGATGGACTGGCTGCGCAAGCGGATCTGGCCGCTGGAGGCGGCGCATGATGAGGAGTCGCTGTACTATTCGGCCATGCTTGGTATTGGGGAATTAATCACCAGCGGCACAACGACCATCGTGGATATGGAGACGGTACATCATACGGATTATGCCTTCCAGGCGATTGCGAAGAGCGGTATCCGCGCCCTGTCAGGGAAGGTCATGATGGACCGGAAGAACCCCGATGCACCGGCGGCCCTGCAGGAGGAGACGGCAGCTTCGCTGCAGGAGAGTGTGGATCTGCTGGAGAAATGGAACGGATATGCGAACGGCCGGATTCAGTATGCTTTTTCCCCTCGTTTTGTTATTTCTTGTACGGAGCCGCTGCTGCGGGAGGTGCAGAGCCTCTCGGCCCGTTACGGGGTGAAGGTGCATACCCATGCTTCCGAGAACCTGGGTGAGATCGAGCTTGTGCAGGCGATGACCGGTATGCGCAATGTCGTCTATCTGGATCACCTGGGGCTGGCTAACGAACGTCTGATTCTCGCGCACTGTGTCTGGCTGGATGAGCAGGAGAAGCGGATTCTGCGGGACCGCGGGGTTCATGTCAGCCACTGCCCGGGCTCAAATCTCAAGCTGGCCTCTGGCATTGCTGACACGCCGGGCATGCTTCATGACCATATTCACCTCAGCCTGGGTGCAGACGGCGCGCCCTGCAACAATAACCTGGATATGTTCAACGAGATGCGTCTGGCGGCAGTCATCCAGAAGCCTGGGCATGGCCCGACTACGATGGATGCCCGGAGCGTCTTTCGGATGGCGACCATCGGAGGCGCGAAGGCGGTGGGGATGGAGGATCAGATCGGCAGCATCGAGGTCGGCAAGAAAGCGGATCTGGCTATCCTTAACCTCTATAATTTCCATACCTTCCCCTCCTATGATGTGGACCCGATCTCGCGGATCGTATACTCCGCCACCCGTGCTGATGTGGAGACGACGATGGTTGACGGTGAGATTCTCATGCACACAGGACGGCTGAAGACCATCGATAAGGAAGTCGTACTTCATGAAGCAAACCGTTCCATCAAAAGATTGCTGGGCAGCGCGCGGCTATCCTGAACGGAAGGGGCTTCACCGCCAGCTCTTAGATTCAAACCGTAGCCTAGCAGGGGACTTCGTGCCTCTGCTTTTTTTTGACCAGAAAAGAATAATGAACCTTTTCTCCCGCTCGGTTGTTTAATAGGGTGGCCCTCTTTTGATTCCCTTTACAAGTATTGCTATACTAGAGCAACGTGAGCTTTTTACAGAAACAAGGAATTAATTTTACACCACTATTAATGAAGAGAGTAAGAGGGGATTGCAATGAGAGAGGGCAAACCTGCGTCTGCGCAGGCTCATTTCTATATCGTGGCGGGACTGCTGTGGCTGAAGCTGATGCTGCTGAGAGGGCTGTTCTTCGACCGGATTGCCTGGGAGTGGATCGCTGCGGATCTGGCGCCGGTACTCCTGCTGCTGGGTGTACTGGCTGTAATCACACCCCGGCGGATGCGAAAAGGGGTCTTCTGGAGTTTAAATGGCCTATTGTCGCTGCTGTTCTTCGCGGCCAGTGTGTACTTCAATCATTTCGGCTCGGTACCTACCTATCTGGCGCTCTATGAGCTGAACCAGGTCTTTCAGGTAAAAGAGAGTGTGGAATCTACGATTGAGTGGATCGACTATCTGTTTTTTGCCGATCTGCTGATAGTGATGATCTATTCGCTATTCCGCAGATGGAAGAAGGGCTCTGCGCAGTGGCAGAGGGATAGTCAGCTTGCTCGCAGACCACGAAGCGTATATCTGGTGGTGCTGCTGGTGGCAATCCTTGGAGGCGGCTCGCTGTCAGCGTATTCGATTCATTCGGCCCGGGGAATTACCAATGAGCTGGTTCAGGCGGAGACGGCCGGATTCCTGAATTATGAGGTGGTGGCGGCGATCAAGGCCCGGGAGGATAACGGCCTCATCGGGACCGGTGATATTCAGGAGACGATAGCTAAGGTGCAAACGCTGGAGGCTACCTATCCATACAAGGCTGCGACAGGCGGACTGCCGGAGCATTTCGGATCGCAAAAAGGGAAAAACGTCATCATCATCCAGATGGAGGCGTTTCAGAATTTCCCGCTGCATCAGTCACTGGAGGGTCAGGAGCTGACGCCGGTGCTGAATGGCCTGGCCGCAGAGGGCTTTTATTTCCCGCATGTGTATCAGCAGGTAGGTCCGGGCAATACCTCGGATGCGGAATTCATGAGCAACACCTCAATCTATCCGATCGCTTCGCTGGCCATGTCCACAGGCTTCGGGGACCGGGAGCTGCCGGGACTGCCGCGGCTTTTACGGGATAAGGGGTATGAGGCGTATACGTTCCATGTGAACAAGGTGGGCTTCTGGAACCGGAATGAGCTCTATCCGGCGCTTGGCTTCAATGGATACTATGACAAGGGCTCCTTCAAAAATGACCATTTCAATTCGTTCGGGGCTTCCGATGAGCAGCTCTATGCTACTGCCGTGGAGAAGCTGGCGGTGCTGCATCAGAAGGGCACGCCTTTCTATGCCCAACTGGTGACGGCCTCCAGCCATCATCCGTTCAAGGTGCCGGACAGCTTCCGCCGCATTCAGGTGCCGGACAAGCTCCAGGGCACGATGCTGGGCGATTATCTGACCGCAGTGAACTATACGGATTATGCGATAGGCACGCTGATTGACGAATTGAAGCAGCAGGGGATGTGGGATGATACCGTGCTGGTGTTGTACGGAGACCATTTCGGCCTCCAGCCGAAGGATGTCCCGGCGGAGCAGGTAGAGGACGCGCTGGGCATCAAGTATGACGACCGGATCAGCCGGTTCAACATTCCGCTCGTGATCCATGTGCCCGGCATGAAGCAGGGACAGGTTGTGGAGCGGACCGGCGGACAGCTGGATGTGCTGCCGACGGTAGCCAATCTGCTCGGGGTATCGCTGAAGGACGAAGGGTTCACAGCGTTCGGGCATGATCTGCTGAATGTGGACCGCAACGTGGTGGGCATGCGCTATTATTTGCCGACAGGCTCTTTTTTCAATGATGAAGTATTGTTCGTGCCCGGTAAAAGCTTCGCGGACGGTGTGGCAGTCTCGCTGGATACGCATGAGCCCGTTAAAGATTTCAGTGCCTATCAGAGCGATTACGACTACATCCTGAAGCTGATGGGCTTATCTGATGAATATGCGAAGCTGCTTCCGCAGCGTTAGGAGGATGTTATGAAAAGATTATGGAAACCCGAGGTTCTCATCTCGCTGGCCGGTGCTGTGCTGATCCTATATTTGCTGTTCGTGCGGCCCTTCATAGGCGTTGCCGATAACGGCGATTTTCTGCGGATGATGAATACAGTGGGACTGAATTATTTTGATGCCGGGGAGGATTATGCGGACCGCTTCTTCAGCTACAGTCATTCTAAATTTGCCTATGATGATCTGTTCAAGGGCTTCTACCCGTCCTCGCAAATTCTGCTGGTGCTGGTGCCAAGGCTGCTTGCGGGGGTATTTCACGGCAGTTACTTCGATATCCGTCTTCTGGCAGTTGTATATGCAGTGCTGCTGCTGGCTGCCACGTGGATGATCGTCAAACTGGGCGCGAAAAGCTCCTATGCCACGGGACTGCTGCTGGGTGCGGGAATGCTGTTTGTGTTCTACGATATCGGCTATCTGGCTTATTTCAACTCTCTGTTCGGCGAACCCGTGTCGATGGTCTTCATGCTGCTTACGTTCGCGCTCGGTCTGAGGCTTACCGGGCAGGAGCAGCCGTCCTCCAAAGGCATTACGCTGTTCTTCGTGGCCGTGCTGTTCCTGATCTGCTCCAAAATCCAGAATGCACCGGTCGGACTCGCCTTCGCGCTGATCTTCCTGCGCCTGCGGACGCTGCATGGAACAGGCAGCTGGCGTAAGCTGGCACTTGGGCTCGGGGTGGCTACAGCACTGGTATCAGTGATTATGTACGTGACAGCGCCGAAGGAGCTTAAGCATATCAACCTGTATCAGACGGTGTTCTTCGGCATTCTGAATGAGTCACCGGATGTGCGCGGGGATCTGCGCGACCTGGGGCTGCCGGAGCACCTGGAAGTACTGGCGGGGACGAATTATTTCCAGGGGGATACGGCGATCAAGCAGGATGATCCATCGCTGGGTCCGGATTTCTATGACCGTGTATCACATAAGGATGTGCTTTTCTTTTATATGAAGCATCCCGGCCGGTTAATAGAGAATATGAAGTATGCGGCTGCTAACAGCATGTCGATCCGTCCCTACTATCTCGGAAGCTATGAGAAAAGCGAGGGCAAGCCTGCGGGCGCGGTAGCAGGAATGTACAGCGGGTGGAGCGAGCTTAAGAACAAGCATCTGCCGCATTCCCTCGGATTCCTGGCAATTTTCTATCTAGTGTATTACGCCGGAGTGCTCTATCAATACTTCCGTACGAAGGAGGCAGCGGGGCGGATCGCCGGAGAATTGATGATGCTGCTGGGACTGATCGGGCTGTTCTCGTTCCTGGTTCCGATCCTCGGTGACGGCCGTGCGGATATCGGCAAGCATCTGTTCCTGTTCAATGTCTGCTTCGATATGATGGCGGTAGCGATGCTGGGCTGGACGCTGCATAAGCTGACGAGGCTGCTGAAATAACCTGTCATGTCAAACCCTTAATTGACCCCTAGCGGATTATAGAATACAATGTGTTTGGAACTTTAGTAAAAGAGTGGAAATGGCTTGATACAGCCTCATCCTACAAGGGGGCCGCTATGGGGAATGAAGAATACAAGGATAAGATCGAACAGGCAAGACAGGAACTGAACAAACTGGCCTTGGAGTACGGGATGCAGGATGTCCGGGTTCTCCGCCAATCGGTGAAGCTGGATGCGCTCCTGAATGAATACAGTGATTGTAATACAGAGAAGGATGATCAGCTTTATTAGAGAAATACAGAGCAGCTATGCCAATTCAAAAGACATCTCGGGCGTTCAACGCCTTGAGGTGTCTTTTTTAAGTTTTTGGGTTATTTTAACGGTCGTCCAGCAACTCGCGGAGCATCTTCTCCCGGCTCATCATGAAGGCGCGGGTGACCGTGTAATGAGCCGTATCTTCCAGTGCAACAGGCGTAATACTCTCCCCCTCCAGCTGAAGAATATCCGCACCTGGATAGGACATCAGGATTGGGGAGTGGGTGGCGATGATGAACTGGGAATTCTGCTTCGCCAGCTCATGCATCCGCGCCAGCAGTGACATTTGCCGCAGGGGAGACAATGCAGCCTCGGGCTCGTCCAGAATATAGATGCCCTGTCCGCCAAAGCGGTGAACGAACGTGGAGAAGAAGGATTCTCCATGCGACTGCTCATGCAGCGAGCTCCCTCCATAGGAATCTTTAATCCGGTTCCCCATGCCCGGCTCCTCATCCAGCTCATCGATATAAGAAGCTACATTGTAGTAGCTCTCCGCACGCAGGAAAAAGCCGTCCTTCGGCCGCTTCACCCCTTTGGCAATCCGCAAATATTCATAGAGACTGGAATGCGAGGCACGGGTATTAAACGAGAAATTCAGCGTCCCGCCTTCCGGATTGAACCCCCAGGCAGCAGCAATGCCCTCCAGCAAGGTAGACTTTCCGCTGCCGTTCTCCCCTACAAGAAAAGTAACCTGCTTCTGAAAAGCAAGCCGTTCCAAGGTACGTACCACCGGCAGATTAAACGGATAGCTTCCGAAGGATGGGACCGCATCGCGCAGCAGCTCGACATGGCGGAGATACAGCATAGGGCCATAGATTGAACTCATATCTTAGTGCCTCCTCGAAAGGTGATGCCTTTAATTGTAGATGATTTCCGCTGTACCCGCAAAGGACTTGAATAGGCTTCAGAGTGCAGGCTCTTCACTCGCTGGACAAGAGTGGATGAATTCTGCAGAGGTTCGGGCCAAGCGGGCGAATGACGGGGGGCATCAGCCAATTTCACCGCGACACAGACAGATGTCCATGAGGCGGATGCTGACTCCGCATATAGTACTACTGTCTTGAGAATCTAACGGGGCAGGGTGAAGGCCGTGAAAACAAAAAAGAGAGGCGGGCTTCCACGGGATTACCGGGATGGTTATCTGCAAGGGTACCATCTCGGCCTGTGCGAAGCCGTGAAGCGCCTGAATACCCCTGAAGCGGGGGAACGCCAGCCGTTAAAACTGATGTATGTTCCCCAGGGGTTTCAGGCTATCGATACGGGAGTCGCAGAAGCGCTGCGGCTGCTGGTAAGCGAGCTGATCATCTGTTCTCCGGAAACTATGCTGGAGGTGGCAGCGCGCGAAATGCCGGAGGCGGTGCTGGTGATGAACGGTCTGCATGTATTTCCGGAGAATCATCTGGAACAAATTACGGCAATACGGCAGCTGGGTATTCCGGCGGCGATCTGGTTTGTGGATGATCCTTATTTCACCGAGGACACATCCGTCATCTGCCGGCATTACGATTATGTATTCACGCATGAGCTGGGCTGTGTGGAATTCTACCGTTCGCTGGGGACAGCATCTGTGCACTACCTTCCGCTGTGCGTCAACCCCCAGATGTTCTATCCGCGCCACACCGGACCGCAATATCACTATGATGTCGTGTTCATCGGCAATGCCTTCCGCAACCGTACGGAGCTGTTCGATGAACTGGTCCCCTTTCTGCGGGGGAAGAAGGTGCTGATCGCCGGCGGATTTTGGGAGCGGCTGGCCCACTTCCAGGAGCTGTCTCCGTACATCAGAGAGGGCTTCATCCCGCCGGAGGAGACCGCCAATTATTACAGCGGCGCCAAGCTGGTCATCAATATCCACCGGCCCTGGGAAGGAGGGATGGATAACCGGAATACGTTCCAGCTTCCGTCCCTCTCCATTAATCCCCGGACCTATGAGATCAGCGCCTGCGGGACGATGCAGCTGACCGATATCCGGCAGGATCTGGATATCCACTACAAGCCGGGCAGGGATCTGGAGACCTTCGCTTCTGCCGATGAGCTGAAGCGCAAAATTGATTACTACCTGAAGCACGAGAAGGAGCGCCGCGGGTATGCGCTGCGGGCACTGCAGACCACGCTGCGCCGGCATACCTTTGCTTCACGTTTGCCTCATTTACTGGGTGTTCTTACTTCAAGAGGGTGAATTTCATTATGGATCAAAAGGAGCGAATACTCATGAACAATGAATTTATTATGCCTGCCCCGCCATTGCCGAGAACCCCTGCGGAGGAAGAGAAGCTGCGGGGCCGCCTGACCGGCTTCAAAGGCGGTTATGACGAAGGTTATCTGCGGGGCCGGCTGGCTGTGCTGGACGGACGCCCGGAGGAGCCGCAGCCGGTAAGGAATATCCATGTGATGTACGTGGCTTCAGGCAAGGGATACCCGTATTCACCGCTGGATGATGCAGTGCTCTTCGCTCTGCAGCGGCAGACGGTCCAGGTCACGATTACCGATGTGCGCCAGAATCTGGTGGAGCTGGCAGCCGCCCAGCGTCCTGATCTCGTGCTGGTGCTGGATGGTCTGGATTTGCCGCTGGAGCAGGTGGCTATTCTGCGCGGCCAGGGCATCAAGACCGCAATCTGGCTGACCGATGATCCGTATTACACGGATTTCACCATGAAGATTGTGGCCCATTATGATTATGTATTCACTCTGGAGCGTAATTGCGTAGAGATCTACCGCGGCCTTGGCTGCACGGAGGTCCACTATCTGCCTTTTGCCGCGCACCGTGAGCATTACCGTCCGACTACCGGCCGGTCGCCGGTCAGCCGGGATGTCAGCTTCATCGGGTCCGCGTACTGGAACCGGATTAATTTCTTCCGCGATATTATGCCGGAGCTGATGAGCTACAACACGGTCATTAACGGAATCTGGTGGGACCGGTTGCCTGAAGCGCCGCTCTATGGCGACCGGATTGAGATCGGCAAGTGGATGTCCCCTCAGGAGACGGCTGTAACTTACAGCGGCTCGAAGATTGTGATCAACCTTCACCGCTCGCATATCGACGATGCCGTCAACAATAACACGCTGTATATTCCGGCCGTATCGCCGAATCCGCGTACGTTCGAGATTGCTGCCAGCGGCACGCTGCAGCTCTGCGATGCCCGTGACGATCTCGGCTCCTTCTACAAGGTGGGCGAAGAGATCGACACCTACTCCAGCCCCCGCGAGCTGTTGGACAAAATCCAGTACTATCTGACGCACGAGGAAGAGCGCCGGGAGATGTCCCTCCGCGCCTTCGAACGGACGCTGAGGGATCACACGTATACCAGACGTCTAAGTCAGCTGCTCACTATTATTTACGGTTAAGCCAGCAGGGCAATCGTAGAACAGGCTGTCAGCAAAATGTGCGTATCACAGGGGACAGGTGTCGTGCCGGCATCTGTGCCCCCTCAATATACTGGAGTACCGGGCAGAGAGATGTTAGCCTGTCAGCTAATATACCCGTCCCAAGCAGGAGCACTGCTGAGTGATAGTTGATTGTGTGCATTCAAAATTAGGAGGTGAATGGCTGCTCCACAGCCCTTCGCAGGGGAGCGCCGAGACACCATGGCCGACAAAGCGACGATCGTCCTCTTTTCCCATGTCTCCAACACACGCAGTATTACGGGTGCGGAGAAGCTGCTGTTATTCTTCAGCCGGGAGCTGTCTCCTTACTTCAATTGTATCCTCGTAGCTCCGCAGGACGGGAAGCTGACACAGCTGGCCCGGAGCTACGGCCTTCAGGTCCGGCTGATGTCTATTCCGCTGGTCTATGGAGTGTACACCCCTTATGCCGGTCTGCCGGCAGACATCCGCAAGCTGCAGGAGGGCCGGGAATATCATGAGCTTACGCACTGGCTTGCGGAGCTCCGCCCGTCCTTCGTGATTACCAGCACCTGTGTGCATGCCCTGCCGCCAATCGCGGCGAAGTCACTGGGCATACCGGTGATCTGGAAGATCTCAGAGACCATTACAGACAACGAGTTCACCCCGGTCAGCGTAGAGCTGATCCACAAACACAGCGATGAGATTCTGGCGATTTCACAGACAGCGGCAGCGTGCTTCCCCGAGGAGATCCGCGATAGCAAGGTGACCCAGCTGCCTCCGTCATGGAGTGACGCGGATTTGATGTTCGAGGCCTGGAGCAAGCTGCGCGGAGAACGGCGGAGTGAGCTGAAGATTGCCCCGGGGGACCCGCTGATCGGCTATGTCTCTTCCTTCATTAATAAGGAGAAGGGGCTGGAGCATTTCGTCAAGATGGCGGTTCTGGTGCATGAGCAGCATCCGGCTGCCCGCTACCTCGTAGTGGGGACTCCCGGGGATAAAAGCTACTATGAGCGCTGTGTCCGCAAGGTGAAGCTGGAGGGACTGACCTCGCGCTTCCGGTTTGTCGGATACGAAGAATGTCTGCCGGCCGCTTACTGCGCGATGGATCTGCTCGTTGTCCCCAGCCTGATCCGGGAAGGCTTCGGTATGACGGCCCTGGAGGGCTATGCCTTCAGCAAGCCGGTCGTCGCTTATGATTCCGGCGGCCTGCGGGAGATCCTGAACGCCGCAGGCTGTGGCGAGCTGCTTGTGCCGGCGGGAGACATCGATGCGCTGGCTGCGCGGGTGAACGCGCTGCTGGCCGATCAGACGATGGCGGCAAGCATTGGCCGGCAGGCGCGGGAGCACATCGAGGCCGTCTACGGCCCGGCGGCTTACCGCGCCCGGCTGCAAGGCTTAGCGGAGAGATGGCATCTCCGCTACTGCCTCCAGCCGCCGCAGCTCAGCGGCGGCCCCGAAGCTCCGCCCGCAGCTGCGCCGGCGGACGGGAAGAGCGCCCCCGCGGCCGAGCCGCCGCGGGGCAAGTCCGGGCGCCGCGCCGCACGGCTGCGGGCCGCGAAGCTGCGGCGCGGCAGGCTGCGCCGCGCCAAGTCCCGGAGCGGCGCGGCGGGAAAGAGCCCGCGCCGCAAGAAGCGCGCGGCAGGCTCCGCGCGCGGGCGGGCCAGCGGCGGCGGCAAGAAGCGCCGCGCGGGCCATGCCGGAAGCCGCCGGAGCAAGCGGCGGCGCAAGGCATCCTGAGCAGCCTGCCCGGTTCCTGAGGGCAGGCCATAATCAAAGGGGAGTGAACCCATGAAGATCATGACGATTTTGGGCACACGGCCCGAGATCATCCGCCTAAGTGTCATCATCCCGCTGCTGGACCGGTATGCGGATCGGCATGTGCTGGTGCATACGGGACAGAATTTCACGGCCAGCCTGAGCGGGGTATTCTTCGCCGAGCTGGGACTGCGCGCACCGGACTACGTGCTGCAGGATAAGCAGGCCGGACTCGGGGGCCAGCTGGCCGCCATGTTCGGCAGCCTGGAGAGCATTCTGCTCCAGGAGCAGCCGGACCGGGTGCTGCTGCTGGGTGACACCAACAGTGCGCTGTGTGCCGTTCTGGCCGAGCGGATGGGCATCCCTGTGGTGCATATGGAAGCAGGCAACCGCTGTTACGATCTGAAAGTGCCGGAGGAGAAAAACCGCCGTGTCATAGATGCCGTCTCTACCATAAATATGCCGTATACCCAGCAGAGTAAAAGACATCTGCTCAGCGAAGGGTTCCCCAGCCAGCGTATCGTGTTAACCGGGAATCCCATCCATGAGGTGATTACGCATTACGAAGAGCGAATCGCAGCCAGCGGCATCCTGTCCCGGCTGAAGCTTGAAGCCGGCCGGTATCTGCTGGTGACCGCCCACCGGGCCGAGAATGTCGATGATCCGGAGTCGCTGCACCAGATTATGTCCGGCCTGAACCTGGTGGCTGAGCATTTGGGGCTCCGCCTGATCTGCAGCATCCATCCCCGTACACGCTCCAAGCTTACGGAGCAGTTCCCGCTGACTATGAACCCGCTGGTGGAGTTTCACGAACCCTTCGGATTTTTTGACTTTGTTCATCTGGAACGTTATGCCCTGTGCGCCATTACCGACAGCGGCACCGTTCAAGAGGAATGTTGCCTGATGGGAGTACCTACGGTGACCATACGCCGGACGACAGAACGCCCGGAGACCGTCGATTGCGGAAGTAATGTAGTGTCCGGGGTAGAACAGAACAGCATTCTGCGCTGCACCGTGCTGATGACGTCGCTTAAGCCCGATTGGGAGGCGCCGGAAGGGTACCTTGCCCAAGGTGTCTCGGTAAAGGTAGTTAAATTTCTGCTTGGAGGGAACCTGCATGTTCAATAATAAACGGATTCTGGTTACAGGCGGTACCGGTTCCTGGGGGCATGAGCTGATCCGGCAGCTGCTGCCGCAGCATCCCAAAGAAATCATCGTATTCTCCCGCAGTGAGTCTGCACAGGTAGCCATGAGCCGTGAATTTGAAGATAAGCATCTCAGCTTCATCATCGGCGATATCCGTGACAAGGATGCGCTGGTGGCTGCCTGCCGCGGTGTGGATTATGTCTTTCATCTGGCTGCACTCAAGCACGTGCCTGTCTGCGAAGACCAGCCATACGAGGCACTTAAGACGAATGTGGTCGGCACACAAAATGTCATTGAAGCGGCGATTGCCAACAATGTGGAGAAGGCGATCTACATCTCTACCGACAAGGCAGCTAATCCGTCGAACTTCTACGGCATGACCAAGGCTATCGGTGAGAAGCTGTTCGTCTATGCCAATCTGATCGGCTCAGGCACCAAGTTTGTTACCGTGCGCGGAGGCAATGTGCTGGGAACGAACGGCAGCGTGGTCCATCTGTTCATGAAGCAGATCAAGGACAAGGGACAGGTAAGAATTACGGATATGAACATGACCCGGTTCTTTTTCACCCTGCGCGATGCCATTACCCTGTTGTTCAAGGCATCCGATGTCAGTATCGGCGGCGAGATCTTCGTCATGACCATGCCGACCTGCCGGATCGTGGATTTGGCCGATGTACTGATCGAAGCTTCCGGGCGGACGGATGTCAGTATGATTGAGACCGGCATCCGCCCGGGTGAGAAAATCCATGAGATCCTGATGAGCGATTTCGAGAGCCTGACTACGGTGGTCTACGACGAGCAGTACCTCGTTATTCTGCCTACGCTTGATATGCCGGAGCTGAAGGAGCATTACCGTCATTACCCCCATGTGTCCTTCAGCAGCTTCAGCTCGGAGAATCATCTGATGGAGCAGGCTGAAATCAAGGACATTCTGATCCGGGGAGGGTTCCTCCAGTGAAGCTCCTTATTCTCGGCGGAAATGGTATGGCAGGTCATATGCTGGCGGAGTATTTCCGCCGCCAGGGCAAGCACCACATCTTCCATACAACCCGGGATAAGAAGGATCTTGGAGGGTTGTATGTAGACGCCGACGACATCGCCGGTGTAGAAAAGCTGGTTGAAATCGTCTCCCCCCATTGCATTATTAATGCGATGGGGGTACTCAATCAATTCGCCGAACGGGACCGGATCGGCGCGTACCATGTCAACGGATTCCTGCCCCACCGCTTGCGGCGGGCAGCGGACCAGATTCATGCCCGGCTCATCCACATCAGCTCCGACTGCGTGTTCGAAGGAACACGCGGCGGATACACAGAGGAGGATGCCGCGGATGGAACCTCGGTCTACGCCCTTACCAAGAGTCTTGGAGAAGTGCGTGATCCCGGACATCTTACGATCCGCACCTCCATTATCGGGCCTGAGATCCGCTCCGGCGGAATCGGCCTCATGGAATGGTTCCTGGCCCAGAAGGGCCGGGTAACGGGATATGAATGCGTGATGTGGAATGGAGTCACTACCCTGGAGCTGGCCAAGGCCATTGACTCCTTGCTGGACTCGGATCTCTCCGGGCTGATTCATCTGGCCCACCCGCAGCCTGTAAGCAAATATCAGCTGCTGCAGATGATGCAGGCAGCATTTCATAAAGAGGATGTTGAGATCATCCCGCAGCCGACGCCGGTCCAGGACCGGACGCTGATCAGCACGAGAAGCGATGTTACGATTGAGCTGCCGTCCTATCCCCGTATGCTTAGCGAGCTTGAGGGCTTTATGCGCAGCTCAGAGCTGCCGACATGAGCGGACGGCGGCGTCTCCTTATTACCGGAGCTTCCGGCTTTACCGGCAGGCATGCCGTAGCCTACTTCGCTGCCGGAGGAGCGGAGGTTACTGCTGTAGTCCGCCGCAAGCCAGAAACGGAGCTGTTCCCGGAGGGTGTTCAGCAGGTTGTCTGTGACCTGGGGGACCGCAGGGCTGTGGCGGCAATGATTGGAGCGGTGAAGCCGGATCAGGTGCTGCACCTGGCAGGCAGGAACTCGGTCCCGGAGTCCTGGCGGGACCCGCTGCTCTATATGGAAACCAATGTAATGGCTACTCTATATTTGCTTGAGGCGCTGCGTGTCCAGCCGGCCAGCCGTATTCTGGTGGCCGGCTCCCGGCTTAAGTACAGACCGGGTGCGGCAGACCCGCCTCATCCTTACAGCCTCAGTAAGACGCTGGAAGAGCTGGTATCGCTGGCCTGGGGAACGCTGTTTGCACAGCCTGTGCTGATGGCGGAGCCCTCGAATCTGATTGGCCCTGGTCCGTCCACCGGCTTCTGTTCCCTGCTGGCGCAGCATATTGTGCGCAGTGAAGCAGCCGCTGCAGCCGGATCGGCTGCTCCAGCTGCCTTCCGGCTCTCCTCGCGCCATGCGCTGCGTGATTTTCTGGATGTACGTGATGCGGTCAGGGCGTATGGTTTCATTCTGGATTCGGGCGAGACCGGCAGGATCTACCGCATCGATTCGGGGACAGAGCGTGAACTGGGAGAGGTTACAGCAAAGCTGCTGGCTCATGCTGCGGCTCCGGTAAGGGTGGACTGGGGCCCGCAGGAGGAGCACAGCCGGGGCAATCCTTCCCTGTCATCTGCCGTTCCGGCGAAGCCTCCATTTGAATCTGCTGATACTAAAGAAACGCCTGAAGAATCGGGAAACTATGCTGTTATTTCCGGCTGGAAGCCGGAGATTGCACTGGACCGTTCACTGGCGGATATTATCGGCTATACAAGGGCCGGTAAGGAAGGAAGGTTGTTATGAAGCCCAGAGTATCCATAGTGATTCCTTTTTACAATTGTCCTTATATTGAGCAAGCGCTCCAGAGCGCCATGAGCCAATCCTGGCAGCCTTACGAAATTATTGTAGTGGATGACGGTTCAACTATGCATGCAGAGCGGATTACTCCCTATCTACCCCACATTCACTATCTGGGCAAGGCCAACGGAGGTACTGCTTCGGCTCTTAACCACGGCATTGCCCATGCCACGGGAGATTATGTAGTCTGGCTTAGCTCGGATGATATGTTCTATCGTGACAAGATCAATAATCAGGTTCTGTTCATGGAACAGAACCGTTTGCTGATCTCGTATACCAACTTCAACTACATTAACGAAAACTCGCAGGCGACGGAGCTGAATGCTGCGGCCGTATTCCCGAACCAGCTTGAATATCTGCGCTGCTTCCTGTACGGCAATCCCATCAACGGCTGTACGGTAATGTTCAAGCGGGAGATCTTCGGAGCCATCGGAATGTTCGATGAAGCACTGCCGTATACCCATGATTATGATCTGTGGTACCGGGCGATTCTGAACGGTTATGCACCGGTGATGCTGAACCAGTCCTTGACGGCTTACCGCCGGCATGAGGGAATGGGCACGCTTAGACACTACGATGTCATTATGGCTGAAGCTGCAGCAACCAGTGCCCGTTATCACGCTCCGTTAAGTGCCCTGATTGCTTCCATGGGCGGCTAGCTCGCCGGAGCGCACAGCCGGCACTGCAGCACAGCCCAGGGTCAGGCAATTCACGCTTAGGAGGGAGAGCATATGTACCGGGAAATCGAAGTGAAAGACTTCCTGCCGGTCCTGCTGGAGCAGCTGAAATTCTCCGAGAGTATACTGGATATCGGCAGCGGTACCGGTACGCTTCTGGAGCGGTATGAAGCCGCTGTGGTGCTGGGACTGGATATCCACAGACCTTATCTGCTGCACCGCAAATACAAGGCTCCCCATATCATTCCGGTTCATGCCGATGCCGGTCATATCGATAAACTGTTTCTGCCGGGAACCTTCTCTGCGGTCACTCTGATCGATTCGCTGGAGCATTTCTCGATGAGTGAAGGCATGGAGCTGCTGCGTAAGGCAGAGCTCATCGCTGCGAACCGTGTCGTCGTATTTACACCGCGGGGCTTCTTCCCGCAGGAGGGAAAGGACCATTTCAACCTGCATGGAGAGTATTACCAGAAACACTGGAGCGGCTGGGAGCCTGACGACTTTCTGAAGCTGGGCTACGCTGTAACTGTACTGAAGGGCTTCCACCATGCGGAGAATCCTTCATTCCGGGAAGCCTTCGGTGAGAATCACGCGCCGCTGGACGCCCTGCTCGCCTGCAAGACCGTATAAATGACTCAGGGAGGAGGCCGGGGCATGAATCAGAAGACCAAGGTCTCGGTGGTGATTCCGTTCTACAATTGTCCTTACGTACATCTGGCGGTCGAAAGCGTGCTGGCCCAGAGCTACACGGATATTGAGCTGATCGTGGTGGATGACGGTTCAACGCTCCATACGGAGAAGCTTGACGCCTATAGAAGCCGGATTGTATATATCCGCAAGACCAACGGAGGGACCGGCTCGGCCCTCAATAAGGGAATTGAGGCGGCAAGCGGAGCTTATTTTGCCTGGTTAAGCGCGGACGATCTGTTTCATCCCGATAAAATCAGACGGCAGATAGAAGCCATCCGCAGCTCGGGTACCTCCTTCAACCATACGGCTTACTACTATATTAATGAGAATGGGCAGCGGTTCTCCGATATAGTCCGAATGCCGGCCTTGAGCAGACCGGCCCTCATACAGACCATGATGTCCGGCTGTCCGGTGAACGGCAGCACGGTGCTGCTCGATATGGAGATCCTCTCCGGGGTGGGCAGGTTTAATGAGAGCCTCCTGTATACACAGGATTATGATATGTGGCTGCGGATTCTGCCTCATTATGAGTGGTCTTATATAGAAGAGCCGCTGCTGAATTACCGCGTTCATAATGAAATGGGCTCGGTTCTGCACAGCGAAGCGCAGAACCGGGAAATTGCCAAGGTGCAGTTCATGCACAGAGGGAAATTGACGGAGCTGCTGAGAAAGGAGAGAAGGAATTGAGACTGACCTTTCCGGTTCTGACCTTATCCAGAGGCGGTGCGCAGCGGATGATAGCGGAGCTGGCGAACGCCCTGACATTAATAGGCCATGAAGTTGTTGTTCTGATGCCCAGCTTAGGTGTTGTGGAATATGAGATGAACTGTCCGATTATCCCTGTGCCCGCCCCGGTCCTTACAGAAGATCATTTCCCATACGGGGATGTCATTATCTCTAATTATTATACAACCGTGCCGGTTGCTGAGCGGGCCAGCCGTCAGGGCAAAGGACTGCATATCCGGCTGGCCTTATGCTATGAGCCGAATTTCCTGCCGGATAATAATCAGTCGTTCGCCTCCTACGGCATTACCCGCAACCTGCTTGTATTGTCCCGCTGGCAGCAGGAGGTCATACGGATCAATCACGGCATTAAAGGGAGAATTGTTCCGGTCGGTGTTGACCCGGATTTCCATAATATGCATTTCCGAGACAACCCGGGCAAGCCGCTGATCGTCTCGGCTATTATGCGGCGTCCAGAAGGCGGATTCTCCGGCCACCGGGAACAGGAATACCTGATTCAGCAGCTTGATATGGTCAAGCGGCTTCATCCTGAGGTGGAGCTCTATATTATAACTCCCCCAGCTGAATATGCCGCTTCAAGGAGTCTGCAGGCCTTGCTTAACACCGGGAGCTATCAGCTGCGGACACCCGGGAATGATGATGAACTGGCTTATCATTACAATGAGGCAGATATTTTTGTCAGCGCAAGTACCAATGATGCCGGTTCACTGCCGGGACTGGAAGCGATGCGCTGCGGTGCTGCACTGGTTACTGTATATTCAGGAGGAAATCTCGAATACTGTGCACACGGGCAAAACTGCCTGATGTCGTATCGTCATGAGAACCGTCTTGCTGCGGATATTGTGACGCTCATTAACGACGGGGAGCTTCGCCGGCGTCTGGCCGCCAGGGGAGAGCAGGATTCCTTGAATTTCACCTGGGAGAGAAGTGTGCAGGTCTTCCAGGCTGAGCTGTTTGAGATGGTATCCAGACAGGGGATATGATGCCTCCGGGCAGAATGCCAATACAACACACAGAAACCTTCAACCCAGGCTAACGTCTGGAATTGAAGGTTTTTTTGAATAAAAGGACGGCAAAGCCGTTTCCGCTTGCCGGAAGACTGGGGAGATATGAAGCTTGTAATGGCTAAAAGATAGAGAAGGAATTCATCATCTCGCGGAAGGAATGTGCATACTGATCGAATCCGAAATGCGTAACCATATGCTGACGGCCCTGATAGCAGATGGCTTCACGCAGCGGGATATTATTCATCAGCTCTAATCCTTCGTTAACGGCAGCCTCTATATTGCCAATGGGGTAGAACTTGCCCGTAATATTATGAGTGATGAAGGATCTGACCCCGTCGGAATCCGTGCTGAGTACAGGACAGGAGCAGCAGACAGCTTCAGCTACCGCATATCCGAAGCCTTCTGTGACCGAGCTGGACAGCAGGAAGCCTCCTGAAGCGGCAATCGATGAATAGTAGACAGGCATCATCTGGTTAGGCATATTCGTGAACACATTCAGCCGGTCATTCAGGCCAAGAGCATGCAGCTCTTCATTGAATGCCGCCTTCTGTTCATCGGAGGCCAAGCCTGGATCATGGAACATCCAGAGATGCAGGTTGGGCTTTGCTTTGCGGATATGGTGGGCAATCTTCAGGTACTCGCTCCAGTTCTTGTTGGGTTCCAGCCGCCCTACCCAGGCGATGACAGGATCAACCGGCGCCTCGGCGGGGATATAGCGAAATCCTTGTACATCCACAAGGTTCGGAATAACATAGCGTTGGAGCCAGGGGCAGATCTCGATAAACAGCTCCAGTAAATGATCGGTGGGGGGAATCAGCACAGCATTGCAGAAGGATTGCAGATAAGGCACAGAATCTATAATCACATTACGGGCTTCGCTTCGTGTTCCCAGACCCTGGGACTCGTAGATCAGGATGCCTCCATACCCCAGCCGGCGCAAGCGCTCCAGCAGCAGATAATCTGAGGTTACGATGATGGCGTCATAATGATGGGCATTCAGTACGGCCCTGATATCTTCATCCTGAGGAGTGATGAATACCGGGAAGCTTACACTATTGTGAGTGCCGGACCCCGGCATGAGATAGAGTACATGGCATTCGATGCCGTTCTTTTGAAGACTCTCACACCGCAGCCTGTTCAGGGTCTCCACCCCGCCGCTCGGTACATAAAACGTAAATAGGATTTTCAAGCTTACCCCTCCTGATCTGGACTGCCTGCGGAGAAACACAGTCTGCTGTTATATAAGATACGCCTGATTTCTCTTGCATGTGACTGTGGGGGGCGGCATTGCCAAATCCTTTCTGGATAGCCCGGCAGTGGAGGAGCCATGCTAAGGCTTGTTACGCTGCACTACATTATTCTGTTAAGGGAGATGAAGGAATGTTGCGCTCGAAATTCGGCTTGTCCGTGTCTGCTGCCTTGCTGGTCGGCGCCTTAAGTATGACCGGCTGCAGTGCCGGCCATTCGGCAGATAATGGCAATATGCAGACGAAAAGTGTACGGGGGACAGACGGGCGAATCTACGTGAACTCCACACGGGACATGAAGCGTGATGATGACTTCGGCAGCATGGAGATGAGCAAGGAATTGGCTGACCGTGTAGCGGCTATGCCGGAAGTCCGTTCCGCTAACGTTATTATGGTTGGCCGAAGCGCTTATGTCGCTGTAATGCTGGAGCATGCTTCAGGCGGAGTACACACCCGTAGTACCACCCGCGAGAAAGCTACCGGAAGAGGAACTGCTGCCGGTGTTCCCGGAATGACGGGAACAGGCGGCTCTATGGCCGGCATTCCAGGGAGTCTGACAGGCACCGGCACTGTTGGCGGTACAGGCATGGCGGCTCCCGAGGATTATCCGGGGAACGGCAATAACGGGATTATGTCCAGAAGCAATATGGGGGATGATACAGACTTGATTCCCGGGGAGATTAAGAATAAAATCGCCGCAGAGGTTAAAAAAGGTAACACATACGTCGGCAATGTGTACGTCTCGGCGAACCCGGATTTCGTGGATCGGGCTGATTATTATGCCCGGGAATTCCGTGCAGGACATCCGCTCAGAGGCTTCGCGAATGAATTCCGCATCATGGCGGAACGGATTTTCCCTGCACGCAGCGGACAGTAAGCAGATTACTGCACATGCCTTGAATGAAGATAGTATTCCAGAGGGATATGAGGCTTATTCAAAGGACGGGCACAGGGCAGGCAAACGGTAAAAGAAGATGGACGCAAACAATGCAGCCACCGTACCCGGAAAGCCGGGTGAGAGGGCTGCATTGTCTGTGTTTATATGGACATGAAGTAGTATCTTGCTGCCCTGGACTTAGGCCTCCAGCTTGCGTCCGCAAATCCAGACGCCGCGCAGATTCAGGTCCTGATCCAGCTGCAGGATATCGCCGCGCTTCCCTGCTTCCAGCGTTCCGATAGACCGCTGCATGCCGAGCGAGAGCGCCGGGTTAAGGCTGGCAGCCTGTGAGGCCTCCAGCAGGCTTAGACCGACCTCCTGAACCAGATAACGGAACCCGCTAATCATCGTCAGTGTGCTTCCGGCCAGTGCTTCAGGATGCTCCTTCAGCGTGGCTATGCCGTCCTTAACGATCACAGGCAGGTCACCGATCGCAAATTCTCCGTCGCTGAGTCCGGTTGCTGACATGGCATCTGTGATCAGCAGCAGGTTATGATTGTTTTTGAGACGGGTAATGAGGCTGATGGCTGCCGGATGAACATGGATACCGTCGGCAATGACCTCGGCTCTGATCCGGGGATCGAACAGTACGGCACCGGCCGTTCCCGGCTTGCGGTGATGCAGCGGCGTCATGGCATTGAACATGTGCACCGCCTGGTTCAGTCCGGCATCGGCAGCGGTAATTACCTGCTCGAATGTGGCATCTGTGTGGCCAAGCGCAGCCGTAATGCCATGCTTGCGCAGCCACTGGATCGCTTCCAGGGCAGCTTCACGCTCAGGAGCCAGGGTGACCTGACGGATCATTCCCGGATACTTGTGCTCCCATTCCTCCAGCCATTCTATATTAGCCGGAACGATATGCTCAGGATTCTGCGCTCCAGGCCATCTTACGCTGATGAACGGTCCCTCCAGATGGACACCTGCCAGCCTTGCATAAGGCATGCCGCCTTCACGGGAACGATAAGCATCCACCTCGGCCAGCACCTGATCGATGTCTGCCTTGGAAGCCGTCATGGTTGTAGCAAGCATAGAGGTCGTCCCGTGTGAGGCATGGAACCGTGTGATGGTGTCGAGAGCATCTGCATCGCTGTACATGAAGTCATGTCCGGCTCCGCCGTGCACATGTACATCAACGAATCCGGGGATCAGCAGACCTTGCGGCTCCCAGGTGACTGTCTGCCAGCTCTCATAAGCTGCGGGCAGCCAGGAAGCTTCTCCGGCATATTGAATCAAGCCATCTGCTACGGCAATTACACCCTGTTCTATGATTCCGTCAGGAGTCAACACCTTGCCGTACAAAAGTTCTCCGTTCATACCGTTTATTTCAGCCATTTGGCGGCTCCTTCATCCAGCAGGACGACCACATTCGGATGGCTCTGAAGCAGCGAAGCGGGGCATTGGGTGGTGATCGGGCCCTCCAGCGCATTTTTAACCGCTTCCGCCTTCTCTTCACCGCGGACAAGCAGTACAATCTGCTTCGCTTTGAGAATGCCGCCGATGCCCATCGTTACCGCCTGACGCGGCACATCCTCTACACGGTCGAAGAACCGGGCATTGGCTTCCAGGGTCTCTTCCAGCAGATCGACGACATGCGTTCCGCTGCTCAGGCTGGCATCCGGCTCGTTGAAGCCGATATGACCGTTGCTGCCGATGCCGAGGATCTGCAGATCCACCGGACCGTTATCCTCCAGCAGCTTGTCATACGCACGGCATTCGGCCGCAAGATCGGGAGCATTTCCGTTAGGCACATGGGTGCGGGCCAGGTCGATATCGATATGATTGAACAGATGCTCATTCATGAAGCTCCGGTAGCTCTGCGGATGATCCACAGGCAGTCCGACATATTCGTCCAGGTTGTAGGATGAGGCTTTGGCGAAGCTGACATTGCCCTTGCGGTGCATCTCCACCAGCTTCTCGTACACCCCGACAGGGGAGCTTCCGGTAGCCAGCCCGAGAACAGCTCTGGGATTGCTCTGCAGCAGACTGGCGATCAGGTTAGCTCCTGTGGCTGCGAAATCTTCTTCATGCTGAAATTTCAAAATATTCATTAGATTTGACCTCCCCGTTTATGACGGTAATGTTGGACGTTCCGGTAAGATTGCTCAAGCCTGGGGATGAAATCCCCGAACCGGGCACTGACCATGCCGGTGAACAGAATATCGATAATATGCAGCTGTGCGATCCGTGACGCCATATCACCGCGCCGCATGCCCTGCTCTAGAGACGAGGAGAACAGGGGAATATCAGCGAGTGTAGCCAGAGTACTGCTTCCATAGGAGGTTAACGATACCGTGGCTGCGCCGCTCGCGGCTGCACAGGTTAAGGCATCCACTGTCTCCGGGGTCTCCCCCGAATAAGAGACTGCGAAGGCCACATCGCCGGAAGAGAGTGAGGAAGCGGAAGTAATCTGCATATGGGAATCGGCAAAAGCGGTGCAGTTCACGCCAATGCGGATCAGCTTCTGATAGAAATCCTGGGCGACGATGGACGAGGTCGCCATCCCGTACAGATCGACCCGCCGGGCTCTGCACAGCAGATCAATGACCTGCTGCAGCCGGCCCAGATCCAGTAGCGAGGTGGTGTCCCGGATCGAGGCCAGGTGGTTGGCCTGCATGGCCTCTACAATGAATTGCAGCGGATTGCCGGCCACGATGTCCTGATAAGAGGAGCTGCCGGTCTCCGGCGAGCCGTCGCTATGCGCCAGCTCAGCCGCCAGCTTGAGCTTGAAATCGGGATAACCCTTGAAATGCAGCGCTTTGCAGAACCGCGTAATCGTCGCCGTGCTGATGCCGCATTCCTCCGCCAGCTCCGTGATGCCCATATGGACAATTTCCCCGGGCGAGGCCAGAATGCGCTCAGCCAGCTTGCGTTCCATTTGCGACAGCTTGGGCTTGTCATGCTCCAGAGCATGCAGAATGGGAGACAAGCACTCACCTTCTTTACTATAGATTCAGATTCATGTAGCTTTCTCTACTTATCAAATGAAAATGTAGAAATGGACATGTGGAAAGGGACAGGTTAAGTTTTGGCCTAAAGCTTACTCCTGAAATTGTTTTACATAATAAACACAATAATTAAGAAAATTATTTTCATAATCAGAATAAAACAAATTGCGGAAGGTTGCAATAGGCAGTTTGGCTTAAGGCTGCTCTTGGGCTGGATTAAGGAGAGGGAGGTGTGGATTTGTGATAGGGGAGTGGAGGGAGGGTGGAAGGAGGAGGAAGGAAGGAGTATTGATAAGAGGAAACAGTTGGATTTTTGTTACTTGTTAACTCATAATTCAGTTTGTTGTGGAAAATAATTGGATTTTTGCTGTTTAATTTTGCTCAAATTCCTTTTTAAGCTGATTGCGGTAATAAATAAATGCTGTTTTTCCATCTATCATCCATAAAAAGGATTATATTCTTTTAGTAATTGACGTTTTTCCACCTATTCATTTCTGCTTAAGGCATCGGCAAGAGGAATGCGGCTAACCCATATGGCAGGAAATACAAAAGGCTGCAATCTGCGCGTTTGAAGGCACACGCACAGATTGCAGTTTTTACATAATTAGTATGTTTACTTAGTGATCCCGTTTGCGGCCTTCGTTCTGTTGGCAGCCCGTCTGCCGCGCAGCAGCTCCCATAAGATGAAGACGAGCATCAGCAGCTGCGGGATGGTGGTCTCCCAGGTCGGATACATGCCAAGCCAGCCGATGGAGGGCAGGCTGTGCCCGTTATGGGCTGGCAGCTTGCCGGCGATCTGCAAGGCGTGAAGACTCTCACCGAGGAAGCGGAACACCAGATAGTAGATCAGCACTGTAGCAGCACGGAAGAAGGCAGCAAGCGGCAATTTGGCACTCAGTGCAATCATGGCATAGCCGAGGATGATCAGGATCACCAAGGCACTGCCAATCCCGAGCAGCAGCTGAGAGGTGTCAATGGCCGGTGCCATCCCTGCGTAGAAAATCGTAGTCTCCGCCCCTTCGCGCAAAATGGCCAGCGCAGCGATGAAGAACAGGTACCACAGATTGCCTTTGGCGAGGGCGCCTTGCATCTGGCGGTCTACATATTTATTCCAGGCTGCTGTGCTGGATTTGCCATGCAGCCAGCGGCCGACGGTGAGCATCATGACCACGGCGACGAGACCGGTGATGCCTTCGATCAGCTCGCGTGCGCCGCCGGAGGCGGCTTGGGAGAGGGAATAGGTCAGCAACACGGCGAGGCCGATGCTTGCGGCCAGACCTGCCGCCGCGCCGGACCATACCCAGCGGCTGGCCGCCGGTACTGCTTCGCGGCGCAGATAGGCAAGCAGGGCGGCGAGTACAAGAATCGCCTCCAGCCCCTCCCGCAGCAGAATGAGTGCCGCATCCCATGCGGTATATGTCTGTTCCCCGGCCAGCGGCGTCAGCTCAGAGAGCATCGTATCCATAAGTGATAGTGCTTGGTCCAGCTTCGGAGGGCTGGAGAGCAGATAACCGGTGACGGCGGTGCTCTCGTTCTCGATGCTGGCATAGACCTTGGGTGAAGCCAGCTGGACCTGGCCTTCGGCCGAAGGCCAGGCAGTGATGAACTGCTCCATGATATCAGCGGCGGCTGCGCTGTCGCCGGCCTGGGCGGCTGCGGAAGCTTGCTTCAGATAGCTGATCAGCCCCTCGATGGAAGCTGGCTCCGCCGGCGCACCACCGGTATCGACGGCTTTGCCTTCGCTGTAGCCGGACAGCAGCGTCACCAGCGCTTCCGCTTCCGCCTGCGCGGCCTCTCCGCGGACCGGCTCTGCCTGCAGCGCAATGCGCAGCAGGCTCATCTTCGTCTCCAGCAAGCCGTAGACGGCGGGATTGTCCGCCCGGATGCCGCGTTCCGCCGGCGTCCAGCCGTTCACCACGGCGCGGTAGGCTTCCGCCGCCGCGGCCCAGTCGGCGCTGCGCGCCGCATCCCGCGTGCGCTCCGCCGCGGGCAGCAGCTTCGCCGCCGCTGCGCGTCCGGCGGCGCCCGAGTCACCGCCGCCTTCGCCTGCGGCGGCGGTAACATAAGCGTCCACGCTGCGGGCGAGCGTGGACAGGGCCGCCTTGGCGGGCGCTCCGCCGCCGCCCGCCAAGGCTTCCGCCGCAGCGTCCAGCGCGGCGTCCACCTCAGCAGCCGGACCGGCGAGTGCCGGGTCCGGCTTGCTCTTGTTCGCGCTGCGCCACAGCGCCGCGAACGATTCGACATCGGCCGCCGCCGCCTCCCAGCGGCTCTGGCCGGCCTCGACCAGCGCGCTGCCTACGGGCGGCAGCAGCTCATCCAGCGGCGCGCCTGACGCAGAAGCCGGCGCGCCGGGGAGCAGCACAAGCAGGCAGAGGAGCAGCAGCGCTGCCCTGATCTGCCGCCAGGAACCATGTGTAACTGTGATCTTCATCGGGATCATTCCCTTCAAGTTTAGCGAGTAGGGGTCACTTGCAACGGACTCAGCTGCGCTTATTTTAGCACTATTAACGTTTCTGCAAGTTGAACGGACTCAGTGGAGCTTATGTACAAATAATTGGGAGGAAAACGCCCGCTGTAGCGGAAATAAGCGCCGTGTAGTCCGTTCGAGTAGCTGAATATGCTCGAAAGAGAAAATAAAGGCCTCTCAGTCCGCAGCGATCAGCCACCTGTCCGTCCTCTCCGGTGCCCGAATCGCCGCAGCACCGGTGTCCGAATCGCGGTTGCACTTCCAGCCTCAGAATCCCTGGGCCCCAGCCTCCTCAGCATCACCCGTCACAGCCTAGGTATTTCAACCCTCGAGCAGTAATTCCCCGATATAACCGCCTTCCCGGACACCGGGGAAGCAGGCGAAGACAGCACTGCCGGTATGAACCATATACTCATTCAGCCGGTCATTTTTGGAGAGGCGCTGCTGGATGCTGACGAACTGCTTCATCAGATCCTTTTGAAAGCTGATGAACACCAGACCGGCATCAAGCTGGCCGGTTTTGAGATCCATGCCGCTGGAATAGGAGTAGGAGCGGCGCAGCATTTTGACCGAGCCGTCTCCGTGGGCGAGAGCGGAATGGGAGTCCGGCGGGATGAGCGGCTTGCCGGCAGCATCGGCTGCTGCCAGATTTAGCTCAGCGAATTCATCCCGGGCTCCAATTGGTGCGCCGCTCTGCCGGTGCCGCCCGAAGGTGGCTTCCTGATCGCTCAGCGGGGAGCGGTCCCAGACCTCAATACGGAACCGTACGCGCCGCACCGCAAGATACGTGCCCCCGTTCATCCAGGCCGGGCCATCGGCGCTGCCGCTCCAGACAATATTTCGCATCTGCGTGTCATCGGTGACGTCCGGATTCCCCGTACCGTCCTTGAAGCCAAGCAGATTACGCGGGGTGCCGCCTGACAGATCGGCGCTGGCGCTGCGCTGGAAGCCTTCCTGCGTCCAGCGCAGCACCGCTGTGCCCCGGGCGATGCGGGCCAGATTGCGGATGGCATGGAACGCCACCTGCATATCGTCCGCACAGGCCTGAACACAGAGATCACCGCCGCACCACTGCGGCTCCAGGCTGTCTCCAGGGAAGGACGGAAGCTCAGTGAAGGAGGCGGGCCGCTTCCCGGCCAGCCCGAAGCGGCTGTCGAACAGGGCCGGACCAGCTCCGAAGGTAAGGGTACACTTAGAGGGGGTGAGGCCATCCGCCTCACCGGTGTCGGTAGGCGGGAGATTGGGCTTGTCGTTCGCCGTGCCGATCATCGTACCCGAGGTCAGGGCAGCGGCGGCGGCAGTCCAGTCCTCCAGCAGTTTTTTCAGATCACTGATCATGGTCGTCGTCAGATCAAATGAAGCGAAGCACAGAAAATTCTGTGCAGGCGTAAGAATCCCCGCCTGGTGCTTGCCGTAGAAGGGGATCGTATCCGCCTGTTCTTCATTCTGCCCGAAGGCTGCGGCGGCCGGGACTGCCCGTCCCGCTGCCTGGCGTGCCGCCATAAAGCCGCCTGCACCGCCTCCGCCCAGCAGCAGCCCGAGACCTGAGGCACCGGTCAGCCGCAGCATATCGCGGCGGCTGAATTTGGTATTGAACAGCTGGGTCTCCGGCGCAGGAATTCCATGATCCGCGTCAGCCTTATTCCGGGAATTCTTATCTTTCTTGTTCATACTCGTCACACTCCCAGAATCGTTCCCATGTTGGATAGCGGCTCGGCCAAGGCATCGAGATTCTGGCTTAGCTTACGGATCTCCTCCGGTTTGAGCGTTTCGTAAGAGACGTAGCCCTCCCCCGATTTGAACGGTGCCAGCTCATTCATCAAGGCGGTGAACCGCTCGCCGATAGTTTGCTCAAGGGCCGGGTCTTTTTTGGCCAGCTCCGGCTTCAGCAGCTCATAGATCTTCTGGGCCCCCTCCACATTCGCCACAAAATCATACAAATCCGTATGGGAATAACGCTCCTCTTCCCCCGTTACTTTGGAGGAGGAGACCTCATTCAGCAGCTCAACCGCCCCGGTAACGAGCAGATTGGCATCAATCCCGGCCGTCTCCACCTTGGCGCGCAGCAGCTGCGCATCCTTCAGCAGGCGGTCCGCGACATCTGTCATGCCCTCCGTGGTATGATTCTGCCAGAGGGCCTGTTCAATCTTATGAAAACCGCGCCACTGCGCGGCATCCACATCATTCTCGCGGGCATCAATATTCGGGTCCAGATCTCCGAGTGCTTCAGCAATCGGCTCGATCCGCTCATAATGCATACGCGCCGGAGCATACAGCGCCTTAGCCTCTTCCAGCTTGCCTGCCTTGACGGCATCCGTGAAGCCTTCGGTCTGCTTGACGAACGCATCACATTGTTCAATGACGTATTTGCGGTATTCGTCGATGGCAGTGGTGAAATCTGCGTTCGCCTCACCTCCGGCCTTCGCTACACTTTCTGCCCCGCTACCTGCCTGGGCTGCGGCATTACTTTCCGAATTATTGCTGTTATTAGCATTGTTATTGCTGTTGTCCTTGCCCGCACATCCGCCGAACAGGAGGGACGCTGCAAGCAGACCCGCAGGTACGGCATAACCTATTTTCATCCGGTAGATACCCCTTTTCATTTATGAAAATGATAATCGTTATCAATTATGGACTTATCATAATTCCACAGCTAATAGCTGTCAATAAAAATGTGATAATTATCATATCCATCCAGAAGCGCACAAAAAATCCTTCCGACAGGCGGAAGACGCAGATCTGTATCCTGCACAAATCATAGCTCAACCGGCGGATCAGTTATTACACCGTGGACCGCTCAATAATCCGGTAGTCCAGCTTGCGGTAGACCGGCCCCAGGTGCTCCGAATGAATCTGCTCATGGATAATGCGGAAGGCGGCGGCCCCCATCTCATACAGGTGGTTATCCATGGTGGTGATCTGAAGCAGACGTCCGATTGGCTGGTTATCGAAGCCCATCACTGCGAGGTCATGAGGGATGCTAAGGCCGGCTCTGCGCGCTTCAATAATCAGCCCGGCAGCTACATGGTCTCCCGTAATAATCATGGCTTCCGGCCGCTGCGGCATCATCAGCAGAGATTGTGCAACGGCAGCGCCGTCTTCCTCCGTTGTACAGTCATAGATCATCCATTCCTCTTCAAAAGCCAGCTTATGCTCAGCAATGAATTCGCGGTAAGCAGCCTGACGGATCATGGCACTGCTGCCATTACTCCGTCCTTCGCAATATCCGATGGAGCGGTAACCTTTGCCGGTCAAGTACGCCAGCCCTTCCTTGAAAGCCGCATAATGCTCAATATAGACTGAAGAATAGCGCCGCTCTCCGCTGTCCTGGCAAGTGACAACCGGACCGTAGGCCGTATACTCCTCAATGATGTCCGGCTTCAGCGCAGTAGAGACAATTACGACACCGTCAATTTCTTTATGGCGCAGCATCTCCAGCACTTTGATTTCTTCCTCCTCCAGATAATTGCTCTGGCACAGAATCAGCCGGTATTGCGAGAGCAGCGCCTCGTGGGCAATGCCATTCATAATAATCGAGAAATAAAAAGCATGAATATACGGCAGAATCACCGCCACCGCACCGGTACGTCCGGTAATCAGATGAACGGCGTTCATATTGCGGGTATAGTCGAGCTGCTCAATCGTTTGCAGTACAGCGGCTCTTTTGTCCTTGCTGACATACGGATGATTATTCAGCACCCGTGAGACGGTCGTTACAGATACTCCGGCCATCCGGGCGATTTCTTTAATATTAGCCACGTTCGTCTACGCCCCCTGTGTGAGACTCGTATGACCTTATTCTAACATAGAAATGAACCGCTTTTCGGCCGATAAAAAAGCTTGCTATGGAATCCATTTCATACATTACACTGGGTGTGCAACAACAGCTCTACCGGAGAAACCGGCGTGACCGCAAGGGCGTGACGGACCGGTACAGCTTGCTGCTGTGACGCAAATTCTATAGTATTTGCCCGCCGGCTGCCGCCCTTAACGCGTAAGGTGCTGCGGCCGGTTTTGCTGCGTCCTGGCTGTGATGTGCCGGGATTGTCCAGACTCCGCGCCTGCCCCCGCCCAATTTAATGCTGTGACAGCACCATTAACTGCCCCCCCACATAGTATGGTTTGACTGTATCCCTTTACCTTGTTATACCAAACAAACCCAGGGCAAGGAGGGGTGACACCATTGAAAGGCAACGAACATCATAGCAAATTTTTGTTGACGCATCGTGAACGCGAAGTATTCGAGCTTCTTGTGCAGGACAAAACTACACGGGATATTGCCGGACTGTTATTCATCAGCGAAAAGACCGTCCGCAACCACATTTCCAACGTAATGCAAAAATTAAACGTAAAAGGCCGTTCGCAAGCGGTTGTCGAGCTGATCAAGCTTGGGGAGCTGAAAATCTAGCTGCCCTGCTTCAGAGGTGATGCGTTTAAGCCTTCCTTTACCTTTTTGGGGTGAGGGGAGGTTTTTTGTTGTTTGCCAACTCTCAATCCGATTTCAAATTATGATAAATGAATTCATTAGAACCACTTTTTTATCGATGGCTACCCGGGAGGTGTGAAAGAATGAAATGGCAGCAAGTAAGAGAATTGTTTCTTGACCAATTTGTTTTGCTTTCCATTCTTGACTATCGCGAGGAAGATGATAAGAAAGTTATAACGGAAGTAGCTCCTGTTCGTGCAGTATCTGAGAAGAACGCCAACCAGGAATTTTTCAGCGCTGAACCAGGATATCTTGTCTATCACACTGCCAATGAGGAGTGCGTTATTCATCTGCGCAGAGACCCAGTGATGAGAGTGAGGCGGCGGTCATGAAGATAGCTTATGATGGACAACTCCTGACAATAGATATTTCCGTATGCTACCAAGGGAGAACGCTGCAATACTTCCGAAGTCTCACAAAGGATTGCTTGGATTGGATATCTTACAGACCCATGGTTTTATCATAGATATGCAAAAGATGGAGTTGCGTTCGCATTAATGATATCGCTTCCATGCTTCAATATTGAATAGACCAAGTGATTGCCGCCGGCAAAGGGGGCCTCATTTGGTCTTTTTTTCAATTTGGACAGTCATCGCTGCAAAAATAGCTTTGTATTTGCAAAGATAGTGATTATAATCACAAACTAATTCAAAACACATGATAAATTTATAGGATCAAGGGACGCCGGGAGGATTCAACATGACAAGATACGAGCAACAGAGACAACTGCTGAAATCGAATTTTCAAGAATTCAAGCATATCCGAACAGATAAGATTAAGGGCATGGCGCAGCCGCCGATTGTGAAGCCCTATAATGAGGGGGCACAGATCATTGAGCTGCCTGAGGTCAGCCGGGACGTTGTGAGTCAGAACAATATTATGGATTGCATCAGCCAAAGAAGGAGTACAAGATTCTATTCGGCCGACACGCTAAGTCTGGAGGAGCTATCCTATTTACTATGGGCCACCCAGGGCATTACGGGGATGAGCAAGAACGGACTGACTCTGCGGACGGTACCGTGCAGCGGGGCGACCCATACGTTTGAGACTTACCTGATGATTATGCGGGTAGAAGGGATACCACAGGGCATCTACCGGTACCTTCCTGTAGAGCACAAGCTGTTATTTATGTTTGAATTAGACCAACTGGAACAGAAGATTGATGCGATTACGCTGGAGCAGCCCTTTGTCCCCAACTTCGCCAAGAAAGCTGCGGTTCTGTTCGCCTGGAGCACCACACCCTACCGGTCTGAATGGAAATATGATATCTCCGCGCACAAAAAAATTCTCATCGATGCCGGGCATGTCTGCCAGAATCTGTACCTGGCCAGTGAATCCATCGGTGCCGGGGCTTGTGCCATCGGAATCTATGATCAACAGCTGATTGATGAGGTGCTCGAACTGGATGGCGAAGAGGAATTTGTGATCTATCTTGGCGCGGTCGGGAAGAAGCGGGAATAACGGAATATTAACGGTTCCGAAGGATATACTCCCAATAATCCACGGCACTCTGATTAATATCATCGTCACTCGCCTGGAAGGAAGCGCCGAACACGGCGAAGTAAGGCAGGGCGGTTGCGCCGACATGGATGGCACTGGCCTGGAACGGGGCGATGATCTCCTCTACTGTAAAAGAAACGGACCCGGCAGGCAGGTAGTTTTCTTTTTTATCGCCGATGGTCATAGCTATGCCCAGCTTCTTATCCTTCAGCTTGTTGCCGCTTGAGCCGTACGCCCAGCCGTGAGTGAACACATCGTCCAGCCATTTTTTTAGCAGCGGGGGGTAACTGTACCAGTATAAGGGGAATTGAAAAATAATCAGGTCGTGCGCCTCCAATAAACGCTGCTCCTGCGGAACATCGATGCTCCAGTCCGGGTACTCCTTGTAGAGCTCATGGACCGTAACGTCCTCCGGATGCAGCAGCAGCTCTTGTCTCCATCTCCGGTTCACTCTTGAAGCCTCTATATCGGGGTGCGCCAGGATTACCAGGGTTGTCATTAGGGATCACCTTTCTGGTGTATAGTTTGTGTTGTGCAGGTGCTTCTATTATTTTGTAAATTCCTGAAAATGTAAATACACACAATGAAGTAACCTAGTTACCTCCAGGTATGCATTGGAATCGGGTGCCGGTTGTGGCAGAATAGAAATCATTAGATCAGCGCATTGTTATGACTGCTGGGGAGGTGCCGGGGATGAAGCAATATCATTTAGGGATTGAGGCGACGCTTGAGATTATCGGCGGGAAGTGGAAGTCGCTGATCATATGTATACTGATGTCGGGGACCAAGAGGACGAGTGAACTGCAGCGCAGTATTCCGGGTATCTCGCAAAAGGTTCTGATTCAGCAGCTCCGCGAGCTGGAACGGGACGGGATCATCGGCAGAGTGGTTTATAGCCAAATGCCGCCCAAAGTGGAATATTACATCACCGAGTATGGGATCACAGCCAATGAGATCATTGACCTGATGTGCTCCTGGGGCAGAACCAATATTGCGATCCGGCAGCAGCGGGGTGAGGAAGTCATGCTGCTTGATAAGGACCCCGAATAGGAGCACGCGGAAATACTGATCTATTGACAATAGTTTGATGTCAAACTATAATTCCTTTATGGAAACCAGAGATGCTATTTCACTTATATCCAAGATCCGCGAGAAGGTTAACAGGTTCATCCTACAAGAGATGGCGAAGCAGGGAGTAGACGGCATTGCCACTTCGCACGGGGATATTCTGTATGCGCTGCTGTCTAAGCACAGACTCACCATGGCCGAGATCTCGGCACATATTCATAAGGACAAATCTACAGTTACAGCACTTGTGGATAAGCTGGTCCGGCTGGGACTGGTTATGAAGGAGAGGAATCAGGAGGACACCCGGTACGTATATGTTACTCTAACCAGGAAGGGGAAGGAGCTGGAGCCGGTATTTGAATCGGTCTCTTCTGCCATGCTGGAGCAGTTCTACCGCGATATTACGGAAGAGGAGCAGATAACTCTGCTGGCAATTTTAATGAAAATCAATCATAATTTCTAAAAAATTTGCATTATAGTTTGATATCAAACTAATTATGGAAAGGACATTACAATGAGAGACTACACTGATGAGTTACCGCCGCATATAGAGAGATATGTCGGTGAGCATGATCTCTATCTGGAGGTTTATAAAGGAGAGGAGGCGCGGGAAGGCCAGGAACAGGAGAAAAAGGTACCTCTGCTGTTTGTGCACGGTGCGTATACAGGAAGCTGGATGTGGAGCAAGTACATTCCCCATTTCATCCGTGAGGGCTGGACGTGTTATGTGATGAATCTGAGAAGTCATTACCGGAGCCGGGTGCTGGATATGACGCAGATTACCTTTGAAGATTACTTGGAGGATATCCATGAAGTAGTGCAGGTGATCCAGGCTGAATACGGAGTTACTCCTGTCCTGATCGGGTTCAGCATGGGCGGGATTCTTAGCCAGAAAGTGGCTGAGTCAGTCGGGTTGGCCGGACTTGTGCTGATTGATTCAAGTCTATGCAGAGAGGTACATGATAAGGTGCCTTATACGGATATCGTCAAGACAGTACCGGGTAACGTAGTGCCCGCTCCGGTCCGTGAAGAGGAGACCAGCCTGGATGAGACGGCTGAAGACATAGCGTTTCAGCGCAAATATCTGGCGATGGAGTCGGCTAAGGCGTTTCGAACTTTTTCTTATCATTTCGGGGCAGCAGGGGTATCCGTAGACAGTAGGTCCATTACTTGCCCTTGTCTGGTGATTCAGGCGGTTAACAGTGATGAGGATGAACGCCGGGGCAGAGCCAATGCAGCGTATTTCCGCGCAGCCTACGCAGGTCTTTGGGGCACCACCCATACCGGACTTCTCGTAGGACAGCGCTATCTGGAAGGGGCACAGACGATCCTGCGGTGGTTGGCGAGATAATGAATCTAGTGCAACAAATAAAAGGCCGCTTGAACCGGGATGCTCCCGTTCCTTAGCGGCCTTGATTTGATAGGTGAAGGGTGTTCTATATATACATCTAACTAGAGATTAGTGGAATTTGACGGTCTTGATGCGTGATTCCTGTTCGTAAGTAAGCGGACTTGGGGTTGGTGGTGTGTGCAGATGGCGATGTGCGCTATATTCCATCTTCCGGTAATCCTCTTCTCCGGAAGCCATCCCCGGCTGCCACATCCCGGTTACCCAATTCTTCAGTTCCTTAATTCCTGCCAGCATTGCATTCATCCTCCTTGGCGATGAAATACGGTAATGAACCTCTGGGACATCTCTTTTGGTTACGCTTTCATTATAACATATATAATTCATAAAGCAATGAAATGTCCGCCTGATAAAGACAAATAAATAAGGAATAATGTTGTGATAACTGGGTTTGTATTTATCTAAGAGAACAATGTCCTTGTGGGATGGACTACCCGAGGGAAACAAAAAAAGCGGCAGCCGGGATGGCGGTCGCTTCGGGGCAGGATGTTATGCAGATGCAGCTAACCGTTTCAATTCAGCTTCCTGATCTATAGAACGCCGGGCCAGGATATCCAGCGTTGCGTCATGTCCTCGCAGGCTCCGGTCGATCCGCTCCAGAGAATCCCGGCCGGCAACGACTTCGGTGTTGACTTCGGCCACCGCTTGTTGAATCAGCGGAATTAGCTTCGTATCTTCCTTGATGCTTTCAATGTCAGCCTTGACGGTAAAGATATCATCCTTGACGGTAAAGATATCAGCCTTGACGGTAACGATGTCAGCCTTGACGGTAACGATGTCAGCCTTGACGGTAACGATGTCAGCCTTGACGGTAACAATGTCAGCCTTGACGGTAACAATATCATCCTTGATGGTAACGATGTCGGTTTTGATATTTTCGATTTCATCCTTGATGATCACCAGCTCGGCAGTAATTTCAGACTTGAATGCAGTGAATTCTGACTGAAGATTTTGAACATCGGCTTTCAATCCGGAAAGTTCGTATTTGATTCCTGAAATTTCAGACTTCATTCCTGTAATTTCTGACTTTACGCCTTGCAGCTCGGCAAGAATCTGCTGGAGAATTACATCGCTCATAGGGCACAGCTCCTTAGATAGGTTGGAGTAGGACTGCTGCTTGAAGGGGGATACCTGCGGAATAGGTACAGGTCATTATAGCATATTTGCGTCATTATTGGGTGCTGCTGTAAAAAGAATTCCATGAAGCTATTGGACATTAGAGAACTGATATTTAAATTTATAAATATACAAAATAGGACAATGGGTGTACTATGTATGTGAATAAATTCGCATGAAGCGTAACCGATAAGAGATGGGGGAATTAAGATTCATGAAGACAAGAAACTGGAAACACCTTATGAAGCTAGTCGTACTGACTGCGGCTGTCAGCGTGACAGCTGCCGGATGCGGTAGCGCAAATCAGGCAGGAAATGCCAAGAATGCAAATACAGGAGCTGCTGCAGCTGCACCTGCTGAGGCTGTTACGATATCGCTGGGACTGCTGCCATCCATCGATGCGATTCCTTTTATTATTGCCCATGAGCAGGGATTTGATCAGAAGCATCATGTGAACCTGGATATCCAGACCTTCAAGAGCGCGAAGGATCGTGATGTGGCTTTTCAGGCGGGTAAGGTAGATGGCCTCAGTGCGGATCTGGTGGCGATCTCAATCTATAATGAAGCAGGACTCGATGTCAAAATCACCAGCACCACCACAGGTGAATTCGACCTGCTGACCGGAAATGATGCAGTGAAAGAGGTAAAGGATCTGAAGGGGAAGACCGTCATCCTGTCCAAAAACACTTCAACCCAGTATACCGTCGCCATGATGCTGAAGCAGGCAGGCCTGGCAGAAGCCGATATTACCGTAACGGAAGTGCCGCAGATTCCAACGCGTCTGGAGCTGCTTAAGAATAATAAGGCGGATGCGGCTGTTTTGCCGGAGCCCTTTGTAACCATGGGCCGTACTGCCGGCCTGCGCGTTCTCAGTTCCACCCATAGTGCGGGGATCAATCCGTTTGTGCTGGCTTTTCCGCAGAGTGCCATTGATGCCAAGGGGCAGGGAATCCGCGATATGTACGCCGCTTATGATGAGGCAGTTGATTATATGAAGACGCATGACCAATCGGAATATATCGACCTGATTATTAAGGAAGTAGGCTATCCTGAAACGCTGAAGAATGAAATTAAGGTGCCGGAGTATCTGCCTGCGAACCAGGTGGATGTGAAGGAAGTGGAGGCTGCTTTTGCCTGGGCCCGTGAAAAAGGACTGCTGACCAAAACGCTATCGGCTGAAGATGTGATCTCCGATGTCCAGTTTAAAAAATAGCGGTCTCCGCATTCATCAGCTGCATGTAGCTTATCAGAACGGGCAGCTGGCTCTGGGTGAGATGAGCCTGACCCTGCCGGAGCACGGGATTTATACGGTGATCGGCCCCTCGGGCAGCGGCAAATCTACGCTGCTGCGGGCGATTGCCGGCCTGCTGCCCGGTTATGAGGGGGAGCTGCTGTTCAATGGCAGATCTGTTCATGATAAGGAGACGCTGATCGGGCTCGTGCCGCAGAATTATGGCCTGCTGCCCTGGAAGACGGTCCGGGACAACATCCGGATTGCGATGCGTATCGCCCGTCCGGACGGAGCAGGGCGGGGCAGGCGGGAGCAGGACCGGCAAATTATGCAATGGCTTGAAGCCATGGGGATTGCCCAGCTCGCCGGCCGGTTTCCGCTCTCGCTGAGCGGCGGTCAGCAGCAGCGGGTAGCCATTGCCCGCGCCTTCGCCATTCTGCCGACCCTTCTGCTGCTGGATGAGCCGTTCTCGGCGCTGGATGCCATTACGCGGGAAGGGCTGCAGCAGATTTTTATCGACAACTGGCAGGCGCATCCGGCGACCACACTGTTCGTCACCCACGATGTGGAGGAGGCGATTCTCCTGGGACAGAAGATTATCATCATGCTGCCCAGACAGCAGGAGCCGCCGGAGATTCTTGATAACGCCGCTGTGTTTGCCATGAAGCATGCCGAGAAGCGGGAGAGCGATGAATACTTCATGCAGTCCAAGAGAATCCGAAAGGTAATGATGGAGAAATGGTGAAACGACGGCATTTGATTCACCTGCTGCGCCTGCTGCTCGTTTTTGCCGGAATGAATGTTGTCTGGTATGTGGCTTATCTGCTCATGAATCACGCAATTCTGCCCAGCCCGGGCGCGGTCTATAACGCGATGTTTGAGCTGGGGGCCCATGATGTGGTGCTGAATGTCGGATACAGTCTGATGCGGATCACTGAAGGTGTGCTGCTGGCTCTGCTGCTCGGTCTGCTGGCCGGTCTGCTGATGGGCCGCTCCCCCTTCTGGAACCGAATACTGGACCCGGTCGTCTATCTGACCTATCCGATTCCCAAAATCGCGCTGTTGCCCGTGGTCATGCTCTTCTTCGGTCTCGGAGAAACCTCCAAGGTACTGATGATTATGCTGATTCTGCTGTTCCAGGTCATTATCTCGGTACGTGATGGTGTGAAGGCTATCCCCGAGAGTACTTATGATGTTCTGACGAGTATTGGTGCCAGCACGATGCAGAAATTCTGGAATGTGACGCTTCCCGGCGCTTTGTCTGTGATCCTCAGTACCATTCGCATATCGCTGGGTACAGCGATTTCCGTACTCTTTTTCACCGAAATCTACGGTACGGAGCATGGCATGGGCTTCTTTATCATGGATGCCTGGCTGCGGCTGGACTACCCTGAGATGTATGCCGGAATTATGCTGTTCAGTCTGGTGGGGTTCGTGCTGTTCCTGCTGGTGGATGTGCTGGATTACCGATTCATGAAGTGGCGGAGATAGCTGTTTAAGCGGGTTGCGATGCACCTAAGTTCCACATACTTAAAAAAGAAATCGCCCTTTTTGTAAGATGGAAGATCTACCGTCCATCCCAAAGGGGCGATTTCTTTTTATTTTATGGACCAGCTTTTCTTTCTAATAGAGATTATTTACCGAGCTGCTTGTCGACTTCCTTGACCGGATTCTCAGAGGCATTCTCTTCGGTCTTGACACTGCTCATGAACCAGCCTGTAGCCGCAATGATGATCAGAACTACATAGAAGGTCAGTTTCCACCAGGTGCTGTGTGCGAAGTCTTCGGACAATACACCCAGAGCAGGGTGGGCCAGCGTGATGACAGCGAGCTTAACCCCAACCCAGCCGACGATGAAGAAGGCAGCAACCTCGAGACCCGGACGGGTGTGAAGCAGCTTGACGAAGAAGGAAGCAGCGAACCGCATAATGACGAGACCAATGAAGCCGCCCGCGAAGATTACAAGGAACTGTCCGCCGTCGAGGCCGCCGATGTTGCGGATGCCACTGGCAGGAAGAGCAACGGCCAGGGCTACGGCTGCGAGGATGGAGTCTACGGCGAAGGCGATATCTGCTACTTCGACCTTAAGTACGGTGAACCAGAAGCTGGCTTTCTTTTTGTTTACAGCCTCAGGGCTTCCGCTTTCAGCGGCGTCTTCCGTGACCGGCTTAGCGAATAACACTTTTCGGAAGATGTGATTCCCCGCGATAAATAACAGATATAGCGCACCGATAGCTTGTACCTGCCAGATATCTACCAGATAGGAGATGACGAACAGTGATCCGAACCGGAACACAAATGCTCCGGCCAATCCGTAGAACAATGCCTTTTTACGTTCCTCATCAGGAAGATGTTTAACCATAATCGCTAGTACAAGTGCGTTGTCTGCGGCTAGCAGCCCTTCCAGTGCTACGAGAACGAGCAATACCCATCCGTATTCTAATAGTAGTCCCCAATCCATTGCTGTTTCCTCCTCAAGTGGTTTAGCTGCTTTGTGCTTAAACTAACGGTGATACCCTTAGTTTAACCAAAAATATATATAAAAAAGACCTTTACCAAACAGATTAGCCTTTGGAATAAAGGTAACCTGGTTGGTAAAGGTCTCGCTAACAATAATCTATTGCCGATAAAACCGGAGAATATCCTCATATTCTCGTATTGACGATTTTATCTAACAGCTACTCCCCTTTACGGGATTATATGAAATTTTAGGTGTTTCGTTTCTGGCTAAAAGTATCATATCCGAGTTAAGAGGCGTTGTCAATGCCTTTTGAGAACAAATATCATTAGAAAATGACAGGCCTGAAAACGGAAACATGATAAGTTTGAGTCATATAAGTTGACATATCATATGGCGAAACTGCAAACAAAAGGAAAAGAAGGGCGAAATAAACGTTGGAGTAATTGACGACCCCCTGTAATGAAAATATGATGAGATTAAATAAAGCGGCCAAGTAAGTTAAGTGTTAGATAAAATAACATTAACCAAATCAAAGGCTGTTTGAACCGTCGTATAGGAAAAAAGTAGATTTGCGAAGTGGTTTCAAGGAGCAAATGCTCCGTAAAACTTAAGTTAATGCTTCCGAAGCGAGTTTTGTATGTAGAATGCGCAGAGAAGCCTAGCTTACAAAACTTTTAGGAGGTGGGAAATGATGCAGCCGTCATGTCTATCAAGTGAAGCGGAGGAGGAGATTAGCCGCCACCCTTGCTACAGCGAGGAGGCTCACCGGTTTTATGCCAGGATGCACATCCCGGTTGCTCCCGCCTGTAACATCCAGTGCAATTACTGTAACCGCAAGTTCGACTGTGTGAATGAGAGCAGGCCGGGCGTGGTCAGTGAGGTGCTTACTCCAGAGCAGGCGGAACGCAAGGTGCGGGGAGTTGCCGCCCAATTGATGCAGCTCTCAGTGGTGGGTGTGGCCGGACCCGGAGATCCGCTGGCGAACCCGGAGCAGACCTTCGATACCTTCGCCCGGGTCAGGAAGCATGTGCCTGATGTCTCCCTCTGTCTCAGCACTAACGGACTCACGCTGTACCGGTATGTGGATGAGATTATGGAGCTGGGCATCCGCCATGTCACGATCACCATCAACGCCATCGACCCTGATGTCGGCCAGGCGATTTATCCCTGGGTGTTCGACGAAGGGGTCCGGTACGAAGGCAGAGAGGCAGCCGAGCTGCTGATCAGCCGTCAATTACTGGGACTGGAAATGCTGGCGAAGCTGGGGATTCTGGTCAAAGTAAATTCCATTATGATTCCGGGAGTTAACGATCATCATCTGACTGCAGTGTCAGCACGGGTAAAAGAGCTCGGGGCCACACTGCACAATGTAACACCTCTTATTATCGCACCGGGCAGCCAGTATGAAGCGGATGGCCGCAAGGCGCCCCGTCCGAAGGAACTGCTTAACCTGCAGGAGCAGCTGGGCCGCGACGGGATGAAGGTTATGCGCCACTGCCGGCAATGCCGGGCCGATGCGATCGGGCTGCTGGGCCAGGATCGCAATCAGGATTTCCCGCTGGAAGCGATGGAGGCCGAGCCGGTCATTAATGAAGAAGCCCGGGCGATGTTCCAGAGTGAGCTGGACACCAAGATCCGCGAGCGTGTCTTAGCCAAACAGGCCAGACGCATTCAGGCCGGAGGGCCGAAGACACGGGTTGCGGTTGCCACCAGAGGCGGCGACAAGGTGAATCAGCATTTCGGTCATGCCACCGAGTTCCTGGTCTACGACACCGACGGAACGGATGTACAGCTCCTGGGTGTCCGCAAGATTCAAGCCTATTGCCATGGCAAGGCCGATTGTAACGGTGACAAAGCAGCTACGCTGCAAGAAATTATATCGATTCTAAGTGACTGTCGCATTCTTCTCTGCTCCGGCATCGGCGAGGCCCCAAGGGCCAGCCTGAACAAAATCGGTGTCCTGCCTCTTGTCCGCAAAGGCGGCATTCAGGAAGCCATTCTCGAAAGCGTGAAGTACAGCTCTTATTTTGAAAATATAAACATTTCGAAGGGATGATGAACAATGAGACAAATAGCGTTCTACGGTAAAGGCGGTATCGGTAAATCGACAACTTCACAAAACACCCTGGCTCAGCTGGCCACCAAATTCGAACAAAGAGTCATGATCGTAGGCTGTGACCCGAAGGCGGATTCCACCCGTCTGATCCTGAATACCAAAGCCCAGAACTCTGTGCTGGAGCTGGCGGCTGAGCTTGGCTCCGTAGAGGACCTTGAGCTTGAGGATGTACTGCAGACAGGCTTCGGCGACATTATTAACGTAGAGTGCGGCGGACCGGAACCGGGGGTAGGCTGCGCAGGACGCGGGATTATTACTGCGATCAACTTCCTGGAGCAGGAGGGGGCGTATCAGGATCTGGATTTCGTCTCCTATGACGTACTGGGTGACGTGGTATGCGGCGGATTCGCCATGCCGATCCGTGAGGGCAAGGCCCAGGAGATCTATATCGTCTGCTCCGGGGAGATGATGGCGATGTATGCAGCCAATAATATCGCCCGCGGTATCCTGAAATATGCGACCAGCGGCGGTGTAAGACTCGGCGGCCTGATCTGTAACAGCCGGAATACTGACCGTGAGGATGAGCTGATTATGGAGCTGGCCCGCCGCCTGAACACACAAATGATTCACTTTGTTCCCCGCGACAACATCGTTCAGCATGCCGAGCTGCGCAGAATGACCGTAGCCCAATATAATCCTGAGCACCAGCAGGCGAAAGAATATGAAATCCTGGCCGAGAAAATCCTCAATAACAAAATGCTGACCATCCCTACCCCGATCTCGATGGAAGAGCTGGAAGAGCTGCTGATGGAATTCGGCATCATTGAAGATGAAGAAGCTGCGATCAAGAAGCTGCAGGCTTCCGGGCAATAAGCTCTGAGGCGCAGAGAAAAGGAGGGTCAAATCATGGGACTGAATATTGAAGAGAATCAGAAGCTGGTTGAGGAGATTCTGGAAGCCTATCCCAAAAAGGCGCGGAAGGACCGCGAGAAGCATTTTCAGGTGGCGGATGAAAAGGCCATTGATTGCAGCACCTGTGCGGTGAAGTCCAATATCAAATCCCGTCCGGGTGTGATGACCCCGCGCGGCTGCGCCTATGCCGGCTCCAAAGGGGTGGTCTGGGGTCCGATCAAGGATATGGTCCATATCAGTCACGGGCCGGTGGGCTGCGGACAGTATAGCTGGGGCTCACGCCGTAACTTTGCGAACGGGACGCTTGGCATCGATAACTTTACAGCGATGCAGATTACCAGTGATTTTCAGGAGACGGATATCGTGTTCGGCGGGGATAAGAAGCTGGCTGTCATTATGCGTGAGATTACCGAGATGTTCCCGCTGGCTAAGGGGATCTCTGTCCAGTCGGAATGTCCGGTCGGTCTGATCGGCGATGATATCGAAGCGGTGTCGAAGAAGATGTCCAAGGAACTGGAAATGCCGATTGTTCCGGTACGCTGCGAAGGCTTCCGCGGGGTCAGCCAGTCGCTGGGCCATCATATTGCGAACGATGCGATCCGTGACTTCGTGATGGGCCGTGCCGAGCTGGCGGAGACCGGTCCCTACGATGTGAATATCATCGGCGACTATAACATTGGCGGCGACGCCTGGGCCTCCCGTATCCTGCTGGAGGAGATGGGCCTGCGCGTTATTGCCCAGTGGTCCGGTGACGGCTCTCTGAACGAGCTGGAGGTAGCCCACAAGGCGAAGCTGAACCTGATCCACTGCCACCGCTCCATGAACTATATGGTGGACCATATGGAGAAGGCCTACGGCATCCCCTGGCTGGAATACAATTTCTTCGGGCCTACGAAGACGTATGAGAGCCTGCGGGCGATTGCAGCGCTTTTCGATGCTACGATTCAGGAGAACTGCGAGCAGATGATCGCCAGATACAAGCCGGTTATGGATGCAGTAATCCGCAAATACAGACCGCGCCTGGAAAATAAAACCGTCATGCTGATGATCGGGGGCCTGCGTTCCCGCCATACCATCGGAGCTTATGAAGATCTGGGGATGGATATCGTAGCCTCCGGTTATGAATTCGCCCACAAGGATGACTATGAGAAGATGCTCCCGATGCTTGCCGAGGGAACCATTGTCATGGATGATCCCACAGCTTACGAGCTGGAAGAAATTACGAAGAAGATGAACATTGATCTGGTAGGCTCAGGCGTGAAGGAGAAATATGTCTATCACAAGATGGGTGTGCCGTTCCGTCAGATGCATTCCTGGGATTATAGCGGCCCGTATCACGGCTTCGACGGCTTTAAGGTGTTTGCGAAGGATATGGATATGACTGTGAACAGCCCGGTATGGGATCTGGTGAGCAGAAAAGGAACAATGGAGCCGAAGGAGGCGGGCGTATGAGCAGGGATGAACTGAACATTAAAGATAATACCAGCTTGTTCAAAGAAGAGCGTTATGTGCAGCAGCGGGAGAACAAGAAGCAGTTCGAAGCGCCCTGCAGCGAGCAGGAGACCGCCGAAGCACTCGCGTACTCCAAGTCTGCCGAATATATGGAGAAGAATTTCAGCCGCCAGAATGTGGTGATCAATCCCCATAAAGCGTGCCAGCCGCTGGGTTCGGTGATGGCCGCACTCGGATTCGAGAAGACGCTGCCGTTCGTACACGGATCGCAGGGCTGCAACGCCTACTTCCGCAGCCATCTCAGCCGCCACTTCAAGGAGCCTACGCCGTCCGTGTCCACGTCCATGACAGAGGATGCAGCCGTATTCGGCGGGATGAACAACCTGATTGACGGTCTGGAGAACAGTGTCGCCTTGTACAAACCGGAGATGGTTGCGATCTGTACCACCTGTATGGCTGAGGTCATCGGGGATGACCTGAACTCTTTTATCGGCAATGCCCGCATTAAAGGGGTGATCAGTGAGGAATATCCGGTTGCCTACTGCAACACGCCGAGCTTCGTCGGCTCACATATCACTGGCTACGATGCCATGATCAAGGGTATCCTGAGCTACCTCTACACCCGTTCGGGTATAGAGAGCAAGCCGGGAAGCGGCGAGGAGAGCGGAGAGAAGCTGAATGTGATGCTGGGCTTTGAGCCGTACACCGGCAACTTTGCAGAGCTGCGCAAGATTCTGGGAGCCTTCGATACCAAGTACACCATACTTGGAGACCACAGCGGGAACTACGATTCACCGGCAACCGGAGAGTATGAATACTACTACGGCGGCACGAAGCTGGCGGATGTTCCGCAGGCAGCCAATGCGCTTGCAACCCTGTCCCTGCAAAAGTATACGCTGAAGAAGACCCAGGAATATATCAGCGGTACCTGGAACCAGCAGCTGGCCGCATTATCCACACCGCTGGGCATTAAGGGCACAGATACTCTGCTGGCTACGATCAGTGAGCTGACCGGCCTGCCGGTTCCAGCAACGCTTACGGAAGAACGCGGCCGTGTCGTGGATGCGCTGATGGACAGTCATCCTTACCTGCATGGCAAGCGGGTAGCGCTGGTAGGCGACCCGGATCTGCTTATTGGTCTGATCGGGTTCTGCCTGGAGACCGGGATGGAGCCGGTGCATATTATCTGCTCGAATGGTGATGTGGACTTCAATGAAGTGAAGTTCAAGGACGAGGCCGAAGCGTTGCTGGCAGCAAGTCCGTATGGCACCGAAGCTACTGTGCATGTCGGCAAAGACCTGTGGCATATGCGCTCGCTGCTGCTGAATGACAAGGTGGATCTGGCGATTGGCAGCTCCCATCTGAAATTTGCCGCCAAGGATGCGGAGGTGCCGCTGGTGCGGGTCGGCTTCCCGATCTTCGACCGCCATCACATGCACCGTTATCCGATTATAGGGTATCAGGGAACACTCAATCTGCTCAGCCTGATCGTGAACACGATTCTGCAGCAGCTTGATGATCATAACTCCGGCTTTAATTTTGAGCTGGTGCGCTAGGGCTGTTTGTCTTTAGCCATTATATGAGGATGGGATTGCTAACCTGGCCTTCTCCTCCCCCCGGAATATGCAGCAGCGGTTGTTGCGGCTGCAGTTCATCCGGAAGGGGCGGCGAAGGGCCGGGATTCTTGCCATCATGGGCACCTGCCTCATCAGGGAGTGCGCAAGATTCGTGTGGAACACAAGCCTCTTAAGCGAAGGAGATGAAGAGCCAATGGACCCTTTACGGCAAGATGAATTTGATTCCCAGGCTTGCGGGAGCATGGCGCCTAAGGCGAAGCCCTGTCCAAGGCCTAAGCCGGGTGAAGCTGCTGGAGGCTGCTCCTTCGACGGAGCCCAGATCACGCTGCTGCCGATTATGGATGCTGCACATCTGGTTCATGGACCGATTGCCTGCGCCGGAAACAGCTGGGAGAGCAGAGGCACGTTATCCAGCGGCCCCTCCCTGTCCCAATACGGCTTCGCTACGGATCTTACGGATTCTGATATTATTTTTGGCGGCGAGAAGAAATTGAAGGACAGCATTGATTATATTGCCGGGCGCTTTGCGCCTCCGGCAATATTTGTATATTCAACCTGCGTGACCGCGCTGATCGGCGAAGATATGGATGCGGTCTGCAAGGAGGCGGCGGACCGGATCGGGATTCCTGTGATCCCGGTGAACAGCCCGGGCTTCGTCGGGAGCAAGAATCTCGGGAACCGGCTGGCGGGGGATGCGCTGCTGCAGTATGTCATCGGGACGGGAGAGCCGGAGCCGGAGACGGATCTCGGGGTGAATCTGATCGGGGAGTACAATATCGCCGGTGAGATGTGGGATATTGAGAAGCTGATGAACAGCGCCGGGATCGCCGTAACCTCACGGATTACGGGGGATGCCCGCTACAAGGAGATTACGTGGGCGCACCGGGCGAGAGTGAATATGGTGGTCTGCAGCCGGGCGCTGCTCGGCCTTGCCAGGGAGATGGAGTCGAGATACGGCATCCCGTATTTCGAAGGCTCGTTCTATGGTGCGAAGGAGACGACCTACTCGCTGCGCCAGATGGCCTATCTGATGAATGACCGGGAGATGGAGCGGCGTGTGGACCGGCTCACCGAGCGGGAGGAAGCCAGGTTAAGCCAGGAGCTGCGGCCTTACCGCAAGCTGCTGAGGGGGAAGCGGGCCGTACTTTATACGGGCGGGGTCAAAAGCTGGTCCGTCATCTCGGCGCTGAAGGAGCTGGGCGTTCAGGTCGTCGGGGTAGGCACGAACAAAAGCACGGAGGATGATGTGCGGCGGATTGCTGACCGTGTGGGCGATGATACGGAATACATTCCCGAGGGAGGGGCCAGCCGGATTATCAAGACGGTAAGAGAGCGCAAGGCGGATATTATGATTGCCGGGGGCCGCAATATGTATGTGGCGATGAAAGAGCAGATCCCCTTCATTGATATTAATCAGGAGCGCCACAAGGCGTATGCCGGATATGAAGGGCTGCTGCGGCTGGCCAAAGAGCTGACCTATTCACTTGCGAACCCGATCTGGAAGCTGGCGGCAAGCCCTGCTCCCTGGGATAAGGAGGCGCCGCCCTATGACCGTTAACCGGAGAAAAAAGCCCGCATCGGTCAACCCGATGAAGATCGGGCAGTCGCTGGGTGCCGTGCTGGCCTTGCAGGGCTGCTACCGGGCCATGCCGCTGATTCACGGCTCCCAGGGCTGCTCTGCTTTTCCGAAGGCGCTTCTGACCCGTCATTTCCGGGAACCGATTGCTGTGCAGACCTCGGCGCTGCAGGAGATGGATGTCATCTTCGATGCCAACCGCAATCTGGAGGAGGCGCTGAATCTGGTGCTGAGCAAGCACCGCCCGGATATTATCGGCATCATTGGAACGGAATTGACGGATGTAGCCGGAGTGGATTATCAGAACATGCTTAAGACGTATAAAAGAGAGCGGAATATGCGCGGAGGTCTCGCCTTCTCCGTGGTGCTGCCTGATTTTCGCGGATCGCTGGAATCGGGCTTCAGCTCTACGGTGGAGTCTATGATTGACGAGATGATCCAGCAGGTAGGACACCGGGGGCAAAGAAGCGTGAATACCCGGCAGATTACCCTGCTGCCGGGCTCGTTCTTAACTCCGGCCGATGTGATGGAGCTGAAGGAGATCATCTCCTCCTTCGGCTTCGAGGTGATTGCGCTGCCGGATATCTCGACCTCCTTGTCCGGCCATCTGCTTACCGGCTTCTCGCCGCTGACGCGCGGCGGGGTTCCGCTGGACTCTATGCTCCAGAGCCTGCAGTCCGGGCTGACAATTGCGGTGGGCGGCAGCATGGAGCGACCGGCCAGACGGCTGCATAATGCCATAGGTACCCCGTATAAGGTATTCGAGGGAGCGATGGGGCTTAAAGCAACCGATGAACTGCTGCATTTCCTGCATCAGATCAGCGGGGAGCCGGTACCGCTGCGGTATTGCTGGCAGCGGGAGAATCTGCTCGACAGCATGCTGGACGCTCATTTTCAATTTGCCGGAATGTCGGTTGTTGCCGCACTGGAACCGGATCATCTGCATTCGGTCTCGGGATGGCTGGAGGAGCTGGGCGTCGAGCAGAAGGCGCTGATCACTTCGTTCGAGACTCCGCTCATTGCCGGAATGGAGCGCGAGGTGTGGGTAGGCGACCTGGATGATGCCGAGGTGCTGGGCAAGGGGGCGGATCTCTGGATCAGCAATTCCCACGGGATCGCCGGGGCGAAGCGGACGGGGGCTGCGTTCATGCCAGCCGGGTTCCCGGTCTGGAATGAGCTAGGCGCGTACATGTCCGTCTCGGCCGGGTACCGGGGAGCCATGGAATGGAGTAATAAAGCAGGGAATCTGTTAATGCAAAGGGAGGCAGGCAGCCGTGAAAGTAGCGTTCGCCACAGATGATGGAAGCCGTGTGAATGCGCATTTCGGACAGAGTCCGATGTTCGCTGTATATAATGTAACGAAAGCCGGGGCCGAGCTGGTGGAGCTGCGCAGACTGTCTGCCGTACCGCACCAGGATGAAGCGGGCAAAATCGAAAGCCGCCTGGATTCCGTAGGCGACTGTACTCTGATCTTCATCATGCAGATCGGCGCATCGGCCGCTGCGCGGGTAACACGCCGGAAGATTATGCCGGTGAAGGTTCCGCTGGGCAGCCCTATCGAGGAGCAGCTGAAGCGGCTGGTTGAGATGCTTCAGGGCAAGCCGCCGATGTGGCTGGCCAAGGTGCTGCGGGCAGAGGAAGCGGAAGAGAATGAAGGAGGAGAAGCGGATGGAACCCATGGCTAATGAGAGTGCGGCGCTGCAGGGTACGGTGAATCCTGGGAATGCGGCGGTGAGGCAGCGCAGTCCCAGAGCGCGCAAGGAGCCGAATCCGGAGACCGCAGATGCCCTGATCCGGCGTCTGTGTCATCTGCTGGATGCCGGAGACTTCTTCGGACGCAACAGCAGCCTCCCACCGCTGGAGAAGATAGCGAAGCTGTTCCTGGCGTCGGCCGGGGATAAGGATCAATCGGAATTTAATTGCGCGGTGTCGCCCAAGGTCCGCCAGCAGGTGCCGCTGCTGTTCCAGGCCATGGCAGGCGTTATGGAGGAGAGAAGCGCCCTTATGATTCAGAGTACAGCGGAGATTAACGGCGAGGGCTTCGGACGGGGGCTACTCTATAGCGGCAGAGTCATTCTGGTGCTTAAGAGCCTGAGGGCCGGCTTCCCCTTCCCGTTCACTTCGGCAGAGAAGACGATTTCGTACGGGGTGGAGTGCATTGAAGAAGGAATGGCTTTTCTGGAGAAATATAAGGAGATGACTTCAGAGCACGGCCTGCTTAGCCTGGAGGGCTAGGAGTATATGAATTCAGTCACAGGGGGAGTCAGGGATGGAGCAGCTTGCCGGAGGTTTGGAGCTGGAACGGTACACCCGGCAGCTGAAGCTGCTCGGGGAAGACGGGCAGAAGGCGCTGAAGGAAGCGACGGTTATGGTAGCCGGCATCGGCGGGCTTGGCGGAACGGCTGCCCTCTATTTGGCGGCGGCTGGCGTGGGCCGGCTTATTCTGGCTCATGAGGGGGTGATTGTGGCCCCGGATCTGAACCGGCAGATTCTGATGGACAGTGAGCATCTCAGCCAGGAGCGGATGAGTACGGCGGTTGCCCGGCTGAAGCAGCTGAATCCGCATGTAGAAATTGAAGGCTATAATTCCAGAATTGAATATCCTGCGGCATGGCCTTGGGTGGAGGCAGCCGATATTGTCATCGATGCCCGCTACGACTTTCCGGAGCGTTATGCGCTGAACCGGCTATGTGTAGCTACGGATACACCGATGGTGGAGGCGGCCATGTACGGCTTTGAAATATCGCTCACGACAGTGATTCCCGGACTTACGCCTTGCCTCGAATGCCTGTATCCGGAGTTGCCGCCGCAGTGGGAGCCGCTCGGCTTCCCGGTTCTGGGCGCCACCTCCGGGATTGCCGGTTGTCTGGCAGCGCTGGAGGCCGTAAAATGGATTACAGGGGTAGGGACAACTTACGCGGGCGTAATGCATCGCTTCAGCTCACTCGACTTCGCCTGTTATAGCGTCCGTATTGCCCGTAATCCGAATTGCGCTTGCTGCGGAGAGGGAGGTAAACCGTGAAACGTCTCAAGCTATGTGACACGACACTCAGGGATGGTGAACAGGCGGCTGGAGTTTCATTCACGAGGGCGGAAAAGCTGGAAATCGCAAAGTTGCTGTCGGAGAACGGAGTAGAGCAGGCAGAGGTAGGCATTCCTGCCATGGGCAAGCATGAGCAGGAGGATATTGCCGCTGTTGCTGAGCTGGGATTGCCCATGAAGCTAATGACATGGAACCGCTCGGTCCCCGGGGATATTGACAAGGCCAAGGCTACCGGCGTGAACTGGAGCCATATCTCCATTCCGGTGTCGGAGATTCAGCTGCAGGGCAAGCTGGGGCTGACGCCCCGGGAAGGTCTGAATAAGCTGCTGCGTACCGTGGAGTACGGGCTGCGGCAGGGCATGACTGTATCGGCAGGCATGGAGGATTCCTCCAGGGCGGAGTTGAGCTTCCTGATTGAAGTGGTGAATACCTTGTACAAGGAAGGCATCCGCAGGTTCAGATATGCAGATACCGTCTCGGCCCATCATCCGGGCCAGATGGCAGAGCGGGTAAGCCGGCTGCTGGGAGAAGTGCCTGAGGATGTAGAGCTGGAGGTACACTGTCACAATGACTTCGGGCTGGCCTGCGCGAACACGCTCAGCGGCATAGCTGCCGGAGCGGTGTGGGCCAGTACGACGGTGGCCGGGATCGGCGAGAGGACCGGCAATGCGGCCATGGAGGAAGTAGCCATGGCCTGGCGCTATTTGTACGGCGGGGAATGTGCGGTCCGGCTGGAGGGGCTCCAGGGCCTCGCGGACAAGGTCATTGCCGCGTCCGGACGCAGTGTCGGCGATGCGAAGCCGGTCGTCGGGCAGCTCGCCTTCACCCATGAATCCGGGATTCATGTGGACGGGCTGATGAAGGAGCAGGAGACGTATCAGTTCTTCGATCCGGCGGTGGTCGGCCGCGTGCACCGCTATGTGCTGGGCAAGCATTCCGGCAGCGGCGGCGTGGCCCATGTGCTGGAGCAGCAGGGACTTGCGGTCAGCGCCGAGACGGCCGGCCGTCTGCTGGAGAAGGTCCGGGCCTACGCGGAGGCCCGCAAGGGCACTGTGCCGGAAGTCATGCTGCTGCAATGGCTGATGGAAGAGCAGCAGCGCGCGCAGAATGCGGTGTAGGCAACGCACTATAGATAACAAAAAGCAAAAAGAAGCGGAGGGGAAATTTGGAATTGTAGGAGCGATAGCGTTATATATATGTTGATGCTTAAGCTGGGCTGTCCTCCATGTGGAGTGCGGCGCAGCTTTTTTGGAATATCTGGGCAGATGATATCCTGGTCTGGCAGGGCGGCGGGGAGAATAGACTCCACTTTGACGGAGGATTTTGTTACAATTTGAGCAGGCTGTAAATAGGCAGAGCGTATGGAGAAGGGAAGGCATCACTTTGAAGAAAACGGTATTTTTCGATATTGACGGTACGATCTATGATGAAGACAAGAATATTCCGGCTTCCACCAGAGAAGCGATAGCGGAGCTGAAGAGACGCGGGCATCATGTAGCGATTGCTACCGGAAGAGCGGATTATATGTTCGAGGGGCTGCGCGAGGAGCTGGGGATTGACTCATATGTCTCGCTGAACGGGCAGTATGTGGTCTATGAAGGGAAGCCGGTGTACAAGAACCCGATTGCGACCAGTGTGCTGGAGGAGCTGACCTTGTTCGCGGAGAAGCTGGATCACCCTGTTGCGTATACGGATACGGCGGGCATGAGAGTGAATGTGGCCGATCATGAGTACATCAATACGAGCGTTGGTTCGCTGAAGCTGGTATTTCCGACGCATGATGCGGGGTATTTCTTGAAAAATGATATTTACCAGGCGATGATCTTCTGTCCGCAGGAGAGCCAGGTGGTATATGCCGAACGGTACCCAGAGCTGAATTTCATCCGCTGGCACCCGCTGTGTATGGATGTGCTGCCCGGCAACGGCTCCAAAGCGAACGGGATCGCAGAGATGCTGAAGGTGATCGGGGTGGAGAAGGAAGAGGTCTATGCTTTTGGCGATGGGCTGAATGATGTGGAGATGCTGGGGTATGTCGGGTATGGCATTGCCATGGGCAACGGCGAGAAGGAAGCGAAGGCTGCCGCCTCCTTCATTACGAAGTCTGTCCGTGAGGACGGCATCTTTGAAGGCTTGAAGATGGTCGGGCTGCTCTAGGCAGGAGAACGAAGGGGATGCAGCGAGTGAAGGAAGCAGGGTACCGGACCGGGTATCCTGCTTTTATGTTTTGGGGTCCCCGCAAAGTATTTGAATTCACTCCGAAGCATTACTTCACTTTGTGGGGGTATTTTGTGCGTAGAGCAGCGGAGGCTTATTGAGCATAAATTGTTATTCACTTCAGCCAGTATGGTTAAGATATATTAAATGTCTTATACAACAGGAATCAAGAGCGGAGGCGTCTGAATTGAACCCTAAATGGTGGAAAGAGAGCGTAGTCTACCAGATTTATCCGATCAGCTTCATGGACAGTAACGGCGACGGAATTGGAGATCTGCGCGGGATCTTGTCGAAGCTTGATTACTTGCAGGAGCTCGGCGTGGATGTGATCTGGGTCTGCCCGATTTATAAATCCCCGAACCATGACAATGGCTATGATATCAGCGACTACTGCGACATTATGAAGGAATTCGGCACGATGGCGGATTTCGATGAGCTGCTGCGCGAGATGCATTCCCGCGGTATGAAGCTGATGATGGACCTGGTGCTGAATCATACCTCGCATGAGCATCCGTGGTTCGTGGAATCCAGAAGCTCGAAGGACAATCCCAAGCGGGACTATTATATCTGGCGCAAAGGTAAAAACGGCGGCCCCCCGAACAACTGGGAATCCTACTTCAGCGGCTCGGTCTGGGAGCTGGACCCCCGGACGGATGAATATTATCTGCACCTGTACTCCCGGTTCCAGCCCGATCTCAACTGGGAGAATCCGGCGGTCATCGATAAGCTGCACGAGATGGTGCAGTGGTGGCTGAAGAAGGGGGTGGACGGCTTCCGCTTCGATGCCATTGCCCATATTGTGAAGGCGGAGGGCTACCCGGACGCCCTGAATCCTGGCGGTACCCCGACGGTCCGCGCCTATGACATGTTCTCGAACCTGAATCATGTGCATACCCTGCTCCAGAATCTGCACGATCAGGTGCTCTATTATTACGACATCATGACGGTAGGGGAGACCTCCGGGCTTGGGCCGGAGCAGGCGCTGGATTATGTCGGTGACGGACGCCGTGAGCTGAATATGACCTTTCAGTTCGAGCATATGAATCTGGATGCCGCCTCGCCGGGCAGCGGGAAGTGGGATGTGGTGCCCTGGAAGCTGACAGATCTCAAGGCGATCATCAGCGACTGGCAGACCGTTCTGCATAACCGGGGCTGGAACGCCAATTATCTGTGTAACCACGACCAGCCGCGCTCAGTCTCGCGGTTCGGTGATGACCTGTACTACCGGGTCCCGTCGGCGAAAATGCTCGCCACCTTCATTCATATGCTTGAGGGCACGCCGTATATTTATCAGGGCGAGGAGATCGGTATGACCAATGTAGCCTTCGAGTCGATCGATGATTACCGGGATGTGGAGACCTTGAACTATTATGAGGAAAAGCGCAACGCCGGTGTTCCCGAAGCCGACATCATGGCCGCGATTCATACCAAGAGCCGTGACAATGCCCGGACTCCAATGCAATGGGATGATGGCGAGGAAGGCGGGTTCACCACAGGTACGCCCTGGATCAGGGTCAACTCGAACTCCCGGGAGATTAACGCAGCCAGCAGCGTCAAGGACCCGAATTCCATTTACAACTATTATAAAAAGCTGATCCAGCTCCGCAAAAAACATCAGGTCATCGTCTATGGTGAATACGGCCTCTTGCTGGAGGAGCATCCCGAAATCTATGCCTATACCCGGACGCTGGAGGATCAGCGCCTGCTCGTAATTCTGAATTTCTTCGGACATGAGCCGGTCTTCGAGCTGCCGGAGGAATTCCGGCCCGCCGCGAAGCTGGAGCTGCTGATCTCCAATTATGAGCCTGCCAAGGGGGAGGATCTCCAGCAGTTGAAGCTCCGCCCTTATGAAGCGCGCGTGTATTTGCAGCGGATAGAGGCGGGTTCTGCATAACCGAAATGAGGCGAGAGTTGAGCCTGTAATAAAACCTAGAGATGTGCAGCAGTCCTGGCGGGTTACGGGGACTGCTGTTTGGTATGCGGAAAACTGAATACATATACGCCGGGAGATCATATGTTTTTTATCCGCACAGTGATCCTGTTCCTTTAATTATAAATAAATGATTATGTGTTGCAGGTCTGTGACTTCGCTGGGCTTCTACAGTAAAAGGCGGTACAATAGGCGTTATTAGAGACAGGGATAAGCCCGTGCGGTGAAGCGGAGTATGGAGGGAGTTAGAAGAGAGATGAGTGAGTGGTATGAGAAATGTTTTGGCGAGGACTATCTGATTGTATACAGACACAGGGATTTCAGCGGTGCGCGTCATGAGGTGGAGAGCATGATCCAGTGGCTTGGCCTGCCCCGTGGCGCGAAGGTGCTGGACCTCTGCTGCGGCATGGGCCGCCATTCACTGGCTCTTTCGCAGGCTGGCTATGAGGTGACGGGCGTGGATCTGTCGAAGGTGCTGCTGCGTGAGGCGCGTGCGCAGGCTGGGGCAGAGCAGGTAACCTGGCTGCAATCGGATATGCGGGAGCTTCCGCTTGCGGGCGGCTTCGATGCTGTGGTCAATTTGTTCACCTCCTTCGGGTATTTTGAAGAGGATGAGGAGCAGATTAAGGTGCTTAAGGAGATTTGCCGGATGCTGAAGCCGGGGGGCCGGTTCATCATTGATTTCCTGAACCCGGCTTACGTCATCCGCCATCTGGTGCCCCATTCGGTCCGGGAGGACGGAGATGTTCGGATTGATGAAACCCGCCGGATCGAGGAGGGGTATGTGAAAAAGGACATCCTGCTGACCTCGAAGGCCGGAAGCACTCCGGCCCGCAAGTGCCAGGAACGGGTAAAGCTCTATACGCTGGAGGATTTCCGCAGAATGCTTGACGCTGCCGGGCTGCGGCTGGATACCGTTCACGGCGGCTACGATGAAGAGGAATATAACGCTGAATCCTCGGCCCGCATGATCTTCATGGGAGGTAGACCTTAGAGATGGCATCAGGGAGAGGGCTTAGAGGAGGCGGAGGAAGGTTGAACAAGGAGATTATTCAAGCTTGGGACGGCGGAGTTCTTCAGGTATCGGTGCCAATGGGGCTGCCGCTGCGCCAGGTTAACAGCTATCTGCTGCCGGATAAGGACGGCAGGGTTACGGTCATTGATCCAGGCCCGCATACACCTGCTGCCGAGCTTGCCTGGCAGGGGGTGCTCGAGACGCTGGGCCTTACCTGGACGCAGGTGCGGGATATCGTGGTGACCCACCATCATCCCGACCACTACGGGCTGTCCGGTTGGATGCAGTCCCGCAGCGGAGCACGGGTATGGATGAGTGAGCGGGCACATGCTGAGGCCGGTCTGGCCTGGGGGGACGCGGCGATTCTGAACGAGGCGCTGCCGCTCTTTTTCCGGCGGCATGGGATGCCGGAGGAGTGGCTTGAGGGTATCCGGGAGCATCTGGATAGCTTCCTGCCCGAGGTGACCCCGCAGCCGGAGGTCACCTACATCAATGCCGCGGAGCCGTTTGTAATGGGCAGCCGGAAATGGCAGCCCATTATCACAGGCGGGCATGCGCCGGGGCATGTGTCGTTCTACCACGGCGGCAGCGGGCAGATCCTCTGCGGCGATGCTGTGCTGCCGCAGATTTCGCCCAATGTCGGCCTGCAGCCGGGCAGCGATCCGCAGCCGCTGCTGACGTTCCTGGAAGGGCTGCGGGAGCTGCGCAGCCTGCAGGTTACGCTGGCGTTCCCGGGCCACCGGGAACCGTTCCCGGGGTTCACGGCGCGGGCGGACAGCCTGCTCCGGCATCATGAGGAGCGGCTGGATACTACAGCCGCGCTGCTCGCAGGCGGACCGCAGAGCGGGTTCGCGGTCTGCGAGGGGCTGTTCCGCAGCCGGGTCGCGACAGCGCACCAGATGCGGTTTGCCATGAGCGAGGCGCTGGCCCACCTGGCCGAGCTGGTGCGCCGGGGGCGGGCGGCCGAGACGGAGGCCGGGCCTGGCGGCGGCCTGCTTTTCACGGCTGTGGAGTAAGCCTGCGCGGGGAACGTTGCAGGCTGCTGGCAGCAGATTACTAAGATACTGTAATCTGCTGCCGCTAACCAGCGGCTCATAACATGTAGCTGATCACACATGCACATAGCTCATAACACTTACAGGTAGCTCATCATACGCAACTCACGACACGTAGCCCATAACACATAGCCCATAACACGTAGCCCATAACACGTAGCTCATTACACGTAGCTCATTACACGTAGCTCATTACACGTAGCTCATTACACGTAGCTCATCACACGTAGCTCATCACACGTAGCTCATCACACGTAGCTCATCACACGTAGCTCATAACACGTAGCTCATTACACGTAGCTCATAACACGTAGCTCATCACACGCAGTTCATCACACATAGCTTAACACGTAACTCACGACACGTAGCCCACAACACGCAACTCACAGCTCACAACACGTAGCCCTAATTCAATGCTCATAATCCTCCGCTTATAACCCGCTGCTGATTCCCCACTGCGTACAACCCGCTGGCCGAAAACGGCTCATTTGCCTATTGTTGCCCTCACACTATTCTGGAAACTTCAACTACTGGAATACTTGAAAAAAATGGCTGATTTGTAGGCGAGGCTTGCAGCTTGTAAACAATACTACTCATCCTTCCTCCAAAGTTGGCTGCAAGCAGGTGGCGTGTGATGGCGTGTGATATCCAAAGGGATAAATCCCACTAATTTGGCTGAAAGTGGCGGATTGGTGGAAATGAAAGGGATAAATCCCTTTGATTCAGCTGAAAGTGGCGGATAGTCCAAAATGAAGGGGATAAATCCCTTTGATCTAGCTGAAAGTGGTAGATGGTTCGAAATGAAAGGGATAAATCCCTTTGAGCAATCTAAATGAAGAGCACAAATACACCTGAATTAGCCAAAAGTGGGCGGGAAGCGAAAATGAAGAGCACAAATACACCTGAATTAGCCAAAAGTGGGCGGGAAGCGTAAATGAAGAGCACAAGTGCACCTGAATTCTGCACGACTGTTGTTTTTTGAACAACTGTTAAATATAATAAATGCAACTATAGTGCTCAGGCGAAGGAGAGGTAAGAGGGATGGCGGTGGACAGGCGGATCGGGAAGACGCGGGAGGCTATTTTTAAGGCGTTTATTAGTCTGATGGAAGAGAAGAGCTTTGAGCAGCTTACGGTTCATGAGATTGCGGAGCGGGCCAATGTCAGCAGAGGGACTATCTATCTGCATTTTGTGGATAAGTATGATCTGCTGGATCAGTGTGTGGAGAAGGAAATGACGGAGCTGCGTGACCGCTGTATGGGCGTCCAGGAGAATCTGGATTTCACCTCTTCGGGTCCTCTGCTGCGTACTGCTGAATATGTGGAGCAGCATGCCACCGTCTTCATTACATTAATTAATAACAGCGGCATTCCTGCCTTCAGAAGCCGTCTGCATGCCATGCTGATGGAAGGACTGGCGGAGCAGATCGATATGGATGGTGTGAACCGGGGGATGAATAAGGAGATGCTGCTGCATTTTATGGCTTCGGCTGCTGTGGGCGTCATGGAATGGTGGATTACACACTCGCTGCCGATTTCGGCCAAAAAACTGATGGAGGATATCAGTATCCTCCTCGAACGCAACCAAATGGGACCGCAGCCGCTGGACGCTCTGTCCAGACAATAATCTGACGGTGTCGTTCAGTGGCCTGCGGCCTGCGGTTATTCCCAATCTTAAGAATCCGGCTGGATCACCTTCATCTTGGACGGGTTGTTGATTTTGTATTTGACCGGATGCTGGGAGAGCTTCTTAGCTACAATCTTCGCTTCAAAAGAAACGGGATCGCCCTCCTTAAGCTCCAGCTTCTTCAGCGTGGCACTGTGGCTTGACCAGACTTCGTCAATGGCCAGCTCATGTCCTTCTATCGCTACATTGTCATAAATAATTACTTCATCATCGTTATCCGAAAAGTGGTTGGGAACAGTCGTGAACTCTTTGACAACCGCTGTAACCTTGAGCTTGTCTTCCGGCAGCTGGAGGGCAGGCTTCTTTTTGGAGGCGGCTGGCTTGCGCGGCTTCTCTGCAGGAGCCGTTGTCTCCGCAGAACTCCCACTCTCTGAACGCTCCGCAGTAGCGCCCTCCGCAGCACCAGCACTTCCCGCGCCCTCCACATCAGCCTCACCGCGAACCTCCGCATCATTCTCAACCGGCTGGTTCTCCAGCACCCCGGCTTCTCCGGCAGCGTCTGCCGGGTCCTCGGACCGTGCATCCGCCGCCGCTTGCGCGCGCTGGCCGAAGCTTGCGGTCTGCATTTCTTTGAGGTAAGCCGGGTGGATGCAGTGCTGCTGCTTATTCTCGAACTCGACCACGACCGTCTGATTATCCACAAACCCGACAATTTCACAAGGCAGGGTCACGCCCTGACGCTTGTACAGATAAGTCTTGACGCGGGTGGCTGAACCGGGCAGAAGATTCCATTCCTTGCACCGCTCAATCCGCTCATCCTCACTCTCGAACTCCTGGACAGCCAGCGGCTCCACTACGAACGAATAGGTCATGCACACTTCGCACCTTTCCTTTTATAAATAATTGCTCTCGTCTTATTCTGGCAACGTCTCCTCCAACCGGCTGCGCCGCGCTGCCTCTTCCGCGTCCTCCGGGGCATGGGGCAGACCCAGCTCCTGCTCACGTTCCGCCTGTTTGCGGTGGGCAATACGGCTGCTGGCCGCTGCGGCTACAGCCCCTACGATATCATCCAGATAGGTATGGATCTGGCCGGTGGTTTTGTCATTCAGCCTCTCCAGTACGCCGGGCTTGAGTTTGTCCACGTAACCATAGTTGGTGAACCCGATACTGCCATATACATTAACGATCGAGAAGGCGAGAATCTCGTCTACCCCGTACAAGCCTTCATCGTTCTCAATCATATCCTGGAGCGGCGAGAACAGCTTGCCCTCCTCCGCCAGTACATCGAGCTGGATGCCGGTCAGCACCGCATTTTGCACCTCACGCTTGCTGAGTACCATCTCAACGTTATGAATACATTCCTCCATAGTCAGGCCCGGATAGTATTTCTTCTGCAGCAGCATGACAAGCTCGGCGATCTCCTCCAGGGTGACTCCGCGCTTGTGCAGCCAGTACCGGGTCGCTTCGGCAACGGCTTTGCTGTTGAGGCTGTAAGGAATTTTGGCATCAGTCATAGGAAGTCCTCCATTCGTGAGTCGGGTGTGATTTGGGTATGTACTAAATTGTACGCAAGCGCAAGACCGATGTCCAGAAACGTCCGGATTTGTATCTCGCAAGCAGGCTCTGCCCCCACTCAGGGGTTCCGGCAGATCTTCTGTAATTTAGGATAAGCTGTTGTTATTTTTTGGACACAGGGCTCGTATACATAGCAGTACAAACTGATCTTAACGCTAGAAAGGGGTAATGAAGATTGATGAAACCTGTGAAACACCTCCGCGGGGCGTCAGCGGCTTGCCTGCTGGCCGTTCCGCTTGTGCTCTCCGGCTGCAGTCTGTTCGGTTCAGAATCCGCCGCTGTGGACCCGCCGCCCGCCGCCGTAGAAGCTCAAATGCTGCAAGTGAGCGGGGAAGATACGCTGGATACTGGTGTATTCGGGCCGGCCTCTCTGGATGAGACGGATCTGTCCGCCGGGGTGAAGGATACCGGTGCGCCTGCTGTAACCGGGGAGCGGACCACTGTGTATCTGGAGGATCAGAATGGTCTGCTGGCTCCGGTGGCTCTGTCTTTTCCGAAAAGCGAGGACACAGCCATGCTGAAGAATTCCCTCACGGCACTGGTCAGCAAGGGGGATTATGCCTCTGCACTGCCTAAGGGTTTCCAGGGCGTACTGCCCGCAGGGACGAAAGTGAATAGTGTATCTGTCGGCCAGGACCATGTCGCCATTGTTGAATTCAACTCGGCGTTTAACGACTACGATCCTGCAGATGAACGCAAAATCCTAGAAGCGCTGACCTGGACACTGACCGGTCAGGATGACATCAAGGGAGTGCAGCTCTGGGTTGATGGCAAAAAGCTGAACGAAATGCCGCTGCAAGGCACACCGCTGGATCGTCCGCTGTCCCGTACGATGGGCATTAACCTGCCGAAGAATAACTCACTGATGATGAATTCCAGCGCAGTCACGGTCTATTTCGCAGCAGCTTCACCGGATAGCGGCCACCAGTATTATGTTCCGGTTACCCGCTTTGTACCCGCTGGCGGGGATACGGTGAAGGCGGCGCTGAGCGAGCTGATTGCCGGACCGCAGTCCGAGAACGGTCTGGAGATGGTCATGACGCAGGGGACGATAGTTGATTCTGTAAAAGCAGGGCAGAACGGGGTAGTCACCGTATCGCTGACCGATGATATGTTCGATGGCAGCACAAGCATTCCTGAGGAGATGCTGGAGTCGGTCGTGCTGACGGTGGCCCAGAATACAGATGATTCGCTGGTGCAGATCCGCCTGAACGGCAAGGATACCGTTACGGGCACCAATAATGTCGATTACGGACAGCCGGTCTCCGCGCCGGAATATGTGAATGAGCTGCCGCTTTAGAGCGAATCCCCCCGGCTTAAAAAGATGCTTTTGTGCCTACTCTTTGATAGAATAAAGTATTGTTCATCCGAATAACGGGTCAGGAGCAGCGGTGCCGTTCTCTTCCACAGGGGGCGGCACCCGTTTCTGCGTATAAGATACGGATGAATGTATATACAAACTTCGCGCTATACGATGTAGGAGGCAGAAAAGATGAGATCAAACGGACGCAACGAAGATCAGCTCCGGCCAATAACAATAACGACCCAGACCAACAAATATGCAGAAGGCTCCGTCATCATTGAGATGGGAGATACCAAGGTCATTTGTACGGCAACCGTGGACGAGAAGGTCCCGCCGTTTCTGAAAGGACAAGGCAAGGGCTGGGTAACCGCCGAATATTCGATGCTTCCCCGCGCGACCCAGACCCGCAACCAGCGTGAAGCCGCGCGCGGCAAGCTGACCGGGCGGACCATGGAAATCCAGCGTCTGATCGGACGGGCCTTGCGTTCGGTGGTGAACCTGCAGGCGCTTGGCGAACGCAGCATTACGCTGGACTGTGATGTGATTCAGGCGGACGGGGGAACGCGGACGGCTTCGATTACGGGCGCTTTTGTAGCGATGGCCTTCGCTATGAATAAGCTTGCCCTTCAGAATAAGCTGACGGTCTTCCCGATTACGGACTACCTGGCGGCTATCAGTGTGGGGGTCGTCGGCGACAAGACGCTGCTCGACCTGAATTATGAAGAGGATTCCAAGGCGAAGGTGGATATGAACGTGGTCATGACGGGCAGCGGCGCTTTCGTTGAGGTTCAGGGCACGGGCGAAGAGCGGCCGTTCACCCGCCAGGAGCTGGATCAGCTGCTCGGTCTCGGAGAGAAGGGAATCTACGAGCTGATCGCTGTGCAAAAAGAAGTCCTTGGCGCCATCGCGCTCAAAATCCCTGCCGGCCAGACCGGCCAAGAGGTGTAGGATGAAGTCCGGCAGCGGAGTTCTGATTGTCGCGACGAAGAACAAAGGTAAGGTGCGGGAGTTCCAGCATGCCTTTACTCCCCTGGGACTTACGGTCAAAAGCATGTATGACTACCCGGACCTGCCGGATGTGGTCGAGGACGGGGCCACTTTTGCCGAGAATGCCTTCAAGAAATCCCGCGCTGTAGGGGACGCTCTTGGACTGCCGGTGCTGGCAGACGATTCCGGTCTCTGCGTAGAGGCGCTGGACGGAAGTCCCGGCGTGTACTCGGCCCGCTATGCCGGTGAGGCGGCGGATGATGAGGCGAATAATCTGAAGCTGATGAGCGAGCTGGAACGGCTGAAGCAGGGCGAGGATACCGGACAGCCGCTGCTGAGTCCCGCCCGGTTCGTCTGTGCCCTGTCGCTCTATGATCCGGCGGACGGCCGGGAATGGACGGCTGAGGGGACGGTCGAAGGCTGGATTACCTCCGAGCCGGCGGGCGCCGGCGGTTTCGGTTATGACCCGCTGTTCTATCTCCCGGAATACGAGAAGACGATGGCTGAGCTGACGCTTGCGGAGAAGCAGTCGATCAGCCACCGCGGGACGGCGCTGCGGCGTCTGACCGAGAAGCTTGCTGCCGCGCAGAGCAGCGGTCAATAGAAGATTTGGAACCCTGGAAGCAGCCCTTAAGCAGATTATGCTTGGGGCTGCTTCTGTTTTTTAGATAATAATCCCCCCTGATTATGGAAATTTATCCCTAGCATATCCTCCGGCTTTGTATGAGAATAAGAGTTGACTTCACCCCTTCGCAGATCCTGCATCCTCCCGCAAATCGCCGCATTCTACCCATCCTGACCAGTACCAAACAACAACCCATCCGCAGCGGTGCGAGTGATCCGTATGCCGCTGAACTGCGCTTTTTCTGAAAATATAAGTTTCTCGCAGAAACGGTACCGTTCTTTAAAAGGACGGCGAAGCCGTTTCCACTTGGCTGTGTTTCCCTAGTCTACCAGTTACAACTGCCAGGAATTTAATAGTTTCACAGGGTGAAGGTCAAGGCCAATCGGGTCCGGGAGGTGAACGCTGAGCTTTCTCATTCGCGGCAAGGGAAGAACGGTCACTTAATATCCTTAATGGCAGAGGCGCATGGATGTCCATGAAGCAGGCTTACAGGTTACGCATTGAACCGGGGAGGTAATCACGAAATGGCCTTTATCAAAAGAAAATCCTTTGTGCTTGGCTTGGCGGCAGTCCTTTTCCTTACTCTTTTTTCGGCTTTTGGTGCAAATAGCAGAACTGTTCAGGCAGCCGGTGACTACAAGATTGTCGGCTATTATGCTTCCTGGGCCGCCTATGGGCGGGCTTATAATGTAACGGATATCGACCCTGGCAAAATGAATGTCATCAACTATGCCTTTGCCGACATCTGCTGGAATGGAATACACGGCAATCCCGACCCGACCGGACCGAATCCGGTTACCTGGTCCTGCCAGAACGAGCAGGGGCAGGCGATCAGCGTTCCCAATGGCACCGTAGTGCTGGGCGATCCCTGGATCGATGCCCAGAAAAGCTTCGGTGATGATAAATGGGATGACCCGATCAAGGGGAATCTGAAGCAGCTCTGGAAGCTGAAGGAGAAGAATGCGAATCTGAAGACCATGATCTCCGTCGGGGGCTGGACCTGGTCCAACCGCTTCTCGGATGTTGCTGCCACAGCGGCAACCCGTGAGGTATTCGCGAGCTCCTCCGTGGATTTCATCCGCAAATACAAGATGGACGGCGTCGATCTGGACTGGGAATACCCGGTCAGTGGCGGGCTTGCGGGCAACAGCTACCGTCCTGAGGATAAACAGAACTACATCCTGTTGCTCCAAAAGATCCGGGAAAAGCTGAATGCCGCCGGAGCTGCCGACGGCAAAACCTATCTCCTGACCATTGCCTCGGGTGCAGGTCCGACCTACATCCAGAATAACAATCTCAGCGGAATCGCCTCTGTGGTGGACTGGATCAACATTATGACCTATGACTTCAACGGCAGCTGGAACCCTACTACCGGCCACAATGCACCGCTGTATTATGATCCGGCTGCCGCTTCATCCGGATTGACCGAACCGGCGAATTATAACATCGACAAGGCGGTGACCAGCTATCTGAGTGCAGGCGTACCGGCTAATAAGCTGGTGCTCGGCATGCCGTTCTACGGCCGGGGCTGGGGCGGGGCTCCTGCTGCGGGCAACGGTCAGTATCAGGTATCTGCCGGGATCTCCCAGACCGGAACCTGGGAGAAGGGCAACTACGATTTCAGTGATCTGGAAGCCAATTATATCAATAAGAACGGCTACACCCGTTACTGGAACAACACCTCCAAGGTCCCTTATCTCTATAACCCGACCAACCAGACCTTCATCAGCTATGATGATGCCGAATCCATCGGCTACAAAGCCAGTTATCTCAAGAGCAAAGGCCTCGCCGGGGCAATGTTCTGGGAGACCAGCGGAGACCGTAACAAGACGCTGCAGACTAAGCTCAGTGCTGAGCTGGGCGGCGGAGTGGTAACTCCAACAGCTACGCCGGTGCCGACCGCGACAGTGGCGCCGACGGCTACGGTGAAGCCATCGGCTACGCCGACCGCGACAGTGGCACCGACGGCCACGGTGAAGCCATCGGCTACGCCGACCGCGACGGTGGCGCCGACAGCAACGGTGAAGCCATCGGCCACGCCGACTGCGACAGTGGCACCGACGGCAACGCCGGGGCAATGCTCTACGGCAGCCTGGAGTTCCACCGCTGTCTACACACAGGGCCAGCAAGTCTCCTATGGCGGGCTGATCTATCAGGCCCAGTGGTGGACGCAGGGAGACCGGCCGGATCTCAGCGGTGCCTTCGGGGTGTGGCGGGTGACCGGTACCTGTGGTAACGCTACCCCACAGCCGACAGCTACGCCACTCCCGACAGTAAGTCCTTCGGCTACGCCGACGATAGCGCCAACTTCAACTCCTGTAGTGACGCCAGTCCCTTCGGCTACGCCAGGCGTTGCTGCCTGGAAAGCAGGCACCGCTTATAGTGTCGGCAGTATCGTAACCTTCAGCGGGCAATCCTACACCTGCCTGCAGGCGCATACCGCCCTTGCCGGCTGGGAGCCGAATGTCGCGCCTGCGCTCTGGAAGCTGAACTAATGGCGGAGCGGACAGCGCTCTTCAGGAGGAGGATAGGAAGAAGCTGACTATAGGGTGATACAGCGTTAACGTTCATCCATAGGAATCCAGCCATAGGGCATAAGTATGCCTAAGTATAAAAGAAGGAGCGGTGCCGGCTTTAAGCTGGCACCGTTTTTAAGTGCTCTTTCGAATAGAATGCGTTACAGAGCATGATTCTGCTTGTTAATTAGGAGGAGTGAGTGGAGATAACTGGAAAAAAGGCACTTAATTTCTCCGAAATGAATTACGCAAAGGGAAGAGTTGGAAAAAGTACAGTTAATCCGCCGGACTTTCTCGATTCACGAAAGAACGGACCGATTAAGTGTTGTTTTTCCAACTAATTTCTAAATGTGCCACAATTACTCCGAATTAGACGTACAATATCCACTTGCTTCGATTGGATATATTTATGTTTAAATACATCTTAGCCGTACTGTATTTACCTTTGCTGTTCATAAGCTTCCATAGGGTGAAGTATAATAAACAGACAGGCGGCTGTCCCGGCCTCCAAAAATTTTGTGAAACGTGATGCCGATTATTTCGTTATAGTAGTATATAGCGGAAGGTGGTGGGTTCACCAATGAGTATGTGGGTATTGTGGTTGATTGCCGCTGGCGTCTTGTTTGTTGTAGAGATGTTTACGTTTACATTCTATTTGTTATGGCTTAGCCTGGGAGCCTTGGCTGCCGGACTGGTTGCGCTTGTGCTGCCGGATGCATGGCTGCTGCAGGTTGTAGCGGGTTCGTTGTTAGCCCTGGTCCTGACGTTCTTCACCAAGCCATTGTCTGAGCGGCTGCGCAATGCGCGGGGCTTCAAGGATACGGGTACCGAGATTATCGGCAGGCAAGGTCTGGTCGTTGAACCGATTGAGCCTGGGCGTTACGGGCAGGTCAAGATTGGCGGCGATACATGGAGTGCAACCTCTACAGTCGCACTGGGCAAGGGTCAGCAGGTAATTGTAGTAAGAAGAAGCACGACCATTATTGAAGTAGAACGATGGGGGGATATGTACTAATGGAATTGGTGATTATCGGAATTATTCTTGTTGTAGTCGTAGTATTTATCGCAATGACGATCAAGATTGTCCCGCAGCAAAGAGTTGGAGTTGTAGAGCGTCTGGGTAAATTCCACCGGCTGCTCACACCGGGTCTGAACATTCTGATTCCGGTCATTGACCAGGTGCGGGTCTATCATGACCTGCGGATTCAACAGGCGAATGTACCGCCGCAGACGGTAATCACGAAGGATAACGTACAGGTGCAGATCGATACGATTATCTTCTATCAGGTAGTGGGTCCGGAAGAAGCAACATACGGAATCTCCGATTATGTGTATGGGGTACGGAATATCTCCACAGCCACCATGCGTCAGATTATCGGTAAGCTGGAGCTGGATGAAACCTTGTCCGGCCGTGAAAAAATCTCCTCCGATATCCGTCTCGCGCTGGATGAAGCGACAGAGAAGTGGGGCGTGCGCATTGAGCGTGTCGAAGTGATCGACATCAAGCCGCCGCTTGATATTCAGGAAGCCATGGACAAACAGATGAAGGCAGAACGCAGCAAGCGTGCGATTGTCCTGGAGGCGGAAGCCGCCAAGCAGGATATGATCCTTCGTGCCGAAGGGGATAAGCAGAGTAAGATCCTGAAGGCGGAAGGGGATAAGGAAGCCCGCATCCGTCAGGCGGAAGGTCTCGGTCAGGCGCAGGAGCTGGAAGCCCTCGGCCAGGCCAAGGCAATCGAAGCAGTGGCGATGGCCGAGAAGGCCCGGATTGCCATGATTGCCAGCGCAGGGCTGGATGAAAGAGTGCTGGCTTATCAGTCCTTTGAAGCCTTGACTGATATGTCTAAGGGACCAGCGAACAAAATATTCCTGCCAACCAGTGCAGTGGAAACGCTGGGCAGCCTGGGAGCCATTGCCGAAGTATTCAAGGCGGGCAAAGAAGGCAAATAAGCTTAAGACAATTTACAATTGCTGCAGTATCCGTTACAGTTAATAGCACAATCAGGCCGAGGCTTAGCAGGTACGCTTGTACCTCTTAAGCCTTTGCTTATGAAGACTGTTTTGCCGCTGTGCAAGACTTGAAGGAGAAGAACCCATGACGCAAAAAGAGATTTCCCCGCTCGTAGAAACCTTGGGGCTGCAGCCCCACGTGGAAGGCGGATGGTACAAGAGACTGTGGAATTCACCGTTTGAGATTCCCAAGGACACGCTGGGAGAGGCATACTCGGGCCCGCGCGCTTCAGCTTCATCGATCTATTTCCTGCTTCATGCTGACGAGACTTCGGACTGGCATACGGTGCTGTCCTCCGAAATCTGGCTGTATCATTCCGGCAGCCCGATCGTGCTTAGTCTGGGAGGCAACGGCGCAGAGCCGGAGAACGTAACAGAGGTTATCCTGGGTCTGGATATCGCCGCGGGCCAGCAGCCGCAGGTAGTGATTCCTCCCGGTGTATGGCAGGCCGCCCGTCCGCTGGGCGAAGAACCGGCACTGGTCTCCTGCATCGTATCGCCGGAGTTTCATTTTGACGATTTCAAGCTGATTGACAAGAAATAAGCTGTTTTGTAATGGAGTGCGGCCGGGAAGGGGCTGTGCTCCATTTTCATTTTTGTACAAGCGGGCATACAATCTTCACAATTTGGCAACCTATTCGCTATAACGGTGAACGGATTTCACAATTGGATGATTATGAGAGCGGTAATACGGTTAAGGAAGCTTGATGAATTCAAATTAGGCTTGGAGGGTATCGATATGACTGAAAAGAACGCACCATTTACAGGCGGGCCTACCTTGAACGATGGAGTAACGATGCCTTGGCTGGGTCTTGGCGTATGGCAGACCAAGGATGGCGAGGAGGTTATCCGCGCGGTAAAGTCTGCGGTAGAGACGGGGTATCGCAGTATTGATACGGCGGCCGGCTATAACAATGAAGAGGGTGTGGGGCAGGCGATCCGTGAATGCGGCGTTCCCCGGGAAGAGCTGTTCATTACCACCAAGGTCCGCAACCCGGATCAGGGGTATGAATCGACCCTGAAGGCTTTTGAAGTCAGCCGCAAGAAGCTGGGTCTGGAGCAGGTAGATTTATACTTGATTCACTGGCCGGTGGCCGGCAAATATAAAGAGACCTGGAAAGCGCTGATCCATCTGCAAAAGGAAGGGCTGGTCAAATCCATCGGGGTGAGCAATTTCCAGACGCATCATCTGGAGGATATCATCGACGACAGCGGCGTGGTGCCAGTGGTAGACCAGGTGGAGTTCCATCCGCTGCTGACCCAGCGTGAATTGCTGAAATATGCGCGGGAGCATGATATCCAGCTGGAGGCCTGGAGTCCGCTTATGCAGGGGAATCTGGATCTGCCGCTGCTGAAGGAACTGGCGGAGCGGTACGGCAAGACGGTAGCGCAGATTGTTCTGCGCTGGGATCTGCAGCAGGGCGTCATCACCATTCCGAAGTCGGTCCATCCGGAGCGGATCATTGAGAACGCCGGCTTCTTTGACTTCACACTTAGCGATGAGGATGTTAAGGCCATCGAGGAGCTGAATCAGAACCACCGCTTCGGCCCGGACCCGGATAATTTCAATTTCTGATTATAGAATGAGAATTTGGAGCAAAAGCAAGAGCAGACCGCCCCGGGCGGTCTGCTCTTGTGCATTAACGGCCTCTCCGGCGGAGAATCCTCATCAGCAGGATGCCGTGGAGGATGACCAGCATACTGCAGACCATCGCCATAACATCGGCCGCCTGATCACTGGCAGTCAGCAGATCGAAGATCCCGTGCCATACAATGACTGGAATAATGCTCCAGCGGCTTCCGGCGCAGATCCAGGCCAACACAACTGAGCCGTAGACCAGGCTGATTGCCCAGCCCAGCACCCCAAAGCCCATTCCGAGATAGTTCTCGTTGAACCAGAACGCCGGCAGATGCCAGGCCATCCAGATCAGGGCTACGAGCAGGGCCGAAGTGAACAGTGAATAGTGCCGGTGCAGCTTCGGCAGCAGGTAACCGCGCCAGCCGCTCTCTTCCCCGATGCCGAAGGTAAGCATCCACACCAGGGAAGTCATCCCGATGCCGAACCGGGGAGGAAGATCGGAGGTTAGACCGAACTGCTGCATATCTGGTAAGCTGCCGGTAATTAAGGTGTGGGCCAGCACCGCAGCTGCTCCATAAGCGAGCGGAAGACCGGCTGCGATCAGGGGCCATTTTAGAGAAAAAGACAGAGAAAATGCAGTTCTGCACCACACCAGAATGCCTTCCTCTCCAGACCGCTTCAGGCTGATTAAGGTGCCGAGCAGCGGGCCGAAGGAGCCGAGATAGAACTGGCTGGGCAAGACCGGCAGGCCAGCTGCGAACTGTTTGTTAAGCAGCAGCGGCAGCCAGCAGAGCCAGGTGAACCCGAAGGTGACCAGCATGAAGAGGGTCAGCCTGCTTTTGGACGGAGAATCCGATTTGACGATAGACTGCATTGGATCAGACCCCTAAATCACCGGATGTGCTTCATTTATTGTTGTAGAGGGTAGCCTCCGGGGAGTCTGCGGCAAAGATCACAGATCCCGCCTGTAATCAGCCGATCGACACATTGTAAGTCTTCAGCCACAGGTTGACCTGGGCCAGATAAGCGAATAATTGCGGGCCGGACATCAGCTGGCCGAACCATGGCAGATTGGTCGAAGACTCTGGTGACGCGGCGATGTCCCGGATTTTGGCCGGATCAATGAGCGGGAGGATGGGGGAGGAGGGATCGTCCAGAATGCTCAGCACCTGTGAGCGCACCTTGTTCAGATAGGCAGGGTTATGCGTTTTGGGGTACGGGCTTTTTTTGCGGTAGAGCACATCGTCCGGCAGTACGCCCTCCAGCGCCTTGCGCAGAATGCCTTTCTCCCGGTTGCCTGTCATCTTAATTTCCCATGGAATGTTAAAAACATATTGCACCAGCCGGTGGTCACAATACGGAACGCGTACCTCCAGTCCCACGCCCATGCTCATCCGGTCCTTGCGGTCCAGCAGGGTCGGCATGAAGCGGGTAATGTTGAGATAGGACATCACACGCATCTGTGCCTGTTTGCCGGTCTCACCGTCAAGCTTCGGTACCTCGGCCACCGCGTCGCTGTACCGGTCTCCTAAATATTCCAGCGGACGTATCCACTCCCGGATTTCCGGCGATAATAATCCGGCACGCATGTTGGGTGCCACTGACCAGGGGAAGGTACCGGAGGATAACATCTCCTCACGGTGGAACCAGGGGTAGCCGCCGAAGATTTCGTCTGCTGCTTCGCCTGAGATGGCTACGGTGGCTTTCTTTTTGATCTCCTGGCAGAACAAATAGAGTGAGGAATCCACGTCGGTCATCCCCGGCAAATCGCGGGAGTACAGGGCATTATCGAGTGCGGCTGCCAGCTCCGGTGTGTCAAAAGCGATAAAGTGATGGTTCGTGTCCAGCTCGTCGACCATCCGCTGAATCCAGGGACCGTCGGCTCCGGGCTGGAAGGTATGGCTTTTGAAATGCTTGTCGTTGTCTACATAATCGACTGAGAAGGTATCGACCCGGCCCTGGCCGGTCCGCTTGTAATAATCTACGGCAAGCGCGGTCAGGGCGCTGGAGTCCAGTCCGCCGGAGAGCAGTGAGCAGACAGGGACATCAGAGACCAGCTGGCGCTCCAGCGTATCCTGAAGCAATTCGCGCACCCGTGCTGCCGTCTCATCCACGTTATCGGTATGCCGGACACTCTCCAGCTTCCAGTAGGCATAGCTGCGGATTCCGCTGCGGCTGTAAATCATGGCATGACCCGGGCGAAGCTCGAATATATCTTTGTATACCCCTTGTCCCGGAGTCCGTGCCGGACCGATTATGAAAATCTCGGCCAGACCCTCCGGTCCGACCTTCGGCTGGACGAGGGGATGCTGCAGCAGCGCCTTGGGCTCCGACCCGAAGACGAAGACGTCATCGACTTGGCTGTAGAACAGCGGCTTCACGCCCAGGCGGTCACGAGCCAGGAATACCTGATCGCGCAGGCTGTCCCAGACGGCAAAGGCGAAGATGCCATTGAGCTTCTCCGTGCAATCCGGCCCCCATTCGATGTAGGCATGCAGCAGAACCTCGGTATCGCATTCCGTGAGAAAATGATGCCCGCGCTGCTTCAGCTCTTTTTTCAGCTCAGGGGCATTATATAGCTCGCCGTTATATACTATTGCGTACAGCTTATCTTCATGGCGGGCAATCATCGGCTGTGCACCATTCTCAGGATCGATGACGCTGAGTCGGCGGTGACCGAAGGCAATAGGTCCTGAAATCCAGGTTCCGGCTGCATCCGGTCCGCGGTTGGCTAACGTTTCGGTCATTCTGACGAGCAGTTGCGAGTGCCCTGTAAGATCACCGCGCCACTGGACAAATCCGGTTATTCCGCACATGTCTGATTCATCCTCTCTTTTGTGCGATTGTTGTCTGTCCTTTCTTTTTTGCCAAGTAATACAGATATATGCCGATTGAAGGGATAAAATGTATGTCCTTATCCGAACACTAGGGGAGAGGGAAATTTGCCAGGAGGGATGATGACAAGTGTATTACATTAAAGACGCCAAAATCCGCAGAATGACTGATTACGACGGTGCGCCTTGCGCAGAGGTTGGCGTATTGCCTGGAGCTGTGGGCGATTCCGCGCTGCTGGTGTATATTGTTGAGGATCAGCGCGAGGAGGGCTATGAAATTGTCCGGATTCTGACGAATGATGCGGATACGGCCACCGACTGGTTCGACAATAATCTGCATGATGCCTTCCAGGACGTTACGGTCAGCGGCTTCACCGGCAGCACCGTGATGACCCCGGAGGATGAACGCTCCAAGTTCCAGCGCGAGCTGCTGATCTTCGGCGATCTGAAGCGGCAGCTGGGCGAGCATTTCCGGCAGGTTCCCTGAGCCCGCATCTTCCGCAGTTCATGTCCAGGCTTGACTATAGAGCAGGAGGCTTTCCGTATCACGTCACGGGAAGCTTCTTAACTGGAAGAGTTTGGTCTTGCTAATTCTGGCGAATCAGGTATAATAAATAACGTTGCATTAATACATAACTATTTAAAAGCTTTGGTTGTCCCACGTTACTCTACGTGTCCCGGTAGCTCAGTTGGATAGAGCATGCGCCTTCTAAGCGCACGGTCGGGGGTTCGAATCCCTTCCGGGACGTATATGAAACAGCCCTCCATATGGAGGGCTGTTTCAGCGTCCGGAGGATGAGAACCCAACGCGTCAGCGAGGGGACGTTGGAGCATCAGCTTCGATAGCACTACTTCGCAATCAGCCCAAATGGGCTGTATCCCTTCCGGGACGTCATAACAGCAGCCTTCCTTCGGGAGGGCTGCTTTGTTGTTTGGAGGATGCGAAATACATAACATTATTAAAGCTCAAAAACCAATCATCCCCAAGTAGCGTTCTTAGTACGCTCAATTTAGCATGGTCTATCTGTCGCTGAATTTACTGAATGCAGCCCAAATAAGCGAATGTAATGTATAAGTTCCTCTGAGTTCACCAGATTTGAGCAAAATGAGCGTATGAGGTGCAGAAGTGCACCTCATTACACAGGATGCACGCAGAAGTGTGCGGATGGAGAAGGGGGAGCCGTGCAAGCTGCACGGACCCGCATAGGTTGCTGCTCATTCATCCGCTAGAGCGATTGGTTCTTAAGAGGATGAAGGATCGGTGTGTCTACATCCGCTCTGGCTTAGGCAGACCGAGCACATCCAATGCTTCGCCCAGCGTATCGGTGAAGCTGCGGGTCAGCCACAGGCGGAAGGTGATGCTGGCTTCCCCGCCTTTGAGAATCGGACAAGCTGAGTAGAAGTTACTGAACAACGAGGCCAGGGAATAGGCATAGTTACAAATCGTATTCGGCGTAAGCTCCCGGCTTGCTGTATAGAGTGTGTCCTGCCACAAGCTGAGCTGTCTCAGCAGGGCAAGCTCAGCTGCTTCGAGCTGCGCCGGGAACAGAGGCGCCCCGCCCACGCCTGACTCTCCAGCGCCAGCCCCGCCAGCGCCAGCCCCGCCAGCGCCAGACCCGCCCACGCCAGCCCCGCCAGCGCCAGCCCCGCCAGCGCCAGCCCCGCCAGCGCCAGACCCGCCCACGCCAGCCCCGCCAGCGCCAGACTCGCCAGCGCGAGACTCGCCCACGCCACCCGTCGCAGCCTTACTAAGTACGCGCTGCGCCCGGGCGTAGGCGTACATCAGGTAAACGCCGGTGTTGCCGGAGATTTCCATCGCCTGTTTGAAGTCGAACACAATCTCGGTGCCCAGATTGAAGCGCAGCAGGTAGTAACGGATGGCAGCGGTGGCGATGAGCCGGCTGGACAGGCCGTTTTTATCCGAACGGGTGGATTCAATCATGTCTTCCATGAGCCGGACCAGCTCGGTTACCTTAATGCCGATTCCCTGGCGCCCGGACATGGCGTAGGAGCTTTTGCCGCTGGAGGTATCAATGCCCAGACTGGCTGCAGAAGCGGGACTCAGCGAGACCACCCCATAGCTGACATGATGCAGCGCGTCTGCCTGCGCACCGAATCCCAGTGCCTTGAGCGCCTGCTTGACCATCAGCTGCGGGTATTCCTGCCGGTAATCGATGACGTTCACGACCTGGTCCGCCCGTCCAAAAGGCAGAGCCTGTCCGCTCAAGCCGGTCGTCCACAGCCCGCTCTGAAATTCGCTGTAGCTGAAATCCTTCTCCAGCAGTCCGAACTTCCACAGATGATAGGCGATGTCCTTGGCGGTATAGGTCAGAATTCCGTTCGAGCGCACCAGCACCTTATCCTTCTGATGCTCCTCCTGCATGTCCGGTGCAGCGTCTTCAGCGGGTTGCTTCAGAATCCAGCAGCCTGCCAGCTTGCCTTCGGTCTCCTGCACGAAGATCTTCGTCTGCGACAGCAGCTCGAACGCGGAGGCCCAAAAGCCCTCCTTCAGAATGCTGCTCTCCCACACCAGCAGATCGTAGTCAATGCCGAACCCCCGCATCTCCTCCACATGCTCTTTCACAATCTGCCCGGCGACGAGGTTGCCAATCCAGGCAGTATTACCATGGCCTTCCTCCAGCGCATGAAGAATCCCGGTCCGTTTCTGCACCATCTCCGGCTGCTGTGCGTACGTTTTGTTAATCTCGGCATAGATGTCCCAGCAGTAGTCTCCGAATCTTACATGCTCTCCCGCCAGCGGAACATTCAGCAGACCGGCAACGGTATCTGCCAGCTGATTGCCGAGATCATCCACATAGTTGTGTACCTCAACAGAATGGCCGGTCGCCCGCAGTACTCTCACCAGCGCATCCCCGATACAGGAGTTTCTTAAATGGCCGATATGCATACTTTTATTCGGGTTAACGGACGTATGCTCGACGATCACCTTCGACCCCCCAGCATGCTGAGGAAGCGTGAAATTCCCCTTCGCCCGTGCCCAGGCCTGCCAATCCAGATACATATTAATGAACCCCGGACCGGCTACCTCGGTTCTCAGCACCAGTCCGTGCACAGAGCCCGAAGCTTCGAGCTCAGCGGCGATTAGCCCGGCGATAGCCAGTGGAGCTTTGCGCAAGGGGCGGGCGAGCTGCATAGCGATATTGCTGGAATAATCCCCGTGGTCGGCACTCGCCGGCTGCTCCAGGGCAATATGGACTTCAGCGATGTCGGGCACGCCCAGAGTTAACGCGATGGTGTGAACAGACTGCTTCAGGCTTTCTTGAATAAGCTCACTTAACATTGGCATCAATAACAACCTCCTGAATAAAATAACGACAAAAAAAGCCTTCATCTCCTAAGAGACGAGGCTTGTGCGCTCGCGGTACCACTCTCGTTGCTGAAGCCTTACGGTTCAGCCACCTTACAGGTTAACGGTCCTCGGCCGGGGCTTCCTACTCTAAGGTTCAGAAGTCCATCTCACGGGTGCGCTTCATGGTTCTAATCTGTACCGGCTTCCACTAACCCGGCTCGCTGGGGACTAGATATAAGACCATTACTCTCCCGGTCATCGATTGAATATGGATTTGTATCAGTATAGCGAATTTCTGGGAGAAAGCAAGAGCAGATTACTGTGCAGCAGGCGTCCTCCGGTTAATAATTACTCGTCATTGGGCGCTCCTGTCAGATTCTTAATGTCTGTTGAACCATAAATCAGCAGCATAATTACAATGACCAGCAGGAGCCCGCCGGCAAATCCTTCTCCGTCAAAACTGTCCATAACCCCATCCCTCCCATTTTACTTTCGTAAGTGTTCAGATGTTCCCGGCTTTCTTTTTCAAAGCGGTCATGATCTCGTTCAGCGTCAGGCTGCTGTTGTCATCGAGGAAGCTGACCAGCTTATCGACATTGTCACTACTCAGATCGCTTAGGGTTTTATATTTGCCTACCAGACTGACGAACATCGATGCGTCCGTGTACATCTGGATAGAGTCTACTTTCAGCTTGCCGGTCAACAGAAGTGCAGCTACGGCGAATTCAAGCCCTTTAGGGGTCTGGGTTTTGGGGCTGGATGATGTTTTTTTGGCGGCGGGCTTCTTTCCTTTTCCTGGAGGGGGCATGGGAGTCCCTTCTTCCGTTCGGCATTCGTATGCAGAAAGCTCAGCCTATGGGCAGTCTTTCCTTATTCAAGGATATGCGTGCCTGCGGTCATTGGTGATTGGGCTCAGGCCTGTGTCCACACCGTTACAGGAACGTCCGAATATGAATATATCGTGCATTGACACTAGAACTTCAAGGGAGGGCGAGACAGGATGGCGATTTTGTCAACAGGACCGATAGAGAACAATGCCGTTTCGGGAGTCAGACCTACGCAGACGGTGACGGTAAGAATTGTCAAGCGGAGTGCCCCAGGCAGCACCTCTATTAGTATTCAGGGATACGTGCTGGGCGCTACCAGAACGCTGTATGTCAGTGAGGTGATTGATGTTGCTCCGAATCAGGTGGTAACCCGGGATTATTTTGCCGATCTCAATGCCTTTGAATTTGTGTTCATCACTGGAGAAGTAGATGAAGATGAGATTGGAATATCCGTGTGGGGCAAGACATCGACCGGCCAACTGGTGAATGCACACCGTGTAGTGACGCATGAGAAATTAAGCTCAGACGTATAGAGGGTTAGGATATTATTCTGGACTTGCCAGCTGTAAAATGAAACAGGGACCTTGCAGAGCTGCTCGCTCAGAAGGTCCCTGTTTATATTTGGGTTATACCGGAACGCAAGCCTCGGCAGGCATCCAGTGGGCATCCTGGCCCTCCCACTTCACATTGCAGCCAATCGGGTTGGCCGGCACGCAGTATACCGGACTTGCCGGATGCGTCCAAACCGGGTTCCGCTTCAGGTTCTTGTCCCGTCTTCAAAGCACGCATTTTGCTGGTATTGTATTCTGTGCAATAGAAACTGTACTTTTGGGCGCAAAAAACCATTCTACTGCATTTCATACATTTGATTTTTGAATTTCTGCTCGGAAACAGCAGATACGTAAAACTCTAGTGTACAAAGTGCAACAGATCCGATTTCTCAGCCAATATGGCCTTATTCTAGTGTACAAAATACAGCAGAAAATCTCCCAGGCCGGGTCTGGCAACAACTCGCAGATGCCTCAGATAGAGAGGATCTCGCGGATGTCCTGTTCGCTCAGGCCGGGCAGCGCCTCCTGCCCCGGCTGGATCACCTCGTCAATCAGATTTTTCTTCTTCTGCTGCAGCTCGTACATCTTATCCTCCACTGTACCCTGGGCTACCAGGCGGATAACCTGGACGATCTTTTTCTGCCCGATCCGGTGGGCGCGGTCGGCCGCCTGCTGCTCGACCGCAGGGTTCCACCACAGGTCGTAGAGAATGACCGTATCGGCACCGGTCAGGTTGAGGCCGGTGCCGCCAGCCTTCAGCGAGATCAGGAACAGGTCGCGCTCGCCTTCATTGAAGCGGCTGCACAGCTCAACCCGCCGGGAGGCCGGGGTCTGTCCGTCCAGATAGAAATGCGGAATCCCGAGCAGGGCCAGCTCGCGCCCGATCATACCGAGCATCTGCGTGAACTGCGAGAAGATCAGCATCCGTTTGCCGGAGCTGCGGCACTCATCGATGATCTCCAGCAGCTGCTCGAATTTGCCGGAGCCTCCGGTATATCCGTCCACGAACAGGGCCGGATGGCAGCACAGCTGGCGCAGCCGGGTCAGTCCGGCCAGCACCTTGATCCGGCCGCCCCCAAAGCTGTCGCTGTCCAGATGCTTGAGCGCCTCTTTGCGTAGCCGCGCCAGATAAGCGACATAGAGCCGTTTCTGCTCCGGCAGCAGCTCGGAGGCCTGGAGGGACTCGATTTTGTCCGGCAGCTCCTTCAGCACATCGCTCTTCAGACGGCGCAGCAGGAAGGGGCGGGCGCGCCTGGCGACCGTCTCCCGGGGAAGGTCATGGAAGGCTTTCTTCCCGGGGAACAAGCCGGGGAAGACAACGCTGAAGATCGACCACAGGTCCTCCAGTGCATTCTCCACCGGTGTACCGGTCAGCGCAAAACGGTAACGTGCCTGAAGCAATCTGACCGCCTGTGAAGTCTGGGTCTCATGATTCTTGATCATCTGCGCTTCATCCAGAATGAGCGTATGGAACGACCGCTTGGCGTACTCGTCCACATCTCTGCGCAGCAGCGGGTACGAGGTGATGATGACATCATGCCCGGCCGTGTTCCGCACGATCCGGCCGCGTTCACCAGAGTTGCCGTCAGCAATGACCGCCTTAATCTCCGGGGCGAAGCGCTTCAGCTCATTAAGCCAGTTATAGACCAGGGAAGCAGGGGCAACCACCAGCGCAGGTACGCCGCTCTGCCGGATGTCCTCCAGCTCAGAGAGCAGGAAGGCGATGCTCTGGAGTGTTTTGCCGAGGCCCATGTCGTCCGCCAGAATCCCGCCGAAGCGGTAATGGGCCAGCGTCCTCATCCACTGGAAGCCGTACTGCTGATAATCCCGCAGCACGGGAGCCAGACTCTCCGGCAGCGGAAAGTCAAGATTCTCGGGACTCGCCATATTAGCGAGCAGCCGCCGGAAGGAGCGGCCGGTCTCGATCGTCTGCCCCTGGAGGGTGCCTGCATGGAGATGGAGGGCGCGGACCAGCGGCAGGGAGAACTCCGAACTCCGGATATCCACGCTGCGGACGCCGAGCTCGTTCATCAGGTCGATAATTTCCTGGAACTCTGAGGTATCCAGCGGGAGCAGGGCTCCGTCCTTGAGCCGGTGATACTTACGCTTTTCCTGAAGAGATTTCAGGACCTCTGTGATGTCTTTATCCGTGATGCCATCCATGGCGAATTTGAAGTCGAGCCAGTCGGTCTTCTCGTTCCAGCTCAGGCTGACCTTGGGCGGAGCATGCTCCGTAAGCACCCGATCCTTGACTGCAGTGGTCGCATAGACCTGAAGCAGCGGCTCCAGCAGCGGGATGGTATGATGCAGGAAGTCGAATTCCCCGTCCTCGTCACGCATGATATATCCGCTCTCCGTCCGCGAGAAGGACTCATGGGCCATCAGGTCCAGAATCCGCCGCTCGGCTTCCCCGTCCCGCATCAGAATGACCTCGCTGCTCCGCTCATGGGCCTTTTCCTCCAGCGGATTGATAACAATCCCGCCGTACTGGAATTCAAGCCCGGCCAGCAGCCGGTCCCTTACCCGGTCCAGGTAAAGTCTGGCGTGAAGCCGGGTCTGGACGATCTTATCCGCAATGGAGTCGGCAATGCTCACCCTGCCCAGCTTCTTCAGCCCGGGGATGACGGTTTCCATGAAGGGCTCCATCTGCTCAGGTGCAATCGCCAGGGTGTCCCGCCGGCTGCCGCTGAGCATCCGCTTCAGCTCGGAGAGCCGCCCGCATTCCTGCGCCGGGAGCTTCAGCAGCCTGCCCTCGGTCAAGACCAGCCCGTAGCTCTCCAGAATCGTAAGCTGCTCAAGTCCCCGGACATCCAGCCGGTAGCCGTCCTCCTGTGCCTGGTCGAACTGGAAGCTGAGCGGCAGCAGCTCCTCCGAGAGGGACAAGCGGTCCAGCAAAAGCTGGCCATACTGAAGGCGAGCGGCAGGTGCTGCTTCCAGCAGGGGATACAGACTCTCCCAGAAAAAAGGGGCCACCGGCAGCAGCCGGTCATTCCCTGGAGGGTTAGTGCGGGAACCATAGGGGCTAGTGAGATTGTGGTAGACCTTCTCATTCAGCATAATCTCAATCAGCTTCTGCAGAATCTCATTATCCTCTTTGGAGAAGCTGTGCAGGGCGGGATCATAGCTGAAATGCGCCGTGAATTCATAAGGCTCGCCCCGGTGCACCTGCTCCAAAAAAGATCTGATCTTCTGCACAATATAAAGGCGTTTCGGACCAAGCCTCACTTCCAGCCCAAGCATCGTGCTGCCGTAGCTGAAGTTGAAGGGCCGGCAGATGAACTCCACCTGAAGCGGTGTCCGCAGATCGATATACGTGCCTGCACCGCTTGGCCGCTGCCGTCCTCCGGTGAATATTCCGAGCATGCTGCTCACCAGCTGCCGGTCTCCGCTGCGCTCCCGGTGCTCTGCCCCGGCGGGGCCGAAGCTGTCCTCTGCCAGCGGCGGACTGCCGGCCTGTGCGGGATGAGCCTCCCCCGCATCTGCCTGCATCTCCTCAGCCTCTTCAGCTCCGGCTGTCCGGCTGCGGTAGAGAACCGCCACCAGCGCCGCCGCAATATGCTTGCAAAAGGGGCCGCCGTGATAGTAAGCCGGGCAGGTGCATTCTCCCTGCACATCCCCGTCACTGTCGATGATCAGCGCAATCTCATGGCTGTCCAGCCCATGGACCTCAGCGCGGTATTTGGAATACTCGTCTTCCTCATTATGCTCCGTATAGACAAGGTCCACCTTATGGGCATGATAATAAGCTGCCCCCTGGTCAAAAGCGGCGTTGCCGCACAGCAGCTTGATTACCCGTTCCGGCACCTGATAACCCACGTATACTCACTTCCTTTTATTGCTTCTGTCTAAGCCATTCCCGCCGATCCCATGCAGAATGAAGCTTATAGTCTGTTCAATCTCAGCCTCATCATTCCAGTCCTGCTCGGGCATCAGCACCAGCCGCGTCAGCAGGTATCCGATAATCGCCGATATCGTGAAGCGGATAATTGCAGGCGTTGGCGCGTCAATCACTTCACCTTCCGCTTTGAAGTGCTCAGTAATTGCAGTAACGCGGGCCAGGACCTGCTCGAAGATATTCTCGGTCAGCTGCTCCTTCAGCGCAGGCTGGAAGGGGATCTCCTGAATGAGAATTTTGACGATCTTGAGATTCCTGCGGACGAACTCCAGCCGGTTCACCATGAAGGCCTTAAGGAAATCCTCGTAGCTCTCGAACGGCACATCCAGCACACCGCTGAAGTTGCGCAGCACGAACGGGGCGATCATCCGGCTCATGGTGGGGACCACGATGGCAAGCAGGAGATCTTTTTTGGTCCGGTAATAACGGAAGATCGTGCCTTCGGCCACGCCCGCCTTCTGGGCGATTTCACTGGTGGCGGCCGCCGAGAAGCCCTTCTCTGCAAACACATCAATCGCCGCCCGCAGAATGGACAGCTGCTTGGGCGTGACCTGCTCCTTCTCGCTGAGATCCAGCAACTCCTGAACCCACTGGTCTTGCTCCAGCTGCTCCTGATCGGCAGCAGGGTTATTCTCCATCAATAGAACCTCCAGACTCTTGCAGTTCCTTCTAGTGTACCATAGCCCGTTCACTCTTCACATTCTGCGGTGCTTGCGCAGAGCCAGCACATTTAGCAGCATGAACAGCAGAGAGAAGCCGATCAGCATGAACACATCCCCGGCGATATCGTTCCAGCCTCTGCCGCGAACCATGATATCCATCAGTGCTTGTGAACCATAGTACATCGGAGTGGCGAGTCCAATGCGCTGGAGCCAGAGGGGAAGGGTATCCAGCGGAAATAATCCGCTCAGGAAGATCTGCGGCACAATGACCAGAGGGATGAACTGGATCATCTGCAGCTCATTGGCGGCGAACGCAGAGAGCAGAGTGCCGAGGGTCAGCGCTGACATCGACAGCAGCAGCGTCATCAGCAGCACATAGCCGAAGCTGCCCGTCATCATAATTCCCAGCACCTGGATGGAGAACCAGGAGATCAGCAGGGCCTGGAAGACGGTGAAGATGCCGAAGCCGCAGACATAACCGGTGACGATCTCCCAGCGCTTCAGCGGGGTGGAGAGCAGACGCTCCAGCGTGCCCGTGGTCCGTTCGCGCAGGAAGGAGACACCGGCAATCAGGAAGACAAAGAAGAACACGAACACCCCGATCATAATCGGGCCGAAGCGGTCGATCGTCTTCATATCCTCCGCGCCATACAGATAGCTGATCTGCGGCTGGAGCTGTCCTCCGCCCGGCGCTTGCGGCCGGAGGCTCTGCGCAGCTTCCTGGAGCGCCATGATTACAGCGCGGTTAGCCGCCGGATTGCTGCCTTCAAGAATAACAGCGGGTGCGCCTCCCTTCATTGTAAGGAGAGCATCGATATCTCCCGCCTTCAGGGCGGCCTGCCCGTTTGCTTCCTCGGCGTAGCCGGTAACCTCAGCCTGCTGGGCTTCCAGTGCTGAACTGAACGCGGCCGCGCCACCCGAGATACCGATTCTAGGCTCATATGCATCGCTGCCGAATACCAGGCTCATCAGGCTAAGTACCAGCAGGGGAGCGATGAACATCAGCGCCATGGTTCTCCGGTCATGGATGAACTGCTGCAGAATTCTCAGGGTAATGGCCCGGATTCTCATCGGCGTGCACCTCCATAATAGAGGAAGGCTTCCTCAATGCTGGCGGTGCCGGTAGCGTGAAGCAATTCGGCCGGAGTATCGGCCGCCAGCAGCACGCCGTCCCGGATCATCGCCAGCCGGTCACATTTCTCCGCTTCATCCATCACATGCGTGGTCAGGACAATCGTTGTTCCCTTGCGGTTCAGCGCCTTCAGCTCCTTCCAGATGGACTGGCGCAGCACCGGATCGATGCCGACAGTCGGTTCATCCAGCAGCAGCAGCGGCGGCTCGTGCAGCAGGGCAATCGCCAGGGACAATCGGCGCTTCATGCCCCCGGAGTATTGGTCCACCCGCTTACGCAGATGCTCCTGCAGATTCACCAGCTCCATCACATCCCCGATCCGCCGCGTGCGGTTGCCGCCCTTGAGTCCATACAGCGCAGCGAAGAACTCCAGATTCTCCTTGGCGCTAAGCTCGGTATACAAGGCATCCGACTGGGCCATATATCCTATTTGCTGGAGCATGGCAAGCTTCGGCATCCGCACCCCCAGCACGGTGACCTCACCGGAGGTTACCTCGTCTATGCCCGTAAGCAGCTTGACCAGCGTGGTTTTGCCGGAGCCGGAGGGTCCCAGAATTCCGAACGTCTCTGCCTGATGCACCTGAAGAGTGATGTCCTTCAACACCGTTTTATTGTCAAAAGCTCGGTTCACATGAGTAACCGCAATGACTGGCTTTCCTTCATCCATAATATTCTCCTCTGTTCCTCATGATAATGAGTGAGCGCTCACTCATTATACTAATGATTTCCTGCTCAAAAGTAAATGAAATTGTAAGGATTATCCGTTACTCCCGCTCTTGATCCGGGTAATAAAAGAGACATCCTATGTGTACCGGCATCCTGAGACCCAATTCACTAAAGGCGGTGGAATTATGGCAGGACATAAGCTGTTCCTTGCTCTAGGCGTGCTGCTGGCTGCGGCTGGACTTAGCGGCTGCGGCGATGCAGACCAGTCGGCTGGCGGCGGACGGTTTCATACCTTGGCTGAGGAGAAGACGGAGGCAAAGCAATATCTGCCGGAGGATCTGCCGATTCCCGAAGGGGCAGGTATTACTTTTACCCAAGGTGAACAGTCAGAGGGGAAGAAATCCTCCATGCTGATCTATCAGACGAAGGAGAGTATGGCTGCTCTTGGAACTACATACCAGAAGTATGTAAGAGAGAAGGAGCTGGAGCGCGGGACAGAGATTGTGGACAGCCGCAACCTGCTGATCAACGGCAAAGTGAACGGCTCTTATTCGTATTCTATTATTGGCAGCCCCTCGGATTCAGAGCGCGGCGGAAATGAGATTATCGTGACTTGGATTGTGAATTAACACAGGGTTTACAATAGGTCGGTCCGGGAGGGTTCCCGGGCGGGCCTTGTTTGGTTTGGGCTTGTAATTATTTTTACAGTTAATATTTCCATAACATTCCTGCGCAACAGAATTGACACTCGTAGACGAAAATAACATTAGCAGTTACCTATAGGAAAAGGGTGAATCTAATTGAAGAATAGTAAATGGATCGGCGCAGCTCTGGCTTCTGCACTTCTCGTAACAGGGGGATCTGTTAGTGTTCTGGCGACAAGCAGTCAAGTAAGTGCCGCAGCAGTCAACACAGCAGCAGCTGTAGAGGGCAGCATGTCCTGGAGCATCAACGGTACGCCGGTTACACTCAGCACAATCAACAGCGGAGGGTACAAGCTCTATTCATTGAGCCAGGTAGCCGCAGAGCTGGGTGCAGGACTTGTGCATAGCAGCAGCGGAATCCAGCTGAATGACAGCAAAGGTCTACATAGTGTGCAGATCCAGGCAGGCGTGAAAAGCTATCAGGTGGATGGCAAAACCCTGGAATTCACAGTGGCCCCCGTCGTGCGTAACAGCAAGACGTATGTGGAGCTGACGAAGCTGGTTATCGCGCTTGGCGGTGAGCTGGAGCCGGATGCCCATACCATTCTGAGCTTCGCCCGGCCAGCCGGTTCATTTGACACCCTTCACTGGAGCGCTGACGGTGGTCTGATTGCGAATCAGAACGACGCTGAGGCCACACTGCTCTATAAATTCACCCAGACTCCAGGCAACTATGACCTGTTCTCTTCCAGCGAAAGCGCGGTGGATTTCGCAGTCTCCGCCGACCAGCAGTGGGGCGCATTCAGCGATGAGACCGGCCAGCTGAAGCTGATCAGCCTGTCCACCGGCCTAATCAGTCCACTCGGCAAGGATACCAGCGTGAAGACAGATATCGTGTGGTCCAGTGACGGCAAGACGCTCTATTTCATCCAGGGCGACAAGCAGGAGAAGCTGGCACAGATTTCAGTAGAGACCGGAGAGGTTAAGACTCTGCTTGAAGATAAAGTAGAGAACAAATCAGAGCTTCGCATATCGGCAGACGGCAAAAGCGCGGTGTACATTGTCAACATCACCGGTACTGCGAAGAATGATGCCGACAGCACAGAAGATTCACTTACCGTAGACTTCAGCAAGGCCGGAGAACAGCTCTATAAGCTGGATCTAACGACCAAAGGTGCTAAGCCAGTAGCCTTGACGACTACACCTGACAACAAGCTGTACCCAGAGATTCTGGCTGGCGGCAGCGTGTCCTACCTGAGTGCGGATGCAGACGGCAATGCCGCCAACACGCTGAAGCTGATCACAGCAGACGGTAAAAGCACAGATGTCGCCCTCGGTGCAGAGGCGAACTGGTCCACAGGGGTTAGCACGGGCCTCGTAGTCTCCGGAACTACAGCGGATGGCAGCACGGTAATCTACTCTATTGCAGACGGCGCAGCACCGGTTGAGCTGTACCGGACAGCCGAAGACGTATCGGAAGTAGCAGTATCGGCAGATGGCAGCAAGCTGGCGATGATCAGCGACGGCAAGGTAATGGTCATTCAGAACGGCAAAGCGCTGCAATTGTCAGTCTCACCGGAAGTAGCAAATTAATTACAACATTTATCGGCGCACACCGCCGGGAGGAGAATTCAGACATGAAGCTATTCAAAAAGTTCACAGTTACAGCACTTACCGCGGTGATCGCGGTTACCGCATCCTTTGCAGGGGTAGCCGCAGCAGCGGACAGCCTCAAGGGTAAAATCACCGTTAACGGTTCTACGGCCCTGCTTCCGCTGACGCTGCAGGCCGCTAAGGAATTCCAGAAGCTTCATCCTAAAGTGAAGATCGCCGCTTCCGGCAAGGGCTCCGTGACCGGACCGCAGGCCGTGAAGAAGGGGATTGCCGATATCGGAGCCTGCGACTGGGATGCCAGCATTGATGTTCCGGGCTTCAAGGCCTTTGACGGACAGGTGGCGAATAAGGTCGCTGTGATTCCTTTTGCAACCATCGTTAATAAGAATGTCGGAGTCGACAACCTGACTACAGAGCAGCTCAAAGGCATCTACGCCGGTAAAATCACCAACTGGAAAGAGGTCGGCGGAGCGGATGCGAACATCGTAGTGATCACCCGTGCCTTCGGCTCCGGGACCCGCGTTAACTATCAGGCCAAAGCGCTGGGCGGCGGAGATATCGTGAAGAAAGAGAAGAACTACAAGGAAACCGGCTCCAGCGGCGACATGAAAACCGCAGTAGGCACCACTCCTAACGCTATCGGATACATCGACCTTGTCTATGTAACGGGCGGCGATATCAAGGCTGTGAAGTTCAACGGCGTGGAAGCTAACACGGATAACGTAATCAACGGCTCGTACAAGATCTGGGCTTACGGCTACTACATGACGAAGGGCCAGCCGACCGGCGCGACCAAAGAATTCATCGAATATGTACAGAGCAAGAAGTTCCAGCAGGGCTCGCTTAAGAAGCTTAAGTTCATTCCAATCTCTGCTATGCAATCCTAAGATTCTTGAACCAAGCAAGCATAATAGATTGATAGGTAACAGCGGCCAGCTCCGGGAACTACGGGGTTGGCCTCTTACAGGAGGGAAAGTATGGGGGCACCGGTTCATGGCCTGGGCGCTAAGGCACAGACAAGCCTGGAAGAAGTTAAACGTAACACCAAGCGGCACCGCAGACATCTGCTCGGCAACAGCATCTCCCGTTATTATTTCTTATTCAGCATCCTTGCGCTCTGTCTTGTGCTGGGACTAGTTATTGTATTCATCGGCAAAACGGCGCTGCTGCTCTTCACCCGCATCTCCCCGCAGGACTTCTTCTTCTCGTTCAACTGGACGCCGGAAGAGGATGCCTTCGGCGCCGCCGCCTTCATCGTAAATACATTGTCGCTTACCGCGCTGACCCTGGTCATTGCCGTGCCCGTCTCGGTTGGGATGGCTGTGCTCTGTGCGGAGATTGCCCCGAAGTGGCTGAAGAGCTTTATCCGTCCGGTCCTGGATCTGCTGGTCGGTATTCCTTCTATTGTATACGGCTATCTGGGCTTGACCGTGCTGTTACCTTTCTTGCGCAGAATCAGCGGAGAAGGTCTCGGAGACGGGCTGCTCGCCGCCGCACTCGTGCTGGCACTCATGGTACTGCCGACCATTTGCCGGATCAGCGATGATGCCATCGTTGCGGTTCCGCGTAAATACCGCGACGCTGCCTATGCGCTCGGCTCGACCCGCCTTCAGGTCATTATGCGCGTCGTGCTGCCCGCTGCCAGCCGGGGCATTATCTCGGCTGTGATTCTGGGCATGACCCGTGCAGTCGGAGAGACCATGGCGGTGGTGATGGTTATCGGCAACACGCCGCAGCTGGCGAAGAGCCTGTTCGCACCCACCTCGGTGCTGACCAGTAATATCGTGATGCAGATTTCCAACGTGGAGTTCGACTCCACCTGGAACTATTCCCTGCATATGATGGCCTTCCTGTTGCTGCTGATCTCGTTTGTACTGATTCTGATTATCCGGCTCCTGGGCCGCAAACGGAGGGATGCCTGATGAACGGATTCACGCGCACACGCCATACGGCCAGAGCCCAGCGGCGCAATAAACTGGCGACCATCGGCTTCTATACGCTGGGCGTTTTGGTCATGCTGCTGATCTTCTGGCTGCTGTTCACCATCCTTAGCAAAGGCTTACCTTCGCTCAGACTGGACTTCCTGCTCAAGCAGCCGGAGGAGATCGATCCCGGCGGCGGGATCGGTCCCGTCCTGTTCAACTCCTTCTATATCCTGTTCATCTCCCTGTTGATCTCTATTCCCCTCGGGATCGGGGCAGGGATCTATATGGCGGAGTATGCACCGGATAATGCCTTCACAGGTGCGCTGCGCATCTGCGTGGAATCCCTGTCCTCGGTGCCGTCCATCGTGTTCGGCCTTCTGGGGCTGGCGATCTTCGCCGAGTATCTCGGCATCGGCCTGACGATTCTCGGCGGGGGTGTCAGCCTGGCGCTGCTGAATCTGCCGATGCTGGCCCGCGTCACAGAGGAGGCGGTGCGCGCGGTGCCCGGCGAGATCCGTGAAGCCGGCTATGCCCTCGGCATGACGAAGTTCCATGTCATCCGCAAGGTTGTCGTGCCGGTAGCCCTTCCGGCGATTGTCACCGGCGTCTGCCTGGTGGCCGGACGCGCCTTCGGGGAGTCAGCGGTCATCATCCTGACCGCCGGACTCAGCACCTCCGGCGAGATGTGGGACTTCAATCTGTTCTCGCCGGGTGAGACTCTGGCTGTGCATCTGTGGTACGTGCAGTCTGAGGCCATTGTCGAGGATGCACGGCAAATCGCGGATAAGTCTGCCGCTGTGCTGGTCTTTGTCGTGCTGCTGATCAACTTTATGTTCCGCTTCCCGCTGTGGCTGGGCAACCGCCGCCGGGGACGCTGAGACGGATGCAAACGGGAGAATAGAGCTATATCCTGGAAGAACAGGCTGCTCTGCTATGGAAGTTTCATGGCGGGCGGCCTGTTTGCTGTGAAGTGGTTGGAGCTTCTGAGTGCTCCGGGAAGCGCTGAAACTCATCTCTAAATCTCCTGTTTCCGGGTCTGGATATGTTATAATCCGACCATACTGTTAGGTGGACTAACCTGTGCCCATGATAAGGACAAGGAGGCAGAACGCTGTGAGTATGCAGAAGACCAACCGCCGTAAGCCGAACCGGAAGCAGACGAATGAGTATCGCTTGAATACACCGCTGCCAAGGCCGGAGCTGCTAGCCGTTCTGCAGACAGCCGATGAGATTATTGCCGCCGGGGGACGTACGCTTTTGGCCAAGATCCTGAAGGGCTCGAAGGAGAAGCTGCTGCTTGAACTCGGCCTGGACCACATTCCCGCCTATGGCTTCTACCGCAAATTGACGATGGAGCAGATCATGGAGAAGGTGGATGTCCTTATAGAAGCCGGGTACCTGAAGACTGAGCTGTCCGGGAAGCTTCCCATGATCGTGTTCAGAGCGGAGGAACTGCTGCGGGAGTGGGAGAACTGGCTGGATCAAGGAATCACGCCGGTCAGTATGGAGTATTTGAAGGACCGGAACCGGGGCATGATTCTGATGTTTCTGTTCAAAATCCTGTGTTCCGGTGACCGGAAATACATCCCTTTTTTACAGCAATGGCAGCCCATAGAGTTCAGGAAGGTACAGGCTGAGATCAGGCAGGTAATAGCAGAACTGAATGAGTGTGAACGGCTGGGGGAGATGGAGTGGCATGAGCTGCTGCGTGAACGTGCGCAATCGCTGATTGTACGTTCGCGAGATCCCGTTATACTTATGTGTCAGGAATGCGACGGTCCGTTAGTATTCGATCACCTTGATTTTAGCTGCTACCGGGCAGATGGCATTTACTTTTCGGAGAAGTGCGGGCATTGCAGGAATACGGAGGACGGTATACGTGAATAGGCAGGAATTGAACAACAAAGTCGGCCAAATTGTTAAGAGACTCATTGCAGGAAAGGGCGTTCTTGCTCCGGAAATAGAAAAGTAGCCGCCAGCAGAGTTATCCGGACTGAGGAGCCGCTATTCGTCGAAAAAACCAACTTTTCTGTCATAAACGGACTCAGAGGACGCTAAACTGTGCATTCGAGCAGAAAAAGCGGAGAAACAGGTTACTTAACGGCCCCTCAGTCCGCATAACCCTGCGGACAGGCGTGATCCGCCTGAATAAGGGATCTCCAGTCCGCATAGTGCGTGCATGTTTCGCTTCCTCCACTATTAAAGAGTGGTGGTTTCTTTGGGAGGTCATTTCCCGCTCAAACAGCGGAGAGGACGGAACGATTGTGTAGAAGCGATAGCGTTCGCCTTGGTTTCCGGATTTTCACCGCTTAGGGGAATGAAAAAAATCTGGAAAACACAGCGATTGGAACAACGGTCCGTTCGCGCAGCGTCTACCCAAGCACCCACGTTGATCCTACTCAAAATAAAAAGGGGATTCTCATCCCCCGGACGCCAAAACAGCCCTCCCGAAGGAAGGCTGTTTACTGTAACGTCCCGGAAGGGATACAGCCCATTCGGGCTGATTGCGAAGTGGTGCTATCGAAGCTTATGCTCCAACGTCCCCTCGCTGACGCGTTGGGTTCTCATCCCCCGGACGCCAAAACAGCCCTCCCGAAGGAAGGCTGTTTACTGTAACGTCCCGGAAGGGATACAGCCCATTCGGGCTGATTGCGAAGTGGTGCTATCGAAGCTTATGCTCCAACGTCCCCTCGCTGACGCGTTGGGTTCTCATCCCCCGGACGCCAAAACAGCCCTCCCGAAGGAAGGCTGTTTACTGTGACGTCCCGGAAGGGATTCGAACCCCCGACCGTGCGCTTAGAAGGCGCATGCTCTATCCAACTGAGCTACCGGGACATGAAGATAGACTGAAAAGCAAGCAAAAATTATGTTATCATACATAGTTAACTTTTTCAACTTGTTTTTTTGAAACCGTGCAGGGATATGCTATAATCTACAATTGATTAAGGTTCAGAAGCGATTACAGTTCGGAGAAAAGGAGGTGCCCTCATGAATCAATTCAATTCCCCCGCCAAAGAGAACATCGTGCTGTTTCCCAAGACCCTGGATTACTATCAGATTCAGCTCACAGTTATGCTGGAGAGTGAACGTTACGGGGAAGCGATGGAGCTGCTGCGTTTTTTGCTGCAGTGCCAGGGACAGGAAGAGCGGCACTACGAGGAATGGCGGTCGCTGCTGGAATGGCTTGTGGCGGCCTTCCCCTACGCGGCGCAGGGCGGTGACGGGAACGGTGCCCCGGATGCGGAGGAGATGGATCTGGGGGAAGAGGATATGGCCCGGATTCTGGCCAGATCCAAGCTGGAGGAGGATGCGGAGTACCCGGATAAGCTGCTGAAGCGGGTCATGAATGAACCGCTGTCCGAAGCGACAGTGCTGGCGCTGGAGCAGCTCTCCTACCTGGAGGGGAGCGGGGTAGATGAAGCGCTGACCGGCTGGCTGCAGCAGGCCGAGGTGCATCCGCTGCTGCAATTCCGCACACTGCAGACGCTGCGGCGCAGAGGGGCGCAAGGGGCAATCAGGCTAAGCCGGGGCCATGAGGCCGCTGAGGTGGAGATCGAGACCGTGCCGCTGCAGAACGACGAGTTCCCGCCGCAGATCAGCCAAGTGCTGGAACGGGTGGCCGAGCAGGCGGAGGTGCATGAGCCGACGCTGTATTATTTTGCCCAGGAGCTGTGGGGGCAGTTCGTCATGTCCATCTACGGGACGGCGGATTACCGCAAGCTGCTGGACGGGGAGTATTCGCAGCTGGATATTTGGGCGGGAGCCCTGCACCAGATGGTGTCGGAGAGCCTGAACGGGAACCGCAAAGAAGAGGAAACACGGAGCATGTACGGCATAACGGGCAGCATGCGCTTCCAATTTGAGGGTGCCTACCGTTCGCTCAGGGGATTTGTAAAGAGTTCTCTACTTGATAAATAAAGTAATGTTGTATATAATATAGTGGTTATTCTGTGCGTGAAATGTTGGACTATTTAAGTAAACATGTAACCTATTTTTGGAGGGAAAAGTATATTATGAAAGCAACTTGGGAAAAAATAGAGAAGAACCTCGGAGTTCTTGAAGTCGAAGTTGAAGCGGAACGCGTAGCTGCAGCACTCGACAAAGCCTTTAATAAAGTGGTAAAGAAAGCAAACGTTCCTGGATTCCGTAAAGGTAAAGTACCACGGCCGATTTTTGAATCCCGTTTCGGTGTTGAAAGCCTGTATCAGGATGCTATCGACATTCTTCTTCCTGAAGCTTACGGTGAAGCCGTTGAACAGACTGATATCTTCCCTGTAGACCGTCCTGAAGTGGACATCGAGCAATTCGCCAAGGGCCAGCCGTTCATCTTCAAAGCGAAGATCACAGTTAAGCCGGAAGTGAAGCTGGGCGAGTACAAAGGTCTGGAAGTACCAGTACAGAAGGCAGAAGTAACTGACGAAGAGCTGAATGCTGAACTGAAGCGTCTGCAGGAGCGTCATGCTGAGCTTGTGGTTATCGAAGAAGGAGCAGCTGCGAACGGCGACATCACTGTAATTGATTTTGACGGTTCGGTTGACGGCGTTCCATTCGAAGGCGGACAGGCTGAGCGTCATTCCCTGGAGCTGGGCAGCAATTCCTTCATTCCAGGATTCGAAGAGCAGGTAGTGGGCATGTCCACTGGAGACTTCAAGGATGTTGAAGTAACCTTCCCTGAAACTTACCACGCTGCTGAACTGGCAGGCAAAGCTGCTGTATTCAAAGTGAAGCTGCACGAAATCAAGCGCAAACAGCTTCCTGAGCTGGATGATGAATTCGCCAAGGATGTTAGTGAATTCGACACACTGGAAGAATACAAAGCAGACCTGAAGGCACAGCTCGAATCCCGCAAGCAGGAAGAGCTGAAGAGCGTTCGTGAATCCGCAGTAGTTGACGCAGCAGCAGCAAATGCTGAAGTGGAAATTCCTGAGGCGATGATCGCCAGCGAAGTGGAGAACATGGTTCGTGACTTCGATACCCGTCTCCGCCAGCAGGGCATGAACATGGACATGTTCCTCAGCTTCTCCGGCCAGACCCGTGAAGACCTGCAGGGACAAATGAAGGGCGATGCTGAGAAGCGCGTTCGTAACAACCTTGTTCTGGAAGTGATTGCTAAGGAAGAGAACATCGAAGTGTCGGAAGAAGAAGTTACGCAAGAGCTGGCTACTATGGCTGAAGCTTACAAGCGTACTCCTGAAGAAATCCGCAGCATCCTGGCAGCCAACGGTTCCCTGAGCAGCCTGAACGATGAGATCTCCCTGCGCAAGACAATCGAATTCCTCGTTAGTAACAGCGTGGAAGTTGAAGCTCCGGCAGCAGTAGAAGAAGCGGCAGCAGAAGAAGCGGCAGCAGAAGAAGCAAAGGCTGAGTAAGCTTCAATCCTTTACCTAGAACGGCTATCCATTAGCCTCCATAGAGATTTGATAAGGCACGTAAGTTTTTGTTACGTGCCTTATTTTTATCGGGGGCCGGGCGTTTGGCAGTACATATCATGAACCCTTCAATTGGCATTGTCCGTGGAATTGCGTTATAATGGCATGCACATGAACAATGCGGTTTAGGGACCCAGTGAATAAATGACATCCCGCTTTGAACGTGTTAAAATATTTCTGAAACGGAAAGACTAATCTGTATAGAGAAAAGAGGTTGGTGGCATGAGTCTGGTACCAATGGTTGTGGAAACGACAAGCCGGGGAGAACGCTCATACGATATCTATTCCAGATTGCTCAAGGATCGCATCATCTTCCTGAGCAGTGCGATTGACGATGATGTCGCCAATCTGGTTATTGCGCAGTTGCTGTTCCTGGCAGCAGATGACCCCGAAAAAGACATTCACTTGTACCTCAACTCGCCCGGTGGTTCTGTTACAGCCGGCATGGGTATATATGATACGATGCAATATATCAAACCGGATGTTTCAACGATTTGCGTAGGGATGGCAGCCAGTATGGGATCATTGCTCCTGACAGCCGGAGCGCCCGGCAAGCGATATGCGCTGACCAACAGCGAGGTCATGATTCATCAGCCGCTCGGCGGCGTTCAGGGGCAGGCGTCCGACATTTGGATTCACACCGACTGGATTCTCAAGACGAAGCAGAAGCTGAATCAGATTTATGTAGAGCGCACAGGTCAGCCCCTTGACAAAATCGAACGGGATACAGACCGCGATAACTTCATGAGCGCTGAAGAAGCGAAGGAATACGGGCTCATTGACCAGGTTCTCTCTTCACCGATCATATCTTAAAGGGGTGGTAAGATGTTTAAATTTAATGATGAAAAAGGGCAATTGAAATGTTCCTTTTGCGGCAAATCACAAGAGCAGGTTCGTAAGCTCGTAGCGGGACCTGGCGTTTATATATGTGACGAATGCATCGAGCTGTGCACGGAGATTGTGGAAGAGGAGCTGGGCCACGAAGAAGAGCTGGATATGAAGGATATTCCGAAACCGAAGGAAATCCGCGATATTCTGGATCAATACGTGATCGGCCAGGAGCAAGCGAAGAAATCGCTCTCCGTTGCTGTATACAATCACTACAAGCGTGTGAACAGCCAGAGCAAGATTGAAGATGTGGAGCTGACGAAGAGCAACATTCTGCTGCTCGGACCTACAGGCTCCGGTAAGACCCTGCTGGCTCAGACGATGGCGAAGATCATCAACGTGCCTTTTGCCATTGCAGATGCCACTTCCCTTACGGAAGCCGGTTATGTGGGTGAAGACGTCGAGAACATTCTCCTGAAGCTGATTCAAGCGGCAGATTATGATGTGGAGAAAGCCGAACGCGGCATTATCTATATAGACGAAATTGATAAGGTAGCGCGTAAATCCGAGAACCCGTCCATTACCCGTGACGTATCCGGTGAAGGCGTTCAGCAGGCGCTGCTGAAGATTCTGGAAGGTACGGTTGCTTCGGTTCCACCGCAAGGCGGACGCAAGCATCCTCATCAGGAATTCATCCAGATCGATACAACGAACATTCTGTTCATCGTAGGCGGTGCCTTCGACGGACTGGAGCAAATGATCAAGCGCCGTATCGGCAAAAAAGTCATTGGCTTCAATGCTGCGGTTGAAGGACAGAAGGATCTTAAGGCCGGTGAATACCTGTCCATGGTATTGCCTGAGGACCTGCTGAAGTTCGGTCTGATTCCCGAGTTCGTGGGCCGTCTGCCGGTCATCTCGACCTTGGAGCCGCTTGATGAGACTACACTGGTACGTATCCTCTCCGAGCCTAAGAATGCGCTCGTGAAGCAGTATGTGAAGCTGCTGGAGATGGATAATGTAGCGCTGAAGTTCGAGCCGCTTGCTCTTGAAGCAATTGCGAAGGAAGCGATCAAGCGCAACACCGGTGCCCGTGGACTGCGTGCCATCATTGAGAGCATTATGCTTGATGTGATGTACGAGGTGCCTTCACGTGATGACATTAAGGACTGTGTCATTACCGAGCAGGTTGTTAAGGAGAAGTCCCTGCCGGAGCTTAGTCTCAAGAAGGATAAGAAAAAAGAAGAAAGCGCGTAAGTCAGGCTTCATTACCCGGCCTGACCCGGCTTAACAATACAGCTCAGGGTCTCCACTTTCTCCCGCACATCCCGCATGACCTGCGGGGGCGGAGAGGGTGGAGCTTTGATCGTTATGGGGGAGAAAATCATGTTCCTGAGACACCAGACCCGTCCCGTCAATGTTGGCGGAGTGATTATCGGGGGTAACAACGAGGTTGCAATTCAAAGCATGTGTACGACCAAGACCGCCGATGTGGAGGCAACCGTGGCCGAGATTCTGCGGCTGGAGGAAGCCGGCTGTCAGCTCGTGCGTGTAACGGTCAACAATGAGGAAGCGGCAGCAGCGATTAAGGAAATCAAGAAGCAGATTCATATCCCGCTCGTAGCGGATATTCATTTCAATTACAAGCTGGCCTTGCTGGCGATTGAGAACGGCATCGACAAGGTGCGGATCAATCCCGGCAATATCGGACGCCGTGATAAGGTGGAAGCTGTCGTTAAGGCCTGTAAGGACAAGGGGATACCGATCCGGATCGGCGTGAATGCCGGTTCACTGGAGAATCATCTGCTGGAGAAATACGGTTATCCTACACCGGAGGCTATGGTTGAAAGTGCCCTGTATCATATCGGCATTCTCGAAGAGCTGGACTTCCACGATATCATCGTGTCCCTGAAGGCATCTGATGTGCCGATGGCCATCGAGGCTTACCGTCAAGCTGCAGAAGTAATTCCTTATCCGCTGCATCTGGGTATCACCGAATCCGGCACTCTGTTCGCCGGAACAGTGAAGAGCTCGGCCGGGATCGGTGCGCTGCTCTCCATGGGCATTGGCAGTACGGTGCGGATCTCCCTGAGTGCTGATCCGGTGGAGGAAGTGAAGGTGGCGCGTGAGCTGCTGAAGACCTTCGGTCTGATCTCGAACGCCGCTACCCTGATCTCCTGCCCGACCTGCGGACGCCTGGATATTGACCTCTTCTCGATTGCGAACGAGGTTGAGGAGTACATCTCCAAGCTGAAGGTGCCAATTAAGGTATCCGTGCTCGGTTGTGCGGTGAATGGTCCGGGGGAAGCCAGAGAAGCGGATATCGGCATCGCCGGTGCGCGCGGGGAAGGGCTGTTGTTCCGTTACGGCAAGATGATCCGCAAGGTGCCTGAGGCAGAGCTCGTCTCCGAGCTGAAGAAAGAGATTGACATTATTGTCGAGCATTTCGAGGCGACCGGCGAGATTCCCGGCCGCAGCCACGCTGGATTGGCTCCGGCAACACCAGTTGGCAACACAGAGAACTAATTCTATATATAACAGCGCCCTGCCCGTTGCGGATGATCTGCAAACGGGCAGGGCTTTTTTGAATTAGAAGCATTTGTATGCCTGGTTCAGTAAGTTAGCACGTACAACCGGGTCTTAAGACTTGGCTGCGGAGGCAGTCCGCTTACGGCGGATCAGTGCAATCAGACACACCAGCACAGGCAGGAATACAAGGTGGATGGCAGCGAATTTCCACCAGGCCGTCTGCACCATATGTATAAGATAGATGAGGTTGATATAAATATTGGAGGCGAAGACGAATAACAGAACTGCGAGCGGAAAGATCAGGTAGGTGGTCCGCTTCAGGCTGAACACGGCTTGGAAATTCTGCAGGATCAGCAGGAAGAGTAAGGAGATCTTGATGAAGAAGGTCATAATCCAGATCGTTACTAACATTCCCTCGACGCGTTGCAGGATGTTGCCGATATTAATAGCCTTTGCCAGAATGAACACAGGGTAGTTGCTGTTGGAGGTCTGCTCAATGCCGAGCACCAGCACACTAAGCAATGTCAGCACGAAAAGAATCAGCCCTCCCAGAGCAGTTCCGCCGAGTAAGGCCCGGGCTTGCTTACCGGACTGCTTCATCAGAGGGAGGAAGCTCAACAATACAATAGGTTCTTGGAACATGGCGGACTGGATGCCGGCAGACATGACCGGCTTCAGGCCATCCTCCAGAATGGGAAGGATATGTGTCCAGTTCGCTTGGGGAATCAGGGCCAGAACGAGCAGCGTCAACAGAAGCAGTAACCAAGGGAAGAGCAGCTCGCTTAAACGGGCCACAATGACGATACCTTTGTATGCGCTGACGATGATGACAATCAGGAATATCATTTTGATCGCCTCGGTCGGAGTTTCGGGCATGACCTCAGTGGTGATGAAGGAACCCAGATCGCCCAGCAAGGCACTGGTAAGGATAAGGAAATAGAATAAGTAGATAAGCGACACTGCCTTGCCCAGCCATTGGCCCAGTACAGATTCTAGAATCTCAAACAGGGTCTGCCCCGGGTACAGACGGGAGAGCATAAGACATAAGACAACCATCATAAGGTTGATAAGCAGGCAGAACAGAGAGGCGATCCAGGCATCCTCTCTGGCGATTTGTGCCATTGTACCAGGGAGGTCAAGAATGGAGCTTCCGGTCGTCAGACCGAAGGTCAGGATGAATAATTGTAAAGACGAGAGCTTCTTAGACTTGCTCACAGGTCCGTCTCCTTTCAGGCAGGTTAGTGGTTAGTGGTCAGGTCAGAAGGAGAGCAGCTTAATGATACTGTATACCCAGTTCATCGGACGAATTGCAGTGGAGCCTGCCATATCAGCAACAGTGACCGAAGCGGTGATCAGCCAGAACACGCAGAATACCGCAGTATCCTGCGGAGAACGCAGGCGGAGCAATGCAGGGAGTTGTGTAAAGGCAGTGATTAGCAGGATCAGAAGCAGCAGCCAATTCCAGCTCATTTCATTTCCATCTCCCGTCTCTGCGGCTGAATAATGGAGCCGATCCGCCGGATATGGGTTCGGCAGTCAGAGGTAATCTTCACTTGCTTGAAATGTTCATCCCAATCCCCACGGTAAGCTTTCCAGACCTGGGGATATTTGCGGTGCAGCGCTTCGCCGAAGCCGAAGATATCGGAGGCGTAGCGCTGTTGCACATTTTGAATACTACCTTGCATATTGGACTTGAACTTGTCTTCGATTTCGGTCTGAATCATCTCAATATTGGAGGGTTGCGTGAGATCAATTGTGCTCTGAATCGTAGTGAGATCAGCCTCCACATTGATCATGAGCTTGAATTCCGGCTGCCCTTCCGGATTCAGACTGGTTTGGATACTGCTCTCGGAACGGGTGACGATGAAGCCGACCTTGCCACCATCCGGGCAGGTAACATCGCCGTTAGAGGAGCTAACCTCATTAAGCGCATAGTTGACTGTTTTGCTGGTGTTCTCGCCCAGCCAGCCGACCAGACGGTCTTTTTTGAAAATAGCAATTCCCGCCTGGATGATCTGGGTCTTCGGGACAATGGATTCTATATTCTTGACTGTCCCTCCCTCTGACACATCGCCGTGCAGCCTTACGCCGGACATAATCGGATTGGAGCCGCCGCGCTCCAGTTCAAGAATGAACTGCTGCAAGGTGACTTTACCGGTGGCTGCCCAATTTTTGTGGGAGACCAGAATGGAGGAGTAGAGCGAATTGGCCGGAATCTGCTCGAATGGCGTATTAATCTCCAGAATGTCAGAGGCCTGGGAATTCTTCGCGACCAACAGGAAGAAATCACTGCGGAGCTGATGATTCCGGGTGATGAAATCAAGGATGTCACTGACACCTTGCCGCGCCAGCTTTTCTCCGAGGACAAGCACCCGGATGTGGGACAAGTAGAGAGTACGCGGCGCTGTACTGAGCATGTGCTGGAGAGCATCGGGAACCGTCTGGCCTACGGCTTTGTAGGTAAGAATAGGCAGACTTTTGCCTGCTGCTCCTTTGGTGCTGCGTGCTTCTCCCGAATTCAGCACCTGTGCAGAAACGGCATAACCCTCAGGTGCGGCATCAATTCCCATCGCCATGACCACAGCCAGATCGTTCAGCTCCTTGCGGCTCCAGCATCCGGGCAACACCGCCAGACTGAAGACCAGGAGCAGACAGACTGCTTGTTGAATACGCATAGAAGGTTGCTCCTCTCTGTCAGTTATGTCCGGTATACTTCTTCATGTTGCGCCTTGACAGCCTTATGAGGCTATCCTTCTGGCTAAGCCACTGCCAGGGGGCGTAGGAAGTCATGTAAGGAACACCTACGGATTCCAGACTGCATAAGTGCAGACCCAGAATAATCAAGGCGACAACAATCCCGTATAGGCCGAAGGAAGCGCCAATGCCCATCATCACGAAGCGCAGAATCCGTACCGAGATCCCGATATTGAAGGCGGGAAGGGCGAAGTTGGATATGGCTGTAATGGAGACGACGATGACCATAGCAGCCGAGACTAGCCCTGCATCTACCGCAGCCTGGCCAATGACCAGCGAACCTACGATAGATACGGACTGGCCCATCGATTTGGGCAGGCGGATACCGGCCTCACGCAGAATCTCGAAGGTGATCTCCATCAGAAAGGCTTCGAGAAACGCCGGGAACGGGATGCCTTCACGCTGCCCGATCAGGCTGACCAGCAGGGTTGTGGGAATCATCTCCTGATGGAAGGTGGTTATTGCAATATAAAAGGCCGGAGTCAGCAGTGCTACAGCGAAGCAGAAATAACGGAGGATGCGGACCAGACTGGCAAAATCGCTCCGCTGGTAGTAATCCTCACTGGACTGGAAGAACTGTACGAACAAGGCGGGAACGATGAGCACAAACGGCGTACCTTCTACCAGGATTGTGATCCGTCCTTCCAGCAGTGCTGATGCGGCGGAATCCGGACGTTCCGTGTTATACACCGTCGGAAAAGGGCTGTACTGCGGGTCCTGAATCATCTCCTCGATATAGTTGCTCTCCAGTACGCTGTCCAGCCTGGCTTCATCCAGCCGTCTGCGCAGCTCATTCAGCACCCCGGGATCTACATTGCCTTCTATATACATTACAGCTACATTCGTCTGCGTCTGTTCCCCGAGGGTTCGCTCTTCAATGCGCAGCTTCGGGTTCTGGATTCTCCGCCGGATCAGCGCTGTATTCTCCCGCAGCGATTCCGTGAAGCCTTCACGCGGCCCTCTTACAACGGCTTGTGAGCCGGCATCCTCGACTGCCCGCTGCTTCAGTGCCTCCGTACCGGCAGATAGCGCCTTCGGAGCTCCGTCAATGATGAGGATCGAGTTACCGGCGAGTAGCTCACGCTCCAGCTCCGTGTAGTTGCTGACCTCCCCGACCTTGCCGAGGGAGAGCGTCCGTTCCTGCAGCAGCTTCAGGCAGCTCTCCGGCTGAGGCTGGCTGAATTGTTGATACAGACTGGAGTCCTCATGGATGGCCTGAATCATCTCCTGCGGATCCGCGAGTCCTTCAATGAAGATAATGACTGCGGACGAAGGGCCGAGGGTGATGAACCGGTAGATGATATCTGTGCTTTTGCCCAGGCGGAGTTGCATTCCTTCTATTATCGCGGACAGGGCGTGCGGCAGCTTCTCCTGCGGACCTTGTGTATTCTCCAGATGTGTCATGATCATTCACCTCCAATCATCCGGTATAGTCTTTCCGTTTGTGGAAATCCTATGCAATCTATGAGCACGGAAGGAGAATGGGATTCGGTTTTTTTGCTGCGGGAGTTTACGAATGTTTGAAACGGCTATACTACCTAGTAGTAGCTGAATACAGAGCTGGCAGACGGAAGGATACAGGAGGGTGACCTATGGAACTAAGTATATTGCTGATGGTCGTGCAGCTTTTTTTCGCGCTGGTCATCGGCGTTTATTTTTGGAATCTGCTGCGGGGACAGAAGACGAACAAGACGGCGGTGGACCGGGAATCGCGCAAGGAGCTGGATAAGCTGCGGAAGATGCGGATGATCTCTCTGACCAAGCCGCTCTCAGAAAAGACACGCCCCGCCTCCATCGACGATATCGTCGGACAGAAGGACGGGCTGCGCGCCTTGAAGGCCGCGCTATGCAGCGCCAATCCGCAGCATGTGATTATCTACGGGCCGCCGGGTGTGGGCAAGACGGCAGCGGCGCGGGTGGTTATGGAGGAAGCGAAGAAAAATGCGTTGTCGCCGTTCAAGCGTGACGCCAAATTCACCGAGATCGATGCCACTACGGCGCGCTTCGACGAGCGCGGAATTGCCGATCCGCTGATCGGCTCCGTACATGATCCCATCTATCAGGGAGCGGGGGCCATGGGCGTGGCCGGAGTCCCGCAGCCGAAGCCGGGCGCAGTAACCAAGGCGCATGGGGGAATTCTGTTCCTCGATGAGATTGGCGAGCTGCATCCGATTCAGATGAACAAGCTGCTGAAGGTGCTGGAAGACCGAAAGGTGCTGCTGGAGAGCGCCTATTACAACTCGGAGGACAGCAATACACCCGCGTATATTCATGATATTTTCCAAAATGGCCTGCCCGCTGATTTCCGGCTGGTCGGAGCCACGACACGGTCGCCGGACGAGATCTCACCGGCGCTGCGTTCGCGCTGCATGGAGATCTATTTCCGTCCGCTGCTGCCGGAGGAGATTGCCGTGATTGGACGGGATGCTGTCCAGAAGATCGGGCTGAAGCCAAGCCCTGAAGCAGTGGAGGTCGTGCAGCAGTATGCGACGAACGGCCGCGAGGCGGTGAATATGATCCAGCTGGCTGCGGGTCTTGCGCTGACCGAGGGCCGGGACACGCTGAGCGCTGCGGAAGTGGAATGGGTCGCCAGCAGCAGCCAGCTGCCGCTGCGGACGGAGCGCAAGATCCCTTCCGCCCCGCAGGTCGGACTGGTCAACGGCCTTGCCGTCTACGGCCCCGGCATGGGTACGCTGCTGGAGATCGAAGTCTCCGCTGCGCCTGCGCTTAACGGGCCGGGCAGGCTGAACATCACCGGGGTAGTCGATGAAGAGGAGACGCGCGGCGGCTCGCGGACTGTGCGCCGCAAGAGCATGGCCCGGGGCTCCATTGAGAATGTGCTGACCGTACTGCGCTCCATGAAGCTGGAGCCGGACAAGTATGACCTGCACATTAACTTCCCCGGAGGGACGCCTATTGACGGGCCGTCCGCCGGGGTGGCCATGGCGGTGGCCATCGTCTCGGCCATCCGGCAGCTGCCGGTGGACAACACGGTGGCAATCACCGGGGAGGTCGGCATCCATGGCCGGGTGAAGCCGGTCGGCGGCGTGGTCGCCAAGGTGGAGGCGGCCTTCCAGGCGGGAGCAACGACCGTGCTGATTCCGAAGGAGAACTGGCAGTCGCTGTTCGCCGATCTCGGCGCGCTGCGGGTGATTCCGGTGGACACGGTGGAGGAGGTCTTCCGCCACCTGTTCGGCACCGATACAGCAGACATCAGAATGCCTGCCGTATCCGGCGAGACCTTCTCTTCCGCGCCTTCACTGCTGAAGGCGGACGCTTCGGGCGAGGGGTTGCCCGGTTAAGACAGGCACATTAGGAAGGAATCCCCTGGCGGGCAGCTGCCGGGGGATTTTTTTGGTGGATGAGCAGGGGACTCGGCGGCATAGGACACGAACGTTCAGCGAATACTACACACCGATGGGTGAGCGTGCCAATAACGCCAATTGCGCCAATTGCGGACACGGGTGGTTGGTGTTTTCATGCGGCTTTTGTTAGAATGAATGCATATGACACTACTTATGAACCATGGGAGGTGCGAAAGCGATGATACAAAGTAAATCCAAAGGTCGTCGTTTTCCTTTATTACCGCTTAGAGGTCTTCTTGTATATCCCAGTATGGTTCTGCATCTGGATGTAGGCCGTGAGAAGTCCGTGCGGGCATTAGAGAAAGCTATGGTTGAAGATAATCTGATTCTCCTCTGCTCCCAGTCTGAAGTCAATATTGAGGAGCCGGGGCAAGAGGATATATTCCGCGTGGGTACGGTGGCGAATGTGCGGCAGATGCTGAAGCTTCCCAACGGTACGATTCGTGTGCTGGTGGAGGGCGTAGAGCGGGCCGAGATTATTCATTATACGGACAACGAGGAGTATTATGAGGTGATGGCGCGTGAGCTGCCGGAGCAGGAGGATGTGGACCAGGAGAGCGATGCCCTGATGCGCAGCGTGCTGAGCCAGTTCGAACACTACATCACTTTGTCCAAAAAAGTAACGCCAGAGACGCTCGCTGCGGTCTCCGATATCGAGGAGCCTGGGCGGCTGGCGGATGTCATCACCAGTCATCTGGCGCTGAAGATCAAGGACAAACAGGAGATCCTGGAGACCATTGACGTCAGCAAGCGTCTGGAGAAGCTGCTCGACATCCTCAATAATGAGCGCGAAGTGCTGGAGCTCGAACGCAAGATCAGCCAGCGCGTGAAGAAGCAGATGGAGAAGACCCAGAAGGAGTATTACCTGCGCGAGCAGATGAAAGCGATCCAGAAGGAGCTTGGCGAGAAGGAAGGCCGGGCCGGTGAAGCCGATGAGCTGCGCACCCAGATGGAAGAGAAGAATCTGCCGGAGCGGGTGCAGGAGAAGATCCTGAAGGAGATCGACCGTCTGGAGAAAATGCCGGCAAGCTCAGCCGAAGGCAGCGTCATCCGCAACTATGTGGATTGGCTGCTCGGTCTGCCCTGGAGCGAAGCCACGGAAGATGATCTGGATATCCGCAAGGCGGAAGAGGTGCTGGACGCAGACCACTATGGTCTGGAGAAGCCGAAGGAACGGGTGCTGGAATACCTGGCCGTGCAGAAGCTGGTCAAGGGTCTGAAGGGGCCGATTCTGTGTCTGGTAGGTCCTCCGGGCGTCGGCAAAACCTCGCTCGCCCGCTCCATCGCCCGCTCCCTGAACCGCAAGTTCGTCCGCATCTCGCTGGGCGGCGTGCGGGATGAAGCCGAGATCCGGGGGCACCGCCGTACGTATGTCGGCGCAATGCCGGGCCGGATCATCCAGGGGATGAAGACGGCAGGCAGCATCAACCCGGTCTTCCTGCTGGATGAGATCGACAAGATGGCGGCGGACTTCCGCGGCGATCCGTCGGCGGCCCTGCTGGAGGTGCTGGACCCGGAACAGAACAATACGTTCAGCGATCACTTCGTAGAGCTGCCGTTCGACTTGTCGAACGTCATGTTCGTCACTACAGCGAATGCTGTGCACAACATTCCGCGTCCGCTGCTGGACCGGATGGAGATGCTGTTCATTCCCGGCTATACGGAGCTGGAGAAGCTGCAGATTGCCAGCCGATATCTGCTGCCGAAGCAGCGTAAGAGCCACGGCCTTGCGGAAGAGCAGCTGTCCATCGGCGACAATACGCTGCTGAAGATTGTCCGCGAGTACACCCGCGAATCCGGGGTGCGGAATCTGGAGCAGCAGATAGCTGCCCTCTGCCGCAAGGCGGCGAAGCAGATTGTCTCCGAAGAGAAGGAGCGCGTCAGCATTCTTCCGGAGGAGATCAAGGATTACCTGGGAGCCGCCAAGTTCCGCTATGGAATGGCAGAGCTGGAGGATCAGATTGGTACCGTTACCGGGCTGGCCTGGACAGAGGTTGGCGGCGATACGCTGCTGATTGAAGTCACGGTGGTCCAGGGCACCGGGAAGCTGACGCTGACCGGCCAGCTCGGCGATGTGATGAAGGAGTCGGCGCAGGCTGCCTTCAGCTATACCCGCTCTAAGGCGGAGGAGCTGGGGCTTGCCCCTGATTTTCACGAGAAGAACGATATTCACATCCATATTCCCGAAGGTGCGATTCCCAAGGACGGCCCGTCCGCAGGGATTACCATCGCCACGGCGCTGATCTCCGCGCTTACCAAGCGTTATGTCTCCAAGCATGTAGCCATGACCGGTGAGATTACGCTGCGCGGACGCGTATTGCCTATCGGTGGTCTTAAGGAGAAATCGCTGGCCGCCCACCGTGCAGGCTACAAGAAGATTCTTATCCCGAAGGACAATGAGCGCGACCTCAAGGATATTCCTGAGAGTGTCCGGAGTGATGTCGAGTTCGTGCCGGTATCCCATATGGATCAGGTACTGAAGCACGCGCTCGTAGATCATGAAGAAGGCATCAATACCGGCTCAGACTCAGATACAGAAATAAGCATTGAAGCGCCCAGTAGTGTGCATTAGAAAGGAAGTCATATGAAAGTTAACAACGCCGAATTTATTATCAGTGCCGTAGGCCCTGACCAATACCCTGTGGATGCCTTGCCGGAGATTGCTCTGGCAGGGCGCTCCAATGTAGGGAAGTCCTCTCTGATCAACCGGATGATTAACCGCAAGAATCTGGCCCGCACCAGTTCTACACCGGGCAAGACGCAGCATATGAACTATTACCTGGTGAATGAGAGCATGTATTTCGTTGACTTCCCGGGCTATGGCTATGCCAAGGTCTCGAAGACACAGCGCGCCTCCTGGGGCAAAATGGTCGAGAAGTACATGGCGGAACGCGAGACGCTGAAGATGGTCCTGCTGGTCGTGGATCTGCGCCACCCGCCGACAGCCAATGACAAAATGATGTTCGACTGGCTGAAGCACTACGATCTGCCGCTCTGCGTAGTGGCCACCAAAGCGGACAAAATTCCGAAGACCCGCTGGCCGAAGCATATCAAGGTAATGAAGCAGGAGCTCGGTGTGCTGCCGGGAGACAGCTTCATTGCGTATTCATCAGAGATTGGACTTGGCAAAGACGAATTATGGGAACTTATAGATAGACACACTCTACCCACCGAAGAAGAGCTTCCGGCAGAACCGGATGATCCGAATTCCGGGGATGAACCGCAGCACGAAGCGCCTTCCGAGACTTAAGGGTTTGTCATTAAGAATTGAGGGATGTTTATGGCTCAGCGTCTGGCGATGGAATATGTGAATGCAACGATGCAAATGACCGAATTTCAGCTGAACCAGTTCCTGCTGACCGCAGATACCAGCTATATCAGTCACCGTGTGAAGGTATTGGGCGCGGGAGAACAGGAGATTGTGCTGGAGGAGGCCGGAGGCGAGGAGGTCCATCTGTCTTTTGAACGCAAAGGCGGCATCTATATGGGTTCCTTGTCCTGCAGGGTGGTGAATCCTCATCTGATTAATGCAGTACGCAAATTATTCTTCACGTATAAAGGCACGGGAACCGTAAACCGCATTTATAAGGATCTAACGATGATGTATTACTATGAAGGCGGCTCGGTGCGCCGGATCTCGGAAGTGAGGCCGGAAGGCACCAAGCTGATCTATCAGCATAAATATTCAGTGGCAGAGATACTGGCTGTCTACAAGCGTCAGAGCGTAGAAGGTGAGATTGAACAGCTCCGGCAAGAGATTGATAGACTGCTCGATCTGCGCAACCGCAGCAGGCAGCAGGCAGTAATTAACGAAGTAGATGAGAGACTTGCAGAAGCGGCCGGCCGGCTGTTCCGACTGGAAGCGTAGGTGATATTGTTTTAAAATATGGCAATCATTTCCTAGTGAAATGGTTGTATTTTTTTGCGAAAACTATACATATCCTCTACGAAAGGACCGATAAACAACATATGATAGATATCCATAGCCACATTCTACCCTTCATGGATGACGGAGCTGCTGATTATGACGCCGCTCTCGCCATGGCGCTTGACGCCCATAACGATGGTATTACAACTGTAGTAGCTACCCCCCACCATGCGAACGGAGTCTATATGAATCCGGCCCCGGAGATTGAAGCGGCGGTACGGGTGCTGAATGCGAAGCTGCAGGAGGCAGGCAATCCGCTGGTCGTGCTGCCGGGGCAGGAGATCCGGATCTACGGGGAGCTGCTCGATGATCTGGAGCGCGGACAATTGCTGACGCTTGCCGGTTCCCGGTATATTTTGCTGGAGATGCCCTCTTCACGGGTGCCCCGCACGATGGAAGAGACCTGCCATGAGCTGGTCATCCAGGGAATGGTGCCGGTTATCGCCCACCCGGAGCGCAACGCGGAGATTGCTGCCGATCCGTCCAAGCTGCTGCGGTTAATAGAGCTCGGTGCCATGGGACAGGTTACTGCACAGAGCATCGCCGGCGTCTTCGGGAGTAAGCTGCAGAAGCTGTCGCTCGAATTATGCCGGCAGCAAGCCGTGCATATGATTGCATCCGATGCGCATGATTCGTTGCACCGTCCCTTTGGATTAAGCGAGGCTTACGGGGTGGTGAGGCGGGAATTAGGAGCAGAGTCAGTCGACTTTTTTCTACACAATTCGCGCGATATCCTTGCAAATAAGGAGATTAATCGAGTTAATTCTATTCAATCTAACAGCAAACTTCATAGATTGTTCGGATTTTTTTCTCGTAAGGGGTGACCTCCTGTGTCATTAATGGTAGAATGGGTATTACTGGATTCTTGCACTATTCTTAATACAAATACATACAAAGAGGTGGATGACAAGTGACTTTGAAGAAAAAACTGGCAGTATCTACACTAGCAGTAAGCATGGCAGCGGCATCCGTTGCCGGATTCCCGTTCAGCAGCAAGGGGCTGGCTGAACATTTTGGAGTGAGTACAGCTTCCGCAGCAGCAGTATCGCAGGCAGATGTGAAGGCTAAGGTTGAGAAGATTTATGCTCAGCTTACAGAAGCCGACAGAGTATTGCTTCTGAATTACAAAAATCAAGCAAACGCTGTGGATCTTGCAGCATTCAGAGAAATCTTCAAGCCAGTACTTGAGAAGCTTACCTTCCTGGAAGAAGCTGACGTGATAACTGCCCATGCAGCATTCAAGAGCGTATCCAGTGTAGTCTATGATGTGTATGACAAGGATTACACGGCAATCAAGAATATCCGTTATGATGTGAAGAATGTGGACCTGCTGAAGAAGATTGCTGCTGAGGCTGGCGTAAAGAATCTTACAACGGATGATTTCATTGAATTCCTGTTCGGCGCGGATGGTGTTGAAGCCCAGCTCCGCGCATTACTCAGCAGCAAAACTAGCTCGGAACTGTTGGACATCGTTGCTAATCCTGCAAGCCAGGACAACTTGATTAATGATGCCATTACTACAGTGCTTAACCACAAGACAGGTACTGGAGCCCTTACAGTAAGCCAAGTAGTGTACAATCTTCACATTTCTCCTGCTGATGTTAAGGAGAGCCTGAAGAACCTGAGTGTTGCAGTTCCAGCAACGAAGCCAGCAGTGAAAGCCCTGGCTACAGCTTATATCAAAGCTTACGGCTTCAGCGGTGGCGGTACTACTAACCCTCCTGGAACTGGCACTAGCGGCGGCAACGGCACAGTAACAACTCCAGTTACCAACCCTACAGCTACACCAGGCCTGTATGATGTATCCAAGCTGGTAACGATTGTAGGTGACAAAGCAACCCTGAAGCTGGTAGATGCTGATGTACTGAAAGCCTTTGATGCCCTGCTTGCAGCGAATCCCGGTAAGACAGGTCTTACGCTTACCCTGAACCTGGGTACAGTGAACGCAGCAACCGTAGAAGTTCCATTGTCCAAGGCAATCATCGAAGCAGCCAAGGCGAAAGGCATTGCCAACATTGCGATTACGTTCAACGGCTTGACCGTAACGATTCCAGTAGGACAGTTCAGTGAAGCTATTACACTGACTACTTCCACTGTAGCAGATGCAACCGTAACTTCCCTGTCCAGCAATAAGCTGACATCCAGCGTGTATGACTTCCAACTGAATGTGGGCGGTGTGGTTACATCCACCTTCAAGCAGCCAATCATCATCAAGCTGCCGCTTAAGAATACAGAAGGCGTTGACCGTGAACTGCTGTCCGTTGCGAAGGTAGTCTACAAAGAACTGCAATACCAGGGCGGTGTTGTAGATGGTGATTACATCACTGAACCGCGTGACAGCTTCTCTTCCTACGCCGTACTGGAGAACAAAGTCAGCTTCAAGGATGTTGCAAGTGTTCAGGCTTGGGCTGGAAGACAGATCTCAGTCGTAGCGGCCAAGGGCGCTATTGAAGGCGTAGGCAACGGCAACTTTGCTCCGAAGAACAACGTGACCCGTGCAGAATTCGCCAAGATGCTGATCCGCGCACTGAACCTGGAGAACAACTCCGCGAAGCAGAGCTTCGGCGATGTAAGCTCCACTGCCTGGTATGCTCCTTATGTAGCGGTTGCTGCTGAGAAGGGCATCATTACTGGACGCAGTGCAGCCCAGTTCGATCCTAATGCAACGATTACGCGCGCCGAAATGGCAACGATGATTGCCCGTGCCGTGAAGTCGCAGAAGCCGGAAGCTGCAACGAATGCCAGCTCCCTGAGCAAGTTCTCCGATGCAGGCAAGATCGCTGCTTCCCTGAAAGACGGAGTAGCCTTCGCTGCCAGCAATAACCTGGTTATCGGCAATGCCGGCAAGTTCAATCCTAACAACACAGCTACACGTGCTGAAGCTGCAGTGATTATCTACCGTACGATCAACTTCAAGTAAGTAAATAGTATTGTGGAGAGCCTCCTCTCGTCGTATAGAGAGGAGGCACTTTTTAGGATATAGGGAATAAGAATTTACAGCTTGGAGGGAAATGCACTTGTCAGCACAAGAATTGGATTTGCGCGATTATTTCCAGATTGTCAGGAAGAGACTGTGGATGATTATCAGCATTGTTATCGTGGCTTGTGTTCTTGCCGGGATCTACAGCTTATATATCAAGAATCCGGTCTATGAAGCTTCAACCAAGATCATTGTTAATCAGACGCCTACCCAAGCTACGGCGGCGCAGCTGGATCTGAATCAGATTAATACCAACATTCAGCTGATTAATACGTACAAGGAAATTATCAAGACTCCGGCGATTCTCGATGTTGTGGCCAAGAACTATCCTGAGTTCGGGATTACGGCAGAGGAAATGCTGAAGAAGGTTAACGTGAGTTCCGTAAATAATACGCAGGTGATGACACTTGTCGTTCGAGATAATTCATACCAGAGAGCCGCAGAGATCGTGAATGCCATATCACTTGTATTTAAGCAGGAGATTCCGTCCTTGTTCAACGTACAGAATGTGTCCATCCTCAACGAAGCCAAGCTTAATCCGCCAGTTGCACCCGGACCGGTGGAGCCGAATGTGGTCATGAACCTCGCGATTGCTTTTATCGTATCCCTGATGATCGGTCTGGGGATTGCCTTCCTGCTGGAGTATCTCGACGATACGCTGAAGACAGAAGACGACATTAAGAAATACCTTGGACTTCCGACTATAGCTATGATTACCCGGCTGGGCCAGGAAGAAACCAAGACCACCGGGCAGCAGGCTCAGACACAGAGCAGAAAGGCGGGGGAACTAGAGCATGTCACAGCAGCCAAATAAACAACGCCATCTGATCACCGTGACCAACCCGCGTTCGCCGGTATCCGAGGCTTTTCGGGCACTGCGCACGAACATTGATTTCTCCTCTGTAGATGAACAGATCCAGATTATTATGGTCACTTCTTCCGGACCGGAGGAAGGGAAATCAACCGTAACCGCTAACCTGGCCGCTGCGTACGCGCAAGCGGATAAGAAGGTGCTGCTGATCGACGGTGACTTGCGTAAGCCTACAGCGCATAAGACTTTTTCCCTGAGTAACCGGTATGGATTATCCTCTTTGCTCTCGCAGCAGGCGAATCTGTCTGAAGTTATTCAGGAATCCGGTGTGAATAACCTGTATCTGATGACCTCCGGCCCGATTCCTCCGAATCCTGCCGAGATGATGGCCTCCAACCGGATGAGTGCGGTGCTGCAGGAGCTGCGCCAGTTATACGACGTAATTCTGATTGATACACCTCCGCTGTTGGCCGTTACAGATGCACAGATTCTGGCCTCCAAGAGTGACGGCGTGATCATGGTAGTCAGCTACGGTAAGGTGAAGCGCGATATTGCAGCTAAGGCCAAGGACAATCTGGACCGGGTCGGGGCCAAGATGCTGGGCGTGGTCCTTAACAACGTGAAGCGCAAGGCCAGTGAAGGCTACTACTATTACTACTATGGCAATTGAATTGTTTAATAGATAAATTGTTATTTTTGGAGGCACTGAAAATGACAGCGAAAACCAGAGTGTTGGTCTTATTCATGATCGATATTGCGATCATATGGTTCAGCATCGTGACGTCCTACCTGTTCCGGTTCTACAATGAGATTCCGCCGGAATATATGGTACAGATGATCGTGTTCGGAGTAATCTCCACGGTGGCCGTCGGGGGAAGCCTGGTCTACTTCGGACTCTACCGCAGAATGTGGCAATATGCCAGCATTAACGAGATTATATCGGTTCTCAAAGCTATTGTGGTAGGCTCAGTACTATCATTTGCAGCAGCTTATATCATTCTGCCGGAGCGCGTACCCTTCAGTATACAAATAAGGTCTATGGAGACTATTCTGTTACTGGTTGGCGGAGCCCGGTTCTTCTGGAGAGTCTTCCGCAATGACCGGAGTAACAATAAGGACACGGAGACGCATACACTTATTGTAGGGGCCGGAGATTGCGGAATTTTAATAGCCAAAGAGATGACGGGACCTTCCTTCGCGAGCACCCGGCTGGTTGGATTCATTGATGACAGCGCAGATAAATATCACATGTCCATACTGGGTGTACCTGTACTGGGTAACCGTTATGACATTCCGCGAATTGTGAAGGACAAGGAGATTCACGAGATTATTATCGCCATGCCCTCGGTCTCCAGAACGGAAATATCCGAGATTATTAATCTGGCCAAGGCTACAGGCGCGAAGCTGAAGATTATCCCTGCATTGAATGATCTGATTGCAGGCAAAATTTCTGTCAAAAAGCTCCGCGATGTCAGTGTAGAGGATCTTCTGGGCCGTGAGCCGATTGTCGCAGACATGAATAGTATTCTGGGTTACGTTCATAACAAGACCGTACTGGTTACGGGCGCAGGCGGTTCAATCGGATCAGAGTTATGCCGCCAGATCTCTCCTTTTGCACCGGACAAGCTGATGATTCTGGGACACGGCGAGAACAGTATCTATACGATTGAGATGGAGCTGCGCAAGAGCTTCCCTTACCTGGAGATCGTGACCGTGATTGCTGATATTCAGGACCGGTCAAGGCTGATGGATGTATTCCAGAGCTATAAGCCGCAGGTGGTCTTTCATGCGGCAGCACATAAGCACGTTCCTCTGATGGAGCGCAACCCTTCCGAAGCCATCAAGAATAATGTCTTCGGGACCCGCAATGTAGCCGACTGTGCTGACATGTATGGTGCAGAGCGCTTCGTGATGATTTCGTCCGACAAGGCCGTGAACCCGACCAGTGTCATGGGAGCCACGAAGCGGATTGCCGAGATGTATGTACAGAGTCTCAATGTAGCAAGCCCTACCAAGTTCTCTGCGGTACGCTTCGGTAACGTATTAGGCAGCCGGGGCAGTGTCATTCCCGCCTTCAAGCAGCAGATTGCCGCCGGTGGGCCGGTCACCGTAACGCATCCCGAGATGGTCCGGTACTTCATGACGATTCCCGAGGCCGTTCAACTGGTGATCCAGTCCGGCTCCTTCGCGAATGGCGGAGAAGTATTTGTTCTGGATATGGGGGCACCGGTTAAGATTCTGGCATTGGCCGAGGATTTAATCACACTGTCCGGTTACGAGCCTTATAAGGACATCGACATCACCTTCTCAGGTATCCGTGAAGGCGAGAAGCTGTATGAAGAACTGTTGACCGATGAGGAGAACCTGGGTTCCACTCAGCATGACCGGATCTTCATCGGCAGACCTAACGTCATCACCCGGAGCCAGATGGAGCTAGAATTCAAACGGTTGGAACGGGTTGTCACCGAAGATGCAGAAGCCATCCGTGAAGTGATTAACCAGATCGTACCGATGCAGCCAGTCATCCAGGCAGCCATTAGCTAAATAGAGAGTTGGAGGTACCTGAATTGAAAAGATGGAAAAAAGTATTGATCTGGACGCTGTCAGTCATCGTGGTGTCAGGTGTTGGCGGGTTATTCGCGGCCAATTATGCTGTCGATAAGCTGATGAACTCCATGGCAGGCGGCTTCGATGTGGAAGCTGACAATACGCCCAGTGTTCCTCAAGGACAAGTGATTGAGCCTGTGGTAGCAGATAGCGAACCAGCGGCTTCCGCTAATCCGGCTTCAAGCTCTACACCAGATAGTACGCCTGCATCCGGCAATGCCGCTGATCCGGCAGCTGTCAGCACGGACAAGCCGGTAAGTACTGGCAAGCCTGCAAGCACTCCTGCACCAACCCCTGCCGGTGTGGATGGATTAGCCCATATTTCAACAGACAAGGCCAAGGAAGTTCAAGAGAATGTAACGATCACAGATAAAGCCAGTGTCGCTGCAATCGTAGCTTCTCAGTTAAGCGTCTCTGACATCAAGCGCTTGCAGGAGTTAGCCAAAGGCGGACTGACCAATGAAGAGAAGCGGGAAGCCCGCAGCATTATCCTCGGTAAAGTCTCAGAGGAGCAATATAACGAATTGGCTCAGATTGCCAAGAAGTACGGCGTCAGCCAAGGCAAGACCCGGGATCAGATCTTAGCTGAAGAAGAACAACTCAAAGCCCAAGAAAAAGGAAGTGAATAGGCATGTTCAAGATCAAGATTCCAGCAGCAGCACTTCTGAGCGTAGCCTTAATGGGCTGTGAGCCTCTGACAGCATCCGCTCCAGTTACCACAGTAGCAGCAGCAACTCCTGTAACCACTGCAACAGCAGCGCCCATCAAAGCATCCAATTCTATCAAAGTACAGAATGTGGATGTGACCATGCTATTCGACGGTGTAGCACTACAGCCGCCAGCCGGACAACATGTGTTCATGTACAATAACACCACCTATGTTCCTTTGCGCTTCATGTCTTATGCCTTGCAGAAGAGCGTGAGCTGGGATGCCAAGAATCTGAAGGTAACCGTAGCTGAGCCAAGCAGCTCAGAGATGGTAGTCATTAAGGAATACCTGATGAATGCGACTTCCAGTCCTTCTTTTGCAGCCAAGAATATTACCCTGAACAACGTTAATGCAAGTTATGTATTTAGCGGGAGCACGAAGGCGTTACCCAAGGGCCAGTCCAGTTATCTGCTAAATGGCTCGATCTATGTCCCTCTAAGATTCTTATCGGAATCTGTAGGAAATTCCATTAGCTGGAATTCAAAAACAAAGACCATAACAGCAAATTCTAAAGACTACGAAGAAAATGCGGCTTCTGCGAAACCAACCGATAAGGGAACTAGCCCATCTGCAAGTGCAACCCCGGCACCGGCAGCAACTCCAGCGGCTGAACCAGGTGGAGCAGCAGGCGGTTCAGGATCTGCAGGAACAGGATCTGGTAAGGTTTCTTATGAGAGTATTACTAGTGAGACCGAAGCGAAGTTAAATGCGCTAAAATCACAAAGTACTTCTACTTTGTTTGGAATTGCTTTGGAATATGTGAATGCTACAGATGCTGCAACTAAGCAAAGTATCAAGGCCAAAGGGATAGAGCAACTAGCTTCTTTTAAAGCCTCATTTAACAGTATAATCGCTGACGCTGAACAAAAACTAAACACTAATGGATATAGCACAGCTATTATTGCTCAATATAGAGCTGCCTTTGAGGCTGAACTGGATAATGGAAGAGTTGCGGCTGAGGGTTTGGGGAAATAATAGGATTGAAAAAGTATCAATATCAGAAGAAATATGGTTTACAGTTGGAGGATGCATTCAATTCAATAGTAGCTGTAAACCATAGTATCTTAAGGGCAAGGTGAGTGAATGAAGCCTTATTTTATCGTAAAACAAACTTTAGATTTCATACTGGCTCTAATCGGAATGCTCCTGTTATGGCCTTTTTTCTTGATTATCGCCTTGGTGATCAAGTCCACATCTAAAGGACCTGTTCTATTCCGGCAAAAGCGGTTAGGCAGGAACAAGAAAGAATTCTATATTCTCAAGTTCAGAACGATGCGCACAGATACACCAAGCGATATGCCTACACATTTGCTGCAAGATCCTGACTTCTTCATCACCAAAGTAGGCAAATTCCTTAGGAAGACAAGCCTTGATGAGCTTCCTCAGATTATAAATATTCTCAAAGGCGACATGAGCATAGTAGGTCCGCGCCCTGCGCTGTGGAACCAGTATGACCTGATTGCAGAGCGAGATAAGTATGGGGCGAATGAGATTAAGCCAGGGCTTACTGGGTGGGCCCAGGTTAATGGGCGGGATGAGCTCTTAATTGAAATTAAAGCGAAATTAGACGGTGATTACTTAAAACGTATTAGTTTTCAATTTGACTTAATCTGTTTTTTTGAAACAATAAAAATTGTTTTTAAACAAGAAGGCATTGTTGAAGGACAAACAACGGATATCAACAACAATAGTGTGGATGCCTAAGATATTAAAGTTTTCTGATTTGTAAGATACAGGTGGTGAGAGACTCGACATGAGTGCTATTGGACTAAAAAAAGTACTGGTGACAGGCCTAAATAGTTATATTGGAACTTCCTTTAAAAAGTGGGTTGAAAAACATCATGAATCAAAAGCTATTCTAGTTGAGACTATTGATATAAAGAGTGAGGGATGGAAAGAAAAAGATTTCTCCGTATATGATGTTGTTTATCATGTAGCAGGTATTGCACATATAAAAGAGACAACTCTTAATACATCTCTTTATTTTAAAGTGAATAGAGATTTAACTATCGAATTAGCTCAGAAAGCTAAGAACAGCGGGGTTAAGCAGTTCATATTTCTCAGTTCAATGAGTGTCTATGGGGTTGAAAATGGAATCATTTTTAGAGATACGGTTCCAAACCCACAGTCAAGCTACGGTATCTCAAAATTGCAGGCTGAAGAACAAATTATGAAGCTGAAAGATGATAAATTTAAAGTGGCAACTGTTAGGCCACCAATGGTATACGGAGAGAACTGTAAGGGCAACTATCCGCGACTTGCAAGCTTTGCTTTGAAGTTTCCTGTGTTCCCAGATGTGAATAATAAAAGAAGTATGATATATATTGATAATTTATCTAATTTTGTTAGTTTATTGATTAATGATGAAGCAGAAGGAGTATATACTCCTCAAAATAAGGAGTATGTCAATACGAGTGAACTGGTGAGAAATATATCAGATATTCATGGTAAGAGAGTGAAGATTATAAAATCTTTTAATATTATTATAAATTTCTTAGTGAATAAGAGCAGTACTCTTAATAAGATGTTCGGAGATTTAATCTATGATAGCAATATTTCAAGTTATAAAAGTGAGTATTGTGTAGTTGATTTTAAGGAATCAGTAAAGAGGTCAGAAGGTTATGGGGAGTAATTATAATGAAAGCTGTTTGTATTAGCTGTTTTAATTATTATGATGATAGGTTGAGGCATGTAGAACAGCATTTGCAAAACAAAGGTTATGAGGTTCTGTATATAACTTCGGATTATGATCATATTGATAAAATTAGATATAGTATTGACCGGCCTAATGCAATTCAAATAAAAGTTATGGCTTATAGTAAAAACTTATCCATTCAAAGGTTGTATTCACACTACTTATTCGCAAAGAGTACATTAAAAGAGTTGAATCGTATAAAACCAGATCTATTGTATGTAATGTTACCACCTAATTTTTTAGCTAAATATATTTCACAATATAAAGGGCAGAATGATGTAAAAGTAGTATATGACTTGTATGACCTTTGGCCAGAAACTTTTCCTTCAACAAAAGCCAAATTATTGCTATCACTACCTTTTAAATTGTGGGGAAAACTAAGAGATGATAATTTAGATTCCGCAGACGTAATAGTTACAGAATGTGAACTATACCAAGATAAACTAGATTACATATTGCACGGCGCTAATAAAGAAGTTCTCTATTTGACTAAAGAAAAAAGTAGGATTCTCAGTACTCCAAGTACAGACACAAATATAATAAATGTAAGCTATTTAGGTTCAATTAATAGTATTATAGACATTTCATTAATAGTTAAAATGCTTGCTGAAATTAATAAAATAAAGCCAGTTTACTTGCATATAATTGGTGATGGTGAGAATAGAGAGCAATTAATACGTGAAGCTGAAAGCTTTGGTGTTAGAGTTCAATACCACGGAAGAATATATAATGAGGAAGAGAAAAGAGCTATTTTTGACCTCTGCTTATTTGGGATAAATATAATGAAGGATTCTGTTTGTGTAGGCTTAACAATGAAGTCTATAGATTACTTCCAAGCAAGCCTACCTATACTAAATAATATTCAAGCAGATACAGCTTATTTAGTCGATGAGCATAGTATTGGTTTTAACGTCACTAAAGATAATATTAAAGAAGTTGCGGTCAAAGTAGCTGCAATCAGTAAGTCTGACATTCAGTTGATGAGACAGAATACTAAAACGGTGTTTGAAAATTTTTTTTCTCACGAGGCATTTAATAAAAAACTCGAAAAAGTCTTTCATAAAATTTCTAATTAGATTGTGGTGAAATGAATGAGTGATGAACGATCAAGTAATTATGGTCTTGGAGAAATCCTGACAAATGGTATTGCTCTAATTTATACTAAGTTATTTTGGAGAAAAGCAAGGCTGATACGTCTTCCCATTAGGGTGAGAGGAAAGCAATGCATGAGCTACGGTACAGGTTTTACTGTTGGTTATAGTTGCCGTATAGAAATGAATGGAGTAAAGGTAAAAGCAAAATTAACAATTGGCGATAATTGTGTGATTGGGGACTATGCACATATAGTTGCCAATTATAAAGTTGTTATTGGTAGTGGAGTTCTTATGGCCTCTCGTGTATTTATCACCGATACTCATCATGGTAACTACTCGGACAAAAGTGTGGACTCACTCCCGATAGTTCCACCTAATAAACGCCCACTACATTATAAAGAAGTAAGTATAGGGAACAATGTGTGGTTGGGAGAAAATGTATCTATATTACCAGGAGTTAGTATTGGGGATGGTTGTATTATTGGGGCGAATGCTGTTGTAACTAAGAACATTCCAAAGAATAGCATTGCTGCTGGAAATCCAGCAAAAGTTATAAAAAGGTATGACTTAAAACTGGATAAGTGGATTTAGTATTTTATTGTAAATAACATTGGATTTTTTTTTGAATGAAATTTTGCTTAATTTGATATTATTTTGAACAATAAAATGAACAATAGGTGAGGCCAATGAACTTCTCGGTTATAATACCCATGTATAATAGCGAAAATACTATAACAAAAACACTAGATTCTGTTAAAGAACAGACAGCGTATGATAGAATACTTGAAATTATAGTTGTTAATGATGGTTCTACAGATAATTCATTAAATATTGTTAAGGAATATATTTTATATAATGATGATCTACCTATAATTCTAATTGATAAATTAAATGGAGGGGTTTCGTCTGCACGCAATGCTGGTATGAGGATATCTAGAGGAGAATGGATTGCTTTACTTGATTCGGATGATGAATGGCTATCTAATAAAATCGAGATTCAATTAAAGACAATAGAAAAAAATCCGGATATAGATTTTTTGGGTGGAAATTCAAATGGACTCAGTTTAAGAATTATTTTTAAAAAAATTGATAACCTTTATAAGGCAAGTGTAAAAGACTTGTGTCTAAAAAGTTTTCCAGTTACACCAGCAGCTGTATTTAGAAGGAGAATAATAGACGAAATTGGCTATTTTGATGAAGAGCAAAAATATGCTGAAGATGGAAACTATTTTTTGAAAATATGTACTTATTATAATTATTATCACTTGCCTGTTCAAATGGTAAACTGCGGGGGGGGGAAGCCTTCATTTGGTTACAGTGGTTTGTCTGCTAATCTAAAAGGTATGTACGAGGGTAATGTGAAAAACATTCAAGATTTAAGAAAGGACTCAATTTTAAGTTTGAATTTTTATCTGTTTTTGCGTATTTTCTTTTGGTCTAAATATATCAGAAGAATTATAATATCAAAGCTACGTTAAAAATTATTTTCAACTCAGTTTTTAATTGAATTACAGTTAATTTTATTATTCTAAATTAAATAAAGACATATTTTATTATTGGAACAAAAATGAATTGTTTAATAGGAGTCGAATAGTATGAATAAAATCAAGATCTTGCATGTTATTGGTACCTTGAAGGTTGGGGGAGCGGAAACAGTTGCAATGAATTACTTTAGATTTATAAACAGGAATATATTCAATTGTGACTATTTAGTTTATGGAGATGAAATTGGAGAGTATGAGGAGGAGGTATATAAATTAGGGGGGAATGTTATTAGAATTCCTAAACCGTCGGATAATTATAATGAATTTCAAATCAATTGTCAAAATATATTTAAAAAAGGGGGGTATGACATTGTTCACTCTCATACACTTTTAAACAATGGATTAGTAATGAAAGCAGCTAAGAAAGCTGGTGTCAAAGCTCGTATTTGTCATTCACACAATATTAAAAATAGACCGAAGGAAAACTTAATAACTTTCTTATATGCTCAATATATGAAAATACTTATCAGAAAGAATTCTACGGATTTCTTAGCATGTGCAAGGGAGGCAGGAATTTATTTATTTGGTCGAAAGAAATTTGAGAGTAATGGGATAGTTATTAAGAATGGAATTGAAACATCGAAATTTTTATATGACTCAAATATAAGGGGGAAAACTCGTGAAAATTTGAGTGTTGAAAATAAATTTGTGGTCGGAAATATTGGAAGACTTGTTGATCAAAAAAACCAAAAATATTTGTTGGAAATATTTCAAATGGTTTTGAAGGAAATTCCAGATTCTATTCTATTAATTGTAGGGGACGGAGCTTTAAGGGGATGTTTGGAAGAAAAATCTAAATCTTTGGGGATAGGAAGTGCTGTAAGATTTTTAGGTTCCAGGGACGATATTAAAGATTTATTGCAGGCCATGGATGTTTTTGTTTTTCCCTCACTTTTTGAAGGATTAGGAATTGTTCTAGTTGAAGCACAAACTTCGGGCTTAAAGTGTATTGTATCAAACACTATACCTAGAGAAGCTGGAATTAGTAACTTAATCGAGTTTGTTGATCTAAATCAAAGAAAAGAATACTGGGCGAATTTAATAATAAGTAAAAAAAATGAGATGGAAAGAAGTAATATGGAAGGGATTATTTCTAAATCAGGATATGATATTAAAAGTGTAGTTAAGAAGCTTGAAAGAATTTATATTGATTCCTTAGGTATCAATATGGGGGACGTTAGTTAATGAGACCTGCAACAAGTCGGGAAACTTTAGATTTAATAAAAAAAGAATCAGTTAATGCTGAACTATCTTTGTTAAGCATAGCAAGTTTTATTGGGTTTATACTTTATGCTGTAACTCCTTATTGGTTTTATAATCAGTCAATTACATTATTAAGTGTAATACTTGGAGTATGGATATTTACTTTTCTTCTTATTATACCCTCTAAAATACAGTCTTATCTAAGTAATAGAGTTAATATCGCCCTTTTTGTACTAATTTGTTTCTGGATACCATATGTATTTATTCTTCGATTAGTTGGTTTTTCAACATCAGATTGGGGTAACTTTTTTGTTTATGCGCTCTTCTGGTTTTCTTATGTTGCTTTTTGTTTTTATAATGGTGTACTAAATGTCAAAAATAAAATGATTATCATTTTAGCTATTATTATGATTTATGCATTCAATGCAATTGACAATATGAGATTATTATTGCTTTACCCTAATGGAAATAAACTCATAAATTTTTATGATGTTTATAAACAGTACAACATTGGAGGTACTACTTTTGCCTTCGAGCTATCTTTATGTGCATTGATTTGCCAGTTGTTAATGCTCAATCAAACTAAATATAAAAAAATAGTTTTTGGTGCCTATACAATAAATTTAATATACTTATTTGCTTTTTCAGGGAAAATGACTTCAATAGTATTATTTATTTGTGCCTCTTTGGCGATGTTAATAACATGGAAAATAAATAGATTCAAGAAGAATGAGAGAATTTTGTTATTAATTGGTTTTATTATAACTTTATTACTTTCTTTGTTTTTTTTACCATATATTTTCAGATTATTTGGTGATAGCGTTGCTTCTCACGATTTAAGCAAAAGATTCTATTCTTTGGCCAACTTTTTAGAAAAAATGTATACAGGTAACTTGGTTATTGATGAGTATTTAGTAAGAATTGATTTGGCCAAACTAAGCTTAGAAACTTTTATTTCTTCTCCGATATTTGGCATAGGTAAACATTTTGCAAATCAACAAATGTATGGGCTGAACGCAGTGTATTCAGTTGGAATTGGTAGTCATTCTGAATTAATTGATCATCTCGCAGTATATGGGATAGTAGGTCTGGTATCATATCTATTTATTTTCAAAAAATATTTTGTTACCTTGCTATACAAGTGTACTACTACAATCAATAGAGATCTTTATAAAATTATAATAGCATTTGTTGTTTTTTATTCAATTCTGAATAATAGTTTTAGTATGGGGGTTGGAATACTATTATTTATTATGCTTCCTTTTGTTTTAGATATTATAGAAGAGGGGATAAAATCAAATGCTTCAAACAATAAAGCGTAATTTACAGAAAAGTGAAAAGCACAGGAGTTTGTACTTAATAATAAAAAAAATAAAACATTATTATGGGAAAACACTTATTTTTAATATGAGAATGTTTTTAAGATATATAGGAATTTCTAACTTTCATTACAAAAATCTAAAAAAACTAAAGAACACTAATGAAAATCAAAGATGTTTTATAATAGCTACGGGCCCGAGTTTAACAATTGAGGATTTAAATAAGGTACGTGATGAGAAAACATTTGGAATGAATTCACTATGTAAAATTTATGGAGAAATAGGTTGGGAAACGACCTATTATGGCATACAAGATACTTATGTCTATGAAAAACTTAAGGGGGATATCGCATCTATCAAGAAATCTACAATAATAATAGGAGACAGTATTAAAGACTCTTGGGAGGATTATCAAAAAAAATGGTGTAGTTATCCTCTTAATATGTTAAATCACTTGGTAACTTATGAAGATTTAACTGCAGATTTTAGCGAAAATAGTTATATGAAAGTGTACGATGGGTATACAATTACCTATTCTTTGATCCAGATTGCAGTGTATATGGGGTTTAAAGAGATAGTTTTAATGGGATGCGATTGTAATTATTCAGATAACAAAGATAATCAACATTTCGTTTCTTCTGGAGTTTTTGACTCCACATATAAAACTGCTGGGAAACGTATGATGTTTGCTTATGAAAAAGCTAAAGAATTTGCTGATGCTAATAATATTATGATTTATAATGCTACAAGAGGTGGAATGTTAGAGGTTTTTCCCAGAGTAGACTTAGACGAAATCCTCAATCTTAAGGTGAATAAATGAATTCGATAATAAGTATATTTAAAAATGAAAATACTAAGGCAGGCGGATTCTATCTCATTGGGAATTTATTTGATAAAGCTATACTTTTCCTTACAATACCTATATTTACAAGGTTAATGTCTACTTCCGACTATGGAATAGTTAATACTTATATGTCGTGGGTATCTATTTTATCCTTAGTAGTTGGTCTTTCTTTAGGACATTCTATCCGAACGGCTTTTATAGATTTCAAAGAAAATTTTGAAGCTTATATTTCTTCTATTTTGTTTCTTTCATTTCTTAACTTCTTGGTTTCATCGGTATTAATACTAATAATTATGTATTCTTTTTTCAAAGAGGTTAATTTAATATTGGTGATTTTCTGTTTAGTGCAATCTTATATGACTTTTATAATTAATTGTATAAGTATTAAATATATGATGACTATGGAATATATTAAGAAAACAATATTATTAGCATTACCGAATGTTTTGATAACGGTATTATCAATTGCTTTGCTGGTAAATATCGAGAATAATCAAGCGCTCGGAAGAATAATACCCTACATAATGGTAACGTCTGTGGTAGGAATTTATCTTCTTGTATCGTCCTTTGTTAAAGGGAAAAAAATTATTAGTAAGATTTACTGGAAATATAGCATATCATTGTCTATTCCTTTGATTTTTCATGGACTATCTATGAATATTTTATCAGTAGCGGATAGAATTATGATAACTGCATTCCGTAGTGCAGCTGAGACTGGTATCTTTAGTCTAGTGTATAGCTTAAGTATGATCGCGTTAGTAGTTACCTCATCTATGGAAAGCGTTTGGATACCTTGGTTTACCAAGAAATTGCAACAAGGTGAAAAAAATATTATTAATAAGAGAGTGAATTTATATATAGAATTAGTGGTAGTTGTTATTATTGGTTTACTACTAATATCTCCCGAGATATTAGTATTTATGGCTCCTGAAGAATATTGGGGTGGTAGAAACCTAATTCCTCCAGTAGTATTAGCATCCTTTATAATTTTTTTGTATTCAATTTCAGTCGATTTAGAATACTACTATAAATCTACTAAAGTAATAGCGACTAATACTGTTATCGCTGCAATGATTAATATCGGATTAAACTTTATCTTTATTCCTCATTATGGGGCAATAGCGGCTGCATTTACAACAGTTATTGCTTACGCGGTATCGTTTGGTATTCATTATCGGGCAGCTCGAAAATTAGATAATGAGTTATTTCCTATTAAAATTTATTTAAAACCGGTAATTACAGTTTTATTTGCAACTGTATTAACTTATAGCTTGATGGATTATGCATCTGCACGATGGGGAATAGCTATAGTTGGATTTGGATTATACACTTTCATATCTCTAAAGAATGATAGATTCTCCTTTGTTATAAATTAATTCTAGAAAGGTGGAGGGGATTTTGACTGAAAAAAGAGTCGTAGCTTTTGTTCCCATTAAGTTAAATAGCCAAAGACTGCCTCACAAAAATATTCTTCCAATAGCAGGACATCCTTTATGTTGGCATATTGTTGATACTTTGAATAATGTTGAGGGCATTGATGAAACTTATGTCTTTTGTAGTGACGAGGAAGTAAAGAATTATATACCTTTGGGTGCGAAATTTCTTAAGAGAGATTCAAGATTAGATGGTGATATGGTAAAAGGTTTTGAGATTTATGAAGCATTTATTAATCAGGTTGATGCTGACATTTATGTTCTGGCACATACTACATCACCATTTATTAAACGTGAAACTATTAGCAACTCACTAAATAGTATTCTTAAGAAAGGTCATGATTCTGCTTTTTCAGCTCAAAAAATACAAACTTTTGCATGGTATCAAGGTGAGCCAATAAACTATGATATTAATGATGTTCCTCGCACTCAGGATATGGAACCTATTTATGTTGAAACTAGCGCTTTCTTCATGTTCGAAAAAGAGATTTTTACTGAGCATCACAGAAGAATTGGGTTCAAACCATATATACAAGAGGTGGATAGTATTGAAGCAGTAGATATCGATACTAAAGATGATTATGACTTTGCAATAAGAATTATAGAAAATAATTAAGAGGAGTGTAAGAACATGTTTAAATTGATAGCTGGGCCATGTGTGATTGAAAGTGAGGAATTAGTATTACAAGTTGCTAAAGAGGTAAAGGCGGTAACAGATGAGCTAGGAATTGATTATTATTTCAAAGCTTCATTTGATAAAGCTAACAGAACATCGATAGATTCCTTTAGAGGACCAGGTCTTGAAGAGGGTCTTAGAATTTTGCAGAAAGTTAAGGATACATATGGCTTGAAAATCGCTACTGATATCCATGAACCATACCAAGCTGAGCCTGTTTCAAAAGTTGCTGATATCATTCAAATTCCTGCTTTTTTGTGCAGACAGACAGATTTACTGGTTGCTGCCGCGAAAACTAACAAAATTGTAAATGTGAAAAAAGCACAATTCCTTGCACCATGGGACATGAAAAATGTTGTTAGGAAGTTAGAAGAGGGCGGAAATAAGAATATTATGCTTTGTGAACGTGGTACTACTTTTGGTTACAACACTTTAGTGGTTGACATGACTGGTTTAATAGAATTAAAGAAATTTGGATATCCAGTTGTATTTGATGCTACACATAGTGTACAAAAGCCAGGTGGCAAAGGGGACGCAACTGGTGGTAACAGAGACTACGTTCAGTATTTAGCAAGAGCTGCTATGGCAGTCGGTATAGATGCATTATTTATGGAAGTTCATCCTGATCCGGACAATGCTAAATCCGATGGTCCGAACATGGTTAAATTAAGTGACTTGAAGCCTATACTAGAAAAATTAATAAAAGTATACCAAGCTGTGAATTAATAGAATAGGGGCTAGGCATATGGATTATGTTACTCAAGCCAGAAGAGTTTTTGATATAGAAATTAAAGCACTTGAGCTTGTAAGAGATCATTTAAATGACAATTTTATTAACATCTTGAGGATTGTAACTGAATGTAGAGGGAAAGTAGTAGTTACTGGTATGGGAAAGATGGGTCATGTTGCACGTAAGATCGCTGCGACTATGGCTAGTCTAGGTGGGCCATCCTTCTATTTGCATCCCGGTGAAGCTCTTCATGGAGATTTAGGAATGGTCACAAGTGATGATGTCGTTATTGCTTTAAGCTACAGTGGGGAAAGTGAAGAAATTACTAGATTACTAGCAAACATAAAGGCAATTGGTGCGATCTTAATAGGGATTTCAGGGAATGCTGATTCTACATTGGTGAAATATAGTGATTATTCTCAAATTTTCCCGAATTTCGATGAGGCTTGTAATCTTAGTTTAGCCCCAACTTCTAGTACAACTGCTGCTTTAGTTTATGGAGATGCTCTTGCTGTAGTAGCTTCTAAAGTATACGGATTTACTGAGGAAAAATTTGCATTATTCCATCCTGCCGGTTCACTAGGTAAGAAATTACTGATTAAAGTCCAAGATGTAATGGCTTATGGCGAGGATAATGCAGTTATACAACAAGATGTTACTTTAAAAAGTGCAATTATTGAAATGGGCAAGAAAGGGCTTGGAATAGTTACTGTGGTTGATAATGAGAATAATATTATTGGTGTTGTAACTGATGGAGATCTGAGACGACAACTTGAGAAAGGTGTAGATGTTTATGGTCTTTCTGTAAATGAGATTATGACTAAAACACCAGTTACCATTAATCTTGAGAGTATGGCAGTTGAAGCTCTTCAGATACTAAAAAATAATAATATATCTTGTGCACCCGTAATTGATAAACTTAATAAAGTAGTTGGAACAATAAGAATACAAGCAATCTTGAACAAAGGAATAATTATATGATAAAAATGATTATTATGGATGTTGACGGGACATTAACTGATGGCAAGATTTATATTGGACCACAAGGTGAAGTCATGAAGGCTTTTAGTGTAAAAGATGGTTTAGGAATAACCAAATTAAACGCAATGGGTATTAAACCAGTTATACTAACCGCTAGAAGTTCGGAAATTGTAACTAATAGAGCAATGGAATTGAAAATTGAAGATGTATACCAAGGTATACATGACAAAATCACGGGCCTAGATATGATAAGTAAGAAATATAACATTGGATTTAATGAGATAGCTTACATTGGTGACGATGAGAACGATCTAGAATGTATGAAAGCATGTGGTTACAGTGGGTGCCCTGCAGATGCAACTAGCACTATTAAGAATGTCGTTAATTTCATAAGTGTATTTAATGGTGGAAATGGTGCAGTTAGAGAATTTATTGAACATATATTGGTGAAAGCTTAGAGATTTTCATTTCTACTTCTCTCGAATTTTGGGTCCTACATAATGGCTCGAACTAGAGGGAAGTTATTTTTGTAATTGTTTATTCAAAGGAGAGGTTACCATTTGAAAGGCATAATCCTAGCCGGAGGCTCCGGCACCCGGCTCTATCCATTAACCATGGTAACTAGTAAGCAGCTACTGCCTATTTACGACAAGCCTATGATCTATTATCCCTTATCCACCTTAATGCTGGCCGGAATTCGAGATATTCTTATCATCTCCACACCTGAGGATACTCCGAGGTTTGAGAGTCTTTTGGGGGATGGTTCTCAGTTTGGGGTTTCCCTTCAATACATCGTACAACCCAGTCCTGACGGTTTGGCTCAGGCTTTTATTTTGGGCGAATCGTTTATTGGGAATGACGCTGTGGCTATGATTCTTGGAGATAATATTTATTATGGGAATGGCATCCGTAAGATGCTTCAGCGTGCTTCCGGGAAGGCGCAGGGGGCGACTGTGTTCGGGTATCATGTGCAAGATCCGGAACGGTTCGGTGTGGTGGAGTTCAATGATGAAGGTAAGGTACTGAGTGTGGAAGAGAAGCCGGTACAGCCTAAGTCTAATTATGCGATTACGGGCCTCTACTTCTATGATAACCGTGTGGTGGAGATTGCCAAGAACGTGCAGCCTTCTTCCCGGGGTGAACTTGAGATTACTTCCATTAATGAAGCATATCTTAGAATGGGAGAGCTGGATGTCGAACTCCTGGGCCGCGGCTTCACTTGGCTGGATACGGGGACTCATCAGAGTCTGGTGGATGCCACCAATTTTGTACGGACGATTGAAGATCATCAGGGGATCAAGATTGCCGCGCTGGAAGAGATTGCATATATTAACGGATGGATTACGAAGGAGCACCTGCTGAGTTGCGGGCAGAAGCTAAGCAAGACGGGGTATGGCCAATACCTGATTAAGGTTGCTACCGGAAAAATTCAATATTAAGCAGTAGAGGTGTAGAGGATATGAAGTTAACAGAAACGGCGCTTCCAGGCGTGTATATAGTTGAACCTGCGGTATTCGGAGACCACCGAGGCTGGTTCATGGAGACGTTCAGTGCTGCGAAGTTCAGAGAGCAGGGCATTGATATTGCTTTTGTCCAGGATAATCAGTCCTATTCTGCGGTTAAAGGCACCTTGCGCGGCCTGCATTATCAGCTCAATCCCAAGGCTCAGACCAAGCTGGTACGTTGTACCCGTGGGGCCATATTCGATGTGGCTGTGGATGTCAGAGCAGGCAGTCCCGCTTACGGCAAATGGTTTGGTGTTGAACTAAGCGCAGAGAATAAGAAGCAGCTGCTGATTCCCAAGGGGTTCGCCCACGGGTTCATGACGTTGACCGAGGATGTTGAAGTTCAGTATAAGTGTGATGAGCTGTATGCTCCAGACTGTGATGGCGGCATTCTCTGGAATGATCCGGCTATCGGGATTGAGTGGCCGCTCCACGTTACCCCCGTTCTCTCCGGCAAAGATGAGCAGGCTCCGCTCCTGCAAGATGCTGTTCTGAATTTTACTTATACTCCCTGAAGCAGATCGAAATCCAATTGAATGATTCTGAGGTGTAATTGATGAATAGAAAAAAATTGCTGGTTACCGGAGGTGCCGGTTTCATTGGCGGGAACTTCGTGCAGTACATGATCGATAAGTACTCCGATTACGATGTCTACAACCTGGATCTGTTGACCTATGCTGGTGACCTCTCCAAGCACAAGGAGATTGAGGATCGGGATAACTACCACTTTGTACAGGCGGATATTGCGGACCGTGAGGCTATTCAGTCTCTTTTTGCAGAGAAGCGATTTGATTATGTGGTTCATTTCGCAGCCGAGAGTCATGTGGACCGCTCTATTACAGATCCGGCGGTATTCGTCCGTACGAATGTGATGGGAACCCAGGTGCTGTTGGATGCTTCCCGTGCGATTGGAGTGACCAAGTTCGTTCATGTCTCTACGGATGAAGTGTATGGCGAACTGGACTGGGACCCTGCTGTATTCTTCACGGAGGAGACCCCACTCCAGCCTAACAGTCCTTATAGTGCAAGCAAAGCGTCGTCCGATCTGTTAGTCCGTGCGTATCACGAGACCTTTGGCTTGCCGATGAACATTACCCGTTGCTCTAATAATTATGGCCCGTACCACTTCCCGGAGAAGCTCATTCCGCTTACAATCTCTAAGGTTCTGAATGAACAGAAGGTTCCTGTCTATGGAGATGGCGCGAATATCCGGGATTGGCTGCATGTGTGGGATCATTGTGCTGCGATTGACCTGGTGCTGCATGAGGGCGTAAGCGGTGAGGTGTACAACGTAGGCGGGCATAATGAACGCACCAATCTTGAGGTTGTGAAGACGATTATTCATACTTTGGGGAAATCTGAGGATTTGATTGAATTCGTTACCGACCGGCTGGGTCATGATAAACGTTATGCGATTGATCCGGCTAAGCTGGAGAGATTGGGCTGGAAGCCTACGTATACGTTCGAGACCGGGATCGCCCAGACCATTCAGTGGTATACGGAGAATGCACAGTGGTGGGAACAGATTCTTAGCGGCGAGTACCGGAATTAGCTTATGATCCGTAACCTAACTAGGACCAAGATGGGCAAGCGCAGAAAAAGAATTCTCTTTTTGTACTTGCCCCTTCTGTTAATCGTCTTGCTGTTCCTGTGCGCCGGGCGTTTCCTTCCGGTATCCGAGGCTCCCAAGCAAGCAGATGTTATCATCATCCTCAGCGGCGGGGGAGGGCGGGTGGAGCAAGGGGTTCAGCTGTTTCAAAAAGGCTATGCGCCGCAGCTCCTGCTGTCTAACGCTAAGGAGATCACCGGCCCAGCAGGAGACATGCGCGAAACTGCTCTCTCCTTAGGCATCCCGGAATCCGCTATACTGACAGAAGATGCTGCGGAGAGTACCTACCAGAACGCGCAGCTCACGCTTCCAATCATGAAGCAGAAGGGCTTAAAGTCGGCGATTGTGGTGTCGTCGGATTTTCATATGAGGCGGGTAAAGTTTATCTTTGATCATGTGTATAGGAAGTCGGGGATTGAGCTGACGTATATCGGGGAGGACTCGGGTTATAACGCGAAGGCTTGGTGGAGTGACCGGTATAGCCGGGAGACGACTTTTAACGAATATATTAAGATGATTGGCAATGCCTTCGGCTACAATGGCCCGGAAGCGAAAGGTTCGCTGGAGCAGATTAAGAGCTGGTTCCGTCGATAAGGCAGGTCTGACAACAAAAGAAGTGCGGATACCTTAGCGATAGAAACAAGTCAGATTTTACCGGGATGTTGCGGATCGGCGTGGGTGAAGCTTGGGAAACAGCATAAACAGCATAAACAGCAGAGACAGCGGCTAAGCAAATGTGATTTCGGAACGACAGAGACCTTATGAGACCCTTAGGGTCTCTTTATTTTGTGCTCATGGCAAACAGGTTGCCTGTAGTTCATGAATTATACTAATCTGACGCTCAGCCAGATACTTAGTGGTCAGCAACCCATTGTATCTGGTCTATGTCTCCGTGCTGTTCGAAGTGGTTGAAGGAATGTTTCAAGAGGGACTGTGGAAAGTGCCGATTTGCTATATAAGAATGTGAGTGCCAGTGAGAAGTATCAGAATTCCGAGAGACTCGCGATATGCCAATTCCGTCTATTCCCTATCGTCATTGGTGATGACCGGGTGCGGAATTTACAGGCGGCGCTACTCTTCGAATGTTGCCTGGATCGGCTGGATGAAGCGGATCAGTTAGATGGATTGAAGCATCTTGCTTATGTATATGTGTCATTGAACAAGTGGCATGAGGTTTCTCTGAATACGTTGAATATATCTCCCACCGGCCAGATGAGATATTTACAGCGTTATACAATATTATCTTATCGGCTAACCGCTATGATTAGAATGTTAATTAGTAAGGCATTCTTCATAACAAACAAGTCATAGCCAACCAATACACCGGATTTCTTTCTGAATTGGGATCTTTATCGATATTGTAGTAATAATGAAGGTAGATTCGCCAGGATTCCGTAAGCGTATGGCCTTTATAGGAACAGTGTATGGTGCTACACGATGTCAAGAGAGTGAATTCGAATTCTTTGATATGTGAAAAAAATACAAGGCTAGTGTGCGACCTTAGGGAACAGTTGGAGGGAGAAGCCAAACGGACACAGAACTAACAACGAAATACTATCTTTTGGATTGATTTCTACGATATTACATGTATAATCAAGATCATTAGTGGAATATTTTGTTAAACCGAAAAATGGTTTTTTCTAAACATTCCAATCTAAAATACAATATCAGGAGTGTATTTATGAACAAGAAAGCTTTGACAATGCTAGCTACCTTTGGACTTTTGTGCTCTATTTACCCTGCCAGCATTAATGCTGAATCCAGTACAAATGTTGATACTTCAACCACTTCACCAACTAACGTATTTACTTCTGTTCCTGATCAACAAGAGATTGAACGTCAGAAGCAATACGAACCTGCCCCCCCTACTGCTTGGGAAGTTGATCTAAATGGTAATAAAAAAACAGTACCGTACATTGTCCCTTCTGCATTAGGAAATGCAACTAAGGGCACTATTGGGACACAATCTTGGAGCGATAGCAACTATACTTACGCTTTTGACGGCTGGACATTAAGTTCTACACAACTAGATGACTATAGATTTTATGTTTCTAAAGTGTCTATTGATAACCATAGTTCTCAACCATTGCCACTAAAATACACCCAACAAAACTCAATTACAACGCAATGGTCAGTTGGTGCCAATATTTCAGCTGAAGCTGAATTTGGCCCGAAATTTTTGTCTAGTTTAACAGTTTCATTAGGTGGAAATTGGAGTAAATCTAAAACATCATACGCTAGTACAACTATTGAAATGGGACCAGTAAATGTTCCTTCAGGATGGGCTGCATCCTTCACTAAATATCAAGGTGGCGGTTATGGTCAAGGACAAGCGAGATGGAAAAAGTATATCAAAGGCACTTCTTCTTTAGTTGGATTGTACTACACAGGTGAGTCTGGTTGGGCTGTTAATGATTCAGTTACAAAGTATGTCTATGCAGATCATAAAATTTAAGTTTTATAGAAGAACTCTACCTCTTCTTTTAGTTATACTAGTAGCTTTAACCGTTTCTTCCTGTGATGTTAAATCTCATGATGAAGTACTCAAGAATGGTGAATCACCTATATCCTATAATCAGTACAGATCTTTATTTGATAATATGATAAAAGAACTTAAGATAGCAGATTCGGAAATAACTGAAAAAACTGATAATGTTAACTTGGTTGCAATTGACAAAGAATCGTCATTTGGTACGAGATCTATTTTAACTTTGACAGGTGAACAAACTAATCAAGAAACACAAGAAAGAATCATTTATACGAATATAAAGAATGAAAACTTAGCTCTAATTGATTTGATTTATTTACACTCTTCAGTAGGTAAAGATATGATTTTCTTGCCAGCATCTACAGAGACTTCTAGAGAAAATCCATTCTTTCAAAAGTTTAACGAATGTATACTATCTTATAATAATATATTGATTAAAATAACTATAATATCTAATGATAAACCCATTGAGTTTCAAGAACTGAATAGAGCTGTTAATTCTGTAACAACTTTTTTGGAACAATACAAATTTTAAAAAAGAAGAACGTTTCACAATTGAAACGTTCTTCTTTTTTTAACCTGAATTAAGATGATTGGCAATGCCTTCAGCTACAATGGTTCTGAAGCGAAGGGGTCGCTTGAGCAGATTAAGCGCTGGTTCCGCTGATAAGGCACGACACCTTCGCGATGGATACCGTTAGGTTCTACCGGGATGTTGCGGATCGGCGTGGGTGGAGCTTGGGAAACAGCAGAGACAGCGGATAAGCAAATATGATTTCGAAACGATAGAGACCCTATGAGACTAATAGGGTCTCTATTTTTTTACCATAATGGCAAACCTCTTGCCTGTAGTTCACGGATTATACTCATCTGCAGCAATCTATGTTATTGACCATTGGAATAATGTGACATATTATTACAACTATAAAAGAAATTATATTGGATTCCAGTTAGGTGGTGTTTGCGTGGTCCCTACTACTCGAACTATGATTCGCGATCTATTAGCGTTGCATTTGTCGCAGAGGGGAATGTCTATTCATCAATTCTCCATACAATCCGGAATTAATTCAGGAACGCTCAGCCGGATACTTAGTGGTCACCAGCCCATTGCTATGAACCATCTGGAGCGAATCACCAAGGCGATGGATCTACCGGAAGACCATTTCTACAGCTTATATGTGGATGAGTGTTTCTTTTTCTCGTCGCCCACCTGGCGGCGTCTGCGGCCATTTCTTGTGCGCTCCGCTGAGCTGGGTCGTCTAGATTGTGTTGAACAGGTGGTTCAGAATCTGCTGGAGAATCTGGTTTATGCCCCCATGCTGTTCGAAGTGGCTGAAGGCCTGTTTCAAGAGGGGCTGTGGCAAGCTGCCGAATTGCTGTATAAGAATGTGAGTGTCAGTGAGAAGTATCAGAATTCCGAGAGACTCGCGTTGTGCCAATACCGTCTGTTCCGTATCGCCATTGGTGATGATCAGACACGGAATTTACAGGCAGCACATCTCTTCGAATGTTACCTGGACCGGTTGGATGAAGCGGATCAATTGGACGGGTTGAAGCATCTCGCTCATGTATATGTTTCATTGAACAAGTGGCATAAGGTAGATGAGATGGCGAAGCAAATGCAGCAATTAGCGACTCTACGTTATAATCTCCAGCGTCAGTCTGACCGCAGAATGAGTAACGAGAAAAAACCTGAGAAACCCCTGTACTTCTACATCCTGTACGCACAGCTCATCCGTTCAAATGTGTCTGAGCAAATGGGAGACTACCCATCGGCATTAGATTGGGTATCCCTCTATATGGATGGAAGCTGGATACAGGAAGAAAATGAAGAAGTGAAGCGGACTGTGGCCCAATTCCAGGAGTGGGGTACCGCAAACAGACTGCTCTATCGGGTAATGGGAGGACAATATGAGGCGCTCTCTGACTATGTTGCATATATATCCGATCGACCAGATGAGATATTTATAGCATTATACAATATTATCTTGTCGGCTAACCGCTACGATTGGAATATTGATTATATTCTGGATCGATTTGCTTCCTATATTCCATACCGGACAAATCTTGTAGAGTACGGCATTCTTCATAACAAACAAGTCATAGCCTACCAGTACTCGCGGTTTCTTGCTGAAATGGCATTCTATTATCTACATAATAAGCGCAAAGAAGGAATTATCTTCATCCTGCAAAGTATGGAATCATCTGCTAGAATCAATAACGAAAGCAATCTTCTCAAATGTGTTGATCTATTCGAACAGTATCGGCATCTGGCAGATGAAGAAGAGAAAGAGCAATACAAACTTCTAATTAGAGAGGTGCAGGTTTCACATGAAAAGGAAACTTATCAAACTTCTAGCTTCCTGTAGTCTGGCTATTGCAATTATTATACCAGTTGGTACTACTGAGCTCGTAGCAAATATCAGCACTCAATCTTTTATTCAAACTATGGGGCACGGTTTAGGTGATGGTTGATGCTCACCGGGCAGCAATGATATGCTTTCAAAGCTTGGGAAACAGCAGAGACAGCGGCTAAGCAAATATGATTTCGAAACGATAGAGACCCTATGAGACCAATAGGGTCTCTAATTTTTTACCATAATGCAAATGGGTTGCCTGTAGTTCACGGATTATACTCATCTGTAGTATTCTACGTTATTGACCATCAGAACAATGTGACATATTATTACAACTATAAAAGAAATTATATTAGATTCCAGTTAGGTGGTGTTTGCGTGGTCCCTACTACTAGAACTATGATTCGTGATCTATTAGCGTTGCATTTGTCGCAGAAGGGAATGTCTATTCATCAATTCTCTGGACAATCCGGAATTAATTCAGGAACGCTCAGCCGGATACTTAGTGGTCAGCAGCCCATTGCTATGAACCATCTGGAGAGAATCACCAAGGCAATGGATCTACCGGAGGATCATTTTTACAGCTTATACGTGGATGAATGTTTCTTTTTCTCGTCACCCAATTGGCGGCGTCTGCGGCCTTTTCTTGTGCGATCGGCTGAGCTGGGCCGTCTGGATTGCGTTGAACAGGTGGTTCAGAATCTGCTGGAGAATCTGGTCTATGCCCCCATGCTGTTTGAAGTGGCCGAAGGACTGTTTCGAGAGGGGCTGTGGCAAGCTGCCGAGTTGCTGTATAAGAATGTGAGTGTCAGTGAGAAATATCAGAATTCTGAGAGACTTGCGTTGTGCCAATACCGTCTGTTCCGTATCGCCATTGGTGATGACCAGACGCAGAATTTGCAAGCGGCGCTACTCTTCGAAAGTTACTTGGACCGGCTGGATGAAGCGGATCAATTGGACGGGTTGAAGCATTTGGGTCATGTATATGCTACAATGCATCGGTGGCATAAAGTGGATGATTTGGCGAAGAAAATGCTGTGTTTAGCAACTCTTCATTATAATCTTCAGCTTCAGTCGGACCGTAGAGAGAGTAACGAGAAAAAACCCGAAAAACCCCTGTACTTTTATATCCTTTACGCTCAGCTTATCCGTTCAACTGTGTATGAGAAATTAGGAGACTATCAATCGGCATTAGATTGGGTGTTCCTCTATATGGATGGGAGCTGGATACAGGAGGACAATGAAGAAGTGAAGCGGACTATGGCTCAGTTCCAGGAGTGGGGTACCGCAAATAGACTGCTCCATCGGGTGATGGGAGGCCAATATGAGGGCCTCTCTGAATATGTCGAATTTATCTCTGAGCGACCAGATGAGATATTCATAGCTTTACACAATATTATCTCATCGGCTAACCGCTACAATTGGAATGTTGATTCTATTCTGGAGCGGTTTGCAGCCTATATTCCTTACCGGACGTATTCTACAGAATTTGGCGATTATAATAGGCAGGTTATGTTGGACCAACACACTCAATTCCTTGCTGAATTAGCAGCCTATTATTTAAATAACAAGCGCAAAGAAGGAATTAGATTCATCCTGCAAAGCTTGGAATCGTCCGCTAGAATCAATAACGAGAGCAATGTAATCAAATGTGTCGATCTGTTTGGGCAGCATCGGAATCAAGCAGATGAAGAAGAGAACGAACAATACAAAGTTCAAATTGGAGCCTACCTATAAAGTGTCTTTTTACAAAAAAAGTAATGCTATTCCCCATTGCCCTCCACAATGCGACAAACAAACCAGGTATCCCGGTCTATAATTAGGAGCAAATCTATTTATAGTCTGGGAGAAATGGACCATGCCTAATTATTATTTTAGGGAAGTGTGGACACCGCTGCGCTTGTTCGGGATCAGATTCTACCGGGATGACCAGGACCGGCTGTGGATCAAGAAGGGGAAGCAGCGGCGGCAGCTGGTACGGAAAGGCGATAGTGACACGATGGAGACCTGAGGGTCTTCATCTTTTTTTTGAGGTGTCTTTCCTTTTTTTCCTTGAGAGGCAGGTGTATGATGGTTCAGTAGACTAGATAGAGAGAAGGAGATGCTGATATGTTGCCTAAGGAGAAAGTACATAAGCTAAGAGAATGGATGGCGGAGCGCGGGATAGCGGCCTGTGTGGTATTAAGCGGGGATGCGCATTTAAGTGAATATGAGGGGGAGCACTGGAAAAGCCGCCGCTGGATTACCGGCTTCACCGGCTCCGCAGGAACGGCTGTAATCACGGCAACGGACGCAGGCTTGTGGACGGATGGCAGGTATTACATTCAGGCGGAGCGGGAGCTGGAGGGTTCCGGTATCCGTATGTTCCGTATGGCAGAGCCGGGCGTCCCGCAATGGGATGAATGGCTGGCTGAGGAATTACCGCAGGGCGCACGTATGGCCGTAGACGGCAGAACGTTGTCCGTAACCGCTATGAAGGGCTTGCAGGCCAAGTTCGCGGCGAAAGGGATTCAGACGATTACAGACCTCGACCCGGTAGGCGCGATCTGGACGGATAGACCGGCGATTCCTGCCGAGCCGCTAATGCTGCATGATGAACAGTATGCGGGCCTCAGCCGGGTGGACAAGCTGGAGCAGGTCCGGCAGGGGATGAAGCGTAAGGGCGCTGATTATTATGTGCTGTCCGCACTGGATGATCTGTGCTGGCTGTTCAACATCCGGGGACGGGACATCCCGTTCAATCCGTATGTGACCGCTTTTGCCGTAGTAGGGGTAGATCATGCAATCTTGTTCGCCGGAGGACATAAGGCCACCCCGGGAGATAAGGAGACGCTGGCCCGGGATGGCGTGGAGATCAGGGAGTATGAGGACATCCTTCCGTTCCTGCAGACGCTCCCTGAAGCGGCTTCCGTGCTGTATGATCCGAACAAAACCGGGTATAGCCTGGCGGCAGCCATACCGGAATCCGCTCATCCTATAGAAGCGCCGGGCCTTGTGGTGGCCCTTAAGTCGATCAAGAATGAGGTGGAGATCCGTAATATCCGTGATGTCTATTTGAAGGATGCGGCTGCCCTGGTCGGACTGTTCAAATGGCTGCAGGAGACGGTTCCGCTTCGTCCGGTGACCGAGCTTGAAGCCGATGAGAAGGGGCTGGAGCTGCGGCGGCAGCAGCCTTTATTCGCTGAGCTAAGCTTCTCCAGTATCTCTGCCTACGGCGCGAATGCTGCGATGATGCACTACTCGCCGTCCGCCGATCATCCGGTAGAGCTGGAAGCCAGAGGCCTGTATCTGCTGGATTCTGGCTCGCACTTCCAGAACGGGACAACGGATATCACCCGCACGCTGGTGCTTGGGCCGCTGACGGATGAGGAGAAGAGAGATTTTACACTGGTGCTGAAGTCTGTGATTGCGCTGTCTACGGCCAAGTTCCTCTATGGCTCCACCGGATCTACGCTCGACATTCTCGCACGTAAGCCTATGTGGGATAACGGCCTCGATTACAAGTGCGGAACCGGGCATGGCGTGGGGTATTACTCCAATGTGCATGAAGAGCCGCAGCGGTTCAGCTTCAAGCCGAATCCTGTTGTCCTGGAGCCAGGGATGATTATCACGGTAGAGCCGGGAGTCTACAAGGAAGGCCGTCATGGTATCCGCACGGAGAATACGCTGCTGATTACGGAGGATGTGACTACGGAGTTTGGCAGATTCCTGAAGTTTGAAGACCTCTGTTATTTGCCGATAGATACCCGGGCGATTGAGCTGTCTATGCTAAGCAAGGAAGAGCTGGATTGGGTGAATCATTATCATGCTGAGGTGTACGATAAGCTGGCTCCGCTGCTGGATGAGGAGCACCGGGCGTGGCTGAAGCGGGAGACGGCGGCTTTGGCGGTGTGAGGAAAATATTTTATAGCTTAGGAACTATTACCTTGGAACTATTTGGAGTATAATTGTCTCTGCGAGTCTAGCAGGCTGTTCTCTCTTAAGGATATTAATAGAAGAGTGGATGGCCGGGGCTGCTTACTATGGTTGGGGGCGATTAGTGTGATGGCGAAAAGATGGAGAGTAGTATCGGCATGGGTGATGCTGCTTAGTATGCTGTGCGGGGGAGTGGCTAGTGCAGCAACGGTGGTAGAGCAGAAGACGTCTTATGTATTCGTGGATGTGAAGACCACGTACTGGGCCAATGAAGCGATACAGAGTATGGCGAATCAAGGTATTATTACGGGGAACCCGGACGGGTCCTTTAAGCCTGAAGCGGCAATTACCAGAGAACAGTTAGCCAAGCTGATTACATTGACCTTTGGACTTGATTTGGTCTCGGATGGAACGCAGACATTCTCGGATGTCGCTCCTTCCTCCTGGGCCTACAAATATGTGGAGACAGCCAAGGATTATCTGACCGGGTATTTTCCAGTGAAAGGCAAGCCGTTCTTCGATCCTCAGGCGAGCGCAACACGTGAAGATGTGGCTGTTGCCCTGGTACGTGCGATGGGGCTGGAGACGGATAATGTAGACGCGGACAATATTCTGCGGTACAGATTCGACGACTATGAGGATGTGACTCCACAACTGGCGAAGGAAGTAGCGGTGGCTGTGGAGAATAAGCTGATTCAGGGCTTCCCGGACGGAACCTTCGGGCCGACTAGTCCGATTAACCGCGCTTCTGTAGCTACTTTGCTGTACCGCGTACTGAAGTCCTCTTATACTACCGCTACACAGGATGTGAAGCTGGACGTGCAGGTTCCGGCACAGGTGTCGGACAAAACGGTTAAGCTTACGGGTAAAGTGAATGCGGATGCCAAGGTGTACATCAACGATGAAGAAGTCGAGAATGTGGAGGGAACTTTTGCCGAGGCGTATGAACTGGATGGGGGAGAGAAGGTCTACGAATTTGTCTTCAAGGCGGTTCTGCCGAACGGACGCTCCAATACAGTGACGAAGCAGGTGACCTATCAGACCTCCGGGCCGCAGCTTACGGTGCAGGTTCCCGAAACGTCCAATCAGCTTACAGCCAAGATCACCGGTAAAGTCAAGGACAGCGGCGACATGAATCCAGAGGTTACGGTTAATGATAAGACCGCCTACGTGTCTTACAACGGGGAATTCAGTGCGGATGTAACGCTGAAGGAAGGCTTGAACAAGATTGTGGTGACCGCAGTCAATAAAAATGATAAAAAAGCAGTGGTGGAGAAACAGATTGTCGTGACCCTGGGCGGGCCTGTACTGACCCTGGATCTGATTCCGGAGACCAGCAGCAGCAAGACGGTTACCCTGAGCGGGAAGGCTACCGATAAGAACGACGGCTATCCGAAGATCTACATGAATGATCAGCTTGTGGGCGAATACGGCTCCTTCAACAAGACGGTTACCCTGAAAGAAGGGGCGAATACGTTTAACTTCAAGGCTACGAACAGCTTGGGCAAAAGCTCAGCGGTTATTACCAAGGTAATCACCTTTAATGTAGACGGACCTGTGCTGTCGCTCGATCTGATCCCGGAGACCAGCAGCAGCAAAACGGTAGTCCTAAGCGGTAAAGCGACTGACAAGAATGACAGCTACCCGAAGATTTATATGAATGACGAAATTGTAGGCGAATATGGCTCCTTCAACAAGACAGTAACGCTTAAGGAAGGAGTGAATACGTTCACCTTCAAGGCTGTTAACAGTCTGGGTAAAAGTTCGGCCACTGCCACCAAAACGATTACCTTTGCTGTGGACAGTCCCGTGCTGACGCTTGATCTGATTCCCGAGACGAGCAGCGGCAAGACAGTTACCTTAAGCGGTAAGGCGAGTGACAAGAATGATAGCTATCCTAAGATCTACATGAACGACGCACTTGTAGGCGAATATGGCTCCTTCAACAAGACGGTAACGCTCCAAGAAGGAACGAATACGTTCACCTTCAAAGCGACTAACAGCTTGGGCAAAAGCTCGGAGCCTGTGACCAAGACTATTACGTTTAACGTGAGTGAGCCGGTGCTGAAGCTGGATTATATTCCTGAGACGACCAAGACGAAGCAGCTTACCTTGACTGGGAGTGCAACGGATGCAAACGACAGCAGTCCCAAAGTCTATCTGAATGACAAACTGATCAGCAGCTATGGCAGCTTCTATGAGTCGGTGACGCTGACCGAGGGCAGTAATACGTTCGTATTCAAGGTGACCAACAGCTTCGGCAAGGTGGTTACGATTGAGAAGATGGTGGTTTATACGCCGGAGGAGAGTAAAGAGTAGGATGAAAACATTGAAGTAACTGATTCGAAGGCGGGACGGAGAATACTCTGTCTCGTCTTTTTTTGCTATGGGTTGGGGAGAATCCGTTATACGTATTATAGAATTAATGTTAAAATGAAAAATTAGGATGAAGAACTTTCTGTAGAGCAGGAGGAATTGAAATGTCAGGTTATGATCCGGAGCGATTAAATAAGTTTCCCCAATTAACAGGCTCTCAAAGCAAACAACTTCAGGAGGCCTCTTTGAGATATCCACTGGAGTCTTTTCTGACGAACTACCGAAATGTAGAGGAGATTGGAATTGATTTTGTATATTCTTCTGCTAAGTTAGAGGGAAATACATACTCCAAAGTGGACACCATCAATCTTCTAAAAATGGGCATCACCGCTGGAGGTAAGTTATATTCTGATGCGCAAATGATTCTGAATTTAAGAGATGCCTATAATTTTGTGCTTACTTCAAAAGATAAAGCAATAGATCGTTACTTTATAATTGATGTGCATTCCATCCTGGCCAAAGATTTATTGCCAGCAGCAAATTGCGGAGCTCCACGTGAGGATGCTGTCAGAATATCTGGAACGGACTACTCCCCCCCTGTGGGCAGAGATTATTTAAATGAGGAATTGAAGTATCTACTTGAGGTGGCTGGAACCATCAACAATCCGTTTGAACGCGCCATTTATCTGAAGCTTAACCTATGTTATCTACAGTATTTTCAAGATATAAACAAACGGACAGCACGCATGGTGCAGACATTCTCACTACTGGGCAATGGAGAAATGCCTCTGCTGGCAGGATATGTGAAGAGTAGCGGTTATATTGAAGCAATCTTAGAGTATTACAATACAGGAAGTTATGTGCCATATCTATCATGGTTTGTAGCTTCATACAGACAAATGGTGAAGTCTTTAACTGACCTGCCTACAATTACGAAATCCAGATCTGTGGATCTGCGGAATAATAATAACTGAATTCAAACAGGGTGTTAGACAGGAGGCGTATCTTAGTAGAGGGTTCAGCCGCAGAAGTGGAGGGACAGTTGACCGGTATTGGTGAGCAGGGGAATAAGCTGGCACGGCTTACGTATAAGAGTGGAAAAGACACGGCGGACAAGCTGGAGCGGCTCGCCAGTCTGCTGGAGAACCTGTAGTCTGGCTGGAAGACTGCGTATGAGCAGGAGCAGGCACAGCGGCAGCAGAGTGCTGCGGCGCTGCAATCAGCAGCCGAAGCTATAATTGGCTGGCTGGATGATCTGGACGCCCTCACGGCTGGACGCAGTCAGCAAGAGGGGAGCGCTTCCGATGGATGGGCGCTGCTGACCTGCACTGGCATGTTTCACCTTAACAAAATGCAGTTCTGGAACAAGCTCAAGCAGCGCATCCGAACTTATCTGCGTTCTTTGCCTGAAGGCGAAGAAAGGGAGCAGGCTGTAGAGCAACTGTTGGAACAAAGCCGAGTCCTCTCGGACAGCAATGCTTATAAAGAAGCCCTGACTTTTGTGGATCTGGCTTATTATGTAGCTCCGAAGAACTCGGAGGTGCTGGAGCAGCGTAGTCAAGCCCAGGCAGGAACGAAGTTGATTCTGGAGATTGACCGGCTGATGAGAGATAAGCAGATCTATCCCGGTATCAAAATGCAGGCAGTGTCCTTCTTCAAGGATGAAATCCGTAGGAAGGCTGAAGGGGAAGCAGAGGAGATGGATGATACTTTCAATCCAATGGATCTCCTCGATGACCTGGGTGGACCGGGAACAACCGATTATTTCATGGAGGAAGGCATTCGTCAAATGAAACGCAAATATCCTCAGGTCTATAAGGTATATCAAGAGCAGTGGGACAAGCTGCTGCCGTAGTTTGAAGTACACGGGTAATAACCCGCAGCTCTGGAGTCTTCTCCTGAACTGCGGGTTATTTATGCTGCCGTTATGGAGCGGGCGGTTCAGCCCTGCCTCCGCTCAGGAATCACAAAGGATACTGTAGTGCCAACGTCAGGCTGGCTGCGGATCACGAGGCCTTCGCCGTAGAGCTGGGTCAGGCGCCGGTTGGTGTTCAGCAGGCCGATGCCGCGGTGGGCCTGGAAGGTGTCGTCGAGCAGGCGGACCACCTGCTCCCCGCTCATGCCCTTGCCGTTATCCTCCACCTCGAAGGAGGTGTATCCTTGCTGGCGGTGAATGCGGATCTGGAGCTTGCCTCCGGCTTTGCGGCTCAGCAGGCCGTGTCTGACGGCGTTCTCCACAAGCGGCTGAAGGGTGAGCGGAGGAAGCAGCAGCTCAATGCCGGGATCAACCTCCCTTTCAATCTGCAGACGTTCCTCGAAGCGCGCCTTCTCAATGAAGAGATAGGACTCTATTAGCTCCAGCTCATGGGATAATCCGACGAGCTGCTGTGAGTTCATATAATCGAAGCTGATGCGCAGGTAGGAGGAGAAGGCCTCGCCGAGATCACGCATCTTCGGCAGGTCGAATTCACTCAGCGCCAGCAGCGCGTTCAGCGTATTGAACAGGAAATGCGGCTGAATCTGTGCCTGGAGATAAGCTGCCTCCATCCGCAGGCTCTGGGTAACGGACTGCTTCAGTCCGGTCAGTGAGCGGACCCGGTATTTCAGCTCCAGGGCGTCCACCGGCTTGGCAACATAATCATTGGCTCCGGCCAGGAAGCCGGTATAGATGTCTGCCGGCTGGTTGCGGGCTGTGAGCAGCAGGATCGGCAGCTCCGAGAGGGAGAAGCGCTGCCGGACGATCCGCGTCAATTCATAGCCGGACATGTACGGCATCATCACATCGGCGATCAGCAGGTCCCACGGCTCGGTACCCAGCAGCTCCAGGGCTTCCTCGGCGCTGGTGGCGGTGACCAGCTGATAATGCTCTGCCGAGAGCATGCTGGAGAGCACCTTGAGATTGACCGGATCATCATCGACGGCCAGGATCAGAGACTTGGCCTCCTGGGCGGCATCCTGTATCTTCGGCGGATTCGTTAACTCCACAGGGACTGTGAGATTGCGGATATCGGACTGCTGTAATAGCAGCCGGCTCTCCTCAAGCAGCAGCCCTTGCAGATCCGGGTTGTCCGGCTGCCCTGCGGCGGCTGTATTCTGATCGGTGTTCTCCCGTGCACCGGCAGAGGAGGCCAGCGGAAGAGTGAATGTGAACACGGACCCTTTTCCCGGCTCAGAGTCTAGTGTAAGGTTACCGCCGTGCAGCTCGGTCAGCTGCTTGCTGATGCTTAAGCCGAGGCCGATACCGCCGCCGTCAATGATGCCTTTGCTGCCTTGCTCATACGGCGAGAAGATCCGCGCCTGGGTCTCCTTGTCGATTCCTGCTCCGGTATCGGCTACGCTGATCCACGCAAGCTTGCCGTCGGCTGCAGCGGATACGGTGACCGTTCCGGCTTGCGTGTACTTGATTGCATTGTGCAGCAGGTTATAGAGGATCTGCACAATCCGCTTCTCATCCCCCCAGACCGGCGGCAATGAAGCGGGAAGCTCATTACGCAGCTGCAGCCGTGTGCCTTCGATCATGAATTCGAACATCCCCAGCACGCCCGAGACCAGTGAACCCATGGCCAGCGGCTCGCGCTGGAGCACAATCCGCTTCTCCTGCAGACGGGTCACATCAAGCAGATCGTTAAGCATGAGGGACATCCGGTGGCTGATCGTAATGAGCAGCTCCAGATCCTTAGAGCTCTGTTCGTCCAGCACCTGCTGTTCCTTGGAGGCTACTGTCTGGGCAATGCTGATAATGCCGTGCAGCGGTGTCCGCAGCTCATGGGAGGTATTGGCCAGGAATTCGTCCTTCTTCCGGTCGCTCTCCTTCAGCTGCAGGTTGAGCAGCCGGTTCTCCTCCGCATTGCGGAAGTACCGCTTGAACCAGTAAGAAGAGAAGCCGATAATGGCTGCAATGACATCTACAGGATAATACAGAATACTTCCCTTGGCATTGGATTCCAAGGCCCCGCCAATGATGCTGGAGCCGATGGCCGCGGCAGCAAACAGCAGGAAGAAGGAATCCTGCTCCTGCCTCATGACCATCCGGCCGATAGAATAGATGACTCCGGCTACCGGAAGCAGGTAGAAAACGGAGAAGAACGGTCTGGCATAGACCACGTAATGTGCTGGTAAGATCAGAACATAAGCGGTATAGAGCAGGAGACCCAGCTGATAGATTTTGAACAGACGGCCGGGGCGCTCGTAGGCCGAGAAGCTGCGCGTCAGCAGCAGCATGAACAGAGACAACGCAGGATAGGCCAGCATTTTGAGCTTCAGTGCCCATGTATAGTTAATAGGGAACCAGATCAGCAGAATCGTATCGTTATCCACTACAATGGTAGCTGCTACTGCCATCAGCAGGAGGAAGAAGAGCAGAAACGCCCGCTGCTTCCGGTTAAAAAAGAATAAAATCCCCGCATACAGCGCGTGCAGCAGCATGATCATGAACGCCACCAGCTGGAAGCCGATGGAATACATCCGTTCCGTATCCACCGCGGCTTGGGAGCCGAAACGGATCGATCTTACAATCCCGCCCTCCACCGGATGGTCGTAGTTGGCTGCCCGGACGAGGAGAACAATCTCCTGCCTTCCCGGATTCTCGTAGGCTGCTGTGTAAGAGACCGCCTTAGGGATATAGTCCCCGCTATCCGTGGACAGCTTCCCGAAGCTCGTCTCTCTCTGCTCGTTAATATCGATGCTGGAGGTGGCCTGAATGCGCTGAATCCAGAAGCCGTAAGACTCCGTCTGTGACGGGTCTACGAGTATACGCAGCTTGTATGTGCCATAGCCCAGCGAGGATTGCTCTCCTTCCGGGAAGCCGCTGCTCCAGTCGCCGGGAACCTGGACCACATGCGGTGTGGCCGCAGCAAGTAGGGCGGAATCCTCATAGCCCAGGAGCTGGCCGGGATAGAACTCCCACTCTCCATCGAGCTGGATGGACGGGGAATTCCCGAAGTCCCAGCCCCGCATATCCAGCACACCTTGCTGTGCCTCGGGATGCTCAGACGCTGTATTGGCATTGAACCACAGATAGCGCAGACTGATCAGAATGGTTAAGTAAAGAAGCAGCAACAGAGCCTGCTTGGGGTTGAATCTGGCTCGGGCCTTCATTAGGTGTGTACTCATCGAGGTTATCTTCATCATACGGTTTCAATTCGACATCTGTGATCCTTATCCTGCTTACCCCCAGATGCCAATTAACAGAATTCCGCAAAAAATGACAACCGAGCATATCATCCGCCGCACGCCCTGACGCTCCTTCAAGAGCAGCACACCGAGGAGCGTAGCGAATATGGTGCCGATCTCCCGCAGCGGGCTGATATGAGCGAGCGGCGCCTGCTGAAGTGCGAACAGGAACAGCAGATAGGAGCCCGGGTTGAGCACGCTGCCCAGCAGGATGGTGAATGTGTTGCGTCGCCACTCTTCAAGCAGCTTCCGCGATCTCAGGACGGCGGGGGTCAGTCCGGCAACAAAGCCGATATTGGTCACTTCAAGCAGCGCCAGCGGCGACATATGCTGAAGGTTCAGCTTATCGACGAACACGTAGCAGGTAGTGCATAATCCCACGCAGAGGGCCATGAGCATCGGTGTGTAATAGCCTAAGGTGGTGCCGGGGCGGGATGCAGCTGGAGTCCCGGACACAGACATAGAGCCGGATGAAGCCAGGGTGCCGGACACAGACCCAGAGCCGGATGAAGCCGGGTGGCTTCTTCTGGAGCCTATTCCGCTGAGGACAGCGAAGCCGCCGAGCATGCAGCAGATCCCGATCCAACCGTAGACAGACAAGGATTCCTTCAGGAAAATAACGCCGATCAGCGGGATCAGCAGCGTGCTTGTCCCCCGCATCACCGGGTAGATCTGGGACAGATCGCCCATCTCATAGGTTATGGATAAAAGCCAGGAATACAAGGCCTGCAGCGCTACAGACAGCAGCAGCAGGGCGTAAGCGCCGGCGGCCAGCGGCTGCGTCCACAGCTCGATAAGCAGCACCGGCAGCAGCAGCACTGTGGAGACCATCATAATCGACCACAGGAAGATGCTTTTATTCAGGCTTCTTTTGGTGAACATGCTCCACACCGCGTGGCACATTCCGGAAGCCAGCACCAAAAGAATTGGCAGCAGCATAGATTGTCAGCCCCTCAAGAAGTAAGTTAGTGTTGTGAACCCTGCAGCAGGGGAGGTGTATGGGCAGGCTGTTCGGTACAACGGGAGCCGTCTGCCAGCCGGAGCCAGGTATCGAAGGACGGATGGTCCTGCTTCAGACGGATGACACGCGCCCCCCGTTTGAGGTTGTCGTGCCCGTAAGTATTATAGCCGGTTGCCCGGCCATAGCTTAGGCGGATGCCATGCAGCGTGCCGGTGAAATCATTGATATGGTCATGTCCGCAAAAGGTGCCCGCCACATCGCCCATCTCTACAAGCGCAGCGAATAATCCTGAATTCAGAACCGGAGCGCAGACCCGTTCATACTTGTGTCCGTAACAAACCTGGGTGTTCCACATCTCGTCATATTCGGGCAGCGGGATATGGAAGAACGCCAGTGCAGGCCGCTTCGCTTGACCTTCTCCGGGATTCAGCCGTGCAGACTGCTCTGCCAGCCAGTCCATCTGATTACGCCGGACCCAGCTATACCCGGGAATCTGTTCCAGCGGAGAGTAGGCACCTGTATCGAGCATATAGAGGATGGCTCCCGCATGATTGCCCGTGCCTTCAATCTCCAGGACGTAATTGCTTGAACCGGCCAGCTCCGCCGGACCAGCCTCAGCCAGACACTGCGGGGACTCCTGCGCAATCTCCATCAGCTCGCTGTAGGTCACTCCGTTCTCTGTGTCGTGGTTGCCGAATACGAACGCCCAAGGTACACCGGAATTCATTACAGCAGCCACGGCATCGCGGAAGGCCTGCTTGGGGTCCTGGCAAGGAAGCTCGCCTTCACGGACCGGACCTGTATAAATGGTATCCCCTGTAAAAATAACCAGGTCGGGCTGCTCCGCCTTCAGCACCAGCTCCATCAGCTCCCGGGTCTGCTGGTCCTCTGCTCTTCCATCCATCCAGTGGAGGTCAGTGAACTGTACGATGGTGAAGGTACCGTCTGGCCGAAATGATAATTTACTGTTCATGCGGGAAATCCCCTCTCTTGTCAATCCGATTATGGGTAAGGCAGTAAGGCGTGTGGTGATGTAACAGTGTAGAGTTGTCGACTTGATCTGTTGTTGATTCATGTTTCTTTATGTTGTTTCATGTTGATTTTAGGCTCGTTTAGTTATTCTGTCAAGCCGCCTTTGTTGCTGATTGTATTCCATACAATAGAATTAGCGCGATATTGGGCAAAAGCTGATTCTGCTGCAGTTTATACATTAGATTTTACTAATATAGCTTCCAAACCTCCTCTTAGCAGAATTCTAGTGTACAAAGTGCAGCAGAGGCTATTTTCGGACGATTTTGGAGTAATCTGCTGTATAAAGTACAATGTGTGCTAGACCTACATAGCTATGTATGTAGGATGTTTCTGTGGCAGGGGTCTCGCATTGACAAGTGGAATTCAGATTCATATACTGGTGAAAACAACATCAATACACTAGAAACAACATTTTGACTAGAGATACCCAACAAAAATTTGAATTTACTAACTAGTTCGCGTAGGCGGATTGTATGCTGTTTTTGACATACATTGGGCCTGATACCTTCGCGTAGGCGGATTGTATGCTGTTTTTGACATACATTGGGTCTGATACCTTCGCGCAAGCAGAATGTATGCTGTTTTTGACATACATTGGGTCTGATACCTTCGCGCAAGCAGAATGTATGCTGTTTTTGACATACATTGGGTCTGATACCTTCGCGTAGGCGGATTGTATGCTGTTTTTGACATACATTGGGTCTGATACCTTCGCGTAGGCGGATTGTATGCTGTTTTTGACATACATCGGGCCTGGTTACTTTCGTGCAGCAGCCGTCACCGGATTTCTCCCGCGAAAAGTGGCTGAATCATGGAAATCTGGGACAACAGCGGCTGGGGGGCCAACTATTCTCTGGTGTCACGGCCAATCCCATCATCAGAAAAAATAAAAGTACAATCTATATAATAAATCTACAACGACTGGAGGAAGCATGGATGTCGCTGACCTATGAAGAACGCAAGCACACGATTCTCGCCCAGCTGGAGCTTGCGGGGAAGGTCCAGGTGCATTTTCTCGCAGAGCGGTTCGGGGTGACAACGGAGACGATCCGGCGCGATCTGGACCGGCTGGAGAAGGAAGGGCGGCTGCGCAAGGTGTACGGGGGAGCGGTACGAATCCGCTCGGAGAATCATGAGCCTACGTTCATGAAGCGCGCCCAGATGCATCTGCCGGACAAGCAGGCTATCGGCAGGCTGGCCGCCTCACTCATTCAAGACGGCGAGACGGTGATTCTCGACAACGGGACAACGACCCTTGAGATTATGCGCGCGCTGAAGGACCGTACACAGGTGACGGTGATTACGAACTCTGTTCCCGTGCTGAATTGTGCGCTGGAGCTGTTTGCGGGGAAGGTTATTTTTGCCGGGGGCGAGGTGAATGCAGGGTATCAGGCGTCAGTAGGGGGCACCGCCCATGATCTGCTGGGCCAGTTCAAGGTGAATAAGGCGTTCATCTCTGCCGGGGGGATCTCGCTCTCGGAGGGCATTACCGACTACCACCTGGAAGAAGCCCTCGTCTCGCGCAAAATGATGGAACGGGCCGAGGAATCCATTCTGGTCGCGGATCATTCCAAATTCGGCATCACTACCTTTGCCCAGATCGCTCCGCTTGAGCATATCTCCATGGTGCTGACCGACAGCGGCTGCTCGGAGGAATGGAAGGATACCTTTGCCCGGCTGGATATCGAGCTGCTGACCGGGGCGTAACGCAGAGCTGTGCAATCTAAATAGCGCCAATCCCTACACTTGTGAAGTGGGGGATTGGCGCTATTTTTCGTTGAAACGGGTGCCTCCCTTCAAAAGGACGGCAAAGCCGTTTCCACTTGGGTCTATCGGGTAGCTTCACCTGGAGCGAAAAGTAGGGTCAGCCGATCCAGATCCGCTGCGTGCTATGATCGCCGGAGTTTGCACCAAGCATAATGTCGAAGTCTCCTGGCTCGAACACGAGCTGATCCTCCTGGCCGTAGAACATGAGCATGTCTCTGGTGATCTCGAAGGATACCGTCTGCTTCTCATGCGGGGCAAGGGTAACCTGCTTGAAGCCCTTCAGCTCCTTGCCGGGACGGACCACACTTGCGGTAACATCGCGGATATAGAGCTGAACGGTCTCCTTGCCGGTAACCTCCGAGGTGTTCTCCAACTGGATAGAGGCAAGTACCTTGCCGTCTGCCGCAGCTTCTACAGTGAAGCCGCTGTAAGCAAAGGTGGAATAGCTAAGGCCATAGCCGAAGCAGAACAGCGGATCATTCGGAATATCCAGATAGCGGGTTACATAACGCACATTTGGATACTGCGGATCATAAGGGCGTCCCGTCTGATAAGCGTTATAGTACACCGGAATCTGTCCCACAGAGTAAGGGAAGCTCATGGAGAGGCGTCCGGACGGGTTATAATCTCCGAACAGCACATCTGCAATGGAATTTCCCGACTCGGTGCCGAGGAACCAGGCCTGTACCAGCGCGTCGCTTGACGCAAGCACTGGTGCAAGCTCCAGCGGACGGCCGCTGAACACAATAGTGACCACCGGCTTGCCGGTTGCCTTAAGGCGGTGGATCATCTTCTCCTGATTGGCGGACAGCCGCAGGCTGGCCTTGCTGCCGCCTTCCCCGGTATCCTGCTGATTCTCGCCGACTGCAGCAAGAATGACATCGCAGTCCTTCAGCTGCTCGTAAGCCGCTTCGGAAGCATCTTCCACATCGAATACACCCTCCAGCATGCTTCCCAGCTCGCCTGTCATTGCTGTGAGCAGGTCCGCTGCCTGGATTTTGCCGGTGATGCCCTCGTAGAGCGAGACCGCCGGGTCTTTCTCGGTACCGGCCCAGCCGCCAAGAACATTGATCGAGGTAGCGAAGGGACCGGCGAGGCCGATTTTCATGCCGCGCGTAAGCGGCAGGACTCCGCCTTCGTTCTTCAGCAGAACGATCGAGCGGGCGCCAAGCTCGCGTGCCGCCTGAAGATGCTCGGGACTTGGCTTATCGGCTTCATCAGCTACAGGGTCGGCATCCTTGAACGGATTGTCGAACAGGCCTAGGGCGTCCTTAAGCTCCAGTACCCGCGTAACCGCTTCGTCGATCAGGCGGAGGTCGAGAAGACCTTCCTCGACAAGCGAAGCAGCGTGGTTCAGATAGTGGGTGGACATCATCTCGATATCCAGTCCGGCTACCAGGCTCTTCAAGGCAGCTTCACGTCCGTCTTGCGCTGCGCCGTGGGGCACCAGCTCGTTCACGGAGTTGAAGTCGGCGATGGTGACGCCATCGAAGCCCCATTCCTCGCGGAGAATACCGCGCAGGAGCTTGCTGTTGCCGCTGGACGGAATGCGGTCAATGGTATTGAACGCCGCCATCACCATAGCGACACCGGCATCTACTGCCGCCTTGTAGGCTGGCAGATAGAACTCGCGGAGTACGCCGGTGGACATGTCCACGGTGTTATATTCACGGCCGCCTTCCGGCGCGCCGTAGCCGGCGAAATGCTTCACGCAGGCAGCGATCCGCCCCGGCTCCTTCAGGTCCTTGCCCTGGTAGCCCCGGACCATGCTCTCGGTCACCCGGGCGTTCAGGTAAGGGTCCTCACCGGAGGTCTCCATGACCCGGCCCCAGCGCGGATCGCGCACGAGGTCGGTCATCGGAGAGAAGGTGAGGTGAATGCCGGCGGCAGCGCTCTCCCGCGCAGCTACCTCAGCGAACTGCTCGCAGGCATCGAGATCGAAGGAACAGCCCATAGCGAGCGGAATCGGCAGAATGGTCCGGTAGCCGTGAATGACATCGGCCATGAAGAGGAGCGGGATCTTCAGGCGGCTGGATTCCAGATGCCGGGTCTGCAGCTCAATGACGTTCCGTGCGCCGATGCCGTTCAGAACGCTTCCTATGCTTTTGATCACCTGCGGCTCGATATTAAGTTCTTTGAATGGACCCGTCAAATCCACGGTATCATCCAGACCCCAATAGTATGGACCAAGCTGGGTAAGCTGGGCTAACTTCTCGTCTAGTGTCATATCGTTCACGAGATCCTGGATAAACGGTTTAGTCATGGCTAACTCCTTCGTAAGCGTACTGAAAGTTATTGTGTTACATAGAGATGCAGCTCATCGCCGGGCAGGCTCAGCAGGTGATTCTTGGCAATGCTTACCGCGCCCGGGCGGTATGGATTCGGCAGAACCTGGCCGGTAACAGCAACGCCTGCTGCATGCACTTCCGGGGTGAGGGCCTCACCTGCGCTGATGTGATAGACGAAGGTTATCTTCTTGCCGAAGCACTCATAAGTGAAGCGCAGGCCGTCAAGGCTGGCCGGAAGGACTGGATCGATAATCAGCTCTTCTTCACTGAAGCGGATACCCAGAACGGCTGAGATCAGCTGATTGAGATAGATCCCTGGACCGCTGGAATACAGCCGCCAGCCGCCCTTCACTTCTACGCTGCCGTCACGCAGCTGGTTGAAGTTCTCCTGATAGTTGTAACGGTCAGGGAAGTCGCCGTCCGAGCTGCTGAAGTACATGTTGCTCTGGCGCAGCTGGGCATTTGGCACGCTCTGCCGGATGTTGATCGGGTTGATCTGGAACAGGCCGTCCCAGGCCCGCTTCGCTTCGCCCAGCTTGGCGGAAGCTTCGATATAGCGGATATGGGCATGTACATATTGCAGGCTGATCTCGCGTCCCACGCTGGCTGCTTGCTCTGCACGGCGGAAGATGGTGCTTACGCCGCCTTCATAGCGGGCAGGACGGTCCATAAGACGCACGCCGTCCGGGCAGTTCAGGTGTTCATCGATCAAGCGCAGATTGGCTGCCGCTTGCTCCGGCGTAACCAGCTCGGCAATAATGCTGCGGGTCATCGGCAATAACCTGTAATGAATGCCGGTCTGCTGATCCAGCGGATGAAGCATATAATCAATGCTGCCGTCCTCCTGGAAGTAAGCGAAGCCGGCGATCACGCCGTCTTTGATCAGGAGGGTCCGGAATGATTCCTTCATCTCTTCAGCCATAGCTGCCAGGCTGGCGGAGAATTCAGGATCGGCGGAAGTCACCTGGGACAGATTGCGGATCACCTGGAAGGCGAGCGCGACCGTCCATGCGCTGACCAGCTTGGTCTTGAGCGCTTCATTGGCTGGCTGCAGGGTGTCATCCCAGTCGCCGCCGGCATAGTTGATCAGAGCAGTGCCCGGTATGAAGCGTTCACGGATGGTCTCTACGGCAGCCTTCACATGCTCAAGGACCGTCTCGGTCTGCTGGCTTGGCTGAGCGTCCGCCAGATGGTGATAGCCGATTTCATCGTTAAGAATCGCGTAGTCTCCGGTTGCCAGGATGTAATCGCTGATGCATTTCAGCGGCCAGAGCACAACGTCGCCATGCCATTCATGGGCCTGAACCGGATGCTGGTCGAACATGAACCATTGCGGCCATTCCTTGCTCTCCCACAGCTGATGCGAATAGATCTTCAGCAGAACATTGCGGGCCAGCTCATAATGCTGGGTCATCAGGAAGTACTCCATTGGCCCCTGGCAGACATCGCGTGTCCCCCAGGCTGCTCCGCCCGGCTGTTCAAGGCCATGCGGCATGATGAAGTGGGTCATCGCATTATGGGTGTACCACCATGCCGTTTCATTCAGAATATCGATCCGTGACTGCTCGGCTCCATCCAGCTCAAGCTGGAAGCCGGAAGTGAACGAAGCGTAGAATTCGTTATACTGTGCCTGCTCCTTCTCCAGTGTGTAAGGGGCCGTCAGAGGAAGAGCCTCTGCTGCTGTAAGTCTGCCCTGAAGCACGAGCTGGAAGCCGGAAGACTGCGTTACCGACAAGGTAAGCAGAGTGCCATTGCGCGGCTGTCTGTCGGCATAGAACATCCGGTCGTCACTATACGTATAGGAAGTTCCCGGCAGCTGGATATCGAAATGCAGGCCCGGATAAGGAAGCTTTTGAAGCAATGCTTCATCAGGAAGCAGCTGCAGGATGCCGTCCTTCTCTTCCACCCGTACCGGACGCTGGAATTCATGCTCGCCCATGACCAGCTGGTTCGTGATCAGATAATCATAGGATCTGCCCAGCTTCGACTGAACCTGAAGGGCAACATCCGGCTGGCCTGCTGCGGCGATCGAGGTAACGGTCAGTACATCATCCTCAAGCTGATAGTGCCATTTCGCAAAATTCACGCCCATCTCGTAAGCCGCCGGCAGTGTAAGAATCCGGTAGACCCCGTCCATGCGGACATAGATCCGCTGACCGCTGTTGCGCTGAATATTCAGCAGGCCGCGCGGCGTGGAGAGCCCTTTATGGAAGGAGGTATTCCCCACTACAGTCTGCCCGTTGAAGATACCGTACATATAGTTAGTGGAGGAGATCAGGTTGTTGTCTACCTGCTTGTCGCCCAGCAGCGAGGTGATGATATGACCATGCGGACGTTCCACCAGCAGCTCCTTAGGCTGCAGAACCACATGGACATGCCCGTCAGTGAAGAAGGAGAGCAGCTGGCCGTTCTCTATTTCCTCAAGCTTCCGGTTAGGGAAGGCAGCATCGATCTCGGCCTGTGACCACTGCGCGGAGACATAAGGCTTGCCGATATGTCCACTCAGTACAGGGACATCCCGGCTTGGCACGGCTTCCTTGCCGCTCCAGTCGATCTCTGCGTAAGCTGCCTGCAGCTCAGCCTGGAATTCGAGCTCAGTTACAGCAGCGGGATGATTCGGGCGGTATAGGCCGTAGAAGGCGAATTCTACCGGAGCCGACAGGACCATAGTCTCGGTCTGGAGTGCGGTATAAGCCAGCTCGTATTGGTAGTTACGGTTCTGCAGATTGCCGTTAAGCGCTTCAGGCACATAGCTGCCTTTATAGGAAATGCCGAAGAACTGCATACCATCTGTGGAATAGCCTACAGCCCGTGAGCCGACTACACCCTGCTGGAGATACGGGAATTCTGTTCCCTGCGGCTGGTTCTGGCGCGAGCATACAGCGTAGCCCTGCGGGCCTTCCCAGATGCTGTGATCCAGATACTGGCTCATGTAGAGCTCATTGGCGAGAATGCCGCCTTTCTCTGCAATGCCGACATCCTGGCCGTACACTACATCTACAGTCTCGCCGTTGCCGGAGAGCTGAAGCTGCCAGAACCAGATGCCGTCCTTGGCCGGTGCGAAGGTAACGCGGTAGCTGATTGCTTCTATAGAACCTTCAAAAATCAGTTTGTCATCGGTACGGGACAGCTTGGAGCCCGACTGAATACCCAGCAGCGGATAGCTCTGGATTCCTTGCTCCGTATATACGCGCAGATAGATATTATTGGAAGAGCCTTCTGCCGGATTACCCTGGAACAGATTAATAAGAGTGGAGCCCTGCGTGAATTCAAAAATATCTCCTGTAGGCAGGAATGTATACGACAGGTCATCCCGGGTTAAGGTAATCATGTTCATTTGTTGTTTGAATATCATATCGAGCCTCGCTTTCCAGTGCTTAAGTTAGGACATGAAATCGATCAGAACGGGGGAATTCATCATCAGATGTCACAAAAAAAGGGCTGACATGTCCATGTAAAGAATAAATAGAAACGTTTCCATAGGCGATACATTTCGAGTTTAGACTTTTGACCGAAAAAAGTCAATTATCTATAAAAAAAACGCCTTTTTATCTATTATGATCGATGAAATGTAATTTTATTACTTGTTATTTAAAAATAAAAAATGTTTGACAGCGTATACAAGGAAGGAGTATGCTCTGAGCAAGGGGAAACACAAAGAAATAATGGAAACGTTTCTATATGGACGAAAAGGGTTAATTAGTTGCAGTAGAATGCATTGTTCAATTTGGAGGTGGGTTCATTGGCAAGATTTGTACAATCGGGCGGAAATGTTGTCCGGGAATTATTAAAGAACAAAGTGCTGTATCTCATGCTGCTGCCTGTCATTGTGTATTTTGCTGTGTTTCATTACGCGGTAATGCCTGGCGCTTACGTTGCATTCGTAGATTACAAGCTCAACAAAGGGATCTTCGGCAGTGACTTTATCGGACTCAAGAATTTCGAGTTCCTGATTCAGAACGGAGACCTCTGGAATATCACCAAGAATACTTTGCTCTACAATCTGGTGTTCCTTGCACTGGGTAACATCATCCAGATTGTATTTGCCATCATGCTGTCGGAGATTGCAGGCAAGTGGTTCAAGAAGATCTCCCAGTCGGTTATTCTGCTTCCGAACTTCATCTCGATGGTTATCGTCGGCGTGTTCGCGTATAACCTGTTCAATTTCAACTCCGGGTTTATCAATACGATGCTTGCCAGTACTGGCTTAGACAAGATTGAGTTCTACTCCGATGCTGGAATCTGGAAATACATCATTGTCGCGTTCAAGATCTGGGCAAGTACCGGTTACGGTATGATTGTCTATCTGGCAGCCATTACGGGGATTAACCATGATCTCTATGAAGCAGCCTATATGGACGGCGCCACTACCTGGCAGCGTATCCGTTATATGACTCTGCCGATTCTGAAGCCAACCTTCATTCTGCTCCTCCTGTTCGGTATGGGCGGAATTCTCAAAGGCTCCTTCGACCTCTTCTACAATTTGATTGGAACAAACTCCGTGCTGTATCCGCAGACGGATATTATAGATACGTATGTCTTCCGGTCGCTCGTGGGACAATTTAACTTCTCCATGGGTGCTGCTGTAGGCTTCTACCAATCCTTATTCGGTCTGGTTCTGGTGCTTGTCGTCAACTTTATTGTGCGCAAGGTTGAACCGGACAGCGCGTTGTTCTAAGACAAGATGAGAAACAGGGGTGTTAATATGGCAAGTAATACTATTAAACAGGATTCAGGGAGCATTTTCATTAAGGTGATCAGCTACATTTGCATCTCCGTGTTTGCCCTGTTCTGTGTGTTTCCTTTTGCGCTGATGATCTCTTCCTCCTTCATGAATGAGCAGGAGATTGTCCGCGAGGGGTACAAGCTGATTCCGAATGAGATTTCTTTCAAAGCTTACGAATTGTTGCTCAGTAACTCCTCCAAGCTGGTGGATGCTTATCAGGTAACGATCTTTATCACAGTCGTCGGTACGGCGCTCGGGCTGTTCATGATGTCCATGGCCGGATTTGTCCTGAACCGCAAGGATTTCAAATACCGTAACTTCTTCTCCTTCCTGATCTATTTCACCACCTTGTTCAGCGGAGGACTGATTCCGACTTACATCTTGATGGTTAAGCATCTGCATCTCAAGGACAACCTGTTCGCTATGATCCTGCCGGCGGTGGTAGGGGCGTGGTCGATCTTCCTGATGCGTAACTTCATGAAGGCGATCCCGGATTCCCTGTATGAATCAGCGACGATTGACGGCGCAGGTGATTTCCGCATCTACTGGCGGATCTTCATGCCGCTGGCGGTTCCGTCACTGGCAACGATCGGACTGTTCTCGGCACTGGGCTTCTGGAATGAGTGGTATAACGGAATGCTGTATATGGACACTCAGAGCAAGTTCCCGCTCCAGTACTTCCTGCAGCGCATGATCAATCAGGCCAATATGGGCAGTCTCATCAACTCGGGGGCGGTCATTAATACAGCCGATCTTCCGACCCAATCGATTAAAATGGCTACAGCCGTGCTGGCCACAGGCCCGATTATTCTCCTGTATCCATTCATTCAGCGTTACTTCGTAACCGGTCTTACCATCGGTGCTGTTAAGGGTTAATGGACGCCTGCTTCAACTGAAGGGTGTTTGTTATAGATGCAAGATCCATATTATAGAAAAGAAAAGGGAGGCTTACCGAATGAAAGGTAAAAAGATTGCTTCTTCTCTAGCTGCTGTCCTCATGCTTACTGGAGTGCTATCCGCTTGTTCGTCAAGCAATGATGCAAATGGAAATACGGGTTCGTCGAATACTCCATCTACTTCCACTAATTCCGGAGGCGTAGACACTTCTAAGGAAGCGAAGCTGACGTATTACCTGTGGGGCAGTGAGGGAGTTACCAATAAAGACATTCTGGCTGAGATTAACAAGAAGCTTAAGGCTGATCTGAATACTACCCTTGAAATCAAATATATTGACTGGCCGGACGTAGCGACGAAGTATCCGCTGCTGTTCGCTTCCGGTGAGGCGTTCGATCTGTCGCATGCTTCTCCTGGTGCTCCTGTGTCCTACTACACCCTGGCAACTGAAGGTGCGCTGACTGACATTACCGACATGCTGGACAAGGTAGCGCCTAAGCTGAAGGCTGAGATTCCAGAATCCTCCTGGCAGAACACCAAGGTGAAGGGCAAAATCTACGGCGTACCGAGTCTGTTCAGTGAATATACGCCTGCCGGTTATGCTTACCGTACCGATCTGCTGAAGAAATACGGTATGACTGACATTAAATCCATTGATGATATGGTTAAATACATGGATAACGTGGTTGCGAATGAATCCTTCCCGCCAATTAACGGTAAGGCTGAGGATGCACAGAACATGTACAGAATGCTCGTAGATACTACAGGCATGTGGCTGAATGCACCTGGTATCTCGCTGAATGAATTGAACCTGGTCACTAAGAGCCCAGAGGATTACAAGACGGTATTCCATCCGGCCTTCACCCAGGAATTCGAGGATTGGGCTGTGAAAATGCGTGAGTGGGGCGACAAGGGCTACTGGGGCAAAGACGTACTGTCCGCTTCCCTCGGCAGCAAAGACAACTTCAGAGCCGCGAACTCTGCGGGTTATCTGACTCATGCCCAGGACTGGATCGGCCAATACGGCGGAGATATCAAGGCGCTGCCTGACTCTCCTACAGCCTTCTATACTTTTGCTGAAGCCAATAAGAAAATCAAACGTAAGATGGGTGTAGATAACTCGACAGTTATCAGCGCGAACTCCTCTAACCCAGAGCGTTCTCTGATGGTTATTGAGAAATTCATGACCGATGAAAGCTACTACAACCTGATGCAGTACGGTATTGAAGGCAAGCACTACATCATTGAAGACGGCGTGAAGAAACAGCCTCCAGGCTTCAATGAAAAGACAGACGGCGGCGGCTTCTCGGCTTGGTCGCTCAGAAACGACAAGTTCGTCATTCCTAGTGATACTGAGAATCCGATCCGTAAAGATCTGTTCGCTGCATGGGATAAAGAAGCCATTGATGATCCGTACAACGGCTTCAGCTTCGACCCGGCTAATGTAACTACCGAAATTGCTTCCATTTCGAACGTAAATGCACAGCTTGGTATTCAGCTCATGCTGGGTAAAACAAGCAAAGATCCAAAAACGGCTGTAGCAGAATACCGTGATCAGCTGAAAAAAGCAGGAGTTGACAAGGTCATTGCCGAAGTAGAGAAACAATTGGCAGAATTTACACCTGTTAACTAAAAGATTGTATAGGTTACAGGGGAGCTATATCTTATAGCTCCCTTACCTGTAAATGGGGGAGTAGAGTGGACGTAAACATTAAGGATATCGCCAGGATATCCGGTGTCGGCATCTCAACAGTGTCCAGAGTGATCAATAACAAGGGGCTGGTGAGTGATGCCACCCGGGAGAAGGTCCTGAGTGTCGTCAAGGAATATAACTATATTCCCAATTCCAATGCCCGAAATCTGAAAACAACCCAATCCAAAAATATTGCACTTATGGTAAAAGGGATTACTAACCCGTTCTTCTCCATTATGATCAAGGAGATTGAACGTCAGGTCAATCTGCGCGGATATCCGTTTCTTATCCATCAGGTAGAGGACGGCACCGATGAGATTAACGCTGCCATTCAGCTGGTGAAGGAGAAGAATCTCAGCGGGATTATTTTCATGGGCGGTACCTATAATCACTCCGAAGAGAAGTTCAAGCAATTAACCGTTCCATTCGTACTCACAACAATTACCACCTCACAGGAGGTGGACCCGTCCATCTTCTCAAGCGTAACGATCGATGAATCCAAGGAAGCCTATAAGGCAACCTCTTATCTGCTTTCACTTGGACACCGGAACATCGGCTTTCTCGCCAAATCTCCCTTACTGGAAGACACCACGGGCAGCCGCCGCCTTCTTGGCTACAAGCTGGCGCTGGAAGAACATAACATACCTTATAATCCGGGATTTGTAGAGGACTGTGAATACAGTCCAAGCTCAGGCTTCAATGCTGCACGGAGACTGCTTAACCGCGACAGAACCGTAACCGCTATCTTTGCGGCCTCCGATACGATTGCGATCGGTGCGGCCAAAGCTGTGCTTACCGCAGGCTTATCCATCCCTGATGATATTTCCATCATCGGCTTCGACGGTATTGAGATGGCTGAGTACTATCATCCTGCGCTGGATACGATCAGCCAGCCGGGCACTGAAATGGCACTGTCCAGTGTGGGCGTGCTGTTCGACCTGATTACCAAACATTCCTCCCATCAGCACATTGTCTATGATGCGGTATTGCTCAAACGGGGCTCTTGCAAGATGATTAAGAGCCGTTAACAGCAGGGCGCTGACTATAAAACCAACTGGAGTTGACAACAACAATGCAAGATTCACTGAGAATAGGGACGCTTGTACGCGGCGGTGAAGCCGTCCAGGTCATTCCGCAGATTGTGGAGCATGGCTTCGAATCCTTTCAACTGAATTTCTGGCAGACGACAGGCGGAATCGATCTGGTGGAGACTGCAGTCCGGGTCCGGGAGCTGGCGGCGGAGCATCACTTCGTCATCTCTGCTGTCGGCATCTACGGCAATCCGCTGGGCGGCGGGCCGGAGGCTGAGACAGAGGCCACCTTGGCAGGCTGGGAGCAGCTGATTGAGCACGCGCAATTGTTCGGGACGGACATTATCGGCGGCTTTACCGGCCGGCTGCCCGGCTCGTCGATTGACGAATCGCTTCCGAGATTCGCCGAGGTGTTCGGGGAATTGTCGAAGCGGGCGGCAGATAAGGGTCTGCGGATTGCTTTTGAGAACTGTGCGATGGGCGGGAGCTGGCAGAAGGGGGACTGGAATATTGCCCATAACCCTACAGCTTGGGAGAAAATGTTCAACGCTGTGACGGCAGACAATCTTGGTCTGGAATGGGAGCCTGCCCACCAGCTGACCGCGCTGATTGATCCGGTTCCGCAGCTGCGCAAATGGGTGGATAAGATCTTCCATGTTCATGGCAAGGACGCGACGATTGCCTGGGACATAGTCAAGGAGTACGGAATTCATGGTCCGAAGCCTTATGTGTGGGACCGGACGCCGGGCTTCGGGGATACGAACTGGACGGATATCATCACCATTCTCCGCCAGGGCGGCTATCAGGGCACGATTGATATTGAAGGCTGGCATGATCCGGTCTACCGGGACGAGCTGGAGATGACAGGCCAGGTCCATGCACTGAATTACCTGAAGCATTGCCGGGGCGGCACTATGATACCCAATCCGGTTGTATGAGTATACAAGAAAGACCTCATGCTTCACATCTGCTGATGTGGCCGTGAGGTCTTTTGGGTTGTAGTTATGTGATTAGATGAATCGCTTGATCGTCCAATAGGGGACGGTGAGGGTCCCTTTATTCGTTTCGATATGCAGTGCATCTGCGGAGTGGTCGATCTGGCATATTCCGGTGTACGTTTCTCCGCTGATTAAATGCACGCGCTGCCATAGATTGGAGAGAAGTGCATGCTGAATATCCTGTTTAATCATACCGTCCACTTCCTCCTTGAATGCAGTGTGCTTGTAAACCTCTGTACTTATTATTAAACACGGATAGGAGATTTTAACAGCAAAATTGGTTACAGTTTTGTACCATTTCTTATATACATTCGGCTGATGGGGGTGTATTGTTAATAGCGCTGTCTGAAGAGGGGGAAGTGCTATGAGTGATAGTCATGGATTCAAGTTGGATTATGCAGAGATCAGTGAGCGGATACAGTGGCTGCTTGGAGTGAATTCACGACTGGTACTGGTGGAGGATTCTCCTGAAGCCATTGAAGGCGGCATCTATAAGTGGGATGAGACTGGTACGGCTGGCTCCCTGGCCAAGAATGCCCTGATTGAGGATTATATGATTCTGGTTACCCGGATGCGTATGGATCTGGAGGAGCGGAATAATCCATGCCAAATGAACAGCTTCGATCATAGCTGCAAGACGGTGCTCCATTATCTGAAGCAGGATACGTACGTATGGGAGAGCTCACCGCAGGCTGTACTGAAATCTGTGAAGCGGGAGCTTACGCTGCAATACTGCATTCTGACCCAGAGTGTGAGGGTGTAGCGGACAGATATTTTATACCTAATGAATAGGCTGCATTCTGTTGCTTTAGTGACGGAATGCGGTCTTTTTAAAATATAGAATAAAAGGATGGTAAAGCCGTTTCCAATTGTATCATGTGAATCAGGAGCTCTGGTTACAATAATCATATACCTTCGGAGTAGCGTTCTGTAGAGAGGGTATATATATTTAGGAGGTGTTACCGATGAATAGAACAACCAGATTACAGCAGATAACCGTAACTCTTCTTACCGCAGGTCTGCTTACCCTGTCAGGCTGGGGAGCGGCGGCTTCCCCGGTTCAGGCGGCAGCAGCTTCGGCCGCAGCACCGGCTTGCGGGACTGGAGATCACGGACTGCTTCAGGATTTGCAAAAGGCACACAGCGGATCGGACAGCATTCCGCTTACCTTCTCGGATGTGGAGTTTCTGAATGCGAATATCGGGCGTGCAGCCGGGAACGGCTTCCTGATCGGAACCTCGGACGGCGGCTGCCATTTCCAGAAGATCTATGAAGGACAGTGGAGCTTCCAGCAGATTGATTTCCCCGATAATGTTCACGGCTGGGCGCTTGCCGCGGTTAAGGACGGACAGGCTAAATATCTGTTAAGAACGGCAGACGGCGGCTCTACCTGGACAAGGCTGTCGAACCAGGCAGTAGCCTTTGAACGTATAGAGTTCCTGGACAAGAGCCAGGGCTTCGGCTACAACCGCGCATCTACATATTATACGAAGGATGGCGGGGAGAGCTGGAGTCTGATCAAGACGCCTGCCAACACACGCGGAGCGGAATTCACCAGCCGGAATAACGGCTGGGCTGTGGTGGTCGTTCCCGGCAGCGGCTACCGGGTAATGAAGACAACTAACGGCGGAGCAGCCTGGAAGCAGGTGCTTAGTGCCTCCGCCCCTGAGGCGAATTACGGACAGATCTACGCCAAGGGCAGTCAGGTGTATGCGCTGCTGTATGGCGGCGTCGGCATGTCGCAGACCTCGTATTCCCTCTACGGCAGCTCTAATTCCGGCGGCAGCTGGAAGCGGGTGATTGCCCAGGAGACCGCAGGCGGCGGTCCGGCTCCGGGCAGCGGAGCAGCCGTAGCGAAGAAAGGCCCGGCTTCGGGCACCCCCGGGAATATGGTGCTGATCGGCACGCAGACTGCCTTCCTGGCAGGCTACCAGCCGGCAGCGGAGCAGGTGGGCATCGGGGTCACCAAGAACAACGGACAGAGCTGGAAGAATCAGCAGACCGTTCCCGGCTTCGAAGGAACGATCTCGTTCACCGATGCCAATCAGGGCTGGATGGCTGTGAAGGATATGAACAGCTCCACCCTCTATGCGACGAAGGATGCAGGCGCTACCTGGACAGCACGGTTTTCTTTTGAGACGGCTGGGCGGTAGGTTGTCCTTAAGGTAATGATGAATGACGAAGGCAAGAATGAGTGGCGAAGATGAGTGGCGAGACGGGTCTTCTCCTATGGGGGAGGGCCCGTCTTGCTTGTTGTAATAGGACACGCGCCGCTCGCCGTCTCATTGTAATCGGTTTTTCGATTACATTCGGTGTTCGCAAGCAGGCCCCCGGCCTGAATGTATGCGAAAAACACCATACGATGTGTTCGGCTGAAACGATACCGTCTTTTAAATGGACGGCAAAGTCGTTTCTACTGTAGTGCAGCAGCAGAACAGGTATTGTGGAGAGTGACGTTAGCATTGGTGTAATATTTGTGAGTAGCGGGTAATGGGATAGCATAGGGGGTGAAGCATGGTTAGACCCGTTAGAATACTCTGGATCATTGCTGTCGTCGCTAATATCGTAGGGTTGGCGCTCTTTGTCCTGCTGACGAACCCAGGGTTCAGCCAAGGGTTCATCCTGGATGTCATAAATATATTGATGTTTCAGATATTAGGCATCCCCTCTGCGGTTCTGGTTGTTGCATCGCTTCTTCTGTTGAAGTACATTAAGAAACCGCCAGGCTGGGCGGGGTACATCGGAATCTTCATCATAATAGGGGCACTGTTGTGGCTTGCGGGATATTTTCTGTTGTTTGCATGGCTGATGCTATTCGAGAACGTCCGGTAAAAATAATTCTTTACTGATCGTTCTCGAATATGCTAAGATGCGGATACGAAAGAAATTATTTTTTTGATTATATTAGAACGTACGGTCTCAAATAAAAACGATGAGGAGTGGTAACGATGGGGAAGCTTGACGGGAAGGTTGCCTTGATTACTGGAGGGAATAGCGGGATTGGGCTGGCAAGTGCCAGGTTGTTTGTGGCGGAGGGCGCCAGAGTGGTCATTACCGGCCGCAATCCGGTATCCCTGCATGCGGCGGTAGAAGAGCTGGGCGCGGAGCATGCAGTTGCTGTTCAAGCGGACGCTACTGATCCGCAGAGTGCGGTGAAGGCTGTGAATGCAGCGATAGAGGCCTTCGGCAGACTGGATGTGGTCTATGCAAATGCAGGGATCGCCGGCTCTACACCGCTGGGCAGTACAGAGCTTGCCGCCTTCGAGGAAGTGCTCCGGGTCAATGTGACCGGTACGTTCTTCACCGTCCAGGCTGCGCTGCCTCATCTAAAGGCCGGAGCCTCCGTCATTCTGACGGGCTCTGTGTTAGCCAAGGCCGGAAGACCCGGTAATTCTGCCTATGCCGCCAGCAAAGGAGCGGTCAGCAGCATGACCAAGGTACTGGCCTCCGAGCTGTCCCCGCTGGGCATCCGCGTCAACAACATCGCGCCTGGCGTAACGCGCACTCCGATCTGGGGCGAATCGGCAATGGATAACTGGAAGCAGATTGAGGCGGGCATGGCCCTTTCGATTCCTCTGGCCCGCGCGGGTGTACCCGAGGAGATTGCCAAGGTAGCGCTGTTCCTGGCCTCCGAGGATTCGTCGTACATCCAGGGCGCAGATATCGCCGTCGACGGCGGAGCCGGCAGCTCTCCGCTGGGCGCACCCATATACCGCCAGAACGCATAAGGATGGAAAGTGGCAGGAGAAGCGGCTAGTGGCAGGAAGCACCTTGAAGGGTGCTTTTTTGCGTTCAGTCTGGAGAGTAGGCGAGTAGCCGAGTGTATGCGAAAAACCGAATACAATTTGTTTGCCGGCATTCACCGGTGTGGTAAAATGAATTATCATATGTAAAAATGTGTAATTATCACTCTAAGCTAAAACTATATTTATGAATGGAGGTTATCGGCATGAGGCTTACTAACCGGGGTACGATAATTGCTGCTGTGGTACTCGTTGTCGTAGCAGGTGGGATCTACCTGTCGCTAACCGGATTACCTTATAAAAGAAGTCAAATCGCTGATGAGGTCAAAGCCTACCTGATTCATATCAGAGCATATCCCGAAGCGGATATTCAAGCGATCCGGGGAGTCTATAGCCTGAAATCGGGCGATTATGAAGCGGAGGTAAGGTATAAGGATGAACCGGATCAGCATTACACCTATGCCAAAGTGAATGGAGTGTTCAGACTCGTCGGAGTCAGCAGCATGTACGGGAGACATATCGATGAAACTTTTTATTAAAGTGTAATTTCCAGGTAAGAGGTAATCGTTCTGCGTTGTCGAATAAGAGAATATACATAATAATGGAAAAGCTTGCATGCAAGGCGGTTGTGTTGTAAACGCTCACAATAGATGCAGGAGGCGAACAGGATGGACGGTAGCAAGTCGTTAATCTATCAAATTCTCAAGACGATTGAAGAGGGCAAAGAACCGGTGCTGGAGAACCTGGAGGGAGTGACGGTCGGGGGCTTCCACAGTGCGCTTGAGCAGATTGTTGAGAACAAGCTGGCGAATAATATCAGCTTCTCGCTCAGCGGCAAAGGCAAAAAAGCGGTCCGCGTCGTGGATACAAGCGGCTCCAAATTGACGGCGCAGGGCGTAAATTATATTCATGTCCAGGATAGCCGCACCTACTAGCTATAAAATTAAGAAACAAGACAACACCCGCAGAAGTGGAGAGATGATCTCCGGCTGCGGGTGTTTCATTGCGCGGTGGCTGCCTATTCGTTAGTCTTGATGATCCAGACCTCCGGCAGATTACGGTATTGCTCGGCATAGTCGAGACCGTAGCCGACGACGAATTCGTCCGGGATATCAATCCCGCTGTAATCAATCGGAACATTGACCAGACGGCGGGAAGGCTTGCTGAGGATGGTGCAGATCCGCACGCTGGCAGCTTCGCGCAGGGCGAACAGCTCCTTCAGATGCTGAAGCGTCAGGCCGGTGTCAATCAGATCCTCGACGAGCAAGACATGCTTGCCGCGGATATCCAGGTCGATATCCTTCTTGATCGTGATGACACCGGACGAGGTGGAGCTGGCGCCGTAGCTTGCGACCGACATATAATCAATGCCAACCGGAAAAGTAATCTCGCGCATCAGGTCGGACATGAATACAGCGCCGCCCTTAAGAATACCGATCAGCACAAGCTCCTTGCCTTCGTAGTCGCGCGATATTTCAGCGCCCAGCTCCTGTACTCGCTGCTGTAGCTGGTCTTTGCTGACGAGAACTTTGGTAATTTGGCTCATGGTTGACGCTCCTTATGGATCAGGATGGGATCAGGAAGATGATCTGTCCTTTTCCTTAAGCATAACATCATGTGCGCCTCCTTCAAAGATCGTTGTCGAGGAGACAAGGGTGATTTTGGCCTTCTGCTGCAATTCCGGGATGGTCAGCGCGCCGCAATTGCACATGGTGGACTTGATTTTGCTGATGCTGAGATCAAGATTATCCTTCAGCCGTCCGGCATAGGGGATAAAGGAATCCACCCCCTCCTCGAATTCCAGCTTGCTCTCTTTATCAGCATTGCCGAAGTCATAACGCTGCCAGTTGCGGGCCCGGCTGGAGCCCTCGCCCCAATATTCCTTCACGAAGTTCCCGCCGACCAGCAGCTTGCGTCCGGGACTCTCATCGAATCTGGCAAAATAGCGCCCAAGCATCACGAAGTCCGCGCCCATCGCCAGCGCCAGCACAATATGATAGTCATAAACAATTCCGCCGTCAGAGCAGATGGGGACATAGATGCCGGTCTGCTCATAATATTCCTGGCGCGCCGCCGCCACTTCGATGACGGAGGAGGCCTGGCCCCGGCCGATGCCCTTTTGCTCGCGGGTGATGCAGATGGAGCCGCCGCCTATACCGACTTTGATGAAATCAGCTCCCGCCTCCACGAGATACAGGAAGCCCTCCTTATCGACAACATTGCCCGCGCCGACCTTCACGCTTTCCCCGAAAGTCTCCTTAATATAATGGATGGTCTCTGCCTGCCACTCCGAATATCCGTCAGAGGAATCGATACACAGGATATCTGCTCCAGCCTCCACCAGCGCCGGTACACGCTCTTTATAATCCCGCGAATTGATTCCGGCACCCACGATGAGCTGTTTGTTATCGTCATGCAGCTCCAGCGGATACTCCTGATGGCTGTCATAATCCTTGCGGAAGACCAGATGGACGAGATGGCCGCTGGCATTCACAATCGGCAGGCAGTTCAGCTTATGATCCCAGATCATGTCGTTCGCTTCTGTCAGCGTGATGCCTTCTTCGGCGTAGATGAGCGAAGCAAGCGGGGTCATGAACTCTGTAATCGGGCACTCCGGAGGGAGGCGGTTCTCGCGGTAATCCCGGCTGGTGACGATGCCCTTCAGTCTGCCTGTCGGTTCTCCGTTGTCTGTGATGGCAATAGTGGAGTGGCCGCTGCGCTCCTTTAGCACCAGCACATCCTTAAGCGTATCTTCCGGGCGCAGGTTCGAGTCGCTGAGGACGAATCCGGCTTTGAACTTTTTGACCCGGCGGACCATTTCGACCTGTTGCGTGATAGACTGGGAGCCATAGATGAAGGAGATGCCCCCGCTTTTGGCCAGCGCGATTGCCATGTTATGGTCGGACACCGCCTGCATGACCGCTGAAGTCACAGGGAGGTTCATGGTCAATGCCGGAGTCTCTCCCCGGCGGAATTTGGTTACCGGTGTGCTAAGATCCACATTTCCGGGAATGCAATCTTTGGTGGTCAGGCTGGGCACCAGCAGGAACTCACTGAAGGTTCTTGAAGGCTGCTCATAATAATAAGCCATAGCTTGTCACTCCCCTGCGATTTTTTGGACAACTCATACCTGGGACAGGAACCTGACGGGTACTCCAATGTCCGCTTCCAGCTGCTTGTAATGCTCTCCTTTGGCTAAGATAGCCTGCACTCCGGCAAGTGTAACGCCCATCACGGACAATTGAGCAGCAATGCAGCGGATCGTAGCGCCTGAACTAATCACATCATCCAGCAGCAGCACGCGGTCACCGGAAGAGAAGCCGTCAAAATAAATATAATTCTCATTATACGCCGTCTCGCGCCGGATACTAACCTCATAATTCTCATACAGCTCAGTGCTGAGGCGCAGAATATTCATCGGCTTCATCAGCTTGTACGCAGCCAGCATCCCCCAGGTATGACCGCCGGGTTCAGGGGAGACAATGTAATCAAAATCGGGAAATTGCTCCGTTACCGCATCCGCCAGCTTGTGAGTGATTTCACGGATCAGCTCGGGGGCGATATACGTACCGCGTTCTCCGAAGGGGTAGAGCTTGAAGTCATAGGCGGTGTCCTTGTTCTTATAGATCCTCACATTTCTGGCCTTACGGATTGATTCACTTAAGCTTGCGTAGGATGCACTCATTTGCCCTCACTCCTTCTATATATAATGGATGCAAAAAAACCCAGGCTAAAGGAGGCGCAGTCCAAAGCAGGATACATCAGCAGAGAAAAGCCCGGTTTCACCCGTAAGCTCACACTGATTTATCCAGCAGGGGTCTGGCCTCTTGTAGCCTGGGGCAATTTACGGTTGCCTGTAGATACGCCCATTCCGGATTAACGGGCTTATACAAGAGAGGTTTGAAAGGACATAACTAACGCGATGTTAACTTGGGAACAGATAATCAGATCGTTTTTGCTACATATGTCATAAAAGTTAACTCGGATCATTTGTTATATGCTATCATCCGCAATAAAGTGTGTCAATATTTCATCAATATGTTATATTTATTTACTTATGCGCTTATTTATAATAATTATTATCTGCAATTCATAAATAGTTCAAAGGTTTTGTTAAAAGCCGTATTTTGATGTGATATACTTAACACAGCGTTTTGAGATCTTGTGAAATTAATTCTATTATTAGCTGATAAGCAGTAACAGCGCCTACACCAATGAATATAGATTAGGATGGTGAACAAGCGATGCATATTGTCGTCGTTGGCCTGAATTACCGTACGGCTCCCGTAGAGGTGAGGGAACAGTTCGCTTTTGCTGACAAGGATCTGCCTGCCGCGCTTCATCAGCTGCTGCAGACGAAGAGCGTTCTGGAAGGGGTCGTTGTCGCCACCTGTAACCGGACGGAAATTTATGTGGTCGTGGACCGCCTTCATATGTGCGGATATTTCATCCGCAGCTTCATGGAGCAGTGGTTCGGAGTAAGAAGTGATGTATTTACGCAACATATGTATATATATGAAGACGAGCAGGCGATTGCCCATCTGATGCGTGTCACCTGCGGTCTGGATTCCATGGTGATTGGCGAGACACAGATTCTGGGTCAGGTGCGCAGCGCCTTCCTGACGGCTCAGGCGGAAGGGGTTACCGGAACCTGGTTCAACCGGCTGTTCAAGCAGGCGGTGACGCTCGGCAAGCGTGCGCATAGTGAGACCTCGATTGGCGAGAGTGCAGTGTCGGTCAGCTATGCGGCTGTGGAGCTGGGGAAGCGGATCTTCGGCATGTTCACCGGCAAAAGAGTGCTCATTCTAGGCGCCGGCAAAATGAGCGAGCTGACGGTCAAGCATCTGTACAGCAGCGGCGCGGCGGAAGTAATTGTCGCCAACCGTACCTTGTCCCGTGCCATCGAGCTGGCCGAGAAATTCTCGGGGAAGCCCAGCACAATTGAAGAGGCGCTGAAATGTCTGGATGAAGTGGATATTGTGATCAGCTCCACGGGTGCGGACGGCTATGTGCTGACGGCTGCCCAGGTAGCCGAGGGCATGAAGCGCCGCCCTTCACGGCCGCTGTTCATGATCGACATTGCGGTACCGCGCGATATTGACCCTGCTGCTGCCAGTGTGCCGGATGTATTCCTCTATGATATCGACGATCTGGAAGGCATTGTGGAGAGCAACCTGGAGATGCGCCGCAGTGAAGCTGCCAAGATCGAGGTTATGATTGAAGGCGAAATGGCGGATTTCCAGCAATGGCTGAAGACGCTGGGCGTCAGACCGGTAATCCGTGCGCTGCAGGACAAATCGAATGGAATATATGAAGAAACGATGGATAGCCTGTTCAACAAGCTGCCTGAGCTGGATGAGCATCAGCGCAAGGTGATCCGCCGGCTGACCAAGAGCATCGTCAACCAGATGATGCATGATCCGATCAACGTAATCAAGGAGATGTCCGGCGGCAAGCAGGGCAATGAAGCGCTGGAGTATTTCACTCAAATCTTCGCCCTGCAGGAGCAGCTGGATGCAGGTCCGGCCGGTGAAAGTGTTGAACCGCTTCAGCGCAGCGCTGCTGAACGGCCCTCCGGCGGAGAGATCCGTATGCCGGGAGCGGTGCTTACCCCAGCCGGTCTGCTGGGCGGGTGAGCCGCATGCTACTGCTGAACGGAATATATGATGCCGCTCTGCTGCTATATGCCCTGAGCCTGCTGTTTGTTTTCTCGGATTGCCTTCGGCGTAATCCGGGCGGAAAGCGGCTGGGCACAGGGCTTCTTGCTGTTGTGGGCCTGCTGCAGCTGACCGGACTTGCGATCCGCTTCTCCCAGGAGGGCGGATTGCCGATTTTCACACCTTACGATTTCCTGTTCTGGTTCTCCTTCAGCATGGTGGTTACCTCGTTCGCAGTGACGTATACTCGCGGCGGTGAGTTCACGGTGCTGCTGCTCAGCATGGCGGGCTTCAGCGTATTCCTGCTGAACCGGGTATGGCTGACGGCTGAGGATCATACGCTGCAGAGCTGGAGTGCGGTGCACGGGTGGCTGGCAATGCATGTGATTTTGGCGAATCTGAGCTTTGCCGCACTGACACTGGGGACGGTATTTGCGATAATGTATCTATTCCTGCATACGAAGCTGAAGAATAAGAAGTGGGATGACCGCGTCCGCAGGCTGCCCAGCCTGGAGACGATGGACAAATATTCCTACACGGCGATCCTGGCCGGAGTTCCGCTGCTGCTGGCCTCGCTGATTCTGGCGGGTCTGTCGATTGTTGCGGAAGGGCGGACGCCGCTGTTTCAGGATACGAAGGTCCTGACTACGCTTACGGGCCTTGGCGTCTACATTGTATATCTTGTGCTGAAGTTCTCCGGCCGCCGAAGCGGTACAGTCATGGCCCGCTGGGCGATTGCCGGGTACGGCTTCATTATTCTTAACTTCCTGCTGAATTCCTGGTCGGAGTTCCATGGCTGGGGCGGGGAGTGAAGCGTGATGGAGAGTAGCTTGCCAGTGGGAAGGAAGATGGATGAGAGCGGGTTGGGACTGCTGGGAGCTGGAGTGAGTGTGATCGGGCTGGAGAGTAGCTTGCGGATGGACGTAGGATGAGAGTGAGTTGGAAGTGCTGGGGAGCTGGAGTGAGTGTGATGAAAAAGTATCTGCCGATTATGCTGGATGTGGAAGGGCGGCGGGTGGTGATCGTTGGCGGCGGGGCGGTGGCTATGCGCAAGGCGGCTCCTCTGCTGGAAGCGGGCGCGGAGCTGGTGGTGATCAGCCCCTCGCTCAGCGGGACGCTGGCTGATGAGGGGCGGCTGGAATGGATCAGCCGCCCCTATGCTCCCGGGGATCTCCAGGGAGCTGTTCTGGTCTATGCCGCCAGCGATAACTGGGCGGTGAACGAGGCTGTTGCTGCGGAAGCCCGGCAGCTGGGGCTGCCTGTTAATGTGGCCAGCCATGCGGAGGCGGGCACGTTCATTACGCCCGGCGTGCTCCGCCGCGGGCGCTTGACGGTTACGGTCTCGACCTCCGGGGCGGGACCGTCTGCGGCTGCGGAGATTACGCAGCAGATTGCGGGGCTGCTCGGCGAGGAATACGAGCCGTATCTGGATTTCCTGCATGAGCTGCGGACGGCGATTAAGCAGCTGGAGCCAGCGGCAGAGACCCGGGCGCGGCTCTTGCGGCGGCTGGGGAAGCTGGATGTGTTGAATGAGCTGCGGCAGGGAACCTTTATACCGTGGACGCCCGAGGAGATTGAAGCTTGGGTGGCGCGCAACCGGGTGGAATAGGCGGCGGAAGTGACTGGGCGGCCGAGTCGAGCAAATGAAGAGTATAAATACCCTTGAATTTAGCGAAAGTGGCTCAAGCGAGCAAATGAAGAGTATAAATACCCTTGAATTTAGCGAAAGTGGCTCAAGCGAGCAAATGAAGAGTATAAATACCCTTGAATTTAGCGAAAGTGGCTCAAGCGAGCAAATGAAGAGTATAAATACCCTTGAATTTAGCGAAAGTGGCTCAAGCGAGCAAATCCAGGGTAAAGTTGTACGGCTGGGGCTGGAATAAGGGACTGACTTGAACAGGGGGAATGGGCATGCGGAAGATTATCGTGGGCAGCAGACAAAGTGCGCTGGCTCTGACGCAGACGGGGCATGTGATTGCTGACCTGGAGCGGCTTAGCGCGGAGCATGGGTTTAATTTTACTTTTGAGGTGCATAAGATCGTGACCAAGGGTGACCGGATTCTCGATGTGACCCTGTCCAAGGTGGGCGGCAAAGGCTTGTTCGTCAAGGAGATTGAACAGGCGATGCTGGCGAAGGACATTGATATGGCAGTACATAGTATGAAGGATATGCCTTCCGAATTGCCGGAAGGCTTGATGAATGGTGCGGTGCCGAAGCGGGAAGATCCGCGCGACGTTCTGATCTCGGGCAGCGGCGCAGGACTTGAGGGTCTGCCGCAAGGTGCTCGAGTAGGCACCAGCAGTCTGCGGCGCTCCAGCCAACTGGCTGCGCTAAGGCCGGATCTGCTCATTGAGCCGGTACGCGGCAATATTGATTCGCGGCTGAAGAAGCTGGAGAGCGGCGAATATGACGCGATTCTGCTGGCAGCGGCGGGGCTGTCGCGTATGGGGTGGCAGGACCGGATTACGGCATATCTGCCGCCTGAGGTCTGCCTGCCCGCTGTAGGCCAGGGAGCACTGGGTATTGAGTGCCGTGAGGACGATGAGGAGCTGCGCAGGCTGCTGGCGCTGTATAACGATGAGCGCACGGCGCTTACGGTGACGGCGGAGCGTACCTTCCTGGGCGCTCTGAACGGCGGCTGCCAGGTACCGATTGGCGCTTACGCGATCCTTGAGCCGGAAGGCGAAGCTGCGAGGCCGTCTATAACGTTAACCGGAATGGTCGGGACACCGGACGGTACGGTTATTCTGAAGGAGACCTGCACCGGCAATGATCCGGTGGAGCTGGGTGCGGAGGTTGCGCGTAAGCTGGTGGCTAGAGGTGCGGAGAAGATTTTGGCGGATGTAAAGGAATAAGGGGTAAGGGTGAGACAGGAAATAGTGTGGGCTCAGGAGAAGCTTATGCAGGGCAGAATCGCATGTGTATAGGGATAAGGGGATGACGGAGATGGCGGGGAAGGTATATCTGGTAGGTGCAGGTCCGGGGGATGCGAAGCTGATTACAGTCAAGGGGCTGGAATGTATCCGGAAGGCCGATGTGCTGGTCTATGACAGACTGGCCAGTCCAAGGCTGCTGAAATGGATGAAGCCCGGCGGTGAGAAAATATACGTAGGCAAGCTTTCGGACCGCCATACGATGAAGCAGGAGGATATTAATCAGCTGCTGGTGGATCTCGCACTTGAGGGCAAAACGGTGGTTCGGCTGAAGGGCGGGGACCCTGTGATTTTTGGCCGGGTAGGCGAAGAAGCAGAGCTGCTGCGCAGGAACGGTATCTACTATGAGATTGTGCCGGGCATTACCTCGGCCATCAGCGTCCCGGCGTATGCCGGTATTCCGGTGACCCACCGGGAGGCGTCGTCTTCCCTGTCGATTATTACCGGCCATGAGAGCCCGGATAAGCTGGATCATTCCATTCAATGGGATAAAGTAACGAATGCGACCGGCACGCTGGTGTTCCTGATGGGTGTCGCCAAAATCGGTTACATCAGCGCCCAGCTTATGAAGCACGGCCGTCCGCCGGAGACACCGGTGGCGCTGGTGCGCTGGGGGACCCGTGCGGATCAGGAGACGCTGACCGGCACGCTGGCCGATATTGAGGCAAAGGTTACGGCAGCGGATTTTCAGCCGCCGGCGGTTATTGTGGTCGGTGATGTTGTGCTCCAGCGGGAGCACCTGATGTGGGTGGAGGCGCTGCCGCTGTTCGGCAAGCGCATTGTAGTGACGCGGGCGCGGGCACAGGCAAGTGAGCTGGTGGACCGGATCGAGGAGCTGGGCGGTGAGCCGTATGAGTTCCCGGTCATTGAGACGGTGATGCAGCGGGATGCGGACAAGCAGGCGGAGATCGCTGCGGCACTTGGCGGGCTTGCGTCGTATGACTGGGTGTTCTTCACCAGTCCGAACGGCGTGGACTTCTTCATGCGTCATCTGACGCAGCAGAAGCTGGATATCCGCAGCCTGCACAGGGCGCGGCTGTGCGCGGTGGGCCCGGGTACGGCCGCAGCGCTCGCAGAGCGCGGGCTGATCTCCGAGGAGCTGCCCGGCCGCTTCCAGGCGGAAGGGATGATTGAAGCTTTTGGCTCACAGCTGCTGCCAGGGCAAAAGGTGCTGCTTCCTCGCGGCGACCTGGCGCGTGAATGGCTGCCTGGTAAGCTGAGGGAGCTGGGGCTGGAAGTGACCGAAGTGGATACGTATGAGACGGTGGTTACCGGCGAGGATGATATTGAACTGGTGAAGCTGCTGGAGGAGAAGCGCATTCATGCGGTGACCTTCACCAGCTCGTCCACGGTGCGCAACTTCCTCGGCATCCTGAAGCGGATGGGCCTGGAAGATCCGCTGGCGATGCTGGCGGGCGTCAAGATTGCCTGCATCGGTCCGGTTACCGAGCAGACCGCAGTCGAAGCAGGACTCACTCCGGGACTGCTCCCGGAGGAATCCACCATCGAAGGGCTGGTGCAGGAGCTGTGCCGCTGGAATGAATCGACGAGGCTTAACTAGTCTGTTCCTGCCAGATCTGTCAGTGCTGCTTACGAGCGTTACAATCGGGTCCGGCCTATTAGCTTCGTTAACTTTAACATCTCAATACGGCTTAAGCCGAATAGATGTGTGTAACTACTTAAACTGCTTATTAACTACTTACTGAACAGGAGGTTTACAGCAATGAGCTTTCCAATAACCAGACACCGCCGTTTGCGCGGGTCGGCCGGTATTCGCGGCATGGTGCGCGAGACGGTGCTGAATGTGCTGGATTTCATCCAGCCGATTTTTGTAACCTATGGAACGGGTGTGAAGAATGAGATCGGCTCCATGCCCGGCGTCTATCATTTCTCGCTGGATACGCTGAAGGAGGAGGTGGATGAGATTGCTTCCCTGGGCATTCCGGCGGTGCTGCTGTTCGGTATTCCCGAGACGAAGGATGCGGTTGGCTCGTCCGGCTTCGCAGATGATGGCATTGTGCAAGAGGCAACACGGTTAATCAAAAAATGGTATCCCGACCTGCTGGTCGTCGCCGACACCTGCCTGTGTGAATTCACCGATCACGGCCATTGCGGCATGGTGCATACCCATACGGTGAATGGTGTAGTGCACGGGGATGTAATCAACGATGCTTCGCTTGAGCTGCTGACCCGCACAGCGGTCTCGCAGGCCCGGGCAGGGGCGGATATTATCGCGCCGTCCAACATGATGGACGGATTCGTGCAGGCGATCCGTGCCGGACTCGATGCGAATGGCTTCGAGCAGGTGCCGATCATGTCCTATTCGGTAAAATACGCCTCCGCCTTCTACGGCCCGTTCCGCGAAGCGGCGGATTCCGCTCCCCAGTTCGGCAACCGCAAGACGTATCAGATGGACCCGGCCAATCTGCGGGAAGCCATCCGCGAAGCGGATTCTGATGTGCTGGAAGGCGCGGATATGCTGATGGTGAAGCCTGCTCTGGCTTATCTGGATGTGATCCGTACGATCCGCGACCAGTTCGATCTGCCTCTCGTAGCCTACAATGTCAGCGGTGAGTACTCGATGGTCAAGGCAGCTGCGCAGCAGGGCTGGATCGATGAGCAGGCGGTGGTGCTGGAGATGCTGACCGGCATGAAGCGTGCCGGAGCAGATATAATTATTACCTATTTCGCCAAGGACGCAGCCCGCTGGCTGCGCGGCTAGGATCAGGAGGGAACGAATATGGGCAATATGCCATTGAACCGCCGGGAAGAGGCTTCCCGCACCGCTTTTGAAGAGGCAAAACAATATATTCCCGGCGGGGTGAACAGCCCGGTCCGGGCCTTCAAATCCGTAGGATTGACCCCGGTCTATGTGGAGAGGGGCGAAGGCTCGCGGATCTACGATATTGACGGCAACAGCTTCATTGACTACGTCTGCTCGTGGGGACCGCTGATTATGGGACATGCCCATCCTGAGGTGGTGAAGGCACTGCAGGAGACTGCGGCCAGAGGGACAAGCTTTGGCGCGCCGACCCTGCTCGAGACCGCAATGGCCAAAACCGTGGTAGAACGCGTAGCCTCGGTGGACATTGTCCGCATGGTCAATTCGGGAACGGAGGCGACGATGAGCGCGATCAGACTGGCCCGCGGCTACACCGGACGCAGCAAAATCCTCAAATTCGAAGGCTCCTATCACGGCCATGCCGACAGCCTGCTGATAAAAGCCGGTTCCGGGGTGGCTACGTTGGGGCTGCCGGATAGTCCGGGCGTGCCGGAAGGTGTGGCAGTGAACACGATCACGGTCCCTTATAATGATCTGGACGGGGTCAAAATCGCGTTTGAACGCTACGGCAACGAGATTGCCGCTGTCATCGTTGAGCCGATCGCCGGGAATATGGGCGTTGTACCTCCGCTTCCGGGCTTCCTGGAGGGTCTCCGCAAGGTGACGACGGGGTACGGGGCTTTGCTGATTTTTGACGAGGTCATGACCGGCTTCCGGGTGGACCGGGGATGTGCGCAGGGATTGTTCGGAATGGACCCGGACCTGACCTGCTTCGGCAAGGTGATCGGCGGCGGGCTTCCTGTAGGGGCTTATGGCGGGAAAAGAGAGATCATGGAGCAGATCGCCCCGTCCGGACCGATCTATCAGGCAGGCACACTCAGCGGAAATCCGCTGGCGATGGCCGCAGGCTACAGCACGCTTGCGCTGCTGACCCCTGAGGTCTACACCCGTCTGGAGTCGCTTGGCGCAAGGCTGGAAGCCGGACTTAAACGCAATGCGCAGGAGACGGGAATTCCGCTGACGATTAACCGCGTGGGCTCGATGGTATGTCCGTTCTTCACGGAGGAGCCGGTCATTAACTTCGAGACGGCCAAGACCAGTAACCTGGAGCTGTTCAAGCGTTATTTCGGCAAAATGCTGGATCAGGGCATCAGCGTTCCGCCGTCCCAGTTCGAGGGAATGTTCGTATCCGCTGCGCATAGCGAGCAGGATATTGACGATACGATTGCGGGCCATTACCAGGCCCTGAAATCGCTATGACGGCTGGACCGGAAGAGCTGTCCGGCCAGGGCAGCGGCGTGGGCCAAGACGGAAGTGATCCCGTAAGCGGCCCCTTCGCCGGCGGGGGCAAGTGGACCCGGCGCGGGGAATGGCTGGAAGCCATGCCTGGCCGGGTCATTACGGGGGCTGCCGACAGACCGGCAGCCATCGATGCCTGGCTGCTGGGCGTAGCCGGGATGCCGGAGAAGCTGCACGCCCGGCTGCGCCGCGAGGATGGCATCCAGTGGAGGGGCGACCGGCTGCGGCTGGCCCTGTTCCCCCGCCGGGAAGCGGGAATAGAGCCGGTATGGCAGGAAGCTGCGGCTGAGGTGCTGTTCGAGGACGACTTTTGCCTCGTGGTCCACAAGCCTGCGGGTATGGCAGTTCATCCGGACGGCAGCAGCACGGAGGTGACGCTGGATCATATCGTCGCTGCGCATTATGCGGCTTCCGGCGGAGGGATTGCCGTCCGCCATATCCACCGGCTGGACAAGGATACTACCGGACCCGTGCTGTATGCGAAGAACGAATACGCCCAGCTTGTGCTGGATGAAGATATGCGTGAGAAGAAGGTAGCCCGCCTGTATGCCGCGATTGTTGAAGGCACAGTGCCGCCTGAGCTTACGGTGATCGATGCCCCCATCGGCCGTGACCGCCATCATGCGGCGCGCAGACGGGTATCCTCTGGAGGGCAGACGGCGGTAACACGGATTGCAGGGCGCGAAGCCCTCCCCGGCGGAACCGTAGTGAAGCTGCAGCTGGAGACGGGCCGGACGCACCAGATTCGTGTCCACCTCAGCCATGCAGGGCATCCGCTCTTCGGGGATGACCTTTACGGCGGATCAGGCTGGCATACTGCGGGTATTCCTTCTTTATATGATGAGAAGCCCCCGCGTACGAAGCCAGGTCAGGTGAAGTCTGCCATTACAGCCTGGTTTGAAGAGCAGGAGAAGGCAGGCCTTACCCCGGGTCTGCAAGTCCCCGGCAAGCAGCCGGCTCCACCTTCCAAGCCGGGAGTCAAGGCGAAGAAGGATAGTGCTGACCGCCAGGCGCTGCACGGAGAGAAGCTGATCTTCGCCCACCCCTGGACCCGCAGCAAGCTTGAGGTAGCCGATCCCTGGCCGGAGGATATGCGGCGTCTGCGTGAGCAAATCGGTGGCGTAGATCAGGAGTAGACTATTAACCATTGGGTTCTGTGAGGTTAAGCTAACTCAATACATGCCATGCCCAGCCGGGCCGCGTTTCTCTGAACTCTGGAGGAGTGCGGCCCGGCTTTTTGGTTGTTGTCCAGTGCGGCCTCCCCCAGCCGAAACATCGAACAATAAGTGGATTTATGCTATTTAATTTACGTAACAGTACTCTCCAGGGAACGTTAAGTGGATTTAGGGCATCTAATTTTCTCAATATGTCCTATATATTTATTTTCAGCTTATTTAAGTGTTGTTTATCCAACTGTTGCCGGATATTCGTAGACTTACTGTTGAACGGTTGCTCTTTTTCCACTTATTTCATTGAAGCCACCAGTTAGCCCGCGTCCCCTCTGATACATTTCCGCGCTCAAGCCTGTCTTACTAGTATGAGGAGATGATCTGGCTGTGAGAATAAGAAGGAATCGCTTAGTGTTAGTGATCTTAACCGCCTCCACTCTGGTGATTGCCGCCGGAATAATGAGGGTTGTGCAGTTGGACAACAAATATGGCGTTCTGGGTCTGGTTGCCCAGCTTCAGAGCTTCCAGGTGAGGGTAGACAATCAATCGGACTTTGAGCTGCGTATACTGGAGACAGGAGTGGTAACCAGCTCAGCAGCGGAGGCGTCAGTAGACGAAGTTGGCAAGATACTCAAAAGCGAAAAAACAGTAAAAATTAAACCCCAGCTAACCTTAAGCGGTGAGGGCGGTATTTATTTGAAGTATTCAGACTCTAGGGAACCCGACGTTCCCAAAACCATCGGAGTATGCTCCTACACCGAGACTTTATCCGGATATTCCAAGGTTATTATTACGAATGACAAGGTGACAATCGAACAAAACTGCAGCTAATCTGTAAGTAATCCATATATTTGCAGATTCCTAGTAACATTTGTAACTGACGGCCTTCCAATATATTGATAAATATAGAGTGTAAGCGCAGTCTAATCGATGAACTGGGGGAATTATTGTGAAAAAAATTACAAAGTTAATGCTCGTGGCCGGCATCTCATTGGCACTTGTCGGGGTGGGGAACAGCGGCGCCCTGAACAACGTCACTTCGGCAGCGAGCGCACCGCTTAAGGTAGGCCGGGTGGAAGCGGCTGCCCATGGCACCAAATGCTTCACTGTAGCGGTTGCTGTAGTACAGAATGGCGTAATCGTTGCGGCTTCGCTCGATGATTATCAGTTCCTGGGCACCGATGTAGCCACTGGCGTACCGAACTCGGACAAGGATTTTGGCCAGAACTACAAAGATCCGAACATGGTGCTGGCTTCCAAGAAGACCAATGCCAAATACTACAGTGAGCACATGAAGGAAGAAGCCAAATCGACAGTAGCCTATGACAAGAACCTGGCGGCCATCGAGAAATTTGCAACTGGCAAAACGATTAAATCCCTAGAAGCTACACTGACTAAAAAAACCAAAGAGCAAGTCGTTGATGCTGTAAGCGGTGCAACTCTGGTGGATACCCAGGGCTACCTGAAAGCGATTCTAGACGCAGCCAAAGCTGCAAAATAAACGGCTGTTCCATCATTTAACCGATGTTAACCCCTTCATGGCTGCGGCTGTGGAGGGGTTTTGCTATGCGGTTTCCATTTGTCACCAGACCGGCTCCGCTATTCAAGAGAGTGGCACCCCTGCAATTATGGGTATAACAGTAATAAGTACAAAGGCGTCAGTATACGCGAGTATTCATAACTGGGGGGAAGGCCATGAAATGGCAGGGCAGAAGAGGCAGTTCTAATGTGGAGGACCGCAGAGGCCGCGGAGGCGGGGGCGGGGGCAAGCTGATTGGCGGCGGAATTAGCGGGATCGTGATCATAGTGATTGTTACGCTGCTGAGCGGCGGGAATATCGGCGATATTGTGGGGAATCTGACCTCAACCGGTTCGGGTACGAACTCAAGTGCTCCCTATGAACAGAGCGCGCAGGAGAAGGAGCTATCCGAGTTCGTATCCGTGGTGCTGGCCGATACCGAGGATGTCTGGTCCGATATCTTCAAGAAGCAGGGGATGACTTACCAGGACCCGACGCTTGTGCTCTACAGCGGCAGTGTGAACTCTGCCTGCGGAACCGCAAGCTCAGCCGTCGGCCCGTTCTATTGTCCCGGTGATGCCAAGCTGTATATCGATCTCAGCTTCTATGATGAGCTGCAGCAGCAGTTCAAGGCGCCTGGCGACTTCGCCATGGCGTATGTAATTGCCCACGAGGTGGGTCATCATGTGCAGACACTGCTGGGCGCTTCCGAGCAGCTGAATTCAGAGCGCCAGCGCCTGAGCGAGACTGAATTCAACAAGGTTCAGGTCCGCTTCGAGCTGCAGGCCGATTATTATGCCGGGGTCTGGGCCCATCATGTCCAGGGCCAGAATCTGTTGGAGGAAGGAGATCTGGAGGAGGCGCTGACTGCCGCGAGTGCGGTGGGGGACGATACGATCCAGAAGCGGGCGCAGGGATATGTGGTGCCCGACAGCTTCACGCATGGAACGTCCGAACAGCGCAAGCGCTGGTTCTATAAGGGCTTCAACTCCGGCACGATTGCCGGCGGAGATACCTTCAAGGCTGCTGAGCTGTAGCCTGCAGCTGTTCTGTCAACATAAGAGCCGCCCATCCGCTTGACGGAGGACGGCTCTTATTCTTATTTGGAATATTATGATGAGGAGCCGTGTCTGCTCCACCGGGCAGCTGGAATGTATGCCAAAAACAGCATACATTGTGCTGCCGCGCAGGCGCCCGGGCCAAATGTATGCCAAAAACAGCATACAATGGCTGCCGCGCAGGCGCCCAGGCCAAATGTATGCCAAAAACAGCATACAATGTGCAGCAGCGAGGGTGAGCGGGCCAAATGTATGCCAAAAACAGCATACAATGGCCGCCGCGCAAGCGCCCGGGCCGGATGTATGCCAAAAACAGCATACCTTCGGACCGGCCCGCACAGCCCGCCCCCCTGCGCGGGAACGTGTGCTTACGGCTGCACATCGTTCCGGTAAGAGAGACGGTTGCGGCCAAGCTTCTTGGACTCCAGCAGGAGCTGGTCGGCGTAGACGTACCCTTTTTCCATAGAAGTCTTCTGGTCCGGGTCCGCCTTATAGTAAAAGAGTCCGAAGGATGCCGAATACGGCACGCGGATCATCTGCTCCTCGAATTCCGCACTTACGCTGTGATCGTGAAGGCTGTCCAGAATATCCTGAATCTGCATCTGACATTCCTCGAAGGTCTTGTCCCTCAGCAGCAGCGTGAACTCTTCCCCGCCGCTGCGGAACAGGATGTCTCCCTCCTGCAGATGCTTCTGCAGCGTCTGCGCAAAATGAACAATGACCCGGTCGCCTACGGCGTGGTTGTAGGTGTCATTGATTTTTTTGAACCGGTCGATGTCCGCCACTACAATTCCGATGTACTCCCCGCTCTGGTTGAGCTCCTTCATCATCTTGTCCATATGCGCCCGGTTATAGGTTCCGGTGAGGAAGTCGCGGTAGGCCATCTGCTCGAATTTGTCGCGTTCATATTTGTGCTGGGCACTCTGCGATTTGGAATAGAACGAGATACTGACTACATAATTGAGCACGAACAAGGCGATCAGCATCTCCCATTTCTCCATTTGCAGCAGCCGCAGCAGCAGGGCGTTACTCAGGGCCACCTTGCTGAAGTCCAGCAGATTCCGGCTTCGAAATAACAGGTTCCACGCTTCCCGGCGTGTCTTGATATCTCCCGACAGGGCGAAGGTCAGCACCAGGAAGGTGGATGACAGCAGGGTGGTGACGCAGACCACGAGCAGGAACAGCAGCCAGTATCCGAGCGGAAGCTTGTCCGCCAGAGGAGATAGCGCCGTATACAGATAGTACGCAGCAGAGCCGCCCAGTGTGAACGAGCCGATATTGTAGAAGGTATCCAGGAACTCTCCGGGATCGGCGGTCTTCGTTTTCTTTTTATAGAAATATACGATGAACCGGTATACCGTCTCGAACAGGAGCGTGCCAAGCGGACCGGCAAAAATCCCGAAGGAGGAGGTATAGCTGATCGCATAATCGATTGTAGAGTTCCCGCTCCGGGTCACAATCCGCAATTGGAAATAGATGCTTGAGAAGATAGTGTATAGCAATAATGCTTTTATATAGGTAGCGTCCAGGACTACAGCATGCGCGGGAATGAAGGCTATAGCCAGGGCTGCGACAAATAGGAAAAGGTCAAATACCCTCGCTTTTGACATGTCGGAAATTTCCTTTCAGGATTTATACCGATTATACCCGAAAAGATGAATCTTGATTAAAAGATATTTTTGAAATTTTGCAGGGAATGATCATATATCCCTTTCCGCCTGCCCGCAGCCTACATATACTATTCTGATTAAGGTGGAGCAGACTGCACCTGTGTCTAAATAAATCTGTAAGCCGGGGAGAGGAATGCATGAAGATATTGCTGGTCACCTACTGGGGCCTTACCAATATGGGCGGAATTTGGACATATATGAAGCAACTGGCTGACAAGCTGGGCGAGCAGGGCCATTCCGTTACAGTGATGGGCAGCCATGTGGAGAACAATACATTGTATCTGCTGAACCGGACAGAGTTTTTTGATAAAAAAGCGTTCTATTCGCTGCTGCTGCCGCAGCTTGATATCGGCCGGTTTCCCTCGCTGCATCTGGAGCACGGCATCTTCAGCTTTGAGCTGGGGCGTTATGTATTCGAGGGCGGCGCTGCTGTGCTGGGCTTGGAGGACTATGATGTCATTCATGCCCAGGACCCTATCGCCTCCTATGCACTGCGGCGGATCATGCGCCGTCCTGTTCCGCTGGTTACAAGTGTGCATGGGGCATTGACCAAGGAGACCTACTATGAGTACAAGGGACTTGAGCCCGGACTGACCCGGGAGGCCTATGAGCAGCGGCCGATCTGGAGATATTTCCGCAGGCTTGAGACGCTGGGGGCCCAGGCGGCCGACCAGATTCTGGTCTCTTCGGAGTGGATCGGACAGCTTACGCAGAGCCTGGGCGTCAGCCAAGACCGTATCCATACCCTGCCGTACGGGCTGGACCTGCATCAATACGCAGCCCGTGCTGCGGAGACACCGCCGCTTCAATTTGCAGAAGGAATTCCTGTGATCATGTATGCCGGACGACTTGAATATATCAAAGGCGTCCATGTGCTGATAGAGGCGCTGGGCATTCTGCAGCAGCGCTGTCAGCAATGGATCTGTGCAGTGGCCGGAATCGGCAGCCTCCTGGAGGAGCTCATGGAGCAGACCCGCCTGCTGGGTATCGCGGGGAAGGTCCATTTCACGGGGAAGCTGAACAACATTCCCGCTGCACTCCGGGCAGCCGACATCTATGTGCAGCCCTCCCTCCAGGACACGCAGCCCTTCTCGGTTACGGAAGCGCAGCTTGCCGGGATCGCGCCGATTGTCGCCGGAACGGCAGGCATGCCGGAGATGGTCCGGCAGGGAGAGACGGGCTGGATTGTTCCTCCCGGAGATGCCGGGCAGCTTGCCCTGCAGATCGAGCAGCTGCTGGGGGATGAGGAACTGAGAAGACGCACCGGCCTCCAGGCTAAGCAGTGGGCAGAGCAGACCCGTTCTCTGGATGTTATGGCTGCGGGTACACTTAATGTATACCAGAGAGCGCTAAGTCTGCGGGCGGGCCGGCCGGGAATTCCGGATCACCTCCGCTTTGAGGAAGAACCGGGAGCGGGTGCGCTGCCGGCAGCTTTTCATCCGGCGGATGTGGTTAACGAGTGTAGTCCGGGGAATCCGCTTGCCGTAACACTGCGTGTCAAGCTTCCACACCACTACTCTATTCCTGATGCACGTACGGCTCTTCCTCCCCTGGCATAGGCGCTGTCCGCAATTGAAGCGGCAAAGTTGTCATGCCTGCCTGATTGAAGCATATACATGAGGGGAGTAACATTTTGGGCTTATACTCTGGGCTTGTCTCAGGGATAGATTATGCCAAGAAGGAGGACATTTCCCGTGTTTGACCAGTCCCATGGCTTGCGGTTTGATATTTATGAACGCATTCACCTTTCGGAAGAGCTTCCGGGAATAGCAGAGCTGGAGGAAGTCGAGCTGGTTCCCGACATCCAGGTCATCCAGCGGGAGGACCGGGCCGAGCTGCACGGACAACTGCTGCTCACCGGACTCTACCGGGGGGAGGATGACCTTACACAGCGTCTGGAGCATGCAATTCCTGTTGAAATCACTGTTCCGCTGACCCGGGTCAGCTCACTTGATGACATAGGGGTGGAGATCGAGAATTTCGATATTGATCTGCTGACGATGCGAACCGTCAACATTACCGGTGTGCTCTCGCTGCGCGGAATCGGAAGTGCAGATGCACAGCCGGCCTGGCAGCAGGAGGAATATACGGTAGCCTATTCGCCGGAGGCAGGAGACGGTAATGCCTCTGAGGAGAAATTCCGCAGTCCGGAGAATGATACCCTGTATGAGAATTCGCTCTGGACCTATGGCGAGGGGGCAGCCGAGGGCTCTGAAGAAGATCAGAGCTACGCTAATCCGGCTGAGGCTGTAGTCCAACCTCTGTATGCTGAAGAGACTACGTACACCCAGCCCGCCGCCTATCTCTCTCCACCCCTGAAGGACAAGGAACCCAGAGCAAGGACACATAGCCTGGATACGGCTTCTCCGGCAGGCACCGCCGCCTTGAACACAGTGGATCATTGGGGCAATGCGAAGCTTCATTCCGCCGCGCAGCCGGAGCCGGTGCTAACCTCCGCTGCCAATGATGCTGCTGCGCTGTTTGCCGGGAACGAAGAAGGCGAGGCGGCAGAGGAGATCCAGGCCACAGACAATGAAGTCTTCCTGTCTGCGGAATCTCTGACTCCCCCTGAGGAGAAGCAGGATCTCAAGGTTGCCCTTGGCAGCAAAAAAGAACCGGGAGCCGCCGAGCAGGAGCCGCTCACCTTCTCCTCGCTGCTCAGCGCAAGCCGTGCCAACAGAGAGCAGGAGGAGCTGCTGTCGGGCAATTTAGACTCTGTAGCGGAGGCTGTTCCTGAGGCCGGCAATGACACAGCGTGGAAGAGCCGGTTCATCGGCGGCATGGGCGGGACGGAGCTGTTCCGCAAGGTAAGGCTCTGCATTGTGCAGCGGGAAGAGACGCTGGACACCATAGCCGAGAAATACCAGCTAAGCACCCGGGAGCTGACCATGTACAACCGGCTGTCCGGTCAGATTGTAGAAGAGGGACAGGTACTATACATCCCTTGAGATTGATGATGTGCGGAGAATTCAGGCTTAACAGGAACAGCCCTTGCCTTACGGATGGGGCTGTTCCTGTTTCTGTGTATGATTTCCGCTTCTGGTTTACAAAACGCTTAAGCCGGGGTAATAGTCAATACCGGCCTACATACATTACACATTCAGGCAGCTATGCGCTGGTACACCACTTCTGGAAGGATGATAACTCACATGAAGAGAAAAGTGGCAGCCACTGCGGCCGCACTAAGCTTGACGCTCACAGTCTCGGCCGGTGTCTACGCCGCCAGCAATCTGCAGGAGATCAAGGCGCTCCTGAACAACAAAATCGGGATCGTCGTAAACGGTCAGGCATATACGCCCAAAGACGGCAACGGCAAAACCCTCGCCCCGATTACCTACAACGGCATCACTTATCTGCCTGTACGCTCTATCGGCGAAGCGCTGAACACCGCTGTTACTTACGATGCTGCGACCAGCCGGGTCATCATCGGTGATGCGGCTGCTCCGGCCGTCTCCTCCGGCGGCTCGTCCGCAGGAACACCGGCAGATTCTGTGAAGCGGCCGAAGAGCCTGCCGGCGGACTTCCCGCTTCCGGCAGACGCGAAGATATTTGATCTGATCGAAGGCTCGGCGACCGGTAAACCGTCAGCTACCTTTAGCTACACCACCAAGCAAAGACTGGAGACGCTCGGCAATACGTACAAGGACTATTTTGCGCAAAAGGGCGCCACTTCCAAATCGGAAGAAGTCTCTGCGGCCGCCTTCCAGATTATTGATGCAGGCAGCACGTTTGCTGTTACCGTGGACGGGGCTCCCGGAACGGGCAGCCGCCAGGGCTTCAACGTGGTTCAAGTGATCTGGAGCGGGGAGTAAGCGCCAAGGTACGTCTGCTGCGCGCCCTTTGTGTATATGCTGGTTGACTAGGGATAACACTGAATGTATTATTGAACTAAGTAATAACTAGCATAAAGACTGGGAACGGGAAGAGTAGGCGGTCAGCCCTTCAGAGAGCGGGATTATCATTGGTGTGAATTTCCGCAGGATGCAGCCCCCGAAGTCGCCCCGGAGTTGCCCTTCTGAGCTTGTCTTCATCATGAAGACCGGTTAGGATGCGGCCGGTTGCAGCCGTTACTCTGCATGAGTGTCGCGCTAAGCTTTGGGAACCTGCAAGGGAACCTAAGGCAGTGGTTTATTTTTTATTGGCGCGAAACAAAGGTGGTACCGCGAAAGAATGGCCTTTCGTCCTTTGAGACGAAGGGCCTTTTTGTATTCTCGAAAAACCGCTAGCTACTCAATACATTTAACAGTGGAGGGTTCACAATGGCTGATAACAACAATGCAGCAGCAGAGCTGCCGAACGGGCAGGAAGCGGCAGAAGCTACCGCTTCAGCTAATCACAAGCAGAGCGATATGCCGACTACATATGATCCGGGAGCGGCAGAGAAGAAATGGTATGCTTACTGGATGGAGAAGGGCTTCTTCGAAGCCGGCAAGCGTCCGGATGCGGAGCCTTACAGCATCGTGATTCCGCCGCCGAATGTAACAGGAATGCTGCATATCGGACACGCGCTGGATTTCACGCTTCAGGATGTGCTGATCCGCACCAAGCGGATGCAGGGCTATGATACTCTGTGGCTGCCGGGTACGGACCATGCGGGGATTGCTACGCAGACCAAGGTGGAGCAGAAGCTGCGCCAGCAGGGAATCTCCCGCCATGATCTGGGACGCGAGAAGTTCCTGGAGCAGGTATGGGACTGGAAAGACCAGTATGCAGAGACCATTCATGACCAGTGGGCCAAGATGGGCCTGTCCCTCGATTACTCCCGCGAACGCTTTACCTTTGACGATGGAATGAAGAAGGCGGTAAGCAAGGTATTTGTGGAGCTGTACCAGAAGGGTCTGATCTATCGCGGCAAGCGGATTATTAACTGGGACCCGGCTGCCCGTACAGCGCTGTCGGATATCGAGGTTGAATACAAGGAAGTGAACGGGCATCTGTACCATCTGCGTTATCCGCTTAAGGATGGCAGCGGCCATATCACGGTGGCTACCACGCGTCCTGAGACGATGCTGGGCGATACAGCCGTAGCCGTACACCCCGAGGATGACCGTTACAAGCATCTGATTGGCCAGGCGCTGATTCTGCCGATTATTGGCAGAGAGATTCCGGTTATTGCTGATGAATATGTAGATAAGGAGTTTGGCAGCGGTGCGGTTAAGATTACACCGGCGCATGATCCGAACGACTTCGAGATGGGTGTCCGCCATAACCTTCCGCAGATCAACGTAATGGATGAAGGCGGAGTGATGAATGAGGAAGCGGGCGCTTACCAGGGAATGGACCGCAGCGACTGCCGTAAGGCCATCGTAGCCGACCTGAAGGAGCAAGGCGTGCTGATCTCCATTGAGGATCACGTACACCAGGTAGGGCACAGTGAGCGCTCCGGGGCTGTTGTAGAGCCTTATCTGTCCACCCAGTGGTTCGTCAAAATGCAGCCGCTGGCAGAAGCGGCCATCGCTGCACAGAAGGACGGTGACGGGGTTCACTTCGTGCCAGACCGCTTCGAGAAGACGTACCTGAACTGGATCGAGAATGTCCGCGACTGGTGTATCTCCCGCCAATTGTGGTGGGGTCACCGGATTCCGGCCTGGTACTCCGAATCTACCGGGGAGCTTGTAGTTGCGCACGACGAGGAAGAAGCACGCCGTATCAGCGGGCTGTCCGACCTGAAACAGGATGAGGATGTTCTGGATACCTGGTTCAGCTCCAACCTCTGGCCGTTCGCTACCTTAGGCTGGCCTGACGGGGAGAGCAGTGACTATCAGCGTTACTATCCGAACAACGTACTGGTTACCGGCTACGATATCATTTACTTCTGGGTAGCGCGCATGATTTTCTCAGCCATGGAATTCACCGGCCAGAAGCCGTTCTCGGATGTGCTGATGCACGGACTCGTACGCGATGCCGAAGGACGCAAGATGTCCAAGTCGCTGGGCAACGGTATCGATCCGCTGGATGTTATCGAGCAGTACGGCGCTGACGCCATGCGCTATATGATTACTACCGGCAGTACAGCGGGCCAGGATCTGCGGTTCCGGATGGAAAAGGTAGAGCAGGCGCGCAATTTTGCCAACAAGATCTGGAATGCCTCCCGGTTCGCGCTGATGAATCTGGAAGGCGTAGCCTTTGAAGATATTGACATTACAGGTGAGCTTGGCACAGCAGACCGCTGGATTCTGCACCGCCTGAACGAAACTTCCCGCGATATTACGCGTCTAATTGACTCGTATGAGTTCGGCGAGACCGGACGCCTGCTCTACAACTTCATCTGGGATGATCTGTGCGACTGGTATATCGAATTCGCCAAGCTCTCACTGTACGGAGCGGACGCAGCCGCCAAGGCCAAGACCCAGTCTGTTCTGGCTTACGTGCTGGACCGTACACTGCGCCTGATTCACCCGTTCATGCCGTTCATTACGGAGGAGATCTGGCAGCATCTGCCGCATGAAGGAGAATCGATCACGCTGGCCGAATGGCCGAAGTACGATGCGGCGCTTGAGAATCCGCAGGCGGTATCAGAGATGAACCTGCTGATGGATATCATCCGGGCTGTTCGCGGTATCCGTGCGGAAGTGAATGCGCCAATGAGCAAGAAGGTTGAGCTGATCATTAAGGCCGGCAGCCAGGACACCCTGGACATTATTTCCCGCAACGACAATTACATCGGGCGCTTCTGCAACACCTCTTCTTTCGAAGCAGGCCTTGCGCCGCAGACGCCGGATAAAATGATGTCCGCCGTGGTTACCGGAGCGGAGCTGCTCCTGCCGCTGTCCGGTCTGATCGATATCGATCAGGAGATTATCCGTCTGGAGAAAGAAGTCCAGACCCTGAACAGCGAAGTGGAGCGTGTGGAAAAGAAGCTCAGTAATCAGGGCTTTGTAGCCAAAGCTCCGGCGAAAGTCATCGAAGAAGAACGGGCGAAGCAGGCGGATTATTCCGACAGACGCGAGAAAGTGCTGGCCCGTATTGCAGAGCTGAGAGGATAACAGACATGGAAGAGATCACCCGGAGCGGCGCTGCCGCTCCCGCTCCCTTAAGTTCTTATACAGAAGCGGTAGACTGGATCAACAGTCTGATTCCTTTTGGAATCCGGCCGGGCCTGGAGCGGATAGAGCTTCTAATGGAGAAGCTGGGACATCCGCACCGTAAGCTTAAGTTCATTCATGTGGCCGGGACGAACGGCAAGGGCTCGACCTGCGCCTTTTTGACCTCGGTCCTTATTCAGAGCGGATATTCGGTGGGGACCTTTACCTCTCCCTATATCACGAAGTTCACGAACCGGTTCCAGTACAACGGGACGGATATTCCTGAGGAGACGCTGCTTGCGCTTGCCAATCAGCTGCGTCCGCTGGTAGAGGAGATTGCGGGCACTGAGCTGGGCTCACCGACCATGTTCGAGGTGGCGACGGCGCTGGCGATTCTCTATTACGGCGAAGTCTGTTATCCCGATGTAGTCGTATGGGAGACGGGGCTTGGGGGAAGGCTGGATGTAACGAATATCGTTACTCCGGTGGTGTCGGTCATTACTAACGTGGGACATGACCATACCGATGTGCTGGGAGATACGCTGGAACTGATCGCCGGCGAGAAGGCCGGGATTATTAAGCCGGGCGTTCCTGTGGTCAGCTGTGTGAGCCAGCCCGAAGCTGTAGCTGTATTGAAGGCCAAGGCGGCGGCTACCCGTTCGACACTCTATTTAGCCGGAGAAGACTTCAGCTATAGCGGAGTTGAGCAGCGAGATGGCTGCCAGCACTTCACCTTCAACGGGCCATTCCGGGGGCTTGAGCTGGACATTGCCATGAAAGGCGAACACCAGCTGCAGAATGCAGCCGGAGCAATGATGGCGCTTGAGGTGCTGCGTCAGTATATGGCCTTCATGCTGGAAAACGAGGATGTGCTGGAGGGCTTCCGCGGCACCTTCTGGGCCGGAAGACTGGAGGAAGTGAGCACCTCGCCCAGAATTATTCTGGACGGCGCGCACAATCCGGAAGGGGCTGAGAGCCTCGCAAAGAGTCTTCCGCAGTTCCAGCCTTACGGTAAATTAAATTTGCTCATGGGGATGCTGGCAAATAAGCATCACGAGTCGTATCTCAAGCATATACTGCCTATAGTGGATACGCTCATCCTGACCGAACCGGATTTCCGTAAGAAAATGGACGCGGAAGATCTGCAGGCGATCGCAGAAAGTCTGCGGAGTAAATATGCCAAGGAAAACTTGGAAATCATAGTAGAACGTAATTGGGGCCAAGCGCTGCAGAAGCTGCAGACGATCACAGCGGACGATGACCTCGCAGTTGTGTCCGGAACGCTGTATTTGATTTCTGATGTGCGCAGTACGCTTTTACGGCAACCCGATTCTGAAAAAGGCTGGTGACGAACTGTTGGATACTACTGAACGTGTGCATTTTATAGGGATAGGCGGCTATGGTATGAGCGCGATTGCCCGGGTGATGCTGGAGATGGGATATACAGTTACAGGCTCTGACGTAGCTGCCCAGGAGTTAACGGAGAAATTGATAGCCAAAGGTGCCAAGGTGTTCATCGGGCATACGGCGGAGCAGGTAAAAGGTGCGGATCTGGTCGTCTATTCCACGGCGCTTGCCGCGGATAATGTGGAATGGGTGGAAGCAGAGCGTCTGAAGATACCGGTTCTGCACCGCTCGCAGATGCTGGCCCGGCTGCTGAATGAGCGCAAGGGCGTAGCGGTGGCCGGAGCGCATGGCAAGACTACCACCTCATCCATGATTGCTCTGGTTATGGAAGACTGCGGCGTGGACCCTACCTACATTATCGGCGGGGAGATTATGAATGTCGGCACGAATGCCAAAGCGGGACAAGGGGAATTCGTCGTGGCCGAGGCCGATGAGAGCGACGGCTCGTTCCTGCAATACCATCCTTGGCTGGGAATCGTGACGAACATTGAAGCTGACCATCTGGAGAATTACGGCGGCGACTTCGGCAAGCTGAAGGATGCTTATGTTCAGTTCATGAATCAGCTGCGCGAGGACGGAACAGCTATCGTATGTGCGGATGATGAGAATCTGAAATCCCTGCTGCCTAAGGTGCAAGGTAAAGTGATCAGCTACGGGATCGAATCGGAGACGGCCGATTATACAGCGACTGATATTGTGCTCGGTGACCGCCAGGTATCTTATACCATGAATCATGGAAAAGAGGTATTAGGCCGTATTGAGCTCTCTATTCCGGGACAATACAATCTGTATAACTCCATGGCGGCAGTGATTTCCTGTCTGAAATCGGGCATTGCCTTTGAAGCCATTGCGGCTGCGATTGTGAAGTTCCACGGCGCCAAACGGCGCTTCCAGGTGCTGGGCGAGGTTGACGAGATTCTCGTCATTGATGATTACGCGCATCATCCAACAGAGATTCAGGCTACGATCAGCGCCGCTAAGGCAACAGGCAAACGCATTATCGCCGTGTTCCAGCCGCAGCGCTACACGCGTACCTTCTTCCTGCTGGATGCGTTCAGCCGGGCGTTCAGCGAAGCGGACGAAGTGATTATTACCGATATCTACTCCCCTGCGGGTGAGAAGCAGATAGAGGGCGTCACCTCAGCCAAGCTGGTAGAGCTGATTGTGCAGAACAGCAATGCCGGTGCGCGTCATCTCCCGACCAAGGAAGCTGTGCTGGCAGATCTGCAGAACCGCATTGCTCCCGGTGATCTGGTTATCACAATGGGTGCGGGGGATATCTGGAAGGTCGGTTATGCACTGGCAGACAGCCTGAAGAGCCGGTAAGATTTCAGGAACCGTTGAATTTTAAAAAAGGAGCTGTCCCATAAGCCATAAAAGGCTAATTGGGACAGCTCCTTTTTGCATCCGGCGGACAAGAAATTAGAGGTCATAGATAATAATGATATTGCCGATATAAGCTGTGAATGTTATCGTTCGGAATAGAGCAGGTATATCCGGATAGTTCGGTGGTGTGTTGATGGGCTTTCAGCTTGATATTAAGTCGCTGTTATACTTGTTCATTCTGGGGAATTTATTTTCCGGTCTGATGATTACGTTTTACCGCTACCACTTCCCCAAAGACATTGCCTCCAGTCTATTTATTGCCTCCAAGTGGATTCAGGTGGTCTTCTGGAGCTCCATTCTGCTGTGGGACTATATTCCCCATAGAATTGCTGTACCTCTGAGCAATGCGCTCATTCTGGCCGGCGGAGGGCTGGAGATCGCTGCGCTGCTGCTGATGATGGGCATGCTGGACCGCAGGGCGAAGCTCTTTTATCTGGCAATTACGGCAGGAAGCATACTCAGCTTCGTTATCGTTGCCCTGTTCTTTAACCATCCGAATATACGGGTCGCAACGACCTCATTATGGGTCATGCTGTTTGTGCTCTACCCTGGCTGCCGCTTGACAGCGGGCCCGGAGCGCTCTCCGCTTCAGAAGATACTCGCCACCGTTTTTTATGCGATTGCAGCGGTGATGCTGCTCAGGTCGTTCGTTGCGCTGGCGGTGGAACCGGATATGGGCCCGCTCACGGCTAATCCGGCGCAGTATTTGTATTATCTCGGGATGTTCCTGATGCTGATTGGTGGCATTGCCGCCTTCATCCTGCTCTCCAATGAGCATTCCTACCAGAAGCTGAAGCGTATCGCCACCTATGACAGCCTAACCGGGATTCTGGGCCGCCGGGCCTTCCTGCTGGAAGCCGAACTGAAGCTGGCGTTTGCCGCCAGGAAGCGGGAATATTGTTCCCTGCTGCTGCTGGATCTGGATCATTTCAAAAAAGTGAATGATACCTACGGGCATGACACCGGCGACAGTGTGCTGCAGGATTTCGCCCTTACTGCCGAGAGTACGCTTGCGGGCGGTGACTTGCTCGGACGGGTAGGCGGTGAGGAATTCGCCATTCTGCTGTACGGGCAGGATGAGCTGAGCAGCACCCATCAGGCAGAAGCGCTGCGGGAGACGCTTAAGGAGGCTTCTGTGCACAGCCTGCCCTGCGGGTATACGGTTAGCATTGGTATAGTCTCTGTGCTGCCTGATCAGCAGACCAGCTTGAACGCACTCTACAAGCTTTGTGATCTGGCGCTCTATCAGGCGAAGCAGGCAGGCCGGGACCGTGTGGTCCGGTCCGGGTAAACGGACCCTCAAATACATATCATAATAGATATATCGTTAAACAAAGGGGTGGACATAATGACCGCCGGCTTGGATTTGAAGACATTGCTGGCTTGTCTTTTTTTCGGCAATCTATTTACGGTTCTGCTTATTCTGGCATACCGGCCCAGTTATCCGAAAGAGAAGACAACCCCGTTGTTCCTGACAGCCAAAATTCTGCAGCTTGCTATTCTGCAGCTGTTGTTATTACAGGGAATTCATGATATTCCATTCGTGCTTCCAAGTCTTATTCTCTTGAGCGTGGCTGCAGGTACTGCGGAGATTCTGGCTCTGCTGAAGAAGCTTGAAGCCGATTCCGAACGAATGAAGCAGAGGTATTACACGCTGGCGGGGATATCTGTGATAGGTCTGCTCATACTCTACCTGATGCATTCGGATGTTCCCCGGCTGATTGCAGTATCTGCACTTACGGGTGCGATTCTGCTGCTCTATCCGGCTTATCTGTTATCCTGGAAGGTCAGAAAGACCCCGCTGCAGGAAATTACGGGTATGCTGTACGGCGTGGCGATCCTCGCTCTGCTCAGTAAGGCCAGCAGCCTGTTCTATCTTCCGCCGGCAGGCTCGATTGCAGCGGTGTGGCTGCAGAGCTTTTACTATGCCGGGATCTATCTGCTGATGTTCCTCGGAACTGCGGGCTTCATGCTGCTCTCCCGGGAACAGTCCTATGCGGAGCTGGAGCGTGTGGCAACGTATGATGAGCTGACGGGCGTCTTGAACCGCAGGGCCTTCGTGCTGCGCGCCCAGCCTCTGATTGCTGCCGCGGCCAAGGAGATGACGCCCTTCTCGTTCATGCTGCTGGATGTGGACCATTTCAAGCAGGTGAATGACACCTATGGCCATGATACGGGAGACCGGGTGCTGCAGGATTTCGCCCGCAGAATTGAGCGCCAGCTTGGCAGCGGAGATCTCTTCGGAAGATTCGGGGGCGAGGAATTCGCGGTGCTGCTGCACCGGTCGGATGAGGAAGACGGTGAACGAATAGCGGAACGGCTGCGTTGCTCTGTGCTTGGTGCGACGGTCGAAGGCATGCCGCTGTCCTATACAGTCAGCATCGGTCTGATTACGATTCTTTCAGGTGAACGAGTGCCGCTAGGCACCTTATACAAACTGAGCGACAACGCTCTATACGAGGCGAAGCAGCGGGGCAGGAACTGCGTGGTCAGGAGTGACAGCTACAAGGGGAAGGTGCCGGAAGCCGGTTTTCTGACGAAATAGGAAGGGCCGGTTTTCAATAGTATGCCGCATGACAGCGATTCTCCGGTTATCGGGGGACCGCCTTTTTTGTATGACGGCACCACCTGAATTTGGGTAATAGATCCTAGGGTGTCCCGGAGAGTCCAGGGCCAATTGATCAATGGAAAGTAGGAGAAGAGGCCATGAAGGAACCGTTGCTATTCATTTCTGCAGAGAATCCATATCCGCAGGATAGCGGGGGCAAGCTGAGAACAGGCAATATTCTGAAGCTTCTGCTCGGCAAATATGAGGTAGAGCTCATCACCTATGCCAATTCCCGGAAGACAGGGACGCTGGAGGGACTTCCGTCACTTACAGTGCATGAAGTAGAGCGTACGGTCACCTACCGCAAAGCGCTTCTCCGTTCCCTGTATACCTGGCGGAACTGCTCGTATATGAGCCATGTGGATGTGGACATGAAGGCGAAGATTATAGAGCTCTGCAGCCGGAATTCCTACGGTCATGTATTCATTTCGCACAGCCTGCTGGGCTGCTGCATCGACATTGTACAGCGCTGCCTGCCTGACACTGTGATCATTACCGATGCGCATAATTTCGAGAGCGGATTGTCTGCACAGCTGGCAGGCGGGAAAAAGGGGATCGCCAAGGTCTATTATTCCCTTAATGCTGTATGGACGCGCCAGGATGAGCTGAGGCTGATGGACAAGACGAATCTGCTGCTGACCACTTCGGAAGAGGATGCTCTGGCCTTCAAGGCACTGGCCCCCAGCCAGGCAGAGAAGGTCCATGTCATTCCCAATTTCATACGTATGGAGGATTACCGGACCAAGACGCAGCTGCCCAAGGAGAAATGGATTATTCTTCCGGGTAATATGAACTACTTCCCTAACATTAACGCAGCCCTCTACTTCTACCGTGAGGTATATCCTCTGGTTAAGGCGAGCGTGCCGGATATCCAGTGGTATATTGTCGGACGGGACGTACACCCGGAATTAGCGGCGCTCGCCTTGAAGGATTCCTCTATCGTCATTACCGGGTATGTGGACAGTGTGGCGGATTATATACGTAAGGCGCAGGTAGTCATAGCTCCGCTCCTGGAAGGCAGCGGGACAAGGCTGAAAATTCTGGAGGCCTGGGCCCTGAGGACCCCTGTCGTATCCAGTTCCAAAGGGGCAGAAGGGCTGCTCTATGAGCATTCGCAGAATATTATGATTGCCGATGACCCGGTTTCCTTTGCCGACAGTGTGACACTGCTGCTTCAGGATCATGAAAGAGGAATAGTGCTCGCGGACCGTGCATACGAGACTCTGCTGGTAAATTATGAGGCGGAAAGTGTTAAGGATAAGCTGCTTCGTCTGGTCTGAAGGGGTATGGAATGTAAAATAATTATTTTTCCCCATAAATCGACAACCTTCTCAGGAGGACTGCGTTACTATAGATCTACATCGATAGTTTCACATTTCTGGGCTGGATGTCATCCGGCCTTTTTTGTTTCGTACACATTCATACACATTTACATAGAACCAAGGAGCTATAGCCATGAGAGAGAGAATGTTGTTCCTTTCTGCCCGGAGTCACACGCCGGAAGACCGGGAGGGAGACATCAGAACAGAGAATTTCCTTGATATGCTGCTGGAGCGGTTTGATATTGATCTGCTGGAGTATTGCCACCACCGCCGCGAGACGCAAATTCTGCGCAGTCCTGCCCTGACCGTGCATCAGGTGAAGCGGCCTGCGTCCAGCCGCAGAAGCCTGCTGTTTCCGCTGAACAGACTACGTACGGATGCCTCGATGCTCGGCAATGACAAGTCGCTGCGGGCGGTAATTAGCGAGATGTGCAGCCAGCACGCCTACAGCCATGTGTTTGTCTCCTATGCCATGCTCGGCAACGGGCTGGACCTGGTCGCTTCGCTGCTTCCTGAAGCTGTTATCGTCACCGACGCCCGGCGTGCAGGCGGCATACGGGTGCAGAGACGGGCGGCAGTCAAGCGGGGAATCAGCACAGGCTACCGCAAGCTGAACGATGCGCTGATCCGCCGGGAAGAGCGCCGGTTAATGAACAAGACCAGCCTCCTGCTGGCCGCTTCAGAAGAAGAGGCACTGTCCTTTAAGGCGTTATCCTTTGCCGATGCAGGCAAGGTGCATGTAGTTCCTCCGTACGTTGATCTGAGCGCCCCGCCGTATGCGGCTCCCGGAGATACTGCCAAGGATAACTCCATCGTTCTGCACTGGGACATGCACTCCACTAACGGCAAGAATGCAGCGCTGCTGTTCTTCAAGAAGGTATATCCGCTGGTTCGGGCGGCAGTGCCGGATACCCGCTGCTGCATTATCAGCAGTGAGGTGCATGCTGAGGTCGCAGCTGCCGCCGAGAAGGACTCTTCTATTCTAATCATCAGAGAAGCTATGCAGACAGCCGATTATATCCGCAGGGCCAGAGCTGTGGTTGCTTCATCCTGTGAGGACTGCGGCAGTCAGAGCAGCATTCTGGAGGCCTGGGCCCTCCGCACGCCGGTGGTCAGCACCCCGAAGGGCTCGGAGGAGCTGATCTGCGAGCCGGGGCGGAACATTCTGCTGGCAGGAACAACGGCGGGCACTGCCGATCATCTGATCAGGCTGCTGACGTCGCCGGAGCTTGGTTCTATTATTGCGGATCAGGCCTACCGTACGCTCAGCAGGCATTATGCCGCAGACGGAGTGAAGGCGAAGCTGCTTAGTCTGGTGTAAATATATTAAAATAGCATATCTCTCTCGCTTCTTTCATATCTTTCAGTATAGAACTGAAGATCGCGAGGTGAGGGCATTGAATAACGGAAGAATGACTTTCCGCTTCGACGGGGACCAGGGCAGGCAGCGGACAGAGAAGGCAGCGCTCCGGGTGGTGAACGAAACCGGTGTTGTTCTTGAGGATAAGGGGACTTACAAGGTACAGCCCGGGGGGGGGAAGGCATCCTCCTATACCAAGGCCGATGAATATATTGTGGATCTGGAGAAGGTGGAGTTGCCCCGGCCATTAGAGACAGCTTACATGAAGCCCCCGGGCGCCGGCCGCCGGAAACCGAAAGCTCCTGAGGATAACTATGATTTGGGACTGTATTCTGTTGTCCGTCCTGCTTCTGCAAGGAATCTGTGGGAACAGAGGGAAGACTCGGAGGAGGATTCCCCCTATGGAGGGGCGGATGAACAAGGTTTGCTGCATTCAGCAGACGACCACTATCCGCTGTATGAAGATAACCGTGAATCTGCTACAGACAGTTATGAGCAATCCGGCGCTCACCGGGATAGCTACGGCGGCTCTTATCATACCCGCCGTCCCTCGTATTGGTGGAAGTTCGCACTGTCCATAACTGGAGCGCTGGGAACGGGGATTCTGCTCGGATACGCAGCCTTGTCGTTCATCACAGGAGGGACGGGGGAGACTGCTGAAGCTCCCGGCAATGCGGAGGTTAAGGCGGGAATCACTCAGGGGCAGAAGGCGGCAACCAGCACTAATGCAGCAGACATAACGGGCGTGCCTGCTGAGCAGACGGGAGAAGCGGTGAGCGCGCAGATTCCGGTTCAGGTTGCGCCCCAGAGCTATTATCTGCTGCAATATGGCGTGTTCAGCACACCGGCAGGAGCGGAGCAAGCCCGGCAGGAGCTCTTGACCGCCGGCCTTGCCGCAGGTCTTGACCCGGCAGACGGCAACCGTGTGTACGCCGGAATGTCTCCTGACCGTGAACAGGCCAAACTGCTTAGCAATGGGCTCAAGGGCCAAGGCATCGAGCTGTATGTGAGAGAAGTGGCTTTGCCCGCTGTGAATCAGGTCCGCTATACCGGAACGGCAGCGGCAGTAGACAGCTACTTCGCGCTCAGCAGCCAGCTGTTAAGCAGGCTGAGCAGCTTGTCCGCTTCCCTGCTTGGCGGGGGGAGCAGCGGGGACGCTGGCGGAGCGGTAAGCGATCTCCATATGCAGTGGACCCAGGCAGTCAAGGCACTGGAGCCGGGCCTCACACCGGAAGGGCAGGGAATCGCTGACGGGCTGGAGAAATCCATGAGCCAGGGGATAGCCGCCCTGAACGAATACAATAAGAATAAGGCGGAGGGGCTGCTCTGGGAGGTGCAGGAGGCCATGATGAGCTTCCTGACCGGCCAGAAAAGCCTGTTGTCCGCCATGAGCTGACAGCAGAGGCGTAACGAACCGCTGACTATAGACTAAATAAACACTCCCCCGTATGGCATATGCCCGGCGGGGGAGTGTTGCATTTCCAGAGGCTGCCGGTTACGTGGTAAACATTCCCTGGATGGATTTTGAGTTTGTATTGCACTCCGTTTCACCGTATAATAATTAGGGTGTCAAAAAATGGCGAGGGAAGACTTGAATGAAGAAGAAAAATGTAGGAACACTGCTGTTATTTCTTATTCTGGGCTGGCTGGCCGGAGCCTGGATTGCCAAGCTGCTGGAACCTGTACGGGCTCTGTCTTTTCTTACAGCTTCGACTGTTCTCAAGTGGTCGCCGCAAGCCGATTTAGACATCATAACCTATGACATCACAATCCATTTGAAACTGTGCCTGCTCAGTCTTGCCGGAATTATTACAGCCGTATGGCTGTACCGCAGGCTGTAGCCTTAGCTGGCAGCATCAGGAAGGGACGTAATTACAGTGGAGCATGACAATTCACGGCATATTATTCTGGCTTCAGGTTCACCGCGGCGGCGTGAGCTGTTAGCCTCGCTTGGACTGCCTTTCGAGGTGCTGTCCAGTGATGCTGATGAGAGTACACCGCCCGAATGGAATCTTGAAGCTATTGTACGGAATCTGGCTCTGCGTAAGGCAGAAGCTGTGGTTCCTGTTGCCGGAGACCGTGATGCCGTTATTATCGGCAGCGACACGATTGTTGTGCTTGACGGAATGGTGCTCGGCAAGCCGGCGGATGAGCAGGACAGCGCCAGAATGCTGGAGATGCTGCAAGGCCGGACGCATCAGGTATACACCGGGGTGGCCTGCATCGGTTCCGCAGAGGGACGTACCCTGGTAGATCATAGGGTAACCTCTGTAACTATGAGAGCAATGAGCGAAGAGGAAATCTCCGCCTACATAGCGACCGGGGAGCCTGCCGACAAAGCCGGCTCTTACGCGATACAAGGACTGGGCGCCACCCTGGTGGAAGAAATTGAAGGCTGCTATTTTAACGTGGTCGGTCTGCCGCTGTCACTGCTGAGCGGCATGTTGTCCGGGTTTGGCATTTCAGTGCTGAACCGGTAAGGGTAGCCGAAGAAAGAAGGTTAGGGATGGAGTCGCAAACATTTATGCTGCGTGACCTCCCCCATGAAGAACGACCACGAGAGCGCATGATGCATTATGGGGCGGAATCATTAAGTCAAGCGGAGCTTCTGGCTATTCTGCTGCGCACAGGTGCGCACCGTGAATCAGCCCTTCTTATCGCCCAGCGGCTCTTGAGCCATGCAGGCGGTCTCCGCGGACTGGCGGATCTGAGCATTGAAGAATTGACAACAATCAACGGCATCGGCCCTGTCAAGGCCGTGCAACTCAAAGCAGGCATAGAGCTGGGAAGACGCATGGCGAATTCCCGGCTTACCGAACCGGTTATTATCCGCAGTCCCCAGGACGCGGCGGAGATTCTGACCGAACAGCTGCGTTATTTGCAGAAGGAGCATTTTATCTGCCTGTTCCTGAATACGAAGAATCATGTTATTGCGCAGGAAACATTGTCCATGGGTAGCCTTAATGCCTCCATTGTGCATCCCCGCGAGGTGTTCCGGGCAGCCATGAAATGCAGCAGCGCAGCAATTATATGCGCACATAATCATCCGAGCGGTGATCCTACGCCGAGCCCTGAAGACATCTCCCTGACCGCAAGGCTGATGCAGGCAGGCGAGATTGTCGGCATTGATGTGCTGGATCATCTGGTGATCGGAGACGGCAGCTACGTAAGTTTGAAAGAGAAAGGCTACATGTAATACAATTGTCTAGATTCACATGGAAAAGGAGCATACAAGATGTTAGGTGGTTTTACGAAAGACTTAGGAATTGACTTGGGGACAGCGAATACGCTTGTCTACGTGCGCGGTAAAGGGATTGTTGTCAGAGAGCCGTCCGTGGTAGCCATTAATACAGATAGCAAGACGATTGAAGCCGTAGGGGAATCTGCCAAAAAAATGATCGGACGCACGCCGGGCAACATCCGTGCCATCCGTCCAATGAAGGACGGGGTCATCGCTGATTTCGATACTACAGCAACCATGATCAAATATTTCATCCGCCAGGCCCAGAAGCAGCGCTCGATGTTCCAGCGCCATCCGAATGTCATGGTGTGTGTGCCCTCCGGAATTACAGCCGTTGAACAACGTGCGGTCGAGGATGCTACGAAGCAGGCCGGAGCACGGGAAGCTTATATTATCGAGGAGCCATTCGCTGCTGCGATCGGTGCAGATCTTCCGGTATGGGAACCAACCGGCAGTATGGTTGTAGATATCGGCGGCGGAACTACCGAGGTTGCGGTAATCTCACTCGGCGGTATTGTTACCAGCCGTTCTGTACGTGTCGCTGGAGATGATGCGGATGAGTCTATCATCCAATACATCAAGCGCCAGTATAACCTTATGATCGGTGAACGCACCTCCGAGCAGCTTAAGATGGATGTGGGCTCCGCCCTGCCGCTTGAGAAGGCTGAGACGATGGAGATCCGCGGACGCGATCTGGTAACCGGTCTGCCGAAGACGCTGACCATTACCTCCGATGAAATCTGTGAGGCTCTGTCCGACACTGTGAATGCAATTGTTGAAGCCGTGAAGGTTACGCTGGAGAAATGTCCGCCGGAGCTGGCCGCCGATATTATGGACCGCGGCATTGTGCTTACGGGCGGCGGCGCACTTCTGCGCAACCTGGACAAGCTGCTGGCGCGTGAGACCGGAATGCCGGTGATTGTGGCCGAGAATCCGCTGGACTGTGTTGCAATCGGCACAGGCAAGGCGCTGGAGAATATCCACTTGTTCAAGAGCCGCAGCAGTTCGGGTCTCCGCTCCAAACGCTAGGAACATGCGGACTGTGAACGTCAACCCCTGAGGTTGGAGAAATACGGTTATTAGAGGGTGCTCGAGATTGTTCAAGCTGTTTAACAATAAACGACTGTTTATATTGCTGATTACGCTGGTTACGTTTATCGTTCTGATGGGCTTCAGCCTGGGGCAGAGGAAGACCCTGTCCTGGCCGGAGAATTTCCTCAGAGATACGACCGGATTCGTGCAGAAATTGTTCTACAAGCCCGCTGGATACGTAGCGGGCTTCTTCGAAGATATTGGCAATCTCCGCGAAATGGCCGAAGAGAACAAGCGGCTTAAGATTTTGGCTGCACAGTACGCCCGGGATAAGGCGCAATTTAATTTCATTAAAGCCAAGAATGAAGAATATGAAAAGGATCTTCAATTCACTAAAGCTCAAAAGAACATGTATAAATATGAATATCTGATCTCCAATGTGGTCAGTGTTACGACAGAACCGGGGAATAATACACTTGTTATTGATTTGGGTGCGAAAGATGGCATTAGACTGAATATGTCCGTAACTTCTATCGAGGGGCTTGTAGGAGTTATAAGCAATGTAAGTAACTTCACCTCTACCGTGAAGCTGATGACGATGATGGATATCAACGACCCCAACTCACAGCCTCCTATAGCAGCAACCGCTGTTAACAAGGAAGGCAAGACCTTTGGAATGATTGAGAGCTATGACCAGCAGACCGGGATGCTGCTGATGAACAAAATCCCCGTAGGCGATCCGATTGCCAAGGATGATGTCATTATCTCCTCTGGGATTGGCGGACGCTATCCGCGCGGTATGCCTATCGGTACGGTGAAAGAAGTGAAGATCGGACAATTCGGATTAACCTCTACAGCGATTATCAAGCCGGCGGCAGGATTCCAGGACTGGAAGGAACTCTTCGTTGTCTATACGGAGGAGCGTGTAGAATAGTGAGGATGCGCAGACCTGTCCTGGTACTTTTGTTATTCATTTTATTTATTCTGGAAGGCACAGTGCTTCCCTGGCTGATTCCTGACGGCTGGCAGATGCGGATTATTCCTAATCTCGTCTTCATCGTCATTCTGTTCGTAACGGTATACCATCACCGGCATACAGCGCTTATTCTGGGCTTATCGTTCGGTATGCTGCATGATGTGGTCTTCTATGGTCGCATACTGGGTGCTCATTCCTTCGCTATGGGCCTATCTGCGTACCTGATCGGGCTGATATTCCAGATTCCCCGCGCGCCGCTGCCGCTTATGATGACAGTGGTGCTGCTGGGCAGTCTGCTGGAAGACAGCATTCTTTTTGCCATCTATAATGTGTTTAATCTAAGCCAGGAGCCATATAATTGGGCGCTCTTGCATCATATGCTGCCTACCATGCTCATTCATTTTGCTGCAGGCCTGCTTCTCTACATTCCGCTCCGGCGACAGCTGGAGCTGCTGAAGAAAGAGACACTTGATGAGGAAGCTGCCTAAGCGGCAGCGGTTTTTTCTTATCGCCCAAAGAAGGAATTTGCCCGGCCCGGCACGAATGAATGAGGATAGGGGGACAGGCATATGACAGTTAAATCCAAGCACGTAAGGATTAAGGGCATCAAGGATGGCCTGGTATTCCTGCTAGACGACAAGTGTCCCTTTGAAGATCTCTTAAGCGAGCTTCGCTACAAGCTGGAGCACAGCCATCAAAATATTCTGACCGGACCGATTGTGCATGTGGATATTAAGCTGGGCAACCGTGCTGTTACCGAAGAAGATAAAGAGGCGGTACTTGAGATCCTCAAGAGTCAGGGAAATCTGTTGATCCGTTCGGTTGAAGCTATTGAAGATCCTGAAGAGAAGGATACAGAGGCCTTGTTCATGATGAGCGGAATGCTCCGCTCGGGCCAGGTACTGCATCATGAGGGCAATCTGCTGTTCCTCGGCGATGTGAATCCGGGAGGCACGATTACCTGTTCAGGAGATATCTATATTCTTGGTGCACTCAAAGGAATGGCACACGCCGGAATCAACGGTAACCAGGAGGCCATTATTGCCGCTTCTCTTCTGGCGCCTACCCAACTCCGGATTGCTGAGATTATCAGCAGACCGCCTGATGAATGGGGAACCCGGGAGAGCAGTATGGAATTTGCCTATTTATCGGGCGGTGCTATGCAAATCGACAAAATTCATAATATAGTGAAGTTACGTCAGGATTTAAATGTGTTTAAAGGGGTGTAGCCTCCATGGGAGAAGCGATTGTCGTAACCTCGGGTAAAGGCGGAGTTGGCAAGACAACCACAACAGCCAACATTGGGACCGCGCTTGCCCTGCAGGGCAAAAAAGTATGTCTGGTGGATACGGACATTGGACTGCGGAATCTGGATGTTGTCATGGGGCTGGAGAACCGGATTATCTATGATCTGGTCGATGTGGCAGAGGGCCGCTGCCGGCTGAATCAGGCGCTGGTCAAGGACAAGCGCTTCGATGAGCTGTACATGCTGCCCGCTGCCCAGACCAAGGACAAGACTGCAGTTACGCCGGAGCAGGTTAGGGATATCATTCTGGAGCTCAAGAAGGAGTATGAATATATTCTGATCGATTGTCCGGCCGGCATTGAGCACGGCTTCCGCAATGCGGTTGCCGGTGCCGACAAAGCAATTGTAGTCACCACTCCGGAGCATGCTGCGGTACGGGATGCAGACCGGATTATCGGTCTCTTGGAGCAGTCAGCGGTGGAATCTCCGAAGCTGGTGGTCAACCGGATTCGTCAGGGCTTGATCAAGTCCGGGGATATGCTTGATATTGAAGACATTCTGCAGGTGCTGAATATCGATCTGATCGGGATTGTACCCGATGATGAACAGGTCATCCGGGCGGCGAACAACGGAGAGCCTACCGTGATGAATCCGGACTCCTTGGCTGCGATAGCTTACCGTAATATTGCCCGGCGTATTCTGGGCGATGCGGTGCCGCTGATGCAGCTTGATCAGAAGACGGGCGCCTTCAAGAAGCTCAAGAAATTTTTTGGAATGGGCTGAATCCCGGCCAGGCACTTATATATGGCATTCTTCCGTAGGAGCCCGCTGACGAGAAATCGCTGGCGGGCTTATTTTTGTTGTGCAGTAACTTGGACAGGGCTTGTTCTAAAGCGGCTTCCGCCACTCATAAAATGGAAGTAAAACAAGCCCGCCGGAGGGATCAATATGAAATACCCGAGAGAGTCCAAGAACCGCCGTAAGAAACGTATACAAAATCTGCTGGAGGAGAAGCCGGCAGCCGGAGCAGCACCAGCACCAGAGCGGCTCGGTCTGCCGGGCAGTCCTTCCTCATTCAGAGCATGGGGGGCTGGGGACAGGAATGAATTTGACTCTTCCCTTGAGCCTGACCCCGAGACAATGTGGAAGCAGCAGCGCAACCACTGGGAAGATGAAGGCAGCAAGGGACCGGGGCAGGGCTTCCGTGCTGGTCTGCTGCGGCGGACGGTGGCCAGTCTGCTGGTCTTCGGCGCTGTATGGGGCATTTTTGCCGTGCAGGAGCCGTGGGCAGTGAAGGCACAGTACTTTGTTACAGACATCCTCAGCAATGATATGGATTTTGCAGCAGCACAGGTGTGGTACGAGGAACATTTCAATGGAGCCCCGTCCTTTATTCCGATTTTCGGAGATGAACAGGTACCGGCGGAGAAGGTGACGGCTGCTCATGAGCTTAGCGCTCCGCTTGCAGGAAGCATTGTTCGTCCCTTTGCTGCTTCGCTTAATGGCATCGAAATTATACCGGCAGACGATTCAAGTGCCAGCGTCACGGTGAAAAGTGTAGATACGGGCCGTGTGCTGGCCGTTTCGAAGGAAGCCCGGGGAGGCATCCGTATTACGGTCCGGCATACCGGGGAGATCACGGCAGAATACGGTCATCTTAGCGGGACACGGCTCGCAGTGGATGACTGGGTGCAGAGCGGAGACGAAATAGGCTGGATTCAGGGGACGGAGGATGCCCGGGTCCCGTTGCTGTTTTTTGCAGTTATGAAAGACAAGACTTATATTGATCCGGCCGAAGTGGTATCGTTTGATTAGGGTCTTCGGCATTGAATTGTCACTGCATCCGCTCTTCGTGCTGATTCTCATGGTCTCCGTGCTTACCGGACAGTTCCTGGAGCTGCTCACCTTGTTCCTGATCGTATTCATTCATGAGCTTGGACATGTATGTGCGGCGCTGCTGGCCGGCGTTACCGTCAGATCGGTGGAGCTTCTGCCATTCGGCGGCGTTGCGGTTATAGAGGATCATGGACGGCTTACAGCTGTCCGTGAGATCGGGATTGCCCTGGCTGGTCCGCTGCAGAACGGAATTATGATTCTGATGGCGCTGGCGCTTAAGCAGGTGGAGTATGGAAATATCGCCTATCTGGATTATTTTATCGGAGCTAATGCCATGATCGCTCTATTCAATCTGCTTCCGGTGCTTCCGCTGGACGGTGGCAAAATTCTTCAGGCGGCCCTGAGTCTGCTGCTTCCGTATTATTACACACTGCTGTGGACCGGCAGAGTCAGCATTGCGGCCAGTCTGCTTGTGATAGGGTTCGCTCTGCTTCCGCTTGGGAACGGAGATGGACTCCGGCTTAACCTCCTCATGATCGGAGCGTTTCTGCTCTATTCTAATTGGACGGACCAGCGCAATTTGCCGTACCGGTTTGTCGGGTTTTTGATGAACCGTGAGCGGATTTATGAGCGGTATCTAGTGGCGGAGAACATTGCCCGCCCAATAGTTGCCACGCTCGCGAAACCTTTGGATGAGATATTGCGTCTATTTAAACGTAACCATTATCATTATATCTATGTGATGAACAACGATAGGGATATCGTAGCCGTTGTGCCGGAGCAGCGTCTGATTGCTTCGTATTTCGGAAAGTAACAAGCGAGAAACGATTCAAACCAGAGGTGAAGCCATGAAACAAATGATCGTTCACTGTACACAGCATATTACCCGCATGGCACTTCTGGAGAACGGGAGGCTGGTGGAATATGCGGCTGAACGCGATCAGCAGCAGGGTCTGGTCGGGAGTTATTATAAAGGCCGGGTAATGAATGTGCTGCCTGGTATGCAGGCGGCCTTTGTAGATATCGGACAGAAAAAGAATGCATTTCTATACGTAGATGATGTACTCCATCCCCATCTGGACAAGCAGCCGGCCGTCAAGCCTTCGATTGAGACGCTGCTGCAGCCCGGTCAGGAGATTGTGGTTCAGGTGAGAAAAGAACCGCGGGGCGGCAAGGGCGCGCGGGTAACCACGCATTATACGCTGCCCGGACGCTGGATGGTGTACATGCCCTTTGCCGAATATGTCGGGGTCTCCAAGAAAATATGCCGGGAATCCGAGCGCAGCCGGCTTAAAGGCATCGGCGAGCGGCTGCGTCAGGGTGAGGAAGGACTCATTATGCGCACCGTCTCCGAGGATGAGCCGGTGGAAGCCGTGGAGGGAGATCTGGCTTTTCTGCGGGCGCAGTGGGAAGTGATTACCCGGCGTTCCCAGGAAGTGGAGGCGCCGGCTCTGCTGCACTGTGATCTGAGCATCGTCCAGCGGTTCATCCGGGATGCCTTCAATCCGCAGCGTGATGAGCTGATGATTGATTCGGCCAAGGCGGTTAAGGAAGCGGAAGCCTTCCTGACGGATATGGCTCCGGAAGGGTACAAGCCTGTGGGATTCTACAGGGGACAGGAGCCCATTTTCTCTGCTTACGGGGTGACGGATCAGCTGCACAAGAGCTTCAGCCGTAAAATCATCCTCGAAGGCGGCGCTACGCTGATCTGGGACGAGACAGAAGCCCTGACTGTGATTGATGTTAACACAGCGCAGTACACCGGCGGGACGAACCTTGAGGATACAGTAACACGTACTAACCTGCTGGCTGCGGAGGAGATCGGGCGGCTTGTCCGGCTCCGGGATACAGGCGGTATTATTATTGTTGATTTCATTGATATGGAACGGGAAGAGCACCGCAGGCAGGTGACGGACAAGCTGGAGAGCATTATCAGCCGCGACCGGACCAAGACGCATATTCTCGGCTGGACCCATCTCGGTCTGCTGGAGATGACCCGTAAGAAGGCCAGACATGATTCCGCGGGGTTTGCCCCGGTGATCTGCCAGTGCTGCGGCGGTACAGGCAAGGTCGGGACTTGGCTGGAGTAGGAAGAGACAGTCAGGTTGTATATGTTTTGTAAGGGGATATTGACTAGGACCCATATGTGTGATAATATCTTCAAGTATGTGTTTGGTTGTTCCATTCCTGCACATGCTGTAACCGCTCCGATCGGGTAGATGAAGCGTGATTCCTCCGGGGATTGCCACCTTGACTAGGCGAGTCTGAGACATGAGGAGGTGCAAGTACAATGTATGCAATTATCGAAACTGGCGGTAAACAATACAAAGTCCAAGAGGGCGATGTTTTGTTCATTGAGAAGCTGGAAGCTGAAGACGGCGCAAGCGTAACGTTTGACCGTGTCTTGGCTGTTTCTAACGAAGGTGGTTTGACTGCAGGAACTCCGCTGGTAAGCGGCGCGTCTGTAACAGCCAAAGTCGAGAAACATGGTAAGGGACAGAAGGTTGTAGTTTACAAATACAAACCTAAGAAGAACTACCACAAGAAGCAAGGCCATCGTCAACCGTACACCAAAGTAACTATCGAGAAGATTCAAGCGTAAGAAGGTGCGTTAATGATTAACGTGCGGATTACACGGGCTTCTGCTCAGGGTGTCATTGTCGGTTTTGCCGTCAAGGGGCATGCGGAATACGCAAGGAATGGCAGGGATATCGTCTGCGCGGGTGTTTCGACGGTTACCGTTGGAACAGTGAATGCGATTGAGAGCCTGACGGGTGTAGTTCTGGATACTTCGATGAAGGATGGGTTCTTAAGCGGAACGCTGGTTCCCGTGAATGATTCCGAAGTCTCCGCCAAGGTACAGCTCTTGCTGGAATCCATGGTGCTGATGCTCAAGGATATTGCTAAATCCTATAAGAAATATATTCAGATACAGGAAGTTATCATTTGAAGAAGGAGGTTGACAACATGTTGAAATTGGATCTTCAATTATTCGCATCGAAAAAAGGTGTAGGTTCCACAAAGAACGGACGTGATTCCCACTCTAAGCGTCTTGGCGTGAAACGGGCTGACGGTCAAGCAGTAACCGGCGGCAACATCTTGGTTCGTCAACGCGGAACCAAAATCCACCCGGGCACGAACGTGGGCATCGGTAAAGATGACACACTGTTCGCACTTGTGGATGGCGTAGTGAAGTTCGAACGTTGGGGACGCGACCGCAAAAAAGTGAGCGTATATCCGGTGGATGTCGCTCCGGTAGCAGCGGCACTGGAAGCGTAAGCTTACGGAACCTATGAAGATGAGAAGCCTCCGGCATCAGTGCCGGGGGCTTTTTTTGAAATGTAAAGTGAATCTATATGTTTCGGGGTCCTTATAAAGCACCTGAGTAAGCATCGAAGCTTAAGCCCCACTTTGTGACGGGATTCTGGTGATTGCAGAGAAAGCCTGTGTTATACTGGGAAATGGTGAATATGAAGCAAGATAAGCAGTGCTTACATTGGAAACAATTTTGCGAACCAAGGGACGGGGAGAAGGAATGAAATCCTGGAAAAGTAAGGTCTGGGCAGTCATGTTATCCGCAGTGCTTCCTTTAGGTCTCGTGTATTGGCAAACCTCCCTTTTCACATGCCTGCTGCTCGGAGTCTGGGTAGCGGCAGTGCTTGCATTCAGCTTTGTTTACAACCGGCGTCAATATGAAGAGGAACTGCGTATACAGGAGAATACTCTGCAGCAGGCGGCAAACCGGACACTGAATCATCATCGTCATGACTGGATGAATGATCTGCAGGTGCTTTACGGATATATCCAGCTGGGCAAGCCTGATAAATCCGTACAATGTGTGGAAAGAATAAAGGAGCGTATTGCGCTCGACAGCCGTATTGCCAAATTGGGAGTGCCTTCCCTGGTGTTCTACCTGCAATCCTTCCGTACGTTCAGAAGCAGTCTGGAGCTGGACATACAGGTGGAAGAAGAGCTCCAGCTGGAGGACAAGCTGAGTCCTGAGGCAGGGGCTGAGCTGACTTCGGTCATTATGCAGACGGTCAGGGCGTACCAGTACAGCGGAATAACACAGCATGGAGACACGCGGAAGCTTGAACTCAGCTTTTCACAGGAGGGCAGGGACATTCTGATCTCTTTCAAAGGTGAGGGAGAACAAGGGAATCCCGAACTGCTTCAGGAGCAAATTTATAATATAGTACAAGGAAAAATCATGAAGGCGGAGCAGGTTCAGCCTGCCAAGGGTTATTTGGAACTGCGGTTACCGCTGGAGATGTAAGGAAGGTGAACATTTATGTTCGTAGATAAGGCTAAGGTTTATGTAAAAGGCGGAGACGGCGGAGATGGTCTCGTAGCGTTTCGCCGGGAGAAATATGTACCGGATGGCGGTCCTGCCGGCGGCGATGGCGGCCGTGGGGGAGATGTGATTTTCCGCGTGGATGAAGGCTTGCGGACCCTGATGGATTTCCGTTATCAGCGGCACTTCAAGGCCGATAAGGGAGTTAAGGGACGCAACAAGAGCCAGCACGGGGCAAACGCCGAGCATATGATCGTGCGGATTCCACCAGGAACTGTGTTGATTGATGATGATACCCAGGAGATCCTTGCCGACCTAACCCGTCATGGACAACAGGTTGTAGTGGCCCGCGGAGGCCGGGGAGGCCGGGGTAATACCCGGTTTGCGACGGCGAACAATACAGCGCCGGAGCTGGCTGAGAATGGGGAAGAGGGCCAGGAGCGGTACATCGTAATGGAGCTGAAGGTCATGGCCGACGTAGGCCTTGTAGGCTTCCCTAGCGTAGGTAAATCTACGCTGCTGTCGGTCGTATCTGCTGCCCAGCCGAAGATCGGAGCGTACCACTTTACCACGATTACCCCGAATCTGGGTGTAGTTGATGTCGGGGATGGCCGCAGCTTTGTAATGGCGGATCTGCCTGGACTGATTGAAGGCGCGAGTGAAGGAGTGGGCCTGGGGCATGAGTTCCTGCGCCACGTTGAACGCACGCGTATCATCATTCATGTCGTGGATATGTCCGGCTCGGAAGGCCGCGATCCTTTTGAAGATTGGGTACTGATTAATGATGAGCTGAAGCAATACAATGCGGCGCTGATTGACCGTCCGCAGATCGTGGCGGCGAACAAGATGGATATGCCTGATTCCGAGGAGAACCTGGCTTCCTTCCGTGAACGTATCGCGGAGCTTCGTCCGGACCTTGAGATTATGCCGATCTCTTCCCTGACCCGTCAGGGCGTTCAGGAGCTGCTCTACCGTGCTACAGATATTCTTGACAGTATTCCTGTGGCTCCGGTGGTTGAAGAAGTAGCCGGCAAAGAGCGCAAGGTGTATAAGCTCGAAGCGGAAGAGGATAACTCATTCACGATTACCCGTGACAACGAGGCCTTTGTAGTCAACAGTCCGCGGATTGAGCGGATGATTAAGAGAATGCAGCTAAGCACACATGATGCCATTCTCAGGCTGGCCCGTACTTTGCGTCACATGGGTGTGGATGCCGAACTGCGCAGACGCGGCGCTGTTGAAGGTACAATCGTGCGCATTGCTGATTTTGAATTCGAATTTGTCGAGAACAGCAGCTACTATTAATAGAGACTCAAGTATACCGGCTGTATCTTCCGAGAGGGGGATGCGGCCTTTTTTAATGGGAGTCAGGTGGGCTTCACAGAGGGTTTAGCCATTTATATTAATAAAGTTTTCTTTATATATCTGGATTAATTTACTACAATCATTATATAAGTGATGTTAAGTTGAATCCAAAGGGTGTAATCTGCGTATATCATACATACCTGTCAGGAAAGAGGGAATGGACAGATGGCAATTATTGAAGTAGTCAAATATGACGGACCTCCGGGTGTCTTCGCCTGGAAGTATCCGAATCAGGAGCTGGGGACCTGGACACAGCTGATCGTAAATGAATCTCAGGAAGCGATTTTGTTCAAGGGTGGAGAGGCGCTGGATTCCTTCACAGCCGGACGCCACACCTTAAGCACAGCGAATATTCCAATTTTGTCGAATGTGGTGAACCTGCCGTTCGGCGGCAAGTCTCCATTCACCGCAGAGATATGGTTTGTGAACAAGATAAACTCCATGAATGTGAAGTGGGGGACCAGTGCACCGCTTCAGCTGCAGGACCCTAAATACAAGATCATGGTAGCGGTCCGTGCCTTCGGACAGTTTGGCGTGCGGATCGAAGATCCCCGCAAATTCCTGCTGAAGCTGGTAGGGACACTGCCGGTCTTCGATCAGGATACAATGATCAACTATTTCCGCGGGCTGCTGATGTCCAATATTAATGAACTCATATCTTCTTATCTGGTACACAAAAAAATCAGCATCCTGGAGATCAATGCCTACGTGGTTGAAATCTCCAAGCACATTCAAGGGCGCTTATTCTCCACGTTCCTGGACAGCGGGATTGAGCTTAATAATTTCTATATTGACTCGATCAATATTCCCGATGATGATCCGGCAACGCAGCGCCTTAAGGAGGCCTTGGCCAAAAAAGCGGAGATGGACATTATCGGCTTCACCTATCAGCAGGAACGTAGCTTCGATGCTATGGAGGAGGCCGCAGGCAATCCGGGCAACGCAGGCGTGGGCATGATGAATGCGGGGCTGGGGCTCGGCATGGGCTTCGGGCTGGCCGGACCTGCGGCTGAGATAGCCACCCGGATGACCCGGAGCATGTCCCTGGACGGCAGTACGGGCAGCCAGCCGGCATCTGCTGCTTCTAAATCCTGCTCGGGCTGTGGAACCCTTAATCCGGCAGATGCACGCTTCTGTACCGGCTGCGGCCGCAGTCTGCAACCGCCGCCGGAAGCGGAGAATAAGGTATGTCCTAGCTGCGGCAAGGCGGTCATCCCTAGTGCCAAATTCTGTCCGCATTGCGGAGAAGGCCTGATCCTGAAATGTGCAGGCTGCGGGCATGAGCTGAAGCCCGGACAGAAATTCTGTCCAGAGTGCGGTACCAGAGCGGCTAACGGGTGAACGGAATGCAGAGGCAGAGGTCATATACCGGTCTTGTCACTGGCATTTATGTTGCTGTTCTGGCAGTTACTGCGGGCACCTTCTTCACATTTGGATTCTCGGAATCGCTGCTGCGCTTCGTAGTGACTCTGCTTGCTGTAGGTATGGCAGAGACTGTGGTTTACGTATATTGTATGCTATGGCTAAGCCGTGCTCCTGAAGCAGGCAGGACTTCGCCAGTATTCATCAGCGGAGTTGTAATTATAGCCTTCTATCTGGCTGCGGTACTAGCTTCGGCTATTCTGCTGGACTGGATTCTGGAGCTGAGCCCGCTCTGGTATGCTGGAGAGCAGCTGCTTATCCTGATTATGGCTGTGATCGTGCTTGCAGCTACAGCGGGATATGGCTGGAATGCCGCCTCCGGGGAGCGCAGGGCTGCGGACGCTTCGCGGAGCCTGCGTAGTCATATGCAGGAGCTGCAGGAGATCAGAGGGATTGCTGGCAGCTGGAAGCATCCTGAAGCAGGCAGGCTGGTGGAGCTGATCGGGGCTCTGGAGGAGAAATTCCTCTACAGTGACCCGGTATCGAGACCGGGACTATATGCAACGGAAGATATCATTAGGCAGCAGATCTCTCTGCTGCATGACCATGTGGCGCTGCTGCTTGTCCTGAAGGAGCTGCCGGCCAGCTGGGACACGGAGACAGAAGAATTAACCGGGAGTATTGCCGGCACGCTCCAGCGGCGTAACCTGGAGCTGGCGGCGCTTAAATAGGAGGAGTAGACAGCAATGGGGATAGGGAATCAGCCGGGCGGACTGCTGCCGGGCCGGGAAGGGCAACCGTCTGATAGTCTGCCTAAGTATGAGCGGACTACTTTGGATGTTGTAACTATCGGTGCAGGATATTTGTTTATGCCGTTGGGGCTTATGCTTGCACTGGTACGAATGTTGAGTACCCACTATAAAAATTACCGCAAGGCTGTCAATTATAATCTGATGCTTCATGTGTTTGTGGGCGGCTTCGTGCAGTTGATGGGAATTGTCGTCTATTCCATCTTCAGTGAAGACGGGATTGACGCGGCAACCCTGATTACCATGTTAATCCTCTTCGCATTGGTTTCTCTTCTGCCTGCGGCCGTATTTGCCAGAAGCGCAGCCAAGGCCAGATTCCGCTTCTCGCAGCTCGCCAATCAGTATGTACATCTGATCACGGTGGAGAGAGTCCGCTATACCGGAGATCTGGCAGACCGGAGCGGACAGAGCGAAGCGGATGTGAACAGAGACCTCCTCTATCTGCAGAAGTATGGAGTGCTGGACTCCGGCCTCCTCTTTCATGAAGGGGCGGATGAAGCAGCTTCGGCGGCGCAGGGAGGCCAGGCGGCGTCATCTCCGTTCTCGCCGCCTGCCGGCGGACCGCAACATCAGCAGGGCGGTCCGCAGCAACTACCGAAATCGGTACGCTGCCCGGGCTGCGGGGCACAGAATACAGTAGCTCCTAACCAGTCCACCAGCTGTGATTACTGCGGGACGACCATTGCTTACAGCTGAGCATGCGCGGTAAGTATTACTTTTTTCAGAAGGCTGTTCCTCCTAGATGATAGGGGGAATAGCCTTTTTCGCTTGTTTGCAGAAAGTTATTGCAATAAAAGCCTTCAATCCCGTATAATGTCCACTATGTACATACAAAAGTCTTTGGGGTGAGGACGTTCGTGAAAGAACGCTATTATTTGGTCCGGGAGGACATATTGCCCGATGCGGTGCTGAAGACCATGCAGGTCAAACAGCTGCTGGAAGCAGGAGATGCCAAAACCGTACACGAGGGCGTGGAACAGGTCGGGCTTAGCCGCAGTGCTTTTTATAAATACAAAGATGGGATACACTTAATTCATCAGCTGGAGCGCGAGCGCATTGTGACGATCTCGATTGATCTGGAGCACGAGTCGGGTATGCTGTCCAAGGTGCTCGGTTCCGTGGCGGTCCACGGGGCGAATGTGCTGACAATCCATCAGAGTATCCCGCTGCAAGGGCGGGCCAACGTGGTGATCTCTGTCGAGATCTCCCATCTGAATGAAGAGCTGGGCGATTTGCTGGATAGTCTCAAGGCAATTCCCGGTGTGAAGCGTGCGTTAATTATTGGTCAGGGGTGAGAATACGAATGAAGCCGGTTAGAGTAGGTCTGCTGGGTCTGGGTACTGTGGGTACGGGCGTTGTCCGTATTGTGGAAGGGAATCAGGAGGATTTGAGCAGCCAGGTGGGCTCGCCGATTCTGATTGAACGTATTGCCGTGAAGAATACGGAGAAGCCGCGTGATATTGAAGTGGACCCGTCCAAGATTACCGATGATCCATGGGCGGTTATCCGTGACCCAGAGATTGATGTTATTGTTGAGGTCATGGGCGGGATCGCAGGGACGAAGGAGTACATTCTGGAGGCGCTGGAGCGCGGCAAGCATATCGTAACCGCCAATAAGGACCTGATGGCCCTGCACGGCTCGGAGATTCTGGCTAAGGCGCAGGAGAAGCAGTGCGATGTGTTCTATGAGGCGAGTGTGGCGGGAGGCATTCCGATTATCCGCACCCTGATCGAAGGCTTTTCCTCGGATAAGATTATGAAGATTATGGGGATCGTGAACGGGACAACCAACTACATCCTCAGCAAAATGAGCCAGGAAGGCGCATCTTACGCGGACGTCCTGCAGGAAGCGCAGGAGCTGGGGTACGCCGAGTCTGATCCGACCTCCGATGTGGAGGGGCTGGATGCAGCCCGCAAGATGGCCATTCTGGGCACGCTGGGCTTCCGGACAAATGTGGAGCTGAGCGACGTCAGTGTAAGCGGAATTTCCTCGGTCAGCAAGGAGGATATGGCTTTTGCCAAACGGCTGGGATACGAGATGAAGCTGCTCGGGATCGCTGAACGCCAGGATGAAGAATTCAGCATTAGCGTTCAGCCGACGATGATCCGTACGAACCACCCGATTGCCTCCGTTAACGGTGTGTTTAATGCGGTATATGTATATGGTGAGGCTGTAGGAGAGACGATGTTCTACGGTGCGGGGGCAGGGGCGATGCCTACGGCAACCTCGATTGTGGCGGATCTGGTGGCGGTCATCAAGAACCTGAAGCTGGGGGTCAACGGGCTTAAGCAGATTGTGCCGTATAAGCAGAAGAAGCTGAAGAGCGACGAGGATATCTATTACAAAAACTTCCTCCTGCTCCATGTCGACGACAAGGCCGGGGTACTGGCGAAGATTACCCAGGTGTTTGCCGAATATGATGTGAGTCTGGATTCCGTAGTGCAGCAGGCCAATCCTAATAATCCTGATGCCGAAATTATCATTGTCACCCATAACGCCAGCAGAGCCAGTATGAACAAAGTGCTGCGCCACCTGGAACAACTGAATGTCATTCACCGCATCAAAAGCCATTACCGTGTAGAAGGCTAAATATCGCAGGTTCCCTGGAACACAGCCCTGCGCGCAAATATAATGAAGGAGATTTACCCGCCATGAGTATTTACGGAAGGTCTAGAGTGAAGGTCCCTGCGAGTACCGCCAATCTCGGTCCGGGCTTCGATACGCTGGGCATGGCTCTGTCGCTGTATGCCTGGATTGAAATGGAGGAAGCCGCTGAAACGGTATTTCAGCTGCATGGAGATGAGATGGCCGGCGTTCCCCGGGACAAAAGCAATCTGCTCTACAAGGTTGCGCAAATGGTCTTTGCAGAGGCCGGGGTTCAGGTTCCGGAGTTGTCCATCTCCATGTATTCGGAAATCCCGCTGACCCGCGGGCTTGGCAGCAGTGCTTCGGCCATTATTGGCGCGCTGGCTGCGGCGAATGCTATGATAGGTTCACCGCTGAGTCAGGCGAAGCTGTTCGATATGGCTACAGCGATCGAGAAGCATCCCGATAATGTCGGGGCCTCGCTGTTCGGGGGAATTATTACGGCCGTGTGGGACGGCGAACATGCCGATTACATCCGGATCGAGCCTCCTCAGGAGCTTGAAGTGCTTGTGGTCATCCCTGAATTCGAGCTGGAGACTGTCAAGGCAAGAGGTGTGCTGCCTGCTGAGGTTACGGTCAGTGATGCTGTCCATAACATCAGCCGTACCTCACTGCTCACTGCAGCGTTAGCCGCAGGACGTCTGGATCTGATTGGTACAGCGATGCAGGATAGGCTGCATCAGCCCTACCGTGCACCGCTGGTGCCGGGAATGGAGAAGCTGCTGGCTGAAGCTCCGGGCCACGGCGCGCTGGGGATTGCGCTCAGCGGTGCTGGCCCGACTCTGTTATGTATGGTGGACCGCAGCGAGCAGCGGAAGCAGGAGCTGGAGCTGTTTTTGACAGAGACCATGCAGGAGAACGGGATCTCTGCCCGTACCGTATGGCTGTCCCCATGCACCACAGGTGTCACTGCGGAGCTGCTTGAAAGAAACGGGATGCACAACGAATCATTTTTGGATATGATAAAAGGAGAATTACAGCCATGAAATCGATAGCGTTATTGCCTCAGGGTTCTGTCTCGCATGAAGCGCTGCTGCATTTATTTGGCGGTAACCCTGTTCATCTGGAGCATCATAAGCTCATCTCCGATGTCTTCCTGTCCACGGCTGGCGGAGTCACCGATTACAGTGTCATTCCGATTGAGAACACGATAGAAGGCTCGGTCAGCCTGCATATCGACTGGCTCATTAATGAAGTGAACCTGCCGATGCAGGCGGAGTGGATTTTCCCGTCGATACAGAATCTGATCAGCTGTCCGCAGGAGTTCACGAAGGAGAACGGGGATAAGGATTATACGAAGATTGTCAAAATCTTGTCCCATCCGGTGGCTATGGCCCAATGCACGCAGTTCATCCGTAAGGCTATGCCCTGGGCTGAGCTGGAGTCTGTGGGAAGCACCTCTGAAGCGGTGGAGATTGTGAAGGGCAATCCCGGCAAAGGCTGGGCTGCCATCGGTACCGCACTTGGAGCCGCTACGCACGGACTGGAGGTTGTGGAACGACAGATTACGGATCATAATAACAATTACACGCGGTTTGTCCTGGTGGGCCCGCAGAAGCTGGAGCTTCCGCAGAAGAGCAGTGGAGACAAGACGAGTATTCTTGTTACGCTGCCTGAGGATTTCCCTGGTGCCCTGCATCAGGTATTGGCTGCTTTTGCCTGGCGTAAGCTGAACTTGTCCCGTATTGAATCAAGGCCGACGAAGAAGAAGCTGGGTACTTATTATTTCTATATTGATGTGCTGGAACCGATAGAGTCGGTACTGCTACCGGGCGCGATCGAAGAGATCAAAGCCTTGGGCTGTCAGGTACGGATTCTGGGGTCCTATCCCACATACACCTATGAGGAAGAGAAAGCGGAGGTGCAGTAGTTCATGGCTGAGCAATGGATCTATCTGGATGGACAACATGTAACAAAGGACAAGGCAATGGTGTCCGTATTCGATCACGGTTTTTTATATGGAGACGGAATCTTCGAAGGTATCCGTATTTATAACGGCAACATCTTCAAGTGCAAGGAGCATCTGGACAGGCTGTATGATTCGGCGAAGTCGATAATGCTGGACATTCCGCTGACGTATGACGAGATGCTAGAGGCAATGGCTGAGACCATCCGCCTGAACGACATGCGGGACGGTTACATCCGGCTGATCGTATCACGCGGTCCCGGCAACCTGGGTCTTGATCCGCGCCGCTGCCCCAAAGCAAGTGTAATCATCATTGTTGAGCAGCTTGCCATCTATCCGGAGCAGGCTTATATGAACGGACTTCGTGCCGTTTCGGTCTCCCAGCGCCGCAATCTCCCGGATGCCCTAAATCCTAAGATCAAATCGCTGAACTATCTGAATAATATTCTGGTGAAGATTCAGTCGAATCTGGCGGAAGCCGATGAAGCAATCATGATGAACGCTCAGGGTTATGTAACCGAAGGCTCAGGCGATAATATCTTCATTATCAAAAGAGGCGTAGTCTATACACCGCCTTGTTACCTGGGCGCCCTGGAGGGAATCACCCGTCTGGCGATCATTGAGCTGTGTGAGAAGCTGGGACTGCCGCTTAAGGAAGAACCGTTCACCATGCATGATGTCTATATTGCCGATGAAGTCTTCTTCACCGGAACAGCGGCTGAAGTTATTGCTGCCCGTGAGATCGACGGCAGAGTCATCGGTTCCGGCCAGGCCGGGCCGATTACCCTGCAATTGCTGGAAGAATTCCGCAATGTGGTTGATAAAGACGGTTATAAGGTTTGGGAATAGCACATTAATTTCGCGGGAGCGAATAGAGAAAAATCCTTTCATGCCAAGCATGGAAGGATTTTTTTGCATATAGGGATGTCATTCGCCCATGGGCTGCATAAGATGTAGTAACGAAGGAGGCGGCTGTACCGCAACTACCGAATCTGGAGGGCTATCATCCCTGAACCGGGGTGCAGTGCCGATCAATAGATACTTTTAGGAGGTAAATGCTGCGTGAAAATACACATTGTTAAGCAAGGTGATTCGCTGTTTGCGTTATCACAGAAGTATGGAGTGCCGCTGCAAAAAATCATCGAGGCCAATCCGCAAATCACCAATCCGGATGTGCTTGCGGTAGGAGACAAGGTTAAGATCCCGGCTGCGCCCGTAGCTCTGCCTGTTCCGGACAACAACGATATCTACTATAAGCATACAGTCAAGCAAGGCGATACCTTATGGAAGCTCTCCAAGGCTTGGGGTATTACACTCAAGGATATGATTGATGCCAACCCGCAGCTTAAGAACCCTAATGCGCTGATGACGGGGGAAGTCGTGAACATCCCTAAGAAAGTCAGTACTTCTCCAATCCAGGCCCAATCCATCGATCCGGTAAAAGCTAATACGACCCCCATTCAGGCTCAGTCCACCGCTCCGGCAGTGGTTGATAAAACGGCCATTGGCGGTAAAACCTACACCGGTGTGATCGAAAAGCCGGCTCCTGCGCCAGCTCCTGCACCTGCTGCAGAAGCAGTCCCTATCCCGTTGGCGGTTCCTGCACCTAACCCTGCACCTAATAAAGCGCCGGAAGTCAAGCCGGTTCAGGAAGTCGTCCATGAGAAACAAAGCTTGTATGTACAAATCTCTGTTCCCGCGCAGGAGGAGAAAACCAAGGAAGTGCATCATAATAAGACCGAGGTTCAGCCTACCGCCTGGGATGAGGGTAAAACATCACCGTGGGGAAAGACCGATGGCTATCCCGGCCTCAGCGAGAATCCGTATTTCATGAATTATGCACCGGTGTATCCCGTATATGAGCCCATGGCCAATATGGATATGAACAATATGGGTATGAACAATATGAATAACGCTCCGAGTTATGTTCAGCCTGCAGCATTTATGCCGGATTGCCCGCCGTTCTATGCCCAGCCGGTTAATCCTTGTCCACCTGGACAATATCCCGGAGCATGGTATCCTAATGCAGCGCCGGATTATGATAATATGAATATGTCTGCAGTCAGCCCTGTCAGTGACAATGCTGCGTTTGCTCCGCAGTACCTGAGCGAGCAGGCTAACCTTCCTTGGCCTTCCTGCGGATGCGGCGCAATGTCGATTCAGCCTTATCCTTATGAGCAGCCGATGTATAACGGGTATCCGGTGTACGGCATGCCGCCGATGGGGATGGTTTCTCCTTATGCTGGAGGAATGAATGCCATGCCTAACGCGGTGTCACCGGTGTATGAACAGCCTATGGTATCTAACATTCCGCCATATCCGGCTTATCCGGGCATGGAGAACTTCGCTCACAACCGCGTACCCGAGATTCAGATTCCTGAGCCTGTGGTGGAGGAAGCGGAGGAACTGCCGGATAAGGGGCGCACTGAAGCCACAGCGGCAAAGGATACAAAACCAGGGAAGTCGAAACCGGCAGCGGCAAAAGCGAAAACCTCCAGCCAGGCTTCTGCCGCCAAAGATAAAGCCCACGCCAAGCCGCGTTCGAACTCAAATGGGCGTTCTAGTACAGCTAAAAAGAATCAGACTCCTTGGATTCCGAATTAAGAGGGGGAGTCCCCTTAGGAGAGAGCGGCACATGCAGGTCCTGCTGGATATGAGGGCCGGCATGTGCTTTTGGGACGTGGTTATGCAGGTACAGAGGCTTGTATAGGAAATCTATGAAAGGCTATAGTACTATCTGAAAAATGGTATAAAATTAAGGGTTGTTAGCAGGTATATATCATGATATATTATATATCCAGTCGCAAGGCGGGTGCCTTGCAAGAAGATTGGACATGTTGCTCTGCTGAATACACATTTCGCTTCTTCAAAAAAAGTGTTGCATTCAGAAGATGAACGTGTTATATTATAAAAGTTGCTGGTGACGCGGTAATCGTCGCTGACAACGAGCTTGATCTTTGAAAACTGAACAACGAGTGAGTATCTGGAGATCACTTCGGTGAGATCCAAAATTAGAGAATGTAACAATTCTCGTCAGATGTTTCAAAATGAGCAATCGCTCTTTCTAAATACCAATTTGGAGAGTTTGATCCTGGCTCAGGACGAACGCTGGCGGCGTGCCTAATACATGCAAGTCGAGCGGAGTCTGAGAGGAAGCTTGCTTCCTTTCAGACTTAGCGGCGGACGGGTGAGTAACACGTAGGCAACCTGCCCTCAAGGCTGGGATAACTACCGGAAACGGTAGCTAATACCGGATAATTTCTTTCTTCTCCTGAGGAGAGAATGAAAGGCGGAGCAATCTGCTGCTTGGGGATGGGCCTGCGGCGCATTAGCTAGTTGGTGGGGTAACGGCCCACCAAGGCGACGATGCGTAGCCGACCTGAGAGGGTGAACGGCCACACTGGGACTGAGACACGGCCCAGACTCCTACGGGAGGCAGCAGTAGGGAATCTTCCGCAATGGGCGCAAGCCTGACGGAGCAACGCCGCGTGAGTGATGAAGGTTTTCGGATCGTAAAGCTCTGTTGCCAGGGAAGAACGTCCGGTAGAGTAACTGCTGCCGGAGTGACGGTACCTGAGAAGAAAGCCCCGGCTAACTACGTGCCAGCAGCCGCGGTAATACGTAGGGGGCAAGCGTTGTCCGGAATTATTGGGCGTAAAGCGCGCGCAGGCGGTTATTTAAGTCTGGTGTTTAAACCTTGGGCTCAACCTGAGGTCGCACTGGAAACTGGGTGACTTGAGTACAGAAGAGGAAAGTGGAATTCCACGTGTAGCGGTGAAATGCGTAGATATGTGGAGGAACACCAGTGGCGAAGGCGACTTTCTGGGCTGTAACTGACGCTGAGGCGCGAAAGCGTGGGGAGCAAACAGGATTAGATACCCTGGTAGTCCACGCCGTAAACGATGAGTGCTAGGTGTTAGGGGTTTCGATACCCTTGGTGCCGAAGTTAACACAGTAAGCACTCCGCCTGGGGAGTACGGTCGCAAGACTGAAACTCAAAGGAATTGACGGGGACCCGCACAAGCAGTGGAGTATGTGGTTTAATTCGAAGCAACGCGAAGAACCTTACCAGGTCTTGACATCCAACTAACGAAGCAGAGATGCATCAGGTGCCCTTCGGGGAAAGTTGAGACAGGTGGTGCATGGTTGTCGTCAGCTCGTGTCGTGAGATGTTGGGTTAAGTCCCGCAACGAGCGCAACCCTTGACTTTAGTTGCCAGCAGGTTGAGCTGGGCACTCTAGAGTGACTGCCGGTGACAAACCGGAGGAAGGTGGGGATGACGTCAAATCATCATGCCCCTTATGACCTGGGCTACACACGTACTACAATGGCCGGTACAACGGGAAGCGAAGCCGCGAGGTGGAGCCAATCCCAGCAAAGCCGGTCTCAGTTCGGATTGCAGGCTGCAACTCGCCTGCATGAAGTCGGAATTGCTAGTAATCGCGGATCAGCATGCCGCGGTGAATACGTTCCCGGGTCTTGTACACACCGCCCGTCACACCACGAGAGTTTACAACACCCGAAGTCGGTGGGGTAACCCGCAAGGGAGCCAGCCGCCGAAGGTGGGGTAGATGATTGGGGTGAAGTCGTAACAAGGTAGCCGTATCGGAAGGTGCGGCTGGATCACCTCCTTTCTATGGAGAATCGTCTTCTGCAATGAAGACATTCAAATCTTAAATCTAGCCGGTCGGCTAGTTACTCACTCGTTGGTCAGTTTTGAGAGTTTAAGCTCTCAGTTTCTGAAAGGTTTGGACGATCACGAAAGTGCCGTTAAACGTTTCAGACTACAACTTGATCCTTGAAAACTGGATACCGAAACGAATTTGCGTTTTAGAACATTCCTTTAAGCTGAACTTGTGTAAACAAGTTTTGAAGTTTTTAGCGATACTGAGCGATGGTTTTGGATTATGAGGGACTTTTGGCTTTGAATATTCTAGCAGGCGGAGTAATCCGGTTGCGCTATTCAAAACAAGATGAGCGAATAAGCCAATACCGGAGCGATTTGGTTAAGCTACTAAGAGCACACGGAGGATGCCTAGGCGCCAGGAGCCGACGAAGGACGTGGCGAACAACGAAACTGCCTCGGGGAGCTGTAAGCAAGCTTTGATCCGGGGGTGTCCGAATGGGGAAACCCAGCTGTGGTAATTCGCAGTTACTCGTATCTGAATACATAGGATACGCAGAGGCAGACCAGGGGAACTGAAACATCTAAGTACCCTGAGGAAGAGAAAACAATAGTGATTCCGTCAGTAGCGGCGAGCGAACGCGGAACAGCCTAAACCAAGGGGCTTGCCCCTTGGGGTTGTGGGACGTCTCACATGGAGTTACAAAGGAATACGGTAGGCGAAGAGGTCTGGAAAGGCCCGCGATAGAGGTAAAAGCCCTGTAGCCGAAATGGTATTCTCTCCGAGACGGATCCCGAGTAGTGCGGGGCACGTGAAACCCCGTATGAATCCAGCAGGACCATCTGCTAAGGCTAAATACTACCTGGCGACCGATAGTGAAACAGTACCGTGAGGGAAAGGTGAAAAGCACCCCGGAAGGGGAGTGAAATAGAACCTGAAACCGTGTGCTTACAAAAAGTCAGAGTCCTCTTTATGGATGATGGCGTGCCTTTTGTAGAATGAACCGGCGAGTTACGTTTAACATGCAAGGTTAAGGTGAGAAGCCGGAGCCGCAGCGAAAGCGAGTCTGAATAGGGCGACTGAGTATGTGGACGTAGACCCGAAACCGTGTGATCTACCCCTGTCCAGGGTGAAGGTGCGGTAACACGCACTGGAGGCCCGAACCCACGCATGTTGAAAAATGCGGGGATGAGGTGGGGGTAGCGGAGAAATTCCAATCGAACTCGGAGATAGCTGGTTCTCCCCGAAATAGCTTTAGGGCTAGCCTCGGTGAATGGAGTGGTGGAGGTAGAGCACTGATTGGGTGCGGGGCCCGCAAGGGTTACCAAGCTCAGTCAAACTCCGAATGCCATTTACTTCTTGCCGGGAGTCAGACAGTGAGTGCTAAGATCCATTGTCAAAAGGGAAACAGCCCAGACCATCAGCTAAGGTCCCCAAGTGTGTGTTAAGTGGGAAAGGATGTGGAGTTGCACAGACAACCAGGATGTTGGCTTAGAAGCAGCCACCATTGAAAGAGTGCGTAATAGCTCACTGGTCGAGTGACTCTGCGCCGAAAATGTAACGGGGCTAAACACACCACCGAAGCTATGGCTAGATACTTTGTATCTGGGGTAGGGGAGCGTTGTGTAGGGGTTGAAGGTGTACCGTAAGGAGCGCTGGACACTACACAAGTGAGAATGCCGGTATGAGTAACGAAAAGATCAGTGAGAATCTGATCCGCCGAAAGCCCAAGGTTTCCTGAGGAAGGCTCGTCCGCTCAGGGTAAGTCGGGACCTAAGGCGAGGCCGACAGGCGTAGTCGAAGGACAACAGTTTGAAATTACTGTACCACCGTAATCCGCTATGAGCGATGGGGTGACGCAGGAGGGTAGTGACGCGGACTGATGGATGTCCGTCTAAGCAGTGAGGCTGGTGTGCAGGCAAATCCGCACACCGTGAAGGCTGGGCTGTGATGGGGAGCGAAAATTACAGTAGCGAAGGTCATGATCTCACACTGCCAAGAAAAGCCTCTAGTCAGGAGAAGGTGCCCGTACCGCAAACCGACACAGGTAGGCGAGAAGAGAATTCTAAGGCGCGCGGAAGAACTCTCGTTAAGGAACTCGGCAAAATGACCCCGTAACTTCGGGAGAAGGGGTGCCTCGGTAGGGTGAATAGCCCGAGGGGGCCGCAGTGAAAAGGCCCAAGCGACTGTTTAGCAAAAACACAGGTCTGTGCGAAGCCGTAAGGCGAAGTATACGGGCTGACGCCTGCCCGGTGCTGGAAGGTTAAGGGGAGCGGTTAGGAGCAATCCGAAGCTGTGAACCGAAGCCCCAGTAAACGGCGGCCGTAACTATAACGGTCCTAAGGTAGCGAAATTCCTTGTCAGGTAAATTCTGACCCGCACGAATGGCGTAACGACTTGGGCGCTGTCTCAACGAGAGATCCGGTGAAATTTTAATACCTGTGAAGATGCAGGTTACCCGCGACAAGACGGAAAGACCCCATGGAGCTTTACTGCAGCTTGATATTGAATTTGGGTACGATCTGTACAGGATAGGTGGGAGCCGTTGAAGCAGGAGCGCAAGCTTCTGTGGAGGCGCCGTTGGGATACCACCCTGATCGTATCTAGGTTCTAACCTAGTACCGTAACCCGGTACGGGGACCGTGTCAGGCGGGCAGTTTGACTGGGGCGGTCGCCTCCTAAAGAGTAACGGAGGCGTTCAAAGGTTCCCTCAGAATGGTTGGAAATCATTCGCAGAGTGCAAAGGCATAAGGGAGCTTGACTGCGAGACCTACAAGTCGAGCAGGGACGAAAGTCGGACTTAGTGATCCGGTGGTACCGCATGGAAGGGCCATCGCTCAACGGATAAAAGCTACCCTGGGGATAACAGGCTTATCTCCCCCAAGAGTCCACATCGACGGGGAGGTTTGGCACCTCGATGTCGGCTCATCGCATCCTGGGGCTGAAGTAGGTCCCAAGGGTTGGGCTGTTCGCCCATTAAAGCGGTACGCGAGCTGGGTTCAGAACGTCGTGAGACAGTTCGGTCCCTATCTGTCGTGGGCGCAGGAAATTTGAGAGGAGCTGTCCTTAGTACGAGAGGACCGGGATGGACGTACCGCTGGTGCATCAGTTGTTCCGCCAGGAGCATGGCTGAGTAGCTACGTACGGACGGGATAAGCGCTGAAAGCATCTAAGCGTGAAGCCCCCCTCAAGATGAGATTTCCCAACATGTAAGACCCCTTGAAGACGACGAGGTAGATAGGTTGGAGGTGGAAGTGCAGCAATGCATGGAGCTGACCAATACTAATCGGTCGAGGGCTTATCCAAATTTCGATCACGCATATTCGTTTCGGATTCAGTTTTCAGGAATCAAATTGTAATTTATGGAGCTCAAGTAGCTCGGTAAAGAAAATTTGTTTTCAGCATTTGGCGATGCTGAGACCTGAATAATAGCATTTGATATTCAAATGCCCGTTTGGTGGCGATAGCGGAGGGGTTCCACACGTACCCATCCCGAACACGACCGTTAAGCCCTCCAGCGCCGATGGTACTTGGACCGAAGGGTCCTGGGAGAGTAGGACGTTGCCAAGCACTTAAGACCACTGTTGATTATCAATGGTGGTTTTTTGTTGTGGGTAAGCTGAAAATTTACTTGTTATCATTTATCTTCGCTTCCACCTTAGGGAATATGGAGCTATTAGCTATTTCTGTAACAGGCATAACCGGATACACTCAGGGTGAGGTTATGAGCTGATTGGTTGTGCAATGGTTTCGGGGAAGACGCAGACGGCGGCTGAACTCCACCGGAGAATTCCAAATTCTTATGTATTCGACCCGGAGAATGCAGGCTATTATATCCGTGATAATATTCCTGCTGAAATGGCAGAGGATGATTTCCAGAAGCACTATCTGTGGCGTGAGTTTACCTATTCGATGCTTAAATGCATTTATTCAGAGTATGAAGAAACGATTATTGTACCTATGACTCTAGTGGATCCGGACTATTTTATAGAGATAGTGGGTAGACTAAGAAGCGAGGGCCGGCAAGTTCGTCATTTTACGTTGTATGCTTCACCTGAGACCCTGCTTGACAGACTTAAGAGCCGTGGAGAAGGCAGAGACTCCTGGGCTGCTCTACAGATGCAGAGATGTCTTGAAGGGCTTAAGAACAAGGTCTTCGAACATCATGTGGATACGGAGTATCAGTTGATTTCACAGGTTGCTGAGGTTATTATAGCTATGATAGAAACAGAGGATTAGGACAGTGAGAGCGGGAAGCGTCTGTTCAGGTTAGCATTGAAGTTAAACTAGAGGCCCATTAATTTTTTCTATTAATAATGTTGTTTCCTATTGCACTATTCTCATGTATTTGATATAATATCTTTTGTTGTCAAAAGAATGTTTGTTGATCTGGCTCGTTGGTCAAGGGGTTAAGACACCTCCCTTTCACGGAGGTAACATGGGTTCGAATCCCATACGAGTCACCACATTTATCTTTGATAAATTAATGATTGTATATCTCATGAAAATGTGTTATGATCATTAAGTTGCTTCTTCGATGGAGGCTTAGCTCAGCTGGGAGAGCATCTGCCTTACAAGTAGAGGGTCGGGGGTTCGAACCCCTCAGCCTCCACCATGCAGACTTTGCAAGCCAGAAAAGAATATTTTATTACTGACGCGGGGTGGAGCAGCCCGGTAGCTCGTCGGGCTCATAACCCGAAGGCCGCAGGTTCAAATCCTGCCCCCGCAATTAATCCCCACAAAGTGAAGATGTGCTCTGTAGCATATTCCGAATACTTTACGGGGGCCCCAAAACCTTTTATCTTGGAACCGTGGTGTAGTTGGCCTAACATGCCTGCCTGTCACGCAGGAGATCGCGGGTTCGAATCCCGTCGGTTCCGCCATTTTTATGGTGCAAGGGATGAGAAATCCCTGAGTTCGTTAAAGCAGTTGAATACATACCGTGTGCGGACGTGGCTCAGCGGTAGAGCATCGCCTTGCCAAGGCGAGGGTCGCGGGTTCGATTCCCGTCGTCCGCTCCATATTTTGCGCCCTTAGCTCAGCTGGATAGAGCGTTTGACTACGAATCAAAAGGTCGGGAGTTCGAATCTCTCAGGGCGCGCCATTAATACTTCTCTGATTTAACAAAGTGTCCTTCAGATTCGAACGAGTTCGTTGGAGCCTATGCTTCGATAGCACAACTTCGCAATCGGATGCGTAGCAACCGTATCTCTCAGGGCGCGCCATTAATATTATATTGAGAGTATTTCATCTGAAATTTAATTATCCATAGCGGATATACATAATATTAAGCCGGCGTGGCGGAATGGCAGACGCGCTCGACTCAAAATCGAGTGGGAAACCGTGGAGGTTCGAGTCCTCTCGCCGGTATAGTTAAATAAGTTCATTGGAGATATTCTCTAATGAGCTTTTTTTGTTTAATTCTCAATACATCACTCATTATTTGAGCTGAAGATACTTTTGGCCAGATTTAATCACCGCTTCATACCACCCAGAGAAATGCTCGGCGAGTTTGTTTTTAACATTACTTAATCCAACAAACTCCGATGCCTTTTCGATTCTATCTTCAATTTTATTTTTTGAAAAACCGTATAGGGAGCAGCAAAACTGTACATTTTCCTGTGCAGATAGGTCGAGATATATGGCCAGTTCTTGTGGTACAAGTCCGATACGGCGATACCACTGTCTCATCGATTTTCCATCTGCGAATGAAATTTCTCCGTCATCAAAATTGAGCAGCCCTGTAATCGCATGAATGGTAGAACTTTTTCCGGCCCCTTTGGGTCCTAGAATGCCATATATACTTCCAGTTTTTACCTATAAATTTATATTATTCACAGCGATTACGTCTCCAAAGCGATTGACTAATTGTTTGATTGTCAATAGTTTCATTTTGTTTTTCCTTTCCCGAATATCGTTTCTAGGGTTAATGAAATGAGGCCGTTTCTCGTTGTTGTTGAGATGACAAGCAGCTTCTCTATAAGAAAATGTACTTTACTACGTGTTCGCATGTTAAACAGGTTTCTCTGACCTGAGTGCAGCAAAAAATTATTGACCCTATGTGCGCATTTTGAATATCCCCTCTAAATGAATTCATGAAAAATATGTGGAAAAAAGTTTTTTACTTTTGTTTAACCAATATGACTCCAGTTATGATGACAATGAGGCCAATCCATGTTTTCCAGGAAGGAGTCTCTTTCATAAACCAATAACCCATCCAAATAGAGATCAGCACCTCGATACATTTTGCAATGATGAGTACATAGCCTAGTTGATTCAAGGCCTTCATCCCAAATTTAACACCATATCCAACACTCAAATTAGCGGCGAGAAAGAGAGGGAGCATCATGAGCTGGAATTTAAACGTTGACCAGAAATGCGGGTCAATGTGTTTGCTCTGGTAAGAAAAGATAATATTGATAGAAGTGAGGCCAACAAACATGAGCGCTAAACTAATCAAGTACATCATAACACCCCTGGTTAAGTAGTAGGATTAATGTTTGCCTAATCCAACTTTTTTATCCGCAGGCATTTTTTAAGTATCCGTTTGGGGATACAGGCTATAGTCAAACTAAACATGATGAAAGTTACTAGTCGGGAGTCCGAGTAAAAAGCCTTGACGGAGAGGAACGCCAAGCGATCGGGCGACGGACAAATCATTCAGAGCGATGATGCGTCGTGGATCTTAGAGGAAGCTAATTGCCCGATATTACAAAGCGATGTTGCTTATCCGCATTCATGTGAATGTGAAATGGCTATGTTTGCTGAAGTGCTGGACGCCAAGATTCAGCGAGTAGAATGTATGGCTGAGGGCGGGCGTACATATAGGTTTCGAATTATGAAAACGGATAGGTAGATTACAGGGAGAGTAGAAAGCTTTTACAATAAAAAATTCTTGACAATAAAAAAGAAAATAATTAGGTTATATAAGTAGCATCAATGGTGGGCAAAGACGTATGGTTTATGTCTGGATTGGCTTTGCTTGTTATCGGAATTCAGCAATACGGGTAGCGAAAGCTGCCTAAAGAGTCACCCGCTCGTGGGCGCGGTACGCTGGAAAGGGGGATATCATGCTGTTGCTTATTCAATGTTTAATATTATGCGTAATATTTTCAATAGCTATTTTACCAGCACAATATCGAAATCCGTTATCGCAATTCGCTTCTTATCCTACAGCAATAAAAAGACGGGTTTATGAATTACCTCAATATAAAGAATATATAAGTTCAATAGAACGTAATAACTGGAAGCGTAAAATCCTAAGTGTAATTTTATTCGCCATATTTTTTGCCTTTGTAGCCTTTTTTTCGGGAAACCAAACTTTTTCAAGTTCTTTTTTTCACGTATTTGTGTTATTTTTATCTGTAAATCTGTATGATTTGATAGTACTGGATATAATTATTTTTTGTCATAGTAAGAAACTGATGATACCAGGTACTGAGGATATGAGAGAAGAATATTGTAATCCAAAGCATCACATCATTGGAGCATTAAAAGGGGGGGCTATTGGTACGGCAGTATCTGTTATATCCGCTTCTTTGGTGTTAATTTTAAGAGAAATTTTATGATAAGCTAGTTGGTTCGAGTCCTCTCGCCGGTATTCAAAAAGGTTTATGACATTGTATACAAAATACAATGTCATAAACCTTTTTTGTACTTTTATTGCCCCGAAACTATACTAACTGAATTAGCCTGCTTTCAGGCTCTTCCCCGTTTTGTACACGTTTTATATTCTTGATGAAGAAATCATATCTTTTTTTGTGGAATTTCCGGCCGTCAGGCATTCCTGCGGTATGGGGAGTAAGGACCACATTACCCAGTGTGCGTAACTCACTATCTGAGGGAAGCGGTTCGGATTCATACACATCCAGGCAGGCGCCGGAAATAACTCCGGTTGTTAAGGCATCTATCAAATCTGTCTGGTTAACAATCCCGCCGCGGGCCGTGTTGATGAACAGAGCGCTACTTTTCATTTTCTGAAATGCTGTCTGGTTGATCAGGTGCTTGGTCTGCTCAGTCAAGGGTACATGTACACTGACGATGTCCGATGTGCTTAGAAGAGTATCGAGATCCGTCATTGTTACCAAACCGTCGGCCTGTACTACTGTCTTTCGCGCATAAGCTATCACCTTCATATCAAAAGCGCTGCAAAATGCAGCGACTTTCTTTCCGATAGCCCCTAGCCCGATAATCCCAATGGTTTTGCCCTCTAGTTCACTCCCTGTGTACTCCAAGTGGTGTTCATCCATCCGGGTTTTCATGAAATGATCAAGAAACGGTATGTTTTTATAATAAGCCAGCATTAGTGCCATTACGTGCTCGGCCACGGCCTGTGCATTCACTCCTGCCGCATTGGCCACCCAAATGCCGAGCTCTGTACAGGCAGGGATATCGACATTATCATAACCTGCACCTGTCTGTACTAATTTTAGTTTTTTGGCGTTAGCGAGCAGGCTAGGGTCCACTTGGATATGTTCAGGGATGAGGACCTGACAATCTTCAATATGATGCAGCATCTCTTGTCCGGGCGGGACAATGACAACGTTCCAGTCTTGCGGAAAATGTCCGGCAATCTTTGATTGTGCAGTTTCGTTAAAATGACCAACGATGAGAACCTTCATGGCTAAACCACCTTTTCCTAACCTGGACTATTTGACCCCTTGTCTGTGTTAATGATAATTTTAGACATAAAGAATAATGCTGTAAAACGCAAATATTTTGTGAACTATATTAATATTTTCTATATATTGAGGAGGTATTCGATGTATTTTCCTGGGATAGAAGCGTTTTTAGCTATCGTACGGACTGGGAGTATAAGTAAAGCGGCTGAACTGCTGCACCTGTCACAAGCAACGGTAAGCTACCGGTTAAAGACATTAGAGCAGGGGATGGGCGGCCTGTTGGTGGAGCGGAGAAAAGGGGCAGCCAAAATCAGCCTGACCCCAAAAGGGGAGAACTTTTTTAGTATTGCGGAAAGATGGGAGGCGCTCTGGAGGGAAACTCAAATTTTAAAGGCGAATGGTTCGCAGTTAAGTCTGGCCATAAGCGCTGCCGAAAGTATAAGCCACTTCGTCTTGCCTCCGGTATATAGAATGCTTAATCAGCACACTCCTTCCATCCGATTGCAGATTCGTACGCAGCATACTCAGGAGGCCTTTGACAGTATTGAACGGCGTGAGATGGATGTGGCGTTTGTGGTACGGGAAATTGTATCGCCTAGCGTTACTGTTCAACCATTTTTCACTGAAGAAATGGTGCTGTTGCGTTTAGCTGCACCAGGGCGGCTGGCTGGAGATACGGTGGAAATGGAAGAATTGGCGGCAGAGCATGAGGTCCTCGTCAATTGGAATCGGGAGTTTCAATTCAGGCATGACCAGTGGTGGGACCCGCTGTGTCCTTCCCGTGTACATCTGGACTCAGCGGGACTCATCACTACTTTTTTGACGAATGACAGACAATGGACGATTGTGCCTGCTTCGATTGGCGTCCATATGATGGGTATGGGAGAATTTGTTCTTCAGAAGCTGGCGGTGTCAGTGCCCCCCAGAGTAGGCTATAAGGTCACTCATAAGTTTCCCAACCAGGCGTTACAGGAGCCCCTTCAGATTCTTGATCACTATCTGCGAGATACATTTGGAGTCCAGTGACCTGATCTACACCAGCTCAACCACTACCATCTGGTGATTCTCCAGGTAAGGAAGGGTATAGGTAATCTCGCCATCCTCACTGAACGTGAACGGCAGCTCTGTCATGGACGGGGCCAGATAGACCCTGTGGACGGGGCCGGGAGACGGGAGCCGCAGGCTGACGGTAATATCATGGAGCGGCACGAGGTCCTCGATGACTTCAATCCGGCCCTTCAGGGCAGGCGCGGCATAAAGCAGATGATTGACATAACGCTGCTCTGCCTGCTGATACTGCAGGGTCGTTATGCCGCGGGCCGGCAGATTCGTACGCAGTGACGGCTGAGGCAGCAGCCGCGATAGGGCATGCAGTACCAGCTCCTTCAGGATAAGTGAGCCGGCTTCGGCGTACTCGCTGAATACCTTCCAGGCGATATAGATGCCGCTGCTGCTCTCGGCCATCCCTGGACCATTGTTCGCCATGGCGCCCGGGGTATGCTGGTGGGAACAGAAGGTAAAGACGTCACGATTAAAATAAGGGTTCTCCAGATGTCCGAGTGCTTCTCCTCGGCCTTCCTGTAATTCAATTAGCTGCCCTTCACCGTACATGACAAAAGAGGCAGGCAATAGCGCACCGGGAGTGAAATAGGGCTTGAAATACGCAGGTTGATACGAGTTCTCTCCAAGCCAGGTGATTCCCAGGTCCAGGGCAAAGGCATCCCCGGCCAGATTCAATCCTGAGCGTCCGGTAGCCAGCACCTTGCCGCCACCAGCCGTGAAGTTCACTATGGCATCGGCCAGCTCAGGCCATACAGATACCTCATCCGGGAGAATCAGCACCTTGTACGCGCTCAAATCGCTGAATGTATCTACGATATCATACAGGTAATGCCCTTCGGTCAGCATCCGCACCACTCCGGCGTCAGCCAGATTACGCTCTCCCTTGCGTGCCTGCCCGCCGGGACAGGCCTCCCGTGCCGCTTCCAGCGATAAGACGGCAATATCGGCCACAGCAGTGGCCCCGCTGCACCATTCCTCCTTCGCCTCGACCTCGCTGTAGGCAGCGCCGATCAGGGCATAAGTCGCTTCATCCATCAGGCCGGAGGGATGGAGCTGGTCACCGATGGAGCATCTGGCACCGTGAGCCAGGCTAAGCGCAGTTTCAAACCGCAGCGCGTTAGGATGCTTATAGCCGCCGAACTCTCCCCAGGAGGTATGGAATTTGCCGGTCATGCCGAGAAATTCCATGCCCAGCGTCTGGGCGTAGCGTGCGGACAGCGGGAAATGATCATAGCCCCAGCCGCCGGTGGGCAGGGACTCCAGCTCCAGATGGCTGTTGACCTGCACGAGGTCGCGGCGTCCCCGTTGCTGATGGCCGTTGTTGTGATAGACGGGAAGCCCGGGCTTCACGGCATCCAGGGTCTCCCGCACACGGCGGGCATAGTTCAGGTAAGTCTGCTCCCCGAGGGCGATAATGGCAGCTTCATCCCGGGGGTCCTGTCCTGCTGCCCGCAGAGCGGTGACGCAATATTGGCAGCGGCATTTACGGCAACCAACGATATCCAGAAAGATACCATCGGTATCGTAGCGGGAAGCCGCCTCATGAATTTGGGCCAGCAGAATATCCAAATAAGGGGTGTTCATACAGAACTCGTGGTAACCCGGTGTCATGAAATCCTTCACCCACCGGGTCCGGTCCTCGGCGTCACGGATCAGCCACTCCGGGTGGCGGCGGGCGAGCTTCTCGTCCAGGCCGGCCGATAAATACACGGGTGTACGGACTCCGATCTCATGGGCAGCCTCAATCATTTCACCCAGCAAGTCGAAGGTAAGCTGAGGATGCATCTCATTGGCCTCACTGGGGTGATAGGCCCAGCCGTGATGGCATTTGGAGAATACGGTGACCGAGTCTACATGACCTGTACGCAGCATGGACTGGAACTGGGCTCTGGAGAAGTCCCGGCCAATGCCGGGAATGGCTTCTGAGGTATGGAAATCAAGATGAACCTGACGAAAACGCATGGATACACAACCCCTTATGGAATGGAATGAAAAGAAGATTCCCAGTCACTGTACCTCTTTATTGCGGGATCAGCCAGTGATAATATAGACTTGGAATAGCACAAAACCGACTTTGGAGAGGAGGGGGAGAGCATGCTGTGCCTGGAGTTTCCGATTCCGCCGCTGCCGCAGTTTGTCACGGTAGGGCATGCCGTCTGGTCGCCGGGGGACCGGCATTTCGCCCGCACCTTCAATGTATATGATCTGCTGCTGGTCAAGCGGGGGACGCTCTATATGATGGAAGCGGATAAGGAATATGCGGTGGGGCCGGGGATGGTGCTGCTGCTTGAGGCTGGATTACCGCATGACGGATACCGTGCCTGTGAGGAGGATACGGAGATTTACTGGGTGCATTTCATTCACGCTCCTGAACCGGCGTATATCCGGCGCGGGGATATCCCCTGGTCTACACTACTGGCAAAGGGAACGGTGGAGGATGAGGAGCCTTCGGTACAGCAGCGGCTGTATCTGCCGAAGTTCACAGCCGTTGATCTGGAGGGGCTGGAGCCGATCCTGCAGGAGATGAACGAGCTTCATAACCGGCTCAGCGCAGAGAATGCCATGCGGCTTCATCTGCTGCTGGCCGGGCTGCTGGCGGCGCTTCAGGCGGAATGTGAGCATACAGCTCAGCCGCCGGAGCCGGCGGTCCGGCTGGCCCGGGCGGCCGCAGCCTATCTGGCGGAGCATTGGCGGGAGCCGTTTCATCTGGCGGGGCTTGCGGAGGAGCTGCATTTCCAGGCTGATTACATTACCAGATGCATGAAGCAGCATATCGGCACCACGCCGCTGCAGTATGTGCTGCACCTGCGGCTGGAAGAAGCGAAGAAGCTGCTGGGCGGTACGGTGCTTGGCATCTCGGAAATTGCCGAACGGGTAGGCATTCAGGACCCCAATTATATGGCCCGGCTGTTCAGCGCCAGATTCGGAGTAACCCCCGGAGCCTATCGGCAGCGGCTGCGCCAGCGGGATGAGGCTGCTGCCGTGAACGGTCCGGGGGAGGGCTGAGCACCCGTTCGGGCAGCGGTCAGGAACCCAGCATCCGCTCGCGGTATTGGCTGGGACTACAGTTAAATACCTTGCGGAACTGGCGGGAGTAATAATTCTGGTCATGGAAGCCGCTGTCCATCGCCACCTGTGAGATGCTCAGACCCGGGCTGCGCAGCAGGGTGCAGGAATAATCCAGCCGCTTACGGATGACATAATCCATAGGGGTGGTCTGGTAGTTGCGGGTGAAGACCCGCAGGAACTGGCGGGTGGACATATAGGCCCGGTCTGCCATGGATTGCAGCGTGATCGGCTGCAGGAAATGCTCTTCGATGTAGGTGACGGTCTCTCCGATCCGCAGCGCCTTGTTATCCTCATGACTGCTGCTGTTCTGATAATAGCGGGAGAGCATGCCCACCAGAGCGGTGAAATAGGTACGGATCATCAGCCGGTAGCCCTCAGGCTGCCGGTCATGCTCCTCAAGAATCTCATCCAGCAGCCGTGTAGCTTCCCGGAGCTGTCCCGCTTCCAGCGAGAGCATCCCCTTGAAATACATCTCCTTCCGGTAGAACGGCTCAATATAGAATAAGGCCTGAAAGCCGGGCAGGAGCCTCAGCTCGGACTGCTGGAGCAGCTGCTCCGGCTGGAACATCACGTTCACGTACTCAATTCCGTCAACATTCTTGTAGCCGTGGGAAACGTTGCTGTGGATTAGAAAAACCTGTCCGGCCTTAACCGGCACCTCTCTCCCTTCAATGATGTGTATGGCGTGTCCCGACAGAATAACGACAAGCTCAGAGAAATCATGGCTGTGGACGTAGTAATCATGGGTCAGCGGGCATTTCTGGATTCGAAAGGTAAAACCCGGCTCAAGGCCGATATCCCGCGCTAGGATTTTGGTAGTCATGGCCATATTATGCTAAAGAAGGTCGGGATCGTCAAGGCGCAAAGGTGCCGGCGGCGCTACCATTAGGGTGGCGGGTGTACCGGCCCGGCTGTGGCCGGCAGTGAGACCTGTGCCAAGGTCAGGAGGGCAAAGAATGCGGAATATACTTAAGGATAGAATTACACAGAATAACAGAAATCCCCGGATACTGTTCCTTGGGGACAGCATTACTGCTGACGGACAATATATAAGGTTGATCCGGGAATGGCTGAACACGCACCGGCCGGAATGGACTACCGAGCTGATTCCATCCGGTGTTCCCAGCGAGACGGTCTCGGGTCTGAGCGAAGCGGCGCATCCCAATCCGCGCCCTTGCGTGCATGAGCGGCTGGCCAGAGAGCTGGCGGAGGCTGCTCCAGATGTGGTTATAGCGTGCTATGGCATGAATGACGGAATCTATCACCCCTTCTCGGAAGAGCGGTTCGCTGCTTATCAGTCAGGTATGCTGGCACTCAGCACCCGGGTCGGTGAAGCTGGAGCCGGGATCGTACTCATGACACCTCCGCCGTTCGATGCCCGTTCCATGACGGGGGAGCTACAGCCCACAGACGCGGCGGACTTCAGTTATCTTGCGCCATACAGGGACTACGATCAGGTGCTGGAGCATTATGCGGATTGGCTGCTATCCGGGGGCTGCCCTGCGGACCAAGTGATTGATCTGCGTACGCCGCTGCTGGAGCTGATCCGGCATGAGCGCTCGCAGAACGCCGCTTACAGATATGGTGACGGTATCCATCCGGACACTCCGGGGCACCGGGTGATCGCGCGGACGCTGCTCCGGGAATGGTCCGGTGCGGAGCTGGAACTGCAGATTGACAAGTATTTTGGCGCGGGATTATAGTAAGGACACCTTAAGAGCCGGGAGAGGGATCATATGAACGTACTGCAGACGATCCGTTCACGTAAATACTTGCAGCGGATTCTACTCAGCTTTATGCTTGTTGTTGCCATTCTGGCTGTGGCTTCGCTGCTGATGAACTCAGGTGCCCGCAGCAAGGTGCTCAGCCTCCAGAATGAAGCAGACCGCAAGCTGCTGACCCAGATCAATTACAACATTGAGAACATGAACGGGATTGTAAAAGATCTGGCAGTCTCCCTGTACAATGACGAGGAGCTGCTGGCGCTGAAGTCCGGCGCTGATTACAGGCAGAGCATCCTCAAGATTGAGCGGCTGAATCATACGGTCGCAGCCTCACCGTATCTGCATGCGGCCGTCTTTTATAATGGGGCCCAGCACCGGTTCTTCTCGTCGCTGAATCATGAGATTAACAATAGTCTTCTGTACAGCTCCTTGCAGAACTATATGGATTCCCGGGCAGATCTGCCGAAGCTCCAGCTCATTCCGCTCGACTTGGACGGCAAGGGCGGGGGGATTGATGTCTTTGCCTTCTTCCTGTATGACGGGGATACCTTGGGTTCAATCAATGACAATGTGCTGATCCTCACGGTCAAGCCGGGATGGATGCTTGATAATATGAAAGCGCTTAACCAAGTGGCGGAGCGGCAGAATGATGTACTCTTCGTGACCGATACCGACGGTGAGGTGCTGATCGCAACCGGCGGGCAGGTTCCTGAAGGGCTTAACCTGAAGGGAGAGCTGTTGCCGCAGATCAGCGCTTCGGGCAGGCCGCTGGATTCCTTCAACTACAGTCATGACGGCAGGAAGTATAAAGTGACTTATCTGAGCAAAGCCCTGAACAACTGGCAGATTATCAGCATGCAGGATTACGATGTGGTGCTGGGCAGTGTCCGGCAGATGAAATGGACGGAGATCGCGGTCACGCTATCCGTCGTTCTGCTGGCTGTGCTGTTGTCCGTGTTCTTCGCGGTGCGGCTGTATAAACCGGTAGGCCAGCTGCTGACTCTGGTTCCCGGCGATGGGCGGGGTGCGCCGCAGGCCAAGGATGAGCTGTCGCTGATTGCAGCCAACCTTACGGAGATGATCAGCAAGCTGAAGGGGCTGGAGCTGGAGCGGGCCTCGCAGTCCAATATTGCCAAGCTCTATCAGCTCCGCAGTCTGATCACTTCAAGCCACAGCCTGGATGAGCAGTCCTTCCTGCAGCTTAGAGAGCAGCACGGCATCGATATTGCCTATCCGTCCCCTCTCCGGCTTGCGCTCGTGCAGATCGACAACCTGCAGGGGCTGGCAGCAGAGCCGGGACTGCCGATGGAATCGCTGCTGTACTTCGCCATCTCCAACATCGGGCAGGAATTATTGCGCCTTCAGGGCTCTTGTGAAGCTGCAGATATGAAGAGCGGGCATCTGGTCTTCATTGCCGGGAGTACGGACGGGGAGCTGGCGAAGCTGGAGGAACGGTTCAGGGAGCTTCAGCAGACGATCAGCAACTATTATCATATTACTTTTACGGTCACGCTAAGCGAGGTCTTCACGGATTACCGCAGTATCACGGCGCATTATAATCTGGCGCAGCGCCATGCCAATTACCGGATGATCTACGGCAAGGGAGCTGTGCTTGTGCCGGAGATGCTCCGGGCGAATGAAGAGAATGAAGCGCTGCGCATTCCGCAGGAGCTGGAGCGGCAGCTGACGGAGGGATTGAAGGGCGGGGATCTGGCAGAGACTGAGCAGACGATCCGCAAGTGGAGAGCGCTGCTTGGCGGCTTCAGCTACGAGAATATGTATTCAGCGGTGCTTCATCTGGCCGTGACTCTGAGCCAGACGCTTGCTGAGATGAACAGCCGGAGTGTCAATCCGGTCTCGCTTAACCTGCAGGCGATCAACCGCCGGATTCTGGAGAAGGAGACGCTGGATGAGATGGAGACGGTCCTGCTGGAGGTGGTGCGGGAAGTCGCCGAGCAGCGCCGGAGCGGCCGCGAGGACAAGAACCGGCTGCTCGCGGATACGGTGAAGGAGATTATTGACAAGCATTACGCCGATCCTGATCTGAATGTGCAGCGGATTGCCGATATGCTCAAGATGAGTCCGGTCTATCTGGGCCAGGTGTTCAAGGCGCAGGAAGGTACGAGCGTGGTGGATCAGATCAACGCCGCCCGGCTGGCCAGTGCCAAGAAGTACCTGGAGCAAGAGGACTTCACCGTAACGGAGATTATGGAGAAGGTCGGGTTCGGGAACGAGAGTTACTTCTACCGCCTGTTCAAGCGCTGCTATGGCACCACTCCGAAGGAGTACCGCCTGAAATCAGCCATTGACCGCAGCAGATGATTCCTTTACCCAAATGGGTCAAGCAGCGTCCAATACGTAAGGCAGGGTCCGTTACATGAGCAATGTTCATGCGGCGGGCTTTTTGCTGTGCCGCGCAGGAGTTCGTTCCCCGCTAGATAGTAATCTGGCAACAATACAGCCCGGCTTTACAGCATTCTTGCAATTGTACAGTAACGCAGAGGCCTGATTCTGCGCTATGTTAGTCGTGCAAAGCCTGGGACACAGGCACACAGCTGCAGCTAAGGAAGGAAAGGAAGGGGCTTAAGGTTATGTTGAATAAGGTTCCGCTGGCGGAACAGCAGGCAAGTTCAGGAGCGCTGCCGGCCACGCGCAGACAATCCTGGCTCCGCAGGGAGCTGGCCCATTTCAAAAGCAACCGGGAGCTGTTTCTGCTCTCGCTGCCGGGATTGCTGTACAAATTGATTTTCGCGTATATTCCGATGATTGGTCTGATTATCGCCTTCAAGAATTACAGGTATGATCTCGGGATCTTCGGCAGCAAATGGGTCGGGCTGGACAACTTCCGTTATTTGTTCACTACGGACACGGCGTGGCGGATTACAAGGAATACGGTTCTGTATAACACCGCCTATATTCTGATAGGTACCTCAGCGGCGCTGCTGCTGGCTATTCTGATGAATGAGATCAAGGCTAAGTGGAGCAAGTTCTATCAGACGGCCTTGTTTCTACCCCATTTCCTGTCGTGGGTACTTGTGGGCTATGTGGCTTATGCCTTCTTGAACCACTCGGACGGCTTCATCAACCGCACGCTGGAATCCTTCGGGCTGAATCCGGTGAGCTGGTATCAGAATCCCGGACCCTGGCCGGTCATTCTGATTCTGGTTCAATTGTGGAAAGTGGTGGGGTTCAACACGCTGATTTATTTTGCGGGCATTATTGGCATTAACAGTGAGTATTACGAGGCGGCGCGGATCGACGGGGCAACCAAGCGGCAAATGGCCTTCAAAATCACGATCCCGCTGATGGCCCCAATCATTATTATTATGCTGATTCTGTCGATCGGCAATATGTTCCGCGGGGATTTCGGCCTGCATTATTTCATCCCGAATAACTCCGGTTTTCTCTATGGCTCTACGGATATCATTGATACTTATGTGTACCGTGCGCTGCGTGAGGTCGGCAATGTGAGCATGTCTGCGGCTACCGGGTTCTATCAGTCGGTTGTCGGTCTGGTGCTGGTACTGACGGCTAACGGAATTGTGCGCAAGGTCGATCCCGATAATTCCCTGTGGTAAGGAGGTGCCCGAAGCGTGGGCAAAAAATTTGAATTCTCGAAGCTGTTCATTAATCTGCTGTTTATCGTGCTGTCGCTGGTGGTGATTCTGCCATTCCTGCTGGTCATCGTGGTCTCGCTGACGGATGAGAAGTCGCTGACCGAGAACGGGTACCAGTTCATTCCTTCATCCTTCAGTCTGGATGCCTACCGCTATCTGCTGGACGCTCCTGATATTCTGCTCCGGGCTTATGGCGTTACGTTCACGGTGACGATTATCGGCGCGCTGGCCGGACTGCTGCTGACCGCGATGACCGCCTACGTGATTTCAAGGCAGGATTACCGGTATAACCGGGCGACGACGTTCTATGTATTTTTCACCATGCTGTTCAGCGGGGGACTTGTTCCCTCGTACATCCTAATTACGCAATACCTGCATTTGAAGGATAGCCTGCTGGCGCTGATTCTGCCGATTCTGCTGTCGCCGTTCAACATTATGGTCATGAAGGGCTTCATGTCCAAAATTCCGCTGGAGATCATTGAGTCGGCCAAAATCGACGGGGCGCGGGAATTCCGCATTTTCTTCCGGATCATCCTGCCGCTGTCCACTCCGGCGCTGGCGACGCTGGGTCTGCTGATCTCCTTCACCTACTGGAACGAATGGTTCAACGCGATGCTGTACATTGATGATCCGAACAAGGTGCCGCTGCAGCTGCTGCTGGTGCGGACGCTGAACAGTATTGAGTTTCTGACGACGAACTCGGAATTCACCGGGCAGCTTGGCATTGACCTGTCGAGTTTTCCGAACAGCTCGGCCCGGATGGCGATTGCAGTACTGGCCGGCGGACCGATGCTGGTCATCTTCCCGTTTTTTCAGCGGTTTTTCGTCAAAGGGCTTACGGTTGGCTCCCTAAAGGGTTAACATACAATCATGTACAAAGTACAGGAGGTCACTCACATGAAAAAAGGGCTGGTTGGCGTATTGGCATCTGTAATGCTGGCTGCATCTGTGCTGTCAGGCTGCGGGGGCAACAATAATGGCGGCACGAATGCCGGGAAAGGTACGGAAGGCGGCGGAACGGATGCCGCGCAAAGTGCGGCTCCTGAATCGGGAAATGCAAGCGGGCTGAAGCCGGTAGAATTGACCTGGTACTATCCGCTGTCCCAGCTTCAGGCCGATCAGGATAAAGTGCAGGAGGAAGTAAACAAGCTTACGAAGGCCAAGATTAACGCCACTGTCAAGCTGATGCCTGTAGCGATCGGGGATTACGTGCAGAAGATGAACACCGTGCTTGCAGCGGGCGAGAAGTTCGATATTCTCTGGACCGGTTATATGCTGAAGCCGGAGGAGCTGGTGCGCAAGGGTGCGATCCAGCCGCTGGATAAGCTGCTTGAGGAGTATGCGCCGGAGCTGAAGAAGGAGGTGCCGCAGGTGATGTGGGATGGCCTCTCGGTGGACGGGGAGATCTACGGCATTCCGAACCAGCAGATTAACGGTTCCCGGTACGGCTTCATCATCCAGAAGCGCTTCGCTGACAAGTATAAACTTGACACCGCTTCCATCAAAAAAATCGCAGACATCGAGCCGTTCCTGGCCCAGATTAAGCAGAACGAGAAGGATATCATTCCGTTTGGCGTATTCGGCACTTCCTTCATCAATCCGCAGTCGCATGACGACAAGTACTGGGTAGTTCCGGGTCTGGATGACCATTTCTATATTAAGACAGATGATCCTTCCTATACGCTCCAGCGGTACCCGGAAGAAGAACTGGACAATTTCCGGCTGGCCAGCAAGTGGTATAAGGATGGCTATATTTACAAGGATGCCGCTACTGAAAAAGCGAATGATTACCTCGCCAAAGGCCAGCTTGCAGTCGATTTCAACGTGACCCTGAAGCCGGGCGTTGAGGCTGAGGTGAAGGCCAAAAACGGCGGCAATGACGTCATCACTGTACCGCTCAGCGACTGGTTCTCCAACGGTTATTCGGCTACCACCAACCAATCGATCAGCCGTACCGCCCCTAATCCGGAGCGTGCGATGATGTTCCTGAATCTGGTGAATACCGACAAGGAGCTGTACAATCTGCTCTGTAACGGGATTGCCGGTGAGCATTATGATAAGGCAGAGGGAGAGTACATCAAGGCCAAAGCGGATTCCCGCTATCTGCCGAATATGGACTGGGTGTTCGGCAGCGTATTCAACTCCTACCTGAAGGAAGGACAGCCGGAGAATGTATGGGAAGAGACCAAGAAGATCAATTCCGATTCCGAGGTGAACCCGGTCGGTGCCTTCAAGTTCAATTCCGAGCCGGTGAATACCGAAATCGCCAATCTGAATGCGGTGTGGGGGGAATATAAGCGGGGACTTGTGACCGGTACGCTTGATTTTGAAGAAACCTGGCCTACCCTCTATGGCAAGCTGAAGGAAGCGGGCGAAGAGAAGTATGTGGCTGAGGTTACTAAGCAGTTTGAACAATTTCTGAAGGATAAAGGTCTGAAGAAATAAGGTGTAAGGAAACAGAATAGATCTGCACGGCTGAGGAGAACCGAAAGAAACCTGCTGCTCATGAGGGGCTTCGCCAGGCTTAAGCTGGCGTAAGCCCCTACATCCCAAGTTGAAAGGAAGAGGAGCCTTGGTGAAAAAACATTTGCTTGCCGCCTTTGCAGCCAGTCTGCTGTTGATGCCGTCTCTGCCGTTTGAAGCCCCTGTCTATGCGGAGGGGGGAACGTCCGGGACGGCTTTTTATGTAGCCACAAATGGAAGCGATTCCAATGCCGGGACGCTGAATGCCCCATTCAAGAGTCTTGAAAAGGCGCGCGATACGATCCGTACGCTGAAGGCGGAGGAGGGATTGCCTGAGGGCGGGGTTACCGTGTATCTGCGGGAAGGAAGGTATGAGCGGACCAGCAGCTTCGAGCTGCGGGAGCAGGATTCCGGCGAGGCAAATAAGCCCATCACGTACACGGCTTATCCGGGGGAAGAGGTTACGCTGTCGGGGTCGGAGAAGATCGAGAAGTCAGCGTTCGTTCCAGTAACGGACAACGCGGTGCTCAGCCGGATCATCAGCACTGAAGCGAGAACGAAGGTGCTGGTGGCGGATCTGGCGGATCTCGGGATTACCGATTACGGTGAGCTCAGCCGCCATGGCTATTATCTGGCTAATGATCTGAGCAAGGTCCCGCCGATGGAGCTGTATGTAGCCGGAGAGGGCATGACGCTGGCCCGCTGGCCGAATGAAGGCACGGTCCAGATGGATGAGATTCTCGATCCCGGCCCGACCCGCAAGGACCCGAACGGGGAGGTGCATACACGCGGCGGCACCTTCACCTATACGTACGACCGGCCCCAATACTGGACACAGGCCGACGACATCTGGCTGGACGGGATCTTCGGCTACAGCTGGGAGTGGTCGTATAACAAGATTGCTTCCATTGATACGGCCGCCAAAAGCATCACCCTCCGCTACGGCGAGATGAGCGGTATCTTCAAAAACTGGTACCCGGATTTCCACTTCGCGCAGAACCTGCTGGAGGAGATCGATATGCCCGGTGAATATTACATTGACCGCCAAGCCGGGAAGCTGTATTTTCTGCCGAATGCCGGATTTGCCGCCTCAGCGGACCCGGACATTGAAGTCACGATGCTGAAGACACCGATGATCAATGCATTGAACGCCTCGTACATCGACTTCTCGGAGCTGGTGCTGGAGAACGGCCGCGATTCGGCGGCGGTGTTCATGGGCGGCAAGCAGCTGCGTATCCTGAACAGCGAGATCCGCAATTTCACCAACAGCGGAGTGCTGGTCAACACCCAGAGCCGGTTTTACTACAATAATTTTGAAGGGGCACCGGGGACAGACCATGCTATTCTCAGCACCCATATCCATCATATCGGGGGGACTGCGGTTACGCTGGCCGGAGGCAACAAAACCACGCTTGCGCCGGGGAACAACAGGGTAGAGAATTCGCATATTCACGATTTTGCCTATTATCACAAAGCCTATAATCCCGGTGTATTGCTGTCGGGCGTGGGCAACCGCATGTCGCACAATGAGCTGCATGACGCGCCGCATCCCGGCGTGCTGATCTTCGGCAATGACCATACTGTGGAATATAACGAGATCTATGATGTATGCACAACCTTCTCCGATCTCGGAGCGATCTACATGAACGCAGGGGAGCAGCCCCATGAGCGGGGCACGGTGATCCGGCGCAACTATTTCCATAACATCGGCGAGAGTAAAGCGGGGGTAGAGGGCGTGTATCCCGACAACTTCACGATGGGACTGGCGATCGACGAGAATATTTTCTACAAGATGGGCAATTCGGCGATTAAAAATAACGGCGGTTCCCATATTCTGACCCGCAACAATATCTTCATAGACAGCAAAATTCCGTATGACTATGCGGATATGTTCCTGGGCGATGAGCCGGATGATCAGGTGCCGCTGAATTACATGCCGAAGTGGCAGGCCTTGTTCGCGGCAAATAATAACTTCGTCGGAACGCCTTACCTGGCCAAATATCCCGAGCTGGCGGATTTCTTCACGGAGAACCGTTATTATCCTGACACCAACACGTTCCAGGGCAATGTCATTTATAATCCGTCGGTTCCGCGCAGTGTAACCACCAATGTGTATGGCGCGTACGACAAATTCGGGCTGGTCCAGTATGCGAATAACTGGGTGACTGCGGGTGATCCCGGCTTCACCGATCTGGCGGGAGGCGATCTGTCGCTGCGGCCGGATGCGGACGTATATGATATGATTCCCGGCTTCCCGGAAATTCCGTTTGCTGAGATCGGCGTTATCGGTAAGGCAGGCACGACAGCCGGTGCGGACAGCTATCCCGTGCAGGGGGTAAGTGTCTATGACAGCGAGATTACTGTAGACCGCTGGAAAATGGTGAAGCTGCGCACGGCGGTTCTCCCCTGGAATGCGGATAATCCCGCCTTGACCTTCACTTCGGCGGATCCTGGGGTTGCGGCTGTAGATAGTGGAGGTGTTGTTACCGGCCGGACGGTTGGGACTACGGTGATTACGGTAGCTTCAGTGGAAAATCCGCTGCTGAGTGCTACGGTTACGGTTCACGTGGAGACGGGCGATGGCGTGATGGACTACACGGATTTCGAGTCCGGCGCGAACGGCTGGCTGCAGGATGCCAACCGCAGCATCGAGAAGCTCGGCACGAACCGCTGGTATAAGATTCTGAATGGAGCCTCCGCCCTTAGCCCCAAATCCTTCTCGGCCTATGAGCTGAGCTTCAAGCTAAAAACCCCGGCGGTGATGGGCGATAACGCGACTCTGTATATCTTCGACCGTCAGGCCGGAAGCGGCTCTACCCGGATCGGCTATAAGACCCGAGCGGACGGAAGCTCTTCCTGGCTGCTGTACAATTCCGCCTGGACCGTGCTGAAGGAAGTCAAGCTGCCGGGACATGACCTGCAGCCGGACACCGAATATGCGGTCCGCATGCTGGTGAAGGGCGGCGACATCAGCGTCTATCTGGACGGAGCGTTCCGCCTGAAGGGCAATGACCCGGGGCATAATGCGGAAGGGAAGGTCGGCTTCTATGTCGCGGGTGTCAGCCAGATGCACTTCGATGACATCCAGTTTAAGGAGCTGACTACTACGCTGGCCGGGATTATCCCCGCAGAGAATAACGTGCGTCTGGCCGCCGGAGAGCAACGGCAACTGCAAGTTTCCTTCGATCCTGCGGATACGCCGGATACAGGGCTGACCTGGCAGTCCGCCAACCCGGCGGTAGCAACAGTCGATCAGACCGGAGTGGTCAGCGCTGTGTATGAAGGGGATACGGTAATCACCGCTACGTCGTTGGTGAATCCGCAGATCAAAGCCGATATTGCCATAACGGTCTCCAATATCATGCATGAGACGGATTTCGAGCACGGCGGCAACGGCTGGCCGGTCGACCCTAACCGCAGCATTGCCGCTGACCCGGACGGCAACCGCAGATATAAGCTGCTGAATGGCGCGACCGGACTGCTCGACCGCAGCTTCACTTCCTATCAGCTGGAGTTCAAGCTGAAGACACCATCTGTGATGCCGGATAACGGCATCCTGTATATCTTCGACCGCCAGGACAGCAGCGGATCGACCCGGATCGGCTACCGGACCCGGGCAGACGGATCTTCGGCCTGGATCTTGTATGACACGGCCTGGCAGAAGCTGACCGAGACGGTGCTGCCGGGACATGACCTGCAGCCGGATACGGAGTACGCGGTGAAGGTAACGGCGAAGGGCGGGGACATCGCTGTAACCGTGGACGGCGCACCAAGGCTCTCCGGCAGCGATCCGGGCCACCGCCCGTCCGGCAAGGTCGGCTTCTACACCAGCGGCTTCGCCTACATGCTGTTCGACGATATTGTCTTCTCGGTTCTGCCTTAAGTCTTAGCGGAAAGAGGGAGCTGTCCCAAAAGTGACAGCTCCTTTTATTGCGGGAATTATGTAAGCGGAAAACAGCATACATTTGCTGACGCGCAGGCCTGAGAACCGAATATATGTAGAAAACAGCATACAATGGGCTTGCTGAAGGCGCGAGGAGCCAAATGTATGTGGAAAACAACATACAATGGGCTCGCTGAAGGCGCGTGGGGCCAAATGTATGTGGAAAACAGCATACATTTGCACTCACGCAGGTGTGAGGCCCGAATCGGAGCTTCCCCACTCCCCCAAGTGTTCACGTTGAATTTGCTCCAGCATAAAGAGCTATCCCAAGCAGCCGTTTCATGGCTTTTGGGACAGCCCCTTGTTTGTGTTTTGCGGGCTTTTATCCGGCCAAGGCCGACCGGATTTGTCTCGTGTAGAACAAACGGACAATGAGGAAGTACATAACTTGGATGAGAAAGAACAGACCCAGCACAAGCAGAGATTCCCTGAACAGGGAATACTGGAACATATGGGACAGTGCTGTAAGGGCGACGGCTCCATGGATAAGAGCGACTACAATAGGGGCGAAGAAGAGCAGGCCGATCTGGCGGTTCAATATGCGACCCAGTTCTTTGTGGCTCAGCCCCAGCTTAGAAATCGCCTTGAACTTCAGCTTATCCTCATCCAGATCACTGTACAGACGGAAATAGAGGAAGCTGCCGGCGGAGACGAAGAAGACGATCCCGACAAAAAGTCCTATGAACATCAGCGGGCCAAAGTAATCATTAATTCTGGAGGTCTCATATTCCAGCGCATAGAAATTATAGAATTCATTATAGGGGAGCTTGTTCGTCAGCCGCTGCCCTATACTCTCAATCCCTGGCTGTCCAATCTCCCCGAGCCACGCGTAATAATGGCTTACCTTGAGCGGCTGGGCGAGCCGGGCCATCCATTCGTCGGAGACGACATAATACCCGCTGACCGCCCGGAGCGCCGCAGAGACGACGGCCTGATCCGCCTCGATTACAGCCCCTGACTGCAGCTTTACCGGCTGGTTAAGCAGCTCTTCCCCCTTGCGGGACAGTCCGAAATCCACAATGGCCGCCTTCCCGCTGTTCAGCCGGATGGGCTTCATTCCCATTTGCTCCGCCAGGCGGTTATATTCCGATTGCTTCACCAGAATCAGTGACCGGCCCCCGTCCGCGGTCTTGTAATAGCTCAGCGCCAGACCTGTTCTGCCTGCTGTAATCCCGGCCTTGAGCAGGCTCTCGTCAATCAGCTGGATATGGGCCTTTGCCTTGCTGTCTCCTTGTGCAGACAGATAGGTGAACAGATAAGGATTCTTTTCCTTAAGCGCCCCGTTCAGCATGGACTGAAATCCGTAGAGGGTTCCTATAGCGCTGAAAGAAACAGTAGAGATAATAGCCACCAGGAAGAACGAGCGGGCATTATCCTTCATACGGAAGGAGAGATCTGAGAGCAGCAGCATATTGGTTCTGCGCCAGAACAGCCCCTCCCGCGCCTTCAGCTCCCGGATCAGGTAGACGCTTAGCTGTGTAAACAGCAGATAGGTGCCGATGATCACCATAACGGCAACGGGCACGAGCATCAGCATTACATTTAGTCCGCTGGTCCGCAGCGCCAGGAAGTAGCCGCTTCCCAGCAGCAGGACCACCAGCAGAGACAACAGAATAGAGGCCTTTGGCTCCGGTTTGGGTTGACGGCTTGCCTTGATGAGCGTAATCAGCTTGCCGCTGCGCAGCACCGCCGAAATGAAGAGGGAGATAAGGGCGAACAGCAGCATGAAGGAAATCAGGGTCAGCACAATCGCCTTCACCGGGAAATAGAACAACAGACGCTCATGAAGGGAAAGCACACGCTCTCCGGCAAGCAGAATCCCCTTGGCAAAAATCACGCCGAGCCCGATGCCGCTGACCGTAGCCCCCGCCCCGATCATCATATTCTCCAGGAAAATCATCCGCCGCAGCTGGCGGGTAGTCATGCCATGCATCATCATCAGCCCGAACTCCCGTTTTCGCGATTGCAGAAAGGAGCTCATAGAGTACAGCACGAAGAAAAAGGAAAACACATAAATAATCCATTTGGCGACCGAAAGCGCCAGAGCAGCGCTGGATTGGAGACGGTCTGCGCTGAATACCGGATGATAGGCGAAGATGGAGAAGGTGAAGAAGACCATTACCGTAAACATGCTGCTGAGAAAATAGGCGGTGTACAGCCGTTTGTTCCGGGTGACATTACGGAATGCGAACTGGCGGAACGTCATGGCTATACCCCCCTAACAGCGAAAGTGTATCAATGATTTTCTGGAAAAAGCTCTGGCGGTTGTCCCCGCGGTGGATCTCTGTATAGAATCGGCCATCCTTAATGAAGACCACACGGTGACAATAGCTGGCCGCAACAGCGTCATGCGTCACGAGCATCATGGTGGTTCCCTGCTGTTCGTTGATTGTCTCCAGCAGATTCATCACATCCCTGGCTGCACCCGAATCCAGATTGCCGGTAGGCTCATCCGCCAGCAGCAGCTTCGGAGAGTGAATCATCGCTCTGGCGACCGCTGTCCGCTGGGCTTGACCGCCCGAGATCTCATAGGTACGCTTCTTCATAATGTCTTCAATGCCCAGCTTCCTCGCAATCTCCTGCGCCTTCTGCCTCATCACACGCACCTTTGTTCCATCCAGTGTGAGCGGAAGCACGATATTCTCTTCCACCGTCAAGGTGTTCAGCAGGTTGAAATCCTGAAAGACAAAGCCCAGCTCGCGGCGGCGGAATACCGCCAGTTCATTTTTGTCCAGCGTGCCGGTGTCCTTCCCGCCAATCACAATGCTTCCTGTGGTCGGAGCATCAACGGTGGCAATCAGATTCAGCAGCGTGGTTTTGCCGCTTCCCGATGGACCCATAATCCCTACGAATTCTCCGGACTCTATCGTTAGATCAATGTTGGTCAACGCCCGGTAGGCTACGTTTCCTTCATATATTTTACTGACCTGTTGTACCTCCAGCATAGGGTTCTCTCCTTCTCTGTATAAGCAATAGAATGGTTGTAGGACCACTATAGCGGAGACAGCAGCCGTGCAGCTATCGATTAAGATTTCACTTTTATTACACGCTTGTAAGGTAGCTAAGGCTGGGCCGTCAAAATAATCCTGATTACCGTTCCCTCACCAGCCGCCGATTCCAGCTCAAGCCGGTGTCCGAGGCGGTCGGCCGCCTCTTTGGTCAAGTACAGTCCCATTCCCGTAGATTCCCGCAGTCCCCGCCCGTTGTCACCGGTGAAAAAGGGGCCGAACACCCGCTTGTGATCGGACTTTGGAATGCCGATGCCGTGATCCTTCACTTCAATGACCGCGTGTGCTCCCCTGAGATAGCAGGATACCGTAACCTTCTGACCGTTACCGGTCTTGTCCGCTGCTGCGGAATATTTGATGGCGTTGCTTATGAGTTGGGACAGCATGAAGAACAGCCACTTCTCATCGCTCTGGGCAGTAATGCCGGGAGAGGAGACCTTCACTTCGGGAAAGATAGAGTTGCGGATGAAGAGCCGCTTGTGATCATGGACCACCTCGCTTACCAGCTTCGGCAGGACCACAGGCTTAATGTGAAAATCCTGTTCAAACGCCCGCAGCCTGGCCATGTACAGCACAGTGTGCAATCCCCGCCGCATAAGCTCCAGCTCCTCCCGGATGCTGGCAGCCTCCGGCTCGTCAAGGTTCTGTACAGTCAGCTCGATCACCGACAGCGGGGTCTTCATCTGATGCACCCACTGGTCTATGAAGGTTAGGTGTTGCTCCTGCTGGAGCTTCACCGCAGTGAGCTGTTGCTGATAATGGCGGTACTGAGAGTGCAGGAGCTGCTCCAGCGCCTTAGAGGCAGGCTGGTCCTCCAGGATCTGGAAGGATTCGTCCAGTGCCTCCAGCGGTCTGCTGAGCCGGAGATAATAACGCCGCCTGCTGATATATTGATAGATCAGATAGCAGCCGAGAAAGAAGAAGCCTATGAAGACTGCATAGAGCGCGGTGGGCAGATCACGGTAGCCGTCGAGCCAGTAAATAGACAATATAGCAGCGAATTGCATCAGCTGAACTGCGAATAATAGCGCGTGCTCCCGGATAAACAGCTTCATGGCTTAGCCTCGGTCCAGCTTGGGTTCAGCCGGTAGCCCGAACCTCTGACTGTAAGCACGGCATCGTGCAGCCCAAGCTCCTGAAATTTCTTCCGTACCCGCGCAATATTCACATTCAGCGTGTTCTCATCCACAAATGCCTCCGGGTCCCACAGCTTCTCCAGCAGGGCTTCCCGGCTGGCCATCCGCGGATAACGCTCCATCAGGCTCTGGGTGAGATCCGCTTCCTTACGGGTTAGGCTCACGGCCGACTGTTCATACTGCAACTCGAGCCGTTCCAGATAGAGCTTAAGCCCTTCCTTCTCCAGCATTAGCTCCTCGCGTTTTGCCGCATATTCCCCGTAGGCCCGGCGGAGGTGGCTATGGATTTTGGCCAGTACAATCCCGGAGTGAAAGGGCTTCGTAATATAATCATCCCCGCCGTTCTCCAGCGCCATAATCTGGTCCATCTCCCCGTCCCGCGCCGAAATGAACAGCACAGGGCAAGTGGAGACCTTGCGGATCTGCCGGCACCAGTAATAACCGTCATAGCTGGGCAGATTCACATCCAGCAGCACCAGCTCCGGTCCCATCTCCTCGAATTCCTGCAATACCAGGCGAAAGTCTCTGACCCTGACGACCTCATATCCGTACTTCTCAACAGCCGAGTGCAGCAAGTCTGCAATCTTCGGATCATCTTCTACAATCATGATTCTGGACATCTTCACGGCTCTCCTTGTCTTGTTCAGTTAAGTACATATATAACACGGGTGAGGGTGTAAGGGAAGTTAGGGGGAGTCAGAGTGGGTGGAAGCGGCTATACGATGGGCTCACTGCCCTGCACCAGCAACTTTTATTATACTCATTCTGTGCCTGGAGACAGACATAGAGGATCGCTTACCATTTAGGACAGGGAGTTAATGAGAGTATAACGGCCCGGAATCTTTTTATGAAAGGAAACCATATGCTAAATCACCTGTTTTCACTTGCTGTACAACCTGTGCTGTGGCAACGAAGCGTTGAACCCTTTTGGAATGACGGGCATATCTCGAAGAAAATGCTGGAAGCACATCTGAATCCGGACTGGGAAGCGGCGAGCCGCAGGCACTGCATATTGACTGTTCAGTGAAGTGGATTAGCGGTCTGATCCTGCCGGGGAGCCGTATTCTTGACCTTGGCTGTGGACCTGGACTCTATACCAAGCGTCTCTCTGAACAGGGATATAACGTAACGGGGCTTGATTTCTCAAGCCGCTCCATCGCCTATGCCCAAGAGCAGGATACGCGGAGCCGGTACATCTATCAGAATTATTTAGAGCTGGATTATTCGGAAGCGTTCGATATGATTACCTTGATTTATTGTGATTATGGCGCACTTACACAGAGTGAGCGGTACACTCTGCTGGGCAAGCTGCACCGTGCGTTAAAGCCTGGGGGTTTGTTTATTATGGATGTATTTACGCATCAGACGATTCAGAGTAAGAAGGATAGCACTTCGTGGTCGGTTCAGCCAGACGGAGGCTTTTGGAATGCTGAACCGCATGTATGTCTCGAAGCGTCTTATTTCTTCGAGGAGCATACCGTGGAGGCCCGTCAGACCGTCATCCTTACCGATCATAGGCTGCATCATTATTTGATCTGGAACACGGTGTTTACACAGGAGACCCTTGCGGAGGAAGTGTTGCCTTGGGGATTCCAGCTGGACAGTGTTTACGATGATAGCTGCGGCAGTCCGTATACGGGGGGAGCAGACACACTATGTTTTGTACTTAGGAAGGGATAGCTTGCATAGAGAAAAACAAGAAAAGAAGGGATATGCTCTTCTTTTCTTGTAGTTTAGGAAATTATGACTACCACATAGGTATGTGGGCCAAATCTATGCTCTAAAGCCAATAACATTTATAGAGGAATTTTGCAAAAAGTGCAAGAATATTGCACCATAGAAGCAGTCTCTGCTGAAATCCTGCAAGCAATGCAACAAATTCAGCGTTAACTTGCTCTAAACACTTGAATTTGTGCAAATCATGCAACATTGTACTTCAGTCAGTAACATTTATAAAGGAATCCTGCAAAATGTGCAACAATGCTGTTCCTCACAAGCGACCGATAAAAGAAGGCGCCAGCATTATTCATCCGGAGGTTGATTTTGTTCCCTCTACTGGTTACACGATATACGCCGAATGCTCTCTGTTATTCCCCTGAAGCAGTAATCAGGCCATAGAGCTTATTCAAATTTGTCTTGAAATAGGTTGTGAAATACCAAGCGCGGTATTCTTCGGGGATTTCGATCTCTTCAATACTCTGCTGATTCTGAACGGCTTCGGTCACGATGGCGATCATCCTGCTTATGTACCCTTTCACCGCATGAAGCTGTTGCAGGGAGCAGACCTCACCATGCCCCGGTATAATCGTCTCCACGTCCAGCGATTCAATCTGCTCCAAAATATGCAGCCACTCCTGAGGGTTGGCATTAGCCAGCACCGGATGGTGGTTCGAGAGCACAAGATCCCCGATAATGAGCACTTTATCTTCCGGGAGGTACACAATAGCATCGCTCTGCGTGTGCCCTCCGCCATATGTAATGAGCTGAGCGCTGCGGTTGCTGCCGTGAAGGGTCATGTGCTGGTCAAAAGTGATCGTCGGTACCGTATGCACCAGCTGCGGCAGCATATTCACAAATTCACGGTCTGTTGCATTCTCCCAGGCCATTTCCTGTTGCAGCTTAGGATCCGTCTCCTGCGCACATTGCAATTCTGCCTCTCTGATCGCCTCTAGCATCTTCTCTCTGTTGTTCTGGTATTGGGCTACCCGGTCTCTGGCGAATGTATTCATCGTCTCACGGGTGCCGGATGTTGCAATCAGCTGAGCACCAGGCACAAACACCTGATTGCCAGTGGTATGATCGCTGTGCCAGTGTGTGTTGATCACATAGGATACAGGGTTCCCTGTGAGATGCTCAGCCGCAGCCTTCAAATCCTGAGCCGCCTCCAGCGTCGCGAATGTGTCTACCACCAGCGTGAGTCCCCCCAGGTCAATAATGGCCGCGTTTGCGAGTGAGCCTGTGCCTGGAACCGCAACCGCTGCAACGGTGCTATCTGCAATATATTGCAGACGGAAATGCCTGGAGCCTTGAAATGATTCAATCCTGTTGAGCATAGTAATCTCTCCCTTCCAACATGGGAATATACTATACGCTATCTCAGTCTGTTAGACAATATTTTTCTGGATTTCCATTTGATCTCCGTTTAGTTGGCGATATTCGAAGAGCCTGCGAACGGTTCTGCAGCAGCCGGGCGGCCAGACAAGAGCAGCAGAGTCCCCCAGAGCACTTTGGCAGCAAGATCCACATAGACCAGGGTGTGAAAAGACAGCTCAGGCCACACCATCCCCGCCACAGCATTAGCGCTTAGCAGGACAGCCAGCAGAAGCATGGAACGTCCATGCACCCAGGCCATCGGAATGAAATGAAGACCTATTGCCAAAAAAGCCCCCAGCCAGACCATCCGGTAATTGCCGTCCCCGAAGTGAGGACCGCCTACCAGCACCATAATCACGAACATTAGAAGGATAGAGTAGAGAGTCATCTTGCCCTGAAAGGCCGTTTGCGGTCCGTAGGACAGCTTGCGGCTGACCGTTTTGCCGGTCAGGATCCAGAAAAAACCGGCCATATACCCGAGTGAAAATACCGGCATGGAGATCAGCTGCGCTCCCCCCGCAAGCAGCCCCGCAAACAGGATGGCGGCCACCCAGATGAGCCACAATCCGCACACTCTTTTATTCAGATAGCTTCTGCTCCGTACTTGTCTTCCGTCTGCCTTCATTGTCTTCTTCCCCTTATGGATATATTTGTTGAGCTTTATCAGTATTGACACCTGAATGAGCGTGTTAACCCGCAAAAAACCTGCAGCCGCACCGCAATTTATTTGTGGGAATTACTGGAATGGTAGTCGGTGAAGGCTTGAATAAGCTGTGATACTCTTACTTCAGAAAGAAAATAACCACTGAAACGGAGCGCCTGATAAGCAGCATTCCGGACGGACTGAAGGAGGTGAAGTAACCTATGAAACCATTCGAAAAAGAGCTTGAAGATCTGGACCTGGAGCTGATTGAACTCGATCAGGTGGAAGCCATTCCATCGACAGCCGCAACCAGCGGCAGCGGCAGTTCATCCACCTGCGGATCATCATCATGTTCGTCATGTTCCTCTTCCTGCGCGTAAGACAGACCGATTCACAAGAATACTTAAACACTAATTTTATGAAAAGGATGATGAAAAAATGAAGGATTTAAACAAAGAACTGGAAGATCTGGACCTGGAACTGATTGAACTTGAGCAAGTGGAAGCTATTCCGTCAACAGCGGCAACCAGCGGCAGCGGCAGCTCCTCAACCTGCGGTTCGTCCTCATGCTCGTCGTGTTCTTCTTCCTGTGCTTAAGATTAACAGTATCGTAATGATAATAAAATACTAATTATGAAAAGGATGATAAATCATGAAAGATTTGAATAAAGAACTGGAAGATCTGGACCTGGAGCTGATTGAACTGGATCAAGTGGAGGCTATTCCGTCAACGGCGGCATCCAGCGGAAGCGGGAGCTCTTCCACCTGCGGCTCGTCGTCATGTTCGTCGTGTTCCTCTTCCTGTGCCTAATTGTTAGCTAAACCATGGATGGGGCGGCATCAGCCGCGCCCATCCAAAAACAATCCCAGAAGGGGGAGCCGTGTTGAGTCGAACCTTCCTGTTTGAAAGACGGAATCATGTTCCTTCCAGTGACCTGATGCAGATTAAGCATGGTTTCTACCAGGAGCTTCTAGCTTATTGTGAAGAACGTAAAGGATTCAATCAGCGTAAGGAATGGCTGCACCAGCGGCTGTCTGAGCGCATAGAACAAGAGCCGGAGGTACGGATTGCCTATATCCGGCTGCAACAGGGAGTCCGCAAAGGACATATCCAGCCCGGAAAGATTCCGAAGGTAAACCTAATCGCACCGGAGCTCATGGAGGAGGCACTCTCTCTGGAGCAGACCGGCAGCGGACTGATACAGCGGTATCAGGCATTAACCATCCGGTTCAAGAGTGAATGTAAAATGCAGGAACAGGAGCTGTATAAGCTGTTCCGGGAGCAACCGAGTGTGCAGAATGCACTGCTGCTAACTAACTATGAAATGTATTGTTCATTGAACAAATCGTATAGCTCGAAAAAAAGCGGAAAGGTATGGAAAATAATGATGCGTTCTTTTGCCAAAACAGCCCCGCTCTCTTCCTTCACTTCCATCTGCCGGGGACCGGGAACAGGAGAGAAGAGCCGGATCAGCTTCGCTCAATGGATTCTCCTTCACTGGTATGAGTTATGGCTGCTGCTTCCTGAGGTGATACGGGCCAGCTGCTATAAGGTGGATTACAGGGAGCAAGAAGGGACCCTCCTGACGGAGGGAAGTACCGGACCGCAAACGGCGGAGCCCGGAATATATAGCAGAACGAAGCGAAGCTACCGCTTGAAGACACCGGCTGCGGCTAAGATCAAACCCGGCAGCGTAGTCAGCCTGGATGAGCTGGCACAGATATGGAATGAAAGCATAGAAGCTATGACAGCCAAGGCTGTTGCACTGCTGCGCTGCGGATACCTCAAGCATGCGAATTACAGGGAGAGCGAGCCGCTTACGCTGGAGTTATTCATCGAAGCCGTCTCTGCACTGCGTCACGGAAGCAGCAGGATACAGTCCCTGGCTCAGCATCTGGAAGCCATCCGTCTGTTGTCCGGTCAGCTCGAACAGACAAGTGAGGTTCCGCAGAGGGAGCGGTTGCTGGAAATTACCCGGAAGCATGTGAACCGCTGCTGTAAGTTGCTCGGATGGGAGGGCAAATATCCGGCTAACCCGTTCAATGAGGACAGCTATGCGGAAGCAGGTGTACCGTCTGCTATAGTGGAGCCGTTCGGTGATCCGCTTGCGGAATGGGCTGAAGTTCTGCCAGTCTTCGATAACCGTCTGAAGTTCCGGCTCTATATGGAGCATCAGCTGCATGATACGCTCCCTGTGCCGTATACCTCCCTTGAGCCCGGCCTGTCCAGGTATGCCGCAGAGTATGAGCAGCATGTGGCACTCAACCGAACCTGCAAAGGAAGTATATTTGAGAATGCTCCCGCAGTAGCGCGCCTGGAGGAGCTCAGAGATCAATACCGGATGAAGCTGGCTGCGGCAGCAGCGGGAGAGGATGTTGTGCTGGAGCGTGCGGATCTGGCTCCGCTTACGGCAGGGCTGCGGAAACTCCGCATCCGCCAGCCTGCTGTAGCAGGATTCTGGCTTCAGCGGAGCGGTACGGGAGAGCTTGTAGTGAATGATTGCAAGAACAGCTATCTGGCCTATGCCATGTATCATTTGCCCGAGAGTCATGACGCCATAGCTGAACGGCTGCAAGATGTGCTCCACTGCGGGGACGAGGCGCAGCTAATCACCTACTCCCCCTCCTGCGGGTTCAATCCCAATATGAATGGTTTTGCAGAAGGCAATAGTATCGCTGCTGATCTTAAGGCTGCCGGGCTGATTTGGAATACTGAACGTCATAGCTTCGAGCTCCAGCTTGGAAAGCAGCGGATTGTTCCGTTATATACAGGATCACTTGCACCGGCTTGCCTGCCGGAGGAGTACAGGAATCTTGCCTTGCTCACCCAATCCGGCTTCATCACGGGAACCGGGCTGGACTATGATGAGCTCGGCATTGATGAATACCGGCATATCGGCAGAATCAGTTACGGGAAGCTGATCCTGCACAGAAGGCGAACTATTCTTCATGAGAAGCTGTTTGCCGGAGTGACCCCGGATTTGGACGGATACCTGCGGCTTCATGAGGTGCTTGAGGCCCATGCTGTCCCGCTGCATTCATTCATCCGGCTGTTTCCTGTCCGTAACAACAGGCTGCACATCGAATATGGGGAGTCCGGGCTGCACAAGCCGATCTTTCTGGATGCTGAGGAGCCGCAGTATTGTATGGAATGGCTTAAGCATATGGAACGCTGCCGCAGGCAGTACGGGGAATTAGCTGTTGTGTTCGAGGAGACGCTTCCCGACCCGTATGACAATGAATATACCGCTGAGGTTGTGTACGAAATGCATGAAGAACCGCTCAGAATGGGGGGATGAAACGATGGGTGAGCAACCGGTACGTATTCTGGAAACGAAAGATGGCGCTGAAGTCATTGGCCGCAAAAGGAGGCTCAGGCTCAAAACGGCAGGTTATGAGCCGCTTGTCCGGCTCTTTACCAATCCGCAGCCGTCTCCTGCCGAAGCACAGCGGCTGAAGGATCTCCGGCACAAGCTGAACGGAGAAGAGCAGATATCCATAGAGGCAGCTGCGTATGAACTGGGTGACCGGGTGATTCTGTCCGCCGGAGTCTGCCCGCGCTGTCTTGGCTTGCAGTATCCTGTAGCAAGCCGGTTCAGATTACAGCTTCCTGCCTTTATGAGTGCAAGGAAGTATACCGGTAACAAGCTGGTCAGACTGGATGCCTGCGGACTTCAGTCCATCCAGTCCCTGCCTGAAGTGGCTCATGCCGAATGCTGCCCGCTTCATTGCAGTCCGCTGGAGCATCTGGAGGAGAGAGCCGTTGACGAGGGGGTTCTTTCACAGGAGCTGGTAAGCGCTGTGGTCCAGAACATTCAATTCCGTTTCGACCGTTACTGGAGGCTGGACGCTGAAGTCTGCGGCAGGGTGGTGAGCTTCGCCGGGTCCAGCAAACGCCGGGTATTGGAGGATCTGTATGCTTATGTACTGGAGCAATGCTACAGCTATCGTCAGCTATCGCCGGGGTTAACTGACCAGGCCGCCTACCTGCATTACCTGAACCGCCACGGAGCCGGGGATGCCGAAGAACTGGAGCAGGGGGATTGGACTTCAGGCTGCCTTGCCTTCTGGCCCGGTACGGAGCAGCCGGTTCCTTCACAGGTCAGGCATAAGAAGTTACAAGCCCTGATGATTGTGTATCTTATGGAGGCTGAATATGAGGGGAAGCTGTACAGGGCAATTGGTGAAGACCTGGAAGATGCGGTGTTCCGGGTATGGAGCCGGATTCGTAGAGAGGATTGTGATCCTGCCTGGCCTTACCCGTCTCCTTCTCCTGAGACGGCCGGCGGTACGCTGTGCCGGTATGAGGACGGTCTGTCCCGCAAATTCGGCTTCGCTCTCTTAGGGGGGGAATGGCGATGAAGACAGCTGCAATGACATTGGATCAGGCGATACACCGCCTGGAGGAACAGGTAGTGCTTGAGCTCGGCGGGGAACGGCTGCTATGCTTCATAGCCTACGCCCACCAGCGGGGCAGGGAGCGGAACTGGCCCCGGGAGGAGAGATTTGCACTTCTGCACGTGGATGTTCACGAAGTGCTTGCCGGACCTGTCTTCAATCCGGGCGGGATAGGCTGTCCGTCCTGCTTCGCGCAACGGAGGAACGAGAACCTTAGAGCGAATGAGCGGCTGCCTGGAGATGAAGGCCGAAGCGAACTTGTTGGCAGCTACAGCGTGGATGAAGAGCTGGTGCAGGAGTGTCTGGCTCTGCTGCTCCGGCAGGCTGGAACGCCCGGAGTGCTGGATTATTACCGGCTGGAGCCTGGCGGCGGTAATGTCCGCAGGTATTCCTTCTGGCCCGCACAGCGCTGCAAGTTCTGTGCTGAAGCTGAACCGGAGGACGACACCGCCGTGATCCGCCAGGCGTTCGAACGGCAAGCGATGTTCCGGTATGGCAGTTCATACCGGGCTGAGTCCACTGCGGTATGCGATGCCGTGTTCGCGCCAGGCAATGCCGACTCCAATTTTATGATTTATCGGGATCGAAATACCCGTTCCTTCTTTTCGCTGACCAGCTTCTTCAGGATCTACAGGGAGGAGACCTATGAGCTGGGCATCGGCAGCTCTACTGATTATAGAGCCAGCGAGCTAAAGTCGAGGTGTGAGGCGCTGGAACGTTATGCGGGAATGCACCCGCGCGGCAGGGAAGGGCTGAGTATCAGATCCGGCACCCGGAGTCTGCAGAAGCGGGAGACAGCCATCGATCCGCTGCTGTTCACCGGTGCGGTGAAGGGAAGCGGACAGATAGCCGCTTACCATGAGGAGCTGCCCTTGAATTGGATACCTGCCTTCGGCTGGAAGCGGCAAGGCACAGTCTATGTCCCGGAATGCCTGGCCTATTATAAGCCGGATGACGGATATTCAGCCGGGCCGCGGATTTACAAAGGCAATTCCAACGGGAATGCACTGGGCACAACCGTGCTTGACGGTATCTATTATGCCTGTCTGGAGCTGATTGAGCGGGATGCTTTCCTGAATCACTGGTACCTGCGGCGTTCACCGCCTGAGATTCTGCCGGATTCGGCAGAGAATGCACAGATCACTTATATGACCGGACGGCTTACGGCACTCGGGTATACCGTACAGCTGTTCGACATCACGATGGAGACAGAGATTCCTGTCATTTGGGCTCTCTGTCTGGGACAGACCGGGAACCAGTTCGCGGCCTACAGTACGGCGGGTGCCCATCCCGATCCGGAGAAGGCCATCCTCTCGGCGCTGGAGGAAATGCTGCTGGCGCTGGAATACTACGGCACTCATACCGCAGAGATTCATGAGAAAGCCCGGCGCATCCGCCATGAAGGGGTACAGCGGGTCGAGGATCATCCGATTCTCTATTTCCTTCAGGAGGAACGGCATCACTTCGGCTTCCTGGCCGGTGGCGGTCAATATGGCATCCGCGAGCGGTTTGCCCGGTTCTACGGGGAGCTTCAGCATACGGTGATTGATCTGGCAGAAGAAACCTCAAGGCTGCTGGACCGGATGACAGAGCATTACGGCGAAGTGTTCATCGTCCGTCAGACACCCGAAGGATACAAGGCGCTTGAACTGGAGGCAGTCAAAGTGCTTGTGCCTCAGATGCAGCCCATGTGGTTCGGTGAAGCCAGCCGGATGCTCTGCGGACGGCGTATCCGGCAGGCTGCGCAGCACTGGAGGATGGACTCGGCAGAGGCCTATCAGGCGCCCCATCCATTTCCCTGAAACACAATAAACGATAACAGAAAGAAGGAGAACAACTTGCAAATGCTGCTGAAATTAGAAGATGTAGAGAAGCGGTTCAAGGATAAGCAGGTGCTGGCCGGAGTGAGCTTCGATGTGGCGGAAGGCGAAAGTATCGCCTTAATCGGACCGAACGGGGCGGGGAAGACGACGATGATCCGTTCCATTCTGGGGCTTACCAGTATCGATGCCGGGGTCATAGAGCGGCATTTCGATAACCATAAGGATGTCGGAATAATGCTGCAAAAGGATCTTTTTCCCGACGGACTGCGGGTCAAGGAGCTGATTGAGCTGCATAAGAGCTACAGCAGATCCAAGGTGGATACGAATGAGCTGCTGAAGGCCGGGGATCTGGTGCAAGAGACCCGCAGCATGGTGCAGAGCCTGTCCGGCGGGCAGAAGCGCAGACTGTCCTTCGCCCTCTCTCTGGCGGCCAATCCGAAGCTGCTGTTCCTGGACGAACCGACGGTCGGCATGGATGTCACCGCCTGCAGAATGTTCTGGAGCAAGATCAAGGAGCTGCAGGGGCAGGGCAAATCCATATTTGTAACCTCACATCATCTGGATGAGCTGAACGACTTTTGCCGCCGGTTTATTTTCCTTAAAGAAGGAAAGGTCGCTGCGGTTGTCAGCAAGGAGGATCTGAATGCCCAGAAAATCCTCGTTGTCCATCCCGCGCAAGCAGAGGAAGCAGAGGAGCTGCAGCGCCGGTTCGGCGGTCTGGTGGAGGATGGACGGCTGTATGTATTTCATCCGGCAGAGCAATCCCGGCTGGTGGATGTCCTGAAGGAGCGGCATATTCCTTATGAAGAACGGCTTAAGGAAGTTAAGGATTGCTACCGTGAAATTTATGACCACTATGAAGAAGGAGTGATGCAGGCATGATTACAATCATCCGCTATGAAATTCTCAAGGTGCTGCGTAACAAGAGATTTGTATTTTTCACACTCGTGATGCCGCTTGGGTTCTTCCTTGCACTGAATGCCTTCGTGAAGCCGGATCACAGCCAAGGGGAGTTTATTACTTATCTGGCGGTATTCTGTACCCTGTTCGGAACAGCGGGCAGCGGGCTGAATACGCTGAGCACCCGGGTAGCCAAAGAGAAGTCATATATCAGCAGCATCTACACTGTCACTCCTTACTCGCAGGGCAAGTTCATCTTCGTCACCGCTCTGGTTCAACTGATTCTGAATGTGGTTATCGCGGCTGTAATCATCACGTTTGGCGCAGCTGTCTTCCACCTGAGAATGGACACGGTGCTGCTGAAGATGGAGCTGCTGGCGCTGTACTCCAGCTTATATTATATTTTCCTCGGCCTGATTCTCGGGTTCCTGCTGGACATTGTGTCGCTGCAATCCATCTCCTTCCCGCTGTACCTGGCCTTCATGTCCATGAACATCACGAATGATCTGGGCTTCTCGGTGCCGGGCTTCATGACCCATATCCAGCGCTTCTTCCCGGGCTATTATCTGAGCAAAGCGGTTAAGACTCTCTATACCGGAGGCGATGCCCTTCAGAGTATCTTGATGATGACGCTGAACATCGGGCTGCTGCTGATCGTAACTCTCGTAGTCTACCGCTACAAAAAGAATGCAGTCGTTGCTTAAGCACGAAGACGGTGAGCTGGAAGAGCTGCGGATGACCCGCAGGGCGCTGCACCGTATCCCCGAGCTTGCCCGGCAGGAGAAGAAGACCCGGGCATATATTGAAGATTACATCGTTAGGCATACCAGCCGAATCAGGATCGAGCATTCCTCGGATAAAGGGATCATTGCTTCATATCAGGGCGGCGCCGGATTGCCGGTCATCGGATTCCGGGCAGAGCTGGATGCCCTGCCGGTTGAGGATGCCAAGGCGGATGCTCCTTACCGGAGCATGCATCCCGGCTTAAGCCATGCGTGCGGACATGATGCCCATATGTCCATTCTGCTGCAGCTCATCCGCTGGGTGGACCGGAGCGCACCGGCCGTGAACTGCTGCTTTATCTTTCAGGCAGCCGAGGAAGTGATGGCGGGAGCGCGGGAGCTCCTCCCCCTGCTTCAGGCGCAGAAGCTGGAATACCTGTATTCGCTTCATGTCACACCAGATCTGTATGCCGGGTATTTCTCCCTGCGGCCCGGTCTTGCTCTGGCAGGCTGTCTGAACGCTGAGCTGCTGCTGGAGCTGGCCTCCGGCCATGCTTCTGACCAGCCGGATGTTCTCCAGGTACTTGCTGAGGTGCAGCATTTCCAAGAGGCTTATCATACAGCCGGGCAGTTCTGCAAGGTTACGCATGTGGAAACGAATGGCTACTACAATGTGATCCCGGACCGGCTGAAGCTGTATCTTACTCTCCGCTCTGCGGAAGCAGCCGCACTCCGGGACGGGTACCAGCAGCTGATAGATGCCGTATCCGCCTCCTCTCAGGTGCGGGGGATTCTGGATAGCCGGATTATTTCCGAGTATCCCTGCTGCGTGAATGATCCGGCGCTTGCGGGGCTCACCGCCCGGCTGCTTGGCAGGAGGTTTGGCCGGGAGCAGGTGCTGGAGGCACCGTTCCTGTTCTCCAGCGACGACTTTGCCTTCTATGCCAGGGAGCTGCCTGGCGTGAAGACCTGTTACTATTTCATTGGCGCTTATGTGCGGGAGAATAACAACGTTCACACCGGAGCTTTTGACATTGACGAGCATGCATTGCTGTTTGGACTCCAAAGTTATCAGGCCATTATTCAAATGTTCGGGCAGGCCGGCCGGTCCCGGAGGGTCCCCGAATAATAGACAGGAGTGGGAAAAATGCGGGTAGCCCCCCTTTATATGTACAGACAAACCAATTTCCCGCTTAGATATGTAGCCCAGTATATGGGTAATCTTAGCGGACAGTATTCAGCGGTGCGGCAAGGCGCGGGAGAACCGGCGCTGCGGCTGGCTGAGATAACGGAAGAAATGCAGCGCCAGATCGGCAGCCTGGAGCAGGATGACGAGCGGATGGAGGCGATCCGGTTCAAGCGTGACTTCTTCAATGAGCGGGCCAGTGCCGAGAAGCGGTACAGCCAAGTGGAGGCTCTGTTCACAGAGGAGCTGCGCGGCGAGATCCGGCAGGTCTTCGCCTTGCGGCAGCAGCAACGGGAGCGGATGGAAGAGGTGCAGAAGGCATTCGAGGCGCTTGCCGCAGCGGACCGCCGCTGGCTGCAGCGAATCTATCTGGAGGACCGGGAGCTGCGGGATGCGCTGACGTTTGTGAACAGTGCGATTACCGCCAAGCTTGATAAATACCTGCGGACTCCGGCTGAGGAGCATGACCGGAATCTGCGCAAGCTGGATTATACCCTGGTTAAATTTCTGACGCGGGCCAGTATGAAGACCAGCCCCTTCGCGAATCTCACTTATTCCGGAATCGGGAATTTCAGTGGAGTGAGGAAGACAGGCGCCAAGCGGCTCTATCCCCGGCTGAATGATTCGCTGATCCTGCAAATCTACGACAAGCTATTTCTGGAGCCGGAGTGGATTACGCGGCTCGAATACCGCCTGAATGCTACTTGCGTGGAGCTTGAGGGGAAATATTATATTACCGTGCTGCAGAACACCAAGGGTGAACGCCAATTGTACAAATCCAGACAGGGGCTGGTCACACTGCGCGCCAGTGAAGCACTGCATGAGCTGTTCGGGAGTCTGAAGGAGGCGGAGGTGCTCCCGTATCCGGCGATGCGGGAGGTATTCGGTGCTCTTGGTGTCTCCGGTGAACAGGCAGACAATACGCTGTGCCAGCTGATCAGTAACGGAGTGCTGGAGCGGACGGACTATCTGAATGAGCAGGCCGGCAATCTGACGGAAGAGCTGCTGCTGAAGCTGGAGTATTACGGGGTTGATCATGCGTGTATTCCGCTGCTGCACGAACTGAACGCCCTGACCGGACAATTCAGCGACACACTGGATGTGGAAGCTACGGACCGCCTGTATGCTTGTGCTGAAGCGTTGGCTGCATTGTTCGGTCTGGAGCCGATGCCCCGCCGCAGCCTGCTGTATATTGACGGCATCAATGAGACGGTGCAGACCCAGGACTATCCGGGCCGTGAAGGCCGGCTGGCCCAGCTGTCCCGTTATCAATGGCTGATGATGTGCTTTGATACGGTCGTTAAGATGCAATTCGCCGCCGGGGAGTTCTTCAAGAGCCATTACGGTACAAGTTACGTTCCCGGGAACTCGCAGGAGGCCTCAAGAGTACTCCGGGATATGGCCCAGGTATTCTTCTCGGACCCGGAGTTATTGAAGGAGACGTCGGGACTGTTCAACTGGGATAAAGCCTTCAGCCATAAGAAGACTCAGCGTCTGCACAATATCGCCAGCCGCTTGACGGGATTCCTGAACGAAGCCGCCGCACAGGATGAGATTCTCATCTCCGACACACAGACAGCAGCCTGGCAGAGTGAGATTCAGGAGGTGCTCGGTGACCGGCTGCTCTCGCACTCGTTTTTTGTACAGGAGAGCGGTGAGCGTATGGTACTGAACCATATGTATAAGGGATTCTCGATTTATTTCGCCCGCTTCCTGAAATATCTGGAGGACTCCGGCAGCGAATACGCCGCTTACCTGCGTGATTGCTTTGATGGGAATCAGGTGGCAGATATCCGTAATACCTTCGGCTTCAATGCCAATATCCGCAAGAGAACGGTGCAGAAAGAGATTGCCTTGCCCATTCAGTCTATGACCGAGAGCGGACAGTCCCTCACATGGCTGGATTTGGGATTCCGGTACAATCCCTCTACAGAAAGTCCTGAGTTCTTTGATCCTGCGACGGGTAACACCGTACGTCCGCAATTTCTGGGTACGCTGGTGCTGGTAGCCGCCCCGGCCATTCTGACGACCTTCGATATCCTGTCCTCGCATGGGACCAGTTACTTCGACCTTGGGGAGCTGGTTCTGCGTGAACGGCTGAAGCCGGAAGCAGGAATGAATGAGACGGTTATCCATGTTCCCCGGATTTGGCTGGGCGAACATGAACTGATGGTTTCCCGGGAGAAATGGCTGCTCAGTACTTCAGCCTTATCGGGAGCGCTCAGCGAGAAGGACCGCTTCGCAGCCTGGAAGCGCACCCTTGATTATTGTGACAGTAACGGAATTCCTGCCCGCTTCTTCGCCAGGCCGTTCAGCACAAGCACAGAACCGGCTTCAGAGGCGACGGAACGTAAGCCGCAATTCATCAATCTGTCCTCGCCGCTGCTCTTCCAGGTCTTCCTGCAGCTTGCGGCCAAGGGAGAACATCTCTTAATCGAAGAGGAATATCCGGTGGCGGACCCGGAGCGGGATCATGTGCTGGAGTATACCTACGAAATTACATGCGGGGGGGAAGAGGAATATGCAGCTGCGAACTATTAATTGTTATTTATACGACAGCAAAGCGGTTGCCTTACTGGTCCGGTCCATCCTGTCGTTCGTTCAGACCTCTAAGCTGGAGAATCTCATTCTTCAGAAAAGCTGGGTCTATGGGTTCCATCTTAAGGTTACGCTGGATGCCTCTAATGCTAATCCGCAGCTTGAAGAGCTGATCCGCCGCCATGCTGCGCGATATTCCCGTGAGCGGTCTGAGGAGGAATATGTGAAATACGAGCGTATGGTGAATAAGCTGGCCTTGATGGAGGAGTATTCCGGGACGTTCCTGCCGCTTCGCCGTGACGGTGAGGTGACGGTTGAGGAGGGCAGTATGCTGACCCACGGGAACCCGCTGTGCAGCGCCAGAGTGAATTACAGCATTGAGCTGCTTAAGAGCCGGCTGATTGCGGATATTTATGAGTCCTGGGCGGAGCTGCCTGAAGACAGACAGAATGTGGAGGCGGCCAAGATGTTTTTTATTACCGGCAGTCACAGTCCAGGGGGGCTTAAGATAGGGTACCTGTCACTCCGCTCCAATTTCGAATATTTCAAAACCCAGCTGGCCGAGTTCAGAAAAGATGAACAGATGGAGTCCAGAATTCACAAAGCGCTGCACGGACGGACGGATACCGAAAAGGAATTTATAGCAGGCGGAGTGCAAAGCTTCACAGAAGGCCGGTTTGAGCGAGAGTTTATTTTCGGGCGGCTGCGGATCTTCATCAGTTCACTGTGGACAATTCTGGAGCAGGCGTATGAGCGGGGAGAGCTGGTGCATGACAAGCTTTATTACGGCGATGATTTCTTCGAGCGGCATGATCAGGTCAGTGCGTTTCATCAGACTTTTTTCTCTAACCCCGATTTCCTGAAGCATTATCACGACAAAGGGTTCGTCGTCTACCGTTTCGTAGCCGCTGTCCTGTATTCCTTAATGCCGATGCTGGAAATCTCGCCTATGCGCAAGCAGCGAATCACCGGTGTGGCCTCCGAGAGCGTGGAGTCAGGCTACGGGATGGACTGGAAGGATGCTTACAGTTATCTGGAGATGAAGATGGCGGGAGAGAGCGGACATGGCACACTGGTTCATTAGACGGGAGGAGCGGCTGTATCTATATGGCAAGCAGGGGCTGCACCAGTTAAAAGCGAACCCGCAAACCGCCGGGAAGCTTAAAGAGGCCGTGTTCGGTAACCGCTCCGCAAACTGGATGCCGGTTGATGAGGCGTTGGCGGCGCGGCTGCTTCCCGGGGAGCAGCGCTCTGTGCCTGCTGGCGGGAATTCAGATGGTATTCTTACTTCCTGCGGGGAATGGCAACTGCGGGTGATCACTCCGGACAAAGCGCTGCTGCTGCGCAATCTGTCCCCGGATGACGAACCGGAGATCAGCGCTGCCGTGGAGGAAGGCAATCCGCAGTGGAAGAGTGCAGCGGCACAGCCGCTCCTGCTCAGCTATGCCGGAAGTATAGCAGCGGCCTGCGAAGGACTGAAGGGGGAGGAAGCACAGGCAGCCAAACGCGTCATTCAGCTTGACCTTAGCGGCGCTAAGCGAGTGGTTGAGCCCAAACGGCTGCTGGCCGATATTCTGCGTTCTGCTGCGCGGGAAGAGGGGAGCTGTTCTGCAGAACCGGCGGAGATTGTGAATTGGACCACTTGCCTGGATGCCCTGGAGCGTCTGGAGAACCAGCTTGTGCACAGCTTTGTGTTTCATGGAAATGATCTCTTGCAGATTCCCTATAAAATAGCCACCGCTTCAGACGGAAGCTACCATAGCGGCGAGGGGAATGCAGAGCAGATCGTCCGCGCCTCCTGCCGCAATCTGGAGCGGCTGCTGAATCAGGTTCATCCCGGCCCGCCCGGACAATGGCTGGTTACGGCCGGGCGGCAGCACAGATTGGAACGGCTGGCCGGGCAGCTCTTCATGGCATGGGAAGCTGAGGAAGGCCCGGCAGCGCTGGAAGGCCGGATGCTTGCTTTCACAGCGCTTGCGGGGAATACGCGGATACAGGCCATGATTCGCCGTTTCGTACCTGATGCGGAGCAGCTTGAGATCTATGTGGAGCGGATTCCGGGAATCCGCGCTTACCGTGCTGCTGCCGGGAGAGCAGGCGGCGCCTGGACCGGCTGCTGCTGCGCTCCCGATCAGCAGGAAGCCATTCAGGAAGCGTTAATCCGCTTCTACGCTCAGGTGCAGCAGAATGATATCCGCACTTCGCTTGCATATTCCGCAGGTGAGCAGACCAGCGCTGCACCGGCGGGACAGCCGGAGCAGGAGCTCACGGAAGCCTTTCAGGACAGATATGACAGCCGGGAGCTGTTGATCCCGGTCCTGGAGAATACGGGAATAACCATCTTGCAGGTGCAGCGAAAGGAGGAGGGGCTATGAAGGAAGCCGTGTTATACCGGACGGACAGTCTGTTTCTGCGGGAGGTTGTTCTTGAGCTGGAGAAGCAGGAGATCCCTTACCGTTTGACGGATGAGCGGTCTGCAGCAGACGGCTCCGTGCTGTTTGTCATCCTGGATCAACTGCTGGCGGAGGAACTTAGTCCCTTCTACCGGGAGACTCCCGGTCCGGGCGGAATCTTCTTCCTCCATCATCTGCTGGACACGCTGCTTGCGGGTCCCCTGTACCATCAGGCAGACGCCGGGGGCTGCATGGCCTGCCTGGCGCAAAAATATAAGGACACCGGAAGGGAAGGATTGTTGCCGCTGCTCTATGGCGAGAAGACGGAGTATGTGCCTCAGCCGCAGGCGGCAGGATTCGCTGCCGATTGTATCCGCGGTGCCCTCCTTGCGGCGGATCATCTTCACCGTTACATAGGCCATGTTGAGCATATCCACTGGGATGCCTTGCGCGTGGAGGGGGTTCTGCTGCGCAGGCATGACGGCTGTCCCGTATGCTCCGGCACGGCTCCATCTGTGACTGCACCGCGCCATCCACAGACGGCAGATACGGTGAAGCAGGGCAGCCGTATCTACCGGCTGCGCTCAGAGATGAATACAGAGGCGATCCTGCGCAAGTGGTATGATCCCGATGGCGGAACGATCACCCACCGCTACCGCGAACTGCGTTCCTCCTATATTGAAGCGGGCGGAATGGAGCTGCGGATCGGTCCGGCTTATGTGGAGACCGGCTTCGGCCGGGCTTACCGGCGGCAGGATGCCATGAAGCTGGCGGTGCTTGAAGCCCTGGAGCGGTATTGCGGAATGTGTGACCGAACCGCACCTGCGGCGAAGAGGTTCTCCTATGAGCAGGTCTCTGAGCAGGCGGTGGACCCTGCGGTATTCGGTCTGCACGACGTTATAGCCATGGCGCATCCGGCCTTTAGGTTGCTGCAGTACAAGGAAAATCTGCCTGTATACTGGACGCCGGTGCTTTCCATGAAGGAGCGCAGGGAAGTACTGGTGCCGGAGCAGCTGGTGTACTTCGCAGACGGACATTTCAGAAGCGGAACGAACAGGTTCGTCTACGACAGCTCCAATGGCCTGGCACTGGGCAGCACCTGGGAAGAGGCGGCCTTGCATGGCCTGTTCGAGGTCATCGAACGCGATAATTTCCTCTGCGCCTGGTACAACCGGCTTCCCCTGCGGGAGATTGACATTTCCGGCAGTCCGCTGGAGGAGCTGAAGCAGCTCATCTATTTCTTGGAGCTGGAAGGCATTCAAATCCGCTTCTTCGATATTTCAATGGAGCTTAAGGTGCCCAGTGTATGGGCGCTGGCGTATGATACGCGCGAGGGGGCTGTCATGAAGGCCTATAATGCCGCCGCCGCCCATATTATTCCCGGTAAGGCTGTGGAATCCGCAGCGATGGAAGTCATCACCTCGCTGCCGATCTATGCGGCAGAGCTGAAGGAAGGCGGCCATGCATTCACAAGAGCGCAGCAGCTTGAGAATAATCCGGGGGCGGTCACCGAATTCGAGGACCATGTTCTGTATTATGCCAGCGAGAGCAACTGCCGCCAGGGACTGGATTTTGTACTGCGGGGGGATGGGCGGCAGAAGGCTTCTCTGGAGGAACTCTACCCGGATGCCTATGACCCCGGAGGCCGGTTCACTCATGATGATCTGGCCGGTGATCTGGAGGAGCTGGCCGCTGCCGTCATTGACCATTACGGGGAGCTGTATATAGCCGATGTGACTCCGGATGAAGTGGCGGACTTCGGGTACCGCGCGGCCAAGGTGCTGGTTCCCGGCATGCTGCCCATGACGTTCGGGGAGCAGCATAGACGCGTGATTATGGAAAGACTGATCCGGGAAAGAGAGCGGCGGGGGCTGGGAAAAGATTTCACGGTGAACCCCGATCCGCATCCATTCCCGTAAGGAGGGACATTTATGCAAACGTGGAAAAGCTACAGGGTGTATTACCAGTTCCAGCCGGGGTATGACGGACTGATTCTGCTGCTGGCCGAACAACTGGAGCGGCTTGCGGCCACGGGAAGAATCTCGAAATGGTTCTTCCTGAGGTATTGGGAAGACGGCCCGCATATCCGGGTGCGGTATCTGATGGATGGAGAGCTTGGGGAAGACGAGCTGTTTGACAGGGTGAGAGCCTATATACAGCGTTATCCCTCGGCCCGCAGGCTGAGCAAGGAAGAATACTTCCAGGGTCATAAATTTGACGGGGAGCCGCTGGAGCTGCAGAAACTGGACTGGTATGAGGAGGGCGAGATTATCAGCAAGCCGTATGAACCGGAATTTGAGCGCTACGGCGGTACGGCATTGATGCCGCTGACGGAATCCCTGTTCATGGAGTCCAGCAGGCTGGCCGCCTGTATCCTGGAGCTGACGGCCGGCAGTGCCTTCACCCGGCGCCTGCTGACGGGAATGCGGGTGCTGGAAGAGCTTGCGGAGAGTCTCTTTACACGACTTCCCCGTCTGGGGGAGCTCCAATCCTTTTACCGCAAGAGTGCGGAGAGCTGGCAACGGCTGTATCAGCTCGGTGACATGGAGCTGATAACCAAGCTGGTCCGCTGGTGTACAGCGCACCCGGACTGGCGGGAACCGGTGGATCGTCTACTGCTCAGCGATGGAAATTACGGACACCTGCGGACCGCTCTGCTGGAAGGCTATGCCGCCATTGCAGCAGCGGAGCAGAACGATCAGCGGGTAAGATCCATCCTGTATTCACACCTGCACATGCTGAACAACCGCTGCGGAATCAGTCCGGAATATGAATATGCGCTGTACCGGACGCTCTCTAGTCTCACAATTAATCAGGAGGTGGGTTCAAATGTTACCGTCCCATAATCAGATATCCGAGTTCTATGATTATGATCTGCTGTTCGGGGAAATAGCCGGGGAGGAGCCGCGCTCTGTGGCCTGGAGATTCAACCAGCGGCCGCTGGACAACTACGAGTTCCCCGGCAATGAAGTCCCGCTGGAGGAATACCTGGACAAGGTCAGTCTGGAACGCAGCCCGTCCCTGCCGGAGGAATACGAGGTACGGCTCGACAAGCTGCTGCTGAAGCGCAGATCTACACTGCTGGGCCAGATGGGGGCGTCCTGGTCACTGGACGAGCTGGCTGCCCTGCTGTGCTGGTCCGCCGGACCGCGCGATGAGCAGCGGCATATGGGCAGCCATCATGCAGGCAAACAGATCTCCATGCGGACCTATCCTTCGGGCGGGGCGATGTATTCGATCAAGCTGTATATGTATATCCGCGGAGTGGAAGGGCTTGAGGACGGTGTGTACTATTATGCGCCGCTGCAAAAAGAGCTGTACCGGTTCCGCAGCGCACTGCCGCCGGAAGAACTGGAGCGTCTTTTCCCCATGACCCTGTACAAGACGGATGCGAGAAGCCTGGCGCTGGAAGGGGCATCCATTCTGCTGTTCTTCATGGCGGATTTGAAATACAGCTTCAAGAAATACGGCCGTCTGGCCTATAAGCTTGCCCTGCTCGAAGCCGGCCATATTGCCCAGAATGTACAGCTGCTCAGCACCGCCATGGATAAGAATACGCTGCCGATCTGCGGGTATTTTGCGGACAAGGTTGAGGAGCTTCTGCTGTTAAGGGAGCATAAATACCAGCACTGTGTGTATGGCATAGTGCTTGGCTAAACGAAGGAGGAGAAGAACATGTTGAATGCTTTTTTTGAACTGCAGGCAGCAGAGGATACTCTTCAGGTCATGAATTGCTACCGCCGGACCAGCCCGCTCTACACGATCTCCCACCGTGATCCGGTGCGGCTGAAGCGGGTGCTTGAAGACCGTCAGCTCTCTGCTGACTCCAAGGGGGCGGGGCGGCTGTATGAGAATGGCATCCTGGTGGACCCTGTTCATCTGGCGGCGCTTGAGCGCTTCAAAGAGATGTTCACAGGTGTGGATGCCGACGTGGACCCGTATGCTCTATCACTTGTGCTGACCAGCGGGTATCTGCGCTCCGAGATTCGGGTCATACGGTATGCCGGAGCCGGTGTCCCCTTTGCTTATGCTTCAGCCCCTTTAATCAAGGATGAGAATGCCCCGCAGCATCATCTTGTAATGTACAGTGATCCCTTGCAGCTGCGGAGACTGCGTGAGGAGGTTGATTTGAAACGCAGGGATACTATATTTCTCTGCCGGGTAGCAGAAGGCGGGATTACGGAGATCGGGCCGGTCTACGCGCTGCATCCATCCTTTTGCTTCGACTGCCTTATCGACAGGCTTCAGACCTATCATATCCGCTGGACAAGCCCCCTGTCAGGGGAACGGTCTGCTGTGCTGGAGGAGGAATTCCTGCGCGCGCTGGTCGATCATTACAGCTCATACATTACGCTTCTCTCTAACGTACATGAGCGTAAAATTGTATTAGATGCTGGTGCAATGCATTACACCAGCCTGATTTCCCCGCGTTCCGCTCATTGTCAATGTCAGAAATAGAGAATGAGAGGATTTCTTTTACAGGAAAACAATGGAATTCCCGGGCCGTATCTATTAAAATGAACCATGAGAAGCAGAAGATGATAGATACAGAGGCGGGGGACGGTTCATGGAGTATTTTATAGTAAACGTAATGACCGAATTTCAGACTCAGATCGACCGGTACTTCAGGGTGAAGCTGCTGCACGAAGCGGCCCAGGCGGCCATCAAGATAAAGTGTTCAGAATCATTGCTGTTTGGTAAAATGACCCTGCTGCACTACCGGATGTTCGGCGGGAAGGATACCGGGATATATAAAGCGGCTGCTGCCGTGGAAATGATGATTCTGGCGCTTGATATTATCGATGACATACAGGATGAGGATCATACAGATATGCCGTGGTGCCGGATGCCCAAGGAGATCGCCCTTAATCTGGCCCTCGGTTTCCTCAGCCTCTCCCAGGAGGCTCTGCTCCGCAGTGGTTGGCCTGCCGAACAGGTCCGAAGCATTGCAGCATTATTCAACGATCAGCTTCTGGCAGCCATTAACGGACAGACGCTAGACCTGCTCAATGAAATTGAGACCGAAGAGGATTACCTCAGCATGGTGCGGCAGAAGTCAGCGGCGCTCCTTGTATGTGCCTGTATGACCGGTGTAATTCTGGCTACGGGAAGTGCAGATCAGCGCGTAGCCGAATATGCCGAAGAGATCGGAATTGCTGCCCAGATCAAGAATGACTACCGGGATCTGTTGAACTGGGATGGCAAAAATGATTTCATCCGCCGCAAGCGGACGTTGCCCCTGCTGTTCCTGCTTGCAGAGATCGGGGAGAACGATAAGTGGATTGCGGAATACTTTGCCGGCAGCCTGGAGCCGGAGGATGTGCTGCACCGGTTCGCGGAATTCGGCGAGGCGGTGGAACGTACGGGCACCCAGCTGTATACCTCGGTGCGGATGCGTTCGCATTATTACCGGTTTCTGGAGGTCATTGAACGTATGGAACTGGATTCCAAGTGGCGGGATCTCATTATTGAGGCCGCAATGTAGTGCCCGGAGCCACGCAATACCGCATGCGGGGAACCGCAACAGATTGGCGGTAATTACGGGCTATAATGTCGTTTTGCCCGGGGGGATAACCTGATATATTGGTTGCAGGAAGAAGAAACGAACCAATAATAAGGGGGAGCAAATTATGTTACAAGAAATCATCCGTAAGCTGGTAAAAGAGCCGGGGTCCCTAATGCAGCTACAGAGCGGACAGCTTCAGCTTGCCGGAATGTCTGTGCTGGAAGAGCGGGCCCTGATGGATGTTTTGAACAGCCGCGATAAAGATAACGGCCAGACTCTTCTTAGAGAGATGTACTGGTGTTAAAAGCATATAATTTATTCCTGGAGGCTTGTCTCATTGCCTAAATTATCTAGCCATCATCCCAAAATTATTGCGGGCCTGTCCATTTTTGTTCTCTTGGCCGCATATTTGACCTATGTGATTCTATCACGCCCTGTGATAGGAATCGATGTGAAGTTAACGCCGCAAGGCGGAGTTACTGTAACTAGCGTTGCAGCGGGCAGCTGGAGCGAGCATAAAATTCACCCCGGAGATACGGTTCTTAAGGCTAACGGGGAAGATCCGCTGCTTCTGGAGACGATCCGCAAATACAACAGTATTGAGAATGTGGATTCACTCGTCATTCAGCATACGGAACCGGGCGGCAACCCGGTGACTTCCAGCTTGGAGGTTGAGCCGGGCTTGTCTGCGCATGAGCTGATCTTCCGTCTGGTGATCCCCGGCATTTCTTTGCTGCTGCTCTTCGGATTCTCCGTATACGTATACCGGAAAAAGCGGAATGACCGTGCTGCGCTGCAGCTCATTCTGTTTTTTCTCAGTATCGGGCTAAGCTACTTCAGTTCAACGCCCTCCGGGATGGCGGATAAGGTTGGGAGAGTGTGTCTGGGTACCAGCTTCGCTGTTGTTCCCGTTTTTTTCGTTCACTTTATGCAGGCTTATCTTCAAAGGTTCAAGGAGCCGTTCCTGTCCAGAGCCGTTCTGAACGTTATGTATGTCTGTGCAGGTCTGGTAAGTGTGCTGATGATTCTGGATGTGGCGCTGACCCGGCGGATTCATCCGCTTGAAACGCAAACGCTGCTGATCTTTTTTGTAGCCGCTAATTTCCTGATTGTCTATAAGCTGATTTCGGGCTTCCGCCAGCACCGGGCAGGTGAGCTGCATACCTTGTTCAAGTTTGCCTTGACGGCGCATGCGGTGGCTTTTTCACCGTTCCTGCTGTTTAACGCTTTGCCGGGACTGTTTGGCGTGACGTTTATTTCCGCAGAAATGACCGCGATCTTTGTATATGCGATTCCTGTGGTCTACTTTTACCTTTTCGTGACCCATAGACTGTTTGATATCGATTTTCTGCTTAACCGGCTGTTCTATTATACGGCGCTGTCGCTGGTTCCCGCGCTGCTGATCCTTGGTGTTATGGGCCTGCTGATTCACCAGAATCCGTACGGCTGGATTGTCTGGGTGCAAATTTTTCTCGCGGTATATCTGATGATCACGCTGTTTCTGTTCTTCAAGGAACTGATGGATTACCGGCTGCGTCCTTATTTCATGAAGGATTTACAGGATTTCCAGGGGAGTATTGACCGTTTCTCCAAACGCATCTCGAAGGTGATGAAGCGGTCGGACCTGGAGCAATTTCTGGAGCGGGAGATTGGACTGGTGCTGGCGGTACGTACGGTTTCTTTTCTGGAGATTACGCGCGGGAGTGAGCAGGGTCAGGCGAGTGTGACCAGTGACGGGAGAGCCGATCCGCGGATAGAGCAGGACCTGGAGCAGGCGGTCAATGGTCTTGCCGCTGGTGAAATGACCCGGATGTATCAGGGGATCTGCCTGGTGATTGGAAATTATGGTCCCTCCCGGCATATTCTCTGGCTCGATGACAAAACAAACTACACCAGTTTTAACTATGCTGAGAAAAACTGGCTGAAAACCTTAGCGCATTATAGCAGCATTATCTACGAGAACCTGTATCTTGTAGCGGGATTGATTGAGAATCTGGAGGGTGAAATCAAGAACCGCAATGCGCTGGCTCCGCCATGGGTGCTGCGTCTGATCTTCACCCTGTCGGAGAACGAACGCCGCCGGCTGGCCTCCGACCTGCATGATGCGGCACTTCAGGATCAGCTGATCTGGTACCGCAAGCTGGAATCGCTGATGCTGGACTACCCGATGGAGCCTGGCCTGCTTGTTCAGCTCGACCAGATTAAGGAAGGGCTCCTTGATGTAATCCATCAGATCCGGCAGACCTGCAATGAGCTTAGGCCGCCGCTGTTAATGGAGATGGGGATTGTGGAAGCCTTGAAGCAGCTGATCCAGCAGGAGCAGATCCGTTCCGATTACACGGTAGAGCTTCAGACGGAGCCTGATACCATAGAAATGGATGATGTCCAGATTCTGGCGGTGTACCGCATCGTTCAGGAGCTGCTCAGAAATGCAGACAAACATGCCAAGGCCTCACACATCATATTGTCGCTGGAATCCCATAGCGGTAGATTATACTTCTATTATAAGGATAACGGGAAAGGGCTGGATCTCAAGGAGCTCAAGGATTCATTCGGTCACATGGGGATATCCGGTATTCAGGAGCGTGTGCGGAGTCTGGACGGCGAGATCAAATTTGCATCGGCGCCGGATCAGGGTTTTGAAGTACGGCTTGTGCTTCCGCTGACAGCCGGCATTCAAGAAGGAGGTTATGATGATGATTCGTATATTACTGGTTGACGATCATCCATCGGTTTGCGAAGGGACCAAAAATATGATCGAGCAGGACCCCGAGATGGATGTAACTGTGTCGTACAGCTCACCGGAGGCCCTGGAAATGGCTAAATCGGGGGAATACGACCTGATGCTGTTTGATCTGAATATCCCTGTACTAAGCGGACTTGAGCTGACCAAGCGGCTGATCAGCATCAATCCGGAATTCCGGATTCTGATCTATACAGGCTACGAGATCAGCTCAAACTTCAACATTCTGGTGGAAGCCGGCGTCTCGGGCATAGTCAGCAAAACAGCGAGCAGAGAACAGCTGCTTACCGCCATCCGCTGTGCGCTCCGGGGAGAATCCGTTATCCCTGTCAGCCTGCTCAGGCAGCTTCGCCGCAGTGACATGCGGGTGTCTGCCTCCCGTGATGAGCAGCAGATGGAAGATATCTCTATTAACGAGCGGGAGCAGGAGATTCTGCAGGAGGTGGCGGACGGCCGCAGCAATAAGGACATTGCCAGTAAGCTGCTGATGAGCCAGCGTACCGTAGAGTATAATCTGACCCGGGTGTTCGAGAAGCTTGGCGTTCATTCCCGTTCCGAGGCTACGGTGAAGGCCAAGCAACTGGGACTAATCGGAGACCGCAATTTCTTATAGGCCTCCCCGCTCGTACCAATACCCCGGAATTCCCCGAGCAAGACGCAGCAGCGCTTCCAGGAAGAAATAATCGCCCCAGATCATGAAATCATCCGGGGAGGCGTTGCCTCTGACCGAATAGGAGCCGTGCCGCAGAAATCCCTCTTCTGACGGGTGGCCTGCGGTGAAGTAGTGACTGATCAGCGAGTCCATGGATTGGTTCACAGCATTACTGAAATAGTCCCGGTCCGGATCATTCTCCGGCAGATGCTCCAGCAGCTCCAAGAGACCGCATACGGTGATGGCGGAGGCGGAGCTGTCGCGCGGGGTACCTTCCTCCTGCGGAGCATCGAAATCCCAATAGGCTACATGGTCAGCAGGGAGATGCTCCACGAAGTAGCGGGCCATTCTTTTGGAGGCTTCGAGGTAATGAGGCTCCTGGAAGCTGCGGTAGGCGAGAGCGAAGCCGTAGACACCCCAGGCCTGTCCCCGCGTCCAGGTGGAGCCGTCCTGATATCCTTGTGCTGTTCCCCCGCGAAGGGCATCCCCCGTCTGCTGGTCGAAATAAAAGGTATGGTAAGAAGAGTCGTCGCCCCTCACCAGGAAGCGGCGGCTTGTCTCGGCGTGAATACGGGCTGCCCTGGCATAGGCCGGGTCGCCGGTCTGTCCGCTGGCCCAGCAGAGGAGCGGCAGATTCATCAGGCAGTCGATAATGATCCGTCCGCCGTTGTCTTCATCGCCCTCGGCCCCCCAAGCCTGAAAGAGCTGCGGACCGGGGCGCCAGCGCTTCATTAGCTGGTCCGCTGCCTGCAAGGCGAGCAGGCGCGAGGCTTCATCCTTGTCTGCAATCCAGCGGGCCTTGGCCGAGAGCGAGTAGAGGAAGCCGATGTCGTGGTGATCCAGCGCCTGCCCGTCCCGCATGCGCTGGCGGAAGGAGTCAGTCGCCTGGATGGCGGCGGCACGAATCTCCGGGTCCCGGCTGTATTCATAGCTTAGCCATAGAATGCCGGGCCAGAAGCCCTCCGTCCAGTTGGTGTGGTCGGTCAGATGATATTTGCCGTCCCCCATACTTACAATCGGAAACCTCTCCCCAAATCGCTTCACATTAAGCCGCGTAGTCGTAAGCGTCTGCTCAATCGCCTGCTCCCAGTTCATCATACCCGCCATAACCTCCATAATATCGCTATAGTGTGCTCAACCACATTATAAGCCGATCAAGCTGTAGGTTTGTTGCACAAATCTATAGATATATTGCGGATCTGCTATCAACGGACCTGCCCGTAGACGCTCCAGCTGTTGACTGAATGACCAGCGGCGAACAGACAGGCCGGAACAATGAACAGCCAGGACTGGAGCCAAACGCCAAGCAGCAGGAAATAGAGGGCCGGGAAGACGGCCATAGGAATGGGGATGCCGAGCCAAGGCTTGAACAGCACCGCAAAAGCTCTCCCGCTCCGGTAATAACGCACCCAGCAGCCGTAGTAAACCAGCATGCAGAGTGCCATCAATCCAGCGGATACTCCCAGGGGCTGAGCAGAAATCATTCGGCCGAAGAGAATAGGCATCATGAAGCAGGTGATCTGGCCTGCCCGTTCCAGGAGCGTGAAGACCAGCGGGGCGGAGTCCAGGGAGCCAGGAACACTCCGGGGCGGGAAGAATAGGAATATCAGATTCGGCAGTAATACGAGTAATGAGATGATAAAACCCTGAGCATGCAGTCCCATCGCAGAAATCCTTCTTCCTTTGCATAGATAGTGACCATACCTGACAAATACATGGCAAAACTCTATAATTGCATTATATATCCTAGAGAGCCTGGAGCGGGAGGAAGACATGCAATTTCAACCTATATATGAAGACGGAGAATTAATAATGCCGAAGCTCGAGCTTGATCTGTCAGCGAACTCTTCGGTTGGTATTATCACAGATTTGAGGCGCAAGCAATTGTTAATGGAGCAATTGTCCCGGGATTCCGGCAATTATTTGTCGTGGGCCGGGCAGAACGAATATATGCGGCTCACGGTAGAGGAGCTGATCTCGTTTCTGATCCGGATGTCGGGACGCGAGGAGCGGGCGGCTGTGTTAACTGATTATTTTGCGCTGAAGGAGGAACGGAAGGTCAGATTGATGCAGCTCAGCTCTTCGAAAAGGGTGTATGTGACCCTGCTGCGGGCTTTTTTCGCCCATCAGTCCACGCTCGTATTGGAGGAGCCGTATTTCTATCTGGAGGAGCAGGACCGCCGCCAGCTGAAGCGGATACTGGATGACCTGTCGCAGCAGAAAAGGCTGCTCATTCTGACCTCGAATCTGGAGGATGCGCTGATCTCCTGTGATGTCATCTACCGGCTGAGCGGGTCCGGGCTTCATCAGCTGGATATCCGCGATTCGGAAGAGGACAGGCAGGAGGCACAGAAGCAGGATGAGGCCAACATCACCTTACAGAAGGTCTCGACCAAACGGGAGGATAAGGTGATCTTATTTGACCCGCCTGAGATTGATTTTATTGAAAGTGTAGAAGGCTCTATCCTGGTGCATGTCGGCGGTGAGCATTATGACTGTGCCCTGACCTTGACCCAGCTCGAAGCGCGGCTGCTGAATTTCGGCTTCTTCCGGTGCCACCGGTCCTACATCGTCAATCTGCAAAAGGTACGCGAGATCATTACCTGGACGAAGAACAGCTACAGTCTGCGGCTGAACACCGGCAAGGAGGCCGTGGTCCCGTTATCCCGCTCCAAATTGCAGGAACTTAAGGCACTGCTTAAGCTGTAAAAGGTACCGTTCAGGCCGGAATGGGTACAATTCACCCGGTTTTGGTGGCTGAAAGGCTGAATTCTGGATAACGTTAAGCCATCAACTACTAAAGGATGTGGCGAGATGGCGGTTATTCAGGTAGAGCAGGTCCGCAAGACCTTCGGGGCGAGAGATGCGCTGACAGAGGTGTCCTTCAGTATTCCAAAGGGGGAGATTTTCGGGTTCCTCGGTCCGAGCGGTGCAGGGAAAACCACCTTGATTAAGATTCTGACTGCACAGCTGAAGCCGTCAGGCGGAGCGGCCAAAGTATTCGATCAGCCGGCAGAGGCGATGCAGCAGTCGGCCCAGAAGATGCGTTTTGGCATTCTGACCGATAACAGCGGCCTGTACGAGCGGTTGTCCATAGAGGAGAATCTGGAGCTGTACCGGAAGCTGTATGAGCTTCCCCGCTCTGCGGTGGATCAGGTGCTGCAGTTCGTTAATTTGAGCAGTGAGCGCAAAAAGAAAACAAATACGCTGTCCAAAGGAATGCGTCAGCGGGTGATGCTGGCCTGCGCCATTATCCATGAGCCGGAGCTGCTGTTCCTGGATGAGCCGACCTCGGCACTGGACCCTGTGAATTCAGCGCATATCTATAAGGGCTTGCGTTATCTGAATGAGAAGGGCACGACCATCTTCATCACCACGCATGATATGGCGGAGGCAGAGCTGCTCTGTAACCGTGTGGCGATTCTCTACCAGGGACGCATCCAGACCATCGGCTCTCCGCGGGAGCTGAAGCGGCAGCACCGGGAGAACGTGATCCGGGTGGAGCTGACCAGCGGAGAGGCTCATGAGCTTCCGGTGGACGGGGATACGGCGGACCGGATCGCGGATTGGATGAAGCGGGGGCTCATTGAGCGGGTAGAGACGAAGGAACCGAGTCTGGGTGATATTTTTATCAAAATGACGGGAAGTGAGCTGCTATGAACATCTCCTATAAGCGGGCCGGCGCGATCTTTGTGAAGGATTACAAGGAATTCTCGCGCAATTATGCGCTATCCATTATGCTGCTGTTTCCGATTATGTTTGCGCTGCTGTTCAAAAGTGCAGGTACATCCTTGCCGGGAGCCGCCGGACTTCTGTTCAACAGCTCGTTTGTGCTGCTGACCTGCTTCGCTCAAGCCTGCCTGATTGCGGAAGAGAAGGAGCGTAACACGCTGCGGTCCCTTATGATGACTCCGGCTACTACAATGGATGTGCTCATGGGCAAAAGCAGTCTGGTCTTTGTCATGTCAGCGGTGGTTCTCACCATCACTGCCTTGTTATTTGGCTATGAGCCTGCAAATATAGGGGCATTTATAGCCGCGATCGTGCTTTCCATTGTACTCTACACGGCAGCCGGGACGATCTGCGGTCTCTATTCCAAAACCTTGCTGGATGCGTCCTTATCGATCATCCCGGTAGCCTGCATCTTCATGGGTGCACCGTTGGTAGCAGTATTGGCGAAGGATTATCCAGTATTAGGAGTGCTGGACTATATGCCAAGCAGCCAATTAATACATTTGCTGAACCTGAGCCCTGCCGGTTATCCGGCAGCAGAGGTGTGGTCGCCTCTGCTGATTATTGCGGCATGGACAGCTGTGCTGACGCTTGTGTCTGTAGTGCTGTACCAGAAGCGGCTCCGCGACGAATAGACTGGCGGTGCTGTGCGGATTATGGCGCAGGCCGCGCCGAAGGCTGGATAGAACGCCAAGAAAGCCGCTCCCGGGAGGGGGCGGCTTTCTTGCGCTGCGTACAGCAAACTTCAAGCTTTTACACCATATTAGGAATCTCTACGGCAGGGTCTGTCTCCGCTTCATAGTCTACGCCTTCGGTACGGAAGCCGAACAGATGGAAGAAGTCGTCCTGATAGCCTGCCAGATCCGCCAGCTCAGGCACATTACCCGTCTCCAGCTCATTCCAGCGTCTCATGACCTCGATCTGCACATCCTCGCGCATCTCCCAGTCGTCAATGCGGATCAGGTGGCTGCCGTCCGCAGCGGCTTCACCGCCGTTATACAGATGGTCCGCGAACAGACGGTACATCTGCTGGATGCAGTTCTCGTGCAGCTCCTTCTCCTTCATGACTCTGTACAGGGCAGAGATATACAGCGGCACTACCGGGATCGCCGAGCTGGACTGGGTAACCAGTGCCTTATTCACGGATACGAAGGCCCGGCCCCCGGTAGCGGAGAGCTGCTCGTTCAAGGCAATAGCGGTCTGCTCCAAATGGTTCTTCGCCTGGCCGATAGTTCCGTCCTTGTAGATAGGATGCGTAATCTTGGGGCCGATATAAGAGTACGCTACGGTAGTTGCTCCATCTGCAAGCACACCGGCCTCCTGCATCTGGCTGATCCACATGCCCCAGTCTTCTCCGCCCATCACGGCGATGGTCTGGCGGACTTCATCCTCTGTAGCCGGTTCAATGGTAACGGTGGTGACCTCTCCGGTATGGAAGTTCATCGTCTTGTTCGAATAGGCTTGGCCTACCGGCTTAATTACCGAGGAGAACAACTCCCCGGTTACCGGATGGGTGCGGCGAGGGGAGGCCACGCTGTACACGACCAGATCAACGGTGCCGAATTCGGCTTTGATCAGCTCGATTGTTGTGGTCTTGATGGCGTCCGAGAAGGCATCGCCGACGATGCTGAAGGATTTCAGCCCCTGCTTGGCTGCTTCACGTTCAAAGGCAGCAGAATTGTACCAGCCTGCGGAGGCGGTGCGGGTGCCTTCAGCAGCCTTGTCGAAGAAGACGCCGATGGTGTTCGCGCCCGCGCCAAAGGCAGCGGCAATCCGCGAAGCCAGTCCATAGCCTGTGGAAGCGCCGATGACCAGCACGTTCACCGGGCCGGTAAGCTTCTTTTGGGAACGTACATAATCAATCTGTTCCTGTATTTGTCCGGCACATCCCTCCGGGTGAGCTGTTGTGCAGATAAAGCCGCGTGTTTTTGGCTGAATAATCATCAAGGATATCCCCTTTGTTTTAGTTTTTAACTTTTTTCGTTAATATAGAGTATAGCAAATGATGGCATAGAAAGATAAGCCTTCAATATAACGAATAGCAATTTTGTAGGCCTGCCGCTAATAATTTGCAACTTTTCCCAATCCGCAGCGTCAGTGGATAGAGAGGCTATGGAGAATTCGGGGAGGGCTTGGCATGGGCAAAAGATTATCCGCACTTATACTAACCGTGCTGCTTTTGGGCGGCTGCAGTGGAGGAGGTTCGGGCATGAATTACACGGAGAGACAGGCTGCCGCAGCAGAGCTTGATCCGGCTCTGGCTGAGAGCAGCAACCAATTGGGCGTGAAGCTGTTCAGCCAGTTATGGAAGCAAGGGGGCGGGAACCTGACGATATCCCCTTACAGTGTAGCTGCCGCTCTGGCCCTGGCCTATAACGGCAGTGCCGGAGAGACGGCAGAGGAGCTGGGGAAGCTGCTGGGCTATGCGCCGGGCGAACGGCAGAAGCTGAATATCGGCCATCAGTCATTAATGAAGCTTTTGAATCATGGAGAACCGGGCATGGAGCTGAAGATCGCGAATTCGGTCTGGGGTATGAAGGGCCTGCCGCTGCGTAAGGACTACCTGGGGACCGGTAAGGATTTCTATGATGCACAGATTAACACTACGGATCTGGCTGCAGAGAAGTCTGTGAAGGAGATTAACGGATGGGTGGCAGACCATACGGGGGATAAGATTCAGGAGATGCTCACGGAGCCGCCCGGACCGCAGGCTGTGGCCGTCCTTGTCAATGCGCTGTATTTCAAAGGCGGCTGGACCGATGTGTTCGAGGAAGAGGCTACGAAGCAGGCGGACTTTTATCCACCGGACGGACCGGCAGTGCAGGTGATGATGATGAAGCGGGGCGGAATGTTCGAGTATGCAGCGCATGAGGATTGGCAGGCGGTAAAGCTTCCCTACGGAGAGGGACAGCTGGAGATGGTAGTGGTTCTCCCGGGTGAACAAGCTTCGCTCGCGGAGCTTGTGAGTCATCTGGAGCAGGGGACTCTGCCTCTGGATGAAGGGTTCTCCAGTACCCCGGGGACGCTGCTGTTGCCAAGATTTACGGCCAGCTATGGGACAGAGCTCTCCAAGGCGCTGCAGGCGCTGGGCGTGAAGCTGGCTTTTGATCCGAACCGGGGCGATTTCTCCCTTATGGCGGATCTGGACGACCCGATATATTTTGCACAGGTCATCCACAGAACCTATATCGATGTGAACGAGCAGGGAACGGAGGCAGCGGCCTCTACTCTAATTCAAATGGATGCCGGAGCAGCGCCTCCAGCAGATAAGCCCTTTGAAATGAATGTTAACCGGCCGTTCCTGTACGCTATCCGGGACACGCAGACCGGAGTCGTGTTGTTTCTTGGAGCAATTGAGAATCCGCAGCGCACGGATTGAATCCGCCCTGGGATGAATTTCAAGCATTTACGCATAAATGATCCCTTCACAGGTCACAATAGGAAAAAACCAGAATGAAGGGATTAACGTGAATGCTTTTCGCCTGAAAAAACAACTGTGGCGGCGGTGGAGACGCTGGAAAAAAGCTCCCTGGGTAGGTGCGGCATGCCTCGTGCTGACGTTGCTCGCCTGGCGCGGCATGCAGGTTCCGGAAGAGATCAGCACGCTGCTTAAATCTTCGTCATTCCTGAGCGGCAGCGCAGGGCAGAACCTGGAGCCCGGAAGCAGCTTGCCGGCTGTAGCCGCCGTATATAACCATACAGACGATGATACCGGAGAGGATGCCGCCGTGATGAACAGTCAGGAGCTGCTGAAGGCTGTGGGCAAGGAAGCCATTAGCAGAACGGTGCATCTCAGGACCCTCTTTGTAGCTGGTGAAGAGGTGCAGACCCTGCCCGGCAAGCAGACCCCGGCCCAGCTTAACGAGCTGATTGTCCGCCATGCGGGCTGGAGCGGCAGGATTAGCCGGGAAGGAGACCTGTGGCTGGAGCAGCGGGTCAATGACCTGTCGCCGCTGACCAAGAAGGAAGCTTACTTCGGGGTGGACGAGCAAGGCAACCTGACTTTGTTCCAAGGACCGCCCGAGGCGGAGCGGGTCATGAAGACCTTTTTCCAAATGGACATGGGCTCGATTAAATCCTCTTTGCCCAAGGGCATCTGGGAGCAGCTTCATCAAGGCATCCGGGTGCAGGATCTGGAGGAGTACAACAGCGTACTCTCCACCTTCAGCGACTATGCGCGTGATTCCTCGGAACAGGTGATGCATCCGGAGTGAGGGAGACTATAGAATTAGCGGCAGCATGAAGACCCGCGGCGCGCAAGTGGCCTGCGGGTCTTTTTGTGCGGGGAATGAAGGGGATAAATCCCATACGTGATGCAGAAAGTGGGCTGAATGAGTAAATGAGAGGGATAAATCCCTCTGGTGATGCAGAAAGTAGGCTGAATGAGTAAATAAAGGGGATAAATCCCATAGATTCGGCTGAAAGAGGGGCAAACGTGAAATTTAAAGGGATAAATCCCATACGGTGCGCCAAGTGCGCCTAAAGGATCGTAGCGAGGAGCATTAGTACACCTGAATTCACCAGAAACGGGCCAACTGAGCAAACGAGGAGCATTAGTGCCCCTGAATCTCCTGGGCCCTGACATGTAGACAAACAATAGCGTTACAAATCCCCGGGGACAAACTTTTTGTCTCCCGGGGAATTTTTTTTGCTATAATGGGTGGAAGGAATACATATGTTCGCTTTAGGGCCGGATTATCCGCCCGGGCATAGGGGAGAGAGATGGGTCTTGCGCATTTTGGGGATTGATCCGGGGCTGGCGATTGTCGGCTTTGGCTTCGTAGATAAGGTTGGCAACAAATTAACACCCGTCCAATACGGCTGCATCCAGACCGAGGCACATACCCCGGAAGAAGAGCGTCTGCTGCATGTCTATGAAGGCATGGTACAGCTGATAGATAAATATAAGCCGGATGCGGTAGCGGTAGAGAAGCTGTTCTTCAGCCGCAATGTGACCACGGCTCTGCCGGTGGCGCAGGCACGCGGGGTGCTGATTCTGGCAGCCGTGCAGCGCGGGCTTCCGGTGGCAGAGTACACCCCAATGATGGTGAAGCAGGCTGTGGTCGGTTACGGCAAGGCGGAGAAGAAGCAGGTGCAGGAGATGGTCAAGCTGCTGCTCAAGCTAACGGCTGTGCCGAAGCCCGATGATGTGGCGGATGCGCTGGCGGTAGCGGTATGCCATGCCCATTCCGTGAGTCTTAATTCCAAATTAAATGAGGTATTGCGAAAATGATAGATTTTCTTAGAGGGCCGGTTGCACATTTGGAGCCGGAATATGTTGTGCTGGATGTGCAGGGCGTAGGGTACCGGGTATTCTGCCCGAACCCGTATGCTTTTGCCAAGACTGAGGGTCCGGTGACTGTGTTCATTCATTATCAGACCCGCGAGGATGCTACGCTGCTGTTCGGATTCCCGTCACGTGAGGAGCAGAGGCTGTTCCGCAAGCTGATTGAGGTATCGGGCATCGGCCCGCGTGTCGCGCTGGGCATTCTGACCGGCGGAACGCCGGACCAGCTGATCGCGGCGATCTATCAGGAGAATATCACCTTCCTGACGAAGCTGCCGGGGATCGGCAAGAAGACGGCGCAGCGGATGATTCTGGATCTGAAGGACAAGCTGGACGGCTTCGGCGGGGCAGCCTTGCAGACGGGATTGTTCGCAGTGGCGGCTGAAGCGCAGAGCAAGGCAGAGGCGCTGCCGTGGGAAGAAGCCCGGGATGCGCTGAAGGCGCTTGGTTACACCGATGCCGAGCTGGACCGGGTGCACTTGAAGATGAAGCAGGAAGGCACGGACACCGGACCGGTGGATGTGCTGATGAAGAAGGCGCTGGGGCTGCTGTATATCGCCAAATAGGATAGGTCCCTGAAGAACGGAGTGAGGAAGAATGGATGACCGGATTATATCGGCTAATCTGATGATGGACGAGCAGGCGGTGGAATTAAGTCTGCGCCCCCGTTATCTGGGTGAATATATCGGCCAGAACCAGGTGAAAGAGAACCTGAAAATATATATAGAAGCGGCCAAGATGCGCAGCGAAGCACTGGATCATGTTCTGCTCTACGGACCTCCGGGTCTCGGCAAAACGACGCTGGCCAATATTATTGCCAACGAGCTGGGAGTCAATCTGCGGACCACCTCCGGCCCGGCAATTGAACGGCCCGGCGATCTGGCGGCGCTGCTGACGAACCTTCAGGAAGGCGATGTGCTGTTCATTGACGAGATCCACCGTCTGCACCGGACGGTGGAGGAGGTCATGTATCCGGCGATGGAGGATTTCGCGCTGGATATTATGATTGGCAAGGGGCCGAGTGCAAGGTCGGTCCGGCTCGATCTGCCGCCCTTCACGCTCATTGGGGCGACGACACGCGCGGGACTGCTGTCTGCTCCGCTGCGTGACCGCTTCGGAGTGGTCAGCCGGCTGGAGTATTACACCATCGATGAACTGAGCTTCATCGTGGCGCGCAACGCTGAACTGCTGGGCATCGAGATTCTGGGCGATGCAGCGGAGGAGATTGCCCTGCGGGCCCGGGGGACGCCGCGGATTGCCAACCGCCTGCTGAAGCGGGTACGCGATTACGCCCAGGTCCGGGGCGACGGAATCATCACCCCGGAGATTGCCGCCGAATCGCTGAAGATGCTCCAGGTGGACCCCCGGGGGCTGGACAGCATCGACCATAAGATGCTGCAGTCCATGATCAGCTCTTTCCGGGGCGGGCCTGTCGGACTGGATACCATCGCCGCTACGATAGGCGAAGAGAGCCAGACCATTGAGGATGTATACGAGCCTTATCTGCTGCAGATCGGTTTCTTGCAGCGTACGCCGCGCGGCCGCATTGTTACGCCTGCGGCGTATCACCATCTGGGCCTTCCGCTTCCCCCGCAGCAGAACTGATTGCTGAGAAGCCTGCCCATAGTACAACATCTTGCGTAGGATCTGGGCTACAAACCAAAGTTGATTAATCACTAATACTTTATAGGAGGCCTACAATGAAACTTGCGAAGTGGACAACAACAGGAATCGGGCTGCTGGGCCGGGGGGCTCTGGCTGCATTGCTTGCAGCAGGCAGTCTGCTCATTCCGGCAGATCACGCCCGCGCCGATTCCGGCGGGCCTATCCGGGTTGCACTGTATGCCGACATTGGCAGCAAATATAAATCTACCGTACCGCTGGTAACCCTGCAGTCCGAGCAGAGCTTCAGCCTGCTTCCGGCAGCCGGCGGCAGCTCGTTATTGTCGGTTCCGGCCCAGAATAAGGTCCGTGTCAGTCTGGACGGGTTCCGGGTGAAGGTGCTGGAGACGCCAAGCTGGCAGACCGCTGCGGATGCGGCGAAGAAGCTTCAGTCTTCTTCCAATAAGCCGCAGATCTTCATGGCTGCAAGAGGCGGAGCTAAGGTATATCAGCTATATACCGGAGGCTATGCCAGTGAGAGTGCAGCCAATAACGGGCTGAACGCAGTCCTCAAAGCCGGTCTGGCGATTCCTGAGGGGCAGACACCGGCGGTGGCCGGAACCAAGCATCTGTCTGCGGGCTCCTACGCTACACTTGAGGAAGCCCAGGCGGTAGTGAGCAGTCTGACCACTGCCGGCTTAGATGCCTGGCCGGTATTCATATCCGGTGAGGGCGGCAGTGCGCGGACCGAGGTATGGGTAGGCGAGGCTTCAAGTGACAGCGAGCTGGCAGCGGTCTCTGCTTCGGCAACTGCGCTGCTTCCTCAGCTTGCTTTGACGCCTGTGGCTCCGGGTGCACCGGGAGTAATGATCCGCATGGACGCAGGGCTTGATTTCAACAGCGAAGTCCAGGCCTTTCATTATCTGTTATCCGGAAGTAACGCAAAGTTCATTTTGTCCGGCAATGATAAGGGAATTATGCTTACAGAAAGGTCCAAGCGGATCTATCGCGGCGATATGGAGCTTGGCAATCTGAATGGTTCATTGTCAGTCATTAACGTGGTTCCGCTGGAGCAATATCTGTATGCCGTAGTGGGAGGAGAGGTATCCTCTAGCTGGCCGGAAGAAGCGCTCAAGGCCCAGGCTGTAGCGGCACGCAGCTACGCGTTGTCCCAAGGGAACCGTTTTGATGTTGCCAATGTGGTGGATACAACGCTCAGCCAGGTCTATAACGGAATTGGTGCAGAAGCACCCACTATCATCAAGGCAGTCGATGCAACCGCAGGTGAAGTGCTGCAGAGCGGCGGCAAGGTCGTAGAGGCGGTATTCTCCTCGAACAGCGGCGGCGTTACGGCTGACCCGTCGGAAGTATGGAACAGCGGCGGCAATTATGCCAGTGTGGCCAGCGCAGAGGATGTGGCTGCGGTGGGTTCGGCCAAGAAGTGGTACTATGTACTGCTGGACAGCGGCGTTTCCGGCTATGCCCGGGAAGATAACATCAAATTAACAGGCGATAAGACAGCCGCAGGGCTCTCCATTGCCACAGCCACAGCCAAGGATGTGAATATCCGGCCACTTCCTGTTGTTGACAGCAGTGCTGCTCCGGCAGGCAAGCTGAATCCCGGCCAGAACGCCGTCGTGCTGAATCAGGTCTATGAATCTGGAAGCTACAGCTGGATTAAGGGGCCGTATTCTTCAGCAGAGCTGCTGAAGAGCCTGGCCGGCAAGACCAGCGGCACTCTGCCCTCTTCCATAACCACTCTGGAGGTTACCCGGCGCGGACCATCGGGAAGAGCAGTGGAGGTCAAGGCGAACGGCCAGATCCTGCAGGTGAAGTACCCCGATTTGTTCCGTTCCTCCTTCGGCGGATTGCCCAGCACCTTGTTTGATATTGTACCTGCCGGAAGTTATACTGTATTAGGCGCTGACGGCTCTACAGCTGCTATCGGCAGAACAAGCTCGGCCGGAGTGCTGTCTGCATCGGGTCAAGTGACGTCCAGCGGAAGCGGAACGGTTGTAATGGGCGCGGATCAGACCGCAAGAGTCGTCACTGGCAGTCCGGGCTTCTATTTCATCGGCTGGGGTTACGGGCACGGACTCGGCATGTCCCAATGGGGCGTGAAGGGAATGGCCGACAAAGGGTATGATTATAAGCAAATATTGCAACACTATTTTAATAACGTTACTATAATTAAGAATTAAGGAATGAAGATCCTATTATGAATGTTGAACTTTATGATTTCAATCTGCCGGAGGAGCTGATTGCCCAGACTCCGCTTGCCGACCGCAGTTCATCCAGACTGCTGCTGGTAGACAAGGAGAATGGACAACTGGACCACGGTCATTTCACGGATATACTGGGGCAGTTCCGCCCGGGAGATACGCTTGTACTTAATGATACACGGGTTATTCCCGCCAGACTGTTCGGAGTCAAGGAAGATACCGGAGCCAAGGCAGAAGTCCTGCTGCTTAAGAATCTGGAGGGTGACCGCTGGGAAGCGCTGGTGAAGCCCGGCAAGAAGCTGAAGACCGGAGCGGTCATCGTCTTCAGCGAAGAGCTTCGTGCCGTGATTGAAGATGAGGCGGATATGGGCGGGCGGACACTCCGCTTCATCTATCAGGGGATTTTCCAGGAGATTCTGGACAGGCTCGGCTCCATGCCGCTCCCTCCCTATATCAAGGAAACCCTGGATGACCGTGAGCGGTATCAGACCGTGTATGCCCGGCATGAAGGCTCAGCGGCAGCACCGACAGCCGGATTGCATTTCACCACAGAGCTGCTGGAGCAGATTGCAGCCATCGGTGTGAATATCGTCTATATCACACTTCATGTCGGTCTGGGGACTTTCCGTCCAATGTCTGTTGAGACCGTGGAAGAGCATGTCATGCATGCCGAGTATTTCGAGCTGTCCCAGGCTGCGGCAGATGCGCTTAATGAAGCCAGAGCAAGGGGCGGAAGAATAATAGCTGTAGGCACAACCTCCTGCCGGACCCTGGAGACCGTAGGGAGACAATGCCAGGGCGGGCCGGTTGAGGCATGCAGCGGCTGGACGGATATTTTTATCTATCCGGGTTATGAATTCACTGTTGTTAACGCACTGATCACCAATTTCCATCTGCCCAAGTCAACCTTGGTCATGCTGGTAAGCGCTTTGGCTGGCCGGGAGCTGATTCTCGCTGCGTATGAAGAAGCGATTAAGCGTCAGTACCGGTTCTTTAGCTTCGGCGATGCAATGTTCATTTATTAAGCAAGAGGAAGGGTTAAACTAATGGCAGCCATCACTTACGAACACATTAAGACCTGTAAGCAATCCGGGGCACGGCTCGGAAGAGTCCACACCCCGCACGGAATTATTGAGACACCTACGTTCATGCCGGTCGGCACTCAGGCTACTGTCAAGACGATGAGTCCTGAAGAGCTTAAGCAGATGGAAGCGCAGATTATTCTGAGCAATACGTACCATCTGTTCCTTCGTCCGGGACATGAAATCATCGGCGAAGCGGGCGGCCTGCATAAGTTCATGAACTGGGACCGCCCGATCTTGACCGACAGCGGCGGCTTTCAGGTATTCTCCCTGAGCGATATGCGTAAGATCACCGAGGAAGGGGTTCATTTCCGCTCCCATCTGAACGGGGACAAGAAGTTTCTGTCTCCCGAAGTCGCTATGGAGGTCCAGAATGCGCTCGGTTCCGATATTATGATGGCCTTCGATGAATGCCCGCCTTATCCGGCAGAATATGAGTATGTGAAAAAATCGCTTGAACGCACCACCCGCTGGGCCGAACGCTGCCTCAAGAGCCATGCCCGTCCAAATGACCAGGGGCTGTTCGCCATCGTGCAGGGGGGCATGCATGAGGATCTCCGCCGCCAGAGTGCGGCTGATTTGACTTCCATGGATTTCCCGGGGTATGCTATTGGGGGACTCAGCGTCGGAGAGTCCAAGCAGCTTATGTATGAAGTGCTGGATTACACGGTTCCGCTGCTGCCGCAAGGCAAACCGCGCTATTTGATGGGCGTAGGTTCACCGGATGCGCTGCTGGAAGGGTCAATCCGCGGAATAGACATGTTCGACTGTGTTCTGCCTACCCGCATTGCCCGTAATGGAACAACGATGACCAGTCAGGGGAGACTCGTCGTGCGCAATGCGCAGTATGCCCGTGATTTCGGGCCGCTGGACCCGGAGTGTACCTGTTACACCTGCCGGAACTATTCCCGTGCTTATCTGCGTCATCTGATCAAGGCCGACGAAACCTTCGGCTTGCGGCTGACAACGTACCATAACTTACACTTCCTGCTGGAATTGATGCGTAAAGTGCGTGAAGCCATCATGGAAGATCGGCTGCTTGATTTTCGCGATGAGTTTTTTGCACAATACGGATTATATGATAATCTAAAAGGCTTCTAGAGCGTACGGAGTGTTCATGTTTATTCTTGAAAGGGGGGAAATGATATGTCACAATTTTATATGGCAGCAGGTTCAGGCGGCGGAGGCAGTATTCTGGGTCTAGTAGGTCCTTTTGTACTGATGTTTGTCGTGTTCTACTTCCTGCTGATTCGTCCGCAGCAGAAGAAGACCAAGGCACGCAACGGAATGCTCAAAGCGCTGAAGAAGGGCGATAAGGTAGTTACCATCGGCGGTCTGCACGGAACGATCATGGAGATTTCGGATGACATCGTTATTCTGCGGGTTAATGATGTGACCCGATTGACGTTTGACCGGGGCTCGATCAGTCACGCGGTTGTGGAAGTAGAAGACAAGATGTAATAGTCTCTCTGCCAAATTACATAAAAATCGGCGTTTCTCCTAGGAGAAAACGCCGATTTTTTTATATAATGCTTATCAATTGCTGGCACTACCGTGTATTCGTGACCCGGCCCCGTACTCTAAGGCCCTGTTCCCCGCTGCGCAGGGTAAGCTTGGCAAGCGGTACGGCGATAGCCGTGGACAGCACAGCCAGCAAAGTGCCGCCAATCATGTCGGTCAGCCAGTGAATGCCAAGATAGAAGATTCCAAACACGATAATAACAGCTGAGATTGTACTGATCACCATCCAGCGGCGGTTGCCGGAGCGGTAAGCGAGCAGGGCCATGGATACGGAAATAGCGGTATGCAGGCTCGGGAAGCAGTTATTGAGACCGGATAGCGGCCGGTATTCCTGTTCAAACTTCGGGAAAACATCAAGCATGACAAACCGTACCCCTGCAGGCGCATAGGACCATACCTCGTTAACCGGAAAGTACAGATAGAACGGAATAGCGATAGCATAGGTTAAAATAATGGTGTAGCAGGTCGCATAGAGGATCACACGGTTTTTGTCCAGCAGATAGACCCCGAGCGAGGCCGCCAGCACGGCCTGCAGCATGAAGATATAGAAGAAGACAATTACCGGTGTCAGCCAGGGAGCGTAGAATAGCTCTTGAACCATCCGGACGAAATGCCCCTCCAGGCCGAAGATAAAGCCGGTGTAATCTGCGGTCAGCCGCATCTTCTCTTCGATCTGCAGCTCATATTTATTCAGGGCAAGAATGCTGAACATTCCTATAATAATGAGTGTAAATTTATAGGACCGCAGCAGCTCTCTCCCGATTTCAACTAAGGCCATCAGCGGATTGCGCCCTGCGCCGATCCAGATTAGGATTACAACAATGGCTACGGTATACACAACTACAAGATTCATGGACTGGTACAGCAAAGCATTCGAAGCCTCCTTGATAATCACTCTTATGAAGTCAGATATAGGTAGTGTACCATATTTTCAAGGGAAGGTTTCAAATTTTGAAAATTATATTAATTAGGATTTTTGTAAATTAACTCCAAACATTCCTCCAAGTGCGCTGATGCCTGCAGCCGCCAGAACCCACAGGAAGTCCATTCCTCCCGGTGAACTGTCAAGCGCGAGAAATCCGATCAGGAGCACAGCCAGTCCGTATAACATGCCTGTGAGTCCTCCTTGGTACCAGCCTCTGCGGATGGCTCTGCTGCCTGCGGTGAGGCCTCCGAATGCGGCAGCGACGCCGTGTACAATGTAGGTGTACATCGTGAGGTCCTGTTCCTGCAGTCCGCTGCCCCAGAGCAGGAGGGAAAGGATGAACGCACCCAGCATCATCCACAGGAACGAGCGGATTAAACCCGATAATACCGGACTAGATATTTTCCATGAGAATAGACGCCTGATCAGAGACATGGTAAAACCCCCTAAAAGTTTGTTAACCAAGATACTAATTATTGTATGGGGAGGCTTGCCCCAATAGTACAAGAATAGGCGGGATGACTTTTACCAGTAATTAAGCAGCAGCTTTCCGAATGTTCCCTAGGAGGTCAGGTCAGAATAGGGTTACATTAATCCGCCTATACGGTGGAGTAGCGGAAGGGGAGCGAAGAGAATATGTTCCAGCATATTACGACCCATGTCTTTCTCACCGTGCTGATGTATATCTTCATTTTCCTGAGCATGCGCATCATGGGCAAACGCGAAATCGGCAAGCTGTCTGTATTTGACCTGACCATTTCCATCATGATTGCCGAGATCGCTGTCTTTGTAATTGAGGATATCGAGCGCCCCATCTATGATGGTGTCGTTCCTATGGCGACTCTGGTGCTGATTCAGGTTATCGTCGCACAGCTCAGTCTGAAAAGCCGGAAGCTGCGCTTATTGGTGGATGGCAGACCCAGCATCCTGATTTCGGACGGGAAGATTCACCGGGGCGAAATGCGCAGGCAGCGGTATAACATTGATGATCTGCTATTGCAGCTCCGCGGGCAGAATATTGTCAGTCCCGCTGATGTGGAGTTCGCGATCCTGGAGACAAGCGGGCAGTTAACGGTGATTGAGAAGAATGCCAATGTCACCTCATCCAATCAGTCGGGCAACAGCAGCTCCGGCGCAGAGCGGAAGGAGAAGAACGGCGATAACCAGAAGGACTCCGGCGATGCTGAATCATCCGGCGGTGACTCTGCTTCTGTGAAGCTGCCGAAGCATAAGATCCGTTATGAAGGTCTGCCGATTCCGCTGATTATGGACGGGAAGGTGCAGGACGGCAATCTGGAGATGATCGGCAAGAACCGTTTCTGGCTTAGAACCCAGATCCGGCAGAAGGGTGTCTCTGATTTCCGGGATGTGTTCCTGTGCTCTGTGGATCATAAGGGGGAGCTCTATATTGCCCCGATTAGTCCCGATAAGGGGAAGCAGACCTAACTGCGCCAGCGTCTAAAAAAGGGCACCCGTTCCAGGTCACGCCTGGAGATCAGCCCGGATAACAGGCAGATGCTTAGATAGATGGCCATGCCACAAGTACCAGCGGCCAGAAATTGTATCCACTGCGACTGTGAGATCGGAACAGATGTATAGACATATGACATCCCGGCGGCCATGATGACCGTAGCGGCCAGGATTTTGAGCGGGTCCGACCAGCGTAAGGACATGGCGGTCAGCTTGACCACACTGTAGCCGTGCAGAAGCGTGACAAGCAGGCTGTTAACCATAATGGCGATGATGGCGCCCAGAATGCCGTATTCGGGACGGGAGGCCAGCAGGAGAATCAGCAGGATTTTGACAACGGCGCCTATCAGTGTATTAATCAGAGCCTTGCCCGGCCGGTCCATGGCCTGGAGGGCTGCCTGCAATGGAGCCTGTACGTAGAGAAACACAGCGAACGGGGCCATCATTCTAAGCATAGGTGCCGTATCCGCCGCATTGCCGTACATTAGTGTACAGAGCGGTACGGCAAGAATATACATAACGGCAGCAAACGGGGCACCGGTCACCATGGCGAGCCGCAGCGCCTGGTGCATTCTTTTATGAATCGTGGGGAGGTCGTTGCGGGCGGCGGCCTCGGATAAGGAAGGGACGAGGGAGACGGCCAGCGAGGAGCTAAGCACACCCGGCAACAGCAGCAGCGGAATCACCATTCCCTGCAGGGAACCATATTGTGCAGTTGCGGCGGCGGCCGCGATTCCGGCAAGCGCGAGGCTACGCACGGTAATAATGGATTCCAGAAGGTAAGAGAATGAGCCGATCAGCCGTCCGGCGGTTACCGGCACAGAAATACCGATCAGACGTTTTAAGACAGGTGTGGTTGTCTGTCCGGGCTCGCTTCCGGCACCGCCTTGTATATTCTGAGCAGTTACATCCACGGAAGGCGGGGGTTCGGACCTGTCTTTTTTGTCGTTAAAATAATATTGTCCCAGCAGGGCCAGCATTCCGGCGATCTCCCCCACAGTCACGCCAAGCATGGCACCTGCAGCGGCAAAGGCGATGCCCTTCGGCAGCAGCATCCAGGAGAACCACAGCATGAAGAAGATCCGGATGACCGATTCCAGCACGGAGGAGAAGGCCGAGGGAATCATGTTCTGCCTGCCTTGAAAGTATCCCCGGTAGATGGATGAGACGGCGACGATGGCGATCATGGGGGTCATGCTGACGAAGGTGTAATAGACACGCTGGTCCGTCAGAAGAACGCTGGATACCCAGGAGGCGCTGAACAGGGTGACGAAGGTGAACACAATGCCCAGCGATAAGCTGAGGGCAAGGCCGGCTTGCAGAATTTTGCGGGACTGCTCCGGGCGGTTCTCCCCTTCGGCTTCCGCTACCAGCTTAGCAATAGCCAGCGGGATTCCTCCTGTAATTACCGTAATAAGGACAATAAAAAACGGGTATCCGAGCTGGTACAGACCCACCCCCTCAGCGCCGATGATCCGGGGCAGGGCAATCCGGGGAATGAAGCCAAGCATCCGGTTAATGATACCGGCGAGCAGCAGGATGATCGTTCCTTGTATAAAGGTCTGTTTTCTCACAGGGCACTCCTTCTTCCTACATATGAGATGAAACTGCAGGTGAATTACCGCAATTATCAAGCCAGGCTTGTATAAGGATATGCCGGTACCGGTGCGCTGCATGACAAGCATTCTATAGACAAGTTTTTTGGCCGAAAGCAGGAAAGTATGAGCGTAAGGTCGAATACGTACCACTGAGCATACGTAATTGAGGAATCTTTGGAGGTGCCTGCACGTGGAATCGGAACAATGGACATATGACGAGCTTAGTGAAGAGATCGAAGCCATGTGCATCAGCAAAGCGGAGGAATTCCGGCTCCTCGGCTATGAATATGTGACCGGTAAGGATATTTGGGATTGCATCAGCCGCAACTATGCCAAGGAGGGAAGACCTCCCCTGCACAGGCTGGTCAATGACATCTACTCGCTTAAGTCAGGCAGTTATATGACTTATCTGACCTTGGCGGCCTACCGGGGATTGAATTAACGGGGGGATTGCCAAAAGGAACGATTTTCTTTTGCAAACGGGTACGGGAAGCAGTAAAGTAAGTAAAGAGTGTTCAGACTTGTCCTATCAAACGGAGGTATCCTCGCTGTGCAGCAGAACCTGCCGTTTCTTTGTGTGAATCAAGACACCGTCATTCCTCCTGAATTGACGGTCATTTCGCACGTAGCTATAATAGGAATATTGATGTAATGAAAGGGGAACTAGCTAGAGCATGAAGAGAATGTTGAGCTTTATCATTACCGTGGTCGTTCTAACAGGCGTCATGGTATTTACTACTCCCGGGCTGCTGGACAGAGTCCGTCTGGGTCTTGACCTCAAGGGCGGATTCGAAATTCTGTACCACGCAGAGCCAATGGATACGGGAGGAACTCTGACCCGCGCTTCGCTGCAGAAGACTGCTGAGAGTCTCGAGAAGCGGGCGAATGCACTCGGAACCAGCGAGCCTGAGGTGACCACCGAAGGAACGGACCGCATCCGTCTGAAGATCGCAGGTGTTACCGACGAAGCAGAGGTCCGCAAGAAAATGAAAGAACCCGCAGTTCTCACCTTCCGCAGTGCCAAGGAAGGGGATGCTCCCGGAGTATTCAGTAAGATTGAGCTTGTAGGCAGTGACTTCGTGGAAGGTGCGGCAGAGGTTCAACGCGATCAGCTCAACCGTCCCGAAATCAGCATCTCCATCAAAGACAAGAAGAAATTCGCAGAGATTACTGAGCGTCTGCTGGGTAAGGAACTTGCCATCTACCTGGATGAGAACCTGTTATCTGCGCCTCCAACGGTACGAGCTGTCCTGACCGATGGTAAGGCTTCGATCTCCGGGGGATATACCCTGGATGAAGCCCGTGAGATTGCCGATACGATCAACCTCGGTGCTTTGCCGCTGAAGCTGACAGAGAAATATTCCCAGAGCGTAGGGGCTACACTGGGTAAGCAATCCTTGGATGAGACCGTCAGAGCCGGTATTGTCGGTTCTGTGATTATTTTGATCTTCATGCTGCTTATGTACCGTCTTCCGGGCGTACTGGCCAGCTTCGCGCTGATCCTGCACACCTGGCTGCTGATTCTGGTATTTGTCCTGGCGGACTTTACGCTGACGCTTCCCGGGATCGCCGCGTTCATTCTCGGTATAGGGATGGCCGTCGACGCCAATATCATTACCAATGAACGGATCAGGGAAGAAATGCGCAGCGGTAAGGGCATTATGTCTTCCGTCAAAGCAGGGAACAAGACCTCCTTCCGTACAGTTATGGATGCGAATGTAACCACTATTATCGTAGCGGCTGTCATGTTCGCCTTCGGTACTGGTGCGGTCAAAGGCTTCGCGCTGATTCTGATCGTGGAAATTGTACTTAGTATCGTAACAAACCTTTATTTTGCCCACTGGCTGCTGACAGTGCTGGTTAAAGCCGGCGCACTCAACAAGCCGAAGCAATTTGGGGTAAAGGAGAGTGACATCAGTGCGCTTTAAGAAAGAGCTTGATTTCGTACATTTAAGTAAATTCTTCTATATCTTCTCGATTGCCCTTACTGTAGCGGGTCTGGTCTTTCTGGCAACCTTCGGCCTGAACTACAGCGTTGACTTCAAGGCCGGGTCCAATGTAGACGTAGCGCTCTCGAAGAGTGTTACGCTGGCTGAGCTTCAGCCAGCCTTAAAGGATGCGGGCATCGAGCATGAACCCACCATTACCGTCGGCGACAAGCGCGTCAACATCCGCTATGATCAAGAGCTGAGTGATGCACAAAGTGAGACCCTCAAGAAGTCAATCAACAAGATTGATGACAAGGCGTCTTTTGAAATCAATACCGTAGATACCGAGATGGCTAAGGAGCTGGCCCGTAATGCGATCTATTCCGTGCTGCTCTCCAGTATCGGGATTATCATCTATGTAAGTATCCGTTTTGAATGGCGTTTTGCGCTGGCGTCCATTGTGGCACTGCTTCATGACGCATTCATGGTAGTGGCGGTCTTCTCGATCTTCCGTCTGGAGGTTGATATTACCTTCATTGTCGCGGTGCTGACCATTATCGGTTACTCGATTAATGATACGATCGTTATCTTTGACCGGATACGCGAGAATCTGCGCTTCGGCAAGCAGAAGTCGTATGAGGACTTGAAGCACCTGGTTAACAAAAGTGTAATGCAGACACTCATGCGTTCTCTTTATACAGCCTTCACCGTATTTATTGCTGCATTCTTCCTGCTGATTATGGGCGGGGAGTCGATCCGCATGTTCTCGCTGGCCATGGTTATCGGTCTGCTCTTCGGAGCATATTCATCGATCTTCATTGCAAGTCCGCTCTGGCTGCTCCTGAAAAAGAATCAGAAGCCTGCGGCGAAGACCCCGGCCAAAGCCTAATAACCGGTTATTCTGTAAAAGCCGCGTCTGTAGCGACGCGGCTTTTCGGAATCTTCGGGTCAGGGCGTCTTGCTTGATTTCATCATCATGAGTTTACCTGCTAGTGGTAAGGAGGGCCTCGTTATGAATGACAAACCATTACCCCGGAAACAAACTGTTGCCTGGACCGGAATCCTAAGTGATGTTCTGCTCGCTGTAGCTAAGGGAAGTATCGGTTATATATCAGGCAGCAAAGCATTGTTGGGGGATGCAATCTATTCCGGAGCAGATGCCGCTGCCAGAGCGGCAGGGGTGATTCCGTGGAACCTGAAGCAGAGTCACAAGGCGGCAGGCTCAGCGGAACGCGGCCGGACTGCGCAAGGAAGCAGGGAGCCGATGGCGGCTATTCTGTTCTCCGTGCTGATTATTATGGGCGGGCTGCAGGTTGCTTTCTCTGCTATCCGTGATTTGACAAGGGGACATCTGTCGGCACCGGAGGAGTCAGCACTTGTTGCTGTCCTGCTGTGCATTGTGTTCAAAGAGGCTGTATTTCAATACCAGTACCGTTATTTCAAAAAAAAGGGTGACGGCAGTCACGCGGCTTATGCCGACAGCCACCGGTTCAGCCTGTATACATCTATAACTGTATTTATCGGGATTGCCCTGGCCATAACCGGAGGATACTTGAACTGGCATCCTCTGCTCTACATGGACCCCATCGCAGCTCTGTTGACCGGATGTCTGATTCTCCGCAAAGGCTATTCATTAATTGCTTCCTCTGTATACAGCAAGAAGATTCAGGAGCTTCCTTCCGAGGAAGCAGCCAGCTTCATTGAGACGGTTCAGCGGGTACACGGAGTCATCCGGGTGGAGCAGCTCCGGGCGCTGGAGGAAGGCAACTATGTGAATCTGCATGTGAAGATTAGTGTGAATCCGCGGATCAGCGTGATGGAGGCACAGGATATTTCGGAATGCGCAAGGAAGCTGCTGCAGCACCGGTTCGTTCATGTCGGTGAGGTTCATATGGATGTTGTGCCGTATGATCCGGGTTATCCTTATAAAAGCAATCACGAGCTCGTGGACAACGATATTCCCACGCTGCTTCAGTAGTCTGCAAGGTGAGAGAAAGGTGAGCTGTATTGCTTCATTCAAAAACAAGCTGGCAATCTCCGGCAGCCGATTCCGAGCGTATTCAGGAACTGGCCCGGAGCCTTTCTATTTCTCCGCTCCTTTCTTCACTGCTGGTGCAAAGAGGTATGGATACCGCTGACAAGGCGCGAGTATTCATGGATGGAGGAGCGGAAGATAGACATGATCCATTCCTGCTCAAAGGAATGGCGGAAGCGGTGCCGCGGATTCAGAAGGCACTGCAAGAGGAAGAGCATATTCTGGTGTACGGTGATTATGATGCAGACGGGGTATCCAGCACAGCGCTGATGATCTACCTGTTGCGTCATCTCGGCGCCTCCTTTGACATTTATATTCCCCACCGCTCCAATGAAGGCTATGGACTGCATAATCATGCGCTGGACTGGGCGGTCCAGCAGGGTGTATCTCTCGTCATTACGGTTGATACTGGTATCAGTGCCTATCATCAGATTGCCTACGCCTCTGAGCTTGGCATTGATGTTATTGTCACGGACCATCATGAGCCGCCGGAGCTGCTGCCTGAGGCCTATGCCCTGATTAACCCGAAGCTGCCGGACTGCCCGTATCCGTTCAAGGGTCTGGCCGGAGTGGGGGTGGCTTACAAGCTGGCTGAGGCGCTCCTGGGCAGCGAAGTGCCGGAGGAATGGTGTGAGATTGCCGCCATCGGTACCGTAGCTGACCTGATGCCGCTGCTGGGCGAGAACCGCAGTCTGGTGCGCAGAGGCCTCAGCAGCATGCGGAATTCCGCGTTCCCCGGCATCCGGGCGCTGCTCTCGGTGGGCGGTATTGCCATGAACACCGTCAGTGCGGTGAATATCGCCTTCGGGATGGCTCCGCGTATCAATGCCAGCGGAAGACTGGATCATGCTGGCCGGGCGGTTACACTGCTGACCACAGAAGATTCGGCGGAAGCAGAGCAGTTTGCCGGTGAGCTGGATCTGCTGAACAAGGAACGCCAACTGGTTGTGGAGCGAATTGTTACTGAAGCCACAGCCAAGCTGGAGGAGAGAATCAGCCGGAGCGGACTGCCGGATATTATTGTGCTGGCGGACCAGGGCTGGAATGTCGGCGTAGTCGGCATTGTGGCCTCCAAGCTGCTGGAGCGGTATTACCGTCCGGTCATTATTCTGGACATTCATCCGGAGACCGGGATGTGCAAGGGCTCTGCCCGCTCCATCCCGGGTCTCGATATCTATGCGGCCTTATCCTCATGCGCCGAATTGATGGACCACTTCGGAGGACATCCGGCCGCTGCCGGGATGAGTCTGCCGCAGGGCAAGCTGGAAGCCTTCGATGCTGCGCTGAATAGCTATGCTGCGTCTGTTCTGACACCGGAGGACTTCGTAGCGGTTACAGCTGCGGACGGCGAAGTCTCCATTGCCGATCTGACCCTCCAGGCTGCGCTTGAGCTGGAGCGGCTTGCGCCGTTCGGCATGGCTAATCCGCTGCCAAGATTCATTCTGCGCGGAGCGGTTGTGAAGGAGACAAGGAAGATGGGCCAGGAGGGTAAGCACCTGAAGCTTGTGCTCCAGCAGGACAAGCTGACGATTGAAGCTGTAGCCTTCGGCAAGGGTCCACTGGCTGAGCTGCTGCCGGACGGCACAGCCGTGGATGTACTGGCAGAGCTGTCCGTCAATGAATGGAACGGCTCGCGCAAGCCTCAGCTGATGCTGCAGGATCTGGCGGTGCCGAAGGCGCAGCTGTTCGATCTGCGCGGCGCAGCTGATGCTGTCAAGCAGGCAGCGCATATTCAGGAGCTGCTCCGCACCTATAGCGGCAGCAATCCGGGCCGGAGTGCTGCGGTCTTCCAGAACAGCCGGACGACGCCGCTGCGTGATCTTAAGGGCATGTCCCTCTGGGTATACGATGAGTCTGCCGGGATCTCTGCTGTACATCAGCCGGAAGGCGCGCATGATGAAGAGGGACTGTCGCTGCTCTGTGTGCTGGATATGCCCGAGTCCCCGGAACAGCTGGAAGCGCTGTTTACTGCTTTTCCTGAGGCGGAGAACATTGCCCTGCTGCATTCGATCCGTGACGGGCGTGACCGTCTGCAGGTTCCTACCCGTGATCATTTCAAATTGTTATATAAATGGATTGCCGCAATCGCTGCAGCTCCAACTCCTGAGCATGAAGTGCTGCTGCGGCTCAGCCGCCAGTCGGCGCTTGGTGTGCGTATGGTGAGCAGAATGCTGGATGTATTCGATGAGCTTGACTTCATTGAGCGCAGCGGCGGCACAATTACTTTTGTTCCGCAGCCTGCCGCCAAGAGTCTGAGCACATCAGAGCATTTCGTCAGACTGGGCAAGACGGCGGAGATGGAGCAGTATTTCATGGAAGGCAGCCGCAGTGAATTGCAGGAATTCATGCTGTCACGACGTTTAGGGGCCTCATAACAGCTGTACATGCTGTCACGGTCATTGGTTTGAGTAACTTCAGCGGGGTGATCCCCGCTTACTTTTAGGAGATGATGATGTTGGATTTCAAAAACAATATTCGCGTAATTCCGGATTTCCCCCAGGCAGGAATCAGCTTCAAAGATATTACTACGCTGCTGAAGGACGGCGCTGCATACCGTGCTGCCATCGATGAGCTTAAGGCCCTGGTAGCCCACCTGGAGATCGACGTCATTGCCGGACCGGAGGCGCGCGGCTTTGTAGTGGGTGCGCCGCTGGCTTATGCGCTGGGGGTAGGCTTCGTGCCAATCCGTAAAAGCGGCAAGCTTCCTTATGAGACAATCGAAGTAGGCTATGATCTGGAATACGGCAAGGATACCCTTGCTGTGCATACCGATGCGATCAAGCCAGGCCAGAAGGTGCTGATTGCGGATGATCTGCTGGCTACAGGCGGTACGATTGCTACTTCTGTTAACCTGGTAGAGCAGCTTGGCGGCCAGGTGGTCGGCGCTGCATTCCTGATCGAATTGACAGCTCTGTCCGGACGGGACAAGCTGTCCGATATTGAAGTGGTTACCTTGTTGACTTACGAGGATTAATCCCGGTGCCCGGCAACTTTTCCCGGGAAATAAAAAGCGGACTGTTGTCGAATGAAGACAGCAGTCCGCTTTTTATATTTTAACAGATGAGAATCACTTAATGTGCCGATTTGTCAGCTTCCTGTTCATTGGACAGGCCCAGAACCTCGATCAGCTTGAAGAGCAGGGCGAGAACCATACCGACGATAGTCGCCAGTGCCATTCCCTTCAGTTCTACACCGCCAAGCTTCAGCGAAATGCCGCTGATGCCGACAACCAGGACGAGCGTAGCCAGAATCATGTTGGTGGCTTTGGAGAAATCGACCTTCTGTTCAACGAAGATACGCAGGCCTGATGCCGCAATAACCCCGAACAACAGCAGGGATACACCGCCCATGACCGGCAGAGGAATGTTGGCAATGACCGAGGAGAATGTTCCGGAGAACGACAACACAATGGCGATTACAGCAGCCCCCGCGATAACATATACCGAGTATACCTTGGTCAGAGCCATTACGCCGATATTCTCACCATAAGTGGTATTAGGCGTAGACCCCAGGAATCCAGACAGTACAGTAGAAATCCCGTTGCCCATCAGTGAGCGGTCCAGTCCCGGGTCCTTGGTCAGGTCCTTGCCGACGATATTGCTGGTAACCAGCAAATGGCCGATATGCTCTACAATGACTACAAGTGATACCGGAATGATCGTCAGAATAACCTGCCAGTTGAAGGATGGGGTAATAATAGTGGGATGCGAGAGGAAGCTTGCTTGAGAGATGGCACCAGTATTCACCTCACCCAAGATATAAGCGAGTACATAACCGGTAACGATACCGATGAGGATGTGAATGATTTTGGGGAAGCCGCGGAACAGCACGGAGCCGAGCACGGTAACACCGAGTGTGACGAGCGACAGGGTAATGGCTTTGCCGTCAGGCGTCCAGTCAGCGGTAGCTACACCCTCAGGAGCAATGAGTCCGGCCATCCGTGCGGCTACAGGCACAAGCTCAAGTCCGATCGTGGCAACAATTGCTCCCATAACTGCCGGAGGGAACACGACATCAATCCAGCCGGTACCGGCATAACGTACAATTAAGGCCACAAGAATGAATATAACGCCAGTCACGATAAAAGCGCCCAGTGCAAGCGAATATCCGCGCTCATGATCGCCGGCATGCTCTTTGAGCACAAGCAGCACGGGAGAGATGAAGGCAAAGCTTGAACCCAAATAGGCGGGGATTTTGCCGCGGCAGATCAGAATGTAGAGCAAGGTGCCGATACCGTTCATCAGCAGGATCATGCCGGGATCTACCCCGAACAGGTTGGGAACAAGCACGGTGCTGCCGAACATGGCGAACAGATGCTGAAGACTCAGGAGGAAGCCCGGGCCCCAAGGGAGTCTTTCGTTAACTTGAATTTCGCGTTGCAATGGAGTTCACTTCTCTTTCTGATCTAATTTGATTTGACAATTCTTATCTTATAAAAAACCGCCTTTACTAGATTAAATAGATCGGCGGGTTTTTACAACAACATTTTTACCCGTGCCACAAAATTGTCTTTTCTTGACCCTTTCCCTGACAGGAATACCACGCTATGGCAAGTGTTGACGGAATCCCTCGTAAGCGTCATAATTATAGACAACTTTAACCTGAGCGTAATGCAGCCGGGAACGCACGGAACCTGCAAATTCTGCATGCTTGCAGGTTCATTTTATTATAGAAGGGAAACGGATACGACGAGAATGGGCATAGAGCAATTAACCGAAAAGGCTGGCGCCTATATAAAAGAAAAAGATCTTCTCCGCATCCGTGAAGCTTATGAATTCGCCGATCAGGCTCATCACGGGCAGGTCCGGAAGTCGGGGGAGCCATACATTCTGCATCCGCTCGCGGTCGCAGATATTGTCGTCAATATGCAAATGGATGTCATATCCATTATTGCTGCGCTGCTGCATGATGTTGTGGAAGATACGACAGTGTCCCTGGAGCAGATCCGCACGAAATTTGGCGATACCTGCGCAATGCTTGTGGACGGCTTGACCAAGCTGGAACGCATCCGCTTCCGCTCCAAGGAGGAGCAGCAGAACGAGAACTACCGCAAGATGTTCATCGCTATGGCGCAGGATATCCGGGTAATCGTGATTAAGCTGGCGGACCGTCTGCATAATATGCGTACGCTCAAATACCAGTCCGAAGAGAGTCAGCGCCGGATTTCTTATGAGACGCTGGAGATCTTTTGTCCCATTGCGGACCGGCTGGGGATCTCTGCGATCAAGTGGGAGATGGAGGATATTGCGCTCCGTTACCTGAATCCGCAGCAGTACTACCGGATTGCCAACCTTGTACACAAGAAACGGGCAGAACGTGAGCAGTTCATTGACAGTGTCATCGGCCGCATCCGCGCCAAGCTGGATGAAATGGGCATCGAAGGCGATCTCTCGGGACGCCCGAAGCATATCTACAGTGTCTATAACAAGATGAACACGAAGAACAAGCAGTTCAACGAGATCTATGATCTGCTCGCTATCCGCATTATCGTCGACAATATTAAGGATTGTTATGCCACTTTGGGTATTATTCATACGCTTTGGAAGCCGATGCCCGGTCGTTTCAAGGACTATATTGCTATGCCCAAGGCGAACATGTATCAGTCTTTGCATACAACCGTAGTTGGTCCGGGAGGAGAGCCGACGGAGGTGCAGATCCGCACCTGGGAGATGCACCGCACGGCCGAATTCGGGATCGCCGCGCACTGGGCGTACAAGGAAGGCAGCAGCAACAACGTCAATCCCGAGAACCGAATGCCGTTCTTCCGCGAGATCCTGGAGCTGCAGCATGAAGCCAAGGATGCCGAAGAATTCGTGGAGTCGCTCAAAATGGACTTCTTCTCCGATCTGGTCTTCGTATTCACGCCTAAGGGTGAGGTAGTAGAGCTGCCTGCCGGCTCGGTGCCGCTGGATTTCGCGTTCCGCATCCATACCGAGGTCGGGAACCGGACGATCGGCTCCAAGGTGAACGGGCGTATCGTGCCGCTTGACCATAAGCTGAAGACCGGAGATATCGTGGAGATTCTGACCTCGAAGAATTCGTACGGTCCGAGCCGCGATTGGCTGAAGATTGCCCAGTCCTCGCATGCGCGGAGCAAGATCAAGCAGTGGTTCAAGAAGGAGAAGCGCGAGGAGAACGTCGAGAAGGGCCGGGAGGCTATCGAACGCGAGCTGAAGCGCCTGAACGTAGAGGTCTCTGACTGGCTGACGGAGGACAAATTATCGGAGGCAGCGAAGAAGTTCGCCTTCAATGATGTGGAGGATATGCTGTCGGCGGTCGGCTTCGGCGGGATTACTGCGGCGCAGATCGCTTCCAAGCTGACCGAGAAGCTGCGTAAGGACCAGGAGGAGGCCGCAGGCCATCTGGAGCTTACCTCTGAGATGAAGGCAATCAAATCCAGCGGAGAGAAGCGCAACCAGCCGACCAACGGGGTCCGTGTCAAGGGGATTGACAATCTGCTGGTGCGCTTCGCACGATGTTGTAATCCCGTGCCGGGCGACGATATTATCGGCTATGTGACCCGTGGCCGGGGCGTATCGGTACACCGGGAGGATTGTCCGAACATTCCGAACGAGATGGACGGAGAGGAAGCGGCCCGCGTGATCGAAGTGGAGTGGGAAGGCAGTATGGAGGCTAATTACAGCGTCGATATTGAGATTACCGGCCATGACCGCAATGGGCTGCTGAATGAGGTGCTGCAGGCGGTATCGGAGAGCAAGACCAATATTTCAGCGGTCACCGGGCGCTCCGACAAGAACAAGATGGCGATGATCCATATGACGATTCTGATCCGCAACACTGATCACCTGCAGTCTGTGGTCGACAAAGTGAAGCGGGTCAAGGATGTCTATACTGTTAACCGCATTATGCAATAGAGGTGCTAAGGCAAGGAGCTGAAGAATGAGATGAGAGTAGTTGTGCAGCGCTGCAAGAACTCCAGTGTGACGGTGGACGGAGCAGTGACCGGAGCGATTGGAGAGGGCCTGCTGCTGCTGGTCGGCGTAACCCATGAGGATACGGAGAAGGATGCCAAGTATTTGGCTGACAAGGTCGCCGGACTGCGGATTTTTGAAGATGCGGCTGGTAAAATGAACCACAGTGTGACGGAGGCCGGCGGGGCCATTCTGTCCGTCTCACAGTTCACGCTGTACGGGGACTGCCGCAAGGGCAGACGTCCCAACTTCATGGCAGCAGCGGCTCCGGCTGAGGCAGAGCGCCTCTACGACTACTTCAACCAGGAGCTGCGTGCCGGAGGACTGCAGGTAGAGACCGGTGTGTTCGGAGCGATGATGGATGTCGCCCTGACCAACTGGGGACCGGTTACGCTGCTGTTGGACAGCAAGGGTTAGAAATGGAGGCGGCAGACACCGCCTTAACTGTATATGATATATCACGGGACTCCACATGGTGGGGTCCTTTTTTGCCGAGATAGCAAAACTTATGTATGTATGGTATCTCATCATGTATCCTTCTATTTCCCGCAGAAACGGTACCTTCTCTACAAAGGCATAGCCGTTTCCGCTTGGGTGAAAGAACGCTTGATTGCGCTGAACGGGGGGATACAGGTGCATTGGAGTAGTGGGGGCGGGAACGCAAGTGGAATTTGTACAACTAATTACTCGAGAATGTCATACTGCGCCATAGCAAATGGAAAAGTAACACTTAATTATCCTCTTTATTCTCCACCGCCTGATATTGAAAGAATTAACTGTACATTATCCAACTGCTGCTCCTAACTACAGTAAAAAGACAAAATTAAGTGTGCTTTTTCCAACTCTTTCGTCGGGAGAGTAGCATCTGGATGGTGTGGAATTCCCAATTGCCCGCGGTGTCTGTTCAGAGAATTAGCAAGCGGGATAGCAGCAGCCCTGCTTGGATAGACTATGAATGATGCACCATTATTCAAGTGCGGGGAGCAAGCAAAATGAGACAAGCACCACAAGCATGGATGTGGAACATGATTCAGGCCCATGTGGCCGGGTCGATGACCGAAGCTTCAGCGACAGCCAAGGAAGCCGGCGACCCGAAGGAGCCGCAGGGACTCCAGCGCAGAGGCCGCGGTCTTTTGCCGCGTACCTGACCGGGGAGAAGGTATGCGGGAGCGGATTTTTTTAAGCAGGGAGGCAGTACGTACGGAACAGAATTTATGGTAACTGCTTAGGCTTCGTTATAAAGCGGGGGAATGAGGGTAATAGATTGACGAGACGATAGCAGCCCAGAAAGGAGATATGGATCTCATGAGTAAAGTAGCTTTTCTGCTTGCCAATGACTTTGAAGATTCTGAAATGAAGGTTCCTTACGAAGAAGTTTTACAGGCAGGACATCAGGCAGAAATCATCGGTCTGAAGAAAAATGAGACCCTGCTCGGCAAACAAGGGAGCGTATCCTATGCCGCCGATAAAGCGGTCAGCGAGGTCACAGCGGAAGAGTATGATGCGATAGTCATTCCAGGCGGATCTTCGCCGGAGAATCTCCGTCTTGACCCGGATGTTCTGCAATTCGTGAAGGATGCTGACCGTGCAGGCAAGCCGATTGCCGCGATCTGCCACGGCCCGCAGATTCTGATCAGTGCTGAACTGCTGCAAGGCCGCACCCTTACCTCCTATCCGCCGCTGAAGGATGATCTGATCAATGCCGGCGCGGAGTTCAAGGATGAAGAGGTCGTCGTAGACGGCAACTACATTACTTCACGCACACCCAAGGATGAGCCCGCTTTTGTGCGTGAGCTGCTTAAGGTGTTGTAATACATGAAATACATGCATAACCCGTTTGGCATAATACAACTTTATGGGAGGGATTTACAATGACAAGAAGAATCCAGGCCTATTTCAGTACAGAAGATGCAGCGGAAGGTGCTAAGACTTCTTTGATTCCTTACGGTGTAGACGGGATTGAGGTGTCGGCTTTAACCGACCCATTGGATAATGGAGTAAATAACCGTCGTAACATTCTGATTCCGCTGGGGTCCACCAATACTGCTTCAACAGGTGCCGGGGGCGTGTACGCTGCCGGAGGTGCAACGGGTATGGGTTCCGGTGCGGCCATTGTCCCCGCAGTTGCAGCAGATGATAATTTGAATCGTACGGATGAAGTACGTGCCGATGAAGTACGTACGGAGGGCGAAGTGCATAGAGGGGAAGAGCTGACAAGCAGCGACCTGGAGCACCTGCATTATGTCATGGATCTCAAGGTAGCAGATAATCATTACAACGAGGTTGTTGAGGTGCTGCGCGGCAAGCAGGCCTATGTAGAGATTTTTGATTAAAAAGGCAAGCGGAATCACTGCCGGTATACAGTTCATTTCAGCTCCAGCCCTCTGGTATAGAGAGGCTGGAGCTGTTTTATATGCAGCATAAAAGAGAGGACGGCAGGATAGGTGTAGACAGGAGCATGGGGATGGTGTAACCTATGGATTAGCATGACAGCGGGGATTTGAACGGCTTGGTGAAACGCTTTCTTTTCTGTAATGCAACTGTAACACTACATACATGATTCCTTAATATAGCGTGTTTATAATAGAAGCATGACCCCCTTTTTTATAATATATGATGATGGACCTGCAGCAATCGGCTGCAGGTCACTTTTTTATTTTAAAGGTTCACACTAATTCAATCCTTGACTTTAGCGCAGTGGTTCAGTAGAATCTAACAGTATAGGTAAGTTTATATTGTTTTGATGACGGGACCAAGTAATCCGTAACCCACAACCCCAGAGAGGAATCCCGCAGATCATGGCTGTCGTCCAGGTAAGAAGGACCGTATACTGATCCGCAAGGCTGTAAGGATTCTGTTGATGAACGGACGAATGACCTCCCCGAGAACGCACGGCGAACGCAGGCAGCAGGATTGCCTACAGTCAGTAGCCGGATGCGCGTAGGCGGGCGTTAACCGCTTAGAGCGGAGCTTAGGCAGAGCAAGTTGCTAAGCCCGGAATGTGGGTGGTACCACGGGTGAATTATTGGTTATGATAATCCCTCGTCCCTGTTTGTAATTGAACAGGGATGAGGGATTTTTTGCTGTTTTTAGGGGTTATTTTCAGGAGGGATAGGCGTGGCTAAAGAAAGATTCGAGAAACCAACAGGTACACAGGATGTGCTGCCGGGTGCAGTAGAGAAATGGCAGGTCGTGGAGGCCAAGGCAAGAGAGCTGTGCCGCCGCTTCAATTACCGGGAGATTCGTACCCCGCTGTTCGAGCACACCGGGCTGTTCGAGCGCGGAGTCGGCGAAACAACGGATATTGTAGAAGGTGAGATGTATACCTTCAAGGACAAGGGCGACCGTGATCTGGCGCTTCGTCCCGAAGGGACAGCAGGCGTGGTACGTGCGTATGTCCAGAACAAGCTATACGGTGAGCCGGATGTCAGCAAGCTGTATTACATCGGACCGATGTTCCGTTATGAACGTCCGCAGGCCGGCAGATACCGCCAGTTCCATCAGTTCGGCATCGAGGCCTTCGGCGCGGTGGACCCGGCGATTGATGCTGAAGTCATCTCACTGGGGTACCAGTTCTATATTGATCTGGGGCTGAAGGATGTGCGGGTAGAGCTGAATTCGGTCGGCAACGCGCCGAGCCGTGCGGCTTACCGCGAGAAGCTGCTGGATTTCCTGAGACCGATGAGAGAGAGCCTGTGCAGCGACTGCCAGCGGCGGATGGAGCGCAACCCGCTGCGTGTGCTGGACTGCAAGGTCGATCAGGACAAGTTCGGCGGAGCGCCTTCTATTCTGGATAGTCTGGATGAAGAGTGTACAGAGCATTTTGCGAAGGTGAAAGGTCATCTTGATGTGATGGGTGTGGAATACAGCATCAACCCACGCCTGGTGCGCGGCCTTGATTATTACACGCATACGGCGTTTGAGTATAAAGCGGCAGGCATTGGCTCCATTGACACGGTGGGCGGCGGCGGCCGGTACAACGGTCTGGTCGAGGAGATCGGCGGGCCGGATCAGCCGGGTATCGGGTTCGGGATTGGCCTGGAGCGGATTCTGCTGATTCTGGAGAATCAGGGTGTCGAGCTGGAAGCGGCGAAGCCGCTGGATGTGTACTTCGTTGCACTGGGCGAAGCAGCAGATCTGGAGATTACGAAGCAGCTGTTCCGTCTGCGCAGCCTTGGATTCTCTGCGGAGCGCGATTACCTGGGACGCAAGATGAAGGCGCAGATGAAGTCGGCGGACCGCATGTCAGCCCGGTATACGGCGATTCTCGGTGAAGACGAGCTGAATAACGGCGTCATCGCGCTCAAGTCGATGGAGACCGGCGAGCAGCGGACGGTGAAGCTGGACGAGCTGGCAGAGGCGCTGATTCAGAATTAAGCGAGCAGGCGAGCATATGTAATTTTAAACATGAAGGGGTAGGATATAAGATGACCAGAAGTCATAACTGTGGCCAATTAACGACAGCGAGCATCGGTGAGAAAGTAACATTGAACGGTTGGGTGCAGACCCGCCGTGACCTTGGAGGCGTGCTGTTCATTGATCTGCGCGACCGCACAGGGATTGTACAGATTGTATTCAACCCTGACTATTCCGGTGAAGCGCTGCAGATTGCCGATAAGGTACGCAGTGAATATGTGCTGTCCGTGACGGGTACTGTGGTTAAGCGCGATGAGGAGACCATCAACCGCAATCTGCCGACCGGTGAGATCGAAGTGCAGATTACAGACATCGAAGTGCTGAATGCGGCTAAGACACCTCCGTTCTTCATCGAAGACGGGGTGGAAGTAGACGAATCCCTGCGCATGAAATACCGTTACCTGGATCTGCGCCGTCCGGAGATGCACAAGACGCTGCTGCTTCGTTCCAAGTCGGCTAAGATCTTCCGCGATTTCCTCGACAATGAGGGCTTCATCGATGTAGAAACGCCGATTCTGACCAAAAGCTCGCCGGAAGGCGCACGTGACTATCTCGTGCCAAGCCGTGTGCATGAAGGGGAATTCTTCGCGCTTCCGCAGTCGCCGCAGATCTACAAGCAGCTGCTGATGGTTGGCGGCATCGAGCGTTATTACCAGATGGCCCGCTGCTTCCGCGATGAGGACCTGCGCGCTGACCGCCAGCCAGAATTCACACAATTCGATATTGAGACCTCGTTCATGCCGCAGGATGAGCTGCTGGCGATGATGGAGAAGCTCATGCAGCGCCTGCTGAAGGAGACGGTGGGAGTAGAGGTATCCGCACCGTTCCAGCGGCTGACGTATGCCGAAGCAATCGGCAAATACGGCTCTGACAAGCCGGACCTGCGCTTTGGCCTGGAGCTGGTAGAGATGAATGATATCGTAGCTGAGAGCGGTGTGAAGGTGTTCGCTTCCGTGATTGAGAAGGGCGGGGAAGTGAAATGTCTGAACGCCAAGGGCTGCGGCACATGGACCCGTAAGGAGATTGACGATCTTGGACCATATGCTGCCCGTTACGGGGCCAAGGGTCTGGCCTGGATTCAGGTCAAAGACGGCGAGTTCAAGGGACCGATTGTGAAGTTCTTCTCCGAGGAAGAAATCGCTGCCGTGAAGGAGCGCACAGGTGCCGAGGATGGCGACCTGCTGCTCTTCTCCGCTGATACCAAGAAGGTGGTAGCCGATGTGCTTGGTGCTCTGCGTCTGAAGATTGGCCGTCAGCTTGGTCTGATCGACGACAGTGTGTTCAAATTCGCCTGGGTAACGGAATTCCCGCTGCTCGGCTACGATGAGGATCAGAAGCGTTATGTGGCTGAGCATCACCCGTTCACACGCCCGATGGATGAAGACCTGCATCTCTTCGATACCGATCCGGGGGCCATCCGCGCACAGGCGTATGACCTGGTGCTTAACGGCTACGAGGTAGGCGGTGGTTCCCAGCGTATCTACAAGCGTGACGTTCAGGAGAAAATGTTCAATGCACTCGGCTTCTCGCAGGAGCTGGCTTATGAGAAATTCGGCTATCTGATGGATGCCTTTGAATACGGCACGCCTCCGCATGGCGGCATCGCGTTTGGCTTCGACCGTCTGATTATGCTGCTGGCGGGCCGCACGAACCTGCGTGAGACCATTGCCTTCCCTAAGACGGCAAGTGCAACGGACCTGCTGATGGATGCCCCATCCCCGGTGGATGCGGGACAACTGGAGCAGCTGCACATCAAGCTGGCACCGAAACCGGAGAAAGAAAAGAAATAAATCAACTATGGACTGACGGGGCGCACCAATAGAGCAGAGGGACGTCCCGGAAGCCTTGCCCAAGGAGGCTGGCATCATGCTGAATCAGTTCTCGCGTACGGAGCTGGCGATCGGGCCGGAGGGCCTGGAGATTATGAAGAACAGCACAGTGGCTGTGCTGGGGATCGGCGGAGTCGGCGCCATGGCGGCGGAAGCGCTGGCCCGGACCGGCATCGGCCGGATTATTCTGATTGATAAGGATTCGGTGGATATTACCAACATCAACCGCCAGCTTCATGCGCTGACCACGACCATCGGCCAGAATAAAACGGATCTGATGGTAGACCGCATCAAGCTGATCAACCCGGAATGCGAAGCGATTGCGCTGAATATGTTCTACACCGAAGAGACGTATGAGGAGCTGTTCAAATACAAGCTGGACTATGTAATTGACGCTTCGGATACGATTATTTATAAGATTCACTTGATCAAGGAATGTCTGGCCCGGAAGATCCCAATGATCTCCAGTATGGGTGCGGCCAACAAGATGGACCCGACCCGCTTCCAGGTCGCCGACATCTCCAAGACCAGCATGGACCCTATTGCCCGGGTGATCCGCACCAGACTGCGCAAGGAAGGCATTAAGAAGGGCGTGAAGGTGGTCTTCTCCACCGAGAAGCCTGTGAAGCCGCGCGAGGATGTGACGGAGCAGATCGTGCCTGCGAATGCGCCGGACCGGCGCAAGGCGAAGCAGCCTCCGGCCAGTACTTCTTTTGTACCCCCTGTAGTCGGCCTGATTATGGTCAGTGTAACGGTACGGGATTTGCTCGAAACGGGCGGCATTACATTTGAATGAATGCTATCAGGTAAAAGGGTGTGTAGCCGGCTTCCGGCTATATGCCCTTTTATTACGGAGATATACATGGCATCCTATGAGAAGAACTTAAGTGGAGGTTGTAACATGAAATCGAATATTTGGCGGAATAGTGTGGGAATGGAGCCGGGCGACAACTGGAAGCAGGAATGGGCGGCCGGTATCCTGTCGTATTTCGCTTCGGTATATATTGTAATGGTTAATGCGGCGATCCTGGCAGATGCAGGCATGCCGCTGCGGGCCGGGATGGTTGCCACGCTGCTGACAGCGGTGACGGGCTGTCTGCTGATGGCTTTTGGCGGCAAAACGCCGATTATCGTCGTCCCGGGCATGGGGATCAATGCCTTTTTCACCTATACGCTGGTGCATTCTATGAAGCTGGATTGGCGCGAGGCGCTGGCGGTGGTGGTGGTGACCGGGGTGCTGTTTGCCATTGTGGCCTTCACCTCGCTCTACCGCATTCTCAGCGATGCGATTCCCCATAATCTGCAGCATGCGATCACCGTCGGCATCGGGCTGTTCCTGACCTTCATCGGCCTGCAAAAAAGCGGGATTGTCATTGCCCACGCCACCACCTTCGTCGCCATCGGGCATTTCAGTGATCCTGCGGTCATTACCTCGGTGGTGACGCTGCTGCTGGCGCTGGTGCTGTTCATCCGGGGCACACGCGGCGGTCTGCTGATCAGTATGCTCGTGGGCACAGGTCTTGCCTATCTGCTGGGGGCCGCCCATGCGCCGAAGAATACAGAGCCGGGACATGTGTTCAGCGGTTACGGCAGCGTGTTCGCCAGTATGGACTGGAGCGGCTTCGTCAGCCTTGTCTTCTGGATTGCCGTCTTCCTGCTGCTGCTGATTGTGGTGTTTGAGAATATCGGCCTGATCTCTTCCCAGACGCTGATGGCAGGACGTCCGGAACGCTTCAAAAGCAGTCTGCGGGCGCTGTCGCTCGCCAACATCGCGGCAGGTCTGTTCGGCAGCAGCCCGGTGGTCGCCGCTGCCGAATCCACCGCCGGAATTGCGGCAGGAGGCCGCTCCGGCTTAACTTCACTCGTCACCGGCCTGCTGTTCGGGGCGACCTTCCTGTTCATCCCGCTGCTGGCTTATGTGCCGGACAGCGCGATTGCGCCGATTCTGATCGTAATCGGCGGGCTGATGGTGCAGAATGTGCGCGAGATGGATCTCGGCGACATGACGGAGCTGTTCCCGGCCTTCCTGGTCATGGTGATGATTCCCTTCACCTACAGCATCGTGGACGGCATGGCGTTTGGCTTCATCACCTATCCGCTGGTGAAGCTGGCTACCGGCAAAGGCAAAGAGGTTCCTCCTGCCTTGTACGGTATTGCCGGGCTGTTCATTGCGAACTTCGTGCTGCATGCGCTGATGGGCTGACGGCTAAGGTGGAAGGGGGGCTCCTTTTCCCTCTTCCTCTTATCCGCAGCTTGGGCAGTTGCTAGAAATATATGGCTTTCCCTATCCTGTTGTGATAAGATGGACTGCTCACACAACTTAAGGTGCATGCTTCCGAAGCGAGTTATGCTCGTAGTGATTCAGGAAGCGAATGCCCGCATAACTAAGCGTATGCTTCCGAAGCAGTTTTGCGCGAAGAAAAGTCGGGTGAAGTGATGCCCGCAAAACTTTTAGGAGGTAACTGAAATTGGAAGACAACTTTCAAAGTGCCTATCAAGAGGAAGAAGACAGGCTGAACCACGTGCTGACAGAGATTGATTCCACCCTTGAGCGGCTGCGCTCAACACCTGTGTACACGGGACACGATTATACCGAGCAGGTGCTGGAGGATTCAAGGGAACAGAGGCGCAAAGATCTTGCCAAGCTTAGGCAGGAGCCTTATTTCGGACGGCTTGATTTTCAGGGCAATGATGAGGAAGACCGCAAGGCACTCTATATCGGCAAAATCGGCGTAGACCGCGAGCAGGTAAGCGACCGTCCGCTTGTCATTGACTGGCGGGCACCGGTGGCAAGCCTGTTTTATTCTTTTACCGGAGGAACGGAAGCCGCCTCGTATGAAGCGCCGGACGGGCTGATTGAAGGGCTGGTCTATCTCAAGCGCAACGTTGTGATCCGCAAGCAGATCCTGGAGCGGGTGGCGGATACGTATAACCGTGACAGCGACGCGCCGGCGGTATCGGATGAATTCCTGGTCTACCGGCTGGGGGAGAACAAGGATAACCGGCTGCGGGATATCGTCTCCACGATTCAGGAGGAGCAGGACAAGATTATCCGGGCGGCCAAGAACACGGCGCTGATCATCCAGGGGGTCGCGGGAAGCGGCAAGACCACCGTCGCGCTGCACCGGCTGGCGTTCTTATTGTATCAATACAAGGAGCAGGTATCGGCGGAGAAAATGATTATTTTCGCCCCGAACCGCATGTTCCTGGACTATATTTCAGATGTGCTGCCGGAGCTGGGCGTCGGCAATATTGCCCAGAGCACGTTCCCGGACTGGGCGGCAGAGGTGCTGGGTGTGGACTTGCCGGAGCAGGATGCTTCGGAGGTCATGAGCCGCTGGTTCGAGACGGCCGGAGCGATGCCAGTCATTACGGAAGAGACCCCCGGGCGCTTCAAGGGCTCAACGGTGCTGATGAGCGTCATTGAATCCAGCGTCAAGCTGCTGGAGACCAGCGCTGTGCCGGAGGGCGATTTCAGCCCTTGGGACGGGGCGGTGCTGAGCCGCCAGGTGATTCTGCGCTGGCACAATGAGGAATACGCACCGTATCCTCCGGCGAAGCGCAAGGAACGGGTGATGGCGCGGCTTCACCGCTGGATCGAGATGGAGCTGAAGAAGAGCCCTTCGGCGGCTGCGCTGAAGGAGCGTAAGAAGAAGGGCACGGCACGTGAGAAGGCTTACAGCGCCAAGTGGCCGAAATACGAGCCGCTCGCCATCTACAAGCAGATCTTCCGGGCGGCGAAGACGCCGGAGGACTGGCCGGCAGGAGCGCCGGAAGAGATTCCGCCTGCCGTGCTGAAGGAGACCGTCAAGGAGCTGAAAAAGGGCATTCTGCGCGAAGAGGATCTGCCCCCGCTGCTCTATATCCATTATCTTCTGAACGGTAACGAAGGTACTGAGCGCTTTGACCATATTGTGATCGATGAAGCGCAGGATTTCTCCCCGTTCCAGATTGCCGTACTGGATCTGTATGTGAAGGGGCATTCCTTCACGATTCTGGGTGACCTGTCGCAGGGCATCCACGCTTACAAGGGAGTGCATGCGTGGAGAGAGATGCAGACGCTGTTCGCCGAAGAACACACTGCTTACCATGCACTTACCCGAAGCTACCGTTCAACGATGGAGATTATTGAGTTCGCTAACGGCATTCTGTCTGCGGGTGTAGGCAGTGAGCTGCTGGCCGTTCCGGTCTTCCGCAGCGGGAATCCTGTGCGGCTGATCTCCTATGAGGAGGATGTGCTGCCGGGAACGGCTGCTGCTGCTCCGGCGGACCAGCGGCTCAGCGCGGTTAAGAGCGCGCTGGCGCAGCTCTCCGGGCGCGAATACCGCACGGTGGCGGTATTGACCCGCAGCCTGCGGGAAGCCTCCGAGCTGTACGCTGAGCTCGCTGGTCAATTCGAGGATCTTCATCTGATTGACGGCAGCATCACGGAATACCGCGGCGGCTTGTCGATTCTGCCCGTCTACTTGTCCAAGGGACTGGAGTTCGATGCCGTCATTCTGGCAGATGCCGACAGTGACCATTATGGAGCGGCGGCCTGGGATGCGAAGCTGATGTATGTGGGCTGTACGCGTGCCCTGCATGAGCTGTGGCTGCTGCGCAGCGGAGCGCTTCCGTCCTACGTGCAGCTTAACACAGAGGAGACCGTCTCCGGCTGGCCGGAGCTTGAAGAGGGGAATTAAGACGTTCAGAGCGTATGAGGGATAACAGCGGGGAACTGTTGCGTCAAAAAGAGGGGTGCCGTTCAAAGCCGGATTGATGGCTTTGAACGGCACCCCTTGTTTGTTATTGTATAGGAAACTATAGTTTCCTCCTGCTGTGGATAAGGTGAATGTAAATTTGTGGCTAAGAGTTCTTTGAATGATTCGCACAGTGACTATGTTGCTGAATGTATGCGAAAAACAGCATACATTGAGCTCGCATGCAGGCGCATAGCCCGAATGTATGTGGAAAACAGCATACATTGAGCTCGCATGCAGGCGCATAGCCCGAATGTATGTGGAAAACAGCATACATTGAGCTCGCATGCAGGCGCATGTCCCGAATGTATGCGAAAAACAGCATACAATGTGCTCGCACGAAGGTAATCCTATTCAACCGCAGAGTGAATTTGTTCTCTTTAAGCCTTACCCTTCGCATCGAACTGGAACCGCTCCACCTGTCCCTGCATATCCGCAGCCATGCCGGAGAGTGCCGCAGAGGAGGAGGTGATTTCCTCCATCGAAGCAAGCTGCTCCTCGGTAGCTGCCGTTACGCTCTGGAAGGAGTCAAGCGCGGACCGGGCGATGGTAGCCATCTCCTGGACGGAGGCGGCTACTTCGGAGCTGCTGGCCGACATTTGCTCTGTAATGGCTGAGACTTCATGGATCTGCTCGCCGACCTGCCGTGTGGACTGCTCAATCTGCCGGAAGGCTTCGCTTGCCTCCAGCGTAAGCGCCATGCCCTGCTCCACATCCTCTGCCACCTTATGCTTCATTACATCATAAGCGCTGGCGATCAGGCCGACCATATCGGAGATGGTCTCCTGAATCTGTCCGGCACTGCTATTCGTAGCCTCCGATAGCTTGCGCACTTCACCGGCTACGACGGCGAAGCCCCGCCCGTGTTCTCCGGCCCGGGCCGCTTCGATACCGGCATTCAGCGACAGGAGATTGGTCTGCTTGGCAATGGCGGAGATCGCCGTGCTGGTCTCAGCGACCCGGGTGCTTAAGCCGTTAAGCTCAGCGATCAGGGTGCCGGACTGCTGCACCGATTCGCGGATCGTCTTCATCTGCTGCAGGGTCTCCTGCATTCTGGAGCTGCCGGTTGCGACATCCGTTTCCGTAAGCATAGCGGCACTCACAATTGCCTCTGAAGCGGAAGCGATTTTCTGGATACCGGTAGACATCTCCTCCATCGTTGTAGCGACTTCGGCGGAAGCATACGCCTGGGTCTCCACGCCCCGGGTGGATTCCTCCACCAGCTCTGTCACATACTCGACCGCCTTGCTGTTCTCAGCCGTGCTGGCTGTGAGCTGTTCACTGGCAGCGGCGAGCTGGCCGGAGGTCTCGGCAACCTCCTGCACCATGGTGCGCAGTGAAGAGACCATTTCATTATAATTGCCGGCAAGCTGACCGATCTCATCCCTGCGGCTGGTCTGGACGAATTCATCCAGATATCCTTCGCTTACCCGCTTGGCCGAACGGTTCAGGCGTTCTACCGGCCCGGTAATCCGGCGGATAATCAGGAAGGTAATCACTGCAGCAAGCAGCAGCGCGACCACGAGAACGATAGCTGATTTGTACAGAATCGGGTAGACCGCTTTCGTGTATTCACTCTCCGGAAGCACTCCGGCCAGAGTGAAGCCGGTCAGATCATTGGTAATGTAGTATCCGTCCATTTGCGTATCGGCTGCCGTATCCTTGTAGGAGATTTTGCCCGCCGGGCCTTGCTTGGTTCCAGCCGTCATTGCGCCTGTGGCCTCTGAAGCAACCTCCATGGCAGGGTGGTAGATCACCTTGTTATTGCCGTCCAGGATGAAGACATATCCGCTGTCGCCCAGACTGACATTCTTCGCCAGCTCCATTAGCTCCTTCATGCTGATGCTGATTGTAATAGCACCTTTACCGTCCGGAAAAGCCTTGGAGACCGGTAGAATGTAGCTGTTCGTTACTTTGGAGAAAATGGGATTAATTACCGATGTTTTGTCCGGAGTCTTAAGTGCATCTATGTACCAATCGCGTATCCGGGGATCATAATTGTCCAGCTTGGAATCCGGCGCGAACATGTATTTCCCGTCCTCGTTGCCTATCGCCACGATATCTACCTCAGGATGCTCGAGCTTGAAGTTGTCGATCAGCTTGCGCAGCTGTGGAGAGTTGTTCGTCAGCCCGGCGCTGCTCATCTCGTACGCCAGCTCATTCACTGCGGCACTCTCCAGCAGGATCAGCTGCGACAGTGTTTTATCCAGGAGGTGGATGCTTGAACGTGTGGTGTCTTCCATTTTGGAGCGCAGAGCCGATTCTGAGGTTTGTGTTGATATAGCCACCAGAGCCAGTGAGGGCAGCACAATAGCTGTAATGATAAGCAGCATCAGTTCAGTTCTGAGCTTCGTGATACGAAATAGGTGCTTTCGGGTTTTTTTCGGTGTTGGCATGGAAGTTCCTCCTGAATTTCTGAATGGATGGCGGTTAAAATTTATTTCCATATCTCGAAGTAACTAGATATTTTAATATATATTTCGACAGAGATCGACTAAATAATTAGTTTTTCGTCAAAAAAATTAACTCGCATTCTTCCCGGTTTCTTCCTCGTTCCAAGTAGTACGCGCGCCAGCCTTTCAGGTGGAGAACGATTATAACTATTCTTGAACTTGTAACCCCGGGCGGCCTGTGGCTTAATAATAAGTGTCCGGCCGGGCAAGATTACTTCTGGAAGGAGGCTGAAGATATGTTTTCAGAATACGAGGTGGTTTCCGTCTAAGACGGAAACCTGTTTAGGGGGAGGCCGCGAGGCCTCCTTATGTATAACGAGCGAACACGAGCGGATATGTAATTCCGGTTACTATATTATATAGAATGTTACTGACCAACCACTGACAGATTGCTGCTGATTTATAATGAATGTAGACGATAACCGCAGGGTTTAATATAATGAATTTAGGTGATTTACCAAATTTGAGGAGAAGAAAGGAGGCAGGTGGAATGATTATTCAGAACAGTACAGTGATCGGACTGAACGGAATACACCTGTTGAAGGAGGAAATTGAACGTGAGTTACGTCAATGGAAAGGATGTGCTCCCCCCGGGGCTGCTCGAAGAGCTGCAGGGTTACATACAGGGTGAGCTGTTATACATCCCGAAGAAAGCGGAAGAACGGGTGAGATGGGGCGAGAACAGCGGCTCCCGGCAAGAGATTGCTGCCCGCAACGAAGAGATCTTCTGTAGTCACAGCAGCGGCTGCTCGGTGAACGAGCTGCAGAAGAGATATCACTTATCCGAAGAAAGCATCCGCAAGATTATTTCCAAAATGCGGCAGATGCGGCTGGCGATGAACCGCTAGTCTGGAACGTATATGAGTTCTAATTCTAGAACAAAGAGCATGGCTCCCGCCGGTGGCGGCGGGGTCATGCTCTTTTTAACGACCGCTACAGGTATGGTATGATAGGAGAAGTGTATGTATTCTATCGAAATCTTAGATGATAGCAAGGAAGTGTAGGGATGGATTTATTCTCGCAGGGTGAAGACAACGGGAGCGGACGGCTGCTTGCAGACCGGATGCGGCCCGGCAATCTGGATGAATATATCGGACAGGAGCATATTGTAGGCAGGGGCAAGCTGCTGCGCAGAGCGATTGAAGCGGATCAGGTCTCTTCTATCCTGCTCTACGGGCCTCCGGGCTGCGGCAAAACCACTCTGGCCCATATCATATCGCATCACACCCAAGGTGAATTCGTGCGGCTGAATGCGGTGGAGGCTTCGGTGAAGGATGTGCGGGAGGTCATTGAACGCGCACAGAGCAATAAGGCGCTGTACGGCTCGAAGACGATTCTGTTCCTGGACGAGGTACACCGCTTCAACAGCTCCCGGCAGGATGCGCTGCTGCCGGCCGTGGAGAAGGGGACGATTACCTTCATCGGTGCGACAACGGAGAACCCGTTCCATTACGTGAATGGGGCCTTGATGAGCCGCTCGACACTGTTTCAGCTGGAGTCCCTGACAAGCGAACATAGCCTGATTGCGATGAAGCGGGCGCTTGCTGACGATCAGCGGGGGCTCGGCTTCATGGACCTGAAGGCTGATGAAGACGCGCTGCTGCATATCGCCGCCATGGCGAACGGCGATATCCGCCGGGCCTTGAATGCTCTGGAGCTGGCGGCGATGACTACGGCGCCGGAGCGTGACGGCAGCGTGCATATTACGCTTGCGGTGGCGGAGGAGTCGATCCGCCGCCCGATTGTGAAGGCGGACGAGTCGACGCAGTACGACGTGCTGTCCGCTTTTCACAAAAGCATCCGCGGCTCCAGTGACGCCGCCCTGTTCTGGTTCCTCTACGCGGTGGAGAAGCTTGGCATGGACCCGATGACCTTCATCCGCCGACTGATCGCGGCCAGCAGCGAGGATATCGGCCTGGCGAACCCGCAAGCGATGGTCCAGGCAGTCAGCGCGCTGGATGCCTACCGCAATAACGGCTGGCCGGAGGCCAAGCTGAATATCGCGCAGGCGATTCTGTTCGCCGTAGAGAGCCCGAAATCAGACGGGGTAGTGACCGCTATCGCGAACGTCATGAACAGTCTGGAGGATCTGAAGTCGGCCGAGGTGCCGCTGCATTTACGGGATACGCACTATAAAGGTGCGGCCCAGCTGGGCCATGAGGGCTACCAGTATCCGCATAACTTCCCCGGCCATTATGTGAAGCAGGACTATCTGCCGAAGGCAATCTCCCGCAAGGTCTTCTATCAGGCCACCGAGCAGGGCAATGAGGCGAAGATCCGCCATAACCAGCAGCTGCGGCGCGGGCAATAGCTCTGTACCACCGTATGTATTTCATACGGTGGTTTTTTTGTGCGTGCAAGTATTTGCGGACTGTCGAACACAATGCGCCAGATGAGCCTGTGCGGGCCGGATGTAATCGGAAAACCGATCACAATGAGCGTGCTGGAGGCGAGTGGGCGGAATGTAATCGAAAAACCGATCACAATGCGCAGGATGGGGGCACGCAGGCCGGATGTAATCGAAAAACCAATCACATTGGGCATGGCGGAGGCGAGTGGGCGGAATGTAATCGAAAAACCGATCACAATGGGCGTGGCGGAGGCGAGAGGGCGGAATGTAATCGGAAAACCGATCACAATGCGCAGGACGAATGTATGTAAGCGAATTTGCAGGCGAACAGGAACAACCCTGCAGGCGATAAATATGATAGAAATAGAAATATTTTGGCAAAAAAACCGGTATCCTCAGAAAATTGTAATGTAAATATATAGAATTAATTTACTATATGTGGTATATGTGTAGGTAGAGGTATTTTACCTTAATTTGTAAGATAGAGGTGGTATATGGAACGTGCCTAAATATGATGTCTAATTATGGACACTGGGGAGGTATTTGTGCGTGCCTGAGTCCTGACGGACTGAAAAATCAAGAAATCGAAGGGAGATGAGCAAGGATGAGTCAAAGTAAACGGAAGACCGGCTGTATCGCTACACTAAGCCTGATGTTAGCCTTCACCATTGGTTCAGGGACGGCAGTCCGCCCGTCTGTCACCGAAGCGGCAAGCGCCGGATTTAATTATGCAGAGGCACTGCAGAAATCGATCTATTTCTACGAGGCCCAGCGCTCGGGTGAACTGCCGGCGGACAACCGCGTGGAATGGAGAGGCGACTCGGGGCTGCAGGATGGTGCCGATGTCGGCCATGACCTGACGGGAGGCTGGTACGACGCAGGAGATCATGTCAAATTCGGCTTTCCGATGGCGTATACTGCGACCATGCTGGCATGGTCGGTCTATGAATACAAGGATGGTTACGTGCAGTCCGGGCAGCTGGATGAGATTCTGGACAATATCCGCTGGGCCACAGACTATTTTGTGAAAGCGCATACTGCACCGAATGAGCTGTGGGGACAGGTGGGTAACGGCACGGCGGACCATAACTGGTGGGGACCGGCGGAGGTCATGCCTATGGCGCGCCCGGCCTACAAGATTGATGCTGCACATCCCGGCTCGGATCTGGCTGGTGAGACTGCCGCCGCCCTTGCCTCGGCTTCCATTATTTTCAGGGATTCAGATCCCGCTTATGCGGACAAGCTCCTGCTGCATGCCAAGCAATTATACAATTTTGCCGATACGTACCGGGGGGCTTACTCCGATACCATCACGGACGCCAAGCAGTATTACAATTCATGGAGCAGCTATGCCGATGAATTAAGCTGGGGCGGTGTCTGGCTATACCTGGCGACCGGTGAGCAGACCTATCTGGACAAGGCGGTTGCCGCCAGTGAACTGTGGGGCACCAACCAGGCCGGTGACTGGGGCTACCAATGGACCCAATCCTGGGATGACAAGCATTACGGGGCACAGCTCCTGCTGTCCCGCATCACCGAGGACCCCAAGTTCATCCAGTCCACGGAACGCAATATGCAGTTCTGGACGACCGGGGTGAACGGCACCTCTGACCGGGTAACGTATACTCCAGGCGGGCTGGCCCATCTGGATCAATGGGGGGCGCTGCGGTATGCAGCCAACCATGCTTTCCTTGCTTTTGTCTATGCAGACTGGGTGACTGATCCGGTGAAAAAGAATACCGCCCAGGCCTTCGCAGAGCGCCAGATTAACTATATGCTGGGCGACAATCCGCGTAATAGCAGCTATGTTATCGGCTACGGCGCGAATGCACCTGAGCATCCTCACCACCGTACCTCACACGGCTCCTGGAGCGACAGCCAGACCACCCCGGCCAACCACCGGCATGTGCTTTACGGCGCACTCGTTGGCGGACCCTCCAAGACCGATGCGTACACAGATGCAATCAGCGATTATGTCTCTAATGAAGTTGCAACCGATTACAATTCAGCCTTTACCGGTTCTCTGGCCCGGATGATGATGCTTCACGGGCAGGGGCAGAGCCCGCTTGCGAACTTCCCTCCGGCCGAAACGCGTGAGGATGAGATGTTCACGGAGACTTCCGTGAATGCCAGCGGCAGCAATTTTGTGGAGATCCGCGCGGTTCTCAATAACCGTTCTGCATGGCCTGCCCGCTCCAGCAGCCAGCTGTCCTTCAACTACTATCTGGACATCAGCGAGGCTGTTGCTGCGGGATATGGTCCGGGCGATATCACGGTTAAGGCAGGGGGCTACAACCAGGGAGCCACTGTCTCCCAACTGCTGCCTTACGATGAAGCGAACCATATCTACTACACCAAAGTAGATTTCTCCGGCACCCCGATCTACCCGGGAGGACAGTCAGCTTACCGCAAGGAGGTTCAGTTCCGGATTGCCGGACCGCTGAACACCACCTTCTGGGACAACAGCAATGACTTCTCCTTCAAGGGAGTGGCCGCGAATGCTTCAGCGGCAACGAAGAACCCTTATATCCCGGTGTACGATGCAGGTGTCAAAGTGTACGGGGAGCTGCCTTCCGGCGGCGGAACGCCAGGTGAACCGCAGGTTCCGGGACGTCCGTCCGGCCTCCAGGCGGAGCCCGGCAATGCCAGCGTAGCCTTGAGCTGGAATGCAGTCAGCGGTGCGACGAAGTATACCGTCAAGCGCTCTCTGGTGAGCGGCGGACCGTACACTACAGTGGGTACGGCTACTTCAGCAGTCTACAGCGACAGCGGACTAACGAACGGAGTGGACTATTATTATGTGGTAACCGCTTCGAACAGCGTAGGGGAGAGTACAGCGTCCGTACAGGTGAGCGCCAAGCCGCGCGAGATTACAGTGCCTGCCGGCGCTCTGCGCGTGCAGTACCGTACCAATGATACCAGTCCCGGCGATTCACAGATCCGCAGCCAGTTCCGGATTATCAATACAGGAACCGAGGCCATTCCGCTCAGCGGTCTGAAGCTGCGTTACTATTACACTGTTGACGGGGACAAGCCGCAGGAATTCCATTGTGACTATGCAGCTGTCGGCAGCGGGAACCTGAACGGAAGCTTCGGGAAGCTTAGTGCACCTGTTACCCTGGCCGACTCTTATCTGGAGATTTCTTTTGCGGCAGGAGCAGGAAGCCTGGCGCCAGGGGCAGACAGCGGGGAGATTCAAGTGCGCTTCAACAAGTCAGACTGGACGGCCTACAATGAGAGCAATGACTATTCCTATGGCGGTACCCAGCAGACCTTCGCGGATTGGAACAAAGTCACCCTGTACCGTGGAGGAACACTTGTCTGGGGCCTCGAACCCTAAACCATACCAGAGAGGAAGTATGCCGAAATGATGAAGATGAAGCTAAGTTCATTCAAGAAACCGGCCTCCATAGTCATGACTGCCGTTCTGACCCTTTCCCTCACCAGCGGAATCCTAAGCTTCAGCCCTGGAACCGCCAAGGCGGCATCGGTGGAGAAGACCCGGTTCCTGCAATTGTATGACCAGCTGAAGGACCCGGCCAGCGGGTATTTCTCGGCTGAAGGCATCCCGTATCATGCGGTAGAGACCCTGCTCAGCGAGGCGCCCAACTATGGGCATATGACTACCTCCGAGGCCTATAGCTACTGGATGTGGCTTGAAGTGCTGTATGGCCATAACACCGGGGACTGGAGCAAGCTCGAATCAGCCTGGGATAACATGGAGAAATACATCATTCCAATTAATGAAGGCGACGGTGTGCAGGAGCAGCCGACGATGAGCAGCTACAACCCGAACAGCCCGGCCACCTACGCCTCGGAGCTCCCTCAGCCGGATCAGTATCCAAGTGCATTGAACGGCAAGTACACTCCGGGTAAGGACCCGCTCGATGCAGAGCTGAAGGCCACCTACGGCAATAACCAGACCTATCTGATGCACTGGCTGGTGGATGTGGACAACTGGTATGGGTTCGGCAACCTGCTGAATCCTAAGCACACCGCCAGCTATGTGAACACCTTCCAGCGCGGCGTGCAGGAATCGGTGTGGGAGGCGGTCTCCCATCCTTCGCAGGATAACAAGACCTTCGGCAAGCCGAATGAAGGCTTCATGAGCCTGTTCACCAAGGAAAATAGTGCGCCTTCCGCGCAGTGGCGTTACACGAATGCTACAGACGCCGATGCACGCGCTGTGCAGGCGATGTACTGGGCCAAGGATCTTGGCTATACCAATACGGTCTATCTGAACAAAGCCAAGAAAATGGGCGACTTCCTCCGTTACGGTATGTACGATAAGTACTTCCAGAAGGTTGGAAGTGCGGCTAACGGTTCGCCTCAGCCGGGAACCGGCAAGGATTCCAACCAGTACCTGATGGCCTGGTATACCTCCTGGGGCGGCGGTCTGGGCAGCGGCGGAGACTGGGCCTGGAGAATCGGCGCAAGCCATGCGCACCAAGGGTACCAGAATGTGGTTGCAGCCTATGCGCTGTCCACTGCAACTGCAGGGCTGGTTCCGTCTTCCGCTACAGCCGGAACGGATTGGAGCAAATCGCTGACCCGCCAATTGGAATTCTACAACTGGCTGCAATCCTCTGAAGGAGCGATTGCAGGCGGTGCCACCAACAGCTACGGCGGTTCTTACAGTGCTTATCCTGCCGGAGCCAGCACGTTCTACGGCATGCTCTACGATGAGGCACCTGTCTATCAGGACCCGCCATCCAACAACTGGTTCGGGATGCAGTCCTGGAGTATGGAGCGCGTAGCAGAGCTGTATTATATCCTGGCTTCCAGCGGGGATACCACCTCGGATAATTTCAAAATGGCCAAACGGGTCATTGAGAACTGGATTGACTGGTCTTCAGATTATGCTTTTGTAGGCAGCCGTCCCGTATCGGATGCCGCCGGCTATTATCTGGATCAGCAGGGCAACCGGATTCTGGGCGGAGCCAACCCGCAGGTGGCTACTGTGGCTGCACCGGGCGAATTCTGGATTCCGGGCAATGTAGAGTGGCACGGCCAGCCGGATACCTGGAACGGCTTCAGCTCTTTTAACGGCAACAGCAGCTTGAAGGCAGTGACCAAGGACCCAGGGCAGGATACCGGCGTACTGGGCAGCTATATCAAAGCCCTCACGTTCTTCGCCGCAGGGAACAAGGCAGAGCACGGCAACTACACTGCGCTCGGCGGAACCGCTTCGCAGCTGGCTAAGTCGATGCTGGATACCGCCTGGGGCTACAATGACGGCCTTGGAATTACCACTCTGGAGAAGCGTGCCGATTATTTCCGGTTCTTCACCAAAGAGGTCTATTTCCCGGCAGGCTGGAGCGGTACCTTCGGCCAGGGCAATACCATTCCGGGGAACGCGACAGTTCCATCTGACCCGGCTAAGGGCGGCAATGGAGTGTATGCGAGCTACACCGATATTCTCCCGAAAATCAAAAATGATCCCAAGTGGAGTTATCTCGAAGGAAAATACAATACTTCCTACAATAAAACCACCAAGACCTGGGACAATGGCGCGCCTGAGTTCACCTATCACCGCTTCTGGTCACAGGTGGACATGGCTACAGCCTACGCCGAATATGACCGGCTGATTAATAACGGCAGCGGCCCTATGCCGACAGCTACCCCTACAACCACGCCAACGGCCACTCCGACAGCTACACCAACACCGACAGCTACACCAACAACAGTGCCAACAGCCACACCGACAGCTACACCGACGGCTACACCGACAACAGTGCCAACGGCTACACCGACAACAGTGCCAACGGCTACACCGACAACAGTGCCAACGGCTACACCGACAGTCGCACCGACGGCTACACCGACAACAGTACCAACGGCTACACCGACAGTCGCACCAACCGCTACGCCTGCCGTAGGAAATCTGGTCGTTCAATACCGTACAACGGATACGAACGCCACCGACCCGCAGTTCCGTCCACAGCTGCGGATTGTCAATAATGGGACCACAGCGGTAGACCTCAGCAAGGTTAAGGTCCGGTATTACTACACGATTGACGGCGAGCGGGCACAGCAGTTCAATGTCGATTATGCGGCTCTCGGCGGCAGCAATGTGCTGGGCAGCTTCGTGAAGCTTGAATCTGCAGTTACAGGCGCAGACCATTATCTGGAAATCTCTTTCAGCGCCGGTGCCGGCAGTCTGGCAGCAGGTGCGAACACCGGCGAGATTCAACTGCGCATTAACAAGACCGACTGGAGTAATTACAATGAGGCTGACGATTACTCCTATGATGCAACCAAAACATCTTTCACAGACTGGAACCGGGTACCGCTGTATCTCAACGGTGTACTGGTCTGGGGTGTTCAGCCGCAATAAGACTGCCGCCCTGTGAGTCAGCCCCGGCGTGACTCTGTATCCTGCCCATCAATGACGAAGAACCTTCAACTCCACGCGCTGTGGTTTGAAGGTTCTTTTTTGGATGTACTAAGCAGCATGTATGCGAAAAACCGATCACATTAGACTGAGCACCACGCCATTGTTCCCCAATCAGGCCTGCGCCAGCGGCACAACCTTGTCGGCCGTCTCAATCGTTCCGCCGCCAAGGCAGGTCTCGCCCAGATAGAAGACCACGGCTTGTCCGGGCGTAATCGCCTTTTGCTGAACATCAAAGGCGACATGGACGGTTCCATCGGCCTGCTTCGTCAGGGTAACTCCCTGATCCGGCTGGCGGTAGCGGAACTTGGCCGTACATTTGAGCGGCGCATCGCCAAGAGTGTCCGGATCGATCCAGTTCACTCCTGAGGCTATAAGGCTGGTCGAGTACAGGCTGATATGCTTCTCGCCTTGCACCACATACAGGGTGTTGCTGGCCAGATCCTTCTCGGCGACGAACCAGGGCTCGCCTGTCCCCGAGCCGCCGATACCCAGCCCCTGGCGCTGGCCCAGCGTGTAGTACATGAGGCCGTCATGCCGGCCCTTCACTTCGCCCGTAGCGATATCGACCATATTGCCTGACTGTGCAGGCAGGTATTGGCTGAGGAATTCGCGGAAATTGCGTTCGCCGATGAAGCAGACGCCGGTGCTGTCTTTTTTCTTCGCGGTATAGAGTCCGGCTTCCTCGGCAATCCGGCGTACCTCCGGCTTCGGCAGATGTCCGATCGGGAACATGGCCTTCGAGAGCTGGTACTGATTCAGCGCATTGAGGAAATACGTCTGGTCCTTGTTGTTGTCCACGCCGCGCAGCAGCTTGAACAGTCCGTCTTCTTCCACGACCCGGGCGTAATGCCCCGTAGCGACATATTCTGCGCCAAGCTGCAGCGCCTTGTTCAGGAATTCGCCGAACTTGATCTCGCGGTTGCACATCACATCCGGATTCGGGGTCCGGCCAGCCTTATATTCTTCAAGGAAATAGGAAAAGACTTTATCAAAGTATTCCTTCTCGAAATTAACGGTATAGTAAGGAATATCGATCTGCTCGCAGACGCGGCGCACATCCTCGGCATCGGTCTCGGCCGTACATACGCCGAACTCGTCGGTATCATCCCAATTCTTCATGAAGATGCCGATGACGTCATATCCCTGCTGCTTCAGCAGCAGCGCTGTAACAGAGGAATCCACACCGCCCGACATCCCGACGACGACCCGGATATCCTGATTAGCTTTTGTCATCGTGATCACCATTTTCTGTACACAAAATACCGGCGTTCTCACTGAACACCCGGCTCATTGTGTATTATAACATACCTGTCTACCCCAAACGAGGACACCCAGGCTATAAAATATAGCGAAAAACAGTCCGAAATTGACAATTTGTCCACCAGTGGCGAACAAAATCGCGAATTATTACCGTTTGCTGTTCCAAATGTATCTATAGATATGATAACATAAGCTGAGAGCAGACATCGGAATACGTTGATATGACATATCGCATGTCCAGTCACGCTGAACAGACACAGGCAGAACCAGCAACTATACGAAAGAGGTGCCCCTTTGAAAATATCAACCAAAGGACGTTACGGATTAACCATTATGATGGAGCTTGCCCTGAAATTCGGCGAAGGGCCTACATCACTTAAGAGCATCGCCGAGAAAAACGGACTGTCCGAGCATTACCTGGAGCAGCTCATCGCCCCGCTGCGCAATGCAGGCCTGGTGAAGAGCATCCGCGGAGCCTACGGCGGTTACATACTGTCCCGCGAGACCAGCACCATTACCGCCGGAGATATCATCCGTGTCCTGGAAGGCCCGATCTCCCCGGTGGACTTCACCGAAGAAGACGACCCGGCCAAGCGCGACCTCTGGCTGCGCATCCGCGACAGCATCGCGGACGTCCTGGACTCCACCACGCTATCCGACCTGATCAACTTCAAGGAAGAGAGCCAAGCGGATAATTACATGTTCTATATCTAGAAATGGAAAGACCCCCCAAGCCATCCGGCTTTGAAGGGTCTTTTGTCTATAACGGATTGAGCCTGCTTTCAGGGGCGCAGGAGCTATTTGGCTAGCGGACCTGGTTATTTTATCCCCCGCCCAGCAGCCGGTGAAGCCGCGCGGCCAGCTTTTGGCCGGTATTGGCCTCTGTGAGCGTAAGGTCCCACAATACCGCATGGGTTCGCGGGTCGGCAGCATCGGTTTTGACTGCAAGAGTCAGCTGCTGTTTGCCTTCAAGCCGCACCTGAAAAGACAGCGGCTGATTCTCGCCCGGTGCGATATTCACCTCCAGGGAGTAAAGCTCTTCTCCGTCGGCGCTGATTATGACACTGCTGGTGCCGCTGCCCTTAGCAGGTATAGCATCGTCAGGGACGCCGAAATTCCCGGATAACTCCTTATATTGTCCATCCAGGCGCAGTGAGAACTCATGAAGTCCCGGATGTTCAGGGCTATAGAGATTGATCACCGGTTCGACCTGCTCCTGTGCCATAGTGAAACTATGGAGTCCTTGTTCCCACCGTATTTCACCCTGCTCAATAGGGAGCTGGTCCAGCGCTCGGATCTCCCCGCGGCCATGATCCAGATAATAGTTGATACCGCTCACAGCGGAGTAGACGATTAACGTCAAGACAGCGCCTGATGACAGGAGCTTGAGCATACCTTTTGTGGTTGTACGGTCGCGGCGGATCAGCCGCTGGGCACCGTAGCCGACAACCGCGCCCAGCGTATTAATGACGATATCGTTGATATCGAACGAACCCAGACCCGTTACCATCTGAATCAGCTCAATTCCTGTAATGGCTGCTAAGAAGACCAAGAGGAACGGCAGGAACCGGCAGCGGATCAGCAGCGGGAGGACGAGGCCGAACGGTACGAAGGCCAGATAGTTACCCAGATTGAAGACCCAGAGATTCGAATAACCCCCGCCCGGAAAATGCAACGGAATGCCGTCAAAAGCCAAGCGATATCTGAGGCCCGTCTCGGGCAGAGCCGATGAGCGGTTGAAGCCGACGAATAAGAAAAACAGGGTGAGAATAGTGTACAGACTGAGGCCGATCCAGACGGCGGTCCTCGTTTTGCCTTGAAACATGGTGTGTGACCTCTCTTTATCGGTTATTGTAGGTCCCTTGCAGGGGACAACATAGGAAGTATATGCTATCCTCGTTGGTCCAAGCAAGGCGGGGTAACAGTGCAGCCCTCAGTAACCGAGTTACTTCTATCATCACATAATAATGTGTCAATCATACTTGCCATTTATCCAATCTGGAATTGTTTTCCATACATAATCTATTAATAGATTACAGGAAGGGAGGTGGCTTGATCGTGGCACAAGTTATTGATGTAGGACGGAGTACAGCATCTACAGGCACTCAGACCCTGTCCATTCCAATTCTCGCACCGGGTCAGAATCAGATATTGGCGGAGTTCGGAATTGCAACGGTTACAAACGGCGATGTTTTGCTGAATGCAACCATTGGTTTTCAGACTACGCTTGGCGTCCCGAATGTAGTTTTTACGTTATATCGGGATAACCAGCCAATTTTTAATGTAGGAGCAAGCGGACTTGCTATACTCGCAATACAGCCGGTTACGATCTCTTATTTGGATTTAAATGTTCCAGGCGGTTATCATGCCTATTCTTTGGGGGTAGCCAATAACAGCACCAATATTCTGCTTAATACGGCCAGCATTACCGGCCCCGTGACGTTCTCAGGAGTTTCGACTGGATAAAAGAGCAAACAACCCGTCAGCCTTAATTGGCCGGCGGGATTTTTTATACTAGATCGTTCCATTCATCCTTTGTTCTCCTTGATCAGTGTAGGCTTAAGTTTTAGGTTTGCGTCTCCAGTACATCATAGCTGATTGTATTTCCTGCAATAGAAAAGGCATATCTGACCATAAAATGAGGTTCTATTGTATTTCATACAGTAGAATATTGTGTTTCGGGTGAAAAAGGGACTTTTTTCAGCATTCCATTGTACGGAATACAATAGATCGTATTTCGAAGCCTTTTTTACAGTATTCCATTGTATAAAATGCAGTTGCTATCGTTCCAGCGCCTAAAGCATCCGGTTGAATGCTGCGGGTATCAACATCCCCGTAGTGTCCCGGTACCCCATGCCAGCCAGCAGATCATTACCGTTCAGCTCATGCACGTTCTTCGCAGATGTATCCAGCTCCATACCTAGTACATACTGCAACACTTCGGCAACATACTTGGGCTGGTTTAGATTGAGAGCATAGGATTGCCCCTCTTTGATGACCCGTAATCCTTCATTCAGAGGACTTCCGGCAGTAATGGGGTCTACAGTGGTAAACTTAACAATCCATTTGGTCTTTCTGTCCTCTGTGATCAGCGTCAGCTTTGAACGGCAATGCACATCTCTGACCGTTTGATAACTCCACCAGTAAGTGTGTCCGCCAACGGCGATTTTTCTCATTATGCTTGAACCTCTTCCTTGTACAAATATCGGTTGATACAGTTATAATCTCCGCTAGCTTTAATATGAATTTTACCGCCTTTTGGGTTTAAGTTCCAGCTAAGAAACACGGTAAATCTCCTGTTTGTTCCAGCGTTTCTTACCCTTTAATTTCCCTTCCCGGTTCTAATTATCCCCCTAGCTGCATATACTGTTTCGAAAAGAGAACGCCTGTTCTATTTTACCATTGCTTAAAAAACTTAATGCTGGTTATAATACAAACAGATGTTCCCACTTTATCCGGAGGCGATCAATCATGAAGATGAGCATCGGCCAAACTATAGAAATGATATATCTGGACAAGGCGGGCCGGATTACGCAGCGGAAAATTGAGGTGTGCGGGATGCGGGACGGCCGGATTCGGGCCACCTGTCTGAGCACCGGCCAGCCCCGTGTGTTCCTGACCGCGAATATTCTGTCGTGGCGCCCGGTACGGGGGCAACGGTATGCCTAGAGAGCGGATTATTCTGCTCTCCGACTGCCAGTCCTTCTATGCCAGCGTCGAAAAGGCGGCCCATCCCGAATATGCGGATCAGCCTGTGGCGGTCGGCGACCCCACGCGGATGAACGGGATTGTGCTGGCGGCCTGTCCGCTCGCCAAATCCCGCGGGGTGACCACCGCCTCGCGTGTGGGGGAAGCCCTGACGAAATGCCCGGAGCTCATAGTCATCCGGCCGCGGATGGGGACCTACATTAAGGTCTCCCTCCTGATCTCCGAGATCTACCAAGTATATACCGATCTGGTGGAGGCGTTCAGCATCGACGAGCAGTTCCTGGATGTGACCGGCTCCTTGCGCGCGTTCGGAGGAGACCTGCCGGAGCTGATTCACTCCATCCAGCAGCACGTTCTGTTATCTACCGGAGTGTGGACCCGGGTGGGCATCGGGCCGTCCAAAATCCTCGCCAAAATGGCCAACAACTTCGCCAAGAAGAAGGCGGGCGGAATCTTCCGGCTGGATTACGATAATCTGGACACAGAGCTATGGCCGCGCCCAGTGCATGAAATGTTCATGGTGGCTGGCCGGATGACCAAGAATTTCTACCGTATGGGCATTACGACTATTGGAGATATTGCCCGGATGGAGCTGGGGGAGTTCAAGCAGCGGATGCGCAGGACTATGGGCAAGCAGAGCGATATCCAGGCGGAATATTATTGGCAGACCGCACGCGGCATCGATCCTAGCCCGGTGGTAACCGGGATACGCCACCAGATGAAGTCTGTCGGCCACGGGAAGGCGCTGCGCTGGAATCTGTATACCCGGCTGGAGGAGATTGAGGTGGTGCTGCTGGAGCTGGTGATTGAGGTCTGCCAGCGGGCGCGGAAATACCGGTACATGGGCGCGGTGGTGTCTGTTGCAGTAGTCGAGACGGACGGCAATACCTCCAATTCCTACAGCCGTCAGACGACACTGCCCGAGCCGTCCGCGCTGACCCATGAGGTGGCGGCGGCAGCGTACCGCTTGTTCGTGGACCACTGGACGGGGATGCCGCTAAGCCGTCTGGCGATTACCATCTCCGAATTAACGGATGACCGCGTGATGCAGCTGACCCTGTTCGATGACCGTATGCGAACGCTGGGCAGGGAACAGGCGATTGACCAGATCAAGACCCGGTATGGCAGCCAGGCCTTGATCCGCGCCTCTTCATTGCTGGAATCCGCGGTTGCCCTGGAACGGGCTGAGCAGATCGGGGGCCATTACAAATGAGCAAGCTGGATGGCAACGAACGCTGGAAATCCAAGATGCTTATGACAGAGCATGTTCAGCAGTATGAACAGAAGCAGGGGGGAGAGGGGCGAAGAATGATTACGGTCGAGGAACGGACGATGGTGCGTGACCTCATTCTGCTCCCTTACCTGGACACCATGGTCAGCAAAAGCCTGCGCGAGATTGAGCTGTCCGGCAGCATTCTCCAGCGGGCCTCCATGATTGCCGGCCAGGCGATTCAGCAGCGCATTATGGATGATACGCACCGGCTGCAGAAGGAGCTGAAGCAACGCAATATCCGGGTGGTGCCCGATGAGCAGGAGGAGTTCCTGGTGTATTACAAAATCTTTTGCCGGGGCTATCAGGAACGCTTCGGACTCACCCGGGACGTGATGCGCACGGAGATCAGCCTGCGGCTGACCCGGTATACGGCAGAGCTGGGAAAGGCATTGAAGGAGTATCTGAAAGAACATGTCTAGCATTCATCGGCTGCAGCTCCCGAGGTACGCTGGATGATGTATTTTTTTGGCGTTGTCAGGCTGAATTCCTTGAACTCTTTGATGAAATGGTTCTGATCGAAATAACCAAGCTCGAAGATACGCTCAAGCGTCTTCCTGTAATCATTGCCCTCCAATATCTCCAGTACATGCTGGAAGCGGATAATGCGGCTGAACAGCTTGGGGGATGCCCCGATATACCGCTCAAAGGCCTTGATCATATAACGGCTGGAATAGCCTGTATCCCTCGATAAATCGTTAACATGCAAGGTACCGTGGCTGCGGATAATCTGACGGGTCAAATAGTCAATCAGCCGCGGGATTTCCATGCGCCCCAGTACATAGAGGTTGTAGTAGTCCTCAAACGCCTGAACCCGTTCAGGAAAAGTCCTCTTCTCCACCACCCGCTCCAGCAGCTCTGCAGCATGAGGAAGAACGTCCCCGATCGGAATCTCCAGCTCGCTGAACTCACCGACCGGATACCCGAAGAAATGCTCCGCATAGCCCGGAAGAAACCGGATCACAAAGTATTCGCACCCCGACCGCACGAAAATTCCCTGTCTGCCTTTGTACAGAGTACCGCATATATTGGCTGACGGCTGATCCGGGTAGCAGCAAATGACCAGATTCATGCACCCCTCCGGAAAGACAAACATTTGCTCCATGTTGAAGTCATCCATGAAAAATCCGTGGAATTGAATGCCGCCGCCAAAGGGGGCAGTTAAGGAAGGAACGTACTCGGAGTAGGAGGGCAGATGCTTTTTAAAGGTTGGCTGAACGGGACGGTAGAGCTCAGATGCTCTGTTTGGCAAATACATATGAAGGGACCTCCTTTTATCCGAAAACACATTTAACCAGTGGGAAAAATAAGTATTAGATAAGATATTCACATTAAAACGAGTTCCGATCTTCAAGTCAAGCAACGAAAGTGTGAACAGGGGGTTCCGATTTTTACTATAAGTGAATGGCCTATGGAATTATAATCGTATAAACCTATAAATTTAGTTGGTTATTAGGGTGGGATTTAGAACTTGAAAAAGGGGGAAGGAGCATGAGTGTAAGCAGCAGGCATCCTGTATTTGCCGGTGAACTGAAGGCGGATGGTTCCTTCGTTCCGCAAGCCAATCTGTTCACCATCCCGTTCGGCTATAGTCTGGGCGAGCACCGGCCAGCGTCCGGACGCTACCGGCTGCTCTGGATGAAGGCGTGTCCCTATGCCCACCGTGCTGTGATTGTCCGCAGCCTGCTGGGATTGGAGGAAGTGATCAGCCTGGGCACGGCCAGCCATTTCCGGACGGAATACGGCTGGGAGTTCTCGCTTGATGAGGGCGGCGTTGACCCTGTGCTGGGTATCCGCTATATCAAGGAGATTTATGATGCAGAGGACCCGCAGTATAAGGGACGTCCCACTGTACCTATTATCGTGGATGTGCAGACAGGCCGTGGCGTGAACAGTGACTATTTCCGGCTGACCAACTATCTGGAGACGGTATGGTCGCCATTTCATAAGGCGGGAGCGCCGGATCTGTACCCGCAGCGGCTCCGCGGCGAAATTGACGCACTTAATGACCTGATCTTCAGCGATATCAACAGCGGGGTGTACAAAGCGGGCTTTGCCCATTCGCAGGCCGCTTATGAACAGGCCTACGATACCCTGTTCAACCGGCTGGATGAGCTGGAGCAACGTCTTGAACACAGCCGTTATCTTTTTGGAGATTTCATTACGGATGCCGATGTCCGGCTCTATACCACCCTTGTCCGGTTCGATGCGGCCTATTATCCGGTATTTAACACGAACCGCAGCCGCTTGACGGACTTCCCGAATTTGTGGGGCTATGCGAGGGATCTGTATCAGCTTCCCGGCTTTGGCGATACCACCGATCTGGCAGCGATCCGCAGCAGCTATCATGCCTCTCCTCATCTAAGGGGATTTGCCCGCAATCCGTACGGTATTTATCCCCTGGGTCCCGATGAACGGGATTGGGCTGCTCCCCATGGGCGGGCACATTTAAAAGGAGGGTATTCCCGATGAGTCAACAAGTTCAGAATTCCCCGGCAGAAATTATCGCAAACGGCGCTTTTGTAAGACAGAGTAACCGTTTCTTTGCGGCCTTTGGTGATGGCCCTGATGAGCTTCCAGTGGAGCAGGGCCGCTACCGCCTGATCTGGTCAGCAGCCTGCCCCTGGGCGCACCGTGCGGTCATTGTACGGCGTCTGCTCGGTCTGGAGGAGGCGATCAGCCTGGGTACAGTGGACCCGCTCCGGCCGGCACTTCCGCATACGGACTGGGCGTTCACACTGGATGCCGGCGGCGTTGATCCTGTGCTGGGTATCCGCTACCTGAGTGAGGCCTACCGGACAGCCGATCCCGCTTACTCCGGGCGTCCTACCGTTCCGGCCCTTGTGGAGGTTGCGACAGGGAAGGTAGTTCAGAACGATTATTTTAAGCTGACCAATCACCTGGAGACCGCCTGGGCTCCGCTACATAAGCAGGATGCACCCGATCTGTATCCTCTTCATTTGCGGGCGGAGATTGATCAACTGAACGAACAGATCTTCCATGATGTTAATAACGGTGTATATAAGGCCGGGTTTGCCCGCTCGCAGGAAGCCTACGAGGCGGCCTATCATACCTTATTCGAGCGGCTGGATGAGCTTGAGGAGCGCCTCTCCGTTAGCCGGTACTTATTCGGGGATCAGCTGACGGATTCCGATGTCCGCCTGTACACGACGCTCGCCCGCTTCGATATCGCGTATTACACGGCATTCCGGGCCAACCGGCAGCGCCTTGCCGATTACCGCCACTTGTGGGCTTATGCCCGGGATTTATATCAGACTCCAGGATTTGGAGATACCACGGATTTCGATGCGATCAAACGGCATTATCATCTGTCTGCACTTTTTGCCGCTGAAGGGTCCAATCCATACCGGATTCTGCCCAAGGGACCCGATGTAAGCCAGTGGAACACTCCGCATGGCCGTCATAGCTGAAAGGGTGGACAGGGATGCTGACATTTAAATCACCGGATATCTATGTGAACGAACCGAGGGCATTGCAGCGCCTGGGCGCCTTAGCCCGCCCTTATGGCCGCAAGGCGTATCTGATCGGCGGGGAGAATGCGTTGAAGCAGACAGGGGCCGTCCTGGAGTCCAGCCTGAAGGCTGAAGGCATTGAGGTGGCTGTGGAGATCCACACGGGTGAAGTTACCTTGGCTAATATTCACAAATATGCAGATAAGCTCTCTGCGGCCGCACCAGACTTCGTCGTGGGCGCCGGAGGGGGCAAAGTGCTGGATCTGGTCAAGGCTGTGGCCGACCGTCTGGATCTTCCTGCAGTCATGGTTCCGACAATCGCAGCCACCTGCGCCGCCTGGTCGGCTCTGAGTATCCTGTACGATGATGAAGGCAGAGCGGATGGCGCTCTGTTCCTGAAGGCCGCTCCCCGGTTGGTTATTGCTGATACGGCAGTTCTGGCCAAGGCTCCAAGGCGGTATTTGGCTTCAGGGATCGGGGATACCCTGGCGAAGTGGTATGAAGTGGCTCTGAACCGGCAGGACGGGGCAGACGGCTTGGATATTCAATTGAGTCTGCAACCGGCCAGGCTGGCGCTTGAGATTATTAGACGCAGTGGCGATGCCGCCTACCGGCAGGCAGAAACGGGTACACCTGATGAAGCATTCCGGGAAGTGGCGGACGCAATCATTATGCTGACAGGACTGGCAGGTACAGTGGGGGCGGGAAAGCGGCGCGCGCTTGTCGCTCATGCCATTCATGACAGCCTGACTCATCTGGAGGAGGTGCATGATTCGCTGCATGGAGAGAAGGTGGGGTTCTGCCTCATTGTGCAATCACTGCTGGAAGGCCGGCAAGATATCCCTGAGCTGATGGGTACGCTGCTTCGCTATGAGCTGCCAGTTACACTTGCGGAGCTTGGTATTGAAGAGGAGGCGCTGATTGCCCGCATTGCCGCAGGCAGTGAAATCGTTCCGGCGCCTGGAGGGTTGGCTTTTGCATATGACAACAGCAGTATAGTGCAGGCGATAAGGGAAGCGGATGAATTAGGCCGCCAGACCAAGAAGAACAGCCTTATCTTCAGTGCAATCACTGGCAAGTAGAGGCGCGAACCCTGAACTGAGTTCATATTTACTCAAAGGTGGTAGATAGACAAGTGAAAATCATACAGACAGTCAGACTCAAGCACACCCTGCTGTTCATGCCCTTACTCGCTATCGCGCTGGCAGCCAGCGGCTGCGGCAGCTCGGGGGAGGCGGCTGCAGTGTCGCCTTCGGCCGAACCTGCGGCCGGGGCTGCAAGTGAACCCGCAGCCCAAGCCACGGCTGTACCCGCGAGTGCTCCGTCGCCGGAAGCGGATCTTAGCGGAGTCACCCTGCGGATCGGCCAAGTAGGCTGGCCGGAATGGGAGGAAGGCTTCAAGGCAGCCGGATTGCTGGACACACCGTACCACCTGAGCTTCAGTGTCTTCCAGGGCGGGAATCTGGAGCTCGAAGCTATTGCCGCTGACCAGCTGGATTTCGCCATTACGAGTGAAATCCCGCCGATCTTCGCTTCCCAGGCGGCCAATCAGGGGAGCTTCAAAGTGATCGGAGTCCAGCGGTGGAATACGCTGAATCAGGAGCTGGTGATCCCTAAGGGTTCAGTGGTGACCAGTGTTGCGGAGCTGAAGGGCAAGAAGATAGCTTATGTGCCGAATACAACGGCGCAGTATTTCCTGGTCAAAATGCTGGAGGGCGCCGGTCTGAGCTGGAAGGATATCGAGCCGGTCAAGCTGACAACAGCCGAAGGGCTGAGCGCACTGGTCGGCGGCAAGGTTGACGCGCTGGCCAGCTATGGCAACTCCATTATTGCGGCACGCCAGAACGGGGCCACAACTCTTGCCAGTGCAGCGGATATTCTATCCGGTAATTTCCCGGTTAACGTCAACACGAAGTCCATTGATGATCCAGCCAAGCACGCCGCAATAGCTGACTTCCTGGAGCGGTTAACCCGCTACTATACCTGGACGCAGAATCATCAGGAGCAGTGGGCTGAGATTACAGCCAGCAATACACATCAGAAGCAGGCCGAAGTGCTGGATACTCTGGTGAACGGCGACAAGCAGCGACCGCTGAAGCTTGAGGGTATCTCAGAGCAGGCGATTGTCTCACAGCAGGATATTGCCGATACCTTCACCGGGTTAGGACTGCTGCCTAAGAAGGTAGATGTATCTATAATTTGGAGCCATGCCTTTGACGACGATATCAACGCTATTCTGAAGAAATAGCATAAGGGTGGAAGGAGCAATGAACAACAGAAATGGGAAAAGGCTTCCGCAGGCGGCTCTGCCCTGGGCATTGCCTATCCTTGTCCTGATCCTGTGGCAGATCTTCACCACTACCGGCTTCCTGGCCGGTAACATTCTGCCGAAGCCGGTTGAGGTCGGGCGGGCAGCAGTCGAACTTCTGAAGAACGGACAACTGCTGGATAACGTAGCAATCAGCACAAGGCGGGCGGTTCTAGGCTTCCTGGCCGGAGGCGCGATAGGCTTCCTGCTCGGGTTGTTCAACGGAGTATGGGCGAGGGCGGAGCTGCTGCTTGACACAACCATTCAAATGATCCGCAATGTTCCTCATCTGGCGCTCATTCCGATTGCGATCCTGTGGTTCGGTATCGGAGAGGAGACCAAGCTGGTGCTGGTATCGCTCGGGGTGTTCTTTCCAATCTACCTCAATACCTTCCATGGCATCCGCTCGGTGGACCCGAAGCTGGTGGAGATGGGCAAGGTTTACGGTTACCGGGGAGCTTCCTTATATGGACATGTTATTCTGCCCGGAGCACTGCCTGCCATCCTGGTAGGCGTCCGGCAATCGCTTGGCATTATGTGGTTGACGCTGATTGTGGCGGAGACAGTGGCAGCAGATTCCGGTATCGGCTATATGGCGATGAATGCCCGGGAGTATATGCGGATGGATATTATCGTACTCAGCATCCTGCTGTATGCCTTGCTTGGCAAGCTGTCGGACAGTCTGGCGAAGCTGCTGGAGGCAAGCTGGCTGCGCTGGCATTCGAATTATGCCGCACAACGATAAGGGAGCTATGAATGGAATGGATAGATCACAACGGGGCTTTAGGCTGCAGACCCAGGGTCTGAGCAAATCATTCGGAAGCAGCACAGTGCTGAACGAAATTAGCCTGAGGGTGGAGCCGGGAGAATTCATCGCAGTTGTAGGGAAGAGCGGCTGCGGCAAAAGCACCCTGCTCCGCCTGCTCGCCGGACTTGAGCAACCCTCTGCCGGAACCGTTGAGCTGGATGGTGTTGCTGTGTCCGGCATTCATCCGGAGGCGAGGGTACTGTTTCAGGAATCCCGGCTGCTGCCGTGGAAGCGGGTCATTGAGAATGTCCGGATGGGTGCGCCCGGACGGGACCGGCTGAGGGCGCAGGAAGCCCTGAGGCTTGTCGGACTGAACGAGCGGTCTGGAGAATGGCCGGGGGTATTATCCGGAGGGCAGCAGCAGCGCGTGTCTCTGGCGCGGGCTATTGCCGGCCAGCCCCGGCTGCTGCTGCTGGATGAGCCGTTTGGTGCGCTAGATGCGCTGACCCGGCTGGAGATGCAGCAGCTAATCGGGCGGCTCTGGGCAGAGCAGGGCTTCACGGTATTGCTGGTCACCCATGACGTCAGTGAAGCTGTGGCGCTGGCCAGCCGGGTGCTGCTCATCCGGGAGGGCGAGATTACACTGGATGAGAGAATTGCGCTGGGCCGGCCGCGCGTGCGTGACTCCGGATTCGCCCACTATGAGAATCTGATCCTGAGGCATGTCATGGGAGCGGCGGATGAGGAAGAAACGCCGCTTGTCCGGCCGGTTCAGTACTCCATCTGACAGGGAACGTGAAGGGGGAGCAGCAATGAGTGTTAAAGAAACGGAGTACGAGTATAACAGAGAGATTGTTGTGCGGCCTGTCGGCAGGGGGGCTGCGGCAGCCAAGAACAGCGTGAATCTGTCCTTTGGGTTCCCGGCTACCGAACTGCTGCCGGTGGAAGCGCTGAACCGCGCCGCCGCTGAAAGCTTGAATCCTGAAGGTGCGGATGCTCTGCACTATACCGGCGGCAAAGGCGTTGCTCAGGTTCAGGAATGGCAGCTGAACCGCTTGCGGAAATTCGGCATTGAGGCAGAGGCTGAGAACTATCTGGCGGTATACGGCGCCGGTCAGGGCATTGAGCTTGCAGCACGTGTGCTGCTTAATCCTGGGGATACAGTGTGGACGGAGGCACCGAGCTTCTTCAACGCACTGGACGCTTTCCGTCATGCGGGGGCGAAGACCGTTGGATTACGTGCAGATAAGTACGGGCTGGATGTGGACCAGGTGGAGAAGCTGCTGAGATCGGCCGAGGCTGCGGGCGCTGCTCTTCCGAAGCTGATCTATGTCATTCCGAACTTTCAGAATCCCGCCGGAACCACTCTGCCGGCAGATCGAAGGCAGAAGCTTGCGGCTCTGGCCCGGACGTACCATCTGTTCATTCTGGAGGATGACGCTTACGGTGAGCTGCGTTATGAAGGGCATGATCTGCCTTCGGTGTATTCTTTTGCGCCGGAGCGGGTCATCTACCTGACTACGTTCTCCAAAACGCTGGGCCCGGGACTTCGGCTGGGTACCGTTATCGCCCCCCTTCAAGTAGCCGAACGGTTACGGGTCCTTACCCTGAATAGCCCGCCGACCCCGTTCACCCTGGAGATTGTGGGCTGCCTGCTGCAGACCTATGACTATGATGCGCAAATCTCCCGGCTGAGGGACTGTTACCGCGCGCGGAGGGATTTCATGGCGGAGTGTCTGGCGGCCGAATTTGAGGAGGCGGTTAGCCTCCATGTGCCGGAGGGCGGATTTTTCCTGTGGCTGTCCTTTAAGGAGAACGTAAGTGCGCTGAAAATTGCCCGGTTAGCGAAGGAGCAAGGTGTACTTGTTGTGCCTGGCGAGCAGTTCTTCGCCGGTAACCAGGCGCCTGCCCCTTTCCTCCGGCTCTGCTTCAGCTATTCGAATGAACAGGAGATCGCACGCGGTGTGCGGGCTTTGGCTGCAGCGTATCGGCTGCTTATCAAGGGGTAGGGCATACCGAGAAAGAAATCGAACAAGCAGAGGAGCGTCATTATGTCCAGTAACCATACTATCGCAGGCTCGAATCTTGTGAATCATGAGATCGCCAAGGAGATCACGGGGGAGGGGGCCTTCAACCGGCAAAAGAACCGTTTCATCACCCCCTTCGGTAATCAGCCCGGTGAGCTGCCGGCAGAGGATGGGCGCTATCGTCTGCTCTGGGCCAAAATCTGCCCTTGGGCGCACCGAGCAGTCATTGTCCGTGAGCTGCTGGGGCTGCAGGAGGTCATCAGCCTTGGAACGGCCAGTCCGGTGCGGACGGAGAACGGCTGGGCATTTACACTCGACGAGGGCGGCGTTGACCCTGTACTCGGTATCCGTTATCTGCCGGAAATCTACGCGGAGACTGATCCCGGGTACAGCGGCAGAGCGACCGTGCCGACGGTTGTGGACGTATTGGAGCGGAAGGTCGTGAACAACGACTATTTCCGGTTAACCAACTACTTCGAAACGGCGTTCAAGCCTTTTCATAAGGCAGATGCTCCAGATCTGTACCCGCAGCATTTACAGGCGGATATCGACGATTTCAACGAACTGCTGTTCCATGAAGTGAATAATGGGGTCTACAAGGCTGGATTCGCCCAATCCCAGGCGGCTTACGAGCAGGCTTATGATGTGTTGTTCGCCAGGCTGGATCAGCTGGAGGAGCGGTTGTCTGCGCAGAGATATCTGTTCGGCGATACCATCACCGATTCCGATGTCCGGTTATATGTAACACTGGTGCGTTTCGATGCCGCCTATTATTCGGTATTCCGGACGAACCGGAACCGGATCATTGATTATCCGAACCTCTGGAATTATGCCAAGGATTTGTACCAGACGCCGGGCTTCGGGGATACAACAGACTTCGATTCCATCAAAAGAGGCTATCAGCTCGGCAACCATGCGAATAATCCCCATCAGCTCTTGGCCAAAGGTCCGGATCTCTCGATCTGGAACGACCCGCATGACCGCAGCCGGTTCAGTAAGCCTGATAAACAATAACAAGAGGAGGCATTCCCTATGAGCACTGAAGCTAATGTACGTGTGCGGCCGAAAGAAACGGAGCATGAGATTAATGAGCAGGGATATTTTGTCCGTCAAAAGAATCATTTCACTACTCCCTTCGGCGAAGGGGAGGGCAAGCTGCCTGTAGAAGCGGGGCGTTACCGTCTGATCTGGGCCAAGGGCTGCCACTGGTCGAACCGTGCCTCAATCGTCAGAGAGCTGCTCGGTCTGGAGGAGGTCATCAGCATTAATCTGGTTGGCCACGGCAAGCATGAGCAGAATCTCGGCTGGGAGTTTGTATACGATGAGAATCAGACTGATCCTGTGCTGGGCGTGCAGTTTCTAAGCGAGCTATATGCCAAAGCCGATCCGGACTATAAGGGCAGACCGACAGTTCCGGCAGTTATCGATGTAGAGACCGGCAAAGTGGTCAATAACGACTATGTCTGGCTGACCAACTACCTGGAGAATGAATTTGCCCCGTTCCATAAGGCTGGTGCTCCGGATCTGTATCCGGAAGAGCTGAGGGCGGATATCGACAAGTATAATGATTTCCTGTTCGACAATGTGAATAACGGCGTCTACAAGGCGATGTTCGCCCAGTCAATCGCGGCCTACGACGATGCTTACGAACATCTCTATGCGGCTCTGGATTCCATTGAAGAGCGGCTGGAGGACCGGCGGTTTCTGTTCGGCGACTACGTGACAGACTCCGATATCCGGTTATTCGTTACCCTGGCCCGCTTCGATACCTACTATTTCCGGAATCTCGGCCCGTTGCGCAACCGGATTGCAGATTTCAAGAATATCTGGGGGTACGCGCGCGATCTGTACGAAATTCCGGCGTTCAGGAATAATACCTATCTGCGGGATCTGGCCAGAGGAAACGGAGACAAATCAGCGCTTTTTATCGACTACAACACACGCTTCTGGGATCAGATCGATTACGAGGGACGCTGGTCACAGCCGCATAACCGGCAGGAGAAGAGCGGTCATCCGGAGCAGAAATTCAAGCTACAATCATAGAAATCAACAGATTATAGGGGGATTACAGAGATGAAGACATGGAGAAGGCTTGGACTGGGACTTACAGCGGCAGTACTGCTTACGGGGATCGTCGCTTGCGGAAATGACAAGGAGCCGGCAGGGGCTGCAGCCGAAGGTTCAGCTAACAACAAGAAAATTACGGTGAATGTGGCAACAGGCGGCGCGCCGAGACCGTTCTCCTATGTGAATGACAAGAATGAAATTGACGGCTACGATATTCAGGTGGTCAAGTCGATTTTTGCAGGGCTGCCGGAGTATGAGCTTCACATTGAAAAGACTGAATTCCCGTCCATCTTCGCGGGACTCGATTCTGACCGTTATCAGATCGGGGCGAATAATTTCGCCAGCAATCCGGAGCGGAGAGAGAAATACAATTACTCTGATCCGATTTTCAAGAACCAGTTCGTGATTGCCGTCAAGGACGACCGTGAGGACATAAAGTCCTTCGCTGATCTGGAAGGGAAGACAACGGAGGTCAGCCCCAGTGTGAACTATACGGTGGCTCTGGAGAAGTACAACAAGGAGAGTGCCAAGACCCCGGTGAAGCTGAAGTACAGCGATGCCGAGCTGGTGACCATTCTGCAGAATGTCGAGAGCGGAGCCGATGACTTCAATCTGATCGATGCCGCCATGCTGCAGCTCTATATCAAGGAGTATGGCCTCAAGCTGAAGGCGATTCCGCTGTCCCAGGAGGATACGGACCGGATTGGCGTGCCGTACAGCTATCTGATTCTCAGCAAGGGAGGGATTAGCGACCAGCTGCTGAAGGATGTCAACGGGCGCATTCAGGAGCTGATTAAGGACGGCAGCATTTCCAAGCTGAGCGAGCAGTATCTGAATGGTGATTTTGCACCGGAAGCTCAATAGGTGATCATTACCATGCCTAATATATTTGATCTGGAGCTGGTCTTCACCCTGATTCCCAAGCTGCTGATTTACTTGCCGGTTACGCTTGAGCTGACGGTATTCTCCATGCTGGCAGGGCTCCTTCTGGGGCTTCTGCTGGCCATCATCAAAATGAAGCGCATTCCCGTGCTGTATCAGCTCAGTGCTGTCTTCATTTCTTTTGTCAGGGGAACTCCGATTCTGGTGCAGCTGTATCTGTCATACGCCGGCATTCCGCTGATTCTGAAATACTATAATTACTATCATGAGACCAGCTACAATGTGAATTCCATTCCGTCCATCTTCTATGTGCTGCTGGCATTATCGCTGAATGAGGCGGCCTATAACTCTGAAGTTATTCGTGCGGCCCTGCAGTCGGTAGACAAAGGGCAGATTGAAGCTGCGCATTCCCTCGGTATGACCTACGGTCAAGTGCTGAAACGGATTGTTCTGCCGGAGGCCTTCATTGTTGCGCTGCCCACACTGGGTAATGCCCTGATCGGACTGATGAAGGGGACTTCGCTGGCCTTCGTCTGCTCGGTGGTGGAGATTACGGCGCAGTCCAGAATTCTGGCGGGGAATAATCTGCGCTTCTTCGAATCTTATTGCTCGCTTGCCCTGATCTATTGGGCGATGACAATTCTGATTGAGCAGGTCATTGCCCTGCTGGAGAAGCGGCTGGATATTGACTTCAAGAGCCTGAGGAAGCGTAAAGGAGATGTGATCCTTGATTGAGATCCGGGGGTTAACGAAGTCTTTTCACCAGCACAAGGTTCTGGATCATATCGATTTGACGATACGCAAGGGGGAGGTGGTGGCAGTCATCGGTTCATCCGGTGCCGGGAAATCCACCCTGCTGCGGTCGATCAACCTGCTTGAGGTGCCGGATGCGGGAACGATCAGACTGGACCGGCTGGAGGTCGATTTTGCCCGGAAAACGAAAGCGGATGTGCTGGAATTACGGAAGAGTACGGCGATGGTGTTCCAGCAGTTCAATCTGTTCCGGCAGAAGACGGCCTTAGAGAATGTAATGGAAGGACTGATTGTGGTCCGGGGTATGTCCAAGGATGAAGCGCGGAGGATTGCAGCGGCGCAGCTTGAAGGTGTAGGACTGGCCGGCCGGATGCACCATTATCCGAAGCAGCTATCCGGCGGACAGCAGCAGCGTGTCGGCATTGCCCGGGCGCTCGCCATGCAGCCCAAAATCCTCCTGTTCGATGAGCCCACCTCGGCGCTTGATCCGGAGCTGGTCGGTGAGGTGCTTGATACCATTCGTAAGGCGGCGGAGGCAGGCAATACCATGCTGCTCGTTTCGCACGAGATGAGCTTTGTCCGTAAGGTGGCTACACGGGTGCTGTTTCTGGATCAGGGTGTCATTGTGGAGGACGGAACACCGGTGGAAGTCTTTTCCCATCCAAAGTCAGAGCGCACCAAGCGATTCCTCGCTAATTACTACCGCGATCAGGAACCGGAATTTACCATTTAATGAAGAAGGAACTGTGATGACCTACACTTACCGGAAAGACAGAAACAATATAGATTGGACGCAAGTGACCAGCCTGCTGAACGGCTTTGGATTAACGAATTGGTTACCGTCTCAGACGGAGCGGGCATTTCAGAACAGTGCGGTGAATGTGTTCATTCTCAACGGGGACAAGTTGATCGGGTGCGGACGGGCATTGTCCGATGGAATCTCGCAGGCGGCGATTTATAACATTGCTGTAGATGAGGCTTATCATGGACAGGGACTCGGCAAAAAGCTCATCGCGCTAATTCTGGAGGAGACGGCGGGCTGCAATGTGATTCTGTACACACATCCCGATACCGTCTCCTGGTATGAGCAGCAGAGCTTCAGGAGAATGAAGACAGGTCTGGTGCTGTATCACCCGGATAAAGTCATGGCAATGGAGCGGATGGAGTTCATATAGAGGGCGGCTCCCGGTTGTCCTTAAAGTGTAACAAACGGCTATAACTAAACAAGCCCCTTCCCGGGGCTTGTTCTTGTCTATATTATAGAGCTCTCAGTATAGTTCATTTAGTTCTCAGCCTTCGCCGCCAGCTTGTCCACTATACAAAATCCGGTATTCCAGCGGCTCCAGCGTCATACGGATAAGCTCCCCATCCTGCTCCACGGGCTCGCCGTTCAAGGCATCCAGCCAAGCTCCGCCGCTCAGTGATTGCGTAAGGGTCAGCGGCTTGTCAGAGCTGTTCATCCAGACCGTGAAGCGGGTGTGCTCATTCCAGCGTTCATACACCAGGCCCGGGCTGCCCGGATCACTCAGCAGGAAGCGGAACTGGCCGGTGCGCAGCACCTCGTGTTCGCGGCGCAGGGCAATGAGGCTCTGATAAAAGCGCAGCAGCTCCCGGTCCTGCCGGTCCTCCTCCCAGATCATGCATTTGCGGCAATCCGGGTCATCCCCGCCGGTAATTCCGATCTCATCTCCGTAGAAGATGCACGGCGTGCCGGTGAAGGTGAACAGGAAGGTGATCGCCAGCTTCAGCCGCTGCTTGTCCCCGCCGAGCCGGGTCAGCACTCTTGGGGTATCGTGGCTCGCCAGGAGATTGAACAGCACTTCGTTCGCCTGGCGCGGATAACGCATGAGCAGCCCGTAGATCTGCGCGGCGAAGGTGTCGGCATCCATGTCGTTGTCCGCGCCGAAGAACTTCAGCAGCCGGTCAGAGAAGGGATAGTTCATCACCGAATCGAACTGATCGCCCTGCAGCCAGCTGAGGGAGTCGCTCCACACCTCGCCGATGATGAACGCTTCCGGGTTAATCTCCTTGACCGCCTTGCGGAAATCCCGCCAGAACACATGGTCTACCTCATTAGCGACATCCAGCCGCCAGCCGTCGATGTGTACCTCCTTGAGCCAGAACTTGGTGATATCCAGCAGATAATCTCTGGCTTCCGGGTTGGCAGTGTTGAGCTTGGGCATTCCGCTGAAGAAGCCGAAGGTATCATAGTTGGCCTTGCCGTCCACCACCTGTACAGGATAATCATGGATATGGAACCAGCCTGCATATTTGGAGTCTGCTCCATGCTCCAGCACATCCTTGAACGGTGCGAACTCGGAGCTGGTATGATTGAAGACGGCATCGAGGACCACCTTAAGTCCTTTGGAATGGGCCAGGTCCACCAGCTGCTTGAGCTTATCGAGATCCCCGAAGCTGGCATCGACCGCTGCGTAGTCAACGGTATCATATTTATGGTTGCTGGGAGCCTGGAAGATCGGGGTCAGATACAGCGCCGTTACGCCAAGCTCCACCATATAATCCAGATGATCAATCATCCCCTGCAGGTCTCCGCCAAAATAGCTGTCATGGGTGGGCGTTTCGCCCCATTCGAGCGTTCCTTCGGGATCATTCGCCGGATCACCGTTAGCGAACCGGTCCGGCATGATCTGATAGAAGACCGCAGATTTCGCCCATTCGGGAACCTGGAGCAGGTCAACCTCATGGAGGTAAGGCATTTCATAATACCCTCCGGCAGGCTCGGGCAGCCCGTCTGTAAAGAAGCCGGATTCCAGCATCCATACCGTCTCCTGGCCGGATTCCAGCCGGAAGCCGTAGGAGAATCGTTTGAACTCGGGGAAGATTTCTGCTTCCCAGTAATCGAAGAAGCTGTCGGTAGCCACCTTGCGCATGCTCAGCTCCTGATGATGCTGCTTCCAGTCGTATTTGTCGCCGGTCAGTGCGAATACCCGGTCTACATTGTTTTTTTTGCTGCGGATTCTTAAGTGGAAGATGTCCTTGTTATAAGCATACGCCCATCTCCCCTGTGTTGAATGATAGAGACATTCCAGCTCGATGGAGGAGGCGGATGAGGGGGGGGACACTGATTGTCTGCTGAGAGTCATATGAATTTCCTCCTGGGATTCGTATAGTGGATGGATATTATGAGGTATGAGCCTTAGTTAATACCCTGGGACCAGAGGTTTCAAACAGCAGATATTACTTCCAGGGCCGTAGTCAAAATAGGGTCCCCTGCACCGGCTCCGGCCCGGCTCTGCGGATCAGCTCCGGGTAGTCACTCCTGACATCGCCCACGGCTGCGGAGACGGGATAGGCCAGCATTTGCTCCGCATCGTAAGGCCGCAGCAGCTTCATCAGGGCGGGAATATTCCGGTTGCTGCGCTCCAGCCACTGCGCCTCCCCGTCCGCATCCAGAATGACCGGCATCCGGTCATGGATGTCTTTCATGAGAGTGTTCGGGGCGGTGGTGATGATCGTGCAGGTGGAGATTCTGCCCCCGTCGGGGCCGGTCCAGATATCATACAGAGCAGCCATGGAGAACAGCTTACCGTCCCGCATCGTGATCCGCATCGGCTGCTTGCCGCCTTCCTGGACCTTCCAGTCATAGAAGCCGTCTGCGGGAATCACACAGCGCCGGGAGGCCACCAGTCCTTTGAACGAAGCCTTCTCCAGCAGAGTCTCACTGCGGGCATTGATTAGCTTGGCAGCATTCTTGTCCTCCTTGGACCAGGAAGGGAGCAGCCCCCAGCGAAGTTCTCCGAGCTTATTCTGTGTGCCGTCATGAATAACAGCGGCAATATGCTGCATCGGAGCCGCGTTATACCTCGGTGCATATTGGATGAGCGGATGCTCCCGGATGAAATACTTGGCGATCAGCTCCTCCAGCGTTACCGTGATCGTATATCTTCCGCACATATTGTCTATACCTCCCTGGATCGTTAATGGTTTACAGACCGGACAGCTTGTCTTAGCATTATATAAGATGAGACTGAGGATTGCGAAGGGGGAGGGCGGGCAATGATTATCGTAAGCTCCTGCCTGGCAGGAATGAAGGTCAGATATAATGGAACGGATTGTCTGGAACAGGGCATCCGGCAGTTGCTGGACAGCCGGCAGGCGGTTGCTGTATGTCCCGAGCTGCTTGGCGGCTTCTCTACCCCGCGAGAACCGGCAGAGATTATAGGCGGCAGCGGCAGAGATGTGCTGGAGGGACAGGCCCGGGTGGTTGACAGAACAGGGAAGGATGTAACCGCAATGTATATAGAGGGCGCGTATGCCGCGCTGGAGCAGGTACGGAGCTTAGCTGCCACGCTTGTTGTCCTTAAGGAGAATAGCCCTTCCTGCGGCAGCTCCAGGATTTATAACGGAGAATTTGCGGGCATGAAAATCCCCGGAGAAGGGGTGACCACAGCTCTCCTGCGGCTGCATGGTATTGAAGTGATCTCCGAGGAGCAGCTCGCGGCGCGGTTACCGGGAATAGAGGGCTGATCCGGGGCACTGACCATGGACAAATGTTACAATATTGTGTTTATTAACAGGTGGTAAAACAGGCAGTTCAGCAGTATAATCTAGTAGTCCTGTAAGAAAATCCTGAATTTCAAGAAGCGGAGAATTTCGTTATGAAACCCATCTATTTGGACCACGCCGCCTCAACACCGGTTCATCCGGAGGTGGCAGCGGTTATGTATGATATGCTGTTGAACGAGTACGGCAATGCGTCCAGTGTGCACCAGTTCGGACGGTCTGCCAAGAGAATTATTAATGGGGCGCGCGACAGAATCGCGGGCTTTTTGGGCTGTTCTCCTGAGGAGTGGGTCTTCACAAGCGGCGGCACGGAGAGTGATAATCTTGCGCTGTTCGGCGCAGCCTATGCTTCTGCTTCCAAGGGTAGACATATCATTACTACAGCGGTTGAGCATCATGCAGTGCTGCATACCTGTGCGGAGCTTGCGGGGCAGGGCTTCGAGGTCACCTATCTTCCTGTTGATTCTACCGGCCGTGTCTCTCTGGAGGATGTGGAATCGGCTCTGCGCGAGGATACAGTACTGATTAGCATAATGTATGTGAATAATGAAGTGGGAACTGTACAGCCTATAGAAGAGATTGGCAGATTGGCGGCCGAAAGGGGTGTGCTTGTGCATGTAGATGGTGTACAAGCTCTGGGAACACTGCCCCTGGTGCTCCGCGACCTGCCGGTCGACTATATGAGCTTCTCGGCCCACAAGATCGGAGGTCCGCAGGGAATTGGAGGCTTGTACGTCCGGCGGGGCGCGCCGCTTACGCCAATACAGCATGGCGGACTTCAGGAGCGCGGCCGGCGGGCGGGCACGGAGAGTCTGGCTCATACCGCCGGGTTCGCCAAAGCCGTTGAACTGGTTGTGCAAGGGCTGCCGGGTCATCATGAGCAGACACTGGAGCTACGCAGCACGCTGCTGAAGGAGCTGGACAAGCAGGTCGGAGCAGAGCGATATGTCGTCAACGGAAATGAACAGCATACGGTGCCTGGAATCCTGAATATCAGCTTTCCCGGAACCGGAACAGATGTGCTGCTGATGAACCTGGACATGGAACGGATTGCGGCGGCCAGCGGCTCAGCCTGTACATCAGGATCTCTGGAAATCTCGCATGTTCTCCGGGCAATGAAGCTTCCGGAAGAACTTTTGAACTCGGCGATTCGCTTTAGTACAGGTTTGGGTAATACTAATGAAGAAATGCAGGTTGTTGCCCAAAAAGTTGGAACCGTTTTGAGCCGGCTGCGTACTAGAGACTAGCGTCCGTGCATTCTGGCAGCCGCTTAAGAGGTACTCCGGCCCATGGGAACCCGTATGCAATACTAAGGTGAGGGGACTTGGGATACCATGAAGCTGCAAGATATGATTGGCCTCACTGTGTATGAAGTTGAAGAGGGTACTGAAGTCGGTGAAATAATCGATATCGGACTGGATTCAAACTGGAATATTACGGGTATTGAACTGGAGAGCAAATCTTTTTTCTCTAGTCATGTGAAAGTTGTGGCATGGGATAATATTGCCGCTTATGGCGAAGATGCTGTCATGATCCGCAATAAAGAGTCGATTGTTAAGGTCGACGCTGACCATATATCCTACACTTTCCTCTTGGGAAAGAACAAATTGAAGGACAGGCAGGTGCTTACAGCATCGGGAACGGTGCTTGGGCGAATATCGGATGTTTATTTTGACCAAAAGTTGGGAAACACAATAGTAGCGCTGGAAATCAGTGACGGGCTTGTAACTGATTTGATCGAAGGCCGCAAATGGCTGCCTTGTTCTGAAGAGATGACTATCGGAGAGGATTCTGTACTGGTTCCCGCGATGAGTGAAGAACGGCTCCAAAATGCCATTAATATTGTTAACGGATAGGTGGAATGTATTATATGAAGTGTCCAAACTGCAACTCCAAGGATATCGGCAAGATCGGCTCCCACCAGTTCTATTGCTGGGGCTGTTTCATCGAACTAACGGTCAACGGCGAGAAAATGTCGGTGTATCAGGTTGAAGAGGATGGCACGCTCAGCTCGCTTGACGATCTGTTCTCGGGTGAAGAGGTTGCACAGGATTTCCCGCAAATCCACGCTTCCTCCTGAGCATTGCCTGATTTATAATGTGACAACAGTTACATAGTTCCGCTATGCCCAAACACAGGGGTTGCTTGTTTAAGCTGCCCGGGTGTTTGGGCTTTTTTTAGGCTTTCTTCTGGTGCGGATAAAAAAGAACATATTCGGCAGGCTAACGGGCGTGTGGGCCGGATGTACGTAGAGAACCGAATACAATGGGCAGGTGCGGGGCGTGCGGGTCAAATGTAATCGAAAAACCGATTACATTTCGCCAAGCGAGGTCGTGCGGGCTGGATGTAATCGAAAAACCGATTAGATTTCGCCAAGTGAGGTCGTGCGGGCTGGATGTAATCGAAAAACCGACTAGATTTCGCCAAGCGAGGGCGTGCGAGCTGGATGTAATCGAAAAACAGGCATGACAAGACAGAGACCTTGTCACCCCCAGGAATGAAAATAAGTGGGTGGCATCCGTCGCATCCATTCTAAAAGAGGCTGTAGTCGTCAACACTACATATACAAATCAAAGGGCGGAAACGGTTACTGGGATACACCCCGTGCGAAAAACTGTTCTATTGCGCTTTTCGAGCATCGCCTATTGTAGCCCCCAAAAGTACGTGTATTAAATTACACTCACTCGAGCGCATGATTTGTAAGCTGACGATGGAGGATGATTGGAATGGATGCTGTACGTATGTGTTGCGCCGGTCTGGACGTGCACCAGGAAACCGTTGTGGCCTGCGTGTTGAAAGGACCGATCGAACAGAAACCCCAATGTCACCTGAAAACCTTTGGGACGACAACCAAAGAATTGCTAGGCCTGCAAGATTGGCTGAGTGAACAAGGCTGTCGGGAGGTGGTGATGGAGAGTACGGGCGTGTTATGGAAACCGGTATGGAACATCTTAGAGGGCAGTTGTGATCTGGTCTTGGCCAACGCCCAGCGGGTAAAGAATACGCCGGGTCGAAAAAGTGACATGCAAGATGCGCGCTGGTTAGCGCAATTGCACCGTTGCGGGCTCATTGAAGGCAGTATGGTGCCCGAACAAGACATCCGGGATTTGCGAGACTTGACCCGTTACCGGAGTAAGATGGTGCAGGCGGTGACGGCGGAGAAAAACCGCATTCACAAAATCCTGCAGGATGCCAACATTAAGCTAACCACCTTTATGTCCGATCTATATGGGGTTTCGGGACGGGGCCTGCTCCAGAAGATCATGGACGGCGAGGTCATCGACGAAGGGACCGTTAAAAACCTGGTCAAAACCCGTTTGAAAAAGAAAGTTCCGCAGTTGCTAGACGCGCTCAATGGCAAGTTGCGCCGTCATCACCGCGAGATGATTCGAGACCACTGGGACCACTTGGTCTATTTGGAGAAAAGGATCACGGAGCTGGAAGCTCGAATCGAGGCGAAGGCAGAACCGTACCTGGAGGTGATTGAACAAATTGACTCCATTCCAGGAATTGAGCGGACGTCTGCCGTGACCATCTTTGCCGAAGTGGGGCCGCATGTCGCGGAAATGTTCCCGAGTGATGCGCAGTTTGCATCATGGGCGGGGGTGTGTCCAGGGAACAACGAAAGCGCGGGAAAGCGAAGAAAGTCAAAAACGATGCAAGGGAACAAGCATCTGAAAGGGGCCTTGTGTCAGGCGGCTTGGGCGAACTCTCGCTCCTCGAACCGGATCGGCCAATTTTTTCGACGAATACGTAAGAGAAGAGGCGATAAAAAAGCAAACGTCGCCACCGCGCATTTGCTGATTCGAATCCTCCATGCCCTGATGCGGGAGAAGAGGTCATACCAAGAAATAGACGTCTCACTAGGCGATGAGACGTCCAAGAAAAACACGTTAGATAGGTACGTGAACTATATCCAGCAGTTAGGATATAGCGTGCAATTAAATCCTATCCAATAGTCTTCCCTTTTTCAAAAAAAACGAAACGTTTTTTTGGGGCGGTGGGTCTTTTTTTGTCAAAACCCGTTCTGCTGCGCATTTTCCGGTACTTTTATTTTCGTATTAAAAACCGATGAGATTTCGCCAAGCGAGGGCGTGCGGGCTGGATGTAATCGAAAAACCGACTACATTCGGGGCGGCGGAGATGTGTGGGCGGGATGTGGTCGAAAAACCGATTACATTGGACTCGCGCGAGCGGCGTTTACAGGAGCTCCGGACAAAGTTGCATCTTTGTTATACGGGATAAGGAATTGGTATGTCGTCTCCGGGATACGGACCCTATACTGAAATCGACTGGCACGAGACCAGAATTCAACAAGGTTCTATCACGAGGGGGAATGTTCAGATGTACCGCAAAGGAATATCCAAGCTTCTGATTGCCGGATTGCTGCTGTCAGGGATTCAGCTTCCGGGAACTACAGGAATAGTGCAGGCAGATAACGGGAAAGACGCAGACAGGCTGTCTGCAAGTACAGAACAGGCAGAGGCAGTCCGGGCGGCTGGGTTCGCCGATATGAAGCAGCACTGGGCTTCAGCCGCAGTGAACAGGCTGTCAGCCGCAGGAATTCTGCAGGGCGACGAGGCAGGACAATTCAGACCGGGACAAGCGGTCTCACGGGCAGAGATGGCCGCCATTATCAGCCGTGTGTTCCGTTACGCGGATTCAGGCAGCACTGTATTCAGTGATGTAAGCGCTTCTTCCTGGTATGGCAAGGATGTAAGCCGTGTGAATGCCGCAGGCGTTATTCAAGGCTACGCGGACGGCCGGTTCCAGCCGGGAGCGGCTGTCACCCGCCAGGAAGCTATAACCATGCTGAGCCGGGCATTCACACTGGAGGCGGGCTCCCCGGGTACGCTGGCTGCGCAGTCTGATGCGGCAGCGGTCAGCGGCTATGCCCGGGAAGCCGTGAGTGCGATGCTGGACGCCGGTTACCTGCGCGGCGATGCGGGCGGCAAGCTGAATCCGCAGGCGCAGATGACCCGGGCTGAGCTCGCCGAGCTGCTGAGCCGGATGGTCGGGTGGATCAGTTCCGGCGAGGGAAGCCAGAAGCTTGGCGCGGTGTCCGGCAATGTGATTGTTAACCGGGCGAATGTGCAGCTTGAAGACGGAACCGTGAGCGGCAATCTGTACGTCACAGCCGGAGCAGGAGAAGGGGAAGTTGGCTTCTCCGGCATCAAGGTGCAGGGAACGGCACATATCTCAGGAGGAGGCGCCCATTCCGTAGTATTCCGCCAATCCAATCTGGGACGGGTCAAGCTCAACAAGCTTACCGCCCTGGTACGAATGGTATTGGATGGCAGCACCGCAGCCCGGATCGAATTGCTTAAGCCGGCGAAGGTGGAGATCGGAGCGGGCTCGCGTGCAGAGACTGTGGTCATCGGCGCAGGCGCTGCCGGATCAGAGATCGTGAGCCAGGGGCAGATCGGCCAGCTTGAGAACCGGGCAGACCGTGTACTGCTGAACGGCCAGGCGCTTAAGCCCGGCGAGACGCTTCAGGACTTGTCCGGAACGGAAGCTACAGCGCAGGCAAGTGCCAAGGCAACCACTGCCCCAGTCCAAGCGGGCGGCGGAAGTGCAGGCGAGGCAACGCCTGAACCAACAGCCGCACCTACAGTAGCACCAACGCCAGAGCCTACGGCAGCGCCAACGGCTGCACCAACGGCTGCACCAACGCCGACTCCAACCCCGCCAACCCAGAACAATCCATGGGAGCTGGTCTGGAATGACGAATTCGACGGCCAGACCATTGATGAGACGAAATGGAATGTACAGGATACCGGCACGGTGTACAATAACGAGCTGGAATATTATCACCCGGACAATGCTTCACTTACAACAGAGAGCGGGCAGAGCGTACTGGAGCTGGAAGCCCGGAACCAGGCTTACGGCGGGAAGAAGTATACTTCAGCTAAGCTGACCTCCAAGATGAAGGGTGACTGGACCTACGGCAAATTCACCGTACGGGCCAAGCTGCCGGTTCAGCAGGGCATGTGGCCAGCCATCTGGATGATGCCAACCGATGATGAGACGCAGTATGGACCTTGGCCGGGAAGCGGCGAGATGGACATTATGGAATTGACGGGACCGGTCGCCGGCAAGGCAGGAGCAGATCTGTATCCAAGAACGGTCCATGGCTCGATTCACTATGACATTCCGCAAACTAGCCAGACCAAGACCTATGTATTGCCGGAAGGTCAGACCTTCGCTGATGATTATCACGATTTCACGCTGGAATGGCTTCCGGGCCTGATCCGGTATTATGTGGACGATAAAATGTATTTTGAGACGAGTGACTGGGGAACGATGGCCAAAGGCCAGCCGGATTACTTTACGTACCCGGCCCCGTTTGACCGTCCGTTCTATATGATTCTGAATCTGGCCGTGGGCGGCGACTGGCCGGGCGATCCGAAGGCTGACTTCAAGTCGGATAAAATGTATGTGGACTATGTACGGGTCTACAAATACAAGGACCTGGATCAATGGCCGGATGTAACAGGGAAGCGGCCGGTAGATCCGGGACTGTCGACCCCGCAGCGTCCTGCCCTGGCAGACGGGAATCAGATCTACAACGGGGACTTCAAGGGTACTGTAGCCACCCAGGGTCAGCCGGAATATTGGGAATTGATTGCGAATGAAGGCGGAAGCGGAACCGTCTCCGTCATTGAAGATCAGGATAAGGGCAAGGCGGTGAAGGTTGCTGTCCATGAGGCCGGAACCCAGAACTACTCCATTCAGCTTGCGCAGAAGCCGTTGCTGCTGGAGCGGGACAAGGCCTACAAGGTAACCTTCGATGCCAAAGCGGACGCAGCCCGGCCGCTGATGAGCAAGCTGACCGAATTCGGCGGCGGATGGACGGCGTATTCCGGAGAGCGTAATTTCCAGCTTACACCGGACTGGCAGCCGTATGAGTACAGCTTTACGATGACGAAGGCTTCAGACAATAATGCCCGCTTTGAGTTCAACCTGGGTCTGAACAACATATCTGCCTACTTCGCGAATGTAAGGGTGGTAGAGACAGAAGCGCCGCCGGTAGTACGCACCCCGCTTGCTGACGGTAACCTGATCTATAACGGAGGCTTCGATCTGGGAGAAGCACGGCTTGGATACTGGAGCTTTGCCGTTAAGCAGGGCTCGGAAGCAGCGGCGAAGGCCAGTGTAACCAATACACTTGCTCTGCCGATGATGAAGCGGGAGTTCCGGGCGGACGTGCAGCAGGCCGGAGGATCACCGGAGGATGTGACGCTGACCCAGGCAGGAATTCCTGTGTCCGCGGCAGGCGTCTACCAGCTTGCCTTCGATGCGAGATCGGCCGAGGCGCAGCCGCTTGGCATTAAACTGGCAGGCAGCGGCGGACAGACGGTCTATCCTGACGGAACCACCTTCACTCTGACACCGGAGTGGAAGAGCTATACAGCAGAAATTGAGCTGTCCGGCGGGTCCGGCACGGAAGCTGCGTTATCATTCCTTCTGGGCGCGGCTGCGGGACAGACCGAGATTGACAATGTGCGTCTGGTACGGATGACCGATCCGCCAGTGCTCGATAACTACCTGCATCTGCGTGGTGACCAGTTCTGGAGAGCCTCGGGAACCGGCCTGATTCCAAGCGGTGAAGGCGGCAAGGATATCACGGATATGGAGAAGGGCGACTATGTGGAATACAAGGTGGTACTGCCTCAGGCAGGAAGCATTGTTCCGGTAACCCGCGTATCCAGTGTGCGCGCCGATTCGGAGCTTACGCTGTCAGTGCTGGATGCCGGCAAGCAGAATGTAGTGACGGAATCTGTCTACAGCACGGCAGTTGGCGATACCGGAGGCCTTCAGTCCTACCGGGCGATCATTGGAGCCCCGCTTACGCTGCCTGCGGGAAGCTATTACATCCGTCTTGGCGGCAGCGGCTACAATCTGGCCTGGCTGGATCTGTCCCGCGAGCTGGTGGTGAACGGCAGCTTCAAGGATGCTTCCACCGACAACTGGACGCTGTTCAAGAAGGACTGGGAACCGGATGATCCCGGGAAGAGCACTGTAATGAAGGCTGTGTATGGAGAACTGCAGGTTAGCCTCGGCGGAACTGGAACGGAGGCTTGGCATGCACAGGTGAAGCAAGCGGGCATTCCGGTCGAGCAGGGCAAGAAATATCTGCTGCGCTTCGATGCGGATGCTTCGTTGGCCCGGGATATTAGAGCGCTGGTTCAGCGTGACGGGACTGAGGATGGCAACTGGACTCCTTATCTGGAACAGGAGCTGAGACTCAGCCCGGACGGCGGGCATTATGAATACCTGTTCACCGCGAAGGCCACTGATCCTGCAGCCGTGCTTCAGTTCAGTCTGGGCAAGATTACCGAAGAGCTCGGAGCGCATACGGTCAACCTGAGCAATATCTCCTTGCTTCAGGTAAGCCCGGTGCTGGACGGTGAGGCTTACGGGGAGAATCTGATTCCAAACGGCGATTTCTCGGCGCCGCTTAAGGGCTGGAGCAGCTACTCCTCCGACAACGGAGAGTTATCCATTGACAATGTGGATGGAGCGCTGCAGATCAAGGTGGGCTCCACCGGAACGAACACCTGGGACCGGCAGGTCTTTTATGAGGGAGTCGCTTACAACGAAGGCAATCATTATACACTTACCTTCAAGGCCAAGGCCTCGGCTGAACGCAAAATGAATATCAGCATCGGCTGGCTGGATGTAGCGGACAATTACAAATGGCACGGATATACGAGCAAAATTGTTGATCTGAACAGCGAATATCAGGAATATACCGTAGAATTCGATGTTGCCGGAGGCAGCACCTCCATCGGCCGCATTTCCTTCGAGCTGGGAGATATCAAGGATGGCGGCACCGGGCATCTGATTGTGAACGTGGATGATATCGTGCTCACGAATAACGGAACAGCAGCACCTTAAGCACCTTGAACATGCTTTGGATTTTGTTATTCAGGCTTACGATTTGGTATTTAGACTGGACACAGACACTTCTATAATTATTACATGGAGGACGGGCAACCGTTCTCCATGCTTGTTCAGAACTTCCCCAATTCTGCAGCCCAATGCGTATACATAACAGGGAATGAATATCGTTCAACAGAAAACAGGAAAAGAGGAGAATCATTCATGATGCTGAAATTCAATACCGCAAGAGCGGCGGCTGCTTCGCCTGAGGATATCCTGAGACAGGCATTCGCAGACCGGATAGACCAGGGCGGCCGGCTAAGCGCCGTCTTCACGGATTCCCAGTGCACCGGAGCTGTTGGTGTAGCGGGCCTTCCGCTCCGGCTGCCTGCCATTCAGGAACTGCTGAAGCTCCCGGAAGTGGCAGCGCTGCTGCCGAAGGAAGCTGGCACATCCGCACTGTTCACCATGAATGATACTGGTACGGCACTATCCCTGCTTATCCGCCATGCGGGAAGACAGGAGCAGGCAATAGCTATACCGGAGGCGGCTGCAAGCGCGGCGCTGGTACAGCTTCAGGCTGCGCCGGGCTGGGCTGGTGCCCTTAACGCTGAAGGCGAGCATGTCATTGACCTGCGATCCCCCGTTCCGGGCCCGCACTTCGCGGTCAATCTGCTGCTGGGCAACCGTCTGGAGTTCCCTCATCCGCTCCAGACTACACCGAAGAGCGTGGTCGACCGCCTTGGCGGGGGCAGCTTCCGTTCCCATGCAGCTACCCAGGTGCTGGCGACCCGCTGGGATATGCGCCAGGAGGAGAACGGCTTCCCGGCCAACCGTCAATTCTATCTGTTCGAGGACGGGAAGCAGATCTTCTATTCCGCTGATCCGGGCGGAGAAGGCATTGAATCAGCGGTCTGCCGCCATTCACAGAATGTAACCATCATCACGTACCGCCTGTCCGGCGGACTTGAGATTACACGCACGATCTTCATTCTGCCGCATGCTGAAGGTCTGCCGCTGGCGACCGAGATGCAGCGGGTTACGATTACGAACCATGGAGAGAGCAGCCGCCAGCTTCGTCTGGTGTATACGGGCATGTTCGGCTCGGCAGCCCCGGGCGCTCTGTTCGAGGATGTGCTGTATAGCAATGTTATTATGCAAGGCGGCGTATTGCAGGACGCTGATGGTGCCGTGGCTGCAATCAGCCCTGACTACTACCCGGAAGGCGGGCGCCATGATCTTCGCTTCCACACGATGATTATCCACGGGGAAGACGGACCGGTGCTGCCGCGCGAATATTGCGTCAGCTACAATGAGTTCGTCGGCACCGGCTCGCTTCACCGCCCATCCGGTGCGCTGAAGCTGAGCAGCATTCTGCACCGCAAGGGCCCGGGCTTCTTTGCGGTAGCGGGGGAGATTCAGGTTGCTGCCGGAGCCTCTGCAGCGGTTGACCAGCTGACAGGCCTTGTCTCCGACAAGAGCGGTGCTACCTGGAGCGATACAGTACTGGAGGAAGAAGTAGGTGCATTGATCGCCCGCTTCACAAGCCGCAGCGCGGCTGAAGAAGCCTTGGTGCAATCCCTGAAGTTCGTGCGGAATTACTCCAGGTTCCTGCAGGTATCCTCCGGGGACGCGGATTTCGACCAGTTCGTGAACCGCAACCTGCCTTTTCAGGTGCTCTACCAGAGCTTTGTCTCCCGCTCCTTCTGTCAGACCCAGAAGGGCTACCGGGAGATCGGCTTCCGTGAAATTCAGGATATGTATGCCTCGATGTATTATTTCGTCGGGATGGGCCGGGGCGGCCTCGTCAAGAGCCTGCTGAAAGAGTGGACCAGCATGGTATTTGAGCTGGGGTATGCGTATCACAATTTCTTCTGGGTGGGCAAAGAACCTGGCAAATGGTCCGATGATGCATTATGGCTGATCCAGGCTGTCTACCGTTATGTCATGCTGACCGGAGATACGGAGTTCCTGGATGAGTCTTGTCCGGTAGCAGGCACGGATACCGAACGCCCTGTATTCGAGACCCTGAAGGCGATTATTGTCTATTCCGGGCAGATCTCGATCGGACGCCACGGCCTGCCGCTGCTCGACTTCGCAGACTGGAACGACTGTCTGAAGCTCGATGACACTTATCTGAACGGCCCGGCCAAGGAAGCACTCTACCGGAAGCAGCTGGAGGCCGGCGGTGTCTTCGGGGATTCGCTGGAGAGTGATTATTCCGAGAGCGTCATGAACGCCTTCCTGCTGAAGGTGGCGGTCGATGAATTGTCCGCCCTGGCCGCCCGCAAAGGCGAGCAGGCATATGCAGACGAGCTGACGGGCTTCGGAGCCAAGCTGCGCGAACGCATCCAGGAGCATGCCTGGAAGGGAGATTTCTTCGCCCGTGTGCTGTTCAACCGTTATCCGAACGGAGAATATACGTATCTCGGCGCTGCCGGGGACGGGATGTCCTCCGATCCGGCGAAGGACGGCTCGTACTTTCTGAATTCGTTCAGCTGGAGCATTCTGGCTGGCTGTGCGGATGAAGAACAGATTGCGGTAATGCTGGACACAATGAAGGCACATCTGATGACGCCTTACGGCATGAAGCTGGTCTCTCCGGTGGCGCTGGGCCGGGTATCCACGCACACGGCATCGGATGAATACTTCCCGGGTGACCGTGAGAACGGCGGCGTATTCAAGCATGCCTGCATGATGGCTGCTGCGGCTATGTTCAAGGGAGCCAAGGAAGTATCCAGCCCGGATCTGGCTGCTGAGCTCTGCCGCCTGGGTTACTGGCTGCTGGACCGGATTATGCCGTTCAAGACGATGGATGATCCCTTTGCCGTCTGCGGGAATCCGCGGTTCTGTACCCAATACAACAACAGCGAGACTGGTGAGAACATCGGTCCGATGCTTAGCGGCACCTCGACCTGGCTCACCCTCTCGCTGATGGAAGCGCTGGGTATTGAATATACGGAGCAGGGCATAGCACTGAGTCCGGTGCTGCGGGAAGAGCAGATGGAGCTTACCTATACCTTGAAGCTGGGCAGCTCCTCCTACCGGATTCAGGTCCGCAAGCCGGAGGGCTTCCACCGTATGCAGGACGGGGCAGCCCGCCTGACGCTGGACGGCCGGGTACTGGAGAACGGCTTGGTACCGGCCGTAGATGATGGCTTCGCCCATGAGGTAGAGCTTATCTTCGCGTAACTGACGGAATTACAGCGCCCGGTCACGGTACTCATGCGGGGTCATCCCCGCATATTCCTTGAAGAGCTTGATGAAATAATGGGCATTGGAGTACCCGAGCTCCGAGGAAACTTCATAAATTTTGAGCGGCGTATGGATTAGCAGATACGCCGCTTTTTCCATCTTTACCTGACTGATGTAGTCGCTGATCCGCTTGCCGGTCTCCAGCTTGTACATTTTGGAGAGATAGACCGGATGCATCTGGACATGGTCGGCGATGGCCTGTAGCGAGACATAGTGCAGATTGCGGTTGATATACTCATGAACCTTGCTGATCAGCACGGTCCGGCTGTTCCGCCGTTCGGAATCTGTATGCTCTCTCAGCAGAAGGATAACCTCCATGGCCCACTCCCGCAGCTTGTCCGGTGTCTGAAAGGGAGCCTGCTCCAGCAGCGGATTGCCGACAATCTCGCTCAGCAGCTTGTTATTCTTATGAGCGAAGTAATAGAAGGCGGTCTCCAGGTGCAGACGTGCTTCCTGAATATGCTCCAGTGAACGCTCCGGACTATGGGCCAGCTCCGAGACGATAGCGTTCAGCTTGTCTTCAATACCCTGCCAGTTGTTCGCTTCGAACATGTGGAACAGCAGCGGAGGCTCATACAGCGGCTGGAGAATCTCCACCGGCTGGGAGCTGCTGTTATCTGTGGTATCGAGATAGATGCCGGTCTCGCTGCCGATATGCTGGCGAATCGCGGAGATGGCAGATTGATAGAGAGTGTAGACCTGATCCGGGAAGTCGCCCCAGCCGGTGGTCACCACGGACAGGCCGCCTCCCATCAGGGTGTTGACATGATTCTGCAGCTGATAGGCAGCCTGGGCCACCTCATTTCCAGGATTGCCGCCGAGTTCCGAATCCTCCCTGGGCTGCAGCAGGAATACGAGATAATCATGCACATCCTTGCAGGACCAGATCAGGAACCGGTCCTGGAACAGCTCCTGAGCGATGTTAATGATCGCATATTCGAACAGCAGCATGCTGTGCATATCCTGGCGCCGGAAGAATTCCTCGGGACGGACGACGGCCAGACAGACCGGCAGTCCGGCCCTGAGCGGCAGGTCGAACTGGTCCAGCCGCTCCTGGAGCTGCGGCCCGGGCAGCTTCCTTCCCTGCAGCAGCTCCCCGAGCAGGCGGTCCCGCAGAATCGGCAGATGCTCGCGGAAGGTCTGCATCGTCCGCTGGTGGGAGGACCAGGCCTCCCAGTCACTGCGCAGCTTCTCCTGCAGCTTACCGATAACGGCGATCAGCTGATCGTTCGCTATCGGCTTTAGCAGATAGGCGCTGGCCTGCTCTTCAATAGCCTTGCGGGCATATTCAAACTCCGCATAGCCGGTCAGCATCACCACCCGGATATGCTTCCAGCGCTTGCGGATGGCGGCAATCAGCTCGGTGCCGGACAGCTCCGGCATATTGATATCTGTGACTACAATATCGATAGGATAACGCTGGAGCAGCTCCAGCGCTTCATACCCGGAATAAGCTTTGTGGACCTGTCCGAAGCCCATCTCTGCCCAGGGAATTGAAATGGACAGATCATCGACCACATAAGGTTCATCGTCAACCAATAGAATTTGGTGCATCAGGTTCCTCTTTCTTCTCCATACGGAGAGTTGTTATTAGACCGCCTTCAGGTGAAGGGGAAATTATCAGGCCGGATGCCTCGCCGTAATGTAATTTGAGACGCTGCTGGACATTCCATAGCCCGCAGCCTCCATCCTCACGCGTGGTTTCGTTGATACGCACCTGAAGTGCTGCAATAGCTTCCTCTGTCATACCGGCACCGTTGTCCTCTACGGTAATGAGAATGGCTTCCCGGGTATGGCGGCCGGTGATCCGGATGGAGCCGGGGCCGATTTTTCGCTCAATGCCATGAATGATACTGTTCTCTACCAGAGGCTGAATCAGCAGCCGCGGAATGTGCAGGTCCAGCAGCCCGCTCTCCATATCGACCTCGTAGCGTATACGCTGCTTCCGCAGGTTCTGGATCTTCAGGTAAGTCTCCAGCAGCTTCAGCTCATCCTGAAGGGTGGTGAGGGAATGATCAACCCTGGTAATATAGCGGTAATATTCGCCCAGACTGAGTGCCATGGCCTCGACAGACTCTGTATCTCCTATAGCGGCCTTGCTCTTGATGAAGAACAGGCAATTGTACAGGAAATGCGGATTGATCTGTGATTGAAGCTGCTTCAGATGGGCATCCTTGGCCCGGAGCTGCTCCAGATAGACCTGCTCGATCAGTGACTGAATCTTCTCGGCCATGTCATTGAATTCTTCATTAAGCAGCGTGAACTCCGGATTGGTCCGGGTATGGATACGTGTAGACCAGCGGCCTTCCTTCATCCGGTTCAGTGAACGCAGCAGCAGGCTCACCGGACGCTGCACTTGGCGGTAGAGCTGCAAGGAGAATAGCAGGCTCATCACCAGCAGGATGGCCGAGCCTGTCAGAAAGGAAGAGCGGCTGCTGCGGATTGGCTCAAGAATCTCCTTCAGCGGTGAATAATGCACGACGTGCCAGTCGATGGCCGAGGAGGGCACCGAGCTGACCAGGAAGCTGCCCTGCGTAAGGTCGAAGATGTCGGAGGTACTCTTCCCGGCTGTGATATTCAGTGCCGCAGTGACCTGCTCCGCCATCTGCCGGTCCGAACTCCGCGAGAGGATGACCCCGAATGACGGATGGTACAAGAAGGTGTCCCCCGTGTTCCGCGACTGGTAGGCATCGAACATCCGTTCAATATTGGAGACCGGCAGATACATGGACATCAGCAGCTGCGCCTCGCGCGGCCGGCTTGCTGCCTGGGCGGGGTCCGACAGGAGCAGCCGGAAGCCTGCCTCCGCGCCGGCCCTGTCCGCCGAGATATACTCCCAGCCTGCCGGAAGCGGTTTGTGCAGGACTGAGACATCGAAGGACAGCGAGGAATCCGAGCCCAAGGTCTCTCCGCTGAAGGGCTTGTACAAGACAATCCGGTTCTCCCACGTACTGGAGCTGGTCTGGAGGGACAGCTTCTCGAGCACCGTCATAATCGTCTGGGCGGGATCAATAAGATGGCCCAGCTGCGTAATCTGCTCATAATCGCGGATGGTGGGATCTCTTTGCAGCGCATACATGCTGCCCGCGAGCTGGTTGATGTTGTTATCCATCTGCTGGGTCAGGAATTCCAGATGATTAAGGTCGGTGATTTTGATCTGACTGGTAATGACTCCGACATCCTTACGGTAGGACATTCCGTAGAACAAGAGTGTGGCAGCAATCAGCGAGAGCAGGATTGCCACCATTTTAAGGAACAGGTTGGGACGAAATGCCACCATAAAGATCATCCTTTTCAAGACATTTGCTGTAATATGGAGAAGTGTATCATAAGAATATGAACTCTACGAAAAGAAGGTGGTTTCATGAAAGTCCGTTCCCCGCTGTTGCTGCTGCTCCTGATCCTGTCAGGCTGCTCCTGGCACAGCACCGAATATAGTCAGCCGCCGTCTTCACCGCAGAGTACAACCCCTCACTTCGATGTTAAGGACGGCAAATATGATCCTCCGGTAGACCTGTATACGGTCGGCTCCGTGAACCCCAATCTCAATTTCATCAAAGGGGAGAGCCTGGAGCACAACGTACATACAGCCTGGGCCGAGAAGCGGCTTGGCATCCGTATCCGTTATCTATGGACAATCTCCGGCACCTCAGAGACCTACGCCAACAAGCTGAGGCTGGAGCTGGCCAAAGGCAATATGCCCGACATCGTAACGACCAGAGATGCCGATATTATCCAGGAGCTGATTGATTCAGGGCAATTCATGGAAGTAGGCGACCTGTTCGAACAGCATGCGTCCGAGGTGTGGAAGAAGGCTGTTGCCGAGGATGCTTCGGCATGGGACCCCTTCGTGCGCGGCGCGCACAGGTACGCTATTCCCATTATGGATTATGAATATAACTCCGATCCGCTGCTCTGGGTCCGCCAGGATTGGCTAGACAAGCTTCATCTGAAAGCACCAAAGACCCTGGATGAGCTGGAGCAGGTCATGGATGCCTTCGTCAACCGGGACCCGGACGGCAACGGGATCAAGGATACCTACGGTCTGTCGGCCGGATTCCGCAACGGCCCCAGTACCTGGATGGGAGACAGCAGCTGGGTGTTCGGCGCCTATGGAACGGTTCCTGAGCAGTGGAACCGCCGGAGTGACGGCACCCTGGAGTACGGCTCCGTCCAGCCCGAGGCAAGGAAGGCTGTCCAGCTCATGAAGCAATGGGTACAGCGCGGTTATTTGAGCGCTGACAGTGCCTGGCTGGATGAAGAGGGAGCGGCGAACCAGTTCATCTCCGGCAAGGCGGGTATCATTGCCGGACCCTACTGGATGGGTGGCTGGCCCCTGTCCTCCTTGGCCAAGAGTGACGCCAAGGCGCGTGTCCGGGCAATTGCCATCCCTTCAGGACCGGGCGGCCTCACCATGAGAAGAGGGACCCTGCCTGTTAACGGTGCCATTCTGATCAATAAGAAGATGAAGCACCCTGAGATCTTTTTTACGTATCAGAATTATTTGTTCGATTCATATGCTACCTCGACTGGTGAATTCGCTCATGGTCTTGCAGAGGGCTATGACTTTACCATGGCGGGCGGCCAGCCGAGCGCACAGTCTCCGGCGCTGCCGCTGGGCGGCATCCGCGTAGCCTCGTACACGCTAACCTTCGACGGGGCCCGGATTCCCTCCAGCGTCATCCGGGAGATCCCGAAGGACATTGCTCCTGTGCTGCTGGGCCAGAAGGAGGCTTCCCGCAAGGAGCAGTTCACGGGACCGCCGACAGCGACGATGCAGCGCGACGGCGAGCTGCTGAAGAAGCTGGAGCAGAAAAGCTTCATCAAAATCATCTTCGCGGACAGCCCGCTTGAAGAATTCGACGAATTCGTGCACAAGTGGAACACCTACGGCGGGCTTACTGAAACCCTGGAGGTCAATGCCTGGGACCGCAGCAGCCGCTAGTTGCCGCAGGGACAAGAAACCGCCTCAATAAAAGGCGGTTTCTTGTCGTAGATACACATGGGGCTCCTGCTAACGTACCAGGCGGCCCCAATAATTCTGTTCCCCCTGTGCTGCATTCTTCTATATATCGTACAGAAGGGCGGCTGCAGCCGCCATAACAATGTGGCGATTGGAATAACAAATATTGAAGATAATCCGCTATGATCCGCATTGACAAAAGGACCCCGGCGGATGCCGCTTGCGCATCGCCGGGGTCCATCACCTGCCTGCAAGTTAGTTGCCTGTGAATTTCAGCCAATCGTAATAGGCGTATAGCGGGTTCGCCCCGTTATAGGAACCGAGCCAGGAATCTACTCCCGTTCCGTTCCAGAGGTTCATCATGATTTTACCGGGCCGGGAGGGGATGTTGCTGGTGGCCGTATGCTTCAAGACCCCGTCTACATACCATTTAATATAACCCGGCTGCCAGTCGAAGGCGTACGTGTGGTAGCTCTGGGAAGCATCAAAGCCAAGATTGACAATCTTCTCATGGCCGCCAACGCCATTGGTGTAATAGTTGAACTGGACCTTGGTGGTGTCCTTGCCGAGGAACTCAATATCGATCTCATCCCAAGGCGTCCCGTCTGAAGGCCCGGTGTAGGTGAAGAAGGAGGAGACGATCCCGCTGTTCTTGGCCGGCTTCATGCTGACCTCATATTTGCCGTAGCCGTACTTGTAGACAGAGCGGTATTCCGCGCCGTCAAATTTATTATTGCTGGGACTGGTCAGGGCCAGACGAAGCTGTCCGCCGCTGGTGAATGAGATGTTATTCGCACGCCAGGTACAGTTGAACATGGAGCCATTCGAGTATCCGTCTGCTTTTTGCCAGGTTGCGGGGTTGAAGTAAGTCAGAGGCTCATCAAAGACGGTGGCCGCCGAAACGGACGGAGCTCCTGTCAGCAGACCGGCAAGCAGCAGGGTCATTCCTGCACCGAATAACTTGTGTAGCTTTCTCCTCATATACAATACCCTCCTCAATAATGTAAGCGTTTTACATTATGATTGTAGCGAACCTTGAACCCCGGCACTATACCAACCTGCGAACTAAAATAACAAAAAACCAATTTTTTGCAGAGCAGAGTATTTCATTCCCCTCCCACACATACTAATAGGGCATGATGGTTAAGGGCTGTACACGTTCAGGAGGGAGATTATGGAGGAGTGGTTCCGCAGTAAATGGCTCCGCTGGATGACCGGCGTGCTGCTCTCACTGATTATTCTATATTTCGTCTGGCTGCTCCGTCCGATGCTGAATGGGGTATTCCTGTTTCTAAAAGCGATCCTGGCCCCGTTCCTGGCCGCCATGATTATCTCCTATGTACTGAATCCGGTGGTCACTATGCTCTCCAGAAGAAAAATGCCGCGCAGCGTAGCTGTCTTGCTGATCTATGCGGTGTTCCTGACCTCGCTTGCGGTGATTCTGATCAACCTGATCCCGATGTTCATTGAACAGCTGGAAGAGCTGAATGAGCATCTCCCGGAGATGACGCTGCACGCGCAGGGGCTGATGAAGGGCATGAATTCCAGACTGATTCCGCCCGGGGTGGAGACGGGAATGAATAACTGGTTCTATCAGCTGGAGAACCGCCTGGCCGAAGGCATCTCCCACTTCCTTAATAATATCGCTTCGACCATTGGCGTGCTGTTCAACGCATTCATTGTGCCTTTTCTCGTGTTCTATATTCTGAAGGACTTCGAGGTGTTCGAACGGATGGTGGTATCCTGTCTGCCCCGTTCGCGCCGCAAGTCGATTGTGATGCTGTTAAAAGACATTGATGAAGCGCTCGGCAACTATATCCGCGGGCAGTTTCTCGTCTGTATCATCATCGGCGTGCTCGCTTATATCGGATACGCAATTATCGGCATGCCTTATGCGCTGCTGTTCGCCTGTGTGGTCGCGGTGTTCAACATTATTCCGTATATGGGTCCGTTTCTGGGGGCGGCTCCGGCTATTGTAATGGCTTCGACCTTGTCATGGCGGCTTGTCCTGCTGGTGGCGGTGGTGAATACCCTGTGCCAAATGCTGGAGAGCAACGTGATCTCTCCTCAGGTTGTAGGCCGGAAGCTGCATCTGCACCCGCTGTTGATCATCTTCGCGCTGCTGGTCGGGGGGGAGACCGCCGGAATGATCGGATTGATTCTGGCCGTGCCCTTCTTCGCCGCCGCCAAGGTGGTCATTCAGCATATCATCGGCTATTACATCCGCAGAAGGCCGGCGTAGAAGCGGCAGCCGATCCCGCCACCGCTTCAGTTATATGGGCAATGGCGGCTTCTTCGCCGTGACTTCATGTGAAAGGATTGACTGTAGATGTATCTTTTGGTTATAATGTGGTGAATATTACGATAAGAAGAGTTATCATAGCAGTGCGATGAAGAGGAGTATTAATTCGTGAGACCGTTATTGCAGAGAGCCGGCACCTAAGGTGCGAGCCGGTTAACGGGCCGCAGTGAACTCACCTCCGAGTAATGGCGCAAGCCGCAGGTTCCTTATAGGGGGCATGCGAGTGAACCGCCGTCGGCTTACCCCCGATACAGGGTGTCAAAGTGAGTGCCGGGCAAAGAATGTCCGCGCTAACTAGGGTGGTACCACGGGAATTCAAACCTCTCGTCCCTAGCGATTATACGCTAGGGATGGGAGGTTTTTTTGCTGTAATAGGAAACTATAGTTTCCTGTTGCTGTGAAAAAGGTGTGTGTGAATTTGTGAATAAGAGTTCTTGGAAGGTTTCGTATAATGACTATGTTGCTGAATGTGACTGAAGTTCTGGTTAAAACCGAATACAATCGGCTGGTATAGCGGCATACGGCCAGAATGTATGTGAAAAACAGCATACATTGTGCTCGAAATGAGGCATATGGACCAAATGTATGTGGAAAACAGCATACATTGTGCTCGAAAGCAGGCGCATGGCCTGAATGTATGTGGAAAACAGCATACATTGTGCTCGAAAGCAGGCGCATGGCCTGAATGTATGTGGAAAACAGCATACATTGTGCTCGAAAGCAGGCGCATGGCCTGAATGTATGTGGAAAACAGCATACATTGTGCTCGAAAGCAGGGACGCGGCTTGAATGTATGTGAAAAACAGCATACATTGTCTTCGCGCAAAGGTATACTTATTCATCTGTTCGGATGATTTTGTCCCCGTTAGCCCGGCGAATCATGGGCGGCTCTTGGGCTTTGCTGTTCCGCCGGGTGAACAGATGATGTTAACCTAAGTTACAGAGAAACGGAACGGAAAGAAATTTTGGAGCTGGAGAAATCTTCGCCTTTATTCTCGGATTTCTACCGCTATATGATTGAACAAATATATGATTGAACAAAAAAATTAAGTTAAAGGAAAAGTGGCGGAGGGGAATTTTGGAACTGGAGGAGCGGCAGCGACCGCCTTAAAGCTTTCCGTAGGAAAGCTCACTTCGGAAGCATCAGCTGTCTACGGATTTCAACCGTTATAACGGTAACAAATCATGAAATCTGTAGACAACAGCAGCCGGAAGTCCAAAACTTCTCTGGAGTCACGGTAATTCCAAAACATAAAAACATTAGTTCAATCTATATAGAAGCGGATCAAATCAAGAAATCAGAGAATAACAGCGACCGGAGGCCCAAAACTTTCTTGTAGTGGAGACTAATCTCTTAACTTTTTAAGACAGTAGCAGTACCACCTAATACAGCAACACTCCAAGGAGGAGCACAAGATGAGCGACAATATTGGATACCGCGCCCAGACCATCGAGCCGAAATGGCAGAAATTCTGGGACGAGAACAAGACCTTTAAGACCAGTGAAGAAGCAGGCAAGCCGAAGTTCTACGCCCTGGATATGTTCCCGTATCCTTCCGGCGCAGGGCTGCACGTAGGCCACCCGGAAGGGTATACCGCCACCGACATCGTGTCCCGCTTCAAGCGGATGCGCGGCTACAACGTGCTGCACCCGATGGGCTGGGATGCCTTCGGACTTCCGGCTGAGCAGTATGCCATGGATACCGGCCAGCATCCGCGTGACATTACCTTCAAGAACATTGATAACTTCCGCCGCCAGATCAAGTCGCTGGGCTTCTCCTACGACTGGGACCGCGAGATCAGCACGACCGATCCGGGGTACTACAAGTGGACGCAGTGGATTTTCATCCAGCTCTATAACCGTGGACTCGCTTATGTAGCCGAAGTATCGGTGAACTGGTGCGAGGCGCTGGGAACCGTTCTGGCGAATGAAGAAGTCATCGACGGCAAAAGCGAGCGCGGAGGCCATCCCGTCGTCCGCAGACCGATGCGCCAGTGGATTCTGAAGATTACCGAATACGCCGACCGCCTGCTGGAGGATCTGGAGGAGCTGGACTGGGAAGAGAGCATCAAGGATATGCAGCGCAACTGGATCGGCAAATCGACCGGCGCTGAGGTGACCTTTGCCATTGAGGGGCATGAGGCTGTGCTTGAAGTGTTCACTACCCGTCCTGATACCCTGTTCGGAGCAAGCTATTGCGTACTCGCACCCGAGCATAAGCTGGTGGATGCTATTACCACGCAGGAGCAGAAGGCCGCCGTTGCCGAATACCGCGATAAGGCTTCCCGCAAGAGCGATCTGGAACGCACGGATCTGGCGAAGGAGAAAAGCGGTGTGTTCACTGGCGCGTATGCGATTAATCCGGTGAACGGTGCACAGGTGCCAATCTGGATTGCCGACTACGTGCTGGCCGGCTACGGAACCGGAGCGATTATGGCCGTTCCGGGCCATGATGCCCGCGACTGGGAATTCGCCAAGCAGTTCGGCCTGAACATTATCGAAGTGGTGCAGGGCGGCAATATCGAAGAAGAAGCTTACTCCGGCGACGGTCCGCATGTCAATTCGGGATTCCTCGACGGCCTGTCCAATACAGAAGCGATGGCTCAGATGATCGCCTGGCTGGAAGAGAAGGGCAGCGGCAAGGGCAAAGTGACCTACCGCCTGCGCGACTGGCTGTTCAGCCGCCAGCGTTACTGGGGCGAGCCGATTCCGATTCTGCACCTGGAGGACGGCACGATGAAGACCGTGCCTGTGGATCAGCTGCCGCTGGTTCTGCCGGATGTGGATGCGATCAAGCCATCGGGCACCGGTGAATCCCCGCTGGCGAATGTGACCGAGTGGGTGGAGACGGTTGATCCCGAGACCGGCATGAAGGCCCGCCGCGAGACCAACACTATGCCTCAGTGGGCCGGCAGCTGCTGGTACTACCTGCGTTATATCGATCCGCACAATGATCAAGAGCTGTGTTCACCGGAGAAGCAGAAGGAATGGCTGCCGGTTGACCTGTACATCGGCGGAGCCGAGCATGCGGTGCTTCACCTGCTGTATGCCCGCTTCTGGCATAAGGTACTCTATGATATCGGCGTAGTCGATACCAAGGAGCCGTTCCACAAGCTGGTCAACCAGGGAATGATCCTGGGGAACAACAACGAGAAGATGAGTAAATCGCGCGGCAATGTCATTAACCCTGATGAGATCGTGGAAGCTTATGGGGCAGATACCCTGCGCGTTTATGAGATGTTCATGGGGCCGCTGGAGGCCACCAAGCCTTGGAATGAGAAGGGCGTTGAAGGCATTCACCGCTTCCTCTCCCGCGTATGGCGCCTGTTCGTGAATGAAGACGGCAGCCTCAGCGCGAAGATTACAGAGGGCGGCGGCACGGATGGATTCAAACGCACCTGGCATAAGACGCTGAAGAAGGTCACTGAGGATTTCGAGCTGCTGCGCTTCAATACGGCGATCAGCCAGCTGATGATTTTCATCAATGATGCTTATAAGCAGGAGAGTCTGTCCAAGGAAGCTGCTGAACATTTCGTGCAGATGCTGTCCCCGCTGGCACCGCATATTGCCGAAGAGCTGTGGGAGCTGCTGGGCCATGAAGGAAGCATCAGCTATGTTGCCTGGCCGTCTTATGATGAAGCCTTGACCGTAGATGCTGAGGTTGAGATCGTGGTGCAGGTGAATGGTAAAATCGTCCAGCGCGCACTGATTCCGGCGGATATGGGCCAACAGGAGATGCAGGACCACGCTCTGGCCCTGCCGAATGTGAAAGCGGCCGTCGAAGGCAAAACCGTACGCAAAATCATTGCCGTTCCCGGCAAGCTGGTAAATATCGTAGTGGGTTAAGCGAAGAACGCAATTCTGCCCGCAGCAACGGAGGGTTCCGTGCTGCGGGCTTTCTTGGTTTCGGGCACTTTCTGCGGAGGTGTAAGGGACTGCTGATTGCTATATGGAGGAAATAGCCTTCATAATGGATACATTTTGCTAGCGGTCGAGCCGGCTCTGGGCGATGCTGCCGAGTCCGAACAGCTCGTCGAGCTTTTCCACATCCTCATCGTACTTGTCATGTGTGGTGGTAATCAGGCGTTCAAATACCCCCTCCAGACTGGTCTGCAAGTGATTGAGGGCTTGCGCGGTAATACCCCCGCGGACGGCAACCCGTTCCTGCAGCTCCTGCGGGGTGAACGAGCCTTCGGTCAGCAGCTTACCCGTACCCAGCAGCATCTCACCCGCCAGCCGGGTGACCAGGGCTTCGTCGATGCCGGTTGCTTCAATAGCCGCTTCAATCCACCGCTCCAGGAAATAGCTCAGAAAGGCCGGACCGCAGCTGGAGAAATCTGAGGCAATCCGCGTATGACCTTCTGGAATTTCCTCAGGAACTCCAATGCAGGAGAATAACTGGAGCAGCAGCAGCCTGTCTTTTTTATTTAATCGGCTTCCGAAAATGCATAGCGAACTCCCGCCTCTGACGGAATGGGTGATGCTGGGAATGATTTTGGCGACCTTGGAGGGCAGGACCGATTCCAGATGGTAGAGCTGCACAGGGCTTGTAATAGATACAACGATCTGGTCGCTGCGCAGATAAGGGGCGACCTCATCGGTTACCCGTTTGAACTGCAAAGGCTTGACGCACAGGAACACGAGGTCGCTCTCTGAGGCGGCTTCAATGTTGCCGGAGCATATCGTAATTCCGGGATGAAGCTTCTTCAGCTCCATCAGCCTGCCCGGGCTGCGGTTGCTGGCCATCACATCACATGGATCAAGGGCTCCCGACCGAAGGAAGGTGTCGATCAGCAGACTTCCCATGCTGCCTGTTCCGATAAATCCCACTTTCATCCTGTGGTACCTCCTTTCTTATGCTGCTGGCTTACAGGAATACTCTTCGTTAAGTGTATGCAGGCCGGACTTGGACCAATGACAGGTTTTAACCGGATTTTTGAATAAAATTCCAGTTTGATGAGGGAGGACAACCTGATGGATAGAAGAATGATCATCTGCGCCATCACCGCAGCGCTGCTGGGTGGCGGTCTGGTGTGGGCCGCAGACCACAGAGCACAGGATGCCGGCATCGCCGGATGGTCGACGCTGAACGCCGGAATGGCGCAGGCGCTGGGAGTGGCGGACGAAGGGGGGGCTGGCAGTGAGGCCGGCAGGGCTGATGGCGGGAGTGTGGCAGATGGGAAGGTGGTAGGTGCAGGTGCTGTGGATAGTAGTGGAGGGGCAAGTGGCGAGGTAGCTGATGGCGGTAAAGCGGGGAATGGAGTGGCAGGTAGCGAGGTAGCTGGTGGCGGTAAGGCGGGGAATGGAGTGGCAGGTAGCGAGGTAGTTGGTGACGGTAAGGCGGGAAATGGGGCGGTAGGCGGGAGTGTGGCAGGTGGGGCGGGTAGTGGAGTAACTGGCAATGCGGCCGCGGGTGGTGTAACAGTGGATACAGGAGCTGGCGGGAGTGTGACTGGCAATGGAGCTGCAGGAGGGAATGATGCAAGCGCGGCGGGTAGCGGAGTTGTTGATGGTGTGGTCACCGGTGGAGGAACACCTAGCAATGGAGCGGCCACTGCAACAGCGGGAGCCGGAGCCGCTGGTACTGCAGCCCCGGCAGCGTCTGACGGCAGGATTAATGTGAACACCGCCGATGCCAAAGCCCTTATGGACCTGCCAGGCATTGGAGAGAAGAAGGCGCAGGCGATTATCGACTACCGCAACAGTAAAGGTGCCTTCCGCAGCGCGAACGAGCTGGGCAAGGTGAAGGGCATCGGCCCCAAGCTGCTGGAGAAGCTGAAGCCGCTGGTGGCCTTTTAAGACCGCCATTCTGATTGATTGTCCAATAACAACCTTCTTCAGGGGCATAGTAAGTTTCAACTGCACTTTGTACATTAGATTAGCCCACAATTCGCCTGAAAACGGAATCTGCTGCACTTTGTACATTAGAATTTTACTAAACAGGGTCTTTGGAGACTAAATGCGAGAATCAATTGTACAAAGTGCAGCAGAACGTTACTTAAGAGCTGAGAATGCAATTTCTATTGTACGAAGTGCAATCACACCGTTCTATGGATGAGCAATGCGATGCCGAAATAGGCGGGACGGGCTATCAAGCGGGAAAAAGGCGAAATGTGTGCTGTTACAGGCTATCAATATCCTAGTGAAAACGCAGCCAGGTATGCTACAATAATGAACAACTATTTAGAGAAAGTGGAGATTGCTGATGACTGTGGCTTACCGCAAGAACTGGGATACATACTTCATGGATATTGCCTGCATGGTCTCCACCCGTTCGCGCTGTCCCCGCCGCCATGTCGGTGCGGTGCTGGTGCAGGGGAAGAAGCTGCTGGGTACGGCCTATAACGGTGCACCGATGGGCGTTCCTGACTGCTCGGAAGCAGGCTGTATGGTCTCTGAGCAATACGAGCGTGAACTGGTTGACGGTGTAGAGACAATGGTTAAAAAGCAGCGCTGCATCCGCACAATCCATGCCGAGCAGAATCTGCTGCTGTTCACCGACCGGAGCGACCGGGAAGGCAGTACGGTGTACGTGACGGATGAGCCGTGCTGGACCTGTGCCAATATGCTTGCTAACAGCGGGATCGTGGAGATCGTCTACCTGCGTCCTTACAAGAAAGACATGGAGAAGGTGCAGGCGATGCTCTCCTCCAAAGGAATCGTGTTCCGCCAATTGGAGAACTACGAGCCGCCTAAGGAAACAATGATTTCGATATCTGAGTAACGGCGTACAACGGCAGGATTCAATGTTAGTTCGAGTGAACAAGATCCCGCTAGAATATGGACTGGCCCCAGGGGAAGAACCTCTGTACACGCATGTAGTATGCGTATGCAGAGGTTCTTTGGCGTCTAGAGCTAATAGGAAGGAGAGATAATCATGAACAGAAGGCCGTTATTAAGCTTCACGGTTTGCTGGGTGGCGGGAAGTGCCGCAGGTTGTCTGTTTTCTGGCCGCAGTCTGCTGTTCTGCCTCGCCGTTATGCTGTTGCTGCCTGTAGTCTGGGCGGTGAGCGGCGGCATACGCTGGAGGGCGGCAGCGGTGTTGGTTATGGGATTGATTGTGTCGGCCCTATACTGGGAATATAGTGAGATCCGAAATGTGAGTCTGTTGCCTGAGGTGCTGGGGCAATCGGTGAGCGAACTGAATGAGGCTTATATAACAGCCGCAGGCGTTATTGCTTCTCCGGTGGAGCGGGACGGGGATAGGGTTGATTTTGTCGTGAAGCTGTCCGGGATCAGGCTGCATCAGCAAGGAAAACAGTCTGCCGCAGAAGTGGAGGAAGGCGAGACGGCAGCGGGAGCGGTGCGGAGTGACCCTGAAGGTGAATGTGTAATCGTACAGCTCAAGCTCCAGGAGGAGAGTGAAATTGCGGTGGCTGCGCAGTGGCAGCGGGGAGACCGGGTGGTCATCGAGGGGGAATTAATCCAGCCCCAGATAGCGCGCAACTTCGGCGGATTCGACTACCGTGCCTATCTGCTCACCCAAAAGATTCACTGGCTGCTAAAAGGAACGGGAACAGCCAGTGTAACCGTTAACCCTCAAGTCTCGTGGGAGCCGTCCACGATTCAGCGCTGGAATGATAAGGCAAGATCTGTGCTCGGTGCAAAAATGAGCCGCTTATTTCAGGAGCCTCATGCGGGTTATATGAAGGGTCTTGTCATCGGCATCCAAAAGGAACTGGACCCGGAGACCTTCAGACAGTTCTCGCAGCTCGGGCTCACCCATATCCTGGCCATTTCGGGGATGCATGTGGCGGTGTACGTCGGAGTGATCCTGGTTCTGCTGCGCCGCTGCCGCTTGACCAGAGAAACCGCACTGACGGTGACCCTGCTGCTGGTTCCTGTCTATGTGCTGCTGTCCGGGGCCGGACCGTCTGTGATCCGCGCCGGGATCATGAGCATGATTGCCCTGCTGGCGGCAAGGCTGGGCATGCTCAAGGATGGACTGAATATTCTGGCCGCATCCGCTCTGATGATGCTGGTCTGGAATCCTTATCTGCTGCTTAGTGTCAGCTTTCAGCTGTCTTTTCTGGTGACGGCCGGACTCATGGTGTATACACCGCTCGCTGCGCCGCTATTCAGGCGGTTACCGGGCTGGCTGGGCAGCAGCCTCTCGGTAACGATTATTGCTCAACTGGTCTCGTTTCCGCTGACAATCTATTATTTCAACCAATTCTCGCTGTTATCCGTTGCGGCCAATCTGCTCTTGGTTCCCTTCATCACCTTCCTGGTGCTGCCACTGGGAACACTGGCGCTGCTCCTGGGGAGGGTCTGGAATGCAGCTGCACTCCTGACTGCGCAGCTTGCGGAAATACTGAATAATATCACTTTTGCGGCAGTAGAGTGGGTGAACGGGTTCACCTCCGGGGTGTTGATCTGGGCTTCGCCGTCAATCCTGTGGATCTGCCTCTACTACTGCCTGTTATATGGTTTGTTACACATGTTGAAACGGAGGACTGAGGCCAAGCTTGTTCCCCAGTTCATGGACGATGAGACCCGCCCGCTGGCTGAGCTGGAGAGGCCGGAACTGCCAGGTAACATCCGTGGCAGAGCTGAACGCAATGACGTTCTGAACTCTGCGGGGGCTGCGAACAGTGGAAGAGCCGCGCGGGCCTTCCAAACCTATCCGCCGACTGGAGCTACGCGCTGGAGCAATTCCGCAGCGATACTGTGCGCTGTAGGCCTGACCATTCTGCTCTACAAAGGCTATAACGCCGAGGTTATACGCGATGGCTCCGGTTCCATCAGCTACCTGGATATAGGGCAAGGAGACAGCAGCCTGATTACTACACCGGGCGGAGCCCATATCCTGGTGGACGGCGGCGGGACCGTGAGCTTTGGCAACCGGGAGGAATGGCGTATCCGCCGCAGCCCGTTCGAGGTCGGGGCAAAAACGCTGCTGCCGCTCCTGAAGCAGCGGGGTATCCACCGGCTGGATGCGGTTATCCTGACACATGGCGATCAGGATCATGCCGGAGGATTGCAGGCGGTGCTGGAAGGTATGCCGGTATCGGCGCTGCTGTTCAACGGAACATTAGCAGATACTGAGCCCTACACCAAGCTGATGACGACTGCGCTGGACGCGGGTGTCCGGCTGTATCCCGTACAGCAGGGCATGACGCTGGCCCCGGACGAGGCCACGCGGCTGAACTTCCTCTGGCCGGAGCTTCCAGCGGATGGACAGACCCTGCCGGAGGAAGTGGAGGACCAGAACCACGAATCGGTGGTGTTCCGGCTGGAAATGAACGGCCGGAGCTTTCTTTTCACAGGAGATATGGATGAGGCGGCAGAGGAAGCGATCCTGCGGTCCGCAAGTCAATCCGGGATTAAGCAAGTCAGCCCCATTGACGTCCTCAAGGTCGCCCACCACGGCAGCAAAACCGCCACCAGCGCAGACTGGCTCGCCTTCTGGAAGCCCAGTGCTGCTGTAATCTCAGCCGGCGTGAATAACCTGTACGGACATCCGCATGGGACCGTGCTGGAGCGTTTGGCCGTTACCGAAGCAAGCGTCTACCGGACGGATCAGCAGGGGGAGATTCAGTTGAGAGTCCGTAGCGAAGGGATAGCAGTGAGATACAGACTGGGAGACAAGGAGTAAAATTAAATTCTTGAAAATACGTAGTAAACTAAATCAACAAAAAGAAGACTTATTGATGAAAAACTATTTGTTATCGTAGTACACTTGTATTAAACCGAAAAGAAAATAGAAAATAGAAAAAAAGTAAATTGTTTTGGATGGAGGGCGAATAAATGATTAAATTCCTTAATTCTAAGCCGTTTCTAATCTCAGCATCACTATTTAGTATATTGTTCATTGGTAACATAGTTGCTATTGGGTCATCCACAAATGAAATAATTCTAGCCATATTCAAATCTATTATATCTGGAATTGTTTGTGGAATTGTGGTCGGCGGGATTATCTACCTTATTCAAAAAAGAAATGAAAGAAGCTAAAATAATATTTCTTGTTTTAACGGCCTAACAGAATTCATTGTTCTGTTATGGTCGTTTTTTGTCATTCTCTGTAATCGTATATAATAAAACCATATGAGAGGAGTTGATCGTATCCTTATTGTTCTGGCAGGACTCCTGCTGCTGCTGATTACTCAGACCATCTACCTGCTGAATTATCGGAGACAGGTCAAGCAGATCAGCAGCCAGCTCTCTTTTATCATGGAGCACGATTCCCGTAAGCGGATAGTTACCCAACTGAAGCCGAAGGAGATCGGCAGACTGGTACAGGATTGCAACAACCTGTTAAGCCGACAGAGCGCGATGGGGGAACAGTTTAGCCGGAAGAATCAGGAGATGAATCTGGCGGTCACCAGCCTGTCACATGATATAAGGACCCCGCTCACTTCCCTGGACGGGTATCTGCAATTGGCGCTGCGGACGGAGGCGGAGCAGGAGAAGGAACGGTACGTGCGGCTGGCCCAGTCGAGAATACAGCAGATTATCAAGCTGGTAGATGAGCTGTTCCTCTATACCAAGCTGCAGAATCCCGAATACAGTCTGGAGCTGCAGCCAGTGGACGTTATGGAGGTGCTGAAGCGGAACCTGTTCACCTTCATTGATGATTTCACCCGGTCAGGGGAAGAGCCGGAGCTGCGGCTGCCGGAGCATTCTCCCCGGGTAATGGGGGAACTCCATGCGCTGGAACGAATTTTTACCAATATCATCGGCAACTATTTCATTCACGGCGAAGGCACGTTGGCCATAGAGGTTGAAGACAGGCAGGACGTGCTGGGTATACGCTTCACGAACCGGCTTAAGGCAGGCAGCAGAGTGGATACGGAGAAGATCTTTACCCGCTTTTACAAAGAAGATCCGTCGCGTACCCGGCATTCCTCAGGTCTGGGGCTCTCGATTGTGAAGGCGCTGATGGAGAAAATGAACGGTCATGCAGAGGCCGGGTGTACGGCGGATACTTTCAGCATACGGATCGGATTCTCAAAAAGGGGGGAGGAGCATGGCCATGAGCACCCATCTCAAGGATAACGGGCAGCGCAGGAGCATTCTCATCGTTGAGGATGACGAGCATATTAACGCAATTCTGCACGACGGGCTTACCGCCGCAGGGTATCAGTGCACCCAGTCCTATTCAGGCAGTGAGGGGATGTTGAATCTGGCAGAGCGTGAATACCACTTGATTGTCCTGGACCTGATGCTGCCCGGATTGTCCGGGGAGGCATTCATGCAACGCTTGCGCGGGGAGCTGAAGTCCCGGATTCCGGTAATTGTCCTCTCGGCCAAGGATCAACTGGGGGATAAGCTGGATCTGTTCACGCTGGGCGCAGATGATTATGTGACCAAGCCGTTTGAGCTGGAGGAGCTGATTGCCCGCATCCATGTTCATATCCAGCGGTCGGCTGCCGGTGAGCCGGTGAAGGAGTTCAGGCATAAAAATCTGGTGCTGGACTGCACATCCTACAGTGTCAGGATTCATGGCAGCGTGCTTGCTCTGACCCGTCAGGAATACCGGATTGTCGAGCTGCTGGTCAGGAACCCTACCCGCGTGTTCACGAAGCAGGATCTCTATGAGCTGGCCTGGGAGGAGATCTATCTGGGCGAGGACAAGACGATAACGGTACATGTCAGCAATATCCGCAATAAAATCAAAGCGCACGACAGCCAAGCCTATATCGATACGGTCTGGGGCATCGGCTTCCGGCTGAGTCCATGATGAACTTTGAACTTTCTTAACCTTTTGTTGGCGAACAATTAGTCTTCATCCTGTTAACTTAGGGTAAGGAGGTGGCAGACATGACTGATTGCATTATTGAACTATGCGGACTGACCAAGCTGTACCCATCGAAAGCGGCCGTGCGCAATGCCAATCTCAAAATCTACAGAGGAGAGATTGTCGGCATCATCGGGAAGAACGGGGCGGGTAAATCTACCCTGCTCAAAATGATCAGCGGGCACGTGTATCCGACCTCGGGAGAGCTGCATTTCTTCAACCGTGCGGCGGCGGGGGAACAGTCTTTTTTTGAGCGGATGGGGGTATTGATTGAGCAGCCCGGATTATACCCGAACGTCTCAGCCTATGAGAACCTGAAGCTGCTGGCCATCGCATATGGTCTAAGTGACAGGGGTACCACGATAGAGAAGTTACTGCGGCTCGTAGGACTGGACCCTAAGAATACCGCCAAAGTTAAAAGCTATTCGATGGGCATGAAGCAGCGGCTGGGCATCGCGGTGGCTCTGCTTGGGAGTCCCGATGTACTGATTCTGGATGAGCCGATTAACGGGCTTGATCCGCAGGGGATTGTAGAGATTAGGGAGCTCATCCTGGAGCTGAACGCCGGGGGGCTGACGATTCTGATCGCAAGCCATATTCTGGAGGAGCTCTCCAAAATCGCCACCAAGTACGCCATCATTCATCAGGGAGAATTCGCCGAGGTGATCTCCAAGGAAGAATTGCAGCAGCGCTGTGAGGAACGGATTGAACTGGAGGTAGAGGAAGCCCGCGAGGTCCTTCCGGTGCTGGAGCGTGAACTGAAGATTACACAATATAAAGTGGTGGACAGCCGCACCGTGTACGTATACGACGAGCATATCCACATTCGGCAGATTGTCCAGGTACTGGCGCAGCATGGGGTAATGGTGGATTCCATTTCAAGACACAAGCAGAGTCTGGAGCAATATTTCCTGGAGCGCACGGAAAGTGCAGGTGGACGCCATGATTAATCTGTTTAAAATGGACCTGTACCGCTTCACACGGAACAAGATTATGTACCTGCTGCTGCTCTTGTTCTGTGCCTTCCAGATCTTTGGTATTTATATGATGAAGCAATACGCGCAGCCAGTGGAGGAAGGCGGAGTTCAGATCGGAAATTTAACAGAGATAGGCTTCATCCAGTATACGATCTCACAGCCGCCTTCCTGGATGCTGATCTATATTGCGGTGTTCACGATCTATTTCTATATGAGCGAATGGAATTCCGGCTTCCATAAGAATTATGTTTCTATGAGGCAGGCAAGAATCCACTCCGTCCTCTCCAAAATGGCGATTCTCGCCCTGTTTATTGCCATGCTGTTCCTGACCCTGCTAATTGCAGACGGAATCGGCAGAAGGCTGTTTATGGGACAGACGGATATGGGAGATCTAGGCACGCTCATTACTCTGCTGGCTGGCCAATTCCTGCTGCATTGGGCGTTCTCACTGCTTGTTCTCTGCATTGCCATGATGACCAGGAACCTGCTTATCAGCTTGAGTGCCGGCCTCGTGCTGGCCCTGAATGTGATCGGGATGGTACTGGGTGCGCTAGAGACTCTGCTTACAAGCACTCATCTAACGAAATATCTGCTGATCAATACGCTCGTACGGGTCAAGGATCTGGGCAGTACAGCAGACCTGATTCATACGTTTGGAGTAGCTATTACGGCGATTCTATTCTTAAGCTATCTTGCTGTCCGCTATAAAATGCGGGAGGATCTGAACTAGCGTCACTCTGCGCCTGAGGGGATCAGATTCTTCTGCATTCCCCGGGCAGCTCCCCGCCCTGAATCCAGGCCTTGACCAGCTTATTGAACAGCTCCGGCTTCGCCAGAGAGAGGCCATGTCCCATCCGGGGAATCACCACACCCATGGAGCGGCGATTCACAGCTACAAGATCACGGGCGGATTGCTTCATGACAGATTTCTCACGTTCACCTACAGTAACCAGTATTTTGCCTGCGGCTTTACTGAACCCGGCTGGAATGCGGAACGACATATTCTCTTCCAGCACCCGGATCAGCGTCATCAGCTCCATCTGCCGGCTCTCTTCAACATACCGTTCCAGGTATTCCTCGCCCAGATAGAGCGTCTTGGCCTGCAGCTTCGCGAACCATCTGTACTTAATCAGCGGAAAAGACAGTCTGACCGCCGGTCCGATCAGCCTGCTGGCAGAGGGAATCGGCCGCACCAATGCGCTGTTGATGATGGCATAGTCAATCAGCTCCGGTCTTATCCCCAGCATCTGAACCAGCACCTGTGCACCCAGCGAGAATCCGGTAACGATGACTTTTCGTCCCTTAGCCCGCTCCTCAATAATGGATACAAGCTCCTCTGCACTGCTGCGGATCGTGAACTCCTGATCCTCCCGGCTGAACCCGTGCCCCGGCAGATCCGGGACCAGACAATGATAACCGGCGAACGCCGCTACCTGCTTCTCCCACATCCAGCCGCTTACGCCGCCGCCATGCAGGAAGACCATCAGACAACTTCCATCCGGGTTCCCATGTTCCTGAATATGTATAGCCAACACCTCATTCTTGTAAAAATAACCATCCCTACTCTTACGTCCCATTAGCAATATGGTCTCATAAGTAGAACCGGCTTTGTTTTCCTTTTCAGGACGGTACCGCTTCAGTGAAAAGTGAAGCTTGGGTTTCGATGTTTACTCAGGACCTTCGCAGGGCCTAGAACTGTGTATCACAAAAAAAGCCCCGGCAGCTTATCCAAGCTGACGGGTGCTTATCTACATACCAATCCAATAGATTGAACTTGTTAATAACTAATACAGGGTGAGTGGTGGAAGGGAATTTTGGAACTGTAGGAGCGGTAGCGTCCGCCTTTAGGTTTGGATTTCTACCGCAGACAGCGGTTTAAAATCAGGAAATCCAAACCTAACAGCGGCCGGAAGTCCAAAACTTCTCTGGAGCCACGACTATCCCGAAATCGGAATGTACAAGTTCAATCTACCCACTCAAAACTGAAAATCCTCATCCCGCAAAGGCTCTACATTCATCGCCCGCACATACCCGTTCCCCTTCTTCGAGAAGAAGTCATGCTGCTTCGTATGGGTGCTGATTCCGTTCTGCACAATCGGGTTGATCTCTTCCTCATCGAACAGCGGATCATGGCCGAGGTTCATCATCGCCTTGTTGGCATTGTAGCGCAGGAAGGTCTTCACTTCCTCCACCAGGCCAATCGGGGCGTAGATCTGCTCGGTGTATTGCTCCTCGTTCGCGTGGAGCAGACGCAGCAGGCCGACCAGGGTCTCATAGACATCGCTCTGGTCTTCTTCGGACAGCTCCTCGAAGATTTCCTGGGCCAGCACGCCGACATAGACGCCGTGGATGCTCTCATCGCGCAGGATCAGGTCGATGATTTCGCCGCTGCAGGTCATTTTGCCCTGTCCGGCCAGATAGAGCGGGTAGAAGAAGCCGCTGTAGAACAGGTAGCTCTCCAGCAGGACCGAGGCGGACATCGCCAGGTAGAGGTCTTTCTTCGTCTCAATCTTTTGATAATACTCCGAGATCGTCTCCGCCTTGAACTGCAGGAACGTATTGTCCTCCACCCAGCGGAAAATCCCGTCAATCTCCTCCGTCGAAGCCAGTGTGGTGAAAATGCTGCTGTACGACTTCGCATGAATCTGCTCCATCATGCCCATGAAGCCGAGGACCGCCTTGCGCTGCAAGCCGTCCACATGCTCCATAATCTGCGGCATCCCTACGCCGCCCTGAATCGTATCCAGCAGGGTCAATCCGCCCAGCACCTTCATATAAGAGTCCTTCTCGGTCTCGCTTAGCGTGAGCCAGGACATTTTGTCATCGGATAGCGGTATTTCATCATCGGTCCAGAACTGCATAATATTCTGGTTCCAGAACATCAGCGAGAAATCGTCGTCGGGACGGTTCCAGTTCACGGCTTGAATTGCGCTCATAATCGTATATTCTCCCTTTCTGTACCTGTGCCCCTCTTAGATGGAGCAGGCCAGGCATTCCTCGACAGACAATTTGTTGGTCCGGGTGTAGTACAGGGATTTCAGCCCTTTGTGCGCCGCATACAGGTAAGAACGGGCCAGCTCACGGGTGGTGACATCACTGTTCACATGCAGGACTGTTGAAATACCCTGGTCGATATGAGGCTGAATCTCCGCGATCAGATCAATGACCTTGAACTGGTCCATCTGGTAGGCGGATTTATAATAGAACACATTGTCCGGACGCAGGTAAGGCATCGGATAGTAGGTGGTCGAGTTGGCATACGTGCGGGTCTCGATCTGCTCTACAATCGGCATGACACTGGAGGTAGCATTCTGGATGTACGAGATGCTCGCAGTCGGCGCAATTGCCAGACGGTAGGCATGGTACAGGCCGTGCTTCATCACCTTGTCACGCAGCTCTTTCCAATCCTCTGTAGTAGGAATGGTGATGCCCTCGAACAGCTCCTGCGCTTTTGCCGTAACCGGACGGTAGTCTGTAGTCAGATAACGGTCGAAATACACGCCGCTGGCGTAGTCGGACTGCTCGAATCCATAGAACGTTTCGCCGGTCTCAGCGGCAATCTCCATGCTTTTCTCAATGGAATGGAAGTTCATCGTCATGAAGAAGGTGCGTGCGAAATCACGGGCCTGCTCACTCTCATAAGCGACTTTATTCTTGGCAAAATAACCATGCAGGTTCATTACGCCCAGACCCACGGAGTGCATTTCCTTGTTCGCCTTAGCCACGCCTGGGGCATTGGAGACAGTTGTCATATCGCTGACAGCCGTCAGTGCGAGCATGCCCTCATGTACGGATTCACGGATCTTACCGTGCTCCATCACGTTCACGATGTTGAGGGAAGCCAGGTTGCAGCTGATATCGCGGCGGATCTCGTCCTGCTGTCCGTAGTCGTTAATCTCCGAAGTCTCCTGCAATTGGAAAATCTCCGTGCACAGGTTCGACATCTTGATCTGGCCCACACCCCGCAGGGCATGAGCAGCATTGGCGTTGCTCTTGTTCATAATATATGGATAGCCCGATTCAAGCTGAATCATGGCGATCTTGGTCAGCATGTCGCGTGCGCTCATGGCGATTCTTTTCTTCACACGCGGATCGGCAAGCAGGGTATCATACATGACATCCAGGTCCATGTCATCCAGATGCGTACCATACGCCTGGTAGACCGTGTAAGGAGCGAACACATGCAGCGGCTGATTATCCTGCGCCAGCTTATAGAAGCGGTTAGGCACGATCAGGCCGATAGACAACGTCTTCAGGCGTGTCCGTTCGTCGGCGTTAATCTTCTTGCTGTCCAGGAACTCCAGTACATCCCAGCCAAAAATATTATAATAAGCCGCACCCGAACCCTTACGCTGGCCCATCTGGTCCGCATAGGAGAAGCCGTCTTCCATGAGCTTCAGGACAGGCATGATGCCTTTGGCCGCATCCTCGACACCCTTAATCGTCTCGCCGCGCGAGCGCAGCTTGGACAGATTGACGGCAACGCCGCCCCCGATTTTTGACAGCTGCATGCAGGTATTCAGCACATAGTTGATCGAATTGAGCGAGTCATCCATTTCCAGCAGGAAGCAGGAGACCATCTCGCCGCGGCGGCTTTTACCGGCATTGAGGAAGGTTGGCGTAGCAGGCTGCAGGCGCTGTTCCATCATCGAACGGGCCAGTGTGCGGGCAGTCTCTACGTTACCCCGTCCCAGATGCAGAGCCACTACCGCTACGCGGTCCGGATAATGCTCCAGGTACTGCTTACGGTCATTGGTTTTGACAGCATAGTCGGTATAGAACTTGGAAGCCGCCATATAGGATGGGAAGCGGAAATTATATTCATGGGCGATCCGGTAGACATCCTCCATCTCAGCAGCGGAGTAACGGTCGTACAGGTCCTCGTAGTAATCATTGGCAATCATATAATCAATCTTGGCTTTGGTATCTGTGAAGGTCAGGCTGCGCCGCTCCACATCCTGCATGAACTCGGCTACTGCCTCCTGGTCCTTATCCAATTGGAAAAAGCCGCTTTCGTCTCTCTTCATCAACATGTTGTTCAATTCAATATGCCGCAACCCGGTCCACCTCCTGTTTTATGCGCTGTACGTCCCCGAAGGTTCCAGACAATTCAAACTTGCCGACCACCGGTACGTTGTAACGCTGTGCAATCAGATCTGCGCTGTGCGCGTATAGCTCACCCCAGTTTTTGTTGCCGCTTGCGGCGATGCCCTTCAGCCTGGAATGGTTTCGTTCAAGGAATGTTGACACCTTCTCTGGAATCTGTCCAAATCCGGTAGTGTATGTAACAAGCACGTAAGGCTCGTCGATCGTCATATGCTCTTCGATTTGAACCGCCGGAAGCTTCAATTTATTAATGAATCTTCTAACGTTGCCGGTCTTGGAATCGTAAGCAATCAACATGGCTCCTAACCTCCTATAACATGTAGCCCATTCTACTTGACAAATGAAGAATAGCGGTTTTACTAGATTTATGGGCTTAGCTCTTATATACACTATATTTAGTAATGCTTAATCATTTTATATACCATATATTGAAAAGTCAAGCGGTGAACAAGCCCTCACAGCCGCCCAAAATGCCTCTCTAAATCGCCAATCCCACGCCCCGCCTGCATTCTATTCTCTTATAATTAATTAGTATTTTTTTTAAGCAATTTGCGGGGCTGTGGAATGGTCCGAATGGGGCATTTGGAGAAGGGGAAGCGGCTATAAAATTTGAAAGCGCTCTGCCGTCGGCGGATGGAGTTTTGATGGCACTTCTTACATTAGACGCTGCTCCAATTTTTTGGGGGATCAGATCTGTTGTATTTTGTACACTTGATTTCAGCTAACAGGGGCTAATTGAGCAGATTCTCGAAATTCTAATGCAGGAACTGCAATCAGTACATTCAGCAAACAATAATTGATGGCGAGGGCGGCGTGCCCCAAGATTTTCAATAACAGGGAACCATATCGGTCGGCAGGAGTCTTATTAGGTGAGAGGGGAGAGAACATGCAGAGTAAAGAACTAACGTATAGCATGACCTGTGCCTCATCGGTATCGCTGCGTGAGATGATGGAGACCTACGGGCAGGATGTATGGAATTATGCTTTTTTCTTAACCCGCAGCCGGGAGCAGGCGAATGATATCAGCCAGGAGGTATTCCTCAAGGCCTACAAGAGCATCGGCAAGTACCGGGGACAGTCCACTCTGAAAACCTGGCTGCTCACCATTACCCGCAACACCGCGTTCAGCTTAAGGAAGAGCAGCTTCTGGCGGAGGTTCGTTCCGCTGGGCAGCCATCAGGATAAGGGGGGGGGCCTTGTCCGCAGAACAAGAGGCTATCGGCAATCAGTATGCGAACCGCATCTGGGAGATCATCATGGAGCTGCCGGACAAGTACCGGGAGGTGCTGGTGCTGGACATTCAGCAGGATCTGTCAGTCGCTGAGCTGTCCGCGCTGCTTGGAATCGCGCAGGGGACGGTCAAATCCAGGCTCGTACGGGCCAGAATGAAAGTGAGAGCAGCGATGAAGGAGGAAGACCAGTGAAGACAAGACAAGAGCATGAGCAAGTGAAGGCGATGAGCGGGGAGAAGGACTGGTATAAGCAAGCCGGACGGAGTCCGCTTGTAGAACCGGGATTCACGCCACAGCTTATGGCGCGGATTGAAGAGGCTGCCCATGAATCCTCTAATCGTACAAGCCGCCGCCGCTTCAGCCGTATGGCTGCCTTCGGCGGACTGGCAGCCATCCTGCTGCTTGGCGCGCTGGTCTGGCCATTTGGCCCAGGGGCCGGGCTTGATCCGGCAGGGAGGCTCGCAGCGGTCTTTAAGCCTGACTCGGGAGCGGCTGTGGTGCAGCCGGCGGTGTCACCTTCGGCTACTCAGAACGCTGCTTCACCAGCATCGCCGCAAGCTTACAACCCGCCGGTTGGTTCTGCAGAGTTCGAGCTTGGCGGAAGGAAGTATTACATGCCCTTATCGTTGGACAGAGATAAGACCCGTGCGCGTGCCGTTGAGACCAACGCCGGGATTGTCTGGTCGCCCCCGCCTCCGATGGTCAATTACAGCAAGCCCAAGTACACCCATCCTACGGAACCTTACACATTGTATCTGTCACCAAAAGGCCAGTCCGAGCTATCTGAAGCTACGGCTAAACGGATCTACACCTTACCGCTGTATGCAGGCGGTTCGCAGCGTTATTATGAGCTTACGGGGATCTGTGATGGAGGGGACTATATAGTGCTGGGTATCGGGACGATCACCTTGGGGAAAGGGATAGGAATGACACCTGAAAAGTTAACCGTTTTGAATTTAAAATCAGCCGCAGCAGGTGAAACAATAACCCCGCAGGAACTGTTAGATTTAAGCAGCTTAGGTGACAAATATTCCTTGTACAGATCCTTTATTGCTATTGATAAATATAATAGCGAGATGCTGCTTGTATATTACAGTGATGATAAAAAGAATGGTTATGACATTCATGGCAGTCTGTACAATATTGCTACTGGAGCGGTACAGAATATAAACAGCAAAATTGGCATGGATGTTCAAGGCCAGCAGCAGACGGCAATTTATGAAGTAAACGGGAAGAAGCGGAAAGCGGATGTCGTTTTGCTCCTCGGTCAGCAGTGGTATTATGATTGGTTTTATCAGGAGCACGGACAGCAGATTGATCCTGCCAAGACAGGGAAGTGACGGGGCTCCTAATTATTTTACGTGGATCTTATAGATAATTTACTAAAAAAAAGCTATACTTTTTGATAATATCTCTAAGTAAACTTGGTTAATGTTTACTTCTGGAGTGCGATATCGAAGAGTGGAGCGGGATCAATGAAGAAGCTGACTATTGAGGATGTGGCCCAGAAAGCGGGTGTATCGAAAAGCACAGTCTCGCAGTTTTTGAATAAACGGTTCAAGTATATGAGTGAGGCGACCAAAAACCGTATTGCCGAGGTTATCGATGAGCTGAACTACCAGCCTAACGGGCTTGCCCGCAGCCTTAAGCAGAACCGCACGCATATGGTTGGCATTATTGTGGCCAATATAGATTATTCGCTGTCCATTCAGTGCATCCGGGCGATTGAGAATGAGCTGCAGCGTCACGGCATCCAGGTGATTATCTGCAACTCGGATGAGAATGCGGACAAGGAGAATACCTACGTGGAGACGCTGGTTGCCCGTCAGGTGGATGGCCTGATTATTTTCCCGGCGGGAGATCAGCCTGCGCCTTACACAAGGTTAATTGAAGCAGAATATCCGCTGGTCTTCATGGACCGGCTGGTTGACGGCATTACGACCCAGAGCCTGCTGCTGGATAATGAAATGGCGGTGAAGACTGCTATCCGGGAACTGACGGGCCACGGCCATGAAGCGATTGCTATTCTATCCCTGCCGCTTGGCGTACATGCGATAACCCCGCGTAAAGAGCGAATGAGCGGGTACAAAAAAGCGATGGAGGAAGCAGGTCTGCCGCTGCTAGATTCGTATATGCGCAGTGTGTCGCGCGAAGATATCGCTTCCGCACTGGACGAGCTGCTGCAGCTGCCCCAGCCGCCGACAGCGCTGCTTGCCGCCAATGATCTGGTGCTGGGCGAGGTCCTTAAATATGCGAACCGTAAGGCCATCTCTATCCCCGGCCAATTGTCAGTGATCGGCATTGACGATGCGGAATTCGCCCGGATCTATAATCCCGATATTACAACGATCCGCCAGCCCGCTTACGAGATGGGGATGCAGGCAGCGAAGATCATGCTCTCCTTGATCAACGACACGGACGGCGCGATCCCCATCACCTACAGATTTCCGCCTTCCTTGCAGCAGGGCGATTCAGTGCAGCCTCCCGCTTAGCCGGAATAGCAACAGGCGGTATGAACGTCCCCGTAAGGCTTTATTTTGCCCGGATGCCGCGAACCTTTTCGGGCCTCCGAAAAGACCGGAAAACCGCTAAAAACCTTGATTTAAGGATTTTAGCGGTTTTTTAATTGATTAGGAAATCGTGATTTTCGTTCGATGCGGTGGAGGCGTGTGAGCTGGATATGGTCGAAAAACCGACCACAATGGGGATGCCGCAGTCATTTTGTTGTTTCCCCCTTCCTGGGCTTAACTTCTGCTGTCTAACGAGCAAGTTATCTTGACGCCGGGCCGCAGCAGCCGTATGGTACAAGTGACAAGAACCGACAACCAAAGGGAGGTACAGGGTACATGCTTCAGAAGGGAAAGCTATGAATACATTGACAGCCTATGGCCGCAAGCTCTGGCGGCAGATCGCCGGCAGGTATTACCGGATATCCATCAAACAGAGAATTCTATTCTCGTTCATCGTGCTGATCACACTGTCCATCGGTGCAATGGGCACCTTCTCGTATTGGATTGCCGCGCAGGAGATCGAGGATAACGCCTACGCCGGCAGCCGGGAGACGGTAAGCAAGACGGCACAGCTGCTGGATTCCCGCCTGAATGATGTGGCGCTGTCCGTGCAGTCCCTGATGCTGAGCGATGCGTACCGCAAAATGATGCTTGATGTGTTCAGCCACGATGTGTCGAATTACTATGTGCATCTGTCGGATCTGCAATATGTGCTCTCCCAGGCAACGTTCAACCAGCCGATCATTGAGAATGTGCTGATCGTTACCCCGATTGGCGATTTCTATTCCACTACGCAGATCCGCGCGCAGGACAACTCGTTCTACGGTTCGGAATTATATGATCTGAGCAAGGAGCAGCCGGGCGGCTACTGGGCCAAAGGACATTATGACCGGTTGTTCACGGGCAGCCAGCGGGTGGTTTCCTTCGTAGTCCGGGGAATTTATGAATACCCTTACACGCCGATCAGCAATGTATTTATTGTGGTCAATATCAGGGAGGGCCGGATAGATGAGCTGCTGAATACAGGCGGAGAACAAGCAGGGAGGAATTATTATCTGGTGAGCAGGGAAGGAGAGGCGGTGGTGGAGTCCCGCTGGCCGTTCCGGGGCAGGTTCCCCTGGAAGCCGGTGCTTGCCGAAGCCGGGACAGCAGCCGATCCGCAGGATCACTATTACAGCTACGGAGGCAAGGAATATCTGGTTAATTATACAGGCTCAGCCTCATCGCCAGACTGGATCATCTCCGGGATGCAGTCACGGGACCAGCTGCTGGGCAAGCTGCAGCGGGTGCAGCGCATCACCCTCTATGTCATCGTTGTTTTCCTGCTGGCCACCTGGCTGATCTCCAATCAGCTGACATCTGTGCTGCTGAAGCCGCTGTTCAAGCTGCGGCGGCTGATGCGCAGAGTCGAAGAGAACCAGCTCAGTGTGGTGTATGAGAGCCGTTATGAGGACGAGGTGGCCCAGGTCGGCTTTCAGTTCAACCGGATGATGTCGGAGATTAAGACGCTGATCGCGGATGTGAAGACCAAGGAGGAGGGCAAACGGCATGCAGAGATCCGTGCCCTTACGGCGCAGATGGAGCCGCACTTTCTGTACAATACCCTGAATACCATCTATTGCAAATCGGTCATGGGCGAGAATGACGATGTGAATGAGATGATCCTGTCCTTATCGCAGATGTTCCAGATCGGGCTCAGCGGAGGCAAGGATCTGATTACACTTGAGGATGAGCTGTCTCACATGCGGGAGTATTTCGCCATTCAACAGAAATGCTATGAAGGATTGTTTGAATACACGGTGACGGTAGAGGACGAAGCCCTGCTGTCCTGCCTGCTGCCGAAGATTATCCTGCAGCCGGTGGTGGAGAACAGCATTCAGCATGGCTTCAGCGACCGGACAATAGGAGGCAGCATAGACATCACGGTCACCCGGGAGCAGGGGCTGCTGCATATTTGCATTACCGACAACGGACGGGGGCTCGATGCTGCACAGGTCAAGCAGGGGATGGCCATAGCCCCGCAGTCCAGAAAAGGCTATGCCCTGTTCAACATCAGGCACCGGCTGGCCTTGTATTACGGGGCCGAAGCCCGTATGGACGTTAGCGGCGGGCCAGGTAAGGGATCACAGACGGATCTGTGGATTCCGTCAGGGGAGGAGCGATGAGGCATGGAGCCGGACAGGTTCAAATTATGTGTAATCGACGATATCAAAAGTGTGGTGGACATGGTCTCGCGCAAGCCGCCGTGGCAGGAGCACGGTATTGAGATCACCGGGACGGCGCTTGACGGCGAAGCGGGGCTGCAGCTCATCCGCGAGACCCGGCCGGACATTGTGCTGACGGATATCCGGATGCCAAGAATGGACGGCCTGGAGATGACCCGGGCGATTCTGGAGGTGCTGCCGGACTGTAAGATTATTATTCTCAGCGCCTACTCGGAGTTCTCTTATGCCCAGGAAGCCATCCGGCTGGGAGCGCTGGATTTCGTGAAGAAGCCCTTTTCCCTGGAGGAGATTGTGAATGCGGTGCTTAAGGCCAGGGAGCTGTGCCGGGAGGAGCGGCAGGAGAGCGCCAGACTTGCTGTGATGGAGGCCAAAATCAGGGAAAGTCTGCCTATCCTCCGCCAGGAATATCTCACCTTCCTGCTGCACCACCAGACGACAGAGGCGGAGGCCCGTTCCCGCTGGGCCTATCTTGATATCCCGCTGGACCAGCATGATTTCTTCGTCTTTGTCGCCGAGATCGATCATTTCGCGGAGAAGCTGGGCGGCCAGCCCGTGCAGGAGGTCGAGCTGCTAAGGTTCAGCCTGCACAATATTCTCGAAGAGACGATTTCCGCCCTGACCCGCGGCGTTATTATCCGGGAGGCGACAGACCGGTACGTCTGCATCATGAACGGCTCGGACCCGGAGACCGCCGCGCTGATTACGGAGGCCTGCTGCATGAATGTAAGCCGCTTCTCGCGGCATACCATTTCTATTGGCGTGGGTCTGGGCACGGCGGCGATTCAGGAGCTGGGTACGGCGTACAGACAGGCGCTTAGCGCGCTGGGGTATCATTTCTATACCGGGGGGGGCGGGGTCTATCATTATAGCAACATCGAGAATAAACCGCTCTCGCTCCACAGCTATTCCGCCGCCGCCGAGCAGGAGCTGCTGTTCGCTCTGCGTTCCGGCAATTCCGCCAAAAGCCTGCAGGTGCTGGACCAGCTGTTCTCGGAGCTGCTGGACAGCGGGCTTTTGCCTGATCCGCGTTATGTTGAAAGTGTCGGCTATGAGCTGAGCTCCAGGATCTGCCGGGTACTGCTGGAGCAGTTCCCTTACGGGCAGGTGGAGCCGCTGGAACTCAGAATTGCCGCCATGAAGAATCAGGTGCATCCTTCCCTGCAGGATATCCGGGACCTGCTGTCCTGGCTGTGCCGGGAGGCCTGTGCAATGGTTACAGAGGCCCGTTCCCTGGAGTCCACGCGGATTATCCGCCAGGCCGTCGAATATATCCATAGTCATCTGGATACGGGGCTGTCGCTGGAGCAGATGGCGAAGCAGATTAACCTAAGCCAGGGGTATTTCTCCAATCTGTTCAAGAAGGTGCAGGGGATTTCGTTCCAGCAGTATGTGATGCATGAGAAGATGGAGAAGGCGAAGGCGATGCTGATTAGCGGCCGGCAGGTTCAGGAGATCGCCCAGGATCTGGGGTATGAGCACAGGCGCTATTTCAGCGAGGTGTTCAAGAAATATACCGGCATGACCCCGTCCGAGTTCAAATTGCATTATCTTGGAAAAGAATAGGAATCAGCAGGGGAGGGATTTCCGCAGGGCGGAGATTACCTCCCTTATCTGTATAGAACTCCTGCAAATATCTGCCCTTAATGTGGGCTTACCCGCCTTATCCGGATGCGCCAATCCGTCTATAATCAATTTGTAAGCGAATACAGAAGGGATATATAAGGGGGAACTACCAATGATGAAGCGTACGCTAATGACATCTCTGAGCCTGGTCCTGGCACTTGGCTTAGCAGCCTGCGGCAACGGTAACAGTGGCGGCAATGCAACTGAAGGCAAGGGAGACGGGGCGAAAGCTGGTTCGGGGGAAAAAACTAAAATCAGCTACTGGACAGGCGACCGCCACGATGCGGATTTCGTGAAGGAGAAGGTAGCCGAGTTCAACGCATCTAATAAAGACGGGATTGAGGTGGAACTGGTCGTCAAGGGCGATGACTTCGATACCGCGCTTGATCTGTCCTTCCAGACCTCCGATGCACCGGATGTGATCCGGGTGAAGGAGAATACCGTCCAGACCTTCTACAAAAAAGGCTTTCTTGCTCCGATTGACGAGTTCCTGAACGATGAGCTGAAGGCGAAATTCCCGGCCATGCCGGACTTGAACGAATTCGACGGCAAGCGTTACAGTCTGCCGAACTATGGAACGACCATGCGCTTGGTGTACAACAAGGATCTGTTCGCCAAAGCGGGCATTGAGCATCCGCCGGTTACCCTGCAGGAGCTGGTGGATACAGCCAAGAAATTGACAGCAGCCGGCAAAGCCGACGGCGCTTACGGCTTCGCCCTTAACTTCAAGAGCCCCGGCAGTGCGTTCGCGCGTTCGGCGCGGGTGGTTGCGGAAATGAGCGGCTATGGCGGCTTCGGGTATGATTTCAAGACGGCCCGCTACGACTTCAGCGGCTTCGAGCCGATCATCAATGCCTTTAAGCAGATCAAGGACGACGGCAGCATGCTGCCGGGTGTAGAATCGCTGGATATTGATCCGCTGCGGGCACAGTTTGCGGAAGGCAAGATCGGAATGTACATGTCCTACTCCTCGGAGCCGGGCGTCTACAAGAATCAGTTCCCGGCCAAAATTGACTGGGCGGCTGCTCCGGTTCCGACCATCGACGGCAATGTGAAGGGGGCGTCCGGCTTCCTCGGAGGCCAATGGCTGGCGCTGAGCTCAAAAACAGAGCATAAAGAAGCAGCCTGGAAGTTCATGGAGTTCATGTACGGCGATCAGGTGCTGACGGATTATCAGGAAAAAGGCTTCGGCATCTCCATGGTTCCATCCATTAGTGCAGCAGCCAAGACTCCGGATGTGAACGGCATTGAAGGCTTCCTGCCGAACAAGAACGATGGGGTATGGCCGGTCTATCCGTCTGTAGCACCGGAAGGAATGAAATCGGATGACGCCTTCTTCAAATATATGCTGAACGGCGGCGACCTGAAGGCGATTATCGCTGATTTGAACAAGCGCTACAACGCTGCACTGGACAGTGTGATTGCGAATGACGGCGTGAAGGCCGAGCCGGATGCCGGCTTTGATCCCGCCGCTCTGGGCGGCAAGTTCGCCAAGTAGACAGAAGGTTAGGGATAGAGATACAGGCCGGGATAACGGGGATGGGGAAGCAGCTTTCCCATCCCTCTGCTCTGGCCGCAAGGGAGAGGAGCCGGAAGAAACCAGATGAACAAAACGAAACATGCCTTATTTTCATATAGCTTTATCTTTCCAAGTGCCTTGCTCACGTTGGTCCTCGGAATTTACCCGATTGCCTGGGCGTTCCGCTATATGTTCTATGATTACAAAGGGTTCGGAACGGCCCGGTTTACCGGCTTGGCCAATTTCAGCCGCATCCTGAAGGACACCCAGTTCTGGGATTCGGTGGTGAATACATTTGTCTATGCTGGCGGCAAGCTGCTGATCACTATTCCGCTGGCCCTGCTGCTGGCTGCCATATTGAACCGGGGGCTGCGGGGCAGACAGCTGCTGCGGGGGATTTTCTTCATGCCGACCGTCATCAGTACCGCCGTAATGGCCGTAGTCTTCTTCACGATTTTCAACTCGTATAACGGGATTCTCAACCAGTTCCTGATCCGCTCGGGCCTCTCGGATTCCGGCGTGGACTGGCTGGGGCCGAAATATGCCATGCTCACCGTCATTCTGGTTGCGGCCTGGGGGGCGGTCGGCAATTATATGCTGCTCTTCCTCGCCGGTCTGCAGAATATTCCCGAGGATGTGTATGAGGCCTCTTCCCTGGACGGGGCAGGCAAAATCCAGCAGTTCCGCTATATCACCCTGCCGATGCTAGGGCCTGTCATGCAGATGGTTATTATGCTGGCGATCATTACAGCTCTGAAGGGCTACGAGAGCATCATGGTTCTGACCGAAGGCGGTCCTGTAGGCAAGACGGAGGTCATGTTCCTGTATTTGTACAAATTATTTTTCCCTGTCGGCGGGGGCAGCGCGGCGGTCCAGGTCCAGGAGTTCGGATACGGCAGTGCGGTTGCCTTTGTGTCTGCGGTCATTGTAGGGATGATCTCACTCATTTATTTCTACGCATCCAGACGCATGAATCAGACCGATTGAGGAGAGAGGCTATTATGAGACTAAATACCATACTGGGCAAAACCATTCTGTGGATTTTTTTGCTGACCGTTGCTTTTATCACCCTGATTCCGGTAGTGATCACTATCCTGGGCTCCTTCAAGACCAATGCTGAGCTTACTGCGGGTGCGACCTTCCTGCCGGAGAGCTGGCACTTCTCGAACTATGCCGAAGCCTGGTCGCAGGCCAATTTCTCCAGGTATACCCTGAACAGCCTGATTGTCTCCCTGGCGGCGGTGGCCGGCACACTGCTGGTATCATCCATGGCGGCTTATGTGGTGGACCGGATGGATTTTGCTGGCAAAAAATGGTATATCGGACTGCAGTCCTTCACCATGTTCGTGGCTGTAGGGGCGGTCGTGCTGCGTCCGCAGTTCGATCTGATGGTCAAGCTTCATCTGCACAGCAGCCTGTGGGGGGTTATCCTGATTCTGATCTCCGCCCATGCTTCGATCTTCTTCATTCTCGCAAGCTTCATGAAGGGAATTCCCCGCGAGCTGGACGAGGCGGCGCTGATCGACGGCTGCTCTCCCGGCCGGACCTTCTGGCGGATCATTCTGCCGCTGCTCGGACCCGGACTTGGCGTAGGTGCCCTGTTCACCTTCCGCGGCGCGTGGAATGAATATCTGCTGCCGCTCGTGTTCACGATGACGAAGCCGGAGCTGCAGACGCTGACCGTCGGGCTGGCGAACCTGAAGTACGGGATTTCGGCCGCTTCCCAGACCCACTACATGATGGCGGGTGCCTGCTTATCCATTCTGCCGATTCTTGTGGCCTATCTGTTCGCCAACAAATCCTTCATGCAGATGACAGCCGGTTCCCTGAAGGGGTAGCTGTCCGGTTCTGCGCACATAACATTCAATATTCAAGGAGGTACACCCCATGACTCAACACGTTCCGCCAATTCTGCATTCCGCCCCGTGCATCCAGCGGTATCCGGGCAATCCGGTGCTGGATGCAGCGAAGGTTCCTTACCCCACCGCACTGGTATTCAATGCCGGTGTAACGAAATTCAACGGCAAATATGTGATGATCTTCCGCAATGATTACGGCTCACTGGCCGATCAGAGCCTTGCGCCGCACCACACCACGGATCTCGGCATTGCCTACAGCGATGACGGACTGAGCTGGACCGCCGGCCCGAAGCCGGTGTTCAAAATGCATGACGAGGAGACTATCCGCGCCTACGACCCGCGCCTGACCGTGCTCGGCGGCCGCTGTTATATGTGTTTTGCCGTGGATACGCGCCATGGCATCCGCGGCGGGATTGCCGTTACCGATGATCTGGAACACTTCGAGGTGCTTAGCCTGTCTACACCGGACCTGCGCAATATGGTGCTGTTTCCCGAGCTGCTCGGCGGCAAATATGTCCGGCTGGAGCGTCCCTTCACGGTGTACAGCCGGGGCGGCCGGGACCGCTTCGACGCCTGGATCTCCGAGTCGCCGGACCTCAAGCATTGGGGCAACTCCAGCCTGCTGCTCGCCGTCGAGCAGGTGCCGTTTGCCAATGATAAGGTTGGCCCGGCTGCACCTCCGGTCCGGACGGATAAGGGCTGGCTGACCACCTTCCATGCGGTGGATGTGGACCCGGCCAGAGGCAAGCACGGCTGGGAAGACACCTGGAAGAAACGCTACACCGCCGGAATTATGCTGCTGGATCTGGAGGACCCCCGCAAGGTGATTGGCATGAGCAGGCAGCCGCTGCTGGCACCGGAGACAGACTATGAGATTGGCGGCGGCTTCCGCAATCATGTGATTTTCCCAGGTGGGATGATTCTGGAGGATGACGGCGAGGTCAAGATCTATTACGGCTCTGCGGATACGGTGGAATGTCTGGCAACAGCCCATGTGGACGATCTGCTCAGGCTCTGTCTGGAGCCGGGGAATCAATAAGATTGGAAGCTGGCTGAGGGCAGAAATATATCAACTTAACGAAAGAGGTGTTTAATGATGTTGAAAAGGTTCAAATTATTAAGTGCATTATTAATTTTTTGTATGGCCAATCTGTTACCAGTCTTTCCTTTGACAGCAAGCGCAGCGGGTACCATTGTAAGCTATCCGTTACCGTCGGTTTATACCACGACCAGTCAATACACGGTAACAGCAGACTCCACCAATATACCGGTAATCGACACTTCGGAAGTATTTGTAAACTATAATTACTGTAATTTCTCTTTTTCAGGTACGACTACTATCACAATCACAGCAAGTGAGCCCATCAATACCAATAATATCTCTCCCAAAGCCTTGGGAATCACTGCAACCAAGAGCGGAAACACACTTACCTTTACCCTTTCAGCACCAACCTATCTTATCGTCAAAATCAATAACCTGAAAGATCTGGTGATTGCGGCAGATGCGCTTGAAACCAATATTCCGGCCTCATCTGGTACAGGAATATACAATGTTAAAACCCAGTACGGTGCTGACAGTACCGGTGCTACTTTGGCTACAACCGCCATACAGAACGCCATCAATGCGGCTAACTCAGCAGGCGGCGGGATCGTATATGTTCCAGCCGGAGTTTATAAGAGCGGTAACATTGTTCTAAAAAGCAATGTTTCGGTTTATCTGGCGGGTGGTTCTGTGATTAGAGGTTCAGGAAATCCAAGCGATTACACTACCCATTTCCATAAAAATTCTCTGAATAAGGATGGAACCTGGTTTATTTATACCGAAACCAATGCCAACAATATTAAGATATACGGCAGGGGAACGATTGACGGCAATGGCCATTATATGAGGAATACAAACAATTATTTGAACAATATTCTTGTACCCTTGCAGTGCAGCAACTTCACGGTTGACGGCATAACCATCAGAGACAGCGGCGGCTGGGCTACAATCGTGACAAGATCTAATAATGTAACCTTCCAGAATACCAAGCACTTCAATAACAATGAGCTGGATTATGAAAATGATGCAATTGATATTCAGGAGAGCCAGAATGTACTCATCAAGCACACTGTAGCCGTATCGGAGGATGACACCTACTCCTTTAAGACCTGGGATGTAGCCACTACGGATATCGCTGCGAACTGGCCGGGAACTCCTGAGAACCAGTCCAATGTAGTTGTGGATGATGCTTTGGCCTGGAGCAGATGCGGGGCATTCAAGGTTGGAGATGGAGTGAAACAGCTTCAGGATGGCATCGTTGTTAAAAACTCTTTTGTATACCGGTGCTGGCGCGCTTTAGCGGTAGGTCATCTGTATGGGACTCCGGCAGCACAGAACATCGTATTTGATAATATAGATGTAGAAGGCTTCTGGCCAAGATCCGGTGTTCACTCCAGATGGTTTGATCTTTCGGCAAAAACCGGTCCGATCAAAAATGTGGTCTATAATAATATCAATTTACGCGCTCTGGGTGAAGTTTCCATCATGAAGGGCTGGAGTGACACCTCTACGGTCTCCGGAGTTACCTTAAACAATGTCCGCGTCGGTGGAGCTGCGGTAAATAATTTGACAGATTTGAAAATAACAGATACGAACAGCTATGCTGCTGATCCCAAATTCAACACATTGAAATTTGAAGCGGAAGGCTATAACCTTAGTTCAGGTGTTCTCTCCTATGAGTCAAGCACTGACGGCGGGCTGAATGTGGGTGCCGGGAGTAATGGCGACTATATCGCATTCAAAAATGTTGACTTTGGCAGTACAGCTAAAACAAGTATTGATCTAAAGGTTGCATCTGCTAACTCCGGCGGAAGGATCGAATTCCACTTGGACAGTCCTACAGGCACTATGCTGGGTTCTTGGACGGCAGAAAGCACAGGCGGATGGCAGACATGGTCCCTCAAGAATATCCCGCTTACTGCCGGGACCGCTGTAGGAACCCACACGGTATATGTTACTTTTGTGAAGTCCGATTCAACCACAGTGGCCAATTTAACCTGGTTCCAGTTCAAATAGAATGGAAACGGTTTGAATTCATTGCAGCACTTATCTCTGATGGTTCGCAAAAAGGTGTCCCAAGCCGGCCGGCTTGTGGGACTCCTTTTTGCAGTTTCTGTTACAGTCACGCCCTGCGGAGAGCCTGTTTATTTCTTAACGCCCGTGCTCATGAAGGCTTCCAGCGCGTCACGGGTAGGCAGTCCGTCCATATCGCCAGGCGACATCACGGCGAGTGCGCCAATCGCATTGCCGCGCTTCACGGCTTCCGCTACGCTGAGCTTCTCCAGCATGGCGCTGATCACCCCAACTGCGAAGCCGTCTCCGGCGCCGACTGTATCGACAACCTGCTCGACCTTGAAGCCGTCCACATAGCCCTCTTCACCAGCGGAGGTCTTATAGTAAGCGCCCTCAGGGCCGAGCTTGATCACTACAAGGGATACGCCGCGCTCCAGATAGTACCCGGCAATCTCCTCCGGCGTCTCAAGACCGGTAAGGATCTTGCCCTCTCCGTGTCCGGGCAGGAACCAGTCGCAGCGGGTAGCCAGGTCGTTGATCGTACTAACCATAGTTCCTGTGTCCGGCCACAGGGTCGGGCGCAGATTCGGATCGAGCGATACAGTCTTCCCGCGCTGCTTCATGAACTCCATGGCATGCAGCGAGAACTCGTGACACGAAGCCGAAAGTGCCGAAGAGATGCTGGTCACATGCAGATGGCCTGCGGAAGCGAAATAATCTTCATTAAAGTCGGCGAGGCTCAGTTTGGAGGCGGCGGAATTTTTGCGGAAATATTCGACCTTGGGATCTCCGGTCAGTACCTTGGATTTGATCAGCATGCCTGTGGAGAATTCCCTGGTCGTTGTGATGCTCGCGGTATCGATCTTCTCCTTATTCAGTGCCGAGGTGATGAACTGGCCGAAGTTGTCTTCGCCGAGCTTGGTCACATAACCGGTCAGATGCATAAGGCGCGATAACCCGGTGGCTACATTGCTCTCCGCTCCTGCCAGCGCTTTGGAGAAGGAAGTAACCTCATGCAGGGGGCCGGCTTCATTGGCGTAGAACATGGCCATCGGCTCCCCGAAGGTGACTGCATCCAGCTGTTTATTCATGAATAGTTCCTCCTAAAAGTTTTGATAGCATACACTCCTTGCTTCTTCTTCGCAAAATTCGCTTCGGAAGCATAGCAGGGGTATAATTGGATCCTAGTTTATGGTTTGGGATAGAATATAAGTTGAAATTATCACATAAAACGGTTTTGTACAATATAGCAATGCTCATTCTGCTGTCTTATTTTGTACAGGAAGCAGGCGGGTAGATTCGTTTATCCTTGATACATAAGGGTTTCATACGATTTTCGAAGAAATGTTACCGCTTCCTGAATAAATATATATTGACTGTTAGCGGCAATGTTATTACTATTTTCTTAGAAGGATAAAGCCTGATGTTAGTAAAATAGATAAATTAGTTTATCTAAATAAATATTCTTAAGTGGAATATAACCAGAGAGGAAGTAACAACCATGAAGAAAATCAAAGTATTACAGAATATCACCTCTGTTGGGGTAGTAGCTGTTATCCGTGCGGATAATGCCGATGATGCTTATGCCATGTCTGTGGCTTGTATCGAGGGCGGACTGAATAATATCGAAGTTACCTTCACGACTCCGGGAGCCGAAGCAGCGATCAAACGTTTGGTGGAAGAATACGGGGGCCGCGCCGTGATTGGTGCCGGCACCGTGCTTGACCCGCTGACGGCAAGAATCGCTATTCTGGCGGGTTCGGAATTTGTGGTCAGTCCTTCTTTTGAAGAGGATACCGCCAAGATGTGTAATCTGTACGGCATTCCTTATATGCCGGGCTGCATGACGCTGAATGAGATGAAGGAAGCCCTGAAGCTGGGCGTGGATGTGCTGAAGCTGTTCCCGGGCAGTGCGTTCGGACCGGACTATGTCAAGGCGGTTAAGGGGCCGATGCCGCATGTGAACATTATGCCTACCGGCGGCGTGGATCTGAACAATATGGAGAAATGGATCAAGAACGGCTGCATCGCTGTCGGCATCGGCGGCAACCTGACCGCACCGGCCAAGGAAGGCCGTTATGACCAGATCACAGAGCTGGCTGCACAGTATGTAGCGAAGTTCAAGGAGATTCAAGGCCAGTAACATACATGTACAACAGGAATGTCTTGCCTCTAAGGGGCAGGGCATTTTTTTATTGAAATATAAGAAATGAGCAAAGCCGTTTCCGCTTGAATGTTAGATAAGCCTAAATGATGGAATTGCTGCCGCTTCGGGCAATACTTATAATAGAGGCAGAGTGCCCTAAGCGCCTGCGGACATTGAGAAGTATACCTGAAAGGTGATGCCATGACTGGCGACGATCTTCGCAGCAAGCTGTACCCGACACTGGTAGTGGAAGAAGCCGATTATGTGGAGGTCCGGACTGCAGTCCACGGCTGCAGGGTGACGGCGGGAGCCCTTTATAAGCTGTATCGTAACTATAATCATCCGCAACTTTTTGAGCAGGGAGAAGTATATGTGCTTGATGATGCTTCCAGAGAGAATTATGCGGTGCTCCTGGTGTGCGCAACTACATTATATACATTAAAAAGAGTATTTGAATGATTGCAGCATCCCTTGTATGCTTAGTAGGGATTGTGGACTACAAGCGAATTTTTATCTTTTAAAATAATCATTACAGGTTTGCAACAATTTCGCAGTCTTGCGCGTCAGTAAGATTGCATAGAGAGGGGGAACCTTCGTGGTGGAGCAGGGACTCATCAGAGCCGCTCAAGCGGGCGATCGCGACGCTCTAATCACCCTATTGCGAGAAATTGAAGGGCATGTATATAAGACGGCCTTCTACATTCTGCATAATGAACAGGATGCTCTGGATGCCTCCCAGGAAGCGTTGATCCGGGTGTACACCAAGATCGGCTCCTATGAGGAGAAGGCGCAGTTCAAAACATGGGTTCAGCGAATAGTAACCAACATATGTATAGACAAATTCCGGAGAACGAAGCCTACCGTTTCTATCGATGAACACGAAATGGTGTTCCAGGATAAAAAACATAATGTAGAGCGCGAAGTGATGTCGGGTTACCTGGCGGAGGATATCCGTGAGGCCATCGACCAGCTTCCGGAGCATCACCGGACGGTAATCGTGCTCCGCTATTTACAGGATTTTTCTTACAACGAGATTGCAGACTGTCTGGATCTGCCTCTGAACACGGTCAAATCATACCTGTTCCGGGCGCGGCAGCAGCTGCAGAATAGACTTCAGGAGTATCAGAAAGGTGGTGTGTCAGGATGAAGTGCGCGGAGGTGATGGAATGGATGCACCGCTATTTAGATCATGATCTCAGTCAGGAAGAAATGCTTGAAATGTTCCGTCATATCGACGATTGTCCTTCCTGCGCGGAAGTCTTGGACCGGCTGACGCTGCTCTCCCAGCAGCTGGAGCAGCTTCCCGATGTGAAGCCCCCCTTCAGTCTGGTTGACTCTATCCTGCCTCAGCTTGAACAGCTGGACCGTGGTGTCCCGCAAGAGCCTGCTGTAATGGAGCCGGAAGATCCGAAGGTTATACCCTTCTCCCGTTCAAATAACCGGGGCAAGAAGTCCAAGGGTCCTTCACTGGCTGCGCGGACAGGCATTGGTGCTGCGGCGGCAGCTGTGATTCTGCTTATCGCCGTATTCAATATGCCGAAGAGCCTGCCGGGCGCAGATATGGATATGTCACCCCAGTTAATGAGCGGCGGGGCAGCGAATTCCAGCGTGAGTACGGAGAGCAGTGCGGACACCCCGCAGGCGGACGGACAGAATAACAGCGGCGGCAGTGAGCTTCAAAAGACGGACCAGACCGCGCCGGGTGAAACTGCGGACGTTAATTTGAAATCTGCACCGCCTGCTCCCAGTGAGGGTGCTGATCAGCCGGCCGCAGCTGGCGGCGGTACGGCTTCAGACGAGGTGCCTGCGGTAAGCGAAGCTCCGGTCAGCAACCGTGCCGCTACTGCGTCTCCGGCGGACCGCCCCAAGAGCACCAAGAAAGCGGAGAGCCGGTCAGCGGAACCCCAAAGCACGCAGTCGAGTGCGCCAACGCAAGACAATATAGCGGACGATAAAGCGTCTGCGGGGGATGCACGGATAGCACCGACTCCAGATGCTAACGAGGCAGGAGCCATGTCGTTTATGCTTGCAGAGTCTTCGTGGACTTCACCGGACGGGCAGCATATGGCTGAGCTGACTGGCCAGCATGTGGTAATCTACAGCTTAGCCACAGAGGGAGAAGAACAACAACGGACAACACTGGCTTCGCTCCCGTTGGAGGGGAACTGGGTCTCCGGTGTGTGGTCAGAAGACGGCACCCAGTTCACTTATGTACTACAGCTTGAGGATGGTACGCAGACGACGAAGGTATACACGGTTCCGGCTGAGAGCGCAACACCTGCTCCATCCGCTTCCCCGGCTCCTGCCAACTCGCCAGCGCCTACCGCTTCTCCTGCGGCCTCTGCTTCAGCGGTCCCCAGCCCGGCTATCACCCCGGACGCGGCAACGTCCGGTAAATAACCGGAACCTTCTTCCAGCCTGCGGAATATGCTAAGGCAAGAGGACATGAATTACAGGCTTTGCGAGTATCATCGGTATGACCGGCGGCCGGGACAGTTTCTAGAGCTGCTCCCTCCGTCGTTTATATAGATGCGCCGCTGAAACGGAGTGGCTTTGGCCCTGGCTGCCAAGGTTGCTCCGTTTTTGCTTGCGTTCCTGGCAGAATACTTTGCTATAGATGCCTATGTTTTGAGCCGTTTTTTTGATAAAATGTACGAATGTATCACTCAAGAACTTAAAAAAGGAAGTGGCAGGATGGATGCCAAAACGGCGGCCAAAGACATCAAGCAAGGAAAGGTCTCTCCGCTGTACCTGCTGTACGGCAGTGAGAAGTTCCGGATGAATGAGTTCGCGGCCATGCTGGAAGAACACCTGATAGCCAAAGAAGACCGCGATTTCGCGGTGATCCCGTTCGATCTCTCTGAAACCCCGGTTCAGGCGGTCATTGAAGAGGCGGAGACGGTTCCGTTCATGGTAGAACGCAAGCTCCTGCTGGTGCGGGATGCGGCTCTGTTCACGGCAGGCAAGGAGAAGGCGAAGCTGGAGCATAACGTGGAGATGCTAAGCGAATATATGCAGCACCCTGCTGATTTCAGCGTGATTGTATTTATGGTGAACGGCGACAAGCTGGATGAACGTAAAAAAATCGTCAAAAGCATCAAAGCCTCCGGCACCGTACTGGCCTTCAATCCTTTGGGTGCGGAGGAGCTGCTGCGCTGGGTGGAGAAGGGCTTCCGCGAACGCGGCTGCTCTCTTGCGCCGGGGACGGCAGAGGCTCTGATCGCAAGCAGCGGCACCGGACTCCAGGGCCTGTCTGCGGAGATGGACAAGCTGTGCCTGTTCGCCGGTACTGGCGGGCGGGTGGATGCGGCAGCGGTGGAGAGTCTGGTCCACCGGGGAACCGAGCAGAATATCTTCACGCTGGTGGAGGATATTGCGAATCTGCGCCTGGACAAGGCGCTGAATACGCTCTATGAGCTGCTTAAGCAGCGGGAGGAGCCGATCAAGATCGCTTCGCTGATTGCCCGGCAGTTCAGAATCATCCTTCAGGTCAAGGATTTGTCAGCCCTCAGCTATTCGCAGGGACAGATTGCCTCCCAGCTCGGACTGCATCCGTATGCAGTGAAGCTGGCCGGAGAGCAGGCGCATAAGTTCGGAAGCCAGCGGCTGCGGCAGATCCTGAGTATTCTGGCGGATCTGGACTATCAGATGAAGACGGGGGCTGTCGATAAGGTGCTGGGGCTGGAGATGTTCATGCTGCGCCTCGGAGCCTGAATAGAGGGCCTCTTTTGGAACGCATCGAAGAGCCTGTCCATCCCGTGATACATGCGGGCGGGCAGGCTCTTTAATTGTACAGCGGATTTCAATGAGTGAAGCTAACAGGCATAAAAAAACCTAACCGTATGAAGCATAGCGGTCAGGTTCTTCAGTGCTCGTTATGATTGTCGCCCTTGGCTTAGGCTTGAGCCTTGAGAGCGTTCAATTTCTTAGCCAAGCGGGATTTTTTGCGGGCAGCCGCATTTTTATGAACCAGGCCTTTAGATACAGCCTTGTCCAGCTTTTTGGAAGCCGCTTGGAAAGCAGCCTGAGCTACTTCAACTTCCGTACCAGTCACTGCTACATCAGCAGTTTTCACAGCTGTACGAAGCGCGGACTTCTGGGAAGCGTTCAGTGCACGGCGTTTCTCGATCGTCTTGACGCGTTTTACCGCGGATTTGATATTTGGCATTGCATTCACCTCCTGAAAGACATTCGAAATCAACAAATGATTCACAACTTAAAATAGTTTAGCATGAAGGGTAGTAAAAAGCAAGATAAAAAGCTTTAGAATTCCCTTAGTGAGGTTTGTATAAACGGCGGCTTTCTCTCGCACACTATCAGCAATATGCAAAAGGAGGCTGAACTAAGAATGGAACTGGATCTTCAGCTGTATTCGGTACGTACGGACTTGGCGGTGGAAGCGAAGGAAATGGCAGAGCGGCACGCCAATGCACCGATCCCGGGTGTCAATGAGGAAGTGGAAGAAGAGGGCGGCATCAAGGTCACGAGACTTGCTGTAGCAGACCTTGCCGGCTCTCAGGCGATTGGACGGGCTATCGGCAATTACGTGACCCTGGAGGTGCCTGGGCTGCGCGGCGGGGATACCGGGCTCCAGCAGAAGGTCTCTACAGTGTTTGCCCGCGAATTCGAGCACTTTCTGGATAAAATCGGCATTGACCGCGATTCTAAGGTCCTTATCGTGGGCCTCGGCAACTGGAATGTGACGCCCGACTCGCTTGGCCCGCTGGTCGTTGAGAATTCGCTGATTACCCGCCAGTTCTATGAGCTGGTGCCTGACCAGGTCTCGCCCGGTTACCGGAATGTCAGCGCTATTGCTCCCGGAGTCCTCGGCCTGACGGGTATTGAATCCAGCGAAGTTGTGCAGGGAATTGTGGACCGTACCAGCCCGGATGTCATTATAGCCATTGATGCGCTGGCCTCCCGTTCACTGGAGAGAATCAATACCACTATCCAGATTGCTGACATCGGCATTCATCCCGGCTCAGGGATCGGGAACAAACGCAGAGGGCTGACCAAGGAGGTGCTGGGCGTGCCTTGCATTGCCATCGGCGTCCCTACAGTCTGCTATGCCTCCACGATTGTCAACAACGTGCTGGAGATGATGCGGACCCATTTCGGACAGATGGCTGACGGTGGCGCCCATACCAAAGAGATTATGGGTCTCCTTGACGATATCTCCGAGCAGGAGCGTCTTGCCCTTGTGAAAGAAGTGCTTGAGCCGCTGGGCCATGACCTGATTGTGACCCCCAAAGAAATCGATGAATTCATTGAAGAGATCGCGAACATTGTGGCAAGCGGACTGAATGCCGCCTTGCATGAAGCGGTAGATCCGGGCAATGTCGGAGCTTATACTCACTGATCTGTCACTTATCACCTGGCCCGCACCGCCCTGCTATAACGCAGAACGGGTTGCGGGTTTTTTGTATGAATTGCCGCTGCACTTCTCTATCTATACTCCCTGCTATCTCTCATTCTGTGGTTCTAGCATAACCCTTCCGCTCATAGATTTGGAGTATGAGAGATTACAGAGGGCTTAGAGGAGGACATAACAATCATGAACAGAAAATGGTTTCAGCTATGGAATATAGGGCGGCTGCGCGGACGGCTGATGGATATTCTGTCGCTGGGAAGGACGATGCTGCTGCTGGCCGGAGGTTCGCTTGTGTTGTTCATGCTGCTTGGAGCCGGCGGATTGGCCGGGCAAAAGCTGAATTCTTCGCCCATTCCTTCAATGAAAGGTCTGGCGGCCTCACTCTCCAGCGGATTCTTCATGGAGCTGCTGGGCATGGAGGTTCCCCATCTGCCGAAGGGCGAGGAGCCTTCGGCCTTCTCCGGGGACAAGGTGACCTCCTTCGTATTCCGGCTGCTTACCAGTGTTGATCCTGGTGATCCCAAGAGTCTGGTCTCGCGTGAGATGCCCGGACTTGCTGCCGATGATCCCTTCCTGCTGCGGCAAGGCTCAGGGGGAAGTACAGGAGCGCCGGCAGACTACCATCCGGGGGGAGATGAACTGGCCACAGGGGAAGATTCCGGAGCGGGGGAGGGTCCTGGATCTTCTCCAGATTCAGGGAATGGTACAGCGGCTGATAATGGCCATGACAATCCGGGGGAAGGCACGGTACAGCCTGAGGCTTCGCCTGTTCCGGACCCGCCTGATGCAGGGCCTGACGAGGGTTACTCCGGAAGCGGAGATGCCGAGAACGGCACGGGAGATACTTCGGTCAAACGTATTCTCGTCTATCATTCCCATCCGCGGGAGGCCTATAATCCGCTGCTTGGCGCACAGAGCGACAACCCCAGCTCGGCCGTCCCTTCCAAGAATGTCATGCTGGTAGGCTCCTATATCGCCAAGAGGCTGGAAGAACGCGGGATCGGAACGGTCCATGCCCAGGAGGATTATGCTACAGAGGTGCCGGGCTACAACTGGAACTTCTCTTATAAATATTCACGTATGACGGTGAAATCCGCCATGGCCTCCAATCAGCAGATGAGTGAGCTGATTGATATCCACCGCGATTCGCAGCGGCACGGCAAAACCACAGCTGTCATTAACGGGAAAAATTATGCCCAGGTCTATTTTATTTTGGGGCATGCGAATAAAAACTGGAAGCAAAACGAGGCCTTCGCCAATAAAATCCATCAGCTGCTGGAGAAAAATTATCCTGGAATTTCACGCGGGATATGGGGGAAATCATCCGGAAACGGGAATAATGGGGAATATAACCAGACGTTGTCCCCGAACAGTGTGCTGATTGAGGTAGGAGGAATTGACAACAGCGCCGATGAGCTGAAGCGGACGGCCGATCTTCTGGCAGATGCGATTGCTGATGTGTATTGGAGCAGCCGGGATGCTGAAAAGGCGGCTGCGCCAGATCAGGCCGGTACACAGTCTGGAGGCTCCGGGGGAGAGACATCAACAGGAGGGGCTTCCTGACGGATAATAGCTGAAAAGGAGCGGAGACTATGACACGGTTCGGTAAAAAGATGGTGATGTTCGGAATTTGGGCGGGCGTGGGGCTGCTGGCCGGCCTGCAGTTCGGCGGCGGCGGTTCGGGAGTCTCCGGTATCCTGCCGGACTGGAGTAAGCCGGCCGGGAGCAGTGCAGCTGGAAGTCAGCTTCCTGCCGGCCAGAACGGCAGAGCCGGGACTGCGTACGTTCCGGCTGCCGGCACGGCCCCGGGCGGCCAGGCTTATGTATACGTACCCGTGACTATTGATCCGGTAACGGGCGCTTACACCGTGCTGCCGATGCAGCAGCCGGTTGCAGGTACACAGGCTCAGACGGCTGGCGGCACGGACAGTCTCCCGCAGCAGGAGGTGAAGGACTACTCTGCGCTTAGTCCCGAGCAGCTTTTGATCCCGGAGGAGCAGAAGCCGACAGTGGATGTGCTGGCTGATAAGACCGCCGGTCTGCTCCAGCAGGCTTCGCAGAAGGGCATCCGCTGGGTGGTCTCACTCTTCGACTCTTCGGAAGAGTGAGCGGGAACAGCCTGGAATCTCCCGGGCTACCATGAGAATGAGGGCACAAACGGCTGCGGATGATGGAAGCCCGCACCCGTTTGTGCGTTTTTTTGCGGGATTCCGCCTGCGATTGTGGAGGGTCCGGGCGGATTCTTTCTTTTCCGGCGGCTGGCGGGATTGATGGGCGAAGCCCGTACTGTTATAATAAGTGGATTAACATTAGGCTGTCTGTGGGGGTAAGGAATGACTGACGTTCAGAAACGACAACAACAAATTCGCAATTTCTCGATTATTGCACATATAGACCATGGCAAATCGACACTGGCTGACCGTATTCTGGAGTATACGGGTGCGCTCACTTCGCGTGAAATGCAGGAGCAGGTTCTGGACCAGATGGACCTGGAGCGCGAGCGCGGCATCACCATCAAGCTGCAGGCCGTACGTCTGACGTACCGTGCCGATGACGGACAGGATTATTATCTGAATCTGATTGACACACCGGGGCATGTCGATTTCACCTATGAGGTATCCCGCAGTCTGGCGGCCTGTGAAGGCGCACTGCTGGTTGTGGATGCGGCGCAGGGGATTGAGGCCCAGACGCTGGCTAACGTATATCTGGCGCTTGACAACAATCTGGAGATTCTTCCGGTACTCAACAAAATCGATCTTCCGAATGCTGACGCCGAACGCGTGAAGCAGGAGATTGAAGATGTCATCGGGCTGGATGCCAGTGAAGCCGTGCTGGCTTCTGCCAAGGCGGGCATCGGCATCAAGGAGATTCTGGAGCAGGTCGTGAAGCAGGTTCCGGCGCCGTCAGGCAGCTCGGAAGAACCGCTCAAGGCGCTGATCTTCGACTCCCATTATGACCCGTACAAGGGCGTTATCGTCTATGTCCGTGTCATTGACGGCAGTATCCGTGCCGGTTCCAAGATTAAAATGATGGCCACCGACAAAACCTTTGAGGTGATCGAGGTCGGAGCCTTCATGCCGCGCATGACCATTGTGCCGGAGCTGAACATCGGCGATGTCGGCTTTATTGTGGCCGGGATCAAGCATGTAGGCGACACCCGTGTCGGGGATACGGTGACGGATGCGAAGAATCCGACCCCGCAGCCGCTGCCGGGCTACCGCCGGATTAATCCGATGGTCTATTGCGGTCTCTATCCGATTGAGACCTCCGATTATAATGATCTCCGTGAAGCGCTGGAGAAGCTGCAGCTGAATGACGCTTCCCTGAGCTTCGAGCCGGAGAGCTCCAGCGCCCTCGGCTTCGGCTTCCGCTGCGGCTTCCTGGGACTGCTGCATATGGAGATTATTCAGGAGCGGATCGAACGCGAGTTCAACTTGCCGCTGATTACTACCGCACCGAGCGTTATTTACCGCATTAAGCTGACGAACGGGGAGACCATCCAGATCGACAATCCGTCGCATTATCCGGAGATTGGAACGATTGACTTCATTGAAGAGCCGTATGTCAAAGCAGCCATTATCGTGCCTAACGACTTCGTGGGTACCGTTATGGAGCTGTGCCAGAACAAACGCGGTGAATTCGTCAACATGGAGTATCTGGACAGCAACCGTGTAACTATTACGTACGAGATTCCGTTGTCAGAGATTGTCTACGACTTCTTCGACCAGCTGAAATCCGGCACGAAGGGTTATGCATCCTATGATTACGAGATCTCCGGTTACCGCCAGTCCAATCTCGTGAAGATGGATATCCTGCTCAACAATGAGCAAGTCGATGCGCTGTCCTTCATCGTTCACCGGGACCGCGCCTACAACCGCGGCCGGGTCATCTGTGAGAAGCTGCGCGGCATTATCCCGCGCCAGATGTTCGAGGTGCCGATTCAGGCATCCGTCGGCACGAAGGTGGTTGCGCGTGAGACCGTTAAGGCCATGCGCAAGAACGTATTAGCCAAATGCTACGGCGGCGATATCTCGCGTAAGCGGAAGCTGCTGGAGAAGCAGAAGGAAGGGAAGAAGCGCATGAAGCAGGTCGGCAGCGTTGAGGTGCCGCAGGAAGCGTTCATGGCCGTGCTTCAGATTGAGTAGCAGCATATAAGCTCCCCCGGAGCTTCCGGTTTATCACAGAAACGGGTGCCGTCCTTCGCAGGGCGGTGCAGCCGTTTCTTCTTGCTTTTCAGCAGCAGGTACTGTGACAGGCCTGTATATTAATAGAACAAAGGAGACAGCTAATGAATACATCTACGAGCACTGCACACCATGGCCGTCCCCCTGAGGCCGTATATATTCATATCCCGTTCTGCACCAATAAATGCTTCTATTGTGATTTCAATTCTTACGTGCTGAAGGACCAGCCGGTGATGGACTATCTTCACGCGCTTGACCGCGAGATGGAGCTGACGGTGCAGCACACGCCTCCGGGTGTGATCAAGACGATTTTTGTCGGCGGAGGTACGCCTACTGTACTGGGGCCTGATGAGATGGCTTATTTCCTGGAATCGGTCCGCAGGCATTTCCCGCAGTGGGATGAGCACATTGAATTCTCGATGGAGGCTAACCCCGGCACTACCGATATCGGCAAGCTTAGAGTAATGAAGGAAGGCGGCGTCAACCGGGTCAGCTTCGGGGTGCAGGCGTTCCAGAATGAGCTGCTTAGCGGAATCGGCCGCATCCATGATGTGAATGATGTATACCGCAGTCTGGAGAATGCCCGTGCGGTCGGCCTTAATAACCTGTCGCTGGATCTGATGTTCGGCCTGCCGAATCAGACGGTGGATATGCTCAAAGAGAGTATCGACAAGGCGTTAGCGCTGGACCTTCCTCATTATTCTATCTACAGCCTGAAGGTGGAGGAGAACACGCTGTTCCACACGCTGTTTAACAAAAATAAGCTTCCGCTGCCGAATGAAGAGGATGAGCTGGCGATGTATCTGCTGCTGATGTCTACGATGGAGGCCGCAGGGTATACGCAGTATGAGATCAGTAATTTTGCCAAGCCGGGGCTGGAGAGCCGCCACAATATCACGTACTGGCGCAACGAGGATTATTACGGTCTGGGCGCAGGGGCGCACGGATATGTGGGCCGTCAGCGGCACATGAATATCAAGGGAGTGAACCCGTATAACGAGGCTTCGCGCAGCGGGCTGCCGCGTCTGGACACCTACCGGATCTCCGAGCAGGAGGCGATGGAGGATTTCATGATGGTCGGCCTGCGGATGCGCGAAGGGATATCGGATCAGGCGTTCCGCTCGCAATTTGGACAACCGCTGGAGGCTGTTTTTGCAACGCCGCTGCATAAAATGCTGAAGGCGGGACTGCTGGAGCAGTCCGGTGGCAATTATCGCCTGAGCAAGCAGGGAATCCTGTTTGGCAACGATGTTTTCGGGGAATTTGTCGGTGCTTTGACAGAGGTTTAATTTTGAAATATCTCTTGAATTGTAATTCACTGTGTTGTATATTTATTCATATTAACAACAAGGGGTGAGTCAAGGTGCTTGTCAAAACGGATCATTTCCAAAAGGCTTCTCCAGAGGGAGAGCAGCAAGTGATATGCAGAAATGCTACGGTGGAGGATGTAGAGCCGCTGTATCTGATGATAGAGGAGTATGCCAGGCAGGGGATTATGCTGCCCCGTTCAAGGCAAGCACTGACCCGCCAGATTGACCAGTTCGTAATTGCTGAGATTGACGGCAAATTTGTCGGCTGCGGTTCCTTGTTCCGGCTCGGAAGTGACCTTGTTGAGGTCCGTTCCATCGGACTGCGTGATGAAGGCAAGGGCAAGGGCGTGGGCACGATGATTCTGGAGAAGCTGGTGGAAGAAGCGAGACGCCAGCGAATCCCGAAGATTATGGCGCTGACTTATGCCGTGGACTTCTTCCTTAAGAACGGCTTCGATGTGGTGCAGAAGGAGATTTTCCCTGAGAAGGTCTGGACCGATTGTGTGAACTGCAAGAAGCAGCATGCCTGCGATGAGATCGCCGTGCTGAAGAGACTGGACTAATCCGGCGGGACAATAGCTCCCGGTAAACTATATAATAAGAAACCACTGTTCTCCGGGGAAGCTGATGCTTCAGGAGGAGAGTGGTTTTTTGCAGATACAAGCACAACGTACAACAATGATGCCTGACGGATGTATGGATGTTATATTGCTTTAACTAAAATAGGCACAATCAAGTTGCTGAACTCACTTGACAATGCTGAGGTCAGTTTGGTATTTTTGTATTAGTGGTTAGCACTCATCTCGTTAGAGTGCTAACGAATCGGAGCCACAGCCGGATAGGAGGGAATAACATGTTAACTGAACGCCAGAGAATGATACTGAATGCCATTGTCGATGACTACATTTCTTCAGCTGAGCCGGTGGGCTCGCGCAGTATCTCGAAACGCGGGGATGTGGGCTACAGTCCAGCCACGATCCGCAACGAAATGGCCGATCTGGAGGATCTGGGTTATCTGGAGCAACCTCATACGTCGGCAGGGAGAATTCCGTCCCATAAGGGCTACCGCTATTATGTGGATCATCTGGTACCGTGGAATTCCGCCGAAACGGCCGAACTGGGCACGATCCGCGCTTTTTTCGCCGAGAAGCTGAATGCTACAGAGCAGGTTATCCAACATGCGGCAATGATCCTGTCCAATATGACGAATTATACTTCCATCCTGCTGGGACCGGAGGTTTTTCATACTTCATTGCGCCATTTCCAGCTGCTTCCGCTCGATGACAAGACCGCTGTGGCGATTATCGTCACCAGCACCGGGCAGGTAGAGAACCGAACCGTGAGTCTTCCTCCGGAGATTTCTGTGTCCGAGATGGAGAAGGTCGTGAATCTGCTGAACAGCAAGCTGGTCAATGTACCGCTCTACAAGCTGAAGAGTCAGCTCTATTCTGAGCTGGGCGAAGAAATGCAGCGCCACATCTCCCATTATGAAGAATTAATGCAGGTGCTGGATAAGGCGCTTGAGAGCGACCAGGATCAGCGGATTTACTTAAGCGGAGCCACGAATATGCTGACCCAGCCGGAGTTCAAGGATGTCGACAAGGTCAAGACGATTCTCGATCTGCTGGAGGAGACGCCTACGCTGCTCAAGATGCTCACCCCGGCCAGCAGCGAAGCAGGAATGCAGGTGCGTATCGGTACAGAGAATAAGCATGAGGCTTTTGCCAACTGCAGTCTGATTACCGCCACTTATTCGCTGGACGGCAAGCCGCTGGGGAGCATCGGTATCCTGGGTCCGACCCGTATGGAGTACGCACGTGTAATGGGTATTCTGGGGATTTTGTCCCGGGATTTGACAGCGATGCTGGCACACTGGTATAAGTGAACAGAGTGTACTAGTCCATGTGAATGATATTAAGGAGGTGAAGACAACTTGAAAGAGGAAGAGGTTCAGGAAATGAATGAGAAGAATGATCCCTCGGTGAATGAGAATCACGCGGCTGAAGAGGCTGACACCACAGCAGATAGCGGTACATTCACGGCTGAAGAGGCCGGCGAGGCGGCTTCAGGCAATGAGGAATACAGAAAGCTCCAGGAGCTGGCAGATGAGCATCAGGCGCGCACCTTGCGTGTGCAGGCTGATTTCGATAATTTCCGCCGCCGGACCCAGAAAGAAAAGGAAGAGCTGGCGCAGTACGCAACGTCCAAGCTTGTAACCGAGCTGCTTCCGGTAATGGATAACTTTGAACGCGCACTGGCGACACCTGCAGCAGGTGCAGACGCTGAAGCGTTCATCAAAGGCGTGAATATGATTTTCCGTCAGCTGGAGGGAGTCCTCAAGACTGAAGGGCTTACAGCTATGGAAGTGGTAGGACAGCCTTTTAACCCTGAATATCATCAGGCGATCATGCAGGTGGAGAGCGAGGAGCACGAGGAAGGCATCGTGACGGAGGAGGTCCAGAAGGGCTATCTCCTGAAGGATAAGGTTCTTCGTCCGGCCATGGTCAAAGTCAGCATGTAGTTCTGTTCTATATAAGATAAGCGGGTAGAGCTTGTGAAATCAATTTCCACAATAATATAAATGGATGAAGCCCCGGGCTTCACATTATTTCTGAGGAGGCACATTACAGTGAGTAAAGTTATCGGTATTGACTTAGGAACCACGAACTCTTGCGTTGCCGTTATGGAAGGCGGCGAAGCCGTCGTTATCCCGAATCCGGAAGGCGCGCGTACAACCCCATCGGTTGTAGGCTTCAAGAAAGACGGCGAGCGCATCGTCGGTGAAACGGCAAAACGCCAGGCTATTACGAACCCGGACCGTACGATCGCTTCGATCAAGCGCCACATGGGTACAGGCCACAAAGAAAGCATTGACGGAAAAGACTATTCTGCACAGGAAATCTCGGCTATGATTCTTCAGAAGCTGAAATCCGATGCCGAAGCTTATCTGGGCCAGCCTGTAACTCAGGCGGTTATTACAGTTCCTGCTTATTTCAATGACAGCCAGCGTCAGGCCACCAAGGATGCAGGTAAAATCGCCGGCCTTGAAGTGCTGCGTATCGTCAACGAGCCAACAGCAGCAGCTCTTGCTTACGGTCTGGAGAAATCCGAAGATCACACCATCCTGGTCTATGACCTTGGCGGCGGTACCTTTGACGTATCTATCCTTGAGCTGGGCGACGGCTTCTTTGAAGTAAAGGCTACCAGCGGTGACAACCGTCTGGGCGGGGATGATTTTGACCAACTGGTTATGGATTATCTCGTAGCTGAATTCAAGAAAGAGCAAGGCATTGACCTGAGCAAGGACAAGGCGGCTGTTCAACGTCTGAAGGATGCTGCGGAAAAGGCGAAAAAAGAGCTGTCCGGCGTACTTACAACTACAGTATCGCTTCCGTTCATCACGGTTGTTGACGGAGTGCCTCAGCACTTGGAGATCAACCTGACCCGTGCCAAGTTCGACGAGCTGACTGCAAGTCTGGTTGAGCGTACACTGGGCCCTACACGTCAAGCGCTGAAGGATGCTGGAATGACCCCTGCGGATCTGAACAGAATCGTCCTGGTCGGCGGCTCCACCCGTATTCCTGCTGTACAGGATGCAATTAAGAAGCTTACCGGCAAAGAGCCTCACAAGGGCGTTAACCCGGATGAAGTAGTAGCCCTGGGTGCTGCTGTTCAAGCGGGCGTACTGACTGGCGATGTAAAAGACGTAGTTCTGCTCGACGTAACTCCGCTGTCCCTTGGTATTGAAACTGCAGGCGGCGTGTTCACGAAGATGATTGAGCGTAACACTACGATCCCTACAAGCAAATCGCAGGTCTTCTCGACCTTCGCAGACAGCCAGCCTAGCGTGGAAATCCACGTATTGCAGGGTGAACGCGAGATGGCGAACGGCAACAAGACGCTGGGACGCTTCATGCTGAACGAGATTCCACCGGCACCGCGCGGCGTACCGCAGATCGAAGTTACCTTCGATATCGATGCCAACGGTATCGTTAATGTCTCTGCTACAGATAAAGGCACCAACAAGAGCCAGAAAATCACCATTACTTCTTCCAGCGGCCTGAGCGACGCAGAGGTGGAACAGATGATGAAGGATGCCGAGCTGCACGCTGAGGAAGACCGCAAGCGTAAAGAACTGGTCGAAGCCAAGAACGGTGCTGACCAGCTCGTATACTCCACAGATAAAGTAATCAAGGATCTGGGCGACAAGGTAGATGCTTCCGAGATCGACAAAGCCAATGAAGCCAAGGACAAGGTGAAGGCTGCACTTGAAACCGACAACCTGGAAGAAATCACTGCTGCTACAGAGGCGCTGAATGAGATTGTACAGCAATTGTCTGTGAAGCTGTATGAGCAGGCTGCACAGGAGCAGCAGGGCGCTGAAGCTGGACAGGATGCTTCTGAAGGCAATGCCAAGAAGGATAATGTGGTAGATGCTGATTACGAAGTGGTTGACGATGAGAAGAATCAAGGGTAACCTTAGACGATAAGTTCTAATGTGGTGAGAGGGAAGGTCAAGACCGGGGCATCCCGGGTTTTGGCTTTCCTTTTACCATGTATATAGGGGAAATTAACGATGCGCGGAGGTGAAAGCAGTGGCAGATAAACGTGATTATTATGAGGTTCTGGGCCTCGGAAGAGATGCTTCAGAAGACGAAGTGAAGAAGGCCTACCGCAAGCTGGCGCGCCAGTACCATCCCGATGTGAATAAGGCCAGTGATGCTGAGGCCAAGTTCAAAGAGGTTAAGGAAGCCTATGACGTTCTGAGTGACGGGCAGCAGCGGGCGCGGTATGACCAATATGGGCATATTGACCCTAATCAGGGTATGGGCGGCGGCTTTGGCGGCGGTGGCGGAGATTTCGGCGGTCTTGGTGATATCTTCGATATGTTCTTCGGCGGCGGCGGTGGACGGCGTGATCCGAATGCACCACAGCGCGGCGGAGATTTGCAGTATACAATGACCATTGAGTTCAAGGAAGCGGTGTTCGGCAAAGAGACCGACATTACCATTCCGCGCACGGAGACCTGCGATACCTGCTTTGGCTCCGGAGCCAAGCCGGGTACGAAGCCTGAGACCTGTTCCGTCTGCCATGGCAGCGGGCAGCAGGAATTCGTACAGAATACACCGCTTGGACAGATGCGCAACCGCCGTCCCTGCTCCCATTGCAGCGGCACAGGCAAAATCATCAAAGAGAAATGCACCACCTGCGCTGGCCAGGGCAAGGTCAAGAGACAGCGCAAGATCCATGTGCGCATCCCTGCCGGTGTCGATGACGGCGCGCAGCTGCGCATGACCGGTGAGGGCGAAGGCGGCACACGCGGCGGCCCGGCCGGAGACCTGTACATTGTGATTCGCGTGAAGAATCATGATTTCTTCGAGCGCGAGAACAACGATATTATGTGTGAGGTTCCCTTGACGTTCGCTCAGGCGGCGCTTGGCGATGAGATTGAGATCCCAACGCTGACTGAGAAGGTGAAGCTCAAGATCCCGGCAGGCACTCAGACCGGTACCTTCTTCCGTCTCAAAGGCAAAGGGGTTCCGCATCTTCGCGGCAACGGCGTCGGTGACCAGCATGTCCGCGTCATCGTCGTTACGCCTAGCAAGCTCAGCGAAGAGCAGAAGGACCTGCTCCGCCAGTTCGCCTCCCACAACGGAGAGAACACGCATGAGCAGGAGCAGTCGTTCTTCGACCGTGTGAAGCGGGCGTTCCGGGGAGACTGAACTTTTAGGTAATGTGAAATACGGTTGGAAGAGCTTGTACAACAGCGCCCCATCTCCATTATTGGAGGCGGAGCGCTGTTTTTTTGCATTGCATTTGTGGTCCTGTTGTACTTGCTACAACAGAATGCTTTTAAAATGCACCAAAATGAGAATCTATTGCACAACGTACAGTAGAATTTCTTTAAAGGGGCATTTTTAAACAGAAATCTAAAAATCAAATGTATGAAATACAACAGAATACCTTTTAGGACGAATGAAATGGAAATCTAATGTAGTAAATGCAATCAGAGGAGTAAGTACATTGTGGCAGTGTAGCTTCTGTTCAATTGCTCAAACAGCTCTTAACCTAACAAAAAAAGGCTGACCCGAGTAGTCTGTAATGACTACTGGGACAGCCTCTTATGCTTATTATGCGTATTCTGCTTACTAGATCAATCCGCTCTTGCTCAGCAATTCATAGAGTGCAGCGGCTGCTGTCTCACGGGTTGCAGGAGCTGTTGGATTGAAGGCAATTCCCGACTCGCTGGCGAAGACGCCGGCTTTGGTCAGGGCTTGCAGACTGTCCTTGGCGTAAGGGGCTACCTTAGCGCTGTCGGAGTAGGTTGTGAACGAAGGATTGGCAACAGCCTTCAGTTCAGTGCCTGTCAGTTTCACTGCTCTGTCCAAAATGACAGCGAGCTCCTGGCGGGTTACTTTTTGCGTAGGTGCAAATTTACCATTGCCGATGCCGAGAATCAGACCAGCCTTGGAGGCTGCGGCTACATCCTTGGCGTACCAGTCCGTTGATTTCACATCGGAGAAGGTTACGCTGGCATCGGTACGCAGACCCAGTGCACGGGTCAACAGTGCTGTGAACTCAGCGCGGGTCAGGTTGCTCTGCGGTGCAAAAGTAGTTGCCGAGGTTCCCTGGATAATCAGCTTGTCGGCCAACGTCTGGATGGCAACAGCTGATTTGGAATTAGCGATGTCGGTGAAGGCTGCTGCCGGTTTGCTGACTGCTGCATACACAGAGAAGCCTGGACGGCTTACGGTCACAAGGGTTGTTCCATCGGCCTGCGGTGTGAAGACCGAAGCAACCGGAGTCACCAGTCCGTCTTTCTCAAACAATACACCCGCAGTTTTGGATTCAATCTTGCCTGGTACAGTAAAGGTGCGCTTGATGAATACGTTGGTTGGTACGTTCAAGTAAGTGCTGCCTGTAGCTGTAGTCCATGAAGCTTCATAGGATACCGGAGTTCCGATGACCTTGGCATCCGGAGTACCTGCAATCAGCTTGCTGGCCGCATCCGGCTCTTGCTTGATTACTAGCTTCAAGCTCTGGCCTGCAGGGGAAGCCGCAAGCAAGGATACCGGCAGGGCTACAGCAGATCCGCCAATATTCACGATAATGGTGCTGCCTGCTTGAATGGCGGCCAGTGATTTCACCTGATCAGCAGTCAGGCTAAGTTCAGCAGACTTATCTGAGATGCTGATAAGAGAGACAACAACGGCTGTCTTGACAGTAGCGGCTTTGGCCAGAGCCGCCTTCAGGTCGCTGTCGCTGACGGTTACTGTCGTTACACCGTCCTTCGATGCAGTTAGAGGTGTTACCGTTACCTGTTGAACCCCTTCTTCAACAAGGGACTTCACAGGTTCTGGAACTACTACAGGTGTCGGCGTTGCTACTGTGTCGCCACCACCTCCACTACTGCCACTACCGCCGCCACCATTGCTTCCACTGCCAGAAACAGTGATAAAGCGGAATGAGGTGTATGTGCTGTAGTATTTATCATTGTTGTAGTCGATCTTGATTGGTGTCTTGGTGTTGTCCTCTGCGGTAATGCCGAGAACCTCCAGCTTGTATACGCCGTCGGTCAGGCTGGCTACTGCCGGGTTGCCGCTGGCATCCAGGATTGGATCACCGTTGTGGTCATACGGATGATAAGTAGATGATATCACCGTGCTATAGTTGCCAGGTGCAAAGAATTTATCTGGCGCACCGGTCGTGGATACCTGGAAAGAGCCCATCTTGATATCATCAAGGCCAATCAGATTCACTTCATAGTAGTTAATATTCTTGGCTTTGAGCTTGTAGTTCAGAACAGCACTTGAATTGGTGTAGACGATCGGCTGGCTCAGTGCTGCCTCTTGAATACCTGTACCCCAGTTAGGTTGTTCGGTTGTCTTATCTACATTGATTGCAAACGGCAAGTGAAGTGTTGGCTGTCCGTCTGCTTTTAGTACGATATTACCTTGCAGCATTTGCGGCTCGGTATCAGCAGCAACGGTGACCTTCAGGTTGAACGTGGAGGCACCTTTTGCAGCAGCAGTTACTGATGATTTATCGAGAACCGCAGATACCTTAGGGTCACCATAGTTCCATTCCACGGAGGCGGAGTAGGTGAGCGAGCTATCACTCATATTTTTCAACTGCAGGACTTTCGCAGCTTCAGAACCTGGCAGCAATGTGCCAAAGCTTGTGGACGGATTGTAGTTGATCACATTCTGGGAGACAAAGTTCTTGTCCAGAATGGAGATTGGCTCAATCGCTTGCAGCAGTGCCGGTGTGTTGATGGCATCTTCTACATTGGCGCGTCCAGGGCCTTGACGATAGAAGTCTTCAGGAGAGCCTTCGTAAAGAATTGGTGTTGCAGTGTTCGCCAGAGCTGCCCGAATATCAAATGGTGTGTACTCTGGATGTTTCTGTTTGATTAGCAGTGCTAAACCCGCAACGTGCGGTGTTGCCATGCTTGTACCACTAATACGATTGTATGCTTTGGAATAATCTGTGTCAGGATGACCTTTGCCATAAGCCGGCCATGTAGACAATACTCCATCACCAGGAGCAACAATATCCGGCTTGATGCTCAGATTACCGTCAAAGTTTGGTCCTAATGAAGAGAAACTACTCATTGTATCACCAGTCGTCATTTCATGATAATATTCGGGACCAAAAGTGAAATAGGTTGGATTATTACCATTTTTCAGAATGGCTCTGGCTAATTGTCGTCCTTTGGAGCCTTCAATGTCAAACGTAGGAATATTTTGGTATCCATTACCTAGATTCACATCGATGAAATCACTACGATCTTTGTAGTCTTCGTCTAGAATAGCTTCACTCTTACCATCCACCTTGTGGGCATTTCCGTTGAAAATTACGATTGCTCTAGCTTTACGCTCTTTGGCATTCGCAATTTTATCTACAAAGCCCAATTCACCACGTGATACCAATACGATGGAACCGCTGATATCTTCGGCAGGATAATCTTCTTTTGCTCCAAGATCGGCATACACAACGCGTACGGGCTTAGTACCAATAATAGTAGCGAAATCATCATTTGCCAGCTCATACGCCATCATATGGAATGGAAAATAAGTGTCATAAGTAACAGAAGTTACCGAGTTTGCAATTTCCGCCTTAAATTTGCCGGAATAGGCATCAATAGGACTGGTTACTGAACCTACTGAAATGGCCAATTGCGAGGCAGCCGGTGAGCCCATGGAGAAATAACCGTTTTCTCCGTTGTTCCCATTCGCAATTACAGCAGTTACTCCAGAGAGTACAGCGTTATTAATCGCAATGGAATCCGGGGAGTTTACGTCCTTCTCGGAATCGGAGCCGAGCGACAGGTTGATGACATCCATGCCGTCCTTCACCGCACGCTCAATTCCGTCAATGACCTGGGCGGAAGATCCGGAGGAAGTGTTTGGTTTATCAATATTGCGCCCCAAGACTTTGTAGACGTGCAGTTCCGCACCCGGAGCAACGCCCTTTTGCGCAACATCGCCTTTAGCTGCATACTGACCGATGATTGTGCCGGCTACATGCGTACCGTGGTAAGTTCCCGCATAGCCTACACCGTATTCTTTATCTTCCCCCGGAGTCAGCGGTACTTCTTCATAAGGATCTTCATCCTGGTAAAAGGAGTCATAGCCGCCCTTATAGGCCTTTGCAATATCCGGATGCGTGTAGTCGACACCGGTATCGATCACACCGACCTTCAGTCCGGCTCCGGTGAGGCCTTGGTCTGCTGCCCAGTCGGCATGAATCTGCTTCAGTGGAGCGTTGTCGTTTCTGTAAGTCACTTCGGTCACTGTCTGATCAGGAAGCGCGTACCAGGTGCTGTTCGGATAGATGGAAGCTACGCCGGAAATCTTGGCCAGATCAGGAATTTTGTCTGCCGGAACCGTGACCTCGAAGCCGTTCAATACGGTGTCGTACTTGTAATTGACGGTGAGGTCAATCTTTTTGGCATCAGCCTTATCAAGTACTTCTTCCTGTTGGCTATTTACCGCAGCTTCAGTCGCTGTATTGGCGAGCGCTGTAATTCCTTGTCTGGCAGCATATTTGCCGACCGCAGCAGGCTGACCGCTGAGTTGAACGATAACCCGGACAAGATTTGAGGATTTGGTGTTAATCTGTGGAGAAATATAAGGCAGATTCGCTGGAATCACGGCTGGAAGATGATTGCCTGATACGGGTGTCTTCAAACTGCTGGCGGCGAATGCCGCGCCTGGAATCATACTTGCAGCCACACCTAATGATAAAGTTAGTATTGATAGTTTACGAGGTAATTTTGTCCACTCCAAATGTAATCCCCTCCACAATATGATGTTGGTTCTGGCTTACATCTCTCCTGCTACAGACAGTAGGCGGATTCTCCTTTTCTATTAATCCGGTTTATTTCCGTCAAGTTTACTAGGAAAAATATTAAGAAGATTTTACCACTGGTTATTTGTAAAATCCACACAAAATTTATAGAGTTTTGAGAATATTTTCGTTTAATGTGGAATGTTAGTTGACACAAATAGTCTTTTGAAACTACTTACGAAATCTTAAAAGACAAAAATATACAAAAAAACAGATGAAAAAACAAAATTCGTCATAAATGCTGACATGGATGCTGGACGAAAAACAGGGCTATACATTTAGAAGTATGGCTTTAGAATTATGAAATCAACAGATAACACAGGGCGGAACTCCGAATATTCACTGGAGTCACAGCAAACCAAAATGTATAAATTCCTGTCCGAAAATCCAAAATACCCAAGTAAGCTGAACGAGAGAATACCAGGCAGAAAGCAGGGAATTCCGATGTCTGAAAAAAGTATACTGGCCTACTTCAAAACCCCGGAAGAAGCGGAAGGGGTCTCCCGTAAGCTCCAGGCCCTGCGTGCAGAGGAGATTTCGATTGACCGGTTCAGCAGGTTTGGGGGGAGCGGGCAGGAGCCGGGAGTGAATCCGGTAACCGGCAATTTGGCGAGCATGGATTCGATGACGGCAGTCAGTGACCATACGGGCATATTAGCTGCGGCGCATACGAGCGGGAGCGGAATGAGCCACGGCGGGGATGGCGGACCGACAGGCAGAAATATTTTGCTGACAGTTATTGTCGATACGGCTGTCTATGGTCAGGCGATGTCGCTGATTGAGGAAGCCGGCGGAATGATTTGAAGCTTAGAGAATCAGATAAATACATTGGAGGCTGATGGCAAGCTATGGACAGAGAGAACTCGAAAATCTTTTCCAAAACCGAAAAAATGAAAATGCTCTATGAGGCGAAGGCCGAGGATGTTGAATTCTCAGCGGCTGAAGCAGATCAGGATGATATTGAAGCCATGGACCGTTCCCGGGAGGCGGACAAGCGGCAGCTGGATGAGATTATGAAGAAGGAATAATTCAGTAAAGTCAAGAAGAGATGAACAGGCGAATTGTTGCTGTCGATACCCCGCGAAAGTGGTGTATTTTTGTGTTGTGGCGTGTATAATGGAGGGATATGCGAGGCCGGGAGGATACATAAGTGAATACAGTGATAATGTGGGTGGGGCTGGCGCTGCTGGTTGCGCTGTTAACCTTTCTGAACCAGAAGCAGGTCTATTCCTCCAAAGTAAAACAGGCTTACCGGGAGCTGCGAATACTCGCCGATAAGGTCCAATCAGAACAGTCGGAGGCGGCAGATCTTGGGCGCTGGGAAGCTTCTATTGCCGAAATGGAAAAGCACCCCAATGAATTCAACAAGCTGGACAAGGAGATCGGCCTGCGCCAGGTCTTCGTCCAGTATCTGGAGCGGCATTATCCGCAGGACACGAGACTTCCAGAGCTGCGGGAAGCGGCTGCGCACCGGAAGGACAGCGTATGGGGGATTAAGATAGGGAATTAGAAAAACCATATCATTTTAAAAGCCGAAACAGCCGTTAATAAGAGTAAAGTGAAATAAGCGAATGTCGTCCGGCATAATAGTTAAAAAATGAGATGTATAGGGAGCAGTCAACATGGAAAATCTAGCAGACCAAGTAGTTACAGACGAACTGGTTGTCAAAGCTTTGGAAAAGAACCTCGCCATGATCCGGTTTGACCTGAACCGCCGTGTCGCCTACGTCAATGAGATTTTTGCCCGGTCGGTCAAATACAATGCGGAGGATATGTACGGCATGCAGCATAGCCAGCTGTGCTTCCCTTCATTGGTGAACAGCCCGGATTATGAATTGTTCTGGCAGAATTTAATGGCTGGCCGGAGCTTCCAGGACAAAATTGAACGGATGGACGCAGAGGGGAATTCAGTCTGGCTGGAGGCTACCTATATGCCGGTGTTTGATGAGACAGAGACCCATGTCATCGGCGTATCCAAGGTGGCCACCAACATTACGGAGAGACAGAATAACATGAGCCATGTTGTGGAACTGATGCAGGGAATGGCGGATAGCCTCAATCAGCGTGCGGACAAAGGAATCGAGCGGAGTCAGGAGCTGCTGCTCAGTATTGACAGGATTGCCGAGGTATCGGGCGAGAACACCGAAACACTGCTAAGTCTGCAAAAGCAGGCTGCCGCGATCCGCGGCGTAGTGCAGACCATCCGTGATATTGCATCCCAGACCCATCTGCTTGCCCTGAACGCAGCTATTGAGGCTGCACATGCCGGAGAATTCGGCCGGGGATTCGATGTGGTGGCCAAAGAGGTAAGAAAGCTGTCCGCGATGGTGCAGGACCAGATTACCGAAGTCCGGGACAGTGTCCAGGCCATTACAGAAGAGGTCGGCCGAATATCCACGGGACTGAACCAGGTGCAGGATAATGTGCAGCTCAGCCAGCAGCAGATTCAAGTGGCGCTGGATGAATTCACGCTGATCGCAAGCTCTGCGCAGGAGCTGGACAATCAGGCGCGCGAGGTTATGAACATTATCTAAGCTGTGCTTGTTCTGAAGAGAAGCCTTTATTCGCGTACAATCTATCGTAAGCAGTATGTAGCCTGTGCTTTTCAGGTGGACATGCTGCTTTTTTAATACACATTGCCGGATATGCTGCTGAAAATGAACCTTTTACCGCCCGGAGTTGTTATAAGAACAGAACGAACAAGAAAGGAGGGGATACTCAAGTGGATAACAAGGAATTATTCCAGACCTACAGCAAGGAGGTCTACCGCACCTGCTACTATATGGTGCATGATGCTGCCGATGCTGAGGATCTGTGTCAGGAGGTATTCATCACTCTCTTCCGCAGCGAGTGGCAAGGCATTGAATATCTGAAGGCCTGGATTATGAAAATCACCGTCAACACCTGCCTGAACCATCTGAAGCGCAGGAACAGCCTGCAGCAGAAGCTGACGGCCCATCTCCATATGTTCAGGGAGAATCCGCAGCCGCTGGTAGACAAGCTGGTGGAGCAGAAGGAAACGAAGCTGGAATGGGCGGGCTACATGTCCCGGCTCCCGGCGAAAGTCAGGGCGGTGCTGACTCTGCGGTATATGCATGATTTCAGTCTGGAGGAAATCCGCAAGATGCTGGATATCCCGCTGGGGACCGTGAAGTCCAGACAGCACAAGGGGCTGCGGATGATGAAGAGGATTCTTGAAGAAGCGGGCGTTCAGCCCATAACGAAGGAGGACGATGAATATGGACAGAACCGAAGCACAGTTAAAGCGTCGCTTAAATGAGGATCAGGAGCTGAATTACCCTGATTTCGAGCAAATGTGGGGCCGGATGGAGCAAGCCGGATATACTTCCTCCAAGGGCGGCAGCCGTGCGGGAGCGAATAGCCCTGTCCGCCATCGTAACTGGCGTAAGATCACTGTCGCAGCCTCCTTCAGCGTAGTGTTGATGGCTGTTCCTGTATATGCCGCTGTGCAATATGACTGGGGGAATCTGCTCAATCATAGAAGTGGTGTACAGGCTGCGCTGTCCAAGAACCTGGGTCAGCCGCTGGGTCAGACGATCACGAAGGATGGAGTAACCCTGACGCTGCACACGGCACTCTCGGATGAGAACCGCACAGTGATTCTCTATACCCTGGATGTCGGGGGAGATAAGGGTAACGGATACTGGGACGTGAACGGAATGTCGCTGAAGGATGCCAAGGGAAACAACGATGAAATGGAATCCCACTATCAGCAGTGGGACGAGAAAACCAAGCGGTACAACGGCTATTTCGAGACAGACTGGAGCCCGGGCCAGGAGATGGTCAAGGTGAGCCTTACCGCAACAGGAATTCAGTCCTACTCCCAGCAGGAGGTGGAGCTGAAGCTGGATACGGACTCGCCGGAACGGCAGAGCTTCCCGGTGAACCGGGATGGACTGGAGTCCTTCAGTGTCCAACCCTTCAAGGAAGGGAATGAGCGTCTGATGCTGTCTACGGCCGCGATCTTCAATGATCCGGGTGCACGGGGCGTGGCTTCTCCGCAAATCATAGCCTACAGAGGCGGGCAACTGGTGAACAACTCTAAGCCGGGTACAATGGGCAAGCCCGGAGACAACGGGGAATACACCTCGCTCCAGTACTATAAGCCCGGCGATGTCCCTAAGACGGAGACCACGTATAAGCTCAGCTACACCAAGCTGGAACGGAATATCGCCGGTCCATGGGCATTTGATTTTGAACTCAGCAAGAAGCAGATGTCAGGCGCTACTCTCAAGACTGCGCTGGATCTGCCGCTGGAGGCGGGGGACAAGGGCAACATTATCGAGCAGATGGTAGTCACGCCTACTCAAGTCCGTGTGCAGGTGCGGAGCAAGGAGAAGTATGCAGACTTGCCTTATGTGAACTATACACTTGAGGTTGACGGGCGGCAGCTGGAGGGTGGAATGTGGTATTCGCCTTCCCAGGATAAAAATTTGACGACTCTCCGCTTCGAGCGGCCGGCAGGTCTTGAGATCACTACAGCAACCCCCATGGCGCTTGTCGCGAAATACAAAGTAACTACGCATGAGGATGACAAGGAGCCTTTGCTGCTGAAGAACATCTCGGCCGAGAAGCAGACCATGATCCGGCAAACCGGCGGGTACCCGGTACAGTGGACCTACTATAAGCAGGGCAACGATCTTTATGTGGAGACGAAGAGCGACGACCCTAACTTTGGCGGCGTTAATCAGACGCACATCGGCAAGGGCAAGGATGCGCTCATCGGCAGCATTGTAACCACGAATTTCCGTGGAGACGGAAATAACCGGAATATTGATGTATACAAGGATTTCAAAGGCACAGAAGCTTCAATATATATGTTCTATTACACTACAAATGAACCGGACAAAGAGACGCGGGTACAGCTGCAAGGACAGTAGTAACATTATTTTAACGGGAAGAACCTTGTGTTCTTCTCTTTTTTTCGTATACAGTTAAAAGATACGGCTATACAAATGATGAAGGAACATAAGGCAGAGGAGAGAGACATGGTGGAATTAAAGCGCTGCGATTGGGTGAACACGGACCCGCTATACATAGCTTATCATGATGAAGAATGGGGCAAACCGCTGACTGACGGCGTGAAGCTGTTCGAACTGCTGATGCTGGAGGGGATGCAGGCCGGACTGAGCTGGTATACGGTGCTTAAGAAGCGGGAGGGCTTCCGCGAGGCCTTTGACGGCTTTGATCCGGAGAAGATCGTGCTGTATGGGGAGGACAAAGTCGAAGAGCTGATGCAAAATGCGGAGATTGTCCGCAACCGTCTAAAGATTAAGGGAGTGATTACCAATGCACAGGTGTACCAGCAGATTTGCCGCGAGGAAGAGGGAGGCTTCTCAGGTTATCTGTGGAGCTTCATCGGCGGAAAGCCGGTTGTAAACCAGTGGAAGAACAGGGCGGAGGTCCCCGCCACCACCCCTGAGTCCGATCAGATGAGCAAGGCACTGAAGCGTAAAGGGATGAAGTTCGTCGGCTCAACGATCTGCTATGCGTTTATGCAGGCCTCCGGGATGGTAGATGACCATGCACTGGATTGTTTTTGCCGCAGCACCCGTCTGCCGTTGAGAGTTGAACGCAGTTTGGCGCTGAACGGGTAAGAAATGCTATACTAGCTAAGATACGCTTCGAGGGAGATTATGCTCGCAAAACTTAAGTCTATGCTTCCGAAGTAAGTTTGTTCGAAGCAGAATCGAGAGAAGTAACGCTTACAAACTTTTAGGAGGATTTATTACCATGCTATGGCACGAATTGACGGTACATACAACGGAGGAAGCACAGGAGATGATCTCCAATCTGCTGGTTGAGGCGGGAGCGGGCGGAGTCTCTATTGAGGAATCCGGGACGCTGAATAAAACCCGGGATACACGTTACGGTGAATTATACGATGAACCGCTCAATGACATCCCCGAAGGGGAAGCGGTCATTAAAGGATATTATGCGGAATCGGTGGACATGGACGCGGTTGTGGCCGAGGTGGCGCCAAGGGTGGAAGAGCTGAGAGAGTTCGGCATCGACCCCGGGCTGGCACGGATCTCCTGGAAGACGGTGGATGAGGATGATTGGGCTCATGCCTGGAAGCAGTACTTCAAGCCGCTGCGCGTCTCCGAGCGGTTGACCATTAAGCCGACATGGGAAGAATATACCCCGGCTACTGCCGATGAGAAAATCATTGAAATTGACCCCGGTATGGCCTTCGGAACCGGGACGCATCCGACAACGGCGCTGTGCCTTCGCGCCCTTGAGAAGCATATTGTCAGCGGCGACGAAGTCATCGATGTAGGTACGGGGTCCGGCATCCTTGCTGTTGGAGCGATGCTGCTCGGTGCAGCCTCCGTCCTGGCGCTGGATCTGGACCCGGTCGCTGTGGTGAGCGCCCGCGACAATGTGGCGCTGAACCGGCTGGAGTCAGCGATCACCGTGAAGGAGAGCGATCTGCTCTCGCTGCTGGGCGGTGAGGGGGCGGCGGATACCGCAGCCGGAGAGATGTGGCCTTCAGCCCGGCCAAGCAATGCGGCTGAGGAGGCTGTGCCTGCGGTTGCCCCGGCGGCAGACGGGCTGGGAGTGACTCTGCCGGTCCGGGTTGTCGTGGCGAATATTCTGGCCGAGATCATTGTGCTGTTCACGGATGATGTCTACCGCGCGCTTCAGCCGGAGGGGATCTATATTACCTCGGGGATTTATAAGGATAAGGAAGAGCTGGTCGCGGAAGCGCTTATGTCCTCCGGTTTCGAGATTTTAGAAGTAACCCGCGAAGAAGATTGGGTGGCGTTCACAGCCGGAAAGAGGTAGACATGGGTTCACTGGATCAAATTTTAGTATATCCTTTGCAGCAGCTTCCGTTTTTTCTGATTACGATTGTTATTGCGTTTACGGTGCATGAATTCGCCCACGCTTATTTTGCCAATAAGTTCGGGGACCCTACAGCGCGCCTTCTGGGCCGTATGACCTTGAATCCGGCAGTGCACTTTGATCTCTTCGGTATCATTCTGCTGCTGATTGCAGGCTTCGGCTGGGCGCGTCCGGTTCCCGTGAACCGGGAGAACTTCCGCCGTCCCCGCCTGATGGGTGTCATCGTCTCGGCCGCCGGGCCAATCAGCAATCTGCTGCTCGGTATTCTGGGCGCGCTGATCTATGCGATTCTTGTGGGCACGGGCACGATGGATTCGATCAAGAACGAGCAGGTGCTCCGGGCGGTGATCTGGTTCTTCGGGATGTTCATTCACTTCAACTTCTTCCTCTTTGTGTTCAACCTGATTCCGCTGCCGCCGCTGGACGGTTACCGGATTGTAGAGGATATCGCACCGCGTCCGATCCGGGGAAGACTTCAGCAGTATGAGCAGTATACCGTTTTCCTTTTCCTGCTGATCATCTTCATTCCGGGTCTGCGCGCCTATACGATAGAACCGCTTAGCTACTGGGCGACCCGGACGGGCAATGATTTCTTCCAGCTGTTCCTGCGCATGTTCGGGGTCTGATCAGAGCAGTACGGACAGGGGCTGTTCAGTGCAAGACAAACGTTGTAGAATATAATGTGATTATTAAGTAGATGAATGATACGTGTGAAGCGGCGGCCGGGACCTGATTTGACGGGGACTACGCCGCTTTTACGCTGAATAACGGACAGGATGAGGATGAGAGATGCAGCGTTATTTCGTAACTCCGGCACAGTTCGGAGCAGACAAGGTTAGCATTGACGGTGAAGACGCCCGCCATATCGCCAAGGTCATGCGCGGCAAGGCCGGGGATAAGCTGATCGTCAGCGACGGTGTGTCCCGCGAGGCGCTGGCTGAGATTGCTGAAATTGAGATCGGCCTGGTCACCGTGAGCATACTGGAGCCTCTGGCTATGACTCATGAGCCGCGCATCCAGGTTACTGTTGCCCAGAGCCTCCCTAAAGGGGACAAGCTGGAGACAGTCATTCAGAAATGCACGGAGATCGGGGCGGTAGCCTTCACGCCGTTCCTCTCAGAGCGGACCATCGTGCAGTACGATGAGCGCAAGGAGAGTAAGCGGGTAGAGCGCTGGCGCAAAATCTGCAAGGAGGCTGCCGAACAGGCGCACCGGAATATTGTTCCGCAGGTGCATTCACCGCTTAGCTGGAAGCAGCTGCTTCAGAGCTTCAGCGGCTATGACGCCGTCTATTTCTGCTATGAGAAGGAAGAGGGTCTCCAGCTTCGCAGCGCAGCCGCACCATGGCTCGCATCGCTTCCGCAGGAGGCTGCGGCCAAAGTGATGATCGTTGTAGGGCCGGAGGGCGGCTTCAGTACGGAGGAATGCCGGCTGGCTGAGGAGGCTGGAGCAGTCTGTGTCGGGCTGGGGCCGCGTATTCTGCGCTGTGAAACCGCAGGTATGGTTGCCGCCGCCTGCATTTTATATGAATCCGGAGAAATGGGAGGAGCTTAAACCATGCCATCTGTAGCTTTTTATACACTGGGCTGCAAAGTCAATTTCTATGATACCGAGGCCATCTGGCAGCTCTTTAAGAATGATGGATATGAGCAGGTAGATTTCGAGGGTTCTGCAGATGTCTACCTGATTAACACCTGTACGGTGACCAATACAGGCGACAAAAAAAGCCGGCAGATGATCCGCCGGGCGGTCCGCCGCAATCCTGATGCCATCGTAGCGGTTACCGGCTGCTATGCGCAGACCTCACCGGGAGAGATTCTCGATATTCCAGGAGTCGATCTGGTCATCGGCAACCAGGACCGTGAACAGATCATGACCCATGTGAAGAATATTCAGGAGTCGCGCCAGCCGGTGAATGCGGTCCGCAACATTATGAAGACGCGTGAGTTCGAGGAAATGGATGTGCCCGGGTTCGCTGACCGGACGCGGGCGTTCATGAAGATTCAGGACGGCTGCAACAACTTCTGTACCTTCTGCATCATTCCGTGGTCGCGCGGCCTCTCGCGCAGCCGTGATCCGAAATCGATTGTCGCCCAGGCGCATCAGCTGGTGGAGGCCGGATACAAGGAATTCGTGCTGACCGGCATCCATACCGGCGGGTACGGGGATGATCTGGACAACTACCGTCTCTCCGACCTGCTCTGGGAGCTGGATAAGGTGGACGGGCTGGAACGTGTCCGCATCAGCTCCATTGAAGCGAGCCAGATTGACGAGAAGCTGCTGGAGGTGCTGAACCGCAGCACCAAGATGTGCCGCCATCTGCATATTCCGCTCCAGGCGGGCCATAACGAGGTGCTGAAGGCGATGCGCCGGAAGTATACCACGGAAGAGTATTTTGCCAAAATGCAGCTGATCCGTCAGGCCATGCCTGATGTAGGGATCACAACCGATGTGATCGTCGGCTTCCCGGGTGAGACGGATGAGATGTTCCGGGCAGGCTACGACTTCATGAAGGCGGTCAACTATTCGGAGATGCATGTCTTCCCGTATTCCAAACGGACCGGAACCCCGGCTGCGCGGATGCTGAATCAGGTGGATGAGGAGATTAAGAATGCGCGTGTGCAGGAGCTGATCGATCTCTCCGAAGAGATGCAGCTGGCCTATGCCCGACGGTTCGTCGGCAAGACGCTGTCCGTCATTCCAGAACGGGCCGCCAAGGGCTCGGCGGGACGCAGCGTACAGCACGGCTTCAGCGACAACTATCTTCAGGTGCTGTTCAGCGGCGACGATTCGCTGCAGGGCGAGCTGTGCCTGGTGAAGGTAACCGAAGCCGGCGTGAATGAATGCCGCGGCGAGCTTGTTAGTGTTAGCCGGGCAGTGCCGGCCACCTGACCGGACAGACGGCTAAAGGATGTCTTCTGTGCCTTCGACGGCAGGAAGACATCCTTTTTTTCGTTATACCGAAATTATCTCTTTAAATTGGACTTGAAAAAACAGATTGGGAAAAGTGGCGGAGGGGAATTTTGGAACTACAATTTATATAGTTACAAAGACCTGAATTTGCCCGGGATTCGTGAAATACGGAAAATGGGGTAAAGACTTGGTCCGGATTTGTCGATATAGTGGAAGAGAGTGGGAAAAAAGTCCACCGATAATCAGACCGTCTAAGGAGAGAACAGATGACCGTGTACAGGAAAATGACAAAAACGCTCCTCATTATGATATTGCTCGTTGTAGCCGCTTTTCCGGTAAACGTCTTTGCCGCTGCTGGAGACATTATCTCTATTGAATTCGACAGTGCAGCCAAGGTTGAGCTTACCATGGGCCAGTCACCGAAGCAGCTTAAGGTATATGCCAATGTAGAGGGCTCCGCGTCCAAACGGGATGTAACGGCAGCCGCGACCTGGACTTCTTCCAAGACCGAAGTAGTTACAGTAATTAATGGGCAGCTTAGACCGGTAAGTGCTGGAACAGCCATGATCACAGTAACCTACAATAATGCGATAGCCTCTGTAGAGGTATCGGTCACCCATTCCTTCAAGGAACTGAAATTGACCCGCAGCACAGAGGGCAGCTATAAATTAGGCGATAAAGATGAATTGTTGTCTGTTACGGCAACCGCCATCGGCGGAACTTCGGCCACTGCGGAGAAGGATGTCACGAAGGATGCGGAATGGAGCAGCTCGAATACGGGTGTGCTGACCATTGCTGCGGGCAAAATTACGCTTGTCGGTGAAGGTAAGGCTACCATTACCGCTAAGTACAAAGGATTAACCGAAACGATCAAAGCGGTAGTAGAGCTTCCTTATGCCGCTATTGTACTGCAAGACATCAAGAACAACATCGTCAAGGAAATGGAAATGCTGGTCGGGGACAACCCGGTCAAGCTGAACGCCAAGACTAAAGCCACTTCGGCAAGTGCAGAAATCACCCTGGGCAATGAGGTGGAATGGAGCAGCTCCAGCGAGAGCGTAGCTACTGTTAAAGGCGGCGAGATTACCATCCTTGGTGTGGGTAAAACGGTCATCACCGCAAGCTATCTGGGTGTCACCCAGTCGGTGGATGTCTATGTGCGTGCGCCTTATGAAGCGCTTGTGCTGAAGCCTTCCGGCGACCAGTCGCTTTTCCTGGGAGAGAGTCTGAATGTAACCGCAGAAATGCGTAATGCCGTCAATTCAACCTCCAACGAATCAGCGTCCGCAGTCTGGACCTCGGATAACCTGATGAATGCAACAGTAACAGCCAATACGGCAGATGCAGGCAATGCTTATGCCACTGTTACGGGTAAAGCAGTAGGAACTTCAATTATTAAGGCCAGCTATCTGGGAATCAGCAAAAGCTTCAAGATCACTGTCTATCCGACCTTGACTGAGCTGGGCCTGGAGAAGACAGAGCAGGAAATATACACGGCGGATGCAGTAAGCCTGCCGAAGGTGAACGGAACCAAGTATGACGGAACCAAGCTCGACATCAGTGATGAGATGGAGTGGACCTCTGCGAATGAAGAGATTGTGTCCATCAAGGACGGGAAGTTTGTCGGCGGCAAGGCAGGCACAGCTATCCTGACAGGTAAGCTCAAGAACGGCGAAGTGACTTCCGCTACAGCTATCCGGTCCAAGACAGTTCAGTTTAATGTTACGGTTCAGAACAAAGTGCTGGTCCTGATCGGGCCTGATGAAGCACTGGGCGTAGTCATTGGCGAAGAACTGCCGCTGCCTGCTGTCCAGGCTGTACTGGAGAATGGCGACGAGCTGGACGTATCAGGAAGCATTAAGTGGGAGCTGAGCGGCAGCAATGCTGTTCTTAAGCAGACAAGCACTGCGAAGACTATCAAGGGACTGGTCAAAGGTACAGCAACCCTGAAGGGGACTTATTCCAATAAGACTATCAGTGTTCCGGTGACGATTGCACAGAAGGTCGTGAAGCTGGTGGTGGACCCGGCAACGCTGGAAATGAATATTAAGGCCTCCAAGTCCATTAAGGCGACCGGATACTTTTCAAATGGTAAATCTGCCAACTTCTCCAGTGCAATGAACTGGGAATCCTCAAACCCTGCTGTGGCTACCATTAACGGGACTTCGGTCAAAGCGCTGGCTGAGGGAACTACAACCCTGACCGGCTCCTACCAGGGCATTCAGGCGACGGTTAAGATTACGGTTGTTCCCAAGCTGATGAAGCTTACGGTCAGTGAGAACCGGCTGAATCTTGCACCGGGTGCAGGCAAAAACGTAGTGGTAACCGCGCTGTATGATACCGGCCGCACTGCGGTTGTCACAGGAAGCATGGTCTGGACCAGCTCCAAACCTGCTGTCGCCCAGGTGAATGCTAACGGGATGATTACAGCAGTGAGCAAGGGAAGCGCATCAATTAAAGGAAAACTGGGAACTAAGACCGTCTCGGTATATGTTAGCGTGAAATAGAGTGTAATGCTGCCGGCGGTTTGAGCGGGCACAAGAAGACCTGTACATGCGTCCATGTGGACGGTGTGCGGTTTTTTTGTTTATGGTGAGGAATCGGAAGGCTCAAGATAAAGAACTTAGAGAGATCACATTTAGACGCGAATGTATGTTCCTTTTATTATATACAAACCCAAATAAATGGAATATAATCACACAGAACAAGCTCAAACCCATAACAGGAGGGGACACATATTTCCATACCGCATGATGAAGCGTTTAAAAAGCTGCTGGAGACATTTTTTCAGGAATTCATTGAGCTGTTTTTTCCTGAGTTGGACGCCATGCTCGACTATAGTGAGACCCGGTTTCTGATGCAGGAACTGCTGGTGGATATTGTCGGCGAGGAAGCTAGGGAGCTTGATTTGCTGCTGGAGACCCGTTACATAGGGCTGGACGGTTATATTCTAATTCACCTGGAGCCGCAATCGTATAGGGATACCGCGTTTCATGAGAGAATGTTTATTTATTTCAGCCGTCTTTTCGAGCGTTACCGCAAAGATCATAAGCTGATTATACCGATTACGATCTTTACCTCAGATGAAGTACGGGAACAGGTAGATACACTGGAGATGTCTATTCCCGAGCACTCCATTCTGCGCTTCCAGTTCCTTAAGGTGGAACTGCGTAAGCAGAACTGGCGGCGCTTCATCGACTCAGACAATGCAGTGGCTGCTGCGTTATTAGCGAAGATGGGGTATACTACAAGAGAAGCGAGAGAAGTACGGCGGGAATTCCTGCGTATGTTCATCAAGCTGAGGACCCGGTTGGACCAGGGACGGCTGGCGCTGATTATGTCAGTGGCGGATTTGTATTTTAAGCCGGACCGGGCACAGGATGAGGAGATTCTAAGAGAATTAATTGATCATTACCCGGAGGAGGGAGAAGCTATCATGGAATTGATGCCTGCCTGGAAGCGTTGGGGATACGAAGAGGGAAAAGCTGAAGGTATTGAGGAAGGAAAAGCTGAAGGCCAAGCGGAGCTTATCCGTAAATTGCTACTCAATGGATTTTCTCCCGAAGAGGTCTCTAAGGCTGCTGAATTACCGATGGATAAGATTAAGAAGCTGATGTAAATATCGACCTGGGGCGATGGCGCCCTAGGTCTTTTTTCTATAGGCTTGCGTGAATTTCGCCTTTGTTGATTATGCTTCCCTTGCAGATTGGATTAGTACTGTCCGGCGGATTTGAAGTATAATGAGGACTGCGATTATGATTCTTGGAAGACTCAGGACTGCAGCCGCTGCTCCAGCCTGGACCAGACACGCAGATAGCATAAGGGGAGTACCCCAAGCGAACAGACGATGTTGAAAATAGTCTGGGCATGGGCGAGCTGGGCGGCAGGTCCGCCGCCGATCGAGGCGGACAGAGCTTGCAGCGGCCCTATGAAGGGCAGAAAGAGTAAGGCGCCGCCGACATTCAGTGCCACATGCGACCAAGCGACGAATACGCCGGAAGGCGTACTGCCGATGGCGGCAATGACGGCGGTGACGCAGGTGCCGATATTCGCGCCGAGGACGATGGCGATGCCAAGCGCAGGCGGCATCACGCCGCTGGCGGCGAGGCCCATCGCCATGCCAATAACTGCGGCGCTGCTGTGCACCATCGCCGTCAGCACAGCCCCGGCAACCAGCCCCCAGAGTGCGCTGGTTGCGGCATGCCCGAGGAACCAGCGGAACAGGGCGCTGCCTTCCAGAGCGGGGCCGATGGACTGCATGACCGCGATGCCCCACAGGACGAGTGCGAAGCCGGTGACCGCGAGGCAGATGAACTGCAGCGGTCCCGAGATCCGGCGGCAGAGCTCAAACAGCCGCCGGGACTGCGGGGCCAGCTCGCCGGCCATTACGGCGGCGGCCCAGAGGCAGAGCGCCGCGATCAGCAGCGGCGCGGCCAGCGTGCTGATCTGCAGGCTGATCAGCTCCGTGGTCAGGCAGGTGCCGATGTTGCTGCCGAGAATAATGCCAAGCGTGCGGGCATAGGTCAGCAGCCCGGCATTGACCATGCCGATGGTCAGCACCGTTACTGCGGTGCTGCTCTGTAGCAGCGCCGACAGCAGGGCGCTGACGATCAGGCCTTTGGCCGGTGTGGAGGTCGCCTTGTGCAGGCTGCGCTTCAGCAGCGGACCGGCCAGCCGTGACAATGAGGCTTCCATCACCTTCATGCCGGCGAGGAATATGACAAGACCGTAGAGGACAGGGAATAACAGTTCACGGATCATAAGGACTGGCTCCTTTTTGGACGGGGGTTGTACCAATATATGAACGCCAGGCATAGGACATGTATATTAATCTGGCAACAAGAATAGGGAGTTGAAGGTATTGGCATCAGTAATTCTGGAACGAAACCGTAAAAAAAGACTGGAGCAGGGCCATCCATGGGTCTTCGCCAGTGAAGTAGCATCTGTTGACGGAGATCCGCAGCCAGGCGGACTGGTGGATGTTCTGACCCATCAGGGGCGGTACTTGGCTACCGGGTATTATAATCCGGCTTCGCAGATCCGGGTGAGAATTCTGTCGCAGCATAAGCTGGCGGCGATGGACACGGCGTTTTTTGTAGAGCGGTTTGCGGACTGTCTGCGGCACAGGGAACGCTTTCTGCCGGGGGCGGACGCTTATCGTCTGGTCTATGGGGAAGCGGATTTTCTGCCGGGGCTGATCATTGACCGTTTCGGTGAAGTCCTTGTGGTTCAGCTGCTGACCCTGGCTATGGATCAGCACCGCTCCGAGATTGTGGAAGCGCTGGTGCAGGTGATGCAGCCGCGTGGCATCTACGAGCGCAGCGATGTCAGTGTGCGGGAGCTGGAGGGACTGGAACAGACCACGGGTGTGCTCTACGGTGAATGCCCGCGACATATTACCGTAAGCGAGAACGGGCTGAAGGTGATCGTCGATATTGAAGAGGGGCAGAAGACCGGCTACTTCTTCGATCAGCGGGAGAATAGAGCATCGATTGCTCCGCTGATGAAGGGCTGGGGCGGGCGCAGCGGAATTACACTGCAGAACGTAGCAGCAGAGGACGGTACACTCCAGATGCTTCCGGTCAACAAAAGCGGCAAGCCGGTCACCTTCCCATATTGGGATGGTGCGACTGTGCTGGAATGCTTTGCACATACGGGAAGCTTCACACTGCATGCCTGCAAGTACGGCGCTAAGAAGGTAACTTGTCTGGATGTGTCTGCGCATGCCATCGAGAGTGCGAAGGCCAATGTGGAGATCAACGGGTTCAATGACCGGGTGGAATTCGTGGTAGATGATGCATTTGCCTACCTGCGCAATCAGGTCAAGGGCCAGGAGGAACGCACTGAGCGTGCTACGGGCGGCGCGACGGCAGAAGGGAAAACCGGAAGCAAACCGGGTGCCAAGGCGGATACTGCGAAGCCGATGACTGCCGGGGGCGGACGTACGTGGGATGTCGTGATTCTGGACCCGCCTGCTTTTGCCAAGACCAAAAGCGCAGTGGCAGGGGCCGTACGCGGCTACAAGGACATCAATCTGCAGGGCATGAAGCTGGTGAATGACGACGGATATCTGGTCACGGCCAGCTGTTCGTACCACATGCAGCCGCAGCTGTTCCTTGATACGATCATGGAAGCAGCCAAGGATGCCGGAAAGGTGCTGAGACTGATCGAATGGCGGGCCGCAGGCAAGGATCATCCGCAGATTCTCGGCGTGGACGAGGGCCATTATCTGAAGTTCGCCATTTTTGAGGTGCGCAGCAAATAGAATAGAAGTGTCAGAACCGGCGGGGCAGCCGGTTTTGCGGGAAGAGTCTCTTTTAAGGAGGCTCTTTTTTGATGTATTTGTACCGTGTCCACTTGGTGCATTTGCAAACAATGGCAAACGTACGTTCTGGAGCGTGCGGTGGAGGTGTGCTATACTATGGAGACGAGAAGTTTCATAGATTCTGGTGCTGCATAGAGTACCAGGGTTCAACGGAAGGAGTCTGCTGAAATGACGGTTAACTTCATCATCGGCCGCTCGGGCAGCGGCAAGACGACTACAATATGGGAGCGGGTATCCTCCAGGCTAAAGGCAGAGCCGCTGGGGGCCCCGATCATTATACTTGTTCCCGAGCAGGGATCGTTCGGAGCGGAAAGGGGACTGCTGGCAGCAGGCGGCGTGAAGGGAAGTCTGCGTGCCCAGACGCTCAGCTTCTCGCGTCTCGCCTACCGGGTGAAGCAGGAGACCGGCGGCAGCGCGAGTCTGCCCATCAGTCAAGAAGGCAAAAAGATGCTGATCTACAAGATTATCAGCAAGCGCAAAGAGGAGCTGAAGCTGTTCGGTGCTTCCTCGGACCGGCCGGGATTTGTGGAGCGGCTCAGCAGTCTGCACACGGAGCTTAAGCGCTGTTGTCTTGGAGCCGGAGACCTGGAAGAGCAGATCGGCAGAATGCGGGATGCCACGCTGGGCAGCCCTATTCTGGCCGGGAAGCTGGATGATCTGCATCTCGTCTTCAGCGAGCTGGACCAGGAGATGTCACAGCTCTACATAGATGAAGAGGACAGGCTGGCCGAACTCGCTGAGCATATTGCGGACTCTGCCTATATCCGCGGCGCCGAGATCTGGGTGGACGGTTTCCACGGCTTCAGCAACCAGGAATTTGTCGTCTTACGTGAGCTGATGCAGTATGCCGGCACAATGAACATTGCGCTCACACTGGACCGGATCTATCCTCCTGATGTTGCCCCGCATGAGCTGGAGCTGTTCCATCCGGCAGCGGTAACTTACATTAAGCTGCGGGGAATGGCGGAGGAGATGGGGCTTACCGTATGGGATGAGCTGCTCGCCCCGCCCGTCCTGCCAAGGTTCCAGGACAGTCCAGTACTTGCCCATCTGGAGCGCGGGTTACAGCGCCGGCGTTCCTGGACAGGACCGGCTGAAGAGGTGAAGGAAGCCGTCAGCATCCGGGCTGCGGCTTCGCGCCGCACCGAGGTGGAGGGCGTGCTGCGCGAGATGCAGGCCCTGGCCAGAGAATATGGAGCCAAATATGGGGAAATGGCGGTATTCATGCGCAATATGGCCGATTATGAACCGCTGATTGCCCCGTTGTTTCAGGACTTCGGCGTTCCGTTCTTCCTGGATCAGAAGCAGAGTGAGCTGCATCATCCGCTGGTGGAATTCATCCGCTCCGCCCTGGATGTCGTCCGCCGCCGCTGGCGTTATGAAGATGTGTTCCGCTGCGTGAAGACGGAGCTGCTGCTGCCGCTGGACGGAAGCATTACCCGCGCTCATATGGATGAGCTGGAGAACTACGTGCTGGCCTGCGGCATTCACGGCTCCCGCTGGACGAACGGGCGCTCTTGGAAGGGCATTCCGCGCCTATCGCTGGAGGGCAGTGAAGCTGTAGATGAAGCGATGCTGGCAAGAATGGAGGCCTGCCGGAAGGCCGTTGTTGAACCGCTGCAGGCATTTGAGCAGAGAATCAAGGCCAGCCGCAGCGGCCTGGAGCTGTGCAAGGCAGTATATCTGCTGCTGGAGGATACGGAAGCGGCAAGCAAGCTCGAAGAGATGGGAGCAGAGTCTCTGAAGCAAGGACGTCCCGAAGCCGCCCGGGAGCATAGCCAGCTCTGGGGGGCTGTTCTAGGCTTGCTGGACCAGATTGCCGAGATGATGGGCAAGGAACGGATAGAATTCAGCCTGTTCGCCGGGGTGCTGGAGACCGGGCTGGCTGAGCTTAAGATGGGGCTCGTCCCGCCTGCACTTGACCAGGTGCTGGTAGGTACGATGGACCGCACCCGGGTGTCGGGGGTGAAGTACGCCTTCCTGCTCGGTTTCAACGAAGGCGTGGTTCCGGCGCAGTTCAAGGAAGACGGTATTCTGTCCGAAGGGGAACGCCTCTTGCTGGAGAAGTCCGGTATGGAGCTTGCACCGGGCTCATCCAGGAAGCTGCTGGATGAACGCTTCCTGATCTACAATGCGCTTACGACGGCCAGCAGGAAGCTGTGGATCAGCTATGCCGTAGCTGACGATGAGGGCAAGGCGCTGCTGCCTTCGGAGGTCATCCGCCAGCTGCAGGGAATGTTCCCGCAGCAGTTAGATGAACAATTCCTCTCCGGCTTCCCGCAGAGCGGCAATGATGACGATGAAGTCCATATGGACTTCATCGGCCATCCTGAGCAGACGCTGCGCATGCTGCTGCTTCAGCTCCGCCAGTGGCGTCAAGGAGCAGAGATACCCGGCATGTGGTGGGAGGTCTATAACTGGTTTGCGGCGGAGCAGGGTGCAGACAAGCCTGCGGATGAACAGGCAGCGGAATACCGTCATGCGGATCTGTCCATGAAGCTGAAGCTGGAGCGGCTGCTCGGCTCGCTGTTCTACCGCAATGAAGGCATACGGCTGAAGAAAGAGACCAGCCTGCGCCTGTATGGCGGCTCCACACTGCGCGGCAGCGTGTCACGGATGGAGCGGTTCGTTGCCTGCTCCTTCTCCCATTTCGCTTCCTACGGTCTGCGGCTGAAGGAGCGCCAGCTCTACAAGCTCCAGGCCCCGGATATCGGACAGCTTTTCCATGCGGCCCTCAGTGAAATGGCGAAGCGGCTACAGGAGCAAGGCCGCAGCTGGGGCAGCATGACTGCGGAGGAGTGCCGCACGGAAGCGGGGAAGACCGTAGACAAGCTGTCTCCGCTGTTACAGGGAGAGATTCTGATGAGCAGCAAGCGCTACGGCTATATCTCGCGCAAGCTGAAGAATATTGTCGGCCGCGCTTCGGTCATCCTCGGGGAGCATTCGCGCCGGGGGAGCTTCGAGCCGGTCGGGCTGGAGCTGGATTTTGGCCCGGGTCAGGAATTGCCTCCGCTGAGAATCACACTGCCGAACGGCTGTGTCATGGAGGTGGTCGGCCGGATTGACCGGGTGGATAAGGCTGAAGGAGAGCAGGGAATTCTGCTGCGGGTTATCGACTACAAATCAAGCCAGAAGGATCTCAAGCTGCATGAGGTCTACTATGGATTGTCGCTGCAAATGTTAACGTATCTTGATGTGCTGCTGACCTATTCCGAGCAATGGCTTGGCCAGGCAGCACTGCCTGCCGGTGCGCTCTATTTCCACGTTCATGATCCGCTCCTGACCTCAGCCAACGGCATGAACCGGGAACAGGCGGAGCAGGAGCTGATGAAGCGCTTTAAGATGAAGGGCCTGCTGACCGCCGACCGCGAGGTGGTATCGCTGATGGATACCACACTCGACAAAGGGTATTCCTCTATTGTTCCGGTAGCGCTGAAGAGTGACGGCAGCTTCTACAGCAGTGCATCCGTAGCTACCCCGGAGCAATGGGTGCAGCTGCGGTCCTCGGTGCGCAGCACAATCTCTGAGATCGGGACCAGCATTACAGAGGGGGATGTGGCGATACAGCCTTACCGCATCCAGCAGGAAACAGCCTGCACCTTCTGCTCCTTCCGTCCCGTCTGCCAGTTCGATGAGGCGGTGGAGGGCAATAGTTATAACATTCTCAGCAAGCCGGGCAAAGAAGTGATCTGGGATCTGCTGTCCCGCAAAGGAGGAGAGAAGCTGTGAGCACAAGACCTGTACCCGAAACGAAGCCGGAGGGCAGTCTGTGGAGTGATGACCAGTGGCGTGCCATTGCCGAGAGCGGCAGCGATATTCTCGTGGCGGCGGCAGCCGGTTCCGGCAAAACGGCGGTTCTCGTCGAGCGGATAATCCGCAAGATTAGCAATGAGGAAGCAGGATTCAGCGTAGACCGGCTGCTGGTGGCAACCTTCACCAAGGCTGCCGCCTCCGAGATGCGCCAGCGTATCCGGGAAGCGCTTGAGCGTAAGCTTGAGGAGGACAGTGAAGGCGGGAACGAATATCTGCGCCGCCAGCTTGCTCTCTTGGGCAGAGCCTCCATTACCACGCTGCATTCCTTCTGCCTTGAAGTCATCCGCCGGTATTACCAGATCATTCCGATTGATCCCGGCTTCCGTATCCTGAATGAGCATGAGGCGGAGATGATGCGCCAGGAGCTGCTGGAAGAGCTGCTGGAGGAGAAATACGGCGAGGTTGCCGGGGACGGAGAAGATACCCTGTTCGTGCAGCTCGCAGACTGGTTCAGCGGTGAACGGAGCGATGATGCGGTGCACTCGCTGATTCAGCGGCTGCATGATTTCGCGCGCAGCCATCCCTGGCCTGCGCAGTGGCTGCGGGATACCGCAGCCGACTTTGCGCTGCCGGATGCCGAGGCTCTGAGCCATACGCCTTGGGTGCAGAGCATTCTTGCCGAAGCCCGGCTTACACTGAAGGGGGCGATCAGCCAGCTGGAGCAGGGGCGTGAGATCGCGCTTCAGCCCGGCGGTCCGGCGCCTTATGCGGAGAATCTTGCGGCCGATCTGGAGATGGCGCAGGGCCTGCTGGACGCGGTGGACTCGCAGCCCTGGGCCGGATTATATGATATCTTCATGGAGATCTCCTTCGGGAAGCTGAAGCCCTGCAAGAAGGATGCTACCGTTCCGCTGCTTCAGGAGAGCGTGAAGGCGATCCGGGATCAGGTGAAGAAGAGCCTGCTGGAGCTGCAGAAATCCCTGTTCGGCCGTCCGGCAGAATCCTTCCTGGGTGAGCTTCATACAGCGGCTCCGCTGATGCAGGAGCTGGCGGAGACCGTAATCGCCTTCGGTGAACGCTACCGTCTGGAGAAGGCGGGCCGGGGGCTGGTGGACTTCAGTGATCTGGAGCATTACTGCCTGCAGATTCTGCGTCATCCGGATTCACAGCCGGGGCATTCGCTCCCGTCGGATGCGGCGATGGAGTACCGCAGCCAGTTCGACGAAGTGCTGCTGGATGAATATCAGGATACCAACAGTGTGCAGGAGGAGATTGTCCGGCTGATCTCCCGGGAAGCCCCCGGAAACCGCTTCATGGTCGGGGATATGAAGCAGAGTATTTACCGGTTCCGCCTGGCGGAGCCGGGCCTGTTCCTGGACAAATACCGCAGGTTCAGTAATGAGCTGTCCTACGGAGACAAGCCAGATGGCCGGGCGGAGGCTAATCTGGGACTGGAGGGACAGGAGGATGGTCTCGTCATCGATCTGGCCCGCAATTTCCGCAGCAGGCTGGAAGTGGTGAATGCGGTGAATATGGTCTTCCGGCAGATTATGGACAGCAATGTCGCGGAGATCAGTTACGACGAGCGGGCAGAGCTGGTGTACGGAGCGAATTTTCCGGGAGCCGAAGAGAAAGGGCCGGATACTTATTTTGCGCCGGAGCTGCTGCTGATCGACAAGGGGAGCTCTTCCCCGGGGCCGGCGGATGAAGCAGCAGAGGACGATGAGCTGCCTCTTCTGGAGCTGGAGGCTGCCGAGAGTGAGACTGCACAGCTGGAAGCACGGGCTATTGCCCGGCGCATCTCGCAGATGACGGGAATGACCGGCGGTGAGCCGCTGCTGATCTATGATAAAGGACTGCGGATCATGCGTCCCGTAGTATATGGCGACATTGTCATTCTGCTGCGTTCGGCCCGGGTATGGACGCCGCTGATGATTGAGGAGCTGCGGGGTGAAGGTATCCCGGCATACGGGGACCAGAACAAGGGGTATTTTCAGGCTACCGAGGTGGAAATTGCCCTCTCCCTGCTGCAGATTGTCGATAATCCCCGTCAGGACATTCCGCTGGCTGGAGTGCTGCGCTCACCGGTGGTGAATCTCCGGGAGGAGGAGCTGGCGAAGGTGCGGCTGTGCAGCAGAGGGACGTTCTACGATGCGCTGGTTGCGGCTTCTGAAGCAGGGGCGGCGCTGCGGGACGATCCGCCGGATCTGTTCGGGGAGGCCGGGCTGCTGGCAGGGCAGGATGCCGGTACTGGTGACACAGCCGGTGAGACGGCCGCTGCGTCAGAGCTTACGCCATCGTCAGGAAATGAGGGGGTACAGGAAGATATAATTGACGGAACCGATGCTTCAGCGGCGCTGCGGGATATTCCGCTTACGCTGCAGCGTAAGCTTAAGGCCTTCCTGGACATGCTGGAGAACTGGAGAAATGCGGCCCGGCAAGGAAGCTTAAGCGAGCTGATCTGGAGGATCTACCGTGAGAGCGGGTATCTGGAGTGGGTCGGGGGGCTTCCCGGAGGCTTTCAGCGCCAGAACAATTTAAAGGCGCTGTATGACCGGGCTGTTCAATTCGAGAACGAGACCTCGGCCAGAGGGTTGTTCCGCTTCCTGGTGTTTATCTCACGGCTGAGAGAGAACGGCGGCGATCTGGGGGTTGCCGGAGGAAGCAGCGAGGAGGCCGGGGGCGTCAGAATTATGACGATCCACAAGTCAAAGGGGCTGGAATTCCCTGTTGTCTTCCTGGCAGGTATGGCCAAAATGTTCAACCGTCAGGACCTCCACTCTCCGTTCCTGATGCACAAGGAGCTTGGTTTCGGACCGCGCTTCGTGGAGCGGGAGACCCGGGTCAGCTACCCGACGCTGCCCTATCTGGCGATTAACCGCCGTTCGCGGCTGGAGCTGCTCGCTGAGGAGATGCGCGTGCTCTATGTCGGACTGACCCGTCCGCGCGACAAAATGATTCTGGTCGGCACGGTCAGGGATCTGCCGCGCACGGTGTCCGGCTGGGCCGCGATGCAGGGCCGCGAGGAACTGCTGCTGGCGGATCACCTGCTGGCCAGGGGCCGCAGCTATCTGGACTGGGTGGGGCCAGCGCTGATCCGCCACCCTGCCGCTGCTATTCTGCGCAAGCTGGCAGGCAGTGAGGGACCGGTATCCACAGTGCTGCATGGCGATGAGTCGAACTGGAGCATTACGGTGACTGGTGCACCGGAGCTTAGCCCGGGTGCCTTTCTTGCCGGGGACGGCGATCAGGACAAAAACGAACAACGCCGGGTGATGCTGGAGGCGCTCCGCAGGGGCAGGGCGGTGTCAACACCCGAGACCTTGGCAGCTGCGCAGATTGCAGAGAGACTGGGCTGGACTTACCGGTATGCGGCAGCGTCAAGCATCCCTGCTAAGACCTCGGTCACCGAGCTCAAGGGGTTATTGTCGATGCAGGAGCAGCCGTCGTACGACCAGCTGGAGGAGCGGAAGCTCCCAGGTAGGCCGGATGAACGGAACGAACGCGGGTATAGGGACAGCCTGCATCTCCAGCGGCCGAAATTCATGGAAAAACGGGGACTTACCCCTGCCGAGCGCGGAACGGCCTACCATACGGTGATGCAGCATATTCCGCTGGATGAGCCGGTAGACCGGTCTGTGCTGGAGGCTACGCTTGTGCGTCTTGAAAGGCTTGCGATCCTTAGCAGGGAACAGGCGGAAGCGGTAGTGCTGGAGGAAGTAGAGCAGTTCTGCCGGAGTGAGCTGGGCCACAGACTCTTCCACTCTGCCTGGAAGACCAGAGAACAGCCCTTCAGCTACACAATGCCAGCCGGTGAAGCCTACCGGGGGCTTGACTATCTGGATGAAGCGGCTGCCGGACTTGCGGATGAGCCGGGCGGCGGTGATTTTGCGGAGACGGTACTGATTCAAGGGGTGATCGACTGCCTGTTCCGGGAAGAGGGACGGCTGATTCTGCTGGATTACAAAACAGATCATATCCCTCCGCACGGGGATGGGCTGGCACAGCTGTCGGACAAATACCGTTTCCAGCTGGAGCTGTACAGCAAGGCTCTGCTGGATATTCTGGGCGAGCCGGTCAGCGAGGTTTGGCTGTACTTTTTCGACGGCGGACATGCTGTGAGATTGTGAGTGGGGGGATTGATGCTATAACTGCGGCGGATATAGGTGCTGAGCGGTAGTTGAGACAAATTATATTCTTGCGGCCTGGCGATCGTTGGATCAAAGAATGAAGTGGCTGCTTACTAAATATGGCTGTTTATCAAAATCACTGTCCGCCCCAGTCAATGTCCCTTAGAATGATGTGAAATGTTGTACTTATTACAGCTTCAGTGTAGAGATCGCTGTGTATTGGACCGAATTGCTGCATGAAATACAAGAATAGCTCTGTACATCGGCCTGAAGCAGGGGGAATGCTGCCTTTCTTGCAACAATTCCGGTAGAAGAACTTTCTTAGCGCAGGGAAGTTGTATTTAGTGCAGGATTCCTGGTCGATAAGCGGTGCAACTGCTGACGGAACCGTGTGGAGGGTAAGCCTGGGTACTGGATAGAAGTTTCATTTTAAAGATAATAGTTGAATCTATGATTGCCGCAGACAGGCGGGGAAATGAGGGCGGAAATGCGCATTTTGCATACAGGAGACTGGCATCTCGGACGGACGCTGGAGGGCAGAAGCCGGCAAAAGGAGCAGGAGCAGTTCGTGGAAGAACTGGTGGAGATTGCCGATTCCTCCGGGGCGGATCTGATTCTGATGGCGGGGGATGTCTACGATTCGGTGAATCCTCCGGCGGCTGCGGAGCAGCTGTTCTATGACGCGGCGGCCAGACTGACGGCAGGCGGCCGTCCGCTGGTGGTTATCTCGGGCAATCACGACCAGCCGGAGCGCGTAGCTTCCGTGTCTCCGCTTGTCCGCAGACAGGGGATTACGCTCGTCGGAATGCCTACTTCGGAACCGGTCACAGTGCATGCGGCCAGAACCGGCGAAGTTGCCAAAATCGCTGCGCTCCCTTACCCCTCCGAAGCCCGGCTGGGCGAGCTGCTTGCCGGAGACAGCGGAGAGGCGGAGCTGCGGCTGGCTTACAGCGCCCGGGTCGGGCGGCTGATGAATCTGCTTGGGCGCGAGTTCACCCCGCAGACCGTCAATCTGGCGATGAGCCATATCTATGTGCTGGGCGGCGTGGAGAGCGACTCCGAACGGCCGATCCAGGTCGGCGGTGCCTATACCGTTGATCCTTTGGCACTCGCTTGCGGCGCGCAGTATACAGCACTTGGACATCTTCACCGCGCCCAGCGGGTCAAAGGAGACGGGATGATCCGATACAGCGGCTCTCCGCTGGCTTACAGCTTCTCTGAAGCAGGCCAGGCCAAGTCGGTGGCTATGATTGATGTCGCACCCGGCGGGGAGCCGGTGTTCGAGGAGATCTATCTCTCCTGCGGGCGTCCGCTGGTGAACTGGAAGTCCACGGGCGGATTACAGGAGGTCTACGGCTGGCTGGATGAGGGCAGGGACGCCGGGGCATTTATTGATCTGGAGCTGCGGCTGACCGAGGCGATGTCCATGAATGATATCCAGCGGCTGCGCAAGTCACGGGAGGGCATCGTCCATATCCGGCCCATCTATCCGCAGATGGAGCAGGAGCTGGAAGAGATGTCCCGCTCCCGTATGCCTGTACAGGAGCTGTTCCGCAGGTTTTATCAGCGCCAGACCGGCGGTGCGGAGCCGGATGACAGCCTGATTGCGCTGTTCCTGGAGCTGGCGGAAGAAGAGCGGCATGATGCTGCGGAAGGGGAGGAGAACTGACTTGAAGCCGATATTGTTGAAACTATCCGGGCTGCAGAGTTACCGGGCGGAGCAGGAGATTGATTTTGCCAGCCTGACCGAGACGGGGCTGTTCGGGATCTTTGGTCCGACGGGCAGCGGCAAATCCAGTCTGCTGGACGCGATTACACTGGCGATGTACGGTAAAGTGGAGCGCGCCGTGAACGGAACCCAGGGGATTATGAACCACTCCGAGGACCAGCTCAGCGTGGCCTTCACCTTCGAGCTGAACTCCTCTTCCGGGGCACGGCGCTACCGCGTGGAACGGAAGTTCAAACGCACCGGGGAGCAGTCGGTCAGCAATACGATCAGCCGGTTCATCGAGGTCAAGGCGGACGGCGATTTTGTGATGGCCGACAAGCTGGCGGAAGTTACGCGCTGTGTCGAAGAGCACATCGGGCTGAAGATGGACGACTTCACCCGGGCCGTTGTGCTTCCGCAGGGCAAATTCGCCGAGTTCCTGTCGCTGCGGGGCGTGGACCGCAGGCAGATGCTCCAGCGTCTGTTCCATCTGGAACAGTACGGTGACGGGCTGGCACTGAAGCTGAGCCGCCGCGTCAAGGACAACGAGGCGGCGCTGCGCGCTCTGGAAGCAGAGCAGCAGGGGCTGGGCAGTGCGGGCAAGACGGATGTGGAAGCGGCCGCTGTCCGTGTGCAGGAGGCGATCCGTCATGCGGCGGACTGCCGTAAGCGTCTCACGGAGGCTGCGGAGCGCGCCGAGCGCTTCGTCCGCATCCGCGAGCTGCAAGAGGAACGGGCCCGCCGCGAGTCGCAGCGGCAGGCCCTGCTGGCTCAGGAGGAGCAGATCCTCCTCCTGGAGCAGAAGCTCGGCAAGGCGGACGAGGCCGAGCGCAGATTGCCCGCGCTGAAGGCTTGGCGCAGCGCGGAGGAGGCTTGGAAGGCCCGGGCGGCACACGCAGTGGGCCTTGAGGCCTTGGCCGCCGCCGCCGTGCAGGAGGCGGCGGCTGGGGCAGAAGCGGAAGCAGCGGCCCAGGCCGCGCTATCCGCAGGCGAGCCGGCCCTCCGTGAGGAGGAGGGCCGGTACCGGCGCGCGCTTGAGCTGGAGGCCGAGCTCAGCGCGCTGCACAGCGAGCGCGCGGCGCTGCAGGCGCGCCGCGGGGAAGCCGCCCGGTCTTTAGCCGCCGGGCGGGAGAGCCTGGCCCGGGAGCGTGAGCTTTTGGCCCGCGGCCAAAAGAAACAGCACGAGCTGCAGCAGAGCCTGCAGCCGCTGGCGGTCCGCTCCCAGGAGCGGCAGTCTCTGCAGGAAGCCATGCAGAGACTGCAGGGGCTGCGTTCTGCCGAGGCCCAGCGGGAATCGGCAGAACGTGAACGCCAGGGCCGCGCGGCGGTGCTCGCAGCGGCGGAAGTGCGGCTGGCCGCCGCCGGGTCCCGGCGGCAGGCGCTGGATGCCGGGCGCGGGGAGCTGTTGGCCGCCGCCGCCCTGCACCAGGAAGAGCTACGTACGGCCGAAGGGGCAGCGGGAGACGCTGCCGGCCGCCTGGAGGAGCACATCAGCGCGCTGGAGGCTGCGCTTAAGGAACAGGAGGTTCACCGGCTCTCGCAGGCGCTCGCCGGTGAACTCCGGGAAGGGGTTCCCTGCCCGGTATGCGGCAGTGAGCATCACCCTTCCCCTGCGCTTCAGCAGGAGCAGGGGAACCCGGAGGAGCTGGACAATAGGCTCCGCCATGTCCGCGCTCAGGCCCGTCAGGCGCTGGAGACGCGCCATCTGCTGCGCAGCCTGCTGGAGCAGGACAGCTCGTGGCTCGCTGGGCTGGCGGGAGGCACGTCCGAAGAGGCGCTGCACCAGTCCGCCGCGGGTGCGGCCGGCGCAGAGCCGGCTGCGGACAAGACGGCAGGCATGTCGTTCCAAGCCCCGCCCGCACCCAAGCTCTCCAGCAATTCCGGCTCTTATGCAGGACCTGACTTTCTGAACAGTTCCGGCTTCCACGCCGAACCTGATTCTGTAAGCACCTCGGAGTCTCCCGGCCCCCTGGCAACCACGCTCCTCCCGGATGAAGAAGCCCTGTCCGCAATGGATGGCCGGTTGTCTGGCTTGAATGAGCAGCTGGTCGCGCTGCGGGGACGCTCCGCAGAGCTGCGCCGCGCAGCTTCAGACTGGCAGCGTTCCCTGCAGGAGCTGGAGCAGGTGTATCACAAGGAGGCGGCGGGTGCCGAAGCAGAGAAGACCTGGCTGCAGGGGCTGTCTGCCAAGGCAGAGGAGCTGGCAGCTTCAGCCGGCAAGCTAAGAGAGGAATGGAGCCGTCTCTTCCCGGAGCTTGCCCCGGAGGAAGCGGAGAGAACGTATCAGGAAATGCTCGGCAAGGATGAACGCGCTGAGGAGATCCGCAGCCGGCTGGAGATCAGTGTCAAGTTCCTGGACGACAAAAGCCTTGCCGTGCAGACGCTGAACGAGCAGCTGGCCGGATTGGATAAGGAGCTGGCGCAGTGGGATGCGCAGCTTGAGGGCAAAGAAGCGCTTGCCCGTGATAAAGAGCAGCGCCTGCGCGAAGGGACCGGCGGCCAGCCTGCCGGGGAACTGCTGGCCGCATGTGAACGCAGACTGCTGGAGCTGCAGACTGCGCTGGAACGCAGCCGGCAGGAACACCGCCGGGCAGCGGACAAGGCGCAGCAGCAGACCCGCGAAGCTGCGGTAGCCCGCCAGGCGGCAGAATCGGCGCAGGAGCATTATACCGCCGCCACCGCCCAGTGGGAGGAGAGTCTGCAGTCTTCGCCGTTTGCTTCGGCCGCAGAGGTGGAGGCCTCATCGCTGGAGACTGGAGAACGGGCACAGGCCGCCGAACGTGTGAAGTCCTACCGCGAAGAGGAGGCAGAGTGCCTGCTGCAGCTGCGGAGCATTGAAGAGAAGCTGGCTGGAGCTGAGCTCAGCAGTGAAGAATGGCAGGAGAGCCAGGACATGCTGCTTAGGTGCAAAGAGGAGGATGAAGCCTCGCTTCAGGCCCGTGCGCGGGCAGAGCGGGATCTGGAGGATCTGCAGCAGCGCCATATCCGCTGGGTAGAGCTGGAGGACAAGCGGGCTGGACATGCGGCGATGCAGGAGCGTCTGTCCAAGCTGCAGACCGTGCTGCGCGGCAATGCTTTTGTGGAGTATATTGCAGAGGAGCAGCTGATGCAGGTATGCCAGGCTGCGTCGCAGCGTCTGCGGTTCCTGAGTAAGCAGCGTTACGCGCTGGAGGTGGATTCAGGCGGCGGCTTCGTCATCCGGGATGACGGGAACGGCGGCGTAAGACGTCCGGTGTCCACGTTATCCGGAGGAGAGACCTTCCTGACCTCCCTGTCGCTGGCGCTTGCCCTGTCAGCCCAGATTCAGCTGCGCGGACAATATCCGCTGCAATTCTTTTTCCTGGATGAGGGCTTTGGCACCCTGGACCCGGATCTGCTCGACACCGTCATCACATCACTGGAGAGACTGCATAATGACCAGTTGTCCGTAGGCATCATCAGCCATGTTCCCGAGCTTCGGGCCCGCCTGCCGCGCAAGCTGATTGTAGTTCCTGCAGAGCAGGGCGGCGGGGGTTCAACCATTCTTTTGGAAAAAATGTGAAAGACGGGGTTGGTTGTGATGAGAATCACAGATACACCTCCAACCCCCTGTTATAATACAGCTAAGCCGACATTATTTGAAACACCTCGGCGGACGTATGAAAGGGAATCTACTCCTTCTCATACGTCCGCCGCCGAAGCAGCTCATATGAGCTGTGAAGGGTGTTTCCTTTTTTTTGTCTTTTTTTGTGTACAAGCTCAAAATTAGCAACGATCATACCCCAAGGAAGGAGCACCCTCCTTTAAGGCAATCGAACAAAATATATGCGAAAAAACGAATACATTTGCAACCGCTAGGTTAGGGGGACAACTGTGCTCGCGAGGTTAGAGGGATAACTCTGCTAATGAAGGTGTTTCTGGACCGAATGTATACGATACACCGAGTACAATGCGCCACCGCAAGGGTTAGAAAGCCAACTAGGCTGATGGTGGTGTTACCGGATTATTGTATTCAAAAAAACGAACACAACGTGCCGCTAGACCTGTTATAATACAGTCTGTCCTCCCTATACTCACTGTTATCGTGATACTCCAGTCCTCCCTTCGAGGCTTCTCTCCCTATTCCCTCCTCATCCCTGACCCCACGCTCCTTGTTACTCTCCCCAGTATACCTATACATAGCTCCCGCCGACTTTCCCTCACAATCCCAGCGTAATCCGCCCCGAACAACGGATTTTACCGGAATATAGCCTTCCGCCTTTCGTAATTGCTCAACATCCTGTATGATTAGTTCCATAAAATGAAATTTGTCGCGAAGCCGATCAGGCCGGAAGCCAGAAGATCTTCAGGCGTGTGCGTCCCGCAGAGCTCAGGCTGTATTGAACGATAACAGATCATCGCCTGTGTGTGGCAGGTGGCCGTTGCACGAAGGATAGTAGTGTTCGTGTCTGTGATCTCAGCCAGTGCTGCGGAAAGTGCCGGATGCAAGCTTCTGCATTACAAATTTTTTGGGAGGAAGCGTGGTATGGAAACTGTATTCAGCAAAATTATTGAAGGTTCAATTCCGTCCAAAAAAGTATTCGAGAATGAGCGGATTCTGGCGTTCCACGATATTGAGCCTGCGGCCCCTGTGCATGTGCTGATTATCCCGAAGAAATACATTGCTTCCATGAATGAGGTTACACCTGAGGATCTGCCGCTGATTGGCGAGATTCATGCCGTAGCACAGCAGCTTGCCGCAGAGCTTGGAATTGCCGATAGCGGCTACCGTCTGATTAACAATTGCGGTCCGGACAGCGGAATGGCAGTGCCCCATCTGCATTATCATCTGCTGGGCGGAGCCAAGCTTGGGGCCCTGACCGGAAACTCCAGTTCTCATGCCTGAGTAAGCAATGTATCCATATACTGCCTGACTGAAAAAAGAATAACGCGAAGGTTGACACCTTATTTAGGTTTGACCTATAATGAAAGGTGATGAACCGTGTTGTTATGCTCTTGGACGGTCTGGTCGGAGGGAGGGAAAACTGGTGTCTGAAACGAAAGTTCGCAAAAACGAGACAATTGATGCTGCACTTCGTCGCTTTAAACGTTCCATTGCTAAGGATGGTGTCTTGGCTGAGGTGAAGAAACGCAAGCATTATGAGAAGCCAAGCGTAAAGCGCAAGAAGAAGTCTGAGGCTGCTCGTAAGAGAAAGTTTTAGGAGGATTACCCACGCATGAATCTTAGCGAACGATTGAACGAAGATATGAAGCAAGCGATGAAGAGTAAGGACAAGTTCACACTCTCCACCATTCGAATGGTTCGTTCTACAATAAAGTATCTTGAAATAGATTTGAAGAGAACATTAGACGACAACGAAGTGCTTGATATCCTTAGTCGTGAGATCAAACAGCGCAAAGATGCCCTCCAAGAATTTGAAGCAGCGGGTCGCGATGAGCTTGCCGCGAGTACTAAGGCAGAAATCGAGATTATCATTAAATATCTTCCCCAGCAGCTTACCGAAGAAGAAATTAAAGTAATTGTACAGCAGACCATCCAGGAAACCGGTGCTTCTTCGAAAAGTGAAATGGGTAAGGTGATGAGCGCACTGATGCCTAAGGTCAAAGGTCGCGCCGATGGTAAACTTGTGAACCAGGCGGTTCAGCAATTTCTGCAATAATATAACGCTAGCACCCCTTTTATAAGGGGTGTTTTTCATTATGTGGAGCTTTTTGGATAGACCTGCGTATAAGGTATACTAGGAATTATATGCAGGCGTACATACAATGATAAGTTGAGAATGCAAATGGTTCATGTACAAAAGGGGGGCGCAGGCTTGAATAAGTTACGCACCATCATATTCTCCTGTATCGCGGCGCTGATGCTTCTTTTGTTCCTGCCACTGGCGGGGACCGTTCAGGCGGATAATGAAGCGGTCCGTGCACCGGGAGCAGCTTCGGGTACAGTAGTCAGCGGACCTGTGTTCATTATTCCGGTGGACCAGGAGATTGAGCGGGGGCTGCAGAGCTTTCTGGAACGGGGCTTTCAGGAGGCCGCGAATTACGGCGCAGTTCTGATTGTTCTGGAGATCGATACACCTGGAGGACGGGTGGATTCTGCCGAACGAATCGGTACTTTGGTCAGAGACAGCAAAATTCCGGTGGTGGCCTATATCAAAGGCAACGCCGCTTCCGCAGGCAGCTATATTGCACTGAGCGCGGACGCCATTATCATGAAGCCGGGCAGCATGATCGGGGCCGCTTCGCTGGTGGACATGAACGGGAAGAGCGTGGAGGATGCCAAGATGGTATCGTACTGGAAATCCAAAATGACCGGAGCAGCCTCGCTGAACGGGCGTGATCCTGAAGTGGCTGCCGGCATGATGGATGTTCATCTGGTAGTTAACCGCCCGGAGCTGGGCGTGAACAAGCAGGCAGGCGAGATTATCGCTCTGAGCAGCGATGAGGCACTTCAGGCCGGGTACGCCGACCGAATTGCCGGAACGGAGCAGGAGGCGATTACCTGGCTGGGCTACTCAGCGGGCGACATTTTCCGCATTGAGCATACCGGTGCGGAGAAAATGTCGCAATTTCTGACCCATCCGGTGGTCATGACGATTCTGCTCTTCGTGGGCATTGCCGGTGTATTCATCGAGCTGCTGGTGCCCGGCTTTGGGGTGCCCGGAATTGTCGGTACGCTGGCGTTCGCCCTTTACTTCTTCGGCAACTATGTGGCCGGCTTCGCCGGGGCAGAGACGCTGCTGCTGTTCATTCTGGGACTCGTAATGCTGATTCTGGAGCTGTTCGTGCCGAGCTTCGGTATTCTGGGGATACTCGGGTCCATCAGTCTGGTGGCGGGTGTTGTGAGAGCTGCTTACAGCTTTACACATGCGCTGTTCAGCCTTGGCATTGCTTTTTCGGCGGCGGCTGTGGTCATTGTGATTGTAGCCGTGGTGTTCAAGGAGCGGGGGATCTGGAACCGGTTCATTCTTCAGGATAGCCTAACCAGAGAGAAAGGATTTGTGCCTGTCCCGGAGAAGCTGCGTCTGATTGGAGCCTCCGGCATGAGCGTAACCCCGCTGCGTCCGGCCGGAACCGCCAACTTTGACGGTGAACGGATTGATGTGGTGACAGAAGGCGGGTTCATCGAGGCGCAGACCGCCGTATCCGTAGTGAAGGTTGAAGGTGCCCGCGTGGTCGTGAAGGAAGCAACGAAATGATCGTTGTCTATCAAAATATAGGAGGTTGGTAAGCGTATGTTGGAAGCATCTATGATTACTTTTTTGCTGATCGCGGTAGCCGTGATTATTGTACTAAGCGTATTCTTCAGCTTCTTCCCGGTCATGCTGTGGGTATCTGCTTGGGCCTCCGGGGTCAAAATCAGCATTATCACGCTGGTAGCGATGCGCCTGCGCCGGGTAACGCCGAGCCGGATTGTCAATCCGCTGATTAAGGCGACCAAGGCCGGGCTGGGGCTGAATATCAATCAGCTGGAGAGCCATTATCTGGCCGGAGGGAACGTGGACCGGGTAGTGAACGCGCTGATTGCCGCCCAGAGAGCGGATATTCCGCTGGAATTCACACGTGCCGCCGCCATCGATTTGGCCGGACGCGACGTGCTGCTGGCGGTTCAGATGAGCGTTAACCCGCGTGTCATTGAGACGCCGATTGTTGCGGCTGTGGCCAAGAACGGAATTGAAGTCAAGGTCAAAGCACGGGTAACGGTGCGGGCCAATATCGACCGGCTGGTCGGCGGTGCAGGCGAAGAGACGATTATTGCCCGTGTCGGCGAGGGAATTGTAACCACAGTCGGCTCCAGTAACTCGCATAAGGATGTGTTGGAGAATCCGGATTCCATCTCCCGCACCGTTCTCTCCAAGGGTCTCGACTCCGGGACGGCCTTTGAAATTCTGTCCATTGATATTGCGGATGTGGATGTAGGCAAGAACATTGGTGCGTACCTGCAGACTGAGCAGGCAGAAGCGGATAAGCGCATCGCCCAGGCGAAGGCTGAAGAACGCCGGGCCATGGCGGTTGCCCATGAGCAGGAGATGAAAGCCCGCGTGGTCGAGATGAAGGCGCTGGTCGTTGAATCTGAATCCCAGGTTCCCTTGGCGATGGCCGAAGCCCTGCGCTCCGGCAAGCTTGGCGTGATGGATTATATGAATCTGAAAAATATCGAGGCAGATACGCAGATGCGCGGCTCCCTCGGCAAACTAAACGATGGGGACGACACCAGCCGTCCGCCCCACAAATAAAGGGATGTGAGCTCCCATGAGCAGCGTGATCTATTTCCTGGTGCTTGCGGCTATAGCGATCATCACTAATCTGAACAAGAGAAAGGGCAAAGACAAACAGGCCCCGCGCGGGGGGATGCCTACCTTTGGCGGCGGCGGAGGGGGCATCGGTAATACGCTGCCCCGCCGCCGGAAGGCCGGGCGTGCGGAGCAGGAGCAGCAGGGCAGCGGATTCCCGGTGCCTGCAGCGGCAAGGGAAGACACGGACCAGCCTGCCCCGCAGCCGGCTGCACAGGAGGTCCCGTCTTCGCTAGCATGGTCTGAGCAGCCGGCTGCCGCTGATGAGACCGGCGAAGGGGTGTCTCTGGAGCAGGCCGATGACCCAGACAGCGTGGAGGCCCGCACAGAACGCATGCAGCAGGAGCTGGAGGAGCTGCAGGCTGCCTTCGACGGAATGGCGGCTGCTGTACCGTCTGCGGGCTCTGAAGCAGGCGGAGAGAGCAGTGGCTCAGCTTCACCGGCATTCGCCCGCCATCCGCTCACAGGCGACCCTGACACGCTGCGCAGCGGCCTGGTGTGGGCGGAAGTGCTGGGTCCGCCCCGTGCCCGCCAGCCGCATTCCACGCGGCGTTAAGTTCTTGCCTTCGCTTCCTGATCAACATGTAATGCTGCACATAAGCCTGGATCTATTCCTTAGCGGGAAAGGATTCAGGCTTTTTTGCTATTTTGCCAAGGAGACCGCATGTGAGTTCTTCTCATAAACGGCTGCCCCGCCGCATAAGGTGTACAGAAGGCAGGAAGGGGGAGCGTCTACTTATGACCCGTATCGGCCGCAGGCTGCGGGGATGGACAAACGGGATATTGGATCTACCGCAGGATGTGCTGCAGGAGATGCCCCGGATCACCCTGATCGGCAATAAGGAGCTGTATATTGAGAACCACCGCGGCGTGCTGCATTTCTCTTCGGAGCAGCTCAGGCTGGCATTAACCCAAGGAGTGCTGGAGATTTCCGGCGAAGGACTGGTCATCCGCAACATTCTGGGCCAGGAGCTTGCCGTCATTGGAGTAATCGGTGAAATCAGATATAAGGAAAGTGGGGAGAATCCATGAAAGAACCGCCTCTGTCATCACTACGGGGGTTCGTTACACTGCATGTGAGCGGACCGCAGGTGGAGAAGTTGATTAATGCTGTAACCGGAGCGGGCATCATCATCTGGGATGTGAGGCCTGCCGGGGACGGCGCTTCTTTGAATCTGCTGCTGGATGACTTTTTCCGGCTCCGCCCGCTCCTCAAAAAGACAGGCTGCCGCATGCATGTTACAGCCAGGCACGGACTTCCGTTTCGCCTCGCGCGTTTGTGGAGACGGAAGTTTTTTGCCGCAGGGATGCTGATCTTCGGTGTAGGCCTGCTGCTGCTCTCCTCGATGATCTGGAGTGTCAAGGTGGAAGGGAATACCCGCATTCCGACCGAGGACATTCTGGAAGCTGCACGCAAGGAGGGCGTCTATCCGTTTCAGTGGATTTGGCGCATGCAGGAGTCGGACGAGCTGTCCCGGGAGCTGACCACCCTGGTTCCGGGCCTGACATGGGCCGGGTTCCACCGGAACGGGACGAGCATTACCATCCAGGTAGTCGAAGCCGACCGCCCGGATAATAAACCGCTGCTCAGCCAGCGCCATCTCATCAGCCGGACCGATGCGGTGGTGACCGAAATCTATGCGGAGCAGGGCAGGCCGGTGGTCAGCCGGAATACGCGGGTCAAAAAAGGGGACATCCTCATCTCCGGAGCGCTTGGTGACGAGGAGAATACCGAGTTTGTAGTCGCTAAAGGCATAGTTAAAGGCCTTGTATGGCATGAATATAATCTGGAGGTACCGCTCAAAAGAACGGGCAGTGTGTATACAGGAGAACGCAAGGACCGCACCTATCTTGTTCTCGGCAAATGGGCGATTCAGCTGTGGGGCTACGGGGACTCCGGGTTTGCGAAGTCCCGCACGCTTTCAGAGCCCGATATGCTGTCGTGGCGCTCTTTTCAGCTGCCGCTGGGCCTGATGACCGAGAAGGAGCTGGAGATCAAAGCTTCGGCTGAAGCGCTTACTCCAGAGGCAGCCAGGGCGGAAGGATTAACGCGGGTGAGGAGCGATATTTTCGCGCGTTACGGCGCTGATAGCGTCATCAAAAGTCAAAAAATTTTGCATGAGAAGAAAGAGAATGGTAAAGTTTATATGAAAGTGCTGTTTGAGGTGGAAGAGAGAATCGCGGAAGAACTTCCGATAGTAAACAATTGAGGAGAATGAGGCTACTTGTCAGAACAGACTACAAGCATTCAAATATCTTTGCACAATGCGGGAGAAGCGCAATCCCTGTTCGGCCCGCAGGACGGATTCCTGAAAATCATTGAGAAAGAAATTCCGGCAGTTATTAATTCACGCGAGGCCGAAATTACGATTCGAGGTACGGAGCGGGAAGTGGACATGCTGGGCCAGCTCTTCAACGTGCTGCTGTCACTCGTTCGCGGGGGTTACATATTGAGCGAACGCGATGTGCAGTACGCCGTGGAGCTGGCGAAGGATTTCCGTGCCGACCAGCTGCTGGACCTGTTCAAGGGCGAGATTACAACCACATTCCGCGGCAAGCCGATCCGTGTCAAAACCATTGGCCAGAAGCATTATGTGAGCACCATCAAAAAGCGTGATATCGTCTTCGGCATCGGCCCGGCGGGCACAGGCAAGACTTATCTGGCTGTGGTCCTCGCGGTGACGGCGCTGAAGGAAGGCTCGGTCAAACGGATCGTGCTTACGCGCCCGGCTGTAGAGGCCGGGGAGAACCTGGGCTTCCTCCCGGGAGATTTGCAAGAGAAGGTAGATCCGTATCTGCGGCCGCTCTACGACGCCTTGTACGACGTTATGGGGCCCGATCAGGTGGCGAAGGCGCTGGAGCGCGGGCTGATCGAGATTGCACCGCTTGCCTATATGCGCGGGCGTACGCTGGAGGATGCTTTTATCATCCTTGATGAAGCACAGAATACCACGCCCGAACAAATGAAAATGTTCCTCACCCGTCTGGGCTTCGGCTCCAAGATGGTCATCACGGGCGATGTGACCCAGATCGATTTGCCGCGCGGCAAGAAGTCAGGGCTGATCGAAGCCAAAACGATTCTTTCCGGTATCGAGGAGCTTGGCTTTGTCTACTTTGCAGAGCAGGACGTTGTCCGTCATTCCCTTGTGCAGAAAATTATCGTTGCCTATGACCGCTCTGCCGAAAACCTCCAATAAAAAAGGGGATTGTCTTCATGGCCTCAAAGCAACCATCGAAATTAAGCGGATTTGTATATAGCAGCAGCGGATGGAAGTATAGCGCGGTGACACGCTATGCTCTTTTCCTGTTATTGGCCGTTGTTTTCTACCTCAGCCTGTCCTCTGATCTGCTGCCCAAAAGGTATGATATCAAAGAGGGAACACGCAGTGCCAAGGAGATTACAGCTCCCAAGCAAATCCTGGACACCAACGCCAAGCTCAAGGCCCAGGAGACTGCTGCAGAGAATGTGACCAACCGTTATGCCATTATTCCTATCCGGGCGGAGAATCTAGTAACTCTGCTGCTGGACCGGATCGGCGGGCTGAATCAGGATGATACGATTTCACAGAGTGAGAAGACGGAGATTTACCGGGAGGAGATTCCGCGGCGGGCGAATGATTTTATTCTTAATTTCGTGGCTGCCAGCCAGAAGGCCGGGACTTACTCCGAGCATCTGCTGAATGAAATGCAGTCCGTCATCAAGGATCAGGCCTACGTCATTCCGGAAGAGACCTATATCAAGATCCCGCGCCTGACTCAGCAGGATATCATCGAAATGAAGCCGGTGGCCCGGGATATTGTCACCAAGCTGATGAATGACCAGATTACCGATGCCCAGAGCGCTCGCGCCAAGGTGGCCGAGCAGGTCAGCGTCAGTTCGCTGGGCCAGCGGACCGCCCGTGAGGTGGTGCAGGAGCTGGTGCGGCTGGTAATCACTGCGAATAAATTCTATGACGAGGATGCCACCAAGGAAGCGAAGGTGCAGGCCCGTCAGAATACGCCGGATGTGTTCATCGAGCAGGGGGATGTGCTGGTTGCCAAGAATCAGGAGATTACCCCTGAGCTGTACAAGCTGCTGGATGAGAACGGGCTGCTCAGCAAAGAGATTAATTACTGGCCGCAACTTGGGCTGCTGCTGCTCTCTGCACTGTTGTCCTTTGGTCTGATGACCTTCATCCGCTACAATGGCGGAGCCTCAGGCTTCAAATACAATAACTCCCAGCTGCTTATGCTGGTACTGGTCTTTATTATTACGATTGTTATGATGAAGCTGACGGCCTTCCTGCAGACGGATGTGCGGACGTATATCGGCTATCTGGCACCCGTGGCTCTAGGCGCGATGCTGATCTCCATGCTGCTGGACATGACTTTAGCCTATTTCTGTTCCATTCTGTTCAGCATTCTGGCCAGTATCCTGCTGAATGTTCAGCAGAATACTATCTTTGATTTCACCTTCGGCTTCTTTGCCCTAATCGTAAGTTATGTTGCCATCTTCTCGACGCACCGTGCCGGACAGCGCTCAACACTGCTAAAGGGCGGTATTATGGTGTCCCTGCTAGGCTGCCTGACCGTAGCCATTCTGACGATGCTGAGCGGGGGCGTATGGAACGAGACGAATACGTTATATGCCCTGGGCTTTTCCTTTGCCGGGGGGCTGCTTACCGCAGTGCTGGTTATTGGCCTGATGCCGTTCTTCGAGGTGACGTTCGGCATTCTGTCGGCGCTGAAGCTCGTAGAGCTGTCTAACCCGAACCACCCGCTGCTGCGCAAGCTGCTTACTGAGACGCCGGGAACCTATCACCACAGCGTAATGGTAGGCAATCTGTCCGAGGCTGCGGCCGAAGCGATTGGTGCAGACGGCTTGCTGTGCCGGGTAGGCTCGTATTATCATGACATCGGTAAAACGAAGCGCCCGTTCTATTTCATAGAGAACCAGAACAATATGGAGAATCCGCATGACTCGATTGAGCCGAAGCTGAGCAAATCGATCATTGTGGCCCACGCCCGGGACGGGGTGGAGATGCAGAAGGAATACAAGCTGCCAAAGCCGATCCGCGATATAGCGGAGCAGCATCACGGCACGACATTCCTGCATTATTTTTATCATAAGGCATTGAAGCTTGCAGAGGACAAGGGTGTAGAGCCGGACTTCACGGAGGAGGATTTCCGTTATCCCGGCCCGAAGGCACAGTCGAAGGAATCCGCCGTTGTCGGGATCGCCGACAGTGTGGAGGCCGCCGTCCGTTCGCTCCGTAAGCCAACCGTGGTGCAGGTGGAGACCATGATTGAGAAGATTATCAAAAGCCGGCTGGATGACCATCAGTTCGATGAATGCGATCTGACGCTCAAGGAGCTGGATATTATTTCGCGGACATTGAAAGAGACAGTAATGGGCATTTTCCATTCCCGGATTGAATACCCCGAGGATGTGCGCAAGCCCAAAAAAGAGGAAGGGGCCATCAAAAATGAGCCTGAGCGTCGTTTGGAACAATGAACAGGATGAATATGAAATTAACGGCGATCTGATCGAGCTGCTGGAGCGGATTCTTCGGGCAGCAGGGGATGCTGAAGGGATTGACTCCGGGGAAGTGGATCTGACCTTCGTCAATAACGAACGCATTCACGAGCTGAATCTGGAGTACCGCGGCATTGACCGTCCGACAGATGTGCTCTCCTTCGCGATGAATGAGGCAGGAGAAGACGAGCTGGAGATCCGGTACGGCTTAGCAGATGAAGACGAAGAGCTGGAAGAAGTACCGAATGTGCTTGGGGATATTATCATCTCGGTTACGCGGGCGCAGGAGCAGGCTGAGGAATACGGCCATTCGCTGGAGCGTGAGCTGGGCTTCCTGTTCGTCCACGGATTCCTGCATTTGCTGGGCTATGACCATCAGGAGCCGGAGGCTGAGGCCGAAATGATGTCCAAGCAGGAGAAGGCGCTGGCTCAGGTCGGGTTGACACGCTAATGGTCAAGAATACGGCGGTGGGCCATAAAAAATTCTGGCATTCCTTTCGCTTCGCAGCACACGGGATTGCAGCAGCCTTCAAATCGGAGCTGAACATGAAGGTGCACAGCGGCCTTGCTGTTCTTGTAGTGATTGCCGCCGCTGTGTTCAGGCTTCCGCTGGCAAGCTGGATGCTGCTGTTGCTGTCCATTACGCTGGTTCTGACTGCGGAGCTGCTGAACACGGCGATTGAAGCAACAATTGATCTGGTTTCGCCTGAGATACATCCCTTGGCCAAGAAGGCCAAAGATACCGCCGCAGGCGCCGTGCTGCTTACGGCGGTGTTTGCCGTGATTGCCGGAATCTATGTTTTTTATCATCCCGTGATGGACTGGATCACCGGTCTTATGTCATAATCAGTTTACAACTTTAGCTGGTGTAAGAGGCGGACCCGCTTTGCGCGCTCCGTCATCTTTAATTAGGAGGACAACTATGGATTCTGCGCTACTACTTCAGGAAGCGATTAAGGCAAGAGCCAATGCATATATACCCTATTCCCGCTTCGGGGTGGGTGCAGCGCTGCTGGATCAGGACGGCAAGGTCCACCACGGCTGTAACATCGAGAATGCCGCTTACGGTCCCACCAACTGCGGCGAACGGACGGCCATGTTCCGCGCCATTGCGGACGGGCATAAGCCCGGTACCTTCAAAGCTATCGCAGTCGTAGCGGACACGGATGGTCCCGTATCGCCTTGCGGCGTCTGCCGCCAGGTGATGGTCGAGCTGTGCGGCCCCGATATGCCGGTCATTCTCGGCAACCTGAAGGGCGATATTGTGGAGACTACTGTGCGTGACCTGCTCCCTGGTGCCTTCGGCCCGGCGGATCTGGCGCAGGGACAGAGCGCGGAGTGACGGCAGGAGCTAGCGTATGCGTGCGGGAATCGCATGGGTCTAAGTATTGCAACTGACCAATCAACCGCGCCGCACTGAAGCGTGTTCCCGCAGGGAGCTGCAAGAGCTCGCGCTCCGGAGGTAACTGTATATTGTACAACTAACTCTCCCCTATTCCCGCCAAAAGTTGAGTTAATGTAAAATGTACAACTATATTCATCGGATATCGCCGAAAGTGACGTTTATGAGCAAAATAGATGTATGAATTACAACTAAACCGCTTGAACCGCTAATTTGGAACGGAATAAGTGTACAAAATACAATTAAGGCATTAGTTAGTTGTTAAAGTAACCAATTTCTTTTGCGCGCCGCAGTCAAGCGTGTTCCCGCAGGGAGCTGCACGCGCTCGTGCTCGGGAGTTAACTGTATATTGTACAACTAAATTCCCCCTGTTCCCTCCAAAAGTTGATTTAAGTGTAAATTGTACAACTAAATTTATCGGATATCGCTGAAAGTTACTTTGATGCGGAGAATAGATGTATGAATTACAACTAAACTCTAATAACCTCTGTTTTGGAGCAGAATAAGTGTACAAAATACAATTAAGGCACTAGTTGGTTTGTTAAGTAACCAGTTTCTTTTTGCACGCCGCAGTCAAGCGTGTTCCCACAGGGAACGGCAAGCGCTCATGCTCCAAAGTCTCTTACCGCGTCAACCGCTGCGCCCACGTTAGTTCCGGGTGTCCAGAGGGCCGGGGCCCTTGGGGTCCCCCTTGGCGAAGGGGGATTTAGGGGGATCGAAAATCTTTTAAACGCCATGGACAATTATAACCACGTAGTAAGGAAGGAAGATCATATGAAATTCAAATCAGGGTTTGTCGCCATTATCGGCAGACCAAACGTAGGCAAATCAACACTCATGAACCAGGTAATCGGCCAGAAAATTGCCATTATGTCGGACAAGCCGCAGACCACCCGCAATAAGATTCACGGGGTCTATACGGCCAATAACTCACAGATTGTATTCCTGGACACCCCGGGTATCCATAAAAGACAGTCCAAGCTCGGTGATTACATGAATCAGACCGCGATGAGCACGCTGCATGAAGTGGAAGCGGTGTTGTTCCTGGTGGATGCTTCTGAAGGAATGGGCGGCGGAGACCGTTTTATCGCGGAACAGCTTGGAAGCATTAAGACTCCGGTCATTCTCGTCATGAACAAGATTGACAAGATTGAACCGGAAGCGCTGCTGCCGATGATTACGGAGTATAACAAGCTGCACACGTTCGCCGAGATCGTACCGATCTCTGCCAAGATGGGCAATAACGTCAACACGCTGCTGGAGCAGGTGCAGAAATATTTGCCGGAAGGCCCGCAGTATTATCCGGACGACCAAATTACTGATCACCCCGAGCAGTTCGTCTGCGCCGAGCTGATCCGCGAGAAGATTCTGCATCTGACCCGTGAAGAGGTGCCGCATTCCATCGCCGTGGCGATTGAGGATATGAAGGTGGAGCCGAATGGGGTCGTGCATATTTCGGCGGTTATTTTTGTGGAGCGCGATTCCCAGAAGGGGATCATTATCGGCAAGCAGGGAGCGATGCTGAAGGAAGTCGGACGCCGCGCACGGACGGATATTGAGAACCTGCTGGGCTCGAAGATTTTCCTGGAATTATGGGTGAAGGTGAAAAAAGACTGGCGTAACCAGGACCGCGTCCTGCGGGATTTGGGCTTCCATAAAGAATGATCACCTCTCTCGCCGCCTCTTTCCTGGCAGGAATTGCACGGATAGAACCTGGGGCATCGCACATCCTACATCTGGAGAGACATCGTGTTTCCGAAGAAAGGATGAATACGAATGCGGAATTTTTCGTGGAAGTATTTTGCAATGACTGGAGATCTCGATGCGTATTTGCTGTACAGGGAAGCTGGGGATTCGCCCGAGGGCAGCGGACCGCTGCCGGCGGAGGAAGAGATGGCTATCGATGAAGAAGCGCAATAAGGACTGGTTGCTTGCCGAGTGGTTGGGGGAAGAGGCATGCTATACAGGGTGGAAGGGATCGTCATCCGCAGCATGGACTACGGCGAAGGGAACGCCATTATTACGCTTTGCACCGAGAACGCCGGTAAAGTAGGGGTTCTGGTGCGGGGCGCCAAGAAGGTCAAAAGCCGTCATGCTGCCCTGATCCAGCTGTTCACAACAGGTGAATTCGTGTTCTTCCGCAACAACGGCGGACTGGGAACACTGAACGCCGGAGAGATCACGAAGTCCCATCATCCGCTGCGCGAGGATCTGGTCAAGGCGGCGTATGCATCCTATGCCTGCGAGCTGCTGGACCGGGTGCTGCATGATGAAGAGACAGGCAGCTTCTGGTACCGCCAGCTGACCGCCTGTCTGAATGCACTGGAGGAAGACAAGGAACCGGGTATTATCATCAATGTATTTGAAATGAAGGTGCTGCAGGCTGCCGGTTACGGGCCTCAGCTCGATTCCTGTATCGTCTGCGGCAAGGACAAGCCGGATGAGCAGCTTAGAATCAGCCCCCGTCTGGGGGGAGTCCTCTGCCGCAGCTGCCGGCATAATGATCCGCCGGCCATGGAGATTTCTCCGCGTGCGTTGAAGCTGCTGCGGATCTTCGCGGCGCTGGATCTGACCAGGTTGGGGAATGTGGATGTGAGGCCGGAGACCCGTGCAGAACTGAAGACCGTTATGCGGGGATTCATGGATATGCAGCTGGGGCTCAGACTGAAGTCCCAGAGCTTCCTGGACCAGCTCGATAAATACAATATTTGACGAATCGCAAATTATCCGTTACTATAAGTTCAGTTTCTTTTATAAGATTGCCGTGTTTGCTCCAGAACTGGAGAGAGTGCGTGGATCGGGGAAGTAGTGGGCGTATGGTCGCAGCAGCGAGCCGGGGGTAGTGGAAGCCTGGCGGGACGACGTTCATGAACAGGGCACCCGGGAGTACGGAAGCGGCAGCATGAAAAGTGGATTGCGTGATCTTTGCGTAATCAAGTAGGGTGGAACCGCGGGAGAACATATTTGAGCTCTCGTCCCTATGTCTGTTCATCAGGCATGGGGGCGGGAGCTTTTTGACTTGTGGCTGTGCGGGAGATCCTTCTTCCATCACAGACCGCAAGTACATAGAAGCTAGTGCCGCCTCCATCGCGTAGCAGCAAGAGCCAGTCATAAGCAAGAGGCAGTACCACACTTGTATAGCGAAGGAGCCGGTAGTTATGAACTTTCAGCAGATGATTCTGACCCTGCAGCAATTCTGGGCCGCCCAGAATTGTATTCTCGTCCAGCCGTATGATACGGAAAAAGGGGCGGGCACGATGAACCCTATGACTTTTTTGCGTTCCCTGGGTCCGGAGCCGTGGAAGGTTGCCTATGTGGAGCCTTCACGCCGTCCGTCCGACGGCCGTTACGGGGAGAACCCGAACCGCCTGTATCAGCATCACCAGTTCCAGGTGATCATCAAGCCGTCCCCGGACAATATTCAGGAGCTGTACCTGGACAGTCTGAAGGCACTGGGCGTAGATCCCCTGCTGCATGATGTGCGGTTTGTCGAAGATAACTGGGAGAATCCGTCCCTGGGCTGTGCGGGCCTCGGATGGGAAGTGTGGCTGGACGGTATGGAAATTACCCAGTTCACCTACTTCCAGCAGGTTGGCGGAATTGAAGCAAGTCCGGTAGCGGTGGAGATTACTTACGGGATGGAGCGTCTGGCCTCCTATATTCAGGATAAGGAGAATGTCTTTGACCTGGAATGGGTGGACGGCATGACGTACGGAGATGTATTCCATCAGCCGGAGGTTGAGCATTCCACCTACACCTTTGAGGTCTCGGATGTCAAAATGCTGTTCACCCTGTTCAACACCTATGAAGAGGAAGCACGCCGGGCGATGGAGAATCATTTGGTTTTCCCGGCCTATGATTACGTGCTGAAATGCTCGCATACCTTCAATCTGCTGGATGCGCGCGGCGCAATCAGCGTAACGGAACGCACAGGCTTCATCACGAGAGTACGCAATTTGGCCCGCACCGTAGCGGCGACATATCTGGAGGAACGCGAGAAGCTGGGCTTCCCGCTGCTGAAGAAAGAAGGTGCTGACCATGTCTAAGGATATTCTGTTCGAGATCGGTCTGGAGGAAATTCCTGCACGCTTTATCCGGGCGGCGATGGAGCAACTGAAGGACAGAACGGCGAAATGGCTGGAGGCCTCACGCATCAGTCATCAGGGCGTTAGTGCATATGCAACACCGCGCCGCCTTGCCGTACTGGTGAAGGATGCGGCAGAGCGCCAAGAGGATGTAAGCGAAGAGGTCAAAGGACCGTCACGCAAAATTGCGCTGGATGCCAGCGGCGAGTGGAGCAAGGCGGCCCTGGGCTTTGCCCGCAGTCAGGGTGCAACCCCGGAGCAGTTCACGTTCAAGGAACTGGCAGGCGTAGAATACATCTATGTGACCAAGAGCAGCACCGGCATTGAGACAGCCTCACTTCTCTCCGAAGGCCTGGCTGGCATTGTCAGCAGCATGACCTTCCCGAAGAATATGCGCTGGGGCGCTTATGATTTCAAGTTCGTCCGTCCGATCCGCTGGATGGTGGCCCTCTTCGGCCAAGAGATCATTGACCTTACGATTACCGGAGTCAAGGCGGGCAATGTGAGCCGCGGCCACCGTTTCCTCGGGGAAGAAGCTGTGATCGCTGAGCCTGCTGCATACGTTGAAGCTCTGCGCAGCCAGCATGTGCTGGTGGATGTGAAGGAACGCGAAGAGCTGATTCTAAGCGGTATTCATAAGCTTGCGGAAGAGAAAAACTGGAAGATTGCGGTCAAAGAGGATCTGCTGGAAGAGGTCTTGTTCCTGGTAGAGACGCCGACGGTGCTGTTCGGTACCTTTGATCCGGCCTTCCTGAATATTCCGCAGGAGGTGCTGATCACCTCTATGCGTGAGCATCAGCGTTACTTCCCGGTGTTCGGTGAAGACGGCAAGCTGTTGCCGTTCTTCGTAACAGTGCGTAACGGGAATGCGGTATCGCTGGATGTCATCGCCAAGGGGAATGAGAAGGTGCTGCGCGCCCGCTTGTCAGATGCCAAATTCTTTTATGAAGAGGACCAGAAGCTGCAGATTAACGATGCGCTGGCTAAGCTGGAGAATATCGTCTACCATGAAGAGCTGGGCAGTGTGGGTGACAAAGTGCGCCGTATCCGTGCCATTGCTGAGCGCTTGGCTGTGAAGCTTGAGCTGTCTTCAGAGGCTGCTGCGGAAGTCAGCCGTACAGCGGATATCTGCAAATTCGATCTGGTAACCCAGATGGTAGGAGAGTTCCCTGAGCTTCAAGGCACGATGGGTGAGGATTATGCCCGTAAGGCCGGGGAAGCAGAGCAGGTGTCCAAAGCGGTCTTCGAGCACTATCAGCCGCGCTTCGCCGGAGATGCCGTTCCTTCTACACAGGCAGGTCTTGTAGTCAGCCTTGCTGATAAAATCGATACGATTGTCGGCTGCTTCTCCATCGGAATTATTCCAACCGGCTCCCAGGACCCGTATGCTCTGCGCCGTCAGGCGGCAGGGATTGTCCAGATCGTGCTGGAGCATCAGCTGAGCCTAAGCCTGCAGGAGATTTTCGCAGCGGCACTGGAAGTCCATGGAAGTTTCCGTGCAGAGAAACATTTCTCCCCCGAACTGCGTATAACCCTGTATGAGTTCTTCGGTCTGCGCGTCAAACGCCTGTTAGCCGACAACAATGTACGTTATGATGTTGTGGATGCAGCGCTTGCCGCAGGATTCGATGATATCGTTGACGTAGTAGGCAGAAGTCTTGCTTTGATGAATGCAGTAACCGATCTGGCTGATTTCAAAATCACCGTGGATTCACTGACCCGTGTCAGCAATCTGGCCGCCAAAGCTCCGGAGGGTGCAGTTATCGACCCGGCCTTGCTTAAGGAAGAAGCGGAACAGAAGCTGTACTCGACTTGGCAGAGTATTCATGAGCCTTACCGCGCAGCCCTTGCTTCCAGACATGCCGCTGAAGCCCTGCAGATTCTGTCGGGACTTGAAGCAGCCGTTACCGGATTCTTCGATTCGGTTATGGTTATGGCCGAAGACGAAGCCGTCCGCTCGAACCGTCTGGCGCTGCTGGCCGGCATTCATACGGATTCCAAATTGTTTGCTGATTTCGGCAAGCTGGTGTGGTAATTTAGGCAGGTTTTAAGTAATGTTTGCGATTTTATGGTATAGATCGAGGGTTTAGGGTATAAATATACGGAACGGTGCCAATGCGTAGTTGACATTCGTTCCGTATTTATGCTTTACCAAAGAAGGATTTTTGAATGGTTAGAGCGTAATATATATTACACAGGAATTTGGTGAGGCTGAGCTTGGAAACTTCCCGGCTAAGGAAGATTGTTGTGGACGGTGATGCCTGTCCGGTTAAGCAGGAGATTATTGCTGTGGCGCGCAGGTTCGGGCTTCCGGTGCTGATGGTCTCTTCCTACGATCATGTGCTGCGGGCGGAAGAAGGCGTTACGGTGGTTCAGGTGGACCGCGGGGCGGATAGTGCCGACCTCTATATCGCCAATCATATTTCTGCAGGAGATGTCGTAATTACGCAGGATTATGGACTGGCGGCGCTGGCGCTGGGCAAACGCTGCCTTGCACTTTCGAACCGGGGCCAGGAATATGAGAATTCTACCATGGATTTTATGCTGGAGAGCAGGCATGCCAAGGCGGTTGAACGCAGGCGCGGGCACTATTCCAAGGGTCCCAAAGCGATTACCGCAGAGGAAAAAAATCTTTTTCAACATAAACTGACAAAACTTTTAACAATTTTGCAGGAGAATGTCCAGCTATAGCGAATTATATTTAACTGTTAAGAGATGAAGGTGGCTAATGTGGCTAGCGGACATGGTCCTATTCCCGAAGAGGTTATCGAGAACGTGCTGGCGCGGCATGATATTGTCGATACAGTCAGCAAGGTTGTCCAATTGTCCAAGCAGGGTAAATACTTATGGGGCCTTTGCCCGTTCCATTCGGAGAAGTCCCCTTCCTTCACTGTTACCCCTGACCGGGGAGTCTTTCATTGTTTTGGCTGCGGTATGGGCGGAAATGCCATCAAATTCAGGATGGAAATCGAAGGATTATCCTTCCCCGAAGCAGTCAGAATCATGGCGGAAGAGAGTGATATCCCTGTTCCTGAGGGTAGAGGCGGGGCGCTGGCTGCCCCCGACCCTGAGCGGGACCGGCTGATTCAGGCGTATGAATTATCGGCGAAGTTTTATCATTTTTTGCTGAAGAACACGGAATACGGCACTGCCGCCATGGATTACTTAAGAACCCGGGGGTTCAGCGACAAAATGATTGACCAGTTCCAGATCGGCTACGCGCCGGACCGCTGGGATACGCTGCTGCAGTTTCTGGAGAAGCGCGGCTTCGATCTCGCCGAGATGGAGAAGGGCGGGCTATTGTCTGCCAGAGGGGAAGGCAAAGGATATCTGGACCGCTTCCGCGGCCGGGTTATTTTTCCGATTGCGAACCGTATGGGCAAGACGATTGCCTTCGCCGGACGTATTCTCGGGGAGGGGCAGCCGAAGTACCTTAACTCTCCCGAGAGCCGCTTATTCAACAAAAGCCGGATTCTGTACAATCTCCACCAGTCCAAAGCATCCATCCGCAAAACGCGGCAAATCGTCCTGTTCGAGGGATACGGTGATGTCATTTCGGCTTGGGAGGCAGGTGTGCAGAACGGGGTAGCCACGATGGGAACCTCGCTTACTGAGGGTCACGTGGGCTTAATGAAGAGCCTTGGAGATGAGATTGTGCTTGCCTATGATGGAGATAAGGCTGGACAAGCTGCCGCCCTTAAGGCCATTCCTATTCTGGAGTCCAGCGGTCTGCGGGTCAAGGTTGCCCTGCTTCCCAGCGGCCTCGATCCGGATGAATTCATCTCCCGTCATGGCGGGGACAGATTCAGAGAACAGGTGATTGACTCTGCCGTGTCTTCCATCAAATTTAAGCTTATATATCTGAAAAAAAACCATATACTCCTAGAGGAAGACGGCAAAATTGCCTATGTCAAGGAGGCTCTGGAGATTATCGCCGGACTCCATTCTTCAACGGAGCGGGAGGTGTACCTGCGGGAAATCGCCTCCGAGCTTGAGCTGTCCTACGACAGTCTGAAGCAGGATTGCAATTTACTTCGGGCCTCCATGCAAAAAAACAATCCCGAAGGGGATAATAACGATAATAGGTGGAATAATGGTAGGCATAAAAAAGGGCAAGTGCAGACACCTACATTGCTGCCTGCTTACCATGTTGCAGAACGGCGCCTGTTATCATTCATGATTCAAGACCCGGAAGCGGCGGCCTATGTGGGTGAACGGCTCGGGGAAGAGTTCAATATTGATGATCATGCGGCAATCGCCGCTTATCTATATGCTTATTATGCGCAAGGCAAACCACCCGGCATCAGCCGGTTTCTATCATCGCTTCAGGACGACCGTCTGGAGAAGACCGCAACGGCGATCTCCATGATGGACACCCCTCCAGACTGGAATACCCAGGTTCTGGACGATTGTATTCGTGAAGTGCGGAAGTATCCTCTGCAGCGCAAAATTGAACATAGGCGTGAAGAGATGATTCAGGCGGAGAAATCCGGTGACTTTTTGCGTGCAGCACAAATAGCAAGTGAAATTTTAGCCCTAGAGAGACAATGAGCTGTTGACAGGATGTACCTAGGGAGGAGGGAGTCGAATTATGGCGAACGATCAGCACACTGAACTGGAAGCGGAATTTACTCTGGATCAGGTTAAGGATCAGCTTATTGATCACGGGAAGAAAAGATCATCACTTAATTACAAAGATATCATGGAGAAATTGTCGCCATTCGATCAGGACCCCGAGCAGATGGAGGAATTCTACGAACAACTGAGCGATCTGGGGATTGAGGTTGTGAATGAGAATGATGAAGAGGTGAACAGCCTCCGTCCAAGCGATGACAATGAGGACAAAGAAGGTGACGACTTCAGCTTCGACGATGACCTGTCGCTGCCTCCGGGTATCAAGATCAACGACCCCGTCCGGATGTACTTAAAGGAAATCGGCCGCGTGCCGCTGTTATCGGCTGACGATGAAGTGGAACTGGCGATGCGCATCAAGAATGGTGATGAGGAGGCGAAGCGGAGACTGGCAGAAGCGAACCTGCGGCTCGTGGTCAGTATCGCCAAGCGTTATGTCGGACGCGGCATGCTGTTCCTGGATCTGATTCAGGAAGGCAATATGGGTCTGATCAAGGCGGTTGAGAAGTTTGACCATAACAAAGGCTTCAAGTTCAGTACCTATGCGACCTGGTGGATTCGTCAGGCGATTACGCGTGCGATTGCCGACCAGGCGCGTACGATCCGTATTCCGGTGCATATGGTTGAAACCATCAACAAGCTGATCCGGGTCTCCCGCCAACTCTTGCAGGAGCTGGGACGCGAGCCGTCGCCGGAGGAGATTGCAGCGGAGATGGAGCTTACCGTTGAGAAGGTTAGAGAGATCATGAAGATTGCCCAGGAGCCGGTATCCCTGGAGACACCGATCGGTGAGGAAGATGATTCGCATCTGGGAGATTTCATTGAGGACCAGGAGGCGCTGGCGCCTGCCGATGCAGCGGCATATGAGCTGCTGAAGGAACAGCTGGAGGATGTGCTGGACACGCTGACTGAGCGTGAAGAGAATGTGCTCCGCCTGCGCTTCGGACTGGATGACGGACGGACGAGAACCCTTGAGGAAGTGGGCAAGGTGTTCGGCGTAACCCGCGAGCGGATTCGCCAGATCGAAGCCAAAGCGCTTCGTAAGCTGCGTCACCCTAGCCGCAGCAAGCGGCTGAAGGATTTCCTCGAATAGACCTTACAACTGGACCTTCTGCTGCACGGTGGCAGGAGGTCCTATTATGTTGTCAAGGGGATTCACCAATGCTGGAGCCCCGCCATGTGCGGGAGCTTGTAATGAAGTGAAGGCAAGTTCTGGAAAGAGGGATGCCGGTTGAACCTGGAGAAACGTGATACTATATTAAGAGAAATCCAATACTGGAGAAGAAGCAAGCTTCTGCCGGAGCAATACTGTGACTTCCTGACCAACCTGTATGATGATCAGGCAGAGGTGGAGGACAGCAATCCGGTATCGTTACGGAATCTCCAGCAGGGAAGCATCAAAATTTGGCTGTTTGGTTTTGGAATTATTTCCTTGATTTTCTTGATTAGTCTTTATTTTAGCGTTTTTCCCTGGCCTTTGCAACTTGCTACAGCGCTCAGCGTCCTAATTATTTGTTATGGATATTCAGCGATTTACCTGAACCGCAACAAGACAATCAGTCTGATGCTGGCAGGAATCGGCAGCATTTTAACGCTGGGATTCGGACTGTGGCTGATTGAGCTGCATAAGCTGGATGCTGATTTTTGGACACCGCTGCTGATTGCGGCCTGCGGGCTGCTGTGGTGTGTGCTTGGTTTTTTTCTGCGCATCGGGCTGCTTCATTTCTGCGGATATGCCTTCTGGGCTCTGCTCTATGCAGGATTCTTCGGGCATGTCCGGCCGGATGCCTCTCTTCTGGAGCTGGAGCTGCTCTGGCTGCCGCTGTGTGTGCTTATGATCTGGATGAGCTGGTTGATGTATCACAAGGTTAGCGGGGTCTCAGGGGTGTACCTGGGGGCTGGAGCTGCCCTCTGGTTGATGCCGGAGGTAGACGCGTTATGGCTCAGAGCAGGATTCCCGGAATGGACCTCGCTTATATTAATACTGAAGATTGCAGTGGGCCTTGCGCTGCTGTTCCTCTTCAGAAAAAAATGGATAACGTGGGTGGCCTCATGAACAACGTAAAATTATCAGACCGGCTTCAGCTGCTGCTGGAGCAGGTTCCTGCGGGCAGCAGACTTGCCGATATCGGCTCAGATCATGCCCTGCTGCCTGTTGCCGCTGTGAAGAGCGGCCGTGTGCCTTCGGCTATTGCCGGAGAAGTCAATCCGGGACCCTATGAAGCGGCGCTTCGCGGCGTTGCGGAAGCAGGACTCGGTGCAAGGATCGCTGTACGGCGCGGAGATGGGCTGGAGGTGCTGGAGCCGGGGGAAGCGGACTGCATTACCATTGCCGGGATGGGCGGGTCGCTGATCGCGGCGATTCTGGAACGAGGGCAGAAGCTAGGCAAGCTGGCCGGGGTGAAGACGCTCGCGCTACAGCCTAATGTAGGCGAGGATATTCTGCGCCGCTGGCTGCTGGCTAACAGCTGGGTACTGGTCTCGGAGCATATTTTGGAGGAAGACGGTAAAATTTATGAGATCCTGACCGCTGTCCCTGAGGGCGCTGAAGCGGCGGGGACGAATAAAGAGCTGTACAGCGAACGTCTGCTTGCAGGAGGGAAGATGGCCCTTGATCAGGCGCTGCTGCTGGAGATGGGACCGTTGCTGCTGCAAGCGCCGAATGAAGTCTTCGCTGCCAAATGGCAGGGTGAAATCTCCAAGCTGGAGAGCATCCTGGCCTCACTCGCACGTTCGGAGCTGGAGGCGGCTGAGGAGAAGCGCAGCAGAATCAAGCTTCAGATTAAACAGATTGCGGAGGTGCTGGAATGTTTGCCAAAGGACAGACCGTAATTGGATATATGGAACAGCTTGCCCCGAAGCATCTGGCTGAAGAATGGGATAATGTCGGTCTTCAGGTCGGCAGTCTCCAGAAGGAAATTACCGGGGTGCTGGTGGCGCTGGATGTCAACGAGAGCATTGTGGATGAAGCGGTTGCCAAGGGCTGTAATCTGATTATTGCCCATCATGCGGTGATTTTCCGGCCGATCAAAGGAATTCTGACGGATACCCCGGCAGGCCGCTTATATGAGAAGCTGATCAAAAACGACATAGCTGTGTACATCAGCCATACGAATCTGGATGTGGCCGAAGGCGGAATGAACGACTGGATGGCCGATGCGCTGGGCATTGAGAACGGTGCGCCGATCAAGGATATTCATACCGAGCAGCTGTCCAAGCTGGTTGTATTCGTGCCGAAGGATCATCACCAGAAGGTGCTGGATGCCATTCTGAACGCCGGGGCAGGCCAGATCGGGAACTATAGCCATTGCAGCTTCAATATTGAAGGCTATGGCACCTTTCTTCCCCAGAAAGGAACAGACCCGTATATCGGTACGCCAGGCAAGCTGGAGCGGGCGGAAGAGGTCCGCATCGAGACGATTGTCCCGCATCCCATCCGCAACAAGGTGGTACAGGCCATGCTGAAGGCCCACCCTTATGAAGAGGTGGCTTATGACCTGTACTCCATGGACCTTAAGGGACGCAGCCTTGGACTCGGAAGAGTAGGGAAGCTGAAGGAGCCGGCGACGCTTGGTGAGTTCATCGAGACAGTCAAACACGGATTGGATGTGAAGAGCGTGCGTGTGGTTGGAGATCTGAACCGCCCGATCCGCAAGGCGGCAGTCATGGGCGGGTCCGGTGCCAAGTACTACAGCAGCGCTATCTTCAAGGGAGCGGATGTGCTGGTAACCGGCGATATCGATTACCATACCGCACAGGATGCCCACCTCGCGGGAATCGCCTTGATCGATCCGGGCCATAATGCGGAGAAGATCATGAAGGTGAAGGTAGCGGAGTTTCTGGCCGGCAAGCTGACGGAGCATAAGTACGGCACGGCAGTGCATGCCTCGCAGCCGGATACCGAGCCTTTTACATTTCTGTAAGCCGCCATTATTTACACTTGTGCACTAGGCGGCAAATCTGTATAATATACAATGTTGTTTCGGAAAGTTTGACAGACAATCGCCGGTATGCGTGAGAGCGTATGCGGGAGGAAAGTCCGGGCTCCACAAGGCAGGGTGCTGGATAACGTCCAGTCGGCGCGAGCTGAAGGATAGTGCCACAGAAATGGACCGCCGATGGCCGCTTTCGGGCGGCACAGGCAAGGATGGAACCGAGGTGTAAGAGACCCCGAGGAACGCTGGTGACTTCGTTCCTGGTAAACCCCATCTGGAGCAAGACCTAATGAGACGCAGCTGCTTCCCTAACCGGAAGCCGCAGCCTTCGCCTGAGGCGTGTCTAGGTTGGTCGCTGGAGCTGTGCAGTAATGTATGGCCTAGATAGATGATTGTCGCTTATGGTGGGAGGGTAGTTCCCGTCTGAACCACAACGAGCACAGAACCCGGCTTACGGCAAACTTTCCTAACTGACAACTCTAATAAGAACAGTGCAGTAATTAATTATTACACATACAGACAATAAGACAGCGGCCTCCTGACGGGGGCCGCCTTTTTGTTATTTCTTAAGCTTTGGACCCCTATATCGCTACGAATGAGGGCTTTGATCCCATTATAGAGACAACACACGCTCCTCATAACGGGACAGCGCGGTAGTCAAGCGTTGCACCGCAAGCGGCAACAGCTCCGGCCGGGTATGGGTGAAATTCAGGCGCATCGTATTCTTCATGGGCTGCTCCGGATAGAAGACCTCGCCGGGAACGAAGGCAACTCCTTGCTCCACGGCAAGCGGCAGCAGCTTGGCGGTATGAATCCGGGCCGGCAGGCTCAGCCACAGGAACATGCCGCCGCGCGGCTCCAGGAAGGATGTGCCCTGCCAGCTCTGCGAAGCCAGCTCAGCCGAGAGCTGCTTCATCCGTGACTTATATTCCCGGGAGACCAGCCGGATATGGGCTTCAAGGTCGAAGGTGAGCAGCAGCTCATGCAAGGCGCGCTGATCGATGGTGCTGGAGTGCAGATCGGCGGCTTGCTTGGCTCTGGCGATCATTGAGACCAGCCCGGCAGGGCCAATGATCCAGCCTGTCCGCAGTCCCGGAGCTACGATCTTGGAGAAAGTACCTGTATAGACCACGCAGGTATCCCCGCCCAGATTCCTGTCTATGGCTGCGAGGGTAGGCGGATAGGCCTCCGGGGATTCATCGAACCTTATCTCTCCGTAAGGATTATCCTCCAGTATCAGCACCCCGTATTTCCGGCATAGCTCCACCACTTGTTCACGGCGTGCCCTGCTCCAGGTTGCGCCTGAAGGATTGTTGAAGGTGGGAACAGCGTACAACAGCTTAGGGCGGTGTACTCGGAGCTGCTCTTCGAGATGCTCCGGCAGCAGCCCGTCCTCATCCCCCTTTACAACCTGGATGTCTGCACGGTAAGAGCCCAGTACCTGCAAAGCGGCCAGATAGGTCGGTGCCTCTACAAGTACGGTGTCTCCCGGATCAAGCAGAATTCGGCATAACAGATCTATGGCCTGCTGGGAGCCGGTAGTGAGGATCATTTCCCCGGCGGAGACTAGGATGCCCTGTTGCCCCAGTCTGGCGGCCAGCTGTTCACGGAGCGGAAGATAGCCTTCTGTCAGTCCATATTGCAGCGCAGAGCTGTCGCCGCTCAGAACACGGCTGTAAGCCTCCCGGATTGCTTCTGCCGGAAACAGCTCCTCGGCAGGCAGTCCGCCGGCAAGCGAGATGATGTCCTTGCCCTGTGTGATTTTAAGGATATCGCGGACTGCGGAGGACCCCAGATGGTTTGTCATATCCGCGTAATTGATCTTCATATTCATGCTCCCTGCTATTCTGAATTTTGTAGTATCATAACGGTATAGCGGTATAACAGTAAAGCGGTAAATATAACAGTTGGGAGGGGACGGGCCATGCATATTGATTTACTCCGCAGCGGCGACAAACCGCTGCCCCGGCAGATCAGCGAGACGATCGCGCAGCGGATCACCTCGGGGCTGCTCCAGCCGGGTACGCGGCTGCCGTCCGTCAGAGGGCTGTCCTCCTCCTTGAAGGTGAGCCAGGTAACGGTAAGCAAGGCTTACGCTGACCTGGAGCTGCGCGGGCATATTCTATGCAGCCAGGGGAAGGGCTGTTATGTGGCGGAACGGGACCGGAGCAGGCAAGGTGCAGAGGGAAGGTGGCAGGACGGTTATGATGACTACCTGCCACGGGCCCAGCTCTGGCGTAACTTCGATTATTCCGAGGTGGACTATCCCTTTCATCTGGCCTCCATTCACAGCAGCCTGCTTCCGCTCGGGCCGATTGGCACGACTATGGCTGCACTGGTGAAGGAGCAGCCTGAGCTGATGGCCACCTATGGTAATTTTCAGGGTGATCCTGAGCTGCGCGAGGTAATGCGCCGGCATCTGCAGAGCCGGGGAATCCTGCTGGGCGCGGATGATTTGATGATCACAAGCGGCGCACAGCAGGGGATTGATCTGGTTGCCCGGACCTTTGTCGGCCCGGGGGACACGGTGTATTTGGAGGGACCCAGCTATACGGGGGCGATTGATGTTTTTGCCGGCCGGGGGGCTGAGATGATCTTCGTTCCGATGGACGGGGACGGCATGCGGGTGGACCGGCTTACAGCGATGTGTGACCGGAGGCCGCCGAAGCTCATCTATACCAATCCGACCTTCCAGAATCCGAGCGGGGTCACCATGAGCATGCCAAGAAGACAGCGACTGCTGGAGCTTGCCCGCAGTTACCGCTGTCTCATTGTGGAGGATGATCCGTTCAGTGACCTGTACTTTCATCAACCGCCCCCGGCGTCCATCAAATCGCTGGATACCGCCGGGCATGTCGTCTACATGAAAAGCTTCAGCAAAGTCCTCGCCCCCGGCTGCCGGATCGCCTGTGTCGCCGCTGAAGGCAATATTCTCTCCCGGCTGATCGCCGCGAAGTCGGCCAGTGATTTGGGCAGTCCGCTGCTGACCCAGCGGGCTGTATTGCCCTTCATCGCGCGCCAGTATGACGGGTACGCAGCGAAGCTGCGGTCAGCGCTGCGTGTCCGCCAGGAGGCGGCAGCGAGGCTGCTGAAGCAGTATGCTCCAGCCGGGGTAAGCTGGCAGCTGCCAGGGGGAGGACTCAATCTGTGGCTGCAGCTGCCGGAATCCCCCGCGATTGAGGAGCTGCACGCTCTGGCTGAGCAGGAAGGGATTTCCTTCCTGCCGGGTGATGTGTGCTATGCCGGGGATATACCCTCCAGGCATATCCGCTTAAGCTACTCGCAGCTGACGCAGGAGGGGATGGAGCGCGGACTCCTCCGGTTCCTGCTGCTGCTGGAACGGCATCTGGGCTCTTAACACGGCAGCAGCTTATTGTATAGAATCGAGCTGTTTGCCGACCTGCTGCGGGAACAGCTGGAGCGGAACCTGGCCTCCTCCTGCCGCCTGCAGGGTACGGTAGATATCCACCTGGCCCCAGCCGTAATACTTATCATGGCCGGCGGTGCCCAGATCGATGGCATTAGAGGTCAAGAGCGCGGTCACTTCCTTGTTCGTCAGCGCAGGGTTCAAGGAGCGCACCAGCCCGGCCAGCGCCGCTACATGGGGACTGGCCATCGAGGTGCCGGATAACGCTGCATACTGATTATCGGGATAGGTGCTGGCAATGCTCTCCCCGGGTGCAGCCACATCGATGTAGTCCCCGTAATTGGAGAAGGAAGCACGCTCTCCCGCGGCATTCGTTGCGGCGACGGCAATCACCTCTTCGTAGGCTGCCGGATATCCCGGCCGCTCTGTATTGTCATTGCCGGAAGCGGAGACAATGACCACATCCCGGTCATAGGCATACCTAATCGCATCATGCAGAAACTGCGAGTCGGCATAGTTGCCCAGACTGAGATTAATCACCTTGGCCCCCTGATCTGCCGCCCAGATAATGCCTTCGGCCACCGAATAGGTGGTGCCCGCCCCGGAATTATCGAGCGCTTTTACCGGAAGGATCTTGTTGTACCAGCTAATGCCGGCGACGCCTTCCTCATTATTGGTTAACGCTCCGATGATTCCGGCCACATGGGTGCCATGCCCGACATCGTCATCCGGTGTGCTGCCGCTGGTAATCGCATTGTAGCCTTTGAGCAGCTGCCCTTTCAGATCCGGGTGGTTTGCCTGAACACCGGTATCCACAACGGCGATTACGATCTCCTTGCTGCCCTTGGACAGATTCCAGCCCTGCGGGGTTTCGATCGCCGGCAGATTCCACTGGTAGGTCGAGAAGAGCAGGTCGTTAGGGGTAATCACATTAGCTCCCGTATTTTCACTGACCGTATCATTGGTTAAGTACATATAGTGAGGCTCTGCGTAGAGCGGATGCCACTTATTGGCGAAGTATGTCTTGAGCTGGGAGTAACTCATCTGCTCCGACCGGAAAATATAGGCATACCCCAGCTTGCGCGGCTCCTTGCAGCGGATATCGGCGGTGATGGTCTGAAGCTGTGCCGCTGTGGGATGTCCGTTCGGGAAACGGACGACAATCTCATTCTCGTAGTAATGGCTGGCGTTCTCATTGTCATGTCCGGTCTTGACCGTGATGTCCTTCAAGGTATCAGCGTGGACGGATTCTATCCGGTACTTGCCTTCCTTCGGGTACGGAATGAGCCGCAGATTCTTAAGCTGATGCAGTGCAACGCGGTCCAGAATCTTCTGGTTAATCAGGGCGATGACAGCCATTTGACCCTCCCGGTTACGCTGGGCTACGAAATAATACTTTTTGTCACCGATGATGAACGAGGGTGATTCATAGGACTGGTGGCCTTTGATCGCAGATTTGGCGGTGTTCAGATAATGAAGCAGCTGCTTATTCTCCTGGTCAGTGCCTTCCGGCAGAGAAGATTTGAAGGTGGTTGTCTTACGGGTGTTGAAATCAACCAGCATCAGCATGGTGATATGCCCGTGCCCCTGCTGAAGGCTCTGCGCATATGCTGAGATAGCTTCAGGCGAAGCGTGGTGCATATCGGCCAGCAAGGTGCTCAGATGTCTGTTTACATCAACGCGGTTCAGCTTGTCAGTGGCTGTAACATCCTGCACAAGGGTGGTTTGCTTGATTACTTTTTCCTCAGAGGGATTAGGCACAGACGCTTGCCGAAGGGTGCCGCCGCTGCCTTCCGGCCGCAGGGCGAAGGTGAGCAGCAGTACGGTCAACGCAGCAGTGACTATACCGGCGACGGTTAAATTTTTACGTGACATGATTTCCGCTCCATTCTGGTGGTTTCATATACGGGTTAGGGTTCGGAGCTGAAGCCGGTTTTATGCATCTTACGAAAAGGCTACCGCCGTCCTTGGTTTTATGTTAATATCAAAAAGAAAGCGCCTTCCGGGGTTTGTACCGTTCTTTTCACAAGCAGGATTCTTCTCCGGTATCAGTACGGTGGAGGCTTAAGAGATTTTGTGATACTATCAAGAGAGTACAACTGCAATGTCTAAGTGTCATTAACAACCACTAATGCAAGGAACAATAAGGGGGAGCAACCGCCATGTCAGCAGTAAGTGTGCAGAAATTGTGTGAATCGACGAGAGAGAAGCTTAAATCCGTTATCGACAAAATGGAACTGTTCCTGAACGAGCATGCGCTGCCGCAGCTTGTTACCGAAGAGGATGAAGAAACGCTGCATTTCTATCGGGGGTTCTTGTCCGATCTCCGCCATCTGCTGGTGTTCTCGGAAATGTCTTATGAGAAGCTTGGGCTTGCACTGCGCCGCGCTACCTTTGATGAACCTTTCGCGCAAAAAGCGCTATATAATGTATATCATCTCGGAGTTAACAACTTCTTCTATCCTAAGAATGAGAGTTATTCGGAGGATGGACGTTATGCCTATACCGGGCAGGATGCGATCCGTTTCCGCAAGAAGCCTGTGCGTCCGGCACGCGATATCATTATGGAGATCACCAAGGTCTATGAGGAACTGCGTGATGATCTGACTTATTATGAGAATGATTATTTGACGGAGAAGCGGATGCAGAATCAGGTGTAATCCATTGTCCGGTCTATAACCTTATTTCTGTTAAAAGGCTGTCCCAACTGCCAATATGGCTGCTTGGGGCGGTCTTTTTGTTGTTCCCCGGGTGAGCAGCCTTCAGCCGCATAGCCGATTTGTCCGGCGGGCATAATACATGACGAGGTGATCATTATGACAAAACCGCTTGTGAAGTGTAGTGTGAGCAACTGTCATTTTTGGGGAGAACAGAACCTGTGCCGTGCCGAGGAAATTGTCATTGAGATCGATCAGCATGCAGGCAGCCGTTACATGGAGGAATACGCAGAGGAACTGACGGCGGGTAATCATCAGGATCATGCCGGAACCTCGTCCGCAACCTGTTGTCTGACGTTCAAGCCGAACGCCTGAGAAGGAGGCCCTTATGGATAATCCGAATGATGAACCCAAAGTGGACCGTTCCGCCCGCAGAAAAGTTATTCTGCGCCCGCGCAGCAGAGTCGATTACCCCCGCCGGGACAGAAGCCACAATGAGGAGTATGCCGCCGAGCTCAGTCCGCTCCCGTCGCAGCTTCAGAGCACGATGGAACGGAGCGGGGAAGCTCAGCGGACTACGGGCGGTGTAAGAGAGGGAGAGGACCGGAGTATCGGCTATATCGGGCTGGGCTTCGGTGTCGTATCCTTATTCATCTGGTCCATTATATTGGGGCCGATTGCCGCTGTTCTGGGGTATTATGCGTATGCCAGAGGTCAAAAATCAGCCGGAGCCTGGTCGATGGGGCTGGGGATTGTATCCACTTTGAGCTATTTTGTCTTAATTCCTTTTGCCCGTTAGAGCACGCTGAATCCGCACATCCGCTTTTCAAAACAGGCTATCAGACCTAACTATGCAGGTCTGAAGTCTGTTTTTTCGCTTAGGCATATAGTAATTACTGAGAATAAATAGTAAAGTTCAAATATAAGACTTCTTGTGAAAGAGGGAATGGATGCATGTCAATCAATGCCGCTGCGCCAAGCGGTCAGTTGAAATGGGTAGACTTAAGAAGCTCAAGCATGAAGCGTGAGGATACCAAAGCGAACCCCGGAGTTACCGGCTCTTCCGCGGCAGCGTTCACCGCGATGCTCCAGCAGGCGGCCGGAACGTCTCAAGCCACTAACAGCAGCAATAAAAGCACATACGTTGCTCTTGCAGGTACCTCTTCGACGGATAATCTGCTGTGGCAGCAGCTTGGGGAAGCAACAGAACCCAAAAGTGACATTTCCGGGGAAATAACGCAGACTGTGCCGACAGATTATGAACAGCTGATTCAGACGGCCAGTGCGAAATATGGCGTTCCGGTTGATCTGATCAAGGCGGTTATTGATACGGAATCCTCCTTTAATCCGAATGTTGTATCTTCTGCCGGTGCCAAAGGACTGATGCAGTTAATGGACGGAACGGCTAACGGACTGGGTGTCTCCGACCCCTTCGATCCTGCCCAAAGCATAGACGGCGGTGTCCGATACCTCTCGTACCAGCTTAAGCGCTATGACGGACAGGAGAAGATGGCACTGGCCGCCTATAATGCCGGACCGGGCCGGGTGAACAAGCTTGGAGTCAGCAGCGATGCTGAGCTTATGGCGAACCTCTCTGAGCTTCCGAAGGAGACCCAGGCCTACATTGCCAAAATAGAACGCGCCCGCGCGCAATTCGCGGTATAATATAAGGATCAAACGGAATCTGTACCCCTGTTCTTTTAGGGGGCGGGCCGTTTGATCCTTTTTGCAACCTATAAGCAGTTACGAATTCTAATCCACAAAGGAGAACGCCGATATATGCTGTATTGGGATTATGCCGCTGCTGCCCCTCCCTATGAGGAGGTAGTGCAGACGCTGGAGCAGGTGATGAGGAAGCACTTCGCCAACCCCTCTTCCCTGCACCGGGCGGGAGAAGAGGCGGACAAGCTGATCAAGCGTGCGCGCGAAGTATGCGCAGCTGCGCTTGATGTGCTGCCGCAGGAAATTATATTTACCTCAGGTGCTACCGAGAGCAACAATCTGGCGGTCAAAGGAGCTGCACTGCAGTATCAGAGCAGAGGGAGGCATATCGTAACCACGGAGCTGGAGCATCCTTCGGTCTACGAGAGCTGTCTTCAGCTGCAAAAGCTGGGCTGGGAGGTTACCTTCGTAGCCCCTGACTCTCATGGAGTAGTTGAACCCTCGCAGATTGCTGCTGCGGTCCGGCCGGATACGGTGCTGGTCAGTGTGATGCACGTGAATAATGAGATTGGCACGGTACAGCCGCTGCGCGAGATCGGACAACAGGTCAAGGCGGTGAACCGCCGGACCCTGTTCCATGTAGACGGCGTGCAGGGCTACGGGAAGCTTGAGGCTCCACTGAAGGCTTGGCAGGCAGATCTGTACAGCTTGTCCGCACATAAATTCCGCGGTCCGCGCGGGACGGGAATTCTCTATGTCAGAGAAGGAGTTACGTTGTTTCCCTTGCTGACGGGCGGGTCCCAGGAACAGGGCAAGCGCGCCGGGACAGAGAATGTGCCGAATATTGTAGCTTCAGCTAAGGCCATGCGGATGAGCGGGGAACAGCGGGAGACCTTCAGCGCCCGGATTCGTCCGCTCAAGGCTCAGCTGGAGAATTATATAGCAGGGATACCGGAGCTTGTACTGAACAGTAGTAAGGACGGGGCGCCGCATATTGTCCACTTCTCTTACCCCGGCATGAAGGGGGAGGTTCTGGCGCGCAGGCTGGAGGAGCTCGGGATGGCAGTCGCCACACGCTCCGCCTGTTCCTCGCGTCTGGCTGAGCCTAGCCGGATTCTGCTGTCCATGGGCAGGGATAATGCGGCTGCGCTTGGCGGTATACGGATCAGCCTGGGCGACAGCCACACACAGCTGGATGTGAGCCGGCTGGAGCAGGCGCTGCTGGCAGCCGTCCAATCCTTGAAGATTGCAGAAGGAGGCATGAAATAACCAATGACAACAACAGAGACAGGTAGCGGAGCACAGAAAGCCGGATACGGGAGCAGCATGGATTATGCGGATATGCTCCTGCTGCGCTTCGGGGAGTTCATTCTGAAGGGCAAGAACCGCAGCCGGTTCGAGAAGACCGTACTGCGGCATGTGAAGGAGATGGTGAAGCCGTATCCGAACGTGAAGCTGACCCGGGAATTCGGGCGGATCTACGTCGAATTGAACGGTGAACCCGCAGGAGAATTAACGGAGGCGCTCGTAAAAGTATTCGGAATCGCCTCGATTAGCCCGGTGAAGGTCTCCCGGCCGGACTTCGAGGATATTCTTGATGCCAGCCGGACCTTCCTGCACCTTATCGCTCCTAGAGCGGGAACCAGCTTCAAGGTCAGCGCGCGCCGGGTGTGGAAGGGCTTCCCTTATGGCTCCATAGAAATGAATAAGCTTATAGCTACCCCGCTGCTGCAAGGCTATCCGGGGCTGCTGGTAGATGTGAAGTCTCCCGATCTTGAGCTGAAGATTGAGATTCGGGAAGGTCATGCTCTTATTTTCTGCGAGAATATTGCCGGAGTCGGCGGCTTCCCGCTGGGAACGAACGGCAAGGCTATGCTGCTGCTCTCCGGCGGGATCGACAGTCCGGTTGCGGGCTGGTCATCGATGCGCAGAGGGCTGGAGGTAGAGTGCGTTCACTTTTACAGCTATCCTTATACGAGCGAGCTTGCCCGGCAGAAGGTTGTAGATTTGACGCGTATTTTGTCGCGTTATGCCGGTGTAATTAAGCTGCATCTGGTTCCGTTCACGGAGGTGCAGACCTCTTTTACCGGGATCGGTCAGGATAATCTGATTATTACACTGATGCGCCGGGCTATGCTGCGGATTGCTACTGCCCTTGCGGAGAAGGAGGGGGCGCTTGCGCTGATTACCGGCGACAGTCTGGGCCAGGTGGCCAGCCAGACCCTGCCAAGTATGAATGTAATCGGACGTGCAACGGCTCTGCCGCTGCTGCGTCCGCTGGTGATGATGGACAAGAGTGAGATCGTGGAGCTCTCGCAGACCATCGGTACGTATGACTTGTCCATCCTGCCATATGAGGATTGCTGTACACTGTTCGTGCCCAAATCGCCGACGACGAATCCGAACATGCGGATTGTAGACAAGATTGAAGCGACGCTGCCGGGCTATCAGGCGTTACTCGATACGGCGGTTGCCGGAACCGAGACCGTGCTTATTACACCTTATGGCGATGAGAAGCCGGCGGACTTAGTTCCGGCACAGGCAGGCCTTCAGGAAGAGTGGTTCTGAAGAGCGAAGTCCATCCGGCGGCGCTTCCAGTGACCCGCAGCCAGAATACCGGCAATTACTGCGGCGATGAACAGCATGTGCAGCAGGGGATGCGCCTTGAAATAAGGGGCAATGACCTTCTCGCCGGAAATCATGGTGGAGGCTGTGAAGCCAAGTACGCCTGACCCGAGATAGATAATCCATGGATATCTGTTGATTAACCGGATAAACAGGGTGCTTCCCCAGACCACAATAGGCACACTGATCAGCAGTCCCAGCACCACTAGCGTAATATTATGATTCGCTGCACCGGCAACAGCAATAACGTTGTCCAGTCCCATGGCTGCATCGGCTATCACAATCGTCCGGACTGCTGCCCACAGAGTTCCGCCGGCCTGAATATCCGTCTCTGCACTGCCGCCTGACAGCAGCTTATAAGCTATAAGGATTAACAGCAGCCCCCCGATTGCCAGCAGCCATGGAATTTTAAGCAGCCACACCACAAGAATCGTCGCAATGATCCGCAGGATTACTGCACCGCCTGTACCAAGCAGAATCGCCTGCTTCTGCCGCTTTCCCTGCAGGTTCCGCGCGGCCAGGCCGATGACGATGGCATTATCGCCCGCCAGAATCAGATCGAGGAACACAATATTCAGCAGAGATAATATGAAATCCGCAGCAGATGTATTCATCCCGGGTCACTCCTATAGGTTTGGTGGCTTACAGTCCCTTACAGCCAGTCAGGCCGTAGACTATAGATATACGCGGCAATCCGGCCGCACATGCGCAGTTTCTAAAATAGCGGGACAAGAAGCATAGCTTGTCGCCCCCCGGCATACATGTAGATACATGGAGTTCAGGGAGGCTGAGGTGGATGGATTCATTATTGCTGCTTGGTGAAATTCTGATGATTAATCTGGTGCTCAGCGGAGACAATGCCATGGTCATAGCGATGGCCAGCAAAAATCTGCCGGAGAAGCACAGGAAGCTGGCTGTCTGGTGGGGGGCAGCCGGAGCGGTCGCGCTCCGCTGTATCCTGACCTTCGCCGCAGTGCTGCTGCTCAAGATTCCCTATATTGAAGCCGGAGGGGCTATGCTGCTGCTATGGATTTCTTTCAAGCTGCTGCTCGAGGACGAGGGAGAGCTGAGAATTGAGGGAAGCCCCAGCATCTGGAAGTCGGTGCGCACCATTCTGCTGGCAGACTTCATCATGAGCCTGGATAATGTACTGGCGATTGCCGGGCTTGCCAAAGGGGATTTGGCACTTATCGTAATCGGGATTGCGATCAGTATTCCGATTGTTGTCTGGGGGAGCGGTATTATCGTGGGCTGGCTGCACCGCTTCCCGGTGCTGGTGTTCATCGGTGCCTATATTCTGGCGTATACCGCCGGGAACATGCTGCTGCAGGATGCCAAATTCGGTCCGGTGATTTCGTTCCTGCTGCCGTCTCTTCATGCTATGCTGCCGATCCTGCTGGGCATTATCGTGGTTGTTACGGGCATGCTGAAGCACCGGAAAGTATCCGCAGGCTGATAACCGGCAATAATAAGGCTGTACCAAAAGCTGGAAAGCTATTGGTACAGCCTTATTTCATTTTTCCTGAGCATGCTCCGCCGCGATGTGTGAAGAATGATGGTGTTTTATGCGTTTATCAGCTAAAATAAAGACACGAAATTTTGAAGGGATAGGTGAAAGATGTCTTCCAAAAATGACATGAAACTGGGTGTGTTCATCGCCGCCGCCGGCCTCGTGATTCTGCTGGGCAAGCTGGGGGTGTTCGGTTTTCTGGGACGGGCCTTATGGCCGCTCATCATTCTGGTTCCTGGCCTGTTCCTGCATGTGCTCTTTTTCACCCGCCGCGCTTCTGCATCTGTACTTATTCCAGCGGGCATACTATCGGTGTACGGCTTGCTCTTCGGCTTATGCAATACCTGGGGCTGGGACCTCATGAGACACTTATGGCCTGTACTTCTGCTCGGAATCGCAGTTGGACTATATGAATATTCGCTGTATGCCTCCGGAAGAACCGGAGGGTTAACATCAGCCGCTGTTATCCTTGGATTGCTTAGTGTAGTGCTGGTTATCTTCACCCTTTTAGGTACTGGGGCGCTCTATCTGCTCGGCGCTGTGCTGGTTGCTGCGGGACTGTGGCTGATGCTGGGAAGAGGCAGACCGGGAAGCCGCAAGAAGTGGAACGGTGGCTGGTAAACAGATCGTCAACACGCCTTGATAGGACAATTCAAGACCGCTGAGCCGGACATGAGGCAAAATTAGAAAAATTAAGCGGACTTGGCAACGTTTTTTTTCAGAAAAAGACTTGCTTTTCATAGTACTTTCACTATAAAATTAAGGAATGTTGGAGCGTCGGCTTTCTGCCTGGCGCTTCTTTTGTGAGACTGCCGTGACATGCTAAGAATTTAAACAGTTTTAATTTGATAAATGAGAGGATTTGGATACAAATCATGCATTCAAGAAAAGATATCCGCAACATTGCGATCATTGCCCACGTTGACCATGGTAAAACAACACTCGTCGACCAGCTTCTCCAGCAGTCCGGGATTTTCAGCGCACACGAGCACGTTCAAGAACGCGCCATGGACTCTAACGATATCGAACGGGAACGTGGAATCACAATCCTGGCTAAAAATACAGCAATCACTTATAAAGAGTTCCTGATTAACATCGTAGATACACCTGGACACGCTGACTTCGGCGGCGAAGTAGAACGGATTATGAAGATGGTTGACGGCGTACTGCTCGTTGTTGACGCTTATGAAGGCTGCATGCCGCAGACCAAATTCGTACTGCGCAAGGCGCTGGAACAGCACCTGACCCCGATCGTAGTCGTGAACAAGATTGACCGTCCGGCTGCGCGTCCGAAGGAAGTTATTGATGAAGTGCTGGACTTGTTCATTGAGCTTGAAGCCAGTGACGACCAGCTTGAATTCCCTGTAGTCTATGCTTCTGCGCTTAACGGCACATCGAGCATGAATGCAGAGAAGCAGGATGAGACGATGCTTTCACTATACGAAACCATCGTTGAGCATATCCCGGCTCCAACTGAGAAGGTTGAAGAACCGCTGCAATTCCTGGTAACTCTGATGGACTACAATGAATACTTGGGCCGTATCGCCATTGGCCGCGTGAACCGCGGTGTAATCAAGCAAGGCCAATCCGTTACAGTCATCATGCGTGACGGCAAGAGCAAGACTGCCCGTATCGAGAAGCTGTTCGGCTTCCAGGGTCTGAAGCGCGTAGAGACAGAAGAAGCCGGCGCAGGCGATATCGTCGCTATTGCGGGTATCAAGGACATCAACATCGGTGAGACGATTGCTGATCCGCAGCATCCTGAAGCGCTGCCTGTTCTGAAGATTGACGAGCCGACTATGCAGATGACGTTCCTCGTGAACAACAGTCCGTTCGCAGGTAAGGAAGGCAAGTGGGTTACTTCCCGTAAGCTTCGTGAGCGTTTGTTCAAAGAACTGGAAACGGATGTAAGCTTGCGTGTAGATGAAACTGACAGTCCTGATGCGTTTGTCGTTTCTGGACGCGGTGAGCTTCACCTTGGTATCCTGATCGAGAATATGCGCCGTGAAGGTTATGAAATGCAAGTGTCTAAACCGCAAGTAATCATTAAAGACATCGACGGTGTCAGATCCGAGCCGCTTGAGCGCCTCATGATTGACATTCCGGAAGAAAGCATGGGTTCCGTTATGGAAAGTCTGGGCAGCCGCAAAGCCGAGATGGTCAACATGATCAACCACGGCACCGGCCAAGTCCGTCTGGAATTCCTGATTCCGGCACGCGGCCTGATTGGCTATAACACACACTTCCTGACGCTGACACGCGGCTACGGTGTAATGAACCATGCCTTCGACAGCTATGCTCCACTGGTTGGCGGCCAAGTTGGCGGACGTCATCAGGGTGTGCTTGTAGCAAGCGAAAGTGGAACAACAACACAATACGGAATCGTTGGTGTTGAGGATCGCGGTATTCTATTCCTGGATGCAGGTACAGAAATTTATGAAGGTATGATTGTAGGCGAGCATACACGTGATAACGATATTATCGTCAACATTTGCAAAGAAAAAGCACTTACCAACATGCGTACCTCAGGCAAAGATGATACTGTAAAAATGAAGACCCCACGTACCTTCTCTTTGGAAGGCGCGCTTGAATACCTGAATGATGATGAATTTTGTGAAATCACTCCTAAATCTGTACGTCTGCGCAAAAAGATCCTGAATAAGGGCGAGCGCGAGCGTGTAGAGAAGCAACGTAAGGCGGCGCAAGCCAGCCAGGCATAAGCGGATGACAATGAAGCCGCCGGATGAACAATCCGGCGGCTTTTATTATTTTCCCGGCACCGGATCTTTCAAATTGCAGAGATTAATAGCAGTATAAAGCGGCGGCGGGTGATATAATGTAAGCGTAACTTATGATCCGGGAGGAGTGAGCGGCTATGCAAAGCTGGTTCGCTGAGCATCCAGTTATCGCTTACATTGTAATTTTCATCTTACTGACTTATGTGTATAACCGAGTATTCCGCGTCAATCAGAAGCTGCCGATCGGCAAAGAGATCGTACTGTATGTGATGATGGCGGCAGGCTCAGGTATGCTTCTTATCTTCCAGCATGACAAGCTGCCGATCATCCAATGCCTGCTGGTAGCGGTCGGGCTGATGCTGCTTGTGCGGGTCCGCTACCTGGTGGAAGCCCGGCAGAAGCGGAAGGCTGCAGCGGCTGCAAAACGGCAGTAGGCGCAACTTTTGATGATAGGGTTCGTCTAAGTTATTACGAAGTTATCTACTTCAATTCCAGTTGAATGAAAAGGAACTAAACGGATTATGAATACAAGCAAGGGCAATTTGCCACCCAGAAGGAACGGCCAGCAAGGAAGCACCAGCACTAACCGGCAGCAGCCGAGGTCTGCTGCTTCAGCTACAACTGCAAAGAAAAAAGCACGGAAACCAAAAAAACGCGGATTCTTCGCCCGGCTGATGAGAGTGCTGTTCATCATTCTGCTGATTGCTGTTATAGCAGCATTAGGCTATGCAGGGTATTTGTACTGGAAGGTGGACCACGGAGGATTCGGAGTGGATGAGCCGGTTGCTGCAGGGCAATCTGCCTCGGAGAAGCCGCTGACGATGCTGCTGCTCGGTACGGACAACCGTCCGAAGCACCCGTCCAATCTGACGGATGTGATCATGGTCGCGGCCTTGAACCCGGAGACCAAATCGGCTACGGTGGTCTCCTTACCCCGCGATACATATGTCGAGCTTGGCGGATACAAGAAGACGAAGATCAATGCGTTCTACTCCCGCTTCAAGAGCAAGGAGAAGGAATCCGGCGTGCTTGCCAAGGACCAGATGAAGAAGATGATGGGTGAGTATCTTGGGGTTCCGGTTGATTACACGACGGTGCTGGATTTTCAGGGCTTCCGGGATATCGTAGATGAGTTTGGCGGCGTGGACGTTAATATCAGCGCCAATATGTGTTACACGGACAGTGTGGACGGCACCAATATTAATCTCAAAAAAGGCGAAGCCCAACTAAACGGAGACAAAGCGCTGGATTATGTGCGTTACCGCAAGTCCAACTGCAAGCCGGCGACGAAGCCTTCGGATGACTTTGAACGCAATAAGCGCCAGAACGAGGTGCTGACTTCATTGATCTCCCAGATGCAGTCGCTGGGCGGTGTCCTCAAAATCGGCCGGGTGCTGGATGCAGTGGATAATAATCTGGAGAGCGATATCGAGAATGCGCAGATTAAGAGTCTGATCGCCACTTATTGGGATATTTCTAAGGAGAATGTCGAATATGTACCGGTAACCGGAACCTGGCGCAGCCCCTATGTATATATTAACGATAAGGAGCTGGACGCAGCCAAGAAAAGCCTCCAGGACCGGATATCCGGAGTGTCTGCTGCAGCGGTCTCAGGTCAGCCTTGAGCAGCGGTCAGGGTACAATCTGTAAATTGAATGCAAGTTTCGTCCTGTGCTATAATATAATAAATTGAATGTATTCTTGCCGCATAGGGGGCCTGTAACTATGTCTGAAGCCGTTGCTCAGCTCAATGAAACTCTGCTAGCTATGCTGCAATCGGAGACGTTTGTTCTTCTAAACACTGTGGATGCAGAATCAGGCGGACCTACGTCGACTGCGATCTCATGGATCTATGCTGTGAGCCCTTCCGTTGTCCGGCTGGCTGTGGACCACCGCTCCAGACTGGTAAACAACATGAAGGTTAACCCGAGAGTAACGATTACCGTGTTTGGCGAAGGGACGGTGCATGCCATTAACGGTCATGCTGCGGTTCGGCTGGACCCGTTGCCGGATGTTCCGTTTAAGATGTGCTGTTTTGATATTGAGATTGAAGCGGTCCGCAATGCGCTGTTCTATGGCGCGCACCTGGAATCTGCTCCGAAATATGCGAAGGTATACGATGCACGTGCGGCCGAGAAGCTGGACGGACAAGTGTTTGCCGCCATGCAAAAAGCCTAGTGTGCTATCACTAGGCTTTTTTTGAAATTTGCATCTACCGGGTATTGCCCTGCGGCTCTATATCCTCTGGCAGCTGCGGAATGATCCGGCCGATAATATCGGCCATCTCGGAGGCGAAGCCGGAGACCGGGTTGCCCTTGGAGATATGCTTGCCCATCTCGGCCAGCCTGCTGCTGAGGTCCATGTCGGCAGTCACCAGAACTCTTACGCCCCTGGGGTCCTTGCGGATCGCTTCGGCTACCGAATATTTCACGCTTCCTACCCGCGAACGGGTAAGGGCGCCGTCCACATCAATACCGACCACAGCAACGTTGTTCATAACGACACAGTGGACGCCTTCTACACCCGGGACTCTTCGCGCTAATTGTTCAAAATGATCCTTGAGTGCCACATCATTGTCATGCTTGTCTTCTGAAGGTTGTCCCGAATCCGGGGCGGGCTCTTGTACGGCTGTACCATCTTCCGACAATGTCCGTACTCCGCGGCTCCCCTGACTGTGCACCGCTTCAGCCGACTGTTTATCCTGAGGAGAGGGTGATGTCTCTTTATTAGCGATACCGCAGCTTGTCAGCAGCAGCAGTACCATTAGCAGACACATTGATTTTCTCATATGTGCGTACTCCTTTCAGCCTGAGAATTAGTGATTTACCTTATGTTGCCCTTGCTGAAAAGAGTTATGTATGATCAATCAAACCAGGCGCTGTGGAGGGGATAACATGAAAAAGATATTCGTACTGGACACCAACGTGCTGTTGCACGACCCCAATTCGATTTTTGCTTTCAAGGCGAATGAAGTGGTCATTCCTGCTGTAGTCCTGGAAGAAATCGACTCCAAGAAGCGTAATGCCGATGAAATCGGCCGTAACGCCCGCACCGTATCGCGTCTGTTAGACGGACTCCGGGAGCTGGGCCACCTGCATAGCGGGGTGGTACTTGACCATGGAGGCACGCTGAAGGTAGAGCTTAATCACCGCAGCTTCGTCAAGGTACAGGAGATGTTCGGCGAAGTCTCTAATGACAACCGGATATTGGCTGTAGCGCTCAATTATCTTCATGAAGAGAATGAGAAGGCTGACCCGAGTCCTGTGGTACTTGTAAGTAAAGATGTTCTCGTCCGCATCAAAGCGGATGTGCTTGGTATAACTCCGGAGGATTATCTGTCCGACCGCACCGGCGATTTGAATGAGCTCTATTCCGGCTGCCAGTCGCTGATGGCCCATCCTTCACTGATTGATGAGTATTACAGTCACCGGTTCCTGTCCACGAAGCAGCTGTCGCTGTCCTATCCGCTGTATCCGCATGAATTCGTAATTCTGAAGGATGAGATCGGAAGCGGCAAATCAGCGCTGCTAAAGGTCAACAGCAATGCCTCCCGTCTGGAGCCGCTCTATCTGGGCAACGATGCGGTATGGGGCATCAGTGCCCGGAATGCGCAGCAGCGGATGGCGCTTGAGCTTCTGCTGAATGATGATATTCCGCTGGTGACCATTACCGGCAAGGCGGGTACAGGCAAGACGCTGCTGGCGTTAGCCGCCGGATTGTTCAAAGTAGAGGATGAACACAAATACAAGAAGCTGCTAATTGCCCGCCCGGTGGTACCGATGGGTAAGGATATCGGCTATCTGCCGGGAGAGAAGGATGAGAAGCTCCGTCCATGGATGCAGCCGATTTATGATAACCTCGAATTCCTGTTTGACACCAAGAAGGCAGGGGATATCGATAAAATATTGATGGGGCTGGGAAGTATCCAGGTAGAGGCGCTGACCTATATCCGCGGCCGCTCCATCCCGTCGCAGTTCATCATCATTGATGAGGCGCAGAACCTGTCCCGCCACGAAGTGAAGACGATTGTCTCCCGGGCCGGCGAGGGCAGTAAGGTGATCCTGATGGGGGACCCCGAGCAGATTGACCACCCTTATCTGGATGCGGCGAGCAACGGGCTCAGCTATATCGTGGAGAAGTTCAAGCAGCAGGGCATAAGCGGACATATCACACTGGAAAAGGGCGAGCGTTCGCATCTGGCCCAGCTGGCCGCCGATCTGCTCTAACCCCCAACAACAAAGCTTATTCCAGCCGGGAGCTCAAGACTCCCGGCTTTTTTTCCTGCCCGCCCCGGAAGCGGCGGGAGGGGACTTGGCTGGGTTTAGCTGGAGCAATAAAGCGATAGCAACGGAGGGGAATTTTGGAGCTGTAGGAGCGGTAGTGTCCGCCTGAAAGCTTTCCGTAGGAAAGCTCGCCTCGTAAGCATCAGCAGTCACCGGATTTCAACCGCGTACAGCGGTACAATTGAGGAAATCTGCAGACAACAGCGGCCGGAAGGCCAAATATTCACCGCAGGTGCGACTACCGCCCAAATTGCGGCTCTGCTTCTCATACACTCCCATCCCACCGTTTCCTTCTATATAAAGAGAACGGTTTCACAACCCAAGACAAGCGCCGGCATCTCTGCTAAAATGAGGAATAAGAAACGCTGAAGGAGAGGGCGCATGTGCTGAAACGCAAAAATTACTGGCTGCTGTTTGCAGTTCTGCTGCTGGCCTTGACAAGCCTGTCACCCAGCATGGAGCTGAATACGGATCATGGCAGCTATCCGCCCAGACAGCCGCTGGACCAATCAGAGCGTCCTCCTTCAGGGGAAGCAGGGAAAGACGAGAGTCTGCAGATCCGCGTCTCGCTCAGTACGGAGGAATTCAGCGTGCTCGAGCAGATTAGCAAAGAGTACACTTTATCCAGCGGAGTCAGCGTGATCCTTAAGAATGTAGAGGCGGAAGACGGGGGAGCACTGGTGCGTGAAGAACTAACCATTGGGACAAGCCCGGATATCGTAATGCTGGACGGTCACAGTATTTATGATCTGGCGACCCGGGGCTATTTGCTGCCTGTAGATATCTACCAGAGTGTTCCCGGCAGTACACCGCTTACGATGCTTATTCCACAGATGCAGTGGAACGGATATAACTGGGGAGTGCCGCTGGATATCGATCCCTATGTGCTAGTGTATTCGCCGGAGCGGCTCGCCGGGATGGGGTTTGCGGAGGTGCCCGCAAGCCTGGAGCAGTGGAATGAGCTGCTGGTCCGGTTGAAAGAGGACCCGGAGAAGAAGCGTTATCTGCTGGCTATGGATACGCGGAATCCTTACGGCTATGCCGCCGTGCTGCATAGCATGGGCAGCAGTTTGCGCTCCGCCAGCCTTGGGCAGGCTCAGTGGACAGAAGCGGCGCGCAGCTATTTGTATCTGACCAGCCGGTTTAATAAGGAGATCTGGGAGCTGCTGCAGGATGGGAAGCTTGCGGTGGCGGCTGTGCCGCTATCGGAGTGGAAGAAGCACGGAAATTCTACACTTGCGGTGCAGATGCCTAAGAAGCAGGAGGGTGTACCGAGCTATGAGGTTATTCAGAGCCGCTTTTTTGCCCTTCCTGCACAATCCGGCAGTCCGGAAGCAGCGGTCAAATGGCTTGCCTACGTCACATCAAGCACGGCCCAGCTTGAATGGCTGGAGAATACGGACCGTCTGCCGGCACTGGATGAGCTATATCGCTCCGCTCAGCCCAAGATGGGGAAGCTGCCGATGGAAGCCGGATGGTTTCTTGCAGAAGATAACACCCCCGGTCCCGGCTCCGAGGCAGAGTGGAGCCGGAAGGCGGAGGCAGCACTTGGTTTGCTAACCGGCAAGCTGAATGCCGCCGATTATGAAGCAGTGGTGAAGCCTCCTTTAGAATGAGAGGGACAGCTTCACATGCAGGATGCCGTCCGAGCTAGCGACCTCGGTGGCCTGCAGGAAGGAGACGATCCTCGCCGGATAGAAGCCGAGATCGAATTCTTCCTCCAGTGCCTGGCGGGTGGTATCCGGCAGCTCCAGACCATTGAACACCACATGATCAACATGGAACATCAAGCCGTTGACAGGCTCCTGCTGTATCGTATAGCGGCCGGTCAGCGACAGTGACAACCCCCCGCTTTTACCCGTTGCCGAGACTGAATTGTCTTTGAACGCAAACCGGAAATCCCGGAACAGCGGATTCTGGGTAACCAGAAACTCATTCAGATCCTTTTCGGACAGGGCGAGATTATAGGTCATCCCCTTGCGCACCAGCACGCCATCCCGGCTCTGGATAAATTCCGGCAGCTGCTTCATGGCGGAAGCCAGCGCTTTGAAATACTTCCGCACCTCATGCAGGCCGATGTTCTCCCAATATTTACTGAACTCCTCCAGCAGCCGCTGCATACTCTCAGGATCTGTACTGGCCTGAATCCCGCCTGCAATCTCCTTATCTAAGGCAAGCACACGTTTCTGTTGCTCTTCGAGCGCCGTTTTGAGCTCTGCCAGCTCCTGGCTGCTGCGCTGTGCGGCTGTGAGTGTGCTTTTCAAATCCTTGTACTGCGCCTCATATTCCGTGAGCGTCTTCCGGTCCTGCCCCATAATAATCTCATAATAATCGACTAGAGCGATTAGCCTGCTGATGCTTTTGGCGGAGAGGAATGCGGTAAGAAGCCCATCCCGTTCGCCCATATAATAGGCACGCACGACAGCACCCGCCCGTTCCTGCTGATCCGCGATGTTACTCTGCTTGGCGGCTGCCTGCTCTTCCAGTTCAGCGGCTTTGCGCTCCAGCGTCTGTTGTTCTGCGGTAATCCGGGCAATCTCACGTTCAATCTCTGCGGAGGACAGCGTCTGCTCCAGCAGCTTGCGGGTCTCTTCATCATCCGGCATGGAGATCGGCGGAGCGCTGACTCCTGAAGCGGAGCCGGAACCGGCGGACAGATACACGGGAGAAGCCGGCGGCATAGCGATGCAGGTGAGGATCAATATTGCTGCGAATAACCGGCGAACAGGTTTACGGGATAACACTTGCACCACCACCTTGAACAGAGTTAGACAGGTATGTACTATTAATATGTTTCAGCCTGTTAAAATATCATACCCTGTTTTGCATCTCCCCGAACTACAATTTTGCAAACAAAAAGAACGGAAATGCTCCCTTAAGGCAAGAAGCCATATCCGTTCATTCCTATATATATGCGTTATAGCGGCAATCCCATCTCAAATATCGTCCAATAGCTGAAGCCTGTAAACGTCAGGATCATATACCCCCAAAAGAGCAGGATGTAGGTCTTTTCCGTAAATTTCATGTAGCCCAGAATCACAAAAAAAGCGGTTTGCAAAAAGAATAGCAGGGCCATTTCCGTCAGATTACCGGCAAAAGCCATAAGTCCGATGGTGAGTGTAAAAAATCCTAAAACGCGAAACATGCGGTCCAAGAGAGGGTCCCCCTTCCAGTATGAATCCGGCTAACAGCTGCTTACCATTTATTATAACGGCTGTCTAAAACACTGTAAACGAATTCATTGAAAAAAATTAAAAATTTCATAAAATATATGATTTTTATTATTGACACAAGCCTTCTGGGCGGAAACGAGGAATTTATAGCAAAGGTAGTATGAGGTGCAGACAAATTGGCAATACAAATTAGTATCAAATAGATTCTATGAACTCTAATAGAGGCATAGAAATGGAGTAAGCAGCTTTTATCCCTATTCACTACCCGGCGGAGCTGCCGGTTCTGAAGATGGTTATTTCATGATGTTGTTAGGAGGGTTAGGCTTTATGACAGCCGTTAGACAGGATGCTTGGAGTGCAGAAGATGATCTGATATTGGCAGAAATAACGCTGCGTCATATCCGCGAGGGCAGCACACAGCTTGCTGCTTTTGAAGAGGTGGGTGAAAAAATCGGCAGAACCTCGGCGGCCTGCGGTTTCCGCTGGAACAGCTGCGTGCGCAAAAGCTACGAGGATGCTATCGGGATTGCCAAAGGACAGCGGCAGAAACGGAGCTATCTGAAGAAACAGCCTGGCTCGCGTGGGGCTCAGGTAGCCGGACTGATTCTCGGTGACATTGAGGAAGACTACAGCCGCAGCGAAGGATTAAGCGAGAATAGCTTGTCCATCGATGCCGTCATCCGCTTCCTGCGGCAGTGGAAGGGGACATTCCAGGAGGCCGGCAGACAGCTTAAGATGCTAGAGCGTGATCTGCGGGAGAAGGAAGAGGAGCTCTCTGAATTGAGAGTTGAGAATGAACGTCTATCCAGAGAAGTGAATCTTGCCCAGAGCGATTACCGTGTGGTTAATGATGATTACAAGGCGCTGATCCAGATTATGGACCGTGCCCGCAGGCTGGCTTTTCTTAATGAAGAGGATGATGAGAAGACCCGCTTCAAAATGGATGCGAACGGAAACCTGGAACGGATTGAATAGAATAGTCAGGCAGCAAGCCCTGCGTCCGGTTGCGTTACAGCAACGGATTAGCAGGGTTTTTTGTTTTGCTTTTGCAGAGACAGGCAGGATATAATTAGGAAAATTATTGGAGCAAGGCATGGCAGGGGGCAGGATTAGCATGAGAATAGATGTGATAGGCGCGGGGTCACTGGGGCTGCTGCTTGCAGGACGTCTGATCGCCGGCGGGGCTAAAGTACGGATATGGTGCAGGGGCGAGGAGCAGAGCAGGGCGCTATCCGAACGGGGGCTGACTGTCAGCTATGAAGATGGCAGGGAGGCAACACGGCTTCCAGGCGGAAGTTTCTCTGCTGCACCGGTAGAAGGATATACCCGGTGTCAGCTGGATGAACCCGGGGAGGTTACACTGTTAACGGTCAAGCAAAAGATGCTTCATGAGGCTCTGCCTGAGATTCTCCGGCCGTTAAGCGGCAGGAAGCTTGTAATCATAGGATTCCAGAACGGCTGCGGGCATCTGGAGCTGCTTAGGGGGCTGTTGCCGGGATCATCCATCTGGGCGGCTGTAACAACAGAGGCGGCCAAGAGGAAAACATTAACAGAGGTTATTCATACGGGTAAAGGGGAAATATGTATAGGGAAGAGCAGCTCTCCTATAAATATTCATGAAACTGATCTGCAGGCATCTGAGCCTGAGGCCATAATTAGTTTCATAGAAGCTCTTGCCGCAGCAGGATTTCACGCTTCTCTGTCGAAAGAAGTGGATACCATCATTTACCGGAAGCTACTGATCAATGCTGTCATTAATCCTCTAACCGCCATTTGGCGGGTAAGGAACGGCGAATTGCTGGCCTCCGCTGCACGTGTACAGCTTATGAAGGAACTGTATACAGAGGCAGCCGGAATATTAGAGGCCTGCGGGATTTCCCCTGAGCACGAGGTCTGGGACACCATTCTTGAAGTGTGCCGCGCGACTTCGGGCAATACATCATCGATGCTGGCTGATGTGCTTGCTGCAAGGGAAACGGAAATTCGCTGGATTAATGGAAGTATTGTGAATATGGGGCTGCGGCAGGGCATTCAGGCTCCGCTGCACCGCTGGATTTGCGGACTGGTAGAAGGCATGACTGTGAGGGAGGGGTGAGGCTGTTTGGAATTTCTCCGGAATTCGTTCGGCGTGTTAAGCGTTATTCCGATTGTTCCTTTTTTGATTGTATATTTCGCAGGAATCGGGCTCAGGCATGATAAGAGGAAAACAATGATGCTGGCGATGGACGTAACTACTTTATTTTTATTGCTGTCAGTTTCGGGACTGTTTAATATTATTTTTGACTCAACCTTTGGATTCTTTCTTATACTACTTATTGTATTAATATCCGCCGGACTGATTGGCGGCGCCCAAAACCGCCTCAAAGGAGGGGTGGACGGAAAACGGTTACTTCGTGCTGTGTGGCGGCTTTCTTTCTTTTTCCTGGGCGTAGGTTACGTATTATTTATGGTTGTAGGCCTCATTCAATACATATCACAAGCGATGTAACGTTCCACTGCTCCGGTGAAGCGTCAACGTCACAAAATTTTAAAGAATTAAAAAAAAGTCGTTTTCAGAAAATATTGCTCTAGATTTTTTTGACCACTGGTTGTATAATCATAAACCATATACCACATTCTATTTAGGGGGAACTGCTAGATGAAGAAGAGTAAAAGTCTATTGCTCATGATCGCAATAGTTCTGGTGATCGGCACAGTGCTTGCTGGCTGCGGCGGAAACAAGAACAATAGCGGTACTAATGCTGCGGCGACGACTGCACCAGAGGGCAGCACGAACACAGGAACAACAGGTGACGAGAAGCTGGCTGCTGACCAGACACTTAGAGTCAACCTGACTGCAGAACCACCTACGTTTAACCCTGCACAAGCTCAGGACAGCCAAGCCAACACCGTCCTGAAAACTATGTATGAAGGCTTGACCCGCATGAATGATGAAACTGGCCAAGCTGAGCCGGGTATTGCTGAGAAGTGGGATATTTCCGCTGACGGACTGGTATATACGTTCCACCTGCGCGATGCACAGTGGAGCAACGGTGACCCTGTAGAAGCTGCTGATTTCGTTCGCGCATGGAAAATCGTGCTCGACCCTAACACAGATCCTACTGCACCTTACGCTTATCAATTGTACTACCTGAAGAATGGTGAAGAATACTATACTAAGAAAGTTGCAGATTTCAACGAAGTGGGCGTAAAAGCTGTTGACGCGAAAACTCTTGAAGTTACGCTGAAAGCACCAACTCCTTACTTCCTTGGTCTTCTGTCCTTCTATACTTATTACCCTGTACACAAATCGGTTGAGGGTAATGCTAAATGGGCTACAAGCAAAGATACTATGATCACTAACGGTGCGTTCACACTGACTGAGTGGACTACCGGCCAATCCCTGCAAGTTAGCAAGAACGATAAGTACTGGGATGCTGCAAGCATCAAGCTGGCTAAAATCGACTTTTCCCTGGTTAACAGTGGAGCAACTGAACTCTTGAGCTACAAGAACGGCGAACTGGACCGCGCTGGTGCACCTCATGGTGAAATCCCGCAAGAACAGGTGCCAATCGTACAGAAAGAGCTTCCTAACGAATTCCAGAGAAAAGGTATCGCAAGTACCTACTACTATGAATTCAACATCACTGAAAAACCATTCAATAACGTTAAAATCCGTAAAGCATTGGCTATGACAGTTAACCGTCAATCGCTGATTGACAACGTAGCACAGGGCGGACAGCTTCCTGCGTTCGGCTTCGTACCTCCGGGTATCGCTGGCGCTGACGGTGAATTCCGTACCGCAGTTAAAGACGACTACTTCAAAGAAGATATTGAAGGAGCCAAAGCACTGCTGAAAGAAGGTCTGGCTGAAGAAGGTCTGACTGAGCTGCCACCAATTGAATTGTCTTACAACACCAGTGAAGGCCACAAGAAAATCGCTTTGGCTGTAGCTGATATGTGGAAACAGGCTCTGGGTATCACTGTTAACACGGTGAACCAGGAGTGGGCAGTATTCATCGACAACCGCCAGAACCTGAACTACCAGATTGCACGTGCCGGCTGGGTTGCGGATTACAATGATCCAATGACCTTCCTGGATATGTGGGTAACAGGCGGCGGTAACAATGATACTGGATACGCTAACCCTGAATATGACAAGCTGATTAACGAAGCAAAAACAAGCTCTGACCTGGCAAAACGCCAAGAATTGTTTGCTCAGGCTGAGAAAATGATCATTCAGGATGACATGATCCTGATTCCGTTCTACTACTACACCAACAACTCCCTGACTAAAGAGTACCTCAAAGGTGTAACTCTTGACTTCAGCGGTGCGATTGACTTCACTCGTGCTTACCTGCTTGAGCACTAAGAAATACAGAACCTTCAGTTTATGAACTGAATAGTGATAGTCTGAAGGGAGCTTTACACTTCGGGATATATATGTGGGATTCCATATATATCCCTTTTTTTTGCATTTCGGGCTTATTGTTAAAGATTTCACGAACTTACAAAATAAGAAATTAGACAAATGGTCAGTTTTTTCATAAAATCTAATTATGTGTCTCAAAAAAGTCAAAGGAGGTGTTGATGGGGATGGTTCGTTATATTGCCAATAAGTTTTTCTATATGGTTGTCTCGCTATTTGTGCTGATTTCAGCGACCTTTTTTCTGATGAAAGCTATTCCGGGGGACCCGTTTACTTCTGAAAAGAAGGTTCCACCAGAAATAAAAGCGCGTTTATACGAGCAATATGGATTGGACAAGCCGCTCTATCATCAGTATTTCAAGTATTTGGGTGAAATTGCCCAGGGTGATTTGGGTGTATCTATGAAGCGTCTGAATCAGGATGTAACACACTTGATCGGCCAGACATTCTCGGCGTCTCTGAAGCTGGGGCTTATCGCAATTCTCGTGTCGGTTATTGTCGGAGTCTTCCTCGGCATGATGGCGGCACTCTATCACCGCAAGTTTATTGACAGTGCAGCAATGGTGCTGGCGGTGCTGGGGATTGCGGTTCCGAGCTTTGTAGTCGCCTCGCTGCTGCAATATGTGTTTGCTTACAAATTCCACATGTTCCCCGTTTCCGGGTTCAAAGGGCCGATGTATTATGTCTTGCCGGTAACCGCGTTATCAGCGCAGCCTATAGCCTTCATAGCGAGACTGACGCGCTCCAGTATGCTGGAGGTCCTGCATGCAGATTACATCAAGACGGCTAAGGCCAAGGGCCTAAGCTGGGCAGCCATCTTGAGCCGCCACGTACTGCGCAACGGAATTCTGCCGGTGGTAACCTATATGGGACCTATGACAGCTAACATCGTAACCGGTTCTGTCGTAATTGAGCAGATCTTCGGTGTCGGCGGGATCGGCAAGCAATTTGTTGAAGCGATAGGTGTCCGTGATTACACTGTTATTATGGGAATTACCATCTTCTATGGTGTATTGCTTATGGTGGCACGGTTTATCACTGACATTGCTTATGTGTTCATAGATCCGCGTATCAAACTATCTGGCGGAAAGGAGGGCTAACGAGTGGCTTTTGACAAAAACTTGGTGTCGCAGGATGCGAACCTGAAACCGGAAGATTTCCGTAAGGTAGGAGTTGATGAACGGCAGGCTGAAGTCATTCAGCGTGAAAGTCTGTCCGCCTGGCGAGATTCCTGGGAGCGTCTGCGCCAGAATAAAATGGCAATGACCGCGCTGGGGGTTCTTGGACTGATCGTACTGGCTGCAATTTTTGCGCCGTTCTTCTCAAAGTTCAATTACTACTCTAATGATTTGCTCAACACGAATAAGCCCCCATCATCCGCTCACTGGTTTGGTACAGATGATCTGGGACGCGATATCTTTGTCCGTACCTGGTATGGTGCACGAATCTCGCTAATTGTCGGCCTTGCCGCTGCTGCAATTGACCTTTTCATTGGGGTCATCTACGGCGGAATCATGGGTTACTTCGGTGGCCGTGTAGACAATATCATGAATAAAATCTCTGAAATTCTGTACTCCATTCCATACCTGCTGGTAGTTATCCTGTTGCTGGTTGTACTTGAACCAAGTCTGGGGACCATTATCCTGGCGCTAACGATAACGGGCTGGATTACCATGTCCTGGATTGTGCGCGGCGAGATTATGCAGCTTAAGAACCGTGAGTTCGTATTAGCTTCACGTTCGATGGGTGCAGGGTCCAAGCGGCTGCTGTTCAAGCATCTTTTGCCGAATGCAGTAGGACCGATTATTGTAACAATTACCCTGTCCGTGCCGAATGCCATCTTTGCCGAAGCGTTCCTGAGCTTCCTCGGTCTTGGTGTACAGGCTCCGGTAGCTTCACTCGGATCGATGATCAATGACTCATTAACCGGCTGGCTGTACTATCCGTGGCGGTTCCTGTTCCCTGCGATTCTTATCAGTTTAACGATGCTTTCCTTTAATATTTTTGGTGACGGCCTGAGGGATGCGCTTGATCCTAAGCTGAAGAAATAAGAATTAAACAATGGTGGAACCCATGCGGCAAAGATATTGGCATGATATTTCAAGACCCGATGACTTCTTTGAACCCAATGATCCAAATGGGCAAACAGATAACCGAAGTTTTGAACTAACATCAGAATATATCAGCGGCCGAAGCGAATAATCAAGCTATTGAAGTGCTGAAGCTAGTAAGCATTATGAATGCGGAGGCTCGCTTTAACCAATATCCCCAAGAAATCTCTGGAGATGTGCAACATTCGCTTGGGCCCTCCATCATCCTGATAACACATTCCTGGTGTAATTGCCGTGAGATGTGACCGGGTTATCGTAGTACACCAAGGGTCTTGTGCGGCTGAGGCCGCAGCTTACCCGAAGAAGGGCGAGCCGGTGATACCAATCACTTTAGCTTCCCCGGATCTGATTAAGCCGCCGGTCGGTTGTCCCTATACAGCGCACTGCAGCGAAGCAGTGCCTCCTGTGAAGGAGTTGATTGATCCCGGCATCACAGAGTTCAGTGATACGCTTATGGCGCACAGCTGGAATCTGCATTCGATGGCCAAGGAGGTGCAGTTCGTTTGAGTAAGAATCTGAGCAAGAATCTGATTGAAGTAGAAGGTCTTAAGAAATATTTCAATGTCGGTAAGGGAAAAGTTCTTAAGGCAGTTGATAATATTAGCTTCTCCATCCGCGAAGGCGAAACCCTGGGAATGGTAGGGGAGTCCGGCTGCGGCAAGACTACTGCAGGCCGTACCGTTCTCCGCTTGTATGAGCCGACTGCAGGCAGCGTGAAATACAATGGTACGGATATCTACAAATTGTCCGGCAGCAAGATGAAGACGATGCGCCGTGATATGCAAATGATTTTCCAGGACCCGTATGCCTCGCTTAACCCGCGTTTCACAGTGTCTGACATTATCGGTGAAGCGCTGGACATTCATGGTCTGGCCGGAAGCCGGCAGGAACGTAAGAAACGGATTGAAGAGCTGCTGGATATGGTTGGCCTTAACCATGATCATGCTACCCGTTATCCGCATGAGTTCTCCGGCGGACAACGCCAGCGTATCGGGATTGCCCGCTCGCTTGCCGTGAACCCTAAGTTCATCGTCTGTGACGAGCCGATCTCGGCACTCGACGTATCCATCCAGGCGCAGGTCGTGAACCTGCTCAAGGAGCTGCAGGATCGTCTTGGACTTACTTATCTCTTCATCGCGCATGACTTGTCTATGGTTAAGCATATCAGTGACCGTGTGGCTGTTATGTACCTGGGCAAAATGGTAGAGCTGGCGGAAAGCGAAGAATTGTACGCTAATCCGATCCATCCGTATACCAAATCTCTGCTCTCGGCGATTCCGGTTCCGGACCCGGAGGTTGAAGCGAACAAAAAACGGATTCATCTGCATGATGAGCTGGGCAGCCCGATTTATGCGGCCGGCGAGAAAACAAATGACAGTGATTATGAACTGGTTGAGGTGTCCAAGGGGCATTTCGTAGCCAAGCAATTTGCCTAAAAGATAACTTGAAGTTTACCTTTATAAAATAATTGAGCCAAAAGGCTCTGTTATTTTATAAAGGTTTTTTTGCATTTATAAAAGTCGAAAAATGTATTAAAATAATTCATTTTGAAAAAAAGTGTATTATTGTATGATTTTAATCATATGATAAGTTTTCTCTTAGGAGTACATTTTTGGTATACATCAAATATGTAAATAAATACAAAGGTGGTTGTTTTATGAAAGCATCAAATTATAACTTTTTTTATGATTTTCCTCAGGAAGAAAAAACTCTTGCTTATAATTCAAGAACTGCTGCTTTAGCCCTGATGGAAAAAGAAAAATATAATAGTTACATAAAATTCAAAAAAGATAATGACATCAATTTTCTTGATGAGGAATTTATAAACCAACTTAAGTTAGGAGGCTTTATTTTAGAGAATAACTTAAATGAAATGGATATTATGAAATCTAGGCTTTTGCAAAATAGATATTCCACTAAACAATTGGGTCTTACAATAGCAACAACTCTTAATTGCAATTTAGGATGTATTTATTGCTATGAGAAAGACTTTAAAAATAACAAAAAAATGAGTCAGGAAGTAATAGACAAGATTATTGAAATTGTTAAGGCTCAAGCTAAAGGCCTGGATGTACTGAGTGTTTGTTGGTATGGAGGAGAGCCATTATTAGATATGAATGTTATTCGACAACTTTCTAGGGAATTTATTCGGATTTGCGAAGATAATAAGATAGAATATTCAGCTAGTATAATTACAAATGGTTTTGTACTTAATCGTAAACTCGCAGAGGAATTAAAAGATTTTAAAGTTCAAATGGCACAAGTAACCATTGACGGTCCTAAACAGATTCATGATGTTCGAAGACCGTTAGTAGGAGGACAACCAACTTTTGATAAAATTTTGAGTAATATTAGAGATACTTCTGATATTTTAAATATTTCTTTACGTATTAATACAGACACTACTAACAAAGATGACCTAGATGGTTTATTACAATTTATTAAAAATAGCGATTTAAAAGAAAAAATCCATATATATTTAGGACATGTTAGAAATTCTAATGATTGCTATAGTAAAAATAGCTGTTTGACTAATAAAAGCTTTTCTGAGCTTTCATACGACTTTGATAAAAAAGCACTAGAGAATGGTTTTCATTCCGGCTTCTATAGTTTTCCTAATATTACTGGTCCCTTCTGTACAGCAGATTCTATGAATTCACTGGTAATTGACCCTGAGGGTTATCTATATAATTGTTGGGTTGAGGTAGGAAATGTAAAGGATAGTTATGGTAATATCGTCGATGGTACCTTCTCTGGAAATATAAATCTTAGATTGGAGTATTTACTTTTTGAGCCGTTCAACAACGAGAAATGCTCAAATTGTGACATTTTACCTATCTGCATGGGGGGATGTCCCAATAGTAGAATCAATGGAGAAGAAGATCGATGCTCAGATTATAAATATAACCTTAAGAAAAAAATAGAAAACTATGCATCTTATTTAATTAGAGAATCGAAAGAAAAAAAATTAGAGCAGTTAATTTAAGCATTAGATTATAAGTCAATTATCTTAACGTGAAATCTAATTACATTTGATACTTTAAAAAGGAGGTGAAAAAAATGAACTATCTAGTATTGTCGAACTCCATATCACCTGCAGGCGATGTTGATTGTCATGGTGGATTTACATGTTACAATTTTTGTCCATCACAAAGTGCTTGTGTTGCAAAATGTGCATCTTACAATACCTGTTCGAGAAACTTCCCTGGTTGTATAGCTTACATGTAGAAATTAGCACTTGGGCATTGATTAATGCCCAAGTGTTTGGTTATAAAGGAGAAACAAGATGAACATAACAACATTTCTTTTAACTTACCTTAAAAAAAATAAGATTAGAATATTAATTTTATTTTTAGCCATGCTTATTTCTACTGGATTATCAAGTCTATTGTTACCATACTATAATGGACGTTATTTTGATAATCTTACGACTATTTTAAGTATTAATAATGCAACAAAAATATTATTAATTTTATTAACAATAAACATCACTTCTTTAATAATATCTAATGTCGTCAGTGTATTTCACAATACGATAAATACAAGAATTGCATTTGACATTAATTTAGATTTGATAGACCATATTCAAAAAGTTCCAATAGAATATTCAAGACAGTTCAATTCTTCCTTTCTAACTGAACATATTAATAGTGATAGCAATGTTGTGAGCAGTTATTTTATAAATATAATTACTCAAGGTGTAACTAATTTGCTTGTTCTTTTTATTACTATGTTTTTGCTTTGGAAAATTAATTCAACTATATTTTTAGTTTTTTTATTAACAATTCCAATATATGTAGGCTTATATTTAATATTCAGAAAACCAATTTATAATAGTTCTTTCAAACTGAAAAATAGTCAGTCAAACTTGTTTGCAGAAATGTATCGGCAGTTAAATGATATTTCTTCTATAAAAATGAACTCTCTTTTTCAACCTTTAAAAAAAGATGTGCATTTAAGTTTTACTGATTTTATCAATAAATTAATAAAAAATGTAAAAATATTAAGTTTATCAGGGAGTACAAGTAATTTCATCATAAGTTTAAGTAATTTAATAATGTTATTTATCGGTGGAATTTATATTGTAAATGGAAGTATGACAATCGGAAAATTAATAATTATTTCTTCATATTTAGGGACAGCAATTGGATCGTTGCAGTTTTTTATTGAGAATTTTAAGAGTTATCAATCAGTTAAAGCTTCGTTGGATCGATTAATTAATCATTTTAATATTCCAAAAGAAAAAAATGGAGAGGTCGTTTTAAAGCACATTGAGTTAATTTCATTAAGAAATATCAAATTGAAATTTAATGAGCAAATTATTTTTAAGGATTTTAACTTTGACTTTCATAAAGGGAAGATTTATATCATTACAGGTAAAAATGGGCGGGGTAAAACAAGTCTAATTAACTTGTTAAGCGGATTATATAATCAGTTTGAAGGAGAAATCACTTATAATAATATTCCAATAGATGAATTAGATATGTACGAGATTAGAAAAGGGATCTTTGGCGTAGCTGAACAAAACTCTTTAATAGTCCAGAAAGGTATTATAGAAAATATACTTTTTGGCGTTAAAGATTGGGATGAAAATAACCTAAAGGAATTAATAAAAGGCTTTAACCTTCAAGATAAAGTATTATTGAACGAATCCGAAAAAAAAGTAATTAATTTATCAGGTGGGGAAGCTCAAAAATCATCAATAATTAGAGCTTTGCTGAAAAAACCTGATATTTTGATTTTTGATGAACCTACTTCGATGATTGACAAAAATGGCTTTGACTTTTTTTCCTCACTATTAAAGTCAATAAAAGAAGAAAAAATTATTATAATAATAACCCATGATGAAAATTTAATGAAGATTTCCGATGTTTCTCTAAACTTGGATAAAGAGTACATCTCTGAGATAAGTGAATTAGAGGCATTAGGAGTATAAAATTTCTTATTTTATTATAAGGAATAATTATAAAACAAATATTGAAGGAGTGTTAAAATGGCGTACTTAGTTTTTGGGAATTCTTTGAATATGAGTAGTCCAATGGCGACTTGCAATGGGTATTGTCCTTGTCTTGGTGTTTGTGGTCCATTTAATCCATGTCTAAATCAATGTAGTCATCACCATCCAAACTGCATAGCATACATGTAGGCATTAAAATGTACAAATCTAGTTTATAAAAAATATATTTTTGATTTGAGTGAAAGAAAATGCAAAAAACACTTCTTTATTATTTAAGAAGTGTTTTTTATTTATGAAATGAGGTTTTACTTTCTTTCTTTGACGCCGCACCCAACATTGGATACAATCATAAAGGGTTTACCGGTTTATGAATTACATATAGCAGCGGGTTATTGCAGAACAAGGAGGCCATTATCAATGAATGTTGTACCGGAACCACTGCCGGGCGGATCTGCGCTCGCCAGTGACTATATACATCAATACGAAACCGTAGGACATTTGTATGGCGGGGACTTCCGCAGCCCGGAGAGCCGGGCTGAACGCGCAGCGTGGCTTGATCGTACAGGAAGCCTGCGGGCAGACCGCGCAGCGGTTGTCTCATATTTGCGCAGCTATAACAATAAGCACAATCCTGATGAGGCAGTTGTCCGTTCGCTTGAATTGCTGGAACAGCCGGAGACCCTTGTAGTGACAGGCGGCCAGCAGAGCGGCTTGTTCACAGGCCCTCTATTCGTGGTCTATAAGGCCATTACTACCATTCAGGCAGCCCGGGAGGCTGCGGCCCAGCTTGGTCGGCCGGTCGTTCCGCTGTTCTGGATTGCGGGTGAGGATCATGACTGGGATGAGGTCAATCATACCTATGTGCTGAACCGGAGCGGCGAAATTACCCGGATTAAGCTGGATAAAGGCGAAGGCCCCCGGTCCTCGGTCAGCGAGATCAAGGTGGATGCTGAGAGCTGGCTTCAGGCGGTTGCGCAGCTGGATGGCTTATTGCAGGACAGTGAATTCAAACCGCAGCTGATGGAGCTGGTTACGGCTGCATCTACGGGCGCCGGCAATATGACGGAGGCGTTCGCCAAGCTGATGGGAGCTTTGTTCGGCAAATTCGGACTGATTCTGCTGGATTCGGCCGATCCTGCCCTGCGCAGGCTGGAAGCGCCCATGTTCGCTTCCATGATTGAGCGGAATGACGAGCTGGAGGCAGCTTATCTTGCCGCAGCTGAACGGATTATAGACAGCGGATATGAGCTGCAGGCCGATGTGACGCCCGGCAATGCGAATCTTTTCTATATTCATGAGGGTGCACGGCTTCTGCTCCATAAGGCGGAGGGACGGTTCGCAGACCGGAAAGCCACGGTCTCGTTCTCCCGTTCTGAGCTGTTGGAGCTGCTGGAGAGCCATCCCGAACGGTTCAGCAACAATGTGCTAACCCGCCCGCTGATGCAGGACTATGTACTTCCTGTGCTCGCTACAGTGCTCGGACAAGGGGAAATGGCTTACTGGGCGATTCCGCATCAAGCCTTCAGGGTGCTGGACGGACAGATGCCGCTGATTATTCCGCGCATGTCTTTTACAGTGATTGAGGGAACGCTTCGCAAGCATATGGATAAATACAGCTTGTCCTTCACAGATGTGCAGAGAGGTCTGGATGATAAACGCAAGGCGTGGCTAAGTGCTCAGGATGAGCTGAGGCTAGAAGACAAATTCGAAGAGATTAAGACAGCATTCTCCGGGATGTATGAGCCGCTGATTGAACAGCTTGGCAGTATTCAGGCGGGGCTGCTGAAGCTGGGCGGCAATAACAAGGATAAGATTATCGACCAGATCTCCTTCCTGCAGGGCAAAGCACTGGATGCGATGGAGAAACAGAATGAGGCTGCGCTTCGCCAGTGGGAACGGATCGAGCTGTCGCTCATGCCGCTGGGCAAGCTTCAGGAGCGTGTCTATAATATGATGTATTATCTGAACCGGTACGGGCTGGAATGGCTGGAGGAATTGATGGCTGTGCCTGCTGACTACAGCGGAACACACCGTATTATTTATATGTAAGCAAATTATTCTAGGGGGTCCTACCATGAGTTCATTATCCAAGCAAAACAGTATTGTTGCCGATATGTCGCTTGCACCCGAGGGGCATCTCAAAATCGACTGGGTTCGCCAGCATATGCCGGTGCTGAACCGTATCCGTGAGCAGTTCGAAGCCGAGCAGCCGTTCAAGGGGCTCAAGGTATCGATCACCCTTCACCTGGAAGCCAAGACCGCTTATCTGGCCAAGGTAGTGCAGGCTGGTGGCGCGGAAGTAACGATTACAGGCTCCAACCCGTTATCTACGCAAGACGATGTGTGTGCTGCACTCGTTGAGGATGGCATTACCGTATTTGCCAAGTACAATCCTTCCCCGGAAGAGTTCAAGGCACTGAACATCCGGGCACTGGAGAGCAAGCCGGATCTGATTATCGACGACGGCGGCGATTTCGCCACCCTGCTGCACTCCGAGCGCCCCGATCTGATGGAGAATATCCGCGGGGGAGCTGAGGAGACAACCACAGGTATTATCCGCTTAAAGGCGCTGCAGAAGCAGGGCATGCTGAAATTCCCTATGGTTGCGGTAAATGACGCTTATTGCAAATATTTGTTCGATAACCGTTACGGCACAGGACAGTCGGCATGGGACGGCATTGTCCGCACTACCAACCTGATTGTAGCCGGCAAAACTGTGGTTGTGGTGGGCTACGGCTGGTGCGGTAAAGGTGTAGCGATGCGGGCCAAGGGACTCGGAGCGAACGTAATTGTTACGGAAGTGGATGCGATCAAGGCGGTAGAGGCGCATATGGACGGATTCCATGTCCTTCCGATGCTGGAAGCGGCGAAGCAAGGAGACTTCTTCGTAACTGTTACCGGGAACCGGTACGTCATTCGCGGTGAGCATTATGATGTGATGAAGGATGGCGCGATTCTCTGCAATGCCGGACATTTCGATGTGGAGGTCAACAAGCCGGAGCTGGCTGAGCGCTCAGTGTCCCAGCGGACGGTGCGCAAGAACATCGAAGAGTATCAGCTGAAGGATGGACGCAAGCTGTACCTCCTGGCTGAAGGACGTCTGGTGAACCTGGGCGCAGCCGATGGTCATCCGGCAGAGATTATGGATACCACCTTCGCACTCCAGGCCTTGTCCCTTAAATATGTTAACGATAATTATAAGAGTATTGGTGTCAAAGTGGAGAATGTACCTTATGTGCTGGATGAGCAGGTAGCGCGTTACAAGCTGGAAAGTCTGGGGATATCCATCGACAGTCTGACACAGGCGCAAGTGGAGTATCTGGACAGCTGGAATCTGAACGACTAAGGATATGGATCTGCACGAGCCCGGAGCCAATCACATTGGCCCGGGCTTTTGCGTGTCCGCATGGGGTGTAAAGAATAGCCTCTTGACAAACAAGAAAAAATTACCTTGCTCCGGAAAAAGGTTTTTGATTTTTAATGGCGAATCTACTATGCTTAGGTGGTGAAAAGTGGGGCAAAGTGGGAAATCGGGATTCAGGGGTGGGGAATGAGCATGTTCATGGGGGAATACCAGCATAGCATTGACGATAAAGGCCGGATCATTATCCCTGCCAAGTTCCGTGATATGCTCGGAACCTCCTTCGTAGCGACCCGTGGCCTGGACTCCTGCCTGTTTGTTTATCCCATGGAAGAATGGGGAATCATGGAGCAAAAGCTTAAAAGCCTTTCACTGATGAAATCGGATGCCCGTGCCTTCAGCCGCTTTTTTTTCTCGGGAGCGACGGAGTGTGTATGGGACAAGCAAGGCAGGGTGAATCTGCCGGGGAATCTGCGGCAATATGCCAAGCTGGACAAGGACTGTGTTATTCTGGGCGTTTCGAACCGGGTGGAGATCTGGAACAAGGAGCTATGGGAGCAGTACTTCGAACAGTCAGAGGAATCGTTCAACGAAATCGCCGAGAAATTGGTGGATTTCAATTTTGATCTATAGAACATAACATTTCGAATTACTGCCTTGGAGGGATGCAGCTTGTTTCACCACATCACGGTACTAAAAGAAGAAGCGACAGAAGGGCTGCACATCAAGAAGGATGGCCTATATGTAGATTGTACGCTCGGGGGAGCCGGGCACAGCGCGCTTATCGCATCCAAGCTTAGCGGCACTGGACGGCTGATCTGTCTGGATCAGGACGACTGGGCGCTGAACAATGCGAAGGAGAAATTATCCGAATACGGCGACAAGGTGGTAACCGTCAAGACCAACTTCCGCGATCTGGAGCAGGTGCTGAAGGAACTCCCGTTTGTTCCGCAAAAGGACGGAGTTCCCCAGGTAGACGGGATTCTCTTTGATCTGGGGGTATCTTCTCCGCAGTTTGATGAAGGGGAACGCGGCTTCAGCTACAACCATGACGCCCCGCTGGATATGCGGATGGACCAGTCGGCACAGCTGAGTGCGGCAGATATCATCAACACCTGGAGTGAGCAGGAGATTGCCAGGGTGCTTTTCCAGTATGGAGAAGAGAAATTCTCACGGCGGATTGCCCGGAAGATTGTAGAGCGCAGGGAAGAACGCCCGGTAGAGACCACCGGAGAGCTGGCCGAGCTGATCAAGGAAGGCATTCCTGCGGCGGCAAGAAGGACCGGAGGACATCCGGCGAAGCGGAGTTTTCAGGGGCTGCGGATTGCCGTGAATGATGAGCTGGGTGCTTTTGAGGAAGGGCTGCATGCGGCTGTACGCTGTCTGGCTCCTGAGGGCAGGGTATCCGTTATTACCTTTCACTCGCTGGAGGACCGGATCTGCAAGCAGATTTTCAGCAGCTACTTAAGCCGTTGCACTTGTCCGCCTGACCTTCCGTATTGCGTGTGCGGTGCCGAAGGCACCCTGAAGCTGATCAACCGCAAGCCTATTGTGCCGGGGGAAGAAGAGCTGGAGCTTAACTCGCGTGCCCGTTCAGCCAAGCTGCGTATCGCAGAGAAATTGTAGATGACGATAAAGGAGAATCAGAGATGGCTTATACCCGCGGAAATTTAGCAGTTCAACCTAAGAGAAAACAAGAGGCAAACCCGCTGTACCGTGAGAAAACGAAAGTTGTCACCAGGCGCAGAGTGTTGCCGCTGCAGGAGAAGCTTTTGTACATGCTGACGCTGGGAGCCTTTATTCTGGTAGCAGCCTCCCTGATCTGGCGTTACGTCCATATTTACGATTTGAATATGCAGGCCCAGAAGCTGGACAGCGAAATCGCGGTCAACAAGAAGCAAATTGCCACGTACAAGATGGAGAAGCAGACGCTGGAGCAGACGATCGTCCCGCGGGCGAAGGAAATGGGCTATGTGGTCCCTTCTGTGGATTCTACCATCTATGTTCCGCTAAGCAGCCAGGCTACTGACCAAGCCGGTAAAAAATAGCGATGAACGGCAATCGCAATAATAGAGGTTGTGAGGTACCTTATGGTTAAGAGAATCAAACTTCGCACGCTGTTTATAGGAGGGTGTATTACCCTCTTTTTTCTTGTTTTAGTCGCCAGAGTATTCTGGATTCAGGTTCTGCAAGGTAAGGAGTGGCAGGAGACCGCGGCTAAGCAGTGGGCCCATACTTCAACCATCAAGGCCGTCCGCGGGGTGATTGAGGACCGTAACGGTAATGTTCTGGCCAGCGATGTGCCTGCCTATACGGTAGTGGTTAACCCTGAGGTCATTGCCGAGAAAAAAATCGGTGAAGAGGTCATTCAGGGCCTGCATGAGCTGCTGAACAAACCGGCGGATGAGCTGAAGAAGCTGGTGGAGGCCAAGGATAAAGACGGGAAATATCTGAAGAACCGCGAGATCCGTAATGAAGGCTGGAAGATTAACCAGGAGCTGGCCGATAAAGTGACGGCTTTTGTAGAGAAGCTTAAGAAAGAACATGATACGCTGGAGACTGGGGTCGGGCTCGTCAGGGAGCAGAAGCGCTATTATCCTAAGGATTCGCTTGCTGCGCATATTCTGGGCTACACCGACAGAGACGGCAAAGCAATGATGGGACTGGAGAAGCTCCTGGACAAACAGCTCTCCGGGACGGACGGCAAGCTGAATTACCAGAGTGACGGCAAGGGCATCAAGCTGCCCGATTCCAAGGATACGTTCCAGCCTGTGGTGAATGGAAGCAACTACAAGCTGACGATTGACAGCACGATTCAGTTCTATATTGAAGAGGCTATGAAAAAGGCGTATGCGGAGTATAAGCCGAAGTCGATCAGTGTGATTGCGGCCGACCCGAAGACGATGGAGATTCTGGGTCTGGCGAATATGCCAACTTTTAACCCGAATGAGTACTATGATCTGAATCAGGATGCGGCCGGTTTCTATAACCACGCTATTATGACGAGATTCGAGCCGGGTTCAACATTCAAGATCGTCCCGCTGGCGGGTGCCGTGCAGGAGAAGCTGTTCAATCCGAATGCCACCTTCCAGTCCGGTTCTGTACGGATTAAGGGATACAGCAAGCCTATCTATGATATGAACAGAGCCGGGTATGGAACCATTACCTTCCTGGAAGGGGTTAAGCGCTCGAGTAACGTTGCATTCGTCAAGCTTGGCTATGAGATGCTGGGCAAGGAGAAGCTGCTGCAGTATATCACGGATTTCGGGTTCACGGAAAAGACGGGCATTGACCTCCCTGGAGAGGTTAAGGGTGTTGTCAACCCTGATCCAAACAGGGCAGTGGAAAATGCAACCCTTGCTTATGGACACGGGAAGCTGCTGGTGACCCCGATCCAGCAGCTCACAGCCGTCGCTGCGATTGCGAACGGCGGCAAGCTGCTGGTGCCGCATGTGGTGAAGGAGGTTACCGATCCGAATACCGGTAAGACCACGGTCACCCAGCCGGAGGTTGTACGTCAGGTGCTCTCCGAGGCAAGCGCACGGGAGACGGGCAGCTACCTGGAGCAGGTAGTGGCCGATCAGCAGCACGGAACCGGCCGGCATGCCTACATTGAGGGCTACCGGGTGGCCGGCAAGACAGGTACGGCGATTAAGCCGGATGGTAAGGGCGGGTATGACCGTGACAAGGTTCGCTCCTCCTTCCTCGGTTACGCACCGGCCAATGACCCGAAGATCGCAGTCTTCGTCATTATTGACGAGCCTGCTGATGCTGCCGGCGGCGGTGCCGCTGCGGGGCCGGTCTTCAAGGATATCGTCTCTCAGGCGCTTCCTTATATGGGCGTGCCCAAAGCGGGAGATGTTACGGGTCCTGCTGACAAGAAGACAGTGAAGGCCGAGGCTGCCACCCAGCGCCAAGCGCCGGAACTGACCGGCAAGACGGTGAAGGCGGCGAGACAGCTGCTCATTAATCAGGGCTTTGATTTTGAAGCCGTAGGTCAAGGGGCAAATGTAGTCAGCCAGTACCCTGAGAAGGGCACCGCCCTGACCGCCGGGCAGCGCATCTATCTGTTAAGTGAGCAGGGAGAGAACGTGACGCTTCCTGATCTGCGAGGGCAATCTCTGCGCGATGCGCTGGAGATTCTGAACCTGCTGAAGGTGGGGATCTCCGTCAATGGAGAAGGTTATGTCACGGAGCAGACGCAGACCAAGAATAACGGAAAAACCCAGGTTGCACTGACACTTAGTCCGCTTAATGAGTATGGAGAGAATATCCCTGTTGCCTTAGTTGGTGATACCGATAAGGATGAAGCTGCAAAGTAGCAGACATATAGGCTTGTTCTAACCCCTGTTTGTCCTGAATAGTCATGAAGGTAAGAGATCATGTCTATGAGCGAAAGCGGGGAGAACAGAGTGAAGGTATCAAAAGTCGTTAGCCGGCGGAGAATGCTGTGGACGCTGCTGGGACTGGCCGTGTTGTTCGGTGCGCTGGCTGTGCGCCTTGCCTATGTACAGTTGACCCAAGGCGAGAAGCTGAGCGAGAAGGCCGAGGATTTATGGCGGCGGAATATCCCCTTCACCGCCAAACGCGGTGAGATTCTGGACAGGGAGGGTGTGGCGCTGGCGTATAACATCAGCTCACCCACGGTTTATGCCATTCCAGTACAGGTGAAGGAGAAGGAACAGACTGCGAAGCAGCTGGCTCCGCTGCTCGGCATGACCGAGGAGAAGCTGACCCAGCTGCTCACCCAAAAGAAAGCCTCAGTGAAACTGCAGCCCGGCGGCCGCAAAATTACGATGGAGCTTGCCGCGAGCATCCGTAATTTGCAGCTGCCGGGCATCGTTGTCGCTGAGGATAACAAACGGTATTATCCCTTCGGGGATCTGGCCGCACATATTCTGGGCTTCACCGGAATCGACAATCAGGGGATTACCGGGATTGAGAGCATCTATGATAAGCTGCTTCAGGGGAGTGCGGGCAATATCTCCTATCTCTCCGATGCGGGAGGCCGGCTGATGCCCGGGTCCTCCGAGAAGTACACGCAGCCGCAGGATGGACTTAGCCTGCAGCTGACCATCGACAAGCAGATTCAATCCATTATGGAACGCGAGCTGGATCAGGCCATGGTGAAATATCAGGCGCAGGGCGCCTGGTCTATTGCCATGGACCCCCGTAACGGCGAGATTCTGGCGATGGCGAGCCGGCCGGGGTATGAGCCAGGGAGCTACCAGGAATACGATGCTGAGGTATATAACCGTAATCTTCCGATCTGGATGACGTATGAGCCAGGTTCCACCTTCAAGATCATCACGCTGGCTGCGGCATTGGAGGAGGGGAAGGTAGATCTGCAGCATGAGCATTTTTTCGATCCGGGTTACATTGAAGTCGGCGGAGCGAAGCTGCGCTGCTGGAAGAAGGGCGGTCACGGAAGTCAGACCTTCCTTGAAGTGGTCGAGAACTCCTGCAACCCGGGGTTCGTTGCCTTGGGGCAGCGTCTGGGTAAGGATACGCTGTTCAAGTACATCCGTGATTTCGGCTTCGGGAGCAAGACGGGCATCGATCTGAACGGTGAAGCGAACGGAATTCTGTTCAAGCCCGCCCAGGTGGGCCCGGTGGAGCTGGCAACCACGGCATTCGGCCAAGGGGTATCCGTCACGCCGATTCAGCAGATTGCTGCGGTATCGGCAGCGATCAACGGCGGCAAGCTGTATACTCCGCATGTGGCCAAAGCCTGGATTAACCCGGATACCGGGAACGTTGTCTCCGAGACTGAGCCGGAGGAAGTGCGGCAGGTGATCTCGGAGGAGACCTCGAAGAAAGTGCGGGCTGCCCTTGAGAGCGTAGTTGCCAAAGGCACAGGCCGGCCGGCATTTATTGACGGCTACCGTGTGGGCGGCAAGACAGGGACAGCACAGAAGGTAATCAACGGCCGGTATTCTCCTACAGAGCATATCGTATCCTTTATCGGCTTTGCGCCGGCGGATGATCCGCAGATCGTAGTCTATACGGCAGTCGATAACCCGAAGGGAATTCAGTTCGGGGGTGTAGTTGCCGCTCCGATTGTCCAGAATATTCTTGAGGATTCTCTTCTGTATTTGAAGGTTCCGGAGCGTAAGGATCAGCTGCCGAGAACCTATAAATACGGAGAGACTCCGATAGTGACGGTCCCTGATCTTACGGGGGCAACAGTTCAGGATATCTATGAGGACTTGAACATGAATTTCATGCTGGTCCGTTCCGGCACCGGCAATACTGTGATCAATCAGGCCCCGAAGGCCGGGGCAAGAGTGCAGCAGGGCTCCACCATCCGGATTTATATGGGAACGCCAAGTGAGCCTTAAGGTTTGTTATATACTGAAAAACTTACAAATACAATTTATTTGGATGGATAAATTACCCAAAATATAAGGATTTTATGCAGAGTGAGGGATAGCTATGTTAATTAAAGAACTCTCTTCTTGTCTGGCCGCTGCCCGTCTATACGGGGACGGAGACATAGAAATTTCAGATTTGCAGGCCGATTCACGCAAGGTGGGTCCGGGCGATTTGTTCATTTGTCTGCCCGGACATACAGTGGACGGACATGATTACGCACCTCAGGCTGCCGCCAAGGGTGCGGCTGCTCTGGTCTGCGAGCGGAAGCTGGACATTGACTTGCCGCAGATCGTGGTGGATGACTGCCGGTATGCCATGTCTGTGCTGTCCAATGCCTTCTTCGGTTCACCGAGCAGCCGGATGAAGCTGATCGGCATCACAGGTACCAACGGCAAGACGACCACCACCTATCTGATTGAACGGATCATGCAGGATCATGGGGTGAAGACCGGCCTGATCGGAACGATCCAGATGCGGTATGACGGTCAGAGCTATCCGATGTCCGGTACGACACAGGAATCTCTGGAGCTTCAACGCAGTCTGAATCATATGGCGCTTAAGGGTGTGCAGTGCTGTGTAATGGAAGTCTCCTCCCATGCGCTCCAGCAGGGCCGGGTAAAGGGGACCGACTACCGCACCGCGATCTTTACGAATCTGACCCAGGATCACCTGGATTACCATCATACAATGGAGGAGTACCGCGCAGTGAAGGGCTTGTTCTTCTCACGGCTCGGCAATGTGATCTCCCCGTGGAAGGAAGAACGCAAGTATGCGGTGCTGAATGCCGACGATGAAGCCAGCGCCTATTTTGCCGCCCAGACCGCAGCGGAGGTCATTACATATGGTATCGACAAGACCGCCAATGTCCGGGCATCGCAAATATCGATCACCGCCAAAGGAACTTTTTTCCATGTGGAGACGTTTAGAGGAGAGACCGATATTTCGCTTCGCATGGTCGGTAAATTCAACGTCTATAATGCGCTTGCGGCGATTACGGCTGCGCTGCTGGAGGATGTGCCGCTTGCGGATATCAAGGCCAGTCTGGAGTCGGTTGCCGGCGTGGACGGCCGTGTCGAATCGGTCGATGCCGGGCAGGATTTCGCAGTCATCGTTGACTATGCACATACGCCGGACGGTCTGGAGAATGTGCTGAAGGCGGTATGTGAATTTGCAGCAGGCAAGGTGCTCACGGTCTTCGGCTGCGGCGGGGACCGTGATACGACCAAACGGCCGCTCATGGGCAAAATTGCTGCGAAGTACAGTGACCATGTACTGGTCACCTCCGACAACCCGCGGACCGAGGACCCGCTGCAGATACTGGCTGATATTGAGGCCGGCCTCCGTGAGGATGGCGTGGCGCGCGAGCGCTATGAGATGATTCCGGACCGGCGGGAAGCCATCACAAAAGCTATTGAAATGGCAAGCCCCGGCGATGTAGTATTGATTGCGGGGAAAGGTCATGAGACCTATCAGCTGATCAAGGGAGTCGTTCATGATTTCGATGACCGCATCGTTGCCAAAGAAGTGATAAGGGGCCGAAGCTATTGATTATTAGAACATTGCATAATGTCGCGGAAATGTGCGGAGGAGAGCTGTCCTCATCCGAAGCTAAGGATATAGAGATTCAGGGAGTTGTAACTGACTCGCGCAAAATATCGCCGGACTGCCTGTTCGTCCCGCTGGTTGGGGAGAACTTCGACGGCCATCACTATGCGGCCGCTTCGCTGGCGGCGGGAGCTGCCGCTACCCTCTGGCAGAGGAATAAGGGGCCTGCACCCGCAGGCGGCGGGGTTATACTGGTAGAGGACACTCTAGCGGCACTGCAGAAGCTGTCCTCCGCCTATTTGGCTCAGGTGGCCCCCCAGGTGGTTGCCGTAACAGGAAGCAACGGCAAGACGACGACCAAGGATATGATTACGGCACTGCTGGAAGTGCAGTACAAGGTACACAAGACCCAAGGGAACTTCAACAATCATATCGGCCTGCCGCTTACGATTCTCTCCATGGACAGTGATGTGGAGATCGCTGTGCTGGAGATGGGCATGAGCTCACGGGGAGAGATCGCCCTGCTGTCTCTGCTCGCTTCTCCTGACGTAGCGGTGATTACCAATGTCGGCGAATCCCATCTGCTCCAGCTGGGTTCCCGCAAGGAGATTGCCAGAGCGAAGCTTGAGATTGTGGACGGACTTCAGCCGGGCGGGCTGCTGATCTATAACGGGGATGAGCCGCTGCTTGCCGAGGTTCTGGCCGATCCAGGCTTCCGCACGCCTGAAGGGCTGCAGACCTTCCGCTTCGGGCAGACGGCTGACAATGATGATTATCCGACCGGCCTGATGACACACAGCAGGGGGATGACCTTCACCTCGCTGCGGAATGGGGAGCGGGCCTTCACCCTTCCGCTGCCCGGACAGCACAATGTAATTAATGCGCTTGCTGCGCTTGCAGTGGCGCGTCATTATAAGGTGACGGGTGAGAATATGGCAGAAGGACTAAGCGGCCTCAAGCTGACCGGTATGCGGATTGAGGTTATTCAGGCGGCCAGCGGACTGGTTCTGCTGAATGATGCCTATAATGCCAGTCCTACCTCCATGAGAGCGGCGATTGATGTGCTGCAGTCCATGAAATGCAGCGGCCGCAGAATCGCGGTGCTGGGGGACATGCTGGAACTCGGGCCGGAGGAGCTTCAGTTCCACCGGCAGATCGGCAGCTATCTCGACCCGGCGCTGACAGATATCGTATTCACCTACGGACCGCTGTCGGCGCAGCTTGCGGCGGTGGCCTCGGAGCGGTTCGAGGCCGGGCATATCTTTGCTTTTACGGATAAAGAAGCCTTGATCGATGCCTTGAATGCGAAGTGCGGCAATGACGATGTTGTGCTGTTCAAAGCATCCCGAGGGATGCGGCTGGAGGAAGTGCTGAAGCGCTTGAAAGAACATTCTGAAGCGAATGCTAACTAAAGGAGGGGTGTACCCATGGATTATCAATTACTTCTGCTGACTATTGCTGTGTCCTTTATCCTTGCGGTCATTGCCGCTCCGCTGATCATACCGCTGCTGCGCCGGCTTAAGCTGGGACAGCAGGTTCGTGACGACGGGCCCCAGACCCATCTGAAAAAGGCGGGAACCCCGACCATGGGCGGCGTAATTATCATGGTCGCGTTCACGCTGTCTTTTCTGAAATTCTCGGTCATTAATTCGGACTTCTATGTACTGCTGGCCGCTACGCTGGGCTATGGACTCATTGGATTCCTGGATGATTATATCAAAATTGTGTTCAAGCGCTCCCTCGGCCTAACGGCGCGCCAGAAGCTGCTGGGACAGCTGCTGGTCGGCGTCGTGCTCAGCATTCTGCTGATCTCGGCCGGGCATGATACGAATATCAGCGTACCGGGAACCTCCTTCAGCTTAGACTGGGGCCCCTGGTTCTATTATCCGTTCATTGTGCTGATGATGATGGCGGTCACGAATGCCGTTAACTTCACGGACGGTGTGGATGGTCTGCTGTCAGGCGTAAGCGCGATTGCGCTCGCTGCCTTCGCGGTGGTAGCCATGCAGGCAACCTCAATTGCCGCTGGTGTCTGTGCGGCTGCGATGATTGGCGCAGTGCTTGGCTTTCTCGTATTCAACGCCCATCCTGCCAAGGTGTTCATGGGCGATTTCGGCTCCTTCGGGATCGGCGGGGCGATTGGCGCGATTGCTATTGTCACCAAGACCGAGCTGCTCTTTGTGGTGATCGGCGGAGTCTTCGTGGTTGAAATGCTGTCCGTAATTATTCAGGTCGCCTCGTTTAAGACACGCGGCAAACGGGTATTCAGAATGAGCCCGATCCATCATCACTTTGAGCTGGGCGGCTGGTCGGAGTGGCGTGTAGTCGTCTCCTTCTGGGCGGTGGGCCTTGTGCTGGCGGCAGCTGGACTATATCTCATCAAGGGGTTGTAACGAATGAAACATCCGGATCTGTACCGTGGTCAAGAGGTGGTTGTCCTGGGGCTCGCCAAAAGCGGCGTCCAGGTGGCCAAGGTGCTGCATGAACACGGCGCTGTGGTGACGGTCAATGACAAAAAGGAAAGAGATCAGAGTCCCGAAGCTTCCGAACTGGAATCTTTGGGAATTTCTGTTATATGCGGCGGGCATCCGGAGAGTCTGATCCACGAGGGAGTGGAGCTGCTTGTCAAGAATCCGGGGATTCCTTATTCGGTTGCTCCGGTACAGCAGGCGCTGGAGCTGGGGATTGAGGTGGTGACCGAGGTAGAGGTCGCGTATCACCTCTGCGCTGCCCCGATGATCGGCATCACCGGCTCTAACGGCAAGACCACCACAACGACCTGGGTGGGCCATATGCTGGAGGCAGCGGGGATGCGGCCCATTGTGGCCGGGAACATAGGAACACCGCTCTCCCAGGCCGCACAGGAGGCTGACGCGGACAACTGGATGGTGGTCGAGCTAAGCAGCTTCCAGCTGAAGGGCACGGAAGCGTTCCGGCCGAAGATTGCTGCCCTGCTGAATGTCGCGGAGACCCACCTCGACTACCATGGGGGCATGGAGGATTATGTAGCCTCCAAATCCAAGCTGTTCGCGAATCAGGGACCGGAGGATACCGCTGTGCTGAACTGGGATGATCCGGTCTGCCGGGAACTGGTGCCCTATCTTAAGGCGGGTATTCTGCCCTTCTCCATGAACGAGGAGCTGGTGCAGGGCATCTTCGTCCGCCCGTCCTACGTGCCGGATACGGTAGACGAGCTGAAGCGGGTCATTATCTACCGCGATTACACCGAGAGCGAGACTGAAATAGCAGATGTCGATTCTATCGGACTTCCCGGCCGCTTCAATGTGGGAAATGCGCTGGCTGCCTGCGGCATTGCCATTGCCGCAGGGGCGGACCCGGCGGTGCTGGGCCCGGTGCTGGCTTCCTTCCGCGGGGTGGAGCACAGGCTGGAGTATGTAACAGATAAGGCAGGGGCCGCCTATTATAACAATTCCAAGGCTACCAATTCCAAAGCTACCTCCATGGCGCTGGCCTCCTTCCGGAAGCCGGTCATTCTTATTGCCGGGGGCCTGGACCGCGGCTCGGATTATATGGAGCTGCTGCCTGTCCTTGGAGAGAATGTCAAAGCCCTGGTGGCGCTTGGGCAGACCCGGGACAAGCTGGCGGCTGTAGCCCGGCTGGCAGGAGTAAAGACGGTCATCTCCGTCGATAATGGGGAGAGTGCCGCTGCTGTGCTGGAGCAGGCTGTGCGGGAGGCTTCGGCCCTGGCGGAAGCCGGGGATGTAGTTCTTCTGTCCCCTGCCTGTGCCAGCTGGGATATGTTTACCTCCTATGAGGAGCGCGGGCGTATTTTTAAAGAGGCGGTGCATAATCTTTAAGTAGGGGGGTGGATAAGCCCCTACTACGGATGCAAGAGGTGTGCTCCTGATGAACAAATCCCGTCATGCGCCCGATATCTGGCTGCTGCTTCCGATACTGGCTTTGCTGGCTATCGGTATGGTAATGGTATACAGTGCCGGGTCCGTTCTGGGCTTCCGCAATTATGGCGATTCGTTTTATTTTGTCAAAAGACAGATGCTGTTCGCAGGCCTGGGCCTCATCGCGATGTTCATTACAGCGAACACCGATTATCTGGTGCTGAAAAGGTTCGCCCGGCCGCTCCTGCTCGTGTGCTTCGCCCTGCTGGTGCTGGTGCTGATTCCCGGCATCGGCGTGGTGCGCGGCGGTGCACGCAGCTGGCTCGGCATCAGCTCCTTCGGGATTCAGCCCTCGGAGTTCATGAAGATGGGGATGATCCTCTTCCTGGCCAAATGGCTTGGTACCGAGGAGTATGACATCTCCAGCTTCATGCGCGGGCTGCTTCCGCCGCTTGCGCTGATCGGCTCCGCATTCGCACTGATTATGCTTCAGCCGGATCTCGGTACAGGCACTGTCATGTTCGGCGCAGCCATGATGATGGTCTTCACAGCGGGGGCGCGGATGAAGCATCTGCTCTCCCTCGGTGCGCTGGGGCTGGCCGGGTTCGCCGGACTCATTGCAGCTGCGCCTTACCGGCTGCAGCGGATTACCGCCTTTCTGGACCCCTGGTCCGATCCGCTGGGTGCCGGTTATCAGATTATCCAGTCACTCTATGCGGTAGGGCCCGGAGGGCTGGGCGGGCTGGGCTTCGGGATGAGCCGGCAAAAATACAGCTACGTCCCGGAGCCGCAGACTGATTTTATTTTCTCAATCTTGGCCGAGGAGCTGGGGTTCATCGGGGGGCTGGCCGTGCTGCTGCTGTTCCTGCTGCTGATCTGGCGCGGAATGAAGGTCGCCATGAGTTTGCCGGACCGCTTCGGCAGCTATCTAGCTGTAGGGATCGTCTGTATGGTGGCGGTTCAGGTGGTCATCAACATCGGCGTGGTAATCGGCCTGATTCCGGTAACCGGCATCACGCTTCCGCTGATCAGCTATGGCGGCTCATCGCTCACTCTGATGCTCACAGCGCTTGGCATTCTGCTTAATTTATCCCGTTATGCGAGGTGAAAGACATGCGTATTGTACTTAGCGGCGGCGGCACGGGAGGACATATCTATCCTGCCGTAGCCGTAGCCAGACAACTGGAATCCGAAGATGCGGATTCTGTCTTCCTGTATATCGGAGGCAAGCGGGGTCTGGAGAGCAAGCTGGTTCCCCAGGAGAATCTGCCTTTCCAGTCCATTGATATTACAGGCTTCCGCCGCAAGCTGTCGATGGATAATGTGAAGACGGTTATGCGGTTCCTTAAGGGGGTCAAAGCCTCCAAGGCCATGCTGCGCGAGTTCAAGCCTGATGTGGTTGTCGGTACCGGGGGGTATGTCTGCGGGCCTGTTGTGTATGCAGCCTCCCGGCTCGGTATCCCGACGCTGATCCATGAACAGAATGCAATTCCGGGACTGACCAACCGTTTTCTCAGCCGGTATGCCAGCACAGTCGCGGTGAGCTTTGAAGGCACAGAGCCGGCTTTTCCCGGGGCCAAAAATGTAATCTATACGGGCAATCCCCGGGCCACTACGGTCATGACGGCGAACCCGCAGCGTGGCTTTGCTTCACTCGGCATTCCCGAAGGAAGCACGGTGGTGCTGGTTGTCGGAGGAAGCGGAGGAGCCAAGGCGATTAACCGCGCCATGATTGAAATGGCACCGTTTGTGGGTAAGGGTAATGGTGTTCACTATGTGTATGTGACTGGAGAATCTTACTTTGAGGATACCCGCAAAGCGGTACGCGAGCAGCTCGGCGGTATTCCGAACTGGCTGCATGTCCTCCCCTATGTTCACAATATGCCTGAGGTGCTGGCCTGCACTTCCCTGATCGTTAACCGGGCAGGCGCCTCTTTTCTTGCAGAGATTACCGCGCTTGGCATACCCTCTGTGCTCATTCCGTCTCCCAATGTAACGAACAACCATCAGGAAGCCAACGCCAGAGCGCTGGAAGGTGAAGGGGCGGCAGTGGTGCTGCTGGAGAAGGACTTAAGCGGCGAGGCGCTGTTCACAGCGGTTCAGAAGATCATCGGAGCGGATACGCTGCGCCATAGCATGTCGGAGGCCTCAAGGCGCCTGGGCAAAAGAGATTCCGCCTCCCTGGTAGTCAGCGAGCTGCGCAGGCTGGCTGCAGGACGTAAACGCTAGAATCCGGGCTTACATTGTCACACACACGGGACTCCTAACATAGGATGATCCTATAATCGTGACAATCACCCAGAGCGCTTCTTGATGTCTGAGCCTTGGAGACGGAATCCGTTCCGGCCCATTACGCAGGACAGCGGGGCCAGGAAGTGCTTACGGTGGGTGAGCGGTAATCTCGGAGGTGATACATTGGACAAATTGGTGATTGAGGGTGGAACCCCCCTGTCAGGCACCATACGTATCCATGGAGCAAAGAATGCGGCACTGCCGATTCTGGCAGCCAGCCTGCTGGCCGAAGGAGTTCACTCACTGCATAATGTGCCGAAGCTGCTGGACATCGAAACAATGCTGCATATTCTGCAGCGGCTGGGCTGCAGGACAGTGCATGAAGAGGAGACGGTCACCGTAGATACATCCTTTCTCCTGACCTCTCATGTTCCGGAGGACCTGATGCGGCAGATGAGATCCTCCATATTCCTGATGGGCCCGCTTTTGGCCAAGTTCGGGGAAGTGACGATCTATCAGCCGGGGGGCTGTGCCATCGGTGAGCGCAAGATCGACCTTCACCTGCATGGCCTCAAGCTGCTCGGGGCAGAGATTGAGGAGACGGGCGGCCGGATCTGCTGCCGGGCTGCCGGCTTGAGGGGCTGTGATATTCATCTGGATTATCCCAGCGTAGGCGCCACGGAGAATATCATGATGGCCGCCGCCATGGCTGAGGGCACGACCACTATCTCCGGGGCAGCGAGAGAGCCGGAAATCCAGGATCTGCAGAACTTCCTCAATGCGATGGGGGCACAAATTATCGGCGCAGGGACCGATACGATCACCATTCAGGGTGTCCGCAAGCTCCATGCCTGCAGCTATGAGGTGATCCCCGACCGGATTGTTGCCGGAACCGTGATGATTGCCGCCGCCGCCACACGGGGAAATGTCACGCTGACCCACACCAATGCAGGACATTTGACCTCCCTGATCCACATCCTGAGGCGCGCCGGTGTTCAAATTACAGTATGCAATGATATAATTAATATCAGCTGTATGGGACGTCCCCGTGCAGTTGAGCGTATTGTTACCTCTCCGTACCCATCTTTTCCTACAGACCTGCAATCCCAGGTTATGGTTCTATTGTCCCTGGCCGACGGATTCAGTGTAATCAAGGAAACGGTTTTTGAGGGGCGCTTCAAGCACGTGGAGGAGATGGCCCGGATGGGAGCGGATATCTCTATTGATATGAGCAGGGCCTTCATACGCGGCGTTCAGCGGTTGTATGGAGCCACGGTTGAGGCCACTGACCTGCGGGCCGGAGCTGCCCTGGTAATCGCCGGGCTGGCTGCTCAGGGAACGACTATTGTTGAGCAGGCGCATCATATTGACCGGGGATATGACGGCATCGAATTACTGTTTCAAAAGCTGGGGGCACGCATTACCCGCAAGGTGCCTGTGCCTGACCCGCTGGATTTGGCCAATTAAAGCTCCCTGTCTCCTTCGGCGTAGCCGTGAGGAAGGAGACAGGGCCTTATTACGGAGATATGAGAATGCCAAAAACGCGAATACCTCTTTTGAAAGAGGACAAGCCTAGCAAGAGAAAAAACCGTAAAATCATCATCATTCTGGCACTGCTGTTTACTGCGCTGCTGGCGGTAATCTTCTTCCGTTCGTCGATCAGCAAGATTACAGCCATTGAAATGCAGGGGGATAAATATACGTCCCGTGAGCAGCTGCTGGCTGCAAGCGGCCTGAAGATCGGGGGACAGTTCTTCGCCGTCTCCGGAGATTCTGTGGGGAAGGCGCTGGAGGAGCTGGATACGGTTCAGGAGGCCCAAGTAAGCAAGAAGTTCCCCGGAGTGGTTACAATTACCGTGAAGGAGTACCCGGCGGTTGCTTATGAGCTGGACCAGGCAGGCATGCTGGAAGCTATTCTGTCGAGCGGGGCCGCCGTCTCTGTGACGGATACGGGAATTGCTGTAGAGAAGCCGATATTGACTAACTGGAAGGCTGAAGACCCTTTTAAGGCCAAGCTGTGCCAGGCGCTGGCTGGAATTCCGAATGAGCTGACCAGTGATATATCGGAGATTGTACCTTCCCCGACGTTGTCTTTTCCGGACCGGATTAAGCTCTATACACGTTCACGGTTTGAGGTCATAACGGCGATTTCGCTGCTCAAGGATAAAGTAGGCTATTTGAATCAGGTGATTCAGACGGAGGAGCCGGGACTGATCAAAATGCTGGAGGCGGACTCCTATGTTCCGTTCCATACCGAAGCCGGGGACACCGGGGAAGACGCAGATGCGGGGGAGTAAATAGTCCCTACTAATAGGGCGGAAAAAATGCTACAATCTGTTTTACGGGTAATAAGCAATATCCCTCTTTTTTCTGCGGATTTTTTGAGATGTAATCCAGGATATAGCCGCTGTTCTCTAGTTTCCACTTGTTTGAATGTCAGGTGCTGATCCCGCTAAGCGGAGGGTGCCTGCCTGCACGTGAATACCTTGTCATATTATTCCTCTCAAAAAATTTGTTGAAAAAAGAGGGAAAGGATTAGGGATGTTGAATATGTACAGAGATGTTTCCCGCGACCGGGATCAAAGACATGTTTATTATGATTATAACAGGAGGTGCCATAGGGCTTGAGCAACAATGACATCATTGTTAGTTTGGACATCGGTACATCCAAAGTTCGGGCAATAATCGGGGAAGTTACTAGTGGAACCTTCAATATTATTGGCGTTGGATCTGCTGATTCGGAAGGGATACGCAAGGGTGCGATTGTAGACATCGATCAGACTGTGCAATCGATCAGGAGTGCCGTAGAGCATGCGGAGCAAATGGTCGGTATTCAAATATCCGAGGTGTATGTCGGCATATCCGGCAACCATATCGGCCTGCAATCCAGCCACGGCGTAGTTGCCGTTCAGAATGAGGACCGTGAGATCGGCGAAGATGATATCGACCGCGTAATCAAGGCTGCGGAGGTGATTGCACTTCCGCCGGAACGCGAGGTCATTGATGTTGTCGCCAAGCAGTATATCGTCGACGGCCTTGAAGGCATTCAGGACCCGCGCGGCATGATCGGCGTCCGCCTGGAAGTGGAGGCTACGATCATCACCGGTGCCAAGACCCCCATACATAATCTGCTCCGCTGCGTGGAGAAATCAGGTCTGAAGGTTAAAGATCTTGTCCTTATGTCTCTCGGGGCTGGCGGATTAGCGCTCTCCAAAGATGAGAAATCAATGGGGGCTGTACTGGTGGATATCGGTGCCGGACAAGCCACGATAGCTGTATATGAAGAAGGTTCCCTTAGTGCAACCTCCACGATTCCGATCGGAGGAGAATTCGTAACCAATGATATTGCGTACGGACTTCGTACACTTACCGACCAGGCGGAGAAGGTCAAGCTGAAATACGGCTGTGCCTGGATCGATGATGCCGCTTCAGAGGTAGTCTTCAAGGTTCTGCGTATCGGCAGTAATGTGGAGAAGGAATTCAACCAGGAGGATCTGGCAGCGATTATCGAGCCGAGAGTCCAGGAAATCTTCCACCTGATCCGTCAGGAAGTGAAGCGGCTTGGTTATACGGAGCTCCCGGGAGGTTATATACTTACGGGTGGCACAGTTTCGATGCCAGGGGTGCTTAAGGTAGCCCAGAACGAGCTGGCAGCCTCCGTACGGATCGCTGTGCCGGATTATATCGGAGTGCGTGACCCCGGCTTCACCGGCGGTGTAGGCATCCTTCATAATGTGGTGCGCAACTACCGTGGACGCAGCAGCGGCGGAAGTGCCAACAAGAAGACCGTTAACCGCAGCAAGCAGAGCGCAGCGCCGGTTCAGGATTCTTCCAAGAAGCCGGGTCTGGTGGAACGACTAAAGAATATGTTTAGCGAGTTCATATAAGAGTAATCCAGATATACTTGGATTGGCCATCCAAGCACTACTCGAGGGGGAGATGGAAACAATATGTTGGAATTTGATTTTGAAATGGAGAGCTTGGCGCAAATAAAAGTCATCGGCGTCGGCGGCGGAGGAAGCAACGCTGTGAACCGGATGATTGAAAATGGCGTTCAGGGTGTTGAGTTCATCACGGTTAATACAGACGCCCAAGCGCTGCATATGGCCAAATCGGAGCATAAATTACAAATCGGGGATAAATTGACCCGCGGACTTGGCGCAGGAGCGAATCCTGAGGTCGGCAAGAAGGCGGCAGAGGAATCCCGCGATCTGATCTCGAATACGCTGAAGGGCGCGGACATGGTCTTCGTTACCGCAGGCATGGGGGGCGGTACCGGAACAGGCGCAGCGCCTGTCATTGCTGAAATCGCCCGGGAGTGTGGAGCGTTGACGGTAGGCGTTGTAACCCGCCCGTTCACTTTTGAAGGCAGAAAACGTGCCAATCAGGCAGAGCTTGGAATCGAAGCGCTCAAGGAAAAGGTTGATACGCTGATTGTGATTCCGAATGACCGCCTCCTGGAAATTGTGGATAAGAAGACTCCAATGCTGGAAGCGTTCCGTGAAGCGGACAATGTACTCCGGCAGGCAGTACAAGGCATCTCCGACCTTATTCAGGTTCCCGGTCTGATCAACCTTGACTTTGCCGATGTGAAGACGATTATGACCGAGCGCGGTTCAGCGCTTATGGGCATCGGGATTGCCACCGGCGAGAACCGAGCATCTGAGGCGGCCCGCAAGGCGATTATGAGCCCGCTGCTTGAAACATCCATCGAAGGTGCGCGCGGTGTTATTATGAACATTACAGGCGGCTCTAACCTCTCCCTGTACGAAGTGAATGAAGCTGCCGAGATTGTTACCTCTGCTTCCGACCCTGAAGTGAATATGATCTTCGGTGCCATTATCGAAGAGAGTATGAAGGATGAAATCAAGGTTACTGTGATTGCGACCGGATTTGAACACAAGCCTTCTCCAATAGCTCCTGTACGCCGTCCTGCGGCAAACAGCGAGCCGGCTGCTGATAATAAGAGCAAGAGTGAGAATCTTCGTCCGTTCGGGAATCAGACAAGCTCTGATCAGCTGGATATTCCGACCTTCCTGCGCAACCGGACACGCGGCAATAATGATTAAGAGCCTTTAAATCGCTATTAATAGCATAGACTGTTACGGAAGCACCGTATCACGCAGCTTTGAACTGCGGGGTATGGTGTTTTTTTGCTTTTCAAGCTGTATAATAACGATAACGGGAGACGATACCATGGAAATGCTGGACCCCCGGGTGGATTTTGTATTTAAGCGGATTTTTGCAAGCGAGAGCAACAAGGATGTACTGCTCGCCTTTCTGAATCAGATATTCCTGGATGCGGGCGATCTTCCGCTGGAGGAAGTGGTGCTGCTCAATCCTTATACAGATAAGGATGATCCGCTGGATAAGCAAGCGATATTTGATATATGGGCCAAGACGGTGGGCGGCAAGCTGATCAATATTGAGATGCAGCTGTTCAACAAATATGATATTGAGAAACGCACGCTGTATTATTGGAGCAAGCGTTATGCCGGGCAGCTTCAGGTCAGCGGGAAATATACCGAGCTTAAGAAATGCGTGACGATTAATATTCTGAATTACAAGGTGCTGCCTAATGAACATACACACAGTGTATTTCATTTGCGGGAGGACAGCAGCGGAGCGCCGCTGACAGATGATATCGAGATTCATTTCCTGGAGCTGCCTAAGCTAAACAAGCCGGTTACGCCCGGCGAGGGCGGCCTTGTGAACTGGCTGCTGTTCCTGAAAGGGATTGACTACTCTGATTGGGAGGTGCTGCAAATGAATGAGCCGGCCTTGAAGAAGGCGATGGAGACGCTGGAATTTCTGAGCCAGGATTCGGAGGCCCGCCGCAAGTATGAGGACCGCCAGAAGTTCCTGATGGACGAAGCCTCGCAGCGGGAGGGTGCGCTAAGAGAAGGCTTTGCTAAGGGCGTGGAGGAAGGCACTATGGCGGGTAAACAGGAGGCCAAGCGGGTAATAGCGAAGAATCTCCTGTCTATGGGAATGGATCGTCCTTCTGTGCAGAAGGCAACCGGACTTTCCGAAGAAGAGTTGAAATCTATCAACAATTAAATACGTCATGCATGAAGCCAGCCGCCCAAGGTTGGCTTTTGTTGTGCATTAAGGTTCCTCTTAAGGCCCATAACTCGACAAAAAAACTGCAAGAACGCCCCCCATGTTTAGACAGACTTTGGATGCGGGAGTTTCTATACTAATCTTATCGTCTAAAAAGAGAGCCTGCACCCCGGCCTCCGGATAGATATCCGCTTGCAGGCAGGTGAGAGCGATGGTTGTGTATATTGACTTGATTTTTGCCGCCAATCTGCTGATCGACGGAGTCCTGCTGTGGCTGACAAGCTGGCTGGTTAAGCACAAGATATCCTGGTGGCGCCTGACTCTCTCAGCGCTGGCAGGGGCGCTCTATGTTGTCATGATGTTTGTACCGGAGCTGTCCTTTATGTATACCTTTCTCGTCAAATTCGGTCTATCGGTTTTGATGATCTGGATAGCCTTTGGATTTAGAAGTCTGCAAAGCTATCTTCGGGCATTCGGGGCGTTTTATATCATTAATTTTGCGGCGGCGGGAGGGATCATAGGCGTTCATTATCTGCTGCAAAGCTCTGGTGACCTCTGGAAGGGCATGATCTTCACCTCATCGGGAGGCCAAGCTTACCGGCTGAAGATCGGGTTCTGGTTCGTGCTTGCCCTGCTTCCGCTGGTGCTGCTGCTCTTCAAGGGGATCCAGTCCTCCCGCCGGCACAGAGAGCAGCTGGACTCCTATATCGGGGAAGTGACAGTGGAGATCGGCGGAGTGTCGGTTACCTGCCCCGGACTGCTGGATACCGGGAACCGGCTCAGCGATCCGCTGACGAGGATTCCGGTCATGGTGATGGAAGCCTCGCTGTGGGAAGGGCATTTGCCGGCTTCCTGGAAAGGGAGGCTGACCCAGACGGGTGCAGATACACTTGTACTGGAAACGGACGGGCAGTCGTTCCCCTGGCAGGACAGAGTGCGGCTGGTGCCGTACAGGGGCGTCAACCGCGGGGCATCCTTCATGCTCGCGCTGAAGCCGGATAAGGTAAGGATAGAGCTTGGCGGTGATACCTTTTGCAGCACAAGGGTACTCATCGGGCTGGATGGCGGGACACTGTCGGGAGACGGCGCATACCGGGCGGTCATACATCCTGACCTGACCCATAAAGAGAGTGCTCCAGAAGTGCCGGCTGACAAGGTGATGGGCTAAGTAACCTATAGGAGGAACAATAATGGTCAAATTCAAGCTTGTGCTGCAACTGCAGTATTACCGCATGCTGTTTCTGCTCGGTCTGAAGAGCCAGGAGATTTATTATATCGGTGGAAGTGAGGCGCTGCCGCCGCCGCTGACACGCGAGGAGGAGGAATTCCTGCTCCAGCGCCTCTCCAGCGGAGATGCGGCGGTCCGGGCCATGCTGATTGAGCGCAATCTGCGGCTGGTGGTCTACATCGCCCGGAAATTCGAGAACACCGGAATTAACATTGAGGATCTGGTATCCATTGGCGCGATCGGACTGATTAAGGCGGTCAACACCTTTGATCCGGAGAAAAAAATCAAACTCGCCACCTACGCCTCACGCTGCATCGAGAATGAGATTCTGATGTATTTGCGGCGTAACAGCAAGACCCGAAGCGAGGTTTCTTTTGATGAACCGCTGAATATTGACTGGGACGGCAACGAGCTGTTGCTCTCGGATGTGCTGGGTACGGAGAATGATACGATCTACCGCAACATCGAGGAGCAGGTGGACCGCAAGCTGCTGCAGAAGGCGCTGGAGAAGCTCAGCGAGCGGGAACGGCTGATCATGGAGCTGAGATTCGGGCTGCGCGGCGGCGAAGAAAAAACACAAAAGGATGTAGCCGATCTGCTGGGCATCTCCCAATCCTATATTTCCCGCCTGGAGAAACGAATTATCAAGCGGCTGCGCAAGGAGTTCAACAAGATGGTGTAAGTGATGAAAGCTGAGGAATAAAATGCCGGACCGGGGAGATAATGTACAGTAATGTTTCTCCTTGGGAGGTTAATCATCATGACCCGAAATAAAGTCGAGATTTGCGGTGTGGATACCGCCAAGCTGCCTGTTCTTACGAACGTGGAAATGCGGGCATTGTTCACTTCGCTGCAGCAGCAGGGCGAGCGATCCGCCAGAGAGAAATTGGTAAATGGCAACCTCAGGCTTGTGCTAAGCGTGATTCAAAGGTTCAATAATCGTGGAGAGTTCGTCGATGATTTGTTTCAGGTAGGCTGCATCGGACTCATGAAAGCCATCGATAATTTCGATTTATCGCAAAATGTCAAGTTCTCCACCTATGCGGTGCCGATGATTATCGGAGAGATCCGCCGCTACTTGCGCGACAACAACCCGATTCGGGTATCCCGCTCCCTGCGCGATATTGCCTATAAGGCGCTGCAGGTGCGTGACAGCCTGACGAACCAGAATTCGCGGGAGCCGACGATCTTTGAAATATCCGAAGCGCTCGGTGTTCCGAAGGAGGATGTTGTCTTCGCACTTGATGCGATCCAGGACCCGGTATCCCTGTTCGAGCCGATCTATCATGACGGCGGGGACCCAATCTATGTGATGGATCAGATCAGTGACGACAAGAACAAGGATGTCTCCTGGATTGAGGAGATTGCACTCCGGGAGGCCATGCAGCGGCTGGGGCAGCGCGAGAAACGCATTCTGTCGATGCGCTTCTTCGAAGGCAAGACCCAGATGGAGGTCGCTGACGAGATTGGCATCTCGCAGGCCCAGGTCTCAAGGCTTGAGAAATCAGCGATCCAGCAAATGCAAAAGCATGTAAAGTCCTGACCACAGTCTATAAATGAGCGGAGGATATTCCGGATGGCGGCACCTGGCGGCCATCCGGGATATCCTTTTATATGTCCGGGGCACAGAGGCTGGAATACAGTCATGCGGCCAAGCCCTAAGGACATATACTGAAGCTATAGGTCTGAATGTACAGGGGTGGCAGGATGATTGAGGAAACGTCAGCTTCGGATAAAAAGATGAAAATATCCGATTTCCAAACTAAAGATGTAATCAATATTGTGGACGGCAAACGGCTGGGCCAGATCAGCGATCTGGAGCTGGATTTGCGCAGAGGCGTCATTGACGCTGTGATTGTCCCGGGGTATACAAGGTTCATGGGGCTGTTCGGCGGCGGTGCCGATCTGGTGATTCCGTGGCGGAATATTGTGAAGATCGGTGCGGATGTCGTGCTCGTGAAGCTGGAGGAGCCCCGCATGCCGCAGGGACAGGAAGACCGCGAGATGATGTACCTGGAACGGCCGGAACGCAGTGAACGGCGCACTTATTAATGAGGTGCGTCTTTTTTCTGCCTATCTGGGTAAAGTCATAGAGTGGATTGAGAAATGTACGGCGTGGGCTGAGTTTGTGTTGTATGTTTACGAAGTATGTTTTCGGGGCCCCCGCAAAGTACTTGAATTCACTCCGAAGCATTACTTCACTTTGTGGGGTAGAGTTTGTGGGGATAAGTTTGTGGGGCTGAGTGTGGTACACTTAAGCGGAGGTGAAGAGATGGAACCGTTTATGCAAAATGGCGCAGCGCCCATGCTGCTGCATCTGGAGCCGTGGCGTGAGCCGTACAGGGGCATTACTGCAGGCTTCACCGGCAGAGCAGGCGGCAGCGGGAAAGAACCGTATGACAGCTTCAATTGTGCTTTTCATGTAGGCGATGATCCGGCGGATGTGCTGGCTAACCGCAGCCTGCTGGCTGCGGGTCTGGGCTTCCGGCTGGCTGACTGGACCTGCGGAGAACAGACCCATGGCAAAGAGATCGCTGTCGTTACAGAAAAGGAACGCGGCCGGGGCAGCCTGGACCGGGCCTCTGCCTTTCAGGCCACTGACGGACTGCTGACGAATGTGCCCGGAGTGCTGCTGACTTCTTTCTACGCTGATTGTGTACCGCTGTTCTTCCATGATCCGCTGAACCAGGTGGTGGGGCTGGCGCATGCAGGCTGGAAGGGGACCGTAGCGGAAATCGCGTCCGCGATGGTGGAGCGTATGGGGCTCACGTATGGGAGCCGTCCACAGGACATACAGGCCGCTATAGGACCTTCCATCGGAGACTGCTGCTATGAGGTGGATGATTATGTAATGGACCCTGTCCGCCGCCTGGAGGCCAGGCTGAACCTGCCGGCTCCTGCAGAAGGCGAACGGGCTATATATAGACCATCCGAGACAGACAGCAGCAAAATGCTGCTGAACTTGAAAGAATTGAATCAACGCATTATGATAAAAGCAGGAATATTGCCGACTCATATCGAATGTACAACTTGGTGTACAAGCTGTAACAGTGATCTGTTCTTTTCCTACCGGAAGGAAAACGGGGTCACTGGGAGAATGACGAGCTGGATCGGAATAAAGGAGAGTTGAAATTTTGGCCTCGCTACAAGAAAGAATAGCCACTACCCGGGAACGTGTCGCACGGGCCTGCACGGCCAGCGGCCGGGATGCCAGTGAAGTCAAGGTGATTGCGGTAACGAAATACGTATCGCTGAATACGGTTGCCGCTGTGCTGGAGGCAGGACTTGAGGAGATCGCCGAGAGCCGCTGGCAGGATGCGGAGCCGAAATGGAATGCGCTGGGGCATAAGGGAATATGGCATTTTATCGGGCATTTGCAGACGAACAAGGTGAAGGACGTTATCGGTAAATTTCAATATATTCACTCTCTGGACCGGCTGTCGCTGGCCAGGGAGCTGCATAAGAAGGCGGAAGCTGCCGGACTTGAGGTGAAGGTGTTCCTGCAGGTGAATATTTCAGGCGAGGATACCAAGTTCGGCCTGGCGCCGGAAGCGGTGGAGGACTTCCTGCGGGAGATCGCCCCGCTTGACCGGGTGAAGGTCATCGGTCTGATGACGATGGCCCCTCATGAGGAAGACCCCGAGGCGACCCGGCCGGTATTCCGCGGACTCCGCGAGCTGCGTGACCGCTTGAATCTGTTGGGTTTGACACCTGAGCCAATACAAGAGCTGTCGATGGGCATGTCGAATGACTTTGAAGTGGCGATACAGGAAGGAGCCACCCGGGTTCGTCTGGGAACGGTATTAGTAGGTCATGAGGAGGGAGAATGATGGGCGTGATGAACCGGTTTATGAGTTTCTTGGGCTTGCAGGAGGAAGAGGAGATTGTGGAGCGGGAGCAAATTTCCCGTGATGAGGATGAATACGAACCCGCCCCTGTAGAAACACGCAAGAATCAGAGGGCCAACGTCGTTAGCATTCATTCCCAAAAAAATGTGAAGGTTGTGCTCTACGAGCCGCGTTCTTATGACGAGGCGCAGGAGATCGCTGACCATCTGCGTTCACACCGCACGGTAGTCATTAACCTGCAGCGGGTGCGCAATGACCAGGCGATGCGGATTATCGATTTTCTCAGCGGAACTGTTTATGCTCTGGGTGGAGGAATATCCAAAATTGGGGGCAATATATTTATGTGCACACCGGACACCGTGGAGATTCAAGGCTCCATTACCGAGATCCTGGGTGACGAGCAAGACTACAACCGAATGAGGTGAGCAGGGTTTGAATGAAATATCTTCAATTATAGACATCCTATTTCAGATTTACTATTACATGATCCTCGTATACATTCTGATGTCCTGGCTGCCGAATCTGCGTGAGAACTTTATCGGTGAGCTGCTGGGCAAGCTGGTGGAGCCGTATCTGGCACCGTTCCGGAGAATTATCCCTCCATTGTTTGGAACGCTGGATATTTCCCCGATTGTCGCGATTATCTTGCTGCGCTTTGCCGCAGTCGGGCTTAAATCAATCCTGGCTTCGGTCTTCGGTTAATCCCATGAAGATTGAAATCTACGGGCATTTCCACCCGGATGAGCGTCCGTTTGTGGACAAGGCCTGGGAGTGGGTAACGAATGCCGGGGAGTATCATGAGACGAAGCTGACCGAATTCCTGGACCCCCGTCAGGCCTATATTCTGCAGAGTCTGGTGAACCGCCATCCTGATGTGATTGTGCGCTGGGAGGGCGGTTCTTCGGATGCCGAGCGGAAGCGGGGCATGGTGGCTCCGGATTATCGTGACCTAACGAATGAGGATATGGAATTAAGCGTGCTGAATATCACCTCAGGGGAACAGAAATTTCTCTCGCTGGAACATGGGGATTATATGGGAGCAATCCTGGGACTTGGCATCAAAAGAGGCAAGATTGGTGATATTTATGTGCTGGAAGACGGCTGCCACGTAGTGGTGGCTGCTGACATCGCGGATTACCTGTCCATTCATTTGACTGGAGTACACCGGATTAATGTCAGTACGGAGATCCTGCCGTTATCGGACCTGCGCAGCAGTGAGGTCAAGCTTACGAAGCTGGAATTCACAGTGGCGTCCCTCCGGCTTGACGGGATTGCAGCGGATGTCACGCGGCTGAGCCGGAGCAAGATTCTGGCCCCGATCAAGGCCGGGCGCGTCCGGGTGAACTGGAAGGTTGAGGAAGATCCGTCCCGTTCGCTGAAGGACGGGGACATGGTCTCGATCCAGGGCTTCGGACGGTTCAAGGTGCTGGAGATCGGCAGCTTGACGAAGAAGGGCCGTTACCGGATTTTGGTAGGCAAATTTGTCTGAAGTCTTTGCAGGATTACAGCTGTGCTTGTCGAAATTGATAAACTCAGGGAAATATGGACATTTAGCAGGCCGTGCGCCGGTAATTGTCTTTCATCTATAATCTTCACCGAAATTTCTAGGAGGTGCACAGCATGCCATTAACACCGCTCGATATACATAACAAGGAATTCTCCCGGAGAATCCGCGGTTATGATGAAGATGAGGTCAATGAATTTCTGGATCAGGTGATTAAGGATTACGAGAGCGTGATCCGGGAGAATAAGGAGCTGCACAACCAGCTGTTAACCCTTCAGGAACGCCTGGATCATTTCGTCAATATTGAAGAGAGTCTGTCCAAGACTATTCTTGTAGCCCAGGAGGCTGCAGATGATGTGAAGAACAACTCCAAGAAGGAATCCCAGCTGATCCTCAAGGAAGCGGAGAAGAATGCCGACCGGATTATCAACGAAGCGTTGTCCAAATCCCGCAAGGTGGCGATCGAGACCGAGGAGCTGCGCAAGCAGGCTTCGATCTATCGTACCCGGTTCCGGACGCTGCTGGAAGCCCAGCTGGAGCTGCTGTCCCAGGATGATTGGAATGCGCTGGAGAGCCGCGAGGTTAGCGAGAACGCGCTCTGAGCCTAAGATGACAGTTAGCTTGTACTATAATACACAAAAACTCCTTAACAGTAGGTCAATCAAGACCTCTGCTAGGGAGTTTTTTTGTCCATTCTACACGGGCACGATCACTTTTCCTGTAATGTGGATAGGGCCCCTAAGGTTAATTTCGCCTTGAAGATCTTCGAGGTTAGAGGCAAAGACCTGAAAAGCATAATAGCCTTCGGGCAGATCGGTAAGGATCGTCTGGAACATGGTGGTCATTCGGATCGGATCTCCGTCCGCCGGGATAGCGGATTGTTCGGCACTGCCTACGAGAATTCCATTTACAAGCACTTCCAGCAGGAGAGTGGGTTGAACAGGCGGTGTGGCAAAGACGTTAGTAGCCTCCCAGCCAACAGTTGTAGACAGCTCTACGAAATTGCTTGGAGCAGGAGGAACGGGCATACCGAATTCCAAGATCAGGTGCTGTGTTCCGTCGATTGGAATCGGAGGTCCAAAAGATAGATTGCTACTGACACTTCGGGCAAATTCTACTAGGGTATGCGGCATTTTTTCACCTCCATATTATGGCATAGTTCCATCCTATGTTTTAAGTGAATATTATGTTAGAGACAACACCCTATGGACTGGAAAAATATCGGAAATTTTGGTGGTGATAGCTATGAATATCCTATTTATAACTTCAGGCTTCCAGGGCGTGTATTCTTTCTTCGAACAGCGTATTGCAGAGGCTTTACAGAAAGCGGGGCACCATTGCAGAGCTTTGCAGCCTGACAGTGCTTTAGGTGAATTAAAGCTTAACCAGCCTTTTTGGCAGCCGGAGCTAATTCTGCTTATGGCTGGTTTGAAGGTCTCAGAGCCTGTGCTGGAGTGCATCAGACAATCCGGGGTGAAATCAGCGGTATGGATGACAGAGGACCCCTATTACATGGATTGGACAGCTCCGCTGATTGCTTATTTTGATTATATTTTCACTATTGACCAAGCTGCAGTGGAGCATTATCAAGCCTTGGGGCACCCCCGGGTCTATCATCTGCCGCTGGGCACAGATCCTGAGCTGTTTCACCCCGCAGCCGTATCCGAGGAGTATAGATGTGATATCTGCTTAGTAGGCGTGCCTTACAGTAACCGGATTGAGCTTATAGAAGCCTTACTTGCAGGCACAGCCTATCACATCCAGCTAGTGGGGCGGGGGTGGGGCCGGTACTATCATGAGTGGAAGCATGGCGCTAAGCGCAATGTGGAGCTGGTGAATGCCTGGGTCCCGCCGGAGACGGCTGCTAAGTTTTATAACGGGGCGAAGATTGTGCTGAATGTCCACCGCCCTTCCGCTGAGAAGTACAACCGGAACCGGGCAGGGATTATCGCCACAAGCATCAACAACCGCACCTTTGACGCAGCCAGCTGCGAAGCGTTCCAGCTTACCGATCATAAAAGCGGGCTCCGCCATCAGTTCGAGGAAGGCACACAGGTGGTTTCTTATCAGGATAAGCAGGATTTGCTGCAAAAGATCCATTACTACATGGCGCATGACGAGGAGCGCAAGCGGATCGCTGAAGCAGCGAGGCAACAGGTGCTGGCAGCCCATACCTTTGAGCACCGGCTGCATGTTTTGTTGATGAACGTGCAAGCTTAATAGACGGATTCACCGGACCTGATAGACGCTCCGCAGTTCATCTGCCGGGCGTTTATTCAGGTTTGCCCATAGACTAAGTCCGCTATTTTGTCCTCCAGTTGAAAATTTAGTCTTCTAACCTATAACGTTTCGAAGAAGGATACATATGATAGCAAGTAAACAGCGGGGGAGGTATTCGATTGCCAAAGGTTACGATCATTATGACCAGCTACAATAAGGCCGCATATGTCGCAAAGTCCATTGAATCCATTCTGAATCAGACGCTTACAGACTTTGAATTCTACTTGATGGATGATAACTCGAATGAAGAAACTCTGAAAGTGATTGAGCCCTATCTCAAGGATGAAAGAATCAAATTCTTCAGAAGCGATACGGAAACCCTGCAGCAGAGAGTAGAAAAGGTCAGATACTCCGCGCTGATCAATCAAGCCCTCGCTCAAGCACAGGGAGAGTATATTTCCTATGCTACCGATGACAACCGTTACAGAAATACTAGACTTGAGCAGATGGTGGACTATCTGGAGGAGAATCCCGAAGTCATGATTGCCTACTCTGCGTCGCTGGTCAACTACTTGAACGAACAGGATGAAGTGACCCGCAGCCAGCTTAGACCGGCCAAAAAAATCGTTTCGGTGGCCCCTTGTGTCATCGATCATTGCTCCATCCTGCACAGAAGCTCGATTCTTCCGGTCATTCATGACAAGTTCGGGTCTTACTGGGATGAGAATCCGGAGTTCTATCGAATAGGTGACGGCAGGTTCTTTTGGCGGCTTAACCAGTTCTGGGATTTCTACCCGGTTGACGAGGTTCTGGATGATAACTATATCACCGAGCTGTCGATTCATTATCAATTGCAGCATCAGGAGAAGAGCCAGTTCATCCAGATGCTTCCTCCGCAGCGGACCTGCAAGGAACTCAGGGAAGAGCTAAAGTTCATCCAGCAGCAAAAGAAATAAAATCTCTGTCTAGACAGGAACCACGAGGAGGGAGAACGGATTGTCCACCTATCTGTCCAATTACTGGTCACTCTATAGTGAATTTATCCATACTGCGCAGGAACTGAAGTACAGGAATATCCCTCTGGCCCTGATGACAAACTTCTATCAACAAATCAATGATGAGCTAAGAAGCGAGATGGGGAGCAGCGGGTTCAGGCTGAAGCTGGAGCATTCCGGTATTCATGAGCAGCACCAGATTCAGCCTTTCTTTGAAAAGCGGGTTGCGCTGCTCTATCAGCCTGTGAAGTCCAATCTGAAGGGCAAAATACTGATCAATCTGGACTATATCAGAATGTCGGAGCAAACAATCAGTGAGTATTTCAGCGGAGATTCGGCCATGATTCTATCCCGCTCCAGAGCGGAGGAGCTATTTGGCATCCCCAATGTATACAGCCTGGGCTACAAGCAGGATACCAAAGCTGCTGCAGAAGAGCTGGTCCGGCGCGCTGCTGACCTTTTTGCGAAGACCGAAGGACATCCTGCGTTCAGTAATGAATTTTTTGTCCAGACCTTCCTAAGCCGGATTCCTTCCATTGTAGATACCATTGAAATGGTATTTAATCTCTACAATGACCTGCCGGTAGCCGCTGTAATGGTAGGTACGACAGAAGATGTAGCCAGCCGGGCGCTTGCCGTCGTTGCAGGGATTAAGGGGATTCCCAGCGTATGTCTGCAGCACGGAATTCTGATGGGAGAGGAAGCCTTCATTCCTGTATTCTCCAGCCATATCGCAATTTACGGGCAATATGAACATGATTGGTATGTGCGCAGAGGGCTTGAAGCTGAGCGGATCGTGATTACCGGCCATGCCCGTTACGATGATATCTTTACCTCGAAGGTTACGTCTACAGAGTCTTTTAGAGAAACCTACCAGCTTGATCCTCATAAAATCACCTTACTGATCGCTACCGGACCGACGCTGGATGAATACAAGATCCGTACCCTGCTCACCCAATTGGCCTCACATCCGCAGTTCCAGCTGATCATCAAGCCACATCCCTGGGAGCTGTCCAAGAAGCTGATCTCGCTGTATACCGGGTACGAAGAAGAATATAGCAATGTTCATGTGGTTACTGACCGGAAGGCAGATACCCGTGAGCTGATTATGAAATCGGACGCTGTGGTCGCCACCCTCTCTACGGTTGCCCTCGAAGGCCTTTTATTCGGCAAGCCTGTATTTGTCTATAAATTCATTCAGGCTAACCGTGAATATGATTACTATGATGCCCTTGACCGCTATATTCAAAAAGAACCGGCGGACTTAACCCGCATCATCGCCCGTTATTATTCCAGCAATATAGAGAAATCAAACTACAAGATTGTAAAAGAGAAATTCTTGCAGCAATCCTATCAGATTCCTGACTCCGGCAAAGCGCTTGCGGATCTCATGGACCGGCTGATCCATGGAAGCGGGAATCGATGAAGCGGGAGGTGGAGAGCATGTTCTTCCGGAATAAAAGGATTCTGATCATCGGCGGTACCGGCACCATCGGGAAAAGTATTGCGAAGCTTCTGCTGAAGCAGGAGCCAGAGATCATCCGGATTCTCAGCAGAGACGAGTATAAGCAGTTCGAGCTGCAGGATGAGCTGCAAGGGAACGCAAGACTTAGCTGCCTGATTGGAGATGTCCGGGATTATGACCGTGTGCTGGCGGCAATGGAGGGGATAGATTATGTGTTCCATACTGCTGCTATGAAGCATGTATCCTTCTGTGAAACTAACCCGTTCGAGGCTGTACTTACGAACATTATCGGCACTCATAACGTGATTCAGGCAGCGAAGCAGCAGAAGGTAGGCAAGGTCGTTTTTACAAGCACAGATAAAGCCATTTCACCGACCAACAACTATGGAGCCACCAAGCTGTCTGCGGAGAAGCTGATTTCCTCTGCCGTCACCTCGGGCGGCTCCGGCCAAACGGTGTTCTGTACCGTACGGTTCGGGAATGTGATGGGCTCCAGAGGGTCTGTTATTCCTTTGTTTGTGAAGCAGGCGAGAGAAGGCAGGGCGATCACCGTAACAGATCTGTCCATGACAAGGTTCATGATGACGCTGGAGCAGGCGACCCGGCTGACCGTTCAGTCCCTGCAGCTGGCGAAGGGTGGTGAGACTTTTATTCTGAAGATGCCGGTGATCAGGCTGAAGGATCTGGCTGAGGTTGTAGCCGAGGAGGTGCCGAAGAAATATGGGACCCTCCCGGCTACGGTGACGATCCTGGAGATCGGCCTGAAGCCAGGCGAGAAGAGATACGAAGAACTGATGACCCGCGAGGAATCACTAAGCGCTTATGAATTGAAGGATGTATACATTGTCCCTTCCCCCTATGCTGCACCGCAGTCCTACCGGGAAGCAACCAGGCCGAAGCCGGGCACCTACAGCTCCGAAGGAGAGACCCCGCTGACCAAGGAGCAGGTCAAGAAGCTGGCATCGGAACAAAATCTAATCTAGTGGAGGCTTACTATGAATATACTTGTAACCGGAGGTGCCGGCTTCATCGGCAGATGGGTGGTCGGACGTTTGTTAAAGGATGGACAAAGGGTATGGGTCGTTGATAATCTGGCGAATTCATCGTTGGATAATCTGAAGGAGTATGAGGATAACGAGCATTTGCAGAAGGTGCAGATTATGGACCTTAAGGACAGAGCAGCCTTGAAGGAGCTTTTCCGGGAGAATTCGTTCGACCTGTGTTACCACCTCGCGGCAAGCATTAATGTGCAAGACAGCATAGATGATCCTGAGACCACGTTCAACAATGATACGCTGGCGACCTTCTATCTGCTGGAGGAATGCCGCAAGCAGCAGGTGAAGCTGGTCTTCATGAGTACCTGCATGGTCTATGCCAGAGCGGCGGATGAACAGGGAATTGATGAGCAATCCCCTATCAAGCCAGCCTCTCCCTACGCCGGGGCCAAGATCGCTGCGGAGAATATGGTACTATCCTATTTCTATGCCTATGATCTGCCGGTGGTGGTCGTAAGGCCATTTAATACGTATGGTCCCTATCAGAAAACCGGCGGCGAAGGCGGGGTCGTGGCGATCTTCATCCACAGCAAATTAAAAGGCCAGCCGCTGAATATCTACGGGGACGGCACTCAGTCACGGGATCTATTATATGTGGGAGACTGTGCAGATTTCGTAGTGGAGGCGGGTTACAGCGATAAGCTGCATGGAGAAATTATCAATGCAGGCACAGGTGAGGATATCACCGTCAATCAATTGGCCGAGCTGATTGCAGACGGGCAGGCACCAGTCCAGCATGTTCCCCATATCCACCCGCAGAGTGAGATCCAGAAGCTGTTATGCAATTATAACAAGGCAGAGAAGCAATTGTCCTGGACACCTAAGGTTACCATCCAGGAGGGCATCCGGCAGACAGAGCAATGGATTCTTGAGACCTTTCACCGAAAGGAGCCGAACCAATCATGAGTAAAAGCAAACTGGCCATTGACGGCGGGAAGCCTGTACGTGCCCACTACTTGCCGTATGGGAGACAGATGATCGATGACGAGGATATTGAGTCCGTGGTCAAGGTGCTGCAAAGTGATTATTTGACCAGCGGCCCGGCCATTGAGCAATTCGAAGCAGAGATCGCAGCGTTTACCGGGGCAAAATATGCGGTGGCCTTCTCCAGCGGAACTGCGGCCCTGCACGGGGCCTGTTATGCCGCCGGGATCGGCGAAGGGGATGAGGTGATTACGACTCCCATGACGTTTGCCGCTACTGCGAACTGTGTACTGTATCAGGGGGGCGTACCGGTATTCGCAGATATCGATCCGCGGACGTATAATCTTGATCCGCAGCGGATCAGGGAGAGAATTACGGCCCGAACGAAAGCGATTATTCCCGTCCATTTCACCGGCCAGCCGGCACAGCTTGATGAGATCCTGGAGATTGCAGGGGAGCATAATCTGATCGTGATTGAGGATGCGGCCCATGCGCTTGGTGCGAGATATAAGAATAGAAGTATTGGGGCTATCGGGGACATGACCATGTTCAGCTTCCATCCTGTAAAGCATATAACAACGGGAGAAGGCGGAATGATTACGACCAATAACCCGGTGTATTATGAGAAGCTGCTGCAGTTCCGCACCCACGGCATCACCAGGGATGAGCGTAAGTTAAGGGAGAACCACGGACCCTGGTATTATGAGATGCAATTCCTCGGGTACAACTACCGGATCACAGATATCCAGACCTCACTCGGCATCTCCCAGCTGCGCAGAATCGGGGGCTTCATCGAGAAGCGTAAGCAGCTTGCCGCCTTGTATCTGCAGGAGCTGAGCGGGACCAAGGAGCTTATTCTGCCGCATCAGCTTCCAGAGGCGGAGTCGAGCTGGCATCTGTTCATTGTCAGACTTCAGCTCGCAAGGCTGAAGGCCACCCGCAAGACGGTCTTTCAGGCGCTGCAAAAGGAGAACATCGGAGTCAACGTCCACTACATCCCCGCTTATCTGCATCCGTACTACGAAAGCCTGGGGTTCCGCAAGGGAATCTGTCCGGTCGCTGAAAGCTGCTACGAGGAATTCATTACACTCCCGCTATATGCGGGCATGGAAGCTGAAGATGTGATGGATGTGGTCGCCGCAGTCAAGAAGGTGATCCGCCACTACTCCAAGTAACAATAGAGAAGGGAGGGATTAATGTGGGCAAAGTGAAGGTGATTGCCGAAATTGCCAATGCCCATTGGGGCGACCTCCGCCGGCTGCGGGAGCTGATCCTCGCAGCCGCACGCAGCGGCGCTGACGGGGTGAAATTTCAATGGTTCCATTACGACAGCCTGGCGGCGCCGGATTTCATCCATTATCAGACGTATATTGATTTGTTCATCGGTAAGCAGCAATGGGCGGAGGCTGTCCGGCTTGCCAAGGCTGAGGGACTGGAGGTCTGGGTAGACCTATATGATGAATGGGGAGTCGGGCTGCTCGCGGAGCTTGAAGATCAGGTGGACGGTTTGAAATTACCCACAACCGTCTTGCAGTCACTCCCCTTGATTCAAGGCCTGAACAGGTTCAACAAGCCCTTACTCATCGGTGTGAGCGGCTGGCTGGAGGAAGAGATGGATACGCAATTATCCTACATTCGGAGCCATTTCAAAGGTCCAATCGTGCTCATGCACGGCTTCCAGGGCTATCCGACCCGGACAGAGGATTCCAACCTGAGCCGCATCGCCCATATCAAGCAGACCTATCAGCTGGAGGTGGGCTTCGCGGATCATGAGGATGCTGATCATGAAATGGCAGTGGATCTTCCGGTGTATGCCTATCTGCTGGGGGCCAGTGTCATTGAGAAGCACATTACCTTGAACCGTGCCGAGAAAGGCATTGACTATTATTCGGCGCTTACGCCGGAGGAATTCGGGCGGATGGTGGAGAAGCTGCGCCGGGCAGAGTGTGTACAGGGCAGCCTCGAAATTAAGGACTCGGAAAGACGGTATCTGGAGGATTCCTCTCTGAGGATCGTCTCCCGCAGAGAGCTGCGCCCGGGTGAAATGATCACGCCTGAGAACATATGCTATAAACGTTCCTCTATGCCGGATGCCTTCATGGCAAGCAAGGCTTCCGTACAATTTCCTATGATTTCCACCTCGGTAATTCCTGCGAACACACCCATCACGCCCGGGCAGGTAAAAGCACCCAAAGTCTGCATTGCTGTCATCTGCAGATTGAAATCGACCCGGCTCCGCCGCAAGGCGCTGCGCGAGATTCACGGCATTGCGGCCATCGAGAGATGCCTGATGAATTGTCTGGCTGTGCCGGGCGGCTATGAGGTGGTGCTGGCCACCTCGGACCTGCCGGACGACCAGCCGCTTACGGCGTTCACTCTGAACGGTCAGGTGAAGGTGGTAACCGGTGACCCGGACAATGTGGCTGCAAGAATGCTGAGCGTGGCTGAAGCGGTCCAGGCTGATATCATAGTCCGGGTGACGGGCGACAATCCGGCGGTCTCCCCGGAGATGCTTCAGCTTCTAATAGACCGGCATCTGGCAAGCGGTGCAGATTTCACCTATGCCAAGGAGTCAACCATGGGGACGGTCGGGGATATTTTTACCGTTGAAGCGCTGAGAAGGCTGCTGCACTATTCCAATCCGCTTACGCATGCGGAGTATCTGTCCTTTTACTTTTTCAACAATCCGCATCTCTTCAAGATCAATGCTGTGGACCTTCCTGCGGAGTGGGTGCATCCCGAGTGGCGGTTAACCATGGATGAGATTCAGGATCTGGAGCTGTTCGAGGCGGCCTACCAGGCACTGGATGTGGGGCCAAGACCGCTGTTCTTCGAAGAATTGAAGGCATTCCTTCAGGAACACCCTGAGGTGGCTGAGCGCAACCGGGGCATTCAGGTGAAATGGCGGGATGATACGGAGCTGGTCAAGGAGCTGAATGCAGCTACCACCTTGAACAATAATGATAACGTTAGCGGGGCATCAAATGATGATCAATAAAGCGGGTCTTGTGCTGGGGACGGCCCAGCTGGGCGGAAATTACGGGATTGCGAATACAGCTGCGAATCCCTCTGTGCAACAGAGGAACGAACTGCTCCAATATGCCCTCTCTGCAGGGATCGGTTATTTGGATACCGCGCCGGGATACGGGGACAGCGAGTCTGTCATCGGAGATTGCCTAAAGCACACAGCGCCGCAGAGCCGGCCGCAGATTGTGACGAAGCTCCCTTCCGTCCAGCGGCTGCGGCTGCATACGGAGGAAGCGCGGAGGAGGTTCGTCATCTCTTCCGTGCATGCTTCGCTGAACAAGCTGAATTGTTCTGCGCTGGATGTCTGTCTCTTGCATGATCCGCTCGATCTGACTTATCAGGGCGGCGAAATCCTGCAAACGCTGCAGGAAATGCAGCAGCTGCAGCTGATCCGCAGAATCGGTGTATCTGTGTATGATGCGGAGGATATTGCGAATTTTATGCGCGTGGAGGGGCTGGACAGCATTCAGATTCCGCTGAATGTCCTGGACCAGAGATGGCTCGCGAATGGAATGCTGGAGCAGCTCACCCGGAAGGGAACAGAAATCTTCGTCCGCAGCGTCTATCTGCAAGGTCTGCTGCTGATGGCACCGGAGCAGCTTCCGGCGGGGCTGAAGCAAGCGGAGCAGCCGTTGTTACGATTAAACAGCTACAGCAAGGAAACCGGGATACCGGTTAAAGAGCTGTGCTTCCTCTATGTGAGGGATCTTCCGGGGATATCCGGGCTGGTGATTGGCTGCGAGACGGCGCGGCAGGTGCAGGAGAACCTGCGGATGATGGCATTGCCCCCTCTAAGCCGGGCGGTGAGGCAGACGCTTGGTGAATCCTTTACGGATATTCCTGTAGAGATCATTGACCCCAGGAGGTGGAAGTAACCGGATGCGAACTCTTCAAGAATTATTTAATCTGCAAGGCAAGGCAGCGGTTGTGACCGGAGGGGCTGGTTATCTGGGTACAGCTATAGCGGAGGGGCTGGCTGAGGCTGGTGCGGCAGTCTATCTGGTAAGCTCGAATGGGCAGCGCTGCAAGGAGACCGCTGAGGCGATCGCCCGCACCACCGGAGCAGCCTGCTTCGGCAAGGCGATGGATATCCGGCAGGAAGCATCAGTCAGAGAATGTATTCAGAGCATCGCTGAAGCGGCCGGAAGCATCGATATCCTGGTGAATAATGCCGCATTCAGCTCAGCCGCAAGGCTTGCGGATATGAGTGAAGAACAGTGGCTGGCCGGGCTGGACGGGACAATCAATGGAACCTTCAGATGTGTCAAGGCTATCCTGCCCTATATGGTTGAACAAAAGAGAGGGTCCATCATTAACGTCTCCTCGATGTACGGGCTGGTCTCGCCTAACCCGGAGGTCTACGGAGACAGCGGGATGGATAATCCCGCCAATTACGGGGCGGGTAAAGCGGCGATAGGCCAGTTTACCCGTTATATTGCCTGCCACTTCGGACAACACGGAATCAGAGCGAATACGGTATCGCCGGGGCCTTTTCCTAATGCAGCGGTTCAAGCTGCCGATCCGCAGTTCATCCAGGATCTGAAACGGAAGAATCCGCTGGGCAGAATCGGCACCCCTGAAGATTTGAAGGGAGTGATGGTATTCCTCGCTTCCGCCGCCTCAAGCTATGTTACAGGTGAGAATATCTCTGTTGACGGAGGCTGGACCGCATGGTAAGCACAGCCGCTAATCCAATGAATATATGGATTCGGGCTGATTCCTCGTATTCGATGGGCACGGGCCATATCATGCGCTGCCTGACACTTGCAGGCGGGCTTGCCGCCAGAGGCGGGCAGATCACATTCATTTGCCGCGAGCTGCCGGGGAATCTGGCCGACTATATCAGGGGCCAGGGCTATGCGGTGGAGCTGCTGCCGCCCCCGGATGATCCGTCGTACGCCGCATTCTGGCTTCAGGTGGATTGGCGGACCGATGCCATGGAGACGGTGCAGCGGCTGGAGGGGGCTGCTCCTGCGGATTGCCTCATTACCGACCATTACGGGATTGATAAGCGGTGGGAGACATGGGTGCAGGGGAAAGTGAAGAAGATAGTGGCCATCGACGATTTGGCGGACCGCCCGCATGAGTGTGATCTGCTGCTGGACCCCAATCCATCCGCTGCCAGAGACCGTTACCAGGGGTTGCTGCCTGCTTACTGCACGAAATTGACAGGCACCTGCTATACGCTGCTGCGGCCGGAATTCCGCGCAGCTAAGCTGGGGCTGGCTGAACGGGACGGTAGCATAAGCCGGGTTCTGGTATTTTTTGGCGGCACCGATCCTACGGGAGAGACTCTCAAAACCTTGCAGGCCCTGCAGAGTCCCGCCTTCGCCAACCTGCGGCTTGATGTCGTAACAGGCGGAATGAACCGCCGCAAGGAAGAGATTGCATTCCTATGCGGCTCGATGCCGAATTCCACCTTCCATTGTCAGATTGATTACATGGCTGACCTGATGCAGAAGGCGGACTTCTCCATCGGAGCAGGCGGAAGTACGACCTGGGAGCGCTGTTACCTGGGCCTGCCTTCGCTGTGCATTATTACGGCGGATAATCAGCGGGAGATTACGGCCTTGGTTCATGCGCAGGGGGCTGCATTAAGCCTGGGGAAGAGTAATGAGGTGACGGCCCAAGCGATTGAGCAGGGGCTTAAGGCTATGCTGGCTGAACCGGCGAGGGTGCGGGCCATGTCAGAGCAGGCGCTCCGCCTGATGGGCGAGGATAAATGGGATGAGGTTATAGACAGGATTATGGGAGGGGACTATGGCAGACCTAAGGGATTACAGGCTTGAGAAGCTGAGCCGGGAGCACAGCCGGCTAATATGGGAATGGCGCAATGCCGATCACATCCGGCCCTATATGAATCACGACGGGATGATTCCGCTGGAAGAGCATCTTCGCTGGATGCATGCCATAGCGGAGGATACCAGCCGGGTCGTCCGGATCTGTTACTATCTGGACACACCGGTAGGCTTCGTGCAGTTCTCGCAGATCGACAGGGTCCACAAAACCTGTGAATGGGGCTTTTATATAGGGGAGAAGAGCTGTCCCCCCGGCTCCGGCACCATGATGGGAATCTTGGCGCTGGAGCATATTTTCCAGGTAGAGCTGCTAAGTAAGGTATGCGCGCAAATTCTGGATTTCAATCAGCGGAGCTTGTCCTATCACCGGAAACTAGGCTTCGAAGAGGAAGGCAGGCTATGCAGGCAACGGATCAGAAATCATCAGCCAGTGGATGTGGTCTTGATGGCCCTGTTCCGGGAGCAATGGGAGAGCCGCAGGCTACGGCTGACAGAGGAGGCAACGACAGGCCATGAAGGAAATCAGGATCGGTAACCGCACCATCGGCAGCGGGCATCCGCCTTTTGTCATCGCGGAGATGTCCGGTAATCATAATCAGTCCCTGGACCGTGCGCTCGAAATCGTTAAGGCAGCCGCCCGGGCTGGCGCTCATGCGTTCAAAATCCAGACCTATACGCCGGACACCATGACGCTTAATCTACGGAATAAGGATTTCATGATTGGAGAATCGAACGGGCTGTGGAAAGGGAAGTCACTGTATGAGCTGTATGCTGAAGCCTATACACCCTGGGAGTGGCATGAGCCGATCTTTGCTTCGTGCAGGGCACTCGGGATGATTCCATTCAGCACCCCATTCGATGAGTCCTCGCTCGAATTCCTGGAGAGTCTCGGCGCCCTCTGCTACAAGATTGCTTCCTTTGAAAATAATGATATTCCCTTATTGCGGAAGGTGGCCTCCAAAGGGAAGCCGATGATTATTTCCACCGGGATGGCCTCGCTCGGCGATATTGAGCAAGCTGTCCGCACCATAACCGGGGCAGGCTGCCGGGAATATATACTGCTCAAATGCACCAGCAGCTATCCGGCTTCGCCCGAGCATACCAACCTCAATACCATTCCGTATCTGCGTGACGTCTTCCGTGCTCAGGTGGGCCTGTCCGACCATACTCTGGGTGTAGGGGCAGCAGTAGCAAGCGTAGCGCTGGGCAGTACTGTGATCGAAAAGCATTTCACCCTGAACCGTGCGGAAGGCGGGGTGGATGCTGCATTCTCCCTGGAGCCGGCAGAGTTCGCTTCCTTGATCCGGGAGACGGAGACGGCTTGGAGGGCACTTGGCGGCATCTCCATCGGCCCCACCCCCGAAGAAGAGAAATCTCTGCAATTCAGACGGTCCGTCTATACCTCCAAGGACATCAAGGCCGGAGATCTGCTCACTGCAGATAACCTCAAAGTTATTCGCCCCGGCTACGGCCTCGCGCCCAAGTATTATGAACTGCTTCTCGGCAAACGCTTGAGAACCGGTCTGCCCGCCGGCACCCCGCTGAGCTGGGACCTGCTGCTGTAATCCGCCTTGACAATTGGGGCGAAAACGTCTATAACTAGAACATATCTGTATCCATTGAATCTAAATTCGATGACGGGACAAGTACGATAAGGTAACGTTCTCCAGAGAGTCGGTGCTTGCTGCGAGCCGATCGTTCACGCCTTACCCGAAGATCCTCCCCTAGAAGCTAAGCTGAAGCGTGTATACGTGTGTAGGCTCCGCCGTCTGCCGGACGTTATCCCGGACCCGCAAGGTTGTCTATTGCCTGCGGACTGAGATTGTGCTGAATTCACACCCCTTAGGATGTGCGTGCAGTGCAGATTAGGGTGGTATCGCGAGCGTCGTCTCGCCCCTTTGGGGGCGGGGCGGCGTTTATTTGTGTGGTGGGCATCCCCCTAAATCCCCCTTCCAAGGGGGACCCCAAGGGCTGGCCGCCCTCTGGACACCCGCAGGCAAGTGCATCGAGGTTGGAGAGGCGTCTGCGGAAGGGGAAAAATTTGTTCGGCGTAGGACCGGCCCTTCTTAGGCGTACCCGTCAGGGCAGCCTAAGAAGGGCCGAGGACTCCGCCGAAGTAATCCTTCCCGTCCACTGACCCTGCTCCTTACACGATGCACTGATTTAGGGTGTCCAGAGGGCAGCGCCCTTGGGGCCCTCCCTTGGCGAAGGGAGGGTTTGGGAGGGATCGAAAAGCTTTAAAGAATTTAGTTTGTAAAAAGAATTTAAGTTTCTAAAAAAACAGGCTCGGATGTAATCCGAATAAGGTTTAAGACTAAACGAAGGGATTGACCATCATGCATAAGGTAGACGTCAAAGAAAAAGCCCGGGCCAGAGATGTCCGGATCTTGAAAAAGTGGAGCGAGGAGGACACATTCCGCCGCTCGATGGAGAACCGCGAGGGACGCCCGAACTATGTGTTCTATGAAGGGCCGCCGACGGCGAACGGGGTGCCGCATATCGGGCACGTGCTGGGCCGGGTCATCAAGGATTTTATCGGCCGCTACCAGACCATGAAGGGCTTCCGCGTCATCCGCAAAGCGGGCTGGGATACGCACGGCCTGCCGGTAGAGCTCGGGGTGCAGAAGAAGCTTGGCATCTCCGGCAAGCAGGATATCGAAGAATACGGCGTCGAGAAGTTCATCAAGGAATGTAAGGAAAGTGTCTTCGGCTATGAGAAGCAGTGGCGGGAATTCACAGAAGCGATCGGCTACTGGACCGATCTGGATCATCCGTATGTAACGCTGGACAATACGTACATCGAGAGCGTGTGGAACATCCTGGCTACGGTTCATGAGAAAGGCCTGATGTACCGGGGGCACCGCGTCAGCCCGTACTGCCCGAGCTGTCAGACGACCCTCAGCTCCCATGAAGTTGCTCAGGGGTATAAGACGGTTAAGGATCTGAGTGCTACCGCCAAGTTCAAGCTGGACGGCAGCGGCGACTATGTGCTGGCTTGGACGACCACGCCTTGGACACTTCCGGCGCATATGGCGCTGGCGATGAATCCGAATATGGAATATGTGCGTGCACAGCAGGAAGACGGCGTCTATGTACTGGCAAAGAATCTGGTGGACGAAGTGCTGAAGGGCGAGTACACCATCCTGTCTACACACACTGGCGCTGACTTTATCGGCCAGAGCTATACGCCGCCGTTCGGTTATATCAAGGCGGAGAAGCATAATGTAATCGTCGGAGCCTCTTTTGTAACGGATTCCAGCGGTACCGGGATCGTACATATGGCTCCGGCACACGGGGAAGACGACTATAAGAGCTGCCGCGAGAATGGGATCAGCTTCGTGAATGTAGTAGATGCTTCCGGGAAATACACGGATGTAGTGAGTGATTTTGCCGGGCGGTTCGTGAAGGATTGTGACCTGGATATCGTGAAGGTGCTGTCCGAACGCGGACTGCTCTACCACAAGGAGAAATACGAGCACAGCTATCCGTTCTGCTGGCGCTGCGACACCCCGCTGCTCTATTACGCAACAGACAGCTGGTTTATCCAGACGACTGCGATCAAGGATCAGCTGATTGCCAACAATAACAGTGTGGACTGGTACCCGGACCATGTGCGCGAAGGGCGCTTCGGCAAGTTCCTGGAGGAGCTGGTGGACTGGAATATCAGCCGTAACCGCTACTGGGGGACACCGCTTAACGTATGGGTCTGCCAGGATACCGGCAAGGAGTTCGCGCCGCACAGCATTGCCGAGCTGAGAGAGATGGCGATCGGCGAGGTCGCTGAGGATATCGAGCTGCATAAGCCGTACGTGGATAATATCCAGCTGCGCAGCCCGTTCAGCGAAGGCGGCATCATGGTCCGCACTCCTGAAGTGATCGACGTCTGGTTCGACAGCGGCTCGATGCCGTTCGCCCAGAGTCATTACCCGTTCGAGAATCAAGACCGGTTCGAGGACCAGTATCCGGCGGATATGATCTGCGAAGGGATCGACCAGACGCGCGGCTGGTTCTACAGCCTGCTGGCGGTATCAACCCTGTTCACGGGCAAGGCGCCGTACAAGGCGGTTATCGCCCACGGACATATCTTTGATGAGAACGGCCAGAAGATGTCCAAATCCAAAGGGAATGTCATCGATCCATGGGAAATCATGAACGAATACGGCACGGATGCCTTCCGCTGGGCGATTCTGTCTGACAGTGCGCCGTGGAACAACAAGCGGTTCTCGCGCGGTCTGGTTGGGGAGACGAAGTCCAAGGTAGTGGATACTCTGGTGAACACGCATGCTTTCCTTACGCTGTATGCCGGAATCGACGGCTATGATCCTGCGGATCACCCGTTCAAGGTGTCTGAGCATAAGCTTGACCGCTGGATTCTGTCCCGTCTGAACAGCCTGATTGTGCTGGTTGATAAAGGGCTGGCCGTAAATGACTTCGTGAACACCTCCAAGGCTATTGAGAACTTCGTGGATGAGCTGAGCAACTGGTACATCCGCCGATCCCGTGACCGGTTCTGGGGCAGCGGGCTGGGCGAAGAGAAGCTGGATGCTTACCGCACCCTTACGCATGTCCTCCTGACCACAGCCAAGCTGATGGCTCCATTCACTCCGATGCTGTCCGAGGATATCTTCACGAACCTGGGCGGCGGGGAGAGTGTGCATCTGGCAGACTATCCGGCAGCGGATGAGAACCTGATCGATCTCGTCCTGGAAAAAGATATGGAGTACGCCCGCGGCATCGTCGAGCTGGCCCGTAACGTCCGCAACGAGAGCGGCATCAAGAACCGCCAGCCGTTGTCCGAGCTGATCGCATCCACTCCGGATGACTTCAACGTGGCGGATTATGAAGAGCTGATCAAAGAAGAGATCAATGTCAAAAATATCGTCATTGAGCACAGCGACAGCGGCTTCGTTGACTTCACCCTGAAGCTGAACCTGAAGGTGGCAGGTAAGAAATACGGCAAGAGCGTCGGCTTCCTGCAAGGCTTCCTCAAAGCGATGGACAGTGACGCTACCCGCAAAGCGGTACAAGAAGGCGTTATCGCCATTGTGTCACCAGATGGAGAAGAGCTGCAGATTACGTCCGAGGAGCTGCTGGTTGAGAAGCAGGCCAAACCAGGCTTTGCTTCCGCATCCGGCTATGGACTGACAGTGGCCTTGAACACAGAAATCACGCCGGAGCTGGTACAGGAAGGCTGGGTACGCGAAGTCGTACGTGCGGTGCAGGATTACCGCAAACGTCTGGATCTGCCGATCGACAAGCGGATTGCCCTGACCCTGCAGGTCGATGACGAGCTGAAGGCGGCGGTGACCGCATTCGAGCATGTGCTGCGTGAGAACGTACTTGTGACTACGGTGGATTTTGACGGAGATTATATCTATGAGACAGTGGACGCCGGAGGCAAGAGCTTCGGTATTCATATCGGCGCTTAACTCCAGAGCGGCCGCGCATTTCCTGCATTACTTGTCCATGTATGGTATATACTAGCCGCAAAGGAAAAGTTTCCACGGGTTAGAATGCAAATGACGAGCCCTGTGCTTGAAGAGAAAATTCTCTTCGACCGGGCTCGTTTGTTTTGCGGTGTATAGACAACCAGGAGGTGCAGGGGCGTGGGTGGATGGAAAAGCGGGAAGAATCCTGCTGAGCAGCCGGAAGGGCCGGGTAGAATTTCAAATAGAACCACTGACAGAGGGAACAACAGGGAGGAAGCACCGCAAGAGAAGCAGCCCATGCATTCTGAAGCAGGCCAACCATCGGGCAAGACAGATCCGGGCACAGAATATCCTGAGAAAAATCACCCCGCCGCTTCTCAGCTCAAGCCTGCATCGGCTGTCACCGGAGCCGTTGATCCGGCCGGTCTTCCCCCGGAAGAGAAGCTGAACGCCCTGTACCGGATGACCACGAGTCTGGCCCAGCAGATGGAGAAGTCACGAATCTCGGAATATACCGAGCTGCTGTATTCCCCGTTCCGGCTGATTTGGCTGAACATCCTCTCCGGAGTGGCCAGGGGACTGGGGATTGCGCTTGGGTTCACTTTTTTTGCGGCGACGATTATTTATGTGCTTCAGGTGCTGGGTGCGCTCAATCTGCCGATCATCGGCGATTATATCGCGGACATTGTGCGGATTGTCCAGCATCAGCTGGAGCTGAAGACGTTCTAAGCGCGGCTGAACCTGAAAGAACCCCACAATGGTGGGGTTTTCTCTTCAGCGGATCGTTCCTAACCCCTTCCAAGCATTAACTGACATGGCTTCTACTAATTTGATGTGCCAGCTGTGCTACTTCCGTCCTTTTCGGGTCGGGTCCAGCAGATAGTCGCCTTCCTCGTCATCCATGTAATGGCGGTAGCTGTTGCCCTTGATAATCATCAGATGATTGCCGGAAATGTCGGTGGCTACGAAATTCTCCCAGGGCTCCACGAAGCCCTCGGTCTCGTCCGCTTCGATCTCCATATCATTGTAGGAGCCGATGTTGCTGCCTTCAGCCATGGCAGGGGAATCCGAATTGCCCCAGCTCTCCACGATCTGCCAGGCATCCTCGCCACCCGAGCCATTCTGGTCATCCCGCTCATCCAGACTGGTGCGGCCAAACGGCGGAGACAATAGCTCCTCCTCGGCCGGACGGGTGAATGGAGCGCTCTGGCGGGGAGCATGCTCTTTCGTGTAGCGGGTGGAGGGAAGGGCAGCCAGGCGCTCATAGGGAATCGGTTCGCCGCTGGCGATGCAGATACCGTAGGTTCCTTCGTCCATCGCCCGCAGGGCCGATTCAATATCGTCCAGCTCATGCTCATCGCGCTCCAGCAGGGAGATATCCATGGAACGGTTATACAGCTCTGTGGCGGCATCACCGGGATGGTTGTCAATTTCGGACAGCTCTCCGGTGTTGTCCCGCATCGCCTCCTGCAGTCCATATTGTCCGCTATTGCTCAGCCTGTGCTTGATATCCTCCTGCTGCTGCAGGAGAGCAGTACGCAGCCCGGAGAGCTGCTGTGGTGTCAGATGGCTCATTGCTGTGAGCTCCTTTCGGTAGCTAATCGCTGAGACGGTACTATCCCTTAAAAGGACGGCCAAACCGTTTCCGCTTCTATAGGTAGCTTGGCCTCCCGGGCCCTTTTTTAGCGCTGGCAAATAGTGCCCTGACTTTACAGATCCGTATGGCCATGCCATGGACGTTATCTTGAGGCCTGTGCTACAATATACAAGTCTTTATACAGTATTCGGACCGCGAAGCCGCGGGAAAAATAAGAACGGAGTGACAACTTCTGTGGTGTACTTTCTGATTGCGCTAATTGTATTTCTGATTGACCAGGGTACCAAATATCTGATTGCCACCCGGCTGGAGCTCGCAGAGCAGATTCCGGTAATCAAGGATTTCTTCATTATTACGTCACACCGTAATCGTGGAGCCGCTTTCGGAATTCTGGAGGGACAGCAGTGGTTCTTCATTGTGATTACAGTAATCGTTGTATGCGGAATCGTCTGGTATCTGAACAAGGCCCGCAAGACCCGCAAGCTGCTGCCTACCGCGCTGGCGCTTGTCCTTGGCGGAGCTGTCGGCAACTTCCTGGACCGGATTCTTAACGGTGAGGTTGTGGATTTCCTCATGTTCAATTTCGGAAGCTATACGTTCCCGATCTTCAACGTAGCAGATTCCTGTATCGTGGTCGGAGTGGGTCTGATTATTCTGGACACGCTGCTGGAAGTGAAGGGCGAACAGGAAGTCACCGAGGTGAAGGAATCACAGGAAGTCAAAGAAGGGAATGAATGATTTGAACAAAGACGTCAAAGAGCTGGCGGATTCTGGCGCCCTCGAGGAAGGAAGAGACGTCACCGAATGGATCGTTGCCGAGGACAATGCGCGGGAGCGGATTGATAAATACGTTACAGAGGCCATGGAAGACGAGATTTCACGCTCCCAGGTTCAGCTATGGATCAGCAGCGGCCATGTCGTGGTCAACGGCGCGCCGGTCAAAGCGAACTATAAGCTGAATGAAGGCGATAAGGTAACCGTTACGGTGCCGGAACCCGAGGTTACGGACCTGATCGCACAGGATATCCCGATTGAAGTGGCTTATGAGGACAGCGATGTGATTGTGGTGAACAAGGTGCGCGGCATGGTTGTGCATCCGGCAGTGGGACATCCCTCCGGCACTTTGGTCAATGCGCTGATGTATCATTGCAAGGATCTGTCCGGCATTAACGGGGAGATTCGTCCAGGCATTGTCCACCGGATCGACAAGGATACCTCCGGTCTGATTATGGCGGCCAAGAATGACGCCAGTCATGCTTCGCTGTCCGCCCAGCTTAAGGAGCACAGTGTGACCCGCCGCTATATCGCAGTGGTGCACGGCAATCTGTCTCATGACAAGGGAACCGTAGATGCTCCGATCGGCCGTGATCCGCATGACCGCAAGCTGTATACCGTAACCGAGAAGAACAGCAAGCGCTCCGTGACGCATTTTACCGTGCTGGAGCGGTTTGGCGACTGCACACTGCTGGAGCTACAACTTGAGACAGGGCGCACGCATCAGATCCGTGTTCACATGAAGTTCATCGGCCATCCGCTGGTGGGGGACCCGATCTACGGCCGCAGCAAGGGAACTACCATGAACGGACAAGCCCTGCATGCAGCGGTACTCGGTTTTGTGCATCCTTCTACAGGCGAATACAAGGAGTTCAGCGCGCCGATTCCGGCGGATATGGAAGAACTTCTTTATACGTTGCGCAGCAGATAAGTACAAATCAATAGATTATAAATCCATGGTACAGCGGCCGGATTTGCGTCATATTTAGAGCATGGGTTCACAATAATGGCCAGGAGATGAGAAATAGATTATGAGCATTGAACAATATCAGGCAACATTCATTCAGACGAATTTTGCAGACCGCATCGGCGGCGAAGGATACGGCAAGGATACGTCCATCTACAAATTTGAGAAAATCAAACGTGCCAAAGCCTCGGCGAAGCAGGATTTTCCGGACATTGAGCTGATCGACATGGGCGTCGGCGAGCCGGACGAAATGGCAGATGAAGGCATCGTGTCCAGACTTGCGCTGGAAGCGTCCAAGGAAGAGAACCGCGGCTACTCCGATAACGGTATTCCTGAATTCAAGGCGGCAGCGGCTGTGTACCTTAAGGAAGTTTTTCAGGTGGACGGAATTGACCCTGTAACGGAAATCGTGCATTCCATCGGCTCGAAGCCTGCGCTGGCTATGCTGCCATCCGTATTCATTAATCCGGGCGACATCACAATCATGACCATTCCGGGCTATCCGGTGCTGGGCACCCATACCAAGTATCTGGGAGGACAAGTCTACTCCGTGGAGCTGAAGAAGGAGAACAACTTCCTGCCTGACCTGAACTCCATTCCTGAAGAGGTTGCCCGTAAGGCTAAGCTGCTCTATCTCAACTATCCGAATAACCCTACGGGTGCAAGTGCCACACCTGAGTTCTTCACTGAAGTGGTAGCTTGGGCCAAAAAATATGATGTAGTCGTCATCCATGACGCTCCTTATGCTGCTTTGACATATGACGGCGTGAAGCCGCTGAGCTTCCTGTCCGTGCCTGGTGCCAAGGATGTCGGCGTGGAGCTGCACTCCCTGTCCAAGTCCTACAACATGACCGGCTGGAGAATCGGCTTTGTGGCCGGCAACCCGCTGATCGTGAAGGCGTTCAGTGATGTGAAGGACAACAATGATTCCGGCCAGTTCATCGCGATTCAAAAAGCTGCCGCTTACGGCCTTTCTCATCCTGAGATTACCGAAGCGATTGCCGCCAAATACTCCCGCCGCCACAACATGCTGGTGGATGCGCTGAACAGCCTGGGCTTCAAGGCCGAGAAGCCGAAGGGCTCCTTCTTCCTCTATGTTGCCGCGCCAAAAGGCGTCAAGGGCGGACGCCGCTTTGAATCCGGCGAGGATTTCTCGCAGTTCCTGATCCGCGAGAAGCTCATCTCCACCGTGCCTTGGGATGATGCCGGCGCGTTCGTGCGTTTCTCCGTGACCTTTATCGCCAAGGGCGAGGAAGACGAGAAGCGTGTCATCTCCGAAATCCAAAGACGTCTGAGCGACGTTGAATTTGAATTTTAAATGTAGATAGTGAAGAAGCCGCTGCGGAGAAAACTGCAGCGGCTTCTTTGTAGTTCCGTCTATCAACATAGCGAACTCCCGCCCAGCCCGGCCCGAATTGTTGCACAAATTGCAGCCTTGCACCGCTCAAACCAAGTTTGGACACGCTAATCCTGCCCTTTTTGCAACAATCCATTCGGTGATGATGAATATTTGGCATGAATCCTGCAAAAACTGCAACAATTGGCGCAGCAGCACACAGGAGCGGAAGAATTCCTGCATAATGTGCAACATCAGAGCATGAGTAGAGCATTAGTAAAGCATCAGTGCAGCCTATCCCTTCCGGTAAGCCACCTTATGAAAAGCATTGATATAACGGAACAATCCTTTGCCGTCATCCGGCACATTCCCCGTGCCACCCAGCTGCAGCATCATGGCCTGATAAGGCTCCGGTACCATTCGATATTGATGGACATAGGAGGTCAGGACGAACCCGTTCCGCTCCCAGAAATGAATACGCTCCTTATGCGACCCCGTAGCCCCCGATTCCGCTTCAATGATGACTCCCCGGACACCATGTTCCTGCACCGTCCAAGCTTTGATCTGCTTCAGCATCCAGGTCCCCGTACCCTGCCCGCGCAAGGCCTTATCTACCGCCAGGTAATCGATAATCAGGATCTTGTCCGCAGCATCTCCGACAACACCCGTAACTGCCATCGCAACAACCATCCCCTGCTGAACCCCAGCATGTAAGTAACCAATCCCCCGGTTCAGCATACTGCGCAGAATTCCCTTGGTCTTAGCCCCGCTCGGAAAAGCTTCATGGTAGATCCCCTCCATCCGCCCCCACCACGCTTCATCCCACTCTTCTATAGTAATAAACTCCATGTTCATGATTGTATTCGCCTCCAGTTCCATTCCAGTTTTATCATAACAGAGCAGGGGCTGGAACGAAATCAGGGTAGATCGCTCGTGTATCCCCGTGTTGTTCCTAAGTTTGATTGTGGCGGTCACTTTTTTAAAATGAGCCGGGATATTGCCGCTGATGCGGTGTCTTGTGCCATTTGTGCAATTCCTGTATTCCGCAGTTGTTGCAGTATGGCGGCAATCGCCGCCATACACGAAAATGCACTATCAGCGCAGCGCTATAGTGCTTATCTACCTGCCTCTCTCCCAAGGGGGATGGCAAGTCTTTGTCCCTTGCACCGTTTAGGTGGAAGCGGCGGAGGGGATTTTGGAACTGCAGGAGCGATAGCGTTCGCCTTTGTCTCCGGATTTAATCCGCTAAGCGGTTAATTCAAAACAATCTGGAGACAACAGCGACCGAAAGTCCAAAATCACCGCAGCTGCGCCCTTCACCTAAATGAAATGTCTGTGAAGAAAATTTGACATCCCCCCGTCCATCTGTCATAATTCCCTATAGTTGAATAGCGCCTTTAATTCAGTCCCGTGAGGCTGGCAAGGTAACGTGAATCGAGGTTCGCGTAAGAAAGCAGGAATCCGTAGGAGTACGGAGGGCCTTTTTCTGCGCGCGGACACGCCATCTTTTTGAATCTGCGGATTTCACTCCTTGCCTGCTTTGGGCAAGGAGTTTTTTAGTTTATCCGGGGAACTTGAACAGGCGATCAAGCAGGAGGATGGCAAAGAGGATGGTTACTGAAAAAAATGTCATTATGGACGAAACGGCGATTCGCCGGGCACTGTCACGCATTGCACATGAGATTTTGGAGAAAAACAAGGGTATCGAGAATTGCTTGCTGGTCGGCATCCGGACCCGGGGGATCTACCTGGCTCAGCGGATCGCGGAGCGCATTAAGGAAATCGAGGGCGTGGACATCCCTTACGGGGAGCTGGACATTACCCATTACCGCGATGACCGCGAAGGCGGCGGGGACAACCGGGAAGCGATGGACAAGACGGTTGTGAACAGCAATTTGATCCTCCCTCCGGGCTCAAGCGGCACCCGGGACAAGAAAGTGATCCTGTTCGACGATGTACTGTACACCGGAAGAACGATCCGCGCGGCAATGGATGCGCTGATGGATTGCGGACGGCCCCGGATGATCCAGCTGGCTGTACTGGCTGACCGCGGCCACCGGGAGCTGCCGATCCGCCCCGACTATATCGGCAAGAACGTACCCACCTCCAGGCATGAGCAGATTGAAGTGTCCCTGAGCGAATATGACGGCAAGGACGAAGTGTACATTATTTCAAACCGGGAGGAACGATAACAATGATGACGGCAACCAAAGTGAAGGAACGCAGTCTGCTGGGGATGAAGGAGCTGGCGGAGTCGGAGATTAACCAGCTGTTAGACAGAACAGCCTACTGGGATAATCAGAGCGAGAAGCTCACGCCGGTGCTGAGAGCACATTTTGTTGCCAATATGTTCTTCGAGAATAGTACAAGAACCCGCTTTTCCTTCGAAATGGCCGAGAAACGCCTGGGTGTACAAGTACTGAACTTCACGGCTGCGGCCTCCAGTGTGGAGAAGGGCGAGTCCATCTACGATACAGTGCGCACACTGGAGTCAATGGGTATCGATGCCGGAGTGGTCCGGCTGAAGCCCGCCGGGGTACTGCAGCAGCTTGCCGAGAAGGTAGGCGTTCCGCTCATCAACGCAGGGGACGGCAACAACGAGCATCCGACCCAGGCGCTGCTGGACCTGTACACGATGCGCAAGCATTTTGGCGGACTGAAGGGCCTGAAGGTCTCGATCATCGGGGATATTATGCACAGCCGGGTAGCACGGTCCAACCTCTGGGCACTCACCAAAATGGGGGCAAGCGTGCAGTTTTGCGCCCCTGCGAATATGCAGGCACCTGAGCTTGCGGCCTACGCTCCATACGTGTCAATGGAAGAAGCGCTGAAGGCGGATGTGGTCATGATGCTGAGAGTGCAGCTGGAGCGGCATGCTTCGGGGATTATTTTATCGGCAGAGGAATACCGGAGAGATTACGGGTTGACCGAAGAGCGAGCTGCCAAGCTGAATCCGGCATCGATTATCATGCACCCGGCGCCGGTCAACCGCAATGTGGAGATCGACGATGCGGTGGTGGAGAGCAGCCAGTCCCGGATTTTCCCGCAGATGGCGAATGGAGTGCCGGTACGGATGGCGGTCATGGAACGGGCGCTGCAATAGGGCAGCAGAACGGCAACAGAAAAAACCTCACATAAGGGCATTAATAAATATACACAAAGATGAATTTTTATTATATAATAACTACAGAGCTTACGGCTGCGGCCGGAAGGCACAAAGGAGAATCATAACCGTGATCATCAAAAATGCCAGTGTACTGAACGAAGCAGGCGTGCTGGAGCGCAAGCATATTGTTGTGCAGGACGGAGTTATCTCGAAGATTAAGGATGCCGCCGAGGCGGTAGAGGAAGCTGGAGAGACCGTTGAAGCGGAAGGTAAGCTGCTGATACCGGGACTGATCGATATGCATGTGCACCTGCGTGAGCCGGGCTTCGAGCATAAGGAAACCATTGAGACGGGTGCGCGTTCGGCGGCCAAGGGCGGATTCACTACAATAGCCTGCATGCCGAACACGCGCCCGGTAACTGACAGTGCAGAGATCGTACAGCTGGTGAAGGATAAGGCGCGCGAAGCAGGGCTTGTGAAGGTGCTGCCTTACGCGGCCATTACCAAGAATGAGCTGGGACGCGAACTGACGGATTTTGCTGCATTGAAGGAAGCAGGGGCGATCGGCTTCACCGATGACGGCGTAGGCGTACAGAGCGCACAGATGATGAAGGATGCGATGAAGCTGGCGAAGGAACTGGATATGCCGGTGATTGCCCACTGTGAGGATAACTCGCTGGTGGAAGGAGCGCCGGTAGCCGAAGGCACTTTTGCCGACAAGCATGGCCTGAAGGGAATTCCGAATGAGTCGGAAGCCATTCATGTGGGCCGTGACATTCTGCTGTCTGAAGCAACGGGTGTCCACTATCATGTGTGTCATGTCAGCACCGAGCAATCGGTCCGGCTGATCCGCCAGGCGAAGCAAATCGGCATTAAGGTGACCGCTGAGGTATGCCCGCATCATCTGCTGCTCTCGGAAGAGGATATTCCGGGCATGGACGCCAATTGGAAAATGAACCCGCCGCTGCGCTCACGCCGCGACGTGGAAGCCTGCATCGAAGGGCTGCTGGACGGCACGCTGGATATCATCGTGACCGACCATGCCCCGCACAGCGAAGAAGAGAAAGCTAAGGGCATGCAGCTTGCGCCTTTTGGCATCGTCGGCTTTGAGACAGCCTTCCCGCTGCTGTATACCGCTTTTGTGGCCACAGGCAAATGGGATCTGTCCCTGCTGGTGCAGCGGATGACCGCTGATCCGGCCCGGGTGTTCAGACTGAATACAGGCAGCCTTACAGTAGGGGCGCCTGCCGATCTGACCCTGATTGATTTGAATGAAGAGAAGGAAGTAGACCCTACAGCATTTGCGAGCAAGGGCCGCAATACACCTTTTACCGGATGGAAGCTTAAGGGCTGGCCGGTGAAGACCTGGGTAGACGGCAGAGCCGTATGGAGTGAGGCTTAACAGAAGTAAGCAGTAGCCCATGCAGCCCGGCTGCATGGCTGTGACATAAGAATCAGACTACAGAAACAAGAAGGAGTGGAAGGCATGCAGGCGAGATTGCTGCTTCAGGACGGAACACTGTTCACAGGCACCGCATTTGGCGCGGAAGGCGAGAAGACGGGCGAGGTTGTTTTTAACACAGGAATTACAGGCTATCAGGAGGTACTATCGGACCCTTCGTACTGCGGCCAGATCGTCACCATGACGTATCCGCTGATCGGGAATTACGGCATTACCCGTGATGACTTCGAGTCCGTGCGCCCTTTTGTACACGGCTTTGTTGTGCGGCGTCACGAATCCGTACCCAGCAACTGGCGTGCTGAATACAGTGTAGACGATCTGCTGAAGGAATATGACATTCCCGGCATCAGCGAGATTGATACCCGTATGCTAACCCGGATTATCCGTCACTACGGCACTATGAAGGCGATCCTCACCACTTCCAACAAGCGTGTGGAAGAATTGATGGAGATGATGGGCGACACTACGATTGAGGAGCTGCGCAATCAGGTTGCACGTACCTCAACTACAGCAGCCTACAGCAGCCCGGGCACCAAGGAACGCATCGTGCTGGTCGATTACGGCGCGAAGACCGGTATCCTGCGCGAGCTGAACAACCGCGGCTGCGATGTGGTGGTTGTCCCCCATGATGTCACCGCAGACGAGATCCGCCGCCTGAACCCGGACGGCATTCAGCTCTCGAACGGCCCTGGGGACCCGAAGGATGTGCCTTATGCGGTACAGACGATCTCCGAGCTGCTCGGCGAATACCCGATCTTCGGCATCTGCCTGGGACACCAGCTGTTTGCACTGGCTTGCGGCGCTGATACAGAGAAGCTTAAGTTCGGCCATCGCGGCGGGAACCATCCGGTGAAGGAGCTGGAGAGCGGACGCTGCTTCATCACCTCCCAGAATCATGGCTACACCGTGAATGAGGAATCGATTGCGAGCACAGACCTTCAAGTTACCCATATCAATAACAATGACAAAACCGTTGAAGGACTGAAGCATACCCGCTACCCTGCTTTTTCGGTGCAGTACCATCCGGAAGCGGCCCCGGGACCGCATGACAGCAGTTATCTGTTCGACCGCTTCCTGCAGCTGATCGCAGAACATAAGGCGCAGCGGCCGGCCGGATCGCGCCAGGCACAGCTTGCGGCGAATGCCAGAATCACGGCACCGAAATCATCATCACCCCAGCTTGAAGCCGTGAAAGGAGCTCTATAACATGCCTAAGAACAACAAACTCAAAAAAATTCTGGTTATCGGCTCCGGCCCGATCGTTATTGGTCAAGCTGCCGAATTCGACTATGCAGGCACACAGGCTTGCCAGGCCCTTAAGGAAGAGGGCGTCGAGGTTGTACTGATCAACAGTAACCCGGCGACGATTATGACCGATACCAATATGGCTGACAAAGTATACATCGAACCGATTACACTCGATTTCGTCACCGGCATTATCCGCCAGGAGCGTCCGGACGGACTGCTGCCGACCCTCGGCGGACAGACTGGTCTGAATATGGCCGTAGAGCTGGCCCGCGCCGGAGTCCTGGAGCAGGAGAATGTGAAGCTGCTGGGCACCCAGCTCGACTCCATCGAGAAAGCAGAGGACCGCGACTTGTTCCGCGAGCTGATGCGCGAGCTGGATCAGCCAGTACCGGAAAGTGCAATCATCACCAGTGTGGAAGAAGCCCTGGGCTTCGCATCCGGAATCGGTTATCCGCTGATCGTTCGTCCTGCTTACACGCTGGGCGGAACCGGAGGCGGGATCTGCGACAACGAAGAAGAGCTGCGTGAGACCGTTAAGGCGGGTATCCGTTACAGCCCGATTGGCCAATGTCTGGTCGAGAAGAGCATCGCCGGAATGAAGGAAGTCGAGTATGAGGTTATGCGTGATGCGAACGACAACTGTATCGTAGTCTGCAACATGGAGAACTTTGATCCGGTTGGCGTACATACGGGCGACAGTATCGTTGTGGCGCCGAGCCAGACGCTGTCCGACCGTGAATATCAGATGCTGCGCAGTGCTTCCCTGAAGATTATCCGCGCGCTGAATATTGAAGGCGGCTGTAATGTTCAGTTCGCACTGGACCCGCAGAGCTACCAGTACTACGTGATTGAAGTGAACCCGCGTGTCAGCCGCTCCTCGGCGCTGGCGTCGAAGGCGACCGGCTATCCGATTGCCAAGATGGCGGCCAAGATTGCCCTCGGCTATACGCTGGATGAAATCGTCAATCCGGTAACCGGCCAGACGTATGCCTGCTTCGAGCCTACACTCGACTATATCGTCAGCAAAATCCCGCGCTGGCCGTTCGACAAGTTCACCTCGGCGAACCGCAAGCTGGGCACACAGATGAAGGCGACCGGTGAGGTCATGGCGATTGGCCGTACCTTTGAAGAGTCGATTCACAAGGCGATCCGCTCGCTGGAGATCGGTGTTCACCGTTTCCGCCTGCCGGGAGCAGAGCTGCTGGAAGAGAGTGTGCTGCGCACCAGACTGGCCAAAGCCGATGATGAGCGCCTGTTCCTGATCGCGGAAGCCTTCCGCCGCGGCTATGAGCTGCAGGAGATTCAGGATATTACGAATGTGGACTGGTGGTTCCTCTCCAAGATCGAAGGACTTGTCAAGTTCGAGGATGAGCTGCGGGCTGAAGAGACCTTGTCTGCTGACACGCTGTATCAGGCCAAGCGCAAGGGCTTCACAGACCGGGCGATTGCCGAGATCCGTGCCGAAGGCCGTCCAGACGGAGCGTTCACCAAGGAGTCGGAGGTACGTGTGCTGCGTCTGCAGCAGGGTCTGGTTCCGGTATTCAAAATGGTGGATACCTGCGCCGCTGAATTTGAGGCCACTACGCCGTACTACTACTCGACCTATGAGACAGAGAATGAAGTTATTCATTCCGACAAGCAGAAGGTCATTGTCCTCGGCTCCGGTCCAATCCGTATCGGCCAGGGGATTGAATTTGACTACTCCACAGTGCATGCGGTGTGGGCGATTCAGAATGCCGGCTACGAAGCTGTAATTATCAATAACAATCCAGAGACCGTATCGACGGATTTCAATACCTCGGACCGCTTGTATTTTGAACCGCTGTTCTTCGAGGATGTTATGAACGTCATTGCCCAGGAGAATCCGATCGGAGTCATCGTACAGTTCGGCGGACAGACCGCGATTAACCTGGCTGCACCGCTTGCTGCTGCGGGTGTGAACATTCTGGGTACCAGCCTTGCGAGCATCGATGAAGCCGAGAACCGCAAGAAGTTCGAAGCGCTGCTGGCCCGTCTGGATATCGCCCAACCGAAAGGCAAGACCGTAATTAACATCGATGAAGCCGTCGAAACCGCGCAATCTCTCGGTTATCCGGTGCTGGTTCGTCCATCGTATGTCCTGGGCGGACGCGCCATGGAGATTGTTTACAACGACACAGAACTGCTCAGCTACATGGTTGAAGCGGTCAAAGTGAATCCGGAGCATCCGGTGCTGATCGACCGTTACATGCTGGGCAAGGAAGTGGAAGTGGACGCCATCTGCGACGGAGAGACAGTTGTCATTCCGGGCATCATGGAGCATGTGGAACGCGCAGGGGTTCACTCCGGCGACTCCATCGCTGTCTACCCGCCGCAATATCTGGATGAAGGTCTGAAGCAGAAGATTGCCGAGATTACCATCAAGATTGCCAAGGAGCTCAAGACCATCGGTCTGGTGAACATCCAGTTCGTTATTTATCAGAATGAAGTGTATGTCATTGAGGTCAACCCGCGCTCCTCGCGCACGGTTCCGTTCCTGAGCAAGGTAACCGGTATTCCGATGGCGAACCTGGCGACCAAGATCATTCTGGGCGGCAAGCTGAAGGAAGACGGGTACACAGAAGGCCTGTGGCCGGAGAGCGATTATGTGTCGGTAAAAGTGCCGGTGTTCTCTTTTGCCAAGCTGCGCAGAGTAGAGCCTACGCTCGGACCGGAGATGAAATCTACGGGTGAGGTTATGGGCCGCGACAAGCTGTATGCCAAGGCGCTCTATAAAGGCCTGATCGGTGCAGGCATGAAGATTCCGGCTACCGGAGCAATCATCGTAACCGTAGCCGACAAAGACAAGGCTGAAGCGGTTGAGCTGATGAAGGGCTTCCATGCCATGGGCTACAAAATCATCGCCACCGGCGGTACAGCAGCGGCGCTGGAGCAGGCGGGACTGAACGTGATGAACGTTAACAAGCTGGATGAGGGCGAGCCGACTATTCTGGATCTGATCCGCGGCGGTCAAGCGAACTTCGTCTTCAATACACTGACCAAGGGCAAAACGCCTGAGCGTGACGGATTCCGCATCCGCCGTGAAGCGGTAGAGAACGGAGTCGTATGTATGACCTCGCTCGATACGGTAACGGCGCTGCTGAGAATGCTGCAGACGATTAACTTCTCGTCCCAGTCGATGCCTGCTTTTGTCGGACAATAAGATAGAGGGTGAGGCAGCTGTAACAGGCTGCTACAGGAACGGTTTGCGTTAACGCAGACCGTTCCCCTATGCCCGGGACCTTAATATCGAAGGTGTTGGATAAGATAACTAAGAAAGAAGGTTGGCGAATGGAACGGACAGCAGCAGAGCAGCAGCACGTACATGAGAATGCCTGGCAGATTGAGAAATGGAATGAAATGGCCGGACGGCTGATGGTCGCCCTGGATTACCCGAATGCAGACCAGGCGCGGGCGCTGATCGAACAGCTCGAAGGTATCCCTTGCTATATGAAGGTGGGCATGCAGCTGTTCTATGCCGCCGGTCCTGACTTCATCCGGGAGTTGAAGGATCGCGGATATTCGGTATTCCTTGATGTCAAAATGCACGATATCCCCAACACCGTAAGGGGGGGCGCTGAGAGCCTAACCGGGCTCGGCGTAGACATGTTCAACGTACATGCCGCCGGGGGAGCCGCCATGATGGCGGCTGCGCTGGAAGGAGCGGCCCAGGCGGTCAGCTTGAAGCCGTCGCTGCACATGCCGCTGATCATTGCAGTAACCCAGCTTACCAGCACCAGCCAGGAAGTGATGAACCGCGAAATCGGCATAGCCGGAACAGTGACTGATGCAGTGGTGCGTTACGCCAAGCTCGCCGCAGAAGCAGGCCTGCATGGAGTCGTAGCTTCCCCACAGGAATCTCTGGTGATTGCAGAAGCCTGCGGACCCGAATTCCGTACGGTTACACCAGGTATCCGGCCTGCAGGTGCGTCACTAGACGACCAGTCCCGGGTCATGACACCCGGACAGGCTATCCGTCAAGGCAGCCACTACCTGGTAGTGGGCCGGCCGATTACCGCAGCGCCAGACCCGCGTACGGCAGCACTGACTATTATTGAGGAGATGAGCCAAGCATGAGCATATTAGAGAATCGAAGTGAACAGGTCGCAAGTCATCTGCTGGAGATCGGAGCGGTAGCCCTGCGCCCGCAGGAGCCGTTCACCTGGACCTCCGGCATCAAATCGCCGATCTACTGCGACAACCGTCTGACCATGGCCTTCCCGGCAGTCCGCAATTACATTGCGGAGGCCTTCGCAGAGCTGATCAGAACCAGCTACCCGGACGCCGAGGTGATTGCCGGGACAGCAACCGCCGGTATCCCGCATGCGGCCTGGGTGGCCGATAAGCTCGGTCTCCCGATGGCTTACATACGTGACAAGGCCAAAGGCCATGGTAAGCAGAACCAGATCGAAGGACTGATCACGCCCGGGCAGAAGGTCGTCGTGATCGAGGACCTGATCTCCACCGGCGGCAGTTCCATCAAGGCCGCACAGGCCGTACAGGAAGCAGGCGGCCTCCCGCTGGCCGTCCTGGCCATCTTCAGCTACGAGCTGGACCGCGCCGTACAGGCTTTCGCCGCTGCGGAGCTTCCGCTGCAGAGCCTGTCCAACTACAGCACGCTGATTAATGTGGCGCTGGCCCAAGGCAAAATCGCTGAGAGCGATGTAGCGCTGCTGCAATCCTGGCGCCAGGACCCTGCGGCGTTTGGCGTGTAGGACTGTAGACACAGAAGAAGCTGAGATTATGCTGAGGATGAGATGGTGGTACTTAGAGCGTAAAACGTAAAGAATGCTTAGAAGAAGCGTTGGCTCCCCTTACCGGGGCCGGGCTTCTTTTTTAGTGCTTATATTTAGTTTGGGGTTGGCGTAGAGTGTGCGCTCATACTCTAGTCAGACGATAGGCTGGCTAGCTTGTAGGCTGCTGGAGAGGTAGGCGCTGACTAACCAGTTGAAGCTCCTCCTCCAGGGAAAAGAAGTGGAAAAACAGCATCTATTCAATCGCTTAGCGCACTTCTGGAGACTTTAGTTGGAAAAAATACACTTGTTGAGTCTCGATATGGACAATAGCGTAATTACCGCATGAAATAGATGACCTAAATCCACTTATTTCCTTTGAAGAGGCGACTTTCGCCCAAGCAAGTGTACAAAATCCAACTGTTTCCCTTAACTGCTCAGTATCTCCAATCTCCACAGCCCCTAATTAGCTGCGCACTCTCTTCCTGTTCTTAACTCATTTGTTATACTCCATATCCCAGTAATCTGCTTCATACCAGCGTTATGCTTCAACCAGTCACCTAAGCATACGGGCAGAAATTGCCATCCACTCCGCAGAGCATTCCTCTAATTTTCTTGCAAAACTGGGCATGATAAATAGCACCGGGACATATATTATTGCGATGAAGGAGAAGAGGGTATCATGAATTGGATCTATTTTGCCAAGTTATTCAGGACCAGATTTCAAGCGGGCTGCCTTGCCAAAAGACTGGAGCAGGACGGATGGATCTATGGGTATCATGATCCGAGTTTTGTGGAAATATACCGTTCGCGCAAGGGCCGTTATGGTGTGCGTTTTCTGCCTTAGACAGAAAATCCAAAATCATCCTTGACTTTATCCATGGCTATATTGTATATTATCTATTGTCGCTGTTTAAATAATTCTTAACTGACGCGGGGTGGAGCAGCCCGGTAGCTCGTCGGGCTCATAACCCGAAGGCCGCAGGTTCAAATCCTGCCCCCGCAATTACCTTATTACACCGGACAGCACTCGTCTAATACGGATATCCTAGTCCGGGCCCTTAGCTCAGTTGGTTAGAGCGGTCGGCTCATAACCGATTGGTCACAGGTTCGAGTCCTGTAGGGCCCACTTCACTTAACCCCCTTGCCTAGCAAGGGGGTTTTTAATATGTATTGGCTTGCTGTATTCCATGTTAACAATTCTCTTGTTCTTTAGCTCTCTCACTGAAATGTAAGCTAATAATAGCAATTACCAATAAAATTACACCTACTACATTAGAGAATACAGGCTCATTGTTTGAAATTGATCGTATTAACAACCGGATATTAATAGCAATAGCCCCGAACCAATATATGTAAACAAACCATTTAGTAGTGTTTTTCATTATTTTACCTTTCGTATACATTATAAGGAGGAATTATGAACCAGAGTAAAATTCTTAATTCAACGGTGATTATTCTGATGATATGTACTTTTTATTATTTCTTTGTAAGTGCAAGTACGTTTGCTTATGGAAGAATAGAAAAGAAAGTGGAAAATAATAATCGTTTACACATTGAAGTAAGATTCAAAGACGGAAGGCTTGAAAATATTAAAGTGCCGTCAATCGTCTGGCCTTTTTTGAAGGAAAAGGAGTCGTATTTTATAGATTACAAATATAATTTGTTGCGTAAGCCTTACCTTGTGAAAATTAAAGGAGATGAAATAAAATCTGTGTATGACTTGATCAAGGAGTGAAACAATGAAATTACTGGACGGTCTCTAGCTTCCCTGAAGGAGGTTAGAGCGGAGTTGAGTAGAAGCTTTAAGAAAACACCCGTAAGTAAAGATCAGGCAAATCCCTGGATCAAACGACAAGCAAGCAAGGCTGTGCGAAGATACACCCTAGATATTCCTTGTGGGAAATCCTATCGGAAGATTTATTGTTCTTGGGATATAAGCGATTGGAGATTTTACACACCGTATTTGCAAGCGGTTAAGGAATGGGAGACCACAGGCAAAACTTGGCGCAAAGAAGTTAGCTTTCAAGAAATGGCTTTAAGCTGGGCGAAAAGCTTTAAAAGAAAATAAGAACAGGAGTTGTTGGCAGGGAAGCGCCAGCAGCTCCTGTTTTGTTGTTCCCCTAACCAAACATAGAAGGCAAAAAGAACAAGAAAAAGAGAATAAGGACGATCACACTGGTGATTCTGCTCATTATGAGGTAGGCCTCGCTGGGGCCGGAATCGCCTTTTACCATCCAGCCGTAACGCATATGCCAGCCCATGGCCGGGAAGAAGATATTCAGGACTGCAATCAATACGAAGAGAACAGCGAAAATAATAACCATTTTACCAGCTCCTTTATCCATTTACGTACATCCTTTGTATAAAGTTGCACATTTATGGATGCCCCTTGCTGCTGGGAACCAGTCGTCACATTCATCAAGCTGATCAAGCGGCTTCGCCTGGAGTGGTTCGCGCGCTCTACCGGTTCGTGTTAGCGGGGCTGTTCTATGTAATTGTCATCCTGTAATGGGCCTCTGGTGTGATCCGCTCAGGCGGCCATCGCTCAACCGTATTCCTTAGGCTCCTGGAGCAGGATGGAGAAGGTCTGGGTCACGTGGTCCACTTCAATCGTCTCGATACCCACAAAATCCGGAATTTCAGGATGAACGGCATCCACGCTGTATTCAGGATGAGTCAGCAATAATTGAATGACTTTCAGGGCTTCCACGTTGATCTTGATCCCCTTTACAGTAGAATCTCATCATGACATTGCTTGTTGTTCGGAGCTGCATTGTTGTGCTGAGCTATGGTCTGTATTATCCCCGCAGCGCTTAGCGAATATGTCTGTGGATGATATTTCTGTCCTCGTTACGTTCCATAACAGCCATTAATTGCCCCTGGAAAATACGTCTTTGGATCTGGTCGATCCGCTGCAGCGCGAGAGGGACGGGGACCTGGAACGCTACAGCAAGCTCAGTAACGGCATCCTCACGGAGCTCGGGCAGCGTGTTCGCAGAAATCATGCTGTACGGCATGGAGGCATACAGGATGAACCGGTCGGATTCATCTCTCTGTGCCTGAGTGAACTCTCCGGGCATAAGCGTAGACTTGCCGGCATGCCGCAGCAGATGACACAGCTCGTGGAGGAATTCCAGCCGCTGCAGCTCGGGAGGGAGCCGGTTGTCGATGAACATGCTGTACATTCCGGCCGTAGCCTCAATCGCCTTGCTGCGGACATCGAGATAGTGTACCCAGATATTGAGCCGCTTCGATATGTAATCAATGGAGATGTCGGACGGCTTGCGGACACCAATGCGCTGGTATAAATCCTCTGTCCATTTCTCCAATGCGGTCATCTGATAATAGCCTTGCATAATCCATCACCCCATATATAAGATCGTGTGTTCGTGTTATTGGCCAAAAGAAAAGCCCGTAAGGGCTAAGCAGCAGTTCAGCACGCGACTCTTCATCGGCTGAAATATGGAACGGGTGTTCCTGTGTATGTAAGCATAAAGGAATTACGCTCGAATATCAAGTGTTTTTCCCAAGGTGGGGTGCGTGGCCTGACTCAGCATCTGAACCATATCCTGGGCACCGCTCTGCGCCTGCTCCTTGGCAAGGCTCATGACCTGCAGCCCTGCGGCCTGCTGTAAGGATGACTGACTCATCACTACGGATAATGCAGCAATATCCATCCGGCATTCCTCCCTCCATTTGTTGTGAAGCTATGGCTTCATACTCTATATCGACCACTGGACGCCTGTCCGTTAGGTGAATGGTATTTCTTTGCCAATTGGCCCATGCAATGAAGCAGAATTCCACATATTCTGTGCTGTATTCAATATTCAAGAGGAGGAATTAATCATGGGAGCAGAATATGGTTGCGGTTGTGGAAATAACGTAGGTGGAGTGAATCAGGGACCTCCAATCGTTCCGGTAGTAAGCCCTTGGACTTCGACAGGTGCAATTCTGGTTCTGTTCATTCTGCTGGTTATCATCACAAAAGCCTGTTTGTTCTAGAACAGCCTATAGCCAGTGTAGCCCTGTCCGGCCTGTGCCGGATAGGGCTATTTCTTTTTTTTCTTATGAGCACGGACCGTTGGCCCGATCTGGCGTTTGATTCTGCCTGTTGCTGCATCCGTTTCAATGATATAGAGCTCCTTGATTGTTCCGGCAAGCGCAAACCATTCCTGCAGGGCTTCAGCTTCGGACATAGGGCCGTACAGCCGTTTGCCCCGGTAACAGATATAGAACACATGCGGCTCTCCATCTAAGTTATATTATCCCATTTCATTCTACGCTTTATCGCAGTGAAATTGAATAACATCCCCCACAGGCCAGCTTATTTAAAAATAAACTCTACACGCGTACCATCTGCGAACGCCTCCAGCTGATTGCCGACCCAGCTTCCCGCTCCGCGGTTATCACTGGGGGTTATGTACTCAATATGGGCCCCGGCTCCGCCTTCCTCACACATGGCCATCGGCCATTCGTCCCGGTCATAGCCTTTCTTCGTGGGAACTCCCTTCAGAGACGCTTTGCGGTTCTCCTCCGCATTCTTGCGGTCGATGGTGCAGATGGCTGACTCTCCCTTACGGATGGCCTTCTGGATGTGCCTTGCGGTCTCCGGGTAGCGGTCTGACGGGAACTTCAGCTTCATGACCTCCGAAGAGTGGCCGGAAGGGGTCTGCGGCAGCCATTGCCCGTTCTCCTCCAGGAGGTAGGCGGACAGACTGAGCAGGGCAATAATGATGAGACTGATGATGGACTTTTTGGCTTTCATATCTGCTCCTTTGTAAATGGGTATGGGGTATAATGCCTGTGCCTTGAATAGTATAGCGTAAGAATAACGGATTGTGACAGCCCGAATTCTGTGCAGCAGCCGTGCTGAAGTTCCATAATTCGTCATAATATGTACAAACACAATGAAAAGGATGGTGGAAAATGTGGAACAGCGCAACCTCAGGGACCTGCTGGATGCAGCCTCACGGCTGATTGGTGATGTGCAGTGGCAAGCGGCTTTTCGCAAAATACAGATGGCTCCCGCTGACGCGGAGCTGGGGGCGCCCGCACGGAAGCTGCTGGAGACGCTGTACTGGCTGCAGGGCCAGGGAATGATCAGCGGCCAGCATGATTACCTGGAGAGCCCGGATGATATCAACAACAAGCTGAAGAATACGGCGGGCACCTATGCTGGGCTGCACGGCTATGAGATGGGGCCGATCAGCGGCCAGACGGAGAAGCTCATCAGCAGTCAGCGGCAGGGCGTAACCGACAGTGCGATCCGGTGGCACAAGGCCGGGGGCATCGTAGCGATGACCTATCATGCCAACCTGCCGGGCACGGCTCCAGCCTGGACGAATGTCTCCATGAGTCTCAGCGAAGCTAATTTCAGCAAATACATCACACCGGGAACGCCAGAGTATACGGCAATGATTGCAGAGCTCGATAAGGTCGCTGTTTTCCTGAAAAAGCTAAATGACGCCGGTGTCCCCGTACTCTGGAGACCCTACCACGAGATGAACGGCGGCTGGTTCTGGTGGGGTCAGAAAGCCTCCTTCGTGACTCTGTGGGAGATCATGTTCGAGCGGTACACGGTCTACCATAAGCTGCACAATCTGCTGTGGGTGTGGAGTCCGAATGCCAAGAACAAGAACAGTGAGGAGCCGGCAAAGTATTATCCGGGCAGCGGCAGGGTGGATGTGCTGGCGGCGGATATTTTCGAGGGGGATTACAAGGCAATCCATCACGATACGCTCTGGGACCTGGGGCGCGGCAAGCTGATCGCCATCGGCGAGAACGGGGAGCTTCCTCCGCCAGCTGTGCTGGCAGGCCCGCAGAACAAATGGAGCTACCAGATGACCTGGGGCAAGATGCTGTATGAGCGCAATAAGGAGGCAGTGATTCAGGCTTTTATGAAAAATAGTGCAGTATTCTCCAGAGATGATTACTCGGCCAAGGCAGCGGCGTATGCTTCTTCAGGAGGGGTGCTACCCAAGCCGGGCCTCTACGGACAGTACTATAACAATATTACGCTTAGCGGCACGCCTGCCCTCACCCGGACAGATGCCAATATTAACTTCGCCTGGAGGCAGGCGGCGCCTGATCCGGCTGTTCACGCAGATCTGTTCTCGGTACGCTGGAGCGGCCGGATAAGCGCTGCCTACAGTGAGACCTACACGATCTACTCCTATTCAGATGACGGAATACGGATATGGATCGACGGGAAGCTGATTATTGACAGCTGGATCAAGCAGAGCGGGCAGGAGCGGCAAGGCACCGTAAGTCTGATTGCGGGGAAGCTGCATGAGCTGAAGGTGGAGTACTATGAGAACCAGGGGGATGCGCGGGCGGTACTGATGTGGGAGAGCCCCAGCCAGGCCAAAGGCGTAATTCCGGCAGGAGCCCTCTACCTTCCATAACAAAGTGTAACGAAGCGTCAGATATGCTCGCGGTAGCTGATGTTGTTGGCGATTTTCTCGTCGCGGACGGCTTGACGCAGCGTATCCTTGACAGTCTGAACCTTACGGATTCTATAGAATGGGAGCTGCGGAGATGAAGCATCATCCGACAAAATGATCAGCGTCCCGATGCCCAGCATACGCTGCATAACCGACTGGGTGACGGAGAAATCGTTGACCCGCAGCAGCTCAATTTCTTCGACATCCTTGCCGATCAGTCCGCTCTTCACCATAATCCGCTGGGACGTAATCGTATACCTGGTGGTATTCAGCCCGATCAGTCCCTTAAGACGGTCAGAGATGCCGGCAGGCTTGCCCTGCCATAATTCTTGTTCGGGACCGGAGCTATGGCCAGCCGCCGGACGGCGTGCTGCTGCCGGAGAACCGGCTTCTTCTGTGCCTGCCCCGCATTCCCCGCAGAATCTGGCACCTTGCTTGTATTCCGCACCACATACTGTGCAATAAGCCATGATAAATCTTCCTCTCCTTGAAGGGATAAATTCATTATAGTATAACAGGAATTGCCAGTCATCAACGGGTTATGGACCGCTGTTTCTTCCTATGAATACGCTTAACCGCTGACAGATGTTTCATTACCGCGAATTTTACATTAATTTCATTTGCACTTAACAAAAATCGATATTATTCTGTTAAGTGGAGGGATATTAACTATGAGACAAGCTTTACTTGCAGGACTGCTAATGGCCGTCATGATCCTCAGTGCCTGCAGCAATAACAGCGCCGAGCCGGCTTCCCCGGAAGCGGTGCAGGAGACGGTACAGAACTTTTACGATGAAATGTCGAAATTCGACGAAATGGGCAAATCCTCGCTAGAGAACTTCAACACGACATTTACCTCTTATTCCACCGGACAAGCGACAGACAAAGAATTCCAGAAGGCTGTAGACAGCTTCCAGGATACCGCCTCCGAGCTTGCAGATCATGTGAACGATATTAAAATTGCGCGCGGCCTGCCGGATACGATCGAGAAGCTCCTCAGAGATTCGATGATCGCTTTCCAGAGTGCCTATCAGATCAAGGAGAAAGCTTCGAAGAGCGCTGTATCGCCCGATGTAACCGCTGAGGAATTCAATGCGATGAATCAGCAGGCGGACGTAGCAATGCTCTACGGCATCTCCAAGCTGAATGAAGCCAGAGAAGCCGCCGGATTGATTGATCCGGAGCAATCCGTACCAGGAACTGTGTCAGATGCAGGCACAGATGCCAAGCAGGAACAGGGTACCGGAAGCGCAGGGACTTCGTCAGTGAAATAGGCAGAGACAAGACTTGTTATAGCAAAAGGGTTCAAAGGAAGACGCTGTACAGCATAACTGTGGGCGTCTTTTTGCTATGGAGGAATACCTAAATATTTCTGCTTGCCTAAGCTGCTAAAGCGCAGATATAATACAAACATATGTTCTGTATGAAGAATAGGAGGAACGGCTATGGGCAAGAAGCTTGAAGGGAACCGTCTGCCGGAGTGCAGCGGAAGGGTGCTTCCGGAGCAGATCGGACGGATGGGGAGAGAGCAGCGGGAGACCTGGCATAGCCTGAAGCCGGTGCTGGATGAGGAGAAGCTTGAGGAGATTGAGCATACGCTGGCCTTATCGCTGCGTAGTCATGTACGGGTAACTCTGGTGCTGTATGGTCCTCTGGAGCAGGTGAAGCTGAGCGGGTTCGTGACCTCCATCCATACCCACTCGCGGGAAATCAAGCTGCAGTGGGCAGAGGAATGGAAGTGGCTGCTTGTAGATGACATTGTGGAGGCTTATATTGTCTGACAGCTTTTACTTGCTGCGGTGTCCGTCCGTCTTCTCATAGGCAATCAGCGTGACCTCCGGGTTCCCGGTCATCCGGGCAATCTCCGATTCGGCCTGGCGGATCACCTCCACCACATCCTCTTGGTCGCTTAGCGGGGCTATTCTGTAGCTGTCGCTGTGAATCTCCATGTTCATCCCCCTTTCCGTTAGAATGACCTGACGACAGGTCTGCATTCTTATTCTGGCCTGTTGGTGCACAGTTCATCCGGGGAGATCAGGTGCGGTACCGCTTCTTTTTGACGAAAAAACGGTCATTGGCGTAAGCCGCCCGGCCAAAGCGGGCATATACTATACCAGGGGGTGAGTAGATGCTTACTTTGGAGCAGGTCAAGCAGAAGTCGGCCGCAAGGCTTACGAAGCTGCATCCGGCTGTACTGGCCGGGGCGAACGAGCTGATTAGACGCAGTTATAACCGGGGGGTGCCAATCCTCATTACGCAGGGCATGCGCACGATAGCGCAGCAGAATGAGCTATATGCTCAAGGGAGAACTAAGAAGGGCGACATTGTAACCAATGCCCGGGGAGGCGACAGCTACCATAATTACGGACTGGCAATAGACTTCGCGCTGCTGCTGCCGGATGGCAGGAATGTGTCCTGGGATATGAACCGTGACGGGGATGGCGATAAGGTGGCAGACTGGCAGGAGGTGGCGCAGGAGGGGAAGAAGCTGGGGTTCGAATGGGGCGGGGACTGGACCTCCTTCAAGGATTACGCTCATCTGCAGATGAGCTTCGGTCTTAGCATCCAGGATCTGAAGGCAGGCAGACGGCCGACCGCCCAGCAGAGTGCAGCCGCACTAAGCCGCATAACCGGAGGTGAGCCAGAGGTGAACAAGGATATCCCTGTAAATATTACGCTTAATGGTAAGAAGCTGACGACCGGTGTTATGGACGATGCGGTAACCTATGCGCCTGTACGTGCGATTGCCGAAGCGCTTGGAGCCAAGGTCACGTATAATGCGTCCAGTAAGACCGTGAACATTGTGAAGGAATAACTTCTCTGCATAGATGCTGTGCCGGATGGGGAAATTATCAGCGATTAACCACATCCATGAAGGGGGCACAACATTTTGAACAAGCTGATCACAAGTCTTGCCTGCGGTACCGTCCTGTCCATGAGTCTGCTCGGAGCAGGTGACATCTCCGCAGCAGCACCGGGCGGTATGACTACTACGACTCCTGGCGTTATGAGCACCACCGCTCCGGGCATGAACGGCACAACCACTGATGGCCGGATGGGCAACATGAATATGCGCGATATGGACGACCGGACGATGGACAATCGGGGCAATACTCTGATGAACGAGACCAGAGATTCCATGCATAAGACCGAATCCATCATGAAGGACAAAATCCGTACCGGCGACAACAGCTCCGTCTCCCCGCTGTCCAACGATAACCGGACGGGCCGCTACCGGGCACAGAGCACAACCACCACAGGCACCACCAACAACGACAACCGCTCCAACTGGGGCTGGCTCGGTCTTGTAGGTCTCCTGGGCCTTGCAGGCATGCGCAGCAGAACCGGCGAGCGCGACCGCCACTAGCCGGAGCAGGGCACCGCAGTTCTGCAAGTAAGGAACAGCAGCCCCAAGCAGTAAAGCCCGTGTCAGTCTCGGCTGAGCGGGCTATTTGCTGCTTATGCAGAAGAAAATTTGGAAAAAGGAATTGCGTATCCCCCGGATACATGATATTATATCTCTTGTCGCGTATAACGCGCACACAACATGCCGGGGTGGCGGAACAGGCAGACGCACAGGACTTAAAATCCTGCGAAGGGTGACCTTCGTACGGGTTCGACCCCCGTCCTCGGCATCCATAGTAGTAGAGAAAGACGCATTCTGCTGAATGCGTCTTTTCTATACGTACAAGTTAGAAACAGGAAAATGTGCGGTTAAGATAGAATTAAGCAGTAGAGGAACTACGCAGCTCATTGGAGAGATAGAGCGCATCCTTGAAGCCTTGCAGATAGATGGAGCGTTCGGTTATGGCTTGAAGGGAGAGTTGTGAGTCTTCATACTGGAAAACAGCATCCTGCTGTTCCTCGGGTAGGGCGTTCCTAAGCTGGTGGAAGTACTGAATACTCTCTTGAAGCAGCATTTTATAAGTAGCATCCGTATCCAGCAATTCCCGGTACATCGTTTCAAGACGGATACGAATTAAGGGATCGGTTAAAGCCTCTAAAGATTTATACACACCGGACACCTCCCTGTCATTAACCTTATAAGGTTATTATATAACTCTGTAAGTGATATTGTAAAGTTAAAAAATAACTCTATAAGGATAATGAGAAGTGGAGCATAACTATATACATATATATTAACTGGAGGGGAGTTAAGCCTCATGTTGAGAAGCAACTTAAGAATCCTGATGGCCAAACACCGGATCGACGACATCACCGAACTGATGGAGAAATCAGGCCTGAGCCGTAATTCGATTAACAAACTGTATCGGGAGACCGACTTGGAGACTGTTAAGCTGGAAACGCTGGTTAGGTTATGTGATACGTTTCAGTGTAAATTGTCGGAGTTGGTTGAGTATGTGCCGGGGGAGTAGGGAGTTAGGGGAGGGAGTAAAAGAGTACCTTGGGGTGCTCTTTTTTGTTTACTAAAAAAATAAATTCAATAATTTCGACAAAAACACATAATTCCCTTATTTAGAACGTCTGTTTGGAAGGGAGTGCACAGTTATTGGCGAATTATGTATAATAACTTAGTTCAAAAGTCTATTTATTTGTAGTTCTTAGGAGGGGATACCTAATTACAAATCGTTTACTGGTTTTAAAATAATGGAAATTTTAAAGATAAGAGATAAATGTTAATTGTTTCTCAATAAATATGAAACTTCTAACCAAATTAATAAATGACCATGCTTCTCAAACTATAGGTTCGATTGTCTCATATGGTCACGTGTCAATATTTCAAGTACCTTTTTTATCATTAGTAAGTTGTAGTTTGATGGATAAGTTTAGAAAATACTTATTAGCATTTTAATAGAGACAGAGGGGTTCGATTTAAATAAATGTATCAAGTAATTTCATGTATAAAGAAAATGTTTGTGAGTGGGGTGTTTTTATGAAGAGGGCTAGTAACGATGCTACTCTTTCTAAATTAGGTGATTTATATCAACAATATATCGGGCTATTAGAATGTTTTAAAATGCAAGAAGGAGAGACGATATTATTTGAAGTCGCAGGAGATGTAACCAAATTATCAAAAAATAATTCATTTCAAATGGAAATTAAACATCACTTAAAAAAGAATCCTATAATTGATAGAAATGTAGACTTTTGGAACACAATTAGAAACTGGTTTAAAGAATTTAACAGAATCAAAGATCATAAAAAGCTAATATTGTTTACAACAGCGGAGATAGATCCTAACTCTGCATTGTACAATTGGAATGAGGAGAGCACAGAGCGAAAATTAAATATTCTCAAAAACATTGGTAGTGAACTTAAAATAAGAGAGGCTACGTTCCGCCCTCTTTTTAATGATATTTTTTTGCAAGAAGATTATAACGAAGGTAACTTGAAGTCCATTCTAAGCAGAATGGATATAATAAATAGGCAAGAAAAAATTGAAAAAATTGATATCGAATTTGAAAAATATATCCCACATATTCCTCAAAAGAATAGAAAGCATTTTATTGCCACCTTACTTGGCATTGTTGTTTCTAACGTCAAAAAGAAACCTCACATATGGAAAATAACATATAAAGCATTTGTAAAGCTACTTCAAGACACTACCCCTTTATATGTTCAAGAACATTTTGTTCCACTTCCTACTGAGTACATTCAACTAAGCCTTCCTTTAGAGATTGAAAAGGAAAATCAAGATAAAGAATTTGTTAAAGCAATTAGGAAAATTCAATATGATAAGGAAATACCCAAAGCTATAAGCGATGTTTGGAAATGTAATATAACTATAACAAAGTATTATCAAGATAATTTAGTTTTTAACAAAGACATCACAGTTTATAAATCAAACCTTACCGAAAAATTAAATTACACAAGAGAAGGATATGTTATTGAACATGGACAAAGTGACCGTAATCTTCAAATAAAAGAATCTAAAAAATTATATAGTGCAGTGATGTCATGGAATGCAGATCCATTTGGTTCAATAAATCCTAATCAGCCTTTTTTTCAAAAAGGGATCATTCATGACATTATTGAAAATAAAGGTTTTTTATGGGATATAGGTGATGAAAATGAGCTTTGAGCATATAAAAAGATTATCTTTGAATCCATATATGATGAGTAAGATTATCCAGAGTTTTCTAGAAGGCTACAATGCGCCCGTTGATATAAAACTCTTGTTTTATGTTCTACCTATAGTTCTAAATAAAGACTCAAGAGACAGGTTGGTAGATGCGAGAAGTACAAGTAAAATTGATTCTTTGTTTGGGAAAAAAGAGAGTTATGAAAGCCATGAAGATTTAAGGTTATCTGGCAAAGCTAATTTAGCTGGATTCATAGATCGGTTTAATGAACTGAAATTTTTAACTAAAGAATCAGTTATTATTTTAGTGAATGAAAATAAAATAAAAATAAACAATTCTGTTATATTAATAGAAAAAGACAATTTTTCGAATTATTCAAATAAAAATGTAAAGGAAACTCTTAAGGCGGGCTTTTACTTAGGGGTGATTTTCAAAAAAAGTTCTATTGAACATCTTGATAACTATTTAGGAGTGAAGAGCAGTTGAAAAGTTATATTAGCTCAATTGTAATATTCAACCAAAACGGAGAAAAGCGAAATGTAGATTTAACCGAAGGAGTTAATATAATCACCGGTGATTCCAAAACAGGAAAGAGTGCACTTGTTGAAATAATTGATTATTGTCTTTGTAGTTCTCGTTGTACAATTCCAAAAGGAAGAATAACAGATTTTGGTGATCTTTTTTGTTTAATATTCATTGTTAACAATAAAACACTTATTATTGGCAGAGAACGTTGGCAACTCGGTGGGAAAATGTATTTTGTTGTTGAAAATTCAATTCTTATAGAAAAATTGCAGATCAGTTATTTCTCAGATAAACAGAAACACTCCGTAAAAGATGTACAATATCGTTTAGAACAAGAATTAGGCTTACAAGTTAGCAATTTGGAAATTGACGAAGGTCAAAAGCCTAAAAAAGCATCTCTTAGAAATATGGTTTCGTATATGTTCCAGCATCAGAATTTGATGGCAAGTAAGTTTGCTCTATTTTATAGGTTTTCTGACTTTTATAAAAGGCAGGATACCATTGATCAATTTCCTATTTTTGCTGGATACATAGGTCAAGAATATTACACGGATTTGATTAAATTAGCTGACTTAAATAAAGAGTTGAAAAAGCTACAAAAAAGTGAAAGGCAAAATGAAAATATTGATAAGAAGATTAGAACAGAATTAGGTTCTCTTTTTGAAGATTATTATGCTCTTGTTGGAAAGCATTTTGAAGATGATAAGTCTATTTTACAATTAAAAAAACTTTCTGAAGATTTACCTGAACTGGACATTTCACAATACACTTCACAAAACATAGTTGAGCGTTACAGTAAACTTAATAAAGATATTGAAATATTACGACAAAAGGAAACTAAGCTAACTATTAAAATAAAAGAATTGGTAGACACAAATAGTGTGGGGTATCAATACATTGAAACACTTGAAGATTTAAAAGAAAAAACAAATATTTCTCAACCATTAAAAAAGGAATATAGTTGTCCCCTTTGTGGAGGGGAATGTCTATCTTTAAGTCATTTTAATAATAAAATATTTGAATCTGTAAATTGGCTTGAGAAAGAAATTGAATTTACAAAACTATATAACAGTAATTTTTTGGAGGACGTACGGAAAATTGAGATCGAAAGGGCAAGTATTATTTCTCAAATTAAAAAGGTATATGGTCAAATCAAAAATATTGAACGATCTTATTTGAAATCAGATACATTAGATAAACTACAAGAAAAAATTGGATTCGCTAAAGCGAAAATTCAGTTTTATGTAGAGACTATTAATGAAGGGTTATTTAAAGATAGCAATGAAGAGATAACAAAATTAAAAAATACCATAAGTTTACTTGAGGCCAAAATTAAAACTTTTCAAATCGAAGAAAAGAAAAAAAATGCGAAGTTGGAAATAGAGACAACGATGAATAGATTGGCAAAGAAACTTGATTTCGAAGAAGAATTTAAACCAATTAATTTGAATTTTGATTTGTCCACATTTGATCTGTATCACGTTAATGGCCATGAGAAGATCTATTTGAGTGAAATGGGGAGTGGGGCAAACTGGGTTTCCTGTCATATCGTATTGTTCTTAAGCTTTTTAAGATTCTTTACTAAGCAAAATGAAAAGTCACCAATGCCATTACTATTGTTTTTCGATCAACCAAGTCAAGTTTACTTTCCGCAAGGAACAAAAGCAATGGTTAATGATGACGACGAACCAAAAAAACAAAGAGATATTGACGCCGTAAATGCCATGTATAAAACGATTTTTGATGAGGTAGATGATATAAAAAAGCTAACAGGTATAAGACCCCAGGTTATAATTGTTGATCATGTTGATGGAGAAGAATTGGAAATTAAAGAAGAATTCAAAAAGTATACTCGAGGTAATTGGAGAGATGGTAATGCTTTGATTTAATTGAATGGATTTTCAAGTGCAATCCAAATAAAGAAAAGTGTTTGACCAATCATCTGACACTCATTTCTTATGTTTATCTTGTATATTATTTATAATGACTATCTTTGAATAGAGGTGCTTTATTGAAGGAACTAAGTCAACTGCAATTTGAAACTAATCCCCCGGCCTTATTAATAGCTTTAAAGGAACGTAGTGATGATTTGTATTCAGTTGTGGTCAAAGTATATCGCAAAATAAAAGATATATTAGATACACGAGTTGCACAAGTTTTTCCTGATTATACACTGCATAATATGAATCATTCACTTAGAATAATACATTATATGGGGGATATTATACCGAGTATAGAGTTGCTTTCCGATCTTGAGATTACTTTCTTAATTTGTTCAGCGTTGCTTCATGATATAGGTATGGGGGCTACAACTAGTGAGGTTGAAAATATTAAGACAGGGGTACTTAGTTATAATAGTTATAGCTATCAAGCTTTTTTGAAAAAGTTTCACAATGATCACATAAAAGCCATCCAAGATTATATACGAAGGGTTCATGCATTGCGATCCGCAGAATACATAAAAAATGAGCTTGAAGAAATTCTTATTATTCCGACAATGCCAAATACTAATTTTACTGAAGAAATTTCGAAAATATGCCAAGCACATACGGAGGATGTAAGTTGGATAGAAAAAAATCTAATCACATATTCTTTAAAGGGAATATATACAATTAATACACAGTTCTGTGCAATGGTTTTAAGATTGGCTGATTTATTAGATTTTGACAGTGAACGAACCCCTCCAAGTTTGTTTAAAACATTAGAACCAACGGGTGTAAGTCAGGAAGAATGGAAGCAGCATTTTAGTGTAGATAATTCTAACAAGATAACTGTTGATACTTCAAGAGGTTACAAAATAGTTGAGCTATTTGGTAAATGTAACGATTCAGTTATACACAGGAAGATACTAAAATATATAGATTGGATTAATTCTGAAATTGAAAATATAAATAAAATAACAAGTAAAATGGAAAATCAATATGTAGTGAATTTTAAATCTCATGTACGCAATGAAATTAAATCTGAAGGGTACACATTTGCAGATCTAAGATTTATTATTGATTTTCGACAAATTACAAATCTATTAATGGGTGAACAAATATATGGGCATAGAAAAAATGGATTACGAGAATTGATACAGAATTCTATAGATGCATGTAAAACGAGAAAAGAAATTGAAGATAGAGTTAAAGAATTTGGTGATGAAGTATATGAACCAGTAGTTAAAGTAATATTAGATAGTTATAAAAATCAAGTTACTATTAGTGATAATGGTAGTGGTATGACTATTGAAATACTAAAAAAATATTTTCTTAATGTGGGATCTTCTTACTACACTTCAGATGATTATCTTTTAAAAGGTCTTAAACATAAACCGATAGGCAATTATGGGATTGGTTTTTTGGCTGGTTTTATGCTATCTGACATTGTTACTGTAAAGACAAGGCATTTTGAGAACCCCACAAGGTATGAAGTTGAATTATCAAAAGAAGATGAATATGTTTCAATAAAAGAAAGTGAAGATGTTAAACATTTTGGCACAGATATAATTCTTAAATATGATCAATTTATGAAAGTATGGCCTAAAGGCATAGCGGAGATAGAAGAGTTTCTAAATTTATACTTTCTATCTGATGGAGTCCGAATTGAATTGATAGATAAAAACTCCGAGAAAAAAATAGAGATTGTTAATAACTTATTCTCTTCTGAACAAAACACTAATATAAACGATATAGGCGTCAATCTTTCAGATTTTCTTGAGGGTATAACAGGAGAACTTCTAGTTAAGAATCCACTAAACTACTTGTTCAATACTAATATTGATGACATTAATTTAAAAGGTAGCGCCTATTATTTTGACAATGAAATGATTGACTTCGAAGAATCCGGGGTTAACATTTTAGATTTAGTTAGTAATGGAGAACTTAAGGTAATCAATATTCCGATAATTAATGATGGTAAAAGTTTAGATAAAATAATTGAGGTTTTTGATGATCTAGATGAGGCATTAAAGCATTATATTGAAAAAAATAATACAGAATATATTACGATTTTAGCTTCTGATGAAAAGATAGCCACAGCAAAAGAAGGAACATTATCTTATCATGAATCTATTATGGATGAATTAAATTTTAGTGCTTTATATGATTATGGACAGGACAGAATGTGTAACCACACGTTAATTGATTTTGACTCATTTAATATATTTTATCTTTCTGGTAATAGTGTGTTTTTGGAGTTGATTGATAATTCACCAAAACAATATTATTCGCTAAACAGAAGGACCTTTTTTGATCTTAAACTTTACATTAAAGGGGTATACGTAAAATCCCTAGCACTTACGCTAAATAAAATGCTTTATTATTTAAAATTCGAGGAATTTAAAATTAATATTGTTATGGATGATATTGTACCAAATGTCTCAAGGGATGATATTAACATAGGGATTGAGAGTGACATTTGTATCGCAATTTATCAGGCTATTTGTTTGGGAGTATATGTGAAGCTAAACGATCCTGTTCAAAAAGAAACTTTAATTGAATACTTAAGAAAGTTTCAATCTATTCAGACTCCTTTTTTAAAAGAAAAATATAGAAATATGCTCTTCTAAGTGGTAGCTACATTTTCCAGCTAAGTATCTTGATTTAACCGAACGCGGAGTAATAGGACTCAAAAAAGTCTCTGCCAGTAGAAAGAAAAAGCTTAGTAGGGCTAGGATAAACGATAGAATGCTTTTATAGGAGAAGTGCCATATTTCCGAAAAAAAGGGTATTAATGCTAAGATCCTGCCCTTCATTCTGCTAACATTTTTGCTAACATGGCTGCATATCCAAATCTCTGAACGCAGAGATTATGGAGGGAAAAAGATGCCTTCAACCCGCATGGCTAAAGGCTTTATACTCGATATTCCCGTAGTATTGAAAAGGTACTAAAAAGTCTGTTTCAAGACTTAAAATCCGGCGAAGGGTGACCTTCGTACGGGTTCGACCCCGTCCTAGGGACTAGAACAACAAGGGTTTTAGCTCATTAGAGCTGGAACCCTTGTTTGTTGTTGAGATGATTTGCTAACATTTTGCTAACGGCGCCTTTTTTTTGTGTAGATTTGAGACTCAGCGTTTGGAGGATTCTAATGATTTACTCAGTTATTGTAGTGACAGGGGAAGGGACTGCTTTTCCTAAAATCTTGGAACTTTCAGCCTGTTGGCGGTCAGAGCGACTCATGCGATTTGCTTCTTGGGTTAAATCACCGTTTGAAGTTGGAACCTTGTTCTCTTTCGCGGAGACGGATACAACTAAAGTTATAACCATAAAACATACGAATGTTGTTATTGCAACTATTTTTAGGCTTTTCTTTTTCAAGGCAATTCAACCTCCCCAATAAGTTCCTGATATGAATTTAAAAATCTTTACAGATATAAAATGAGTGTTCTTTTCCTATAATGATTCATCAATTAAACCGTGCTTCTCTCGTTAGAGCGGTAGTGTTTATTGACTAACGGGCAACAAAAACCCACCATTTTTCTTCAACTTTCCTTAGTGTAAAAGTATGCGCCACCGTACCTCCAGGATCAAGTGTGAGTGTAGCTTCCACTTGAGCATCTCCATTCTCATCGATGTGAATATTGGGGGAGACAGTATATGCTAAAAGTTTATCGGTCGTAATACTCTCAGAATAAAACTTAATGAGTCTATCTTTATCCGGAATAGCTTCATCAATCAGGTATGAAGTTGCAGCAACTGCGTCTTTATTCTTTATAGCTTCTAAGTAGCTTGTTAAGTTATTGATAATTTGCGTTGAAGGATTATTTGGCAACGTGTTATGAATACTGGTTGAACGCTCCATTACAAAAAATAAACTGACTAATATTATCAAACATATGATAATAATCGACCATTTTCTCTTAAAATATTCCATTTTTCACCCACTTGATGATATAATTTGGTGTGTAATTGAATTATATGGTTATTATACCAATAAAATGGAGGTTGTGAAATGTTTATTAGTAGGTTGAAAAACATGGTTGTCTCGTCAGTATGTTTATCTGCACTCATTTTTTCTGTGATTCCCGCAAGCGCAGCTGGTGTTCAAGAATCAGAACCGGTTCAAAAAGGCTTGACAGAAACTTCAAATCCCATGTTGGATAAGCAATCTGAAAATATAATTGGACAAGCTGTAAAAGTTGACGATTCTTCCATTGCCAAAGCTAAACTTGCTGTTGCAGAGATAAAAATATACGGTCCAAATAATTTTTGGGGTGTAACATATGACGGGATCAGTACAAATGATTTTACCTCGACTACCTATAACAACATTCAAATTAATAGTTGGGCTAACGCATACCAGTATAACGAGGCCTCAGGACAATATAAAATCCAACTGAAAAAGAAAATAAGTTGGTTATCTACCCAGGATTGCGGAACCATAACTTATCCTTATGGTACGGATCTTGGAACTTACGTAGGTACGTGGTCGAATGTGGGGACTGGGACTTTTTATGCTAATATCTGGCATAATAGCAGCCCCTCCTCGCAAAAAATCGATGGACAAGTCACTGTTTACGAAAAAAACTAGAACCTCAGTGGAATAGCCTTGTGAGAAATGACTAATTGAATAAAGCGCGAGTAATAGGGGGCCATGGGGAATGCTTCCCTTTGGCCCTACGTTTTTTATCCCTGACGGTTAGGTTAGAAGATAGGATATTAAAACAAGAAAGTGAAGGTGGCTTAGACAGATTAGGCGGTGAGAAAATGAAGCTCAATCAAGAGCAACGAGTATTAATTGAAAAACTTTTCTTAGAGATGATAAATCCATTATCTGCTTATGCAAAACAAGTTTTACATAATCACTTATTGGCTGAAGAAGCTGTCCAAGAGACGTTTCGAATAGCATGCACACGAGCCAACAAGTTGTTGTCCAGTTCAAATTCAAAGGGATGGCTGTTCATTACACTTAAAAATGTTATTAAAAACACGATTCGCAATTGTACTCATGTTAATAGCAAATTATTTTTCTCTATTAATTTAAATGAAGATTTATTATTAGGGCATATTGATACACTTAAGGTTGATTTTTTATACTCAGATTTGGTGAATATTGAGGACTATAAGTTAATAAAAAAAATTGCTTTGGATAAATATACTGTGGTTGAGACAGCGCATGAACTTGGGATTTCGGTTGAGACTTGTAAAAAAAGAGTTCAAAGAGCCAAAAAGAGACTGAAGAAATATTTGCAAGTTGATCTGAATTAACTCGTTTACATATAAATTGGTATTCTGCATAGTGTCTTTTACTTAGCGATACTTCTTTAAAAGCTCCTTCAGAGGGGTTATTAAGGTATCGCTATCTTTATCGCTGTTAGGTGGTCCGATAACCACTTTGGTTTGATAGGAATCCTTTAGGTCATTAGAGTTAGCGTTATTACTATGGTAGTTGCGTAACAACTCACGGAGATGATTTTCTTTATTGTCCGTAACGCTATTACTTTCAGGATTTGCCACAATTACTCCTGGGGTAGTAGACTCTTTTGAATCAGTAGCTGCAGCCAGAGTGGCACCGGTCATCAGAGCACCTAAAAATATTATTCCAAGAACAATAATCCCTGATTTCTTTTGCTTAGTATTCATAATAAGTGAAAGTCGATTTTTCATATTCTGTTTTCCTCCATAAAAATTTGTTGATAATACAGTTTGAAATTTTGATCCGTACTTAACAATTTTAATGATGGCTTCACCATATTGTCTTCTACGTTGTAAGTCTGCACCTTGTAATACGATTTCATCGCACGAGAACTCACATTGTGAGACCACCTTCTTTGCCATTAGATAGACTATTGGATTAAACCAGTGAAGCACAGTAGCCGTTAGGATTAAGGTCTTATACCAAAGATCATACCTTTTAAAATGAACTAACTCGTGCTTCAGTATTAGTAATAATTCAGTGTCTGAAATTTGTAAAGGCGGCAGCAAAATGACAGGGTGAAAAAAGCCAATCATCATGGGACTTGTAATAACTTTGCATTCTCGCAGCTCTATACTTTTATTAATGTTAAGCTCTATACTCAGATTTTTTAACATTAATTCGCTATTGAGATCAACCATAGGAGCACTCCAACGACGTATCATTTTTATGAAATATCTGTGCCGCGAAAAATGATAAACAGAGATACTTAATGCACCTATTAGCCAGATTGCTGGAAGCATCCACTCTAAATAATAAAATGCTTGAATGTATACAATATCTCCTGTAATGGTAGAAATACCTGAATTTGAATGGTTGGTGATAATAGGTACTTCAGGAATTTTTATTGGGATTATCAAAAAGTCAATTAGAGGTCGACAAGGGATCACCCAAAATAATCCAATAATAATCCAACATATGTAACACCACTTTGCAGTATATCGCTTTGATACGACTGGCATTATTACCATGAAAATAAGTGTTACAACAGACATTGAAATGGAATTATAGATAAGGATATCTAAAAAAACGTGCATATTATTCCTTCTTTTCTCTTAACCACTTTGAGAGTTGATTAAGGTCACTATCTTTTATTTTGTTTCCTTCAAATAAACGTGCAACCAAGGTTGTAATAGAATTTCCATCAAAACGTTCTACAAAGTCACTTGTTTCAAAATTAAGGTAGTCCTCTTTGCTAATCAGCGAAAAATATATTCGTTCTTTACCATTTTTTTCAGTTCTGACAAATCCGCGTTCAACTAATCTTGACAAAAGAGTACCAACTGTTTGTGTCTTCCAAGTTTTTTTTCTTCCTAATTGTTGCATAATGATACTGGTTGTGATAGGTTCACTGTTTTCCCAAACTACTTTCATAATGTCAAACTCTGCGTCAGGAAGTTTTTTTAATATTTCCAACATCTCAGCCTCCTTTAAGACAATTGTCTTACAATGATATTCTACATTTGTCTTAAATATGAGTCAATGTTTTTTGGGGAAATTAAGCATTAACTGTCCCTGAAACTGATTTTCGATACATATATGGAATGAAGAGGTATTGGAAAGAAGGTGAGGATATCGAATAGAAGTATTTTTCTTATAAGTAAAAGTAAGCGGATGTTTAGGCGCCATTTTTTATTTTTGAAATAATAAAGGAAGTATATTCTAATTAGTAGGAGGACTTTTATTTGAGCATTTTGCATAATTCATTTTCAAGAAAAAAAAGAAGGTTATATCTCAAGCTGAATTGAGATTTTGAGTGAAAAAGATGAAAATGGACAGACGGGCAGAATTTTCAGAGGATTGAAATTTTAAGCGGCGTTTGTGCCTCGTTGTCTCGAGATAGCTAGCGCAGAAGCAAGCAAAATAATGGCATTCAAATATTGGTGAGTCGTGACTTTCTGAATGCCCCAAACATGTAATTGGTCTGCGGTTAGGTAGGTCTTCATTCGAGAATTGCATCGTTCTACACTTGTTCGCTTGTTGTAGAGTTCTTTCCAATTTCGGCTTTCTCGGTGTGGTAACGCATAGCGACGTAAATCGTCTCTGCTACTGACCTTAACGACCATTCCGTAATTGGAAGACGAACAGGCCGTCATACCTAAAGGACAATCCACTTTCCCCGTAGCGTGTGGACAACGAAACTTCAAACGTTCCTTTTCCTGTCCCCAATACGTCATTGGAAACCCCATCGAACAGCATGGCGTCCCTTTGCTTGTCATCCCTGCAGGAGGTTCCTTTTCGTTTCGCGGGTTCATTGGAATAATGGCCTGGGCCTTGACGCTGCGAGCCATTTCGTAGTTTTTCATTTGGTCATATCCTGCATCCAGCATGAAAAAACGAGGCTTGAATCGTTCGGCGGTTCGCTTCATGAGTGTAGGTCCCTCATCGCCATCATTTACATGAGCAGGTGTAACCTTTAGGGCAATCGGAAGTTCACTCTCCGTATCGACGGCCAGGTGCAGCTTATAGCCAAACCACTTGACTTTGTTGCCAAACGTATCGAGTTTAACTCCCCAATTGGCATTGCCGGTGAGTTCGCTTTTTCGCTTGGGTTCTTTTTTCTCGTAGGCGTGAATGGCTGCGCTGTCGATGGCGACATGCGTGCCGCCTAGGATTCCGGCTTCCTGACACTGAGCAACAAGATCCTCAAACAACTGCTGGGCAAGGTTTTTGCATGTCAGTTCGGCAAAAACCCGACTTAACGTAGAAATCGAAGGGGCGGGAATGTCCAGCCGAAGTCCACATTGGTAACGGAAACGAAGGTCAAATTCCAGTCTGCGTGCTAGGCCGGTGAACGTATCGATGTTTTCTAAGGGAGCCGCGAGTAATGCGCGAAGAATGCCTTGACGGCAGTGCCCGTCCGCTCCTCGGGGTGAAGGATTTCTTAATTGTCTCGCATACGGCCGTAGATCCAGTGCACTGAAAAAGAGGGGCAGTCGTTCTTTCGATTCAATTTTTTGAAGCTCCTCAAAGGAAAATAGACTTTCTTGGAGAATATACAAAGGGGGCTTCCTCCTCTTGAGTGTTTTGGTGTCGTTACCAAAAAACTTCTCCAAGTTGGGGTGAAGTCCTTTTTCATGCTCGAAAAACCTTTGTGTAATAAGGGCTTAGATTAATGCAAAATGCTCATTTATGAAAAGAATAGCCTTTACAGCAATCACAGCTTTTTTGTTGTTTGCGACACTAATTACCCCGAGCTCTGCAAATGCAGCCAACCAACCTAATTATGCTACTCTGTCCGCTGAGAATCTCGCATATTCTGATCTTAAGACAGCGCCTGAAGAATGGCAGAATGCTATTTTAGCTGCTAGAAATTCTATAATTTATAGTGAGTCTTGGACCGTTGATGGCCAAGTTGCAATTGAGCTTTCTGATGGATCAATTGAAAAACTTCCTGAATTTTCTGACCTTTTTCCGGGTTGGGATGTCCCTAAAAACACTAATGCCGTAAGTAAAGAAGCTTCAACAATACTCAGTGACCCTATATTTACAATTATGTCTGCTAATTATGCGGGATACGTCTATTTGCAAGCCGCACCAACGAGTTCAGAAACCCCAATCTTCTATGCTTTCAATACAAATGCTAATAGAGTTTCAATGGTAGCTGATTCTTTACCTGGGTCCAGCTATAATGCAGGCTACTCAGATTTAACCTCTGCTTATGATGTAGGGTGGGCGACTAACTTGTCCGTAGGTCGAAAAATGTATCTTACTAATCCTAATTCGAGTCATTCTTATGGTGCTAGAGCGAGTACGAACAGCACTCCAGGATACGCGCTAATGGGTGTAGTTGATGATCCTTCATAAAATCGATAGAAGTTTAACCATGCGACTATTCGTAATAAATTAGATTCTAAAGAAGACGTTCTCTATAACAATTGAGCGTCCCTGCATCGATTACCATTTTATTTCTCCAAATCTGTTTTGATTGTTGGTTGAAGCAGTCTTTTAACGCTGGTCCATTAAATCAGGCCCATGCAACCCCGCATGGGCCTCTTACTCCGTTCATTTCACTTCCCCCCACCCGGAATCGCAACCTCGTGCCCAACAGTTGCTGCCATGCGGACAATCGACTTCGGATCGGAATTTCTCACGTTTACGTCGATGCGGGGGGCGTAGGCGGCTTCCAGCCTTGCAGCTTCTTCGTCGGATAACTTGATCGAGAGGGCTTTGACGGCAGCGTCAATATGACTGGTTTTGAGGGCTCCCACGATTGGGGCAGCAACAACGGGATTGCGGTATAGCCAGGCGAGGGAGATTTCGGCACGGCTGACTCGGCGCTCCTCTGCCACTTGGCCGATGGCCTCCACAATTTTTTGGTCGGATGCTGCAGTTGCCTGATAGTATTGGGCAGCACCGGCTTCGGTCTCGGAGCGGGCTGTTTGTGTACCCCAAGGCCGGGCAAGGACGCCTCGCGACAGCGGACTGAAGACCATGGTCTGAATTCCTTCGTCGGCACAGAGCGGGAGCATCTCGTTCTCTTCCTCGCGGGCGATCAGGTTGTAGTTGTGTTGCATGGAGATGAAGCGGGTCCAACCGTTCTCCTTCTGAAGATGCAGGGCCTTTGCGAATTGCCAAGTTCTCATGGTGGAGGCGCCCAGATAGCGCACTTTGCCCATTTTTACGAGATCATGAAGGGCTTCAAGTGTCTCTTCCCACGGTGTAAAAGGGTCGGCACGATGAATCTGGTACAGGTCGATATAATCTGTTCCAAGACGCCGCAGGCTATGGTCAACTTCGGTCATAATCGCCTTGCGGGATAGCCCGAATGAATTAGGTCCTGAACGCATGGGAGCCCCCAGCTTGGTGGCAATGACGACGTTCTCCCGTGTAGCGAAATCCTTAAGTGCCCTGCCGAGGCTCTCCTCGCTGGTTCCGTGCGAATACAGATTAGCGGTATCGAAGAAGTTGATGCCTGCCTCAAGTGCGTGTCTGATCACAAGACGGCTGCCTTCCTCGCCTAGCGCCCAGCCAGGGTAACCAATGAGGGGATCACCAAAACCCATACAGCCGATACAGACCGGTGAAACTTCGAGGCCGGAGTGGCCTAGTTTAATATATTGCATGAATACCTCCTGAATAAATTTTATTCTTGTTGAACCTTATTGAAGGTATCCATAATATACAGCGAATGCCCAAACCACCGGTACTCCGATCCGATCAAAAAGTTGCCTAATCCTATCACGGACGACTTTTAAACTTCTTCATGTCTTCTTTGGGTGGAGCGCCAAACATCCTGGAATATTCCCGGCTGAATTGTGTCGGACTCTCATAACCTACCTGATAAGCAGCATCTGCTGCGTTCTCTGAACCGGATAGTAATAGGCGGCGGGCTTCCTGAAGCCTTAGCTGTTTTTGAAATTGAATCGGGCTCATGCCGGTGATTTCCTTGAAATGCCTATGGAACGACGGAACGCTCATCTTCGCAAGTTGCGCCAGATCCTCAATGCGGAATGAATCCTGATAATGATTCAGAATGTGCCCGATTGTGTTTTTAATATGAACGCTTGGACTCCCCTCCGTTACAATTTGTCTTAAGGAGTCACCGTGTTCACCGTGCAGTACCTTGTATAGAATTTCTTTGGCAAAAAGCGGCGCCAGCCCAGGAATATCTTCGGGTGTATCGAGCAGACGAACCAGCCTCACAACAGCATCTAACAGAGGTAGATCTAATTCGCCAACATTCATACCCCGTTTGGATGTTCCTTTGAAGTTCCCCTTGAGTGTATCATCGCCTACTAGTTCTAAAATGTGGCCGGGCGTAAATTCAATCCTACAGGTTAGGTTGGGCACTTCGGGCGATGCTTCCAGCACTTCGGCAATGATCGGCAAATCCATAGAGGCTACAAGATAGTGTGGCGGACCATACCGGTAGCGCTCTTTACCAATAACTATATCTTTTAGACCTTGAACGACGATACAGAGTGAGGGGTTGTTAAGCTTGAAGGGAGGTTCAGTCTCGGTAGAATGGTAAGGAATAGAACAACGGGAAAAGCTGAGGGACGAAATTAATGTAGAGTGGGGACCATCTATAGGAGTATGGCGATCCACGAGCTCCGCAAGCTCTTTTTGCAAATAATCATTAAGGTCAAACATACGGTTCCTCCTGTAAAAGCTTTATCTTTAGGTCTATGTAATGTTCAACATATTAACCATCCGTTGTTATTCGCGTACCTTATTTTAACATAGGTATGTGAAAGACTAATACTAGAAACCCCGTCAACCTGGTTGCCGCAACAACAACTGCTGTATGCAAAATAACCCCACAAAGTGGGGCTTTAGCGTAGGTGATGACTCAGGTACTTTGCGGGGACCCCAAAACTTATAGATTCCTATCTATCAAAAAAAGAGCTACTCTCGTAGCTCCCTCACAAAAATTATTATGGCATGATCCAGACAATCTCACACATGGGATACATTTGATTATTCAGTACTTTGTTAGCTGCCAGATGGTTATACATCATCCTATGCTAATGCCCACTTCAAGAGCTGGGCGGGTGCCCATGCAATAACGTATTCCTTAATCATTCTTAAATGAAAAATGGAAGCAAGTACAAAGCTGCAATGGCACCAAAGGGGATCGGTCTTGGATAAAAGCGGCGGCGCGGGTAGAAACCCGGATAGTATCCGAATTGTCTGTAGGCTGTTGCGTTAGCCGGCATTCCGTTCATCTGGCCCATCATTTCATTTGTGGGAATGGCAAGTATAACGTTGTTCTGATCGATTTGAGCAATAAACCCGTCGTGAGACTGACCGTCCGTTGTCGTAATACCGACATACTTATTCATACAATTCCAGGCAACTTGTTGATAATTCGTTTCCATGGGTAACCTCCTCAAATACTATCTCGTCAACAGTCTATGGACTATAACCTATATCCATCACGGCATATGCCTATAGCACACAAAATTCATAATGAAATAAGCCCATTGTAACGAGGGATAAACGATGAGTATGGATATGGGGGAAACGAATATAAACGGTCGGAATGATTGGAGGAAATGATTTAGGAAGAAACTGAACTCAAAGAGTTGTTATACGAAGGGATTGGTTAAGCGCTCCAATAATAATTTTTTCATTTCTATTGTATTTCTTCACAGGATCACCTCAACATGAAAAAACCTCTCCCACTTGTAGTAGTGTAGGGGAGGCAGAAGCCCGTCAACCCTAACTGGTCGGCGGGCTATTAGTTAAGTCTTAGGACACTCGCCTCGTCGTAGCAAAAATAGTCTATCGTAATAATAGGGATATTACTATGTATTTTACAATAAACACTAATACAAAGTACTTACGGATGCTTTTCTTTTATGAAAAGAGTTTGTAATCCTTCATCACATCATATTCCCAAGGAAAAAGTCTGTTAATCGACAATGCAGTTTGTTCCCAGTCTTCCTCAGCACATTTTGAAATTCTAACTTGAATACAATCTTTAATGGCTTTTAAATTGAATTCAGGAACTACCAGAAAACCTCGACAAATTATAAATGGTCTGGTACTAAGAAAATCCGCGATCCCTTGAGCAGTTCCAACTGTAGCATAGAATTGATCAGAACCAGTTAAATCTGAAGGACCAATGTCTAAAACTAAGGATACGCAAAAATCTCCGGTCACATCTCCTTCAGCAAAAACATGAACATCCTTTAGTTCCGGTGTCACTGCCATCATAAACTCCTTTCAATCACAAACAGAACTAGGCTCTGTATAGACGGTAGGGTAAATATCCATTAATTCGCTCTCCATCTTGCAGGCCTTAGCTACCATTTCGTCTAGTTCGCTTGCTGCAAAATTCTCATCAACGATAGATTCCATTAGGTTGGTGTATTCCTCTGCTAATTCCTTATCCTCGTTTATTTGGTTAACAGTATCTTCGTAGTCAGACAATGACTTCTCTAACCGATCTCCAATATGAAGCAGGTCTTGACGATCACGTTCCTTTTTCGCATCATACAGAATTTTACCGCCAATGCTGCCACCAATTAACAAGACCACAACAAGTAGTACCCACCATTTTTTACTATTCATAGCTCCCCCTAAATATATGTAATTAACCAAAATCATTCTATCAGAATGTGGTAATATTTACTATGGGATTAAATAAACATTAGTATATATGAAGGTCAGAGTGGATCGGCTCTTGGATTCAAAGGGGTTAAGAATGGGGGAGCTGAACTTGCTGCAAATGCTCTTCTTGACGAATTAGACAAAGTTATCCCTAAAGACTTTGAGGAAACACTTGTTTATGAGGATTTTGAAACCACGGTTACTTATGGTTGTAACGCTGGGGTGTGTTATTATAACGAAGAGTTAGGCAATGTTAAGCCATTATAAATCCTCGGTAATAGGAGGTGCTTCGAAATTAGAAAATTTGTGACATACTCAGCCTTAATTATTATACTTCTTATTATCGGGGGATATTCAGCACTTCAATTTAAATATAAATCACTTGAAAAAAGCCTTGAAACTTACTTAATTAATGTCCAAGGATACTCTGAGCAAGATTTAGTGATTATTAAGGCTAAATTTGGATCTATGCCTAAATTTCCTGTATACGTGACATTTTCTGATGATCTTGACACCGAATATATTTTCACAGACAGGGATGCATCTGATTGGAAACAATTAGACCCCAAACAACCACAGCGATTAAAAGCAGATAATCAATAAACATGATAAGTTATCGCGGAGAACTAGCTCCAAATATCGCCCAATTCATCTGGAATAGACTCTACATAAAATACCCGCCGGGCTTACGCGAGGCCACTGAAAAACTAGCCTTTCTTAGAAAAGGTAAAAAACATATCAAAAAGACGACGCTATTCGTTTCCTTCGAATGAACGTCGTCTTTTTTCAACTCTTCCTTTAACATGGGTTACTCCATGAGTTTCAATATTCGTTTTACATTAACAGTGAATATCGCCATGGCTCCTTGAATTTCCATGCTAACTAAACCCGAGGAAGAAGCAACATCATACCCGTGCCAGTGTTTGAGTTCGCTATTCTTGGCTTCAATTTTGTACCGCTCTTTCGCTTTGGCCTTAAAGGTTTCACTTTCCTGAAACACAGCTTGCTTGGCATGTTCGTTGCTCTTTATGCTTACCGAGTAGGTCTTACTCTGGGCACCTTCTGTGTAGCACCCGTCCTTTAAAGGACATCGTTTACACTTTTCAATATCATAATAGTAGGTGTCTTATTGGTTTCTGCCCTGGCCCTTTTTGCCTTGCCGTGCTCTTCGTATGGCCAGATGTCCGGCTCTGCAAACATACATACCCGCATCTTTATTGAACTCGAATTCGTCTTCTTTCCTTCGGTTTCCTTGCGTAATCTGTGGATGTAATTTTGGCCACAAGTTCAATGCCCTGCTCCGTACTGTAAGCAATATTGTTTTTTTCTGAATAGGCTGTGTCTCCAATGACTGTCTCTACGCTCATGCCCGCAGCTTTGCTCTTTTCAATGAGAGTTTGCAATTCCTTCCCGTCGTTTCGTTCTCCCGTAGTAATGGTCGCTGCCGTAATGATCCGCTCTTCACTCATCGCGATATGGCTCTTGTACCCGAAAAATGAGGAATCTGCGCTTGCTCTTTGATTCATCTCCTAGATAGATTGAAATTAAAAAAGCATATTAATCGTACACTAACTACTTGCTTTGCCAATGCCAGTGATATTGCACAGTATAAGTAGTACAAAATTGAAGCGATTAAGATTTTTTGGGAAAGTTAAGTGAATAAAATCACAAATTATGGTTATCCTTATTGATGTTCAGCCCTGTATAATCAGCCCTGTATATTCAGCCCTGTAAGGAGGTGTTTAAATGAATATTCAAAACGAAACAGAATTAAAGGATAAGATCAATTCCCTCAAGGAGATAGCTCAGCAGATTAAAGTGAATCTCTCATCTGGGGTTAAAGATGGCAATGATGAACCCTTAACTTTGTTTGGATGTAGTATTTGTCAAACAGGGATAATCTAACAAAAAACAAAACTAACATTGGGGCTGAACATTACTTTATAAAAGTGAAAAGGGGTTGTATTTTGTGAAAACTTTTCCGAAAAATAAATTTGTTAAAATTGAACCAAGATTGCGTTTGAGAAAGGAAGAACACTGTGTATTAGTAATAGATACTTTAAGCGGAAGATTTTATGAAGCTACGCCCAGTCAAGCTGTGATTATTACTCTGTTTGATGGAAATGCTACTATTTCTAAAGTGACTGACTTGGTAAGTGAAATATACTCAGACACTTTTGAAAATTCTCACAATGTTGTCTTAGAAACTTTAACTCAATTGGAAGATAATAGATGGGTAGAATTTCATGACACACCCGGAATAGTTATGCAATCTTATGAAACTAGTGAATTTATGTTTAACCCTGTGATTAAAGAAGGTATCAATGTGTACAAAAGTCCGATAACTATGGAATTCATGCTAACAAAAGGATGTAATTTTGAGTGTGTTTATTGCTACATGAGTGCAAAGAATAGCCATGAACTCAATAAACAAACAATGAGTTATCAAACATTTAGTAAGATTGTTGAACAAGCGAAAGAAATGGAAGTTAAAAGAGCATTTTTAGCAGGAGGAGAACCATTGCTATCGAAGGATATAATTAAAATGGTGCAGTTGTTAATTTCTTGCGATATCTTTCCATATATCAGCACAAACGGATCGTTACTTACACGAGAATTAATTGACGAATTATATTCAAGTGGCTTGCGATTTATCCAACTTAGTTTTGATAGTTCAAATCCAATAACCTTTGATACGTTAACAGGTAAGCAAAACTCTTTTAAGGGTGTAATGAAGAATTTAATTTTATTAAAAAACAAAGGAATGCAAGTACGTATTAAATCAGTTGTAACAAAACATAATTGGAAGGACATTGGGAAGCTAATTGATTTTTGTTGTGAATTGGAAATATTTGATCTAGAGATTGTGCCATCATTACCAAGTGCAGATGGAAGAGATAACTTTTCTGACATTGAACTAAACAAAATTGAATTGTTAGAGTTACGAGAGATTATTCAAAAGAAGAGAATTGAAAAATCAAATTTTAATTTTGGTTATAGAGACCCGTTATTAATCTGGCCTTCACCTAAACCAGTAAATGTATGTGGTGGAGGAATGACAAGTTTGGTAATTATGCCTGATGGTCAGGCTAGCATTTGTGATATGATGTCTGAGAAAAAGTTCTCTTTAGGAAATTTACATAAATTTACGTTAAATGACGTTTGGAATTCAAAGGGAGTAAATTCTTTAAGAAATTTGTCATCTGATTTGTTACATGAAGAATGTAAAAATTGTAAACATCTTGGTTTGTGTAGGACAGGATGTTTTAATCTTTCTAAAATGACATATGGTGATTATTTTGCGCCTGACCCCAGATGTCCGGTAAGGATTAATCAGAATAAAGTAATATAAATTGATATATGAATTATGTAAAAAAATCTCTTGTATAGATATTTGTTAGAACCGTTACTATGGGGTTTTTGAGTCCAATATAAATCCAAGATGAGAGTACGGTATGTTCTCTTGGATGCATCCGTCATGGTACTTACAATGAAAACCTTGAGAAATTAAGGTTTTTTTCTGTTTGAATTACTTTCATAAGCAGCTTATATGCAAATATTAAACACAAGATTTATTCTGTTTATTGCTGAATTAGCCCCAAAAGCAACTCATTGTATCAGCAAGCTCCTCTTTCTCGGTAAACACCTCCACCATAATCCCCGCTCCCATGCGAAATCCATACTTGAAACTAGCCGCCAACTCCATGCCATGAGTTTGCCCGTATAAGTCTAACAGTGCTTCTAACTCGTCGAATTCCTCCGCTGAAAGCCGCTTCTTCCAAACCTCTATGATGTCAGATGTTCTTTTTCTTAAAATAGAGTACTGCGAGTCATCGGGTATAATATTCTCATCGGGATGCAAGTTGCCGTGATACAAGCTCTCTAGAATACTGTCCACTTGCTCATCTCCTTCATTGTTAAAGTACTTTGTGTTCAACAATAAAAGATTTAAACTGTTAAATCCACGTAGTATACTCTACAGAACGATGGAAATAGGTTTATTAAAAGGAGGTACCCATGAAAAAGAGAAACCTATTCCTTTCATTCATTCTTCTATTTGTTATTGCCTACATCTCGTTTGGGGCATGGATATCGCATGATACCAAGATCATATTAGAAGAAGCGATGAAGAAGGACGCTGATATGAATTATATGAGTTCTTCGGTATACAGCAAAATAAATCCTGTTGAACGTGGAATGACGACATCTGATGGCTTTGAGTATAATCAAAGCTCTCATCATATCGGCTTTGTATTACCTCTCCATTACTTCGCAGATTCAAAAGTATTTGTAACTCACAAATACGAAAGTGATGATTTTGGATTTAGAGAGCCAGTCCAGTTAACGCTGGTATTGAAAGCCGGGAAGTGGTACGCGACAAAGGTTAATATTCAGCCTTAACAGAAACAAGGGCTCCAGCTCATCAGAACTGGAACCCTTTTTGTTTTCCTCAGCAAGGCAAAACAATCTCAAATTCCGTACCCTGCCCGGTTGTCGATTGAACCTTAATTTCGCCGCCGTGTGCCTCCACGATAGTCTTGGCGATGCTCATGCCGAGGCCGGAGCCGTCGGTGGATTCCTCGGTGTTGGTTCCGCGGTAGTAGCGGTTGAACAGGTGATGCAGTGTTTCCTCGTCCATCCCTTTTCCATTATCGAGTACCCGTATGCAAGCCTTGTCGTGGACTCGGGTAAGAGTGACGGTAATGGTTGTGCCTGGGGGATTATGCTTGACGGCATTGGACAGCAGATTGTCCATCAGCCGCTGTAACCAGGTTACATCTGCCTGTATGAGCAGGGAATCCTCTTCCCCGGTGTAGTGGAACAGATATTCAGACATCGTAGCGTCGTTGACATACTTCAATACGGAGCAGCGCACCAACTCTGCCAGATCTGTCTCCCGGCGCACCATGATGGAATTGCTTTGCTTGAGCTGATGGATCAGCGAGAAGTCGGAGATCAGCTCCAGCATGTAATCCCCTTTTTCCCGGATAGTCGCGCCCATGATCCGCATTTCCTCTTGGCTCCATTGCTCAGGCAGCTTCTCCAGCATATATCCGTAGCCTTGAATCGTGGCCAGAGGGGTGCGCAGATCGTGGGAGATTCCTGACATCCACTCCGCCTGCTCCTTTTCCAGCCTCTTGCGGTCCCGCTCGATCTGAGCCAATTGATGAGTCATCTGATAAAAGGCTTGAATGACTTCCTGGTAGAGCCGGTTGCGGGTTCGCATCGTGCCGTTGCGGCGGAAGACCTTGCGCTTGTCCTTGGCGGTCAGCACCTCGTCATATTGTCCTTGGCCCATCCGTTCAAACCAGCCTGCGAACAGAATCAGGGGCCGCCCGAAGCGGTAGCCATGCCAGATGGAGATCGACAGCGCGAGGATCAGGATTAGCACTGCAATCCAGATGAGTCTCGGCGTTACATTTTCTAATACAGGATGCTTCAGAGGGAGTCCCGCTGCATGGGGCGTATAGACGATCCAGGTCATTCCGCTCGGTTCATCCCGGTGGGCCACAATCCCCGCGTCGTAGTTGTCTGGAGACTGCTGGATGGCCAGAATGTCCAGAGGCCGATATGCCCGTTGTACATATGATTGATCGCCAATACCTTGTACGGTGTTACTCTCAGAATTAATCACTTGCAGATAACTGCCAGTCTCCCGAAGCTGCTGTTCCAAGAGGGGAACGGCTTCTCTTCTTACCACACCCTGCTGTTCGTATGCGTTGAACCACGCCGTAAGCTGGTCGAGGTCAGGGGTTGGATAGCCGAGCACATATAGCAGCGGGTCCTGAAACGAGAAGTTCATTTGTGTCTGTACATCATAAGCCCCGAGTCTCCGTGTCTCCTGGATATCGAGCAATTGAGCGGTGGAGTAGGAGGCAGGCAGGGCAGAATACTGTGTTGTATTAATGCTGTATACTACGTCTCCTTGTGCATTAACCACCTGCAGCCACATCTCTTTCTCCTCAATTAGCTTGCTCCACTGGGAGAAGATGTGAAGCTTCCCGTCTTTATACTGGGCTTCTTGGGAGATCTGCTCCAGGACGCCAACCGGAAAGTTCCGGCGGATCTCATTGCTGGTCATGTTCTGGAAGAACATGATGCAGGCAGCCAAGGCAATGGTCACAATCGCCAGCGCATAGAAAATCAACTGATACGTGAAGTGGAAAGCCATACGTTGCTGAATCTTCATCGTTCGTCCGGCTCCTTCACCAGCTTATAGCCGAGTCCGCGTACGGTAAGCAGCAGCTTCGGGTCGCCGGGATCGAGTTCGATCCGCTCCCGTATTCGGCGGATATGCACCATTACGGTCGAATCATCGCCCTGGCCGTTGATGCCCCAGACTTTGTCGTAGAGCTGGGTTTTGGAGAAGACGATTCCGGGATGCCGGCAGAAGTGCAGTAATAGCTGGAAGACCTGTGCAGGGCAAGGAATAGGCTGTCCCTCTACGGTCAGCTCACCTTCCGACTCGTTAATGGTGAAGCGGCCGAACCGGTAAATTCCCGCACCGGGAACCTTCGCAGCAGCGGACGCCAAGGCTTCCGGCTCCAACCGGCGTATGCGCGCCTGAATTCTTGCGGCTACCTCCAGGGGGTTGAAGGGCTTGGTGATATAATCATCCCCGCCCATGGCGAAGCCTCGTAGAATATCGAGATCAGTGGCTTTGGCTGTCAGGAACAGGATATAAGGATTCCCGTATTCGCGGATCTTGGAACAGAGCTCCAGCCCGCTGCCATCGGGAAACATAATGTCGAGCAGGACGATATCGGGGGCCACGCGTTGTACCAAGCTGATAGCTTCAGCACAAGTGGAAGCCCCGTACAGTTGTTGAAAACCTTCACGGCGAAGCACCATTTGCAGCATGGTGATGATTGAAGGTTCGTCGTCGATGATAGCGATTTTAATATCGGATAGATTTGGCATTTTGTCACCCTTGTTCAAAATAGCATATTTATCTTAACAGAACCTAAACAGCGGGGACAAAATTAAGCAAAAATTCAAAGGTTCGTTTAAGTTCTGTTCTAGTGGGGTTAGTAGGATAGGTTTGAGCAACACATTCGAGCTTCGATGAGAAGAGTAGGAGGAAAATAGTATGAGTAAAAAAGACCGCAATCGGGGGGATGGCAATGAGTAGTCCATCTCTGTCTGAAATGCCACACACCCGGCCCGGCTGGCCAGAGATCCTAACTGCACTGTCCCTCTATATGATCGGCGTTGTTATCCTTGGGGTCTGGATGCTTCAAATTCCTGATGAGCAAGCCATCCTACGGATTAATATCGGAGGTGCGGGCAATGGTCTGATTGGCTTCCTGGCTCTGTTCGCAGCCTACGCCCTGCGGATTCGCAATTTACGCGCTTTCGGGTTTCGGACGACGGAGCGGAAATGGCTGCTGGTGGCGGTCGTCATCGGGATTGCTGCGTTCGGGGGATGTTTTGTGATCGAAGGAATCTATTATCACTTTATTACCGAGATCAATACCCAGGCGGATTTCCAGACGGCAGCGCAAGGCGGCCCGCTCTCCATGTTTATTCTGCTTATCACGGGGGCGATCCTAACGCCGCTCAGCGAGGAATTTGTATTCCGCGGCGTCATTGCCAATGCCCTGAACCGTTATGGCCCATGGGCCGGAATCGTAGGCAGCGCTGCAATCTTCGGCGTGGTGCATGGATTCACCGTTATCCTGCTAGACGCATTCATGGTCGGCGTTCTGGTAGCATACCTGTTCCGCAAGACCGGCTCTATCTGGCCGGGAGTTGTGGTGCATATCGTGTATAACGGTCTTAATCTTCTTTATTATTCCACGCTATCCCTATAATCTGACAGGTTATTCCTCATTGATGGAAATGATACTATGAATTAGGGCACGCTTTGCGAGTCTTTTCTATTGTGATTCGTCCCCACTATCATTCATTCCAACAAGGAGACTGCTGCATGCTTATTGCAAGAAAATATACGGTATTCGATCTGATCGGGATTCCGCTCCGGGTGATTCCGGTGCAGACGGTGGCAGCGATGGGGTATATGCTGGTGGATGCCCTGCTGCCTGCGTATCAGACGCTGGTGATGGCTTATTTCATTAATACGGCGACCCAGATTGTGAATGGCCAGGCCGAGTATTCGTTAATCTATAGGCCGCTTGCGCTGATTATAGGTTATGTGATTGTCACTCATCTGCTCCCCAGCCTGATGCAGTTAATTGAGCTGACGGGACGCAATCGGCTGAATATGCGGCTGAAGCGGGAGATGGTGCTCAAGCGGGCGCGGCTTGCGTATCAGCATATTGAGAATAAGGAGACCGCAGAGTTAATCCATAGGGTGTGCGGTGATCCGGTGGGTCATTTCATGGGCGGGTTCAACAATCTGATGAGTGGACTGAATCTGCTGATTGGGACCGCTTCGCTGCTTGTGATTGTGATGTCTTCCACGTTCATTACGGGAATTGTGATTGTGCTGGTTGCGGTGCCTTTGTTCTATATTGCCATGAAGACGGGCAAGGCGAATTATGTGCTGGGGATGGAGGCGCAGCGGATACGGAGGAGGAGTGCGGATCTGGCTCATATTCTGACTAGCCGGGAGGATGCGGAGGAACGCACGTTATTCGGATATAGTCCGGCGCTCAGGGATCGGTACGGCAAGCTGTATGATCAGACGTACGCAGTGGAGAAGAAGATACAGATCCGAAGCTTTATTCATTTGAAAAGCGGCTCGATCATCGCCCTACTGATCGGCATCATCATAGTGGCCTTGCTGCTGCCTGCGCTGCACTTGGGCGAGCTAACGATTGGCCTGTACATCTCGCTGGTGACCGCGATCTTCAGTCTTGTGCAGAGGATGTCCTGGCAGTTAGCCGAGACGATGCAGGAGCATGCGCGCATGAAGGAGTATCTGCAGGACTTCTCTGCTTTTGCCGGACTCAGTGAGAAGACGGATGCCGCTGCTCTGCCTGTGGAGTTGGGCGGCTTCGTCTTTCAATCGCTGGAGTTCAGGCAGGTGAGCTTCCGCTACCCGGATACGGAAAGATACATATTGAATCAATGCTCGTTCACCCTGGTTAGCGGGAAGAGCTATGCCATTGTCGGGGAGAACGGGGCCGGTAAGTCCACCCTAATCAAACTGCTTACCGGGTTGTACGATAACTACGAGGGCGAAATCTACATAAATAATAGGAACCTCCGGGAGTATAGTTACCCTGAGCTGAAGAGCATCATCGCTGTGGTCTTTCAGAATTACGCCAGATACGCGCTGACGATCCAGGATAATATCCGGTTGGGGAATATCCTGAAGCTGGATGAAGAGCGAATCCGTCACAGCATAAGCAAGATGAATCTGGGTGAGATGGTTCAGGGGCTGGAAGCCGGTCTCGATACTTATGTCGGCAAAATCAAAGAGAACAGCCTGGACCTCTCCGGCGGGCAGTGGCAACGCTTAGCGATAGCCAGACTATTGTACTCTGACTCTGCCATCCATATCATGGACGAGCCAACAGCTGCCTTGGACCCCATAGAAGAGAGCCGGCTATATGAAATGTTCAGCAGCATCCGCGCAGACCGGTTCACGATCTACATCACCCACAGGCTAGGTGCTGCGAGAATCTCGGATGAGATTCTGGTGGTGAGTTGCGGGCGGATTGCGGAGCAGGGCTCACATGAGCAATTGATGGAACACCCGGATGGCTTATACCAGAAGATGTTCGCCAGCCAGAAGTCGTGGTATGAGGCAGAGAGTATGGTGCAGCATGGATAGAATACAGAGGCAGGGATTCCTGAGGAACGGGGCCAGATGCCTGCGGCTTTTATTCCAGGTGAATCCCGGGATGACCTATACATACATCGGCATTGCCTTGCTCCAGGCGGTCTCCTGGGTCTTGCAGGTATTATTTATGCAAAAGTTTCTGGATGATGCCGCTGCCTATGCTACGGACCGGATAGACTTCAAAATGATGCTCTTTTCCTTGGGCGTACTGGCCCTTATGTATCTGTTCTATCACGTCATGGACGGATTCGGGAACTGTTATGAGGAGATTTACGGGCTAAGTGTGGGCAAGCACCTGAACCTGATGATTTTTAAGCGAGTTGATTCTCTGCAGGTCTCTGAATTCGAGGACACGAAGCGGCTGGATTATATCCACAAGGCTGTGAACGGGAGCGGCAAGCTGATCTGGATCGGGACGACCTTACTGGACATTCTGTTCTACTATACGACTTATTTCGTGTTCATCGGGTGGTATCTGTTCACGCTCAAGCCGGTGCTTGCGCTAAGTATTGTCGTCGTATTCGTTCCGGTGATGCTATCCCAGTGGGTGATGATGTCAGCGTTCAAGAATCTGGAGGCGGCTTCGGCCCCGATCCGGCGGGAAGCTGAGTATTATGAGCAGTGCTTGACGGATAAGTCGTATCTGGCAGAGACCCGCTTGCTGGGGGCTACTTCATTTTTCAATAACCTGTATACCTCGGCTCTGCAACGGTTGAACGCTATTGTACTTCGGACGCAGGTACGCAAGCAGCTTGTTCAGCTCATTCTGAATATAGTGACGGTTATGGGCTACGGCCTGATCGTATATATGCTGTTTGTGTCTGTGATGAGGCAGGAGATTTCGATTGGAGCTTTTGCGGCGGTGCTGGCTTCGATTGGCAGTCTATACCGGTTCATGAACAAGCTGATCACCGAGAGAATTGCCTGGGCTACGGAGAATATCGGGTCTACTGAGAATTTTCTGGATTTCATCGACGAACCTGCTGAGAGGACGAACAACCTGCCAAGACCCGCAGACAGTGATATTGAGCTAAAAGCTGTCCGGTTCCGCTATCCGCTGGCGACCCGGAATGCGGTGGAGGAGATCAATCTGATCCTTCCGAGTAAGCAGACGCTGGCGATTGTAGGGGAGAACGGAAGCGGGAAGACCACGCTATGCCGCATTATTATGGGCTTATACCCGCCTACGGAAGGGGAAGTGTGGTACGGGAACGTGGAGGCTTCGCAGACTGGCTATGAGCGAACATCGGCAGTTTTTCAACATTATCGCAAGTATAAGGAGACGTTGCGGGAGAATGTGCGGATCAGCCAACATTCCAAACCAGCAGATGATGCTACAATAGTATCCGTTTGTGAAGAGGCCGGGGTGCTTTTGTCCGGTGAAGGGGTTAAGGAAGGGCTGGATACGATGCTGGGACGCGAGTTCGGCGGCACGGATCTCTCCGGCGGCCAGTGGCAGCGTGTAGCGATTGCCCGCGGATTGTTCCGGGACAGCGACTACATGATCTTGGATGAACCTACAGCGGCCATCGATCCCCTGGAGGAGACCCGGCTGTACAACGACTTCGCAGCACTGTGCCGGAATAAAACCGCAGTCCTCGTCTCCCACAGACTAGGCTCTGTGAAGCTCGCGGACCGAATTCTTGTAATGAAGGACGGAAGGATCGTGCAGGACGGCACACATGAGCAGCTCATGAGCATGCCGGGTGAGTACCGAACGATGTATGAGGCGCAGCGGAAGTGGTATGTGTAGGGGAGCCAAATAGCAATAAATGGTTTACTAATACAGAGCTTAACGATAAGATGAAGCCAAAACCAGTTATTGCCGATGTGCGAAGAGAGGGAGCAGAATGAAACCCGTTACCGTATATGATATCGCCAGGGAAGCTAACGTATCGGTTGCCACCGTATCCAGAGTGCTTAATAATACCGCCCCCGTCAAAAAAGAAACGAGGGAGCGGATTACTGCGCTGATCGACAAGCACCAGTTCCAGCCCAATGCGCTTGCGCGCAGCCTGATCCGCAAAGAAACCGGGATGATCGGGTTCATCCTGCCGGATATCACCAATCCGTTTTTTCCGGAGGTGCTGGCCAGCTTTGACCGGGAGACGAGAAAACTGGGCTACACCTGTTTTTTGTGCGATACCGTCTCTTCAGATGAGGAGACCGACCTCCAGTATGCGCGGGAATCACAGTATCTGGGGATATTGATGGAGAAGCAGGTCGATGGCATCGTGATGATTGGCGGCAGGCTGGATTTGTCCAAGCCGGATGCGGCGCTGGTGCGTGAGGTAGAGGAAGCGGCCAAACGGGTTCCGGTGCTGATGATTAACGGGAATCTGCCCAACACGAAGATTCACCGGGTGGCGGTCGACCAGAGGCTGGGAGCGGAGCTGGCTGCACAGCATTTAATCGATCTTGGACACCGGGATATCGCCGTCATTGGCGGTTTCTTGCATATGTCCAATACGCAGCAGCGGCTTCAGGGATTCCGGACGGCCATGCGAAACAACGGTCTGGAGGTCCGCAAGGAATGGATGGTCCAAGGGGGATTCTCTGTCAACATGGGCTTTAAGTTTGCAGAGCAGGTGTTGAAGTTGCCGGACCGGCCGACAGCGATCATGTGTATGAACGACCTGGTGGCCATCGGCGCACTGAAAGCGGCTGACCGGGCGGGACTTGCCGTGCCGGCGGAATTGTCCATCGTCGGTTATGATGATATTCCGTTTGCGTCCTTCAGCATTCCTGAGCTGACTACTGTTTCGCTGATGGCCAGCGAGATCGGCGGTCTGGCGGCAGACATGCTGCATAAGCTGATCGCCGGCAAACAGGTGTCCCGTTTACATTCGGTTATTCCCGAGCTAAGGGTACGCCAGACGACAGCACCTCCCCGGAAATAATTGATCCGTGAACATAAATTAATAGTTGACTTTGAAATAACGAGGGCTTATTCTGTTGAAGAAAGCCCTTACATTTTATTTTTTAATGAAACCCATTTCACCTATAATCCGATTACTTGCTGAATGAACAAGGAAACTCCCTGGGAAATTTGCGAGAAGAAGAGAGACAGGATGAAGAACAGGTTTCATTTTTTTATTTTCTTGTGAAATGGGTTTCATAAATTTAACAGCCGGTAGCTGCTATCTAATCAATTAAGGAGGGGTCTTATGTCCACTGCTTCACCTGCCCAATTGACAGAGAAGAGGTATACCAAACCCAAGCGCGGCCGCTGGAAACGTTTTAAGAACAACAAGACATTGCTGCTGATGTGCTTTCCGGCTGTAGCGTTTTTTCTTATCTTTTCCTATATGCCTATGCCTGGGCTGTATCTGGCGTTCATCAAGTACAACTATTCTGACGGCATCTTCGGAAGCGCCTTTGCCGGGCTGGAGAATTTCCGGTTCCTTGTCATGACGGGTGATCTGTGGCGCCTGACGTTCAATACCATCGCTTATAACATCGCGTTTATCCTCCTTGGCAACATGCTTCAGATTACGGTCGCTGTGCTGCTGAACGAGATGCGGTCCAAATGGTTTAAGAAAGTATCCCAGACCATGATGTTCCTGCCGTATTTCGTATCCGCCGTTCTGATCGGCCTCATCGCCTACAACATTCTGAGTTATGATTATGGCATTTTGAACTCGGTCCTGCACTCCTTGGGATTGGATCCGGTGAAGGCTTACTCGAGTCCGGGGGCGTGGCCGTTTATCATTGTTATCACGTATTTATGGCAGAGCACCGGATATGGCTCCATTGTGTATTTTGCCGCCATTATGGGGCTGGACAGTGAGATTGTGGAGGCTTCGGAGATCGACGGAGCCAATGCTTTTCAGCGTATCCGGTATATCGTACTGCCTTGGCTCAAACCGACCTTCATCATTCTGCTGCTGTTCTCGCTTGGCGGAATCCTTAAGGGGAACTTCGGATTATTCTTCAATCTGGTGGGGGCTAACAACACAGCGTTATACGCCTCTACGGATATTATCGAGACCTATGTGTTCCGCTCGCTGATGACCAACTTCAACTTCTCGATGGGCAGTGCGGTCAGCCTGTATCAATCCTTGTTCGGATTCATCGTTGTGCTAACTGCTAACTGGCTGGTCAAAAAGGTATCGCCTGACAATTCACTTTTTTAGGAGGACTTGCCCATGGATGAGACTTTTGTAAGCGCACACAAAAAAACCGACGCCAGCGGACTTGTCGTCCGGTGGATTGGATATCTGTTTATCGGCTTCTTCGCCCTCTGCTGCCTGTTGCCGTTCTTGCTGGTGCTGGGGACCTCCTTCACCTCCGAATCGGCCATTAAGCTCTCCGGCTTCAACTTCTGGCCCAAAGAATTCAGTACGTTCGCTTATAAAATTGTATTTGAGAATCCCGATCTGATCATCGGATCGTATATAGTAACCATAGTTATGACGATTGTGGGTACGGCGCTTGGCCTGCTGCTGGTAGCTATGACGGGATATGCGCTGCAGCGGCCGGACTTTATGTACCGCAACAAGATCTCTTTCTTTATCTACTTCACTACACTGTTCTCTGGAGGTCTGGTGCCGTTCTACCTGTTAATTACCCAGTATCTCCATTTAAAAGATAACTATCTGGCGGTTCTGCTTCCTGGTCTGCTAAGTCCGTTCCTGATCATTATGATGAAAAGCTTCGTCCGCTCTATTCCTCATGCCATTACGGAATCGGCGAAGATCGACGGGGCAGGCGACTTTACGATTTTCCTCCGGCTGATTCTGCCCATGACCACGCCCGCCCTGGCCACAATCGGGCTGTTCATCGCCTTGGGGTATTGGAACGAATGGTATAACTCCATGCTGTTTCTGTCGCCGGATATGAAATATCGCACCTTGCAGCTTTTTCTGTATAACGTGATCACCAGCGCTGATTTTGTCCGCAATTCCGCTGCCGCCTCGAATGTGCAGCTTCGCGATGTGCCACTCGAGTCCATGAAGATGGCGACAGCCGTAGTTGCCACGGGTCCTGTCATTTTGTTCTACCCGTTCGTACAGCGCTACTTCATTAAGGGTATCACCGTAGGGGCCGTAAAGGGCTGATCTTCCAGACCCTTCAATTCCACTGCAACGATGTGCCAAGGCCATCAAGCCTTCTCACATAGAGTACATTAAATACAGGGAGGTTCTACAAGAATGGGGATCAAAAAAGCATCAGGGATTTTGTTGACGTTCCTCTTACTGTTTACACTGGCCGCCTGTGGTGGCGGGAATAATGCGGCTAACAATGGGGCTAAGACGACGAATAACGCTGGAAAGCAAGACAGCTCGGCGCCGGACACCTCCAAGTTCGTAAAGGTCAGTTATGTGGTCCTGGGCGATAAGCCGAAGAATGGGCAATTCGAAAAGGTGCTGGCCAAGGTCAATGAAATTATGAAGGAAAAAATCAATGCCGAGCTGGAATGGAAATGGGTCGAATGGGCCGATTGGCAGACCAAATACAACCTGCTGCTGGCCTCCGGGGAGGCAGTTGATCTGATCACCATCGGAACGGATTGGCTCGATACTTGGGCTAATGCACAGCGCGGAGCCTTCATGAATATGGATGAGCTGCTGCCCAAGTATGCACCGGAAACCTGGAAATCCATCCCGGAGGAGGATTGGAACGAGAGCCGTTACAACGGCAAAATTGTGCTGATTCCTGAGAACGATTACACGCAATGGGTCAATCATGGATTCTTCTACCGCGGCGACTGGGCCAAGGAAGCCGGGCTGAGCGAGCCGATCAAGAATTGGGAAGAAATCGGCCAGTATCTGCAATATATCAAGGACAACAAGCCGGATGTCATTCCATGGGATATGGCTTCCGGTGCGGTGACCTGGGGCGGCTATATTCAGTCCTATACGGATAACCTGGACCTCCCGATCTCTACAGGCTACATGCCGGTATTTACAGCGCAATCGAACGATGAGAAATATACCGTAGCTGAGCCCATCTTCAGCGATCTCTTCCTGAATTATGCCAAGCTGATGAAGGAATGGGCCGACAAAGGATTCTGGCGCGAGGATGCGCTCAATAACAAAAATGACAACCGTATAGCCCTCAAAGCCGGGTTATCCGGTCTGGATCAGCATCACACTCAAACCTTCTCCACGCTGCGTGTAGAGATGGACAAAGCCCAGCCAGGCTCTGAGCTGCAGATGTTCCCGTTCAACCGGACGGGCGGGAAGAATCTCATGGAGCTGTCGATTACACACGGCGGTACCTCCCTGGGCGCGCATAGCAAAAATCCGGAGCGGGCGCTGATGGCGTATGATTTGATCCGCAACAACGAGGAAATCTATCATCTGATCAACTATGGTATCGAAGGCGTGCAATATGAGATCAAGGATGGAAAAAGAACACTGCCGGCCAACTACAACGAAGCCTCTGACAGCTTCTATGCAGATTTCTGGGGCGGCCGGGTGGATAAATTTGAAATCCCAAGCGAAACGGTGTGGAGTGAAATCGGCACCCTCTATGACGAATACGACAAAATCAAAATTCCGTATCCTTACGGCCAGTTTGTCTTCGACAAAACGCCTGTAGAGAGTGAATTGACTGCAATCTCGCAGGTGGCCGGGGAGCTTGGGCCGGCTATCAACTTCGGGAAGGTAAGCGATCCAGCCAAAGCAGTGGAGGAGTTCAGAGCCAAAATCAAGACTGCCGGATACGATAAGGTCAAGGCGGAATTGCAGAAGCAGCTGGATGCATTCAAGCAAAAAATGGAAGCTGCGCAATAAACGGCTATATAGATTGAACTAAAAAATTTAAGGAGAAGCGCATGAACGAGTCCAGAAGCAAGCTATGGCTTAATGCGGAGTGGTGTTTCCATCGCGGGGATATACCCCAGGCATGGTACAAGGGATATGACGACAACGATTGGCGTGAGGTCACACTTCCTCATGACTGGGCCGTCGAGGCTGATTTCTCCAGAGATTATTCCAGCGGCAGCGGATATCTGCCCGGCGGAACCGGCTGGTACCGTAAGCATATTGTGTTGCCGGACCGGCTGGAGGGGAAACGTGCGTACCTTACCTTTGAGGGCGTCTACAACCATTCACAGGTCTGGGTAAACAGCTATTATTTAGGCAAACGTCCTTATGGTTATAGCACGTTCACTTATGAAATCACGGATCTGCTGGTGTATGGAGGAGCCGTGAATACCATTGCGGTAAAAGTGAACCATGCGGAGACAGCAGACTCCCGCTGGTACACCGGTTCGGGTATCTACCGCGATGTATATCTGACCTTTACGCATGACATTCATGTTGCAGAGTACGGTGTTTTTGCATGGGCAGCTGAGATTGGCCGGGATGGGGCGGAGCTGCAGGTAGAGACCCGAATTCTGAACGAAACAGGGGAACCGGCAGAGATTGGTGTACGTCATACTCTTGTGGATGAGGAGGGCATCGATGCGGGAACCTCATTTGAGCTGCTGCCGGCGGCGGGCGGTACGGAATGCAGTCAACAAGTCATTCAAGTGAAGGAACCGAAGCTCTGGTCGCCGGAAGCTCCCAACATGTATACACTCCTTACAGAAATAATCTGGAAGGGTGCAACGGTTGATGAGGTCCGCACTCCCGTCGGTCTCCGGAGCATTCACTTCGATCCGGCGGATGGGTTCAAGCTGAATGGAAAGTCTCTTAAGATCAAGGGAGTCTGTGTGCATCATGACGCCGGGTGCCTCGGCGCTGCCGTTCCTGGCGATGTCTGGGTCCGGCGGCTGCGCTACCTTAAGGACATGGGCTGCAATGCCATCCGTATGAGCCATAACCCGCCGGCTCCGGTTCTCCTGGATTTATGCGATCAAATGGGATTTATGGTGATGGACGAAGCTTTTGATGAATGGGAGGGTGTCAAGAACAAGTGGTCTACCGGACATAATGTCTATCCTCCAAAGCACTTCGGTTATTATGAGGATTTCCCGGAATGGGGCATTACGGATATTCAAGAGATGGTGCTGCGCGACCGAAACCATCCTTCTATTATTCTGTGGAGTATTGGCAATGAGGTAGACTATCCTAATGATCCTTACTGTCACCCTTCCTTCCAGACAATGACCGGCAACAATGATGCCAACAAGCCTGCTGCAGAACGTGTATATGATCCGAACAAGCCGAATGCTGAACGTCTTACTGTCATAGCCGGAAAGCTGGTGCAGGCAGTGAAGGCCTGTGACAAGACACGGCCAGTAACGGCAGCGCTGGCTTATCCCGAACTAGCTAACCTGATCGGTTATTCCGATACACTCGATGTGGTTGGCTATAACTACAGGGAGTCTTTATATGAAAAGGATCGGAGCTCTTATCCGGATCGTGTGCTCTACGGCAGCGAGAATTCTCCGGGGCTGCAGGAGTGGCTGGCGGTCCGCGATAACACCGATATCTGCGCACAGTTTATATGGACCGGAATCGACTATCTGGGCGAAGCGCATGGCTGGCCGATCCGGGCCTCGCAGGCAGGATTCATAGACCTTGCCGGCTTCCCGAAACCAAGCTATTATTACCGCCAGAGCCTGTGGAGCGATACGCCGATGGCTTATCTCGCCGTCCGCAGAGCAGGTGAACCGGGAATATCTGACACCGGTGGCCGGTCAGGCGGCGGGCCAAGCTGGAACTGGGAGCCGGGCGAGCGGTTGATCGTAGACGGGTATACCAATCTTGCTGCTGCGGAACTGTACCTCAATGGCAAGCTGCTGGGGGGAGGAAGTCCTGATGAGAGCGGGGAGCTGCTGCTGAGCTGGGAGGTGAACTTTGAACCGGGGACGCTGCTTTTAACGGGGACAGACGAACAGGGCCGAACAGTCAAGCGGGAGCTGCACACGGCGGCAGCGCCTGAGCAGCTCAGGCTGACAGCCGATACCCTGCAGCTGCGGGCGAACCTGCGTGATATCGTCCATGTGGAGTTCGAAATTGTGGATGCGGCGGGCATTGGGGTCTATGGCGCGGAGGTTCCTGTCACGGTGACCGTAGAGGGAGCGGGTGAATTTCTGGGACTAGAGAATGGAAATGTGCAGGATCTGGAGCCTTACCGTTCCCATACACGAAATACCCATAACGGTAAGCTGCTGGCCTATATCCGGGCCGGAGCAGTCCCCGGAACGATTAAGGTCACTGCGGTCACTCCAGGGCTATCGCCGGCAGAGCTTGAAATAAATTCTTATATTCACCCCTAGAGGGAATACCACAATCGGTTCTAATGAAATGACTGCTGCCAATTCTGGCGCAGTCTTTTTTGTTTACGATTTCACCGCCTTGTGCCGGGATAAAACCGCAATCCTCTTCTCCCACCTTTTAGGTTCTGTGAAGCCCGCGGGCCGAATCATCGCAGTAAATGTATGCGGAAAACAACATACAATGTGCAGGTTCATAAGATACCAAACTTGAAAGTACATGCTATCGGAGTATAGTTATTCTCAGGAGGAATGCTATATGGCTACGTGGGTTCCTCATCAAACACCCAAACCACAACAAGGAGAAAACCATGACCATCCAACTCGTAAACGGCGATCTATTAGAAGCCAGTGAAGATATTCTGGGACATCAGGTGAATTGTCAGGGAGTGATGGGGTCGGGGATTGCGAAGATCCTGCGGGACCGTTATCCGAACTTATATCCTGAGTATAAAAAATACTGTGACCAGCACACGCCTGACGGGTTGCTCGGACACTGCCAGCTGGTGCAGACGGGCGAGAAGCACACGGCGAATCTGTTCGGCCAGCTTAACTATGGAAGGAGCAAAACCCGGTACACCGATTATGGTGCGCTGGAGCGAGCATTAACTACACTGAAGACAGAAGCACAGGCGAGGGGGCTGTCTGTCGCGCTCCCGTACAACATTGGCTGCGGACTGGCGAACGGGGAGTGGAGTTTGGTAGAGGAGATGATTGGGAAGGTTTTTGCAGACTATGAAGTTACGTTGTATAAGATTTAAATATGATTAAAAATAAAGCCAGACTGCTCACAAGCGGTCTGGCTTTATTTTGTGCTCCCTGTACTGGGTGGGCGTCTGCCCCGTCTGCTGCTTGAACTGGCGCATGAAGTGAATCTCGCTGGCGTAGCCGCTCATTTCGGCGGTCTTTTTGACGGAGATATCTGTGGTGGCGAGCAGGTACTTGGCATGTTCGATCCGGCTGGCAATGACGTCGGCCATCGGGCTTACACCGAAGTAGTCTTTATACAGGTGCTGGAAGCAGGAACGGCTCATGGTCAGCTCGTGGGATAATCCATCGATCGTCCAGTTGAGGAAGGGCTGATTGTAGATTTTGGTGCGGATAATGGACATCTTGTTGTAGTGTGTGTTGCCGACTTCTCTCTGGGTCGAATGAATCCGGTTGCTGAGCTTAATGAAGAATAGCCGCAGATATAATTCAATCGTCTCGTCCTTATGCGGATTTCCGGAATACGCTTCATAGCACAAATGGTTAATGATGATCGACAGCTCGTTCAGGTCGCCAATCGGGATCACTTCATCCCTGGGGATCGCCAGCCGGTCCAGCAGCGCTTCATCCCCCGGCTTGTCCAGCCGGAAATGGAACCAGTCATTGGTGAACTGTGACCCGTATGCCCGGTAGAACTGAGGCGTATGCTCACTGTACAGGATGAAGGAGTCCGGACCTGTCACCCGGCTCTTTCCCTCCAAAGTAAAGATGGCCGGCGTCTTCAGCAACAGCAGCATATAGTCTCCTGACCCTTGAGGCCTGTTGATAATAAAATCCGCGTCATGGCTGTGATTATAGCCGATGTTGTGTATGTTCATAGGAGCCTCCCGCATAGCAGATAGATCTATTGTAGAAGCAAACAGGCTGTCTTGCAATCATCGATTGCACAATAAGTTAGTACTTACGCACGATGTGTAATTGTTCTGGGGCCAGGGTTTATCTATGCTTAAGGCAGGTAAGCAAGGTGAGTATACAATGAAGGCTGAGGCCTGAGAGGATGATCGAGATGAAAGAATGGATTGGTTATACCAGAGGGGTGAATCTCGGAGGCTGGCTGTCCCAGTGTCCGTATCAGCATTCCCATTATGATAGCTTCATTACAGAGAAGGATATCGAGACGATTGCCTCCTGGGGTCTGGACCATGTCCGGCTGCCGGTGGATTATGAAGTGATAGAGGATACGGGGAATGCAGAGACTTACGCCGGGTTCAAGCATATCGACAATTGCATCCGCTGGTGTGCTGCTCATGGGCTGAATCTCATTATTGATCTGCATAAGACACCGGGCTTCTCCTTCGACAGCGTGGCCGCGAATTCCCTGTTCGATGATCCGGCGCTCCAGGAGCGGTTCCTGAATCTGTGGAAGGCGATTGCCAGCCGGTATGCCAGCTATAAGGATACTGTGGCTTTTGAATTGCTCAATGAGATTGTGGAGAAGGACAGCAGCCGCTGGAATGCGTTGGCCCACCGGACGATTACGGAGATCCGCAAGCATGCGCCGGAGACCAAAATCGTTATCGGCGGCATCCAGTGGAACAGCGTGCACACCCTCGTGCTGCTGGATCAGCCTTTTGATGAGAATATCGTATACACCTTCCACTTCTATGAGCCGTTCCTGTTCACACACCAGCGTGCGGCTTGGGTGGAGCAGATGCCTAAGAGCAGCATGGAGTATCCGGGGGACCTTGCGAACTACCGCAGCACTTCGGCGGCTATTGGCGCTTTTGGCTCCGGGCTTCATGCAGATGGGATCAGCGAGATGGGTCCAGCGTACATGACCAGCCTGATTCAGAACGCGATTGATGTCGCTGCCGAGCGGAACGTGTATTTGTACTGCGGAGAATATGGTGTTATTGAGCAGGCTCCTTCGCAGAGCGTGGTGAACTGGTACAAGGATGTGCATGGGGTGTTCGAGCAATACAAGATAGGCCGGGCCGCATGGACGTATAAAAAAATGGACTTCGGCATTTCTGACCGCTACGACAGCAGTATAACGTCTGAGATTATTGCTTATTTATAAGCAGTCCAAAACTTCTCTGGAGTCACGCCTACCCCGTAATGGAAACTTCACAGTTTAACTACTCTTTTCTAAGCGAGGTCTTATAAATGAAAATACAAATTACAGATAAACCCGGAGTATCGATCTCCAAGGGAATGATTGGGCTCTTCTTCGAGGATATCAACTATGGGCTGGACGGCGGGCTGCATGCTGAGATGCTTGAGAACCGGTCCTTCGAGTTCATGAAGGCGCAGGGCGACCGGGGGAGCTATAGTGAGAGCTATGACGGTCTTTATGGCTGGACAGCTTATCCCGCAGAGGCCAGCGGAGCCATGCTTCAGATTGGGACGGAGCATCCGCAGAATGAGGTGAATCCCCATTACCTGGCGTTTACCGCCGGGGAGACGCAGAACGCTTTTACCAATAAGGCCTATGATGGCGTGTCTCTGAAGCCGGGACTTACGTATGAGGTATCCTTCTATGCCAGAGCGGAGGGGTATGCAGGGGGCATTGAAGTTTCCGTTGAGCGAAATAGCACAGTTATGGCGCAGGCTGTCATCGCGACAGCGGTGAGTGGTGAATGGACACGCTATACGGCGCAGCTTAGCAGCAGTGAGCCTGTATCGTGTGGGGATTTCGTCATCCGGCTGGATGAGCCGGGCACGGTCTGCTTCGACTTCATTTCCATGATTCCCTCCGATGCGGTGCTGGGCTTGTTCCGCCGGGATCTGGTCGGGCTGCTGGAGGAGATGAAGCCGGGCTTCCTGCGTTTCCCGGGTGGTTGTATTGTTGAGGGCTATAACCTGGAGAACCGCTACCAATGGAAGCGGAGTGTGGGAGCCGCTGAGCAGCGCAAGAATAACAGCAGCCGCTGGGCGCTACACGGGAATAATGAAGAGAATCAGTACACGAGCGAGTACAGCCACTATAATCAGAGCCTGGGGATCGGGTTCTATGAGTATTTCCTGCTGTGTGAATACCTGGGGGCACGGCCGATTCCGGTGCTGAATGTGGGGCTGGCCTGCCAGTTCCAGTCTACTGAGCATGTGGGCGTACATGATGAAGATTTCCAGGAATATATTCAGGATGCGCTGGACCTGCTGGAATTCGCCAACGGACCGGTCGATTCACCGTGGGGCCGCCTGCGGAGTGAGATGGGTCACCCGGAGCCGTTCGGTCTGGAGATGATCGGAATCGGCAATGAGCAGTGGGAGACGGAGCATGCGGACTTTTTCACCAGATACGATCTGTTCGAGCAGGCGATTCATGCGGCTTACCCGTCTGTGCAGCTAATCGGCTCTGCCGGGCCGGATGTCAGCTCTGACAACTACACCCGGGCTTGGGAATATTACCGGAAGCGGGCTGAGGGCAATCCAAACTTTGTCTACGCTATCGATGAGCATTATTATGTGAAGCCGGAATGGCTGTGCGAGAACGTGCATTTCTATGATCAATATCCGCGGGATATCAAGGTGTTCGCCGGGGAATATGCGGGCCACTATGGCAACGGGATGAATTCGCCGCACTTCAACAGCTGGGGCGCTGCGCTGGCAGAAGCCGCATTCCTGACGGGCCTTGAGCGCAATGCTGACATCGTCGTGCTGGCCTCTTATGCACCGTTGTTCGCCAGACTCGGCTATGCCCAGTGGTCGCCGGACATGATCTGGTTCGATGGCGAGAACAGCTACGGTACGCCAAGCTACTATGTGCAGCAACTGTACAGTACGCTGATGGGAACGAAGGTGCTGCAGACGGTACATGACCAGGAGGAGATTCCTTACACTGTATCTTATGATGAGGAGCAGCAGGCCCTCTATGTGAAGCTGGTGAACACGCAAGACCGTACCATTCAGGTGGAGCTGGAGACTGCGCTGTCCTTGACCGGAAGCGGCGAAGCCTATGTGATGCAGGGCGAGGAGACGGAAGTGAATTCGATCGAGGCTCCATGCAATATCGCGCCTAAGCGTGTGCCGATTGAGACCGCAAGCCGGATGGTTTATACACTTGAGCCGAAGTCGTTCCATGTGCTGCGGATGGAGTGCGGGGTAAGGTAATGTGGGCGAAAGTAGTGCTCGCAAGATCAAATAAAAGGAATATGGGGGGGACGGGAGGTTGCCGTCTCCCCTTCTTTTTCGAGGAGTCAGTTTAATTGTATTCCGTACAGCTAAAAGTAGCCTAGAACCCGGATAAGCTGAGTTAAATGCATTCTGTACAATTAAAATAAGGCGAAAGCAGACTTTCAGGTCATTTACTTATAAATAGATGTACCAAATGCAATTAAACCGCATATAAAGGCTACATTGTTCATTTTAGTTGTACGAATTACAGTTAACCTTCAGCCGACGCGCATTGGAATTTTGACACCACCAACATCCCGGTATAAAATAAATTAAAATGATAGATAAACATATCATTATAATAACTAAAATATCATTTCACTGAAAACTAACACCCACCCTACAGCAGAGGCAGGCCTAAATTCATGAAAACCAGTGTCAAAGATACCAAACGAAAGGCTATTCTGGATGCGTCTACGGAGCTGTTGGCGCTCAAGCAGACGGCTACGCTGCAGGAGATCGCGGATCACGCAGGGATCGGCATTGCAACGCTGCACCGGTATTTCTCTACCAGGGAGCTGCTGCTGGATGCATTGGCGCTTAATGCGATCGGGCTGGTGGAAGAAGCGCTCGGGGGAGTTACCGCAGAGGACCATGATATGCTGCTATTCCTGACGGAAGTGTTCGAGGCGCTGATTCCTTTGGGCGGCAAGGTGTCTTTTCTCAGCTCTGCAGCCTCAGTGGACGAGAATCCGCATATTGTAGCCGAAGAAGCACGGATCAAGCAGCCGCTGCGGGAAGCGGTGGAGGGCTGGCAGGCACGCGGATTGCTGAATGCCGGAATGAGCGCCCACTGGATCATCACGGTCATGTATAATCTTTTGTTCGTTGCCTGGCAGGAGATCCAGAAGGGGAATCTTGCGAAGAATGATGCTCCGAAGCTGCTGGTTACTACAGTCCTCCAAGGCTTCAGCGGAACAGGGCATGGGGACGGCAGGTAACCGAGAAGAGGGCACGTTCACCAAGACGGTAGAATCTGGAGTGGAACAATAAGGAGGAATTTGTATGTCAACACTGCAAGTAGAGATCGTGGACCGCTTGGATGAGCAACAGAAACGCGAGGTCGCCAGGCTGTTTTATCAGGCTTTCACCTTGAAATTCAGCGGAATATGGATCTTCTCCCGTAAAGAGCAGGAGATTGTGGACGTGCTGAGCCGCTGCCTGCATTATGACAAGGCCCTGTATGCGGTGTATGAGGGAAGGGTCGTAGGCTTTGCCGGTATGGAGACGGGAAAGGGCTTCTTCATGACGCTGAGTTACCGTTCGCTCAGACAGACCTTCGGGTTGTTCGGCGGCGCTTGGCGCTATGCAGCCTATGGCATCTTCCGCCTGCTTCATGGCAATACCCCCTCTAATGCAGTGCATATCGATCCGCTTGTAGTGTCCGAGCAGGCCAGAGGACTGGGCGTCGGAACCCGGCTGCTGGAGGCCGTCTTCGCGTGGTCCCGGGAAGCGGACCGCAGTAAGGTGCTGCTGGAGGTTGTCGATACCAATCCGCTGGCGAAGAAGCTGTATGAGCGGGTGGGCTTCCGGACCTTCAAGGTGCAGAATACCCGGTTGTTCTCCTCGCAGGCCGGCTTCCACAAAGTGCTGCATATGGAGAAAATGCTAAATTAGCCTGGCACTTATTCCCGGTCCGCAGGAGGATCGGGGATTTTGCGTTTTATGGGGTGATAGGGGCTGGATAAATCGCCCGAAAGACTGTATATTAGACTAAACATTAAGTTAGTAAACTTAATTAACTATATATAGAACGGAGTATGAATCGTGAAAATTCAAACGGCGGGGACCCCCAAGGTCATGCGCAATCTGAATGAATTTCTGATTCTGGACCGGATCATCGGCGGCGGACCGCAATCCAGAGCGGATCTTAGCCGGTATACCGGCTTAAGCAAGCCTACGGTATCCTCGGCCATTGCTCATCTTATAGAACGCGGACTGGTCAGAGAGACCGGCAGAGCGGAGAATACCCAGGGCCGCAAAGCGACTCTAGTGGAATTCAATCCGAAATGCTTCTATACCCTGGGGGCTGAGGTAGGGGGAAGCAGCCTGCGGATAGCGCTTGCGGATATGAGCGGAGAGATCTGCTATTACAAGCAGCTGCCTATGCCGGAGAGAGGGCTGACAGAGGCGGTGTATCAAGACTTTCTGGTGCAGAGCATTGAGGGACTGCTTGCGGATTCCGGGATTTCCCGGGAGAAGCTGCGGGCCGCGGCCTTCGGAATTCCAGGCGTAGTGGACCCGGCAGATGGCAGCGTGTCTGACCTCATTGCCCCGCTGCGCGGGTGTGAAGGGGTGCTCTCAAGGACTAATCTGGCCCGGCTGCTCCCCGTGCCTGTTGTGACGGAGAATGATGTCAACCTCGCGGCGCTGGCGGAATATACCTCTTCGGGGATGGAGGCAAGCGCCTCTCTCCTGTACTTCTCCATCGGCGCAGGAACCGGGGGCGGCCTCATTATCCACGGGGAGATCTACCGGGGGCTTGGCGGCGGTGCAGGTGAATTAGCCAATCTGATGCTGAGCGCGGGCAGGCTGGAGGATGTACTGTCTACGGACGGATTAAGGCAGCTGGCTAACCGGATGTCAAAAGAACACACCGGTGCAGGTGAAACAGCGTATCTGCTGTCCATACCGGGAGGACCGGCGGAGCAGATATGGAATGAAGTGCGCAGAGGTGAGCCTCTTGCACTTGCTATTATCGAGGCCTACTGCAATCTGCTTGCAGAGGCAATAGGCAGTATTTGTACCGTGATGGCTCCAACAACGGTGGTCCTTGGAGGCGAACTGGGCAGCCATGGGGAGATCCTGCTGGAGAAGCTGGAATCCCGGGTAAGCGGGCTTCACCGGAAGCCCCGGCTGGCTGCGTCCAGCCACGGGGACAGGGATGTGGTGCTTGGAGCGGTGCAGACCGCGGTCCAATTGGCTTTTGGTGAGATGCGGGCCTAAGGAGCATAAGCTTATATTTTATAGAATGACGGGGGAATCCTAGATGAATATGTTAACAGCAGGAATTGATGTGGGCGGAACCAAAACACTGCTATGCCTGACGGATGAAGATGGAACGGTGCTTGAGCAGTACAAGGTGGAGACGCAGCTGAGCCGGGAGCCTGAGGTGTTCTTCCGCTGGTTATTCGCCGAATTGGAGCAGCTCTGCAAGCGTAACGGCACTACGCTCGCTTCTCTGAAGGGAGTGGGCATCGGGTTCCCGGGAGTCATGAATGAGCGCACCGGCACACTGACCAGCGCACCGGCGCTTAATTGGCCAGGAGCTATGGATATCCGTCCGATAATTGCCGCTTATTATCCCGGACTGGTGGTGCTCGACAATGATGTGAATATGGCCGCAATGGGCGAGTATGCAGCGGGCTCGGCTGCCGGGTCTGAGCATTTCATGATGATCACGGTCGGGACGGGAGTGGGCAGCGCCTTGTTCCTGAACGGCCAGCTCTACCGGGGAGCCAGCTTCGCTGCGGGTGAGATCGGCTATCTCATCGTTGAGCCGGGAGCCGTTCATGCTGCTGCCGATCCGGAGTACAGTGAGTTCGGCCCGTTTGAGATGGAGGTATCCGGCACGGGAATCGGAGCGAAGGCGGCAGCCAGACTGCACGGGAATAACAGCAGTTCATTGATCCGGGAGCTGGCCCAGGGCGGTACAGTCCGGGCGGAGCATGTATTTGCAGCGGCGCAGCAGCAGGATGAGACCGCACTTGCGCTGCTGGATCATGCGTATGAACAGATGGCAGCGGCAGTCAAGAATATTGCGATTACGCTCGATCTGGAGCTGGTGGTTCTGGGCGGAGGTGTCGTGGAGAAGAACCCTGGCTATGTGCAGGAGGTGGCAGCGCGGGTCAGCCGGTATACACCCAAGCAATCTTTATTGATCCGGCAGGCGGTGCTTGGTAATCAGGCGGGAGCGATAGGTGCTGCGGCCGCGGCCCGAAGCAGGCTGAACGCAGGAACTGGGCAGAATTGAGGGTATGAAAATGAGACGCGGAACAAGTATAATGAGATTCTCTGTAGGCAGCAAGGAGAGCGAGGTCCTGCTGAAGATGCGCGGGCTGTATCTGTTCACAGGTCTGGCCGGGGGCAGCTTCAACCCGTATGTCACCTCCCTTCTGGTTCATCAAGGCATGACGAGCCAGAGGATCGGAGTGATGATGGCCTTCGGCACCTTGCTGGCGATTCTGTTTCAGCCGTTATGGGGAATTCTGGTGGACCGCTATCAACGGACAAGACTGGTACTGATGCTTACCCTGATTGTTCCCGGCACCATAGTCTATCTCTACAATGTAAAATGGCTTGTCGTTATTGTGCTTGTATACAGCTTGTACACAATTTTTCAGAGTACACAGACGCCGATTGCCGACTCTTATGCAGTGAATGCAGCTTCAGCCGCAGGTACCTCGTTCGGCACCATCCGGCTGTTCGGCAGTATCGGCACGGCGCTGGGAGGGTACTTCGGCGGACTGTATCTGAACTGGATGGGAGTTACAGAGCTATGGATTCCCTTCCTGGTCTTCAACCTGCTTGCTCTTCTGCTCGTGATTACCATCCCGGTGAATGTGGAGCGGCGGACGCAGCATGTAACCTTCACCAGCGGAATCAGGCAGCTGCTGGGCAACCGGGTCTTTCTGCTGTTTCTCGCCGGTTGTTTTCTGGTGAACCAGACGCTAACGGCCTTCAACTCCTTCTTTGTCCTGACCTTCCAGATGGCGGGCGGAAGCTTCGCATGGTCAGGAATCGCCCTGATGATTGCTTCCATTACCAGCGTTCCGGCAATGCTTGTGGCTGCAAGAGTCCTGAAGAAGTACGGCTATGAGAAAACATTAATGTTGGCTTCCGTTGTCTATATGCTCCGCTGGGCGATCCAATGGCTCATTCCTGTTCCCGGTGTTATGATAGGTGTCCAGACGCTGCACGGCATGTCGTTTGGTTTCTTTTACATTGCAGCTGTGGAATATGTGGCCTCTATTACAGGCAAAGAGCTGCAAGCCACAGGACAAAGCCTGTTCAATATGGTATTTGTCGGTCTTGGCGGTATTGCCGGGAATCTGCTGAACGGGTATCTGCTGGAGACCGGCGGCCCGGGGCTGATGTATTTCTCCTGTACGGTCAGCGCCGCACTCGGCGCATTGCTGCTGTACAAGGTAAGCTCAATTTCACGTAAGCAGCAGTCTGAATAAGAAGAAGGGGGAAGCTCTATGAAGCGCAGTTGGTATAGTCGGATGCTATTCTCATACTTCCCTGTCTTCCTGCTTGTAGTCACTGTTCTAATCTTCCTGGCCTTCATGGTCATTACGGAGCTGTCACGCAGCGAGACGGAGAAGGCCAACTACATATCCACCAGCTATGTGGCGGATACGGTAGAGCGGACCTTGAATGATATAGAGCTGGGGGTGCTGCAGGAGATCGGAAATAACTATTCTTATAATGACTTCCTGGATGCGCCCTCCGGCACGGAATCACCGGCAGGCAGTTCATATGAAATTGTGCAGAGTATGAACCGTCTATCTGAACGCTTCAGCCTCATTGATTCAATCTATGTCTACCGTAACAAGGACAAGCTGATGCTGGGCCAGAGCGGATACGTGAATCCGGGACAGGGCCAGGGATTGGAGGCAGAATATTTGCAGCAGCTCTCCGCGAATAAGGAGCAGCAGGGGTGGGGAGCTGTACGGATGGTTCAGCCCAGGAACTCTCAGGACTTACGGCCGGTGATTAGCCTGGCCAGCAGGCTGCCGATTCCATGGGGCTCCGACGGTTATATTGTTATTAATGTCAGTGTGTACCGCATACAGCGTCTGGTGGACAGCTTGACGAGTGGAGACCTGTCCTTCCTGCGGATCATGGATGTCTCGGGGACACCGGTCTATGATTCTGCTCCGGCCTCAGACGGCGGGAATAACAGAACGCTCTCGAAGGTCGAGGCGAAGGATCTCGGCTGGACCTTCGAGAGCGGGCTGCGGGCCGGGCGCTTATTCGACTGGATCTCGGTGATCTCCTACGTCTGGTTCATTCTCGGGCTGCTCACGATTGCGCTGGGCGTAGTGTATATCATCTACATCACCCGGCGGAATTACCGGCCCATCCATCAACTGATGGTGCGGATTCAAGGACTCCAGCCTGCGGCCCAGCATGCCGCGCCTGCCGTGGCTTCCGATGAGCTGGCCCTGATGCATAACGCACTGGACCGGCTGGTGCAGATCACTACCGACTATGAGCGGGAACGCTACGAGAATCTGGTCATTCAGCGACGGGAGCTGTTCCAGGATTTCCTCAGCGGGCAGCGGCTGGAGGATGCGGCAGAGCGGCTGGAGTCGCTGGACCCTTTTGAGGGCACCAGGGAGTTCGAAGCCTTCGTTGTATTCGCAGCCGAGCTTAACCGGGAGAAGGACTGGCATGCGCTGCCTGCTCAGGATCAGAACCTGCTGAAATTCGCCTTAACCAATGTACTGGGAGACCTGATGGCAGATAAGCAGCTTCAGGCCTGGGCCGAATGGATCAGCGGGGAGCGGTTAGGGATTATTATTGGCCTCAGATTCCAGCCGGTGAAGAATAACAGCGATACAATGCTGGAGCTGGCAAGAGACTGCCACCGCTGGATTATGGATAATCTGCGGGTATCTCTGACCTTCGGAGTGGGGACGGTCGTCAGGGACTGGCGGGAGATCCGGAATTCTTACGCAGCAGCGGCTGAGGTGCTGAGTCACAGGCTGGCTCTGGGAACAGATATTGCTGCAGTCCAAATGAATCAGCAGGACGATTCGAGACTGCAGAGCTATAAATACTTCGGGAGCTTCACCCAGCTTGTCCGTGAATTCCGCCTCTCGGGCGAGAACTGGCGAATCCGGCTGGACGAAATCTTCGATTCCTTCCGCAAGGACCGCCTGAAGGACGAAGAGATCTATATGCTGCTGGAAGTGCTGCTTCAGGCGCTGGAGCAGGAGCTTAAGGGTATAGCGGAGACGCTCGACCGTCAGCTTGCCGCAGCATGGACCGGCGGTCTGCGGGAACGCATCCGGGGTAGCACCGACCTTGAAGAGATCCGGGAGCTGCTGACTGGCTGGTTGAATGAAACCTACCATGTCTATGTGTCGGTCAATGAGCTGAAGAGCCACCGGGTGATGATTACCGAGGTTAAGCATTATATTGAGGAGCATTATGCCAATCCTGATCTCTCCTTGAATCATCTGAGCGAACGGTTCCAGATCTCTGCGAAATACGCCAGCTACCTGTTCAAGGAAGAATTCAATATGAAGTTCGTGGACTTTCTCGCAGAGCTGCGGCTGAAGAAGGCCAAGGAACTGCTGGATACGACTTCAGAGAGCATTCAGGATATTGCCTTGCAGATTGGATATGCTAACTCTATTACCTTCGGACGGGTCTTCAAACGCATTACGGGTATGACTCCGGGGGATTACCGCAAATTGAAGCTTCCTAAAGATGAATAAGCACTGCGTAAATCCGGCTTCCGCTGATTCCGGGTTTGCGCTTTTTTTATTTGTTGGGGGAGATATGAGGCGGAGAATGATAATTACATAACATAATGAGTAATATATGAGTTAGGTATTTTGGTTTATCATACAATTTTCGTGAAGTATTCCTACGATAATTGTATATCCGAAATGAAAAATGCTGCAATTTCATTGGTTTTTTCATGAAAATTCAATAAGAAACATGTATATTGTCGAATTCCGCAAACGATGTAATAATTCATCACATGGTCAAGCCGTAAGCATCATATAGAGACAACAGGCTGATTGAAATCAGAAATCGAAAGGGATAGGTGGTAGGAAATATGACAAATGATAACGGTAAAAGAAAGTTGGCTCTCGGTCTCTCAGCGGTTCTTATGTCTTCCGTGGTAATGTCTGCATGCTCGTCTAAAGATTCCAATGAAGCAAGCGGCAACGGTGCAGTACAAGCCGGCAGCTTGAAGATTGAAATTTTTGACCGTGGCAATGCGCCGGCCGGTGTTACGGCATCCGATAACTTCCTCACCAATTATGTGAAAGAGAATTTCGGCAAGGCGAACAATATCGATGTGGAATTCGTCCCTATCCCCCGCTCGGAAGAAGTGACCAAGCTTAATGTCCTGATGGCCAGCGGAACCGATGTTCCTGATATCGTCTTCACCTATGACTCAGGTACCTTCAATAAATATGCCGAGCAAGGCGGGTTGACGGATCTGACTCCGCTGCTGAAGGAACACGGACAGAACCTGACCAAGTTCCTTGGCGAGGATACTCTGCGCTATGGTCAATACGACGGTGTTCAGTATAGCATTCCCGCCAAACGTTCTACGGTAGGTAAATATGCTTCCTTCATCCGTCAGGACTGGCTGGATAAGCTGGGGCTTCCCGTTCCGGCTACCTCAGAGGAGCTGTACAATACACTGACCGCCTTCAAGACCAAAGATCCGGGTGAAACCGGCGGCAAGGTGATTCCGCTGGGCATGACGATTGCTGCGGCACAGTATGATTCGCTGGTCTGGTCCTTCATTAAGCCGGTCAGTGAGCAGGAGCGCTTCGAGCTTACACAGAACCTGAGCTCCCGGGACTACCCGATTCTGCTGCCCGGATTCAAGGATGCCATTCAATATATGAACAAGCTGTATAACGAAGGGCTGATCAGCAAGGATTTTGCCCTGGATGAGAATAAAGAGACTCTTACACAGAATATCGGGAACGGGCTTGTGGGCGTATTCAGCGATGATAACGATGCGATCTTCTACCCTGACGGTGCTTACGATGTTATGACGAAGAATAACCCGAAGGCTGTACTGAGCGCCATTGATCCGTTCACGAACAGCGAGGGGAAGACGGCCAAGCCGGTATCTGCTCCGAACGGAATGTATATTATGATTCCGAAGTCCAGCAAGCATGCGGTGGAAGCTATTAAGTATCTGGACTGGATGGCTACAGATGGTCATCTGCAATATATCCAGAACGGGATTGAAGGCGAGCATTACACGCTGGAAGGCGGCGTGCCGGTCTCTATTCCTGATATGTCTGTCGAATCCTCCAATAAGCTGTCAGGCGGCGGGGATATCGGGATTATCGCGAACGGACGGATTTTTGAGAGCCAGGAGAAGAATAATGAAGCCTTTGTGAAGAGCTTCCGCACCCAGTATCAGGACATCATCGCGAAATCACTGACGATTTCCACCACTAACCCGATTGAGCCGGTGTTCACCAGCCGTCCTATTGAGGCGGAGAGCAAATATGGTACGACTCTTAGCGATAAAATCAAGCAGTTGATGGTCAAATCTACAATGGTCTCCCCAGGCGAATTCGAAGTCACCTATGAGAGTATGCTGAAGGACTACATGTCGAGCGGCGGACAGGCTATTCTGGATGAACGCAAGGCTGCCTACAGCGAGCAGAAATAATTGAATTAGCGGTCCGTGAGGGAGGGGAGCGGCAGGGCTGCCGGTCTTGGCTGCTTCCCCTTACACCCTCAGGGGTACAGTGGAGGAGGAATCGTTGTGGGATACACCCGTTATTTCCGCAGAAATTGGCAGATGTACGCATTGCTGGTCTTACCCATCCTGTTTTTTATTATTTTCAAGTACGGTCCAATGTATGGTGTGCAGATTGCGTTCAAGGACTTCAACTTTTTCAAAGGTATCGGTGGCAGTGAATGGATTGGTCTTGACGGATTCCGCGAGGTATTTGCGAATCAGGACTTTTATATAACCTTACGCAACACGTTGATGCTGAACGTTCTGGATCTGATTGTTTCTTTTCCCGCCCCTTTAATTATTGCAATCATGCTGTTTGAGCTGAAGGTGGTCTGGTTCAAGAAGCTGTCTCAGACGATTCTGTATATTCCGCATTTTATTTCCTGGGTAATCATCGGCGGGATTGTGTATCAGCTCTTTGGCCAGCAGTCCGGAATGATTAACAACCTGTTAACGAGCTTGGGACTGGATGCCATTCCTTTTCTCTCTGACAAAAATTATTGGCTGATCACTTACCTGCTGACCGGTGTCTGGCAGAGCGCAGGCTGGGGGACGATTCTCTATCTGGCGGCACTGGCGGGCATCAATAAAGAGCTGTTCGAAGCGGCGGAGGTCGATGGGGCCGGGAGAATCAAGCGCATTCTGCATATCACGATTCCGGGGATCAAGCCGACGATTGTTACGCTCTTGATCATTAATCTGGGCAACATGATCTCGATTGGCTTCGAGCGGCCGTTCGTAATCGGTAACCTTGCGGTTATGGAATACTCGGATGTGCTGAGTACCTTCGTCTACCGGATCGGTCTGGAATCGGGGCAGTATACGCTGGCTACGGTGGTTGGATTGTTCCAGGCCGTGGTCGGACTTCTATTCCTGCTGGCAGCGAACTATATTTCCAAGAAGCTAACAGACGAGAGCATCCTATAATCAACCTTTGGATCGGGAGTGTACATTATGAATGAAAGAGCAGCTAACAAGGCGTTTGATACATGGATTGTGATCTGCTTGACCTTATCGGTGCTGGCATGTCTGATTCCGTTCGTGCATATTCTCGCTGTATCCTTCAGCGGAACGGTCCCGATTGCTTCGGGCAAAGTGACTTTATTCCCTATGGACTTCAATATTGAGGCGTATAAAAAAGTGTTCGGTGATGCCGCGATGATCCGCTCGCTGGCCTTCACGATATTTCTGACGGTGCTGTTCACAGCGCTGTGCATGATGATGACGGTTGCGGCGGGCTATGCCCTGTCGAAGAAGGATCTGAAGGGCCGTAAAATCTTCATGTTCATCATTGTCGTCACCATGTTCTTCAGCGGCGGTATTATTCCGGAGTATATTCTGACACGGGAGCTGCATCTGCTGAATACGATCTGGGCGCTGGTGCTGCCCGGACTGATCAGCCCCTTCTATATGATTATCCTGATTTCTTTTCTGGCCGGGATTCCGGACGCGCTCAAGGAGTCCGCTGAGATTGACGGCAGCAGCCAGTTCGGGACGCTGATCCGTATTATTCTGCCATTATCCATGCCGGTGCTTGCTACCCTAAGCCTGTTCTATGCCGTCGGCAGATGGAACGGATTCCAGGATACGCTGATGTATATCACGAAGCCGGAGCTGTATCCGCTTCAGCTTAAGCTCTATCATATGATCCAGAACAGCCAGGTCACCGATATGATGAGAATGGAAGGGAATGCGATCAGTACGGTTGTGCCGGAGAGTCTGAAGGCGGCTACTGTAGTGTTCGCCACAGTGCCTATTCTACTCGTCTATCCATGGTTGCAAAGATACTTTGTCTCGGGTGTGATGACCGGGGCTGTGAAGGGGTGAGCAGACAGATGTTCAAGAAGATAACGGACATTAATGACAAATGGACACAGGAATCCATGGAGCTGCAGATTAATGACCGGGAGAGCCGGTACTTCGGGGGTGTGCGTGATCCGCTGAGCGGCGTAGCCTGGCCGAATCATACCGGCACGGCCCAGTATCTGGCGGCATGGGCGGCAGCGCTGGTGAATCCGCAGTCCCGGTATTACCGGGATCTGGCGCTGCTGGGGCAGCTGCATGAGGGGATGGCGTTCATGCTGCGGTTCCAGCATGAGGACGGCACGATCTCGCCGGGCTGGACGAACTATCATTCCCCGCCGGATACGGCGTTCGTGGTAGTCGGACTAGCCAATATCCTCACGCTGCTGGAGCGGCAGAGCTGGCCGCCGCTCCAGCCGGTGACGGATCAGCTTAGAGCCTTCCTTATGCGGACGATTCCGGCGATGCTGACCGGGGGTGTACATACCCCCAATCACCGCTGGGTGCTGACTGCCGCGCTGGGGTCTTTGTACCGGATTTTTGGCCTGGAGGAGCTGCAGGCAAGAGCCGGAGAATGGCTTCAGGAGGGGATGGACATTACGCCGGACGGGGAATGGACGGAGCGGAGTAACGGTATCTACAATACGGTCAGTGACATTATGCTCTATTACGCCGCGCAGGATCTGAACCGCCCTGAGCTGCTGGAGCCGGTCCGCTTGAATCTGCGGATGATGAAATATCTGGTTCACCCGGACGGTGAGGTGGTCACCGATTATTCGGGGCGGCAGGATTTCGGCAGCGTCTACTCGCTGGCTGACTACTATCTGTGCTATCAGCTGATGGCAGAGCAGGACCGCGACCCGGAATTCGCCGCGCTTGCGGAGCTGGCAAGCCGCTCGGTGATGCACCCGGGCTCGCTGCCCAATCAGATTATGCTGGGATTCCTGCTCTATCCGCAGATGCAGGCGGCTTCAGTCGCGCCGGGAGAACTGCCGGACAGCTACCGCAAGGTAATAGATGGCGCGTTCAAGCGTCAGGAGCTGATCGGCCGGATCGGTCAGGACGGCTACGGCGGGCCTGTCCGCCACAGCAAGCAGCATACAGAATTCGGCGCTCCGGTTGCCCGGGTGCGCAGCGGAGAGACCAGTGTAAGCGTGATGACCGAGGCTTCCTCGCTGTTCTCGCTGCGGCATGGCCGGGCAAGGCTGTTGGGAGTTCAGCTGGCTTCAAGCTTCGGGCCGGGTCTGATTACGATGGATTCACTTACGGAGACAGCGGACGGATTCCAGCTGGAGTCTGCTGCCGATAAGGGCTACTATGGCACTATTCCCGCAGATAAGCTGCCTTCGCGCACCGGCTTGCCTGCCAGCCCGTGGTATCTGCTGCCTCATAGCGAGCGGCCGCTCACCCATAACCAGACCAGCAGGGTCTGCGTGAAGGTAAGCGAGCGGGAAGCAGGCTGGGATCTGCACTTCTCAGCACCGTCCCCGGCAGATGTGCTGACCCAGGTCGTGCTGCTCTTCGGCAGCGAGGGTATCCTGGACAGTCCGGGGCTGGTCCCGGTGCCGGACATGAACGGAGCATCCTTCTGGACCGCCGGGACGCTGCGCTACAGCTCCGGGGAGGATTGGATGGAGCTTGAGCAGGGCTGTCATGAGCATCACCTGGCCGATATCCGCGGGATGAGCTATCCCGAAGGCTGCCAGAAAGTCATTGTAACGCTCATCACTCCGCTTGAATATACTCTGCGGATTCGTCTTTCCTGACAGATGCCTATATAATGAAAGGGTTATCAGGATTTATCAGGATGGAAGGGTTCAGCCAGATTAGAAATTACGGTGTATGGAGGTAAGCTGCGCAATGAATATTTCATTTAACACCCCTGCCACGTTTTGGGTGGAGGCGCTTCCAGTCGGGAACGGACGGCTGGGAGCCATGATTTTTGGCGGCATTGAGAAGGAGCGTCTGGCGCTGAATGAGGACACACTGTGGTCCGGGTACAAGACAGACTGGAATAATCCGGGAGCCCGTGAGGTTCTTCCTAAGGTTAGGGCGCTGATTGCAGAAGGCAGGAATGAAGAAGCGGATGAACTATGCAAAAAAATGATGGGCCCCTACGCCCAGTCCTATCTGCCATTCGGGGATCTGCTGCTTACGATGGAGCACGGGCAGACCATAGACGGGGAGTACAGCCGGAAGCTGGACTTGTCCACGGGTGTTGGTACCGTCTCCTATGTAATCGGCGGTGTCCGGTATACCCGGGAGGTCTTCGCCTCTCACCCGGACCAGGCGATCATTGTCCGCTTAACGGCCAGCGAGGAGCACCGGCTCAGCTTCCGGGCGAAGCTGGACAGTCCGCTCCGCCACTGTTCGGAAGCAGACGGTGAGCACTACACGATTAGCGGACATGCTCCTGAATATGTGGCGCCGAATTATTACGAAGTTGATCAGCCGGTCCGTTACGGCGGAGCGTCCCCGCGGAGTCTGAAGTTCCACGGCCGTCTGGCTGCGGTCCAGACTGGAGGCCGTCTGGAAGCAAGTGCAGACGGTATCCAGGTTACCGGCGCAACGGAAGCGGTTCTGTACTTCAGTGCGGCAACCTCCTTCGATGCGGAATCCGGCACAGTGAAGGCGGATTATGATGTAAGTCAGCAGACAGCTGGGGCTGTACAGCGGATCATTGGTGAGCCTTATGCCGGGCTGCTGGGCCGTCATCTTGACGATCACCGGGAGCTGTTTGACCGGGTAGAGCTGCATCTGGGAGAGAGCCTGGCTCCAGAGGGCATGCCGACAGATCAGAGAATTGCCGCCTATGGCAGCAATGATCCAGGGCTGGTAGAGCTTCTGTTCCATTACGGCCGTTATCTGCTGATTGCCAGCTCCCGTCCCGGCACACAGCCGGCGAACCTCCAGGGCATCTGGAATCAGGATACCCGGGCGCCGTGGAGCAGCAATTACACGCTGAATATCAATGCGGAGATGAATTATTGGCCGGCGGAGATCTGCAATCTGTCCGAGCTGCACCAGCCGCTGATTGACTATACCCGGAGGCTGGCGGCTAACGGCAGCGAGACGGCCCGGATTAACTATGGCGCACGCGGCTGGGTGGCCCATCATAACGCCGATCTCTGGGCACAGTCGGCTCCCGTTGGCGGCTACGGCGATGGAGATCCGGTCTGGGCATCCTGGGCGATGGGCGGGGTATGGCTTACCCAGCATCTGTGGGAGCATTATGCCTTCAGCGGCAATTTGTCCTATCTGCGGGAGACCGCATATCCGGTAATGAAGGAAGCGGCCTTGTTCTGCCTGGATTGGCTGATCGAGAACCCGGACGGGTACCTGATTACCTCACCATCTACTTCTCCTGAGCACAAAATCGTAGACGGCGACAAGAAGTATGCCGTCAGCGAAGCGGCAACCATGGATCTGTCGCTGATCGCGGAGCTGTTCACGAACTGCAGCCTTGCTGCCGGATTGCTTGAGCTGGACGGCGAATTCGCGGCTGAGCTGGAGGAGGCACGCGCACGGCTGCTGCCGTTGCAGATTGGTGCCGGAGGGCGGCTTCAGGAGTGGTCGGCGGATATGGAGGATGAGGATGTGCATCACCGCCATGTCTCCCACCTGGTCGGAGTTTACCCCGGCAGATCGGTAACGGAGAAGCTAGTCCCCGAGCTGTATGAAGCCGCCAGAACCTCGCTTGAGATACGCGGAGACGGCGGAACCGGCTGGAGCCTGGGCTGGAAAATCGGACTATGGGCCCGATTCAGACAGGGTGACCGCGCCAAGCAGCTGATCACGAACCTGCTGACGCTGGTTCAGCCGGAGGCCGTTAACAATGAGCGCGGCGGCGTCTACCCGAACCTGTTCGACGCTCATCCGCCGTTCCAGATTGACGGGAACTTCGCAGCTACAGCCGGAATTGCCGAGATGCTGCTGCAATCCCACCAGGGATATCTGGAGCTTCTGCCCGCCTTGCCTTCAAGCTGGAGTGAAGGTAGAGTGAAGGGCCTTCGGGCACGAGGCGGCTATGAGGTGAACCTGACCTGGAGCGGTGGCGTTCTCGGGCAAGCGGAGGTTACCGCTGCTCATCTTGGTGGAGAGTGCCGGGTTCTGGCAGAACGCCCTCTGGAGATTACGCGCGGAGAAGACCGGCTATTGCTGGAGCCGGATTCAGACGGCCTGGTGAGTATTGAGATGCAGGCGGGGGAACGTGTAAGTGTACGGTATGTTTAGTAGTTAAGACAGAGTTAATATGGCAGAGTGAATATTAGTTATGAAGATTGCAGCACGCTTCAGATTGTGGAGTGTGCTGTTTTTGTGTTGTTCAGGTAGGTGCGCGGGCTAAATGTAATCGAAAAACCGATTACATTGCGCCGGGTGGTGCCATGCGGGCCGAATGTAATCGAAAAACCGATTACATTGCGCCGGATGGTGCCGTGTGGGCCGAATGTAATCGAAAAACCGATTACATTGCGCCGGATGGTGCCATGCGGGCCGAATGTAATCGAAAAACCGATTACATTGCGCCGGATGGTGCCGTGTGGGCCAAATGTAATCGAAAAACTGATTACATTGCGCCGGATGGTGCCGTGTGGGCCAAATGTAATCGAAAAACCGATTACATTGCGCCGGGTGGTGGTGTGCGGGCCGAATGTAATCGAAAAACCGATTACATCATTATGCAGAGGCGGAGGCGTGTGGTCCGAATCATGTGCTGGCACGAGGGGGGATACGGAAAACCGCTGATTTTTCTGCTCCCCTTATCATTTTGTTATCAATACTATCAAATTGTTATTTGTAAACGATTTCCACAGAGCTATAATTCAATCTGTAAACGCTTTATAAAGAAGATTCTTAGGAGGGTACAGATGCTCAAGCGTAAACGAATGATGAGCTTAGGGCTGGCGCTGGTCGTCCTGGCGGCCTCGGTGCTGCCGATGCGGACACCGGTCTATGCTGCGGCTGAGGGAGGCCCGGCAGTTGTTCTTGCTTCGGACTTTGAGGACGGCACCGCACAGGGCTGGACCAAGAAGGGCGACGAACAGCTTACAGTAACGAAGGAGGTCTATCATGGAGGCTCCTACAGTCTGTACGTAGATGGGCGGACCAAGGCATGGGAAGGGCCTAATCAGGTTCTGACAGATCACATGACTCCGAACACAGCCTACACCGTGGGAGCATGGGTGAAATCTCCGGCGCCGGTCAAATTCACGGTACATACCAAAATCGGCGAAAAAGAGGACTGGATGCTTGTAGCGGAACTTAGCGGAGCGAAGGGGTCAGGGGAATGGACGTATCTGGAAGGTACTTTTATTACAGGAGATAAGGTAGGCTTCACGGAGATTTATGCAGAAGCAGCAGCAGGAACTGCATTCTACGTGGATGATATCAAGATTACCACCGCAGCGGCTGAAGTCCCGGAGGGGGAGGAAGGGCTGCGCACGGATTTTGAAGACGGATCGCTTCAGGGCTGGAAGAACCGGATTGGCCCGGAATCGTTGTCGGTGAGTCAGGATACGGCTAATACCGGAACTCACAGTATGCTGGTCGAAGGAAGAGAGCGCAGCTTCCATGGGCCAAGCCTGAGTGTGAAGGAGCATCTGCGGCCGGGCAAGAGCTACCAGTTCTCGCTGTATGTCCGCCTGAAGGAGAAGCCGGAGGCCGACAAAAGCCTGCAGATGACAGTGTATAAAAAGGCCGGCTCCGAGAGCTGGAATGCGATTGATAAGGTTGACATTAAGGCCGATCAGTGGGATCAGTGGCATCTGCTGAAGGGGACCTTCCAGTACAGCGACCAGCCGTCTGAGGTGAACCTGTTCGTGGAGACTCCTTATATTACAGAGGAGACTGTGGATACGTTATCTTTTTATGTAGATGATGTGGTTATTGAACCTGCGCCTGAGATGAGCATTGAACAGGATATCCCTGCGCTAAAAGACATCTATGCGAACGATTTCGCCATTGGTGCTGCTGCGTACTCCTGGCAAATGGAAGGGGTCTACGGGGAGCTGCTGAAGAAGCATTTCAACAGCATCACAGCTACTTATGAAATGAAGCCCAAATTCCTTGCTCCTTCCGAGGGCACTTATGTGTTCGACGGGGCGGATAAATATGTGAATTTTGCAGAGGCGAATGGAATGGGACTTCGCGGACACGCGCTGCTGTGGCATGTGGATGCTGCCGAGTGGATGTTCACGGGTCCTGACGGCCAGCCGGCAAGCAGAGAGCTGCTGCTTACGCGTCTACAGAGTTATATCGAGACTGTTATGCACCGCTATAAGGGCAAAATCTACGCCTGGGATGTAGTGAACGAAGCGATTGCCGATAATGGCGGCGGCCCGGACGGGATGAGACTGTCCCCATGGTATAAGCTGATTGGTCCGGACTATATCGAGAAGGCATTTGAATTCGCCCGTGCGGCGGACCCGGAAGCGAAGCTCTATTACAATGATTATTACACAGAGGTACCGGAAAAGCGTGAGCATATCTACAAGCTGCTGAAGACGCTCAAGGCGAAGAATCTGATTGACGGCGTGGGCCTCCAGTCTCATCACGGACTGTTCTCCCCATCCATTTCGGAGATTGAAAAGACGATTCAGCAATTCTCGCAGCTTGGGCTGGACATTCAAATCACTGAGCTGGACGTAGATTCGGGCATTAGCCCTTCTGCTCCGCTGCCTGCAGATATCGCTGCACGGCAGGGCAAACGCTATAATGATCTGTTCGAGCTCTACAAGAAGTACAAGGACACGATCTCCTCGGTCTCCATTTGGGGCGTGCAGGATGAGAAAAGCTACAACAACCATGCCATGCTGTTCGATGAGCAGCTGAAGGCCAAGCCTGCTTTCTGGGGGGCGGTGGACCCGTCCAAGCTGCCGGCTATTCACAATGTAGCCGTGGCGCTTGAGGGTACACCTCAGAGCGGCGAAGCCGGGAAAGCCCTGTGGAGCAAAACAGCAGGGATTCCGCTGGAACAGGGCAGTACAGTAACTGCCAAGGTTCATACGCTCTGGGATACAGATAACCTGTATGTGAAGATCGACGTTACCGATGCCAGCCGGAACGCGGAAGACAAGGTTGAGCTTTTCCTGGATGAGAACAATGGGAAGACTACGGCGTATCAGCCGGATGACCGCAAGATCAGCCTGCCGCGTTCGGGCTCCGGGACCGAAGGAGTCAGCTTCACCAGTACCGAACGTGAGGGCGGTTATATCATTGAAGCGAGAATTCCGCTCGTAAGCGTCAAGGGTGCCGCTGGCGCTGAACTGGGTCTCGATATCCGTGTCAGTGACGCCGGTGTTCCGGATTCTGTTCCTGCCTACTGGAATGACAGAAGCCGGTCTCAGGACACAGATACCAGTCATTACGGTGTTCTCCGACTCTCTGCAATGCCTAATTCAGCGGAATCGCTGAAGGGTCAGGTGAAGATCGACGGACAGATGGATGCGGAGTGGGAGAAGGCGAAGCCTTTTCAGGTGACAATGTCTGCCGCTCCATACAGCACCACCGCAGAAGCCAGATCGATGTGGACGGAGGACAGCCTCTATCTGATCATTGATGTGAAGGACGCCTTGCTGAAGGCGGATGCCGCAAATCCATGGGACCAGGACTCCGTGGAGATCTTCATCGATGAGAATTTCAGCAGAACCCCGTATTATGAGGGGGATGACGGCCAATACCGGATTAATATCAATAATGTGGCGTCCTTTGGCGGAGGAGCCTCGGACAGCAGATTGACCAGCGCGGTGGTTCATACGGACACCGGGTACCGCGTCGAAGCCAAGATTAATTTCGGCACGATTAAGGGGGCGGCGGGAAGCTCCATCGGGCTTGATCTCCAGATCAATGATGACCGGGGAGACGGCACCCGCAGTACGAGTAAATGGAATGACAGGGGAGAGGATACGTGGCGGGATACCTCAAACTTCGGGATTTTGACCTTTGCGCTGCCTGAGGCGGCACCGCAAACCCCTACAGATAACACTTCTTCGTCTCCATCGCCAGGTTCGGCACCATCTGTGAAATCACCTGCTCCGGCAGCGGTCTTCGCAGATGGCAAGCTGACCGTTCAGACTTCCCCGGATAAGGCTGGAGTGCTGAATGTTGATCTCACGCCGGATGCAGTAAGTCAGGCCGTGCTTCAGTCGCTGGACAGCGGCATTCTGAAGATTGCCGTCAAGCCTGCCTCCGGGACCGAAGCGCTGCAGCTGGGGCTTCCGCTTCAGGGTCTGGCCGCACAGCCGAAGATTAAAGAGATTCGAATTGAGAGCGGCTTCGGGGCAGTGCTGAGCCTGAACACACAGCTGCTGAAATTGCAGGATATGCTGGCCGGGGATGTTCTTCAGCTTCAAGTTAAGCGTGTAGGCCAGGACGGATGGCCGGCAGCAGTGAAGACCCGCTTGGATGGAGCGGTTGTACTGGACTTCTCGCTTGCGATCCGTGGAGCCAAGAACACAGCGGTGGACGCTGCTGCGCTTACCCTGCTGCTGCCTTATGAACTTAAGCCAGGCGAGCGGGCGCACCAGCTTGCGGTCTATCAGGTGCAGGAGAATGGCAAGCTTGCAGTTGTGAAGGATCGTCAATATGATCCGGCGACAGGCTATGTCTCCTTCAAGACCAAGGAGCTTGGACAATATGCGGCGGCCACAGTGAAGCTGCCGGGTCACAAGAGCAGCAAATGGGCTGCCGAGAGCGTTGAAGCTCTGGCGGCAAGCGGAATACTTCCTCTGGGAGCAGAGGCTTCCTATGAGGCAGGGGTGTTGATGAACCGGGCGGAATTTGCCCAGCTGCTGGTCGATGCGTTTGACCTCCAAGCTGGAGCAGCAGTCCCAGGCTTCAAGGATGTCAGTAAGGATTCCCCATATGCCGAGGCTATCAACATTGCTGGAGCCTTGGGTATTGTAAAAGGTAGAGCAGACGGACTTTACAGTCCGGGCGATGCACTCAGCCGTCAGGAAATGGCGGTCATGCTGAACCGGCTCCTCCAGCTGGAGCAGATCAAGCTGAAGAGCGATTCCGCTGCTGTTCCCAGCTTCAAGGATCTGAACCAGCTGAGCGCGGAAGCTTCAGGCGCTATTGAGAAGCTGCAGGCTGCCGGAGTCATTCAAGGGGCACAGAACGGCAACTTCCTGCCTAAGGCCCAGATGACCAAGGAGCAGGCTGCCGTGGTAGTGTACCGGATAATCGGCCTCAACTAGTAGAGTAGTATCCGCAAGTCTATAGCGTTCATCGAGCAGCGGTTCTCCCGATAAGGAGGCCGCTGCTTTTTGTGATGGAAGGGAGTATGCCATCCGGGCGGGCGAATATTGATGGGTGGAGAATGTCGCTTTGGAGCGGGCGAATAACCGACTTCTACGTCAGGAAATAGTTGGATTTTGGGCACTTGTTCGCGCGCGGAATGGACCCGGCCAGACAGTAGTTGGACAAAAGGCACTTGTTGCGCCGGGATCAGGACAAATAAACGAATTCCGCAAAAATAAATAGCATAAATCCACCTAATTTCCTCAAAAGCTCCAAACCGGCTAAATTAAGATACGTTTTTCAACTAATTCTGTAGTAGGCTGTGCAATCATTGTTTGGGCGGCGGCGCAACTGGAAGTTACTCGATGTTGCCGGGGTTACTCGGAGTTGCTGAAGTTACTCATGGCTGTTTGAAGTTGATGGTTATCATTTTGTTATCAATGCTTTGTATTTATCATGTAACTGTCATGTCCGGCTAGGTATGATTAATTTATAAACAAAGTAAACGGATACACGTTGACCAGCAAAGGGGAGCAGAAGCATGAAAAACTTGGTTACGCCAGCCAGCGTAAAAGGCGAGAAACTGGATGTAAATGCGGGGAGTCCCCGAAAAAAATCGAAATGGACAAAGAACCTTAGCCTAGATCTGATGGTTCTGCCGGCTTTGATCCTAACTGTGATCTTCGCCTACATTCCAATGACAGGACTTGCGATTGCTTTCAAGAATTATAAGCCGGGCTTAGGCTTTAGCGCTTCCAAGTGGGTGGGGCTGGAGCATTTCGAATATCTGTTCAGCATTCCCGAGAACGTGCAGGTCATCTGGAACACCCTGATTATTGCCGGGCTGAAAATGCTCGCCAACCTGATCGTTCCGTTCCTGTTCGCACTGCTGCTGAATGAGATCCGCAAGATGGCGTTCAAGAAAATGGTACAAACCATTGTCTATATGCCCCACTTCCTGTCCTGGGTAATCCTGGGCGGTATCCTCTCCGACCTGCTGGCCAGAGATGGAGGCTTAATCAATCAGGTCCTGGTGAGTGTATTCGGCATCCAGCCGATCTTCTTCCTGGGTGACGGGAACTGGTTCAGATTCGTTGTTGTAGTGAGTGACGTCTGGAAAGAGTTCGGCTTCAACACGATTGTCTTCCTGGCCTCGCTGGCGGGCATCAACCCTGCGCTCTATGAAGCGGCTGAAGTGGACGGAGCAGGGCGCTGGCAGCAGACTTGGTCGATTACAATGCCGGCCATGCTGCCGATTACCATCGTGGTTGGAACGCTGGCGCTGGGGAACGTGCTTAACGGCGGCTTCGACCAGATCTTCAACCTGTACAACGCGCTTGTCTTCGATAAAGGGGACATCATCGATACATTTGTCTACAGACTAGGAATTGTTGACGGTAAGTTCAGCTTCTCCACAGCGGTCGGATTGTTCAAATCCGTAGTCAGCTTTGTCTTAATCGTAACAGCTTACCGCCTTTCGTATAAATTTGCTAACTACCGTATTTTCTAGAATGGAGGCCAATAGGGCATGTATCATAAAACAAAATCTTACCGCATCTTCACCGTGTTCAACTATACTCTGATGATCGCTATTTCGATCATGTGTCTTGTTCCGCTGATTCACGTCCTTGCTGTATCGTTCAGCGGCAAATCGGCAGCCAATGCCAATCTGGTCGGACTGTGGCCGGTAGATTTCACAGTGGACGCTTATACCAAGACCGTAGCCAATGAGAATTTCACCCGGTCCATCTGGGTGACGCTGCAGCGGACGGTGCTGGGAACTGCTTTTAGCATGGGAATCGTCCTTCTGGCTGCCTATGCCTTGTCCAAGGATAGCGCCCGGTTCAGACGCCGGAATCTCTATATCTGGCTGTTGGTGTTCACGATGCTGTTCAGCGGCGGTCTGGTACCAATGTACATTCTGATTCAAAAGCTGCATCTGATGAACTCCTTATGGGTGCTGATTCTGCCGGGTGCTGTCTCGGTATGGAACATCATTCTGCTGCTTAACTTCTTCCGGGCTGTGCCTAAGGAAATGGAGGAAGCCGCCTTTATCGACGGCGCCGGTCATTTCAGAACACTGTTCAGCGTGTATCTCCCGGTATCCATGCCGGCCATTGCTACACTGTCGCTGTTCACGATCGTCGGGCATTGGAACTCCTGGTTCGACGGCCTGCTCTATATGACGGATCACCGCAACTATCCGCTGGCGACCTTCCTGCAGTCGGTCATTGTCCAGCAGGACTTCAGTAAAGTGACCGTGCGTCCGGAGGATTTGGAGAATATCTCGCAGCGGACGGTCAAAGCCGCCCAGATCTTCATCGGGATGGCACCGATTCTCATCGTGTATCCATTCCTGCAGCGTTTCTTCGTGAAAGGAATTGTCCTCGGGGCGGTTAAGGAATAGCCGCCCTTCCTACTAAAGGGGGTGATGCACGCGCTGGAAGCGAAAAAAGATTGACTCATATAATTAATGTGATTAAATTTTAATTAAAGGGGTGCAAGATTAAATGATAAAGAAAATGAAATTCTCTGCGGCAGCAGTGTTATCCACAGTCATGCTGGGCAGCTTGCTGGCCGGATGCGGCGGCAATGCTGACAACAAGAAGGCAGAAGGGGACAACAAGCCGGCGGCAAGCGAAGACGCTATGTATTCGGCTCCCTTTGAGAATGGCAAATATACAGAACCGGTAACCATTTCAACGGTATTTCCCATCGCAAGCAGCCTGAAATTCAAGAATGGCGAGAATATTGAGAATAACGTACACACCAAGTGGGCTAAGGATACACTGGGCATTGATATCAAGTATCTCTGGACGGTAAGCGACCAGAATAACGCCTATGAGACCAAGCTGCGTCTGATGCTCACTTCAGGCGAGAAGATGCCGGATATTATCTCCTTCCGCGGAAGTCCTTCGTTGATCTCTGACCTGATCGACAGCGGCCAGTTCACGGATGCGGGCGAATTGTTCGATAAATATGCTTCCGATATCTACAAAAAAGCGATGGCCGAAGAGCCAACCGTATGGAATCCTTACATGAGAGACGGCAAGCGTATGGGTATCCCGATTCTGGAAAACGCTTATAATAATGATCCGGTTATGTATATCCGTGAGGATTGGCTGAAGAAGCTGAACCTTAAGGCTCCGACGAATCTGGCTGAGCTGGAAACTGTCCTCGATGCGTTCACGAACCAGGACCCTGACGGCAACGGCAAAAAGGATACGACTGGACTCGCAGTAGGCTTCAAAAATAATCTGAATACCTGGATGTCTGAATCCGGCTGGATCTTCGGAATGTTCGGCGCTATGCCGAACCAGTGGAACAAGACAGCCGATAACAAATTGGCTTATGGCTCGGTTCAGCCGGAGATGAAGGAAGGCCTGGCAACCATGCAAAAATGGATGAAGGCAGGATATATCTCCTCGGAATCCGGCCTGTATGATGAGAACAAAGCGACAGAAGCCTTCACAGCAGGCAAAGCCGGTATTATTGTCGGCCCTTACTGGATGACGGGCTGGCCGCTGCCGGATCTGCAGAAGAACGTTCCGGGTGCAGTGCATAAGGCTTATCCGCTTCCGGCAGGACCTGACGGCAAGGTGGGCAGACACGGTACGAAGATCGCCTCCGGCGCCGTTCTGATCAACAAGGACATGGAGCACAAGGACGCCTTCTTCGTCTACCAGAACTATCTGTTTGATAACTGGGCTAACCCGGACAGCACAACCTTCGTGAACGGCTTCGCCAAAGGCTACGACTATGATATCGCTGAAGACGGAACCGTCCTGAAAGAGCAGGATACGGATAAGATTCCAGGCGGCTGGGTGGATGCGATCCGTTATACTCTGACTTACGATGGAGCTATTATTCCTAACCTGATGATGAATACACTGGCCAAGCTGGCCGGCGGCGCTGAGCCTGCTAACCAGTACGAGAAGAACCTGTCCGAACGTATTCCTGAGCAGATCTTAGCTGCCAAGATCATCATCGATCAGAAGGACAGTGTAATGCCTGAGATGTTCACAGGTACACCTACAGAGACTCAGCTCTCCCGTGGAGATATGCTGGAGAAGCTGGAGAAGGAAATTCTGAACAAAATCATTTATGACAAAGCTTCTGTGGATGAATTCGATACTTTCGTAGAGAAATGGAAAACCACAGGCGGCGATAAAGTGACCGATGAGGTCAATGAATGGTACGAATCCATTCAGAAGTAACAGAATCTGCAGACAAGGGCGGCCCCTAAGGCCGTCCTTTCATTCGGAGGAGCCAAATGTGAAATATCGCCTGTCTATCTTTCAGTGGTTGTCGTTAGTTCTGATGCTGATGCTCCTGATCATTGTAGGGGCGTTCTGGCTCATCTACAGGCTGAACGTCAAGGACATTCAGAACGAGCTGAGAAAAAATAAAATGTACGAGGTTGAGTTCATGACCTCCCAGCTATCCACGCAGTTTGAACAGGTGCTGACAAATACTATTACTTTGTCACAGGACCAGTCTGTGCGTGGATATCCTTATATTCTGAAGTTCGGGGACCAATATTCCAAATATGAGATGAAGCTGACCATCATCGATAAGCTGGCCCTGAACACGGCCTCCACCTCCTGGAAGAATATAGTGATTCTGTACTATGAGGATGAGAAAGAGACAGTATCCTCAGATTCCTCCTTCTCCTTCAGCACCTTCAGCCCCCCGGAGCAGGCGCGCAACCGCTGGGTGCTGCACATGGATAAGGAAGGCAAGGGATATTACTCCAACATCATGCGCAGTCATATCAGCTCGCTGTTAATTGAAGTCAGGATTTCTCTGGATAACCTTGTGAAAATGATGGATCAGTATGTCTCGGGTATGCCGCTGCTGTACGATGCCTCTGAACAGGCCTTTATTCAGCCGGGGGCGGCGTTTCCGCAGGAGCTGCTACAGTCGATCCGTCCTGGGATCAACGGGAACAGAGGAACCATCTCCGCTACAGAGAACCGTACAGAATACCAGATTAACTATATGAAGTCAGACATGCTGGATTTGTATTTCATAGACGCTTATCCCAAGCGCCAGTATATCGAACCGATTAACCGCAATAACCGGCTGTTCCTCTATGCGGTACTGGTGGTGCTGGTTGGTATTATGTTCTACACACTGCTGCTCCGCAAGCAGGTCCAGAAGCCGGTAATCATGCTGCGCAAGGCGATTGACCGGTTCGACCGGGGCGACTTTTCCAGCCGTGCCGTCGACTTGCAGGTCAATGAATTCAAGGTACTCGGCAATTCCTTTAACCGGATGGCCCAGAATACCCAGATTCTGATTGAGCAGGTCCTGCTGGGCGAGATTGAAGTGAAGGAAGCGAAGCTGAAGCAGTATCAGGCGCAGATTAATCCGCATTTTCTCTATAATTGCCTGAATTTCATTCAGAGCAAAGCAAGTATTGAGGATTATCATGCGGTCACCGCGATGACGCTGCATCTGGCTTCGTACTGCCGGTACATTCACAAGATTGAACAGCTCGATTCCACGCTTCAGGATGAACTGGATTTCGTCGAGCATTATCTGCATATGGTCCATTTGCGCAAAAAAGAAATCACCTTCGAATTCGGCGTCACGGCAGAGGCGGCCAGATACCGGCTGCCAAGAATGATTCTGCAGCCGCTGGTGGAGAACTGCATCAAGCATGGGATTGAACCTAGCCTGAGGCCTGGCATCATCTCGGTTGCCGCCGAAGAAGATGCTTCGTATCTGCTGATTACCGTGAAGGATAACGGAATCGGCATGACGGAGGAACGGCTCGGCGCGGTCCGCCGCCATATCGAGGACAATATCATCAGTAATGAACAGCTTGGAACCGGGCTAAGGAATGTGAATCAGCGGCTGCGCCTGTATTTTGGCAAGGACTCCGGGTTATTCGTAGACTCCGTGCTGTCCGAAGGCACCTGTTACCGGATTCGTATTGAAAAGGAGGGAGAAGCTCATTCTGCAAATTCTGCTGGTAGATGATGAACAATATGTCGTAGATGATCTGGAGCTTGCTTTTCCATGGCAGGACTTCGGGATTGAAAAAGTATACAAAGCCTATTCCGGCGCCCAGGCCATGCAGATGATCGGGCAAAATCCGGTCGATATAGTCATTACGGACATTGCTATGCCCGGGATGAGCGGGCTGGAACTGGTTAAGCAGGTACAGCGGACTCACCGGAGAATCAAGTGTATTCTGCTAACCGGCTACGCCGAGTTCGAATATGCCCGGGAAGCCCTTCAGTATGGGGTGGTAGAGTATCTCGTTAAGCCGCTCGATCATCAGAAGCTGCGGACGGCTCTGGAGAGCACGATTAAAACCCTTAAGAGGGAGTTTGACCGGACGGCCTCTTATGAGCAGGCGATGCTGGCCTTCCGTGAGCATCTTCCGGCGCTGAAGGACAAGCTGCTGGCCGAGCTGATTCAGGGCAAAGCCTATCCGCAGGAACGGCTGAAGGACAAGCTTAGCGGATATCAGATTGATTTTCAGCTGAACGACCGGGTCTTCCTGATTCTGATCCGTCTGGAGGAGCATTTCACGAATTTTGGGCTGGACAGCCAATTGCTCTTTGAATACGCGGTGACGAACATTGCCTGCGAGCTGCTGGGCCCGGGCTTCGAGATGTGGCATGGCCGGGATGCATACGAGAACCTGGTGTTTATTGTGAAGAGTAATGAAGCAGGGGGAGGTGACCAGGGCAAGATCCTGAAGCAGCTTACCCATAATACCCATCAGCTGCATAGCAGTGTGAATGAATATCTGAATGGCGGAATCTCGGTCATTCTGTCCTACCCGGGCGAATTCCCGCTTGATCTCCGCGCCATGTATGAGGACTCCCAGTCGGCATTAAGGCAGCAAGTGGGCAATGACAAGGGCTATTTCATCTCCTTGACGGATAAGCAGAAGAGTTCGCCGGTCCAGCCGCTCAAGGACTTATATGCTTCTCCGACACTGATGCATCTGCTGGAAACCGGCCAGTGGCAGGGGTATAAGGAACGGCTGCAGCAGATGAAGGAATTCAGCAACAATCTGCCGGCCTATAACGAAGAATACATTGAGGAGATCCGCACCATGATTCTCGGCTCCTTTCACTATATTGCCCATAAGAATCATAGTCTGTTGTCTGATCTGGTCGGGCGGGAGCTGCTGGATAAGACTCTTTTCCGTTCCGTGTCCCAGCTGATCAGCTGGGGAGAAGCGCTGGTGGATACCTTGCAGAGCAAGCTCGAACGGGATACACAGAATAACCGGATGGGCATCGTCAAGGAGATGCAGAGCTGTATCGCGGCTAATCTGGCGGAGGCCAGCCAGCAATTCGTTGCGGACGCGGTCTCGCTTCATCCGGCATATGTCTCCAGACTGTTCAAGCAGGTCAGCGGGATCAGCATCAGCGAATATATCCTGAATATGAAGATGGAGCAGGCCGTAGCAAGCCTCCGCAACTCCGATCTGAAGATCTATGAGATCTCTGAGCAGCTCGGCTACGCCAACAGCCAATATTTTATCAAAGTGTTCAAGGAGCAATTCGGCATGACGCCCCAGGATTACCGGGGGAAATTATAGCACTTAGGCGGACAACAGGCAACACGGGCTAACTTGCTGCCGGGGCTACCGGATCAGTTAGCCTAGCCTGCTTGTGCACATTTTTGCAAGCGGATTCATTAGGAGAGTGAAGAGGTTCTCAGCCTATAGAGCAGGAGAATTATTTTTTATGTTGACAAACTAACGGTGTTAATTTATTGTGTTGTTAACACTGTTAACTTAGTTGGAAGATAACATGAGTTTTTAAGTTAACACTATTAACTTTGGGGGCGTTTGATATTGGCAGAAAAGGGTTAACCCAAGAGCTGATCGTGATGACAGCGGTATCATGGATTGAAGAGGAAGGGTATGATAACTTCTCGTTGCACAGGTTGGCTAAGAAGCTTGGAGTCACAACAGCATCGCTGTATAACTTCATAGAGAGTGCTGCCCACTTAAGTGTAGAAGTAGGGAAAGTAGCTGTATCGAAACTGTATGAGTCTATGACAGCCGCCACCAAAGATGGGGAGGACAGCCGGTATTTGTTAATGGAGTATGCGGTCGGGTACCGGAAGTATGCTCTTCAGCATCCGGAGCTATATAAAGTCATTATCAACATGCCCTCCGTCCACGGCAAAGAATATCTCAAGGTGATTCTCGATCCGATGGCGGATGCACTGCGGGGCTTTTCGAAGGATGGCTATGACAATATTAATCTGTTAAGAGCCTACCGCAGTATGATTCACGGCTTTGTTTCATTGGAGATTACCGGATATTTCGAGATGTCTAACGTGTCTATTGATGAGAGCTTTATTATGGTGGTTCAATTATTTGTTGATAGTCTGAGGTGATGGAGAAGCTAAATATGAGAAGGTCTTACAAAAGTAAAAGTACTGCCGGCAAGGAAAGTATCTGGAGTCCTGCTTTTATTAGTATTTTTGTGATTAATATCATTCTGAATCTGAACCAATTTATGACCACGGCTCTGATTCCCAAGTTTGCTGCCCATTTAGGGGCTACTGCTACTATTATCGGAATAGTTACCAGCATGTTCGCGATCACTGCACTGGGTGTACGGCCAATCGTTGGCCCCTCAAGCAGCTATTTCAAAAAAAATAACTTACTGGCTGCCTCTACCGCCATCATTATTCTGGCGTTTATCTGTTACAGCCTGGCCAGCAGCATCTCCATGATTATCGCCGGACGTCTGCTTCACGGAATCGGCATGGGGTTTCTTGCTCCGGTCAGTTTAGCATTAGCCAGTGATGCGCTGCCGGAGAGCAGAATTGCTTCGGGAATAGGTGTTTTTTCATTAGGTCAAGCCATCGCCACGGCTATAGGCCCGATGCTGGGCCTGGAGCTGGTCCAAGCCTATGGATACAGTGCGGTATTCCTGATTAGTGCAGGTGCAACTTGTCTTGTGCTGGTGCTCTCGCTGAGACTGAAGACTGAAGCACCGGCTCCCAATCAGAGGTTTACCATTTCCCTGGATAATATTATTGCAACTGAGGTCATCATACCGACAATTATCATGTTTTTCCTGGCAGGTGCGTTCTCCTGTATTAATTCCTTTATTCTGATCTATGGAGGGGCCATCGGCATAGAAGAAATCGGATTGTTCTTTACAGCCTATGCGGTTTGTCTGTTATTCACCAGACCCGTCAGCGGCAGAATCAGTGAAAGATACGGCGTCAGTGCAACGATCATTCCAGGAATGTTGATTTTTGCCCTGTCATTTGTCGTGATCAGCTTCTCCCGGTCTCTGCCCATGTTTATCTTCGCCGGAGCGGTCTCTGCTTGCGGATATGGTATCTGCCAGCCTTCGATCCAGACCCTCTGCATGAAGCTTGTACCCAGCGAGAGACGCGGAGTTGCAGGGAATACGAATTATATAGGTGTAGATGCCGGATACCTGATCACGCCGTCCATTGCCGGATTCATTGTATCCATGGTACAGGATAAGGGAGGCACTGAAGTTAACGGGTATGCAGCGATGTACCGGTTCATGACGATCCCGATTGTAATAGCTTTTGCCGTTTTCTTATGGAACCGGAAGCATTTGACTGCAAGTAAGGCTGCTGTGGATCAATCCTGAGGAGGAAATAGGTATGTCCGTTCTGAACATGAATTTTGAGAGCCAGTATCTGAAGTCCAATCATGAGATTACGATTATTTTACCAAACAAGCCTCAACATGTTCCTGCAAAAGAATATTATAACGATTCCAGGAAATACAAGGTACTCTGGCTGCTTCACGGAACCTTTGGCGATCATTCGGACTGGCTTAGAAAAACCAATATCGAATTATACGCCTGCGAGAAGGATCTAATCGTAGTGATGCCCAGTGCGCTCAACAGCAATTATTCCAACTGGAGCAGCAGCATGCTGGGGTTTGATATGTATGACTATTTGACGGAAGAACTAATGCCCATGGTCTACAACTGGTTTCCTGCATCCGGCAAGCGCGAGGATAACTTCATTGCAGGACTGTCGATGGGAGGGCGGGGGACGATCAAGTATGCAGTGAATTATCCCGAGAAATTCGCTGCTGCGGCGGTATTGTCCGCAGCCCCTGTGAATATGGAACACCTGACGGAAGCCGATTTGTTACAGGACGACCCAATGTCGCAGCGTTTGCGCGGGATGGTGATTAATGCAGGTGGACTGGATGCCTTTATTCATTCTAATGAGAATGTATGGGCGATTATGGATTCGCTTGCGGACAGCGGTAAGCTTCCGCGCCTGCTGTTCGCCTGCGGCACCGAGGATACGCTGATTTATGATAATTTGAATTTGTTCAAGGACCATGCACAGGAGATTGGAGTTGAGGCCGAGTTCTGGACGCTGGAAGGGTACGGACATGAATGGAGATTCTGGGACCTGGCGATACAACATGCCCTGGACTTCTTCGGGCTGGAGCATGCAGAGCATCGCCTGTTCTGAATTCCGGCTGTCAAGGACACTATATCTAAACATAAGGGATGGATCTCTATGGACAGGAAGATTGTCATTCTTCCAGGAACTCCCAATGATGAGAATCGGGAGTTTCTTCCGGAAGCGATAAAAGGCTCCGATATGGTTGTAAACGAGAACGGAAACAATTCTCAGGTCTATCCGGCAAGATTAACGGAGCATACCGGCGTGGTAGTGGAGGGAATGCATAATACCTGGTATGAATATGTGCCGGCCTCATACGACGGGACGCGTCAAGTCCCTCTAATTATATCGATGCATGGAGGGTTAATGACGGGGTGGGGGCAGGCTGTGTACAGCTCGTGGACACTGGTTGCCGACCGTGAAGGATTTATTGTCCTGTTCCCCAATGCCTGTGAACGCAGATTCTGGACGGTAGAATGTGATGCGGAGCAGCTCAAGGCGGCCACTGGGCCCAATGAGGAAGGCATATTCTTGAACCCTCCGCCCGCTGATCCCGGGAACAACCCTCATATGAAGCTGGTGCTGGCCCTTATCGGGCAGATGAAGAGCAAATATAACATTGATCCGGGCAGAGTCTTCATTCAGGGAATGTCGATGGGAAATCTGATGACCAGCCAGATGGCCCGTTATCATGCTCCGGTATTTGCCGGTAAAGCCGGGTCTGCCGGTCCGGCGGACCCCCGCCTTCTGTTTGACGGGAAGGATGAAGTGATCAATCAGGGAGGACCGCTGGCCGTCTGGCAGACCCGTCTTGAGCTGGATGAGGTACCGCCGCATTACCCGGGTGATTCCGCTGAAGTGATCAAGCGCAACCGGGAGTATTGGAAGCGGATTAACCGTTGTTATACTTTACCGGAAATCAAAATTGCAGGCGAGGATAACCTTGCTTTTTACAAGGGTGAATATGCCGACCTGGTCTTCCGCGATGTGAAGAACCGGGACCACGGCCAGACCATTGATGATGCCGAGATTGTCTGGGATTATTTGTTCTCCGGTGTCAGCAGGGATGAACAGGGCCGCCTTGTCCATACCGAGCCTAACATTCCAAGACAAGGGGACGGGTTCGCTATAGCGATCGCATCCGGGAGCGCTAAGGTGTATTTTAACAACACATTGGTTCGGATGAGTGGTCCGGCCCTGAAGCATCAGAAGCTGAAGTATCACGGACTGAATGGAAACGCGATTATCCGGGGGGAATATCTGCTGGTGCCTGCGTCGTTTGTGGCTGATGTATTCGGCGGCGAGCGCTGCAACATTTCCAATGAAGGGCAATCGGTGGAGATGTTTCTGAGGTATGGAAGAACACTGCAATTCACTCGTGGAAGCATTGGTTGTGTGGTGGAGAACCGGGTGTACTCGATGCTGTGTGAAGCGGTATTCAAGGACGGGGAGCTCTATCTTCCGATTCAGTGGATCTGCCAGCGGCTCTTCAATTATCATGTCTCTTCCTGCGAAGATGTGCTGTATATCACCGATCATCATGCGGAGCTGTCGTTTCATATGGCCCGTCTGATCCGGGATGAAATTCTAAATGACTCTTAATGAAACTTACTAACCAGGAGCAACCAGGATGCAAAAGGTGCAGAACAAAATTATGCTCATCACGTATTCGGATAGTATGGGAGGGGATCTCAAGGAACTGTACGAGGTGCTGGATACCCATTATGAGGGAGTTATCGGCGGTGTCCATCTTCTGCCTTTTTATCCTTCGTCGGGGGACCGGGGGTTTGCCGTCATTAATTATGATATCGTAGATCCGGCCTTTGGCGACTGGGAAGATATCCGCAGATTCTCGGAGAAATATTATCTGATGGCCGATTTCATGATTAATCATGTATCCATCCGCAGTGAAGAATTCAAGGACTATATGCAGAACGGAGATTCCTCGCCTTACCGGGAAATGTTCATTCACTGGGACGAGTTCTGGCCTGACGGAGAGCCGACCGAAGCAGAAATGGAAGCTCTGTACCGCCGCAAATTGCAGCGGCCGTATAAGGAATTCACCCGGGATGACGGCAAGGTTGTGAAGCTCTGGAATACCTTTTTTGAAGAGCAGGTGGATGTTAACCCTTGGGCACCGGCTACACAGGACTATTTCAAGCGTAACTTAGAGCATATTGCCCAGTATGTTCCGTTAATCCGGTTCGATGCCTTTGCCTATGCAACCAAGAAACCGGGGACCAGTTGCTTCTTCGTTGAACCGGACGTATGGGAGGTGCTGGACATTGGGATGGAGCCGCTTCAGGCGTACGGCACGGAGATGCTTCCTGAGATTCATGAGAACTATAAAGTCCAGCTTAAGATGGCTGATCAGGGACATTGGGTGTACGATTTTGCGTTGCCGATGCTGATGCTCCATGGCTTAATGACAGGCCGGACCGACAGGCTGATCCATTGGTTCAACATCTGTCCCCGCAAGCAATTTACTACGCTGGATACGCATGACGGGATCGGAGTGGTCGATGTAGCAGGCCTGCTGGAGGAGAGCGAGATCGACCTGGTGAGAGACAAGGTGAACGAGAAATTAACAGAAGCCCAGCAGTATATCAAGAGGCCAGCCGGAATTGTCAAAATGTCTGGTTCGCAAGCCAAGCAGTATCAGTTGATGTCAACGTATTACTCTGCACTGGATGAAGATGATGAGGCCTATCTGCTTGCACGGGTGGTGCAGCTGTTTGCTCCGGGAATTCCTCAGGTCTATTATGTCGGTCTCCTGGCAGGCGAGAATGATCTGGATAGCCTGAAGCGTATCGGGGAACCAAGAAGTATTAACCGCCACAATTATACGACGTCCGAGATTAAGGACCGGTTGAAGCTTCCGTTGCTTCAGCGATTGTATGAGATTATGCGTTTCCGCAACAGCTATCCGGCCTTTGACGGAACTATTGCCGTTAACGATCAGTTAGAGAATGGGCAATTGGAGATTACCTGGGCTAATGAGGCATACGAGACGGTCCTTTGGGCTGATTTCAGAACTAAAGACTTCCATATTGCTTATAACAACGAGAATAAGATGAAAGTTGTTCTGTAGCCTTTTACCAATAATAGGGGGAATTAAGAATGAGTGAGACAAGAATTGACGGCCAGGCCACTACACCGTTAGGCCGGTTGACCGTGGGGATCGTTATTGGTTTCGGGTTAATGATGCTCGCATTGCTGACGCCAGGAATCCTGCTGTTGACCTTCCGAATGATGGATATTGACCCGGACGGATATTTAAAATCATACGGTATGGTTGCCGGGATTGGGGCTTTCTTTGCCCTGATTGGTAATCCCATAGGCGGTGCAGTCAGTGACCGGACGAATATCGCGTTTGGACGCCGCCGTACGTGGATTCTGCTTGGGGCGCTGCTTGGCAGCGCCGGGCTCGTTCTGGTCGGATTCGGGACCGCCATCTGGCAAATCGTGATCGGCTGGTCTGCTGCACAATTCTTCTTCAATTTCGCGATGGCCTCTTATATGGCCCTTATCCCGGAACAGGTGAAACCGGAGAAGCAGGGGACGATCTCGGGAATTATCGGTCTTGTGGGTCCGGCTGCTGCATCGGCGGGTATGGTGCTGATGATGGTGATGACTTCCGTTAGCGCGGAGGTGAAGTGGACGCTGCTAATTCTGCTGGGAGTAATCGGACCTGTGGTCAGCCTGTTCCTGATCAAGGATGGTAAAGTAACGATTACAGCTGCTCCCAAATCCAAGGTAAAGGTTATGGAGCAGATCAGCAAAATTTATCCCAGCCCGAGAAAATATCCGTCGTTTACCTTCGCGATTGTAGCTAAGTTCTTTTTGATGCTGGGTTTCGGCAGTGCCAGTTATCTTACAGTTATGCTGGTTAACCGGATGAACTATACGCAAGAGGAAGCGACCAAAGGATTAGGAGTCATCAATATTGCGATGATTCTGGCGATGGCACTGATGAGCATTGTGGGGGGAGCCTGGTCGGACAAGGTACGGAAGCAAAAGCCTTTCCTGTATACCTCAGCGGCGATTATGATCATTGGAATTCTGATCTTTGCGTTTGTTCCGCAATTCCCGGCAATCATGACAGCAGCAGTTATCCTCGGTCTGGGGGCAGGCTGCTTCTCGGCAGTGGATACCGCACTTGTAGCCAGAATTCTTCCGCGTAAGGAAGATGCCGCCAAGGATTTCGGAATTATGAACGTGGCGAATACATTGCCGCAGTCCATCGTACCCGCTCTTGCTCCACTAGTAATAGGCCTGGTCGGATGGTCCTCCTACTTCCTGACCTTTGGGATTTTCCTGCTCCTCAGCATGGTATGCGTGAGATATTTGCCGGAGATTGGACAATTCAAGGGGGAGAAACCGGCTGCGCAAGAGCTAAGCCCGCTTGTGGAACCGGATTCCACCGTGCCATAACGGAGTGTAGGAAGGGGCAGAGTTTATACAGATATAGTTTGTAAGCGTTATCCCTTATAACAGAAAGGTTTCGGCTCATTTGGGCTGAAGCCTTTTTTGCTGCTGGCCGGGTAAAAGCAAATACAATGGGCAGCGGCGAGGACTGTGGGAAAGCGTGGGCGGAATGTAATCGAAAAACTGATTACAATTGGACCGGGAGCGGCGCGTGGGCGGAATGTAATCGAAAAACCGATTACAATTGGACCGGGAGCGGCGCGTGGGCGGAATGTAATCGAAAAACCGATTACAATTGGACTGGGAGCGGCGTGTGTGCCGGATGTAATCGAAAAACCGATTACAATTGGACTGGGCGTGGCGTGTGAGCCAAATGTAATCGAAAAACCGATTACATTGGACCGGAAGCGGCGCGTGGGCCAAATGTAATCGAAAAACCGATTACAATTGGACCGGGCGTGGCGTGTGTGCCGGATGTAATCGAAAAACCGATTACAATTGGACTGGGAGCGGCGCGTGGGCGGAATGTAATCGAAAAACAGGCATGACAAGACAGAGACCTTGTCACCCCCAGGAATGAAAATAAGTGGGTGGCATCCGTCGCATCCATTCTAAAAGAGGCTGTAGTCGTCAACACTACATATACAAATCAAAGGGCGGAAACGGTTACTGGGATACACCCCGTGCGAAAAACTGTTCTATTGCGCTTTTCGAGCATCGCCTATTGTAGCCCCCAAAAGTACGTGTATTAAATTACACTCACTCGAGCGCATGATTTGTAAGCTGACGATGGAGGATGATTGGAATGGATGCTGTACGTATGTGTTGCGCCGGTCTGGACGTGCACCAGGAAACCGTTGTGGCCTGCGTGTTGAAAGGACCGATCGAACAGAAACCCCAATGTCACCTGAAAACCTTTGGGACGACAACCAAAGAATTGCTAGGCCTGCAAGATTGGCTGAGTGAACAAGGCTGTCGGGAGGTGGTGATGGAGAGTACGGGCGTGTTATGGAAACCGGTATGGAACATCTTAGAGGGCAGTTGTGATCTGGTCTTGGCCAACGCCCAGCGGGTAAAGAATACGCCGGGTCGAAAAAGTGACATGCAAGATGCGCGCTGGTTAGCGCAATTGCACCGTTGCGGGCTCATTGAAGGCAGTATGGTGCCCGAACAAGACATCCGGGATTTGCGAGACTTGACCCGTTACCGGAGTAAGATGGTGCAGGCGGTGACGGCGGAGAAAAACCGCATTCACAAAATCCTGCAGGATGCCAACATTAAGCTAACCACCTTTATGTCCGATCTATATGGGGTTTCGGGACGGGGCCTGCTCCAGAAGATCATGGACGGCGAGGTCATCGACGAAGGGACCGTTAAAAACCTGGTCAAAACCCGTTTGAAAAAGAAAGTTCCGCAGTTGCTAGACGCGCTCAATGGCAAGTTGCGCCGTCATCACCGCGAGATGATTCGAGACCACTGGGACCACTTGGTCTATTTGGAGAAAAGGATCACGGAGCTGGAAGCTCGAATCGAGGCGAAGGCAGAACCGTACCTGGAGGTGATTGAACAAATTGACTCCATTCCAGGAATTGAGCGGACGTCTGCCGTGACCATCTTTGCCGAAGTGGGGCCGCATGTCGCGGAAATGTTCCCGAGTGATGCGCAGTTTGCATCATGGGCGGGGGTGTGTCCAGGGAACAACGAAAGCGCGGGAAAGCGAAGAAAGTCAAAAACGATGCAAGGGAACAAGCATCTGAAAGGGGCCTTGTGTCAGGCGGCTTGGGCGAACTCTCGCTCCTCGAACCGGATCGGCCAATTTTTTCGACGAATACGTAAGAGAAGAGGCGATAAAAAAGCAAACGTCGCCACCGCGCATTTGCTGATTCGAATCCTCCATGCCCTGATGCGGGAGAAGAGGTCATACCAAGAAATAGACGTCTCACTAGGCGATGAGACGTCCAAGAAAAACACGTTAGATAGGTACGTGAACTATATCCAGCAGTTAGGATATAGCGTGCAATTAAATCCTATCCAATAGTCTTCCCTTTTTCAAAAAAAACGAAACGTTTTTTTGGGGCGGTGGGTCTTTTTTTGTCAAAACCCGTTCTGCTGCGCATTTTCCGGTACTTTTATTTTCGTATTAAACCGATTACAATTGGACCGGGAGCGGCGCGTGGGCGGAATGTAATCGAAAAACCGATTACATTTGGACCGGGAGCGGCGTGTGGGCCAAATGTAATCGAAAAACTGATTACAATTGGACCGGGAGCGGCGCGTGGGCGGAATGTAATCGAAAAACCGATTACAATACCACCGGAAGCGGCGCATGTGGCGGGTTTTATTAGCTAAAATTTAAATATGATAACCGATTGACATAAATATGTTAACCGGTTATCATAAAGTTGCATCCGAAAAATGTATGCGCATTCAAAACAATCATAAGTACGGGGGGAATTCATTTGAAATTGAGAAAAGCTGCAAGCTTCGCTATCGCTCTGACGGTGGTCACCGGATTACTCGCAGGCTGCTCCAAGGGGAATTCAGCTAATAGTGCCGTCAAGGAAGACAAGGGGAATGAGGGAACACAGACACAGCAAGCCTCCAAGGACGTTAAGCTCACCTTCTTCAATACCTCCGCAGAAGTCAATACCGTATTCGAGGAGCTGTTCAAGAAATATCATGAGCAGAATCCGCAGGTGACGATTGAACTGATTCCTACACCGATCGGCGGTGCGCAGCTTGAGAAGTTCCAATCCCTGCTGGCCTCCGGCAATCCGGCGACAATCGTGAATCTGGATGCAGGCACCATACTTCAATATAAGGATGATTTCCTGGATTTAGAGCCGGAGAAGGCGAAGTATGAAGCCCTCACCAATCCGGGAGCCATCGACGGCGCATTGCTGGACGGACAATTCCTTGGTATTCCCTGGACTGCCCAAGGCTATGGTCTGCTGTATAACAAGCGTGCGGTAGAAGAGGGTATCGGCGGTGCCTTTGATCCTGCATCCGTGAAGACCCGTGATGATCTGGAAGCGGTCTTCAAAAAGATTGAAGCGGCCGGCAAAGCACCGGTCATGCTTCACGGAGCAGACTGGTCGCTCGGCGCCCACTATCTGGGATTAACCTATTCCTTGCAGTCGCAGAAGGTGGAGGACAACCGGAAGTTCGTAGAGGAGCTGAAGAACGGGCAGGTTAACCTGACGGAGAATCCGCAGTTCACCGGACTGATGGATACCTTCGATCTGCTGAAAAAATACAACGCGCGTAAGAGCGACCCGCTCGTTGCCGATTATAACCGCGACAGTGCAGATTTCGCCAAGGGAGCTGCCGCCTTCTACTTCATGGGGGACTGGAGCTGGGCGGTCATCGGAACGCTGGAGGGCCGCGATGCCGACTTCGGTATCCTGCCGCTGCCGGTGAGCAATAACCCGGAGGACTTCGGCAACACGCAAGTCGCTTACAGCGAGCCTAAGCTGTTCGCCATTGATGATTCTAAGTCTACGCCGGAGCAGCAGGAAGCCGCCAAAGCGTTCATCGAATGGATGGTCAGCAGCGAGGACGGGCAGAAGGCCATCATTAGCGATATGGGGCTGTCCATGCCATACAAGGATCTTAAGGCGAAGAGCACGAACATCATGTCCAATGCCGTCAGCGAATACGTGAAGCAAGGGAAGATTATCAATATCGGTGTGATTAATTACCTGCCGCAGGATTACTGGGCCAAGACCGGAGCTGCTATGCAGAAGTACTTGGTAGGCAATATCGACCGCCAGGGGCTTGCGCAGGAGGTTCAGGATTACTGGAAATCGTATGCAGGGAAATAGAGAATTTCTATTTATTGAACTTGAAGACTTAAGTTAAGGGAAAAGTGGCGGAGGGGAATTTTGGAACTGAAGGAGCGATAGCGACCGCCTTTGTCTGCGGATTTCAACCGTTAAAAACGGTATGAAAATCAAGAAATCTGCAGACAACAGCGGCCGGAAGTCCAAAACTTCTCTGGAGTCGCGGCTAATCCCAAAACATAAAAAATTCTCCAGTTCAGCCTGTTAAGAGGAAAGGGGGCAGCACTATGAACAAAAAGCTATCACTGAAGAATGCGGGGACGTTTCTGGTCTTCGGAGGTCCCTCTATCTTCGCTTTTGCCGCCGTTGTGATCATACCGTTCATCGTCGGCTTATATTTGACCTTCACGAACTGGGATGTCCGTACAGGCGACAGCAGCCTGATCGGCTTCACGAATTATCTGGAGGTGTTCAGGGACAAGGTGTTCCTTCAGCAGCTGTGGTTCACCCTGAAGTATGTTTTCTTCACCGTGGTGATTGCCAATGTGTTCGCCTTCTTCATCGCGCTTGCCCTGACGAGAGGCGGGAGAGGCGAGCAATGGCTGCGCACAGGCTTCTTCACACCCAATCTGGTCGGCGGGATCGTACTCGGCTACCTGTGGCAGACGCTTTTCTCACAAGTGCTGCCTTACCTTGGCGCTAAATACGGCTGGGAGCTGTTTCAGACCTCATGGCTGACGAATACGGGAACGGCATTCTGGGCGCTGATTATTGCGACCGCCTGGCAGCTGGTCGGGTATCTGATGATCATTTATATCGCGGGCTTCACAGGCGTTCCGAATGATGTGCTGGAGGCGGCAAACATCGACGGGGCAGGGCGGACTTCGGTAATCCGCAGAATTATTCTGCCGCTGACGGTTCCTGCGATCGTCATCTGTATTTTCATCTCCCTGTCCCGGTCCTTCTTAACGTATGACATCAACCTGGCCTTAACGAAGGGCGGACCGTTCAATTCAACGGAGCTGGCCACCTACCATATCGTGCAAAAAGCCTTCCTGTCCAATCAATACGGTGTCGGCCAGGCAGAGGCAGTCGTTCTGTTCGCTGTCGTAGCGATTATCGCGTTAACGCAATCCTATCTGCTGAAGAAGCTGGAGGTGGAATCTTAATGAATGCTAACCGGCGCATCCTCTCGGGCCTGCGGACAGGATTCCTGTACCTGCTGCTGTTCGCTTTTTTAACACCGTTCCTGCTGATTATTATGAACTCCTTCAAGACCACCCAGCAATTCTTCGAGAGCCCGCTGTCCCTGCCGACAACGATTAATTTCAAGAACTATGCGAGCGCATTTGACAATATGGACTTTATGCAGGGGTTCATGAACTCGCTGATCATTACGGGGATTTCCGTAACGATCATTATTATTTTCTCGGCGATGACCGGGTACTTGTTCGTGCGCTACAAATGGAAGGTGAATTCCATCTTCTTCTTCCTCATGCTGGCCTCCATGGCTCTGCCTTTCCAGGTGCTGATGATTCCTATGGTCATGCTGTACGGGAATATGGGGCTGCTGAATACCAAGCTAACGCTGCTGTTCATGTATCTCGGCTTCGGGGTGCCGTTTGGTGTGTTCACGTTCCACGGCTTTATCAAAGGGATTCCATATGAGCTGGAAGAATCGGCGTTTATCGAAGGGAGCACCACGCTGCGGACGTTTTTCAGTATTGTGCTGCCCTTGCTGAAGCCGGTATTCGTCACCCTGCTGGTGCTCGATGTGCTCTGGATCTGGAATGACTATCTTCTGCCCAGTCTCGTGCTGCTGTCGCCGGATCAGAAGACCCTGCCGCTGTCCACGTATACCTTCTTCTCCTCCTATTCTGTGGACTATGCGCCGCTGATGGCCGGGCTGATTATGACAATTATTCCTGTGCTGATCATCTATCTGTTCCTGCAAAAACAGATCATCAAGGGGATCACGGAAGGTGCGCTGAAATAAGGGGAAATGGGGAAGTCCAAATGTTCACCGTAGCGACGATTACGCTTCAATAGCTGAAATCCATGCGAAATTCCTCTATAATTGGAACTAAAAAGCAAGGTGGTTCCTATGGCGAATCTGAAAGACGTCGCAAAGCAGGCAGGACTTTCTGTGAATACAGTGTCCAGAGTCCTTAACAATAGAGGGTATATCAGTGACAAGACGAAGGAGAAGGTCTACCGGGTGATGAAGGAAATGAATTATCAGCCGAATGAAATGGCCCGGGCCCTGTTCCGCAAAAAATCCAATATGATCGGGCTGATCATCCCGGCGATTTCCCATCCTTTTTTTGCCGAGCTGACCGCCTATCTCGAATATTATGCAGACCTTAAGGGCTACAAGCTGCTGCTCTGCAATTCCAACCGCAACGTCTCCAAGGAAGTAGATTATATCGAGATGCTCAAAAAAAACCAGGTCGATGCCATCATCATGGGCAGTGCCGTGCTGGATGTGCAGCATTATCTGCATCTCGGTCTGCCGATTGTCTCCTTCGACCGTGTAATCTCGGAGGACATCCCGGTGGTCACCTCGGATAATCTGGAGGGCGGACGGCTGGCTGCCCGGTTATTAACCGGCAAGGGCTGCCGGCACACGGTCTATATCCAGCGGGGGATCGATGGTCCCCAGCATCACTTCATGCTGGCCGGTCTGAGAAGGCAGGGGTACGAAGAGGAGATGAAGCGCGCCGGACTTGCGCCGCTGTACTTGCAGCTGGAGGTTGAAGAGGGGAGCTATACCGGAGGGGACACCGCCATTGCCGCCTACCTCCAGGAGCATCCTGAGATCGACGGCGTGTTTGCCAGCAGTGATGTGATTGCCGCCGAGGTCATTCATGCCTGCAACCTGCTGAACAAGGAGATTCCTTCCGCGATGCGCATTGTGGGCTATGATGATGTGCAGCTCGCCTCCATGATCTCACCGCGCTTAAGCACGGTCCGGCAGCCGATTCAGCAGATGAGCGAAGCCATTATGGAGCTGGCGGTTCAGCAGATCGAGGGCCAGGCGGTGGCGATGACCAATACGTTCCCGGTAACGGCTGTGGAACGCGGCACGACCTGATACGCCGGACTGGCACCCTCCTGCCAGCATATGCCCTAATAGAGTATCAGATTAATATAGTGGAACAGGCAGGATGAGACAAATGTATGCGAAAAACAGGCATGACAAGACAGAGACCTTGTCACCCCCAGGAATGAAAATAAGTGGGTGGCATCCGTCGCATCCATTCTAAAAGAGGCTGTAGTCGTCAACACTACATATACAAATCAAAGGGCGGAAACGGTTACTGGGATACACCCCGTGCGAAAAACTGTTCTATTGCGCTTTTCGAGCATCGCCTATTGTAGCCCCCAAAAGTACGTGTATTAAATTACACTCACTCGAGCGCATGATTTGTAAGCTGACGATGGAGGATGATTGGAATGGATGCTGTACGTATGTGTTGCGCCGGTCTGGACGTGCACCAGGAAACCGTTGTGGCCTGCGTGTTGAAAGGACCGATCGAACAGAAACCCCAATGTCACCTGAAAACCTTTGGGACGACAACCAAAGAATTGCTAGGCCTGCAAGATTGGCTGAGTGAACAAGGCTGTCGGGAGGTGGTGATGGAGAGTACGGGCGTGTTATGGAAACCGGTATGGAACATCTTAGAGGGCAGTTGTGATCTGGTCTTGGCCAACGCCCAGCGGGTAAAGAATACGCCGGGTCGAAAAAGTGACATGCAAGATGCGCGCTGGTTAGCGCAATTGCACCGTTGCGGGCTCATTGAAGGCAGTATGGTGCCCGAACAAGACATCCGGGATTTGCGAGACTTGACCCGTTACCGGAGTAAGATGGTGCAGGCGGTGACGGCGGAGAAAAACCGCATTCACAAAATCCTGCAGGATGCCAACATTAAGCTAACCACCTTTATGTCCGATCTATATGGGGTTTCGGGACGGGGCCTGCTCCAGAAGATCATGGACGGCGAGGTCATCGACGAAGGGACCGTTAAAAACCTGGTCAAAACCCGTTTGAAAAAGAAAGTTCCGCAGTTGCTAGACGCGCTCAATGGCAAGTTGCGCCGTCATCACCGCGAGATGATTCGAGACCACTGGGACCACTTGGTCTATTTGGAGAAAAGGATCACGGAGCTGGAAGCTCGAATCGAGGCGAAGGCAGAACCGTACCTGGAGGTGATTGAACAAATTGACTCCATTCCAGGAATTGAGCGGACGTCTGCCGTGACCATCTTTGCCGAAGTGGGGCCGCATGTCGCGGAAATGTTCCCGAGTGATGCGCAGTTTGCATCATGGGCGGGGGTGTGTCCAGGGAACAACGAAAGCGCGGGAAAGCGAAGAAAGTCAAAAACGATGCAAGGGAACAAGCATCTGAAAGGGGCCTTGTGTCAGGCGGCTTGGGCGAACTCTCGCTCCTCGAACCGGATCGGCCAATTTTTTCGACGAATACGTAAGAGAAGAGGCGATAAAAAAGCAAACGTCGCCACCGCGCATTTGCTGATTCGAATCCTCCATGCCCTGATGCGGGAGAAGAGGTCATACCAAGAAATAGACGTCTCACTAGGCGATGAGACGTCCAAGAAAAACACGTTAGATAGGTACGTGAACTATATCCAGCAGTTAGGATATAGCGTGCAATTAAATCCTATCCAATAGTCTTCCCTTTTTCAAAAAAAACGAAACGTTTTTTTGGGGCGGTGGGTCTTTTTTTGTCAAAACCCGTTCTGCTGCGCATTTTCCGGTACTTTTATTTTCGTATTAAACCGAACACATTTGCCGCTGCGAGGGTACACGGGCCAAATGTATGCGAAAAACCGAATACAATAGTAGGTGGTTTCGTCTTGCTGATCCAATCCAGCATTTAAATCTGACGCTGCCCTATTAGAGCATCAGAGTTAGCATCGTGAGTATTCGCGCAAGAGTAATTCGGATGCTGTAGGCGCTGGAACGGTAGCAAATGTAGTTTGTACAATAGAATGCTGCAAAAAAGGCTTTAAAATAGAATCTATTGTACTCCGTACAATTGAATGTTGGAAAAAGGCCCATTTTCTCCCGAAAAACGATATTCCAATGTATGAAATACAATAGAATCTCATTTTACGGTCAGCTATGCGTTTTCTGTTGCAGGAAATACAATTACCCACTTGAATTTAGGAGTAGGAGTAGGAGTAGGAGTAGGAGTAGGAGTAGGCCCTCGATGTTCATTATAGTTTTCAAGCTGATGCTGCCCTATTATTTCAACCGGTTAACATAAAGCCTTGCCCTGTTCCGCTGAACAGGATGGCTGACCCGGGTCAGGAGGTACGGATGGCTGTAACCATCAAAGATGTTGCCGAGAAGGTCGGCGTCTCCGTCACTACCGTCTCCCGTGTGCTTAATAACCGGGGATACCTCAGTGAGAGTCTGAAGCAAAAGGTGAACGATGCTATGGAGGAGCTGAATTACCATCCGAGTGAGGTGGCACGCTCCTTGCTGCGCAAGAAGTCCAATATAATCGGCCTGATTCTGCCGGATATCTCCCATCCGTTCTTCGGGGAGGTAACCAAGCATATTGAGGCCTATGCCTATGAACAAGGCTATAAGCTTATGCTGTGCAATTCCCTGCATCACAAGAAAAAAGAGAAAGAGTATATCGATCTGCTGCGGGCCAGCCGGGTTGACGGCATTATCATGGGCAGCCATACGATGAGCGTGAACGATTACAAGTCGATCAACCTGCCGCTGGTGTCGCTGGACCGGCAGATCTCTAAGTCAATACCGTTCATTGCCTCTGATAACTATCAGGGGGGAGTGCTGGCGACCCGGCTGCTGCTGCGCAAAAAATGCCGGAGCATCGCCTATCTCAGCGGGAATCTGCGCCTGAGTCTGCTGGCCAAGCAAAGGCATGACGCCTTCCTGGAGCAGGTCAGTGGACAAGAGGTTGAATATACTGTCCGGCAAACCGATCTTAACGGATTCAAGTATAAGGATTACGAGAAGCTGGTTAGCAGTCTTTTCGAGGAACGCCCTGAGCTGGACGGTGTATTCGCGAGCAGCGATATGCTGGCGCTGCAGGTGCTGAAGCAATGCAGAAGGCTGGGCAGAGCTGTGCCCGGTCAAGTCAAGGTCGTAGGCTATGACGGAATTGCCGCCATGGATGCGGAGGATCTGACTACCATCGTACAGCCGATTAAAAAGATGGGTGAGCTGGCTGTTCAATATCTGCTTCAGCAGATTGCCGGCGAGCCGGTCCCGCTGGAGACCATTCTTCCCGTCCGGTTAGCGGAGAAGGGAACCACATGATGAACGTACACAGGATTCATTCACTACGAACGATATGGAGGAACAATACATGGATTTCATTCACCGCGTAGCCCCGGAATTAAGGGAAGGGATCGCTGGCCTGCCGCCGCTGCATTTGCCGGGGGATCTGGCCGCAGCCCGGAATATGGCCCCGCTGCCTGCTGAACCGTCGGACCGCGTCCGCATTACGGAGCGGGTCCTGATTGCCGGTTCCGGGCCGGTGCGGATCAGAATCTATGAACCGGCGAAGCGGAGTAAGCATAAGCTGCCTGCCTTGCTGTGGACTCATGGTGGGGGTTATATTCTGGGCCAGCCTAGCGGCGATGATGCGTTATGCGAGAGCTTTGTTATAGCGGCCAACTGTGTTGTCGTGTCGCCCGATTACCGCCTTGCCCCGGAGCATCCGTATCCGGCAGCGGTGGAAGACAGCTTCGCGGCATTAGTGTGGCTTGCAGATCCGGGGAATGATCTCCAGATTGACGGGGCCAGGATTGCCGTAGGTGGCGCCAGTGCAGGCGGCGGTCTGGCGGCGGCCCTGGCCCTGATGGCTAGAGATAAGGGCGGCCCTGCCCTCTGCTTCCAGCTTCCGCTGTACCCGATGCTGGATGACCGCAACATTACACCTTCCAGCTATGAGGTGACGCATCCTGCGGTGTGGAACCGGGCCAACAATCTGGCAGCGTGGGAGATGTACCTGGGCGGCCCTGCGGGAGGCGCAGACACCTCCCCGTATGCGGCACCCGGCCGTGCGGATCAGTTGGCGGGGCTTCCGCCCGCCTATACCTGCGTCGGACAGCTCGACCCGTTCCGGGATGAGACGATTGACTATGTGGCCCGGCTGGCACAGGCCGGTGTAGAAGTGGAATTTCATCTCTACCCGGGGGGCTATCATGGCTTCGAGCATGTCGTTCCTGCAGCCGAGGTCGCCCGCAGAGCCAGAGAAGGCTATATCCATGCCTTAGCAAGAGCCTTGAACTCTTAAATTGTAAAAAGAGGACGGGTTTTTGAAAGTATTGCGTACTCAGAAACCATAGAATGAATAGGACGCAAGGATATTGGAGTGCCAAGGGGGAGTACGGGTGTTTAGACTCGGAGAGACAATACGGTTTGAAGAACAGGCGAACGATGTGTTAACAGTGGGCGAGCTGCTCGTGGATATGATCTCCAATGAGTATGGCGAGGACACGGTATGTGATGGATATACCCGTTATTTTGGCGGATCGCCTTCGAATATTGCCATTAATGCAGGGAAGCTGGGCATCCGGTCGCATGTGGCTTCGGCGGTGGGCAGGGATAGCCTGGGCAACTTTCTGATGAACCGGCTGCAGAGCGCCGGAATGGCGACAAGCGGCATCCAGCAGGTCGATGATTCTACCAGTATGGTGGTGATTACGAAGAGTCAGGCTACACCGGTTCCAATCTTTTACCGTGCGGCGGATTACCGGCTGGAGTACAATGAGGCACTGGAGCAAGCCTTGATTCAATCCAGCATTGTCCACTTCTCGTGCTGGCCGATCTCAAGGAACCCGTCCCGTAGGGCGGTAGAGCGGGTGATCGAGACGGCGAGGAAGCATAAGGTGCTGATCGGCTTCGACCCCAACTATCATCCCTCGATTTGGCAGAAGGGGGAGGACGGCGTAGCCTATGTCAAAAGCATCATCCCGCAGGTGGATATCATCAAGCCTTCCGAGGATGACGCCGAGCGTCTGTTCGGACCCGGCACGCCGGAGGAGCAGATCGCCAGATTCCTTGCGCTTGGCGCGAAGCTGGTCATTCTGACGCTGGGCAAGGACGGGGCACTCGTCTCCACCGGCAGCGAAACGATATCGTTTGCCACCAAGGCTACGCAGATTGAAGATACGACTGGAGCAGGGGATGCCTTCTGGTCCGGATTCTATACAGCTATGATCAAAGGGTATACGCTCACAGAGGCGCTGGAGCTTGGATTTGCTGTCAGCGCATACAAACTGAAATTCACGGGTGCGGTAGTCGATCTGCCTGCGCTTGAAGTCATTAAGCAACTATTCAACCTGTAGGAGGCTTCTTAAGATGACACTGAAGAATCAAGTACAGTTAATTACCTATCCCGATTCGCTGGGGGGAGACCTGAAGCAGCTGCATCAGGTGCTCCAAGGTCCCTTCGCCGGACTGTTTGCCGGGGGGATTCATATCCTTCCGCCCTTTCCTTCTTCGGGGGACCGCGGCTTTGCGCCGCTGACGTATCTGGAGATCGAGCCCGAATTCGGCACCTGGGAGGACATCCGCAGCCTTGGGGAAGAATTCGATGTGCTGGTGGATCTGATGGTCAATCATATCTCCAGGCAATCGCCGTATTTCCAGGACTTCCTGGAGCATGGCCGGTCTTCTGAATATGCGGATCTGTTCATTACTTTGGACAAAATCTGGAAGAATGGGGAGCCTGTGCGTGCGGATATCGGGAAGATGTTCCTGCGGCGGCCGCTGCCGTATTCTACCTTCACAACCTCCGGAGGGGAGGAAGAGAAGGTCTGGACCACTTTTGGCAAAACCGATCCTTCCGAACAGATTGATCTGGATATCCATTCTCCGCTTACCCGCGACCTGCTGCGGCAGTTCTTCCTGAACTTCAAAGAGCAGAAGGTCAAGATCGTCAGGCTGGATGCAGTCGGGTACGTGATTAAGAAGCTGGGCACCAGTTGTTTCTATGTGGAGCCGGAAATTTATGAATTCCTGGATTGGATCAAGGAGATGGCTGATTCGCTGGACATAGAGCTGCTGCCGGAGGTTCATGCTCACCACAGTATCCAGACCAAGCTATCGGAATACGGCTGCTGGATCTATGATTTCATTCTGCCTTACCGCGTGCTTGAGGCGCTTACTAGCAGATCCAATACGGCGCTGTACGACTATCTGCGGACCCGCCCGCATCAGCAGTTCACGATGCTGGACTGTCATGACGGTGTTCCGGTGAAGCCGGATCTGGATGGTCTGATCGATACGAAGGAAGCGCGGGAGCTGGTGGATCTCTGCGTAGAGCGCGGGGCGAACCTAAGCCTGATTCTGTCCGAGGAGCATAAAGCGCCGGATGGCTTCGATGTCCATCAGATCCGCTGCACGTATTACAGTGCACTGAACGAGGATGACGATGCGTATCTGGCAGCCAGAGCGATTCAATTCTTCGCGCCGGGTATTCCGCAGGTCTATTATGTAGGCTTGCTGGCTGGACGCAATGATCTGGAGCAGGTCGCCCTGACGGGAGAAGGCCGGGAGATTAACCGCCATAACTATACGCTGGAGGAGATTGAAGCCGAATCACAGCGCGAGGTTGTGCAGCGGCTGATGAAGCTGATCCGCTTCCGCAATGAGTATAGCGCCTTCAATGGAACCTTCCGGTTGCTGGAGGCAGAGGCGGATGAAATCAGTCTGATGTGGGAGCAAGGAACAGCATATTGCCGGCTGCATATTAACCTGCAGAATTATAAGACTGTTATCGAATATATAGATCAGCAGGGACAAGAAGCGGTATACTGGGTCTGATTCGAATTCGTTAAGGGGGAATGATGATGGCTACAATGCAAATCAGCCTGTTCTCGGCAAGTCTGAAGCGGGAGGTCACGATCCAGGCCATATTGCCGGTGGATCTGCCGGAGGGCTGGGGATTACCTGCCTGGTCGGGGCAGCCTTTGAAATCGCTCTATCTGCTGCACGGCTTCTCCGGCAGCCAGAACGACTGGCTGAACTTCTCCAGGATCAGGGAGCTGGCGGACAGGCATCAGGTGGCAGTATTCATGCCGGCCGGAGAGAACCGCTTCTATGTCAATGATGAGCTTAGGGAAGAATATTACGGTGAGTATATCGGCAGGGAGCTGGTAGACTTCACCCGCAAGCTGTTCCCGCTATCAGCAGCCAGAGAGGATACCTGGATCGGCGGCTTATCGATGGGCGGCTACGGTGCGATCCGCAACGGCCTGAAATACGCCGAGCGCTTCGGCCGGATTATTGCCTTATCCTCGGCCTTAATTCCGTATAGAGTAGCCAATATTGCCCCAGACTATAAAGACGGAATTGCCAGTTATTCCTACTATGCCAGCGTCTTCGGCGATCTGAGCAAGCTGCTTGGCAGCGACAAGGACCCCGAGCAGCTGGTGCGTGATGTGAAGGCGCAGGGACTTGCCCTGCCGGAGCTGTACATGGCCTGCGGAACCGAGGATATGCTGCTGGATGTGAACCGCCGGTTCCATCAGTTCCTGGAAAGCGAGCAGGCTGCCCATTACTATGTAGAGGGCCAAGGCGACCATAACTGGATGTACTGGGATAAGCATATTGAAGCTGCTTTAAGCTGGGCGGCTGCTCCTGTGAGCTGAATAATAATTGGGAAAAGTGGCGAGTCACGGCTATCCCAATGCGAATCATGTTCACGTAATCAACAGCAAATTGCATACTTATACGCCCCTGGGTCTGGCCTAAGAAGGTATCGGCTCAGGGGCGTGCTGAATTCCGGGGAAAGGAAGAGGCAGGGATGATCCGAACCAACAGTATCGTGTTCAAATTTTCGTTGCAGATGACAGTGATTCTTGCGATCCTGCTGTCCATCCTTGTTCTGAGTAACATCTACTCCCTGGAGGTGGTGCGGAGCAATGCACTGACCAGCTCACGTAATACTCTGGCCCTCTATCAGGCCAACATTCATAATAACTTCAACAATTTCTCCAAGGACCTCATAGAGGTATTCGACCATAACATCGATGCTGCGGTGAATTCGGCGGGGATGGATGAGAACAGCCGGTATTTCAGGGTCCAGCAGCTCAAGAATAGCCTTCAAGCCAAAATGGCAGGCGATAATTCAAGCGACGGCCTGTTCATCAGGCTCTCGGATGAGCTGGTGCTGGAGCAGTTCAACCGCCGGATTCAATCGGAGGATAAGCTGGCTCTGGTGGATTTTATCAATATGCATACATTCAGTACGGCTCCGGCAGAAAACAGCGGGGAATGGAAGGTCTTCCAGATCCGCGGCGAGTCCTACTTGTTCAAATATATTTCGTATTCAGGGGTCAGCTTCGGAACGCTGGTGAAAGCGGACACGCTGCTGGCAATGGTCGACAGGGGTGGGAATGATCAGAACCGGTATGTGCTCAGTGATTCGAAGGGAACTATACTGGCAGCGAGTAATATCTCTCTGCAGGAAGGAGAGACGACGCTTGATAGCTTAAGCAGGCAGTATAAGCGGGATTCCCTGATTGTATCGGAACCGATCGGCGAGTTCGGGCAGATGACCCAAATGGTTGCCAAAGGCAGCTTGTTCTCGGGCTTGAAGCTGATTCAGTGGGGGATCGCCCTGCTGGCGGTGCTCTCGGTCATCGTGGTGCCGCTGGTGCTGAGATTCCTGACGAGGGATGTACTGAGGCCGATTCTGGAGCTGGTGAAGGCGGCGAAGGCGGTTGAGCAGGGGCAGCTGGAATACCAGATTCCGCAGAATACCCCTTACTCTCTGGAATTCCTGAAGCTGTTCCATGCGCTGGAGTCCATGGTCAGTGAGATCAAGGATCTGAAGATCCAGTCCTATGAAGAACAGATCGAGATCAGCCGCGCCGAGATCAAGTATCTGCAGATGCAGATCCGGCCCCATTTTTTCCTGAATGCGATCTCAACGATCACCAGCCTAACCTATCAGAATAAAAACGAGGAGATCCGCACGCTGATCCACTGCCTCTCCGAGCATCTCCGGTATATGTTCAGAGGGGGGCTGATGGAAGTGGCGATGGAGGAGGAGATCCGGCATACTGAGAATTATATCCGGATGCAGGAGATCCGTTATCCTGAGCAGATTTTTTTCATGATTGAGATCCAGGAGGAAGCCCGGCAGGTACCGGTTCCGCAGTTCATGATTCAGACCTTTGTGGAGAATACGTTCAAGCATGCTATGTTCGTTCAGGAACTGCTGTCTATCTTCATCAGAGTGCGGATGGAGCAGCGGGATGATAGTTCATTTGTCAGTATTGTCATTGAAGATAACGGGGCAGGCTTCGCTTCTGAATGGCTGGATCAGCCGGAACGCGAAGAGGCAGGGGAGAACGGAGGCAGAGTGGGAATTGCCAATATCCGTAAGACTCTCAGACTGCTCTATAAACGGGAGGATCTGCTGAAGCTGTCCAACAACCAGTCGTCAGGTGCCAGGGTTGAGCTGTGGATTCCTGTGAAGCCAACGGAATGGAGCCAGCCCGGCTTAGAGGGAGGATAATATGCGTTGTATGCTGATTGACGATGATATTCCTACAATTGAAGCGCTGCGCGGCATTGTGAATTGGGAGGAATACGGAATTACGGAAGTGCTGTCCGCTCATAATATACAGGATGCGAAGCAACTATTCGAGAACGGCGAGCCGGATCTGATTATTTGTGATATTGAAATGCCGCGCGGATCGGGCATTGATATGATCAAGTGGGCCAGAGACCGTCATTATGAAGGCGGATTTATCTTCCTGACCTGTCATGAGAGCTTCACCTTCGCCTCCAAGGCGATCTCGTATGACGCCGACTCGTATCTGGTCAAGCCGCTGGACAAGCAGGAGCTGGAGGCAGCGCTGCGTAAGTCAATGGATACGCTGAAGAACAAAATCATGTTAGGCGAATACAGCAAGCTCGGCCATGCATGGCTGAAGAACCAGGATCTGATAGAACGCAGCTTCTGGAGCGATGTGCTGACGGCGACGATCTCTCCCCGGCGTGAGCTGATCCAGAGTGAGGTGCAGAAGCGGGAGCTGTCCGTTCAGGTGCATGCGGAATATAGGCTGCTGCTGGTAAGTGTTCCCCGCTCCCAGATTGAACGGGAATGGGATGAGAGTATCTTCCATTATGCTCTCTCGAATCTGGTCTCGGAAATTCTCAGCAGCCGGGTGGGCTGCGGACGGATGATTGCCTATCAGGTGGATAAAGTATTCTACAATGCGATCATTGCCGAGAGTCCGGCGGATATGAAGGAGCTGGAGGCGGACGCCGGAGAGATCATCCGGCTGTCGAGGCAGTATCTGAAATGTACGGCTACCTGTTACTTTAGTGAGCCTGCGGCGATCTCCCGCCTGGCGCAGCTTAAGACGGAGCTGGAGCAGGCAGACGAGTCGAATATTATTTTCCGGGGCAAGCTGCATTTGCCGAATAAGCCCTTCCATGTGGATCTGACTGAGCGCTTCACCCTGGATACGGAGCTGTTCACGCTGCTGTTCGTCCAGAAGGAGAAGGCGCAGATTGTGAACCGGCTCAAGAAAGAACTGGAGCTGCTGACGAGTCTGAACAAGCTGGATGCGGCCACGCTTCATTCGATCCGCGAGGACCTGCTTCAGGTAGTGTATTCGCTGCTCGCGCGGCACCATATTCAGGCGCACCGCCTTTTCGAGGGCGAGCTCAGTCAGCAATTGGCCCAGGATGCCGAGAGCAGTGTGTTCGACTTCATGAGATGGGCACAGGCGCTGACGGACAAGACGGTGGATGCCATCAAGGAGGTGCTGCAGTCCGAAGGGGTGGTCGAGCGGGCCAAGCGGTTCATTCAGGAGCACTATACCCAGGATCTGAGCCGGGAGGATGTAGCAGCCAGCGTATATCTGACCGCCGATTATCTGGCCAAGGTGTTCAAGATCGGGACCGGCCAGACTGTGAAGGAGTACCTGAACGACTGCCGGATCAGAGCGGCGAAGCAGAGGCTGGTCGAGAGCACGGCGAGCATCGGGGAGATTGCCATGGATACCGGCTTCGATACCCTCTCCTATTTCTCCACCGTATTCAAAAAATGGACTGGCGAAACCCCGGCAGCCTACCGCTTGAGGCACAAATCCGCCTTATAGTCATGATAATGATGACCCTTATGCTTACGAAGCTCCGCTTCTCCTACCGGAGGCGGGGCTTCTTGCTGAGCAGGCAGGTATCTTGCCTAAGGTGTGCAGCATCCTGCTGATTGACTGACTGTTTTTCCACTTGTTTGTTTGCCAAGGCCGGGCGTTCTGCCGTCATCCCCCAGGGAGCTAATTAGCTAGGCAGAGCCGGGCATCCTCGCTACCCGCCCAGTGCGGTTTTTTATAAAAACAGCCCGTATTATTGAAAGACCGCCCCCCTCCAGGACCGCTACAATGAGAGTGTAAATACAGAACAGGAGGCATGATGATAATGAAGAACAAGGGGTTAGGTTCACTGCTGCTGTCCATGGTAATCTGCGGTTCGCTGCTCTCCGCCTGCGGCGGCAATTCCAATACATCGTCCAAGAATTCCGGGGATACGGAAGCTAAGGCCAAGGTGGCTGAGATTGTATTCGCGCTGCCCTCCTTCAACCGGATTCCCGATGATCTCAGCAAGGTAACGAATGCGATCAACGCCATCACAACGGAGAAGATCGGGGTGAAGGTGGACTTCCGTCTCTTCGGCCCGGCGGATTATGCCCAGAAGGTCAATCTTGCGCTTCAGAGCGGGGAGAAGATGGATGTCTTCACCACCCTCGGACAATTCTCCAACTATGTATCCAAGAGCCAGGTAGCTCCGCTAGAAGAGCTGCTTCCCGAACACGGCAAAGAGCTGACGGCCATTCTGGACAAGGATTTCGGGCCGGATATTCTCAAAACCACCACGATGGACGGACATATCTACGGCATTCCGGTGAATAAAGGGATGGCGCTGCCGACCAATATCATCTACAACGCGGATATGCTGGCAGAGGCGGGCGTAGCAGCAGACTCCATCCAATCGGTAGAGGATCTGCCTGCCGTGTTCGGTGCGGTGAAGCAGAAGCTGCCGGATGTGGTTCCCTTTGGCCCGATCAACGTGAATCCGACGGATACGGGACTTGTGAACTGGATGAAGGGGGCAAGCAAGGTGGATTATCTGACCGATACGACCGGGGTCGGCGTGGTGATCGGTGACAACGGCAAGGTCGTTAACTTCTACGAATCGGATGTCTTCAAGAACGGGATTCAGATGATGAGAGACTGGTTCGAGGCCGGATATTTGCAGAAGGATACCGCAACTACGACAATTACAGCCATGGAGATGGTGTCCTCCGGGCGCGGCTTCTCTTTCCTGGGCGGCTACAGCGGCATGGAGGTTGGCAAGCAGCTGAGTGCGCAGGTCGGCAAAAATATTGAGACGAAGCGCATCGCCCCATTTTATTTCGATACAAGCGCCGTGAACTCGGTAACCTGGATGGTCTCCAGCACTTCGAAGGAAACGGAGGCCGCTGTGAAGTTCCTGAACCTGCTCTACACGGATAAGGAGCTGATTAACACCATTCTCTTCGGAATCGAAGGGGAGGATTACCTCAAGGTAGATGAGCATCATGTGAAATTCCCTGAAGGCATGGACGCCAATACGGTGCCTTATACAGCCATGCTTAGCTCAGGGATCGTAGGCTCTGAATCGCTCCAGTATCAGCTGGAGGGAATTGACTGGTCGGATGTCGAGCTGAAGCTGAAGGAGAATAAGGATACCGCAAGATCGCCGTATTTCGGCTTCATCTTCGACCAGGGCCAAGTGAAGACGCAGATCAGTGCTGTGAATAACGTGGTCAGCCAGTTCCTGCCGGCACTCGTCAGCGGATCGGTGGACCCGGGGACCATCATTCCGAAATTCATCAGTGCGCTAAAGGATGCAGGTGCAGAGGCTATTATTGACAGCAAGCAGCAGCAATTGGATGCGTGGCTTGCCGCGCAACAGCAATAATTATTATATGAATGCGCTGTGGGCGGAGCAGTAACTGAGGCTCTGCCCCCGGCCATGGAGGTGAACCGGCATGACTGCCAGACGCAAGTCCCCATCCAAGCCGCTCAAAAAAACATTGCCGCTCCTCATACTCGCGGGCCCAGGCCTGCTGTATTTTCTTATTAACAGCTATTTCCCCATGTTCGGGGTGTTCATCGCCTTCAAGGATGTCAATTATGCGAAGGGCATCTTCGGCAGCGACTGGATCGGCTTCAAGAACTTCACCTTTCTCTTCCAGACCAGTGACGCCTGGATTATGACCCGCAACACGCTGCTGTACAATCTGGCCTTTATCGCGCTTGGAACTATAGTCTCCATTATCATTGCCATTCTGATGTCGGAGCTGCTGAATAAGCTGTATTCGAAGCTGTTCATGACCGGGCTGATTCTGCCGAACCTGATCTCGATGATCGTGCTTTCGCTGCTCGTCTTCGCTTTTCTGAATGCCGACAGCGGGTTCGTGAACCATTCGATTCTGCGTCCGCTGGGCATCCCGGAGATCAATTGGTATTCCGAAGCGAAGTACTGGCCTTACCTGCTGGTCCTTATACAGATCTGGAAGACGGCAGGCTACGGATCGATTGTTTATTTTGCCTCGATTGCCGGAATTGACAAGAGCATCTACGAGTCAGCCAAAATCGACGGTGCCGGGAAGCTGAAGCAGATCCGCATGATTACCCTGCCGCTGCTGAAGCCGACCATTATTGTGCTGGTGCTGATGTCGATGGGCCGGATTTTCAACTCTGACTTCGGCTTGTTCTATCAGGTGCCCATGAACTCCGGTGCGCTGTACAGCACTACCCAGACGATTGATACGTATGTCTACCGCGCCTTGATGCAGCTCAATGATATCGGAATGTCGGCTGCCGCCGGTCTGTATCAGTCGCTGGTCGGCTTTGCACTTGTGCTTACGGTCAATGCCATCGTCAAAAAGGTCAATCCAGAAAACGCATTGTTCTAGGAGGAAATTCGGATGATCCAAACAAGAGGAGAACGAACGTTTACGGTGTTTTCTGCGGTCGTGATGATCCTGCTGACGGTTTTTGCTTTTTTGCCCTTCCTGCTGATTGTAATTGCTTCGTTCACGGAGGAGACGGCCCTGATCCGCAACGGCTACAGCTTCTTCCCGGAGCATACCAGCCTGGAGGCGTACCGGTACATTAAGTCCTCGGCGTATATTTTCATCAGAGCATACGGGGTTTCCTTTCTGGTGACGATTCTTGGAACCGCCATTGGACTGCTTATAACAAGCATGCTCGCATATCCAATGTCGCGGTCTGATTTCAAATATCACAATACGCTGGCTTTTGTCGTGTTCTTCACCATGCTGTTCAGCGGGGGGATTGTGCCTTCGTACATCATGTGGACCCAGTATTTCCATATCAAAAATACGCTGTGGGCGCTGATCCTGCCCAATCTGCTGGCGAACGGGTTCAACGTCCTGCTGGTCCGTAACTACTTCAAGAATAATGTGCCGCTGGAGATTATCGAAGCTGCCCAGATCGACGGTGCCTCGGAGCTGCGGACCTTCTTCCGCATCATGCTTCCGCTGTCCATGCCGGTCATGGCAACGGTCGGGATGTTCATGGGCCTGGCCTATTGGAATGACTGGATCAATGCGTTATATTTTGTATCTAAGCCGCAATTGTACGGTATTCAGAATCTGCTGATGCAGCTCATGAGCAATATCCAGTTCCTCAATTCCGGCCAGGCCGGGAGTGTGCTCGGAGCCGACACGGTCTCGCTGCCAAGTACAGCGGTGCGGATGGCGATGGCGGTGCTGGGCATTGTGCCGGTGCTGTTCGTGCTGCCGTTCATGCAGAAGTACCTGACCCGCGGCGTGGTGATCGGAGCTGTCAAAGGCTAAATATGAAGGAGATGAGCGTATGAAAGTGCAAGAGGTGATTGACCGGATTCTGCTCGATTGCTGCGGGGGACGGAGGCTGGAGCAGACCTGTGATGTGCTGGCGAGCGGCAGTGAAGAGATGGAGGTCACAGGGATTGTCACAACATTCATGGCCACGGTAGAGGTCATTAAGGAAGCCATTGCGGCTCGCGCCAACCTGATTATCACCCATGAGCCAACCTACTATACCGGCAAGGATACGCTGGACTGGCTGCAGCAGGACCCCGTATATCTGGCGAAAAAAAAGCTGATCGAGGAGCACGGCATTACAATCTGGCGCTTCCATGACCATATGCATCTGGCGGATACGGACCGGATCTATGACGGACTGCTGAAGGAGCTGGATTGGGCAGATAAGAAGCTGGACGACAAGGACGCCTGGGGATATCTGATCGAGGAGACTACCGTGGGCGGGCTGGCCGGCTTCCTGAAGCAGCGGCTGGGTATGAAGGTGATTCAGATCGTCGGCAACCCGGAGGCGCTCTGCTCCCGTATCGGTATCCTTGTCGGCGGCGGCAGTCTGGGCCTGGGCCGGGAGCAGATGCCGATGGAGCTGATGCAGGAGAAGAATCTGGATGTGATGGTCTGCGGTGACATTACGGAGTGGACCTTATGTGCTTACATCAATGACGCCGCGATGCTGGGCATGAACAAGGCGATGATCGTGATCGGTCACGAGCGCTCCGAGGAATGGGGCATGAAGTATATGGCCGAGTGGCTGGCGCCGCTGGTGGACGGGCTTCCGGTTACATTCGTAGATACGAGGGAGCCGTTTGTGTATTTGTGAGACAAAAGCAGCCATCCCCCGCTACCGGGAGGATGGCTGCTTTTTATACTACTGCAAGACGTAATTGCCCGTAGCTCTGTACTTGCCCGCCTTGGCGTCCCAGGTGAAGATCCCCTCTGCCAGGTCCCAGCCGCCGCCCTCGTCTTTGAAGTCCTTCCAGTATTGGTGCAGGCGCCCCTTCTTATCGATCTCGGCTCCCTGATCGCCCATGAACTGAAGCTTCTTGGTCAGAGTGCCATAGTTCAGGCGGTAGACCGAGACTTGGGTGTTCGAGGGCAGATAATCCACGGTAACCGCCAGTTGCTTCTCCGTAGGTGAGACGGCAAAGATATGCATATCCGCTTCATCCTCTTCGAACTCCATAATCTGCTTATCAATTAACACCACTACACCCTTGGAGTTCACCAGATACAAATTGCCCGACTCGGTGAGCAGGAAGCTCTCCTTCTTCTGATCGTTATTCAGGTCTGCGGTCTTCAGCAACCGTACCGTTTCTCCAGGGAACTTCTGCTTGAGCAATGCCTTAGCATCCGGTGCCTTAGCGTAAGCAAAGGGAGTGGGCGCAGCCAGCAGCACGAGCGCCAGCAATGCAGCAAACAGCATTTTATTCTTCATCATAGAGATTCTCCTCTCTTCCGGTTCTCCAGTAAATGCTCTGCCGCCGCCTGCTCGATGGGCAGCCCGCTGGTGTAACGCTCCATATAGCGGGCAAAGCCATCCACATCGGCAGGGTCAGGCGCTACCTCCTGTCCTTCCATGTTACAGAACACCTTAGAGCTCAAGTAATCCGCCAGGCTCTCGTTCGGCTCCTTATGCCTCATATAAGAGGCCAGAATGGCTATTCCCCATGCGCCGCCTTCACCAGCCGTAGACAGGACTGAGACCGGAACATTGAGAGCAGTTGCACAGATCCGCTGGCCGACCTGCGGGGTGCGGAACAATCCGCCATGCGCTGAAATACGGTCAATAGTTACCCGTTCCTGCCCGGTCAGAATCTCCATTCCGAGTCTTAACGCAGCGAAGGCACTATACAGGTGCGCTCTCATAAAGTTAGCCAGAGTGAACCGGCTCTGCGGCGAACGGACGAATAGCGGACGCCCTTCGGCAATTCCGGTGATGTTCTCGCCTGAATAGTAACCGTAGCTCAGCAAGCCGCCATCCGCATCCGCTTCCAGTGCCTGGTTCAGCAGGACACTGAATAACTGGTCCATGTCTGGCGTAAAGCCCATGGCCTCATAGAATTCACGGAACAAGCCGACCCAGGCATTCAAATCGCTGGAGCAGTTATTGGCAAGCACCATAGCAACCGGGCTGCCTTCCGGTGTATTTACGATATCAATCTCAGGGTGGGCCGCACTTAGATTCTGCTCCAGCACAAACATGGCAAAGACCGACGTTCCCACGGAAATATTGCCGGTGCGTTTCCTGACGCTGCCTGTAGCGACCATGCCTGTTCCGGCATCGCCCTCCGGCGGGCATAGCGGAATACCGGACTGCAAACGGCCTGACGGGTCGATCAGCCGGGCACCTGCTTCACTGAGATTTCCTGCATTCATACCAGCTGTATACACTGTAGGCAGGATATCTTGCAGCTTCCATGGATAACCCCTGCCGGCAGTTAGAGTGGTGAACTGCTTCACCATTTCTTCATTGTACTGCTTCGTTGCTTCGTCGATGGGGAACATCCCGGAGGCATCCCCGATCCCGAGCGCCCTGCGGCCCGTCAGCAGCAAGTGAATGTAACCCGATAAAGTCGTAAGATAATCTATTCCGGCCACATGCTCTTCACTGTTCAAAATAGCCTGATACAAGTGGGCGATACTCCAGCGCTCTGGAATTTTGAACTGGAATGTCCTGCTTAGCTCCGATGCAGCGGCGCTTGTGGTAGCATTGCGCCAGGTACGGAATGGAACGAGCAGCTCTCCCGCCTGGTCCAGCGCAATATACCCCTGCATCATGGCCGAGCAGCCTATAGAGCCGACGGTTTGCAGTGTGACACCATAGGTCTGCTGAACCGCTTGCTGTAATTGCTGGTAGGCTGCTTGCAGCCCTTGAACTGCTTCACTGAGATCGTAGGTCCAGTACCCATTAGTGAATTGATTCTCCCATTCATAGGTGCCGGAGGCAATCGTTTCAAAATGGTGATCGATCAGCACAGTCTTGATTCGCGTAGACCCAAACTCAATTCCGAGCGACGTTTCTCCCTGAACAATCGCCTGTTTGATGGAATGCGTCATGATAGCGTTCCCCCTCTGGCTAAAATTGTCCAGAATATAACATATACAAGCAATAGTGTACAACCCCTCGGCTCTTTTTTGAACTGACTTTATCCTGATTGGCTGTTGCAAATCTGCAATAAACCCTCCGTAAGAAAAATATTTTATTTTTTTTGGCCACGCTAAAATGTCTTGAAGTCTTATCTCCAACCCTTTGTCAGATCCGCCGGACAGGATAGGTCATGGACCTTGTTCATTTTAATGCCCATCCGGCCCGGCTGGAGAAAATAGTGTGGTTATTTTGCGACTGGCGGGTCCCGCGGAAACGCAGAAAATATACTTAGCGGTACAAATCAAGAAATCTTATGGCGGGCAGCGGCCGGAAGTCCAAATGTTCACCGCAGCGACGGCCAAGCATTGAGTTCAAACCTAAGTAGGCTTGAATTAAGAGAACAGCTCCCCAACAATTTGTGCAGCCGCCAAGGCCAGTCGCAAAAAAACAACAGAAAAATGCCTTGAATTCAAGGCATTTTGGAGCTATTGACCGGTCTTTTATTCTGTATTACGATGACCTTGAGAAAAGTTTCACAAGGAAATTCAGTCTCGCAAATCAGCAAAAATGAGACACACAGAAAGGCTATTATTTTTTTAATATGTGTAGTGAAATAATTCACATAAAGAGGAGCAGATGAAATGACAAAAGTAATTTCAGCAGCCAAAGCAGCAGAACTCATCAAGGACGGGGACACCGTAGCAGCGAGCGGATTTGGATTATCCTGCTGGGCAGAAGAGATGGGGATCGCCATTGAAGAGCGCTTCCTGCAGACCGGACAACCGAAGAATCTGACCGTGATGCACGCCAGTGCCGTCGGCAACCGCCGCGACAAGGGCATGAGCCACCTGGGCCATGAAGGCCTCATCAAACGCTGGATTGGCGGTATCGCCATCGCTTCCCCAGGGCTAGCTAAGCTGATCGAAGAAGATAAATGCGAAGCCTACAATCTGCCGCAGGGAGTCATTACCCAGCTCTACCGCGAGATTGCCGCTAAGCGTCCGGGTGTGATTACCAAGGTAGGCATGGAGACCTTCGTCGATCCCCGCGTGGAGGGCGGCAAGATGTCCCCTTCTACGAAGGAAGACATTGTGAAGGTGATTGAACTGGAAGGCGAGGAGTGGCTGTTCTACAAGACCTTCCCGATTCAGATCGCCCTCATCCGCGGAACCGTAGCGGACGAGAACGGCAACCTGACGCTGGAAAAAGAAGGACTGCACATGGAGGTGCTGCCGATTGCCCAGGCGGTCCGCAACTCCGGCGGCATCGTGATTGCCCAGGTAGAGACCGTGGCCAAGAACGGCACCTTGAATCCGAAGGATGTGAAGGTGCCGGGCATTCTGGTAGATTACCTCGTCGTGTCCACCCCGGAGAATCATTACCAGACCGAGAATACGCAGTATAACCCGGCATTCTCCGGTCATGTGAAAGTGCCTGTGGATTCGATTGAAGTCCTGCCGCTGGATGAACGCAAAATCATCTCCCGCCGCACAGCCGTCGAGCTTCAGCCGAATACCATTCTGAATCTCGGCGTCGGCATCCCGGTGAATGTAGCGAACATTGCTGCTGAAGAGGGCGTGGACGACCAACTGATTCTGACGACAGAGGCAGGCTCGATTGGCGGTGTTCCCGCAGGTCTGAAGGATTTCGGGCATGCCTACAACTCCGAGGCGATTGTAGATCATGATTCCCAGTTCGATTTCTATGACGGCGGCGGCATTGATCTGTCGGTCCTTGGCCTGGCCCAGACGGATGAGTCGGGAAACGTGAATGTCAGTAAATTCGGCACACGCGTTGCGGGCTGCGGCGGATTCATCAATATCTCTCAGGCGGCGAAGAAGCTGGTATTCGCGGGTACTTTTACAGCGGGCGGGCTGCAGATCAAGGTAGAGAACGGTAAGCTGCACATCATTCAAGAGGGCAAGGCCAAGAAATTCATCTCAAAGGTACAGCAGATCACCTTCAGCGGATCTTATGCCGCCAAGGTACAGCAGCCGGTTGTGTATGTTACGGAGCGCGCTGTCTTTGAACTTCTGAACGGGAAAATGACCTTAACCGAAATCGCGCCAGGCATTGACTTGCAGACAGAGATTCTGGATCAGATGGACTTCAAGCCGGTCATTTCACCGAATCTGAAGGAGATGGACGCGGCTATGTTCCAAGAGAACTGGGGCATGCTGAAGTCGATTATCGCGGATAAGAACCGGGTGCTGCAGGAAGTGTAAGCATTAGCAAGCTCTAATCATAAACCATATCAGAAAAGAGATGAGATCATGAACGTAGAATTGAACCGCTGGAGGATACTCATTGCCTCAACCATTATTAACATCTGTGTAGGCGCGATTTATGCTTTTAGTATTTTTGCACTGCCGCTGACCAAGGTATTTGATGTGACGATGCCGGTTATTATGATTGCTTTTACAATTAATGGGGCGATTTCCCCGATTCCGATGATTCTGGGCGGCAAGCTGGTGGATAAAGGCGGGGCCAAGAAGGCGGTCTTCATCGGCGGTGCAATGTTCGGGATTGGTTTCATTCTCTCGGGTCTGGCTACTGCACCTTGGATGCTGTATATCACTTATGGCGTCATTACCGGGATTGGACAGGGAATCGTGTATTCCTCGACCATCGGGAACAGCGTCAAGCTCTTTCCGGATAAAAGAGGGCTGGCAGCGGGGATCGTTACCGCCGGATATGGCGGCGGCACCATCGCTATCGCTCCTATCGCTAATGCGCTGATCACTAGCAATGGTGTACAATCTGCTTTAATTACGCTCGGTATTGCTTTCCTGGTGGTTATTCTGGGCCTTGGCTTGCTGGTGAAGCCTGCTCCTGCCGGTTATGCTCCTGAGGGCTGGACGCCTCCGGCTGCCGCAGCTGTAAAGGGCGGAGCCAACATCCGGTGGAACGAGATGATTAAGAAGCCGATATTCTATGTGATTGCCTGCCTGTTCCTGATCGGCGCCCTGTCTGGTATGATGGTGACCTCGAACGCATCTGTTATCGGTCAAAAAATGTTCGGCTTAACCGCAGCCGCCGCAGCGCTCTATGTCAGCTTGTACTCCCTGAGCAACTGTCTGGGCCGTGTATTCTGGGGCGCAGTGTCCGATAGAATCGGCCGGGTGAAATGCCTGCTGATGATCTACCTTGTCATTGCAGCTATGATGCTCACGATTGCTTTATCCTCTTCTGTTGCCGGATTTGCTGTCGCCATTGCCGGAATCGGCTTATGCTTCGGCGGAACGATGGGCATCTTCCCGTCCATTGTCGGTGAGAAATTCGGCATGAAATATTACGGCGTGAACTACGGTGTCACCTTCATCGGCTACTCGGGAGCCGCATTCTTTGGACCGAGAATTGCCGGCAGTGTAGCGGCAGCCAATGACGGCAACTTCACGAATGCTTTTTACATCGCGCTGGTCATCTCCCTGGTCGGCTTCGCCTTAACCTTCGTCTACAAAGCGATGGAGAACAAGCAGAAGCCCGAGCCGGAAGTGGCTAAGGCGGCTTAAAAAATTTATTAATATATGGAGGTAATTATAATGTCGATTACACAACTGTTAGGAATTAAATATCCGATTTTCCAGGGCGGTATGGCTCAGATTGCCGTGTCTCCGCTGGTAGGCGCTGTATCCAACGCAGGCGGGCTGGGCATCATCGGCTCCGGCGGATTCACCGCCGACCGTCTCCGTGACGAGATCCGCAAGGCCAAAGCAAGCACCGATAAGCCGTTTGCCGTTAACCTGATGCTGATGATGAACAATATTCCTGAGCTGATCCAGGTTATTATAGAAGAAGGCGTGAAGATAGTAACCACAGGCGCAGGCACCCCCGCTCCTTATATGCCGGTTCTGAAGGAGCATGGCATTATCGTGATTCCGGTAGTCCCTTCCGTCAAAATCGCCAAGAAAATGGAAGCGCTCGGTGTCGATGCGATTGTAGCTGAGGGAACGGAGGCTGGCGGACATGTTGGTGAAACTACGACGATGGCCTTACTGCCGCAAGTCGCCAGCGCGGTATCGATTCCGGTAATCGGGGCCGGCGGGATTGCCGATGGACGCGGGATTGCCGCTGCTTTTGCACTCGGAGCCCAGGGGGTTCAGGTTGGAACCCGGTTCCTCGCAACTGTGGAATGCCCGACACATGAGAACTTCAAGCTGGCGGTTATCAACGCCGATGATACCAGCACAACCGTAACCGGCCGCAGTCTGGGCGGACCTGTAAGAAGCATTAAGAACAGCATGATTGCCGAATTCCTCAGAATGGAGAATGAGAAGGCATCGCGTGAGGAGCTGGAGAGCTTAAGCCTGGGCTCGCTGCGCAGAGCTGTATATGAAGGAGATACCGATACTGGCTCCGTAATGGCTGGACAGATCTGCGGGATGGTCAACCAAATTACCACCGTGGAAGAGATGATCACCACCATGTTCGCTGAGGCGCAGGAAGTCATGGACAAGATGGGTAAAGTAACCTTTGAAGCTGTAGCACACGCCTAATTAAGGTTTTGCTAACCATTAGCCAAATGGTATCATTTATATAATGATGCGGTTTGGCTTTTTGTCTAGCCGGAATGTAAGCGTCCATATTATGGTATAGGACTGATGAATGTGACCAAAAAAAACAAAAATACCAATAAACCCTCCATCGACGAGTTCGTGGAAGAATATCCGTCTACGTTATTTGTGACCGATCAGAACGGGAATATCCTCATCTCCAATGAATTCACCGCGCTAACCATCGGTATCCATCTGGAAGAACTGCTTAAGGCGAATGTCCAGGATCTGGTGAAGGCGGGCTATTACAGCCATTCCATCACGATGGAGGCTATCGCGACCAAGCAGAAGGTATCCCGGACCGTTAATACCTCCAGAGGCTTCCATGTCTTCTCGTCGGCGATTCCCATTCTGGACAAGGACGGGGAGGTACAGCTGGTCGTTACCACCTCCAACGAATTCAGCCAGGAGCAGAACTATTATGAAGCAAATGTGCCTGTCGCCCAGCAGATCCATAAGCAGTTAGGCGGTATGGCGGCGGAGAAGAAGAAGGGCATCGTGGCCGAGAGTCTGGCGATGAAGCAGATTATCAAGGTCTGTAACCAGATTGCGTCTTACGACAGCAAGGTGCTGATCTACGGCGAGTCCGGGACGGGCAAAGAAGTGATTGCCAAGTACATCCATCTGAAGAGCGAGAAGTGGAAGGGGCCATTCATTCCGATTAACTGCGCTGCGATTGCTCCGGCTCTTTTTGAATACGAATTGTTCGGGTATGAGAAGGGCGTGCTTGAGGGGCAGACGGAGGTTAAGGCCGGTATGATTGAAATTGCGAGCGGCGGCGTACTGTTCCTCGATGAGATTGCTGATCTGCCGATGGAGATGCAGGCCAAGCTGCTGCGGGTGCTGGAGAACAATGAAGTGCGGCGGGTGGGCGGTCTTACAAATATTCCGGTCAATTGCCGGGTGATCTCCGCGACGAACCGCGATTTGTGGAGTCTGGTGAAGAAGGGGCTGTTCCGCGAGGATCTGTATTACCGGATTAACGTCATCCCGATTCATATCCCGCCGCTGCGCAACCGCAAGCTGGATCTGGTAGGGTTAATCTCCAGCTTCATCGCCGGCTTCAATGAGATGTACGGCAAGAAATATGTGCTCAGTGCCGAAGAGTTCGATAAGATGCTGAACGAGCCCTGGCATGGAAACGTGAGAGAACTAAGGAATTACATCGAGAGGCTGGTGGTGACCGAGCATGTGGGCCAGAGCCCGCAGGAGGAAGAGCAGATCGGCGACTGGTTCTCCCTTGACCATTTCATCGAGAAGAATAAGCACCAGCTCTCCACCCTGAAGGATTTCACTGCCGTAGCGGAGGGCCATTATATCAAAAAAATGCTGCAGGATTGTGCCGGGAACGGGACCGAGGCGGCCAAGCGCCTGAACGTAGACCGGTCGGTGATTTACAGAAAGCTGAAGAAGATGGAAGAGGTGCTGGGGAATTAAGTGAACCAATTTCCAGGATTAGGCGTATTAACTATTATGCCTATAATTCTATGGAAATGGAGTGAATTAAATGAATGTGTCATGGTTACGTTCCCGCTCTGCCTTGTGGACGAGGACTGTGTTATCGGCTGCACTGGTTCTGACACTGACGGCCCCGGCTGTCCATGCCGCCGCTGTTCCCCCTGCTTCTTCGGCCGCTCCGGCCGCTGCCGCTGTAACGGGCAAGCCGCTGACTACTGAGAATGTGGATGCCTTCCTTAAGCCGTTCTTCGGCTCGAAGGATGTGCAGGCACAGCTTGCCGGTGCCGTTGTTGTAGTCGTTAAGGACGGCAAGACCGTAGTGAAGGAAGGCTTCGGATACGCAGATAAGGCTGCCAAAACCAAGGTAGACCCTGACAAGACCGTCTTCCGTATGGCCTCCGTCTCCAAAACCTTCACCGCCACTGCTGCCATGCAGCTCGTGGAGCAGGGCAAGCTCGATTTGAAGGCGGATTTTCAAACCTATACCGGCAAGATGGCCTTCGACAATCCCTTCGGAGTTCCGGTAACGGTTGCGGATCTGCTGACTCACACCACCGGCTTCCGTATTCAGGACCCGCTGCCGGAGGATATCAACCAGGATTTCACCACTAAGGTGTCGATTGAGGATTATGTGGTGAAGCATATGCCGCCGGTGGTGCGTGAGCCGGGCACTTCTTACATGTATGACAACTTCGCTTCGATGCTGCTTGGTCTGGTGGTAGAGAAGGCCAGCGGCATGCCGTATGAGGATTATATGCAGCAGCATGTATTCGCCCCGCTGAAGATGGATTCAAGCGGCTTCCTGCTGGAAGGTAAGCTGAAGGACAATCTTGCTACGGCCTATGACGCTACGGGCATAGAGGTCGATCTGTACAATGTGACGCCAACCGTGATGCCTCAAGGCGGCATGCTGTCTACTGGCGATGATGTTGCCAAGTTCATGACGGCATTTCTGAACGGGGGAGCGGTTGACAATAACCGCATTCTTAAGGCTGACACCATACAATCGATGGAGGAATACCGTTCTTCCATTCATCCTATGCTACCGAATACCACCTACGGCTTTGAAGCGCCTTTACAGCTTCAGGGAGCCGGCAGCAGTTCCAAGATTATCACCAAGGCTGGCGATTTAATTGGCTTCAGCACTTATATGTTCCTGATCCCCGAGCAGAACACCGGGGTATTCATTGCCTATAATCAGCAGAGTACACTGCGGGAGCAGTTTTATCCGGCTTTTATTCAGAGCTTCTTCCCGCAATATGCCGCACCGGTGAAGCTGGATGCCTACAAGCCGAAGAGCACTGAAGCGCTGAAGGCCTTCACTGGCTACTATGCGGATCTCCGTATGAAGAGTCTGGTGACTACAGTCTCTGTGCAGAATGGTACGCTAATGATTAACGATGGTTTTCTGGGTTCCCGCAAGCTGATCCAGGTAGACGATAATTTGTTCACGGATGAGCTGACCGGCAAATTTACGGGCTTCACCATGAAGGATGACGGAGGCAGCGCTTATCTCAAGGAGCCTTACCTCAATCCGTTCAGCTACGGGCAAAAGGGGCCGGACGGCGTCGGTTATGCCGATGTTCCGGCGAGCCATCCTTATGCCGCTCCGGTTCAGATGCTCCAGTCGCTGGGTTATCTGCCGAATGATGCTACGCTGAGCTTCCAGCCTGAGGCGGGCATTACGCGCGCCCAGTATGTGCGGCTGATGATGGAGAGCAGCGGACTCAAGGGAAGTTCGACTGAGAAGCTGGCCTTCCCGGATCTGCAGGGCCATCCCGATGCCGCTTTCATTCAGCAGGCTGTTGAGCTGGGCATGATTGAAGGAACGGCCAGCGGAGAATTCCAGCCGGACCGGGTGATCTCCCGCCAGGAGGCTGCGGTCTTGATATGGAGAGCATATAATAAGCAATACCCGGATAAGCTGTTCGAGAAGGTGAAGCTGTCCGGCACTACAGACAAATGGGCCGTTCCGGCCGTGAAGATGGCTGTCGCCCTGGGCCTGTACGGACCGGACTTCAAGCCGGATGCCAAGGGCGCTGTGGACTATAAGTCCAGAGAAGCGCTGAGCAAAAAGGAGAACGCCGCCATTCTGTACGCCCTGTTCACCAAGCCGATCGACCAGATCGTATCCAAGCTGTCGCAGCAGGCTGGGGACGGGGGGAAGTAACGTATTAATGGGTTGGAAGCTGTCCCGAGGGGCAGCCTTCTGGATAATGAATGACAGGACCGGCCTTGGGCCGGTCCTGTTTCATTTCTGGCGCTTCGGAATGTTGCGGGAAGCGGGCGTAGAGCGGAGATGAGGTGCATAAGTACACTTGAATTTCGTAATAGTCGGCTAGATGAGCGAATGAGGTGCAGGAATGCACTTGCTCACCGGCACAGCTTACATATGTGCGGACTTAGCGCCCAGGCCCTCCAGCCATGCGGCCAGTTCTGTGGCTTGGCAGCGTCTCGCGGCGTCCAGGGGAGTGAGGCCGTCCCATGGGGAGGGCCAGCTTAGCTCGGCTCCCTGGCCGAGCAGGTATTCGGCGGCGGTGCGCTGTCCGCCGTGGCAGGCGCACCAGAATGCGACGTTTACCTCTTCCGGTGCTGCTGAAGCAGAGCTTGCGCCCCAAGGATAGCGGCGCGGGAGCGGATGTCCGGCGAAGTGGGCCTCCAGCGCATCAAGCAGACCAAGCGCCGCCGCGTGCCATAGTGCAGGCTGCGCACCGCGCTCCACCAGCCGCTGCGCCGCCCGCCACTGCGCGAAGGCCACAGCATCGTCCAGCGGGGTGCCGCCGGCGATGACCGCACCTGGGGCCTCGATGTCGGCACCGGCATCAAGCAGCAGGTCCAGCACCTCGGTGTCATCGCTGCTTGCTGCCCAGTGCAGCGGCGTCTCGCGGTGCGCCCCGCTGAACTGCGCATTCACCTCCGCGCCTGCCTCAATCAGCACGCCAACGACCGCTGCATTATTGGGATAATGCCCCGGCCAGTCCGTGGCAATGTGCAGCAGTGTGCGCGACATCCCGCGATCAGTGCTGCCAGGGTTCACGCTTTTTGCTCCAGATTCTTCGCTTTCAGTGCCGCCGCCTGTGTTCTTACTGTTTGCGCTTGCCCCAGCGTCGCCGCCACTGTTAGCATTGTCAGTGTCCCTGCTGCCAGTCTCGGTGTAACTAACGCCCCCGCCATCATCAGGATTACCAGTGCCTTCGCTACTAGCCCCAGTGTTACTAACGCCCACACCGACAGTCTCTGTATTCCCGGCATCGCCAGTCTCCCCGCCGCCAGTCCCTTCGTTACTTGCCCGTCCCTCTTCAGTCCCAACAATCCGGGCTGTAGCCAGCCCCGGGTTTCCAGCCAGTAATTCTGTCAATCCCGGTACATCGCCGGTACGAATCGCCTGTACCACAGACTTCGCCAGCGGATCATCATATGTCATCCATGTCTGAGAACGCTCCGTGTTCATCCGTTAATTCCTCCGTTTTCGGTTCGGCAGTGTCCCATAATCATCCCGGCATCTGCCAGCATCTTTAGATTTCCTTCATTATAACAGAATATCAAACGCCTAATGATGGAGGCGACTTCATCCAGAGTGATCAACTCTCCAAGGTATGGTAGAATAATTCCAACGATCCGGGAGGAGGAGAACCATGCAATTTGAGATTACTCATGATTTCGCAGATGAACGTTTCCGGGAGTTTGTACAGGAGAACTTCTGCGGTGAACGTGAATCCATACTTAAGAGTGACATAGACACAGTAACCGCATTAAACCTGAGTGGCCTTGGAATCTCAAGTCTGCAAGGAATTGAGCATTTTACGGCCCTTCAGAAGCTGGATTGTTCCTATAACGGGTTAACCTTACTTGATCTTAGGCAGAACCGGGAACTGGTTAAGCTGAACTGCCGCAGTAACCTGCTGATCGAGCTGAACATGTCGCCTCATCAGTTATTGCAAGAGCTGGATTGCAGCCTGAATCTTTTCCGTACCCTGGACCTCAGCCGGAACACCAGGCTGGAGAAGCTGGAGTGTCAGGAGAATATGATATCGAGATTGGACTTAAGCAATAATCCTGGACTCATGGTACTCCAATGCTCCTATAACTCGCTGCATGAACTGAACCTCGGGCACAATACAGCACTGGAGCAGCTCGATTGCAGCAGCAATTATATCATTACTCTGAATATCGCAGAGTGTACGGAGCTTCTTGAAATCCGCTGCAATCATAATCATCTGACCCGCCTGGATACCAGCAAGCATCCAGGACTTACAGGTCTGCGTTGCTTCAATAATCATCTTACGGGTCTGGACCTCAGCCACAATAAGCAGTTGACCAAGCTCTATTGCTCGGAGAACAAGCTGACGGTACTGGATACGAGCCATAATCCGCAGCTTACGGAGTTGGATTATGCCAACAATCTTATCATCCAGCCCGATCATGAGGTGGAGGGTGTCGGAACCTTGCGGTATGATAATACCTTCACATGCTATAGCGCAGCTTTTTCCTATTTGGGCCATGAGCTTCCCGTGACCGCGGAGGTTAAGACCAAGACGGATGCGGAGCATTTGACCTCCCAGATTCAAAAAGTATGGGCTGAACTGGACAAGCTGCTTGACCGCGTATTGCTACAGATTGCCGGGGCCCATCCGGATGAAGATGTGAATGAGCTGGAGCTGGCCGAGCTTAACTTCGCTGATGACGGTTCCTTCCGTATCGGCTATGATGCCGGGGACACACCGGCGGGCCGGTTATGTATCTATGCAGCGTTTGATTCTGAGGGGGAGCTGGACCCTGAGCTGATCTATGAAATGTATTAGGCAGGTATGCCATAGACAGAGGCCCATGCGATTAAGCATGGGCCTTGTGCTGCTGAGGTATGATGGAGCTTTTACAGTTCAACCTTCCAGTTACCCAGCCGCTTTGCGATTTCCGGGTCCCGGTGGGAGAAGAACAGGCTCTCGCCTGTATCGAGCGCGGTAATCTGCGCCATATCCTCTGCACTCAGCGCAAAATCAAAAATATCGAAGTTCTCCACAATCCGCTCTTTGCGCACAGACTTCGGAATCGCCACGATATCACGCTGGATCAGCCAGCGCAGCACAACCTGTGCGACAGATTTGTTATGCTTAGCGGCAATCCCGGATAACACTTCATTGCTGAACAAGTTGTTTCGTCCTTCAGCGAATGGTCCCCATGATTCAATCTGCACTCCTTGTTCCTTCATAAAAGCAGCATTATCCGTCTGCTGATGGAACGGATGCGTCTCCACCTGATTGACCGCAGGCACAACCTTATTATGGACGATGAGGTCCATCAGCCGGTCCGGGAGGAAGTTGCTGACCCCGATCGCTCTGATTTTCCCTTCATGGTGCAGCTCTTCCATCGCCCGCCAAGCTCCGTAATAGTCCCCGAACGGCTGGTGAATGAGGTACAGATCCAGGTAGTCCAGCCCCAGCTTCTTCAGGGACTTGGCGAATGCAAGCTGGGCACTCTCGTATCCGGCATCCTGAATCCACAGCTTGGTGGTGATGAACAGCTCTTCGCGCGGTATACCACTGCGCTTGATGGCGCGGCCCACCGCCTCTTCATTCAGATATCCGGCAGCGGTGTCGATCAGTCGATAGCCTGCCATCAGTGCTTCGTACACTACCTTCTCACATTCTTCGCTATCTGGAACCTGATAGACACCGAAGCCGAGAATCGGCATTTTCACTCCATTGTTCAAGGTTACAGTCTGCATGCTCTTGTCCTCCTATGGTATATTTATAGTTATGGCAAACGGATAGCTATCCGGAAAAGTAATCCCGAACAGCAGGCACCTCAGCGGGGATTTCGCCGGCTGCCAATTTGCTATACAATAAGCCTATCGCCTTCGTGTAACACGAAGTCAAGCAGGGCTTATTATTTTTTTCCGGGAGGGATATTATGTATACGGTCAAAGAAGCTGCCGCTATAACCGAACTCACTGAGCATGCGGTACGCTTCTATACGGATAAAGGTCTGGTGCCGAGCATTCAGCGTGATAAGAACAACATCCGGGTATTCGACGATGAATCGGTGAACTGGCTGTACGGGATCAAATGCCTCAAGCAGACAGGTCTCCCCATTGAAAGCATCAAAACCTATGTCGATCTCTGCCTCGAAGGGGATTCGACCATCCCCCAGCGCTTCGCTATGATGATGGAATACAGGGAAGCGGCGCTCATTCAGTTGGAAGAGGCCAAGCAGCGCGTTGCCCATCTGGAAGAGAAGGCCCTTCAGTATCAGGCCATTCTGGAGCAGCGTATCCCCGACCTGACCAATCCCGGCAACTGGGGCAAGCTGCTGGAGCAGGGTGTCAAGGTTCCGGCGCGCCGGAAGAGAGTGGTTCGGTCTTCTTAGGAGTCAGGGGATAGTGAGAAGAGCGGGCTTCGGGCTGCTGGAAGTGGGAAGATGGCGGATGAGAGGGATAAATCCCTTTGGTGGCAAGCGAAAGAGGCTGAATGGATGAAATGAGAGGGATAAATCCCTTTGGTGGCGCTGTAAAAGGCCAAATGGTCGAAATGAGAGGGATAAATCCCATTGGTGGCGCAGAATGTGGCCGGATAGCAAATGAAGAGCATTAGTGCATCTGAATTTCACAAAAGTCGGCCAAACGAGCAAATGAAGAGCATTAGTGCACTTGATTTTCACAAATCGGGGTCAAACGCGTAAATGAAGAGCACTAATACACCTGATCTCATCGAGCATAAGTAGACAGGTATACATTAATTTGGAATACTCCCAGGTTACCTGGGGGATACATATATTAGGCAGATCAACCAAGCACACTCCAGCTATCAATCGACTTTTTTCGCCAGCATTCGTCAATTGCTTTGCCCGTTTACCTTGACACACTGTATACCCCGTGACATAATAATTCCAGACTAAAAGACTATGATAAGTTGGACATCATAGGACAACAAGAGAGAGCTTTTACTAGACGAGGGGGAAGTTATAATGAAGAAGAAATTTGTGCCAGGCATTCTGATTATGTTGCTCGGATTGGTTATTGCAGGCTGCGGTAATGGAAATAAGAATAACGCAGGCTCCGCAGAGACAAACGGCGCGGGAGCCGGTACGAAGACCATCATTGCTGCAACGAGCGGGGTAAGTAATCCTTTTAGCTACGAGAAGGACGGCCAGCTGACAGGTTACGATGTGGAAGTAATGAAGGCGATCTTCAAGGACCTTCCGGAATATAAGCTAGAGGTGCAGGCGATTGAATTCGAAGGGATTCTGACCGGCCTGGATAATGGACGCTTCCAGCTGGGGGCGAACAATTTCAGCTCGAACCCCGAGAGACGCGGCAAATACAATTTCTCTCTCCCGATTATTGAGAATGCGAATGTATTCGTAGTCCGCAAGGACGATAATACCCTTAAGGCGGTAGAAGACCTGAAGGGTTATAAAGCCGTAACAGAAGTAGGTAACTCCGGTGCCACCCTGCTGGAGAATTATAATGAAGCGAACCCGGATGCCAAAGCAGAGATTATCTACACCGACGAGAATTTCGTGAAGCAGTTCGAAGGTATTGAAGCCGGCAAGTACGATGTGCGCATCATTTCCCGTGTCTCTGCCGAGAAGGCCATCAAGGAGCACGGTTTCACCAACCTGAAGGTGGTTGCGTTCTCTACAGAGAATAGCGATCCAGGATCTTATATCCTGCTCTCGAAGTCTGCGGACAGCACCCTGCTGGATACCGTCAACAAGAGAATCAAGGAAATGTATGCAGACGGCACCCTGCTGAAGATTAGCCAAGAGCAGCTTGGCGGCGATTATTTGCCTAAAAAAGAGCTGATGGAGTAACCGGAGGAAGGTGAGCATATGAAATTTCTAGTCTCGGGAGATGCATTATTCTCCAGCAGCAATTTAGATAAGACGATGGACCCGGAGCTGCTGGCTCTTTTGCAAGGGGCCGATGAAGCTTTTACCAATGCAGAGTTCGTGACTCCGCGCCTGAATACCGCTCCGGCGGCAGGCCGCGGCTACCAGACCAGTGTGCGCCCCAAGGCGCTGGACGAATTCGGGAAGCTCAATATCCGTTATGTGAGCTTTGCGAATAATCATACGGGGGATTATGGGACCCAGGGTCTTGTGGATACGATCGAAGAGGCGGAAGCCCGCGGTCTGACCCCGCTTGGAGTGGGCATGAGCCTGCATGAAGCGCGTAAGCCGGTGTTTGTGGATACGCCAGACGGGCGGATTGCCATCATCACCATCGATGTGACGAGAAGCGAAGTGTTCGCTGCCTCGAATCCGGGGAACGGCGTTCCGGCCCGTCCGGGGGTCAACCCGCTGCGCTGGTCGCGTACGTATGTCGTGAACGATCAGGATTTCAGCACGCTCCAGGAGATCAGTGAGCGTATCGGCATCGCTTCCAGCATGGAGGAAGGCAAGAGGATTGAGACGTATAAAAGCAAGTCGGAGAACCACTATGAATTCGGCTCGCTGTTTGAGGGCTATTTAACCTTCGAGAAGGGTGAACAGTCCCGCGTCAAGACGGCAGCGCATGAGCAGGATCAGCAGGAAATCTACCGCAGCATCCAGGATGCGGCGGAGCGCAGTGACTATGTTTTTGTCAGCCTCCATACGCATGAAGGGGAGAATGAGAACTGGTACTCCGATTATCCGGCAGAGTTCATTGAGACCTTCGCGCGGGGGGCGGTGGATGCCGGGGCGAGCTGTGTCTTCGGGCATGGTGCCCACTTCACCAGAGGGGTGGAGCTGTACAAGGGCCAACCTATTTTTTATAACATAGGCAGTCTGTTCATGGAGTTCGAAGCAGGAGAGTCGATTGTATCTCCAGAGATGTTCACCGCCTACGGGTATGCTGAGAATGAAGCTCCATCTACTCTGCACAAGAACAGAACCAAGGACAGCGAAGGGAACTGGCAGGGCTTCTACAGCGACCGCAAGTTCTCGGAGAACTTCCTGGTTATGTTCGATCTGAGTGTGGAGGACAAGCGGTTCAGCTATGAGCTGATTCCGATTGATCTTAGACTTACGCATGATACAGTGACGAAGCGCGGGCTTCCGGTACTGGCTTCGGACGAAGCGGCGGCTTCCCTGGTGGAGCGGCTGAATAAGGTAAGCAACGAACGCTATCATACTGAAATTATCTATGAGGGCAGACGGTTGACGGTCAGACCGTGTTAGAGCGTCGCCTGTAAATTGAACGTGGAAGGAAGTAAGACGGCATGGGAGAGATTTTTGATATTAACGCGGTGTTCACAGCGATACCTCGTCTGTTAGAGGTCCTTCCTGTGAGTCTGCAGATTACGGTCATCTCGATGATCGTCGGCCTTGTCTTTGCGCTGTTGTTCGCCATTATCCGTATGCGCAGAATTCCTGTACTGAGCCAGCTGGTTACACTCTTCATCTCGTTCATCCGCGGAACGCCGATCATTGTGCAGCTGTACCTGACTTATAACGGAATTCCGTTGTTACTCAAATTCATTAATCAGCAGTACGGAACGGATTATAATATCAATGCCATTCCGGCGATGATCTTCGTGCTGGTCACCTTCGCGTTCAATGAAGCGGCATACAACTCGGAGACGATCCGTGCTGCGCTGCAGTCGGTGAATAAGGGCCAGATCGAGGCCGCTGAATCCCTGGGGATGACGTATCTTCAGGTGCTGAGAAGAGTCATTGTTCCGCAGGCGCTTGTGGTGGCGATTCCGCCGCTGGGCAATGCCCTGATCGGACTGCTGAAGGGAACCTCACTGGCCTTCGTTGCGGGTGTAATCGAAATGACCGCCAAGGGGAAAATCATCTCCGGCAGCAACTTCCGCTTCTTCGAGGTGTATCTCGCGCTGGCGATTATCTACTGGATCATGACGATTCTGATTGAGCAGCTTCTGAGATTCCTGGAGCGAAGATTCTCCATTCCGGACTCCGCTACCGGAGCCATGAACCGCGGCTGGTTCTCTTGGGGAAGGAGGGAGATCTGATGATAAAGGTGAGCCATTTATCCAAGTCTTTTCACGGCAATCTGATTCTGGACGATCTCTCTGTCGAGATTAACAAGGGAGATGTCGTGGCCATCATCGGTTCGTCCGGTGCGGGCAAATCCACCTTCCTGCGTTCGCTTAACTGCCTGGAGCAGGCGGACCGGGGCACGCTGGATCTCGAAGGCTTCAAGGTCGATTTCAGCACGATCACGAACAAGCAGCGGCTGGAGCTGCGCAAGCAGACAGCGATGGTATTCCAGCAATTCAATCTGTTCCAGCACCGGACGGCGCTGGATAATGCCAAGGAAGGCCTGAAGATTGTGAAGCGGATGAATGACCGCGAGGCCGCGCAGATTGCTCAGAAGCAGCTGGAGCAGGTAGGCCTTGCTGAGCGTGCTCATTATTATCCGAAGCATCTGTCCGGCGGCCAGCAGCAGCGGGTGGGCATTGCCCGTGCGCTCGCGATGAATCCGAAGCTGCTGCTCCTGGACGAGCCGACCTCAGCGCTTGACCCTGAGCTGGTGGGCGAGGTGCTGCAGACGATTAAGAAGACCGCCGCTACCGGCCAGACCATGATCCTCGTCTCGCATGAGATGAGCTTTGTCTATGAAGTGGCGAATAAGGTGCTTTTCTTGGACAAAGGCAAGATTGTCGAGGAAGGAACGCCGGACGAGGTGTTCAACCATCCGAAGTCCGAGCGGGCCAAGGAGTTCCTGCATAATTATTTCCGCAATAAGTCTAGTATTTAAGAGCATTATAGTAAAAACCCCGAGAAGGCGCAGGTTTGCGCTTTTTCGGGTTTTTTTGGATGTGCAATTAAATTGGTAATCGAAGCTTCGTTGTCACTGAGGTGAACATTTTCAGGCGGACGCTACCGCTCCTACAGTTCCCAATATCCCCTTTTTGCTTTTCGTTAATTTCTTTCGTTCCACTTCTATAGCTATCCTTCTTTGAGGATAGCCGCGAAGCAAAAAACAGACGTCCCCGGTTCTGCGGGAATGTCTGTTGGTCTGTGGGCTTTCATGCGAGCAAAGGGCAGTAAGATAATTTGTATCAAATTATGAATATGCAGGAAAGGTTCAGCCTCCACCCGTACCGTGTCCCATAGTTGAAATTGACAATGGAGTGCTTACATTTACTATAGGTTCTGTGGGTATCACGGGTATAAGAATTGCAATACCCAGACTACAGAGAGCTAGAAGCCGAATAGAAATTCTTAGTATTAGAATTTTTCACTGTTCTGATCAGCAGTTTATATCGCTCCAGCTCTTCTTGTCCGGCTTCATACCGATATTGTTCAAACATATTGATACAAGCGAGTGCTATGCTCTCGTTGTTAATCTTGGAAGCAGATTCTAAACTTTGCAGTACGAAGCTGAATTCTTCATTTCGCTTATTTCGTATATAATAGGCAGCCAGCTCTACGAGGAACCGTGTGTGTTGATCCGATATAATCAACTGGTTGTACTCACCAAACTCTGTAGCATATGTCTGGTATGGAATGTAGTCAGCAAACCGTTCCAGAACGTGATCTACATTCCAGCCATAACGGTTAGCTGAAGCTAGGATATTAGATAAAGCTACAAATAATTCATCTCTTTGGGTTGAAATATGTTCAATATACTCTGAAAGGACATCCTGCTTACCAGACATAACCTGATAGAGCAAAGTATTTGCCTTGCCCCATTCCTGAAACTGAGCTATTGTTCGTTTTGCCTCTTTATCATCTTTTTGTATCCAGCTTGTATCTGTATACAGACTGACAAATTTCAAAGCCGATGTAAAATCATTATGTTCCTCACATATACTTGCGCGCATGAGATGAGAGTAATAAATATAGAAGCATAGCGGTTTTTCAGGTTTTTTCTCTTCACCCATCCTGCGGTTTGATTGACGTTGAAGATTATAGCGAAGAGTAGCCAGATGAAGCATATCCTGAGCTAATTTATCAGCTTTTTCCCATTTATGCAGTGAATAATACACATTTACTAAGTGCTTAAATCCATCCAACTGATCCGCCTCATCGAGCTTATCCAAATAACATTCAAAGATATGAGCCGCTTGCAGATTCCGGGTTTGGTCGTCTCCTAGGGCAATGCGGAAGAGACGGTATTGACACAAGGCCAGCCGTTCAGAGTTCTGGTATTTCTCACTGTCGCTCACGTTCTTATACAGCAATTCTGCTGCTTGCCATAGACCCTCCTGAAACAGCCCTTCTGCCACCTCAAATAACATGGGAGCGTAGGTCAGTTTCTCCAGCAATTGCTGAACCACCTGTTCAATGCAATCCAGACGCCCAAGCTCGGCTGAACGTACTAGAAACGGCCGTAACCGCCGCCAGGTTGGCGGGGAATGATCGAAGCATTCTTCCACATAAAGGCTGTAAAAGTGATCCTCAGGAAGCCCCATTGCCCTCGTAATCCGCTCCAGATGGTTCATGGCAATGGGTTGCTGACCATGAATAAGCCGGCTGAGCGTTCCTGAATTGATTCCGGATTGTCCGGCAAACTGATTAATAGTCATCTTCTGCTGGGACAGATACCCTGTTAATGCATCGCGAATGGTCGTTAGTGTCGGGACCATGTACTCACCACCTGACTAGATTCCAAGAACTATATTTTTATTTTATAGCTGTAATATTATTCTATAATATTCCAATGGTCAATATTTCAAATGAGTACAAACCGTGAAATAGTGGCAATTGACCGAGAGAAACGCAGCGCCTGAGGAAGTTCCAATAGTAGAGTAAAGATAAGTTAAGAATCTGTGAATTTTCCGCTTTTAAGGTTAAAATATTCCTGATTGGGAGTTCATTTTCCGTTGCGGTCAACCAGCCAAACCCGCGAGAATCGCAGCAATATTCAGCTACATTCATTAAAGTCGCAATTTTTGAGACTTTTTTGTTTTGTATCCGTATATATACCTTTAATACGACTAAAATACGCCAAAAGGAGCGATGCATCTTGAATTTCATGAACCAGAATGGCGATAATATCCCAGGGTTCAAGCTGCCGAAATTGAAGCCGGGCATGTACAAAAGGATAGGGGTGGGGGTAGCCGCAGCGGCTGTACTCTTGTATATCGGCGCGACCTCATTTTATACGGTGCAGGAGCAGGAACGTGCAGCTATTCTGACCTTCGGCAAGTATACGGGTGAGAGCTCAGCCGGGCTTCATTTCAAATGGCCTTATCCCATCCAGGATGTAATTACCGTTCCTGCCGAGCTGACCCAGCGGATTCATATCGGATACCGCCAGGAGTCGGATGGAGCGGTGCCTGTGGATGATGAAGCTATGATGATTACGGGCGACGAGAACATTGTCTCTGCCGATGCTGTAGTCCAGTGGAAGATCAGCAATATCCGTGATTACCTGTATAACATCGATAACCCGGAGCATTTCCTGCGTAACTCAGCCAGCTCCTCGATCCGTGCGGTGATTGGATCCGAGAAGCTGGACTATGCGATTACCGACGGAAAGACGGTCATTCAGGATAAGGTACGCGTGCTGCTGGTGGATCTGCAGAAGAAATACAACACCGGTATTCAGATCATCGATATTAAGTTCCAGGATATTGAGCCGCCAAGCGGCCAGGTGGAGGAAGCCTTCCGCGAGGTGACGAACGCCCGTGAAGAGAAGAATACGAAGATCAACAACGCTAAGAAGTATGAGAACGATATCATTCCGAAGGCGCGCGGTGAAGCGCAGGCCCTGCTGGAGAGGGCCGAAGGCGAGAAGAAGTCGCGTATCCTGAATGCGCAGGGGGATGTGGCGCGGTTCAATGCGATTTTTGCCGAATATGCCAACAATCAGAGCGTCACCGAGAGCCGGCTGGTACTGGAGACGTTGGAGCAGATCCTGCCTAATGCCAAAATCTTCATTACCAACTCGAACAGTGATACGGTGAACTATCTGCCGCTGAATGAGCTGATGCGCAGCACCAAGGATAGCACCTCTGCCCCTGCCGCTGTAAATCCGGCCCCTTCAGCCGCACCGCAAGGAGGAGATGCCAAGTGAAAAAAAACCCGATCATCCTATTAATATCCTCTATCGTTCTGATTATTCTGCTGGCCGGCTCTATGTACATCGTGAAGGAAGGGGAATATAAGGTTGTTCTCCGTTTCGGTGAAGCGATGCGTGCGGTGGAGGAGCCGGGGCTGAAGTTCAAGCTGCCTTTTGTCGAGAATGTCTCGGAGCTGCCCAAGTATCAGATGACGTACGAGAGCTCGCCGACCAGCATTCTGACCAAGGACCAGAAGCCGATTGTGGTCGATAATTATACCGTCTGGAGAATCACCAATGCTTCACAGTTCCTGAGAACCGTTCAATCGGTCAGCGGCGGGGTCCAGCGTATCGATGAAGCCGTCTATAACTCGGTGCGACGCAAGCTGTCGGAGATCAATTATGAGAATATCATCAGTGAGGATACCGGCCGGGGCAATATTAATGATGAGATTACCAAGGATGTAAGTGACGCGTTGTCCCGTGATAACTATGGCATTGAAGTCATTGATGTACGGATCAAGCGTACCGACCTGCCGGAAGAGAACAAGCAGAGCGTCTACAACCGGATGATCTCGGACCGCCAGTCCATCGCTGCGCGTTACCTGTCCGAAGGGGACGAGGAATCCAAGAAGATTACCTCCAAGGCGGACCGTGCTTCCCGGGAGCTGATGGCCCAGGCCGAAGCCGACTCCAAGAAGATTATCGCCGAAGGCGAAGGGGAAGCTGCCAAAATCTATAACCAAGCCTATGGAAAATCTCCCCAGTTCTATAGCTTCTACCGCACGTTGCAGAGTTATGTGACCACGCTGAAGAATGAGCCGGTGATCATGATCCCGATCGATTCGCCGTATGCGAAGATCCTGATGGGACAGCAATAGTGTAACAAATACAAGAGCAGCACTTCTTCCATCTTAGGAGGAGTGCTGCTCTTTTCGTTGAGAGGAAGCGCTAGCTTCCCGCTTGGACGGAAAATAGTTGGATTTCCGGCACTTGCTGATCAGCAAATGGGCGATACGAAAACAGCAGTTGGAAAAACAGCACTTAAATTAACCCAATTCAGCGAAAATGGCGGGTATGGACTGATTTAGTTGTTGTTTTTCCACTTGCTTCCGTCGATCCTGCATTAATCGCAGAATTAAGATACGTTTATCCAATTATGGTAAGTGATACAACTCGGGGGAGGGGCAAAACAGAAGGTTCAGGAGCCAGAGAAGGAGGTGGATTCCCTTCAAGCCGGGCCCCTTTACAAGTCCTGGTTACAAGAAAATCAGCAGCAGTGTACCCACCACGAAGCAGTAGTATGAAAAGTAGATCAGGTTCCCCTTCGCCATAATACCGATGAACCAGCGCATGGCGAAGTACGTGGCGACCAGCGTGGTGAGGAAGGCGATCAAGTAGGGCATCGCCAGCGCCGCACGGTTCGGATCATGCGCAATATCAGACGCGCCGAGGATCAGGCCCCCGATGCTGATCGGAATGTACAGCATGAAGGAGAATTTGAGTGCGGTCTCCTGCTTCATCCCGACGGCAATCGAGGCGATGACTGTTGAACCGGAACGGCTGATGCCGGGAATCAGGGCGACTGCCTGAGCCAGCCCGACGATGATGGCGTCCTTCACTTTGAGGTTGCCGTCTCTTTTCTGGCCGCGCAGATTGCGGATCAGCCAGAGGGCTACCCCGGTAATAAGTAAGCTGATGGATACGGTATGTACAGAGGTGAAGACACGTTCGATCGTATCCTTGAAGAATACGGCAGCAACCGCTGCAGGGATTGTGCCGATAACGATGTAGATACAGAACATGAATTCGGACCGGTACTTGGCATCGCGCGTTTTCAGATAACGGAAGAACCCTGTGATTAAGTCCTTGATATCTTTGCGGAAAATAAAACAGATGGCGATCAATGAAGCCGTATTGGTTAAGATTTCAAAAGAGAGTCCATTCTGCTTCATCCCGAGCAGCCGCTGGGCAATGATTAAGTGCCCGCTGGAGGAGACGGGAATCGGTTCCGTCACCCCCTGGACCAGGCCTAAGAGCAGGTATTTCAGCCAATCGAACGCAGATTCCATATTTTCCTCCTAAAGTTGAAAATGCATTATTATTAAGCCTGCCGTCTGCGGTACCGCTTGGACAGGACGTACAGCCCGAACCCTAACAGGAATAGGGTGGCCAACGGCAGAATGTAAGGCTTGACGATCTCGTCCACATGCTCCCACTGCGAACCCAGCTTGTAGCCCAGATAGACATAGATCGAAGTGATCGGAAGCATGGCAAGGAAGGTGTACAGACTGAATTTGAACACATTCATTTTGGCAATCCCGCAAGGAATGGAGATGAGTGTTCTCACACCGGGGATGAAGCGCCCGTAAAAGGCCACACCGCTGCCGTATTTATCAAAAAAACGGTCGGAGGCTTCCAGATGATGCGGACGGATGAAAAAGTACTTCCCGTACTTATGAATTGCAGGTCTGCCGCCGAACCGGCCCAGGGCATACAATGTCAGCGGACCGAGCGTGCCGCCTACCGTACCGGCCAGAATGGTCAGCAGAAGCTTCATATCCCCCAGATACACCCAATATCCGGCAAGCGGAAGTACGATTTCAGCAGGCACAAATTCAAACGACAAGGCGATCATGATTCCCGCATACGACAAATCCTTAAAGAAAAGTATAAATTCCGTAATCCATTCTGTCATGCTGTTCTCTCCCTTCTCAAACAAAAAGCCCCCTATTTAAAGGGGGCAGTCTCATCAACTGTCAGCACCCTCTCATCTTTGCAAGGCATCCGGGATGCCTCTAGTGCTGTGCCTGATATGCTTATAGCATGCCGGTCACAGCGGTATCATCGGGCGAAGCCCTCCACCGAACTCTGGATAAGAGTATTATTCAATTTGATAACATTAAAACACAACTGTAACCCATTAAGCAAGTTTGGGCGTTATCTCAGTTCAATCTTGAACACATCGCCCGCCTGCCCGCCGAAGACGGCCATTCCGCCTTGCGGCAACTTCACTGAAGGGTCCTGGCTCACTCTGGAGTGGCTTACGATCATCCCGTCTGCATCATAGACAACGTATCCACCGCTTGGAGGAGCTGTAACGGTCATAGTTTTGCCGGCGGCTTTCTTGTCTATCTTGAACCATACGCTCTGGCCGTCCGCAGGAACGGTGCTGACCGATGCCCGGCCTCCGTAGATCGGCTTCACGGCATCTCCGCTGATATACTCATTGCCGTCGATGGTTAGATATTCGGCACCGTTCTGCTTGGAGAAGGTCAGATCGAAGGCGTCTCTGCCGTTCATGACCGGAATCTCAGCCGCATTGACGGCGGTATTCTCGTCCACAATCCGCGTCCCGGTGGCGTAGCCCTGTTCAACCTTAACAGTCTTCGTCAAGATGGACGGGGAGAGGTAGAAGAAGGAATTGATTTTCTCATCCACAGCGTAGTAATGCTTCCCGTCTCTCTGTGCCCAGGCCTGGTTCGTAGAAGCATTCAAGGGATTTGCATCCAGCTTCTGATATTCATATGTGACCATCAGCATTTGACCGATACCGGGGATAGTCAAGTGGGTGTTCAGCTTCAGATAGGTTTTGCCGTTCTTCTGCTTGTCGAAGCTCACGGCTGCACTGCCGTCCGGGCTCGTGAACTGTCCCTTGCCGGTATAGATATACTTCTGCGCAGGAATGAGTCCGCCCTCCAGCTCAGGCAGGTTAAGCGCTCCGTCCTTAATGGTTATGGCAGTGGTTGAGCCGACAGTCCCGTATAATCCAGAATAGGCTTCCAGCTCGGCAGGCATCGCCGCTTTGACTGGAGGAGTGAAGGTAGCGTCCGGCAGAATCTTCTGAAGCTTCCCGGTGTCCTTCAAGTAGGCCAGCAGCACATTGGAGGCAAAAATGGTGTTATAAATGGAGCTTCCCCCCGACGAGAGCACTGCGATGGAGATATCGGATTCCGGCAGGGTAATCAGGTCAGCGTGATACATGATGGTATCTCCGCCTTTGGATAAGGCCTTGATTCCGTAATCACCGAATGGTGCCAGATCTACGGCATCCCAGCCCAGACCGTAATTGAAGCTGTTTCTCTCTTCAGGCACCCAGAGCCCATTCTTGTATTCGGGCTGCTGCATCGCTGTAGCGGAGGCTTTCGACAGAACATCCGGGATCTTGCCGTTCAGCATCTCGGCGAATGTGGTCAGATCTTCGGCTGTGGAATAGAGGCCGCCTGCTCCAAGGATATTGGCATTCTCGGCAGGCATTGCCTGTGTAAGGCCTGGGAAGTAGGTTTTGGCAAGCTTCTGCCGGTCAAAGGTGTCCAGCGGCGTTTTGGTGGAGCTTAACTTCAGCGGGCTACTCATGTGCTTATCCAGGAACTCTGTATAGCTGCTCCCCGTCACCTGCTCAATCATCAGCTCCAGCAGCTGAAAGCCGTCATTACAATATACCGAATATGCGCCGGGATCGGATTTGAGCCGCTCGGACTGAAGCCTTGTCAGCAGGTCATCATGATTCTGTGTATCGTTATCGTCCATCAGAATGCTATTCCCGTAGTGACTGCCGTACAGGCCCGAAGAATGGTTCATTAGCATGCGCGGCGTGATCTTCTTGTAGCGCTCATCGGCCATCTTGAACTGCGGCAGATACGTAGTAAGCGGCTGATCGATGTCGATGATCTTATCCTCTGCCAGCATCATGGTGGCAGCGGAGACATGCATTTTGCTGATGGAGCCGATGCCGAACATCGTATCCTTGGTGATGGGCGTCCCGGCTGCCTTATCGGATACACCGAAGCCGCCCGACACTGTAACCTTGCCCTGGTCCCGGATGGCATACTGGAGTCCGCTTACTCCGTAATCGGATAAGATCTTCTCACCCAGCTCCTGCGCCTTGGCCTGCGCTGCCGACTCCTTTTCCTGGGCTGAAGCCGGGGCTGCGGGAATCACCAGCATGGCGGCCAGTACGACTGAAGTTAACTTGTTCATCTTGAATTCCTCCTCTTGTGTCTCTTAGATAACCTTCCTGAAGTTATCATACAGACAGAAGAGAAGAGCTACGCCCGAATAACCCTGAAACGCGGATTACGATCCCTTAAGCGCATTTTATATAGAAGCTTCGCGCGAGAAGGGGAGGACCACCATATTGTTGAATTCCCGCTGCCCGGCCTCTATCGTCATATTCCCGCCGTACTTCTCGCAGATTCTGGAGATATTGGTCAGGCCGATGCCATGGTATTCCGGGTCCTGCTTCCGGCTCTGCAAAGAGGTAGTCTCCGGGGCAGTATGATTCAGGATGCGGATGAACAGCGCGGATTCAGTGGAGTGCATCTGGATCAGAATGTAGCGGTCCTCGGCGAGCCGTAGTTTTTTGGAGGCTTCAATGGCATTGTCCAGCATGTTGCCCAGCACGACGCATAGGTCATAACGGTCGATGTGAAGCTCACCGGGCAGCAGCTTGAGCCGGGTATCGATGCGGATGCCGTTCGCTTGTCCAATATTCAGTGTGTTCGTGACCAGCGCATCCACCGCCAGATGGCCGGTGTTGACCCGCTGGTAGGCATCCTCCACTTTATTCAGCGTAAGCTTGATATGCGCAAGAGCGGCGGCCGGATCATCGCGCCGGATACACTCCTCAATGTAGAGGAACTGCTGGTGGGTGTCGTGGATGATTCTTTTGATCGACTTGAAGCTGTGCACCGTCTTCTCATAGTTGGCGTCCTGATAGTTCATCTGGTGCTGGAGCTGGGCATTCTCATGCATGAACTGGAACTTGTCGGTAATAGTATCGAAGATATAGACGATCATCACATTCAGGAACAGGAAGCCGAGAATCGCAATGAAATAATAGATATTCTTCTTGGAGTCTTCGGTGAGGACATTGATCTGATAGGTGCTGATGAGCGGGACGAGCAGGAACATCACATAATACCGGTAGGGCAATGAGACACTTCGCCGCTTAGAGATCAGCCGGATGATCTGAATCACCGGGAACATAATTATACAGCTCAGGATCAGCCCCTTGATGAAGGCCGGCCGGTCAATCCCCGTACCCGCGTCCATACTGGTGTAGTCAACCGAATCTATCATTGAGAAAATATACAGCGACATAAAGCTGACCACCGTCATCAGCACAGCGTACAGCAGGGAAAAGATCGCCTGGGTCTTCACCTCCACCTTATAGGCTTGCGCCATACTGAAAATCATCAGCAGGGCTACGCCCGAAGATAATATAGGGGACAGCGGGGTGACCAGGTAGAGGAAACAGAGTACCCCGTAGATTAGGAAGTACATGATCCGGTTAGGCTTCCTCGCAGACTTGTCAAATACGGAGGCAAAGAAAAATTGGGTCTGAAAGCACATCACCAGCATCACACAAATGACGAGGGTCAGATTATAATGAGTCATAGGAGTTGCCCTTCATGATCATGAATTTGGTGTAGAAGTCCTTAACTTCTTTGATTTTGGACCGGCCGATGGGGAACTCCTGCCCGCCTGACATCAGCACGCAGCCGCCCGCGAACTTGTGGACATGCAACAGGTTGATAATAATCGAACGGTGGATATGCAGAAAATGGCTGTCCCGCAGTGCTGAAGCGTACTCGGCAATAATCCCTCTGGTCTCATAGATTCCCGTGGTGGTAATCACATTCAGCTTGCTCTTGACCGTCAGGCTCTTGGCCGCCTCAATCCCGATAATATCATCATGCCGCAGGACGACCTCCTCATACCCGGACTTGATGACGATGAACTTCTTATCCTGCGCCTGGAAGTAGTCACATAACTTAAGAATTTTCTCCTCTAGCAGCTGCGGGGCGACGGGCTTGATCAGATACTGGAAGGTAATCACGTCGAAGCTCTCCACCATATATTCAGGGTAGCTGGTCAGGAAGATAATCTGCTCGTCAAAATGCTTCCGGCTTCTGAGCCGGTGCGCCGCCTGAATCCCGTTCATGCCGCCCATCTCCACATCCAGAATCAGGATATGGAAGGGGGCTTCGCCCCGTTCGTAGTGGGAGATTAAGTCCTCTCCCGAAGGGAACAGATCGATTTCAAATTCGGTATCCGTCTTGACGGATAAGCCGACCAGAATTCTCTTCACCAGCTCCCGCTGCTGTTCTTCATCCTCACATACCGCTACTCGATACATTCGAGGGGGCCCCCTTCATTCAGGCGCACGGCCTAAGTGGATAGTTGTACACAACATTATATAGTATTGTCCAGCGGAATGAGCGGATCAAGGGCCAAACGCAGAAGTTAATCCCTGGACTGCAGAAGGGGAGCGGTGAAAATCAGGAGATCAAGGCGAACGCTTCGCTTGGTACGCGGGTCGTTCCGCCCGCCCCGCTGTTTAAGCGTATGTCTCAGGCACTGCTGCTACTTCCACAGCCGCAGTAGCGGCCCAGCCTCGCCATAGACGGGATCACGCTCCGGCAGCGGAACTTCGCGGATCTCGGGGAGCGCCGCCGCGAAGTCATCCGGGTTCGCTTGGCGGGTGTTATAGTCCATGCCGCCGGGATATGCGCCGGCGATACGGAAGTCATGCGTGGCTGTGAGCTTCTTGTGTGCCGTTCCGGCAGGCAGCACCACAACATCACCGGTCTCCAAGTTGGCGGTGTATCCGGCATCTCCGCCAAGCTGGAGGCTGGCGCTGCCGGAGATCACGCCCAGCACCTCATGCGCATTGCTGTGATAGTGGTGATAGGGGAAGACGCCATTCACCCAGCTGTTCAGCCAGCCGTTGGCATTGAAGATCTGTTCGGTGTCTTCCGGATGGTCCCGGAGAACACCTTTATACAGCAGGACCGGAAGCTTCTGGTTGTTCGGCAGCAGCCCATCCGGCTCGAAGCGGAGCTTCATTATAGATTCGTTCTGCTCCCGGCTTGCATAGTTGTGTTCTGGCATACGGATCATCTCCTACGTGAATTTTGGTATATATAGAATTACCCTAAGGTTGGTAATGTAACTTGGGCGTGTGAGAATTACTTTAACTAATGGCTTGCTGAGGGTATACCGCGCCCCGATTAGGAGGCAAGGGCAGGCTTAAGTGCAATTCGTACAACTAAATCGTCCGATGTGCCGCCAAATTTCCATTTAGATGTAGTTCGTGCAATTAAAATGCCCCTATACCTGGATTTTCGCCAATCCGGGCAAATTTAGTTGTACAGACTGCAATTAGAAGCGGAAGTCCACCCGTTTCACTGTTTTTAGTTGCACAAAATACACTTACCTCTGTTTTTTGCTAGAACGCCTGCGATTGGTGAAATTATAAGTGCAAATAATATAGCGGGGCTATTTTCTACCTGCTTGTAAAAGGGTAATTGATGGCATACAGTGTAACGTAGCTGTTATAGAGGGTTGCGAAAGGGAGGGAATATAGTGAGAATTATCCGTAAAATCAGTACCCTGCTGGCAGCCGCGCTGCTGCTGCCTGCCATTCTGGTGCCGCCGGGGGCACAGGCTGCACCCGCCGGGGCGAAAGCTGCACCATCCGGGACGGTGGCCGCTGCCGCTGCACCCGCCCAGAGTCTGGCCACGAACGGGCTGGTGCCGCTGACCGGCGCCATCAACGGCAATCTGCCGATTCATATGTCCATTAAGGTGGAGAGCGGCGGGAAGCTGACCGGAAGCTATTATTATGATAAATACAAGAAGACGATCAGGCTCACCGGTACAGTCAGCGGCAAATACGCAAATATGTATGAATACGATGCGAAGGGCAAGGAAACCGGCCATTTCGAGGGCTGGTGGATTCCCGGCACCGGCTTCGCCGGAGTGTGGAGCAACCCGGACGGCACCCGCCAGCTTCCGGTGGAGGCATTGACGGCTGCCGCCGCAGCCAGCGCCAAGGTTCCGGCCGCAGCGGACTGGAGCGGGGAATGGTATATGGAATCTTATTCGCCCTTCTTCGGGGCTTATGTTGAATTCAGCAATGTGAAGAGCGATAAGCTGGTCTTCTCGGTGGATGCCTATGATGGAGCCCATTCCGGCCAGCTGTATGAAGAATCGGCAGTAGTCCGCAAACGGATGGCCGTCTACAAGGAAGAGGACGGTTCCGTGGTCTTTTTCTATCTGCTGAACGGCAATTTGTATGTTACCAGCCCTTCACCGGTATATTCCGCCGGGGCGAATGTAACCTATACCGGCCACTATACAAGAGACCCGCAAGAGACCGTCTACACGCTGCGGGACACCGGTGTCTTCAAGACAGCCGCAGATGATAAGGCCTTCCGTAAGCTGGTAGGGGAAGATTATGACCTGTTTCTGTACAGTATGCAGCTGCTGAATGAGCCGAAGGATCTGGACGGTAAAGGGGCAAAAGTGATAGAGGGCGGCGTAAGAGGGCTGTTCACCCTTACGGAAGCCATTATCATGTATGATAAGCAGGGGCATTTCTGGGCGGCTGCGCTCGATTCGGATGAACCCTCAGATTCAGAGGAGATTCCTGAGACCTTTGTGCGGTTCTATACCAATGTTCCGGGCACCAGCAAGCTGCCGAAGACGATTGTGAAATGGATGGAGGGTTTTCCCGATTACACGGTGGTCTACATGAATTTCTAAACCTTGCGCCAGAGCGTTTTAACTTTTCCATAACGGGTACATTGAAAGAGTGAGGGTCCGTTTGGCATGGGTAGCTACTGCACGAGAATCAGTGTACACCGGTTATGTCAGCGGATTCGCATGTCCTGCAGCTCTTCACTGAAAGGACGGGACAGCGCGCATGCGCAGGTCCTGCCGCTATAATGGAAGCTGCGGGTGCAACAAGAAACGGTATGCCTAACCTCTGACCGGGGGGCGGCATACCGTTTTTGTATGGATTCTGTTATCGCAGTAGTTCCGGCACGGAATCAAGTATATAGACGCTTCCAGTTCGCATACCAGCGCTCGACCTTGGCGGACGGAGTAAGCTTCAGGTCCCGCCAGAGCAAGCTGCGAAGCTTCTCATATTGCTCCTGTACGAAGCTTAGCTCGCCCAGCCGGTTATAGAATTCCATGAGCGCCAGGTAACCCGGCTCGTGGTAGGGATGCAGCTCTACAATCCGCTGATAGGTGTTAACCGCTTTGGTGATGTTATCCTTGACGGTATAATAATCAGCCAGCTCCGTGGCATGCTGCAAGGAGAGGTTACGCAGCCGCTGACGTTCACTCTCGGCCCACAGATACTCATAGTCCCCCAGGTAATCGCCGGTGTAGAGCTTCAGCAGCTCTTCATGTTCTGCGGCGTTATAATCATCCACCGGGTCCAGAGAGACGACACCTTCCTCCCACAGCACCGCATCTGTGCGTCGCCGCTCTCCAGCATATACCCTTCGCCCACGCTTGCATTGCTGATCACAAGGCCGATGTCCGCCCGTTTCAGCGATTGCCTGATCTGGTAGATGGCCGTATACAGATGGGTAGAGGCACGTTTGAATGAGACCTCGGGCCAGAGCAGCTCGACCAGCTTGTCCTTAACGACGATCCGGTCATGATGATACAGCAGGAAGGCGAACAGCTCCTGGGCTTTGGAGGTCCGCCAGCGGAAATCCCGGACAGGCACGCCTCCCCGTTCGAACTGGATCGCATTGAAGCAGCGGATCAGCAGCGTGTCTGGCTTGTCCGTGTGCTCAAGGCTAACCTTCTTCCGGCTCCTGATCCGCTGGAGGGTCCGGCTCAGCCGTTCCCTGGAGACCGGCTTGAGCAGGTAATCCTGCGCGCTGACCTCGAAGGCTTCCAGAGCGAAGCTGTTATGGGCGGAGACGAAGACAACGGCTGAGCCGGGACAGCACTCCTCAAGCTGCTTCGCAACCTCCATGCCGTTCATTCCCGGCATATCAATATCGAGAAAGATAATATCTGCCTCCCAGCCGGACGCTTCGCTTAAGGCCAGCAAGGGATTGGTATAGGTTGCCGTTACAATGTTCGAGCCTAACGCCCTGAGCGTTGCTTCCAGCTGAATCAGGGCGAGTCGTTCATCATCGATCAGCACTACCCGAAGCATTGTAGCACCTCCTTGTACAGGTTATAGCGGCTGGAGGAAGGGTTCACTCCGCACGCCGGAGCGGAATCATGAAGGAGACGGTGGTTCCAAAGCCGGGGCGGCTCTGAATGGACAAGCCTTGCCCATAGCGTTCAATCAGCCTCCGGTTCGTATTCCAGATCTCGATACCGGAGCTCTTGTCTTTGTGCTTCATCAGCAGGCGGTCAATCTGCGCCTGCTCCATGCCTTTGCCATTGTCCTGCACCGTAAGCCGGACCTGCTCCTCCTCCTCTTCAATACGGATAGTCAGCAGGCCGCCCTCTATAAGACTGAGCAGCCCGTGACGGACGGCATTCTCGACCAGCGGCTGCAGGATCAGGGGAGGAACCCGCAGCAGTCCGGTATCATTCCGCTCCCACTTGACCTCCAGCCGTTCGCCGAAACGCACCTGCTCGATATATAAATAGGCTTCTACTAATGACAGCTCCTGCCTCAAATGAACCAATGAGCCGGTATTCATCAGATCGAAGCTTGAGCGCAGATAGGCGGAGAAGGCCTCGATCAGCTGCTGCATCTGGCAGATATCAATGGTGCTGAGTGTGGCGATAGAGTTCAGGGCGTTGAACAGGAAGTGGGGGCGGATCTGCGCCTGAAGATAAGCGATCTCCAGCCGCAGGCTATGGTCGATCGTCTGCTTCAGCCGCGCCAGTCCGGTCACCCGGTATTTGAGTTCCAGGCTGTCTACCGGCTTGGTCACATAATCATTCGCCCCCTGCTGAAATCCGTAGTAGATCTCCTCGCGCATAGCGCGCGCCGTCAGCAGCAGCACAGGCAGCTCCGACGCAGGATACCGTTCCCTTACCCGGCGGGTCAGCTCATAGCCGGACATCCCGGGCATCATCACATCGGTAATGAGCAGATCCCAGGCTTCCTCCTCCAGCCGGATCAGGGCTTCCTCCCCGCTTAACACAGAGGTCAACTGATAGATATCTTCATGCAAAATGGTCGAGAGCACCCGCAGATTAACGGGGTCATCGTCTACGGCCAAGATCTTCAGTACGTCTTCATCCGCATAGAGGCCGGAGGGGGACGGTGGTACCCCCGCCAGGAACGGCTCTTCGTCCTTATTACGCAAACGGATACTCCAGTCGGTGGATGCAGTACCCAGGGCTTCCACTGGGTCCACTGCTTCTGCCCTGCCGAGCCGCTCATCTATGCAGAAGGCTTCGTGTGCCAGCGGCAGGGTGAAGCGGAAGACTGAGCCTTCCCCAAGCCTGGACTCCACGCTCAGGCTCCCCCCGTGCAGCTCCACCAGCTGCCTGGTAATGCTAAGACCCAGACCCAGACCGCCGCGGTTCTGTCCGCCAGCCTGTTCATAAGGGAGGAAGATGCGGGCGAGAGCTTCTTCCTCCATCCCCACACCCGTGTCGGCCACGCTGACCAGCAGCTGCCCGTCCGCTTCTTCGGCAGTCACAAGGATGCTGCCGTGCTCTGTCCATTTCACTGCATTATGTACCAAATTAAAGAGGATCTGAATCAGCCGCTTCTCATCAGCCCAGACGCGAGGCAGCAAAGCGGATACGCTTACATGAATCGTCAGGTTCTTGCCGTCCGTTAAGTAACGGAGCATATCCGCAGCTCCTGCGGCGATGGTATGGACGGACAGCGGAGCAGGATGAAGGACCATCCGGTTCTCGCGCAGCAGAGTGAGATCCAGCAGATCATCCAGCAGCTGTGACATCTGCCGCCCGATCCGCACCATCAGCTCCAGGTCTCCGGCGTCTTCTTCCGGAGAGGCTATCCGCTTCTGGTCATATTCCGACTGGGCAATGCTCATCATGCCGTGCAGCGGAGTCCGCAGCTCATGTGAGGTATTCATCAGGAACTGATCCTTTTGCCTGTCTGCCTGCAAGAGCTGTTCGTAGAGCAGCCTGTTCTCATTGGAGCGCCGGATATATTGCTTCAGGGCATAGGAAGAGAATCCAATGATCGCAGCCAGAATATCGACCGGATAGAAGGGAAGATTCTTGTGATAATTATTCACGGTAGCTCCCCAGACCACGCCCGAGATCAGGCAGCAGGCGGTGAAGGTCAGGAAGGCGACATCTTTTTTGCGCTGATAGACCATCCTTGCGAAGACAACGAACATCCAGCAGGGCGGAATCATATACAGCAGATTGAAGAATAGGATGGCATGGGTTAAGGCGACATGTATAGGCAATACAGACAGGGCAAGCGTGTACAGCGCAAGAAGGAAGCTATACAGCTTAAATACGCGGCCGGACGCCGGGGTTCCATAGAACCTGTAAGTCAGCAGCAGCATGAAATAGACCATCCATAGATAAGACAGCATCTTGAGCTTGATCCCCCAGCTATAGCCAAGCGGCAGCACAATATATAACAGAAGATCATTATCTGTGCCAACAGAGACGGCGATTGTGACCAGCATAAGGGCAAACAGCAGCAGGGGCCAGTTCTTCTGGGACAGCAGATACAGGATGAAGACGTACAGCGCATGGAGGAGGAGAATAACAATGGTGGTCAATTGAAAAGCAGAGGAATACCACCGCTCTTTGATAATAGAGGATTGCGCGCCGAGACGGATGGAATAGGAGATTCCGCCTTTCGCCTCATGATCGAAATTGGCGGCTTGAACCAGAACAAGCATCTCCTGTGTTCCTTCAGGCAAGAAGTAGTGAACGGTATAGGGAACCGCCTTGGGCTGGTACAGCTCCCTGTCAGCAGCCGGCTGCCCCATGGTCCGCAGGACACGGCCGTTGACCTCAATCCGGGAAGAGGCCTGGATCTGCTGGACCCAGAAGCTATAGGGTTCATCCAGCGGCTGATCTACCAGAATGCGGAGGGCAAATGTGCCATAGCCCAGAGAGGAGCCGGACAGGGAATTCTTCCAGTTGCCTGGCACTTCAACAGGGACAGCGGCTCCGGCGGCGCCTGAGCGGATATCGCTTTCGCTGACCAGACGGTTCGGATAGAAAGACCAAGTCCCGTCAAGAACAACTGAATGGGTATCCTTGAAGGTCCAGCCGCGCAGATCAAGCACGCCTGCAGCCGCACCGGGCTGCTCCGGCAGGGCAAAAATCTGCTGCCATACCCTTTGCATGCCTAACAACAGGGAGATATATATGACCACTAAGGTCAGATGTTTTAAGTAATATCTGGAATTTTTATTCATCATAAATTAAAGAGTTCGACAACCTAAAGGAAGCACCTGCATAAAAATTAAATAAATTATTGAACAATTATCAGAGGACTGTGCGAAAAATTCACGAAAGATTCTGGCGCTGGGGCTGTGATTCGGTCTCGTTCTTTTGTCCTGCTTTCCAGGCGGGCCAATAATGCTGCTTGCATAACCCTTTCGCATAATGTCTTCTATTGCAGTCCTCTTTCGTGCATTTTCTTTCGTTGACGGCTCTCAGTCTTCCCATATGTGCATCCCTCCATAACGGTTCATTTCAAGTCAAGCCCATTATAGAGAACCCTCATAGACAAGAACTGAACAAAAATGGAAGTTTTATTCCATTATTTTTCAATCGTATTTCTCGTTCCCATTGCATATAGATGATGTACCGAGTCCATTAAATCCATAAAACTAAACAAGTCACCATCGTAAAGGAGGAGAGGCATTGCCTACTGAAGCTTCAACCTTGCGTGAGCAAATACTGGAATTGACGGGCCAGTTCTACGGCAGCCGTTGGCCTGGACGGTCATTCGTGGCAGGCCGGGACTACGTACCGGTCAGCGGTAAGGTATTCGACGGGGAGGAGTTAATCAATCTAGTTGACGCTTCCCTGGATTTTCATTTAACCGCAGGCAGGTATACCGCTGAGTTCGAGCGCCGCTTCTCCCAGATCATGGGGAAAAAGCATACGCTGCTGGTCAATTCCGGCTCCAGTGCGAACCTGCTTGCCGTTGCGGCACTGACTTCGCCGCAGCTTGGCGAACGCCGCCTGCGGCCGGGGGATGAGGTCATTACAGTAGCCGCCGGATTCCCCACTACAGTGAACCCTCTGATTCAGCATGGGCTGATTCCCGTGTTCGTTGATGTAGAGCTGCCTACTTACAATATAGATACTTCACAGCTTGATGCGGCGCTCAGTTCCCGTACCAGAGCAGTAATGCTGGCGCACACACTGGGCAATCCGTTTGACCTCGCCAGTGTCAAGTCATTTGCAGACCGTCATAGTCTGTGGCTTATCGAGGATACCTGCGATGCGGTAGGATCGCTGTATGAAGGACAGCCGGCCGGTTCCTTTGGGGATTTGGCAACCGTCAGCTTCTTCCCGGCCCACCATATGACGATGGGCGAGGGTGGCGCAGTGCTTACTTCCGGCGCCCGTCTTAAGAAAATCGTCGAATCTTTCCGCGACTGGGGCAGGGACTGCTGGTGCCAGCCGGGGGCCGACAATACCTGCGGCAAGCGGTATGACTGGACCAAAGGTGAACTGCCTGCCGGATACGACCACAAATATACGTATAGCCACATCGGCTACAATCTGAAGGCTACCGATATGCAGGCAGCCATCGGCGTAGCCCAACTGGAGAAGCTGGGTGGCTTCCATGCAGTCCGCAAACGCAACTTCGAGTATCTGAAGGAGCTGCTGAAGCCTGCGGAGGAATGGCTTATTCTCCCGGAAGCCACGCCGCGCAGCGAGCCGAGCTGGTTTGGCTTCCCGCTGACAGTGCGGGAAGAGTCGCCCTTAACGCGCAATGAGATCGTCCGCAAGCTGGAAGAGGCCCGCATCGGCACCCGGCTGCTGTTCGCCGGGAATCTGCTGAAGCAGCCGGCTTATTCCGGCGCGTCTTACCGTGTAGCCGGACCGCTGACCCAGACGGACAGGATTATGAACGATACCTTCTGGACAGGAATCTATCCGGGAGTTACACCGGAGATGCTGGACTACACGGCAGAAGTGCTTCTAGGTCTGCTTGAAGGCAAGGGGGGAAAAGCATGAAGGTAGTCATACTGGCCGGGGGATACGGGACCCGGATCAGTGAAGAGACCGATGTGAAGCCCAAGCCGATGATTGAGATCGGCGATAAGCCGCTGCTTGTGCATATTATGGAGCATTATGCCTCGTATGGCTTCGATGATTTTGTCATTTGTTTGGGGTATTTGGGGCATGTCATCAAGAAATATTTTGCCGATTTCTACCTGCAGAGCTCGGATGTTTCGTTCGATTTCGGCAACGGCAATCAGATCACCCGCCATAACCGGCAGCAGCGGAATTGGAAGGTAACGCTCGCGGACACGGGCAGGGAGGCAATGACTGGAGGAAGAATCCGGCAAGTCCACAAATACACCGGCAATGAACCATTCATGCTGACTTATGGCGACGGTATTGCAGATGTCAATATACCTGAGTTGTTGGACTTCCACCGCTCTCACGGAAAATTAGCGACGGTTACCGCTGTACAGCCGGTAGGCCGTTTCGGTGCGCTGGAAATTGTAGAGGACACCAAGGTTACCGGCTTCGTAGAGAAGCCCAAAGGGGATGAAGGCTGGGTGAACGGCGGGTTCTTCGTACTCCAGCCCGAAGTATTCACTATGATCGAAGGTGACAGCACCGTCTGGGAGCAGGAGCCGCTCCGGGAGCTGGCCGCAAGGGATGAGCTAAGAGCTTACAAGCACCACGGCTTCTGGCAGCCGATGGACACACTCCGCGACAAGCGGAACCTGGAGCAGTTATGGCGGGAGGGAAGCCTCCCATGGATGAGAACGCAATGATACCTGCAGAATTCTGGAAGGGCCGCCGTGTCTTCGTGACCGGGCATACCGGCTTCAAGGGAAGCTGGCTCACCCGGTGGCTGACAATGCTGGGCGCAAGTGTGAGCGGCTATGCCTGGGACCGGGATGAGCATAAGCTCTTCCCGCTGATCGGAGCTGCGCCGGAAGTTCATACGGTCTGGGGGGATGTGCGGAACCGGCAACGCCTGGATGCGGCGCTGCGTGAAGCGGCCCCGGAGGTGGTGTTCCATCTGGCTGCCCAGCCGCTGGTCCGTACCTCTTACCAGTTCCCTGCCGACACCTTCGAGGTGAATGTGATGGGAACGGTGAACCTGCTGGAGGCGGTCGCGAGCGCCGTTGATTCCGGCATTTCAGTGAAGGCCGTCGTCAACGTTACAACAGATAAATGCTATGACAACCGTGAATGGATCTGGGGCTACCGCGAGACCGATCCATTGGGCGGCTATGATCCTTACTCTTCCAGCAAGGCATGTTCCGAGCTGGTGACGCAGGCTTACCGCAACAGCTATTTCCATCCGGCGCGCTATGCCGAGCATGGCGTAGCTATCGCTACCGCGAGAGCGGGGAATGTCATCGGAGGCGGCGATGATTCCCTGGACCGGCTGGTACCGGACTGCCTGCGGGCATTCGCAGCAGGTAAGAGGCCGCTGCTGCGCAGCCCGGGGGCGACGCGGCCTTGGCAGCATGTATTAGAGCCGCTTGGCGGCTACCTGCTGCTGGCAGAGAAGCTGGTGCAGGGAGGAGCAGAGTATGCTGCTGCCTGGAACTTTGGACCCGGGGAGCAGAGTGTCCACAGTGTGCAGAAGGTTGCCACCCGGCTGGCAGAGCTCTGGGGAGAAGGAGCCTGTGTGGATATCGTCAATTCCCCGGTGCTGCACGAGGCCGGGGAGCTGCAGCTTGACAGCACCAAGGCCCGCCGTCTGCTGGACTGGCGCTCGCGATGGACGGTAGAACAAGCGCTGCAAAAGACCGTTGACTGGCAGCGGGCACTGGATGCAGAACAGGACATGCGGCGGATCAGTGAGCAGCAGATTCGGGAATATATGACAGTTAACCTATAGGAGGATACTAATGATTACCATCAGTCTATGTATGATCGTACGCAATGAAGAGAACGGCCTGGGCCGTTGCCTGGATTGTGTCAAAGATATTGTCGATGAAATCGTCATTGTCGATACAGGCTCCACGGACCGGACTAAGGAAATTGCTGCAGAGTACGGTGCGCTGATTTATGATTTTGAATGGATTGACGACTTCGCAGCGGCCCGTAACGAAGCCTTCAGCAAAGCCACAAAGGAATATATTCTTTGGCTGGATGCAGACGATACCATTGAAGAGATTGACCGTGAGAAATTCAAGAAGCTGAAAGCGACGATGTCCACAGCATACCATTCAGTAAACATGCCCTACAATCTGGCGGTAGACAGCGAGGGGAGGGTCACCTCAAGCCTCCGTAGGAACCGGCTGGTCCGGCGGGAATGCAATTTTCAATGGATAGGCCCGGTACATGAGTATTTGGCAGCAGGTGGCCCTACTTTGGAGAGCGACGTATGCATTACACATAAGAAAGACAAATCTTATACGGACCGCAACCTGCGCATTTACCGTGGACGCGAGGCCAGAGGAGAGGAATTTTCACCGCGGGATTTATATTACTTCGCCAATGAGCTTCGGGATCATGCCTTCAATGAAGAAGCGCTGGATTATTACGAAAAGTTTCTACAGACTGGTCAAGGATGGATTGAGGACAACTATCAAGCCTGCCTGAAGATGGCTGAATGCCATGACCGCCTCGGGGACAAACAAGGAAAGCTGCAGGCGCTTTATCGAACCTTGAGTTACGATATTCCCCGTTCAGAGTTCTGCTGCCGCCTTGGGTATGATCTGATGGATCAAGGCCGTTATGATCACGCCATTTACTGGTTTGAGCTGGCTACTACCCTTCCCAAGAGGGAAACCATGGGCCTACAGGATATGACTTCCACTACTTGGGTTCCCCATCTGCAATTATGTGTATGTTATGACCGCTTAGGCCGGCATGTCAAAGCAAATTACCACAACGAAGTCGCACTTTCCTACTATCCGTCGCACTCAAGTATGCTGAGTAACCGTAAATATTTCCAGGAGCTCCTAGGCGAATCATATGTGAATTTAATTCCAATTTCTTCATAAGTGCTAATATTTCCATTGCCAAATCAAAGAACGGACAACTGCTCAGGTAGGCAGTTATCCGTTCTTTTTTTGATTCCAAATAACAAATAGGTATTTTTACACATTTATTTCAGGTCACATGAATACCATTAAAGTAAATAAGTCCACTTAATATTGAGGAGAGATGTTATGGTACGCCATTATACACAACTGGAATTAATTAATTTATCGAAGCTGCCACCGACTACTGTGAAGCGATGGCTAGATTATTTCTCTTATTTCGTGCAAGGAATACGCCAGGGCGACCAGATGCTCTATCCCTATGAAACTCTGAAACTGTTAAAACGGATCAGTGAGCTGCGCATGGAACGCTACCATTTAAGCACCATTGTACGTCTGCTGATAGAAGAAGGATTCCCGATGTACAGTAAAGGAGAGCTGGACGCCCCTGCTTCAGAGCCACAGCAGAACAGCATTCCTGTAGCCGCGGCTGCGGAGACGGACCGGCAGCAGCATCTCGTGACCTCTCTGTCGGCACTGGCCAATGAGCTGATCCGGCTTGCCGATCATCTGAAGCAATGGAAGGTGCAGTAGAACCAAGCCGGTTGAACGGTGGATAAGACTGTTGATGTGCCCGGGGCTTGTCCATTCTACAGCTGCCAGTTTCAAGGGTGTAACGCCGAAGAACAACGGGAGCCCGTTATTCTTCATCCTCCTCCACATCTGTCTCAGTTTCCGTAAGCTCATCTATCAATTTCTCAGAGAGACTGACAGAATCGCCCAGCAGTCGCAGAATCCGGTCCATCTTGCTTAGACTCAGCCACTGGCCCTTGGTTATCTCTTCTAACAATCTGGCGGTTGTGTTATTTAATTTAATAATGTTGTTAAAATTCATATTTCCGGGATTGGATTGCACGAAGGCCTGCATCGCTTCAGCTTCGGCATTGATGATGTGAGACAAGGACATCTCATTAATAGCGATTGAGGTCAGCAGGAGAGAGATGCTTTCCTCTCGTGTAAGCGAGATATCGGGGGTGATATTGGGAATGTGAGGCATTGACATGCAGATCTCCTCCAGAACTTGAAAGGTTGCCTTGCGCTTTGTTATCCAGTTATAGATATGTATACCTCAGACTAAGATTGTCCTATTCCTGTTATTCTTTGAAATCCGCCAAATCCGATATACCTTGGACGAATGGTGATAGGGACAACTCAAAAGCACATATATATAACAGTAGCTAAATCAAAGCAGGCAACAGGGGGGATGAAGCAATGCTACAGCGGGAACGGTTGATCAAAGCGATTATTCTGGCTGCGGCGCTGGAGGAAGAAGCGGTCTCGGCTCTGATTGCGGTTGAAATCCGCAAGCTGGAATATATGTATGACGATGGGTACGGCTGGGATGAAGAATTAGATATGGGGGGGCTTGAGGCCCTGCAAGAGGCGGTGGCAAGAATCATCACGGCCCTGGCCCAGCATCAGGCCATGATCTGCCGGACACTGGAAACCAGCAGACGGCTGGGGCGTGAGGTGAATAGGTATGAAGGCTGAAGCCCGGAAATCGGAGGATGAGCTATTGGTGCAGGCGATTCATAAAACCATGGGACAGATGGAGCAGCTGAAGCAGGCTTGTCTGCGGCTCTCAGTCAAGGCGGATGATGAGTTGGCGCTGTTCATGCGCGAGACAGAACGGCTGCTTGAACGGGCTCAGTCCACAGGACAGGAGATTGAGAGACAAGAACCGGAGCATAGGGAGCAGGCTTCCACCGTTATCAAGCAGACTATTCGTCCTGCGGATGCCTATGTATCCGGGGGCAAGTATCTTTATAATACGGGTAAGTCCGTCCGGTTCATCCAGCGTCGATCTGCGCAGGCCACGCGCAAACGGACGTCCCACAAGAAGCGTGGGCAGACAATAGGAGTAGGCGCAGCCAGCGAACGCAAGCGGCAGCAGCGGCAACAGCTGAAGCCTTCTCTTCAGCCGCAGCAGCCGAAGAGGGCAGTGGAGCCGCAGCAGCCGAAGAAGGCATTGGAGTGGCAGCAGCCGAAGAAAGCAGCAGAGCGGCAGCAGTCTAAGAAGACGGCGGAGAAGCAGCCGAAGCAGACGGTGGAACGGCAGCAGCCAAGAAGTACGCAATCTATGAATAGACAGCCGCCCGTTGACTATCAAGGGATCAGAATCTCGTCCAACCTGAAGTACTCCCTATAATGTACTTCTTATTCTACGATCAACAGCTGCCCTCACCGGACACCTGCCATAGTCCTGCTACGGGGTCGAAGGTGTCCACCACTTTGGCAGGGTTACCTGCCGCGATACAAAAGTCGGGTAAATCGCGTGTTACTACGCTGTTAGGTGTGACCCTGCAGCCCTTACCAATCGTCACTTCGCCCACAATGACACAATGGGCGCCAAGCTCACTGCCGGCGCCAATCCGCACCTGCTGGCTGGTGGAGGTGATCCACTGGTCGCGGATCGGTATGCCGACCTGGCGGTATTGGTGGTCCGTGTCGGCAATATATACATCCGGACCAACGACGACATTCTCCTCCAGAATGACACTGTTCGCGGAGGTAATGATCAAGTTGCGGCTGCAGTTGCAGCCGTCCCCGATCGAAATGGCGGGCGGCTCCCCTTGGCCGGGGTGAACGACCGTGAACCAGCTATTCTCAAGTATAAGTACATTCCTGCCGATAGCGACTTTCTCTGGACAGTTGATATCGGTTTTTTGCATGATCAGACTGCCGGGTCCGTAGCGGTAAAAAAGATTTTGAAAATCCTCGCTGATGAAGTCCATCTTAGTTCCACCTTTCAATAAACTAAGCGAGCCCTTCTCAGACCCGCCCAGTGTTCAATTTGTCAGATTAAGTGGTGCCTGGCCTGAATGGTTTTTATATGTGTAAGGAGATCGGTAAAGTATGATTCGTTGTGGTAGGCCTCAATTAAGACTTCTTCAAAATCTTTGGGCTGCAATTGCTGGAGGTTATTCTCCAATATATAATTGTACCACCAGAGCAGGAAAGAGTAGGCAATATGTTTCTTCTCAGCTGCCAAAGCCTCTTCACTCAATCCTTTGTCCAGGAAATAATTTAGAATATTCAAATATGATTGAATGAATGTCTGGGCGAAGCTGAATCCTCCTTCAATCTTGCCGCTGCTTGTTAATAGCTTGCGGCGATACACGCAATAATCCGGTGTAATTCCAAGAATAGAGAACGTCAGGTAGACTTGATTGAGATTGGAGCCTACGAAAAGCTCCGGCGTGGGAAGCTGCGCAAATTCCCGCTTACGCATGATGATTCCCGAAACAAATGTGCTGTAAATCGATACATGCTGCACATAATTGCTTACCCCGGCAGAATGGTCAACCTGTCCGGTGTTGCTAAGAATATCAATGAAGAACAGGCTGCAGTTCTTGTTTTGTTCTATTAGGCGGAATATCTCTTCCAGGGAACCCTGCAGCCAATAGTCATCGTCACCTTGAAGCTTAATGTATTCACCGCGGGCATATCCAGCACATTTCAGAAAGTTGGAGTCTGCACCTTCATTGAATTCGTTGCGGTAGTAGCGCAAATTAGTAAAGCGTGACTGGTACTTAAGGACAATGTCTCTGGTTCGGTCTGTAGAGGCATTGTCGGAAACGATTACTTCGAAATCTTGCATTCTAGTGTTCTGGCTGTAGATACTGTTCAAGCATAAATCCAACTCTGCTTCGCGGTTATAAGTAGGAATACAAATGCTGAGCAGCAAAGGCGGGCTGTTGCTTTCAACTGGTACAATCTCTTCTGGTTCTGACGGGATCTTTGGTTCACTGGATGAGACATCCGTCTTCAGCCACTGCCGGGAAATGGGATCATACTGCTTGATTACTTTGGCAGGCGCGCCGGCTGCTACACAATAGTCGGGAATTACTGTACCGGATACAACGACCGAGCCAGCACAAATGACACATCCCTTACCAATTGACACTTGCCCGGAAATAACGCTGTTAGCACCGATCCAGCTTCCGGAGCCGATTGTCACAGTGTGGCTAAAGGAATCTACTCCCTGCTTAATGATGGGCAGATGGATGTTCTCGTAAGCCAGGCTGTGATCCGCTATATTCACATTAGGAGAAATGGCAACATGGGAGCCGATAATGATACGATTGACTGCCGATAGACTACACCGCCGGCCGATGTCACTTCCCGCACCAATCTGAATGCGCGGTTCACTGACAACATTATTGTAGGGAAGCATGATCCAGCAATCTGCTTGAAGCTTAACGCCATTGCCTAGAGCGACCCCTCCCATACCAAACAGATCACAGGTAGGGTGGATATTGCATCCCTTGCCGATACGGTGGAACCGGTGTTGGCCGTGGATTTCTCCATATCCGTAATACTCCAGGAAGATGCGCTGGGCATCGGCATAACCGATATTTCGATCCGCAACTCCGCAATCGTGCAGACACCAGGCCAGATGCTGCTTGGGAACGCCAATCTCATAGCCGTGGGCAATGAATTCCTGACTGTGCGAGGCATCATAGAAATGCCAGCCGGTGAACAAGTCCTTGCGCCAGGGAAGGTCATACTGGGTGACCATCAGTATTCCGTCGATGGATTCCACACTCTCATATTCTCCTTCCGGCTGCAGGAAATCCAGCGGCTTGAGCATTCCAGTGTGGCTGTCAATCACTCTGCCATACTTGTGCCCTGCTTCCCACCAGGTTCCCGACGACGGCAGGACTTTGGCGCCTGCTGCTCCAAGCATACCCAGTGACGGATGATTGGAGAACAGACGGATGATATCCGAAATAAACTGCGGATTAAGGATATGGACATCCTGATGCAGATACACCTTATATTTGGCATCTGACTGGCGCATAGCTTCATCATAACCAGCCGTTATACTTAGGGCTCCTCTCACCAATTGAATATCTACCTTATATCCGTCCGGAATGATTAATTGCCTCAGATTCTGCTCACTGCGCTTAGCCAGCTCCTCGTTATTTACACAAATAATAAAACATACTTTACGGTCATCCATGTCGCTCACGCTCTCTCCTTTAACCCTCAAGGTCTGACATCGTTGTTATTTGCCGGATTTAGTGGACCTGAGGCTTTCGGTTTTGCCATCTGTATGGGCATAGTCTATGTATATTCAGGTAATGCCCAAACATCAATCAAATTTATCAAAGGCAATTACAATAGCTGGTGCAAATAGATTGGCGGATCAGTCAATTTGGAACGGCAGAGGCAGAAATGCGGATTGGACTGCAGGAGTTCATATTGCCGGAATACCATTGGATTAATATAGTTACCGGCTTGCACCAAATTGGCAGTCGACTCCCACCCTTCTCTGTTTAGAACAAAGGGGAGAGACGGAGGGTCGCCTATTGCAGAATGTCTGACAAACTCAGATAATCCTTCCAGCTCCTCTGTCTGCGGAGAGCGGTGGATAGCCGCGGGCTGAATCAGCACGATAGCACACTCAGAATGAGTGTGCAGCACATTCAGAAACGGAGTGAGAGAGCCTTGAAGGAAGGGGATTTCCGGATCGTGCAGCATTACAAATTTCCCGCGTGCCATATCCGCCACCTTAAAGAGGTCTTTCCCTGAAGATACCGGTTTATGATGATAGTGAAAGCTGCGGTGCTGAATTCCATAGTGGCGCGCTACATCCTCTGTATCATCTTCCGAGGCATCGTCCAGGACGCAGACCTCGATTAATCCGGCATCATCGGTTTGTGCATAGATGGACTCCAGGCAGCGCCGCAGCCCGCCAGCTTGATTGCGTACCGCCAAGCATATGGACAATAGAGGTTCCTCTCTCCTATTCTCCAGCAGTTCCCGGGCTTCTGTTTCGCTGTTCACCCGGACCCATTCTCCGCTCGAAGGCTCGTAAATCCGGCGGAATTCAGCCGGATTACCTGCGACTACGCAATAATCCGGTATATCCCGCATAACAACGCTCCCCGCTCCGACTACACACCCTTTGCCAATTTTCACATTGCCTAAGATAGATGAATGTGCACCGATCCATGAGCCTTCACCGATTACTAACTTAGAAAGGTTATTGTCCTCCTTTTCCCATATTTGTCTGGCATCGCTTATAAACACATGGGGTCCTGTGATTACACCTGGCTTCAGTTCCACCCTGTTCACAGCGTGAATGGTCAAGAAGCGGTTGCAATCACAGCGGTCTCCGATAACGATTCTGAGAGAACTCTCTCCGGCAGAAGGTACAGTGATATCCAACCGGTAGCCCTCCCTAACCATTACGCCGGTGCCGAAGGCTGTCTGTTCCGGCAATGACATTACCCCGTTTGAAGCAATCCTGCAGTCCTTGCCATAGCTGTAGAAACGATAATAGAGCGAGGGGGGGATGTACTTCATATGATCCTCCTTCAATCAGGTGAGATAAGTACACATGGCGATGAATCTGTACTAGCTTATGAACCGGAATAGAAATCATGCGGGCAAATCCGTTTGAATGATCCAGCAAGGCCGACATATACATATACGAGAAATCCGGTAAATCCGATTTTCAGAATATGCAAGAAGGAGGAGAAGACTTGCCGACTATTAGTTTGTGTATGATTGTCCGCAATGAAGAGAAGAGCCTGGGCAGATGTCTGGCATCGGTTGCGGACATAGTGGATGAGATCGTTATCGTGGATACCGGCTCCACAGATCGCACTAAGGAAATTGCAGCCAGCTTTGGTGCCCGTATTTATGACTTTGAGTGGACTTACAACTTCGCAGCCGCACGTAATTACTCATTCAGCCTGGGAACCAGTGAGTATCTTCTATGGCTTGACGCAGATGATGTCATTGAAGAGGCAGACAGGGTCCGTTTCAAGGCTTTAAAGACCTCTTTGTCTTCAGAATACCATTCGGTGGCCATGAGCTATATTCTGCTTACTGATTCCGATGGTAAGCCGTTAGGGATCTTAAGACGAAACCGTCTGCTCAGACGCGATTGCCATTTCCAATGGACAGGTGCTGTTCATGAATATATTGAGGTTACGCCGCCCACGCTGGAGAGCGATGTATGTATTACGCACAAAAAAGACAAAGAATACACCGAACGGAATCTGGATATTTACCGGAAGATGAAGTCTGCTGGAGAGGAATTCTCACCAAGAGACCAGTTATATTTCGCCAATGAGCTATTTGATCATGGTTACTATCATGAGGCGCTGGAGAACTATAAGATCTTCCTGGCAGATGGCAAAGGTACGCCACAGGAGCATATTCAAGCATATACGAGGATGGCGGACAGCTACGGGGCGCTCGGGGAGAAAGCGGACCAGTTGCTGTCTCTGAGCCACACCTTCGATTACGATATTCCACAAGCGGAAAACTGCTGCAAAATGGGCTATTATTTTATGGATTTAGAGCAGTATGAACAGGCAATTTACTGGTTCGAGCTTGCGGTATCGTTGCCGAGAAGAGATGACCTGGGATTAGCGGATGTTTCTTCCCGGACCTGGCTGCCTCATCTGCAGCTCTGTGTCTGTTATGACAAGGTTGGGCAACACAGACATGCTGACTATTGCAATGAGATTTCACTTGCACAATACGCTATCAATCCCAGCGCCCAATATAACCGGGATTACTATACTAAATTTCTGGGTGACAAGCATGTACAAATAGACGGCCCCAAGCTTAAAGAACGAGAGGAGTTAGCCCCATGAAGACGAGCATCGTTATTCTCACGCTAAATCAGCTTCCCTTAACCATTCAATGTCTGGAGAGCATCAAGCGCGGAACTCCGGAAGAGCATGAGATTATTATCGTCGACAATGCTTCTACTGATGGAACCGCACAGTACCTTAAGACTCATTACAAAGAGCTAAAAGTGATTGAAAACAAAGAAAATCTGGGCTTTGCCAAGGGCTGCAACCAAGGGATTGCAGTAGCAGAAGGAGATTCGATATTATTCCTGAACAATGACACCGTAGTCCCGCCTGGATGGCTAACGCCTATGCTAAAGGCACTTTACAGCGACAGTTCGGTCGGTATGTCGGGTCCCGTGACCAACTACATCAGCGGACATCAGCGTATTCCTGTGACCTACAGTGATGTGAAGGATATGGAGCAATTTGCACAGGATTACTGTGAAACGAAACGCGGATCGGTAGTAGAGGTGCGTCGTCTGATTGGCTTTTGCCTGCTGGTTAAGCGCAGTGTCTTGAATGAAATTGGTTGGTTTGATGAACGCTACGGGCTTGGAAATTACGAAGATGATGATCTGTGTCTCCGGGCGATACAGCACGGCTATAAGCTGCTTATCGCAGAGGATTCATATATCCACCATATCGGTCATGCCAGTATGGGGCAGAATCCTTCCTTCGATTTGCCGACGCTTTTGCAGAAGAACAAGAAAGAGGCTTTTCAGAAATGGGGAGCGGATATTCATTCGTTAATTTATACTCCTCCCACACGCCTGTGCGCGGGTATTATTTCATCCGGCAATGAAGCTGCCCTGAAGGATACGCTGGCTTCTTTTGCAGATGTGGCTGAACAGATCATTGTGATTAACCTCTCAGGGAAAGAGAACATTACCGAAACCGCCGCCCGCTATACCTTACAGGTCTATTCAGTTAAGGGTGAGCTAAGCATGAGAGATTGCCGCGAATGGATTACCCGTATGTCGGTAGAGCCCTATATTCTCTGGCTTCAGGAAGGCGATACACTAACGGCAGATGAACGCCGGAGATTCATGGGACTTAAGCTCTCGTTATTCCACGAATATCAGGTTGTAGCTCTCAGAGGTGCGGGCGGGGCCCGTTATATGACAAGGCAAGCTGGAGAGAGAATTTATCCGGAGAATATCGAAATTCCGCGCCTGACCACTTTTTTTGGTTATTCCAGCGGAATTACTATCAGCAGATCTGAGCATGCAGATCATGAGGCAGTCGCGGCAATATCCTCAGATATTTAGCACATCACGCCAATTAGAACGGAGGTAAGTTATGGAACGGGATTTGGTTACTATCGCTATATTGGCTAAGGAGAAAGCTCATGTACTTCCGCTCTATCTAGAATTGATTGAGAGGCAGACGTATCCGGCCTCCCGGATCAATCTGTATATTCGTACCAACAACAATAAAGACCGCACCAAAGAAATTCTCGAAGAATGGGTGGAGCGGGTAGGAGAAAGATATCATGAGGTTCATTTTGATGCCAGCGATGTGGAGGAAAATGTACAGGATTTTGCTCCGCATGAATGGACTTATCTCCGTCTAAGAGTGTTGGCCAGGTTACGGCAGGAATCTGTCGAATGGGCCAAAGCAAGAAATTCTCATTATTTTGTTCCGGACTGCGATAACTTCATTGCATCCGATACGCTCGAAAGCCTGCTTTCCACTAATCTTCCGGTAATAGGTCCTTTGCTTACGGTCGCGGAGTCACCATTAAGTTATTATTCCAATTTTCACAACGTGGCAGATGAATTCGGTTATTTCAAACCATCTGATTTGTATTTTCAGTATTTGTATCAGGGGGTAAAGGGGCTGCTACAGGTCGATGTTATTCATTGCACTTATCTGATGCGGCACGAAATTCTGGATCAAGTCCAGTACGAGGACGGCAGCGGCCGTTTTGAGTATGTCATTGTAAGCGATGGTTTGAGAAAAGCGGGAATCCCGCAATATCTGGACAACCGCAAGAAGTATGGGATGTTAACCTTCTGTGATACAGAAGAACAATTTCTGGCGGTTGGACTTACAGCGGACAATTTCGATTAGGAGAACGGAGTTGACAATATGAAGCTGGTACTTCTATCCGGTGGTTCCGGCACACGCCTGTGGCCACTCTCCGGCAGTATCCGAAGCAAACAGTTCCTGCAGGTACTGCCTGCTCCAGATGGTGGCCGCGAATCGATGCTCCAACGGATTTGGCGGCAGTTGACTGCTTCAGGTCTTAACCAAGAAGCATATATTGCCACTTCCAGAGGGCAGGAAACACTGATTCGGAAGCAGCTTGGTGAAGCGACGCCACCGGTTATCATTGAACCGCGGCGCCGAGATACATTTCCTGCAGTATGTCTGGCTTCGGCTTATCTATATTCTGTGGAGAAGGCTTCCTTGGATGAGACGGTTATCGTCCTGCCGGTAGACGCTTATGTGGGTGATGATTTCTTCTGCAAGCTTACAGAACTGGATTATGCGCTCCGTCACTCCGAAGCTGAGATTGCGTTGCTTGGGGCTAAGCCAAGAGAACCTTCAGAGAAATACGGATATATCGTTCCGGTGAATTCTTCAGAATCTTCTGCCCAGGTACATGAGAACCAAACGTATATGCAGGTGGATTCCTTCGTGGAGAAGCCAGACAGGAAGCTGGCGGAAGCCCTTCTGGGGCGGCAAGCGATGTGGAATTGCGGAATCTTTGCCTTTCGTCTATGTGACCTTCTGAACCGGCTGGAGTCATCGGGCTTTACGACAGATTATACGGAATTACAGAACCAATATCACAGCCTGCCCAAGAGCAGCTTCGATTATGAGGTATTGGAGAGAAACAGCCGCCTGATCTGTGTACCTTATCTGAATACCTGGAAGGATCTAGGCACCTGGAATACTCTCTCTGAAGAACTCGCAGCTACCGTTCTTGGGCGGGGCCAGATCAGTGCTAATTCAATGAACTGTCAGATTGTCAATGAGCTTGATATTCCTGTGATGCTAGTGGGTCTTGATGATGTGATTGTTGCAGCTGGTCCGGCAGGAATTCTGATTACCCGCAAAGATGCTGCGGATCAACTGAAGCATCTGCTTCCTGCAACGGACAAGGAGAGTATTCAATGCAGCGGATTAAATCAGCCTAATACTTATCCTTAGGCTGTCCGACTTTATCCGACATCGTTCTATCCTGACGAAAGACATCATAAGTTAGAGAGGTGATGTCAATCTGAATTCACATCCACCTGTCCGGTCCATTCATGAGGTCCGGTACATCCATCAGGAAAGGAGGCAGCTCCAGCATGACAGTAAGCAACGAAGGCGAACGTCCCTCTAATCTCCTTGTGCATGATTGTCAGAGATGAGGAGCCATGGATCGCGCGCAGCCTGTTGAGTGTGCGGGAGGCTGTGGATGAGATGATTGTCGTGGATACAGGTTCTCATGACAGAACAATGGATATCGCTCATGACCTCGGTGCCAAGGTTCTCCAATTCCCCTGGACGGAGAGCTTCGCAGAGGCCCGCAATTACAGTCTTCGGCATGCGACTGGCGACTGGTTGCTATGGATGGATGCCGATGAAGAAATTGCACTTGCCGATGCCCCGAAGCTTAGGGAGGTAAGCAGTATCAGGAACAGCAGACTTGCCTCTCTCGAAACCATTCATTTCAATAGCGCATTCCGGCCCAAACCGCATGAGGCTTACAGACTGTCCCAATGCCGTCTATTCCGCAATGGGGAAGGGTTTCATTTCACCGGCGGTATCCATGAACAGTTAAGCTTGTCGGGGCTGCATGACGGTAAGGATTCCGACACACCATTCCTGCTGCCGCTCAGGCTGTTCCATTACGGCTACCTGCAGTCCGTAACATCCATTAAATCCAAACATGGACGTAATCTGAAGCTGCTCCAGCAATCCATTGCAGATGAACCGAATCCCGATCCGTGGACTCTTTATCATATTGCGGGTGAATATCAACGGATTGGGGATTATGCTAATGCCTTCCGGCAGGCAAATCTGGCTATTGCCGCATCGCTGGGTCAGCGGAAGCTGCCGCCTTCCCTCTTTTACAAGCTTAAGTATGGTTGCTTACTGGCATCGGGCAGCTTCAGGGAGAGCTGGCCCGGTATCGACAAGGCGACCAGTCTCTACCCGGATTATGTGGATCTGCATCTATACAAAGGATGCATTCTTATGCATATCGGGCAAGTGGAAGCTGCAATCTCCGCTTTCGAGCATTGTCTGTCCCTAGGAGAGAATGCTCTTCATCATATGGTTCTTAGAGGTGCGGGAACCTTCTATCCCTGCTATTACCTGGGCAATTGCTATGAAATGCTCGGAGAGCCTGGCGATGCCGCTGCCTGGTACTCCAGAGCGCTGGAGTATTCGCCTGCACTGGCTGAAGCTGCGGTTAAGCTATCTCAGCTGAGGGTAGGAATGCAAGGGACGGATGGGCATCCTTCTGGCAATCGTTGTGCCTCTAATCATCCTCTTCTGAAGAAGACCTGTCCTTCATCTGCAGCTTTGGAGCGAAATAAATGGTCCGTTGTAGTGCTGATAAGCAGCGAAGATGGCCCGCGCTCAGCTCTGATTAATTGGGCTCAGAAGTGGAAGCTGCTCGCTGATGAGTGGATCATTATCGATGCGGGAATGGGAAAGGACGCCAGGGGGCTTGCTGAAGAACTGGAAGCACAGATCCTTCATTTCACTAATGGCGAGGGTGCATTTCAGTTCTGGGATAATATACAGGAGGTGCTCACAACTCCTTATGTGCTGTGGTTGAATCCATATGATGAGGTTTGTGGAAAAGATCTTGATGCACTGGGAAGCCTCAAGCAATCACTGATCAGCCGTAAAACTATGATCTCTTTTAATCTATGCTTGCAGGAAGAGGGAATAGACCAGAAGCACTGGATGGTTCAGAGGAATCGTCTGGCTCACCGCGAGACAGTGCTTAGCTGTAATCCAGTCAGCGGAGAATTTGTGTCTGTGCCTGGAAGTATGAATGAGATCAGTTCTGTTATTGTTCAGAACAGACTGTTATCCATGAGATGAAGATTATAAACATAGTGTCAGAAAGGGGAAAAGGAATATGGGAATTGGAATAACAGGACCAACAGGCCCAACCGGGGCGCCGGGGAAAAAAGGAACTGACGGAGCTAACGGGGGGAACGGTTTTGATGGAACTACGGGAGCACCGGGAGGTCCGGGACCAGCCGGAACTACGGGAGCACCGGGAGGTCCGGGACCAGCCGGAACTACGGGATTACCAGGAGGTCCGGGACCAGCGGGAACTACGGGGTTACCAGGAGGTCCGGGACCAGCGGGAACTACGGGGTTACCAGGAGGTGTGGGACCAGCCGGGACTACGGGGTTACCAGGAGGTGTGGGACCAGCCGGGACTACGGGATTCCCAGGAGGTTCGGGGCCAGCGGGAACTACGGGATTCCCAGGAGGTGTAGGACCAGCGGGAACTACGGGGGCACCAGGAGGTGTGGGACCAGCGGGAACTACGGGGTTCCCAGGAGGTGTGGGACCAGCGGGAACTACGGGGTTACCAGGAGGTCCGGGAGCAGCGGGAACTACGGGGGCACCAGGAAGTCCGGGAAGTCCGGGAGCAACTGGTTCCATTTCAGCTATTTTTGGAACATTCTTGAGCAATAGCAGTACAGTAGCTTCCGCTGCTAACACGCCAATTGGGAGTTTCCAAAGAGCTAATTCAGATCCCGGTGAGTCTATAGGACTTTCTGGAGGTAGTACCTTTTCTCTGCCAGGCGGCCATATGTACTACATCTCATATCAAGCATCTATAAGATATACAGCAACAACTGCTCCTGGCCTTGCACTTTACTATGAGGGATCGCTAGATAATTCATCCATTTTTTATTCGGGTGCAATTGGTGATCCGACTAGATTGATTAGTCCGGTGTCAGTTGTCCGAATTATAGATGCAACGAATGGACCGATTACTGATCTGCAGGTAGTGCTTCGAGACCAAGGTACGTCTACAGCAACCAATGTGCAAACTGTCGCACAAGCATTCCAATATGCTGCTGTCACTATTTTTGCCCTAAATTAATTTAAATGACTACTTATTATTAAATTTGAAACGGATACCTTCCTTAGAACCGAAGTGTATTCGTTTCTTAATTCTCTTACGGTAAAAGATATATCCATCATCATTGCGAGGAGTTGAAAGCATATGGGGGTTGGACCTACAGGACCTAGAGGAACAACAGGACCTCCAGGGACTACAGGGCCTCAAGGTACCACCGGACCAGTAGGACCGGGTGCTCAAGGTCCGAGAGGGTCAACAGGACCGGGAGGGAGAACAGGGACTACAGGCTCGATAGGAACCACTGGACCGTCGGGTGCAGTGGGCACGACAGGGTTAGATGGTCCGGTCGGAACAACAGGGTTAGATGGCCCGGTGGGCACGACAGGGTTAGATGGTCCAGTCGGAACGACAGGGTTAGAGGGTCCGGTGGGCACGACAGGGTTAGATGGTCCGGTCGGCACGACGGGACTGGATGGTCCAGTAGGCACGACGGGACTCGACGGTCCAGTAGGAACGACAGGGTTAGATGGTCCGGTGGGCACGACGGGACTGGAAGGTCCGGTGGGCACGACGGGACTTGACGGTCCAGTCGGCACGACGGGGTTAGATGGTCCGGTGGGCACGACGGGACTGGACGGTCCGGTGGGCACGACAGGTCTAGATGGTCCGGTGGGCACGACGGGACTGGACGGTCCGGTGGGCACGACAGGTCTAGATGGTCCAGTGGGCACAACAGGGTTAGATGGTCCAGTCGGCACGACGGGTCTGGATGGTCCAGTAGGCACGACGGGACTGGATGGCCCGGTGGGCACGACGGGACTGGATGGTCCAGTAGGCACGACGGGACTTGACGGTCCAGTGGGCACGACGGGTTTAGATGGTCCAGTAGGAACGACGGGTCTGGACGGTCCAGTGGGCACGACAGGGTTAGATGGTCCAGTAGGAACGACGGGACTGGATGGTCCAGTGGGCACGACGGGACTGGACGGTCCAGTGGGCACAACAGGGTTAGATGGTCCAGTGGGCACGACGGGTCTGGACGGTCCAATCGGCACGACAGGACTCGACGGTCCAGTGGGCACGACGGGACTCGACGGTCCAGTGGGCACGACGGGACTCGACGGTCCGGTGGGCACGACGGGACTGGATGGCCCGGTGGGCACGACGGGTTTAGATGGTCCAGTGGGCACGACGGGACTCGACGGTCCAGTAGGAACGACAGGTCTGGATGGTCCTGTGGGAACGACGGGACTCGACGGTCCAGTGGGCACGACGGGACTCGACGGTCCGGTGGGCACGACGGGACTGGATGGCCCGGTGGGCACGACGGGTTTAGATGGTCCAGTGGGCACGACGGGACTCGACGGTCCAGTAGGAACGACAGGTCTGGATGGTCCTGTGGGAACGACGGGACTGGATGGTCCAGTCGGCACGACGGGACTGGATGGCCCGGTGGGCACGACAGGACTGGATGGTCCGGTGGGCACGACGGGACTCGACGGTCCAGTGGGCACGACAGGACTGGATGGTCCGGTAGGAACGACAGGACTGGATGGTCCGGTGGGCACGACGGGACTGGATGGTCCAGTGGGCACGACAGGACTGGATGGTCCGGTAGGAACGACAGGACTGGATGGTCCGGTGGGCACGACGGGACTGGATGGTCCGGTCGGAACGACAGGTCTGGACGGTCCGGTGGGCACGACAGGGTTAGATGGTCCAGTGGGCACGACAGGACTGGATGGTCCGGTGGGAACAACAGGACTGGATGGTCCTGTGGGAACGACGGGACTGGATGGTCCAGTAGGCACGACGGGACTGGATGGCCCGGTGGGCACGACGGGACTGGATGGTCCGGTAGGAACGACTGGACTCGACGGTCCGGTGGGCACGACGGGGTTAGATGGTCCAGTGGGCACAACAGGACTGGACGGTCCGGTAGGCACGACGGGACTCGACGGTCCAGTAGGCACGACGGGACTGGATGGCCCGGTGGGCACGACAGGACTGGATGGTCCGGTGGGCACGACGGGACTCGACGGTCCAGTCGGAACGACAGGTCTGGACGGTCCAGTAGGCACAACAGGGTTAGATGGTCCAGTGGGCACGACGGGACTGGATGGCCCGGTGGGCACGACAGGACTGGATGGTCCGGTGGGCACGACGGGACTCGACGGTCCAGTCGGAACGACAGGTCTGGACGGTCCAGTAGGCACAACAGGGTTAGATGGTCCAGTGGGCACGACGGGACTGGATGGTCCAGTAGGCACGACGGGACTGGATGGTCCAGTAGGCACGACGGGACTGGATGGCCCGGTGGGCACGACGGGACTGGATGGCCCGGTGGGCACGACGGGACTGGATGGTCCGGTAGGAACGACGGGACTCGACGGTCCGGTGGGCACGACGGGGTTAGATGGTCCAGTGGGCACAACAGGACTGGATGGTCCGGTAGGAACGACTGGACTCGACGGTCCGGTGGGCACGACGGGGTTAGATGGTCCAGTGGGCACAACAGGACTGGACGGTCCGGTAGGCACGACGGGACTCGACGGTCCAGTAGGCACGACAGGTCTGGACGGTCCAGTCGGAACGACGGGACTCGACGGTCCAGTAGGCACGACGGGACTGGATGGCCCGGTGGGCACGACAGGACTGGATGGTCCGGTGGGCACGACGGGACTCGACGGTCCAGTCGGAACAACAGGTTTAGACGGTCCAGTGGGCACGACAGGTCTGGACGGTCCGGTGGGCACGACGGGACTCGACGGTCCGGTGGGCACGACGGGACTCGACGGTCCAGTCGGAACGACAGGTCTGGATGGTCCAGTCGGAACAACAGGACTCGACGGTCCAGTGGGCACAACAGGTTTGGATGGTCCGGTCGGCACAACAGGTCTAGACGGTCCGGTGGGCACGACGGGACTCGACGGTCCGGTAGGAACGACAGGTCTGGATGGTCCAGTCGGAACAACAGGTTTAGACGGTCCAGTGGGCACGACAGGTCTGGACGGTCCGGTGGGCACGACGGGACTTGACGGTCCAGTGGGCACGACAGGTCTGGACGGTCCGGTGGGCACGACAGGTCTGGACGGTCCGGTGGGCACGACAGGTTTAGACGGTCCGGTAGGAACGACAGGACTGGATGGTCCAGTCGGAACAACAGGACTGGATGGTCCAGTCGGAACGACAGGACTGGATGGTCCAGTCGGAACAACAGGTTTAGACGGCCCAGTCGGAACAACAGGACTCGACGGTCCGGTGGGAACAACAGGTTTAGACGGTCCGGTCGGAACGACAGGACTGGATGGCCCAGTCGGAACAACAGGTTTAGACGGCCCAGTCGGAACAACAGGACTCGACGGTCCGGTGGGAACAACAGGACTAGACGGTCCAGTCGGAACAACAGGACTGGATGGCCCGGTGGGCACGACAGGTTTAGATGGTCCAGTCGGAACAACAGGACTGGATGGCCCGGTGGGCACGACAGGTTTAGATGGTCCAGTCGGAACAACAGGACTGGATGGCCCGGTGGGCACGACAGGTTTAGATGGTCCAGTCGGTACGACGGGACTCGACGGTCCAGTGGGCACGACAGGTTTAGATGGTCCAGTCGGAACGACGGGACTCGATGGTCCGGTAGGAACGACAGGACTCGACGGTCCAGTGGGCACAACAGGATTAGACGGTCCAGTGGGCACGACAGGGTTAGATGGTCCGGTAGGAACAACAGGGTTAGACGGTCCGGTGGGCACGACAGGTCTCGACGGTCCGGTGGGCACGACAGGTCTTGACGGTCCAGTCGGAACGACGGGTCTGGATGGTCCGGTGGGCACGACAGGGTTAGATGGTCCGGTAGGAACAACAGGGTTAGACGGTCCGGTGGGCACGACAGGTCTGGATGGTCCGGTGGGCACGACGGGACTGGAGGGTCCAATGGGCACGACAGGTCTGGACGGTCCGGTGGGTACGACAGGACTGGATGGCCCAGTGGGCACAACGGGACTGGACGGTCCAGTCGGAACAACAGGACTGGATGGCCCGGTGGGCACGACAGGTTTAGATGGTCCAGTCGGAACAACAGGACTGGATGGCCCGGTGGGCACGACAGGGTTAGATGGTCCAGTCGGAACGACAGGACTGGATGGTCCAGTCGGAACAACAGGACTCGACGGTCCGGTGGGAACAACAGGTTTAGACGGTCCGGTCGGAACGACAGGACTGGATGGCCCAGTCGGAACAACAGGTTTAGACGGCCCAGTCGGAACAACAGGACTCGACGGTCCGGTGGGAACAACAGGACTAGACGGTCCAGTCGGAACAACAGGACTGGATGGTCCGGTGGGCACAACGGGACTGGATGGACCAGTAGGCACGACGGGACTGGATGGTCCGGTGGGCACGACGGGACTGGATGGACCGGTAGGAACGACGGGGCTGGACGGCCCGGTGGGCACGACGGGACTGGATGGCCCAGTGGGGACAACAGGACTGGATGGCCCGGTGGGCACAACGGGACTGGATGGCCCAGTGGGAACGACAGGTCTGGACGGTCCGGTGGGCACAACAGGACTGGATGGTCCGGTGGGCACAACAGGGTTAGATGGTCCGGTGGGCACGACGGGTGTAGACGGCCCAGTCGGAACAACAGGACTGGACGGTCCGGTGGGCACAACAGGTCTGGACGGTCCGGTAGGAACGACGGGATTGGACGGTCCAGTCGGAACAACAGGCCTGGATGGACCGGTAGGCACGACGGGTCTAGACGGTCCAGTGGGGACAACAGGTTTAGATGGTCCGGTGGGCACGACGGGACTGGATGGACCGGTAGGCACGACGGGTCTAGACGGTCCAGTGGGCACAACAGGACTCGACGGTCCGGTGGGCACAACAGGACTGGATGGACCAGTGGGGACAACAGGTTTAGACGGTCCAGTAGGAACGACGGGACTGGACGGCCCGGTGGGCACGACTGGACTGGATGGCCCAGTGGGAACGACAGGTCTGGACGGTCCAGTGGGCACAACAGGGTTAGATGGTCTAGTCGGTACGACAGGTTTAGACGGTCCGGTGGGAACGACGGGACTGGACGGTCCAGTAGGTACAACGGGACTCGACGGTCCAGTGGGGACGACAGGTCTGGATGGTCCGGTGGGCACAACAGGTCTGGACGGTCCGGTGGGAACGACGGGACTGGATGGTCCGGTCGGTACAACGGGACTGGATGGTCCAGTGGGAACGACAGGTCTGGACGGTCCGGTGGGCACAACAGGACTGGATGGTCCGGTGGGCACAACAGGGTTAGACGGTCCAGTGGGCACAACAGGTCTAGATGGACCAGTAGGAACGACGGGACTCGACGGCCCGGTAGGAACAACAGGTCTAGACGGTCCGGTGGGCACAACAGGACTCGACGGCCCGGTGGGGACAACAGGACTGGATGGCCCAGTGGGAACGACGGGACTGGATGGTCCGGTCGGTACAACGGGACTGGATGGTCCAGTAGGTACAACGGGACTGGATGGTCCAGTCGGCACGACGGGTCTGGATGGTCCAGTCGGCACAACAGGTTTAGACGGACCGGTGGGCACGACGGGACTGGACGGCCCGGTGGGCACAACAGGGTTAGATGGTCCGGTAGGAACGACGGGTCTGGACGGTCCGGTGGGCACGACGGGACTGGACGGACCGGTAGGCACGACGGGACTCGACGGTCCAGTGGGCACGACGGGACTGGATGGCCCAGTGGGAACGACAGGTCTAGACGGTCCAGTGGGCACAACAGGTTTAGACGGTCCGGTGGGCACGACGGGACTGGATGGTCCAGTGGGCACAACGGGTCTGGATGGCCCGGTGGGCACGACAGGTCTAGACGGTCCAGTGGGCACGACAGGTCTAGACGGTCCAGTGGGCACGACAGGTCTAGACGGTCCAGTGGGCACGACAGGTCTAGACGGTCCAGTGGGCACGACGGGACTGGATGGCCCAGTGGGAACAACGGGTCTGGACGGTCCAGTCGGCACGACAGGTCTAGACGGTCCGGTTGGTACAACAGGTTTAGATGGTCCAGTGGGCACAACAGGTTTAGACGGTCCAGTAGGAACGACGGGACTCGACGGACCGGTGGGCACAACGGGACTCGACGGTCCAGTGGGCACAACAGGTTTGGATGGCCCGGTGGGCACAACAGGTTTAGACGGTCCGGTGGGCACAACAGGACTGGACGGTCCAGTGGGCACGACAGGTCTAGATGGACCAGTAGGAACGACGGGACTCGACGGCCCGGTGGGCACAACGGGACTCGACGGTCCAGTGGGCACAACAGGTTTGGATGGCCCGGTGGGCACGACAGGGTTAGACGGTCCGGTGGGCACAACAGGACTGGACGGTCCAGTGGGCACGACAGGGTTAGACGGTCCGGTGGGCACGACAGGTCTAGACGGTCCAGTGGGCACGACGGGTCTGGATGGCCCGGTGGGCACGACAGGACTCGACGGTCCAGTGGGCACAACAGGATTAGACGGTCCGGTGGGCACGACGGGACTGGATGGTCCAGTGGGCACAACGGGTCTGGATGGCCCGGTGGGCACGACAGGTCTAGACGGTCCAGTGGGCACGACAGGTCTAGACGGTCCAGTGGGCACGACAGGTCTAGACGGTCCAGTGGGCACGACAGGTCTAGACGGTCCAGTGGCCATGACAGGTCTAGACGGTCCAGTGGGCACGACGGGACTGGATGGTCCGGTGGGCACGACGGGACTGGATGGCCCGGTGGGCACGACGGGACTGGATGGCCCGGTGGGCACGACGGGACTGGATGGTCCAGTGGGCACAACGGGACTGGATGGTCCGGTGGGCACGACAGGTCTAGACGGTCCAGTGGGCACGACAGGTTTAGACGGTCCAGTGGGCACGACAGGACTCGACGGTCCGGTGGGCACGACGGGACTGGATGGTCCGGTGGGCACGACGGGACTGGATGGCCCGGTGGGCACGACGGGACTGGATGGCCCGGTGGGCACAACAGGTTTAGACGGTCCAGTAGGAACGACGGGACTCGACGGTCCAGTGGGCACAACAGGGTTCGATGGTCCAGTAGGTACAACAGGACTGGATGGTCCGGTGGGCACGACAGGTCTAGACGGTCCAGTGGGCACAACAGGTTTAGACGGCCCGGTGGGTACGACAGGTTTGGACGGACCGGTGGGTACGACAGGTCTGGACGGTCCGGTCGGAACGACGGGACTGGATGGTCCAGTGGGAACGACGGGACTCGATGGTCCAGTGGGAACGACGGGACTTGATGGTCCGGTCGGTACAACGGGACTGGATGGTCCAGTAGGCACAACAGGGTTCGATGGTCCGGTGGGCACGACGGGTGTAGATGGACCGGTAGGAACGACGGGACTGGACGGTCCGATCGGCACGACGGGAATCACAGGTTCAACAGGACTCACCGGGTTAACAGGGGCTACGGGTACGACGGGTCCTCCAGGGGCTACGGGATTAAGTATTGTCGAAACAGGAGAGACAGGTGCAACAGGACTAACAGGGCCAACAGGAACTACAGGGGCTACTGGACCAACAGGAACAACAGGACCACAGGGGAAAAAGGGAATTGACGGCGCAAATGGAAATAACGGCGATGACGGTCGAACAGGAGCTACGGGATATACCGGTCTAACCGGAGCGACTGGATTCACAGGTCCAACCGGCATTACCGGATTATCAGGCCCGACAGGAACCACCGGGTATGCAGGCCCAACAGGGACGACCGGGCTGGCAGGTCCAGTTGGAGCTACGGGATATACAGGTGCTACAGGACCTACCGGGATTGGGATAGTGGGCCCGACGGGTTCCATGTCCCGAAGCTATGCACAATTTGCTTTTTATGAACCCGTGGCTGTAGCAACCAGTGATCATTTTCCTATTCCTCATTTCACTTACGTTAATACATCCAGCAGTGGTGATGCTATAGGTCCGGATAGTACGGATACAGATGCATTTGTTGTCCAAAGCGGAAGCTATCTAATCATGTATCAGGCCAATATTCAGTCTAGTGATATCAGACCGGCTGGTCTGGAACTTTTATTAGACGGCATGCCGGAATCTTTGTCTCAAATTGCCGCTCCAATGAACAACGTTGCTTCTATAGTACATGGAACCTATATCCTTGAAGCGGATGAACCCACAACAATCCAACTAGCCCTTATGTATGAGGGAACTTCTGTAACCAGTAGAGCCACAGGAATGCCTAATGCGTTTTTCGCGGCTAAAGTTACAATAGTTCTACTTGGTTAAAGTAACAATAAATATGAATATGAATTTGATTATGTAATCTAAGCGTTCAGTCAGGATCAGCATGAAACTAAGCTGATCTTGACTTTTTTATTGTATAGGAAACTATAGTTTCCTGCTGCTGCGGCAGAGGTGTGTGTAGATTTGTGGATAAGAGCTCTTGGAATGATTCGGAGGTAGGCTTAGAACCTATAGAATGGGAGGGTACAACGGCCTATGAACCAAATGTATGCGAAAAACAGCATACATTGTGCCCGCAAGCAGGGAAATGGACCGAATGTATGGCTAAAACAGCATACATTGTGCCCGCAAGGGTAGCGTCAAGAAGTTTGTGTAAGAGAGTAGAAGTACCTCCCCCGGGTTACGGGTTGGGGTGCAGTGTTTCTGGGGGGAGGGGGAACCCCGACCCCCAGAAACTGGATTTCTCTGCTACGCCTCTTCCGGTGCGGGTAAAGAGGGGTAGCGTGTTTCGAATAGCTCTTTTAGCTTCTTTTTAACGGCATCCATGCCAAAGCCTTGGGCGACCCGCCCTGCATGACGTTCATTGTATTCCAGCATCTCCAGGTACACGATTTTCTCTGCCGCATCCATGTTCGTCAGACTGTTCATCGGTTTCAGACGCTTGCGGATTTCCTTGTTCATCCGTTCGATGGGGTTCGACGTGTAGATCGCTTTACGGATCGATTCCGGATACTTGTAGAACGTCAGGAGTGTGGATAACTGTTCCTCCCAGGACCTCATTTCCTTCGGATATAGCTTGTTCCACTTCGCTTTGACCGTATCAAAGTTAGCCCGGGCTACCACTTCATCCGGTGCGGTATATACGGTTTTCAACGCTTCAAGGACATCAGTTTTGTGCTCCATCCGGATTTTAGGGAACGTGGCCCGCACTTTGTGCACTACGCAATGCTGTACATCTGCCTGAGGATAGGTCTCTTTAAACGCCGCATCCAGCCCCGGTAGTCCGTCAAACACACCCAGCAGGACTTCCTGCGCTCCGCGGTCGTACAGGTCTTTGAGTACCTCCCGCCAGCCATTCGAACTCTCTTGGCCGCCCACGTAAAACCCGAGAATTTGACGCTGTCCCTCCTCGTCAATCCCCATCGCAAAGTAGACCACTTCGCCACGGACCGTGCCCCGTTTCAGCTTCACGTACAGCCCATCCAAGTAGATCACGGAGTACCGTTTGCTCAGGGGCCGTTTCTGCCACTGGTGGATATCGTCCAGCACCGTAGCCGTAATATTGCTGACCGTGGTGGGGGAGTAGTGGCTGCCAAACATACTTTCAATGAACCGGGCCACATCCCGCGTGCCCATGCCCGATTTATACATTTGGATGACAGCCTCTTCTAACCATCCGTCCCGCCGCTGGTACGGCTCAAACATCTGCGTCTGGAAAAGGCTTTGGCGGTCCCGGGGCACCTGAAGATCCTCGATATGGCCGTATTTCGTGTGTAAGTCTCGCGTATAATAGCCGTTACGACTATTACTGGCACCCGCTTCTTCACTGTCCATAAACCCCTGGATTTCGGCGCGCAACAGGCGTTCCATGTTGTCTTTCACAAAATCTTTAACAAGTTTTTCAAATAGATTATTCAGAGAACTTTCGGGTAAAATATTCATTGGTAGGGTTCCTCCTTGGTGGTTTCGCAATCCCGAGGATACCCTACTTTTTTGGTGTCTGACTAGACTCCAAATCTTGGTACACAACTTACTTTACGCCATCCCCGCAAGCAGGGAAATGGACCGAATGTATGGCTAAAACAGCATACATTGTGCCCGCAAGCAGGGAAATGGACCGAATGTATGGCTAAAACAGCATACATTGTGCCCGCAAGCAGGGAAATGGACCGAATGTATGGCTAAAACAGCATACATTGTGCCCGCAAGCAGGGAAATGGACCGAATGTATGGCTAAAACAGCATACATTGTGTTCGCTCGCAGGTAATCTTATTCACCCGTTAGGGTGATTTTGTTCAAATAAAAGAATGAATATGTTTCACACGATAACTTATCCTTATATTTCTCGCTGAAATGATACCGTCCTTAAAAGGACGGCAAAGCTGTTTCTACTTGTTGATCAGGAATTATGATGTTCGTTGGATTGAATAAGTTGTGCGCGTAGGCGCGTGAGCCGGATGTGGTTGAAAAACCGACCATAATAGTGATGCCGCAGGCGTTTTGTTCCTTTATTAAACATTAAGAAAGAAAAAAGGGATTTTCCTTAAATAGCTTGGACGGATTAACGAACCATTTATTCTGAACGGCATATGATGGACTATTCTAATCAAGAAAGGAGAGGATTGATTTGTCTCAAGCCAATCTGCCGAATATTACACCAACCATTTCTCTCACCAGAAATGACGCTATCAATATGATGCTATCGGCAATCGCGATGGAAGAACTGGGACTTAGCCATGTCATTAATGCAGAAGGAGAGAAGCTGCAATATGCACTGGGTACTCTTCCTGGAGTAACCGCTCCGGTCGTGAACATTTCCAATCTTCAGGACATTACTTCAAGCATAAGGAATATGCTGGGGGAGACGGTTAAAAGTGCTTGGTTACAGACCAGCCAACTAGAGAGTCTGCTTGCAGCACCTGTGGATTACGGGGCTACCGGAGTAACCGGACCAACAGGTCCAGACGAAGGTCCACCAGGTCCAAGAGGCCTGCCCGGTGTAACTGGAGACACCGGAGATGAGGGTGCTACAGGGGTGACCGGCCCCACCGGCGCTATTGGTCTAACCGGTCTGCCAGGTTTAACCGGAACCACAGGTCTCACAGGTGAAACAGGAGTGACTGGTGTGACTGGCATGACCGGGCTTACGGGTCTAACCGGAGCTACTGGTCTAACAGGAGAAACTGGACTTACAGGGCAAACGGGTGCCACGGGTCTGACAGGGTTAATGGGTCTGACCGGGGAAACGGGCGCAACCGGAGCGACTGGTCTTACCGGTGCTACAGGCTTACCTGGCGTCTCCGGTGTGCCTGAAATAGACCGGCTGGTATCTTATGTTACTGGAGCAACTGTAACTGCAGGTGATCCAGTGGTGTTTACCGATGACGGAGCTAATTCAGGTACGAGCATCTTTCGTGCTGGAGCAGGAACATTTAATTTACTGAATAATGATGTGGGGGGTGTAAATGAGCCTGCGCTATACTATGTCCAATATTCAGCAAATGCAGTTTCTGCAGCAGGCGCCGGGATGGACCTCGGGCTGCTTCTCAACGGAACCGGCATTGATGGAAGTCAGGCAACATCCGCTATTCTAGGAGCTCCAAATGTAGTGAAGGGCGGAAGCGTCTTTCCCACAGTTACAGCCGAGAATCCTAATACACTGGTAGTGTCAAATTTGGGGGACGATCTCACCAATCTCTCTGCTACCATCTCAATCATTAAATTGCTCTAACCCATCTTAATACAGAGGAGTTGATTCCATGTCTCAGGCGAACCTGCCTAATATCACCCCAACGATAAACATTAGTAGGGATGATGCTGTCAACCTGCTGCTGTCGTCCATTGCGATGGAAGAATTAGGGCTTAGCCATATCATTAATGCCGAAGGAGAGAAGCTGCAATATATCCTGGGCACCTTACCCGGGGTTACAGCTCCCGAGGCGACGATTGGCGAAGTGCTGGCTATGAATGATAGTGTAAGAAATATGATGCGCGACATTGTCAAGAAGGAATTTATTCTTACCAATAAGCTGGAAACAGTACTCTCAGCTTCTATAATGGTAGGTCCCACAGGGGCAACCGGTGTGACGGGGGATCCGGGTGGCCCTCCAGGACCCGTAGGAGCTCAAGGTATTGCCGGAGAACAAGGTCCAATAGGCCCCACTGGGCAAACGGGAGAGACGGGACTTACCGGCTTAACCGGACAGACGGGAATCACAGGTTTTACTGGGCTGACTGGAGAGACCGGAGAGACTGGTGACATGGGTTTAACCGGGCTTACCGGCTTAACCGGCTTAACCGGGCTTACCGGCTTAACCGGCTTAACCGGGCTTACCGGCTTAACCGGGCTTACCGGCTTAACCGGCTTAACTGGCTTAACCGGCTTAACCGGCTTAACCGGCTTAACCGGCTTAACCGGGGCGACTGGTGATACAGGAGACGCCTTCTTTGCCGACTATAGTTCTGCAGTAGCCAGCGAAGCTACTGTGGGTTCACCTGATGCAGTGATATGGAATGAACCAGGTCCGCAGAGCGGAAATATTATTCTTGATACGAATATTGGTAATTTCTTTGTACTACCGGTGAATTCTACTATTTTTGTGCAATTTTATGTCAGTGGGCAGAACCCCCTTGACCCTGCTGGCCCGATGGTTTTCCAGTTATATACCACAGATTTAACAGGAGCACGGATTGATGCTGTTGAAGGGGGAGGTGCAAGCTCAGATATAGCAAATACTTCTATAGCAACCGTGTCCGGCGGAGCTATTGTAGTGACAGACGCAACCCAGGTCGGCTTGGGATTGTTCAATGATACCGGAGAGCCTATCGGAGAAGGTATACCCGTTAATGCCAACATCCAACTGATCCGAATCAATTAATATATTTGGAGAGCAGCAAGGCGTCGAGAATCCAATTTCGGCGTCTTCGTTGCGGGTACCATGTTGCCGGACTTAGTGGAGATAAATAAATATCTTATATAACGGACTTGGACAATCTGGCTGCTGCATAAGCTGGAAGTGGAAGTGCTTGCGGCAATACTGCCTTTCTGCGAAGCAGCAAAATAGGAAAGAGAAAGAAGGGTTGTGACGATATGTCATCATTGATTCCGGTTGAACTGGGAAATCCGGGAGCAGCAGTCAGGCTGAGTAGTCCTGTATTGCTGGAAGTTGGCCGTCCCTTATCCCAAATTGATTTCAGCGTACCACTGTCGTTCAAGCCGGTTGCGTCCGGCAGTTATCACTTAATTATCGAGTTGTCTGTTCTGAAGGACGGTAAGGTTCTTCATACCCTGTCCGATCCTTATATAGGCACCGCTAATTCAGCGGGTAGTATCTTATCTGCCGATGTGAATGCAAGCATCACTGGCAGTTTCGGCCAGGGGGAACAGCATTTTGAACTGGAGCTAAGGGTGTTGTCCTATCAGAATATCGTGTCGAGTCCACTGTTGGGTGTCCCGGCTATATCCATTCAAGCCTCCTCTGTGCTGGCTGAAGAGGTGGGTCCTACAGGGCCAACCGGCCAGACGGGGAATCCCGGCAACCGGGGGGTGACAGGGACGACGGGTACGCAAGGACCGGTTGGGTCCCCGGGGAGCACTAATATTGCAGGAACAACAGGGCTGCGGGGTGCAACAGGAGCAACAGGTGTTGTAATTAACCTAGGGAGTGACACAGGGCCAACAGGGTATACAGGCGTGACCGGTCCAGGTATTACCGGCCCAACCGGTGCGACAGGGATCGGGGCAACCGGTCCAACAGGTCCAGGTCCAGCCGGACCTACTGGAGCGAGTGGAGCCAAGGGAGTGACCGGCCTTACCGGCCCGGGATCAAGCATTACCGGCCCAACCGGACCGACCGGAGATACAGGTGCTCCCGGGTCCAGCCGATCCTTGCCGGTGGTCATAAGTGATGATTTGCTGGTAAAAGATCCAGGCCCAAATCGAGGGGCTCTTGTTGTTGGTAAGCTTCCACCGTTGCAGATCGATGCGGCTGACCGCTGTGTCCTTATTGAGGGAGCACTACAGATCAGCTTCGGCAATCCGCCTAACAATTCTTTTTATAATACTATAATCTATCAAGTCCTGCGAAATGGTCAGCCCATAAATCCTCCACATTTCTGGTTATTACGGTACAGCTACAGCGGTGCAGACATTTCCATTCCCTCGACTGCCGGGTTGGCTTACTTCGATATCGATGATAATCCGCCGGTTGGACCTACCGAATATACACTGACAGCGCAGATATTTGACAGCTCAATTAACACAACAATCAGCTATACGTCGCTCAATGCATCCGCAAAAGTGTTTCTGGATGGAAACTGAGCTTGTACCAATGAATTAATTATGCAGCAAAGAAATGTATCTTAGGTATAAGGAGTTGAGTGTACGTGACGGAGATCTATTCGTCGCTTCTTCTGGGAAGCGGCAACGTGCTGGTTCTTACGGGCATACGGACGGATGTGGAGCAGCAGATTGCGAACGCAGAATTACGGTTGGCTCTTCCTGTGCTGCTGGATATCCTAAGTCCGGGGGTCTATCGGCTGCATCTGGACTATGAGTTGCGTAGAGGTAATGCGCCTGTTGCAGCGGGTGTTGTAACGGTTGAGTCGCAGACCACCGCTGCAGGTTTGATCCAGGCTGAAGCAATCATAAGATTCAGCGATCAGTTGCCTGCGGGAGTGCATCGATATGAACTTAGGTTGAAAGGGCTGCCTGATCAGAATATCGCTTCAGATATCCGGGTTGGCTCGCCGCTGCTGCAGACCGGCCCGGGTCCGGTCATCTTAGCGGGTCCAATTGGTCCTAAGGGTCCAACAGGCAATACAGGAATGACTGGTCCAACGGGCTACCAAGGACCTGAGGGGTTTCCGGGAGATCCTGGTCCTTCACTCCCCGGAGCGGCCGGAGGGACAGGTCCTACCGGGGCAACGGGAGCAACTGCATATAATGGAGGATCTCCCGGACCGAGAGGGGCTACGGGAGTCACCGGAGGAAGTATTATTGGCCCCACCGGCAGAACTGGAATCGGAGCTGTTGGAGCGACAGGAGTGGGAGCAGCAGGAAATACAGGATTTACTGGCTGGACTGGAGCGACAGGTGCCCCCGGTCCGGCCGGATCAGGGAATGAGACAGGAGCCACGGGGCCTGCGGGAGCCAAGGGACCAACAGGAGCGGCAGCGGACGGTTCCTATATTCCAACCCTGATCTATAAAATTAACTCAGTATTTTTATCTCTGCCTCAATTTAATATGCCTGTTAGAGTTGTATCACTTCCGGTGAGTTCCACGGATATTGGACGCTGCCAAATTGCCGGCAGTGTGGAGCTCCGCTGGTCAGGCCCACATACTCAACTGTCTCCCAATCAGGGTCTGAAGATTGGATTATTTCTCAACGATAGTGACGGGAATACCTACTATCAGTATGGGAATTACAGTGGAATACAAGGAGTCCAAATGATACAAAATATACCATTTATAGCTATGTATAGTGGACCTCCAACGACGATGTATCTTAATCTAGTGACTACAGCCGATGTAAATGATCAGTGGAGTGTAACAGTCATTGGTACCTTAACTGCAACCGTTATTCCAGATAATGTATGATTTTGCACCTTTTAAAGGAGTGGTGGAGTTATGTCTAATCTTACGTCTCTTCCTTTAGGAATGCCGGGGATAGCTACTCATCTGGCAGAGACACTTGAAATCGCAGCAGCGCAGCCTCAGACACAGGTAACTTTCCATATCCCGCTTGTCTTCTATAACCTCACGACCGGCCCGTCAGAGCTAAGGATTGAGCTGGAGACCCGCCTCTCCGGCAGTCCCGTTCAGACTCAGCTAGTCACGTTGTCCCATAACGGTACAGAGGAAGCAGCCAGAACGCTGCAGGTTACAGTCAATCATCCGGGAGATTCGGGAACGTATGCTTACATCATCCAGGCCCGAGTGATTAGTTATAGTAACATTAAGGCGGATCCCCTAATAGGAAGGGCTGTTGCCGGAATTGCCTCGATAACCGCAATTAGAGCGGATACAGGAATAACCGGCCCGACTGGTCCGACCGGTCCTACAGGGTTAACGGGCTACAGAGGCTTTGATGGGGATGGGGGACTCCATGGGCCAACGGGGGCGACAGGGTACGGGATGACCGGTCCAACTGGTGATTCCGGAGCAACAGGAATGGATGCTACCGGGGGAACCGGGGGGGCTGCCGGCCCTGCCGGTCCGACCGGCCTGACGGGGCCGACGGGTGCAGGGGCGACCGGTGTCACTGGCCCGGCTACAACAGGAGCAACAGGCGGAGGCCGCAAAGGATTAACTGGCCCGCGGGGAACTACAGGATTACCGGGAGAACGGGGAGTGACCGGTACGGGTGAAAAAGGTCCTACCGGCCCTGCCGGATTCACTGGAGCACGAGGAATTACAGGAGCAACGGTTCCACCTGTCCAGTATCAGTATTCAGTAGACCCCATTGGTCTGACCTATGACTTTCAGTCGGTTCTCACCTTACCTCAAGTTACCATTAACGAGGGAGCGAATGTGTTATTGCAAGGGCATATTCAGGTAACTTTCCTGCCGTATTTAACCGCCATAAGGGTTCCTATTGTGGTCAATGTTCTCTTCAATGATCTGATAATTCAAAGCTACTCCTTCTATTCCATTCAACAGAGCTCGGATAGCTTCCCCTTCGGAGAGCGGGCCAGTGAGGACTGCCCGTTCAGTCTGACGCATTATGGAGCAGGCGGGACCGGATCATACTCCTTGCAAGTGAAGTTAGATCAGCCTGTGCAGGATGGTTTAGATTTAAGAGTGGAGAACAGTTATTTATACGCGGAACAGGTTGAGCAGGAAGGTGCTTTTGCGGGTGTATCTATAGCTTATTATCTTGCGGCCGGCGGGGTTCAAATTTTCGATGCAGGGATGAATTCAATCAGCACCGTCTCGATGTACGATAACACCGTTAGACCATCCAATTCCATCTACGCCGCATCGGTTGACGGGAATTATATCTACTATGCTGTATCCGATATGTTGTATCGCTTCAACATACAGGAGGAGACAGTAGACAGGTCAATCACTTTGGAGAACGGAATGAAAGCTTCTGATCTGCTGCTGCTTCCGAACCAGAGATATCTCTTCATCTCAGACGAGGCCAGCGCTAAAACTCTAATATATGATATTAATAATGAAAATTTTTATAAAACTCTTAATTATCAAACCAATGTTCTATTCTCCGCAGCTTCTCCTGACAACAAGTATGTCTTCTTTTATATATACTCTACCCCTTTTTCGGGTAATTACACGCTGCCAGTCTATTTTTATAATATTGAATCGGATGTATACATTGGGCCTCTTATGCAAGTACCGGATCCTTCATCACAAAATGTATCCTTTTCGAATCCTCTGGGAGTGACCCCTGATAATGAACAGGTGTGGCTTACTGCTAATGAACCTTCCTATTATTACAATTATCTCGAGTTAAGTAATATAAATTTTCTTGGTTATGGGATCACAGGGGACTCTGCTCAAACCTCAGGCTTGGTTCATTTGAAGAATGGCGATTCTTACGTAATGGGGCGCGGATTATCAGAGAACAATGTGACCGGAATAACCCGGTTTCGTAAAAACACCAAACTAGAGACTTACCCTGGTACGGATGATCAGTTCGCAATAGTTCTTTCGCCTGATGAGCGGTGGATCTGCATCCAGGGAACCCAGGAACTGGTCCTCTTCTCGACCAGTGAGTTCACAACACGCAGGATCCCGTTGACAGACTACACCTTCCAAGGAGGCATTAATTTCACCCGGGACAGCCGATATGTTGTAGTTATAGGGACCCAAAAAATTTATTCAATAGATGTGGTTTATCTGTACGTTCAATCCGTAGAGCTTTCAACTGACCCTTCGAATCAGCCGCTGCCGTATACCCTTTCCAGCGGTGTCTATAAGGCGCAAAGCAAGTAAAAAGGGGCTAGTGCCTGCAAAAGCATCTTAAAACAACTCCTTTAACCGGCAGGTTTAGGGAGTTGTTCTGTGCCGATGAAAGGAGTGGCGAAGATATGTCGAATCTTACGTCTCTTCCACTGGGAACGCCGGGACCGGCAATCCATCTGGCAGAGACACTTCAAATTACAGCATCTCAGCCTCAGACACAGATAACTTTTCATATCCCTCTTATCTTCCAAAGCCTCACAACTGACCCATCCCAACTGCGGATCGAACTGGAGACGACGTTCTCCGGCAGTCCCGTTCAGACTCAGCTGGTCACGTTGTCCCATAACGGTACAGAGGAAGCAGCCAGAACGCTGCAGGTTACAGTCAATCATCCGGGAGATTCGGGAACGTATGCTTACATCATCCAGGCCCGAGTGATTAGTTATAGTAACATTAAGGCGAATCCCCTAATAGGAAGGGCTGTTGCCGGAATTGCCTCGATAACCGCAATTAGAGCGGATACAGGAATAACCGGCCCGACTGGTCCGACCGGTCCTACAGGGTTAACGGGCTACAGAGGCTTTGATGGGGATGGGGGACTCCATGGGCCAACGGGGGCGACAGGGTACGGGATGACCGGTCCAACTGGTGATCCCGGAGCAACAGGAATGGATGCTACCGGGGGAACCGGGGGGGCTGCCGGCCCTGCCGGTCCGACCGGCCTGACGGGGCCGACGGGTGCAGGGGCGACCGGTGTCACTGGCCCGGCTACAACAGGAGCAACAGGCGGAGGCCGCAAAGGATTAACTGGCCCGCGGGGAACTACAGGATTACCGGGAGAACGGGGAGTGACCGGTACGGGTGAAAAAGGTCCTACCGGCCCTGCCGGATTCACTGGAGCACGAGGAATTACAGGAGCAACGGTTCCACCTGTCCAGTATCAGTATTCAGTAGACCCCATTGGTCTGACCTATGACTTTCAGTCGGTTCTCACCTTACCTCAAGTTACCATTAACGAGGGAGCGAATGTGTTATTGCAAGGGCATATTCAGGTAACTTTCCTGCCGTATTTAACCGCCATAAGGGTTCCTATTGTGGTCAATGTTCTCTTCAATGATCTGATAATTCAAAGCTACTCCTTCTATTCCATTCAACAGAGCTCGGATAGCTTCCCCTTCGGAGAGCGGGCCAGTGTGGACTGTCCATTCAGTCTGACCCATTATAATGCGTCAGGAACGGGAGTGTATTCCTTACAAGTGAAGCTAGATCAGCCTGTACTGGATGGCTTCGATCCAAGGGTGGACAATTGCTATCTTTACGCGGAACAGATTGAGCACGAAGGTGCTTTTATTGGGGCATCCAAAGTCTATTTTGTGGCTTCGAGTGCAGTTCAAGTTTTTGACGCTGAAGAAGGCTCAATTAAATCCGTCCCGCTGGATAACACTGATCTTCCTAGAAATAGTTCCTTTTCCTCCTATGCAGCCTCACCGGACGGCCGCTATATTTACTACTGCTTCGGAGCAGGAGATAAGCTGTACCGTTTCAACACGAAGGAAGAAACAGTCGATTTGAGAATTAATTTGATTCCTGCCATGAATGCCTCGGCTATGCTGCTCACACCTGATGATAGATATCTCCTTATCTGGGAGGGGAAGGGGGTCCGATTCTATGATCTGAAAAACAACTTTACATTTAACAGCCTAACGTTGGATTGGAATCTTTGTTACGCAGCAGCCTCACCTGACAGCCGATATGTGTTCTTCTTTACGGAGTTTGGGAATGTTCATGGTTATGAGATTGAGACGCAGAAGCTTACTTTAAATATCTTCTCATACGTTATGGCTAATGCAGGATTGCTGACTGGAACGAATGTTCTAGGAGTTTCGCCCGACAGCAAGGAACTATGGGTTACTCCTGGAATAGGATCAGATTATTATCTTTACGCAAAGATTGGAGACTTTAGCAATACTGGAAGCGCTCCGAACGCTCCTAATCCCACTGGCGGTATCCGAATACTGAAGAATAAAGATGCTTATGTACTGGATATCGATTTATTTGTTTCAGATATCCCCCGTCGAGTCAGTCTTATTAACGGTGAGCGAGACCTGGTGAAAAGCTGGGAGATTGGAAATGATAGTATTTATGGAGAAATTTTTCTGTCACCGGATGAGCAATGGGTAGCCGCTGCAACGGACTGGATCGGAAGTATATTACTGATCTCGACGGTTGATCACAGTGAACGACGTTTTTCATTAGGAGGTAGTTCAGATCCTAAAGTTATTGGTTTTACAGGGGACAGCAAATATATATTCGCTTTTATTGGCAGTAAGTTTATGACAATAAGTATGAAGGACTTCTCCGTCCAGAGCTTCGATTCAAATGGACTCTACCCAGACAGTAACTCCGTATCCAGTGGAAGATATGAGTCGCAGAGCCGTTTAAGAAGGGAGTAGGTCGGATAGCTTCTCTGGAGGCGAGATTACCCATTCAGAATGGTATTCGATACAAGTTGTTCTGCCTCTATAAGTTGGGAGCGTGGATATTATGAAGGGAATTATTCTGGCGGGAGGCTCGGGAACAAGGCTCCATCCGCTGACGAAGTCGATATCGAAGCAGATTCTGCCGGTGTATGACAAGCCGATGATCTATTATCCGCTGTCTGTCTTAATGCTGGCAGGCATTAGGGATATCCTGATTATCTCGACTGGAAGGGACATCCGGCTGTTCCAGGATCTTCTGGGCAATGGCGAACAACTGGGGCTAACCTTTCAATATGCAGTGCAGGAGCAGCCGCGCGGACTTGCGGAGGCGTTCCTGATCGGTGAGGAATTCATCGGCACAGAGCATGTGTGCATGATTCTGGGTGACAATATCTTCTATGGACAGAGCTTCAGCTCCATTCTGGAGCGGGCTGCCAGGCGGCGGGAGGGTGCCACGATCTTCGGCTGTCGGGTACAAGATCCTTCCGCCTATGGTGTCGTTGAATTTGACAATACGGGCAGAGCTGTGGCACTGGAAGAGAAGCCCCTGTATCCCCGCTCTCATTATGCAGTGCCAGGTTTGTATTTCTATGACCGGCAGGTTGTGGAGATTGCCAGGCATATTAAGCCTTCCCGGCGCGGTGAGATTGAGATTACGGATGTCAACCAGGAGTATTTAAGCAGAGGACAATTGAACGTGGAATTGTTCGGCCGGGGTATGGCCTGGCTCGACACCGGAACGCCGGACTCGCTGCTGGAAGCGGCCAATCTGGTGGAGACTGTCCAGAAGCGGCAAGGGCTGTACGTGGCTTGCATTGAAGAGATTGCTTTCAATAAAGGATACATTACCAGAGAGCAGCTTCTGGAGCTGGCAAGGCCGCTGCGTAAGCTGGCTTATGGGCAATACTTGACCAGCCTGGCTGAAGAATCCCTGATTGCGGGCAGTTGAGTTAATGGCATCTATGAGAGATATTGAGCATTAACCGCGGACACATTCCGGACTTGGCGCATATATTGGTATTCACAGAGCAGAGGAGATTTGGTGGGAGTAATGGAGCCCATTGTGAAGAGGCTACCCGCTAAGTCCACACCAAACCTGTAAGCTTGAATACTACTATATTAATCATTAAGTATGCTGCTGACCGGGGGATCCTTGTACATGCAGACTTAGCATGGTTCCCGGCGCATACTGGAATGAAATCCAATTCTATAAGGATGTGACCATGTAATGGCTTTCTTGTCAACAGGGCCTATTGAGAATAACCCGGTGAATGGAGTGAGACCGACTCAGCAGGTTACCGTGAAGATTGATAACCGCAGCCAGGCCTCAGCGTATTCACTCACCATTCAGGGTTATCAATTGACCGGCGGAACGAGAGTGATGTACGTAAGCGAATTGCTCAATATTGCAGCGAATCAGGTTATTACGAAGAATTACTACGCCGACGTTAATGCGTATGAATTCACGTTTATTACATCACCGAATTCCTCGGAGGAAGTTGAGCCGGTGCAGATCTCGCTATGGGGCAAGAATTCATCGGGGCAATTGGTAACAGCACACCGGTTAGTAGCGGAGGAATTGTTGGGTGCTGACAAAGGCAGCGGCGGCGGAGCAACAGGGCCGGCGGGAGCTACGGGCCCAGCAGGAGCTACAGGCCCAGCAGGAGAAAGGGGACCGGCAGGTGAGCCTGGGCCAGCAGGACCCATCGGCCCCACCGGTCCGGGAGGGGGAGATTCAGGGGCTACTGGACCTACAGGGACCTCAGGAGCCCCTGGACCTACAGGAACAACAGGAGAATCTGGACCTACAGGGACTACAGGATTCCAAGGAGCTCAAGGAACCACAGGTCCCGGCGGAGGAGATCGGGGAGACACAGGACTTACAGGACTTACAGGACTTACAGGACTTACAGGACTTACAGGGCTTACAGGAGTCACAGGGCTTACAGGATTGACAGGAGCCACTGGAACAACTGGTCCCATATTGGCAACTGAAGGCTTCTCTGTACTCTTGCCAACCTTGGTGACTGGAACCACAGCAACATTTGTCGGTTGGGAAGAAACGGCACCATATTACGGCAATGCGGCATTTGACGCGGTACTGGGTGAGTATACCATTCCAGAAACAGGCAGATATTCTATTGAAGCCACTGTCAACTTTGCCTTTACCGCAGCGATCGGCGCTGCTTTAGACCCGGATGTGAATCCGTCTTTAGTAGTCCAGAGAACTGCGCCAGCTCCGGCAACAGATCTGGTGACCGGATTATTACCGGTACTGGATGTAGCTATTGGAGGAACTTTAACTCTTAGAACACTTCTTAGAAGCGGTTCTGTCACCTTGGCAGGTGAAGTCGAGCTTACAGCAGGTGATGTTATCAGCCTCATCTATCAGTCTAATGGTTTGGCGCTGGATGTGGATCTGGGTGCTACAGATTCTGGTGTAGTATGGTCTGTTCACAGATTAACCTGATCCTGGAGGAGCCTGGTCAATGATTCAGCAAGCTTCAGAACCATCCTTCACGGGATGGTTTTCTTTATTTATATCTGATTTTTCTCAGGAGGCGGGAAGATGGAAGCAGAGCAGCAGGGCCTGTTCAGTCTGTGTATGATTGTAAAGGACGAAGAAGCGGTGCTGGGGCGCTGTCTGGATTCGGTCAGAGATCTGATGGATGAGATCATCATTGTGGATACAGGATCGGCTGATCGGACCCTCACTGTTGCGGGCTGGTATACAGAGAAGGTATTTACTTATTCGTGGGATGAGGATTTCGCAGCGGCCCGCAACTATTCCTTTGCACAGGCGACAATGCCTTATGTATTCTGGATGGATGCCGATGAGCTGCTGGCGGCCCGGGAAGCGGAGAAGCTGGCCCGGCTGAAGCAGCAATTGGCGCATGAACAAAATGGTGTGGAGGTGATCTGGATGGGGACCCGGCTATTTTCCCGGCCCTCCCAGGCTGCTTCAGCTCTCGTACCGGTGCCTTCAGAGCGTCGCCCCCGAATTGTCAGAAACGGATGTTTCCACTGGCAGGGCAGGGTGCATGAGAAGCTTGAAGTTGGCACAAGCGCCGCCATGAATACGGATATCTGCATTGACCATCGTCCGTCCGCCGTCCATACGGAACGTAACCTGCAGATTATGAAGCGCTGGATCGCTGAGGAAGGCGAAGCTACAGGGACACTGCTCTTCCACTATGCGAATGAATGCTTCGATGCCCGGGACTATCGAGCTGCTGCAGCCTCCTATGAAAAACTGTTACAAGACCCAAGCAACAGCAAGGATGAACGGATTACAGCTTGTCTGCGGCTGTCTGAATGTTACCGGGAGCTGGGCATGGCGGAGCTTAGGCTGAACAGCCTCTTCCGTTCGTTCGGCTTCGGGCTGCCCCAGGCGGATGCCTGTTGCAGTGTCGCCGGGTTCTTCGAGGAGCGCCAGGAATGGGAAGCTGCCATCTATTGGTATCTTCAGGCAATCGCCCGGCAGGCCGCCGGACCAGGAGAGCGTCCGGTCTCCCAGGCCTATTATACCTGGATGCCTCATGCCCTGGTCAGTCGTTGCCTGGCCGCTGCAGGAGAATGGCAGCAGGCTTACCAGTATAATGAGCAGGCATTAGCTTATCTGCCGGGTGACCAGGTACTGCTTAGCAAGCGAAAGAAATTGAAGCAGGTTCTAGAGATGAGGCGAAATAGCCCAGAGTAATAAAAAAGCAGGCGGCCGGGAGATTCAAGCTGCCTGCTGTATTTATGTTGTTGAAATATATAACAAGGTCAAACCTGCTGTGACAGGGTCAGAGCGGCCTCAAGAATCAAGTCCTCCTGCCCGGCCACAACCTTGCGGCGGCCAAGCTCCACTATGACCGCCTTAGGATCGACATGGTATTCCTTGGAGATTCGTTCCACCGGCTTCACGAAGCCGGAGAATACTCCAGCCATACCGCTTATAATACTCATGCTGCCGAGCTTAGGGGGCTTGGCGAAGGCTGTCTCCGCTTGTTCGGCCATTTCCAGCAAGGCATAGAGTTCAATTCCGGTATTCCAGCCAGAGTGGTGCAGCGCTGCAACCAGCACTTCCAGCTGGGCATTGCCTGCTCCGGCACCGAATCCGCGGGCGGTGCCGTCGAGGATGGTTGCCCCTGCCCCGGCGGCAGCCAGTGAATTACCGATGGCGAGGCCGAGATTATTATGGGCATGGAAGCCGACAGGGATATCCAGGATGCTGCGCAAGTATTGAATTTTCCCGGTTACATCATTGGGCAAGTAAGCTCCTGCGGAATCCATCAGAATAACGGCCTGTGCCCCGTAGCTGTGCATCTTCAAGGCTTCAATGCCCAGAACTTCAGCGGATGCCATATGGGACATCATAAGCACGCCGTAGGCTGTTCGTCCCTGATTACGCACATATTCGATATGACGTTTCGTCAGATCAGCCTCTGTACAATGAGAGGCGACGCGCACGATATCGACCCCCAGCTCCAATGCTGCCCGCAGATCACGGTTAATTGTAGCAAACCCGGGGATGACATGAATAGACAAGAGCGTATGATGGAGATTGCTTCTGCAGATGGACAGCATCTCTGCATCGGACAGCAGGCTCTCGCCAAGCTGGAGGGAGGAGGCACCGAGCCCGTTGCCGTGACCGACCTCCAGCACGGCCAGACCCGCCTTCTCCGCCAACCGGGAATAGAGGTCCAGATGCTCACGGGTTAACTGATGCTTCACGGCATGTGAGCCGTCCCGGAGCGTAGGATCGCTAATGATCAGTGGGTGCATGTTCATTCTCCTTTGTGTACAATCAGCGAGCGTCTGGCATATTCTTCGGCCAGGGCGATCGCTGCGCAATTGATAATATCCAGATTTCCGGCATAGGCGGGGAGAAAGTCACCGAGCCCTTCAACCTTGACCATCATGGCGATTCTGCCGTTCTCAATTACAGGTGGAACAATAAGCTGATAGCCGGGCACATAGTGCTGGATTCGGGTAACCATCTCCTCTACTGCCCTAGTAAGACTCTCCATATCGGGCTCAGGGACAACAGCGAAGAGCGTTGTCTGCATATCAATGCTGGGAATCGCCGGATTCAGATTAAGAATGGCCTTGGCCTTCCCGCAGCCGGTATAGCTGCGGAGCGCATCCTCTGTAGCTTCGATGTACTCATCCAGATTGATTCTTGTAGCAGGTCCTGCGCTCAGCGAGGCAATGCTGGATACCACCTCTATATACGATACTTCCTGCTGGGACCGTGCGATGGCATAGGCCAGGGGTACAGACGCCTGCCCGCCGCAGGTAATCATATTTACATTGTCACTATTAAGGCTCTCCCGCAGGTTCACAGCCGGGATGCACGTTGTGCCCAGTTGTGAGGGAGTCATATCAATCACGAACTTGCCCAGTGCCTTCAGCAAGGGATAATGACGGGTATGGGCAGCGGCCGAAGTGGCATCGATCACAATATCACAGCATCCGGGATTGTCGAGAATGGCATCGATGCTTCTGTCGGACACCTGAATACCAAGCTTCCTGGCAAGCTGAAGTCCTCTGGATTCCGGGTTTCTTCCTGTGAAGAGGGTGCAGGTCAGGTACTCGGAGCGGAGAACCTTGATGAGCAGATCGGTGCCGATATTGCCGCTTCCCAGAATGGCAACGTTCAGCGGATTCGTGTGCATAGCAGTCACTCCAAGCAATTAGATTGGTATTCCTCCCGCGGGAGAAAAGGAAACATATCATCATAGGCTGTAGATACCATCGTTCCATCCTCCAATTGGCGGGAGGATACCCGGGGAATAAGCAATTGATCGGTTGGTGTCATGATCTCGCAAATCATCGGTCCCGGGAGCCGGAACAGCTCCGCGAGCTGCTCATCCAGCCCATTAAGCTGTTCAATCCTCATATAGCCGAAGTCAAATGTCTCAGCCATCCGCTCGAATGGAACGAAGCTTACCCCGGAATCTGGTCCTTCTCCCAGATAGCGCCCGCCCATAAAGTTAGACTGGGTGTGCCGGATCAGCAGATATCCGCCATTATTGAGCAGAATGAACTTCACGGGGAGCTGATGATGGCGGATGGTCTGCAACTCCTGCAGGTTCATCTGAAAAGATCCGTCACCTGTAATACAATAGACCTCTCTGCGGCCGGCGGCTACCGATGCACCTATCGCTCCAGGGGTATAGCCCATAGTGGATAATCCGCCTGTGATGATATGCCGTTGCCCGGCCTTCACCTTGAAGGCCTGGGCATGGACATGGAAGCAGGAGCCGGTATCCACGACGAACAGGCCATCCTCCGGTGCAAGCTCCGAGAACCGGGTCATGAAGCGGTAAGAATTGATACCTCTGCTGTCATCGTCGTATTCAGGCAGGTTCACAGGATAACGCCGCTTCCAGAACTGTGTCTGACGGACCCACCCGGCATAAGAGGGATCTCCGCTCCATAATGCCGTAAGCCGGCTGAAGAAATCACGGGCCTCCCCCTGCACAGGAAGGTCTGGGACCACTGAGGGCTTATTCAATTCCTTGGCATCAATATCCACATGGATCTTGAACGCATTCTTGGCGAAATCGGCAAAATCATATCCAACCAGCCCGATGCCAAGCCGGCAGCCAACGGTCAGCAGAAGATCGCAGTTCTGCACGGTGAAGTTCGCCGGGCGGTCACCATAAGTACCGGGGCGGCCGACAAACAAGGGGTGCTCATGGTCCATCAGATCCATTCCCAGCCGGGAGGTCAGCACGGGAATTCCGGCTGCTTCCGCGAATTCATGCATGGCTTCTACCGCATCTCCCTGCCGGACGCCTGCCCCTGCCAGCAGACATGGCCGTTTGCTGCGCTTCAGCGCATCCAGTACCTGCTCAAGCACAGCATCCGTAATCTCTGGTACTATGAGGAGTGGTTCTGTGAAGCCTGCATAGTCATCCGGGTCAAAGGTTGCGCCCTGCAGGTCCACCGGCACCTCCAGATAGACTGGACCTACGCGGCCGTTCTTGGCCAGATAGATACATTTCTCCACTTCATAGCGGACCTGAGAGAGATTCTCCAGCCTGACGGCATATTTGGTAATCTGGCGAAAAATATCCAGAGAATCGAAGCCCTGAAGGGCGAATTGCCGCGGTCCTTTTACCTGGGCAAGCGCAGTCTTGGAATTCCCGCCGACAACAACCATTGGGGAAGAATCGACGTACGCGCCGGTTACACCTGTAATGGTATTCAAAGCTCCGGGCCCTGCTGTAACGTAAGCGACGCCAAGCTTGCCGGTCATCCTTCCGTAGGCCTCGGCCGCCATAGCTGCTGCCTGCTCGTGATGGCAGCAGACATACTCCTGCCTGCCATGCTGGTAGAGCGCATCGGTCAGGTGCATAATCATTCCTCCGGTGACCAGAAATACGGTCTCCCCGCCTTCATCATATAAAGAGTGCGTTATATAATCCGCTACTCTCATTCTCATTCATGCTGCCTCCTTTTAAGAACACAACTATACCCATGCCTGCCTGCGTTTACTTGATAAGCTTATTTATATGCGGATGTTGCAGGAATAGGTCCATAAGATTCGCTTCATCCGGATTTTCCAATAGATCTGCCGGTTCCACATTTGGCTGTTAACGAATACCTATATGTAAAACGAATACCTATATGTAAAGTGTTTTTATCGAAAAGGGGGCTCTTCTCATGGACGCTACACCATCACTTCTGAAAGAGACAGGTTATATATCACGTCCTTCCTGCGTGTCAATAGGTCCTGACGTAACAGTACAGGGAGGGTATTACTGGAACATTGTTGAGCAGGATTCGGTTAATCTTCCCCAGTTAACGATCGGGTATGGCAGCCAGATAGAGGCTGGTTCGCATGTCCAATGCGGCCATAAAGTCCACATAGGCCGGAACGTGAAGATCGGGCCCTATGTCAGCCTATCAGACCACGCAGCACATTCAAAACATCCGGGTTATCCAACCTGGGCCAAACCAGAGAAAGATCCCAGACCTGCTGGAGAGCTAATGATAAGGGATGGAAGCATAATTGGAGCACATTCTGTAATTACTGGACCCATTATGATCGGAATATTCTGCATTGTAGAGCCTCATAGTGTGGTTGTGGACAATGTTCCCAGCTTTTGCCGGGTATCGGGCAATCCGGCCATAGTTACGGAAGTATTCGTTCCTGAACTGCTTGATTGGGTTAAAGTGAGCAGCGAGGAGGAAAGAGAATCAGCCCTTGCCAGCCGCCATGGACATCCATTGCTGTCTATTGTGATGCCGACATTTAACCGTGCACGTCATCTGAACAATAATCTCCATTCGATTTATACTCAGATCTGTGATGGGGATTTAGTAGAAGTAGTGATCTCTGACAATGCCTCTTCTGATCAAACACAACTGGTAAGTGCGGCATACACGAGACTTTTCTCTAGCGCACGATACAGCCGAAACGCGGAGAATATTGGCGCTGACCGTAATATTGCTCTTGTCAGTACCCTGGCTAAAGGTAGCTTTATCAAGCTGCAGGGAGACGATGATTACTGGATTGATGGGGCGCTGCCTGATTTCTTAGGGATTATTATGAATCATTTGGATTGTGCACTGATTCACACGAACCAGTTCAAATCTGATGGACAGGTGTATTGTCTGGAGGGTGGTGATAACTTTTTGGCTCTTACAGGTAATAATGCGGTGTCTATGACTATGAATACTATGAAACGTTCCGTTTGGGAGCAAATTGGTGATAAACTGAAATTTGGTTACACGAATCTCAATCACTTCTATTGGTTCTATGAAATTCTCATCAGGAACCCTAAATTCTGTATCATCAACCGCAATCTGCACAGGGGTGCAGGAATAGCTCCAATGGGATACAACGTAGGAGAAGTGGGGATTAAGAATTATCTGGAAGCAATACAACATTACGAAGGCTCGCTTCTCAGCAGTGAGGCTATTCATATGGCAAAGAAACGGCACTTGTATAAAGTGCTTCTCCGGGTATACGAAATCATTGTGAAATACAATCTGCCAAGCGATGTATCCAATTTTGAAGATTATTACACAGATTCTTACGCGAATGAAGATTATTACGAAGATGGCCTGATGAAGCTGCGGCAAATTTCAGCGTTACGCCCATGAAGAGAATACTCTGGCCCGAAAACTAAATTCATGAATCCCCGCCCGCAGGGAATTATAGAGTGTGAGAAACCTCTCTAATTCTGACAAGATAAGGACGGAGTTCATGAAGCAGACTTCTGGATCAACGGGCAAAGACAAGAAACTGAAGTGGTGGCAGCTCAGTCTGCTCGGCATTGCGGGGACGATCGGGACCGGGTATTTCCTCGGCTCGGGGCTGGCGATCTCGATGGGCGGGCCGGCGGTGCTGCTGGTGTACCTGCTGGCGGCAGCGGGAACCTATGCGGTGTTCGATGCGCTGGCGCGGATGACGGCGGCGCAGCCGGAGCAAGGCTCGTTCCGCTCCTATGCGAAGCAGGCCTTCGGGGATTGGGCGGGCTTCGGCAGCGGCTGGGTATACTGGTTCTCGGAGCTGCTGATTATGGGCAGCCAGCTGACTGCGTTGTCCATCTTCTCACGGTTCTGGTTCCCGGGCGTACCGATGTGGATTTTTGCAGCGGGGTATGCGGTAGTCGCTCTGGGAATTGTATTCTTCGGCAACAAGGGCTTCGACCGGGTGGAGAATGTGCTGGCCGTCATCAAGGTGGCGGCTATTCTTATGTTCCTGGTGATAGCGGCTATGCTGCTGGCAGGCTGGATCGGCGGCGGCAAGTTCACCCCGAAGGTTCCGCTCAGCTATAAGGAGGTGTTCCCGTCCGGGGGCATTGGGGTATGGTCCGCCTTCATCTTCGCCTTCTATGCCTACGGCGGGATTGAGGTGCTGGGAATTATGTCTTACCGGCTCCAGAAGCCGGAGGAAGCGCCGAAGGCGGGGAAGGTGATGCTGCTGGGGCTGGGAACCGTTTATATTTTGTCGATTGGACTGGCGGTGATTATGGTGCCGCTTAGCGCTTTTAACCCGAAGGAAAGTCCGTTCGTACTGGCTCTGCGCAGCGACCATCTGGCCTTCGTGCCGCATCTGTTCAACGGGGTGCTGATTATCGCCGGGTTCTCCACCATGACGGCGTCATTGTACGCGATTACCTCGATGATGATTACGCTGGCCCAGGAGGGAGATGCGCCCAAGGTGTTCTCCAGGAAGTGGAAGGATAAGTACCCGCTGCTGGCGCTGTGCCTGATTGCAGGTGGTCTGACGGGTACGGTCATTATGGCTCTGCTGCTGCCGGGAAAAGTATATGAATATGTCACCACCGCCGCCGGGCTGATGATTCTGTATAACTGGGCGTTCATCCTGCTCTCCTCGGGCAAGCTGCTGAAGCGGGGCGTGCTTAGCAGTGTGAAGCGCTGGAGCGGGCTGGTGCTGATTCTGGCTGCCGTTACAGGCACCCTGTTCCATAAGCTCAGCCGCCCGGGCTTCTATATCAGCCTGCTGATCGTAGCTCTGATTGGGTTAAGTGACTGGATGCTCCAGCATCACCGCAGTAAGCACGGGCAGGAGGCAGCGGAACAGGAGCAGCGCCGGGAAGTGCAAGCGGGAAGCTTCCACTCCTTGCCGGGCGGACCCGGCTTCCGGATTAAGGGCATCCGGCTGAGGAAGAACAAGATCTAATGGAAGAACAGCAGCCGGGCAGCCTGAATCCCGAAATAGCAGCCGAAGCCGACCAGTGACAGGCCGGACAGGACGGAGATAGCCTTCAGCACCCGCGAAGTCAGGAAGGAGCGGAATAGGCTGGAGGCTGCCGCCATGGTCACATCCCAGAGCAGGATGCCGAGGACAATAGCCCCGCTGTAGATCAGGAGCTGCTGCATCGGGTATTCGTTCACCGCTTTGGCCAAGATAGAGCCGTAGATTCCGAGCCAGAACAGAATGGAGAGGGGATTAAACAGCGACATGAGGAATCCCGATACGAAGGATTTGGACAGGGAGACCCCGCTGCCTCTTGTTTCTGCCGCCGTAATCTCTCCCGAGTGCATGATGCTCTCGATCCCGGTATAGACCAGCACGAAGAAGCCGAACAGCCACAGGAAGGCCTTGATGAACGGAGCATCCAGCAGATGAATCATCCCCAGATAGACCAGCAGCATGTAGATAATATCGGCACTGATGGCTCCAAGACCCACCACCCAGGCGGGCATGAAGCCTCCCCGCAGCCCCTTGTCCAATTGTGCAGCATTAATAGGGCCTATAGGTGCTGACAGGGATAATCCCAGCACCATATAACCTATGAAAATGTTAATGATGTCCTCCTCCTTTATTCTATATAGATAGCTTATTCGGCAAGAGGAGAGAATAGGACAACCAGACCCGAAAGAGGCTGTCCCAAAAGCCATGAAGTGGCTGCTTGGGACAGCTCTTTATTTTGTAGTAGGATCAACGTGAGCACTTGGGTGAACGCTGCGCGAACGGACCGTTGTTCCAATCGCTGTGCTCTCCAGATTTTTTTCATTCCCCTTAACGGTGAAAATCCGGAGACCAAGGCGACCGCTGCCGCTTTTCCACAATCGTTCCGTCCTCTCCGCTGTTTAAGCGGGAAAAGGTTCTTCAAATCTTTCTAAAATCACACAAAGAAACCTCTCTTTTGTTAAAATGGAGTTACCACACAACCATTTCAAAGGAGAGGTTTCTTTGTACATTCAATATACCATGGACCAACTTTGCTTGCCAATGGATCTGGAAGAAGATATCCCGAAAAATCACCTCGTTCGCGTCGTGAATGCCGCCGTCAACCGGCTGGACAACGCCATTTTTGACGCGGCCTATCCCGGCGGCGGCCGTGACAGCTACCATCCTAAAATGCTTACCAAAGTCATCATCTACGCATACACTCAGCGAATCTATTCGTCTCGCCAAATCGCCAAAGCGGTCCGGGAGAACATTCCCTTCATGTGGCTGGCCGGACGGCAGCGACCCGACTTCCGCACGCTGAATCGCTTCCGTTCCCAGCGGATGAGAAATGTCCTCGAAACGGTATTTACCGCCGTGCTTCAGTTTCTGGCTAACGAAAAATACGTGTCTCTGGAGCATTATTTTGTGGACGGCACTAAGATTGAGGCGAATGCCAATCGCTACACCTTTGTCTGGAGCAAAGCGGTCAGCAAACACAAAGCGAAACTGCAAGATAAGGTACAGGCCCTATTCGCTGACATTGACGTAGCGGAAGAGCAGGAAGAACAAAAGAACCAGGGCAAAGATCTGGCTGAACTCCGCACGGGTTCAGAAATGGACAGTGAGAAACTCGAACAAGCCATGCAAAAGCTTGAAGCTCAGCTTGCCGAAAAACCGAAAGACACGCCCCTAAAAAAGACGGTTCGGAAGTTGCGTAAGGATTTGCTCCCTCGACTGCAGAAGTACGAACAATATCAAAAGCTGCTTGGGGACCGTAACAGTTTCAGCAAGACCGATCCAGAGGCAACGTTTATGCGGATGAAAGAAGATCACATGCGAAATGGCCAACTGAAGCCAGGTTATAATCTACAGATCGGGACCGAAAACCAGTTTATTGTGGCCTACAGTCTCCATCAAAGACCGGGTGACACCCGCTGTTTAGAACCACATCTGGAAAAAACAAAGCAGTTCCTCGGGAAACTTCCAAAGACGGTCATTGCAGATGCCGGCTATGGAAGTGAAGAAAACTACGCCTATCTGGAAAAGAGCGAGATACAGGCCGTCGTGAAATACAGCACCTACCACAAAGAAAAGAGCAAAGCCTGGAAAGCCGACGTCGGAAAAATCGAGAACTGGACCTACGACGGATCCGAGGATCGTTGGACGTGTTTAGCTGGACACCCGCTGTATTTCCAACGAGAAAGCAAGGAAACCACAGAGAGTGGATACGAAATTAAGAAGCGTCACTACCAAAGTCAAAGCTGCGGAGGTTGTCCGCTAAAAGAAAACTGCACGAAGGGAAGCGGAAACCGGGAAATCGCAGTCAGTTTGGAGCGGCTTAGATACCAGAAACAGGCGAAAGAAATCCTCCGAAGCGAGGAAGGCTATCTATTGGCCGTACGTCGAATGACGGAGCCGGAAAGTGTATTTGGACAATTAAAGAATAACCGGGGCTTCCGGCGCTTTCTGCTTCGCGGCTTGGAAAAAGTGACGCTGGAGGTCGGTTGGCTTTCGCTCGCCCACAACCTGCTGAAGCAAGCAGCGAACGACCAGAAACGCAAAGGAGCGGTCCTCCAATAACGGAGAATCGCTCCTTTTTTTACTTGGTAAGCTTTGAAAAAGTTGCAGGTTTTGTTTCCACCTATAGAATATTTACTTTTGGGACAGCCCCTTTTACTATAAGGTGCGGGAACTAAATGCGTTACGCGTGGACCGGCTCTGGCCGCTTGACGAGCAGCGGCGGGGGAATCAGCCAGCCTTTTTTCTTCAGCAGATGCAGGTTCTTGACGCCGATGGCCGCTTTGGTCAGATGATATTTGGCGAACAGCGCGCCGATATCCTCACGGATGGACTGCCCCATAGCCTGGCTGCAGGCTACAAGCCCTGTCGCCAGATTGGCGGCCAGCATAGCTGCGATCTCAGGGTCTGAGAACCGTGCGCCCACCGGGATATCCTCCAGCCGGGTTTCTGGACGATTCGGCAGTGCCGGAGCGGCCGCAATACCCTGCTCAGACAGCAGCGAATCGCACTCGCTAATTTCCAACTCTGCCTGGTCGATCATTGCTGCGATAATTTTCTTCAGGTCACTGTCTCCGGCGTGATACATGTAAGCTCTGTAGGCTGATAAGGCTCCCTTGGCAGCCATAGAGGTCTCCCACACCATAAAAATTTCTCCATAATGCATCGGTTCTTCCTTCGGGTTACCGCCTAGAATGCCTGTCATAAGTAAGCTCCTTTTCGGTTGGATTTGAACAAGGTATAGCATACCCCTGCAGACCTGTCTGTTATGCTGCTGCTTTTTCTCTGGAAGCTGCATAATTACAGCGCTTAGAACCACAATAAGCAGGTGCGATTATGAATGAAGGTGGTTCGTCCATGAAAGCGTCACAAGAGTCCAGAGGGAAAAAAGGTTCCAAAGCGGCACTCATTGCGCTCGCTTCTATCCCGCTCATTATGACACTGGGCAACTCTATGCTGCTGCCGATCCTGCCGCAGATCTCCAAGGAGCTGGGGGTGAGCCCTTTCCAGGTCAGTATGATCATTACGGTCTATGGACTGATTGCCATCCTAATGATTCCCGTTGCCGGATATCTGTCAGACCGCTTCGGCCGCAAAAGGGTCATTCTGCCCAGCCTTATCCTGGCCGCCATTGGCGGAGCCGGATGCGTAGCAGCCGCCTGGTTCTTCAGCGGAATCACAGCTTACTGGATTATCCTTGCGGGACGATTTGTGCAGGGCATTGGAGCAGCGGGCGCCTTCCCGATTGTCATTCCGTTCGTAGGCGATCTGTTCAAGGATGAGAAGGAGGTCAGCAAAGGGCTGGGGATCATAGAGACCTCGAACACGTTCGGCAAAGTACTGAGTCCTATCCTGGGAGCCTACCTGGGCACCCTGCTGTGGTATGCGCCCTTCATAGCGATCCCGCTATTGTGTCTGATCTCCTGCGCGCTGGTGATCTTTCTGGTTCATTCGCCGAAGAGGGAGGAGGAAGCCGGTAAGCAGAGTCTGCGGCAATTCCTGAGCGGCATCAAGGAAGTGCTCCATGAACGGGGCCGGTGGCTGTACGCCATCTTCGCCATCGGCGGCATCTGCATGTATGCAACCTTCGGGGTATTGTTCTACTTATCAGAGACTCTGGAGTCGAGATATAATCTGCATGGAGCCTCCAAGGGCTTTGTGCTGGCCATTCCGCTGGCGCTGCTATGTCTGGCTTCTTACGGCAGCGGCAAGATCATCGGCAAAAACAAACCGCTCATGAAATGGCTCGGCTTCGGCGGTATGGCCCTGCTGACCGCGTCTATGCTGGTCACCGGCTTCAGCCAGAACATTTACTTCATGGTTGGCCTCCTAAGTCTGGGCGGTATCGGAATCGGCGTGGTTCTGCCTTGCATGGATGCCTTGATTACGGAAGGTATCGAGAAGGAGAACCGGGGCACCATCACATCCCTGTACAGTAGCATGAGGTTCATCGGGGTGGCGCTGGGTCCGCCGGTAGTCTCCCTGCTGATGAACCGGGGGCACTGGGTCCTGTTCGGCACCATGGCCGGTGTCGGTGCTGTCGGCGGGCTGCTGAGCTTCTTCGCGGTTACGCCGAGTAAGAAGGATGCGGACGGCGGGGGGCAAGCAGAACGGAGTGCGTTCAAGGCGAAGAAGAGTGGTGCGTTGCGCCAGCGGGCGCGGTAGGGTTGAAAGAAGGGGCGTCCTGGTGGGGCGCCCCTTGTTTGTGCTTTTGTGGATAAATATTTTTTGAACATCAGATTGAGGAGTCTGCCGTATAGAGGAATATTGCAATAAATGCAACATTCCTGCTCCACAGCAGCGATCAAAGCTGAAATCCTGCACGAATTGCAACAAATCCAGCGCTAACTTGCTCTAATTATCGGAAATCCTGCTAATGATGCAACATTGCTCTCCAGCCAGAAACTTGGTATAGAGGATTCCTGCAAAAATTGCAACAATTCTCTATATAAGCAGTCGGTGAGAGAAGGCACCAATATCCTTCACTCTACACCTCGATAATAATCGGCAGAATCATCGGACGGCGCTTCGTCCGCTCATACAGGAATTTGCTGAGCGTATCCTTCAGCGTCTGCTTGATCAGACTCCACTGGCCCAGATCGGCGCGGCTCATCTTCTGCAGCGTGGTTTTGACGAGCTGGTTGATCTCATCCATCAGGGTGTCAGAATTGCGGACAAAGATGAACCCGCGGGAAATCGTATCCGGCTCATTCAGCAGCCGCCCGTCGGCCTGGCTTAAGGTAATGACCGTGATCAGCACCCCGTCGGCTGAGAGCTGGCGGCGGTCCCGCAGCACTACATTGCCGATATCGCCAATTCCCAGTCCGTCGACGAAAATCTGCCCCGCTGTAATCCGCCCCGACTGGCGGACCACACCGCCTGCGGATTCCACCAAATCTCCGTTTTTCAGCAGGAAGATATGGTCTCCCCGGACTCCCACCCCTTCAGCCAGCAGCCGATGGTGATGCAGCATCCGGTATTCGCCGTGAATCGGAATGAAGTACTCCGGCTTCATCAGGGTCAGCATCAGCTTCAATTCCTCCTGGCTGCCGTGGCCGGAGACATGCAGCTCGCTGCGTGAGCCGTAGATCACCTTGGCCCCGAGGATATAGAGATTATCCACAATCCGGGATACATTGCGTTCATTGCCCGGGATCGGATTCGCCGCCAGCAGTACGGTATCTCCCGCCTGAATCTCCATCTGCCGGTTGCTGGCATTCGCCAGGCGCGATAAAGCGGCCATCGGCTCACCCTGGCTGCCTGTGCATAGCACAGCAACCTCTTCCGGCGGCAGCTTGGCGGCCTCCGCAGGCTCGACCAGCATTCCTTCGGGGACGTCCAGATACCCCAGCTCCCTGGAGACGTTGACCACATTGACCATGCTCCGCCCCAGCAGGGCCAGCTTGCGTCCGGTAAGTCCGGCAGCGTCCACAATCTGCTGGAGCCGGTGGACATTGGAGGCGAAGGTTGAGACGAAGATCCGGCGCTCCGCCTGCTTGAAGGCCTGCTCCATATGCGCGCCGACCAGTTGCTCGGAGGGGGTGAAGCCGGGCCGTTCCGCATTCGTGCTCTCAGAGAGCAGGAAGCGGACGCTGCGGGTGCCGATCTCCGCCATTTTGTGAATATCCGGGTATTGCTTGTTCACCGGGGTCATATCGAATTTGAAATCACCCGTATGGACAACCGTCCCTTCAGGGGTATCGAACACCACGCCCAGACAGTCCGGGATACTGTGATTGGTCCGGAAGAAGGTGGTCGTCACCGCCCCGAAGGTGAGCTCGGAATCGGCATCAATGCAGTGAAGCCTGGCATCCCGGAGCAGCCCGTGCTCCTTCAGCTTAGTCTCGATCAGGCCAAGCGTCAGGCGCGAGGCATAGAGCGGGAGATTCATCTGCTTGAGCAGATAAGGAATACCGCCGATATGGTCTTCATGCCCGTGGGTGACAATCAGGGCCCTCACCTTATCCTTATTATCCAGCAGGTAGGTAATATCGGGAATGATCAGGTCAATACCCAGCAGGCTCTCATCAGGAAATTTAGACCCGCAGTCGATAGCGATAATATCATCACCGTATTGCAGGATATACATATTCTTGCCAATCTCATGGACGCCGCCCAGGGCGGCAATCTGTAGACGTTCTTTTGCCATTGTTACAACTCCTCCTTGTCTCGGTGTTCTTAGGATTTACCGGATTTTGCGGATCATACGGATTCTTAATTACGTTGCCCGCGAATAGACTAACTATTATCAGGAAGTTAACAAAGCAAAAACTGACTGTACTTCATCGGGAGGGGAATAAATGAATATATGGAAAAGTGAAAAACCTTTTTTTGAAACGGACTCGATAACGGGACATCTGTATAGCGCTTGGCGGGGACACTGCAGGTTCGGTTACGATCTGGTTCGTAATTTAAAGCCGGGTAAATTGGTGGAATTAGGAACTTATTATGGGGCATCGTTCTTCTCCTTCTGTCAAGGCGTGAAGGATGAGGGGCTGGATACGAAATGTTATGCGGTGGATACATGGATTGGCGACAAGCATTCCGGCTTCTTCACGGGTACCATTTATGATTCGGTGCACGAGCTAGGAGAGCAATTCTATCCCGGAATCTCTAATTTACTCCGTATGACCTTTGACGAGGCTGTAGAGAATTTTGAAGACAACAGCATCGATCTTCTGCATATTGACGGTCTTCACACCTACGAAGCGGTCAAGCATGATTATGAATTGTGGCTGCCCAAGCTGGCTGACAACGGTGTCGTTCTATTTCATGATATTACTGTGCACATGGATGATTTCGGTGTATACCAGCTCTGGGATGAATTACAGGAATTGCACCCTGCTGCCCAATTTGAACATTCCCATGGTCTAGGCATTCTCATGCCCAAAGGCTGCCCGCAAGTTATGTCTTATATGCTCTCTAAATGGGATAAGATTAAACCTCTATACATCTGATCCCTGTGGGCCAGCCGTTTGAATTCCTCAGCGAGAGTGGAAGATAGGGACATCTATGAGGCTAACTGTATACACAAGCCACAAAAAGCACGCGCTCTCCTACAAAGGATGAGGCGCGCTTTTTCAATAGTGGGGATTTTCTTCACAATCCTAATATAACATGGTATATTAGGATATGTCTTTCCGAGAGAAAGCGGTAATGGAGGTGCTTGACTATGGCGGGCGACTCAGGCTCGATGCCGATGTACGAGAAGATTTTTCAGACGCTGCGCGAGCGGATCAACAAAAATGAATATAAAGCCGGGGAACGGGTTCCCTCGGAGAAAGAGCTATGCAGTGAGTTCGGGGTGAGCCGGATTACTTCTAAAAAAGCACTTAAGATGCTGGCCGACGAACATCTGATTGTCCGCCAGCCGGGCAGAGGATCGTTCGTAGCGGATGCGAATTCCCTAATCATGAAACCGTTTGAACTTCCGCAGACGGTACGGACAACGGGCAAGAAACGGATTATCGGGCTGGTGATTACACACTTCAGTGATATGTATGGAACCGAGCTGATCTACGGGATGGAGGAGGCTTCGCGCGACCATGACGCGTTCCTCGTCGTCCGGCGGTCCTTCGGGATTCCGGAGCTGGAGGAGAAGGCGATACAGCAATTGCTGGGACTCGGTGTAGACGGACTGATTATTTTCCCGGCACAGGGTGAATATTTCAGTGCAGAGATCCTGAAGCTGGTGATTCAGAAGTTCCCGTTCGTGATGATTGACAGGTACTTGAAGGGAATTCCTGCTTCCTCTGTGAGTACGGACAATATTCAAGCGGCCAAGGAGGCCACACAATATCTGTTTGGGCTGGGACATCGTCATATCGGATTCCTGGCACCACCTCCGGCGAATACCACCGCTATTGAGGAACGCATCGATGGTATTATCGAAGCTCATGTCGGGCAGAATTTGCTGGTGAACCGTGAATTATGGATGGAGACGATCACTTCTACGATGCCGAATGTGTTTGACCCGCAGGCCCGCATAGAGGATGTGGACCGGCTGGTGGAGCATCTCCGCCAGCATCCGCAGATTACCGCGCTGTTCGCTGCCGAATATAACATCGCGCTGCTGGTGGAGGAGGCGGCAGACCGGCTGGGCCTGCGGATTCCTGAGGACTTATCGGTCATCTGCTTCGACAGCCCCGAGCTGCAAGAGGGCTGCCGGATCACGCATATGCGGCAGAATCAGTTCAGCATCGGCAAGCAGGCCTTTGAGAATGTGCTGACGATGCAAGGGAATGAACAGCCGATTACCCGCATTCTTCTGCCGGCGGTATTAATCTCAGGCCGGTCTACAGCGAAGGTCCGTAAGCAATGACCTCACTGCAACAGGCCGCTTTCATCATAACGGAAATGAATGAGCCTTCATCGCGAAGGCTTTTTTGCTGCATTCTCAACCCAATTAAACATAACTAATATATCAATATGACATACTAATCTATAAATATACCAATAATATATTGACATATTGATATTATTTGTTTACTATAATGAAAGCGTTTGAAACACTGATATATACCATTTGGAGGTGCAACATACACCCGTGAAGCTGCAGAATGAAATTCCGAAGTCAGTCTATGATTTGATCGGCAAGATACAAGGGGAGTTGCCAGACTCTTCCAAGCTGGCCAAGATGTTCGAGGACTGCATGATCAATACCATTGGTACCACCATTTCGCAGAAAGCAGATGGCACCACCTTCGTTATAACAGGTGATATACCAGCTATGTGGCTGCGTGATTCCGCCGCCCAGGTTCGCCCGTATCTGCTGCTTGCCGCAGAAGATCCTAAGATGGAGGCGATGATTGCGGGTCTGGTGAAGCGGCAGATGAACTATATTCTGCTTGATCCGTATGCCAATGCCTTCAATGAAGAGTCGAACGGCCACGGACATCAATCGGATCTTACAGACATGAGCCCATGGATCTGGGAACGCAAGTATGAGATTGATTCGCTGGCGTATCCGATTCAGCTCAGTTATCTGCTCTGGAAGAATAGCGGCTGCGTATCGCAGTTCGACGAGACCTTCCGCAAGGCAGCGCTTGAAATCATGAAGCTGTGGAGAGTGGAGCAGCATCACGAGACAGATTCTCCCTATACGTTCCAGCGGCTGGATGCACCGCTCACGGATACCTTGACCCGTGAAGGCAAAGGCAGCGAAACTGCGTATACCGGGATGACCTGGTCAGGCTTCCGGCCAAGTGATGATTGCTGTGAATACGGTTATCTGGTGCCGTCCAATATGTTCGCTGTGGTGGTCCTGCGCTATCTGGAAGAGATCGCTCAAGCGATCTACGGGGACCAGGAGCTTGCGGCAGCGGCACAGAAGCTGGGGCAGGAGATTAATCAGGGGATTCAGGAGTATGGCATCTATAATCATCCGGTCTATGGGAGAATCTATGCTTATGAGACGGATGGGCTGGGCCACTATAATCTGATGGATGATGCCAATGTGCCAAGCCTGCTGTCCTTGCCTTACTTGGGTTATACCGACGAGAATGACGAGGTGTACCGCAATACCCGGAGATTTATCCTCAGCGAAGACAATCCTTATTACTATAAAGGGCAGGTTGCAGAAGGCATCGGCAGTCCGCATACCCCGGAAGGTTACATCTGGCACATCGCCTTGTCTATGCAAGGACTTACGTCACCGGAACGCAGCGAGAAAGAACGCTTACTGCAGCTGATTCAGGATACGGATGGCGGCACAGGCCTGACACACGAAGGCTTCTCTGTCAACGATGCCGCAGCATTCACCCGTCCGTGGTTCTCCTGGTCGAATATGCTGTTCAGCGAACTGATTATGGATTATTGCGGATTACGGGTAGTGAAGTAGACCGGATAGTAAGTAGACCAGATAGCGAAGTAGAAAAGACGGCTTGTCCGTTCTTTTCGAAGCTTTTATGAAAGCGTTAAATATAAGGATTTATATGTTGCACATGATAAAGAAATTACAACCAAAAGGGGCAAAGACAAATGAAAATAAATAAATTCAAAGTTTCAATGACTGCGGCAATGGCTTCTCTTCTTCTGTTGACTACAGCTTGTTCAAGCGGCAATTCGAATTCTGGTTCGGGCGCAGCCGAAGGGAAGCAGGAGGTCACGATTACCTTCCGTTCGTCGGGCTCTGAGGATACATTGACCAAGTATTTTGAATCGGGACTGATTGAGAAGTTCGAAACGGACAACCCGGATATCAAGATCAAGATTGCTCCGGTGCTGGCCAGTGAAGGGGATTACACCTCCAAAATCGTTCTGCAGATGAAATCGCCCGATACAGCGCCGGATATTGTAGCCGAAGATACCTCAATCATCAAGTCGGATGCCGCAGCCGGATACCTGGAGCCGCTGGATACACAGGTTGCGGGCTGGAGTGACTGGAAGGACAAATTCATTGAGAACCTCAAAGCCGGTGTGACCGGTGAGGACGGCAAAATCTACGGTGTCCCTGCAACCTCCGATACACGCGGTATCTGGTACAACAAAGAGCTGCTGGCACAAGCAGGATTACCGGTACCGTTCAAGCCAGCCTCTTGGGATGAGGTGCTGGAAGCAGCACGCACGATTAAGGACAAGCTGCCGGGCGTAACTCCGCTGAATATGATCGTGGGCAAATCGAGCGGAGAAGGCGTAACCATGCAGACACTAGAGATGCTTCTGTACGGCACGAACGACACACTCTACAACGATGAAACTAAGAAATGGGTCGTAAGCAGCCCCGGACTTCTTGATTCCTTCAAATTCATTAATCAATTGTTCAATGTAGATAAGACAGGCCCTTCGATGCAGGTAGCGCTTAACGGACAAGCCGGCAGCATTGCCTTCCAGCAGCTGTTCCCGCAAGGCAAGCTGGCGATGGCCGTAGACGGAAGCTGGGCCGGCTCCACCTGGTTCGAGAACGGCGCAGCACCGATTGAGAATGTAGCAGACAAGATGGGCTTCGCTCCATTCCCTACGCAGAACGGTCAAGAGCCTGGAGCGATCACCATGTCCGGCGGATGGGCCTGGTCGATTCCGGCACAATCGCAGAACAAGGAAGCCGCATGGAAGTTCCTGGAGTTCCTGATGAATCAGGAGAATGCAACAGGACGTGTAGTAGCAGAGGGCAACCTGAGCCCGCGTAATGATTCGGTGGACGTAGCAGGCTATACAGACCGTACGTATACAGCGGAGGCGCAAGCCTTACTGGAAGTAGCGAAATTCCGCCCGGCCAATGATCAGTATGCGACTGTATCTGCGCAGCTTCAGAGCATTGTCGAGAGCATTGCTTCAGGCAAGCTGTCGCCGGAAGATGCTGTGAAGCAGCTGAAGGATAATGTTACCCGCTCGCTTGGCGAAGATAAAGTAGAAGTCAAATAGAGGATTTGAGAATTCGAACGCAGAGGAGAAGCCATTCTCCTCTTTCGGATTTGGAGGGGGAGTGACCTATGAAAAGGAAGTCGCGGGGCGCATTTTTATTTCTGACGCCTTCTGTCTTGCTGCTGCTAATATTTTTTATCGTACCGATTATATTGACCATTTGCTTTGCTTTTACCAATATGGCTCTGACGGGGAGTGCTGCCCGTAACCTGCAATTCATCGGCTTCCAGAACTTCACGAACATGTTCCAGGACCCGGATTTCCGGATCAGCGTCTGGAGAACCCTGGTGTTCCTGATTTTCTCAGCGGTCATCGGGCAGGTCGTGCTTGGCTTCATTCTGGCCCTGTTAATGAAAGAGAAGAATGTAACCTTCCGCCGGATCATCGGCATTATCGTCATTGCGGGCTGGGTTACACCGGAGATCGTTGTCGCCTTCTGTATGGTGGCCTTCTTCAGTGATAACGGGTCCCTCAATCAGATCATCGGCTGGTTCGGCATTAGCCCGGTCTCCTGGCTGTTCAGCTTCCCGATGGTGAGTGTCATCATTGCCAACATCTGGCACGGCACCGCGTTCTCAATGATGGTCTATCAATCTGCTCTGGATGAGATTCCTAAGGACATTGAAGAGGCAGCCACGATTGACGGCGCAAGCAACTTCAAGATTCTAAGCTACATCACCATTCCTATGGTCAAAGGCTCGATCGTCACCAACATGATGCTTGTCACGCTCCAGACACTGGGCGTATTCACACTGATCTATACCATGACCGGAGGGGGACCGGGAACGGCCACTCAGACCTTACCGGTATTTATGTACAACCAGGCCTTCGTCAATTATCAATTCGGATACGGCACTGCAATCTCACTCGTACTGCTGGTGATCGGAATTGTTGCAAGCTTGTTCTATATGAAATCTATGAAAGTCAAGGTCTAACCCTGAAGGAGGTGCATCACTGTGGTCAAGCATAGGCTTCAACGTAATATCCAATACGGAATTCTGGTGGTTCTGGGACTCTGTTTCCTGCTGCCGTTATTCTGGATTCTGCTCGCTTCGTTTGATACAAATGCCCAGCAGGGTATTAAGTTCCCGAACTTCACGCTGGATAACTTCTCGGCAGTGCTCGGAGACAGCGGCAATCTGCGTTCGTTCGGCGTAGGGATCATTCTCTCCGGAGGTCAGGCAACCCTTGTTGTTCTTGCATCCGTCCTGGCTGCGTACCCGTTATCCCGTTATGAGATGCGCTTCAAAAAAAGCTTCCTGCTCAGCATCCTCTTCATGACGGCTCTGCCGATTACGGCGGTTATGGTTCCGGTATTTCAAATGTTCCTGTTCTTCAAATTGCAGAACTCAATCTTCGCAACCATGCTCTTCCTCACATCCTCCTCGCTTCCTTACGGGATCTGGATGATGAAGAGCTTCATGGACTCTGTGCCAATCGACCTGGAGGAAGCAGCCTGGATCGACGGGGCCTCCGTCTGGGGCGGATTACGTAGAATCGTGGCTCCGCTAATGCTTCCAGGTATCGCAACGATTGCGATCTTTACCTTCTCGGGCAGCTGGGGGAATTTCTTCGTACCGTATATTCTGCTCCAGACACCGGAGAAGCTGCCGGCATCCGTTACCATCTATCAATTCTTCGGCAGCCACGGCATGGTCGAATACGGCAGACTCGCTGCCTTCTCACTGCTCTACACGATGCCTTCCGTAGTGCTGTATATGTTCTCCCAGCGGTATATGTCCAAGGGGTTCAGCATGGGCGGAGCAACTAAAGGATAATGGAGGGTTACCGATATGGCTAACAACCTAGATAACAACATCGCTAATAAAAAAACAGCACATATCATCTCGCACACCCACTGGGACCGTGAATGGTATATGCCTTATGAACATCATCATCTGTTATTGATTGAACTGATGGATAAGCTGCTGGGCACGCTGGATCAAGATCCGGATTACCGCTATTTCCATCTGGACGGACAGACCATTATCCGCGAGGATTATCTCCAGGTCCGCCCGGAGCAGAGAGAGCGGCTGGACCGCTACATTCGTGAAGGACGCATTCATTTTGGTCCGTGGTACGTGCTCCAGGACGAATTCCTGACCAGCGGGGAGGCGAATCTGCGCAACCTGCTGATCGGGCATATGGATGCAAGGCCCTTCGGGATCATCTCCAAAACCGGCTATTTCCCCGATTCCTTCGGCAACATGGGCCAGGCGCCGCAGATTCTCCAGCAGGCCGGAATTACGAATGCCATCTTCGGACGCGGCGTGAAGCCGACAGGCTTCAATAATGAAGTCAGCGAGAACGATACCTACGAGTCTCCTTATTCCGAGATGGTCTGGCGTTCCCCGGACGGTTCGGAGGTGCTGGGTGTGCTGTTCGCCAACTGGTACTGCAACGGTATGGAGGTTCCGGCAGACCCGGTTGCTGCGAAGGCGTATTGGGACAAGAATCTCGCAGACGCCGGGAAGTTCGCTTCTACTCCGCATCTGCTGTTCATGAACGGCTGCGATCACCAGCCGATTCAGACCGATCTGTCCGAGGCGATCCGCACAGCTTCCAGCTTGTATCCCGATGTGGAGTTCGTACACTCCAATTTCGACGAGTACCTGAAGGCACTGGAAGCTGATCTTCCCGGCGATCTGGTGACGGTGGAAGGGGAGCTGCGCAGCCAGCATACGGATGGTTGGGGCACACTGGTCAACACGGCATCCTCACGGGTGTATCTGAAGCAATTGAACCAATCCGGCCAGACCTTGCTGGAAAAGGTGGCTGAGCCATTGGCGGCGTTCGCTGCGCTGGCCGGCGTACAGGCCTATCCGCATGCGCTGCTGACCTATGCGTGGAAGACGCTCATGCAGAATCATCCGCATGACAGCATCTGCGGCTGCAGCGTGGATGAGGTGCACCGCGAGATGGTGACCCGGTTCGCCAAGAGCAGCCAGATGGCTGAGGCGATTGCCGCGCAGAGCGCGGCTGCGCTTACTGAAGCCATTGATGTGGCCGGAGTAGCGGCCTGGGGAACGGATGCGGTTCCGTTCACCGTATTTAACACCAGCGGCTGGTCCAGAACCGGAACGGTTACGGTGGAGCTGATTACGACGAAGAAATATTTCCCGCAAGGCCCAACCCCGCAGGGGCTTGCACGGGAGCTTGCGCAGGAGCCGCTGGGCGAATGGCAGGTTATGGACGAAGCGGGCAAAGTCTATCCGGCTGACCTTGCGGATCTCGGGGTTCACTTCGGGTACGAGCTGCCCAAGGACCGCTTCCGCCAGCCTTATATGGCGCGTAAGGTCCGGGTGACCTTCCCGGCAGTGGATGTGGCTGCGCTTGGTTACCGTACGTATGCATTGGTTCCCGCTGCGGCTGCCACCGGAGCGGAAGCAGCCGGGCTGGATAGTGTACGTGTACAAGGCCATACGATGGAGAACGGGAAGCTGATCGTGGCGGTTGCAAGTAACGGTACCGTGACCGTTACAGACAAACAGTCAGGTGCGGTCTATGCCGGACTGAACGTCTATGAGAACACCGGTGACATCGGCAATGAGTATGTGTACCGCCAGCCGGAAGGCAGTGAGGTGCTGACCACCGAAGGCTTAACGGCTGAGATTTCAGTCAAGGAGCAGTCCCCGTCGCGTGTGGTGATGGAGACGGTGCTGCGCTGGGAGGTACCGGCCAGTGCAGACGAGACCTTCCTCACCGAGAAGCAGCAGATGGTTCCGTTCACTGAGCGTACCGCGCAGCGTTCGGCTCAGATGGTGCCGCTAGTGCTGACCACACACTATACACTGGAAGCTGGAAGCGGAATGTTACAGGTAAGCACCAGCTTCGATAATCAGGCCAAGGATCAGCGGCTCAGAGCTTTGTTCCCTACAGGGCTTGAAGCGGACCACCACTATGCGGACTCTGTCTTCGAGGTGGCCAGACGCAATAACCAGCCTGCGGCGGAGTGGATCAATCCGAGTAATGCCCAGCATCAGCAGGTCTTCATCAGCGTAGCGGACGGAGTCCATGGGCTTGCGGTTGCGAACAAGGGACTGAATGAGTATGAAGTACTGCTGGACGGCAAAAACACCATTGCTGTAACCCTGCTGCGCTCATCCTCTGAACTCGGAGACTGGGGTGTGTTTGAGACGCCGGAGGCACAGTGCCTGGGCCAGCAATCCGTAGAATACGCGATCATCCCTTATACAGGTGACGGAGCGGTGTCTGGTGCTTATGCACAAGCCTACCAGTACCAGATTCCGTGGACGGTCCTTCAGACTCAAGGTCCTGCTACACGCGTTCCGGCCGTGAATGGACGTCCGCATTCAGGCGGAGTGACCCTGCCTGTATCCGGGCAGTGGTTAAGCTGGAACTCCAGCGCTTCGCCGCTGGCCTTCTCGACCCTGAAGATGGCTGAGGAGACAGGCGACCTCGTGGCCCGCTGGTACAATCTGGGCGGCGAACCTGCGGAGCTTACAGTCCAGCCATCCTTCAGTGCAGAGGCAGTCTATGAGAGTGATGTGCTGGAGCGCCGTGTCTCGAAGCTTGCGGCAGCGGAGCAGCCTGTGGACGGCTTCAAGATCGTCACACAGGTGTACCAGTTGGAGAAATAGGCTATAGCAATAATTGTATAGAAACCGAAAATAAGCGGTACAACCTCCAAGCTCATTCAGGAATGAGTCTTGGGTTTGTACCGCTTTTATTTGATACATCGTCTAGATCCTCTTGAAGTTTACCGGATTTGGCGGTTACAGATATCCAAGCCAATCCCACCGTGCTATCCTTGTCGGCCACCTATTACCCCGGGATATCCCATCTGCTGCGCATGACATGTTCAGCTAACTTCTCAGGAATATCTCTCCGCGACAGGCTGGTTTCGCCGCTTCCTGCTTCCAGAATAATAGTGGGTGCTCCCGCTCCTATCTGGGCGGATATGGAGGTTAGAACCTCCGGCATCCACCAGTTGACCCGGTGCAGGATAGCTTTTACGGGCGGAGCTTGCGGCAAGGGCTTCATACAGGAACCCTGATCCTGCGAGAAATAGGACAGCAGATACAAGGATCAGCAGTAGCTTAAGCAGCCTGTTCCGCAGTTTTCGGGCAGCGGGTTTCGGATGACTGGAAGATTTTCATGGTGGCGGGTTCGTCTCCTTTTTTACAATACAATTGTATTATTTAAAAAGAGTATACCAGTCCAACCCCTAATTAAGCAATGTCCTGGGGCAGCCGTTTGATTTCTTCTCCACACGGGTAAAATAGAGTCAAATAACCCAGAGGAGAAAGGTGGTACATCTTATGCTGTGGGGACTCATTGGACTCGTAGTGGCAATCTGGCTGTTCGGCGTCATCTTTAACTTCATGGGCAACCTGATCCATCTGCTGCTGTTCGTGGCAGCGGTGCTGTTCGTGGTGAACCTGTTTAAAGGCAGATCTCGAAGATCATAACGATTTTAATTTGCCTTAATTCAATCTTATAGAGAAAGCACGCGCTCTCCCGCAAAGGATGAGGCGTGCTTTTTCAATGTGTTTATTTATTTTGCCTGCAAAAATTAGAATTTATCAGCATGTTTATCCCTGTGCAGAAACACAAAATTGGTTTGCCTTGTATGATCCTCTATTTTTTCAATAGGAGTAATTTGTCCAGACTCCACTGCGAAGCAGCGGTAATCAAGCTTTTCCAGAATTTGCAGCACATCATTAGGGTGATAGCTGAATTTGGCGGCCCACTTGCGTAGCAGCTCAAACAACAGGATCGGCTTGTGCTTACTGATCATGTCAAGTCCACCCTCCAGAACGAGAAGCTCGGCGCCTTCCACATCGCATTTTATGAAATCAATCTGCTCTGGTATTTGCTCAATATAAGAATCCAAAGTACGGAATTCGCAATCCACCTGCATGACCTCCTCACCGCCCGATAAATTTTGCAATGAGCTGTTGCCTGACCCTTGTTTATAGAAATAGACAGGAAGTGTACCTGACTTGTCGGATAGTCCTATATTATAAGCTGTCACATTGGAAACGTGGTTCAAATCCAGATTCTTCTGCAAATTCTCGAAGGTGGCAGGAATAGGTTCGAAGGCGTACACCTTACTGAGCGGGTAATGCCGTGCCAGATGCAGTGAGTAATATCCGCAATTGGCTCCTATATCCAGAATGACTGAGGTCGAAGTTAGAAGATTGAAGATACATTCCAGTTCTTCCTGCTCGTATGCGCCGAAATTAAGGATTTCGATGGGAACGGTTCTCTGATCTTGGGGATTACATAATAGCTTGAAGCCATGCTGTCTGGTGACCATAATGACACTGCCGTCTATGATTTCGATTCTGGCAATATCGGTCTCCTTTAGGTAATGGCTATAGGCAAATAAGAGCTGGTGATATCTTTCATGCATGGTCGTGATAAATTCGGACTTTGCGAAACTTCCTTCGAGAAATGCTTGTTTTTCTGAAATTAGCGGTGTTGTCATATTGTACCTTCCTTTCTATAATTGGCAGAATAACTTCTAATTGTCCTTGAGAAACCAGCCGTTATCCCTGTCGAAGGACGCCAGCCGAGCTTCATAGCCCTAGTGATATCCGGAATATTCTTATCGATCTTACTGGGAACATACTGGCCTGAGGGAGCCGATCTTACTACCTTCAGTCCATACTCGGGAAACAGGCTTACCAGGGTCGAGGCAAGCTCGGAGATGCTGACTGCCCCTTCGGGATTTCCAATATTATAGGCTTCGCCGTTCACACCATTAAGAAGAATGGTGAAAAACCCGGCAGTGGCATCTGCCAGGTAACAAAAGGCGCGTATTGCAGTCCCTTCGCTAGTCATGGCAATGTCTTGGCGGTTCAGAATATTGCCGACGAAGTCAGCGAAGACCCGCCCGTCATCCAGCTTCATTCCCGGCCCGTAAGTATGATAAGGACGTACAACCTTAACGGGAACACCATACTGATGATGCCAGCATACGCACATGGTTTCAGCCATTCGCTTGCTCTCCGCATAACAGGAGCGGACGCTCATGGGGTTGACATGACCCCAGTCCTCCTCTTTTGTGGGAATAAAGGCATCTGGAACCTGTCCGTATATTTCGCCTGAGCTTAAAAAAAGCATCGACTCCACCTGCTTCTCCACTGCAAGCTTGAGTAAATTAAGGGTTCCCATCACGTTGGCAGATAAGGTGCCTACCGGATCGGCGTTGTAGTATTTAGGACTTGCCTGGCTGGCAGCATGGATAATAAAGTCCACCCGCCCGGGCCAGCTTACAGGTTCACAGACATCCTGAACCAGAAATTCCAAATGGGGATTATTCTGATAACGGGCAAACCTGCTCCTGGCTGCCGCTTCATTTCTTACCAGCACAAGGACATGCACCGGAGAGTCCAGGAGCGGCCGCCTGTTCAAGGCCATGCAGGTGTCCACCATATAGGAGGGAATCAGGCCGTTGGCTCCGGTAATAAGTACTGTGCGGCCTGAGAGTTCTTGCCAGGGTAAGCTGGTGCCAAGAATGGCTTCCAGATCCTCCTCAATGACAGAATTATTCATTAGGCTGTATTACCTCCTTTCTTTCAGTAACAGTATATGAATGGTTTAACGGAATATGAAAAAGGTGGACTTCGCGGATTTGGTGCAGAAAGCAGTTGGAACAAAGCCCGTATTGCCCGACAGTCTGGACACCCGTCCCCCGGATGCCTATAATGGATGAAAATGCATTTTGGAGGACAAGCAATGCGTAAACCGATCATCGCCGTCGATATGGACGATACGATCTGCCATCTCGTCAAACGGGCGATCTACCACAATAATATCCAGTTTCCTACGCATCCGCTTAGATACGAGGACATGACGGACTGGAATACGGACCACCTGCGGCACCCGGACAGCACGATGGAGCTCTTTTTCGGGAGACCGGGCTTATATGAAGAACTGGAGCTGTTCGATGAATATGTAGTGGAAGAGATGGAGAAGCTTCACTATGCGTATGATGTCATCATTGTTACGGCGGCCGCGCCGAAGACGGTGGGTGAGAAATGGAACTGGTTGCAGAAGCACATGCCGTATATCCCGCCTGAGAATTTCTTCACCGCCCGGCGCAAGCATCTGATCGGCTACGACCTGCTGATTGATGACGGTCCGCATAACCTGCTGCCCGCCGTGAAGGCCGGAAGGAAGGTGCTGTGCATCCCGCATCCCTGGAACCTGAGGGCGCGTGAGGAGTATGCTTTTCCGCTGATGACCTCCTGGGAGGGTGCCAAGGAACGGGTGGATGAGATTTTGCAGGCTTAGGGTGAACGTGAACCTTGAACTTGAATAACCGTCTGAAGATAAGCCTTGCTGCTGCGGGCTTATTCTGTTATGTCCGGAAGACCTGTCTGCCGCCTGTCCTGCGATAAATCCGCTGTCGAACATTATCAGTATTTGCGGTATGATGAATATATCATTGCGTTTTTGCTCCAAGGAGGATTGCGGGTTGTATATAAGTTTGAAGCGTAAGCTTCGTCAAAATCACAAGCTGAGCCTGACCACGCTGCTCACAGGTCTGGTGACACTGGTGGTTCTGCTGACTTCAAGTATTCTTCTGCTCGGTTCGTATGAGTCCAAGAAGCGATCCTTAATGGAGACCACGCTTCATCTGAATTACCTCAATGCTGACCGGATGTCCAAGACGATGGATTCATTATTTCAATCTATGCACGGGACTCTGGAATACAACGCTATCAGGTTGTCTGACATAGACGCTATGCCGCCGCAGGAAGTGAATGCTTCTCTGGATCTGATGCGCAGCAGCAGCAATTTCTTCAATTCCATCACCGTGGTTGATGCCAGCGGACTTATCCGCAATGTCTCACCAGCCAGCATAGGAACAACAGGCATGCACGTTAGCTCAGCGAACAGCAAGGAAGCCTTAGCGCTCCGCAAGCCATATATTTCTTCCCCTTATTTGACAGCCAATACCAAGCGGTTAATCGTATTTTTGAGCCAGCCCATCTTCGATGCTGCGGGTACCTATGCCGGAATTCTTAGCGGCACTATCTATCTTCAGGAGAATAACGTGCTGTCTGAGATTTTTGACAATGGGCAGGAGGATGATTCGGGGGCTTATTATTATATTGTGGATTCTGAAGGGCATCTGGTCTATCACCCGGATAAAGCACGGATCGGCACCGATGTCAGCAGTAATGAGGTTGTGCAGCAGCTGATGAATAAGCGAAGCGGAGAACAGCCTGTTACGAACCTCCGTGGCATTGAGGTGCTGGCCGGTTACTCCAGTGTGCCCGCTAATGGCTGGGGCATTGTGGTTGTCTCCCCGATTAGCCAGATTCATCAAGAGCTGATCGGGCATTTTCGTACCTTGATCGGGTTTTCCTCCATACCGTTCATTCTGCTGCTGCTGGGCGTTATTATGCTGGCACGCAAGTTTGCGCGTCCTTTTGTTTATCTGGCAGATGTCGTGAGCCGAATGGGCACGGAACAGATAGAATTGCAGGAAGCGAAGCGCTATTGGAGCCGGGAGGCCTACTTACTGACAGACGGAGTGTCGCTTGCCCTGGCCAATATCTAGCAGCAGACCGAGCTGTTGACCCATGAAGCCGAGACAGATGTGCTGACCGGTCTGATGAACCGCAGGTCCCTGGAGCATACGATCAGCCAGCGGATGAGCTCAGGCGTTCCCTTTTCACTGGTGCTGCTGGATATCGATAAGTTCAAGCTGGTCAATGATACTTACGGGCATAACCTGGGCGATGAAGTTCTGAAGCATGTCGTCCGGGTCATTGTAACCTCGCTTCGCCCGGATGATGTCTGTTACCGCTATGGCGGGGAGGAATTCGTTATTCTGCTGGCCCGGACTACGCCTGCGGAAGCCTTCAGCGCTGCTGAGCGAATCCGTCTTGCTGTCGAGCGGAGCCAGGCGCCGATTGCAGCGCAGCTTACAATTTCACAGGGGATTGCCCACTATCCATCGCATGCCGCCGACCTTACGGGACTGCTCGGGAAGGCGGATCAGGCCTTGTATCTGGCGAAGAGCAGAGGGCGGAACCAGTCGGTGATTACGGAGTCTTAGCCGAATTACTTTGAATTGTGATTATCGCGCTTTGAGTGCTTTTGCGTTATAATCGAGAAAAATTTCCTGAAGGTGGAGCATTGTGAGAATTGGTACCAAAAGATTACGCCTTCAGACGACCATCACTCTGATGATCTGCCTGATCGTTGTGCTGGTGCTGCTGATTGTGTATATGATGTTCGGCATGAGATTCTCCGAAGAGGCCCGGGCTTCTCTGGAGAATAAGGCCATCACTATTGCCCGTACGGTCTCCCGTACGCCGGGAGTGGTGGACGGGCTGCTTGCGGAGCCGGCTTCCGGCAGTATACAGCAATATGCAACGGATATCAGTGCTATCAATGATGTGCAATTCGTGGTGGTGATGGACATGCTGGGGATTCGCCGTTCCCATCCCGATCCGTCCCTGATTGGCAGGCACTTCATGGGCGGGGATGAGACGGAGGCGCTGCACGGCAAGGAGACCATATCTGTGGCAGAAGGCTCACTCGGTTATTCTGTGAGAGCGTTCTCACCGATCTTTGCCGCTGACGGCAAGCAGGTTGGAGCAGTAGCTGTAGGCATATCGCTGGGCAGCGTCCGTTCCGCCGTACAGCAGAACCGCTGGATTATCTACTCGGGCATCCTGGTCGGCGGGCTGATGGGGATATTCGGTGCCATCCTGCTCGCCCGCAAAATCAAGCGGATGATGTTCGGCATGGAGCCGGGAGAAATCGCCAAATTGCTGGAGGAGCGCAGCGCTATGCTGCAATCGACCAAGGAGGGTATTCTCGCCGTCGATAAGGAATCGCGGATTACCCTTGTGAATGCCGAGGCCCGGAGACTGATGGGCAGCGTTGGCTTGAACCAGGAACCGTTAGGCAGGCAGGCCGGGCAGTTCTGGCCGCTGCTGCGGATGGAGAAGGTGCTGGAGACCGGAGAGGCCTTGCAGGACAAGGAAGTGGAACAGAGCGGCATCACGCTGCTGGTGAATGTGGTCCCGGTCCGGGTGAATGGAATTATCGAAGGCGCCATTGCTACGTTCCGGGACAAGACTGAGATCAGTATTCTGATGGAGCGGCTCTCCGGCATCTCCCTGTACGCCGAGGCGCTGCGTGCCCAGACCCATGAATTCATGAACAAGCTTCATGTCATTATGGGACTGAATACGATGCGCAGATACGACCGGCTTGAGGAATATCTCACGGATATTGTGCAGAGCATCCAGACAGAGGCGGACTCGGTCGTCCGGCAGGTCAAAGACCCGGTGATGGTCGGCTTCCTGCTCGGCAAGCTCAGCAGAATCAGGGAAGCCGATGTGCGGCTGGTGATCCGGGATGAAGGTATGCTGCCTGAAGCAGCAGATCATGAGGTAGCGCGGGAACTGGTCACCATTGCAGGTAACCTGCTGGACAATGCGCTGGAAGTGCTCCAAGGCGCGGACAATAAGCAGATCGAGATTGGATTCCGGCATAAGGACAACCAGCTTACTCTTAAGGTTAGTGATAACGGGACAGGTATATCTGCGGAGAATGGAGCCCATTTGTTTGAACAAGGCTATTCGACCAAAGGCGGCGACCGGGGAGTAGGGCTGTATCTGGTGCGGCGAAGTGTAGATAAGCTGGGCGGAACGATTACGTACGACAGCCGGGAAGGGGAAGGCACCGAATTTACGGTGCAGATCCCGTATAGGGCGAAGAGTTAAGATAATGAATGAAGCATGTGAGAATGATGAAGAGTAAAGATAATGAATGAATAGTGAAGATAATGAATGAAAAGTGAAGATAATGAATGAAAAGGGTGGAAAGCCCATGGAGAGTGGTGATCAGCCATTATGATCAAAGTACTTATTGTTGAAGATGATCCCATGGTGTCGGAGATGAACAAGTTCTATGTGCAGCAGGTGGAGGGCTTCCGAGCCGATGGCTGGGCCAGCTCGGCGGAAGAAGTGCTGAGTATGCTGGAGAAGCAGGCCTATGACCTGATCCTGCTGGATATTTACATGAAGGAGAGCAACGGGCTGGAGCTGCTGTCCGAGATCCGGCGCAGGGGCGTGAAGATCGATGTTATCGTAATCTCGGCGGCGAGCGACAAGGAGAGCATTCAGGAAGCGCTGCAGAACGGGGCGGTGGACTACTTGATCAAGCCGTTCGAATTCTCCAGGCTCCGGGCCGCATTGAACGGATACCGGGAGCAGAACAAGCTGTTCCGCAGCCAGGAGCGGCTGAACCAGTCGGAGCTGGACAAGCTGGCGAGATTCAAGCAGGAGCGGACTGTAACGTCCGAGCTGGCAAAGGGCTTCACCCGCCAGACGTTACAGACCATCTGGCGGGCGGTGGAAGCCTGCGGCAGCGAGCTGTTCTCCGCTGAGGATATCTCGGCGGTATCCGGCATCTCCCGCGTCTCCGCCGGTAAATACCTGATCGGTCTGACCGAGATGGGCGTGCTGGAGATGGACCTCGTCTACGGCAGCATCGGCCGTCCGGTGCAGAAATACCGGCTCGCTCCGAACGGTAAGGGATTGATTACTAAGTATATTTGAGGTGTAACTAACTAATTCTGAAGCTCCTGCCGCGCAACCTGCGGCGGAGCTTTTTGAGTTGCGCAGGCAGCGGAAGCGGGCTGGGGGCTGGAAAGGGATAAATCCCTTTGAATTAGTCAAAAGTTGGCTGGATGCTGAAAAGAAAGGGATAAATCCCTTTGAATTAGTCAAAAGTTGGCTGGATGCTGAAAAGAAAGGGATAAATCCCTTTGAATTAGCCAAAAGTAGGCTGGATGCTGAAAAGAAAGGGATAAATCCCTTTGAATTAGTCAAAAGTTGGCTGGATGCGGTAGCGTCAAGAAGTTTGTGTAAGAGAGTAGAAGTACCTCCCCCGGGTTACGGGTTGGGGTGCAGTGTTTCTGGGGGGAGGGGGAACCCCGACCCCCAGAAACTGGATTTCTCTGCTACGCCTCTTCCGGTGCGGGTAAAGAGGGGTAGCGTGTTTCGAATAGCTCTTTTAGCTTCTTTTTAACGGCATCCATGCCAAAGCCTTGGGCGACCCGCCCTGCATGACGTTCATTGTATTCCAGCATCTCCAGGTACACGATTTTCTCTGCCGCATCCATGTTCGTCAGACTGTTCATCGGTTTCAGACGCTTGCGGATTTCCTTGTTCATCCGTTCGATGGGGTTCGACGTGTAGATCGCTTTACGGATCGATTCCGGATACTTGTAGAACGTCAGGAGTGTGGATAACTGTTCCTCCCAGGACCTCATTTCCTTCGGATATAGCTTGTTCCACTTCGCTTTGACCGTATCAAAGTTAGCCCGGGCTACCACTTCATCCGGTGCGGTATATACGGTTTTCAACGCTTCAAGGACATCAGTTTTGTGCTCCATCCGGATTTTAGGGAACGTGGCCCGCACTTTGTGCACTACGCAATGCTGTACATCTGCCTGAGGATAGGTCTCTTTAAACGCCGCATCCAGCCCCGGTAGTCCGTCAAACACACCCAGCAGGACTTCCTGCGCTCCGCGGTCGTACAGGTCTTTGAGTACCTCCCGCCAGCCATTCGAACTCTCTTGGCCGCCCACGTAAAACCCGAGAATTTGACGCTGTCCCTCCTCGTCAATCCCCATCGCAAAGTAGACCACTTCGCCACGGACCGTGCCCCGTTTCAGCTTCACGTACAGCCCATCCAAGTAGATCACGGAGTACCGTTTGCTCAGGGGCCGTTTCTGCCACTGGTGGATATCGTCCAGCACCGTAGCCGTAATATTGCTGACCGTGGTGGGGGAGTAGTGGCTGCCAAACATACTTTCAATGAACCGGGCCACATCCCGCGTGCCCATGCCCGATTTATACATTTGGATGACAGCCTCTTCTAACCATCCGTCCCGCCGCTGGTACGGCTCAAACATCTGCGTCTGGAAAAGGCTTTGGCGGTCCCGGGGCACCTGAAGATCCTCGATATGGCCGTATTTCGTGTGTAAGTCTCGCGTATAATAGCCGTTACGACTATTACTGGCACCCGCTTCTTCACTGTCCATAAACCCCTGGATTTCGGCGCGCAACAGGCGTTCCATGTTGTCTTTCACAAAATCTTTAACAAGTTTTTCAAATAGATTATTCAGAGAACTTTCGGGTAAAATATTCATTGGTAGGGTTCCTCCTTGGTGGTTTCGCAATCCCGAGGATACCCTACTTTTTTGGTGTCTGACTAGACTCCAAATCTTGGTACACAACTTACTTTACGCCATCCTGGATGCTGAAAAGAAAGGGATAAATCCCTTTGAATTAGCCAAAAGTTGGCGGTAGGCGAAAATGAAAGGGATAAATCCCTTTCAGCCCCGGTGAAAGTCAGCGGTAAGCGCAAATGAGGAGCACAAGTGCACCTGAATTAGCCAAAAGTCAGCGGTAAGCGCAAATGAGGAGCACAAGTGCACCTGAACTAATCAGACTACGTATTAAGCTCCCATACTAACTAATGTTACCTGCCTTCCGATGATACTACCAGGCTCTGACCCGCCGGAACTCCACCATACTTCCTCCCCAGCACCTATAATCAAATTCGACCATGTAGAGTACTCTAATACTCCCCGTCAATCCCCCCGCCCTCACTCCTACTTCACTCCTGATAGCGCTTACTTTAATAATTTACAAAACCCCTTTATTACTTTCATAAAAACAAAAGCGCTTTCAAAGCAGCTATGATGAATTTGTAAAAGAGTTAAGGAGGTAAGGTTAACATGCAAAAAGCAATTCAACCCCCACTTTCGGTACCGGAACAGCAGCCTGTTGTACTGAAGCAAGGAGAACAGGGTTTCGTACAGAAGGTTCTGCATTTAAAGGTAGGCGTTATTCCGCTCCCGCTCTACGTGGTATTTGCACTCATTATTTTTGCGGCTTCTGTGCTTGGTGAACTGCCAAACGACATGATCGGCGGCTTTGCAGTAATTATTGTACTGGGGGTGCTGCTCAGTGATCTGGGCTTCAAGCTTCCGATTCTCAAGAATATCGGCGGTCCGGCAATTCTTTCGTTAATGATTCCATCCTTCCTGGTGTTCTGGAATGTGCTCGACCCGTCGGTGCTCGAATCGGTCAACACGCTGATGAAGACATCGAATTTCCTCTACCTGTACATCTCGATTCTGGTAGCCGGAAGCATCACCGGGATGAACCGGACCACGCTGATTAACGGCTTCATCCGCATCTTCATCCCGATGATGGCCGGAACGATCGCCGCAGTCGCTGCGGGCATGGGCGTAGGGATGCTGCTCGGCTACAGCGCACACCGGACATTGTTCTACATCGTCGTGCCGATTATCGGCGGCGGCGTCGGTGAAGGGATTCTCCCGCTGTCCATCGCATTCTCGCAGATCCTTGGCGGTGAATCCGGGTCGTATGTGGCCCAGATGATTCCGGCGGCGGTGATCGGCAACGTGTTTGCGATTATCGGAGCGGGACTGCTCAAGCGGATGGCTGACAAAAATCCGTCCATCACCGGTAACGGTGTACTCGTGAAGGCGAAGGACGGCCAGAAGCTGGCCGGCAGCACGTATGACAGCCTGAAGCCGGACTTCCTGCTGATGGGCGCGGGACTGCTGTTCGCCTGCGGATTGTTCATCACCGGACACCTGCTGTCGCCGTTCGTCGGCATTCCGGGTCCGATCCTGATGATCTTCGCAGCTGCACTGCTGAAGATTTCCAAGCTGCTGCCTGCCAAAATTGAGCAGGGTGCTTATCAGCTCTATAAGCTGGTTTCCGGCACGTTGACCTGGCCGCTGATGGTCGGCCTCGGGATGCTGTACATTCCGCTGAAGGATGTCGCGGCCCTGATCTCGCTTCCTTATATTATTGTCTGCGCTACCGTTATCGTAGCGATGACGATCACCGGCTATTTTACCGGCAAATGGGTCAATATGTATCCGGTTGAAGCGGCCATTGTTACCGGCTGCCGCGGCGGCCTTGGCGGAACCGGCGATGTAGCGATTCTGTCAGCCTCCGGACGCATGGAACTGATGCCGTTCGCACAGATCTCCACCCGGATCGGCGGTGCGATTACAGTAGTTGTGGCCACGCTGCTCATCGCGGTATGGGGCGGCTGAGCAGGGTGCTCAATCAGCAAAAGAGACGCCTGAATCACATGAAATCGCATCCAAACGTGTCTAAATCATGGACAATTTGCGGATGTCAGCTTTTGTATTGCCAATCTATTCATTATCGCGGAGAATGACTACAGGAGCATATGAAATGCATAGTTGACGGAGCTGCAACCGGGTCTGGAAAGGTTCGGATACAGGAAGCTCCGCTATATATAGAAAGATTCGAGAAAGATGCAACCAATGGTTAACCAGTTGAATGGAGGAGTTAATATGGAACTATTAGAAGAAATTATGCTGCTGCATAAAGGCGGTAAGCTTGAAACTACCCTGAAGCATCCGATTCTGTGCAAAGACGACCTGTCCAAAGTCTATACGCCGGGTGTGGCGAAGGTCTGTCAGGCGATTGCCGACGATCAGTCCCAGGCTTACGAGCTAACCACGAAGAAGAATACCGTAGCTGTCGTATCCGATGGCACAGCTGTACTGGGGCTTGGCGATATCGGGCCGAAGGCGGCCATGCCGGTTATGGAAGGTAAGGCAGCGCTGTTCAAGCAGTTCGCGGACGTAGACGCCGTGCCGATCTGCCTGGACACCAAGAATACCGAAGAGATTATTGCGATTGTAAAAGCACTTGCCCCGACGTTCGGCGGCATTAACCTGGAGGACATTTCCTCTCCGCGCTGCTTCGAGATTGAAGCCAGACTAAGAGCGGAGCTGGACATTCCGGTATTCCATGATGATCAGCATGGTACGGCAATTGTCGTAACTGCCGGATTGCTGAACGCACTCAAGGTATGCGGCAAGGATATCAAGGATGTCAAAATCGTAGTCAACGGCATCGGTGCAGCAGGCATCTCCGTCTCCAAAATGCTGCTGCATGCCGGAGCGGTGAACCTGATCGGCGTGGACCGGGAGGGCGCGATTAACCGGCTGGCGGATTATGAGCGCAGCCATTGGAGCGATTTTGCCCAGATTACGAACCCTTATCTGGAAATCGGAAGTCTGTCCGATGTGATCAAAGGCGCGGATGTCTTCATCGGAGTCTCTGCACCGGATGTGCTGAAGCTGGAAGATGTGCTGAACATGGCCGCAGACCCGATTGTGTTCGCCATGGCGAACCCGATGCCGGAGATTGATCCTGCGATTGCCGCGCCGCATGTAAGAGTTATGGCGACCGGCCGTTCCGACTATCCGAACCAGATTAACAATGTGCTGTGCTTCCCTGGGATATTCAGAGGGGCGCTGGATTGTGAAGCTACGGATATTAATGAAGACATGAAGCTGGCGGCTGCAGAGGCGATCTCCTCCGTCATTGACCCGTCTGAGCTGCATGAGAAATATATCATCCCGGATGCCTTCGACCCGCGTGTAGTAGAGAGAATCCGCATGGCTGTAGCTGAAGCGGCAGCTAAGAGCGGTGTAGCCCGCAAGAACCTGCTGGTCGGCATTAACTGATTCCTATATTAATGAAGATACACAAACGGCAAGCTCGTCAGATGAGCTTGCCGTTTTCTTTGCAAGCTGGAGGTGTTGCTCAGGAAGTGTGCTACTGTAGGCGAGAGAGCCGCTTGGCGCTGGTTATGATCTCGGAATTTGGGGTAATGAACGGGAGATTCAGGGCCGGATATGGAAGTGCCCGGTTGTACATAAATCTGATATCGGAGGGAACAAGATGAGTGAGCAAGAAGTGGAAGCCATCGGCTGGGATGCGATAGAGGAACAGATGACAGGGCTATACGGACAACAGGAACCGAAGCATTATGCTGCAATGCTGCCCTATAGCCTGGGGGGCAATGACCCGCTGAACGGAATCAGCGCCTATGCAGCGGAGCAGCCATACCCGCATTGGCATTTCGTAACCTTCGGCTTCTCCGAGCTGTATGAGAAGGAGTCTGAAGACCTTGAATACAGCGGCTACGGCTTCGAGCTGACCTTCCGTCTGGCGCGTAGAAGCGGCGAGCAGGAGCCTCCAGCCTGGGCGATCAATCTGCTGCAGAACATGGCCAGATATGTATTCTCCAGCGGCAATATCTTTGCTTCCGGCCATCATCTGGATGCCAATGGCCCGATATGCCTCGGGGCTGATACCCGGCTGACGGCGCTGGCGTTCACTGATGACCCGGAGCTTCCGGCTGTGGATACACCGAACGGCCGTGTGGAATTCCTGCAGATGGTAGGAATCACAGCGGACGAGCTGGAAGCGATGATGTCCTGGAATACCAATGCCTTCCTGGAGGCCAGTCAGGAGGTGCTCCCTCTCTATATCACCGAGCTTGCCCGGGATTCGCTGCTTCGGCTCCCTACCATCCAGGAAGCGGTGCGTCAGGGCACCCGGCGTGACGGATCACAGACGGGCATTCTGTATGTAGATGAACTGGATTATGAGCCCGGCACAAGCCGTCTGTTCGGCACAGCACCTGCTGTCCTGACCATAGGCGCAAGGCAGGCACCGACTATAGCCAAGCTGCTGCGCGGCCGTCTGCTGAAGGGGAAGCCGCTGACCCTGACCAGCAAGAAGCTGCAGGTGATGCTGGAGCGCAGACCCGATAACGATAGTGTGGTCAACGAGGAGTTTGTGAGCCTCGGCTTGACGGAAGAGGCGGTCCTGGAGCTGGAGGAGAAGCTTCAGCCCAAGGAAGGGGAGCTCCGGCTGTCTGCCGCCAAAGCATTGAAGGTGCAGATCCGCAAGACCTACATCAAAGACCAGGAAGGGAATGTGGTCCAAACTATCGGATAATCAGAGCCAAGGCCTGAAGTCTGGATAATGTATGCGTACAACCGAATAGAATGGGCTGGTATAGCGGTATATGGCCTGAATGTATATGAAAAACAGCATACATTGTGTTCGCAAGCAGGCGCATGGCTAGAATGTATATGGAAAACAGCATACATTGTGCTTGCAAGCAGGCATACGGCCTGAATGTATATGGAAAACAGCATACATTGTGTTCGAAAGCAGGCACACAGCTTGAATGTATATCAAAAACAGCATACATTGTGTTCGCGCAAAGGTAATCTTATTCATCCGTTAGGATGATTTTTAAAATGCTTCAAATTATCCTTCTATTTCTCGCCGAAACGGTACCGTCCTTTAAAAGGATGGTACCGTTTCCACTTGTCATCATTCTAACGGATAGACGGCCTGAAGATCCAATCTTTAGCTTATCTTTAGACTTGGTTTAGTCTGAATTAAGAATCCCCGGCTATATTTAAGTGAATAAGAAACGCTGCTTAAAATATAAGAACGGGAGTCTGCTATGGCCAAATTGAATTTGTTTATCCGCGTGTGTATTGCCGTGCTGCTGGTGCTGGGCATTATCTATGTCAGCTCACTGGTAGACTTTATTTTTACCCCCATTATCTCGTTGTTCAAGGTTGTGATGGTGCCGTTAATGCTCGCCGTCTTCTTCTATTATCTGCTTCGGCCCCTGATTGACTTCCTGTCCTCCCGCAAAATGAAGCGGACGCTGGCGATCCTGCTGGTCTATCTGGTGATTGCTATGCTGTTACTGGGCTTCACGGTAGGGGTCTGGCCTTCGCTGCAAAGTCAGCTGCTGAACCTGGTCAACAATATGCCGGGTGTGCTGAGGGCAGTAGGGGAGCAGCTGAGCAAGCTGGAGAACACTGAATTGCTGTCGGGACTGCTTCCTGAGAATATGAACCTGTCCAGCCAATTGATAGGCTATTTGAATACAGGCTTCTCACTGGCAACGGGCTATGTGACCGGGCTGTTCTCCTTTGTCTCTAATTTTGCGATTGTGCTGTTCACCTTTCCGATCCTGCTGTTCTACATGCTGAAGGAGGGCGGGAAGTTCGGCGATAAGGTCGTAAGCTTCTTCCCCAAACGTTATCATGAGGAAGGCGCAGGGGTGGTTGCCGAGATTGACAACGTGATGGGGAGCTTCATCGTCGGCAGAGTGCTGGTCAATCTGGCGCTGGGCGTGCTCATGTACATCGGGTTCCTGATTATCGGCCTGCCGTATGCGCTGCTGCTGACGCTGGTGGCGGTGCTGATGAACTTCATCCCGTTTATCGGAGCGATTCTGTCTACTGTGCCGATCTTCATCATCGGTCTGATCGAGTCCCCGTCTACGGCAATCTGGTCGATTGTGGTCGTGCTCGTTGCACAGCAGATCCAAGACAACCTGGTGGCCCCTTATATCTTCGGCAAAAGCATGGATATCCACCCGCTTACCACCATCATTCTCGTCCTGGCAGGCGGCGATTTCGGCGGAATCATCGGTATCCTGGTTATTATTCCGGTCTATATGATGCTCAAAATCATCATCATCAAGCTCTACCAGCTGTTCCTCCGCAAGCGCTGGGACGAGGAGCCGGAGCCGGCAGCGCCTATGGGACCGTTGGAGCAGGTGCCCGGGGGGACGGTGTCTTCTGCGGAAGCGGGGGAGTAGGTGGAAAAAGTACACCTAATCTGCCCAATTCTAAGGATTCGCCGAAAGTCGGCCCCAGTAAGTGTTGTTTATCCAACTAATCTCTGAAAGTGTGTCTGTAGCGCGAAATTAGATGGACTAAATCCACTTGCTTCACACGTTGCGTTCTGAGCTGTGCGTATATATCCGATACAACCGCATACTGATCTGAACCCCAAAAAAGGTCTATCCCAAAAGCCATCATATGGCTGGGATAGGCCTTCTTCAATTAGAATCACCATGAGGAGTAGGGTGGCCACTCTGTGTTCTGACCAGCATGAGGCTTCAGCCGCAAAGCTGCCACGCACTACTCGAGCTGTCAAGCTCTACCCGCTGCTATTCCCGCATCAAAAACGCCCGCGTCCGCTCCAGCTTCGGACTGCCGAAGATTTCCTCCGGCGTGCCGGATTCGGCAATGTCCCCGTTGTCCATAAAGAAGACGCGGTCCGCGACATCGCGGGCGAAGCTCATCTCATGGGTAACGATCATCATCGTCATGTTCTCCTCGGCCAGCTGGCGGATGACGCGCAGCACCTCGCCGGTCAATTCAGGATCAAGCGCCGAGGTCGGCTCATCGAACAGGAGAATGTCCGGGCTGAGCATCATTGCCCGGGCAATAGCAACCCGCTGCTTCTGCCCGCCTGACAGCGTGGAGGGGTAGACGTCTGCTTTGTCAGAGAGGCCAACCTTGGCGAGCAGCTCCCGGCTCTTGGCCGTGATCTGCTGCACACGCTCCCGCTTCAGCGTGCGCGGGGCAAGCTCCAGGTTGTCCCGCACACTGAGATGCGGAAACAGATTGAAATGCTGGAACACCATCCCCATGCTTGAGGTGATGTCTCTGATCGACGCCGTACTGGCGTAGCGCCCGTTCTCAACGAGCGTTTTGCCGCAGATCGAGATGCTGCCGCCGGTGACCTCCTCCAGATGCACAAGACTGCGCAGCATGGTGCTTTTACCGGAGCCCGAGGGCCCGATCACCGCAACGACTTCGCCGGGCTTCACGTCAAAGCTTATCTGGTTCAGCACACTGAGGCTGCCGAAGTCCTTCTTCAATTGCCGTACTTCAATCATGCTACTCATAGCCATACAGCCCTTCTACTCAAATTTGAAACGTTTCTCCAGCAGCTTGAAGAACAAGGTCAGCACCAGGGTCATCAGCAGATAAATGACGCCCGCTACGACAAAAGGCGTGACCGTGAAATCACGGTTCACCGCCGTCTTGGCGAAATTCAGCAGCTCCGGCACCGCTACGGCATACAGCAGAGCGGTATCCTTGACCAGCGTAATGGACTCATTGGCAACCGCAGGCAGTGCCACGCGGAACATCTGAGCAAGAATGACCTTGCGCAGTGTCTGCCACCGGCTAAGCCCCAGAACCTTGGCCGCCTCATGCTGGCCTTTATCGATCGAGAGCAGCCCGCCCCGGAAAATCTCGGCGAAATAAGCGCCGTAATTCAGGATAAAGCCCAGGCTGGCCGCTACAAAACGGTCCATGACCAGATATTCCCCGATCACGGGAATCTGCGGCAGGCCAAAGCAGAAGAAGAACAATTGCAGCAAGAGCGGCGTTCCGCGCATGACGTAAATATAAGCATGTGCGATCCAGGCCAGCGGCTTTAACGTGCTTTTGGCCATCAGCGTAACCACCATCCCGAGCGGAATGGACAGCACGATTACGATCAGGAACAGCAGCACCGTAGTCCGGGCGCCTTCCAGCATCGGTCCGGAAATTCTAATAATATAATCGATATCCATGTCTACACCCGGCTCCTAAACGATAGCATCTAGTTCAATACCTTATTCTCTCCGAACCACTTGGTGGAGATCCCGGCGGCTGTTCCGTCACTGCCCAGTTCATCCAGCGCCTTCTGCAGCTCATCCAGCAGAGCCTCATTACCTTTCTTAATTCCGATACCATATTGCTCAGGGGCCAGCGATTCTTCCATCAGCTTGTACGTATCCGGCTCCTTGGCTATGTAATATCTGGCAACCACCTCATCGATGACCACCCCGTCCAGACGGCCCGACTTCAGGTCGGTCAGTGCCAGTACATTGTCGGTGAATTCAGACACGCCGCCAAGCTCGGCCTTGATCGGATTCGCATCCAGGGCATCGGCGGCAGAGGAGAGGCTCTGAAGTCCGATTTCCTTACCGGCCAGATCCTGAAGCTTCGCAAGTGCTGAATCCGCCAGCACAACGACCACCTGACTGTTCTCCAGATAAGGCTTCGTGAATAACACCTTGTCCTTGCGCTCATCCGTGATGGTGTATCCGTTCCAGATCATATCGATCCGTCCGCTATTCAGCTCAGACTCCTTGGCGGACCAGTCAATCGGCTGGAAGGTAACCTCCCGGCCCATCTTCGCGGCAGCCGCCTTCGCATAATCGATATCAAAGCCTACAATCTCATTGTTATCATCCCGGAAGCCCATCGGGGCGAACTTATCGTCGATGCCGATCACCAGCTTCCCGTCCTTACCGCCTGAACTGGTGCAGCCAGTGACCACTGCAAGCGCCATAATTACAAGTAGAACCCATATTCCCTGTCTCTTCATCTCTCTAATCCCCCTAGTAGATTGCCTGCCGCATCCGATTGCTTTAGTTCGTTAATACGTTATCAGTGTATCATAATAACATATCATGTGAGTTCATGTCGATAGAGTTGAGAGAGTTGAGAGGGGCAGATGTGTCCAAAATAAATCTGACTCCTCCATCTGCGAGCTGAGCGTGTTCACATGTGCTTGGCCGTCCGTTTGAACGGCCAAACCGTCTCCCTCCCGGCAGGCCGGAATGAAGACGGTTTCAGATTACAGCTATATGCGGTAAGCCTCAGGCTGCTGTATTTAAGCCAGTTTTCTTACTCTTCCACCTTTAATATTGCGTGTTGCCCGATTGACTCGTCTTGCCTGAGGCAAAGCCCTTGAACAGGGCAGGCACACTGCGGTAGCGGGTATTGGTGATTTTGGCGGCACTGCTGCTGCTGTCTGTACGGAAGATGGAATCCTTGACGTTCGAGATATCAGAGTTATCCAGAGTGAAGTTCACCGTGAACGAAGTTCCGCCGTTCTGGCGGGCCAGCTTACCGATGTCATTCGCTTTGAAATTCTTGATGTTGATCGTGCCTGCGGCGTTGATCTGGAATACTTTATCGTAGGCTTTGTACGCACCTCCGCCTGTAATATTGACGGTGCCGGAGGCCTTCAGGGTCAGGGCATCCTCGCCGACATCCTGCCAGGTTACATTGGAGATGGTAGCGTTACCGTAACAGTGCACCCCGTCTGCGCCGGGAGCGCCGATAATTACATTTTTGAGTGTGGCATTCTTCTCCAGCCGGAAGATAGGCTTCTGGTTCTCTGCCTGACTGCCGTCTCCAAGCGTACTCGGATTGGCGACAAATGTCTGGCCGCTGCCGTCATACGTCTGTCCGGCCGGTACGACAATCGTCGAGTTCACCACAATGGGCGTTGCGGCAGATACCTCGGGGGGACTGGCAACATAGAACGAAGACAACAGTGCAACCGACAGGAGCAAGCCAACTACCTTTTTCAAAAACATTCCGCCCTTCAACTCTAGAATTAGGTCCGGCGTACCGGTCCTTTGCGGGCAAACCAGCCAGATGTGCACCTCTGACAGCACCCGATATCTAGCCTATTCAGAACACGTGTGCATAGAACAAAATCCTTTTAATGAGAATAATTTACATATTTTAGACACAATTAGGTAAGGGTTGCAAGCTGAGAGATAAAGGATAACAATAGTAGAATAGTAGAGCACAGAAACGGAGGAATTGAGAATGACTGAGGAAGAGCTTGACGCAATGTGGGAGAAGCAAATGCAACAGGAGAAAGAAGAGAAGGTGAAGAAGTACAGCATTCTGAACACCTTGGCGCTGCAAGGGCAGACCGTATTGGCGGGCTCTTCGCTGATGGAGTTTTTTCCGGTGAATGAACTGCAGCAGAGGCTGGAGAAGCGGACGGTCATCTATAACCGCGGAATTGCGGGCTATGTGACCCGGGAATTGCTTGAAGCGCTGGAGGTATGTGTGCTAGAGCTTGCGCCTTCGCGGCTGTTCATTAATATCGGCACGAACGACATCAGTTCAGCGGACGGGGAGTATGAGCCTCAGAAGCTGCTTGCGAATTACAATGAGATCTTGACCCGGATCGGGGAACGGCTGCCGGAGTGCAAGGTGTATGTCATGGCCTATTACCCGGTGAATGCCAAGGCTGAATTCCCCGGAATGGATGAGGAGCTGCGGGCGAACTACTTCAGAACGAGAACCAATGCGGCGCTGCTCGAAGCGAACCGGGCCGTGGAGGAGCTCGCGGTGAAGCACGGCTATGAGTTCATTAATGTGAATGAGGGACTGACGGACGCCGAAGGGAATCTGAAGGCAGAGTACACGATGGACGGCGTTCATATGTATGCTAACGGGTATGCAGTGGTGCTGAATAATCTTAAGGGGTATTTGTAAGAGGCAGGCGCAGAGACGTGAAAATAGCACTGTCAGGTTGAAGCGCCATGCCTGTTTTGTGAGTGAATGATGTCTAACCCTCAAATAGGGTCCTGACTTGTTTTGTCTACTTCTTTTTTTATATCATCGTCGGTCATACTCAAGAAACCGTAATAGGTGGCAAACGGATAGTAAGAATAAATTTTATTATCGTAAACATACGATAGCTTTGGTTTTATAATATAAAATTTATTGTTATTTTTAATGTCAGCCTTTATTAACGTTTTCTTTGTCTGTTGGGGATCAATCATAATCGATTGTTTATCTAAAGAAGTTTCATTCAGATCAACCTCTACATCAATAACCTTAATATCTTTGGCAGTGGTGTTGGTGAAACTGAATTGATATCCGTCAAAATCGTTAGAGACTAACGGAAAAGTATCACTCATCACCAACTTTTCTTCGTTATTGTCGTTAGATATATTAAAGTTCCAGTCACCAATCGGATATTCTTCATGAGTGTTATCATCAAAATTTATGTCTATGTAATTCACTTTTTCTTTACCTGATTGTGGAAATGATACATCTACAGATATATTTCTAATATCATACATTTTAGAAGAATCGCTCTTAACAAGTTTAAAGGATTGAATTAAGGTTGTTTTAGAGTTTTTAAAAGCGATCGATGTGATGTTCTTCGAGGATATTTTATCTTTATGGTTCTTTTTAATAAAGTAGGCTAAATCTATAGTGTAATTGGTCTGTTCTTTTGCAGCAATTGAGGAATTATATTGGATAAAATGAGCTGTTGAATATCTTTCTTTTATTGAAAAAGAATATATGAACAGTGCTGCTGTTAACAAAAAAATTGATGAAATTATAAGTGGAAGTGTATATTTCTTGTTCATCTAGTTCATCTTCCTCCAAAAAATTAATATAGTATTAGTCCAATGCTTTGCATTGGACTAATACTATTGAAATATACATTTTATGTTTATTCTAAGTTGATTATTGGTAGATAACGTAAAGGTAAGTATTTTGTGTAGGCTGGAGATAGCTTGAGTATACTCTCTGATCCACTACCGTGCCGGAACCATAGGAAGTTTGATAATGAGTTGTTTTAACAAATGAAAAATTTTGAGTATAATAATCAGCACCAAAAGCCAATTTACTGTATTTGGTAGCACTTGCGGGTAAGGTGATGGCAACAGTATAAGTGGTTGTGTAACCTGCTGATAATCCGAACTGAGCTTTCATTTTAGTAATAGCTTCTGATGTGAGATTTGTGCTGAAAGTAAGTGAAGTTGCTTGTGCTTTACTCCAAGTATATCCTGAGGCCATTGCCCAACTCTCGGTTAAGTACCTGACAAACTTTCTTGAAAGGAATGTTTTACTGGATTCCGGACGAATATCGTAGGTGTTCCAGGAGTATCCAGCATCCATAGGAGAAATACTTGAGTTTGTTTCATTCTCAATTGTAGGAGTTCCTTGTATAGTTACTGATGCTCCAATTCCAGAGCCATCGCTGCCATCAGGTGTTGCCGCATTGGCAGGTATTACTCCAATTGTTAACGCCAATAGCGCAGTGGAAAGTAAAGCAGCTATTTTTTTCATTTAAGCCCTTCTCTCGCATAGAATAGTACATTGGCCAATGCATAGTCTATACCTTACATTAAATCCCTTAATATGTAAATGATATTCAATATATCCAGTTAAAAATATACAATATAATATATTGTATCCAAAAATATAATATCAATTGTAAAATTTAAAAATATAATCTAAATATCAAAGTGTATGATTCATAGCCTGTCTCCCTCAGATCAACTCCCGCCTCCGCTTCAAATACACATACAGTACGATGCCCGACAGGGAGCAGACGGCAGCGCATAAGCCGATGAAGCCGTACCCCGCCTGGAGTCCGCGCAGCAGGCCGAGCTCAGTGGTGGAGCCGTAAAATGCTTTGACGGCTTCAATCACCCAGCCGATAATGTAATTGCCGATGACGCTGCCGAGGCCCATCAGGGTCACGACGAAGGTAATGGCGGTGTCGCTTCCGTTCGGGTACCGGCGGGCGATGAAGGCCATAACGGTGGGATAGATAATAGCAATCCCGGCCCCGGATAATGCGAACAGGAAGGCGAGACGTTCCCCGCCCGCCAAGGCGGCGAAGGTACAGACCGCCGAGAAGCAGGAGAAGATGATCAGCGAGAGGACGAAGCCGATCCGGTCCGTCAGTGCGCCGAGCACGAGCCGCCCGAGAGAGAATACAAGGAAGAAAGCAGAGAGCAGGCCGGAAGCCCGGATGGTGTCCCAGGCATAGGCTTTTTCCAGAAAGTTAACCAGCCAGCCGCCCACGGCCAGCTCCGAGACCACGCCGAAGGACAGGATCATCACCATCATCCAGAGTGCAGGATCACGCGTCAGAGTGCGGAAGGAGGTGCGGTCCTCCTGCGGAAGATCATCTCCGGGATACGTGCTGCGCAGCGCCGAGAGAATTGGCAGCAGACAGAGCGATAGCATGACCAGATACATCCCCCGCCAGTCCAGCAGATGTCCGAACACGCTCATCGACATGACTCCGGTAGCGAGCAGCGGCGCCACGGTGGAGCTTAATCCATAGAAGAAGTGGGATAAGTTCATCATGAACCCGGTGTTTTTGACGAAAATACGTGCCCCCAGAATTGCCAGTCCGATCTCCAGCATCCCGTTCCCGATATACATCAGGAAGTAAGAGGAGGCGAACAGCGGATAGCTGTGTGACAGGTAGATCAGCACCCCTGAGAGGACCATGGAAGCGAATGAAATCATAGTGACGGCCTTGATGCCCCATTTGCGGACAAGCACAGCGGTGAAGGAGCAGGCGATCAGATAGCCCAGCGCGTTCAGCGAGAGCAGGGTGCCAAGCTGGCCTTCATCCAGATTGAACGTAAGCTGAATTCGCGGAATCGCGGGTCCTTTGATATTCTCGGAGATGCCAAAGACGACAAAGCCGAGGAAGATTGTCACGAGCTGCATGATATAGACGGTGTTACGTTTGTTGCCTGGTGCGCTGGCGGAATTGCCGGATTGAGCTTTCACAGTAATAGCCTCCTGGATGAAAATAAAATAGATTTGTCTTATTTGCGTTCAACCAGGTGGAACCGGTAATTCAGGCTTTCCGTGGTTGTGGTAATCAGTCCGCTCATGTACTCCTGCCGGGTATCCCGCTGAATCATAAGCTCAGGCATATGTTCGGGCGGAATAATGTCCAGGCATCCGCTGCGCAGATCCTCCAGCATCTCCGGCAAGATATTATCGCCTGTGATAACAATGGTGGCCGGGTTGATGATGCTGATGATCGACACCAGTGCATGTACGGCCAGCTTGCGGGGATCGCCTGCACCCTGGAGCAGCCGGAGCTGCTCTTCTCGGGTTATGCCGTAAGGCAGATAAGACACCTCACCGCTAAAAAAGCTGTTGCCGTTCAGCAAACGTCCGTTCACCATGAAGCCGGCCCCCGGATAATGATTCTTGGGGAAGGTGAGTACAGCAAAATGACTCTCTTCATCCAGCAGCAGCTTCTGGTACAAGCCATACACTGTCAGATTCATATCATTCTCAATGATGATCTCTACCTCTTCATAGCGCTCCTTCAGGAGAAGTCCGAGCGGCTGCTCAGCAAGCGCGGGGACATCGCAGATCCCTATCCGGTCATGCTGGACGACCCCTGGAATGCCGATGCCGATGGCCTGCACATTCGGATGGGCCGCAATAATCTCATCCAGCCAGTCCCCAAGGGTATCTGGAGTAATCTCGTCACATTCCTTAACAGTTTCCTCTATGATTTCACCGTTCAGATTGGCAAGCGCACAGGTAATGGATTGCCGGCCGTCCTCCGCACGCACAATCATACAGATGATAGAAGAGTAATCTGCATTGAACTGATATTTCCTTGCCGGTCTGCCGCCGCTGGATTCCTCCCAATCCAGTTCCAGAATTTCACCCGTCTGGACCAATTCATTCAGGATGGTGCCGCAGGTAGCCACACTTAGCCGTGTCTGACCTGCGACCGAAGCTTTGGTGCCGGTGCCGGAGGTGCGCAGCGCATTTTTCACCAGCTCTACATTTATTCTCTTGATCAGTTGTGTATTATGAGACGGCTGAGCCATAGCGGATTTTCCCTCCGGGATAATTTTATCGAGGTTATTAAAAGAGTTGTAATAAGTGTATTGTAGTCAGTTTACAGTGAAAGGGCAAGAGCTAATTATTTCGTCGTATAACGCATAAAAAGCTCATATTGGCAGGGTTCTCTGACTTCCCTGCCAATACGAACCTTAATTATGATTTAGTGAAATCCAACTGCCTTGTTACGTGATACTTAGGCTCAGGAGATTTTGACGATAGTGATCATTGCATAATTTGGAGTTCTTCCGTCATAAGTGCCGCTTAGCATCGTAACACTGACATTGCCGCCATTGCTAACGGCAATTTTGTCGTTAGCGTTCAATGAGAAAATATCTAACATGGTAACAGAACCAGAGGAGCTTGCATATGCGATTGACCTGCTTACAGGTGAGGGTACAGGCCCACTCATCAACTCAAACACTCCGTCCGAACCACTTGCAACAAAAACAGTACACGTTACTTGATATACCCCATTTGCAGTAACTATAAAATCTTTTGATGTGGCATCCCATGTAATACCAAGAGATTGAGCGGGTGCGGTGAAATTTATTTTTTCATTTGAAGCAAGAATAACGGCTGCAGTAGGAGAATCTGCAAAGCTAACGGCATAAGCTGTTGAAAGGGTGCCAGTAGCCCCGGTGACTCCTGTGACACCAGTGAGTCCAGTGACGCCTGTAAGTCCGGTGAAGCCGGTAAGTCCAGTGACGCCTGTAAGTCCAGTCACACCCGTGAGTCCGGTTATGCCTGTCATTCCAGTGATGCCAGTAGGCCCGGTATGGCCTGTTGCCCCTGCCCCTGAGCCTGCTGGTCCTGTTGATCCTTGTGGACCTGTTGATCCGGTAGGACCCGTTGCGCCTGCTCCGGTAGGTCCAGTGGTTCCAGGAGGACCTTGCTCTCCCATAGGTCCTGTCGCTCCAGTAGCTCCTTTCTCTCCGCCGTTATGATTTCCAAGCAGTTCTTCAGATACCAAGCGGTGTGCGCTTACCAGTTGACCTGTGCTATTCTTGCCCCATACCGATATTTGAACAGGTTCATTCATATCAATAAGATGATCAGGTGTAACAAATATAAATTCAAAACCATTAAAATCAGCGTAATAATTCTTCGTGATGACTTGATTCTCTGCAATAGAGAGTACTTCATTAACATACATAATCCTTGTTTCCGCGTTTAGATAATAACCCTGAATGGATATTGAGGAAGCCGGGTCAACGCTGTGGTTAACGATTTTAACAGTAACCTGCTGAGTGGGCCTCATCCCGTTAACCGGGCTATTTTCGATCGGTCCTGTTGATAAAATGGCCATTCCTTCATCCCTTCCTGTCATTATATTTGAAATTAATATATGAATATTCAGACTTCATGGTTTGGTGCGGAGTTAGTATCAGAATCTGCTCCAACCAAGCATATGGATAAAAAAAAGAGACATCTTCCGAAGTGACCAAGCTTCCGGAGTTGTCTCTTTTTGTTCATTGTTGTAAGGTTGGCACCTACGCGAGTGTATCAGAAGGCTAATGACATCGTCCCTAGTTAACGTAACCGTAGGGCTGATGTCAGGAGTATTGGGATTCGACCTATGCTTATCCAATATTCTCTAATTTTCTGTAAAAGAGGCACCGGAATCGGAATACTAACGCAGCTCGCCCGGTGTCCTCAGCTTGACCTGCTTGAACACCCGGTTGAAGGTGCGGATATTGGTGAAGCCGCATTCCAGCGCGATATCCAGAATGCTTTTGTCGGTACCCAGCAGCAGCCGTTCTGCCTGGTTGACGCGGATGCTGTTCAGGTACGCCACGTAGCTCATGCCTGTGATGCTTTTGAAGAAGCGGGAGAAGTAGAACAGGCTCATATTGGCATGCCGGGCGGCATCGGCCAGGGTGATAGGGTGCATGTAATGGACATCCAGGTATTCCAGCACCTCTTGCATAATCTTCATATTCGTAATGCGCCGCTTATCCTTATGCGGATTCACGATATCCAGCGGCATCTGCCGCAGAATCAGCGCACACAGCTCATGCAGCAGACCGGTCACCAGCTGTTCATGATGCGGGGGCTTCTCCAGATACTCCTCCAGCAGCTCCTGCATAATTGCAGGCAGACGGGGGTTACCTTGTTCAGAAGGAGACTTGCCCTGGTTCAGAAAAGGAGACATCAGCCGCTTATTCAGGGGCCAGCCTGCCGGATATCCGATCAGGGAAGGATTGAAAATAATCATCAGCAGCTTGGACTCGCTGTTCTTGCTGTCATAATAATGGATATCTCCGCTGCTGCATACGGCCAGATCCCCGGCGGTCAGCACCCGTGTCTCGGAGTTGATCCCCATTCTTATCGAACCCTCCAGACAATAGACAATCTCCAGATCATTGTGCCAGTGGGCCAGGAAATTAATGTTCCGGCTAACAAAGGCCGTGAAGGGAAACGCATAGCCGTACGTCCGGTTCTCGTGAAACGCTCTCATGGTTACTCCTGTTCTCATCCTCCCGGCGGTTCGTCAGGAAGCGGTTTCAGTAATTAGATGCTTGCCACATCATGCAGTCTTAAATTTAGCAAAAAATGACCATTCCCACAAGCAAAATGACGAGCAGGAACGGCTGCAATGGATTACAATTTCTTCAGGAAGACCTGATCTTAATCAATCTATAACCCGGACTTGGATAAATAGGACAAAAAGGAGAGCTTGATATGGCAAAGAAGGCATTGATTGTAAAAGGTGGATGGGACGGGCATGAACCGAATGAGGTAGCGGCAATTTTTGCAGATATCCTTACGAACGAAGGCTTCGAGGTTGAAGTCTCTGATACGCTGGACAGCTTCAATAATGCGGAGGCGCTGAAGGCGCTGAACCTGATTGTACCGGTGTGGACCATGGGCGAAATCAAGGGGGAGCAGTGCTCGGCAGTTCTGGCGGCTGTGGCTTCCGGCGTAGGTATCGCAGGCTGTCACGGCGGGATGTGTGACTCCTTCCGTACTAATACGGAATGGCAATTTTTGACCGGATCGCAATGGGTGGCACATCCCTTCAATGATGGGGTGGATTATGAAGTGAACATCGTGAAATCCGGCTCCAGCCCGATTGTGGAAGGTATGCAGGACTTCATGGTGAAGTCGGAGCAGTATTATCTACATGTGGATCCGGCGGTGAATGTACTGGCTACTACCACTTTTGTGATGAGTGAAGGGGAGCATTCGGCCAATGGTGTGATCACGATGCCGGTGGTCTATACGAAGAAATGGGGCCAGGGCAAGGTATTCTATAACGCGCTTGGACATCATGCGGATGTGTTCGATATTCCGGAGGCCAAGGAACTGATGCGCCGGGGCTTCTTGTGGGCAGCCAAATAAATGAAGGACAAGGTGGGAAACAGCGTGCGTAAAGTGAAAATCGGGATTGTCGGCTGCGGAAATATCAGCAGTATTTATTTTGAGAATTTGACCGGAACCTTCAAGAATACGGAGGTCTACGCCTGTTCGGATCTGAATCTGGAGCGGGCGCAGCAGGCTGCAGAGCAGTACGGGGTTCCGAATGTATGGACGACAGCGGAGCTGCTGGCTTCGGAGGAGATTGAGATTGTCGTGAATCTGACCACGCCGAATTACCACTTCGAGGTGTGTAAGCAGGCGCTGCTGTCAGGCAAGCATGTCTATGTGGAGAAGCCGCTGTCATTATCGCTTGAGCACGGGACTGAGCTGGTTGAATTGGCTAAGGAAAAAGGATTGTTCATCGGCTGCGCGCCGGACACCTTCCTCGGAGCGGGCCTGCAGACCTGTGCGAAGCTGATCGCAGACGGCTATATCGGAGAGCCGGTAGCGGCGACAGCCTTCATGCTCTGCCACGGGCATGAGAGCTGGCACCCGGACCCTGAGTTCTATTACCAGGCCGGCGGCGGCCCGATGTTCGATATGGGACCGTATTATCTGACGGCTCTGGTATCCTTGCTGGGTCCGGCAGCTACGGTATGCGGCATGACCAAGACCTCGTTCCCTACCCGGACGATCACCAGTGAGAAGAAGTTCGGCAAGGTAGTAGAGGTTGAAGTCCCTACGCATGTGGCCGGAACGATTCAGTTCGCCAGCGGTGCTGTCGCCACGATGATTACCAGCTTCGATGTCTGGCACAGCACACTGCCGCGCATTGAGATCTACGGCTCGCTGGGCACCCTGATTGTGCCGGACCCGAACACCTTCGGCGGCCCGATCCTCCTGCGTCCGGCGCATAGCGCAGAGTTCAAGGAGATTCCGGTGGTGCACAGCTATGAAGGCAACAGCCGGGGCATTGGCGTGGCTGATATGGCCCGCTGCATCGGGACTGGTGAGACTCCGCGCGCAAACGGCGAGCTGGCGAACCATGTGCTGGAGATCATGCACGCCTTCCACACCAGCTCCGATTCGAAGCGTTATGCCGAGCTGACCACCACCTGCGACCAGCCGAAGCCGCTGGCTCCGGGACTGATTAAGGGATATTTGGAGTAGCGAATAGTAGCTAAGTATAGCGAAAAGCAGCGCGAATAAGCGATGAAGCGAAGAGTGTAAAGATAATAGGAATTCAACAGGCAGCGTTCTGTCCCCGGTTGTGGGGAGGGGCGCTGTTTTTTTGTGAGGTGGAGTGGAGGAGACTCGGCGTGAAGGTACGTGGACCAAATGTATGCGGGAAACCGAACACAATGTGCAGGTTGGGGTGGGCGAGGGGCAAATGTATGCGGAAAACCGAACACAATTTGCAGGTAGGGGGTACGTGAGCCGAATGTATGTGAAAAACAGCATACATCGTGTCCGCAAGCAGGCACATGGGCCTAATGTATATCAAAAACAGCATACATAGATCCGCAAGCAGGCACCCGGCCCGAATGTATGTCAAAAACAGCATACATTGTGCCCGCAAGCAGGCACCCGGCCCGAATGTATGTCAAAAACAGCATACATTGTGTCCGCAGGCAGGCACATGGGCCTAATGTATCCGTTGGTGTGAGAGCATCCTCCTCAACTAATCAGGCTCCCTTCTGTTTGAACTTGTATATACAGGTGTAATGTATGTCAACAAGTTCTTCATGGAGGTGCTTCATGTGAATCAAGAGAGTCAAGCCCGGCCAACGGAATGGTGGCGGCGGTCTACGGTGTATCAGGTATATCCGAAGAGCTTCAAGGATACGACAGGGAGCGGAACCGGTGATATCAGAGGACTGACGGAGAAGCTGGATTATTTGCAGGAGCTGGGGATTGACATTGTCTGGCTCCAGCCGGTCTATGTCTCGCCCGGACATGATAACGGTTACGATGTGGCGGATTATGAGCGGATCAACCCGGAATTCGGTACGATGGAGGACTTCGACGAACTCGTAGCGGAGCTGCACCGGCGCGGAATGAAGCTGATGACAGACATCGTAGTCAACCATACCTCGACAGAGCATGAGTGGTTCAAGCAGGCGATCTCCAGCCGGGATAATCATTACCGCGATTATTATATCTGGAAGGACCCGGCTACGGGCGGGGGAGTACCGAACAATTGGCAGTCGAAGTTCGGGGGTCCCGCCTGGCAATTCGACGAGGCGTCAGGCCAATATTACCTTACTCTGTTCGACAAGACACAGGCGGATCTGAATTGGGAGAACGAAGAGGTCCGCAGCGCGGTGAACCGGATGATGCTGTTCTGGGCCCGCAAGGGTGTGGATGGATTTCGGATGGATGTTATCAACCTGATCTCCAAGGACCAGCGCTTTCCGGATGATGACGGGAGTGTGCCGCCGGGCGACGGGCGGAAGTATTACACAGACGGCCCGCGGGTCCACGAATACATCCGGGCGATGTACGATGAGGTGTTTGGCCCGCATGAGCTGGTCACGGTGGGCGAGATGTCCTCTACCACACTTGAGCAGTGCATCCGTTATTCTAGTCCCGAGCGGCGGGAATTCTCAATGACCTTCAACTTCCATCATCTGAAGGTGGATTATCCGAACGGCCGGAAGTGGGAGCTGATGCCTTACGATTTCGAAGCGCTTAAGCGGCTGTTCAGCGAGTGGCAGACCGGGATGCAGGAGGGCGAGGGCTGGAACGCTTTATTTTTCAACAATCACGATCAGCCTCGCGCTCTCTCCCGGTTCACAGACGACACTAAGTACCGCGAGGAGAGTGCCAAGCTGCTGGCGACTACACTGCACGGATTACAGGGTACACCCTATGTCTATCAGGGAGAAGAGATCGGGATGCCGAATCCCAAATGGCGGGGGATTGAAGAATTCCGCGATATTGAGTCGCTGAATATGTACCGGATTCTGTGTGAGCAGGGAGCAAGCCCCGGAGAGGCGCTCGTGATTCTGCAGGAACGTTCAAGGGACAACTCCCGGACGCCGATGCAGTGGGATGAGGGCGCGAATGCAGGCTTCACCACCGGAACGCCTTGGCTAAAAGTGGATGAAAGGTACCCGGACATCAATGTGCGTCAGGCGCTGGCGCAGCCGGATTCGATCTTCCATCACTACCGCAAGCTGATCGCTCTGCGCAAATCGCACGCTATTTTTGCGGACGGAATATACCGCAGGCTGGACGAAGGACATCCCGAGGTGTTCGCTTATGCGCGGACCGGAGATCATGAAGCGCTTGTCGTGGTCTCGAACTTCAGCAGCAAAGAGATGATGTTCCGGCTTCCGGATGATCACTGGGCGGACTTAAGCGCTAAGGGGAAGGGGAAGCTCCTGCTTGGCAATACCGGAGAGCATCCTGCACTTACGCAAGAGCTTCAGCTTCGCCCATATGCTTCATATCTGTGGCTAGTCAGCCGGAACTAGAAGAGACCGAAATTGCGTGAATGTACGTTAAAATCTGAGAGGGCTACCAGGCATTCATTAACTATGCGAGGAGTGACAATATGGCTATAGACCGCAAAAATATTGAAGAGATCGTCCAGGCGGTGGGTGGCAAGGAGAACATTGAGGTAGCTACGCATTGTGTGACGCGCCTGAGGTTCTCGCTCTATGACGAGAGTAAGGTGGACGCGGCGGCGCTGGACCGCAATGATCTGGTGAAGGGACAATTCTCTTCCCAAGGGCAATTCCAGATTGTCATCGGACCGGGGACGGTAGATAAAGTATATGATGAGATGATTAAGCTGACCGGCGGCGCCCGTTCCTCCAAGGATCAGGTGAAATCAGCCGCAGCCCGGAACCTGAATCCGCTTCAGCGGATCATCAAGACACTGGCCGATATCTTCATTCCCATTCTTCCGGCCATCGTCACTGCGGGTCTGCTGCTTGGAATCAACAACATTCTAACCGGCCCGGGGATCTTCTTCAGCGATTCGCTGGTGGATGTCTATCCGCAGTGGAAGGATATTGCTGCTATCATTAATACGATTGCCAGTACGGCATTTACATTCTTACCCGCACTGATCGGGTGGGCGGCAGTGACCCGCTTCGGCGGCAGTCCTTTGCTCGGGATTGTGCTGGGTCTGATTCTGGTTCACCCGGATTTATTAAGTGCTTACGGGTATGCGGAAGCTTCAACGAACGGGACGGTTCCAACCTGGAACCTGTTCGGCTGGCATCTGGAGCGGATCGGCTACCAGGGGCAGGTGCTGCCGGTTCTGGTATCGGCTTATATTCTGTCCGCAATTGAGAAATTTCTGGATAAGCGGGTCCATGATTCCATTAAGCTGCTGGTCGTTGCGCCGGTGACGCTGCTCATTACAGGCTTCCTGGCCTTCACCATCATCGGTCCGGTTACGTTCGGCATTGCGAATGCCATCACCTCCGGTCTGGTGTATATCTTCGATCATTTCGCCATCCTTGGCGGCCTGATCTATGGCGGCTTTTATTCGCTGCTCGTCATTACAGGAATGCATCACACGTTCCTGGCCGTGGACGTCCAGCTAATCGGCAGCGAGAAAAGCACCTTCCTCTGGCCAATGCTGGCGCTCTCCAATATTGCCCAAGGTGCGGCCGCACTGGCGATGATGTTCGTGATTAAAGAACAGAAGACTAAGGGGCTGGCGGTGACCTCATCCGTCTCGGCCTTCCTAGGAGTTACCGAGCCGGCCATCTTCGGGGTGAATATCCGCTACCGCTATCCGTTCATCTTCGGAATGATCGGCTCCGCGATAGGCGGGGTGCTGCTCACATTGAATCAGGTCCGGGCCACTTCCATCGGGGTAGGAGGGATTCCGGGCTTCCTGTCGATCTTCCCTAACCAGTGGGGCGTATTCTTCATCGGGATGGCGATTGTCCTGATCGTGCCGTTTGCGGCCACTGTGCTGTATGGCCGGGCGGTTGCACAGCGTGCACTGAACAAAGCGCAAGCAACAGCAGGCGTAGCAGCAGCCGATTCTTCTGTTACAGCCCCTGAGCTAAGCAGCCGCAGTTCCGTACAAGGCTCGCTGGAGCAGGAGCCGGTGAATATCCTGGAGCTGGCGTCACCGCTTAACGGAACAGCGGTACCGCTGGAGCAGGTTCCTGATCCCGCTTTTGCTGAGCGGCAGATGGGGGATGGGATTGCGATTGAACCTTCCGAAGGCAAGGTCTATGCTCCCTTTGAGGCTACGGTAGCCCACGTGATCAAGAGTAAGCACGCGCTGATTCTGGAGCATGCCAGCGGAGTCCAGGTGCTGATCCATGTCGGAATTAACACCGTGTCGCTCAAAGGCGAAGGGTTCACCACAACGAAGCAGGTCGGCGATAAGGTCCGGGCTGGCGAGCTTCTGCTGGAATTCGATATGGAGGCCATCCGTGCCGCCGGGTATCCTTTAATTACTCCAATTATCATCCCTGCCGGGCAGGAGATGGTGGAACGGATCGAGGAACAGAGCGGACCGGCCACGGCGAAGCAGACCCGTATTCTAACCGTTCATCTTAAGGGTTGACCCGTGCGGATCAGACATGCAATATAAGGAATGTAGGACAGCCCTGCGGGGCTGTTTTTCTACCATTAAGGGCGGTGATGTTCGATGAGAGAGAATATATTTGTGCAGATCTATACGGAATACAGCAGCCGTATCCAGTCCGGCCAGCTCACACCCGGGACCAAGCTGCCCTCTGAGAGTGAGCTGGCTGAGGCTTATAAGACTTCGCGGGAGACGGTGCGCAAGGCGCTGAATCTTTTGTACCGCGAGGGCTATATTAACAAAATCAAAGGCAGGGGCTCGTTCGTGCTGGATATGACGCGGATGGATTTCCCCGTAACCGGACTGATCTCATTTCAGGAGCTGACCGGGACACTCGGGGTTCCCTCACGGACACTGGTAGAAGAGACAGTCCTGGAGCCGGCAGGCTCCCTGCTCTCCCGGCATCTGCACATTGCTGAAGAGACTCCGGTGTGGAAGGTGGTTCGTGCCAGAGAGATCGAAGCCGAGCGGATTATTCTGGATAAGGATTATTTCCGGTCCGATATCGTTCCCTTTCTCAGCAAGGAGATCGCAGCAGGCTCTATTTTTGAATACCTTGAGTCTGAACTGGGTCTGAAGATCAGTTATGCCAAAAAGCTGATCTCCGTTGAGCCCGTGACCGGGGAGGATCAGCGTCTGCTGGACCTGAAGCAATACCAGCATATTGTTGTGGTGCGGAACTATGTGTATCTGGAGAATACTGTGCTGTTCCAATACACCGAATCCCGGCACCGGCTGGACAAGTTTCAGTTTGTGGATTTTGCGAGACGGGTTAGGCGGTGAACGGTCAGGTCAGGAACAGATCAGACAATTAATTTAAAATTTCATTAATTATAGATGTCTATCCGGCAGTTAAGCTATACTATTAATAATACTGGTAAAATTATCAGTTATATTCATACTGGATACAAATAGTCAAACTCGATCATAGGAGTGGCTTAGGTGTACACTGCCGTAATTTTGGAAGATGAGATTCCTGCACTGGATTTGCTGGAGGTGCTGGTCAGCCGTCATGAGAGCTTCACGATATCCGGTACGTTCACCAATCCTGCCGAGGCGCTGCAACAGCTGCCGGAGCTGCAGCCGGATATTATTTTTCTGGATGTAGAGATGCCGCAGATGAACGGACTGGAGCTTGCCCATCGAATTCGTGAGGTGTCGGAGCAGGCGCATATTGTGTTTACGACAGGTCATGCGCATTATGCGCTGGAAGCCTTCGATGTTCAGGCCTTGGATTACATTGTCAAGCCTGTTACCCCGAAAGCGATAGAGCGGGTGTACGGCCGTATAGCCAGACAGCAATCTTCCCGGAGAACGCCGGGGCGGCAGGCAGCTGCTTCTAATATAGAAGCCCAAGCCCCGGTAGTTACGGGATTTGGACGGTTGGAGGTGCGTAACCAAGAGCAACAGCTGCTCCAATTCCCTACGCGGATCTCGGAGGAACTCTTCGCCTATCTGCTCTGTCATCCTAACCGTGAGGTGGATAAATGGAAGCTGTCGGAGCTGCTCTGGCCGGATATGGATGGAGAGCGGGTTCTTCGCAATCTGCACACAGCTATCTATAGGGTGAAAAGAGTCATGGAAGCAGCAGCCCTCCCCATGAGAATCAAGAAGACCCCGGAGGGCTATACGCTGGATACCGGTTCATTCGTCTACGACGTTATGCAATATCAGCAGGCGGGACAGATGCTGACAGGTCCGCGTCTGGAGGCAGAGCAGCTGGAGAAGCTCTTTGGCCTCTACCGGGGACCTTTGTTCCAGGGGAAGCCATATGTATGGAAGATTTCCCTGGAAGAGAAATACCGTCTGATCTATGAGAAGCTCAGTCTCCGGCTGATTGGCGAGGCGGTATCAGGTGGTTCCCTTCAGGCAGCGGAGGACCGGTTCTATGCCTGTCTGTTGGCCGATCCGCAGAATGAGGAGTTTTACCGCCAGCTGCTGCAGCTTTTTCCGGCTGAAGACCAGCACCGGCGCATGCAGCAGATGTATACCCGGCTTAAGGAAGGCTATTCCTGACCGCAGCGAATATAAATCAACAAAAGGCAGAGCGTTCACGTGTACTCGTGTGCTCTGCTTCTTTTTTTGACTTTTTGTCCAATTTACCGACATTTTTCGATCATTTGTGAGAATTTTGTGAGAATGATTTGGTTTTATAGAGATAAACATGCAAGTTAACCTACTAGAATGGAGTGAGACAATGAAGCTTAAGAAGCTGCTGGCGCTGGTCATGGTGCCCACTATGCTGTTGTCTATGTTCCCGGCAGCACCTGAATCAGCGTATGCAGATACAGCGGATTGGAGTGCCCGTGCCGCTTACGGCGGGGAAGGCGGAACAGAGCTTTTCCTGGGAGGCAAGTTCATTGAACTGGGCATAAGTAACTGGGGGAATTTCGGTACGATGGGCAATAAGCCCGCTAACTTCCGCGGCACGAATTCAAGACCGAATCTGGGGATGAGTGCCGACCATGACGGCTATGGGACAGGTAAAGACCTGCCGGTCGATTATTATCTGCCGGGCACACCGGAAGAACGCTTCGCGGTAGGATACCAGAGCGAGGGAAATACATATGCGAAGTCCAATTCAGCTCTGATGAACGCCCACGATATGCCTACTAGAGTTGTAAATACCTCGCAGACGAATAAAGGGACTCTAAGTGCGACTACGGTATCCACTTGGGCTGGCGCAATGGAGATTAAGCAAGTGATCAGCTTCAAAGAGGATCAGAAGTTCTACCGCAATGAGGTAACTATCACCAACCTGACGGGTAAAAAATGGGACGGGGCGCGGTATATGCGTACCATGGACCCGGATAACACAGTGGATCAGGGAGGAGCCTTTGTCACTTCCAATATGGTGACTCACACTATCGAAGAGGATGGTGCCGCTGTAGTTAGAGCGAATACCACCGGGGATAATGATCCGCTCTACAAGGCCTTCAATTCAAGAGCGCCGATCTTCTTCTACTCCAGCAATCCGCGTGCGAAGGCCTCTGTCTTCGGGTTCAGCAACAGCAACCCTTATGCAGAAGCCGCTTATGACATCCCGGCGGCCAAGGACAAGGAAGTTGTAGCGGACACAGGAATTACCATCACCTGGGATTCAGGTGCGATGGCTGCCCGTGAGAGCAAGAAATTCACCTATTATACAAGTCTGGACGAGAGGGATTTCAGTGAGGTCATCTCGGAAATCGAGCTGGATGAGGAAGACAGTACAGATCTGACGGAGGCTAAGGCTAATGATGGAACGGTTACCGGCAATCAGATGGTCAACATTGTCGGGGCCACCCTTGCAGATCCTATTGATGTGAGCCACATCCGTGTTAATAATCTGCCGGAAGGACTTGATTTTGACGTGACCCGGCTGAGTGATACCGAGCTTAACTTCACGCTGAAGGGTGCTGCCGCTAATCACGGCAAGGATGCGACTACGAACGATCTGTCCGTTACGGTCGATAAGGAGAATCTAATCGGGAACGCCTCCGGTCTGACGACCAAGACCTTCAGTGTAACCTTCAGAGACCCTGCGGTGCTCAGTCTGAATAAAGGCATTGTATCTGAAGCCGTCTACGGCTCAGGTGAGGTTACTGAGACGCTCGGTGTGAAGCTTACAGGCGGTAAATTCGCCGCACCAATTAATGCAGCCGATGTACAGGTGCATGGCCTGCCTGCCGGTCTCGGCACGAGCGTGACCAGAGTCTCCGACACCGAGCTGGAGCTCAAATTCACTGGTGCAGCTACAGTGACCAGCGATGTCTATGGGGCTTACGTAACCGTGGCTTCCGGCAAGCTGACAGGAGCACCGGCGGACCTGAGCTCGAATACCTTCAAATTCGACTTCATGGATAAAGAGCCTTATCTGGTGGTCAAGTCACCGCTGCTCTATGAGTCTGAGGGGAATGACGGCACGATTGAGGGAGCGCTAGTACTGGAGCTGAAGAACGGTTCCTTCGATGAGTCGGTGATCAATGCCATTGAAGCGGTGAATTGGCCGCCGGGCTTGACGCCGGGCACAGTTACCGTGGATAGTCCAACTCAGATTACGGTAGCTTTTGCCGGACAGGCAGCCAGCCACAAGTCTGCTGACAGCGTGGACCAGGCAGCGGTTATGGTGGCAGGTATTCCTTCAGGAACCTTCGCCATTCTATTCCGCTCACCTCCGGCAGCGATTGCGGTATCTCCTGAAGTGATTCATGATGCAGGCGACGGGACTGCGGCAGAGAAGCTGACGGTTACCCTGCGTAATGGCGTATTCACCGAAGAGGTTACCGGGGGCGTTAAGGTCAACAATCTGCCGGAAGGGCTGGACTATACAGTAGTGCGGATCAGCGACACCGTGCTGGAGATCAAGATCACCGGAGAAGCAGCCGGCAAGCTTGAGGCTTCAGCCTTCGCTTCAGTAACGGTAGACCCGTCCATACTTGTAGACGGTGTGAAGCCGGTGACCTCGAACAACTTTGATGTGCAGCTTCCGGGCACAGTCTCTCTGGTGAACCGCGATGCAGCAGCCATCACCTGGGACACTATCCGGCAAGAGAATGTGGTGCAGAAGTCTGTTGTGTCAGAGCTGCTTTTACCGGAGACAGGTGCTCTCGGCAGCACGATTACCTGGACCTCCAGCAACGAGGCCGTTATTGGGCCGGACGGAACGGTAACACGCCCTGTATTTGCAGAGGGGGATCAGGAGGTTACTTTGACTGCAGTGCTGAAGAACGGAGATTCTGAACAGATCAAGACCTTCGTACTGGTAGTCAAAAAACAAGCCGGCACCGACAAACAATCGGTAACCGAAGATACAGACCTGCTGACTTGGGATACGATCCGCGAAGAGAATGTCAGCCAGGAATCAGTAACTTCCGATGTATACTTGCCGGTGGCCGGCGAGAATGGCAGCAGCATCGAATGGACTTCTTCAGATGAAGGGGTCATTACGAAGGATGGCAAGCTTCAGGCGCCTGCCTACCTGGATGGCGACCGTACTGTTACCTTGACGGCGGTTATCACCAAGGGTGATGTAACAGAAACGAAAGAATTCGTACTCACCGCAGTCAAGCATCCGCTGACGGATGAAGAGTCTGTGAAGGAGAGCCTCGAAGCGCTGACCTGGGACATGATCAGGGCAGGCAATGAGACACCGGAGCAGGTGAAGACGAAGCTGGACTTGATGACACAAGGCCGCTATGACAGCGCGATTACCTGGACCTCCACGGAGCCGTCCGTAGTGGGTACAGACGGTACTGTGAACCGTCCCGGCTCGGGTATTGGGGACCGTAAGGTGATCCTTACTGCAACCATTACTAAAGGCAATGTCACCGTGACCAAAGAATTCGCTGTAACGGTCAAGGAGAAGCGTGAAGGCCTTGATGCTCAGCTTGATGAAGCTGCCCAGCTCCTGGCTATCGGGTATCAAGGACAGGATACCGCGAAGAGCGTAACGCAAGCGATCACACTGATCTCGAAGGGGTACTACGATTCCGACGTCGTATGGACAAGCCACCGCAGCGATATTGTCAGCAGCGCAGGCGAAGTGCAGCGTCCGCTGAAGGATACAGTAGTCCGGCTGACGGCGCGTGTGGCGAAGGAAGGCTTTTTCCGGGAGAAGGATTTCTACATTACTGTTAAAGGAACCAGCCCGGTCAATCTTCCTCAGGATGAATTGAATATTGCCATCACTTATGCTCCGGGAGATTCAGAGGAGTCGGTGACCCGGAATCTGTTCCTGCCGAAGACAGGAGAGACCGGATCGGTGCTGACCTGGACCTCCAGCAATCCGGATGTTGTTACGAATACCGGACGGGTTAAGCGGCCGGGACCGGATGAACAGGATGTGACAGTAGAGCTTAGCGTGAAGCTGGCCGACCCTGACCGTCCGGGCGAGACCCTGGTTAAGACCTTTACGATTGTTGTCAAAAAGCTCAGTGACCAGGAAGCCGCAGAGGACGCGGCAAGAAGCACCGGAATCAACACGGCGGCCACCTTCGCTCCCGGGGATACGTGGGAGAGTGTCACCGAAGCCTTCGTACTGCTGCAAACCGGCAAATACGATACGAAGATTACCTGGGCTTCGAGTGAAGCTTCGGTCATCGCTGTCCAGCAGAATGCGGACCAGGCCAAGGGCAATGTAACTCTTCCGGTCCAGGATACGAATGTCATTCTGACCGCAACCTTCACCCGGGGCGGCAAGAGTGCAGTGAAGAATTATCTGCTGATCGTTAAGGCACAAGGCGTGACCAAGGAAGGCACTGTCCGTCAGCCGACCTCCAGACAGGCTGGCTTGTCTACTCCGAATGATGGAAGTCCGCTTCAGCAGGGCGTAACGATTCTTAGAACGAATCTGTCAAACGGAACGAAGATCGATACGATTGTGATTGATGAGAATGAAATGTATAACCTGGTGGAAGGCGTGAATCCAAATGACCCGGATGCAGCCAACCGGAAGGTAACCATTAATCATGTGGATGATTCCGCAGCACAGGCGGATGAGATTGCAGTGGAGATTCCTTCCGGCGCGGTATCGGTTCTGGCCGGACGCAAGGCTTCACTGGATATTGTCACAGCACTGGGGTCCATCCGTCTGGATGCAGCCAGCCTGGAGCAGCTCGAAGCAACTGCTACAGACCTGTACTTCCGGGTTGTACCGGTGCAGGATAAGCTGGAGCAGCTCAAGGTTCAGAGCAATGCGATCCTAAGCGGTGTCTCCAAGCTGGCGCTGACCAGCGACAAGACGCTTCAGACGCTTGGAGCGCCAAGAGAGATTGAAGCCAACTACAGCAAGATCAATACCAAGATTCTGCTGCCGCTATCTGAAATCGCAGGCGACATTCCGCTGCAAAGCTCAGGGGCGCGTGATGCCTTCCTGAACAGCTTGCGGGTATACGTTGAACACAGCGACGGCGAAATTGCCGTCTACACTCCAGAGATCGTGTACAATACCAGCGGTGAGCCTGTAGCGCTGGAGATTCAGATTAACAAGTTCAGCACCTTCCAGATTGTGCGGATTACAGATAAGAGTCCTGAGCCTGCGCCGGCCGCAACACCTAAGCCGACAGCTACACCGGCTCCGCAAGCAACCGGTACTGGCGTTCCGGCACGCAGCGAAGAGCTTACTGCCGGCAGCCTGAAGGAATTGCAGAACAAAGGCGGCGAGATTGTCGTTGAGTCTGATCTGGGTACAGCGAGTCTGGCTGCCGCAGGTCTGAATCTGGCAGAGATCAGCAAGCAGTTCGGTCTTACGAATGTGAATACAGATGACATCGTCATCTATACTGAACTGGCCGCATCTGCTCCTGGAAGCCTGGACGCTTTCAAGCTTGCTGCCGGCAAGCAGAATGTACAGCCCGGCAGCCTTCTTGCGAACTTCTCCGTTAAGGCGAAGTACCAGGGGCAGACTGTAACAGTAAACAACCACGGCTGGGTGAAATATACGCTGCCGGTTCCGGCAGATATGAAGATTACGACCGGTGTACTCTACCGGGATGGTAAAATCTATCACCAGCCTACCTATGTAACCATTAAAGACGGACGTTATTACGCTACGATTAACAGCCTGGAGAACGGCGATTTCGGTCTGATCTGGAATCCGCTGGAATTCCTGGATGTGGCGAAGCACTGGAGCAAGGCGGATGTGAATGACATGGGCTCAAGACTCGTGGCCAGCGGCACGAAGCCAGAAGTCTTTGAACCGCAGCGGAATATCACCCGGGCTGAATTCACAGCGATGCTGGCCAGAGCGCTCGGTATTGTCACCCATGATGAGCGGCTGGTTACATTCAGCGATGTCTCCGCAGGCGGATGGTATGGGCTGGAGCTTCAGGTTGCGACCCGGAACGGCCTGATCACCGGCTATCCGGACGGAACCTTCAGACCGGACAATAACATCTCCAGACAGGAAGCGATGGCAATTGTCAGCAGAGCGATTAGTATTACAGAGCTGAAGTCTTCGCGCAGCGAAGAGCAGGCTCAGCAGCTGCTGAAGTCCTTCACCGATTCTGCATCCGTAGCGGGCTGGGCGATTGCTAATGTGAAACAGAATCTATCAGCGGGCATTATTCTGGGCAGAGACGAGCAGCGTCTTGCACCTAAAGAGAATATTACGCGTGCCGAGGCATCGGCGGCGATCCGCAGACTGCTGATTCAATCCAATCTGATTAATCCGTAAGTATAAGCATCGCATAAGTACTATATGAGCAAGATTAAGGTCGTCCCTCATGTCAGACTCATGGCTGGGGGGCGGCTTTTTGCTGTGCGGAGAAGGTCTGTTATTAAAAATCCGCAAAAAATGACCATTCGCTCAAGCAAAATGGCGAGCAAACGGTGTTTATTTCCAGTAGAATCGGTGAGAGGCGGAAGTTGTACATTTTTTCGGGGGAAATCCTTTAGTCTGCGCATAGGAAAGCTTAATCCGGGCTTGTACAATAACACTAGCGATTGTAAACGCTTGCTTTCATTCCAGAGGAGGGTATGATGCATTCCATGAACGTGCGGAATCCCGTGATTGCCGGGTATTATCCGGACCCCAGTGTGGTCCGTGTGAATGAAGATTTTTATCTGATTAACAGTACCTTTGAATATTTTCCGGGTGTGCCTATCTTCCATAGCAGGGATCTGACCGGCTGGACCCCGATAGGGCATGTGCTGACCCGCCAGTCCCAGCTGGATCTGCGGACCACCAAGAGCTCGTCAGGCATCTACGCCGCTACCATCCGCTATCATGCCGGGCGTTTCTACATGATTACTACAGATGTCAGAGGCATCGGCAATTTCTATGTGACTGCGGACAAGCCCGAGGGTCCCTGGTCTGATCCGATTCTGCTGCCGCACGGGGGCATTGATCCGTCTCTGTTCTTCGATGATGACGGGCGCGCCTATGTCACGGTTCAAAATGGTGCAGGGTATGAATCGCATATTATTCAGTACGAGATTGATCCATTATCCGGCGAAGTACTGTCGGAGCCGGTCAACATCTGGAGCGGAGATGACGGCCCATGGGTCGAAGGTCCGCATCTGTACAAGATCAAGGGCGTCTACTACCTGATGACCGCCTCCGGCGGCACGGCGGGTGATCATCGGGAGATTATTGCCCGCAGCAGCAGCCCCTACGGCCCGTTTGAAGACAAGCCGGAGCCGATCCTGACCCACCGGGGACTGAAGGATCATCCGGTTCAATGCCTTGGACATGCCGATCTGGTGGAGGATACGTCCGGTCAGTGGTGGGCGGTCTTCCTGGGCATGCGCCCGGTGGAAGGCCGGTATTCCCCGCTAGGCCGGGAGACCTTCCTGGCTCCGGTCACCTGGACAGAGGACGGCTGGCCGATGATTGACAATAATGAAGGAACCGTTGTAGCTGCTGACGAGTCCAGCCTGGAGGACCAGGTGCTGCGCTTTACGCCAGAGGACGGCTTCGGGCCGGAGTGGGCCTTCCTCCGCGCTTATGAAGCGGAGCGTTATTCCTGGACCGAGCGCACGGGAAGCCTCGCCGTGCGCGGGAATGCTTACACGCTGGACGATGAAGCACCGGCTGTGTTCGCATGCCTACGCCAGCAGCATCACCGGATGGAGCTGGGCGTCAGCCTTGACTTCACGCCGGTGATTGAAGGCGAGCATGCCGGATTGGCTGCGCGGCTGAACAACCGGGGATATCTTGTCTGGGGACTTACTTGCCGCAGCGGCCGCCGGGTGATGGAGCTTGTAGTGAAGAACGGTGAGGAGCGGCAGGTTCATCAGTACGAGGTAAGTGGTCAAGGTCCCGTTCAACTACGTCTCCGCTGTGACGGACATTATTACCACTGCTCCTACTCGCCGGATGGGGTATCCTGGCATGAAGTCCCGGAGACGGTTCATGTATCGGTCCTGTCTCCGGAAGTCAACGGCGGCTTCACTGGTGTCTGCCTTGGCGTACATGCCTCGGGCAACGGCACAGAGGATGCCAGCCCTGCTTATTATGAAGGATTCTATTATTCCAATATCAAAGGAGATGCCTTATGAATCAGCAACAACCCCCTAAGCCTAATCAACCGATTGTAACTCACATCTATACCGCGGACCCGTCCGCCCATGTCTATGAAGGCAAAATCTATATCTATCCTTCCCACGATCTGGATCATGACGAACCGAGCAATGATAACGGCGACCAGTACAAGATGGAAGATTACCATGTCCTCTCGATGGACAGCTTCGATTCCCCGGTAGTCGATCATGGTGAAGCGCTGCATCTGAGAGATATTCCTTGGGCTTCCAAGCAGCTCTGGGCACCGGATGCCGCTTATAAGAACAACACTTACTATCTGTTCTTCCCGGCCCGTGACCATGACGGCATCTTCCGCCTGGGAGTGGCTACGTCGGAGTCCCCGGCAGGCCCGTTCACGCCGCAGCCGAATTATATGGAAGGCAGCTTCAGTATTGACCCGGCCGTGCTGGTGGATGATGACAACCAGTCGTATATCTACTTCGGCGGACTCTGGGGCGGCCAGCTGGAGAAGTGGCAGACCGGCAGCTTTGTAGCGGACGCGGAAGGACCGGCACTGGACCACCCTGCACTTGGACCGCAGGTTGCACTGCTTAGCGACGACATGCTGTCCTTCCAGGGCAAGCCTGCCGAGATCTCCATTGTCGATGAAGACGGGAATCCGATCCTTGCTGGGGATGAAGAGCGCAGATATTTTGAAGGCCCATGGATGCACAAATATAACGGCGATTACTACCTGTCCTACTCTACAGGAACCACGCATAAGCTCGTGTATGCGGTTGGCAAGAACCCGATGGGACCGTTCACGTTCAAGGGAGAGATCCTCTCACCCGTCATCGGCTGGACAACTCACCACTCCATCGTGCAGGTTGAAGACAAATGGTATCTGTTCTACCACGACAGCTCCCTGTCGGAAGGCGTCAACCACAAGCGCTGTGTGAAGTACACCGAGCTGAAGTACAACGCCGACGGAACGATCCAGAAGATCAATCCTTATCCGGATGCGGAGTAAGCTGGCGGACTTCTGTAATGAAGATAAGTAACATATGAGACAAACAAGAGGCTGTGCCAAAAGCCATGAAGTGGCTGCTTGGGACAGCTCTTTATTTTGTAGTAGGATCAACGTGAGCACTTGGGTGAACGCTGCGCGAACGGACCGTTGTTCCAATCGCTGTGCTCTCCAGATTTTTTTCATTCCCCTTAACGGTGAAAATCCGGAGACCAAGGCGACCGCTGCCGCTTTTCCACAATCGTTCCGTCCTCTCCGCTGTTTAAGCGGGAAAAGGTTCTTCAAATCTTTCTAAAATCACAAAAAGAAACCTCTCTTTTGTTAAAATGGAGTTACCACACAACCATTTCAAAGGAGAGGTTTCTTTGTACATTCAATATACCATGGACCAACTTTGCTTGCCAATGGATCTGGAAGAAGATATCCCGAAAAATCACCTCGTTCGCGTCGTGAATGCTGCCGTCAATCGGCTGGACAACGCCATTTTTGACGCGGCCTATCCCGGCGGCGGCCGTGACAGCTACCATCCTAAAATGCTTACCAAAGTCAAAGCTGCGGAGGTTGTCCGCTAAAAGAAAACTGCACGAAGGGAAGCGGAAACCGGGAAATCGCAGTCAGTTTGGAGCGGCTTAGATACCAGAAACAGGCGAAAGAAATCCTCCGAAGCGAGGAAGGCTATCTATTGGCCGTACGTCGAATGTCGGAGCCGGAAAGTGTATTTGGACAATTAAAGAATAACCGGGGCTTCCGGCGCTTTCTGCTTCGCGGCATGGAAAAAGTGACGCTAGAGGTCGGTTGGCTTTCGCTTGCTCACAACCTGCTGAAGCAAGCAGCAAATGACCAGAAATGCAAGGGAGCGATCCTCCAATAACGGAGAATCGCTCCCTTTCTTACAAAATTAATCTTTTAAGAAGCCATGGGATTTCCCCCCACTAGTAGAGTATCTACTTTTGGGACAGCCCCTTGGCGTGGGGAGGGTGCATGGGGCAAATGTAATCGGAAAACCGATTACAATGTGCAGGTACGGGTGCGAGTAGTCCGAATGTATGCGAAAAAGCGAACACAATGGCTGCAGCAGAGGTGCGCGGCAATCAGCCGTTCTCTCCACTGTTTAAGAAGGAATTGGATCTAAATTCTTTTTTAACTAAGTTTAGATGCTTACTAAAGTCATGATTTACGCTTATACTCTGCTAATCAGTTCCTCCTCAAATCACTAAAGCCGTGCGAGAGAACATCCCTTTCATGTGGCTGGTTGGATGGCAACCTCCCGACTTCCGCCCCCTTAATCGCTTCCGTTCCTAACAGATGAGAAGTTTCCTCGAAACGCTAATTTACTTCCGTACTTCAGTCTGGCTGACGAAAAATGCGTATTTCTGAAACATTACTTTGTCCAATAACGAGAGAATAGATGTCCTCTGACTTTTTACTGCTACTTGAATAAGTATGAGCTATTTTCTTTTGTAGAAAGTTTACTTATGAGACAGCCTCTTTAGTCTTTCTATTAATAATTAGTATCAACAACATATTCTATTGGCTTAGGAACCTTGAAGCCATTTACGTAGAAGTACTTTGTTTCTGTTTCTCTACCAAGGTAAGTATTGCCTAAATAGACGTCATAAAAATCGTATTGAACACATGTAGAATTGTATTGGTCATAGTTGATAGCGCCGTAGTAATTACGAGTAGTATAAGAACTGCTTTCAGGTGGACCTGACCAAGTTTCAGTAGTGCTCCATGTTTTAGAAACAGTTCCACTAGCAGAACCCGTAAACGTTGTCTTAATTAAATTTAAAACATTTTGATTATAAGTTCCGCTTATAGATAATGTGCCACTTACGGATTTAGAAGAGGACATTTGTAAAACCTTCCCTTTTGGAACACTAAGTAAAAATGTCTGCTTTTGTATAGGACCGACATCATAACCAGTAATTTGAGAGGAGCCAATACCGATTGAACTACTAACATAGACTCTTCTATCACCTGCCCTATTAGTTGCAGAACCATTTGATTGAGAAAGGGTAGGATCTACAAATTCTATTCTTGTATTTAAATCTACAACAGGTTCATATTTTTTGAAAATTGTAGCTGTATTCTCAATGTCTGAAAAACTATCTGCAGTAACAAATGGTGAGCTGGAAATCTGAGGATTCAAAGTGGAAAGAGTACTACCTTGAGCTTCATTACTTGCTTGTACTTGGGTTGATAAAGCAGAGGCTAGTAAAAAAACTGATAAGATTGAGACGGCTTTCTTTTTCATGGATATCCTCCTAAAAATAATTTTATTTTCTTCTATAGTCAATATATGTAAGTTACTACAAAATAAATATATACTTTTATTCCAAATTAATCAATACTTTAAAATGAAATTCAAATATGTTAAGTTTAATTGAGGAGGTGTGTTATTTGAAAAGTAACCTTGGTTATATCGTAAGTGCTTTTATAATCGGCTTATCATTGATAGTTGGTGCTTACATACTTGCAGATGGATGGAGATCTACATCGGTTTCTGGAGAGACGAGAGGTTTATACGATGGTAATAAAAATGTAATGAATGATGATGAACTTGCAGCGTATCTGCGAATAACGAGTGATGATCTAAAAAAAATCATTAATCAAGATAATGAAGCGAAAAGTAAGTTATCTTTTTATGACAGGTTTAAATTCATTCCTTATGGAGAATTAAATGGAAAGCACTTTTATTTAAAAGACCATATTGATAAATGGTTATTATATATTACTGAAAATGAAGAAAAATGAGTTTGAAATATATGAGACAATTGTGATCTTCCTTTTGTGAAAAAGTAGGTTGTATAACTGCTTTTTAGTATAAGGAAGTCACTTTGTCTCTATTTTTTTGCAATTTAAAGTTTTCAGGCATTAAAAAACGAACTAATCATTTGCAGTTTGATTCACCCTACTTTCCTTTAATTTGACCAGCAAATCTTTAATTAGGCTTCTATTAGAGCGGGGAAGAGCTGCTATATAGTAAGGTTGGATGAACAATAAATAGGAGGAAAATGGTGTGATATTTCGTTGATCAAGTAGCCAGTTATTATGAATGCGTTCTCATCAATCTGAAGAATGAGGAGAGTGAACAATGGTAGCTACATCCCGGACACACAGAATTCGTAAGCTGACTTCAGCGGTATTAGGTGCAGCGCTGCTGGTGACCCTGCTGCCGCAGACAGCCATGGCCGGAGACACCTGGCCGTTCAAAGGGGAAAGCGCACACGGTGCGAATCAGCCCAGCGTACACGGCTATACCAGCCAGCACATAGCGGACTGGAGTCCGCAGAGAGATCAGGACGCAGCGCTGCTGCGCTCGAGGGTACCCTTGCAGCAGCGGATTGCACCTTTCCAGCAGACACAGGCCAATCCGGCGCTGAATCCGGCGGTGCAGATGATGAATGTTGCGGGCGATTATGGCAATGCTTTTATCGAGAATGCCCCGTACACCAACAAGTTCGCCCAGTACCACTTCAACTTCTGGCAGTACATTGACTATTATTCCTACTGGCATGGAACAGCAACAGCGTATACACCGCCGGAATATTACGACGATCTGGCCCAGTCCGACTGGCAGCAGAAATGGTTCGAGTTCGGTATGCTGAACATTCCGAATCCGGCGTATACCGATGCCGCGCATAAGAATGGGGTTATGTCACTGGCCGGGGTGTTCTTCTCGAACAATGACCGCGGGCAGCAGACTTATAAGCAGATGATTGTGAAGGATGCAGCCGGGAAGTTCCCGGTGGCTGAGAAAATGATTGAAATGGCCGAATACTTCGGGTATGACGGGTATTTCCTGAATCAGGAGGAGCAGAATCCGAATGTGGCGACGGCGGATCTTCCTGATTATATTGCTTTTATGAAAGCGCTCCAGGATGGCGGGCTGTATGTGCAGTGGTATGATTCGCTGAATACCGCAACAGGAGCCAATGTCTTCGCCAGAACCTTCAATAACAACAATATCTCCATGCTCTATGATAAAACGGCCCATAAGCCGGTCTCGAATTCATTCTTCTTCGATTATGGGATGGGCAGCTCGCAGATTACCTCAGCTGCGAATTACTTGAATACCTTCAATGCAGCTCAGGGGACGAGCTACAATCTCTTTGAGACCGGCTTCGCAGGGCTGGAAGCCGGGCGCGACCGCTTCAAGAGCGTGCAGGGCTCAGCGCTGAGCAGCAAGCTGTCCGGGGGAATTCCACGGACCAGCCTGGCGACACTGGGCGCGGACTTTGTCCATGCCGGTCTGGATGAGGACATGAATAAGTCCTGGCCTGTCTCTAACCGCACGGATAACAACTACCAATGGATGACTAATCTGCGTGAGCAGCTATGGTGGTCAGGACCGCAGGTGAATCCGAAGAATACAGCCGTGTCTTCCAATAATACGGTAGCCGATGTGTATGCCGATAACCGCTATTGGCCGGGGATCGCTTCGGTTATTGCCGAGCGCTCGGTGGTGAAGGATTCTAACTTCTATACAAGCTTCAATACCGGCCACGGCCTCTCCTATTACAAGGATGGAGCGGTATCCAGCGCAGCGGAGTGGTCGAACATGAGCCTGCAGGATGTTCCGGTCACCTGGCAATGGTGGCAGGATACTACCGGTAACCGCCTGAAGGTGGACTTCGATTATGGTCCGGGTTATGACCAGACCGCCAATTCGCGCATGAACTACCAGCAGCTTGGCGGTTATAGCGGCGGCAGCTCGCTGGCAGTGAGCGGGAATCTGAACAGCGAGAACTTCCTGCGTCTCTACAAGAGCGATCTTGCCATGAAGGCGGGCTCCAAGCTGTCCATCGTCTACAATAAGCCGTCTGCCGATGATGGCTCTGTCTTGAGTGCAGGTCTCATCTTCCGCGACAACCCGAATCAAGTAGTGAAGATTCCTGTTGCGAATAGCGGAAAGCATACCACGGGCTGGACCACAGCCGAGCTTAATCTTGGCGCTTATGACGGACGGGAGATCGCGGCCTTCGGCCTGGTCTTCACCCCTGGAGCCACTACAGCAGCCAATTACCAGATGAACATTGGCCAGCTGCGGATTCATGACGGCTCAGCGGTAAGACCATCGGCTCCTGCCGGTCTCTCTATTGCACAGGCGCTGCCGGGCACGGATGAGATGATCGTGAAGTGGAGCATGGACACCGATTATTCCAAGGTGAAGCAATACAATATCTACGTGAATGATATCTATGCGGGCGGGAAGTATGATGAGACCTTCTATATCAAGAAGCTTCCGGCCAAATCCGGCGTGCTGAAGGTGGCGGCGGTCGGTGCAGACGGGCTGGAGGGCGATGCGGCGACACTGTCCTTCGACCTGAATGCTGCGGTATCCAAGGTGACTGCCGAATCCGCTCCGAATGGAGACTTCCTGGTGAAGTGGACGAATCCCGCCGCTGCTCAGGGCAGCACCAAGGTTACGGTGAAGTCGGTGAACTGGACGACCACGCCGCAGCCGGTATCGAAGGAATTGACCGTGCCGCAGGGGGCGGCCTCAGCGCTGTTCCAGAATATGCCCGTTAACGGAGATGAGTATACGGTTACCGTTCAAGCCGGAAATACCGATAAAATAACCTATAACGGAACGTTCACCGACAAGGTGTCCGAGCCTTATGCAGAGAACTGGTCCTGGAACGGCAATACGCTGAACCTGCCGATGCCAAGCACCCGGGACTGGCGGTATATGTACATTAACGAAGACGGCCAGAACCGGTCGTTCCCGGTCACCTATCTGTCCGGTGCTGCGGGCATGAAGCCGATGATTATCCGCGGCCGCACAACCAAAGCTGCGCTGAGCTTCACCTCTACCGCAGCAACAGTTACCGTGGTCATGGAGGATTACAGCGGCAACAAGTCGCAGCCTGTATACCTTAAAGGCCAACCAACGCCGTAAGACGCGGGTAGGGAATAAGTACCGCTCTTTCTGCACAACATACACAAAGCGCTCACCCTCTGGCAAAATTAGCAGGGGGGAGCGCTTCTTGTGTATCCCGGCTAGCCGCGCCTGCAAGTCTATCAAGTATGTTAGGAGGTGAATGATGCGAAGCCTTTCGCTGTACCGCAAGTATTTTAAAGACAATATGTTCCTGCGCTTCACGCTGATCGTGTCCTGTATCTTCATAGCCACCATTATCGCCTTCTCCTTTCTGGTGCTGCTGCTAATCTCGGATTCGGCAGTACAGCGCCAGATGGATATCCAGCGCAAGAGCATGGAGAGCGTCAGCAATTATGTGGAGAACAAATATCAATCTGTTCAGGATATGCTCCGTGATGTCTACAGGGACGCGAGTCTGGCCAGTAATACGACCTTCCTGCTGGAGAATCCGTTAAGCGATTATATCGAGCACCGGCTGGACCGCTTTCTGCTGGGGGAACAGTCTACCTCGAACGCCATCCAGTATTTCCAGAACAAGATTGACGATGATCCCGATATCCGCGCCCTGATCCTGTACAGCGCCAACCAGCAGGTGATGTATTATTACGACAACCGCAGGCAGTTCGAGCGGATCTCGACCAATGCGGCGCATTCTTTTGTCCCCGATTCGATGGTGCTGGGTGAGGAGAGTGTCGTCTCTGTTCCGAATATCTGGGTGCTGAAAAGCATCGGTATGCAGACAGCCCCTCTGTACTCGGTGAAGCTGCCGGTCAACAATAAGTCCTCGCTGCTCAATATCGGCCAGCTTCTGGTCTATTTCGACTCGGATGCAATCTGGCAGGCCATGAATAATTATAAGGAGGATTTCAAGGGTGACATCCTTGTGCTCTCGGCCCAGAATGAAGTGATCTTCGATTCATCTGGTAAGGGATACGGCCGGAAGCTGCCGAAGCTGCAAGGAATGAACGCCGGTGAGGAGGTCACCGTGGATGGGATGGTCGTCACCAGCCAGACGCAGAGTCAGGCGGGATATACGGTGGTCAGCCTGATCTCGAAGAAGGAGCTGGCCGAGACCTATAGCAGTGCGCGGAGCACCATTGTGTCCATCGCACTCGTCTGTATTCTGTTTGCCGTGCTGCTGCCGGCGATGTTCATTTCTAATTTTGCCAAACGGACTCACCGCATTATCCGCTTCACCCGCAAAGTCAAGAACGGGGATCTGAATACCCGGATTGTGGACAGTAAGGAAGATGAATTAGGCCAGATTGCCAAGAGCTTCAACAGCATGCTGGATGAACTGAACCAATATATCGACCAGGTCTATAAGGCGGAAATCAAACAGAAGCATACGGAGATTGCTACGCTGGAGGCCAGGGTGAATCCGCATTTTCTGTATAATACATTAGAGGTTATCCGGATGCGGGCGATTTCGAGCGGGGCGAAGGATGTGGGGGAAATGATCTACAGCCTGTCCATGCTATTCAAGTCGTACGTCCGTCCGAAGCTGAAATATACGTTCAAGGATGAGCTGGAGGCTTGCCGTCTGTATCTGGAATTATTCCGTATCCGGTACAAGGACAGGTTCGCGTATACCATCGAATGCAGCCCGGAGCTGGAAGAGCTTCCTGTACTGAAAATGTCGCTGCAGCCGGTCATCGAGAACTATGTTCTGCACGGCATGCGGACAGGGCAGACTGATAATGTGATCCGAATTGTGATCACAGCAGAGCCGGAGCATATCCGGGTCACGGTTACGGATAACGGCAAGGGAATTGCTGAGGAGCGGCTGGCCCGGCTCCGCGAGGTGCTGGAGGATCACGGCGAATTATCCGGGTCTGAGTCGTTCGGGCTGCGCAGTATTCATGAGCGGCTGAGACTGATGTACGGCAAGCCCTACGGCCTAGAGCTGGAGAGTGAGGCGGGGAGGGGAACAGAGGTTACGATTATTTTTCCATACCCGCTGAAGGAGGAGAACGCAGATGTATAAGGTGTTTATTGTGGATGATGAGCCGTTCATTCTGAGCGGATTGCAGGATATACTCAATTGGGAGGAGCTGGGCCTCACGATTGCCGGGCAGGCGGAGAACGGGCAGGAGGCGCTGGAGCAGCTGCGGGAGATTCCTGCCGACATTCTGATTACCGATATCTCCATGCCGGTGATGACTGGACTTGAGCTGATCCGCGCTGTCCGGGATTTCCGCCCGGACCTGAAGGTGGTGGTGCTGAGCGGCTTCGATGAATTCATGTATGTGAAGGAAGGCCTGTCGCTCGGAATCGAGAATTATCTGCTGAAGCCGATTAATCTGGAGGAATTCCAGCAGACACTGGAGACGATTGTGGAGAAGCTGAATGTCTCCAGGCAGGATATGCAGTGGTGGGAATATACGAATTCTGTGCTGAAGGATAATGTGCTGCTGCGCTGGCTGCGGGGGCAGATTGATCCGCAGGAGCGCTCTGAACGGCTGAATCTGATCGGCCTGCCGCTCACCAGCCGGTATGTGCAAGTTGCCCTGCTACAGGTAGAGCCGGCAACGGACACCTTCAGGAAGAGGGTATCCGATCTGGCTGAGGCAGAGGCTTCGTTCTTCATGTTCTGGGATTCGGATAATGATCTGGTGCTGATACATAACTATGAAGAAGCCGCAGGCGGCGCGGCGGAGATGGCGTCTATGCTGGAGGAGATTAACGGCATATGCACCGGCGGAGAGAAGCTGCGCTCGGCAGTGGGCTCGCCTGTGTACGGGGTGGACGCCGCTCCCGCAAGCTATGAGCAGGCGAAGCAGGCACAGGAGTTCCTGGAGATTCACCCGGAACGCAGCAGTATCTATTATGAGCAGCTGAGGGACCGGAAGGAGGATCTGGGGTCGGTCCTGCCTGTGGACTGGAGCGATTACGCCAAGCTTATTATGTCCAAGAATATGGCAGGGCTGTCGGAGCAGCTGGAGCTATATTTTGCAGCCCCAAGCATGGACGGATTAACGCCAGCGATGCTGGAGGAGATCTCGCTGGAATGGATTCTGTTCTTCCGCGTGCTGATCAAGGATATCCGCAGTGAAACGGAGCGGGAGTGTATTGCGGAGGGCTTGACGGCGATCCGCCGGGCGAATTCGCTGCCTGCACTGTCCGCTGCGCTCCGGCAGACCTCGGCAGGTATCATCGGGCTGCTGGACCGGGAGCTGAAGAGTCCGGTGGTGAATCAGGTGCTGAATTATATCGCGAAATCGTACAGTGAGGATCTGTCGCTGAAGAAGCTGGGCTTCATGTTCAACATTCATCCGGTGTATCTGGGACAGCTGTTCCATAAGACGACCGGCGAATCGTTTGCCGAGTATATGAACCGCTACCGGATTGATAAGGCCAAGGAGCTGCTCCGCTCAACGAACCTGAAGGTTCAGGAGATTGCCAGGAATGTAGGATATTGGGAAATGGGCTATTTCTACAAGCAATTCAAGAAATATGTCGGCATCTCGCCGACGGAATTCAAGGGGCTGCTGTGAGGCAGCCCCAGAGTTAAATCGCTGCATACATTAGCCATGTAATTGTTGGAGAATATAGTTTGAACAATAACTCTCTTTTTCTGAGATGCTTTTTAACAGCCCTAATATATTTTTTGTATTATCAGGCGTATTAGCAATGTAGTTTTTTAGAATAATATTTACGGCATTTTTGGAATTTTTAACATTACAGGCATAGCTGGTCAACAGCTCTTCAGGCAGGCGATGGATGTACCCATGACTTTGCAGGAACTCAATGCTGCATTGCTTAAGTAAATGATATTCTTGGATGACATACATATTTCGCACTGCAGAAGATTGCTCTATTTTGTGCTTTTTGTTAAGAAATACATCTTCCAGAAAGGAGTAGATAGAATTTCCGTATGCAGCTACATTATGTTCAAGGCCGAATGTGGAATATTGGTCCTGAGACAAGTTCACGTTATGTTCAAATGAATGATAAATTTTGTCTAAATTAAGATCAAAAATTTGCTCGTTATCCAATTCTAATATGTAGGTGAACCCCGCCCAGCCGTCCGTATACTGGTTATTCACAAGCCCCTCATAAATGGAAGCATACGGAACAGGGTTAGTACAATAAATCATCCTATCGTCAAACCCGCAGACCTCAAATTCTTCCTTAAGGTCATCATATCCGTAAATGAATGTCTCGTGTATAAAATGTCTTTTTTGGTAGCTTGATCTGTTGTTTACATAAAATTCATCCATAAATAAATAAATATATTTCCCGGTGTCAATGTAATGCTTGAAGGTCTGGAATAAATCTGAAAGGACAAAATCTGTATTTTTAATTCTCTCTACGTTCAGTAACGGGCAGGACTCAGGGTGATCAATTATATTTCCGGTATCAAATACAATGTCCAAGCTGGAATCATGCTCAAAAACTTTGAGATTTGTAAAATTAGTGTAAATCCAGTCATAGAAGCTGGGGTGAAAGGATGCCACGCTTAACGGAAAAGCATTATACAAATGTCCCCGAATCATTGGTTTTTGAATAGGCAGTTTTTTTGCGTTCAATGTCCAATTCTCCACCTTCCCTTAAGCCTTTGTCCTAATAGTATACAGCATATATTTGGAAAAAGGCAGACCCGTTAGTCGTTGAAAGCAGCGAATTAGTATAGTTTTTCTTTATTTCATACCTGAATATATATAGTTTCTCTTCTATTTGAAACTGCTTTCATCTTATAAAGTTAATGTATAGCTCAAGGAAAGCAGCAGCCGGAAAGATCCGGTAGGTCTGAAGGTCCGGACAGCTAATTAAAAGGGGGTACGGCAAATGAGTAAGAAAAAGAAACACTTCTCCTTGTTGTTGACAACGCTTTTAACCGTTTCACTGGCGCTGACGGCGTGCGGGGGAAACAGTAAGAACAATGCAGGCGGGGAAGCAGCTTCAGGCGGCAACAAAGCCTCGGAGGCTACCGAAAAGCCAGTAGAACTGATCTGGTACACGATCGGGCCACCGCAGAAAGATATGGACAAGGTGCTCACAGAAGTCAATAAATACACGCTTGAGAAAATTAACGCAACACTCGATATCAAAATGATCGACTTCGGGGACTATACGCAAAAAATGCAGGTTATGGCAGCTTCCGGTGAGCCGATGGATATCCTGTTCACCTCTTCCTGGGCATTTGATTATGTGCAGAATGCACGTAAGGGCGCTTTCCTGCAGCTCGATGATCTGCTGAAGAATCAGGGCAAGGGCATTGTGGATACGATTGATCCGGCCTTCCTGGAAGGCTCCAAGGTAGACGGCCACAACTATGCGATTCCTGCGAACAAAGAGCTTCCGGCTCAAGAAGTATTCCGCTTCAATAAAGAGCTGCTCGACAAATACAAGCTGGATATAACCAGCGTGAAGACAATGGCGGATCTGGAGCCGCTGCTCAAAACGATCAAGGAAAACGAGCCTGGAATCACTCCTTATGCGATGGTTAAGGACTTCATGCCGATCATGCCTTTTGACTATGTGATTGAGAAGATGCCAATGGCTGTCTATATGGATACCAAGGACTACAAAGTGATCAACATTCTGGAAACTCCAGAGATCAAGGAAGCGCTTAAGACCGTCCGCAAATTCTATCAGGCGGGTTACATCTCTCCTGAAGTAGCAAGTACCTCGTCGGTAGATGATTTGTACAAAGCAGGCAAATGGTTCACTGACCGTGCATCCACCCAGCCGATGGCCGATAATCTGTGGTCCGCAAGCTACGGATATCCGGTCGTGTCCACACCAGCCAGTCAGCCTTATATCTACAACTGGTCCGTAATGGGCTCCATGCAGGCTATCTCGGCTAACTCCGCGTATCCTGAGAAAGCGATGGAATTCCTGAACCTGCTTAACACTGATCCTAAGCTGCGCAACATGATTGACTCCGGGATCGAAGGCGTGCATTACGAAAAAATCAGTGAGAATATGATGAAGAATCTGCCGGAAGCGAAGAACTATGATATGTCTACGTTCTCCCTGGGCAACATCATGATTACCTATCTGAATGAAGGCGACCCTGAGAACAAATGGGAAGAATTCAAGAAGTTCAATGATGCCGGTATCAACGCACCGCTGCTCGGCTTCAACTTCGATACGTCCAAGGTGACGAATGAAATCGCCGCTGTTCAGAACGTGAAGGAAGAATTCTGGGCACCGCTGATGACCGGATCTGTAGATTCGGAAGAATACCTGACCAAGGCTAACGAGAAATTGAAGGCTGCCGGTTTGGATAAAATTATTGCCGAAGCTCAAACACAGATCGACGCCTGGAAAGCAGCGAATAATAAGTAGCATTCTATTAGAGGATCGGGCGGGTGATTAGACTTGGCCCGATCTTTTTTGTAAATATAAGAATTTTCCGGCATAGGAGGAACTAGAAGTATGGGGAAAATAGGAAAGTCCGCCAAGGATATATTGAGAAATAAAGTGCTGCTGTTTATGGTTCTGCCGGGCACACTGTGGTTTTTATTCTTCTCTTACCTGCCGATGGTGGGTACGGTCATTGCGTTTAAGCAGTACCGCTTCAGCCGGGATGGCTTCTGGGCCAGCATCATCAATAGCAAGTGGGTCGGCTGGGATAATTTCAAATTTCTGTTCAGCACCAATGATGCCTATCTGATCACACGCAATACTCTTTTATATAACATAGCCTTCATCGGCCTGGGCCTGATTCTGTCGGTGCTGCTGGCGGTGGTGCTGTCCGAGATTGCCAATAAAAAACTGGCCAAGTTCTATCAGACAGGCATGTTCCTGCCGTATTTTCTGTCCTGGGTCGTTGTGGGATACTTCGCGTTCAGCTTCCTGAGCTCGGAGCGGGGCCTGCTTAACTCCCTGTTCGGCAGCAATATCGCCTGGTACTCGGAATCGAAATACTGGCCGTTCATTATTATATTCGTATTCCTCTGGAAGGCCGTCGGCTATAACAGCGTGGTCTATCTCGCCGCCATTATGGGCATAGACAAATCCCTCTACGAAGCCGCAATGATCGACGGAGCCAGCAAGCTCCAGCAGATCCGCAGTATTACGCTGCCGATGCTGAAGCCGATCATTATCATCATGACGCTGCTTGCGATCGGGAAGATTTTCTATGCCGACTTCGGGCTGTTCTATCAGGTGCCGAGAGATTCGGGGACGCTCTACAGCGTGACTAATGTAATCGATACGTATGTATACCGTGGACTTAAGACTACCGGCGAGATCGGAATGAGTACGGCTGCGGGCTTGTATCAATCAGTGGTCGGGTTCGTGCTGGTTCTTACCTCTAATTACATCGTGCGCAAATTCGATAAGGACAGTGCATTATTCTAGGGAAAATGAAGGAAAGTGAGGTCATCCAAATGTCTGCTAATTCTGTGAAATCGCGCGATTTCCATCGGCTGTCGCCGGTGCTGAATACCATCTTCAACTGTATCGCCGGAGGCTTTGCCATCCTGTGTATCTTCCCGTTCCTGTTCGTTGTCCTCATCTCGTTCACGGACGAAGGGGCGCTTGCGCGGGACGGCTACCGGTTAATTCCGGCTAAATGGAGTCTGGAAGCCTACAAATATGTATTTAGCTCAGGAGACACGCTGCTCCGTTCTTACGGAGTGACCATTGCGGTAACGGTCATTGGTACGATTGTCAGCCTGCTTATTATTTCGCTTTATGCCTATGCCATTTCACGTAAAAGCTTCAAATACCGCAATTTCTTCGCGTTTTTTTCCTTTTTCACCATGCTGTTTAACGGCGGGCTGGTTCCGACCTATATTGTGGTAACACAGATGCTGGGCCTGAAGGACAGCATTTGGGCGCTGGTGCTGCCGCTGGCGGTGAATGCTTTTTACATTATGATTCTGCGTACCTTCTATATTACCAGTGTGCCGGATGCGCTGATCGAATCGGCCAAAATCGACGGCGCCGGAGAGTTCCGCACCTTCCTCGGAATCGTGCTGCCGCTGTCCTTGCCGGGTCTCGCTACAATTGGTCTGTTCAGCACGCTGGGGTACTGGAATGACTGGTTCAACGCGCTGCTCTATATTGACAATCCGAACCTGGTGCCGCTGCAGTCGATGCTGATGCGGATCGAGACCAGCATGCAGTTCATTCTGCAGAACTCGCAGAACAGCTCGCTGAGTCTGGAGGCTCTTCGCAACATGCCGCAGGATACCTCGCGTATGGCGATGGTGGTGCTGGCAACCGGGCCAATTATCTTCGCATATCCGTTCTTCCAGCGTTACTTCATTCAAGGTCTTACGGTGGGTGCGGTTAAGGAGTAGAGATATATAGATTAAGATCACAGGAGAGGGTGGAGCCAGGATGTTATATAGAGACCGTACACAGCCCGTCAAAGAGCGGACGAAGCATCTGCTTGGGCTGATGACGCCGGAAGAGAAGGTCGGCCAGCTGGTGCAGCTGTTCGGATGGCAGACCTATAATCATACAGATGGAACGATAGAATTGACGGAAGACTTCAAACGCCAGATCCGCGAAGGCGGTGTCGGCGCACTATACGGAACTCTGCGGGCCGATCCTTGGACAGGGGTTACGCTGGAGAGCGGACTGGATGCGCGGGCTGGAGCAGAGGCTGTGAATTCGATTCAGCGCTATGCGCTGGAGCATTCGAGGCTGGGTATTCCGCTCCTGATCGGTGAGGAATGCTCGCATGGACACATGGCCATCGGGGCTACGGTATTCCCGGTTCCGCTCTTGATCGGCAGCACCTGGAATGTGGACCTCTACCGGGAGATGTCCCGGGCAGTAGCGCGTGAGACCCGGGCGCAGGGCGGAGCCGTGACGTATTCCCCTGTGCTGGATGTGGTGCGTGATCCGCGCTGGGGCCGGACCGAGGAATGCTTCGGCGAAGACCCGTATCTCATCGGCGAATATGCCGTAGCATCGGTGGAAGGATTACAGGGCGAACGGCTTGACAGCGCGTCCAGTGTGGGAGCAACCCTCAAGCACTTCGTAGCCTATGGCAGCTCAGAGGGCGGCCGCAATGCCGGTCCGGCGCATATCGGCAAGCGTGAGCTGCTGGAAATCGATATGTACCCGTTCCGCAAAGCAGTGGAAGCCGGAGCAGTCTCCATCATGCCGGCCTACAACGAGATTGACGGCGTGCCTTGTACGACGAACCGGGAGCTGCTGGAAGAGATTCTGCGCGGCGAATGGGGCTTTGGCGGCATGGTCATTACCGACTGCGGTGCCATCGATATGCTGGCTTCGGGCCATGATACAGCGGACGGAGGAGAGGATGCAGCAGTGCAGGCACTCTCCGCCGGAATTGATATGGAGATGTCCGGCGTGATGTTCGGCGGATATCTGCTGGAGGCGCTGCGCTCCGGGCGGCTCGATGAGCAGCTGGTGGATCAGGCGGCAGCGCGTGTTCTGGAGCTGAAGTTCCGGCTGGGCTTATTCGAACAGCCGTATGCCGATCCCGAGGTGGCCGAGCAGGTGATCGGCAGCGAGGAACATGCAGAGCTGGCGCGCAGCGTGGCGGCAGAGGGAATTGTAATGCTGAAGAATAACGGAGTGCTTCCTTTGTCTAAGGACAAGGGGACGGTTGCGGTTATCGGGCCGAATGCAGATATTGGCTACAATCAGCTTGGCGATTACACCTCTCCGCAGCCGCGTGACCGCGTGGTTACAGTGTTGGCCGGAATACGGGCCAAGCTTGCCGCGCAGCCGGAGCGCGTAGGTTATGCGCCGGGCTGCCGGATCAAGGACAGCTCCACCGAGGGCTTCGGGCTTGCGCGCAAGGTGGCAAGCGAAGCGGATATCGTTGTACTGGCCCTCGGCGGGTCGAGCGCCCGTGACTTCGGCGAAGGCAGCATCGATCTGCGGACCGGAGCCTCGAAGGTGACGGAGAATGCGCTTAGCGATATGGACTGCGGCGAAGGCATCGACCGCATGTCGCTTCATCTGTCCGGCGTTCAGCTGGAGCTGATGAAGGAGCTTAAGGCGCTCGGCAAGCCGGTGGTCGTTGTGTATATCAACGGCCGTCCCATTGCTGAGCCTTGGATTGATGAGCAGGCGGACGCTATTCTGGAAGCCTGGTATCCGGGGCAGGAAGGCGGCCACGCCATTGCCGACATTCTGTTCGGCGATGTCAACCCGTCCGGCAGGCTGACTCTCTCTCTCCCTGAGGATGTAGGACAATTGCCAGTGTATTACTTAGGCAAACGTTCCCGGGGAGCACGCTATCTGGAAGGGAATTCGCAGCCGCGTTATCCGTTCGGCTTCGGACTCAGCTACACCGAATTCAGCTATAGCGGACTACAGGTCGAGCCTGCGGTGATCGGGACTGACGGAACGGCTGAGGTTACAGTGGAAGTGGAGAATACAGGCTCCCGCAGCGGTGCGGAGGTCGTGCAGCTATACATTTCCGATCTGGTCAGTAAGGTGACTAGACCGGCCAAGGAACTCAAGGGCTTCCGCAAGCTCGTACTGGAGCCGGGAGAGAAGCAGAAGGTAAGCTTCACGCTGAATGCAGAGCATCTGAGCTATATCGGGACGGACTATAAGCTGGTGGTTGAGCCGGGAAGCTTCCGCATCGGCGTCGGCAGGAATGTGAACGACACACTGAATATAGATCTTACGGTTACGGAGGACTAAAGATGGAGCAGATAAACATCGAACGGATTAACCGGTTCATTCGGGAATGCTCGCAGCAGCAGTGGCTGGAATACCGGGTGCTTGATGACTGGAAGGTCTTCTCCACTATCTACCGGCAGCCGGGCCACTATGACGAAGCACAGCCTTATTCGGGCAGCGAATCGTTCGGGTTGTTTCCGAGTGTGCAAGGCACCACCTATTACTTCCGCACCACCCTGGATATCCCGGCGGACTGGACTGATAAGGACACCGGGCTGATCTTCCATTCCGGCGGCGAAGGGCTGCTGCGTGTGAACGGAGCCTCGCAGCAGGGTATTGACCGCAATCATACCTATGCCACGCTGAACCCGGAGACGGGCGGCAGACACCCGGAGATTGAGATTGAGCTGTATGATCCGATCCCTGAGCCGGATGACCCATTGAATAAGCAGGCGGTGATTCAGCCGCCGGTCCGCTCCATTACCGCAGCGCTGGTTAGAGTGAACCTGCCGGTCCAGTCGCTGATGTACACGGTGACCGTGATCCGGGATTCGATGCTGCTGTTGCCGGAGCAGGACTTCCGGCGCGTCCGTATGCTGAAAGCATTGCATCAGGCGATGGACGCTTATGTGAATTTGGGAGCGGCAGGCGGGGGGGACAGCAGCGGCATACAGGCGATTGAGCAGGAGCTGGCCGCGAAGGTGAAGGCCATCGGCGGCAACAGTGAGGGCTTCATTCATATGATCGGGCAGTCGCATATCGACATCGCCTGGTTGTGGCCTGCCCGGGAGACGGTGCGGAAGACCAGCCGGACCTTCTCGACGGTGAATGCCCTGATGGAGGAGTACCCGGAATACCGCTATGCCCAGAGCCAGCCGCAGCTGTTCGCTTATCTGAAGGACAATGATCCTGAGCTGTACGCGAAGGTGAAGGAACGGATTCAGGAAGGCCGCTGGGAGCTGGTCGGCGGCATGTGGGTCGAGCCGGATCTGAATATTCCGAGCGGGGAATCGCTGATGCGTCAGATGCTGTACGGACAGCGGTTCTATCAGGAGGAGTTCGGGCAGCAATCCGAAATTGAATGGCTGCCGGACACCTTCGGGTATTGCGCCTCCCTGCCGCAGATTCTGAAGCACGGCAAGGTCCGGTACTTCATGACCACCAAGCTAGGCTGGAATGACACGAACCTGTTCCCGTATGATCTGTTCCACTGGGTCGGCATCGACGGGACAGCGCTACTATCTTATATGAACCATGGCGTGAATGAGAATACGCTGCCGAAGGATATCCACGAGCACTGGCAGTCCTACCGCCAAAAAGCCGTTCACAGCGAACAAATGCTGCTCTACGGACACGGGGACGGCGGCGGCGGCGTGACGCGGGAGATGCTGGAATACCTGTCGCGCTCCGAGCTGATGGTAGGTCAGCCTGCCTCAGGCTACAGCACGGCGGCGGATTTCTTCACCGGCATCGAGCAGGCAGCACCTGAGCTTCCGGTCTGGCAGGGTGATCTCTATCTGGAGCTGCACCGGGGAACCTATACGACCCATGCGCGGAACAAGCGCAATAACCGCAAGGCTGAGATTCTGTACCGGGAAGCGGAGCTGTGGCAGACTCTGGCTGGGCACGGGCTGTCCCCGCAGCGGCGGGAAGAGGTAGGGCAAGCCCTGCATGAAGGCTGGAAGCTGATTCTCCTCAACCAGTTCCATGATATTATCCCCGGCTCATCGATTCCCGAGGTCTATGAGACTTCGGACAAGGAATACAAGAATATCTTTGTCCTTGGAGAGAGCAGTCTGAAGTCCGTCATGGAGGCTGCCGTATCGGACATTGATACCCGTGGAGAGGGACAGCCTTATGTCATCCTGAACGGACTGGGCTGGACCCGGGATATGGTAGCCCAGCTTGCGGTTGCTCCAGGAGCAGCGCTAACCGCTCCGGCGATTTATGACGGAAACGGAACACGGCTTCCGGCAGAGCTGACTACAGCAGGAAAGCAAACGGTGCTGCGTGTCCAGGTGCCGGAGGTTCCGGCATTCGGTTATGCAACCATATGGCTGCGGGAAGAGGAGCAGCAGGGGGCAGACGCATCGGAGGCAGGCAATAACTCAATCTCTGCGGCGAATTCCGCTGCGTTCGAGGATCGCTGGGAGACCGGCTATTACCGGCTCCAGTTCAATGAACTGGGCGAGATCATCAGCCTGTATGACAAGGAAGCCGGGCGTGAGATTGTGAAGTCCGGGGAAGCGCTGAACCGGCTGCATTTCTTCCACGACCGTCCGATTCTATGGGATGCCTGGGATATCGACAGCCGTTATGAGGAGCAGCCCGCCGGAGCAGCGGTGCTGCTGGAGAAGCTGCTGCTGTCCACAGGTCCTGTATGTGATGTATTGTTCTTCCGCTGGAGTCTAGGCCAATCGGAAATACAGCAGGAGCTGATCCTGTACCACACCGACAAGCGGATCGACTTCAAGACACAGGTCCAGTGGCACGAAGCCCACAAGCTGCTGAAGGTTGGCTTCCCGATTGATGTAGTGACCAGCAAGGCTACGTATGAAATTCCGTTCGGTGCACTAGAGCGGACCACGCACCGCAACACCAGCTGGGAGCAGGCGCAGTATGAGGTCTGCGGGCACCGCTATGTCGATGTGTCGGAGCATGATTACGGCGTCAGCCTGTTGAACGACTGCAAATACGGCTATGATACGCAGGGCAGCACCATCCGTCTGTCCCTGCTGCGCGCACCGCGCTGGCCGGACCATTCGGCCGATCAGGGAGAGCATGAATTCACCTATTCGCTCTACCCGCATACCGGAGACTGGCGTTCGGCTCATACCCAGCGCAAGGCCGCCGAGCTGAATCACGCTTCCTATGCAGTAGCCTGCGAGGCAAGTGCGGGCCAGCATCCGTCTACCGGCTCCTTCCTTCCTTATGAAGGGAAGCAGGTGGTGCTAGATACCGTCAAGCTGGCGGAAGATGGTAAGGGTAGTATCCTGCGGCTGTATGAATCCGCCGGAGGACGCGAGACCGTGCGGATCAGCTGGCCGCTGCCGCACTCCGCTATTTATCTGTCCAATGCGCTGGAGGAAGAGACCGTGCTGCTGCCGGATAAAGACGGCGTGCTGACGCTAGACTTCCATCCGTTCGAGATTAAGACGATTAAGATTATTCATGCTGGATAGAGGTAAATGAGGGGTTGAGCACAAGGTACTCGGATAGTTGCAGAAAGTACACTTAAAAACAGCGGAAATGTATTCTTTTATCGTATAAGTGTAGTCTGTACAACTAAAACTGCCAAAATGGTGAGAATCAACAGCTTAAGGCTTTTTTAAATGTATGAAATGCAACTAAACGGGTAGCCGGCTATAAATCAGATGCTTTAGTTGTACAATGTGCAATTAAGCCAATCGCAATTCCCGCTCCCATCAAGACATTCAGCATCCAAACTATAGATTAGCGATAAGGAGACTACTACCTTGGAACAATTCAGACTTCCCCGCATCGAGATGCCGGAGCTCACGCTGCCGTCATCCATTCAGGCCGTGCTGGCCGACGCCGAAGCGAAGCTGGCCCACCGGCCCAAGCTCCAGCGGCTGTTCCGCAACTGCTTCCCGAATACACTGGAGACCACTACCAAGCTGCTTGATGACGGAACTACCTTTGTCATTACGGGTGACATCCCGGCCTGCTGGCTGCGTGATTCGGTGGAGCAGGTCATTCATTATGTGCCTTTTGCCGCAAAAGATGCTGATCTGCAGCGGATTATCGGCGGGCTGATCAAGCGCCATACGGAGTATGTACTGATCGATCCTTACGCTAACGCATTCAATGAATCGGCCAACGACTGGCACTGGAATGCCGCCGATGTGACCGAGATGTCGCCGTGGGTGTGGGAGCGCAAATTCGAGATCGACTCGCTGTGCTTCGTGATCCGGCTGGCTCATGCCTACTGGGAAGAGACGAAGCAGACCGATTTCTTCACCTCTGACTTCAAAAAAATGCTGCGCGTTATCACCGACCTGTTCAAGCGTGAGCAGCATCATGCCGAGCAGTCCCCGTACCGCTTCACGCGCAGCAACGGGATTATCGAGGATTCCATCCGCAACGGCGGCTTAGGGATGCCCGTGAATTACACCGGCATGATCTGGTCCGGCTTCCGCTCCAGTGATGACGCCTGCGATTTCCACTACAACATTCCGGGGAACATGTTCGCTGTGGTGGCGCTGCGGCAGATGCAGGATTTTGCCGAGTGGGTGTTCCGGGATCTGGATTTCCTGGCTGAGCTGAAGGAGCTGGAGCAGGAGGTCGATCACGGCATTAAGCTGTACGGCATCTACCGCCATCCGGAATTCGGGCCGATCTATGCCTACGAAACAGACGGCTATGGCAACTACAGCCTGATGGATGACGCCGGAACGCCGGGCCTGATGTCCATTCCGTATCTGGGCTACCTGAACAATGACGATCCGGTCTACCAGAATACGAGACGGTTTGCGCTAAGCAAGGAGAATCCGTTCTACTTCGAGGGCAAAGCTGCCAAAGGAATCGGCAGTCCGCACACCCCTCCGGGCTATATCTGGCATATGGCGCTGTCGATGCAGGGCATCACAGCAGACAGCAAGGAAGAGCGGCTGGCGGTAATCGCCATGCTGGAAGCGACCGATGCCGATACCGGCTATATGCATGAAGGCTTCCACGCCGACGATCCGTCCGTGTTCACCCGCAAGTGGTTCGCCTGGTCGAACAGCTTGTTCTCGCAGCTCATCCTGCGGGCGCTGAAGGAAGGCATTCTCTAACACAAACATACTTTTTCACAGATAAAGGAGACCAGAGCATGAGTACAATTATTGGAGAAGCACTACCGAACATCCCTTGGCAGGAGAAGCCTGCGGGCACGAATTCCCCGGTATGGAGATATTCCGCCAACCCGATCATTCCGCGCAACGCCATTCCGAACTCGAACAGTGTGTTCAACTCGGCGGTAATCCCGTTTGAGGGCGGCTTCGCAGGCGTGTTCCGCTGTGATTCGCGGTCGGTCAGCATGGATATTTTCGCGGGCTTCAGTGAAGACGGCGTGAACTGGAAAATCAACCATGAGCCAATCATATTCGAGGGTGATGAAGAGATCACCAAGCGCGAGTACCGCTATGATCCGCGTGTCTGCAAGATCGACGACCGGTATTATGTGTCCTGGTGCAACGGCTACCACGGCCCAACAATTGGACTGGCGTATACCTTCGATTTCAAAACCTTTCACCAGCTGGAGAATGCCTTCCTGCCGTATAACCGCAACGGGGTGCTGCTCCCGCGCAAAATCGGCGGCAACTATGCGATGCTCAGCCGTCCGAGTGATACGGGGCATACGCCGTTTGGCGATATTTTTTACAGTGAGAGTCCTGACCTGACCTTCTGGGGAAAGCACCGCTATGTGATGGGTACGGTTGACGGTGACGCTTCCGCGTGGCAGTCCAAGAAGATTGGTCCCGGACCGATTCCGATTGAAACAGACAAGGGCTGGCTGCTGATCTATCACGGCGTGATCAACACCTGCAACGGGTTCGTCTACCGCATGGGGGTCGCGCTGCTGGATCTGGATCAGCCTTGGAAGGTAAAAGCCCGCTCACGCAACTATATTCTCGGCCCGGAAGAGCTGTATGAATGTGTCGGCGATGTGCCGAACGTGACGTTCCCTTGCGCGGCATTGACCGATGCGGCTACCGGACGGATTGCCATCTACTACGGCTGTGCGGATACGGTGACGGGGCTGGCCTTCACGACCGTGGATGAGCTGATCAGCTATATGGATGAATATCCGCTGGAGATTGAGGGGTAACCGGTTATGACCAAACAACAGACGGCACATATTATCTCGCATACGCACTGGGACCGGGAATGGTATCTGCCTTATGAGCGCCATCACATCCGGCTGATTCAGCTCGTGGATACGCTGCTGGATACACTGGAGCAGAACCCGGACTTCCGCAGCTTCTTCTTCGACGGGCAGACGATTATCATCGAGGATTATCTGCAGGTCCGCCCGGAGAACCGGGAGCGGCTGATACGGCATATCCGGGAGGGCCGGATATTTATCGGACCGTGGTACATTCTTCAGGATGCGTTCCTGACCAGCCCGGAAGCGAATGTGCGTAACTTACAGCTGGGACATCAGGATGCGGCAGTCTATGGGGAAGTGTCCAAAATCGGTTATTTCCCGGACACCTTCGGTCTGACCGGACAGATTCCGCAGCTCATGCAGCAGGCGGGTATCACCAACGCCTTCTTCGGGCGCGGCGTGAAGCCGACGGGCTTCAATAATATGGTCTCGGATGACGGCTATGAATCCTCGTTCTCGGAGCTGGTCTGGGAAGGGCCGGACGGCTCGCAGGTGCTGGGCATCCTGTTCGCCAACTGGTATTCCAACGGGAATGAGGTTCCCGTTGAGATGGATGAAGCCCGGCGCTTCTGGGAGCGCAAGCTGGGCGATGCCCGGCAATATGCAGCGACCGATCAGCTGCTGTTCATGAACGGCTGCGATCACCAGCCGCTGCAGACCGACCTGCCGGAGGCGATCCGCACGGCGGAGAAGCTGCACCCGGAGGTCTCCTTCGTTCATTCCAACTTCCCGGATTATATCAAGGCAGTGGAAGCTTCACTGGCTGGCCGCAGCCTGTCCACGGTGAAGGGCGAGCTGCGGAGCCAGCGCACGGACGGCTGGGGAACGTTGGTTAATACCGCTTCCGCCCGCGTGTACCTGAAGCAGCTCAATCAGCGGGGCCAGGCCATGCTTGAGAAGGTGGTTGAGCCGTTGGCGGTTATCGCTAAGCTGCACGGCGGGGAGTATCCGCAGCATCTGCTGGATTATGCGTGGAAGACGCTGCTGCAGAACCATCCGCATGATTCCATCTGCGGCTGCAGCGTGGATGAGGTGCACCGTGAGATGGTCGCCCGCTTCGACAAGAGCTACCACACCGCCGAGGGTATCGTAGCGGATAGTATGCAGGCCATCACCGCAGCGGTGGACACCTCCGGCTTCGCTGCTTACGGTGAAGAGGCCCTTCCGCTTGTTGTGTCGAATACCAGCGGCTGGAGCCGCACCGGTACGGTAACCGTTGAGCTGGACGCAGCCCGCCAATATCTGCGCGACGGGCTGCCTCTCGAAGAGAATGCCCGGCTGATGAAAACCATGGACCTGGCCGGACGGGTCCTGGTTGATGAGCAAGGCCAGCCGGTTCCTTGTACGGTAGAGGATCTCGGCCTGTCCTTCGGCTATGACCTGCCGGATGACCGCTTCCGCCAGCCGTACAGCTGCCGCAAGGTGCGGCTGACCTTCGAGGCGGCGGATGTGCCTGCCCTGGGGCTGCGCACCTATGCCTGGGTCCGCTTCGTTGGGGCGGCTGCCGCTGAAGGTTCGTCTACCGGAAGCGCTCCGGCGGCGAAGCTGCAAGCGGTGGCTTCAGCCCCGGCTTCGCTGGTTCGCGGCGCGCGCGTGCTGGAGAACGACACGCTGCGGGTCGAGGTTATGGCTGACGGCTCTTTCACGTTGGAGCATAAGCCTAGCGGCAAGATTTATCGTGACCTTGGTGTCTATGAGAATACCGGGGACATCGGGAATGAATACATGTACAGACAGCCTGCGGGTGAAGTACCGCTGACGACTCTGGGGCTTGACGCGCAGATTGCTGTTATTGAAGATACGCCATACCGCGCTTCCATTGAAATCACCCATGCCTGGGAGATCCCGGCTTCGGCCGATGCTCTGCTGGAAGAAGAGCAGCGGGCGCTGGTCTATTACCCGGAGCGGCAAGCTAAGCGTAGTGCCACTACTGTAACCCTTAAGCTGCGGACAGTCTTAAGACTGGAGCGAAGCGGCCAAGGACTGGAAGTAAAGAGCTATATCGATAATACGGCTAAAGACCACCGTCTGCGGATGCTTTTCCCTGCGGATCTGGCTACTGCCTCGCACAGTGTGGATTCGATGTTCGAGCTTGCGGAACGTCCGAATGAGCCGGCACCGGAATGGCAGAACCCGAGCAATGCGCAGCATCAGCAGTGCTTCGTGGATGTTGCCGGAGAGAATGCAGGTCTGACGGTCGCTAACCTCGGATTACACGAATACGAGATTCTGCGGGATGGCCGTGGTACGATTGCCGTTACGCTGCTCCGCAGTGTCGGTGAGATGGGCGACTGGGGCTGGTTCCCTACGCCGGAAGCCCAGTGCCTGGGAGAACAGACCGCAGACATGCTGCTTCTGCCGCATAGCGGGGATGCCGTAACCTCCGGTGCCGCTGCTGCCGCTTACCAGTTCCAGATTCCGTGGACCTGCGCACAGGCAGAGGTTCATGCAGGTACGATTCCTGCCGTGTATTCGGCTGTCCGCTGGAACGGCGAGACCGCTGCCTTCTCCTCTATGAAGCTGAACAAGGAACGCGGCGATGTGTTGCTCCGCTGGTTCAACCTGACGGAAGAGCCTTGCGAGCTGAAGCTGGAAGCCGCACTGCCTGCTGCGGCCTTCTATACTTCGAATGTACTGGAAGCAGAAGGTGAAGAGCTTCAGTCAGAAGGCACCGCTTCGCTTAAGCTTCCGCTTGGCGGACATGAGATTACCACGGTTGGTATCCGGCTGCGCTGATCCACGCGGGGAAGGATGAGTTGGGAGGTATGGATATAGATATGTATATGAATGAACCATCAGACCGACACGACTTCAATAGCGGCCCGCTTACCGGTGTACAGCAACAAATTGCTGCGGCATCCGGGGAGCAATGGCGGCTGACTGCCGGGTCCAAAGCCCGGATTGTGGACAATGCCAGAGCGGATAATAACAGTGTTCTGAACGAAACGGTCTTTATGGTTCTGGGTGAGTACGCGGGCATTCTGACACCTGCTGACCGAATCATGACTGTCGCTTATGGGCAAATGGACGAAATGGCTTCTGGCGATATCGTCATTGAGCTGTTAGAGCATGAAGCAGCGGCAGACATGGACAGCAAGGAAGCTTATGTTATTGAGATTGGAAGTGTTGCCAAGCTTACCGCCTCAAGTGAACGGGCCGTGATGTATGGCCTGCGGACGTTGCTGCAGAGGCTGGCGGAGGACGGCTTCGTGCCGTACGGAACGATTACCGATTATCCTGTGATGCAGGAGCGGGCGCTTCATATCGACATCGGCCGCAAATTTTACAGCGAAGATTGGCTCCTTACGCGGATCAGAGAGATGTCACGGCTGCGGCTGAATACGCTGCAGCTGCATTTTTCCGAGAACGAGGGCTTCCGGCTGATGAGTGAGAGCCATCCTGAGGTGGTGTCGGAGCAGGCTTTGACCAAGCAGGAGATGAGGGCGATTATCCTTGAAGCACAGCGTTATCATGTGGATATTATCCCTTCGCTGGATTCACCGGGGCATCTCGGACAGGCGCTTCGCACTCATCCCGAGTGGCTGCTTAAGGATGCAGCGGGAACCCCGGCGCCGGGTGCGCTGGACATTACGAATCCGGCGGCCCGCCGGTTCGTGCTGGAGTTGATTGACGAATACGCCGAATTATTTACCGGCAGCTGCTATTTTCATATCGGCGGGGATGAATTCATCAACTTCGCGGAGTTCGATAAGTATCCGCAGCTTGCGGAGTATGCTCAGAATGTGCTGAACATCAGCGGCGGCACGGGCGTGGACACGTATATTGATTACCTTAATGAAGTCGCTGAGCATCTGGAGTCCAAGGGCTGGACGGTCCGTGCCTGGAATGATGGCCTTTACCGTGCAGATCAGATCCAGCGGGTCGCGCCCAAGCCGTCTATTCAGATCACATATTGGACGAAGTGGCACCCGATGATGGCCCCGGTGGAGGACATTCTCGCCAAGGGTCATCAGGTGATTAACTACAACGATGGCTATTTGTATTATGTGCTGGGAGAACATGCGGGCTACACGTATCCGACAGCCGAGAAAATCAGCGCTTCTTGGCATCCCGGCCTGTTCCCGGCCCGCACCGGGGAAGCCAAGCAGGAATACACGGGAGCCTATCCGCGTGAACTGGTCGGCACCACCTTCTCCATCTGGAGCGATAAGCCGGAAGCGCAGAGCGAAGCTGAAGTGGCGGCAGGCCTCCGCGGCCCGCTGCGGGCGATGGCGGAGTTGGCTTGGCTGGGGAAGAAGGATGCGGCGGAGTAGATGGCTGAATAAATGGTTTGAGTAGACAAATCGTAATTTATGGTTGCAGCGACAGATACCGTCCGCTTAGGGGGACGTCTGTTGCTTTTTTTTTGTATGTATGCGAAAAACCGACCACATTGGGCGTGGCGCAGGCGCATGGTCCAAATGTAATCGAAAAACCGACCGCATTGGGCGTGGCGCAGGCGCATGGTCCAAATGTAATCGAAAAACCGACTACATTGGGCGTGGCGTGGGCGTGTAGTCCAAATGTAATCGAAAAACCGACTACATTGGCACGTGCGGCGTTCATGGACCGGATGATGCATTTTGATTAAAGTAGCATAAATTGAACATCCCATCAGGATGTGTAATGATAATGACGGGTGATCAATTATGGAAGACAACCAAGTGTCAAGCGGCATGAATAAGATAAACAGTCCGGAGTACATAGAGGTTAAAGGCGGAGCGCTGTTTTATGAGAGAAAGGGCAGCGGTGAGCCTATCGTTTTTATCCATGGCAATTATAATGACCATCTGATATGGGAGGAGCAGATGGAGAGGTTCTCCACTGGCTACGATGTTATCAGCTATGATCTGCGGGGTTATGGACATTCTGACACTCCCCGGACTCCTTTTTCCAATGTGAAGGACTTGAAGATGCTTCTGGACACACTCGGGCTCACAAAAGTAACTCTGGTGGGTTCATCCATGGGCGGCAGTGTCGCCGTAGATTTCACGCTGGCCTATCCCGGCGATGTGGACCGCCTCATTATGGCAGCGCCTTCTGTCAGCGGCCGCAGCTATCCAGCGAGGATGCTATGGCAGGGGATCAAACAGCATATTCAGGTCAGGCTGAAGGGTGCTGAACAAGCCATGGAGCATTTTATCGCTAACCCCTTTTGGAATTATTACTTCCCTGCGGCTGCCAAAGAAAAGGCCAGACAGAAAACGTTAGCGAATGTGCGGAATCCCGGTAACTTCTGCCGGTTCTCTCCAAGCCTGGCGCACGTGTCCAAGCCTTATGCAATTCATAGATTAGCGGAGATTGGTCAACCAGTTCTTATCTTCATTGGAGCATTGGACCACACATACAATAGAGAGACCGCTGAAATCCTGCACAAAGGCATCAGGCATGCCACAAAAATAATATTGCCGAACTGCGGCCACCTGCCTTTTATAGAAGAGCCTGAGAAGTTCTCTGCACTGACTGCAGATTTTCTCCATGATGATACCATTAATGCCTAAAATATCTTAAATTCACTTTATATACATTTATGATAATATAGAACATCAAAGTCTATCATTATGATGCATTCAGCAGTACTCCAAACAAGGGAAACCCGGCAGGGGTTGGTATCGGACAACGGTAATACTATAGAAGTGACGGGTAACGCCGTTTATGTGAATGAATGTGATGTTGTGCTCCCCTCATTCCTGCGATTTGTCAGCTTTCCCCCTTGCCATAATGTAACCCCGCCTGATAGGCCTGTTCCAGCAATGCTTCACGGTGTCCGGGTGCGGAACTCGCAGTATCGTAGAGGAATTCTACTCTGGAGTCTGTGATTCCGCAATAATCGGCAATCCCCACGTTAAGCAGACGGGCGGTTGCTTCATCATAGCTGCGCTTCTTCATCTGCTCCTCTGTTACACCTGCTAGCGCCAGCCACAGTGCACGATAACCCTGCAGATTATTTGTGCCGTAGGCAACCCTGTTGTTCACCACCCTGTCGATATACCCCTTCAGCATGGCCGGCAGATGCCACCACCACAGCGGAAATACAAATGCCAGGCCGTCATGCTGCCGCACCCGCTCCATTTCCCTCTCTAATTCAGGAGAATAGGGCTGCTCCTGTTCACCTGCGGTCATATGGAGTTCCTCCATTCCTTGCAGAACAGGATCAAAGCCAATCCCATGTAAATCCAATATCTCATAGCCGTGTCCGGCTGCGGTAAGTCCCTCTGCGAAGCAGCGGGCAGCCTGGAAGGTCAGGGAATCTTGTCTCGGATGCGATACGACGATTAATACGCTCATGTTAGTATCTTCACGACCTTTCTTATCTTACAGGTTTGTAGCCTTGTTGCTTGGCTGATGCTATTATATACAGGAATCATGCTTAACCGGAAGTACGCACTTTGCTGTTCTATAGGAAGGTGTATGTTCCATAGGAACATTGAGGTACCCTACATAATGGAGGCAGAAGCAATGACTGAACAGAGCGGCGATAGCGTTCCCAAAAAGTATAGAGTCGGCGTGGAGGCAGCGCTTGAGGTCATGGGCGGCAAGTGGAAGCCGTTAATTATCTACCATCTGATGAACGGACAGAAGCGCACCTCCGAGCTGCTGCGGCTCATCCCCGGCTTAACCCAGAAGGTGCTGACTGCCCAGCTAAGAGGGCTGGAGAACGATGAGATTATCTCGCGGACCATCTACCAGGAGATTCCGCCCAGAGTGGAGTATGAGCTGACAGCCTACGGCTGGGGGCTGAAGCCGGCGCTGGACCTGTTATGCTACTGGGGAGAGGAGCATCTGGATAGAATTCATGGCGACAGGTCCAAGGTGCTGGAGGACTTTTAGGCAGCAGAGAGAGACAGAGAGGAAAGGGGAAAGAGCATGGAATTTGCAAGTCTAACCACAGTCGTCACCCTCATTAACATTATTCTGGCCCTGGGCTTTCTGTTCATTGAACGCAGAGAGGCGGGGTACACCTGGGCCTGGCTGATGGTGCTGTTTTTCATCCCGATTCTGGGATTTGTCTTGTATATCTTTTTCGGGCGCAATCTCAAAAAGAAGAATTTCTACAAGCTCTTCATCGAAGAGCAGGAATATGTCCAGGCTGAAGCCGACAAGCAGCTGGCGGCCTTTGCGGAAGGGGCGGATGACAGGTCGCAGCTGCTGCAGAACTATGCCCAGCTCATCAACATGAATATCCGCTCGTCGCACGGCTTGTTATCCAGCGATAATGAGATTGTCATTTATAGTGACGGCCACCAGAAATTCGCCGCGTTGTTCGAGGATATCCGCTCAGCCCGCGCAGAGATCAATATTCAGTATTACATCATCCAGCCGGACCAGCTTGGTACGAAGCTGAGGGACGAGCTGGTCCTGAAGGCGCGTGAAGGCGTGAAGGTAAGACTGCTATATGATGAAGTCGGCTCCAAGCGGATTTCACGGCATTTTTTCAGGGAGCTGCGTGCAGCAGGAGGCGAAGTTGAGGTGTTCTTCCCCTCTCTGATCAAGCCGCTGAACTTTCGGATCAACAACAGGAACCACCGCAAGCTGTGCATTATTGACGGAAGCATTGCCTATATCGGCGGGTTCAATGTGGGGGATGAATATCTGGGGCAGGTTCCGAAGTTCGGCTACTGGCGGGACACTCACCTCCGGATTACCGGTAACGCCGTCAGTCATATCCAGGGCAGATTCATCCTCGACTGGCATCAGGCCGGGAAGCATGAGCGCGGGGATTACGGGGAATTTGTCTTCAACATGGAGCAGCATACGGGGACAAGCCCGGTCCAGATCATTACGAGCGGTCCTAATTCGTCGACGGAGCATCTTAAGAACATGTATATTAAGCTGATTTTGTCAGCCAAGGAAAGCGTGTATATCCAGACCCCTTACTTCATACCGGACACCAGCTTCATGGATGCCTGCAAAATCGCCCTGCTCTCCGGTGTGGATCTGCAGATCATGATCCCGAATAAGCCTGACCATCCGTTCGTGTATTGGGCCACCTGGGCGTACGCCGGAGACCTGCTGAATTACGGGGCCAAAATCCTGCTCTACGAGAACGGCTTCCTGCACGCCAAAACGATTGTCGCTGACGGTGAGGTTGCCTCTGTCGGGACGATGAATATCGATTCGCGCAGCTTCCGGCTGAACTTCGAGGTCAATGCCATTGTGTACGACCGGGCGATTGCCGAACAGCTCCAGGACATTTTCCTGAATGATGTCAGGCTGTGCTCGGAGCTGACCGTGGAGCGCTATGCGCAGCGCTCGCTGGTAATCAAGCTGAAAGAGGGGATTTCCCGGCTGCTGTCGCCTATTCTGTAAGGAGGGTGGAGCGCGGGTAGCTGTATTTTATAGAAGGAGGAAGGACAGATGGGGATGCTGGGTCAATATGTGATGGTGGATGAGGATACGCTGGAGCGCATGATGGAGATGGATGGTACAGAGCTGATGGATACGCTGGAGAAGCTGATTGAAGGCGGGAGTGAACACTACGATATCGACAAGCTGTGGGAGGAGCTGCATCTCGCGCTAACCGGAGTTTCGGCCAGTGAACCTATCGAAGGCGACCCGTTAAGTGAAGCAGTTGTAGGCGTGCACGTGTTTGAGGTGGAAGAAGAGGACGGGTTCTTCGCGTGCACGGAGCAGGATGAACTGGAAGATATTATTGCGGCAATGCAGCAGGTGGATCTGGACAAGCTGGAGACGGGTGATATTAAAAAGGCGCTGAAGGAGCAGGTGACAAGTGAGTTTACCGGACTGCTGGACTTTTACCGGAGGGCAGCGGCTGCCGGGAAGCATGTGATTTTCAGTGTGGCTTGAAGTATTCTCTTAACATTGCTTATAGAAACGGTACTGTCCTTGTTACTAGGAGGTACCGTTTCTGTATGGGAGTGGGGGTTACGGCTGCAATTTTTTCTGAAGATAATATTTCGTCTGGCCTTCATTGGGACAATCCTTGATTTCACCGAAGATCTCATATCCCTGCTTCTGGTAAAAATACGGCGCCTGCCAGCTCATCGTGGTCAATTCGCTAACCTTACACCCGCGTAGTGAGGCTCTGTGCTCCAGCTCTTCCAGCAGGGTCTTGCCTAGTCCATTGCCTCTGTAGGCGGGGTCAACGGCCAATAAGTGCACGTTCAGGATATTCCAGACCATTTCCCCGGTAATGCCGCCAATGAAGATGCCGTTCTCGTAAGCGGCAAGGGAGATTACCTCACGTTGATAGGCCGGAATGCTGCTGTCCATGCGGCGGCTGTGTTCCTCCAGCAGTCTGGAGATTTCCTGCTGATTCTGAGTAAGGCCCAGTTCTATGATGTTCATGGGTATGCCTCCTTAGGATCTGAATTCAATTATAGCCATTATATCAAAATAGAGCCTGCGGACGATGCCGCAGGCTCTATTTATTCTTCTATTTCTCGCTGAAACGGTACCGTCCTTACTAGAACGGCAAGTCGTTTCTACTTGTTTTGTCCGCTCTCGGCATTGAGCCTTGCGATCAGCTTATCGCCTTCGACATCGAGATTCGGCAGCAGGCGGTCGAGCCATTTCGGCAGCCACCAGGCTTTGTCGCCGAAGACGGCCATGACGGCCGGAACGAGCGTCATCCGGACGATGAAGGCATCGATCAGGATGCCGAAGGCCAATGCGAAGCCAATCTGCTTAATCATCGCATCCGGGGCGAAGATGAAGCCTGCGAAGACGGATACCATGATTACACCTGCAGCCAGTACGACCCGGCTGGCCAGATCATAGCCGTGAATGACACTGTCCTTGCCCTGACGGCCGTGGACATAGGCTTCACGCATGGAGCTTACAAGGAACACCTGATAATCCATGGCGAGCCCATATAGAATACCAGTGACCAGGATCGGCATGAAGCTGAGCAGCGGGCCACCGGTATCGAAGCCGAACAGCGAATGCAGCCAGCCCCATTGATAGACGGCAGTGGTCACGCCGAAGGTGGCAATAATACTTAACACGAAGCCGACGGTCGCTTTGATTGGCACGATAATTGAGCGGAACACCAGCAGCAGAATGATCAGCGACAGGATCACGATGATCCCGATGTATACAGGGAAAGCATCGGACAGCTTCGAGGACATATCAATATTGATGGCAGTGAAGCCGGTCACCCCAAGATTAATATTGTTCCCGGAGGTCAGAGCGGAATTCGGATCACGCAGCTCCTGAACCAGATCTCTGGTAGCGGTGTCAGTGGGACCCGTCTTCGGAATCAGACTTATAATGGCGAGATCGCCAGTGGGACTGACTCCTAGCGGAGAGACCAGGGTCACATTATCATGCATTTGCAGCTCCTGAACCAGCTTGCCCAGGATCGGCATGGAGATCTTCTCAGACGGATTCTTCGTCTCAGCGACCAGCAGCAGCGGGCCGTTGAAGCCTTCGCCGAATCCTTTGGAGATGACATCATAGCTCTGGCGGGCCGGGGTATCCAGGTTCGCAGAGGCACCGGATGGAATACCGAGCTCCATTTTGGTCACCGGAATAGCAGCTGTTCCAAGCACCAGCACCACGAGCACTATGATGGCCCAGCGGTATTTCACTGTGGCATTCGCCCAGCGATGGGAGAAGCTGTGCTGTGATTTTTTGGCGGCGGTGCTGTGCTTGGTCCGGGCTTTGGCGGTTACGATACGTTCACCGACCAGTCCGAGCAGCGCAGGCAGCAGGGACAATGCCAGCAACACGTTGATTAGAACACTGGCTGCAGCCACAAGTGCCATTGTCGATAAGAAGCCGATGCCGATGACGAGCATGCCGCACAGGGCGATAATAACGGTCAGACCGGCGAAGAATACAGCACTGCCTGCGGTGCCCAGAGCACGGCTGGCAGCTTCGGCTGCGCTTAATTTCTCATCCAGGATCAGACGGCGCTGGCGGTTCACAATGAACAGCGAGTAGTCGATCCCCACGGCGAGACCGATCATCACGGCAAGAACGGGTGTGATATCGTTCATCTGGATCAGGCTGCCCAGAGCAAACGCACCTCCGACGCTGATGCCGACTCCGAGAAGCGCGGTCAGAAGCGGCAGGCCTGCGGCTACAACTGAGCCCAGTGTCAGGAACAATACGATGGCAGCAACGGCCACGCCGATCGCCTCCGTAGAGCCGATGGCCGGCATGCTTTTGAGCGAGTCGCTTGGAATCGCGGTAATCCCCGAACCGGACTGTTCAACCTCGGCTACGGTATTGATGATATTATCCGGCACATCCGCTGGCAGTGATGTCTGCTGCACCGTGAACTGGAACTGGAACAGGGCAATGCTGCCGTTAGCCGACAGCATCACGCCGGGTACCGGAGCGCCGTCTACGATCAGCGGACCGAACGGTACTGCTTGAGCGGCGGCGGCTTGACCGGCAGCGGCGGCCGCTGCTTGTGCTGCCAGCTCGGCAGGGTTAATGACATATTCCATGTTGTATACATCATTAATAGCCTTCAGCAGCAGCGCTGTACGCTCGGGCGTGTCAAGACGCTCCCCGTCCGGTACAGTGAAGGCGATACTAGCCTGGCCGCCGGCCGCAGCGGGCAGCTCTTTTGTCAGCTTATCCAGCACTTTTTGCGATTCTGTGCCTTCAATTTTCATCTCGGAGCTGGATTGAATGCCGTTGACTCCAATCAGGGTACCTACAACTCCGAGTATAAGGATCCAGATTGCAATGAAGGCCCAGGGCTTGGCATAAGCCGATTTTCCTAAGCGGTATAGAAAGGTAGACATGTATTGGTTTCTCCTCTTTATCTGTGAATTTAGAAGCCGTTGCGTAAATAAGCAAACATGGAATTCAGGTATTGGTCAAAAGACATAGCAGTGGAGTCTTCGCTCAGTTGTTCACCCGGCAGCATAACATTGAGCCGTCCGTCCAGAATGGGCACGAAGGCCCCGTAGACGGCACCGGCCAGCAGGTGGGTATACCCATCGGCATACCGTCCACGGGTGAACTGCTCCAGCGTCTCCTGGGCGGTGATCTGCAAATGCCGGAAGACATTGAGAATGTAAGGCTCCAGGGACGGGTATTGATTCGCCAGGGAGACGAACTGCCGCAGCTTATGCAGGAACTCTGAGGTGAATTGCAGCTTCAGCAGATTGTACAGGGCATCAAGCGGCGTAGCATCTGGCGGCAGCGCGGCCAGCGGGTTATTCTCTTCCTCCTTCTCTTGGACAGCAATTATGCCAATGAAATAGGCGGCTACCGCCTCCTCCTTGCAGGAGAAGTAATTCGCAAAAGTACGCCGGGAATATCCAGCCATCTGAACAACATCGTCAACAATGAAGCCGTCCATGCCATGCTCAAGCGCAAGCTCGAAGGCCGCTACGGCTAGGGCGTAGGAGGTGGCTTCCTTTTTTTTGTCCCGCAGATTCAGTTTCGAATTCAAATTTCAACGTTCCTCCTTTCCCTAAGATCTACAAGCACTATAGAATCTATAGGTTCTATTATTGCTCAAAGGGAAAGATTGCACAATGAGCATCGAGTGACGGAAATGTGAATATTTCAAATTTAGAGTAGTGGGCAGGGGAAGAAAGGTGGAGTTAGGGAATTAGGTTAGGAGGGCGTGGGGAGTAAGTGAGTGAATTAGTGAGTGAGAGCTAGTGTGGGAGTAAGGGGAGATGAGTAGGGGAGTAAGAGAGTAAGTGAGTAGGTGAGTAAGGGGAGATGAGTAGGGGAGTAAGAGAGTAATTGAGTAGGTGAGTAAGGGAGTAAGAGGGTAAGAGGGTAAGAAGGTAAGAGAGTAAGAGAGTAAGAGAGTAAGAGAGTAAGAGAGTAAGAGAGTAAGAGAGTAAGAGAGTAAGAGAGTAAGAGAGTAAGAGAGTAAGAGAGTAAGAGAGTAAGAGAGTAAGAGAGTAAGAGAGTAAGAGAGTAAGAGAGTAAGAGAGTAAGAGAGTAAGAGAGTAAGGGAGTAGGGGGAGTAAGAGAGTAAGTGAGTAAGTGAGTAGGTGAGTAAGTGAGTAAGGGAGTAAGAGAGTAAGAGAGTAAGCGAGTAGGTAAATGAGTAAGAGTTAGTGTGGGCGTAAGAGTAGGGGAGTGAGAATGAGAGTGGGAGGAGATTAGGTGAGCAATAAGCAGTACGTGGGAGGAAGAGTAACATGGGTGTAAACAGACGATAGCACGAGCAAATCCCCGGGTAGATAAGAGTAGAGCTGAAGAATGCGCCTTCATTCACGAAGGGACAGCAATTTTGGCTTCTTTTGTCATCCTCGAGGTTTTACATTAAATGGCTGCAGGCGTAAGATTCAATCAACAACCGAATGAAATGACACTGTTCTTGAAATGGCTGAATTCCATAACGGGAACGGGGGAACCAACTGGTGCAGGCGGCTTAAGGATGGGCTGCTGGGTACCCGGGGTGAATCCTTGCCAGCGTGCTGCTATGGCTCTGGTGAGGTAGGGCAATCTCGCTGCCCGAATCCGTCAGCTAACCCCGTAAGCCTCGAAGAGAGAGGATGAGCGCCATGATCGATTAACCGACCACGGAGAGCCCTGCCGCTGCTGTGGTCTTTTTGCTGCGCAGTAGAGGGATAAATCCCACTAATTGCGCTGAAAATGGGCTGGAGGTGGAAATGAGAGGGATAAATCCCTCTGATTGCGCTGAAAATGGGCTGGAGGTGGAAATGAGAGGGATAAATCCCTCTGATTGCGCTGAAAATGGGCTGGAGGTGGAAATGAGAGGGATAAATCCCACTAATTGCGCTGAAAATGGGCTGGAGGTGGAAATGAGAGGGATAAATCCCTCAAATGCAACGGAAAGTGGGAGGATGAAGAGCACAAGTGCACCTGAATCCCGGTAATGCCAAGTTGCGCCTCAGCACCCTACTAACCAAGCAGCCCTAAGTGGAAATTAGGAGGAATAGTGACGGAGTGGAGCGCATTTAAATCATATAACAACATTAATTAGTCAATTTAATATGAATTAGTCTTGTAGGTACCACATTAGTCTGTTTCCGCATCGCCACAATAGTCTGTTTCCGCATCATCGAAATAGTCAGCTACTACATCGTCATATTGCATTGAAAGGTGGGATTACCATCGCTACTGTATTTATCGTCTGTTTCTGGGTGGGCCTTCTGCTTATCCTCAGTGGCAGCATTCATGGTCACGGGCTGGCAGGCCACCTGCATGTCGGGGGAGGGGATAGCGGGGGGCCGGGCTTTCTGCCGGTTCTTCCGTTGACGGTGTTTGTCACCGTCTGGGGCGGCACCGGGTATATGCTTGTCAAATACAGCGGGATGCAGCTGCTCGCCGTGGTGCTGGTCTGTAGCTTAATCGCCCTGCTGCCGGGCATTCTGCTCTACACCGTGCTGGCCCGGGTGATGACCCGGTACGACAGCAGTATGAGTGAACTGGATTATGATCCGGCCGGCCAGCTCGGGTATATCAGCATCGCCGCCGCGGATGGGGCCGTGGGAGAGATGAAGTATGTGCTGCACGGAACCATGCGTTCCATCGGCGTGCGGGCCAAATCCGGTCAGTCGCTGCTGCGGGGCGATCGGGTGATTATTGTGAAGACGGATAAGGGGATCGCAGCGGTCACCCTGTTCGAACGGGAAATGGAACATAACTAACGGGGAGTGTCGGAGCAAATGTTAATTTTATATGTAACCGGAGCTATTGTTGTAGTGATTCTGCTGGCGTTAACCAGTATTGTGACCGCGTATAAAAAAGTGCCGCCCAATCAGGCCATGATCGTATACGGCCTCGGCGGCAAAAGAGTCGTCCAGGGCGGTGGGACGTTCGTCATCCCCGGCTTCCAGAACAATAAAACCATCTCCATGATGCTGATGAGCTTCGATGTTATTCCAGCGCAGGCCATGTTCTCCCGCCAGGGCATCAAGCTGAACCTGGAGGCGGTGGCCCAAATTAAGATAAAAAGCGATCCAACCGCTATTCTCACCGCCAGTGAACAGTTCATTGACCGGCCGGAAGAGGACCGTGAGACGATTATTTTGCATTCGGTGGAGGGGCATCTGCGCGGCCTGATCGGCCAGCTCAGCGTAGAATCTATACTTAAGACCCCAGACGAAATCAACAGCAAGATGCGGGAGACCTGCTCAGAGGACCTCGACAAAATGGGGCTGGAGGTAGTCAGCTTCACCATCAAAAAAATTACCGACGATAAGGGGTACATCGACAATATGGGCGTGCCCGAGATTGAGCGTATCCGCCGCGACGCCAGTATTGCCAAGGCCGAAGCCGAACGCGACATTCAGATCAAGCAGGCCGAAGCAGAGAAGGAATCTGCGATTGCCAAAGCCAATGCCCATCAGGCGACCATAGAGGCGGGAACCGCCGCCCGTGCCAAGGAATCCCTGTTCGAGAAGGAGCTGAATATTAAGCAGGCGGACTTCAAGCTGGAGACAGAAGTGAAGAAGGCGCAGGCGGATCTGGCGTACGAATTGCAGCAGAACAAGATCAAGCAGTCACTGGTTACGGAACAGGTCCGAATCACTCAGATGGAGGCTGAAGCCAACCGCACAGTCCGGGAGATCGAGGTCGAGCTGAGACAGCGGGAGCTGGAGGCAACGGTAATCAAGCCTGCCCAGGCGGAGAATCAGGCGACAATCATGAGAGCGGAAGCCGCCAAGCAGCGGCAGATTCTGGAGGCGGAAGCCGAAGCAGCTACGACGACCAAGCGCGGATTGGCAACAGCGGAGGCGGAATTGGCAAAAGGGAAGGCGAATGCAGAGATCGTCCAGCTCGCCGGAGCGGCGGAAGCGGGAGCATTGCAGAAGAAGGCTGAGGCGTACAAACAGTTCACTCAAGCGGCCCTGACCGTGGAATTCCTGAAAATCCTGCCTGAGCTGGCTGACAAAATCGCCTCCCCGCTGGCCAAGGTAGACAAGATCACCGTCATCTCCCAGGACGGGGCTTCCGCAGGCGTGAACAAAATCACCGGCGATATCGCCAAAATCATGGCCCAGGTGCCTGAGCTGACCAAGACGCTGACCGGCATGAATGTAACAGAGGCGCTTAGCGGGTTACTTGGCCGGGAGCATGAACAAGAACAGGACTAGGAGAGGAGTAGTGGTAGGCAGGAAGTAGAAGTAAGTAGGCGGTAAGTAGCTGATGAACCGGCAGCAAATCCGCCTTCCTGACTGCAGCTCTCCACAAAAAACAGGCGTCAATCTCCAAAAGGAGGCTGACGCCTGTGGTGTGTCTGAAGCTGCACGAAGCAGCAGCCTTATAATGATAAGTAAGCTGTTGATCAGCGTTGTACCGCCGCAGAACGAAAGTCCGCTGAGGTTCAGCGCTACACCACCCGCAGAATCAATCTGCTGTTGATCAGCGCTCCACTGCTCTCAGGCGGTAAGTGCAGCTTGCGTAATCTCCGCGCAGGTCGGAGACCACAAGGCCCATTCGCATCAGGCGGTCGCCGCCGAGCGGTGTGCCGTCAAAGGCCTTCTGGAACGGACCGGAGCTGTCGCCTCCAGCTGCCGCAGCAGCTTCTGCGCCGCCGTGGACATGCTCGTTGCTGCCGGCAGCCCCGGTCTCGATGACGTAATCCAGCTCCGGGTTCAGCCCCTTGAGCGTAAGGCGCGAGATTGGCGGATTAGGTCTCGCGAGTACGCGGAAGTAAGCGACGAAGGCTTCGGTTTTGTCCTCGCTGACGAACATCCAGGCGGTCTCACCGCTGCCGCCAAACGGACTCAGCAGACGGTACATATCCCCTTGCTGCACCAGTGTGCGGATCTCCTTGTACTGGGCAATCTGCCGGGCGGCCAGATCCTTCTCGGCTGCGGTGAATTTGGTGAGGTCCAGCTCGTAGCCGAAGTTACCGCTCATCGCCACATCGCCGCGCATAGCGAGGGAGGTAATGCGGTCTACCTGATGGTTAGGAACGTCAGATACATGCGCGCCCATGCTGCTGGCCGGGTAGACGATGCTTGTGCCGTACTGAATCGCCAGGCGTTCCACCGCATCGGTGTTGTCGCTGGTCCAGGTCTGCGGCATATAGAACAGCATACCCGGATCGAACCGGCCGCCGCCGCCGGAGCAGCTCTCGAACAGAATGTCAGGGAAGCGGGAGGTCAGGCGCTCCAGCAGATGATACAGGCCGAGCATATAGCGGTGGGCGGTTTCTTTTTGCCGCTCCGGGGCGGCCTTCACCGATGCAATCTCAGTCATATTGCGGTTCATGTCCCACTTGATATAGCGGATCGGGGCACTGGAAAAGACCGCGCTTAACGTCTCATACAGATAGTCACATACCTCCGGGCGGGAGAGATCCAGGATCAGCTGGTTGCGGCCTTCCGTGCGGCGGCGTCCCTCGGCATGCAGGCACCAGTCCGGGTGCTTGCGGTACAGATCACTGTCCGGCGAGACCATCTCCGGCTCCACCCATAGACCGAATTGTATGCCTTCCTTGTTGACCCGGTCTGCCAGATCCGCCAGACCTTCAGGCAGCTTGCGGCGGTCCTCGAACCAGTCGCCGAGTGAGCTGTTATCCTTGTCGCGTCTGCCGAACCACCCGTCGTCAAGGACGAATAGCTCAATGCCGAGCGGGCCTGCTGCTTTGGCGATGGTCGCGATTTTGTCCGCATTGAAGTCGAAGTAAGTCGCCTCCCAGTTGTTGACCAGAATCGGCCGGGCCTGATCACGGTGAACCCCGCGGCAGAGCCGGGTCCGGTACAGCCGGTGATAGGTGCGCGACATGCCGCCGATGCCCTCGCTGGAATAGACAAGCACGGCCTCCGGGGTCTGGAAGGATTCGCCCGGCTCCAGCAGCCAGGAGAAGTCGAACGGATTAATCCCGATGCTTACACGGGTCTGGCCGAACTGCTCCACCTCGGCCGTAGCGCTGAAGCTGCCGCTGTAAACGAGGCTGAAGCCATAGACGTCACCCTGATCTTCATCTGCACCCGGGCGCAGAAGCGCGAGGAAGGGATTGACCTGATGGCTGCTTGATCCGCGGCGGCTCTCCAGGGACAGCGCGGCTCCAGGGTTAAGCGGGTGGCGCTGAACATGGCGCTCTCTGGCCCATGCGCCGCTCAGGTGCAGGGTGTCATAAGCGGAATCGGCAAAATCCACCGACGCGCTAAGGGCCTGCTCCAGCCGGAGCGGGGCTTCGCCGTTATGCTCGAAGCGGACGGAGCGGGTAATCGCCTGATGGTCAGCGAACACCGTATAGAGCAGTCTGACCGTAAGGCCGGTGTAGTCATCCTTCAGGGTGAGCTCAAGCGTAAGCGCTTCTGCTTCGCTCTCTGCATAGACCGCTGGCAGTCCATCCAGTGCCGGCTTACCCGGCGTGATTGCATAGCCTGCATACTTCAGCTCAGAGATCCGTGTGCCGTCAGCCAGTTGCACCTGGTACGCCGGACGCCGGAAGTCACCGCTGCCATACTGCGGATACTCCTGAGGCAGGGCATCCAGCGAGAGGGCGGGCTTCTGCGGCAGCGGGGTCGGCGAGAAGGAGGCGCGTTCACGCAGCTCCAGTGCTCCGGCCAGACTGTCATCATGACGGAGCCGTGCGCCCCAGTAGACATGGGCAGGGTACCCCTCTACCAGCCGGATGATGTAGCTGGTGTCTTTGGCCTGAAGATGGAACAAGCCTAGTGATTCGTCTGCATAAATGTTCATGATCTTAACACTCCTTGTGTATTGGGATAAGGTTTGGATATCTTGGAAAAAGCAATCTACGATTGCTGGGCAGCCGGGCTGCGGCTAATCCGCTATCCCGCCGCTGGTCTCACGGACAATCAGCTTCGTGCCGATCATCGTGTGCGAAGGAGCTTCGCGTCCTTCGAACCGCTCGGCGAGCAGCTGAACCGCCGCTTTGCCCATCTGCTCGGGATAGGCGCGGACCGTTGTCAGCGGAGGCTGAACATAGGCTGCCATCTCGATATCATCGAAGCCGACGACAGCCATCCCGGCAGGCACCTGTATCCCGTGATCATGCAGGGCACGCAGGGCGCCGACCGCCAGCGGATCACTGGCAGCGAAGCAGGCCGTAGGCCGCTTTACACCTGTCAGCAGCTCGCTCATCATCCGGTAGCCGTCAGCACTGGTCCAGCTTCCCGTGCGGATCAGCACCGGATCATAACAGCCCTGGCTCTGCATGATCCGGGTGTAATGATGCCTGCGGCGCTCCTCCCCGCTGCCGCCTCCGATGAAGGCGATCTCGCGGTGGCCCAGCTCCAGCAGATGGCCCAGCGCCTGGTCGACAGCCTGCCGGAAATGTGTCCGTACGGAGTCATATTCCGTGCGCTCCGAGTAATGATCGACCAGCACCGTGGTGCCTGGGTCCGGGTGCAGCTTCGCAAGCTCTCCTGGCTGGAAGCTTCCGCCGACTACAATAAGCCCGTCACCGGCGGGCCGGAGCGGGGCGGGCGTGCTGTGCCCGCGCAGCGTCTGGCCCAGCCGGATGCCCAGCTCCTCACAGCGCAGCTCCACGCCGCGCCGGATGGAGCCGTAATAAGGGTCGTCCCGTTCCTCTTCGGCTGTACACCAGAGCAGAAGCGTGACGGTCTTGCTGCCCAGCTCATTCTCCCGCTTCAGCTGCCGTACCCGTGAGGGCTTGTAGCCAAGCTGCCCGGCCACGGCGAATACACGGCTGCGTGTCTCCTCGCTGACAGCCAGGGACAGGTCGTTATTCAGCACTCTGGATACGGTTGCGGCTGATACGCCGGCCTCACGGGCAATGTCTTTAATCGTTGCCAAGCTGATCACGCCTTTTTAGTTAATAAATTTACTAAATATTTGCCTTAATCCTATCATCCGCCGAAGGTTCTTTCAAGAGGATTTTTTGAGCGCTTACATTTTGCTTGCCGCCGCATCAGCATCGTGCTGCCCTGAGACTGCGCGGACTGATAGGCCGTTATTTGTATTCATTCTGCGATCCAACCGGGGCAGGCGGACGCAGATTCCGATAATGAGCAATATTCCCCTCGTTTCCAGCGCTACACGGCAACATAACGGCCACTGAGTCCGCGAAACCACCAAAAGTCTGTTTTTTCACGCAATAGCGTCCTCTGAGTCCGTCACATGCTAAAATATCAATAGTGCACAGAAGAGCAAATGAAATAGAGTGGAGTGGTGAAATGAATCTGCGAGGGATTTGGATAATGGCTATAGCAGGGCTGGCTCTGTTGCTAGGCTCCTGCTCCTCCGGAGCCGCCAGCGCCAGCAATAGTGCTAAATTAGCGGACGGATATTCCATCGGTACGCTCCAGACAGCCATGGAAAATTACATAAACGAGCGGCTCTGGTACTACCCGGAGAAGATAGAGGGCAAGGGGATGGACAAATTCGATGCCTTCATCGGCCATACCCTCCAGGTGGAGGTACGTGTATATAAGGATGCTGAGGGCCAAGACAAGCTATACGGCCATACCGACATCGGGGATTGGCTGGTGATTTTCAAGAATGAGGACGGTTATGTGTACGCAGATGGGCAGGTTAGCGAAGAGTCCCCGGATGCCTGGCCGGGAGATTCCTACGAGACCGTCGGGAGCTTCACGGTAAAGGTGAACCCGCCTCACCAGATCGAGTATGGGGATTCACCGCACAAGCGGGAAGTGGTTGCAGTCATGGATAAGCAGGTCAGAGCGCTATGTGCAGACTTGACCCGTGGAGCGGATGCGGCTGACTGGAAGAATGCGCAGGTGTTTGTGGCTGATTTTCATCCCTATGAGGACATGACTACGGCGTGGGTGGTCCGGCCAGACGGTTATGCATGGGTCACAGGCGTATTTGCTGAAGAGCAGGAGGGGGCATTAACTGGGGGGTTCGGCACACAGAAGATCAAGGACCTGCCAGAGGCGGACCCAACCCGGTACGAGTTTGACACAAGAGTAGTGAAGCAGAAGCCCGTAATCCAGTTTGTGTGCAAATAGAAGAGAGGCTGCCTATCCAGGCAGCCTCGTCCGTTTTTTTTCGAGCAAATAACGCTATCTCATCCCCATCATTCTGCGGTGTGCTCACCAAACACATGCCCCACAATCAGATCCGCACATTCTTCAGAAGTGTTCTCATGCGTGTTCACCTTAAAGCTATACTCGATACCATGGGCCATCAGCTTGTGCTGCTCCTCAGACTGGTCTTCGCCTCTGTGCTCCCGGGCCAGGTTGCGCTGGCGGCAGATGTCCAGAGGACAGAATACTTCAATAATGGATAGCGGGTATCCGCTGAAAATCTCCTTTACCTTCTCATAATGAGGCGCAAGTCCGGGACGTTCCACGATAATGCCGTCTATCAGCACATGCTTGCCATGATCCGAGAATAGTTTGGCGGTATGATACATCATGATAATAGCTTCACTAAGATACTTCCAGTAGTCTTCACGCAAGTAACGTTCCCCGATGGTTTCTTCGAACAGATCATTGGCTACCACATAAAAGAATTCCGGCGACCTCGCTTGTATGGCTTCGACGATTGAGGTTTTGCCGGAGCTGGTCACTCCGTTTAGAAATACGATTTGTCCTTTGTTCATTGGTCTTTCCTTCCTTTCATGCTTCGTTTAATTTTTTCTTTCGTTTCTTCCCTTTGTTTACTCCCCTCCCGCATCCCCCTCAATCTGCTGCATATAATCCCGGGGAGAGAGCCCGGTGACCTTCTTGAACACCTTGCTGAAATAGAAGGCGCTCTCATAGCCGAGCTTCTGGGAGATTTCGTAGATCCGGCCTTCGCCGCGGATCATCATTTCCTTGGCGGCGGTGATTTTGGTCTCTGTGATATACTCAACATAGTTCACCCCGGCGACCTTGGAGAACAGGTGGCTCAGGTAGTTGGGGCTGAAGTTGAACACATCCGCTACCTGATGGAGCGAGAGCTTGGTGCCGAGATTTCTTTTGATATACTCCTGGACATTCTTCACCACCTGCTCCTTATAGCTCTGTCTGCGGGTGGAGAGCATCCGGACGCAGCCGTCCCGGAACTGGACGAGCCAGCTGATAATCTCCTCAATCGTATGCATCTGGTAGATCGCCCGGTAGCCCTCCGGCTCCTGCTCGAAGATCTGCTCCACCATGTTGTCTCCGTCCGCGAGCAGGGAGGTCGCCATATACAGAATGTTGCAGGCGGCATCAGTGGCGGGAACGAGCAGGTCAGGCCGTCCGTCGAAGCTCTCGATCATCCGGGAGATAATGCTGTGCAGGGCGCGGGTATCCATTTCTTCAAAAGCTCTGCGGATTTCCTGCCGTGATTCCGAGAAATCAAACAGCAGGTGCTCCTGCAGCGGGGCTTCGCCTTCCGTGAAGAAGACGAAGGAGCGCTCCTTCACTGCGGCGGGCAGTGCCTTCCGGGCGGCGAGATAGCTTCCCTGCAGCAAAAACGGATCTTCCGCCGCGAAGCCAATCGCCCCGATAATGGTCACATTGAAATAATTATGCAACACCGAAGCCATATCCGCCAGCAGCTTCTGGATGTCAGGCATCCAGAGCTGCGGGTCCGGGCCCGGCACAGGCAGGGTCAGCGCAAAATTGCGCAGATCCAGACTGGTGACATAGCAGGCACTTCTCACGGCAAGCGTATCCCTGGCCATCTGCACCGTGCTGGAGCATAAGGCGACCAGCTTATCCCCGCGCGGCGGGACAGTGTCCGGCCCGAGAATGCGGCAGGTACAGACCAGATAGGCCGGCGCGGAGAGGTCCACCTCCAGATCCTCCTTTTGCAGCAGGTACTGGTTCTTGTTCTCGAACAGACCGCTTAACAGCCGGATGAAGAATTTATCCCGCTCGGCCTGGAGATTGCCGCGGTGGACCAGCTTCGGATAGCTCTCCATGGTCTGGTACTCCTCCAGAATACTAATGGCCCGGCGGATCGATTCGGCCAGTGCCTCCGGGGTCAGCTCCAGCTTCACCAGGTAATCGGTGGCCTGGACCTCAATCGCTCCGCGCGCATACTGGAATTCCTCGTAGCTGGTCAGCATGATGAACAGCGGAAGCCGCCCGAACTTGCGGCGGACCGAGCCGGCGACCTCAAGGCCGCTTTTGATCGGCATTTTGATATCGCTGATTACGATGTCCGGGCGGAGGGTGTCGATCATCTCTTCCTCCTGCGCACCGTTGTGGGCGATGCCGACAATCTCAATGTTATATTGCTCCCATTTCAGCATGGACTGGAGTCCGATGCAGACTAGGGCTTCATCGTCTGCGATTAATAATTTGATCAAGCTCATCACATCCTTGCTCAGTTTGCAGGGCGCCGGGGACTATTCTCTCAGCCGGAAGGGCAGCAGCAGCTTCATCTTGGTGAAACGGCCGACCTCGCTCTCAATCGACAAGCCGTACTCCCCGCCAAAAGCAAGCTGCAGCCGCTCGTTCACACTGCGCAGCCCGATATTCTCCAGCATTCCCTTGGCCTCGTCCCCGGGAACGGTTAGGATGGTGGAGATTTGCTCCTCCTTCATCCCGACCCCGTTGTCCTCGATCGTAATGAGCAGATCCGCGAAGCCGCTCTTCGTGACCCGGACCACAATATCGCCTCTGCCCTTAGGCTCGATGCCATGGAAGATCGCATTCTCCACCAGCGGCTGAAGGGTGAAGCGGGGAATAAGCCCGGCGAGCAGCGCTTCCTCTTGAATCTCTGTGACCATGGTAACCGTGCTGCCATAGCGGTATTTCTGAATCAGGAAATAGTCCTCCAGCAGGCTCAGCTCATCCTTCAGCGGCATCAGCCGCCGGTTGTCCTTGGCAATGCTGCGGAGCAGCCGGGACAGGGAGGTCGTCATCTCCGCAATGCCGGTGGCGTTCTGGATCGTAGCCATCCATTTGATTGAATTCAGGGTATTATACAGGAAGTGCGGATTAATCTGGTTCTGTAGCATCCGGTATTCCAGCTCCTGCTTCTGCTTCTCGTCCGCCAGCCGGCTGTCCATAAGGGCTACGATGTCCTGGGACAAGCGGTTAATGCCCCGGCCGACATCGCCCAGCTCGCTGTTCCATTCAATACCCGAGTCCAGCAGGAAGTTGCCCTGGGCAATCTTGTCCATGCGCTTCTTCAGCTTCTCCACCGGAAGGCTGATCGTGCGGGTCAAATACAGCGTAATGATTGCGCTTAAGACAAGCACGAGCAGACAGACGCCCAGCAGGACGAGAATCCATATATTGCTCCGGGGCGCGAACTGGTCGCTGGACAAGGTCTGCGAGAGCATGACACCGCTGCGTACCGGATACGATACCACGATATGCCTTTCACGATCATCCTGCATTTTCACCATAGACAGCTCGGTACCCGGACCGACAGGCTTGTCACTGGTATAGGCTACCGGCTCATACGGACCTTCAATGGCTTTGACCTGATCGCCGGTAAGCTGATAATGATGCTCGCCGAGCGTAAGGAGCAGCCGGGAGTGCTCCGGCAGGGCATAGCCCTTCAGCTTGTCCGTAATGACGGAGGTATTCGCGAGTAGGTAGACGGTGCCCACCCGGGTGGCTCCCCGGCCATAGATCGGGAACACGAAGGGAATTCCGTAGGAATTGGAGAGCGGGTCCTTAATGACCCGGTCCCATTGCTCTTCGGCCTCATTCGTCAGACCGGTGACTTGACCGATATTATGGATCGTTAGCGGAACGGAGGTGCCGAAATTCTCCACCTGCAGGAACTTTCCGCTGTTATCTGTAGCAATTAGGCGGCGTACATAGCTATAGGAGCGGTTGATCCGCACATCGTCCTGCATCGCGTTGAACACATTGAGCGCCTGCTTGGGGCTGGCCTCCGCCGACTCGAAATATTCGGTAAGCAGGGTGTTCGTGGACGAGTTGGTGCTGCTGGTCATTGCCAGGGTGGTCAGGTCAATCAGATCCTGTTCAATAATATGGGAGACGAGCTGGAGGTTGAACTCCGTCGCCTGGATGGTCGTTTTGCGCTGATAATACGTAATCAGTTCATAGCTGAACCAGGACAGCAGCGAGGCAATCAGCAGCGCAAAGGCGGTCATGAGCAGAATAATGCGGCTTTTAATAGTAGATTTACGTACCGTGGTGAACACTCCTTCATGAATAATGAACCTATATAAAGCGTTTTCAACTACCATAGCATATTCCTGCGTTTCAATATAGGGTCAGGGGGAGAAGCTGAGAATTTTACAGGTTTCGGATAAGAAATTACAGGTTTGGGGCAGGCCGTGCGGAGAAGAGCACAGAATAGTGAATGAACTGTGTTTGATTTTGCATCCCCATCGGGTCTGAAAAGGCTTACAATTTGAACTAAGGCCGGGTAAGCAAATGTGCCGGCCACTGATAGACCATAAGAGGATAAAGGGGATACTTACATGAACTTAAAAAGATTCTACGGCATGACCCTAAGCGCCGCGCTCTCCGTGAGCCTGCTGGCCGGATGCTCCGGCAATAACAATACGAAAGACGCTGCTGCAACGAATGCACCTGCTTCGGGCAACGCTGCAACCGCTTCCTCCGAGCCAAGTCAGGAGCCTGTAACACTGAAGTGGGCGCTGTGGGACTGGGAAGCAACTGCCTACTACAAACCGCTGATCGATGCTTACAAGGCTGCACATCCGAACGTAACTATTGAGTATGTGGACCTTGGCTCCACCGACTATATGACCATGCTCAGCACTCAACTCTCGGGCGGGGCAGATCTGGACGTTCTGACGATCAAAGACATTCCGGGCTACTCGAACCTTGTGAAGCAGAATCACCTGGAGCCGCTGAAGACGTACATGGGTGACAAATCGATCAATCCTTCGGTATACGGCGGTACGGTGGAGCAGATTGAAGTGAACGGCGAGGTGTATGCGCTTCCGTTCCGCAGTGACTTCTGGCTGATCTACTACAACAAGGCCTTGTTCGACAAAGCAGGCGTGGATTATCCGACCAACGATATGACCTTCGACCAATACGATGAACTGGCCCGCAAGATGACTTCCGGCAGCGGCTCGGAAAAAGTATACGGTGCCCACTACCACACCTGGCGCAGCGCGGTTCAACTGTTCGGCATTCTGGATGGCAAGAACACCGTGGTCGGCGGCAACTATGACTTCCTGAAGCCTACCTATGAGCGCATTCTGAAGGAGCAGGAAGATGGCATCGTTATGGATTACGCTACCCTGAAGACCTCCAGCACGCATTACTCCGGCGTATTCTACAATAACTCTGTAGCCATGATGAACATGGGCAGCTGGTTCATTGCCACTCAGATTGAGAAGGTGAAGAGCGGCGAATCCCAGTCCGCAGAATGGGGCATCGTGAAGTATCCTCATCCTGAAGGCGTAGAAGCCGGAACGACGCTGGGAACGATTACTTCCCTGGCCGTGAACCAAAAGTCCAAGCACAAAGAAGCGGCCCTTGATTTCATGAACTTTGTAACCGGAGCGGAAGGCGCTAAGGTGATTGCTTCTACCGGTACGATTCCTGCGATCAAAAACGATGAGGTTATCAATTCCATTACCTCCATCGATGGCTTCCCGTCAGACGAGAACAGCAAGGCTGCGCTGAATACAGTTCAGACTTATCTGGAAATGCCGATTCATGAGAAGAGTGCGGACATTGAGGTTATTCTGAATGAAGCGCATGACAACATCATGACCAAGAACGCTACAATCGACGAAGGCTTGAAGGATATGAATGACCGGGTAGGCCAGCTTTTGAACAATTAAGGTGAATGTGTAACGTTAGTGTCCTGAAGGAAGGGCGGGCGGAGGCCCGCCTTCCATATAAATAAGGGACATCACAGCACTCACATGAACAGGCATTGAAGTAATTCCCACTTTGCGGGGATGTTAGATAAGGTTTGGAGGAGAACGAATGCAGAACGAAACCATATTGCGTACAAATAAGAGCCCAAAAAGCAAGTTGTCGCGCGGACTCCGGGATAACCTGGTCGCGTATAGCTTTATTGCGCCGAACTTTATCGGATTTGCCCTGTTTACCCTGGTACCGATGATCTTTGCCTTTATTCTGGCGTTTGTGAAATGGGACGGGGCCAATCCGATGAAGTTCACCCAGCTGGACAACTTCTCCCGGCTGATCTCGGATACCACCTTCCACAAAGCCTTGTGGAACACGATTGTCTACACCATCGGTGTCGTGCCGCTGACCATGATCGTGGCGCTGGCGCTGGCGATTCTGCTCAATCAGAAGATCATGGGCCGTAATTTCATGAGAACGGTCTTCTTTTTTCCATATGTGGCATCGCTGGTCGCGGTTGCTGCGGTATGGAACTTCATCTTCAGCCCGACCATGGGTCCGGTGAACAACATCCTGCATCTGATTACCGGCATTCCGCTGGAGGAGCTGCCCCGCTGGGCGGCGGATAAGCAGTGGGCGATGTTTACAGTAGTGCTTTTCACCGTGTGGAAAAACATGGGATATTATATGGTCATCTATCTTGCTGGTCTCCAGGGGATTAACCCGGAGCTGTATGAGGCTGCTGAGCTGGACGGCGCAGGCCCGTGGAGAAGATTCCGCAATGTGACTGTGCCGCAGCTGGCACCAACCACCTTCTTTGTCCTGATGATTCTGGTCATCAACTCGTTCAAGGTCTACGATATCTTCATCAACCTGTTCGCCGGCGCCGATAACCAGCTCAACAATGCTACACGGGTCATGGTCTATCAGATCTACAACACGGCGTTCCGCTCGCTGGATTACGGGTATGCCAGTGCCATGGCAATTGTACTATTCCTGCTGGTACTCGGCATCACCATCGTCCAGTTCCGCGGCGAGAAGAAATACGGACAATAGGGGGATCTATAAGATATGGTTGGTAAAAGTAAAGGACTTAAAATCAGCTTAATGGTGCTTGTATATGCCCTGTTAATTCTGACCGTGCTGGCAATGCTGGTGCCGTACATCTGGATGCTGTCGTCTTCGCTCAAGCTGAATAAGGATGTCTTCTCCTTCCCGATGAAGTGGATTCCGGCGAATCCGCGCTGGGAGAACTTCCAGGATATCTGGACGCGGATTCCGCTCGGGCGCTTCATCTACAATACAGCGAAGCTGTCAATTATCGTTACGATTCTGCAGCTCCTGACTTCCAGCTTCGCCGCGTATGCGTTCTCCAAGCTGCATTTCAGAGGCAAAAATGTGATCTTCCTGGGGTACATCGCCACGATCGCGATCCCTTGGCAGGCCTACATGGTGCCGCAGTTCATTCTGATGCGCTATATGGGCTTGAACAATACTCACCTGGCGATCATTTTGCTGCAAGCCTTCTCGGCCTTCGGGGTGTTCATGATGCGCCAGTTCTATCAGGGGGTGCCGGATGAATTATGTGAAGCAGCCCGGATTGACGGACTGAGCGAATATGGAATTTGGGCGAGAATTATGCTTCCGCTATCCAAGCCTGCGCTGTCCACGCTGACCATCTTCACCTTCGTGGCCACCTGGAATGACTTCCTGGGGCCAATGATCTATCTGACCGATACGAAGCTTAAGACCATCCAGATCGGTCTGCGGATGTTCATCTCACAGTATTCTGCAGAATATGGCCTGATTATGGCGGCGAGTGTGGTGTCAATCATTCCGGTAGTGATTGTGTTCCTGGCGCTTCAGAAGTACTTTGTACAGGGAGTTGCTGCTTCGGGGATTAAGGGGTAGTGGATTGAGGGTAGTTGAGTAACAGCCTGGCAGTTGCAGCTTTTCGCAGTCTGCCAGGTATTTTTATACCTGTATTTTGAATGCGCTTACTTCATTAAGAAAGAGGAGGATTAATGAATGAACAGAAAGAACCGTGTTAAGAAAAGGCTATTCTCCGTGCTGTTATCGGCTGCACTTGTAGCCGGAATGTTCCCTGCACTAGGTACGTCTGTAGCATCTGCCAGTGAGAATGATGCTTCTGCGGTCCGGATTCAGCTTGACGGTAAGGACATCAAGGACGGGAATGTTAACGGGCTGACCTTCAAGGGGTTCGGCGTACTCAGCGGCAACAGCACCAGCGCCCTGCTGATGGACTATAAGTCCGAGCAGCCGGAGGCCTATGCACAGCTGCTGCAGATTCTGTTCGGGGGCGACCGCCCCTTGATGGACCATGTCAAAATCGAGATGGGCAATGACCGCAATAACTCTACCGGTCCCGACCCTTCGACTATGCGCACGGAGGATGAGGAGGCCAATGTAGCCAGGCATCCCGGCTTCCAGCTTGCGGCCGATGCCAAGGCTGTCAATCCGGCGGTTAAGGTGAGCTTCCTGCGCTGGAATGCTCCGGCTTGGGCGGGCAATAACGACAAAATTTATACGTGGTACAAGAAAACCATTCTGGCCGCTTACCGAGAATACGGCTATATGGTGGATTATGTGAATCCTCATATCAATGAGCACGCGCCGGATCTGGCCTGGACGAAGGAGTATGGCGAGAGGGTCAAAGCGGATACGTCAGACTTCAAGGACGAGCAGGAGAAGGAGCTGTACCACAGCATTAAGCTGGTCATTTCCGATGAAGTCGGCATCGGCTCCTTCGGCGATGCGCTGGTGAATGATCTGTCCCTGCGAGAAGCGGTAGCCGCTGCCGGTTATCACTACAACACCGATGATGACAGTAAGGGCAATTTCAAGCGGCTGGCGGATGAACTTGACAAGGAAATCTGGAATAGTGAAGCCCAGGCCACCTTCAGTAATTCGGCCTTCCGTCCCCACAATAATATGAAGGACCCGTTAGTGCCCGGGACGGGGATCGGCGGTACCGGCGGACCGCTGGAGATGGGTAATACCATTATTAAGGGCTTTGTGAATTCGCGCCGGACGCATTTCATCTATCAGCCGGCGATCGGCTCCTTCTATGAAGGCGGGCAGTACTCGTTCAAGGAGCTGCTCAGCGCCCGCGACCCGTGGTCAGGCTTCATTCATTATGATGCTGGACTGCTGGTTCTGAAGCATTTTAACGGGTTTGCGACAACCGGCTGGGAGAACGAAGACAATACGGCAGGAATCTGGAGGGCCGTTCCTCAGGCGAGCTACACCGGAGCAACCGGCACCAACCCGGTCAGCGGGCGTAACGGGACTCCAAGCTATATGACCCTGGCTTCACCTGACAAGCAGGATTTCTCGACGGTGATCATCAATGACAGCGAGACGGAGAAGATCTACAAGCTTCAGGCCGTCAACATGGCTTATACCGGCAACCCGTCTCTGGAGATGTGGGAGACCCGCGGCGCAGAGACAGGTCAGGCTTTTAATAACAACTATATGAAAGATCTTGGGGATGTTCAGGCAGATGGCAGCGGTGAGTACACCATTCGTGTGAAGCCGTTCTCTATTGTCACTGTCACCACGCTGGATAACCGCAATAAGGAAGGGTTCAGCACACCGCTTCCGGTGGAGGGCGAACGCACCGTGCTGGATACCGATGCTACCGGGTCCGTGCAGAATACGGAAGACCAGTGGCTATATGCCGATGACTTCAATTATGGCGGCCGGAGTGTTCCGGTGATCGGAGAGGGCGGACAGATTACCGGCGAAGAGAGCTATGTCAGCTCGCGCGGCGGTCCGTACAGCGTTATGCCGCGTTATACGCAGGACCTCAATGGGGCATTCGAGGGCTACCTGGTGGATGGCACAAATAACTATGTGCTGCGGCAGCAGCTGGACCAGACGACCACCGGAGTAGGCGGTGCCTGGAACGGCGGCGACCCGGTCACGGCCATCGGAGATTACCGCTGGACTAATTATAAGGCCAGCGCCGATGTGTCTTTTGAACAAAATAGCACGTATGGCGGAACCAATTACGCAGCGATTGGGGCCAGATACCAAGGCGGGCCGCAGACGATTAACGGCACCCCTTATGCGCTCAAGTTCTGGTTCGATGGCGGCTGGCAGCTGCTGTCCAGCGGGACTGTGGTGGCCAGCGGAAACGCAGCTTCCGGCTCCGGGGGGGTGAAGATTCCTGATTTCAATACGGCACATGACGCGTGGCATAACATTGCCATTCAGGTGGCTGGGGATACGGTCACTGCTTATCTGGATCAGGTTGAGCTTGCTTCCTATACCGATCCGAATCCGAAGCTCTCCGGGCGCGTGCAGCTTGCCAGCGGCTTCTATCATACCCGCTTCGATAATCTGAAGGTGGAGAGGGTAGACGGATATACCCCTTACTATGCCGAGCAGCTGGATAACCTGGAGATGACGGATCTGGCTGAAGTCCCGGGAATGAAGCTGGTCTATGAAGGCAATTGGGCCCATGAGAATGGGAAAGGCATGTATGTCTATCAGCGTTCCCTCTCTACCAGCCAAGGGGCCGGTGCGGTGCTGAAGTATACTTTTACCGGTACGGGACTTGATATTCTGGGGCCGAACGACGGCTCCGCCAAGCTGGAAGCTGTGGTAGACGGCGAGACGCTGGTAGTATCAGGTGCTGCGGGTGTTGCGAAGGAGCTGTACCAGACCTTCACGCTCCGTGGACTGAAATACGGTGAGCATACGGTTCAGCTCAAAGTGCTGAGCGGGACCCTCACTGTGGATTCCGTAGCGGTCATTGGCGGGGAAGGCGCAGGCAACCCGGATACAGCGGGGCTTCAGCAGGCGGTGAGTGCTGCACTTACGGTCAGCAGGGAAGAGAGCTACCCGGAGAAGGACTGGAAGCTGTTCACGAATGCCCTGGATACTGCCCAGGCAGCGCTGGATGATCCCGTTCTCTACCGGCTGGACCAGGAAGGGGCAGCACAGCTTGCAGAACGTCTGTCTTCCGCACTGAATCTGTTGCTGCTCGGAGATGTGAGAGAGCTTGCATCCATTCCCGATAGGGCTACTTATGCAGGGAAGCTGCCGGAGCTGCCAGCCAAGGTAGAAGCCACGCTCGCAGACGGCTCTAAAATACAGGTGGCTGTGAAGTGGAATCTGGATGCGGTTAGCTTCGGCAAGCCATTCGAACGGGTAGCGGTCACCGGCACCTATGGAAGCTTGAAGACCATTGCTTATGTGGAAGTGGTTCCTGAGGGGCTGGTGTACTTCCTGGATATGGGTGTTGCCGGGGATGGAGGCACCCCGCCATATACAGCCATCCGGGATCTATCAGGCGTCAGCCTGCTGAATCAGAAGGCAGATCAATTGTCCACAGGAGATACGGTATGGGGCCATACAAATACGGGCGCTAACTATAGTGTCAAAGGGCTGGGCGGTGATGTAGTCATCACCAATAAAGCCCAGACCGGAGTATACGGCTCGAATACGAGGAATACGCCGCTGGTCTACAACCTGCCTCTGAGTGCAGGCAAATATACGGTTACTTCCTATCATCTGGATTGGTGGAATAATGGGAGCCGGACGATGGACATTACTCTCAGTTACCCTGACGCAGAGGGGAAGATCGTGAGTGAGACGGTGAAGACCGGACTGGTTGCTGGCCTGGGCGGAGTGCTGGTTCAACATGATTTCACGCTGCCGGTCAGCGGTACGGTGAAATATACGGTGAACAATACGTTCAGCCAGGCTTCGCTGATCAGCTATCTGGCAGTGGCGAAGGACATGGTCAGCGCGGCCAATGAACAGGCTGTACTTGAGGCGAAGAGTATGATTGAAGGGGCAGCTTACAGCGTCAAGATGGCGCAAGCGAATAGTGAAGAAGCTGTCCGGGTCTGGTTGGCGCAGACCATTGGCGGGTTGCCGGGCTTCAGTGATACGGGAGTTACCCTGGGGGATATTACCTTGTCTGCCTTCCAGGCAGCCGCAGAGGATACTGAAGGTAGCTTCACCTTCTCAGTAACGCTGAGTAAGGGCGAAGCAAGAGCAGACAGCTCGGCCAGCGGTAAGATCACGCTGCCGGAGCCGGATACGGTACTGCCGGTTATTACGCTCATTGGCGAAGCAACAGTCAATCTGCCAATCGGTGCGGAATACACCGATGCGGGTGCTACCGCTTATGACGATCAGGACGGGGACATCACTGCCCGTATTACGACAACTGTGACCAGTGAAGTATATGGCTTGACGGAGCTGGATACGGCCAAGGAAGATATCTATACCTTCCACTATAATGTCACTGATAAGGCAGGCAACGCGGCGGCTGAGGTGACCAGACGGGTCGTAGTTACGCTGGACCCGGATGTTACGAAGCCGGTGATTACCCTGCTGGGTGAAGCATCTGTTCAGTTGGAAAAGGGGGCAAGCTATACGGATGCCGGAGCTACGGCGGCAGATGATCGAGATGGCGATATTACAGAGCGTATTGTTGCAACGATTACGCATGGTGGTGAGACAGTGCCAGTGCTGGACACTTCGGCCTCAGGCAGCTACGTCTATCACTATAATGTGACTGATACAGCGGGTAATGCGGCTGCTGAAGTGATAAGAAAGGTCACTGTAATAGAAGAGAAGCTGCCGCCGGAAGTGAATCCAACACAGGCGCCAACTCCGGTGCCGACAGCAACACCGGCTCCAACGAATGAACCGGTTTGGATACCGGCACCGACTATAACACCAACACCTAAACCAACTGTAGCACCATCCCCACGGAAGGAGAAAGTTCTTGCAGCGGCTGATTTCCAGGCACCGGCGGGCGGAGCTATAACCATTCAACTCACGGACGCTGCTGAATCCGTTCTGCTGCCGGCAGGAGTCACAAGCATGACAGGCGCGAATACGTTGCGTCTTGTCTGGAATACGGTTGCTGTGGATCTGAGCCCGGACGCTCTGAAGAGCATCCTGAATACCGTTGCAGCAGGTGGAGTTCAACCGGAGGGAGCTGCCATCAGACTGTCGGCGGTGAAGTCAGACGCTGACAGCTTACAGCAGCGGATGAATAATCTGGCCATCAACGGGTCTGTCCGGTTAACAGCGGCAAGCGAGGTCATCAGCTTCAGCCTGGAGGTTGTTGCTGCGGACGGAAGCTTAATACCGGTAACGGATTTTGCCAAGCCGCTGGCTGTGACCTTCAATGTAGACCCTAAGGCGAACCGCGATCTGCTTGGCGTCTACCATATCGCTGCCAGCGGAGCAGTGGAATATGTGGGCGGTAAGCTGGTGGATAGTAATCGTAAGCTTGTTTCTGAAGTGAAGCATTTCAGCCAGTACGCTGTGCTGGAGTACGATAAGAGCTTCACCGATGTCAGCAGCAGCCACTGGGCAAGCTCAGTCATTAAATCCATGGCTGCGAAGCATATAATCGAAGGTGTGCCTGGTGGCCGCTTCGATCCGCAAGGGGAAGTGACCAGAGCGCAATTCGCCGCCATGATTACACGTGCGCTTGGCCTTAAGGCGGCAAGCCCAGCCGCATCGGCCTTCACGGATGTGGATGCCAAGGCCTGGTACGCTGACGCGGTTGCCGCTGTGAATGAAGCAGGCATTGTGCTTGGACGCAGCAAGGATGCTTTTGCTCCAGATGAACGTATTACCCGCGAGGAGATGGCGGTTATGATCGTCCGGGCGTATGCGACCCTGCCGGGAAGCCAGATCAGTGCTAACCTGTCAGGAGGGCAAGCGGATAGCATGGCGGCAAGCCTGTTCAGTGATGCTACCCGGATTCAGGAATGGGCGAAGAATGCAGCCGTTACTGCCGAACAGGCAGGCCTGATCCGTGGACGCGGCAATCAGCAATTCGCACCTCAGGCGGCCATGACCCGTGCCGAGAGTGCGCAGGTCCTCGCTAACCTGCTGGGACATATGTAACTTCAACGAATGATTTAAGTCAAAACAGAGCAGCGGTTCTCCGGCTATTGGAGAACCGCTGCTCTGCGTATGTTCAAATCATATTACAAGGATTGCTTGCTGTAACCGGAGATAATATTATTGATTTTGAGGCCATCCGTGCCGTCCCCGAACACGATAGCAGGCAGGGGTTTTGCGGTCGCTACATCAATCGGGCGAATGGAGGACAATTGTCCCGCATAGGCTTTGGTGTCGGAGAAGAATGCGAGATCACCGACATAAGGAAACCGGACAAAGCTTGAACTGCCAGTCTTTACATCAATAATTTGCAAAGCAGCTGTCGGAGATGTAGCGGGCTGAACAGTGACGCCAATATATCGCCCAGTACGGGACATCCGGATTTTATCCTGGCCTTTGGAACTGGGGATTTCGCTGAATTGGTCATAGGTAATGTTCCCATTTATATCAATGGACAGGTCCTTAAATTGCTTCAGATAGGCCTTATCCTGTTGCGAGGTGCAGAATAATCTTTTGTCGTCCGTGTAGACCCCGGATACCGTATTGTCCAGCAGACTTGACGTACTGGAGTACCCAATAGAATGTTTGTCAATATAGGTTAACATACCAGCAGGCCCAAATGTGACCTGGGTGTGCCCATCGGGATGAACGGCCAATGGATTATGATTCACATCAAAGGTAAACTCCATTCCGTCTGTATAGGGATGAACGGTGTCGTCGTCAATGGAAATGGCGATAACATCATTACTCCGGCAGGCAGCATAGACAAAGGAGCTGTTCTCATTTCCAGCAAAGGCGAAAGGCCAAGTAATCCCTCCTGCCAGTTGCACATCCTTAATAACCTCATCTGTGAGGAAGTCAATTATGGTAATGCCCGGACCTGATTGGGCTACATATATTTTGTTACCCGTAGGAGCAGCGAAGATAGAATTAGGATAGAACTTGACGAACGGATTGCCAATGTGAACGGTATTGAGAACCTTTAAGCTATCCACATCAATGATACTGACTGAATCCTCACGGGTATTAATGACGTACAGCTTTTTCTCCGAGGGGTCCATGCACATGGGACCAGGCTCGCTGCCCACCCTAATCCGTTCGATGATCGTATCTTGTACAGGATCGATGACAGCGACATATCCGAAATCATAACCAATTTCATAACTCGCATACACATAAGGATGACCTGATGACAGCTTCCCGCTGTGATTTGCCTTATTCATATTCATGAATGAAATCTCCTTTGTGTTAGGAAGATTGATTGCTATAACCGCAAATAACATTCTTCACTCTGAAGCGCACTGTTCCGATGGCGATGGGTGTTAGAGGTCTTGCAGTAGCCAGATCAAAGGGAGTAACCTGGTTAAATCCTGCTACATAAGCTTTGGAGTCTGAGAAGAATGTAAGATCGCCAATGGATGCAAGCGAAACGAACCGGGAAGTGCCACGGTCTACATCGTAGATTTGCAGACCACCCAGCGGGGAATCATAGGGCTTTATGGTGACACCAATATACTTTTGCGTAAGCGAAGTGCGAATTTTATCCTGACCTTTGTAACTGGGAATTTCTTTGAAATCATCATAGGTAATGTTCCCGTTCTTATCGATATCCAGGTTCTTGAATAATTTCAAAAAGTCCCTTTCTTCACGCATAGTACAGAATAACATGCCGTTGTCCAGATAAACCCCGGATACCGTATTGTCCAGCAAACTGGTCTCCTTTGAAATGAAATTACTATTAGGATTAACAAAATAAAGGTATCCGCTATTTCCAAGCCGCACCACAGTGTGTCCATTCGGGTGAACGGTCAAGGGGTTGGGGGGCGTGTCATTTATACCTACCTGGTCTGTTCCAATGTCAAAATTAGCCACACTATTATTAGTGTCAATGTCAATGTTAGTGTCAGTGTCAGTGTCAGTGGCAGTGGCAATTACAAGAATAGAATCTGGATCGGGAGGGAGTACATTGCAGGCAAGATAGAGGAATGGACTGTTCTCATTGCCCGCAAAGCCGAGAGGTGTCCTGTACAAATATGCAGTTCCTAATGATTTAAAAGTGATGGCATGAAAAATCGCCACGCTGGAATCTCCATAGTTGATTACATAGCCCTTTTTACCGCTAGGATCTACGAAGATAGCAGCAGGATTTTTTCCTGAAATTGGAATTTCTCCTATTAGGTTAAAGGTCTCCGTACTATAGACAAAGACTGCGGGCACATAGGCATCCGCCACGTAAAGCTTATCCCCAGAGGGATTCAAGCACATTGCGGTAGGGTTGCGGCCGGTCGTAATCCGTTTGATAATCTCATCAGTAGTAGGATCAATAACAGCGATATACCCAGCATTGCTAGTTACATAAGACACATAGACATAAGAAACGCCGCCTCGTGTATTTCTGCTTTGCTGTGCTGTTTGATTCATATTCATATATAAAATCCCCTTTCATGTCTTCTAACTCATGGACTCGCCGGGCCCGGCGGACAGACAACCGGATGGGCAGGCGCGCCGGATTCTCCCGGATGCCTCATCAGGTTGTCTGCTGTATGTTATGTTTGAATGCTCCGGCCCGAGTAGTCCTAATGTCCAGTAAGATAGAAAAAAAGCTGCCCCCAAGTCCAGTTCGACTTGAAGCGGCAGCTCAATTTTTATACTAAATATGCATTACAAGGATTGATTGCTGTAACCGCAGATTATATTATTGACGGTGATGCGATCAGTGGAATTGGAGCCAATCAGAAGAGGGCGCAGCGCTGTTGCCGTTCCCACATCAATCGGAACAATCGAGTTCACCTCTCCTACATAAGCCGTGCTGTCACCGGCAAACGCTAAATCACCTACATAGGAGAGCGGAACAAACTTTGAACTAGAAGTGTTTACATCGTAGAGTTGCAGACCACCTGTCGGGGAAGTGGTGGGCTGTATGGTGACGCCAATATAATTTTGACTACGTGAAGCACGAATTTTATCTTGGCCCTTGAAGCTGGCGGGTTCTGTAAATTCATCATAGGTAATGTTTCCTGTCCCGCTAAGAGTTAGCTTTTTAAATTTTTTCAGATAAGCTCTATCTTTTTGCGATGTGCAAAATAACAAATTGTTGTCCAGGTAGACTCCGGATACCGTATTGTCCAGCAGACTTGTAGCTTTGGAATCCAAAATTAAATGAAATGAAAATAAAGTCAACATGCCAGTCGTTCCAAGTGTGACCAGCTCCACTCCGCCTGGGTACACGGTCAAGGGGTTGTGGGTCCCGTCAAATTCAAGCGGAGTATCCTCCCCAACGGGATGGGCGGTGTCATCGTCAACAGCAATGGCGACAACATTGCCTTTTTCACTATCATCACACTTACATGCAACAAAGACAAAGAAGCTGTTCATCTTACCGGCAAAGGCAAAAGGGTAGCCGCTTCCGCTAGGCAAATCCACTTGCTTAATAACCGTATCTGTGACGGAGTCAATAATTGTAACGGCCCTGTCACCCGAATGGGCTACATAGACTTTGTTCACGTTAGGAGCAGCGAAGATAGCAACAGGAGCACTATAATTGGATGAGCTGCCAATGTGAAGGGTTTTGATAACGTTGAAGTTATATGCATCAATGATAGTGACCGAATCATTGCCCGTATTTACTACATAGAGCTTATCCAGACTTGGATTCAAGCACATAGGACCAGGGTTAAGGCCTACTGGAATCCGTTTGGTGACCTTATTGTATACAGGATCAATGACAGCAACGTAGCCAAAATAATGGGAAAGCTCATAACTCGCAAACACGTAAGGATTAAAATTTGATGCTAGATTTCTTCTGCGGTTTGCTATTTCCGTATTCATAATAAATTCCCCTTTCATGTGCTTCTGGCTCATGGACTCGCCGGGCCCGGCGGACGGACAACCGGATGGGCAGGCGCGCCGGATTCTCCCGGATGCCGCATCAGGTTGTCTGCTGTAGGGTATGTCCGGATGCTCCGGCCCGAATAATCCATTCGTCCAAGAAAGCCACAAAAAGGGCAGAGGTTACCCCTTCACCGCTCCCGCCGTAAGTCCGCTAACAATGTACTTTTGGCAGAAGATATACAGGATTAGCACGGGAAGGGAGGTTAACACCAGATCCGCGAAGATCAGGTTCCAGTCCCGGCTGTACTTGCCGTAGAAATTATACACCGACAGCGGCATCGTCCAGTCCGAGCTGTCCGTCAGGAAGTAGAGCGGAATGGTGATGTCGTTCCAGACGGACATGAACACCATAATCGCTACGGTGGCGTTGACCGGGACGATCAGCGGGGTCACAATCTTGAAGAAGACATCGAACGTATTAGCCCCCTCCAGAAAAGCAACCTCATCCAGTGCCTTCGGAATGGACCGGATGAATCCGCTATACAGAAACACGCTGAACGCCGTATTCAGCGAGGCGTAGATCAGGATAACGCTGGTGATGCTGCCGTAGAAGCCCATCCACTGCACGACACGGATCGTGGTGATGGTCGACATCGGCGCGATCAGGCCCATGAAGAAGAACATATACAGGAAGCCTGACATTTTGGTCTCCCGGCGCACCAGAATTAAGGAGGCTGCCGAGGAGGTGAAGATATTCAGCACGGATGAGATGCCGGTAATCAGCATCCCGTTCAGGAATGCCCGTCCCAGACCGCCTTCGCGGAAGACGGTCGTATAGTTGGAGAATTTCCATTCCTCCGGGAGCCGCAATGAGAACTTCAGCACCTCGGAGCTGGTCATGAAGCTGCCGAACAGCATAATCAGGAGCGGCAGGATGATCAGCAGCGAGGCCAGAATCAGGAAGCCTTCGACCAGATAGTTGCGCCAGGCCATTTTACGGGAAAAGCTCATTATTCCGATACCTCCTTACGCCGCATGAAGATCAACAGTGGAATGGCGATGACCGTTACGGCTGCGAACAGCAGGGTGTTGACGGCTGTGCCCAGCCCCCAGCTGCCTTCACCGAAGGAGCGGAGGATGATCGTGCCGACCACCTGAGAGGCATTACCGGGTCCACCGCCGGTAAGCACGAACACCTCGGAGAATACCTTGAGGCCGCCGATCAGCGTCAGCATCAGGTTGATATTGATCGCAGGGAGCAGCAGCGGAATGGTGATGCTGCGGAAGCTGCGCCAGGAGCCGGCCCCGTCAATGGTTGCGGCTTCATAATATTCCTTGGAGATCGACTGGAGCCCGGCCAGATAGATGGCCATCTGAAAGCCGGTATGCTGCCAGATGGACACAAATGCCACGGTCCAGATGACCAGCGCCGGATTGGTCAGCCAGGCCTGGCTCAGCGACGGCAAGCCAACGGCTTCGAAGATGCGGTTAATCGTCCCGTCGGAGCGCAGCATGGGCGTGAACACAATGCTAATAACCAAAACGCTCAGGATCGACGGAGAGTAGAAGACCGCCCGCAGCAGGTTTTTGGATTTTAGCTTCATGTTCAGGCCGACCGCAAGCGCGATGCCGAGCAGATTTTTGCCGAGCACGGTAACGATGGCGAAGATCGCTGTATTTTTCATCGCAAGCAATAGGGTTCTATCCGTGAAAATCCGCTCGAAGTTATCCCAGCCGATGAACTTAATGGCTTCCCGGTCCAGCCGCCAGTCCGTGAAGGAATAGAAGAGTCCGATCAGCGCCGGCAGCACGAAGAAGATAGAATAGATCAGCAGCGCAGGCCAGATCAGGTAATACGAATACAGCTTCTTGGATACGTTCATCTCTTCACACTCCTATATAGCCCAGGACAGAATAAAGCCCCGAGCGGACTTTATTCTGCCTGCGGTATGGTTTATATGATTGAATAGCGGATTAGAAGCCTTCCACGCCTTTGTCCTTCATCAGCTGGCTGAATTTCTCATCCCAGGCCTTAAGCACGCCCTTGGCGTCCAGGCCGCCGGCGAATTCATCCTGAAGCAGACGGTACAGCTCGCTGCGGTCCACGATCATGTAGGCATCGGTGGTCAGCGTAGTCTTTTTAGGCGTGATATATTGATCGACAATCTCTTGCTTGTAGTCCGGGAGCTTCGGTGTCGTCACATCGCTGAAGTTGGAGACGGAGCCTTGGCTGTCAACCATTTTCTGGGCGACCTCTTTGCTGGCGAGGAACTCCAGGAACTGCTTCGCTTCGGCCATGTGCTTGGCTTTCTTCGGAATGAACAGCTGGCCGCCCAGTGGACTTGCGCCAAGATTCGCATCCTCTGAAGATGGAATAGCGAACAGGCCCAGATGCACATTCGGGTCCTTCTCGGCCACGTTTACAATCAGCCAGTCGCCCATGAACATCATCGCCGTTTCCTTGTTCAGGAATTTACCTACCGCCATATCGTAGCTGTCACTGAGAATGTCGGTGTTGGTGTAGCCTTTCTTGTAGACCTCATACTGCTGATCGAGGAAGGTAGCGAACTCGGGAACATCGGACCACTTCTTGCGGCCGGCATTAATGTCCTCGAACAGGGAAGGCTCGTTCTTGGCAGCCCAGTCGGCAAAAGCAGCCGCCGGCCAGATATTCGCCGCCCAGTTATCCTTAAACGGCATGAAGACCGGCGTAATGCCGCTGGCCTTGATTATCTCGCAGACCGCCAGGAACTCCTCGTAATTCTTCGGAATCTCTAGCCCCAGATCTTTGAAAATATCCTTGTTGTAGACGACGCCCTGCATCCCGGTATCCTGGCTGTAATGGAAGCTGTAGACGTGATCGTAAGCCGAGAGCACATCCTTATTCAGCAGACGGCCCACCCAAGGCTCGTTATCGAGAATCTCGAAATTACGCTCCAGATTCAGGTCCGTAGTCGCACTGGCGAGATTGTATTGAATCAGATCCGGCACCTCGTCAACGGCCAGCTTGGTCTGTAATACGGTGGCGGTCTGCTCTGCCGGAAGCAGCTGCAGATTGATTTTGATATTGGTTTTCTGCTCGAACTCATCCAGCACATCCTGAGCCACGAACGCTGAATCCTGCGAGCTTTTGGAGATGGCCAGTTCAATGGTTACCTTTTTGCCGCTGCCGCTGCCGCCTCCGCTGTTACCGCCTCCGCTGTCCGTTGCCGCAGCATTGCCCTTGCCTGAATTGTCAGAGCCGCATGCCGCCAGCGTTAAGGTCATGATTCCAGCGAGCAGGCCTGTTGCGATTTTCTTCATTTGCTTACTCATGTGATCGCCCCCGTAGTGAATTTTCTGTGAACTGAATCCGTTTACATTGCCCATTATAGAATGAGGACGGCGCAAGGTACATGTTTGTACTTGACACTTTCTGTGTAATATTCTGAACTCCGGGACGGCTTGTCATTTCGTCCGATTGGTTGTAAAGTAGGCAGCATCCTAAGATTCAGGGGGGCTTTAGCTTGGCTACTTTTTACGACAGACTAAGCAAGAGAAGGGTTCAGGCCAGTCTGCAAACGAAATTCTTCTTCACCTTCATGCTGCTGCTGCTGATTGTGCTGGGCTGCTTCCTGGTCTATGTGAATTATATGGTGATCCAGCCGCTCAAGGACAAGACGGAGAACGAAATGAAGCTGGCGGCTGTCCAGGTCAGCGATCAGCTGAACCTCTACATCAATAACCAGAACCAGCTCTCCCAGCGGATTCTGTCGAACAAAGAGGTGTTCACGCTGCTGTCCGCAGGCGATTACTCACAGCTTACCCTTGAAGGGCTGACCCGGAGCCGCAGGCTGAAGGACATCATGTTCCAGGCGCTGGGGCCGAGTCTGAACATTGAGGATATGATGATCTATGATCTGACCGGGGAGCGGGTGGCCTCTTATATCGGATACGCGGATAGCCCGGCTTCGCTCAGGCCGTTTCTGGAAGAGAGCAGCCAGCTGCCGACCTGGAATGCAAGCGGTTACGCGCTGTACCGGCAGGGGGCGGATGCCATCTCTTTTGTGCGGGCGATCAGGAACCAGAATGGTCAGGTGTTCGGCTATCTGGCGGTGCAGCTCGACCAGCGGTACTTGAACAGATCTGCTGCGGGCCTGGCGGGCGGCAAGGTCTATATTATGGATCAGGACCAGCGGCTGGTCTCCAGTTCTCCGGCACTGCGGGAAGGGGAGAAGGTCCCCGAATTCGCAGCGTCTCCCTCTGAGTCTGCAGCAGCTAACGGAATCTATCTGAGCAGCGGCCAGAACTATGTGGCTTACCACCGCTCTGCCGAGACGGGCTGGACCACCTATGTGGTGAATCCCAGGAATGTGGTGCTGGGCCCGGTCAATTCGGTGAAATACCTCTCTATTCTGCTGATTACCGCGCTGATTCTATTCTCGTTCATCTTCATCTACTTCTCGACCCGGAACCTGCTGCTTCCGATCCGTAAGCTGCGCAGCCAGATTCTGCGGATGAACTACAGCAACCTGAATATGAAGGCGGGCCCGCGTACCCACAACAATGAGCTGATTCAACTGAATAGCGCTTTTCAGGAGCTGCTGGAGCGGTTACAGGAATCTATCGAACGGGAAAAGCTTGCGCTGCACGAAGAAGTGAAGTCGCGGAATTCCGCCCTGCAGGCCCAGATCGCGCCGCATTTTATCCACAATGTGCTGTATCTGATCAGTATTGCCGCCCAGGAAGGAAAGAATAGCGTGGTGACCGAAATGTGCAAGCATCTCTCGGACAGCCTCCGTTATATTGTATCCTCCCCTTATCAGCATGTGACATTGACGGAGGAGCTGAAGCATACCGGGCATTATTTGTCCCTGATTCAGCATAATTTCGAGGATGACCTGGAGTGGGAGATTGACGGGGACGGGGGCCTGGAGCGGATTGAGCTGCCCCGGCTGGTGATCCAGCCGTTCGTGGAGAATTGTATCGAGCATGCCTTTAAGAATACGGACCCTCCTTGGAGGATTGAGGTGCGGGTGAAGGTATATAACGGCCTGTGGGCCATCGAAATCCGGGATAACGGAGAGGGCTTCGCGCCGGGCAGGATCAGGGACATTCTGGACAATATTGAGGACTCGGATTCCGGGGTCAACGAGCTTCGGCATGATACCTCAGGGATTGGCAATATGGGGATTGTGAATACGGTGAACCGGCTGAAGCTGATGTACAGGAACCGGCTGTTCTTCAACATCTACAACCACTTGGACGGGGAAAAGGGTGCCACGGTCCAGATTATCGCATCTATGAGTAAAGACTTCTACTAGAGCTAGGGAGGGACCGCTATGTATACCGCTATCATTGCCGAGGACAGCAAGCCGATTCTGCGGAATATTGAGGCTCTTATGCAGTCCATGGAGCTGCCTGTTAGCATCGCCGCCACCGCCTCGAACGGGCTGGATGCGCTTGAATATATTCGCGCGCATCCGGTGGATATCCTGCTGACCGATATCCGCATGCCCAAGCTGGACGGACTTGCGCTGATCGGGGAGTGCAGGCTGGTGAATCCGGCGCTCAAGGCAGTGCTGATCAGCGGCTACAGTGATTTCGAGTATACGCGCAAAGCGCTGAATCTGCAGGTATTCGATTATCTGCTGAAGCCGGTGGAGCGGCAGCAGCTTGCCGAAGTCATGCAGCGGCTGGTCGCCCATCTGCAGGAGCAGGAGGGCAGCAGAATGGGGCTGCCGGAGGGATTGGCCTCACCCGGGCCGCCCCGGCCTAAGAGCAGCGAGGAGCTGTTCCGGCAGCTGGAGCAATATTTGCAGGAGCAGCTCTACGCTCCGCTCTCCATTACGGAAGTAGCGCTTAAGTTCCACGTAAGCCCTTCCTATGTCAGCCGGATCTTCAAGCGTTATTCGAACCAGACCTTCGTGCATTACAGCATGCGGCTGAAGATAGCCGAAGCCTGCCGGCTGATTGCGCTCCGGCCGGAGCTGAAGGTCAAGGAGCTGTCGGAGCTGCTGTCCTTCGGCGACCAGCACTATTTCTCTAAGGTGTTCAAGGACTATACGGGCGTAAGTCCTACGGAGTATAGGGGAGGGGAGCGGCAGCAGTAGCGGGTATGAGGAGCGGTAGCGACCGTCTGAAAGCTTTCTACTGGAAAGCTCGCATCGGCAGGATGACTATATTCTGGATCAGTCATAGGAATGACTTCGCTGATTTCACCGAACACATGTACAGCGCATGGTCATCTGGGCCAAATGTGGTCGAAAAACCGACTACATTCGGTGCGATAGATACGAAGTGGGCCGGATAAGGTCGAAAAACCGACTACATTTGGTGCGGCAGAGACGAATGGGCCGGATAAGGTCGAAAAACCGACTACATTCGGTGCGATAGAGACGAGTGGGCCGGATAAGGTCGAAAAACCGACTACATTTGGTGCGGCAGAGACGTGCGAGCCGGATAAGGTCGGAAAACCGATCACAATAGGGATGCCGTAGGCATTTTGTTCAAATATAAGAATTTATATGTTGCACACGATAATTTATTCTTCTATTTCTCGCTGAAACGGTACCGTCCTTTAAAAGGACGGCGAAGCCGTTTCCACTTGCTGAGACGGTAGCGCTGAGGATAGGCGCTGCCGTTTTCATTTGCCGTATTTTCCGGGTGGAATGCCCGTGATGTTCTTGAAGGTGCGGATGAAATTGGCATAATCATTGAAGCCGGACAGGTAGCAGGTATCGGACACAGAGTTGCCGGCGGACAGGAGCTGCTTGGATAACGCGATCTTTTTGAGCAGGACATAGCGGTAGATGGTGCCGCCGGTCTGCTGCTTGAACAGATGGCTGAGATAATATTTATCCAGTTTCAGCTCCCCGGCGATATGCCCCAGCGACAGATTCAGGTGCAGGTGGTTGTCGATATAACTCATCGCAGACTGAATATGGGAGGAGATAATGCTGGGCACGGCGGCACGGGTGCGGCTGTACAGCTCGTTGACCAGCACCAGAATCTGAATTAGGTACGTCAGGGCCAGCACCTCGCTGCCGTACTGCTTGCGCTCCAGGGCTGTAATCAGCTGTGAGGAGAGGGCGGTGTACTCTGAGAGCAGCGGCTCCTCCATCCGGGCCAGGTTATTCTCCCCGGGCTGGCGGTTCTGGAAGCAGGCCAGCAGATTCGTGGTCGCCGTACAGAACGGATAGACCAGCGGTGCTTTGAAATGAATGGTCAGCCGCTCATAAGGCTCGGGGGAGCGGTTAATGATTTTATGAATCTCATGATTGTTGAATAACAGGACGTCGCCTCGCTCCAGCGGATAGCTGTACTGGTCCACGAAGCCGTTCACGCTGCCGCCCAGGAACAGGAAGATTTCATAGTGGTCATGGATATGGAAATCCCTCGTCGGAGAGATCGGAGAATTGCCGATCCCGGCCAGAATATCGCCGTCGAAGGTTTCATAATACCGGGCATGCTTCAATAGTCACAGCTCCTTTCATGTTGATCACAACATACGCAATAAATCATCATTATTCGCAAAGACATTGCAATAATACCACAATACACTAGAGAAGAAGAATACCTGAGAGGGTGGAACTAGGGATGAGTGGGATAGAACAGCGTAAATACTGGCTGGATACGATGCTGCGGATTGGAACACCGGTCCTGGAGGCGCTTGCCGCACGGAAACTGAAAGAACGGTTACCTGCGGAGTTTCATAGCGGGCGCAGCCAGTTTGCACATCTGGAGGCTTTTGCAAGGCTGGCATGCGGAATGGCTCCCTGGCTGGAGCTTGAGGGGCTTGAGGGAGAAGAAGAGCGCTTAAGAGCCCGTTATGCCGGGCTGCTGCTTGAGGCAATTGATGCGGCGGTCGATCCGCAGTCGCCTGACTATATGGAATTCAAGACCGAAGGCCAGCCGCTGGTCGATGCGGCATTTCTGGCCCATGCGCTGGTGCGTGCACCGAAAGCGGTTACAGCCCGGCTGGACGCACGGGTCAAGGGCAATCTGATTGCGGCGCTGAAGCAGACGCGGCGGACCGCTCCCAGCGGCAGCAATTGGCTGCTGTTCAGTGCGATGGTGGAAGCAGCCTTATATCTGCTGGGCGACCCGGATTATGACCGGATGCGGGTGGGCTATGCGGTCCACATGTTCATGGACTGGTACAAGGGTGACGGAGTATACGGAGACGGGAAGGATTTCCACTGGGATTACTACAACAGCTTTGTCATTCAGCCGATGCTGGTGGATGTGGTTACCCTTTTCGAACAGGAGAATGAGGAGTATGCCCGGCTTAGACCCTTGGTCCTGCAGCGGGCGCAGAGATATGCATCTGTGCTGGAGCGCAGCATTGCCCCGGACGGAACATATCCGTTCCTTGGGCGTTCTATTGTCTACCGGTTCGGGGCATTTCAGCTGCTGTCGCAGGCGGCGCTCCAGCATTTCCTGGAAGACTCGCTGCCTCCGGCCCAGGTGCGCTGCGCCTTGACCGCTGTCATTAGCCGGATTATGCAATACCCGGGCACGCTGGATGAGAACGGCTGGCTGCAGCCGGGGATCTACGGCTATCAGCCGGAGCTGGCCGAGAGCTACATTAATACGGGCAGTCTGTATCTGTGCGCCGCCGTGTTCCTGCCGCTGGGCCTTTCTCCTGCTGACCCCTTCTGGTCGGGCGGGGACATGAAATGGACGGCACGGAGAATCGCAGACGGCGAGAACGTGATGCGGGACCATGCTTTGGAATAAGGAGTACAGACAGACTGAACATGAGAGGGAGCTTAGGCATGAACATACAGGAACTTAAGGCAATCGTAGAGAACATGAAGCCGGCAGATCTCAGCCTATATTATCCGCAGGGAGATTCGGCTGCTTTTTGGAGTAAGGCAGCATCTTCTGAAGTGCTGCAGGCCAGTATCAGTGAGATTCGCGCAGAAGCACAGCGGCTGGAAGGGCGGTCTATACCGCTGCTGAAGTATAGTTTGTTTACCCTTTTCCGGCAGACGGGGTCGAGACTGGAATATGAGCGCCCTTATTTTGAACGCAGAAGAAGGCTGAATACGTATGTGTTCCTTAGTCTGCTGGAGCCGGAGAACGCAGCAGCTCTGGAGCAGCTTACAGATATTCTATGGGCGATCTGCGATGAGTACACGTGGTGTGTTCCCGCTCATCTTCCTGAGAAGCATGATGCTGCTGAGATTAACCGGCATATCGATCTGTTCTCCTCCGAGACAGGCTTTACGTTAAGCGAGTGTCTGCTGCTGCTCGGGGAGCGTCTCCCGCTGCTGCTCCGCTCCCGGATACGCAGTGAGGTGGAGCGCAGGATTTTCCAGCCGTTCCTTGCGCATGGCCCGTATTTCTGGGAGACCTCCACTCACAATTGGGCGGCAGTCTGCGCGGGTTCTGTGGGTGCTGCTGCACTGCTCCTTGTGAAGGACAAGGACCTGCTGGCGGATATTCTCCTGAAGACAGAGAGCAGCATGAATTATTATCTGCAGGGCTTCGGGGAAGACGGGGCCTGCCAGGAGGGGCTGGGCTACTGGAATTACGGATTCGGCTATTTCACTTATTACAGTGATTTGCTCCGTTCAAGAAGCGGAGGCAGGCTGGACTGGTTCAAGCAGGTGAAGGTGGCACAGATCGCCCGCTTCCAGCAGCAATGCTTTATGGACGACAGCTATGTCGCCAATTTCTCTGATTCTGTCCCCCGGGTGCGGGTGCATATGGGACTCTCCCATTATCTGGCGGACGTCTATCCGGATGTCCTGCGCCCGCCGTCTGCGCTGCGCGCCCCGTTCACGGAGGATCACTGCAGCCGCTTCGCACCGGCGCTGCGTAATCTGATCTGGACAAGAGCCGGGCAGGAGAACGAGTCCTGGGAGGCAGGCAGCAGCTATCTGCCTGATGCCGCTTGGCTCGTATCGCGGCATGTCTCTGCTGCGGGCGCCTACGGCTTCGCGGCCAAGGGAGGCCATAACGACGAGCCGCATAACCATAATGACCTGGGCCAATTTATTCTGAGCGGCCGGGGGGAGATTTTCGCGGCTGATCTGGGCAGCGGAGAGTACACGGCGGACTATTTCGGTGCCGGCCGTTACGGCTATGACTGCAACGGGTCGCAGGGCCATAGCGTGCCAATTATTGACGGCCAGTTTCAGGGGGCCGGCCGGGAGTTCGAGGCAACGGTGCTGCATGCATCGGCGGCGGAGGTGAAGGATGAGCTGACGCTGGAGCTGGCCCGGGCGTACCCGGTAGCCGGACTGCAATCCCTGGTCCGTTCGCTGGTCTGGCATAAGGAGGAGCTGCCCCGTCTGGAGCTGACTGACACCTATCAGTATGACGGAGCTCCGGCAAGCTGGACGGAACGGTTCGTAACGTGGCACAGACCGGAGCTGTCGGCTCCAGGGCTAGTACTGCTACCGGGTGCTGAAGGACACGGCGTTCAGGTAACCTACGATCCGCAGATCATGCGGCCGGAGATTACCGCACATGTGTACCAGGACCACTATGGCCAGGACACGGTGTGGCATAGCCTGGACTTCCAGGTTCTCCAGCCCGGGGCAGAGGGCGTATTGGTGCTTACTTTTGAGTTTATGTAAGACGCACGGCACGGGTACTACATTCACATAAAGGCGGGATTCAAATGAACAGAACCATAGATCAGACTTGGGTAGATGAGGCTTGGGGTAAGGCGCTGGAGAAGACGGGAACGAACAGCATCAGCATCGGGGCCGAGTTCCCGCATGCCAGTCAAGGCGGCAAGTATGTCCTGGAAGTGCCGAGCTGGTGGACTGCGGGCTTCTGGCCGGGCATGCTCTGGCAGCTCTATGCAGGGAGCGGAGATGAGAGCCTGAAGGCTGTAGCCGAGCGCTGCGAGGAGCGGCTGGATGAGGTGCTGGACGGCTATGTGAAGCTGGACCATGATCTTGGCTTCATGTGGCTGCTGACCAGCGTTGCCAATTACAAGCTGACGGGCAGAGAAGAATCACGGGTTCGCGGGCTGAAGGCCGCCAACTATCTGGCCGCCCGCTTCAACCTGAAGGGCCGCTATATCCGGGCCTGGAATCCCTGGAGAGAAGGCGAGGACAACAGCGGGGTGGCCATTATCGACTGCAGCATGAACACCAGCCTGCTGTTCTGGGCCTCCGAAGTCACCGGAGACCCGCGTTACCGGCATATCGCGGAGGCGCATATGGATACGGTGCTGGAGCATTTCATCCGGCCGGACGGCTCGGTCTATCATATTGTCAGCTTCAACCCGGAGACGGGCGAAGTGGCAGAGAAGCTGGGCGGACAGGGCTATGCGCCGGAATCGGCCTGGTCGCGCGGTGCGGCTTGGGCACTATACGGGTTGGCGCTGGCCTATCACCATACAGGCAAGCTGAGCTATCTGAATGCGTCCAAGCAGGTTGCACATTTCTTCCTGACCCGGCTGCCTGAGGATCAGGTACCGCACTGGGATTTCCGCGCTCCAGGTGAGGTTGGTGAGATCCGCGATACTTCAGCCGGTTCCTGCGCAGCAAGCGGTCTGCTGCTCCTGGCCGGGCTGGTGGAAGAATCTGAGGCTCATGTCTACCGGAACGGGGCGCTTAGAATCACGGAATCTCTCTACCGCAATTACGGAACTTGGGACAATCCCGGCGAACAGGGGCTGCTGCTTCACGGCACCAGCAACTATCCTGAGGACCGGAACATCGATGTGCCGCTGATCTACGGGGATTTCTTCTATGTCGAGGCACTGGCCCGGATCAAGGGAGCAGGCCCGTTCTACTGGGAGTAGGAGGAGTATGACAATGACGAATAATAAGATGACTCCGGTAATTGGAAATCCGGCGGCAGGCGGCCTGGCGAGGGGCAATCTGGCAATTCAGAGCAATCCGCTGAAGACTCGCGGCGATCTGCTGGCTGCCCTTGACCAGCTGACAGAGCCGCTTCAGCCGCTCTATAGCAGAGGCAGCGCCAGACTTGAGATCGGAATTACGGGAGCTAGCTATCCGGCAACCACTGCCGGAATGGAAGGCTTCTCCCGGGTGCTCTGGGGAATGATTCCGTTGCTCGCCGGAGGCGGGGAAAGTAGGCTATGGGCCACTGTGCTGGAGGGCATCCGGCACGGCACCGATCCGGCCCATGAGGAATATTGGGGCAATGTGAGAGACTATGACCAGCGGCTGGTCGAGATGGCCGCCTTCGGCTTCGCGCTGGCGGCTGTGCCGGAGCATATCTGGTCCCCGCTTGCTCCGCAGGAGCAGGAGCATCTGTACAACTGGCTAAACCAGATCAATTCCCATCCCTGCTACGACTGCAACTGGCTGTTCTTCAACGTGTTAGTGAATGTCGGCTTCCGTACGGTAGGACGGCCTTATGATGCGGTGCAGCTGGAGAGGAACCTGACGCGGATGGATGCGTTCTATCTGGGGGAAGGCTGGTACAGCGACGGCGTTAACGGACACTGTGATTATTACGGGCCCTTCGCCATCCATTACTATTCGCTGCTGTATGCGAAGCTGATGGAACGGGAAGACCCGGAGCGTTCCCGTTTGTTCAAAGAACGCGCCCGGCTGTTCGCTGCTGAATTCATCGGCTGGTTCGCCCCGGACGGCGCTGCGCTTCCCTACGGCCGCAGTCTGGCCTACCGGTTCGCCCAGTCTGCATTCTGGAGCGCCCTGGCGTATGCAGAGGTGGAAGGCTTCCCTGCCGGAGTGGTCAAAGGTATCATCCTGCGCAATCTGCGCTGGTGGTTCCGCCAGCCGATCTTCGATGCTGCGGGTGTACTGACGATCGGATACACGTATCCGAATCTGGTCATGGCAGAGAATTATAATGCTCCCGGCTCGCCTTACTGGGCGCTGAAGACATTCCTGCCGCTTGCCCTCGGCGCGGAGCATCCGTTCTGGAGCGAACCGGAGCTGCCGCTGCCGGAGCTTCCGGCATTGAGTGTGCAGCTTCCGCCGCATCTTGTTCTGGTCCACGAACCGGCTTCCGGTCATGTGGCCGCCTTCAACAGCGGGCATTTATCTACCAATGAGCATACGCATACCTCAGCCAAATACGAGAAATTCGTCTATTCCACGGGCTTCGGATTCAGCGTTCCCCGCTCAGAATGGGGATTGTCACAGGGTGCCTATGATTCTATGCTTGCGCTGAGCGAAAGGGGAGATAACCTCTACCGGGTACGGCGCCGGAATCTGCAATCTGAGATCACGGACAACGTCCTGCGGTCGGTCTGGAAGCCTTGGACGGACGTTGAGGTGCACACCTGGGTCATAGCAGGACTGCCCTGGCATATTCGCATTCACCGGCTGGAGACAGGACGGACGCTGGATGCAGCCGAGGGAGGGTTCGCGCTGGGACAGGAAGCGAAGCCTGCGCAGCAGTTCGGCGGAATCGGCACAGCGGCAGCTACTGCATGGGGCACAAGCGGCATCAAGGGGCTGACGGGCTACTCGAAGGCTGAGTTAATCTGGCCAAATGCAAATACGAACCTGCTTCGTCCCCGGACAGTGCTGCCAACCTTAACGGTCTCCCTAGAGCCTGGAGTTCATTGGCTGGCCTCCGCCGTGTACGGTGATCCTTCAGTAGATGGATCTGCCAACAGTACGGGCGAAGTCAGCTCAATTCTGGACCAATCGCCTGAAGCAATGCTGAGGGTTAAGTTCAGCAAGGAGCGCATTTCAATTACCACTATTGGCGGGTCAGAGATTATAGTTCCGTTACAATAAAACATTAGCTGCATCTTCAATAGGACGTCGGCATTGGATTTAATATAGTGGAAATAGCAAGTGGTTTCGTCTCTGAACCCATTCATTAGTCTAATCAAGCGCTATGTATAAGTGCCATCTGTACAACTAAATCATCTGATGTATAGCCGAATAACCGTTTAGGTGTATTTCATACAATTAAACTGCCTCAATAATCGGTTTTTCACATATTGGGGCAGTTTTAGCTGTACAGAATACAACTAAAAGAGTAATTCTGTCCCTTTTACTGTTTTTAAATGTACAGAATACAACTACACCGAATATTCGCTTCGAACGCCCCCAGTCAACGAATGCCCCCGACCTACCCTACCTCTTTTAGCCACCTGAACATCGTAACCCGCCCAACCTACCCTATCTCTTTCAGCCACCTGAACGTCCCAACCCGCTAAACGTCCCAAGTCGCCCAACACCGCCTCCTTTACAAATTACAAACTCTTGCTAGTTAGACCATGGAGTCTGTAACCGCTCTCCCGATATAATGTGATAAGTATGCGAAGACGAAAGAAGCGGAGGATATGAGAGCATGATATCGGACGAGAAATTTATCATTGCCGCCCCGGAAGGGGCGGTTCAGCTATATCTGGACCCGAAGGGGACTGACTATAAGGGGCTGCGCCGGGTGGCGGAGTCTTTGTGTGCGGATATCAGACTGGTTAGCGGAATCGCACCTGCAATACTCACCCAAGCAGAGCAGCTCACGGGCACTGTTATTATCGCCGGGCCGGCCGGCGGGAACGGGCTGATCAGCAGGCTGATTGCAGAGCACCGTCTGGATGTCTCTGCTATTGAAGGCAAGCGGGAATGCTACCGGCTGCAAATTATAGAGCAGCCGCTACCGGGAGTGGAGCGGGCGCTGGTCGTTGCGGGCAGCGATAAACGCGGGACGATTTACGGCATGTATGCTATTTCTGAGCTGATCGGAGTGAGTCCGTGGGTGTATTTTGCCGATGTGGTTCCGCAGCAGGTGGAGAGTCTGGCCCTTCCCGCAAGCAGACTGAACCGCAGCTCCAGAGAGCCGTCAGTGAAATACCGGGGGATCTTCCTTAACGATGACTGGCCTTCGCTCGGCTCCTGGGTAACCCATGCCTTCGGCGATTTCAATGAGCATTTCTATGACAAGGTATTCGAGCTCATTCTGAGGCTGAAGGGGAATTTCCTGTGGCCGGCGATGTGGAGTGCGGAATTCAGCCTGAACGGGGCAAGCAGTCCGATTGCGAATGCGGTGCATGCGGATGAATACGGCATTGTGATGGGGACCTCGCATCATGAGCCGCTGTTCCGGGCCGGCAGTGAATGGCAGAAGGTCTATGCGCAGTACGGGACAAGTAACCTGTGGGATTTCCGCCGGAATTCCCGGGCAATTACTGCATTTTGGGAGGACGGACTCAAGCGCAATGGGGCATATGAGAGCCTGGTGACGCTCGGCATGCGGGGCGAGAGCGACTCGGCGCTGGAAGGCTCGGACCAGGAGAATATTGAGCTGCTGAAGCAGATTATCCTGACCCAGAAGGCGCTGCTGAAGCAGTATAACCTGGAGCATCTGCCGCAGGTTCTGGCTGTCTACAAGGAGGTTGAGACCTACTGGTACGGTACATCCGAAGCGGAGGGGCTTAAGGACTGGGATGTTCTGCAGGATGTAATCATTCTGCTGTCGGACGATAACTTCGGCAATCTGCGCAAAATCCCGGAAAAGCATGAGCAAAAGCGCTCCCCTGGCTGGGGAATCTACTACCATTTCGACTATCACGGCGGTCCCCACTCCTATGAATGGGTGAATACCACTCCGCTGGAGAAGGTGTGGGAGCAGATGACGATGGCGTTCGATTACGGCATCCGTGAGCTATGGGTGGTGAATGCCGGCGATCTGAAGCCGATGGAACTGCCGGTCTCTTATTTCCTGGACCTGGCTTATGATTACGAGGCTTGGGGAACAGATGCGGTTAACCGGACGGCGGAGTATACGGAGCGCTGGACCAGGCAGCAGTTCGGGGCCGGAGCCCGGCCGGAGACGGTTGCCGGAATCGCCCAAGTGCTGGCGGATTACACCCGGATGAACGGGCGCCGCAAGCCCGAGATTATCAGGCCTGATACCTTCAGCCTGCTGCATCATCAGGAGGCGCAGCGATTGCTTGCCGAGGCGCTCCGTCTGGAGCGGGCAGCGGCAGCGTATGAGCTGGGGCTGCCTGAAGCGCTCAGGGATGCATATTACCAGCTGGTCTATTATCCCGCAGCCGCTTCCGCCAATGTGAACGCTATGCAGATCTATGCCGGATTGAACAGGCTGCATGCAGGGCGCGGGAGTATATTAGCTAATAGCTATGCTGTTCTTGTGGAAGAGGCCATTCAGCGCGACAAGCAGCTGGAGCAGCGCTATAACACAGGAATCTCGAACGGCAAATGGCAGGGCATGATGAGCTCCCCGCATGTCGGCTATGTCCGCTGGGATGCGGAGGGCTGGAGCTATCCTGAGGTCAGCAGAGTGATCCCCGGCCGGGAGGCCGCAATGATTGCAGGGGTGGAGGGAGTAGAGCAGGGATACACAGCAGGGACCGCCGCGCTCCCGCCGTTCACCAATCTGCTGCAAGAGCGATACCTGATTACCGTCAGCACGGGCGGAGCAGGGTTCCAGTATCAGGCGGTAAGCAGCGCAGACTGGATCAGGCTGGAGCAGGAGCAGGGCTGGATAGACAGCGGGGCGGAGATTGGCGTAACTGTGGACTGGACGAAGGTAACGGGAGCCTTAACAGGCGAGATTATCCTGACAGGTGCCGGAGGAAGCGTAACGGTTACTGTTGCTGTGGACTGGACAGATCTTGAGGGATTCGAGCCGGCTACTTTTATTGAGGCTCATGGAGTGGTGTCTATGGAAGCGGAGCATGCCATCAGCCGCGTATCGCGCGGCGGGGTGGAATGGAAGATTATCGAGAACTACGGACGGACGCTGTCAGCTGTCAAAATGTTCCCGGCCGGCGTCTCCTTCGGCCGGCCGGAGAAGGCCCCTTACCTGGAGTACCGGCTGTTCGTCCGGCACGAGGGTGAATACCTGCTTAGCGTCTTCCTGGCGCCGACGAATCATTTGTCGCCGGTCAGCGGGTTGAGGTATGCTGCCGGGTTCGACGGGGAAGCGCCGGTCACCGCCGATGCGCTGCCGCCGGATTATGAAGGCGGCAATCACAGCAACGGGCCTTGGTGCCGCGCAGTAATGGACAATGCCCATGTTTCCGTGACCCGTCACCCTCTGACAGCGGGGCAGCATACCTTGCGCTTTTACGGCCTGGATGCCGGGCTGGTCCTGCAGAAGCTGGTGCTGTCCCGCGGGCCGCTGCCGGCATCCTGTCTGGGGCCGCAGGAGAGCTTCCTGACCCCTCACTCCGTATTGCTGCGGAACTGATTGGGTGTGAGGCCTTTATACTTTTTGAACACCTGATAGAAATATTTCGTATCATTATACCCGGACTGCAGAGCGATATCCTCGATCCGCATTCCGGGATCTTTGAATAGCTGGCAGGCATGCTCAATGCGGACCTTGTGCAAATAATCGATGAAGCTGATCTTAAGCTGCTGCTTGAACAGCAAGCTTAAATATCCGGGGGTAATATAGATCTCCCTGGCAACGATCTCGCGGTTGATATCCTTCATGAAGTGCTCGCCGATATAGCTCTTGGCCGCTTCGAGCAGCTTGTTGCTGTTCTTCTTGGACGTCAGATGCTCACTGACCCGCTCTGCCGTCTCCAGCAGCGACTGGAACAGGTTATCCAGACTGGAGCGGGACAGGACATGGATCAGCTCGGTCAGATTCTGCCCGAAGACTTTATTTACATTGACATTGTTCTCAATACATAATTTATACAGGGCGAAGAACAGGGCGAAGCTCGACTTGATCACCTGGTCCCTGGATACCGTCTCAGGCTTCAGGGCTACATTGAACAGCGTGAGCTTATCGGCAATGTCGCCGGGAGAACCGCCGCGTACCGCCTTCAGCACTTCCTGCTCCTCATGCAGGGGATAGGAGGACTGAGAGGACTCGGCATCGAATTCCCCGCTGTACTCCACGATTTTAGCAATGCCAGTGTAGTTGGTTGTATTCAAAGCCTGGCAGGCCTCCACGAAGGAGTGGCGCAGATGCTCAATATTCTTGTCAATGCTTCCGATCCCGGCGGACACAGTGAACTTCAAGAAGCTGGCGATATTCTCCTGAATAATCCGGATATAACCGCTTAATTCAGCCTGATCCGGCAGCTCATCCGTATTCAGAATCAGCACAATATCGTCCTGATGCTCGAAGGCAACACACAGCACAGTCTCCGGCAGCGACTCCTCGCAAATATTCTTCAGCCCGTACTTCAGCAGCTCCGTATCCTCATGCATATACTTCTCATGCAGCAGCTGGAAATTGTCGATCCGCAGCAGAATGATGCCGTACAGCAGATAAGGGAAAACCAGCTGGTTCATCTTCAGATTAGCCAGCAGCCGGGAATACGAGGGACTCTCGGTGAGAATGAGCTGGCTTAACGTCTTCTCCTTCAGCAGGGGCAGACTCTCCCGGAAGCCTTGCCGCAGATGCTCAAGCGTACTAATCTCCAGCTTCTCCGATTGAATCTGCTCCGTGATGGCCAGCACAGTGCTCAGAATCTCCTGCCGGCGGCTCGGCTTCAGCAGATAGTTGCTGACTCCCGACCTTATGGCTTGCTGGGCATAGGCGAAATCATCGTATCCGCTCATAATGACAGATTTGACGCTGGGGTATTTCTCGGAGACAATCTTAATTAACTCCAGTCCGTCCATTTGCGGCATCCGGATATCCGTTAGCATGATATCGACCGCATAGGTATCCAGAAGTTCAAGTGCCTCCAGTCCGTCTCTGGCTTCGCCTGCAATATGGATGCCGTGCGCCTGCCAGTCAATCAGGGTCGTTATGCCTACCCGCGCCCGCTCCTCATCATCCACAATAATCATATTATACAAGGGACCATCCCCTCCGATCTGTATTTGTATTGTCTGTCCGCCTGGCTGTGTCTATTCTTGCATGTCATTTACGATCACCGGTACTACGATCTCTACGCGCGTGCCCTCTCCGGGAACACTGGTATAGTTCAAGGCATAGTCACCTTTATAAAAATGCTTCAGCCGTGCCTGTACATTCTGCACCGCATAGCCGCCGACATCCCGGGCAGTGTACACATCTGTCTCGTCAGGCATGGCAAGAAGCTTTTGCAGCGTCTCACTGCTCATCCCGCCCCCGTTATCCTCGATCACGAACCTTAGCTGATCTCCGGTCCGCTGTCCGCTGATACTAATCCGTCCGCCGCCGCGCTTGCGTTCGATGCCGTGGATCAGTGCGTTCTCAATGAAGGGCTGCAGGCTGAGCTTCAGGATGACATAGGGGTACAGCTCCTCAGGAATGTCGATCACATACTCCAGAGATTCCTGGAACCGCATCTTCTGGAGCGTAAGGTACAGCTCAATCAGCTCTTTTTCCTTGGCTACGCTGGTGAAGCTCTTGCCTTGATTCAGACTTAACCGGAACAGCCGGGAGAGGTTGATGACCATCTCGCTGATCTTGTCCTGTCCTGCCGCCTCCGCTTCCCAGAAGATCGTGTCGAGCATGTTGTAGAGGAAATGGGGGTTGATCTGGGATTGCAGCGCCTTCAGCTCCGCTTCCTGCTCCTTCAGCTTCAGCAGATAGGCGTCGTCCACAAGCGCCTTGATGTTGCTGACCATATTATTGTAGCCCCGGCTCAGCTGGCCGATCTCATCCCAATATTTGATCTCCACCTTCTCCTCGAACTGCCCGTTCTGGAAGCGCCGCATGGACAACAGCAGCGTCTTGATCGGCGCTGTCAGGAAGGAGGAGAAGAACATGAGCAGAGGAATACTAAGCACCAGGCTGGCTAATACCATAATGAGCACTGCCGATTTAATGGAATTCAGCTCCCCGGTCAGCGAAGAGAGTGGAACACTGTACAGGGTAATCCAGCCATCCTCGTTGATGTTGTAATTCAGCAGCGTATCCTTACCCTCCAGGCTGACAATGGTGTTGCCGGATCGGATGCCGGCCTTCCCCTGCTTCATCACGAAATTTACGGCTGCGGGACTATAGGTCTCTTTGCCTGCCGACAGCAGCTGTGTGCCCTGTTCACTCAGAATGAGGATGCCGTGATCCTTGTCATACAGATTTGTCAGATAGGTTCTGCGGATGGTCTCCAGATTAATGCCGACGAACACGAAGCCGATCCGGTTCCCGTTCACAATATCACGGATAATCCGGGTCATGCCGAGCTTGTCATTGCGGTTGCTTTGAATGAATACATTGTTCTCTTCTGTCAGCGGGAACCAGTAGGAGGCACCATTTAAGGCAACGGTCTGTTTATAAGTATCATTTGAGGTAATTTTGCTCAAACTATACGCACCGCTGCTGTCATCGGTGGCAACCTGAAACAGCGGCTCGGACAAGCTGCCGTACAGAGCCAGATAGTCGAAGCTTCCGGTCACCAGCATCTGGTTCATAATCGACGCAGTAGGTCCGTTATAGAGCTGGTTCTCGATCTTCGCGGAATCCGGGGTATTGCTCCGCAGAGTGTCCTGGACGACTGGAGCGAGGCTGAATACCGTGACCCAGTCGGCTAACGTCTTTTGCATACGGGCGAGATTACTGTCAATCTGCTTGAGCACGCTCTGGTTGGAATTGCTCACCTTATTGATAATCTGCTGCTTGGAGATCTTATAGGAATAAGCGCCGAGCGTGCAGGCCACCCCGGTAATCAGCAGGAAGATCAGTATGGTTATCTTGTATCGCAGGTTCAAATTCAAGTAGTAGCGCAGCACAGGATCACTAACCTTTTTGTTTTTTATCTTATGCGCAATGCCGAATATACACAAGGGAGCTGACAAACGAAGTCGACAATTTTCAACATTACTCTCTTTTTCTCTACTGACCCTGACTCTGATGCTCTGGTACGATGTGTTCAGAAACAAAGAAAGCAACCCACGATCCATAACAAATAGGGGGAATTGACATGGTTATGAATTCAAAATCCACACGTAATATACTGCTGGTTACGGCCCTTGCGGCGGTCTCGGTGCTTAGCGCATGCGGAGGCGGTAATGACAAGAACAATAATGCAGGCAGCAGCACGAACGGCGGTACAACTGGCTCTACCGACAAGGAAGTGACGCTGCGTCTGTTCTCGAACCTTCCCGACCGTAAATCCGGCCAGGGGCTGGCAGAGCAAATGGTAATCGACAACTACATCAAAGCGAACCCCAATGTGAAGATCGATATCGAGACCCTCGCCGAGGAGCCGTTCAAAAACAAGCTGAAGGCGTACATGGCCTCCAACGAAGCATTGGATGTGACCATGGTTCACGGCGGAGCAGAGCTGAATACGCTGGTACAAGCCGGCTATGTGAAAGAGCTGGACCCTAAGGAATATGAAGGAGATACTTATAAATTCCTGCCGGGCGTGTACAAATCTTTTACCTTCAATGATAAGCTGTATGGCTTGCCGCGCAACAGTGACTATGAAGTGATCTATTATAACAAAAAGCTGTTCGATGACAACGGCATCAAGATTCCTACCACCTACGCCGAATTGCTGGAAGCAGGCAAGCAGTTCCGCGCCAAAGGCATTGAGCCGATGTCGATGAACGGTAAGGACCTGTGGAGCTTCGCGGCCTTCTTCCAGGACCTTGTGGTACGCCTTACCGGCGATCAGAACCTGATGCTGGATGCGGTAGCGAAGAAGAAGAATTTCACTGGCGACGAGAATTTCACCAAGGCTGCTGAGCTGCTGGCCCAGGCCAGAGACACCAAGCTGTTCCAGGAATCGTTCATGACAGCAGACTACGGCGCTTCCCAGAACCTGTTCACGCAAGGCCGGGCTGCTATGTGGTATATGGGCTCTTGGGAAGCAGGGATGGCAACGAATGACAAGCTGCCGGAAGACTTCCGCAACAATGTGAATGTCCTGAAATTCCCGGTTGTTGAAGGCGGCAAAGGCAAGGACACCGATCTTCTGGCCTGGAACGGCGGCGGATATTCACTGGTGAGCAGCTCGAAGCATCCTGAAGAAGCCAAGAAGTTCTTCGACTATATGATGTCCGCCGATCAATGGGCCAAGATTGTATGGGATACCGGAGCGGCTGTACCGGCACAGAAATATGAGCTTACCGGCAAAGAGAGCGAGCTGCAGAAGCAGCTGACTGAAGTCCTGACAGGCGCTACCAGCACAGCGGGTTCTATCGCCCTCGACTCCGGTACACCTAAGTTCAAGGATGATGCACAGAATGCCTTCGGCAAGTTCTTCGCCGGCGGATCAACACCTGAGCAGCTGCTGGCCGATCTTCAAAAGGCTGCGGAAACACAATAACAGATCACAAATACAGATTATAGATTACTACTATAGAGAGTGAAAGGAGACGGGGCGGGAAGCATTCTTGCCCCTCTCTAATCTTAAGGATGGAGTTGGAGTTCCATGCAAAAAGTATTTAACAACAAAATGGCAATCTTTCTGTTCGTCTTTCCGGGGATTCTCCTGTTCTCCCTGACCTTTCTCGTGCCGATTGTGCTTAGCGCGTATTACTCGTTCAGAGACACCCTGTCTCCGGGAACGCCCTCGGCATTCATCGGATTCGCCAACTATACGCAGCTGCTGTTCCACGATTCACGGTTCTGGCTGGCGCTTAGAAATGCTGTACTGCTCGGTTTGGGCTTCATCCTGATCCAACACCCGATTGCCATCTTTTTTGCCATTATGCTGGACCGCCTCGGCGGTAAGGCAGAGAAGTGGTTCAGAACGATTTTCTTCATCCCGTGTGTCATTTCTGTAGTCGTTATTTCAAAAATGTGGCTGTCCCTGCTGGACCCTACCTTCGGCGCCTTCAACAAAATGCTTGATTCCCTGGGGCTTGGAATGCTTAAGCATGCCTGGCTGGGGGATAGCAGCACCGCGCTGATCTCCATGCTGTTCATCCTGATCTGGGCCGGCTTCGGCTGGGGATTGCTGTTCTATTATGCAGGACTCAAAGGCATTCCCGATGATTTGTATGAAGCCGCTTCACTGGACGGAGCCTCCGGCTTCCGATTGCACTGGCGGATTACAGTTCCGCTGCTGTCACCGGTTATTACGGTGCAGATTACTTTGGCTATGATTACCGCCTTGAAACAGATGGAAACCGTGTTCCTGACCACTAACGGCGGTCCCGGTGATTCCACCCAATTCCTGGCTGTGTATCTCTATAACAAGGCGTTCTCGGCCAGCCAATATGGTTATGCCAACGCCATTTCAATTCTGTTCATTATTGTCTGCCTGCTTGCCACCTATATCAGCAACAAACTGACCCGCAGTGATGCGACGGAATTCTAAGGAGGAATCACCATGACAAAAAGCACAAAAACCATACTATGGGTGTTCTTCCTGATCGTCGCCCTGGTCCAGCTGTTCCCGCTCATCTGGCTGATTGATTTCTCGTTCTTAAGCAGCAATGAGTTCTACTCCTCCAGCGTCCTGAAATGGCCGAGTGATCCCCAGTGGCAGAACTATATCAATGCCTGGGTGGACGGTAAATTCCTGCGCTACTTCATTAACAGTACCTTCGTTACCTCGGTAACCATTCTGTTAACAGTGATTCTGTCCCTTACGCTGGGCTATGCCTTTACCCGTATGCAGTGGAAGCTGCGCCCCATTTTCTTCACCATTATCCTGCTGGGGATTATGATTCCGATTCATGCGACCCTGCTGCCTAACTTTGCCATCTTCAAGGCGCTGGGACTGACCAATTCCTATCTGGGGCTGATCCTGCCTTACACCGCAGTGTCTGTACCGCTGGGGACCTTCATCCTGACCGGCTTCATGCGGAGCATTCCGAAGGCGATGGAAGAGTCCGCTGTAGTAGACGGCGCGAACATTTACCGGATTGTCTTCCAGATCATTGCACCGCTTACCGCGCCTGCACTGGTTACGGTCATCGTTACAACGTTCCTGAACTGCTGGAATGAATTCATTATGGCATCGACCTTCCTCAGTAAAGATGCGCTGAAGACGCTGCCCTTCTCGGTCATGAACTTCGCCGGCCAGTATTCCTCAGACTACGGCTCACAATTTGCGGTCATGGTGCTGACATCGATACCGGCCATTGTCATCTACGCCATTTTCAATGAACAGATTACCAAGGGTGTGACAGCAGGTGCGGTAAAAGGCTAAACTTAAAGCGAACCAAGCTCTATGTGTATGCTAACAAAACTCTTAGCGTATGCTTCCGTAGCTAGTTTTGCGAAGAGAATTCAGGATGTGTATGCTAACAAAACTCTAAGCGTATGCTTCCGGAGCCAGTTTTGCGAAGAGATTCAGGATGAATATGCTATCAAAACTTTCAGGAGGACTATAATGGATCACTTGTTATACGGCGTTGCTTATTATGATGAATACATGCCTTATGACCGTCTTACGCAGGACATCCAAATGATGAAGGATGCGGGCATTAATACCGTCCGGATCGCCGAATCCACCTGGAGCACGCATGAGCCGCAGAACGGGGTATTCGACTTCTCTTCTGTACAGAGAGTGCTCGATGCGATGCATGAGGCCGGAATTCATGTCATTGTGGGAACACCTACCTATGCGGTGCCGGCCTGGATGGTCAAGGAGCACCCTGAGGTGCTGGCCGTGACTGTGAAAGGGGAAGGCAAATATGGCGCCAGACAGATTATGGATATCACTAGTCCGGCGTATCTGTTCCACTCGGAGCGGATCATCCGCAAGCTGATGGCTGTGGTACATAAGCATCCGTCAGTCATCGGCTACCAGATCGATAATGAGACCAAGCATTATGAGACAGCCGGACCGAACGTCCAGCTTAGATTCGTCAAATACATGAGGGAAACCTACGGAACACTTGAAGCCATCAACCACCAGTTCGGTCTGGATTACTGGAGTAACCGGATCGACAGCTGGGAGGACTTCCCGTCCATGGTGGGGACGATCAACGGCAGCTTGGGGGCGGAATTCGCCCGGTTCCAGCGGGGACTGGTGAATGAGTTCCTGGCATGGCAGGTCGGAATCGTGAATGAGTATAAGCAGCCGGGGCAGTTCACCACCCATAATTTCGATTTTGAGTGGCGGGGGTATTCGTTCGGCGTTCAGCCTTCGGTGGATCATTTTGCGGCTTCGCAGCCCTTTGACATTGCAGGCACAGATATCTATCACCCGTCTCAGGATCAGCTTACAGGTGCCGAGATTGCCTTCGGCGGAGATATGACCCGCTCGCTGAAGCAGGATAACTACTTCGTGCTGGAGACCCAGGCGCAAGCATTCCCCGAGTGGACGCCTTATCCGGGACAGCTGCGGCAGCTGGCGTTCAGCCATCTGGGCTCAGGCGCTTCAATGGTCGCCTACTGGCATTGGCATTCGATTCATAATTCCTTCGAGACCTACTGGAAGGGCTTGCTCAGCCATGATTTCCTGCCGAATCCGGTATATAAGGAAGCCCAGACTATCGGCGCGGACTTCAAGCGGTTAAGCGATCAGCTTATCGGACTGAAGAAGAGCAGCAAGGTGGCCGTTATGGTCAGCAATGAAGCATTGTCAGCGATCGAATGGTTCAAGCTGCCCGGCGGTTTGATCTATAACGATGTGGTCCGCTGGATGTACGATGAGCTCTATAAAATGAACATCGCCTGCGATTTCATCCAGCCGGGAAGCCCGCGCCTCAGCGAGTATGAGCTGGTTGTGGTTCCTGCACTGTATGCCGCCGGGGACGAAGCACTCCAGCAGTTGAATGACTACGTCCGCAGCGGCGGGCATGTGGTCTACTCCTTCAAGAGCGGATTCACTGATGAACAGGTGAAGGTACGTCACACGGCGCAGCCCGGGATCATTCATGAGGCCTGCGGCATTGCTTACAGTCATTTTGCCACGCCGAATGCGGTTACGGGACTTACCGGCAAGCTGTTCCCTGAGGGAGACGAAGCAGGCGTTCACACCGTCCACACCTGGATGGAAATGATCGTTCCCGGTTCAGCGGAGGTGCTGGCCAGCTACGATCATCCCCAGTGGGGCGAATATGCTGCCGTCACCCGTAATACCTTCGGCGAAGGAACAGCCACCTACATCGGTTGTATGACCGGACCTGCCGCACTTGCGGAGATCCTGCGCGACACGCTCCAGCTGGCCGGGTTATGGGGTGCGGACCAGCAGCTGTCGTTCCCGCTCATCGTGAAGTCCGGCGTGAACCGCCAGGGCCGCACTATCCGTTACTACTACAACTACTCCGCCCAGCCGCTCAGCTTCAAGTATCCGCATGAGGCTGGTCAGGAGCTGTTGTCCGGCGATACGGTCGGGCAGGATGAAGAACTTACACTTGATGCTTGGGGCGTTATGATTATTAATTAAACGGGGCACTCCTGTTATACAATAGCTCTACCATGCCGCCGTCATCCCTTCAGAGCCGATGACGGCGGATATCCTTTCAGGCTCTTGAACACATTGCTGAAATACGCCACATCATGATACCCGCAATGCTCAGCCACCTCCGATACATTAAAGCCCCCCGCAGACAGAATCATTTCGGCGTTGTTCACCCGGACCTTGTTCAGGAACTCCTTACAGGTGTACCCGGTATTCTGCTTGAACAGCTTGCCCAGATAGACCGGGCTCAGTCCGATGCCTTCCGCCAGATCCCTGATCGTAACCTCCTCCGCATAATGATCCATCATATAAGCCATTACCTTATGGATTCGCGGATCAAGCAGCGGTGCCTCCTGATGATAAGCGATGTTAAGCAGACGATAGATAATCAGCTGAAAAATAGCCCGGGCCTTCATCCGGTAAAGCGGCTGGGAGCTCATCCAGATATGCGAGAATTCCCTGATATCCTCCAGGATTTCTTTGGTCATCCAGCCCTTGGTTACGGCCGCGAATGGCAGATGCACCGGATTGTCCGCTCCTTCCCAGAAGAAGTTGAACGCATAGGAATGCATAGGTGCCTCTGCGAACGTATGGGCTTCCCGGGTACTGCCGGAAGGGACATAGAGAATATCACCGGCTTCCACCGGGAACCGCTCCCCGTTAATATAATAGACCGCTTTGCCTTCCACAATGAACGTCAGATCATGGAAATCGATAGGGCTGCTGACAATCTCCCACTCTGCAAAAGACCTGCGGTCCACGAACAGCACGATGTTCGGCACAAGCGGTTCGTATGTATGAATGTTCATACCGGGTCTTCCTCCTTACTGCTGTAACATTGATGCACACCACAATATTCTACCACCGGGCCTGTTCTGTGCACACCTGTCATATCATAGGACCTTGAGGATCAGGCAGGGATATGGAATTGTTCCCTCCGTAATTTCCTGCTATACTTTTGACAGGTTAGTTTGATAGGGGGTTACACGGATGGCAACGAATTGCTCATTAGCTAGGGAGTCCTCATGCAGAGCCTGATCCGGGGCGATACTTTGCGTGGGGTGCGGCAGGACAATCTTGATCGCCCAAACAGATATTATCGTTTCTAATCGCAGGCTCTGCACCTTATTGCTGTAATCAATCATAATAAGGGGCTGAAGAGCTGTGACACCAACATTTATTAGAAACCATCAATATAATTACATTAAGAAACAAGCGGATTTTGTGCTGAAAACATTGCGTTCGGTAGCAGACCGCCGTGTCCTGGAGACCGTAAGATACAGCGCCGAGCTCAACGTGACGGGGGCCTTTGCTTCACTGACCGCCGGGCAGGAGCAGATGCTGCGGGCCATCTCCACCTTCGAGAAGGCCGAGGACTTCCAGCAGTATACCAGCGGGCTGGAGCCTTATCTGGAGCAGTTTCCGCCGATTACGCTGAAGCAGATTCAGAAGCTGTTTCCCAAGAATAAAAAGATGAAGCTGCCTGATCTGCAGTCTTTTGATTTCCGCTATGTCACTTACTTGGCCTGGGCGGACATCGCAACGAACAAGCTGTTCATCGTCTATCCGCATGAAGGGCAGTTCATTGGCGTGGAAGGCCGGATGCTGCCTGTGCACAAGAAGGGCTACTGCCTGTTCTGCAACCGGCAGCAGGAGCTTGCCTTCCTGACCGTCAAGACCAAGCCGGAGCTGGCGGCGGCAGATAATTTTGCTTCCGTGGGCCAGTATGTATGTATGGATAATCAGGGCTGCAATCAGAGCATTACGGATATAAGCGCGCTGGAGCGGTTCGTCCTCTCGGTGCGCAAGTAGCAGGATAGTTTGATTAAAAGAGCAGAGCAGCGGTTCCCGGTTGGGGGCCGCTGCTCTATTTGTTGTGTATGGTAGAGGGAACTATCTGCCAGGCTGCGTCGTCATCGTCAAATCTGTCAGCTCCTCCAGAAGCTGCTCCTCCAGGCGGATGATCCCGCACATATTCTTGTGAAGCTTCACCCGTGCGGCGGGCTTGTTGCCCGAGCACATCCCCTTAATCATGAACTGATTCACCAGATCCCACTTCTCGCCTGCCTGACGGTAGCCTTCAGCCCCGCGGGAAAGAGCAGGTGCGGGGCCTTCGCGCTCCAGCAGCTGCAGGAACTGGCTGAACCGGATTCGGCTGATCGGCAGGGCGTTGGCGTAGATTTTGAAGGCTGAACTGGCTTCAGCTGTGTTATCAGGCCGTATCCCGGTCTCCAGATAGGCCTGGGCATACGCCCTGAGCTGGACGCCCACCTGATCTGGCCGAACCTGTCGGGCAGGGCTGGTAAGCACCTCTTGCAGGATCGTCTGCCAGTCTGAGCAGGAACGGGAGGTTTCGCACCGCCCGAATAAGGCGTAGAAATGACAAGCCCCTTCAAGGATGCTGAAATCCACCGTCTCAAGTTCCCTTCCATAGTAAGCATCTGTCAGATAGATCAGATTCTTCTCCCGGTCCAGACCTACGGCAAGACAGGCATGGCTCGTATGCAGCCTGCGGTAGGCTACACACCAGGGACAGTCATAGGAGTCGAAGCCGACCAGAACCGGCATGCCTGAGGACAGCTGATGCTCCAGCAAGTCAAGCATGTAGCTTCGGGCCATTGCCGGTCCGGTCCGTTCGATATAACTGAAGGTAAGGCCATGGTATGCAGACAGGTAGCCGGTATTGATCCGGGGCAGCCGTATCCGCTCAATCAGCGGCTGGTCCGGGGCTTGCGGCTCATCCAGGTACATCTGCCAGGCATCGCCGTACATGCCTTTGCTGTCCAGTCCCTGCCACTGCGCTACAGACTGGATGCAATCATCGATACAGCTGCGCAGCTTGGGGTACAGGGTACTCTTAACAGGAGCAATGTTCAACACTGCTCATCATCTCCTTCGCCGAGCTGAAGTGGCTGTGCAGCCGGTCGCGGTAAGAAGCGGGAGTCATGCCGCTGAATTCGCGGAAGAGCCGGTAGAAATATTTCATGTCGTAAATGCCGACCTCTAGGGCCACGGACTGCACGCCAAGCTTCGTGAACAGGAGCAGGAGACAGCTGTATTTCATCCGGATTTCCTGGAAGATCTGGATGTAGGACCTGCCGGTCTTATTCTTGAGCAGCCGCTGGAACTGGCGGGAGCTCATCGCAAGCTGGCGGCTCATCTCATTCAGCGTGATCCGCTCACTATAGTTACTGATCATATATAAGAGGACATCATGCAGCGGGTCATACTGAGTCCCCGGACGTTCGGTGAAGGGAAGATCTGCAGCGGGCATAATCAGCTTCGCCAGCTCCAGCAGCGGAGGGTATAGCCGCTGCTCGACTACAGGCAGGCCGGAGTTCAGCATCCCGTGCAGCCGCCCAAGCAGAAAGAGGATTTCCTTGTTCTTCTCCCTGTATCCGAACCATTGCCGCACCTCCAGAAGCTTCAGCAGCGGCATGAGAACCTCTTCGGACAAGGGCCCGGGCAGCTCTCTAAGCACCTTGTCAAGTCCGGGCCTGAGCATACAATTCAGGATCAGCAGCGGCTCGGTACCGCTCAGATCCTGCGGATGAAAGACATGGGATATCCCCGGCGGAATCACTATCACATCCCCCTGCGTTACCTGCATTTTATCCTCGCCCGCCAGATGTATGCCCGTTCCTTGAACCACGTAGGCCAGCACTACGAAATCATGCTGATGACGTACAGAAGTGACCGTTTTTTGAGTCAGGAGCATTTGTACGGGTGAACAGGAGTCGAATACATAATCCCCCGTGAATACCGGAAAAGCTTCCATAAACAAACCTCCGTTTCCTGCTTCCTTATGTTGGATGACTGGAATCCACCCTAGTATATCTGAATATTTTGGCGCATTCAACCATATATTAACAACTTAAAATTTGGTATATTCATCCTATTCATTCCAATTATGCAACCTGAAAGGGGTAGACACATGCAGCAGAAAGTCATTGAGATTATCGCCGAAATCAAGGAGGAACCAGGCTTGCTTCAGACGCTCAGCGGAGCTTCTGACCTGACCCTGGACGCCGCACTTGACTCCCTGCAGATCATTAATTTTATTCTGAGAGTCGAAGACGAATTCAATATAGAGGTAGATTTCGACACCTTTGATCTGGAGCACCTGAAATCAGTGGACCGGTTCTCCGCTTATGTTGCCGGGCTTGCCGTACAATGAGGAATGCTGTGCACTGCGGCAGCCTGGAGTCGGAGCGGTACTGGCGGGAGGAGGATCTGGCCTCCTTGCCGGCCATTCCCGATGCGAAGGCACTGGCTATCGTACAAGCGATGGATGAAATGCTGTTTGTCTTTTGCGGAAGCGGTGATGTTCTCTTAACCCGCCAGGGGATGAACCGGGCACAATATGACTATCTGCAATCGCTCGGTTATGCATTCAGCACCAATATGGATACGCTCAGTCTGGAGGCAGAGGAGTCTGTTCCCGCACAGGCGGCGCTGAATGTATTTGAGCTGCTGGGCCGGATGGACGCCGGGCAGGAGCCGGACCGCTTAATACCGGAAGGAGCGCTGCTGGAGCCCTTCGCCGTGCTTCCCGGGACACAGGAGGCGGTTAGCCGGTACAAGCTTTTGCCTACGTTGCCTAATGAAGACATTGTACGGGCAGTGAATACCAAGAGCTATTCTACGGCGATGCGTGACCGGCTGGAGCTGCCGAATATTGCGGTAGTGGTCCAGAGTATGGAGGAGCTGCTGCAATCGGGACAAGCGCTGCTGGAGAAGGGAGCTTTTCTGATCAAGGATGAGTACGGGGTATCTGGTAAAGGGAATCAACTGGTGGATTCAGAGCGTATGCTGCGCCGGATGACCGGGTATCTGGAGTCGAGCCGCAATCAGGGAAAAAGAATCCGGTTTGTCCTTGAGCCGCTGCTGGACCGGGAGACAGACTTCTCCTGCCAGTTTCAGATTGATCCGGAAGGCCGGATCACCCTGTTGTCCGTTCAGCAGCTGGTGAACCAGGGCTTTGCCTTCGGAGAATCCCACTCCCCGCAGCCCTCTCTGCTGGACAAGCTGGATAAGGAAGGCTACTGGGAGACAATGCAGGGCATAGGCCGGGAGCTGTACTCTGACGGATATTACGGTGACGTATGTGTCGATTCAATGCTGCTGCGTGACGGAAGTCTGGCGCCTTTGGTAGAGATCAATGCCCGCAAGTCGATGAGTCTGATTAAGCATCATGTGGACCTCCGGTTCAAGCAGGAGGGGTTGCACACCTGCCTGATTCAGGTACCGCTGGCGGCTATGGGCAAGGTTCATTATCAGGAGCTGCTGGAGCGGATGGAGGAGACGGGGATTTTGTTCTCGCTGGAGACGGGGGAAGGTGTGATGCCCTTAACCTCAAGCGCGCTCCAGCCGCTGGACCCCGCCCGTACTGCCGGTTCCGTGAAGGGCAAGCTGTATGCGGCCCTGACTTACCGGAACGAAGACCGCAAGCATGGGCTCATCCGTACGCTGGACGAGTCTCTCATGCGCACAGGCTATACTATCCTGCGATAAAGAAAGGAACCCTCCAATGAATAACACCGTGACGATTCTATGCTCGGGCTTTGGCCTGGGCTTCTATGTTCCTGGCCTGCTGCTGGAACGCAAGTTAACCGCGCTGGGCCTACAGGCGGAGATTGAGGTGTTCGAGACCTTAATGCCTGAGCGCAAAAAGGAGCAGACAGACAACAGCCGCAGGGCGTACCAGCAGAGCTTCGCCGTAGCCCTGACCTCACAGAAAATACCTTCCGATATAAGAAGCAGTCTTGACCCTGCAGCCGTTGAACAACTGCTGGAGCAATGGAAGCGGGAGGAACGGCAGCACTTCATCGTCTTGTCCGGGCATTGGGTGCATGTCATGGACCAGTACCGTAGACTGGCGGGGGTGAGCGTATATGCTGACCTGCTGTATATTGACGCCGGCCTGTCGCCATCGTGGAAAAATCTGCGCAAACTGAATCCGGGTTATGTGGAAGGCTATCATGAAGTAAGCCTGTATGATCCCGGGAAGCAGGAGATTCTGTGCAGCATCGATGCCGGAGCTGGGGAAGCACTGCCTGCCGCGGCGAGGAACGGGCGGCTGGTCGTTCATGGGGGCGGCTGGGGGATTGGAACCTTCCGTGAGAAGTTTGGTGCGCTGGAGTCGGCGGGGTACGAGCTGGATATCGCCGCTTACAGTATTCAGGAGATTGGCGAGGCTACCCATGGAAGACGTTATTATATGAATGATCCGCAGTGGCGCACCTGGACGAAGGACAGCAGCGGGCAGTATACCTTCCCGCCGTTTGCAGAGGTAACCGGTAACCGGACGGAGCATTTCCCGCCCTGTCAGAGCTATGGGGAGGGGATGTTCGGAGTCATCCGGCAGGCATACGCAGTCATCAGCAAGCCGGGCGGCGGCGCTTTGATCGATTCGCTGGCTTCGGGCACACCGCTGGTGCTGCTTGATCCCTTCGGCCCGCATGAGAAGATCAACAGCGATCTGTGGGTCAAGCTTGGTTACGGCATTACTTACGGAGAATGGGCTGCGTCAGGTTATGATGATGATGAGCTGCTTAAGCTGGCGGATAACCTCAGGGACGCCGGCGGCCAATACCCGGATTATGCGGCAAGCTATGCCGGACAACTATCCGCAGCAGGAGGGAGAAGCTAATGCAGCCTACCAGTAAAGTGAGTCTGGACGCCAAGTCCTTTGAGGCATTGAAGCGTACAATCAAGAATGTGGTGGTTCCGCACCGGGAACGTAAGCATGATCCCGGCTTCAAGACGGTGATGCCGGAGATTATGTCCCTCAAGCTGACCAACCGCTGCAATCTGCGCTGCAAGCATTGCTATCAATGGAATGAAGACGGCTACCATCATGATATGGATACCGCCGAGCAGAATCTGGATATGGATCTGGGCATGATCCAGAGGCTGCTGGAGGAGACGGACGAGGCGCAGTCCCGCCTGTATTTATGGGGAGGGGAGCCGCTGTTTCACCGGCAGGCCAAGGAGATTTTGGACCTTCTTAAGGAGCATCCCCGCGATACTACGATCTGTACCAATGCCTACATGATCCCTAAGTTCGAAGAGGAGCTGTGCGCGGTCTCCGACAATCTGGAGCTGCTGATCCCGATCGAGGGGTTCCAGGAGGAGCATGATTTCCTGCGCGGCAAAAATTCGTTCCAGAAGGTCATCGACGCCGTTGACCGTTTGCTGGAGCTGCGCGAGCAAGGCCGCTTCCGCGGCCGGATCTCCGTGCACAATGTCATAAATGATAATATGATCGGCCGATTGTATGAGCTGGTGGAGTTTTTTGAGCGCAAGGGTGTTGATCTGGTGCTGCTCTGCTTCCCCTGGTATATCTCGGAAGACACCAGTCTTGAGATGGACCGCTTCTACGATGAGCACTTCCAGTGGCTGGCTGAGCTTCCGCCGGATCACCGGAGCAGCTGGCACGCGTTCAAATACCATATCAAGCCGGAGAATATCACCAGGCTGACCGATGACCTGCGGCGGATTAACAGCAACACCTGGAATAATACCCGAATCCGCTATCAGCCGGGGCTGGACTTTGATGAGATTGAGGATTTCGTGGCCGGGAAGCCGATGCTGTCCCGCAGTACCTCCAAATGTCTGGCGCTCAGCACCCGGGTGGATATTGCCCCGAACGGGATGGTGAGTGCGTGTAAATTTTTTGGCGAGCTGGCTATTGGCAATGTGAAGGAGCAGACGCTGACAGACATATGGAATTCTGCGCGTTATGACCGGCTGCGGCGGATTCTGGATGAAGGCTTGTCGCCGGCCTGCTCCAAATGTAATGTGCTGTACTTGAACACCTATGCTGCGCTGGCCCAGATATGAGCAGCGGGGGAGAGCAGCCCGCCTATAAGCTCGGCATTCTGGGTGCCTCAAGTATTGCTGTTCCAGCGATGCTGGAGCCTGCACGGGTGGTGGACAAGGTAAAAGTCACGGCAATTGCCAATCGTACCTTGGCGAAGGCGGAGGCCATGGCCGAGGCATACCAGATTCCCTATGTGGCAGGTAGTCTGGACGAGCTGCTGGAGCTAGACGAACTGGATGGAGTATATATTGCGCTCAGCAATGAGCTTCATGCGCAGTGGGCGATCCGGGCTTTGAATGCGGGCAAGCATGTATTGGTGGAAAAGCCGATCTGCCTCTATCCCGAAGAAGCGGAGCAGTTAAGGCAGGCGAAGGACAACCCTGCTGCCCCGAAGCTCTCCGAGGGGCTGATGATTGCCTGTCACCCTTGGCAGCAGGCACTGAAGGGGATCGTCGATTCTGGCGAATTCGGTTCGCTGCGCAGGATCAGCACCCGGATTTCCGTTCCTGCCAAGAACGGGCATGCCGGAAATTACCGGAGTGTCCGGGAGAAGGGCGGAGGTGCTTTTAATGATCTGGGCTGCTATTGGCTGCAGTTCGTGCAGACCCTTGCAGGTCTTCAGCCGGAGGAGATTCTGGGGCAGTCGGCCTTTGACGGGCCGGATGGCTGCGACTGGACCTTTCAGGCGGCGCTGCAGTACAAGAACGGGCTGAGGGCCGAATGCCTCACTTCCTTCGAACTGCCATTCCGGGCCTCGCATACCTTGTATTTCGACCATACCGTGCTGAGCGTCCCGGATTTCTTCCGGCCGGTCAAGGGGTTCTACAAGCTCAAAATCCGGCATGATCTGCCGGACAACCGCACCACTCTATGCGAATTCGAACCGCTGAACTATTATGTGGGCCAGCTGGAGACTTTTGCAGCAATTATGAGCGGGCAACAAGCAGAGGGCCTGGGCGCTACCTGGGAACGGGTGCAGCTGCAAGCCCGGATCATGGCCGGGGCGCAGCGGTGCCGGGTCTATCTGTGAAGCGGACCGTCAATGACCGAAACCAAACGCCACAGCAGCGCCGGGTCTATCTGTGAAGCGGACCGTCAATGACCGAAACCAAACGCCACAGCAGCGCCCCCCTGACCGGAGAGTCGCTGCTAGTGCATGTTTATCTGATAGGACAGGAGCCATCCAGACATCCGGGGCTGGTGGCGGATTCGGTATTATTATCGGATACAGTCTCCGCCTTAGACCATGCCTGATTCAGCACTTCTTTGAATACTGATTGATCTCGGGCACCCGATACGGAATGCGTTTTATTAAACAGAAAATACGGTATTCCCTGTACGGAGGCAAGGCGGCTATCTTTTTCATCCTTATGCACTATTCACGAGTACCTGGGTGTCTTTAATTGCAGGAACAGACACTTCCTGCTCCTCCAACGATTCAGGAATTCCGAAGCCGGTTAAAGCCATTGCTTTCATTGTTATATCCATTCCTTTCTTTTTGAAGAAGTAGTCACAAGTTGTTTAGGCAACGCCTGTTTGATATGATATTAGTACGACATTCCCATGAATACAACCAGCAGATACTCACGAAACGTATGTTAAGCAACACATTATGAAATTTGATGCCTTTGATTAAAAAGAGACTAGGCTATGTTAAAGGGAAATGTTCAGAGAGCTGTTATATCACTGCTTGCAAACGAAGAGCTCCTGAATCTGGGACGAGGCGCAGCAGCACCGGGTCTATCTGTGAAGCAAACCCGCCAATACTCTAAACACACAAGCAGCGACTTCCGTTACCGGAGAGTCGCTGCTTGTGTCTTATCGGTTCTGCAACGAAGGAGGATGCTCCATCCAGACACGCTCGTTGTTCAGCACATATATTCCCAGCGCCTGCTCGAAGGAAAGGCCGTGATTATAGAAGGCCAGCATCTTCGCGGCGAAACGCATACTCTTATCTGCGCTGGGCGATTGCAGCAGCTCTGTTGCCAGCGTACGGAAATTCTTCGGCTGGGCTTCAGCAGCACTGGCGGCATCCAGCAGTCCTTTGTGGCTTGGGAACAGAAGCCGGTTATACGCCAGAATCATCCGTCCGCTGAAAAAGACCAGTTGGCCCGCCGTATGAGCGAGTAGGTAGGCGTCATTTTTTTTGCCCGCTTCCGTGGCGAAATACAGCCCGTACAGATAGATCTGGGCGCAGAAATCCCGCAAATTGTGCTCGCGGTTCTCCTCAGGATAGACGGGAATCCGGGCTACCAGCTCATTCAGCTCCGGGATTCTGGAGAATAGCACCTCTGCACCGGTAAAAGCATACCTCGTCGGCTCATTGCCCTGCCGGGCTGCCAGCTCCAGAAACCGGCGGTTGATCACCTTGATATCTGCATATCCGCCTTCATAGGTGCTGACTTCGCGGTCCAAATAGGACAGTCTGCTGTTCCGCTCATATTCCGCATACGCTTCATCGGTGAAGACCAGATGGACATCCACATCCGAGGTCTCGCTGGCGGTTCCCTTGGCTACTGATCCGCTGGTGATTGCCGCCAGACAAGAAGGGTCTTGCTCCATCTTCTCCGCCAGCTTCCCCAGCGTCTGCCTGTGGTGCGCGTACATATAGCGTTCAGCCTCCTTGAATAAATTCTGCTGCGTTAAGCGTATCAACTGAACAGCTTGCCAGCTATGGTCAATTCAGACATTCAGGCACCCGCCTGCTCCGTCTTCACCTGACCCGGCTGCTCGGCGGCACCGCTGCGGATGAGGCCTCTCCGTCCGGCGAAGGTGACTGCCAGAATAGCTGCACCGGAGACGAGCAGAATGACCGAGCCGGGAATCCGGTCCAGAAGCACCCCGTAGAGCAGCATTCCCAGCGGAGCGATAGAACCGGCCACGCCCTCGACCAGCCCGAATACGCGTCCACGGTACTCTTCCTCAGTGGTCTGCTGCAGATAGACCTGAACCGGAATGTTAATGACCATAATCATGACGCCGATAATGACCAGCAGCGGCAGGAAGAGAAGGAAGGTGGCAGTCGGGGTGAAATCAAGCAGCAGCGGCACCGCCAGCGCTAGGAATAAGAGTCCCAGTGCGCTTAATCCTCCAAGGATCGGCTTTACTGGACTCTTGCTCTGGGGAAGTACAGCAAGCAGCAGCGACATCAGAAGTACACCTGCCGCCAGCATCGCTTCGAGGACTCCATATTGCTTCGAGGAGAGCCCGAGTGTCTGTACTGCAACGTAGGGCAGCACAACATTCAGGGCGACGACGAAGAAATTAATCCAGAATACAATCCCCATCAGGGAGCGGAGGACCGGACGGCGGATGACATAAGCGAAGCCTTCCTTCAGATTCATTCGGACCCCGTTAACAGCAGTGCCCATACGTTCGCGGAGCGGCTGGGGGTCTGCGGCTTCGGCAGGGTCAAGGGCAGCTTGAAGCCGTGGAACCGGCTTGTATCTCAGCATAGAGCCCATCACGGTTGAAACGGTGAAGCCTGCCGCGTTCAGCAGCATGAAATCCTGAAGAGGGAGGAAGGCATACAGAAGACCGGCGAGAATCGGAGCCAGCAGGTGGCCAGCTGATCCGGCAATCTGATTCAGTGATCCGGCCCGCTGGACGGAGCTGCTGTCTACAAGCATCATCATCGAGGAGGAGACTGAAATACTATAGAAGGTAGAGCAGATAGATAATAGAATGAGCGACAGATAGATAGTCCATAGTGACATCCCCTCCAGCGAGACAAACAGAAAGGCCAGAGACATAATCAGGGCACTGGCCAGATCCGAACCGATCAGCAGCCTGCGGCGGTTAACTCTGTCGGCGAGCACACCGGCGAAGGGGGACAGCAGGATACCGGGCAGCAGCCCGCACAGCAGTGTAACTGCGAAGCTACTCCCTGAGCCAGTCTCGTTTAGAATGTACAGACCGGCTACGAAGGTATACATACTGGAGCCGAGAACAGAGACCAGCTTGCTGCTGAAGAAGAGGAATATGTTACGGTTAGCCGCTGCCTTATCATGGGTTGCGGATGTTAATTGAGACATAATAGCACTCCCTTTGATCAAAAAGTTAAATTTAATTAAACTTATTGTATGAGTAAAAGTTCGGAAATGCAACAAAAAGTTTAATTTAATTTAACTTTAACGTATTTCTATCTTTCTCTTAGGGTATAGGTAAGCTATACTGAAAAGAAAAGCTACCTGGAAAGTTGGCAAGCAGATGACCACCAAACAAACTATCGGAGAGAAAGTCAAGCAATTGCGCAAGGCTAAGGGGCTTACGCAGACGGATCTTGCCGGAGACCATATGACCAAGAGCATGCTGAGTCAAATCGAGAATGGACGCGCCTTGCCCTCGATGAACAGCCTGCAAGTTCTGGCCGGCAGGCTGGGAGTGGATCCGGGCTACTTCCTCGAAGGTGAGGAGGAGGCGGAGCTGGCTCCGCTCGTCCGGGAGATGGAGGCCGAGTTCAAGGCGAAGAATTACAGTGAGGTCATCCGGCGGCTACAGCCGTTCACAGAGCGTACGCTGCCGATGACGATTGACGCTGCGCGTCTGCTGGAGTTCTATGTAAGCTCCCTTTTCTATACAGGTGCCGGAGGCGGGGAAGCGGAGCTGGAGCGGGCGGCACTGATCTATGAACGCTTCGGTTTATTTGTGGAACGTGCGAAGGTGCAGTATATTTCCTATGCCCTGAATTTCGCACAGAGCAGATACGCGGAAGGGCTGGAGCTGATCCGCCGGGTCCGCAAGGAATACGAGGCTAACAAGGTGGGGAATGATTTTATCTTTGAAATCGATCTTCATTATGCCGAGAGCATTAGCTTGTCTGCCCTGGGGGATTATGCGGGAAGCCGTGAAGCTGCACAGGCGGCGCTTCAAGTGTCGCGGGAAGAGGGAATCTACTATATGACGGATCATCTGTACCGGGTGCTCGGGATTCTGGCGCTGACCGAAGGAGAGACCTTGGCGGCAGAGGAGGCCTTGAAGAAGGCCAGAGCATTCGCCGAATTCACCGAGTCTCAGGATTCGCTGAAGCTGGTGTTGATCGGAGAGATCAGACTTGCGGTAGCTAAGGGAGAATACAGCAAGGTACTTGCACTGGCGCGGCAGTATCCGCAGGAGGATGAACAGTACGCGCCAAGCGTTCAGCTCATGTCCGGCATCGCCTGGTATCATCTCGGCCAGGACGATGAAGCACTGAGCTGCCTGACCAAGGCTGAGCCGGGGGAACAGGTCTACCACCCGCTTGACCGCGGCAACCTGTTGACCGCTTATGCCTACCGCGCACGAATCTGTATGCGCCGGGGCATGAAGGAGGAGGCACAGCGGCTGGCCGGGTTTGCCTATGATCAGGCGATGGAATACCCGCCTTCCATATACACCGAAATGATCAACGAAACTTACCGCGAGCTGCATAACTAATAGAGCATCAGAGCTAAACAAGTGAATTTATTCAATAAATAAAGTAATGTATGAAGTTGCGTTTGAACCGAGCCAGTCGGTGATAGTTGTATTCCGTACATCTAAAAACAGTGAAAAGGAAGGCATTCCTCTCCTAACTGTATTCCATACAACTAAATCTGCTAGAATGGGCGAAAATCCAGGTATAGGAGCATTTTAATTGCACGAACTACATCTAAATGGAGATTTGGTGGCACACCGGACGATTTAGTTGTACAAATTACAATTAAGCCTACCCCTCGCACCCTAATCGGCACGGTACCTCCTCAGCAAGCCATTAGTTAAAGTAATATTCACGCATTTAGATCCGATGAGCTACTAACTACCCTTATTACGCAGCAAACAACACCCGTGCTATTCCGCACGGGTGCCCTTCTGCAATGAAATATAGGTTGAACTACAAACTTTAGTAAATAGGAGGGAGCGGCGGAGGAGATTTTGGAACTGTAGGAGCGTTAGCGTCCGCCTGAAAGCTTTCCGCAGGAAAGCTAGCTTCGGAAGCATCAGCAGTCTCCGGATTTCTACCGCAACCAGCGGTCTAAATCAGGAAATTCTTACAACAACAGCGGCCGGAAGTCCAAAAGCTCCGCAGTGGCGACTACTCTATTACTAAGATTTTTCCATCAAGGTTTATGGAATCTTATTTGCTGGTCCACAGCTCCACACGGTCCTGCACATACTTGGTGTAGCCGGCTTCCATTTTCTTAACGCCGGCTTTTTCCAGATCGGCCATGTAATCATCCCAGATTTTATCGAATTCAGCCGGTTTGGCCAGAATGGCCTGCGGGATGCGCTTCCAGGTAATATCCTTCATTTTATTGCCCAGAATGGCGACTTCGTCCTCACCGGGAATCGAAATGTTCCAGGCTGCGCCGTAGGCTTTTTCCTTGAATTCTTCTTCCTTCGGGAACAGGTCCTTCCAGGTCGTAGCTTTGTAAGCCGCCAGCGTCTCCTTCTCCACATCGCTATAGCCAAGCACGAGCTGCTCAGGGAAGTTCTTGGTGTAATAGTTGCCGGTGGAATCCTTGGCTCCGTCGCCGTAGTGAACCATCATATTCCAGTAGAAGCCAATGCCGGTTTCCTTGGTGAAGGCGGTATTGTCATTGTTGATGCGGTCCTGAACTTCCTGCGGAACGACACGTTTGCCGTTCTCTACTTTATAGTGCTTGCCTTCGATTCCCCAGTTGTTCAGGATTTGGCCTTCATCGGAGGCCAGATAATCCAGGAACTTGATGGTGCGGACCGGATCAGGGTTAGTGGTGGAGATGGAGATCCCGTAGCCGCCCATGAAGCCGGTAGGCCAGAAGCTGGTTTCCTTGTATTCATCAGTTAAAGTGACCGGATAGTGTCCGTACGTCTGATCGAATTTGCCGGCGGCTTTGAGCGCCTGCTGCGCGTCATTGTAGTCCCAGTCTTGGTCAATCAGGCCGAGTACACGTCCAGTCGCTACTTTGGCTTTGTACTGGTCGTATTTCTGCACGAAGCTCTCTTTGTCAAGCAGGCCGATATCGTTCATGTGGTTCAGCCAGCGGAAATATTCCTTCTCCTCCGGACGGCGGAAGTGGTAGATCGCTTCGTGAGTCTCCTGATCGATGTAATATTCACCGTCATCGGAGCCCCCGGTAGTGGCTACCGCAGGGTTGGTAACGGAAATGTACATATGCCAGTCGTCTGCGTTCAGGGAGACGCCGATGTTCTTGTTGCCGTTCTCATCGGTAGGGTGCTTATCCAGGTACGCCTTAATAACGTTCTCATAATCCTTGACGGTCTTAATCTCGGGATATCCGGCTTCCTTCAAGACCCGGTGCTGCAGCTCGAAGCCGCCGCCTGCTACGAACTTCTTCTCATCCACCGCTGCCCAGGTCGGGATCGCATAGATCGATTGGTCTTCGTTCGTATACTTGGCCCGGGCGAGATTATCGCCGAGTACGCGCTTAATGTTAGGAGCATGCTTATCGATCAGATCGGTGAGATCCAGGACTGCACCGGCATCCACCAGCTTACCGATGTCGCCTTTAGCCGAGATAATGTCGGGATAATCCCCGCCGGCAGCAATGAGGGCAATCTTCTGCTGCGGATCACCGACAGCGAATTCGGCATCGAGGGTCACGCCGGTCTTTTGCGTAATGACGGTGCTGACCTCATCCTTCATATTGTTCCAGTTCGGATTGGGGTCTTCCGCGAAGAAGGATAGTGTCAGGGGACTTAAGTCCTCAGCCGCCGCCGTAGCCTCAGCCGTTGCCGTGGCATTGCCGCTGTTCGTCGCCTTGGCCCCGGTATTCTCGGCCGTGTTCTTGTTGCCGTTATTATTGCCTCCGCCGCAGCCTGCCAGCACACTGAGCAGCAAGGTCAGCACCATCAGCGCCACAACCGGTTTCGCCGTCTTTCTTGTCATGAATAGAAACCCTCCCTTTGTCTGGTAGAATCATATTGTATTCACAGGCGTCAGCCTGAAGATACCAGTAAGCAGCTTAGCTTTTAACCGAACCCAGCGTCATGCCCTTGACGAAATAGCGCTGCAGGAACGGATAGACCACCAGAATAGGCACGGTGACGACAATGGTGATTGCCATTTTGACCGATTCCGGGGAGATCTGGGCCATAACCTCAGTCATATTGCGCCCGCGGAAATTATCCGCATTGGTCGTGGTGCTCTGAATGACCTTCATCAGCTCGAATTGCAGCGTGGTCAGCGAGTCCTTCGAGCCGTTATACAGATAGGTATCAATCCACGCATTCCACTGGCCGACGGCCAGGAACAGGGCGATGGTTGCTAAGGCTGGCTTGGTCAGCGGCAGAATAACACGCCAGTAGATGGTGAAGTCATTGGCTCCGTCCAGCTTGGCGGATTCCTGCAGGGCGTAAGGCAGACCGTCGATGAAGGAGCGGATCACGAACACATTGAAGGCGCTCACCAGACCGGGCAGGACATACACGCCGAAGGTGCCCATCATATGCAGATCCTTGATCAGAATATAAAAGGGGATCAGGCCCCCAGATACATACATCGTCAATGCCAGGAAGGTGGAAACGAACTTACGGGCCTGGAAGTCCACCCGGCTTAAGGTGAAGGCCAGCATGGACGCACTGACCAGTCCGAGCAGAGTCCCGATAATCGTCCGCAGCACCGAAATTTTGAACCCGGTAATCAGGCCGGAGAAGGCGAAGATCGTCTCGTAATTCTTGAAGGTGAACACCCGGGGGTAGATTGTAATCCCGCCCTTGATGCTGTCCGTCGAGTCATTGAAGGAGATCGCCAGCACGTTCAGAAAAGGGTACAGCGTAGCAACAGTTACCACCGTAATCGCCAGATAGACAACCAAATCGAAGATGCGGTCCGACCAGGAGGCCGCAGCCAGTTTTTTGATCATGAGCAGGGCCTCCTATATGATGCTTTCCTTGGTTATTTTTTTGAAGATGCCATTGGCGGTAAAGAGCAGAATCACACTCACCACGGAGTTGAAAATATTAATCGCCGTCCCGAAGGAGAACCGTCCCATCCCCAGCCCGTAATTCAGCGCGTACAGGTCAAGGGTCTGCGAGTAGTCACGCACCAGATTGTTGCCGAGCAGGAACTGCTTCTCGAACCCGATGCTGATCAGATGGCCGATGGACATAATCAGCAGAATCACGATGGTACCGCGGATGCCCGGAAAAGTGATATGACGCACCTGCTGGAGCCGGCTCGCTCCGTCCACCCTGGCTGCCTCGTACAGCTCCGGCCCGATGCCCGAGATGGCGGCGAGATAGATAATGGTGTTCCAGCCCGTCTCCTTCCAGACATCCGATGCGGTGACAATGCCCCAGAACAGATTGCCCTTGGCCATGAACTGGATCGGTTCACTGATGATATGAAGGCCCATTAGCAGGTCATTGACGGCGCCGTTGTCCGTGGAGAGCATCTTGGTGATGATCCCGGCAGCAACCACCCAGGACACAAAGTGCGGCAGATACGACACCGTCTGAACGAAGCGCTTCAGCACCTGCAGCCGTACCTCATTCAGCAGAATAGCGAAGATAATCGGAATGATAAAGCCTGCCAGCAGTCCCATGATACTCATGGCCAGCGTATTGCGCAGGGCGTTGAAGAACTGCTCATCCTGGAACAGCTCCCGGAAGTACTGGAGGCCGACCCATTTTTGCTCGAAAAAGGATTTGCCCGGTTTATACTTCTGGAAGGCCATCATCCACCCCCATAACGGAAGATAGCTGAAGACAAAGGCCCAGAGGACAAAAGGAACAGCCATCATATAGAGGTATTTCTGCTGCCGGAATTTCCCCCAGAAGCTGGAGGAGGATTTCTTCGGCTCCGGCTTCATCGCGGTGGTAATCGCTTTCATTTATGTCCCTCCTTCGATATAGCTTTATCATAATCTGCCGCCTGGCCAGGAAACACCCGAAGATTTAAGTGTAAAAACAGGGGAAAATCAGTCTTTTTCGTAAGCGCTTTCTGAAAAAGCATTCTCCGGCTCCTTTCTCCGGTAAGCGGATGGGGAGATGCCTGCGATTTTTTTAAACTTCTCGCGGAAATAGTCGACATCACTGAAGCCGACGCTGCTGGCTGCCTGATGGATTTTGCAGCCCTGGTCCAGCAGCTCCATGGCCTTTTCGATGCGGATCGTATCCAGATAAGTGTTGAAGGAGCAGCCCATAGTATTCTTGAACAGCTTGCCAAGATAGGCACTACTGTAGGTGAACACATCGGCCAGCGCCTCTAGCTTCAGATTCTCGTCATAGTGCCGGTGGATCAGATCGACCATCCGCTTTATCAGGACATCCGTATCGTCGCGGATAATTCCACTGGCGTATTCCTCCAGCAGACCTGTGATATAGCGCTGGAGCTGGGGGAGGGAGGTATGCCTGTAGATCTGCTGAATCTGCTCCTCCATCCGGCTCTGCGCAGCGCTAAGCTCCTTATAATGAACGGAGAGCTTCCCGGACATGGAGGTTACGGCCCGTACATAATAGGATTTCACCGCCATCTCGGATAACCCCGCAGCAGCCATAAGGTCCCCCGCTTCCTGGATCAGGGCAGAGATTACGCTCAGATTGCCGGTATCCAAGGCGAAATACAGCCGGTCCATCACGGGAGCGAGCCTGCTCTCGGTATCCTGGGGGTTCGCAGGCATACCCTGCTTCAGCTTAAGGGAATCGGGGCCAATCATCCCCGGCTCATCATAGAAGAAGTGATCCTTCATCCGCGCCAGCGCCGACTGATGGGAGACCGGCAGCTCCCTCAGACTGTCCACCATATCCCCGGCGGTGATGATGCACTCCAGCCCCTCTGCAGCAGCAGCTTCACGAATCTGCTGGGCCATCCGTTTACGCACCAGCTCCTTTTGGTAAGAGGGCTGCAGCAGCACCCCGAGATAAGAATCGAGCGCGAAAACGATGCCCCAGCGGTTATCCTCGAAGCTGGACGTCAGCCGGGACTTGACGCTGCTGGAGGGTCCGTTGTCCGCATGATCCTGCAGCAGGAGCCGGATCAGCACGATCTGGTAGGAATCCCAGAGCAGCCCCGCTTCCAATGCCGACTCCATCAGCGCGGGGGCGGGATGCAGACTGCTCTCCATCAGCAGGGACTGAACCAGCATCTCCCGGCTCCAGACCTTAACAGCCTCATGATTCTTGCGGTGGGCCAGCCGCGCATTCAGTATGGTAGACAGGCCGGTAAGATACAGCTGCAATTCCTCCTCATCGACCGGCTTAAGCAGGTAGTTATCGATATTGTAGGACATCGCACGCTTGGCATAACTGAAGTCGGCATAGCCGCTCAATATGAGAATATGCAGCTCCTCATGATCCTCCCGCAGCTCGCCGATCAGCTCCAGTCCGTCCTTTCCGGGCATACGGATATCCACAATCATCAGATCCGGGGAATACAGCTGAGCCTTATGCCTGGCTTCAACCGCATTGGCTGCGGTATCTACCACCCGGTAGCCGAGGCTCTCCCAATCCAGCAGGGTGGCAAGTCCTTCGCGGATCGACAATTCATCATCAACAATTAACACACTATACATAGGAATCACTCCTTAAAGGGATGGCGAAGCTGATTTGTGTGCCGTATCCGCTCTGGCTGGCCAGAATCAGGCCGCATTCCGGGCCATAGGTCAGCTTCAGCCGCAGATGGATGTTACGCATTCCGATACTGTGGGTCTCATAGTCATCGTTGTTCTCCAGCATCTGTCGCAGCTCTGCGAGCCGGGCCGGCGAGATTCCGGTTCCGTTATCGGAGACCTGAACCGTAAGGCTGCCCTCCTCCACCCGGATATCCACCCGGACCATTCCGCCGTCCATCCGGTCCTCCAAGCCGTGAATGACACAATTCTCCACCAGCGGCTGGATAATAAGCGGCGGAATCCTTAGGGTATTCGCTGCCGGATCTACATACAGCTCGTAGGCGAGCCGGTCATTGTAGCGGAATTTCTGGATAACCAGGTAGCAGTTCACGGTCTCCAGCTCACTTTGCAGAGTGATTCTGCCTCCGCCGACCTCCAGGTTCTTGCGCATCATCTTGCCCAGCAGCCGGACAACCTGCGCAATATCGGTCTGGCCGCGGGTGTGGGCCTTCATCCGGATCGATTCCAGGGCATTGAACAGGAAATGGGGATTGATCTGGCTGGCCATCATTTTGAATTTGATCTCATTCTGCTTCAGCAGGATGGCATTCTTCTGCTGGTTGGACTCCTGCACCTCGCTCATCAGGTCGTTGACATTGCGGACCATGTGATTGAATTGCCGGGCCAGCTGGCCGATCTCATCTTTGCCGTCAATCACAAGCCGGGCTTCCAGATTCCCGGAAGCGACCTTGGAGATATGCTTGCTGAGATGCAGCATGCGTCCGGTGAGCAGGCGGGAGAAGTAGTAGATTAGGATGATTGCAAGAATTAGGGAGGAGATAATGACGGAAGTAGCCAGGGAAATAATCCGGTTGGGCTCACTCACAATACTTTCTACAGAGAAAATAGAGATGATCCGCAGACTGTTCAGGCTGCCTTCGGGATGCCAGTCGTCGATCAGCATTTTGAAGGACTGCCCGTCAATCGTGATGTCCGCAGGCCCGTGGCCGGCAAGGGTGGACAGCGGCTTGAGGTTGATGTCCTGCAGCGACTTGCCGAGAGTGCCAGCCCGGTTGGAGGCGACAATATTATCGTTCTCATCAACGATAAAGGTCTCGAAGGTCTCCTGCTTCAGGATGCTGCTGAGCTGATCCGAATTGACATTCACGACCAGCACACCGGTTGTGCGCTGCTTAAGGAAGTCTACCTTGCGGATCAGGCTGAGATAATACTGTCCGTTTCGGCTGTCAGGAATGTAACTCCAGAACGCCAGCCCCTTCTGGGCGAGGGCGAGCTGGTACCACGGCTCCCGGGTAACCGCTTCGTCGGCCTGGAGGAATTCCCAGTTGTTAAGCACCGTCGGGTTGTCGATATAGAGCCGGATGCTGGAGACTTCTTTGTACAAGCGGACGAAATCCCGGAAGTCGGGGTAATCCCAATAGGCCTGCACCACATCATAGACTGATTCGTACCGGTGATTCGCGGCCTCCTCCAGCCGGCTGTCATTGGACAGGCGGTAGACGATATCCACCGGAACGTTCAGCATCTCGCTGGTCCGTTTTTTCACACGGTCGACATTCGCCGTAATCTGCTTCAGCGCATTATTCATTGCCATATTCCGCAGCTCACTGGTCAGGAACACCCCCACAATGAGCACCGGTATCAGGACAACACTGCCGAAAGAGAGGAAGAGCTTGGTCCTGAGCTTCAGGTTGTTCATGAAGGTGATGATACGGGTATACACGAATGAAATCCCCTCCGTTAGCACATTTGTAATAACGCTTACAATAGAGTATAGCGCGAAAACGTCAGCCAATATATGTCATGAAAATATTTTACCTAAAATCCTGCAACCCTGACTGAACTTTGAAGCCTTATGATGAGGAAAGGAATGAAATATAATAATGATATTAGAACAGTTGGAGGAGAAGAGGGCAGGAGATGGCCAGCATCAGGAGCTCGGCAGGGAAGCTGAAAAGGTGGTTTGCTGATTTATCCATTCATTTGAAGTTAATCGGGGCGTATGTCGTCATTATTCTGGTCCCGGTCATTGTGATCTCTAACTATTTGTTTGCTGATTTCTATCAGGATACGGTCGATGACATCATTACAGAGAACCGATTCCAGATCCATAACGAGAAGCAAGCGATCATGAGCAAGCTTGAAATGATGGAGAAGTCATTTTATTTGCTCATTTCAGACCGGAGCCTGGGGGAGTATGTGACTGCTGAAGCGGAGCCCGGAGTGAATGAGATCAAGCAATTTCAGGACTACTCGCTAAACTACTTACAGAGCGTATTGTTCAATAATCCCTATATTGCGAGTGTCCGTTTCTTCGTGAACAATCCGCGGGTCAGCGAGCTATGGCCGATTATTTATCAGGAAGAACGGATTAAGGGCAGCCCCATGTACACGAAATTGATGAATCAGAAGGAGTATGCCTTATGGGAGATCCAGCCGGAGGATGCTATATTCGAGGATACCGGTCCGCTAGTGGATGAACGGTCAAACTCCATGGTCTCCTTGGCAGTTAAAAGTAACTTGGCCAACAAGCAGCACATTGGCATTGTCAAAGTAGAAATGCGGATTGAGAATCTTTTTGACAAGGCGTATAACAACAGCGGGGAACGCGATTCAAGGTTCTTCATTCTGGATCAGCAAGACAAATTGTACATGAGCAGCATAGACCCGCTCAGTGGGTTGAATGAAGCTCAGATCCTGGAGGCTGCCGTTAAGGTTAAGCAGGGAAGCGGTTCGTCCTTGTTATTTTCAGCGGGGGGTGAGGATTTCCTGTATCTCCTTGAGCCCATCGACCGCTTACATGTGGATCTGGTAAACGTCATTTCTCTGCACAGCACCTATTCTACATTCGTCAGTACCAGAAATAAGGTCATTCTGCTCATCGTTCTTCTGCTGGTTCTGCTTGCGGTCATTACTTACTGGATTCAATCCATTGTTCTGAATAAGCTGCATGTTCTACGGGAGTCGATGCAGAAGGTTCGTAAGGGGGACTTTCATGTGGAGATTGATGTACAGGGCGGCGATGAGATCGGTGAGCTGGCGCGCCACTTCAGGGAGATGCTAGGCACAATCAATGGCTTGATTGCGGAAGCTGTACAGCGCAGCGCTGCCACTAAAGAAGCGGAGCTTCAGGCCTTACGCAATCAGATCGATGCCCATTTCCTGTACAACACCCTGGAGAATTTGAAGATGCTCGCTGAGGTAGAGGGCCAATACACCGTATCGGATGCACTTACCTCACTCGGCAGCATTATGCGGTACAATCTCAGATGGACTGGCGATACAGTGCAGCTGGCAGACGAGTTGAAGCATATTCAGCATTACATCTCGATCATGAACATCCGTTACGATGAGAAGCTTAAGGTTGAGATTCATGCAGAAGACAGATTCCATGCTCATGAATTATTGAAAATGTCTCTGCAGCCCATCGTTGAGAATGCGTTGAAGCACGGGATGTATTCGGCTCTGATGCGTGGTGACGGGCTGATAATCAGCGTGCATGCGTATGCAGATCAGGGTTTTTTTTACATAGAGGTAACTGACAACGGGATCGGAATTCCAGTGGATGGGCTACAGCAGTTGAATCACAAGTTGATCATGAGTGACGAAGAATTCAATCAATTAACGCAGGAGACTGCCGAGTATAGCACAGGACATAACGGGATCGGCTTGCGTAATGTAAATCAGCGCATCCGGCTGCATTATGGGGAGGATTATGGAATTTGTGTAGAGAGCAGGCAGAGAAGCTATACCACAGTGAGGGTTAAGCTACCTTTGTTGACACCCGTTAGAGGAGGAATACAGAGCCTATGAGACAGCTGCTGATTGTAGATGATGAGAAGAATATCCGGTGCGGGCTACGGGCCATGATTGAGCGGGAGGCTGCAGGGCGGTATGATATCCACTTGGCATGTGACGCCTTTGAAGCTCTGGACATGATCGCATCAATGAAAATAGAAATTCTGATTACGGACATCCGTATGCCCGAGTTGGATGGAATTGGCTTGATTAAGAAGCTTCAGGAGTTCAGGCCAAGGCCGGCCATTGTAATTGTGAGCGGGTATGATGATTTCTCGTATGCCAGAGCCGCTATCCGCTATGAAGTGAATGAGTACCTGCTCAAGCCGGTCATTCGTGAGGAATTAGCTGAAGTGCTGGAGCGGATTGAAGAGGAGCTAAACGTTTCGTCAAGCAATCTTCACCCCGGCAAGGAGCAGCTTCATACAACCTGTGAACAAGCGGAGGTTACAGTGGAAGATTCATTTCTGCAGCCTGCTTCCGATATCATACCCGTACAGAAGGAGAATGAGGGGATAGAGCATGCACTTCATTACATCCACGACAATTATTCGCATAACATCAATATGATGATGGTTTCCAGCATAGTGTCCTTTAACTACTCCTATTTCAGCCAGGCTTTCCGCGACTACACCGGAGAGAATTTTGTAAGCTACCTGAAGCGGCTGCGGATCAATAAGGCGAAGGAGCTGCTGCGGGATACGGAGGATCGAATCTATGAAATAGCCGGTATGTCAGGCTTCGGGAACACTAAGAATTTTAATAGAGTGTTCAAAGAAAGCGAAGGTGTAAGCCCGCTGGAGTACCGCAATCAGCAAAAGCTGTTAACCACACTAATGGAGCAATGATCCCGTATACCCCCTAATCCATTGGTCACTTGCACAATGCATTTCGTCCGTTCATCAATATTCTTTTCCTCCCCGGAGACCTTATAATGAGAGCGTGTTCAACAAGTTGTTAGGGGGAACTTTGAAATGGAAGGATTAATCATTGGTTGGTATGGAGCGCTTGCAGGACTGGCAATTGCCATTATTCTGATTCTTAGAAAATTGAATCCGGTCTACGCTCTCTTCCTGGGTGCCATTGTAGGGGCGCTGATCGGCGGAGCCAATCTCGAACAGACGGTAAGCGTTCTTGTAAGCGGTACACAAAGTGTAATGGGCACGGTGCTGCGGGTGCTGGCCGCCGGTGTGCTCGCTGGTGTGATGATGGAGTCGGGAGCGGCGGAAGCCATAGCCCAGGCGATTGTGAAAAAGTTCGGCGGAAGCAAGGCCATTCTGGCACTCGCGCTGGCAACGATGGTTATTACGGCGATGGGCGTATTCATCCCGGTAGCAGTATTGATTGTGGCTCCGATTGCCTTATCCGTAGGTAACAAAATGGGGATCTCGAAGCTGGCGCTGCTGCTGGCATTGTCGGGCGGAGGCAAGGCAGGGAACATCATCTCGCCCAATCCGAATACGATTGCTGCTGCACGCGGCTTTGATCTTGATCTGAGCAATGTCATGCTGGCGGGCGTGATTCCGGCCATCTGCGGGTTAATTGTAACCGTTATCTTAGCCACTCTGCTGAAGAAAAAAGGTGTCATGGTCACCCCGGCGGAAGCTGCGAACGGGACAGACAACGCGAATACTGCCGCTTACCCGCCGCTCAGCAGAGCTATTGTAGCTCCTCTGGTGGCCATCGTCCTGCTCATGATTAACCCGATCGGCTCCATCTCCGGGATCGAAGCGCTCACCAAGCTTAAGGTGGATGCGCTATACATTCTGCCGCTGGCGGGGATTATCGGGATGCTGGCGATGGGGCAAGGCAACAAGGTGCTGCAATATACATCCTCCGGCCTTAGCAAAATGACCGCAACCGTCCTGATCCTGATCGGGGCAGGCGGCATCGCCGGTCTGATCTCGGCTTCCGATCTGTCCGCCCAGGTGGTTCATCTGATTGAGCTGTCCGGCATTTCCGGTACGTTCCTGGCCCCGATTTCCGGGATACTGATGGCTGCGGCTACCGCCTCAACCTCCACGGGTGTTATTGTCGCTACAGGCTCCTTCGGGCAGGCCATTCTGAATATGGGTACGGCTCCGCTCGCTGCCGCTGTGATGGTTCATACCGGAGCTACGGTCATCGACTCGCTGCCGCAGGGCACTTACTTCCATGTCACGGCGGACAGTATGAAAATGTCGATCAAGCAGCGTATGGGGCTCATCCCGTATGAGGCCATCGTTGGCGGCACGATGACGGTTGTGGCTACAATCGTATACGGATTTTTACTATAATAATTAAATTAGGATAGATGAGGTGTAGAAATGAGAGAGAGAACCTTTGTACTGGCGCCGGATTCCTTCAAGGAGAGCATGACCGCGAAAGAAGTATGTACAGCGATGGAGGCCGGGCTCCGCAAGATATACCCAGAAGCAACCTACATCCATGTTCCGATGGCGGACGGCGGGGAGGGGACCGTACAGTCCCTTGTCGATGCTTCCGGCGGAGAGATTCACGATAAAGAGGTAACAGGGCCGCTGGGCGGGCCGGTTATGGCCAAATTCGGAATTCTCGGCGACGGGCAGACGGCGGCGATCGAGATGGCTTCGGCCAGCGGCATTCAACTGGTGGACAAGGCCGAGCGCAATCCGCTGATTACCACAACTTACGGGACGGGCGAGCTGATTCTGGAATGTCTGAACCGGGGCATCCGCAAAATCATCATCGGCATCGGCGGCAGCGCCACCAATGACGGCGGTGCCGGCATGGCCGAAGCGCTCGGCGCTAGATTCCTGGATGAGGCGGGGAACTTACTTCCGCGCGGCGGCGGCAGCCTGGGGCAGCTGGCCAGTGTTGACGTTAGCAGGCTTGATGTGAGACTGCAGCAGGTTCAGCTCATCGTTGCCTGCGATGTGACGAACCCGTTATGCGGCGAGCAGGGGGCTTCGGCGGTCTTTGGTCCGCAAAAAGGAGCCACCCCTGACATGGTCCGGCAGCTTGACGCCAATCTCGCCCATTATGCGGCGGTGGTGAAGCAGCAGTTGCACAAGGATGTGTGCGATCTGCCTGGAGCCGGTGCAGCAGGGGGACTGGGCGCGGGCCTGATGATCTTCACGCAGGCAACGCTGCAGAAGGGGATTGAGATCGTCATCGAATACACTGCTCTCCAGCAGAAGCTGGAGCAGGCGGACTTCGTCTTCACCGGTGAAGGCGGAATTGACTTCCAGACCAAATTCGGCAAAACACCATACGGCGTCGCCCGCACCGCCAAGGCTGGCGGCAAGAAAGTGATCGCCCTGGCCGGTTATATCGGCGAAGGGATTGATACGCTGTATGCCGAAGGCATCGATGCCGTATTCGGCATTGTGCCGGGCGCATCCAGCCTGGAGAAGCTGCTGGCTGACGGCCCCGCCAATGTCGAGCGGACCTGCGAGAATATCGCCAGGCTGCTGAAGCTGGCTGAATAGAATGTGCAAACTATGGCCCCGGGAATAAGATTTCCCCGGGGCCATAGTTTTGTGTTGTGTGGTTGAACGGATGGAGGCGTAGCCGCATCGGCCATATGGATGAAAGAAGTGGAAAAAGAGCATTTAATTCTCACTAATCCGCACATTTGGGGATTTTAGATGGAAAAAGTACAACTGCTGAGCCGGAAACCTGCATTTGGCGGGAGCTGGGCTGAATTAAATGCCCTTTTTCCAATTAAATTCCCCAGCTTGTCAATCAGCCGAAAATTAGATGTACCTAATCCACCTAGCGTCATGCGATAAGCGCGTAAAGTTAGCCGGAAGCAAGTTAGTGTTACCTTCATTGTCCCTCATGCGTGCCCACTGGGGAACTTGTTCTGTAACCCCACCTTACTTCCTCGCGTCTACGCTACCTATCGGAAGTGCGCCCCGTCTTCCTCTTGAACAGATCTGCTACGCGGCTCCTTCCGCCTCAATGTCTGCCCCGACGTCCATTCGTACTCCGTCCCAGCATCTCCGCAATCCCCGCCACAAGCTACTTATACAGCGCCAGCAGCTCATGCGTAAGCTCGAAGAGCTGCAGCAGGTTTCTCGGGTCCTTGCCGGTGATGCTCCCGATCCGCTTCAGGCGGTATTGCAGCGTATTGCGGTGGATGTTCAGCTGCTCAGCCGTCTGCGAGACACTGCAATTGTGATTGATGAAGCTGCGGAGCGTCTCCAGCAGATCGGCGGTATCCTCCAGCTTCATCGCCGTGCCGGGCTTGTCTGACAGCTTCGCCTGACTGAGCTTTACCAGGAATTCCGCATCCTCGTAGCGGATCGATTGCGCAGCAGGGCGGAGTGCCAGAATAACACCGAGGGCAGCTTTGGCCTGACGGTAGCCCTCTGCGATACTGGCCTCCAGCCGGCCCGAAGCCAGCAGGAGCTGCGGCTGATTGTGCAGCAGCTCCGCAATCAGCCGGCTGCAGTCCGGCCGGTTCTGGACCAGGATTACCCATGTATCCCCATCAAGCTGGAAGGACGGATGCAGGAACAAAAGCTTTGTCTCATCCAGCTCCGGCTGCACATGCTTGAGATACAGCACGGTGGTCTTCTGCAGAAGGTCGATCTGATAGGCCGCCGCTTCTTTTCGCAGCTTCTGGGAGTAAGCTCCCTGATGGTTAAGAAGCATCTCCAGCAGCGCCTTCTTGCGGTTGGCCTCGCTGGCCAGATGCTCCAGCGTGTTTCTTTGCTCAATGAGCAGCGATACCGTGGTCCTCACGATATTGCAGAAGGGGCGGACCTCTTCCGGGCTGCCGGAGATTCCGATTACACCTACGCGGGTATTGCCGATGACAATCGGTTCGTTGGTGCCCTTTTTCTCATATCGCCCGTCCTCCATGACTTCGACCCTATGCCCGGTGGACAGCGCTTCGACAGCCCCCTGATGAACGGTGCCGACCCTTGCCTTATGTCCGCTGCCGATGATGATTCCCTGATCGTTCATGATGTTGATGTTATAGGGGATATCCATCATCATCTTGTCTACAATCTCCTGAGCCTGCTTCTCCGATAGCTGAAACAACCGGAACTCCCTCCTCCTCTTGAGCGGGTAACCGCCCTATACTGCCTCTTAATCACTCGTTGTGCATCTGAACAAAATTATAGACCAACCTTCACAGCGAAGAAAGGAGGAACATCACTAGCCGTAGCACGAAGTACCACCCGGCACCAAAAAAGCCAGCCCAGACTTGGGCTGACCTTGAAGGGCGGTAGGACCTTGAGAAATAAGAATGGATGGGTCCGCACTATAAATATCGCTTACCCTTGGGCAATACCCGCCCGGCTGAATATAAGCTTCAGCTTCTCCTCATGCTCTGCGCTCCATACCCCAGGCGAAGCCAGGCTGAAGGTGGATACCGGAACACCGGACAAGCGGACAGCTTCCTTGATCGAAGCGATGAACGGGTCATCGATGGCATAGAGTGCCGGAATTTCAACGATCTGCCGGTTGAACTGAAGGACGCCTGCCAGATCTCCCTTTTTGAAGCTGTCATACACGCCAAGCATCAGCTGTGGAGCGAAGTTCGCACTGGCAGCAATCGCACCGTCTCCACCGGCAGCCAGTGTAGGCAGCAAATATTCGTCGAAGCCGCAGAAGACGGAGAAGTCCGGGCTGACCGCCTTGACCTGCATGATCATCTGGCGGATGTGGCTAAGCTGGTCCACGGTATCCTTGATGCCGAGTACATTCGGATAATGTGCGGCCAGGCGGGCCACGAAGGCCGGAGTCAGATCCTGGCCGGTCATGGCCGGGAAGTTATACAGCATGAGCGGTACATCGACGGCTTCCAGAACAGCAGCATAATGCGCAAACAGGGCGTCCCCGCTCAGCTTGTAGTAATACGGATTCATAATGACGATGCCGGTAGCTCCATGTTCAGCGGCATGACGGGAGAGCCGGAGGGTCTCAGGGGCCGTATTGCTGCCAGTGCCAATCCAGGCTGGAAGACGGCCATTCGTATACTCCAGGCATAGCTCTGCGATCTCTTCACGCTGCTCTGCGGTGAACAGGGTGAATTCTCCGGCTGTTCCAAGGAAGAATAGACCGTGAACCCCTTTGGCGATCAGGCTGTCGATCAGCAGCTTCATTCCGTCACGGTCGAATTTACCGGCGGAATCCAGAATCGTCGGGACGGGAGGAATGACACCTGCATTCGGGTGGCTAAGTTTCATTTTATTTTTGCCTCCTGGTTTGTTATTATAAACATATGATTATTATAGTGAACTTGAAAGGCTTAATCAATGGATTTATGAGAGGGGAATGAAGGTGTGGACCAGAAGTACTGGGTTCCGGCATTGGAACGGGCAGATCTGATTCTTAAGGCCATCTCAAGACAGACCGGAGCGCTCAAAATGACAGATCTTTGCGAGGAGACCGGCATTAACAAAAGCTCGATGTTCTCGCTGCTGCGCACAATGGAGACTCTGGGGTGGGTGGTGAAGGATGCGGGCGAGAGGTATGTGCTTGGCGCCGGGATCTCCTACTATAATACCGTCTACAATGATTCGCTTAAGCAGAATATGAATCTGGTAGAGCGGTTTCTGGCAGAGTCGGTGCAGAGTGTCGGGGCGGTGGGCGAGACCTTTCAGCTGTCGGTGCTGGACCGCGATGAGATTATTTACCTGGCCAAGCAGGAGGGGCAGTCTCTGGTAAGGCTGGAGTCCAGCCCCGGTATGCGGTTTCCGGCATATGCGACGGCGATGGGCAAGATGATGCTGGCGCTGCTGCCGGAGGGTGAGCTGGAACGGCGTTATCCCGATAAAATGCTGCCTGCCGTCACTGCCCGCACGCTCACAGACTGGTCTAAGTTCACTGCAGCCTTGGCTGCGATCCGTAAGACCGGCTATGCGCTGGATCAGGAGGAGATTATCCAAGGCATCAGCTGCGCCGCAGCGCCGGTTCTGGATGCCTCAGGCAAGGCAGTTGCCGCTGTCAGCACCTCGATGCTTCAGCATGCATTCGAGGCGAAGCGGGAGATTGCGCTGCGGGAGGTAAAGGCACTGGCAGGGAAGCTCTCGTTGTCTTAGCTTAGGCATCCGGGCAAGATCATTCATACTGAGGGAGAGAAGGGGTTACTGTGAAATTGACCGTACAAGAGATTATGAAGGAAGACATCATTGAAGCTGTTCCGGTACATACCGCTGCAGAAGGGCCGGCAGGCCAGCTGCCGATCACCGGGGAGGTGCTGCGGAATGCGCCGAGCGGAGAGATTTTTGGCATGACCCAGAATGCGGGCATGGGCTGGAATCCGCTGCTGCTGAACCGGCCCCAGTATCTGATTCTCGGAACGATGGGCGGCATCCGGCGTGAGGACGGCACTCCGCTGGCGCTCGGATACCATACCGGTCACTGGGAGATCGGTGTGATGATGGAAGAGATCGCGGAGGAGCTTACCGCAAATGAGGGGATTCCGTTCGCCGGTTATGTCAGCGATCCCTGTGACGGCAGGTCCCAGGGAACCACAGGCATGTTCGATTCCCTCCCTTACCGCAATGATGCGGCCATCGTGCTGCGGCGGCTGATCCGTTCACTCCCCACACGTAAGGGCGTGCTTGGCGTAGCGACCTGCGACAAAGGACTGCCCGCCATGCTGCTGGCCCTTGCCGGCATGCACAAGCTGCCGGGCATCATCGTGCCCGGCGGCGTGACCCTGCCTCCTATAGAGGGAGAGGACGCAGGTAAGGTGCAGAGCATCGGGGCGCGCTACAGCAACGGGGAGCTGTCCCTGGAGGAAGCGGCAGATCTCGGCTGCCGGGCCTGTGCGACGCCGGGCGGCGGCTGTCAGTTCCTCGGCACCGCCGCAACCGCCCAGGTGATTGCGGAGGCACTTGGCATGGCGCTGCCGCATTCGGCCCTGTCTCCTTCGGGGCAGCCGATCTGGAAGAACATCGGCCGCCAGTCGGCCCGGGCCCTTCAGCATCTGGATCAGAACGGAATCGTGATGAGTGACATTCTGACAGATCAGTCGATCCAGAATGCCATGGTGCTGCACGCTGCCTTCGGCGGCTCTACGAATCTGCTGCTGCATCTGCCGGCCATCGCCCATGCCGCCGGGCTGAAGGTTCCGACCGTTGAGGACTGGAACCGGGTGAACCGGATGGTTCCGCGCCTCGTCAGCGTGCTGCCGAATGGTCCGGTACCGCATCCGACCATCCGGGTGTTCCTCGCAGGGGGAGTTCCTGAAGTTATGCTGCATCTGCGGAAGCTGGGGCTGATTGATGAGTCCGTGCTGACGGTAACCGGGCGCACACTGGGCGAGAATCTGGACTGGTGGGAGAGCTCGCAGCGCCGGACGGAGCTGCGGCAGCGGCTGCTGGAAGCGGATGGCGTAGACCCGGATTCCGTGATCATGAGTCCGGAAGAGGCTAAACGCCAGGGCATGGCGTCTACGATGACGTTCCCTATCGGCAATCTCTGCCCCGAAGGTGCAGTTATCAAATCGGCAGCCATTGATCCTGCCGTTCTGGACAGCGAGGGCGTCTATCGCCATACCGGGCGAGTGAAGGTGTTCACCACAGAGAGAGCCGCCATCCGCAGCATCAAGCTGGGTATGGTTCAAGCGGGGGATATTCTGGCTGTCATCGGCCGTGGACCGAGCGGAACCGGGATGGAGGAGACTTACCAGCTCACCTCGGCGCTCAAGCATCTGCCGTACGGCAAATATGTCACGCTGATCACGGATGCCCGCTTCTCCGGCGTCTCCACAGGTGCCTGCATCGGCCATATGGGGCCGGAGGCACTGGCGGGTGGCCCGCTTGGCAAGCTTCGTGATAATGACTGGGTGGAGGTGCGGATTGATACTGTGAATCTGGAAGGAAGCGTGAATCTGGTCGGTGAGGGGAATGAGCCGCTGACCAAGGAAGCGGGGACGCTGATTCTGGCTTCGCGGACACCTCATCCGGGCCTGGCGGTAGACCCGGGCTTGCCGGAGGATACCCGGCTGTGGGCTGCTCTGCAGGCGGCCAGCGGCGGAACCTGGAAGGGCTGTATCTACGACACTGATAAAATCATTGCCTTACTGGAAGCAGGACGGCAAGCATTGGAGGAGAAACTATGAGCCGAAATCTGATTCATAATCCCATTCTGCGCGGATTTCATCCCGACCCGTCGATCTGCCGGGCTGGAGATGACTATTACATTGCTACTTCAACCTTTGAGTGGTTCCCCGGCGTGCGGATTCATCATTCGCGCGATCTCGTGAACTGGCGGCCGCTGACTTATGCGCTGACCCGCAGCTCGCAGCTCAATATGGAGGGGGACCCCGATTCCGGCGGCATCTGGGCACCTTGTCTCACGTACGACAATGGACTCTTTTATCTGATCTATACCGATGTCAAAAGCCGTCAGGGAGCTTTCAAGGATACGCCTAACTATCTGGTGACGGCCGAGAATATTGAAGGCCCCTGGTCCGAGCCAGTCTATCTAAATAGTAGCGGCTTCGACCCCTCGCTGTTCCATGACGAGGACGGGCGTAAATGGCTGGTCAATATGCTGTGGGATCACCGCACCGGCCGCAACAGCTTCGCCGGGATTGTGCTCCAGGAATATTCGGTGGAGGAGCAGCGCCTGATCGGCCCGGTTACTAACATCTACAAAGGGACGGAGCTGAAGCTGACCGAAGGCCCGCACCTGTACCGGAAGGACGGCTGGTATTATCTGATTACTGCTGAGGGCGGTACGCAGTATGATCATGCGGTAACGGTAGCCCGCGCGAAGCAGATTGAAGGTCCTTACGAGACCGCTCCCGTTAATCCGCTGCTGACCTCTGCAGGACACCCCGGGCTTGCGCTGCAAAAAGCAGGCCATGCCAGCCTGGTAGAGACGCAGACCGGCGAATGGTACATGGTGCATCTGTGCGGCCGTCCGGTTACGGACAAGTACTGCAACCTAGGCCGGGAGACGGCGATTCAGCGCGTTGAATTTACAGCAGACGGCTGGCTGGCCTTGTCCGGGGGCGGAAATGCTCCATCGCTGACGGTGGAAGGCCCGGATCTTCCGGCGCATCCTTTTGCGCCAGCCGCTCCGCGCGACGACTTCGACGCTCCGCAGCTGGATGTCCGCTGGAGCACACTACGCGTGCCGGCCGATGAAACCTGGCTCTCGCTCCAGGAGCGTCCCGGCTATCTGCGCCTGCGTGGCAGGGAATCGATGAGCTCCATGCACCGCCAGAGCCTGGTTGCCCTGCGCCAGCAGGCCTTCCGTTGCAGCGCGGAGACCTCGGTGGACTTCGAGCCGCAGCATTTCCAGCAGATGGCCGGCCTGATCGTCTATTACGATACGATGGATTACCTCTATCTGCGGATCACGCACGATGAAGTCCTTGGCCGAACCCTGGGACTCATCCGCTCCAAGGATGGAGTCTATGAAGACACCTTGACGCCTGAAGTACCGCTGCCTCCCGGAGCAAGTGTAGCGCTCAAGGTCGTCATTGACGGCGAATTGGCCCAGTTCTATTACAGCACCGGCGGCTCCGATTGGGAGAAGATCGGCCCGGCTCTGGAAATCTACCATCTGTCCGATGATTTCCCGGCCTATATCCGGTTTACCGGCACCTTCATCGGCATGTGCGCCCAGGACCTCAGCGGCACGCTGCATCCGGCTGATTTTGATTACTTTGAGTATCTGGAGCAAGAGTAAAGTAGCCTATAGCTGTAACATCGAAAATGATGTTGCCATAAGGCTAAGGCTGAAAGGGAAACTAGGGCAATGAACAATTGAAAGGGATAAATCCCTTTGAATTCGCCGAAAGTGAGCGGGAGGAGGAAATGAAGGGGATAAATCCCTTTGAATCCGCCAAAAGAGGGCGGGAGGAGGAAATGAAGGGGATAAATGGACTCCTGTCAAGAAAGTAGACAAAACCTACAACGTTTTTCGCTTAAATGTGGCTGCAAACTGAACCGGAGAAACGTACCCCAGTGCCCCATGGATTCGTTTACGGTTGTAGAAAAATTCAATGTACTGGAAAATGGCATCATACGCCTGTTGCTTCGTTTTAAATCGATTCCAGTACACCAACTCTTTTTTTAAGAGGCTGTGAAAAGATTCGATACAGGCGTTATCATAACAGTTTCCTTTGCGGCTCATGCTTGCGGTCATCTGGTACGTCTTTAGGCGTTCCCGGTAGTCTGCAGAGGCGTACTGGGAGCCTCGATCCGAATGGTGAATCAAGCCCTTTCCGGGGCGTTTGGCCTGGTAGGCAGCGTCCAGAGCGCCCTGTACGAGGTCAGTGGTCATCCGGTCGCTAAGCCGCCAGCCGACAATCTCCCGGGTACACAGGTCCAACACGCTCGCCAAGTACATTCGTCCTTCCCGGCAGGGAATGTAGGTGATATCCGCTACCCACGTCTGGTTCGGCTTTTCCGTGTGAAATTGCTGGTTTAACAAGTTGGGGGCAATGGGTAGCGGATGGTTGGAGTCGGTGGTGCATACGCGAAATCTCTTTGCGACACAAGAGCGCAGCCCCAGTTCTTTCATGTACTTGCCTACCGTGCGTTCACTGACCTGGTGCCCTTCACGCACTAGGAGAACCTTGATTTTGGGGCTGCCATAGCGACCCTTAGAGTCGTGAAAATGATAGGCAATCCGCTTTAGCAACAAGGCTTTACGAGTGGCTTGAGGGCTGGGCTTCGCTGTTCTCCATTTGTAATACCCGCTCCGGGACACCTGAAAGACACTGCACATCTTCTCCACGCGGAACTCGGAGCGATGATCTTCAATAAACCGAAATCTCAGTTCTTTGGATTGCTGAAGATGTGCACGGCTTTTTTTAGGATGGCCATCTCCTCTGTCAGGTCTGCGAGTTCTTGCTCCCGCTCCTTCAGTTGACGTTCCAGCTCTCTGTATTTGTCTGGAGTAATGATGGGCTCATTCTCAAACTGCCGGTACTGACCTAGCCATTTATGCAACGTTTTGGCGGGGACATCCAGCTCCAGGGCCAATTCCGCCACCGTTTTCGTCTGCTCCTGGATGTACTTTACGGCCTGTCTTTTGTATTCTTCATTGTAGCTTCTCCGTGTTCCACTCATGCGGACACCTCCTCGTTAAACTCATTATCTCTATTCTCTTAACGGGTGTCCACGGTTAACACTAACAGCACAAGTGCCCCAGAATCCCGGGAAAGTTGGCTCAACGAGCGAATGAGGAGCACAAGTGCCCCTGAATCCCGGGAAAGTTGGCTCAACGAGTAAATGAGGAGTCCTTCCTCGCCACCTGCCATCCTTTCGACGCTCACTATACAAAAAAAGGCTAGGCCCTCCTTGTTAAAGGAGAGCCTAGCCTTTCTACTTAAGTTCGCGTGTTCGCGCGCACCCGCCCACAACTCAGGCGGTGTACTTCTCCAGTGTAGCCCGGACCGCGCCTGGACCAGCCACCATCGCGGTGAACATATCCTCAATAGTCCCGCCCAGTCCGGCAGCGTACAGGTCTACGCCGAAGATGGCCTGATCCTCCAGCACCGCGCGCACGCCAGCGGCCGTAGCCGCATCCGCGCCCAGAGCAATGCCTTCAAGCCGCGCCTGCAGCGATTCCAGCAGCGGATCAGGGCTCAGCGTGAACGCTGCGCCTTCATCGTTCACGCCGAGCAGGTACCGGCACCACGCTGCAATCGCCAGCGGAATGGCAGTCAAATCCCTAGGGTCAAGCTCATCCCGGCGGATGTACGACTTGATCGTCTCGCCGAAGCGGATGCCGACCTTCTGCGAGGTATCCGTAGCGATCCGCTGCGGAGTATCAGGGATGAACGGGTTGGCGAACCGTTCCTGCAGCACCTCGTCCAGGAACTGCTTCGGACTCAGGATGCCCGGATCAACGACAACCGGCAGGCCTTCCTTGTAGCCGATGGTTTCCACGAGCTTGCGCAGCGTGGCATCCTGCATCTCGTCAGCGATAAGCGTGTAACCGAGCAGACAGCCGGTGACCGCCAGCGCCGTATGCAGCGGGTTGAGGCAGGTGGTTACCTTCATCGTCTCCACGTTGTTAACCGTGTCGCGGTCCGTGAAGATAATACCGGCTTCCTCCAGCGCCGGACGTCCGTTCGTGAACTTATCCTCAATGACCAGATACTCGCTGATCTCCGCATTAACGAAGGGAGCGGTGTACGTGTTCTTGGAGGTGACGATCACATCCATGCCTCCGATGCCTTGCTCCAGCAATGCGGCCTGGACGGATTCGGACGGGCGCGGGGTGATTTTGTCGATCATGGACAGCGGGAAGGTGATCTTCTGCTCATCCTCCAGGTAGGCTACGAAACCTTCTTCTACATGGCCCTTCGCTGCCCATTCCTTGGCGATGGTGACCATGCCCTGCTTAAGCTTGTCGCCGTTATGCGAGCAATTATCCATGCTGACGAAGGTCATCGGGTACTGGCCCTTCAGGTAACGCTTGTAGGCGAAGGAAGCCACGATGCTCATCGCATGAACCGGATGCTCCGTCCCGCCGGCGATGTCCTTCTGTACAATGCCAAGGTACTGTCCATCAGGACCGGTCAGGGAATAGCCCTTCTCCGTAATCGTGAAGCTCGCCATCTGCAGGCTGGGATTCTCAAAAATCTCAGTCAACCGGCTGTAATCCGCTTCCCGCGTCTTATCTGCCGTGATGCCTTCCACAATGCTGCTGACGATCCGCTTCTGGAAGTCGCCCGCCGCATTCATCAGCACCAATAGAGTCAGATTGTCATAAGGCTTGTAGACCTTATCAATCATCTCGAAGTCAAAGGTCTCGGCCGCGATAATGCCGGTGTCGGCCTTTCCGCTGTCCAGCAGCTTCTGGTGCGCATTCGCCACGAAGCCTCTGAAGATATTTCCCGCTCCGAAGTGAACCCACTCCGGCTTCTTCAGCGTATTCGCCGCCACCGCATCATAATCGAATTGCGGCAATTCAACGCCTGCGGCTTCCCAAGCTTCCCGGTCCACAATGCTGCTTCTGTTCAGACTCAGCATTTACTTGGCCCCCTTAACATTCTCCAGGCTGTCCCATACGCCCAGCAGATACATGATGCCCATCGCCCGGTCGTAGAGGCCATAGCCTGGACGGCAATTTTTCTCCTCGCCCCAGAGATGTCTGCCGTGGTCCGGACGCACATAACCGGTGAAGCCGCTCTCATGATACGCCTTAACAACCTCAGCCACATCTACGCTGCCGTCGCGTCCGCGGTGGGATACTTCAATGAAGTCGCCGTTATCGAACACCTTCACATTGCGGATATGGGCAAAATAAATCCGGTCACTGAACTCGCGGATCATCGCCGGCAGATCATTCTCAGGGTTCGTTCCGAGCGAGCCGGTGCAGAAGGTCAGGCCGTTATACGGGCTGTCCACCATGTCCAGGAAGCGGCGGATCGTATCGCGGCTGCGGATAATGCGCGGCAGTCCGAAGATCGGCCAGGCCGGATCGTCAGGGTGAATCGCCATTTTGATATCCACTTCTTCACACACCGGAATGATGCGCTCCAGGAAATACTTCAGGTTGTCGAACAGCTTATCCTCAGTAACGTCAGCATAGGCCGCGAACAGCTCATCCAGCTTGGCCAAGCGTTCCGGCTCCCAGCCCGGCATGGTGAATTGTCCGGCACCCTTCAGGATGCGGTCTACCATCTCGCGCGGATTATCGGTAATGGCAGCCTTTTCATAAAAGAGTGCATTTGAGCCGTCCGGCAGCTCCTTATACAGCTCGGTACGGGTCCAGTCGAATACCGGCATGAAGTTGTAGCAGATCACCTTAACGCCGACTTTGGCCAGCTTGCGGATTGTATCGATATAGATGTCAATATATTTGTCGCGGGACGGCAGTCCGATTTTGATATCATCATGAACGTTGACGCTTTCAACCACCGCTGTGCTGAAGCCCTTGGCTGTGATCTGATCGGCAACCTTCTGGATTTCTTCCATCTCCCAGACCTCACCGGCCACCTTGTGGTGCAGCGACCAGACGATACCCATAACGCCCGGGATTTGACGGATGTGGTCAAGAGTGATGTTGTCATTGCCCTCGCCGTACCATCTCCAAGTCATATTCATTGTCATTTTCCTCCTTAAGTAAGATAAGCATAAATACAAATGATAACCTTCCGAAGCCTTGTGACAATTGATCTTACAGAACCAGCGTTACATGTGGCATAATCTTGTATACAAGTTTGATTCGTAATGATCATAGAATATGCGTACATCTTTGTCAATGAAATTCATATCCCTTTTCTATATAATGGGGGGAAGAACAATCCCGAACAGAAAGTTGGTCTATGCATGACTTCCAAAAAAGAAATAATGGCCTACCTCAAGAAGGAGATTCTCTCCCTTGAGCTGAAGCCGGGGGCGATGATCAGTGAGACGGCTCTGTCCGAGCGCTTCCAGCTGTCGCGGACGCCGATCCGTGATGTGCTGAAGCAGCTGTCCCTGGAGCAATACGTCGATATCTATCCCAAAAAAGGCAATCTCGTATCCTACATAGACCTGGAGTCCGTGGAACAGATTATCTACCTGCGCAATGTGCTGGAGAAGGAGATTATGAAGTCGCTGGCCGGGAATATCCCGCTAAAAGGGCTGCATGAGCTGAGGGATAACCTAACGCAGCAGCAGAAGTGTATCGAGCAGGCGGAGGGGGCGGAGGTATTCCTGCACTTGGATGACCAGTTCCACCGCACGATGTTCGGCTTAGCCGGACGTGAGTTCCTGTGGGGGGTGCTCCAGCAGTTCAATGTGCACTACATCCGCTACCGCAAGCTGCATATGCTGAAGGACGAGAAGCTGACGGCGATTCGGCAGGAGCATCAGCAGCTTCTGGATTATATCGTGCAGGGCGACACCGCGGGGATCAACGAGCTGCTGCACCATCATCTGCGGGCGGATATCGACTCCAAGAACCTCCAGGAGCATTTTGCCACGTATATCAAAAAATAGGGCAGGACTTTATCAAATCCCGCCCGCAATAGCGCAACAAGCCCGCCTTCATCATCCATGAGGGCAGGCTTGTACTAAAAATATAAGAACTTATATGTTTCACACGATAACTTATCCTTCTGTTTCTCGCTGAAACGGTACCGTCCTTTAAAAGGACGGCGAAGCCGTTGCTACTTGATATAAGGTTGTTGAGGCTTCGCACTCTGCCTAGCTCCGGCCCTCGCGGTATTCCCGCGGCGACTGGCCGCTCCAGCGCTTGAACTGTCTGCTGAAATGGGCGATATCGCGGTAGCCGAGCAGACCTGATATCTGGCTGACGCTAAGGCTATGGTCATCCAGCAGCACCTTGGCCTCATGCAGCATCTGCTCCGACAGGTAGACGCGGGGGGAGAGGCCGAAGACCTGACGGAAGACGCGGTAACAGTGTGAGGGGCTGATCCCCAGCTCAGCCGCGATATCGTCAACACCATAATGGCTGTCATACGGCACCTCCTGCTTGAACTGCTGATAGACCAGGCTCTGGAGGCGGCTGCGGATCTGGTGGGCCAGCTCCATTCGCTCATAAGTGCCCGGAGAAGAATTGTCAGCCTCCAGGGAGAAGACCTCCCAGAGCTGGGCGAACAGCTCGAAGACGGCGGACTGCAGCCTCATGCGCTGGGAGATCGTGATGCTGCCGGAGCCGGAGGTGGAAATCTCCACCAGCCGGCTGAGGAGCGGTCCTAATCTGTGGGCAACATTGCTCTCTGAGGTGAACAATACATGATTCAGCCGGCTGAGAAGTGAAATGAACAGCTTGTCATCGATATCGAAATGGATGCAGAAATAGGTAAAGGAACCGCCGTTTCCGCTGCGGCTGGAATGGATATCGCCCGGCCTCAAGAGGACCAGATCCCCGGCGCGCTGGAGATAGCTGTGGTTGTTGACCGTGAGCTGCTGCTCTCCTTCAAGCACATAATTAAATTCATATTGGGGATGGGCGTGCTGCGGATAATCCCATTCCCCGCTCACCTTGCGCAGATGCATGCCGAACAGGTTGAGCGTGGTTTTCACATCCGGGATGATAGTTTCACTAAGGCTTTGACCCGGGACCGGCGGTTCAAAAGCTGCAACCAATAGGATCGCCCCCTGATACTTTGCGTTCTCGTGATAGATGTTCAGGCGATGTGCCTGTTTTATCCGGAATATAAGAATTTATATTTCCCGCTGAAACGGTACCGTCCTTTAAAAGGAGGGCAAAGCCGTTTCGACTTGTTATTAGTATACAGGATTCTGCTTGATTTGGGTAAATATTAGCGTGATTTGACAATGTTCCGGGGCTGCGGCTGCGTGGTAGGATGAACCTGAAAGAAATCTAGTATACAAGATGTATGCAGAGGAGATATGGACATGAGACAACAATCCGGGAATGAGTATGCTGCACAATATGACAGCGGATACAATGCGTGGTTAAGCTATCCTAAGCTTCAACAAGGCCCGCTATATAAGCAATATGTGAAATGGTGCGGAGCGGTATCCGTTACAGAAGGCGGGGAGACCATCCAGGCTGCACTTCAGGAATGGACAAGAGGCATTGCCTCGCTGTTGGACATTGAGGTTGTATCCAAGCCGCAGCCGGAAGCATTCGGTGTGGCCTTCGGCACCTTCGCGGGTAATCATCCGCTGATTCAGGGCTTGTTCGATGACAAGGAAGTCCAAGCTGTGGGAGCAGAAGGGTTCGCCATCCGTACCAGCCAGTCCCGTAAATGCATTGCTGTAGGGGCTTCCTCCCAGGCAGGTGTATTGTACGGCGTCTTCCATCTTCTGCGCCTGATCGCCAGCGGCAAGGACATTGAGAATCTGGATGAAGTAGTGAATCCTGTGAATTCGCTGCGGATGATTAATCACTGGGATAATTTCGACGGCAGTGTGGAGCGCGGCTATTCCGGCAGATCCTTCCTGTATGAGAATAACCAGTTCACGAAGGATATGGACCGGATTACAGACTATGCGCGGCTGATGTCTACCGCCGGCATCAACGCGCTAGCAATCAACAATGTTAACGTTCATGCACTGGAGACGCTGTTTATCTCTGCCTATCTGCCGGATGTGGCGGGAATCGCCGATATTTTCCGCATCTATGGCATCCGCCTGTACCTGAGCGTGAACTTCGCCGGACCTATGCACGAAGGGGAAGTCGGCAGCGCTGATCCGCTGGATGCAGGCGTGCGGGAATGGTGGAAGACAAGAGCGGCTGACATCTATGCCGCGATTCCCGATTTCGGCGGCTTCGTGGTCAAGGCCGATTCGGAGAACCGTCCCGGCCCGTTCACTTACGGGCGGAATCATGCGGATGGAGCCAACATGCTGGCGGAAGCCCTGGAGCCTTACGGCGGCATTGTGATCTGGCGCTGCTTTGTATACAACTGCAAGCAGGACTGGCGTGACCGCAAAACCGACCGGGCGAGAGCGGCCTACGATCATTTCAAGCCGCTGGACGGCCAGTTCCATGATAATGTCATTCTGCAGATCAAGAACGGGCCGATGGATTTCCAGGTCAGAGAGCCGGTATCTCCGCTGTTCGGAGCGCTGGAACGCACCAACCATGTGATTGAATTCCAGATCGCCCAGGAATACACCGGACAGCAGCGCCATGTCTGCTATCTTGTTCCCCAGTGGAAGGAGATCATGGAATTCGATACACAGGCGAAGGGCGGCCCGGCTCCGGTAAAGCGTATCGTTGACGGATCGCTGTGGGGCAACCGCCTGAGCGGGATTGCAGCGGTATCCAATGTGGGCAATGACCGGAACTGGACCGGCCATCTGCTGGCCCAGGCCAACCTGTACGGCTTCGGCCGGCTGGCCTGGAATCCCGAGCTGAGTGCGGAGGAGATTGCGGCGGAGTGGATCGCATTAACCTTCGGTACAGACACTGCGGTGGCTGGAGTCATCGGCCGGATTCTGCTCGATTCATGGGAAATCTACGAGTCTTACACATCTCCGCTTGGCGTGGGCTGGATGATCAATCCTGAGCATCACTACGGCCCGAATGTGGACGGCTATGAATATTCGATGTGGGGAACCTACCATTATGCCGATCACCAGGGCATCGGGGTAGACCGCACCGTAGCAACCGGAACAGGCTACAGCGCGCAATACATGGGCAGCAATGCCGTGCGTTACGATTCGCTGGAGGAATGCCCGGATGAGCTGCTGCTGTTCTTCCACCATGTGCCATACACTCATGTACTGCATTCCGGCAAAACCGTGATCCAGCATATCTACGATACGCATTTCGAAGGTGCAGAGCGTGCCGAAGGGCTGCTGGACGCCTGGGGCGGACTGGAGGGCAGCATCGCAGACGGCCTGTACACGCAGGTGGAGGAACGCCTTAAGGGGCAGGCGGCTCATGCCAAGGAATGGCGTGACCAGATTAATACGTATTTCTACCGAAAGAGCGGAATTGCAGATGCATTAGGCCGGACCATCCACTAAGGAAGCGTCTGAGTACCCGATGGTTCTGTCCTGTCTTTTGACAGCCTGCTCCAGGAACTCATTTGGCTAATATCAAGGAGGAATAGATCTCATGGCACTGACTTTCAGTGATGTGATGGAGCACTTGAATGCAGGGGTACAGCTGCCAGCGGATACGGTGGATAAGCTGGAACCGGATGCTGCGGGAACAGAAGTGCAGGGAATCGTGACGGCCTTCGCCGCTTCACAATATGTAGTGGAGCAGGCGGTCCGGCTTGGCGCCAACCTGGTGATTACGCATGAAGGTGTATTTTATACCCACCGGGATCACCCGGACGGGCTGCCGCAGGATTCCGTCTGCCAGCAGAAGTCTGAGCTCATTGCCCGTAGCGGAATAAGTCTCTACCGCTTCCATGACACGATACACCGTTACACGCTGGACGGAATCGTCGAAGGGCTGCTGCAGGAGCTGGAATGGGGCGCATATGTGGAGCGGCATCTGCCTGAGGTGTCGATCCTCACCATCCCTGAGATGACCGTTTCGGAAGTGGCCGCTTATGTGAAGCAGAAGCTGAATATCCCTTATGTCCGTGCTGCCGGGAACCTCTCTGCTGCATGCTCCAGGGTGGGGGTGCTGGTGGGTTTCCGGGGGAACGGCAGTACCGTCATCCCGATGTATGAGCAGGAGTCGCTTGATCTGGTCATCGCCGGTGAAGGCTTCGAATGGGAGGTGCCTGAGTATATCCGTGATGCGGTCAGGCAGGGCAAGGACAGGGCACTCATCATGCTCGGCCATGCCGAGAGCGAAGCGCCGGGAATGAAGCTGCTGGCAGAGCGGCTGAGCAGGCGCTTCCCGGAGATGCCGGTTCACTTCATTCCGGAGCAGCCAGTGTTTCAAATTGTATAGATAGCGCAGCCTCTTTGAAGGTTGAAGACCCGGGAATAATGGCTTTCCCCTTAGGTCTTCTGCCGGCAAAGAGGTTTTGTTTGTCCAGCCGGATGGCATGGTATACCGGACTTGTTTACAAATTGACGATCTGGTTCATATTGCGGATTGCCCCCCGGGCACAACTATCATATAGTGGAATTCTATATGAGGTAAGGAGCGTAGAAGATGAAGCACAAGCACCTGAGGTTCAGCAGAAGTGTAGCCTTCAAATGGATCATCTCCTATTCAGTAATCATGATTATCCCGCTTATTGTTAGCGCTATCATCTATTTGCAGACCAAACAGATTGTCGAATATGAGATTGAACGTGCAGGCAACGCCATGCTTAAGCAGATGCAGAATACGGTAGACAGCGAGATTAATCAAGCTGAGAAATTGGCGATGCAGTTATCGATTCATAGCGGTGTGAACAAATACTTATCCCTCACACCTGGCACAGAGAGGGACAGTCCCTTTCAGATCTATCAGCTCCGGCAGGAGCTCAGCAAATACAAATCCGCCAATGATTTCATCGATGGAATCTATCTGTATTCAAGCAGTCTGGACAGTGTGCTGACGGATGAGACCTATACGGACAGTGAAACCTTTTATGCAATGAACAGTAAGATGATCGGATTGTCTTATCAGGAGTGGCTGGCACAGCTGAACGGTGAGACCGCAGGGCGGGAAGCCTCCCTTCCGTTCATTGAGTTTAAGCGCTGGGAGCAGAAGGTTGTGATGATGAAGCCCTTCGCCAGTGCCACTGCAAGCAATGGACAGAAGGGGATGCTGGTTCTTCCGCTGAACGGCAGTAAGATTCATAGCATGCTGAAGAACGTAGACTGGGTAAATAACGGTGATGTGTACATTACCGATGATCATAATCAGGTATTATTTCATAATAATGAGGCTTCTCCGCAGCAGCCAATGCCTGACGCTGAGGCTGGCGGTGAGACGGCGGGTACTTCTTTCCAGGATATTGCCGGCACGGAGAACATGGTCTCCTTCATTGATTCCGATAACACGAACTGGAAGTATATCAGCGTATTTCCTTCAAGCGTATTCTGGGAAAAAGCGCGGCAAATCCGCAATTTGAACCTGCTTGGGCTGTTCATCAGCTTTTTGATCGGGACGGTGGTTATTTCTTACTTTGCCCGCAAGAACTATAATCCTGTCCGCGAGCTGGTCCATATGTTCTCGCCCTCCGCCGATGAACAGACGCAGCGGTTGCTGGATGAATTCTCCTTCATCCGGGAGAGTGCACTGGCTACCATCCGGGAGAGGGATGATGTGAACAGCCGGCAGTTCAAGCAGCTCCGTGTGCTCCAGACCTACTACTTGTCGCAGCTGCTCAGAGGGCAGGCGGAGAACGGATTATCGCTGGAGGAAGTGGCCAGAGTGCATCATTTTCAGTGGGATTCCGAGGATTTTGCGGTGCTTCTATTCTATATTCAGTCCGGCGGGGAAGAGGGGCCTTCGCCAAGCCTGTCCAATTTCATTGTATCCAATATCATTATGGATTTCACCGGACCGGATCACGTCCTGAGCTTCACCGAGATGGATGGTATGCTGGCGGCAGTGATGAACATTAATACCGGGCGTTCCGGCAGATGGAAAGAGGATATTGAAGAAGCGCTCAGCCAAACCCTGGAGTTCATTCAGCGGAAATACGGTTTGCAGATCGCCATGGCCGGCAGTGAGCTGCTCTCGGGCATGGGAAGTTTGCATCAGGGGTATCTGCAGGCGCTGGAGGCTCAGGAATACCGGCTGGTGCTGGAGGAAAATACGACGGTCTGGTATGGGGATATTGAGCAGCAGCAGACGGATTATTACCTGACGATCAATGACGAGGTTGTTTTTATTAATCTGGTCAAAAGCGGTGACTTCGGGAAGGCAGCAGCGATGGTGGAGGAGATTCTGGGCCGCTTCTTCGGCTCCCAGGTGTCTATAGAGCTTGTGAGATATGCCATGATTGATTTAAGCAGCTCTATTATGAAGGCAGTCCCCCAGGAGACGAAGCGCTCGAAGCTATGGGAAGAATGGCGTCCGATGAAAAGGCTCCTGGCCTGCTCAACGCGTGCAGATTTCCGTAACGAGCTGACCGAGCTGATCCAGCTGGCCTGCAGCCAAGCCTCGGAAAAGCTTGCTTCAAATTCTGGAATCGGTGACCAGGTATCCGCCTATGTGCAGGATCATTATGCGGATATCAACCTTAGCGTGTCTATGATTGGTGCCCATTTCGGGATCACGCCGCAGTATGTATCACGGTTGTTCAAAGAACAGAGCGGGCAGGGACTGCATGATTACATCAGTCAGGTTCGTACAGCCGAAGCCAAGAAACTGCTTCAGCAAGGCGTCACCATTGAGGAGATATCCTCCCGTGTAGGATTTTCCAGCAGCAGTGCGTTCATCCGGGTATTCAAAAAGTATGAAGGCATCACGCCGGGGCGGTTCAAAGCTCTGCAATAAACAAACAGAATACACAATTTCCTGACAGGAGGATAGAAGCAGGGCGGATCTATCCTTCTTTTGCGTTTTTGACAATGAATTACGCATTTTGAATATTGTTTGTATACAAGATTCAGCATACATTGTAGAGGCATTAAGTCGTCAACTACACAAATTACGGAGGTCATACTAGTGATCAAATTATCTGGAATGAAAAGGCTCCACAAACCGCTTGCCATTTTGTTAGGTTTCACCATACTGGCTGCCGGCTGCACTAGTTCCAAGAATGCAAATGATGAGAGTACCCCTAACAACCCTGCGGGGAACGGCCCGGCTTCCAATGAAGCCGCAGCAGCTTTTGCTTATCCGATGAAAGGCGGAATAGAGCTGACCTATATGAATGAACAACTGGGAGGCACACCGGAGCGGCTGCCGGTCGATGACGAATATGAGAAACGTACAGGCATCGCCATCAAGCAGCTGGGCGGAACCCCCATGACCGATCAGAAATTCAGTCTGCTGCTGGCCTCGGGCGATCTGCCGGATATCTTCCTAAATACCTGGCTGCAATACCCTGGCGGTCCCGATAAAGCCGTTGAGCAGGGGTATATTCTGAAGCTCAATGACCTCATGGATCAATACGCGCCGAATCTGAAGAGAACGCTTCAGGAGAATCCGGAAATCGACAAAATGATTAAAACGGATGACGGCACCTACTACGCCTTCCCGTTCATCCGCTCGGAGGCCGGACGGGTCTACGGCGGGCCGATTATCCGCAAGGATTGGCTTGATGAGCTGAAGCTCAGTGTCCCGGAGACGATTGATGAATGGCACACCGTACTGACTGCTTTTAAAGAGAAGAAAAAGGCGGCCTCCCCTGTAACCTTCCGCACGATGTTCCTGGGAGAACGGACCGGCGGATTCGCCGGAGCCTTCGGTGTGATGGGGAACTTCTACGTCAACGACGGCAAAGTAGTCTACGGCTATCTGGAGCCCGGCTATAAGGAATATCTGAAAACGATGAGCCAGTGGTACATAGAAGGCCTGATCGATAAGGATTTCGCCTCGATTGATTCAGCTACAGTGGATAAGAAAATGACCTCTAATGTCAGTGGAGCAACAATCGGCTGGCAGTATTATATTGAGAAATATAATTCAGCCGTACAGGAAGCAGATCCGAAGGCCGACTTCGTGGCCGCTCCATACCCGGCTGCCGTCAAGGGCGGGCTTCCGGAGTTCGGACAGCTGGATAATGCCTACGCGGGGACAAGCTCGGCAGCGATCTCAGCGACAACCAAGAATATCGAGGCTGCTATGCGCTGGCTCGATTACGCTTTTACCGAAGAAGGCAAAATGCTGAATACCTATGGGGTTGAAGGCACTACCTACACGCTCAAAGACGGAAAGCCCGCGTATACCGATCTTGTGGTGCAGAACCCGGATGGCCTCGGCAGCGACCAGGTAATGGGCAAATATTCTCATGGCACCAACTTCCCGATGATTCAGCAGGACAATAATCTGCCGGCGAAGTATCCGGCTACAACCGAATCTATCGGCATCTGGAAACGAACCAATCATGAGAGCCACCTGCTTCCTCCGGTCACACCGACTGCCGAAGAAGCAGATGAAATGAGCAGTATTATGAACGACATTAACGCTTTTGTGAAAGAGGCCGAGCTCAAGATCATCCTGGGCACTGATTCCGTAGACAATTACGATAAATATGTGCAGCAGATGAAGGACCTCGGTATCGAACGCGCACTGGAAATTCAACAAGCGGCGTATGAACGTTATCTGAACCGTTAATTTGGGCGGGCAGGGGCTGCAACACATACAACAGGTACCGGCAGCCCCGGCCTAAGACCATGCAGTTGCAGCAAAGGAGAGAGAAATATGCTTAAAACCAGACTGGGGAAAGACATCCAGCGTAATAAATGGCTGTATCTGATGGTGCTGCCAGTCATCCTATACTATGTATTGTTCCACTATGTTCCGCTCTACGGGACCATTATCGCCTTTAAGCAATTTGTCCCTTCCGAAGGGATCTGGGGCAGTGAATGGGTCGGATTCAAGCATTTTGAAGCTTTTTTCTCCAGTATCTACTTCATCCGTGTCATTAAGAACACAGTTCTGCTAAGCTTCTTCAATCTGCTGATCGGTTTCCCCGCACCCATTATTCTGGCCTTGCTGCTGAATGAATTGAAAAGCCCGCTTTTCCGCCGGATCACGCAAACGATTACGTATATGCCGCATTTTATAACACTCGTGGTGGTAGCAGGAATCGTGCGTTATTTCACTTTATCGGATGGTTTGATCAACGATGTTATTGCCTTTTTTGGCGGGGCGCGGATTTCGTTCCTGCAACAGCCTGAATTGTTCCGCCCCATTTATATCATCAGTGAGATCTGGCAGCAGATCGGCTGGGGCACAATCATCTATCTGGCGGCCATTACCGGCATTGACCAGCAGCAGTATGAGGCAGCCAAAATAGACGGAGCCACCAAGGTACAGCAGATCCGCCACGTTACCCTGCCCGGTATCCTGCCGACGATTATGATTATGCTGATTCTGGCGCTCGGAAATATTATGAATGTCGGATTCGAGAAAATCATTCTGTTATACAGCGCCAGTATTTATGAGACGGCTGATGTCATATCCACTTTTGTATACCGGAAAGGGATTCTGGAATTCAGCTACAGCTACAGTGCAGCGGTAGGCCTGTTCAACTCCGTCATCAATTTCACCATTCTGCTGCTCGCCAACTCATTCAGTAAACGCGCAAGCAAGAACAGTCTCTGGTAAGGAGTGCACACCTATGATTAAAACGTCGCCCGGCGAACGTATCTTCGATATCTGCAATTCTATTATTATGGTTCTAATGATTATTCTTACACTCTATCCTATGCTATATATCTTGTTCTCCTCCTTAAGCAACGGGAACCAGCTGGTCTCCTTCGACGGTATCCTGCTGTGGCCGCAAGGCTTCTCGCTGGCAGCTTACAAGGCGGTGCTGAACAACCCCGTGATTCTGAGCGGCTTCAAGAATACGCTGTTCATCCTGGCGGTAGGACTTGTCATTAATATGACGCTTACTGCCCTGGGCGCCTATTTCCTGTCCAGAGAAGGGGTTATGCTGCAAAAGCCGATTATGTTCTTCATCGTGTTCACGATGTTCTTCCAGGGAGGACTTGTGCCTTTCTACCTGATCGTGAAATCCTATGGCCTGCTCGACAGCTTGTGGGCGCTGATTCTGCCAACGGCGGTCAGTACGTTCAACTTAATCATTATGCGTACTTATTTCATGGCGATACCGAAGGAGCTGGAGGAGTCCGCCTTCCTGGACGGTGCAGGCCATTTCACCATTCTGTTCCGCATCTTCATTCCGCTGTCCATGCCGGTAGTTGCGGTGCTGATTCTGTATTACGGCGTAGGCCATTGGAACAGCTGGTTTAACGCCATGCTTTTCCTGCGCGACCAGAGCCTGTTCCCGATCCAGCTCGTGGTCCGAAACATCATTCTTGAGAATGATAATGCCAGCATGCTGGGGACTACAACACTGCTCCATAGCCGTGATGTGACCGAAACGCTGAAATATGCGGCAATCATCGTAAGCACAGCACCGATCCTGCTGCTGTATCCGTTCCTGCAGAAGTATTTCGTCAAGGGCGTAATGGTTGGAGCATTGAAGGGATGAGGCATGAAGTCATTCAGGAAGCTTAGCTATGGTGAGGATAAGGAGGAAGTATAGCCATGAGTCTAAAAAGGAAACTCAGCAAAGGTTGGCAATTCAGCAAGCAGCCGCTTCGTTCGGAGCTTGCCAAGGTGGCCGCAGGTGCGGACTGGATAGCTGTTACTCTGCCGCATGATTGGCTGATCTATGATACCCGTAACCTCTACGAGAATGGAGAAGGCTGGTACCGCACCCGCCTCCGGTTCGATGAAGTGCCGGTGAATGAGCTTGTGTTCCTGCGTTTCGAGGGAGTGTATATGAACTCGACACTATATGTGAACGGACAGGTAGCGGGTGAGTGGAAATATGGATACTCAACCTTTGAATTCGATATAACTCCGCACCTGACAGCAGGTGAGAATGAAATCTATATGCGTGTGATCCACGAATCACCGAATTCCCGCTGGTACTCCGGCGCCGGTATTTACCGGCCTGTCTGGCTAAAGACGGTACCGAAGACGCATATCGCCGCTGACGGGCTGTATATTGCAGCCAGGGCAACGGAAGGTCAGGCCTGGACTGTAGATGTGGATGCTGAACTGCATACCGCTGAAGCAGCGGGCTCAGGGACGAAGCTGAAGCTGCGGCATAGCATTCTGGATGCAGCAGGAACCCTAGTTGCCGGGCAAGTTACTGAGGTGACGGTGCAGGGTGAATTAACCGTACATACCCACAGCCGCCTGACTGTTGACCAGCCCTTGCTATGGGACATTTCCAGTCCCTATCTCTACAGTCTGCAAACTGAACTGCTGGCTGATGATGAAGTCATTGAAGTGGAGCAGGAGAGGTTCGGCTTCCGGACCCTGGAGCTGGACAGTGACAAGGGCTTCTTCCTCAACGGGCGTCATGTCAAAATAAACGGAGTCTGCCAGCATCATGACTTGGGCGCTTTGGGGGCTGCTGTGAACAAGGCGGCGCTGCGCCGCCAGTTCGTCCTGCTGCAGGAGATGGGCGTGAATGCAATCCGTACCGCGCATAATATGCCAGCTGTGGAACTTATGGAGCTGGCCGATGAAATGGGCCTGCTGATTGTCTCGGAAGCCTTCGACATGTGGGAGCGAAGTAAGACGCCGTATGATTATGCACGATTCTATCCGGAGTGGTGGAAGCGAGATATCGCCAGCTGGGTGCGGCGGGACCGCAACCATCCAAGCCTGCTGATGTGGAGTATCGGCAATGAGATCTACGATACCCATGCAGACAGCCGCGGCCAGGAGCTCACCCGGGATCTGCAGGAGGAAGTGCTGGTTCATGATCCGCGGGGCAATGCCTTCGTTACTATCGGCTCGAACTATATGCCTTGGGAGAATGCGCAGAAATGCGCGGATATCGTCAAGGTGGCAGGCTACAACTATGCGGAGAAATATTATGAGCAGCATCACAAGGAGTATCCGGACTGGATCATCTACGGCAGTGAGACCTGCTCGACAGTGCAGAGCCGGGGAGTCTATCATTTCCCGCTGGCTCAATCTGTGCTTGCCGATGATGACCAGCAGTGCTCATCGTTAGGGAACAGTTCTACCAGCTGGGGCGCCAAAAGCACGGAGGCCTGTATCACCGCAGACCGGGATGCATCCTTCTCGCTGGGACAGTTTCTGTGGACGGGCTTTGATTATATCGGGGAGCCTACTCCTTATCACACCAAGAACTCATATTTCGGACAGCTGGATACCGCCGGCTTCCCTAAGGATTCTTATTATATCTATCAGGCGGAATGGACAGATTACCGTGCGCATCCGATGATTCATATCTTCCCGTACTGGGATTTCTCGCAGGACCAGCTGATAGATGTGCGTGTCTGTTCGAATGCTCCGCGCATCGAGCTGTTCTTGAATGAAGTCTCGCAGGGCAGCGTGGATATCGACCATGCTCATGGACACAAGCTGCTTGGCGAATGGCAGTTGCCTTATGCGGATGGTGTCCTGCGGGCGGTGGCTTATGATGAGAAGGGGGAGGTCGTTGCTGTAGAGCAAATCTCCTCGTTCGGAGATGCGGCTTCGCTTGTCCTTGCTCACGACAAGCAGTTAATTACAGCAGACGGTACGGACCTTATCTTCGTAACGATCAGCACTCTGGATCAGGAGGGACGGCCGGTAGCGAATGCCAATAACCGCGTTCACCTCAGTATGGAGGGTCCCGGACGATTGATCGGTCTGGATAACGGGGACAGCACCGACTATGACTCTTACAAGGGTGTAAGCCGCCGCCTGTTCAGCGGTAAGCTGCTGGCAGTAATTGCCGGCACCCTGGAGGCCGGAACAATTACGCTGCGTGCGGTATCGGCAGATCTGGCTCCGGCTGAGCTTACGCTGCAATCGGTGCTTCCGGCAGCGGGAACGACAACTGAAGATGAGCTGTATCAGTATGCGCATTATCCGCTGGAGGCGAATGCGTCCTCCAGTCATTTGGAGAGCGGCAGGGCAGGGGAGATCCCGGTCCGCAAGCTGGAGATCATCTGCCCCGGGGGTAATATTCTGACGCCTGATCGCCCGTCGCTTCCTGTCCGTGTTAAGCTTCATCCTCAGGGGGCCACCTGGCAGGAGGTGGAGTGGCGAATTACTAATGCTGCCGGAATTGATACCAATATTGCGGCTCTTGAGACCAATGGGCATGAAGCGGTGATTACTGCTCTGGGTGATGGTAATGTCTACATCCGCTGTGGAACCGCCAATGGCGCAGAGGGCATACGACTCTATTCACAAATGGAATTCCAGCTCATCGGCCTGGGGCAGGCATATCTGAATCCCTATGAATTCGTATCTTCCGGGTATAACAGCAGCCACAGCCGGAATCTGACCAACGGCAATGAACGGGGGGTTGCCACCGCCCGCGAAGGGGAGAGCCTGATCTGCTTCGAACGGATCGACTTCGGCGGATATGGGGCCGATGAGATTATTCTGCCAATCTTCTCGCTGGATGATCAGGAATTTCCGATAGAGATATGGGAAGGCGTACCCGGACAGCCCGGTGCCGTGCGGCTCACAACCGTGACTTACCAGAAGCCGTCCCGCTGGAACGTATATCAGGAAGCAAGCTATAGACTGCCCAAACGCTTAACGGGCATCACTTCATTAACCTTCCTCCTGCGCAAGAAGATTCATTTGAAGGGCTTCACGTTTGTCAGTAAGACCAAGGCGTTCGAGCGTCTGGAAGCACTGGCCAACACTGCGGTCTACGGCGATACCTTCACCATAACGGAAGAGGCTGTCGAGGGCATCGGCAACAATGTGTCGCTTATATTTGAAGGAATGGACTTCGGCGCAGCGGAATGCTCACGGATCGTCATCTGCGGACGCTCAGCGCTTGCGAACAATACAATGCAAATTCTGCTCAGCGGTCCTGCCGGTGAATCGAAGCAGCTGATTGAATTTGCCGGCAGCGCCAGCTATATGGAGCGTGAATTCACGCTGGAGCCGCCGGTAAGCGGCAGCCAGACCGTCACCTTCCTGTTCCTGCCGGGCAGCCTGTTTGACTTCAAGTGGTTCCGGTTCCTGCCGTCTGTCTAGCGATCAGGGATATCCCGAACAGCCTTCATCCGGTGTTTGAGATATCCCTTTTTAGATCCTGTCTCCATTTCCGGATTCTCCGCCAGAATCTCCTTGATCAGATTCGCTTCCTTCCTGGAGGCGATCAGGATGCCTTCGGGACCGGCTATGGCAACTATACCGGAGACCCCAATGACATGCAGCGGCACCTCCAGCTCGTTAATGAGCTGACTGTTCCCGCATTCCCCCCATAATCCGCCTGCTCCAATGACCTGTGAGGGCAGCCGGTCCGCCAGCGTATCCCAGCTTCCCAGGTCGGACCATTCCCCAACATGACTGACGACGACAGCATTGGTGCAGTGCTCTGCCACTTCCTTGTCGAAGCTGCGGACCGGGAGATCCGGGTAGCGGGCGGTCAACGCCGCGGGTTCGGCGGGCAGCCCCAGCCGCTCCAGATGCTCCAGCAGGAAGCTCAGCCGCGCAGCGAATACCCCGCAATTCCATAAGGCCTGCTCCCGCATCAGCTCCAGGGCTGTTGCCGTATCCGGCTTCTCTGCAAAAGATAACACCGGAGCATACCCGCCAGCGTCCTCCTGTGCCGGAACGATATAGCCGTATTGCTCTGAGGGAGATGAAGGCTTCGTTCCAAGCAGGAGGAGTTCGGCCTCAGAATCGGCCAGAATAGCCTCGAATTGATGGAACTGGCGGAAGAAATCATCATCCGCGTACATGTCGCCCGGTGCGATACAGATGATGTCCTCCGGCTGTGCCTTTCCGGCGGCAAGCAAGTGCAGCGCGCCAAACGCGGCAGCAGTAAAGGTCCCGCGCTTGCACGGCTCTCCGATTACCGGATGATTGCTCCCGGTATACCGCTGCGTGAGGGCTACCTGCTGCTGATGGGCCACGAGCAACAGGGACTGATCCAGTCCGGCCTGACCAAGCTGACGGCATACCCGCCCGATCATGGATTCGGTGCCGCCGTCCGGTGCAGGCAGCAGCGGCAGGAACATCTTGGAGCGGATGCTGCCGGACAGAGGCCACAGCCGCTGGCCGGAGCCGCCGCACAGAAGAATAGTATGCATCACATTTCTTGCCTCCTTAGGGCTTGCCCGGAATGGAGTATCCCTTGCGCTGATGGAAGGAGAGCGAACGGTAAGTATGGGCATACTTGCTTAACTGCTCTTGTCCCAATGAGCCCGCCGGGGTCTTCAGCGCTTTATTATTGGCATTTTTGAGCAGCACAGAGGCGCGGTTTGTGCTGTACACGTAGTTGGCATAGGTCTCGAATTCAGAGAAGCCGAACTGCCGCTTCTTGTTGATGGAGTGCAGAATAGCCGCATGCCAGGACATGCCGTGGCGGGCTGCTATTTTTCTTTTGAGATTGGCCAGCTTCGCGGACTCGAACAGCATATAGTGGGTGACGAACGACTTGGGCGAAGGCGCAGGTACACCGAGCAGCTTGCGGTAGGTGCGGAAATACTCGGGCTGGCTCCAGCTGCGGCAATAGAAGATGCTTTTCCCGCCGGAACGGAAGCGATGGGGACGGATGAGCACCGTATCTGCATCAATGACCAGGAAATACTTCTCGCGGCACACCTGATCCCCATTCATTTTGAGCAGCTGCTGATACAGCCAGCCTGACCGGTTCCAGCGGGAGGAGGAATAGCGGATTGCTTTTTTGGTGAATGGGAGGACGGTGGTTTCATTGACGAAGACGCAAGCCTTCCGGGAGCACAGCTGTCTGATTCTACTATTCTCCGGCGAGACAATGTAGATATTACTGATAGGGTGCTGGACATAACGGCGAAGACTATCAATCACAAAGGAGAGGGTGGCGAGGTCCTTTTCGATAGCAGGAATCAGGACGTCGATCGGCGGAGCGCTTGAGGTCACACTTACGGCAGGAACGGACATGGATTCATCTCCATACATATATTGACATTTGAAGTCTTCACTAGGGTATGCCTGCTGAGCTGTGGTGGAGAGGGCAAACATCCTGCATCAAGTTAATCTTTTCATACGGGGCAAATGATATATTCCATGGCACCTCCACCGGCATAGGATGCAGTGAATATGTATTTTTATGTAAAAATACAATGTTGACTCCCAGCCCGGACAGGAGAGTGCATAAGTGACAGCTAAAAAGGTTCAGTCAGGCCAAAGCAAATGGTATAAGACACAACTGCTGCTTAAGAACGAGACAATCAAGGCGTTCATCCCCGATACCCGGAGATTTAACAGGCGTAATCTGGAGCAGATGATGCACGGTTATGGAATGATCTATATCAAGCCGGAACGGGGAACGTATGGCATGGGCGTGATCCGCGCGGAGCGGAGGGACCGGCAGGGATATATGTATCAGTATGAGGAGACTGTGCGCCGGTTCGCTACGTTTGAGGCTTTTCATCACAGTCTGGCGGCAAGAATCGGCAAGAGGAGCTACCTGCTGCAAAAAGGCATCCACCTGCTGAAGCATCACGGGCGCCGCTTCGATATCCGGGTGATGGTGCAGCTCAGTCCCAAGGGCGTATGGGAAGCTACCGGAATTATCGGGCGGCTCGGGCACCCGCGCAAAATTGTGACCAATTACCACAGCGGCGGCAAACCAACCGCAGTGGAGCATTTGCTCTCCACCCATCTGTCTGCGCAGCAGCTTGTGCAGCTTAAGGGGGAAATGAACCGGCTGGGCACCCGCATAGCGCAGCAGCTAAAAAAGACTTATCCGCACCACCGGCAGTTCGGTGTAGACGTCGGTCTGGACCGCGCGCGGAAGCCGTGGATTATTGAAGTGAATATGAATCCTGATCCATACATTTTTAATCAGCTGAAGGATAAATCTATGTACCGCAGGGTCATGAGATACCGGCGTTTGGGCTTGACCCAATAATACGATATGCCACCGGACGCCACGCAAGCGGCCGAATCGGTTAAGTAATCTAGTAATCCATTCATCTCCTGAGCCACAGCACCACGTCTGAAGGAAGGATCAGGAGATGAAACGGAACAACTTAGAGCCAAAACTATTATAAAAATGGTGATTTCATCCAGCATCCGATCGAGGGTAATCGGGTCGTAGAAGTTATATTACTTGCTATCGAAGGTGTACAGACGGCCTTCCTTAGCAGCAGGAATCTCTTGCCATAAGCCGACTTGCTGCTGGTGTCGGTAAGGAGGAAGATATGCTTTCCAATATACTGTGGTAGCACTCGTAAGAAATGGTTACGAACCGTTCGCCGGCATCGACCTGTTTCTGTACCCTTCTGCCGGCTTGAGCCAAGTTGTCCGTACAGTGTTACGTTCAGGTCTATGCCGCCCATAATGTACAACTCGGAGCCAAGCACCAGCAGGGAGGTAGCTGTATCGCCTTCGGTTAAGTTGAGCTGCTTCTTCACGGAGACAACCTTTGTTTTATAATTATTGAACCATGTGTCTGTCCATTCGGTGATGCTGAATAATTCTGCGATCTGGCGGACCCATTCTTAAGTCGGGAAGGTGCCGGTCAGCCTCACCACCACGGTCGGAGCAATCCGGCTCAGCGATTCAATACCGGTCTCGTCCCAGTCGTCGAAGGTAATCAGGTCCGGTGACAAGGCGAAGATCTTCTAAGGGGAGAAGGGGGAGCCTATATCTTCAAGCCCTTAGATCAGATCGATCGGGGTAAGCCACTTATGTGCTTATGAAGCTTAAGGTGGGCCCTATCGGTTTGATGTCTATCGCCAGCAGGTCACCTGGATTTCTCCCGAAAAATACAAGATGCTGCAGCACGGCCGGATTTCAATATCCTGCTTTTTAAAATTCCGAATACAGCCGTGGGGGGATATAAGTTCGGTACTTCTTTATGAAGATGAAAATTTAAATTGGTAATTAGCAGTTTATCCAAGAGGAGATCCATAATGAAAAATGTGACGTTCATTAAATTAATAATATTTATCATTATTCCCTCAAAGTGGAAAATGGTATTTTTAATTCTACAATATGGTATAGTGTCTTCCTTTGTTTAGTACCGCAAACAAATATGTTAAGCTTTTTACCCATTTCGACTCCGAGATAGGATTTCGAAGAGATAATAATTACAATAACTTATGATTAGGGATATTCTCTTAAACTTTCCATTAGCACATTTGATTGTTAGTAAAAATACAATTTACAAATGATAAATTATGGAAGGTTATGGTGCGTAAGTTATCAGGATAATTTTTTAGTAAGAACTAAAATAAAACGTACCGTAGGTTTGTATTAAGGAATTACAAATGGTGGCTGCTTATACCTATGTATCAACTATGAAGCACTGATAGATTTGAATATGAAATAAAATACATAAATTGATTTTTTGTAATTATAGTGGTATTATATTCCACGAAGAGAGGGCATCTATTCTATTTTGTTATCTGGCCAGCTTTCAGATAAATAAATATTTGGAGGTATATTATGAAAAAAAGACTGGGAATTCTTATATCAGCTTTTTTACTATTATCATCCATCCCTGCATATGCTAATTCCAATGAGAAATTTTCCACAACTTCAAATGATGAATATGAAATTATTTATCAAAAAGAAGAGATAACTGATTCTACTCTTTTGTTAGAACGAGCTAAGAACGGAATTACTGACAAGGCAACAGATTCTGTGGCTAGAAGTGCTGTCAATGAAATTAAAGGGAAGATAACTAATGCAGAGACTAATCTTTCTGATGATCTAAATGTTTACGATACTGTTCAAAAGTTAAAAGAATACAAAAGTAAAACCACCGATATTACGTACACTGACTATGCTATGACCTCTATTGCTGTTACTCCTATGGCGGGTAATCCAAATTCAAAATCAATATCTGGCTGGGATTTGCATGACGGGGTTCAAGGTTTTGCTACCATTTACTACACAACTGAAAATGTTTCTTATGCTGGACAGACTTTACCCTCTGTACTTTTGACAAAGGTATCTTGGAGATTTGAAAGAAGTGATGGGACAATTGTAATGCCAACTGCGTTATATCGTTATGGTAATAATGGTTCAAAGATTACTGGAGGACCTTCTAGTTCCAATCAAGTATATGAAGCTAATTATTCGCCAGTTATTTCTGGTGAAACTAAAACAATTGTTCAAAATTTTGGTTGGACTCCAGTTTTAGCTTCTTCTTTCTATTATCCTTCTGTCGGCCTTTTCGTTGATTTAACATTAACAAGAGGTACTTCTACGTGGCATTTTACACTTAATAATCTATTCAATTAATAAATATTTTAGTATATAATGCAAATACATGGCCTTAGGTCAAGTATTTGCATTATTTATATAGAATGAACTTTGAAGGGAGAATGCATGAAGAAAAAACTGATTTTGTTAACTACTGTTATCGTTTCTATTTTATTAATTGTATATATTTTTAAAAGTGTTGATCCTAGAGAAGGAATTATTTTAACTGGCAGTACAGAGAATTGGGAAGGACGAATGGAAGTTGTTAATTCAGAGGTGAATTTCTATTTAAATCCATCTACAAGTAATAAATACAGCGGAAAAGTTGCTTTTTCATATAAAGTCAACTCTTCTAAAGTAAATATTGAAGGTTATTTAACAGAAGAGAGAAAGTTATATGATAAAAGTTATTTTGACAAAAAAATTGATTCATTAGTAACCGTTGAAGTGGAAGTTAGGTGGGATGGTAAAAGTGATTCATTTGTCATGCTCTCAAAAAACCCATAATATGTCAATTATAAATCTAATTGCTTAGTAAATATCCTCTTTTGTAGCAGTGGCTGTTGTAAAACGAAATAGTAGCAATCATTGAGTCCTCAGATTTGTTTTATCTAGATCCCAGCAGAATGAACGATTGTGATGTTATTGTCATCTTAATCTATCCCCCAAATAAGTTATTTTATTTCTAAAGAGATAACACCTTTTCAACTCAAATGATAATGTTGTTATCATAGTATTGAAACCGGATTTTGTTGGCGCTCATAAGCTTAATTTGTTAAGACCGTATGCGTACAATTGAGGAATTCATCACCCCAAGAAGCAAATTGACACTGCCATCAAGGTATTCTTCGCTCATTACTCCCAGCTCCCTTAGAGGAACATCGATAAGTTCACCGGGCTCTCGCGCAGACTGGAGTTTGCCCTTCGCTTCCGTTACCAATGTGGGCTTCAACTGGACATCCCGGTCCCTTCGATTTGCACATTAAGCCAGGTGTTTGCCGAGTTTACTTGCAAAAGCATTGCTCAGCAGTTATTTGAGGATGTGGCTCAGTGCTAAGAAGCAGGAATTCTGAGCGGAACTCATGTAGTCATCGACAGCGCAGCCATTCACGCTTACGAGAAAAAAACCTTAACGAAATATCGAACTCACCGACAATGCCAACTGGGAAATTAAACTCGATACGTTTGGCAACAAAGTCAAGTGGTTTTGCTATAAGCTGCATCTGGCCGTCGATACGAAGAGTGAACTTCCGATTGCCCTAACGCTACACCTGCTCATGTGAATGATGGCGATGAGGGACCCAGACTCACGAAGCAAACCGTCGAGCGATTTAAATCACTTTTTTCATGCTGGATGCAGGATTTGACCAAATGAAAGACTACGAAACGGCCCGCAGTGTCAAGGCTCAAGCGATTATTCCCATGAATCCACGGAATGAAAAGGAACCCCCTACAGGCATCACAAGTAAAGAGACAACTTGCTGTTCAATGGGGTTTCCGATGACGTATTGGGGACAGGAAAAGGAACGTTTAAAGTTTCGTCGTCCACACTCTACGAAGAAGGTGAATTGTCCTTTAGACATGACGGGCTGTTCGTCGTCCAATTATGGAATGGTCGTTAAGGTTAGCAGAAAAGACGATTTACGTAGCTATTCGTTACCACTCAGCGAAAGTCTTAATTGGGGAAAATTTACAATAAATGAACTAGTGTATAACGAAGCAACTCTCAATGAAATCGTTTGTTAGTTTTAGTTATTGTATGCTAGACAAATCTTAGACCTTGCATCCAGCGGGCCAATATGGAGCATATAAAGGTGGCAGGACAAGCTCATGAGAAAAAGCGTTGTATTTAAAGCGGTTTCATGTTACTTTATAGTCAATAAAAACGTTTTTATCAAAAAGGAACATTGATATGGCTAAGATAACGATCAAGGATGTCGCACGGGAAGCCGGGGTCTCCATCTCAACGGTCTCCAACGCCCTGAATGATGTGGATGTGCTGAGCCCGGAGACCAAAGCCCATATTCTGAAGGTGGCCCAGCGCCTGAATTACGTGCCGAATCTGAACGGCAAGCTGCTTAAATCAGGAACCACGAAGATGCTTGGGTTCTTCACAACAAGTGTATCCGGTCCATACTTCTACAAGCTGGTAGAATCCATGTCCCGTCAGTGCGACCGCCTGGGCTATGGCCTGAATGTATTCGTCACCAAGGACAAACATGTCATTATGAGCAATATCCTCGGCCGTCGGGTAGATGGTGTCATTATCTATGAGGAGCTGGGCATCGACGAGCAGGACATTGCCGCTATGAAGAAAGACAAGATCAAGGCGGTGTTTCTGGACCGGGTGCTGGAGGATGAAGGGATGGGCAGCATTATCTTTGATTCCTATGAATCAGGCTATGAGGCTACGAAGTATCTGATCAGCCTGGGGCATAAGCGGATTGCGTATATCTCCGGCGTGGATACGATGTTTGACAGCGAACAGCGGAAGGAAGGCTATCTGGCCGCGCTGCGTGAATACCAGCTTCCGGTGGAGGAGGATTTTATCCTTCAGGGGTATTTTGAGGAGGACAGCACCTATAATGCCGTGAAGTCTTATCTCCGTCTGCATCCCGCACGAGTCCCTGACGCCTTCCTGGCCGGCAATGATATCAGTGCAATGGGCTGTATTCAAGCGCTCAAGAGCTACGGTTATGAAGTACCGCAGGATGTCAGCGTGATGGGCTTCGATGATATTGATATCGCTCCTTATTATTCGCCGCCGCTCACAACGGTAAGGAATCAGATTGCTAGACAGGGCATGCTGGCGATTGATCATCTGGTCAGCATGATTCAAGAGAAGGAGCAGGGTGCGGCACAGAAGCTGCAGGGTGAGCTTGTCGTAAGAGGCTCAAGTCAGGTGAAGCTGGAGCGGAAGGACCGCAGGTAGAGGGCAGCCGGTGAAACTGATTTTACAGGAGGGTGATTTTTTGCGCCAAAATAAAAACGTTTTTATTGGCTTGGGCACCCATGTGTGTGCCATCCGGATATCTCAATGGAGAGGGGGACAAGATCATGAATAAAACATCAGCGTCTGCAGCATCAGCTTCCATCCCGCCAGCAATTCCGCCGTCCGCCAAGAAGCCCATGGGGCAGCGGATCAAAGAATTTGTAACCGATTACAAGCGGCAGTGGGAGATTCAGTCGATGGTGCTGCCGGGCATTATTTTTATGATTATTTTCTGCTACATACCGATCTACGGGCTGAGCATTGCCTTCAAGAATTACACGGTCATTGATACCTTATCCACTGCACCCTGGGTGGGACTGGACAACTTCAGGATTATTTTGTCGGACGAATACTTCTGGGATGCGGTTATCAATACGCTGGGCATCAGCTTCCTGAAGCTTGGGGTCGGGTTCATCATTCCGATTATTCTCGCCATTATGATCTATGAGCTGAACATGGGCCGCTTCAAAAAATTCGTCCAGACCATCTCCTATCTGCCGCATTTCCTCTCGTGGATCGTCCTGGGCGGGATGCTGATCACCTGGTTCTCTACTTCCGGCTTGTTCAATGAGCTGCTGCTGAATCTCGGGCTGATCTCGAAGCCGTCCAACATCCTGCTGGATGCAGGCAAGTACTGGTGGATTGCGACGCTGTCGGATATCTGGAAGGAAGCGGGATGGGGCACGATTCTGTATCTGGCCATCATGGCGAAGATCGACCCCACCTATTACGAAGCGGCACGGATTGATGGAGCCGGCAGGCTGCGTCAAATCTGGAACATCACCCTCCCGAATATGAAGGCGATTATCAGCCTGAATCTGATCCTGACGGTAAGCGGCTTACTCGGCTCGAATCTGGATCAGACGCTGGTCTTGATGAACTCGCAGAACCGGGAGAAAGCAGAGGTCATCAACTCCTATGTCTACCGGATGGGGATGACGCAGGGCGATTTCTCTTATGCTACGGCCGTCGGTCTCGGTGTCTCCATTGTGTCGGTGATCCTGCTGCTTATGGCCAACAAGGTCACCAGTAAATTGAACAATAATCAATCCGTGTTGTAGAGGGGGCGCTTGCGTGAATCAGAAGGTCATACGGGAAGATCTCGACAGCCGGATCTTTGATGCGGTGAATAAGGTGCTGTTGGTCTGCTTCATGGTTATTATCCTCGTTCCCTTATGGAATGTAATTATCTCTTCCCTTAGTTCGGGCAGGGCGCTTGCCGAGGGCGGTTTCATCTTCTGGTCCAAAGAATTCTCGCTCGAGAATTACCGGGCGGTCTTCAATGACAGCACGATCGGCCAATCCTTCGTGGTCTCGGTCGCCAAGACGTTCATCGGGGTGATCACCCACGTGTTCTTTTGCGCAATGATCGGCTACGGTCTCAGCAAAAGATACATCCGCGGCCGCAAGCTGTATGTGGCGATGGGCGTGATCACGATGTTTTTCTCCGGCGGAATGATTCCGACGTATCTGCTGATCAAATCGCTCGGACTGCTGAACAGCTTCTGGGTCTATATTATCCCCGCGTTATTCAGCTATTACGATGTGGTGATTCTAATGAACTTTTTCCGGAACGTGCCGGATTCGCTGGAGGAGTCGGCGAAGATTGACGGCGCAGGCGATTGGCATATTTTCCTCAAAATTTTCATTCCGCTGTCCATGCCCGCAATGGCCACCATCGCCCTGTTCAACGGGGTGGGACAATGGAACGACTTCATGACCACGAAGCTGTATATCACCGATCAGGCGCTCTACCCGCTGCAGATGAAGCTGTATGAGATTATTGTGCAGTCGCAGACCCAGTCCATGCAGAATATCGGAGGCTCCGTCGTCATTGAGACCACCACCAAAGGAGTTCAGCTGGCGACCATTGTCATTACCACACTGCCGATTGTTGCGATGTATCCTATTCTTCAGCGGTACTTCATCTCCGGCATGATGCTGGGAGCGGTCAAGGAGTAGAAGAGATTCACTACATTACAGGAGGTCAAGAAGATGATCAAGAAGACTAAGGTTCTCGGCAAAAAGACACTGAAGCCCGCATTGCTCCTTATGGCGGCTATGCTGGTAGCGGCAGGCTGCAGCTCGGGCGGCGGTTCTACTAAGGAAGTAGAGGTATCGCTTGAAGGCCGGTATACGGTAGACCCGGAGACTCCGGCCTGGCAGCTGGATAAGAAAGAGGAGACTACGGATCTTACCTGGTATGTGAACGCGGACTGGTGGAATACGGACTTCGGCAAGGATGTAGTCACCAAGAAGATCAAAGAGGATCTGAACATCAACATCAAGTTCATTACCGGGGACGATACGAAGCTGAATACGTTCTTCGCGGGCGGCGATATGCCGGATCTGCTGACGATCTTCGACTCCAATTCCCCGGTTGTGCAAAAAGCCGCCACCTGGGCGCTTCCGCTCAATGAGCTGGCGGAGAAGTATGATCCGTATTTCAACAAGGTGGCCGCTGCCGACACGCTCAACTGGTTCCAGCTGAAGGACGGCAAAACCTACGGTTATCCGAACTATTCCAATACCCAGGCGGATTATGACAGCGGCAATATTCCGGCGAAGACGGCTTTTGTTATACGCAAGGATGTGTATGAAGCGCTTGGCAGTCCTGACTTCGGGACCCCGGAGGCCTTCAGGAAGTCAATGAGTGAGATTAAGGCCAAGTTCCCGGACATGATTCCCTTCGGGTTCAACGCAATTGGAGAAGGGACCGGCTCGCTCGGCGATGCGCTGCAGGACTTTCTGGGCGTTCCGCTGGAGACAGAGGACGGCAAGTTCTACAACCGCAATCTGGATGAGGATTATCTGACCTGGCTGCGGACGCTGAATGCCGTGTATAGAGACGGGGCGATCAGTGATGACAGCTTCGCGGATGACGGAACCGGCTTTGAGGAAAAGGTGAAATCCGGCAAATATGCCACGATGCTGCTTGATGGTACACCTCAGCAGGGCGGCAATCTGCAGATCTTCATGAGTGCCAATCCAGGTAAGGAGTATATGGCTGTTGACGGGCCGCGGAGCACCGTAGGACATCAGCCGACCCTCAATCAATCCGGGATTACCGGCTGGATGATCAATTACATTACCAAGAATTGCAAGGACCCGGCCAAAGCGATTCAAATCTTCACTTATCTGCTGAGCGAAGAAGGGCAGAGGCTGATGAACTACGGGATTGAAGGCGTAACTTATAAATCCAATCCGGACGGTACGGTTGAGCTGCTGCCGGAAGTGAAGGACCTGCAGCTTAATAATGCGGATAAGTTCAAGAAGGACTACCGGATGGGCGAATTCATGTTCTTCGGACATGACCGCCACAAAGCGCTGAGCAAGGATGCCTTCCCCGAGTCGATCAAGCAGATGCAGGAATGGGGCAAGGGCAAGCTGAAGCCGCATTTCATCCTGGAGAACATTAACCCGGATCAGGGAACGCCGGAGGCCCGCGGGCAGACGGCCATTAATACGAACTGGAACACCACGCTGGTCAGCATGATCCGTGCCAAGGACGAAGCAACCTTTGACAGCGTTCTGGCGGAGCATAAGGCCTTCCTGGATAAGAATAACTGGAGCAAGATTGTAGAGGTCCGCAGTGAGAAGATGAAGGCCAATAAGGAAAAGCTGGGCATTAAGTAGGCAAGGCGCAAGGGAGGGCCCGCTTAAGTAACAGGATGGAGGGAAAGAACATGCGTGAAATTATCATATACCAGTCTAATGGAGAGAACCGTCTGTTCGTGAAGCAGCCTGCTGCGGCGCTGCCGCAGGCTCCTGCCGGAAGCGTTACGGTCACTGTAGATATTGATGCAAGTAAGACCTACCAGGAGATGGATGGCTTCGGGGCTTCCTTCACTGATTCGTCCGCTTACCTGATCCATCAGGTGCTTGACACCGGGCAGCGGACCGAGGTTATGCAGAAGCTGTTCGATCCGCAGAAGGGCATCGGCCTGTCCTTCCTGCGTAATCCTATGGGGGCCTCGGATTATGCCAGAACGGTCTATAGCTATAACGATATGCCTGAAGGCAGGGGCGACCCGGAGTTAGCCGGTTTCTCCATCGCCCACGATGAGGCGGACATCATTCCTCTGGTGCAGGAGGCACTCAGGCTGAATCCTGAGCTGAAGCTGATGGCCTCCCCCTGGAGTGCGCCGGGCTGGATGAAGACCAGCGGCTCGATGATCGCCGGGCGGCTGAAGCCGGAGCATTACGGAGTCTATGCGGATTATTTTGTCCGCTATATTCAGGCCTATGCTGCTCATGGCTTACCGATCTATGCTGTCACCGTGCAGAACGAGCCGCTCTATGAGCCGCAGCATTATCCCAGTATGCTGATGCTGCCGGAGGAGCAGCGGGAGTTCATCCGTAACTATTTGAAGCCTGCCTTCCGGCAGCACGGGCTGGCCGCCAAAATCTTCTGCTACGACCATAACTGGGACCGGCCGGATTATCCGCTCTCTGTGCTGGAGGAAGCCGCAGCAGACGTGGACGGCGTAGCCTGGCACTGGTATGGCGGTGCTGCGTCTGCGCAGTCGGAGGTGCAGGCAGCTTACCCGGATCACGAGGTCCATTTCACCGAAGGCTCCGGCGGGGAATGGATTCCCCCGTTCGAACAGGCTTTCTCCAATGTGATGCGTACGGGGATTGAGATTCTGCGGAATCACAGCAAGTCATTCGTGCTATGGAATATGGCCTTGGATGAGCAGAACGGCCCTACGGTGCCCGGCTTCGGGGAGAGTACCTGCCGCGGCGTAGTGACGGTTAACCAGCAGACCCGTGAGCTGAACTATACCCTGGACTATTATGCACTGGCACATTTCAGCAAAGTAATTCGTCCGGGGGCATTGCGTCTGGATTCTGCCGCGAGCCATGAACGGGTGCGCTCCGTAGCCTTCCGCAACCGCGACGGCTCACTGGCCGCCGTGCTATTCAACGACAGCGGGGCCGAAGAGACCGTGTCTGTGCGGCTGGATGGGGAAGAGCTGCTGACCCTTACTATTGCTGCGAAGGGTGCGGTATCGGTGAAGGCGGGGGGCGAGCGGGAGTAGAGATTTTAGGCTAGACAAAGACTTAGGCTGCCGGGATTATTCCGGGCAGCCTAAGTCTTTTTAGAGTATTGTGCTGGTGCGTGGGTGGAATGTAATCGGAAAACCGATTACAATGTGCTGCCGTAAGGCACGTTAGGTCAACGCAATTTTTCTAATTACTGTTTACCTTTGAAAATGCCCGCAATCTCATCCAGCAACCTATCGAGCGTAATCGGATCGTCGAAGTTATATTTGCTGTCGAGCGTGTATACACGGCCTTCCTTGACGGCAGGGATCGCTTTCCATAAGCCGCTGTCCATAAGTGCGTTCTGTCTCGCAACTGTTTTGCTGCCGGTGTCGGTCAGGAGGAACAGGTGGGTGCCGACGTACTGCGGCAAGACCTCGTCGGATATGGTTACGAACCGTTCATCGGCAGTAATCACCTTTTGCACGCCTTCCGCAGGCTTGAAGCCGAGGCGTCCAAACAGCGTTTCGTTCAAGCCTTTATTGCCCATGATGTACAGATCCTGGCCCAGGACAAGCAGGGAGGTGGCTGTCTCACCTTCCTTCAGGTTAAGCTGCTTCTTCACAGCGTCTACCTTCGCCTGATAGTCCTTGAACCACTGATCCGCAGCAGCTGTGCGGCCGAGCAAGTCAGCGATTTGCCGGACACGCTCCTCTGTCGGGAAGGTACCGTCCAGCCCCACGACCACGGTCGGTGCGATTTTGCTTAATGCTTCGATTCCGGTCTCGTCCCAGTCGTCGAAGATAATCAGGTCCGGGGACACGGCCAGAATCTTCTCGGCGGAGAACGGGTATCCGATGTCCTCGATCCCTTCGAGCAGATCGGGGTAAGCCACTTGTGTGCCGATGACGCTTAACGAAGCTCCCGCAGGCTTGATCCCCAGCGCCAGTAGGTCACCCGGATTGCTGCCAACATAGACAATCTTCTTAGGGGTTGCGGGAATCTCAACCTCGCGTTTCTTGTAATCTGTATATTTCCGTGTTGCAGCAGCTTCCTTGACAGCCGCCGGACTGGCTTCGGGCGCTACAGTTGCCTGACTTGTGGCGGCGGCTGAAGGAGTTGGCGTAGACGAGTTATCCGGTTGACCGCAGGAGGCCAGGATCAGGGTGAAGAGAAGCAGGGTTAACGGGAGTACTATTTTTTTGAGGCTTGGCATGTGCAATGCTCCTTTAGAAGGTATGTATTATAATGAAGATGATAATCATTATCATTTAATTATGATAGAGAGGAATAGGGGTATTGTCAATCCTTAAGCTGCTCATTTGGAAAAAATAACTGAACCCTCTTTCTGCCTGAGAGAAGCACCCGCTGCAATAAAATGATAGAATAATAGTCATAGTCTTATACAGGGAGTGAATTTCTTATGAAAAAGATTGCTGCCGGAGTCATTGCCGGAGCGATACTGATGGTGGGTGCACAGGCGCTGGGCGCTTCTGCAACACTGGTAGGAAAGGCCATTCAGGCGGAGTATACGGTAAATGTGTATGGGAAGAAGCTGGCCGATCCGGCTATTGTTATTGACGGCAAGAGCTATGCACCCGTGCGCGCCATCGGCGAACTGGCCGGATTCCAAGTGACGGTGAAGGGTAAAACGATCAGCCTGGACGATAAAGGGCAGGCGGCACCCCCTTTGTCTGACGAAAGAAGCTCATTGGTGGGTCCGGTGCCGGTAAGCACCCCTGATCCTGCTATGACTGCGGCCAAGAGCAAAATTGATATGATTGACGACAAGATCGATGCTGTGGTTACTAACATCCTGACCACCAGCAGCCTGCTGAAGACGAGTCCCGGCAACGCCGAGCTCAAGCAGAAGCTGGAACAGTACAAGGAAGAATACGCCGACCTGCTGAAGCAAAAGGATCAGGAGCTGCAGCGATAAAAAAAATGCCCCGTAGCCATGAATGAGGTTGATCATGGGCTGCGGGGCTTTTTTGACGGAAATACATGTTCTAGCTTGCCCGTTCAGCCGCCGAAGCCGCTGCCTTATTCAAGGCCAGTCTTCGGACCAGCGGAGGGAGGGCGAAACCGTAATACACACAAACCAGCAGCGTACATACTGCCAGAAGATAGTGCAGCCAAGTGACGGAGAGGATAGCCGGAAATGCAAGGGCAACAAGCCCAAGCGCCAGCGAATGGCCGAGCATCATAATAGGCTCAATCAGAGCATTGACACGCCCCATATTCTTCGGAATGACCAGCTCCGGCAGCCAGCTGCCAATGGCTATGTTCACCGGTGCAATGCAGAGGCCTTCTATGAGGACAAGCGGAAGATAGACCCAGACGCTATCCGCTGAGCCCAGAGCAACAATGAGCAGGCTGGACAGCAGCAGTCCGGTGATCAGCACCCGGGTCCGCGTGAACCGGCGGATCAGGGGAGAGGCTGCCACACTTCCGGCCAGGAACCCTGTGCCCAGGCACAGAGTAATGAGCGAGGCATGAAGCATGTAGGAATCGGGACTGAGCTTGTATTTCATCGTAAAAATAGGCAAAACTGCAAACACCCCATTGACGATCCCGAAGAACAGGAAGCCGGAGATGAGCGTCAGGAGCAGCTTGTGGCTGAGGATATAGCGAAGACCTTCCAGGAAATCTCCGATAAGCCGGGGAAAACGGATATCCCTCAGAGCGTGGCGCCCGCCGGGCATCCGCACATCCTCATGGAACCGGCAGCTTAGAATGAGCAGTCCGGAGAGGAGGAAGCTGATACCGTCGATCAGAAGGGCGCCTTCAATACCGAGGAACCGGTAGGCGAATGCCCCAAGGCTCATGCCGAACAGCATGAACAGTCCCATAATCATCTGGTTCAGCCCGGCGGCCTGCACATATTGCTCCCGGCCGATGCTGCCCTGCAGCAAGCCCATCTCGGCAGGACCGAAGAACTTCGCTACGGCGCTGCGCAGGAAGAGCAGCAGGAAGCATAGGGTCAGCAGTCCGAAATGCAAGGCTACGAGGAGCAGCAGAGTTAATCCCGCCCTGATCCAATCGCTGTATACTGCGATACGGGCACGGTCAAGCAGGTCGGCGATGACCCCCACCAGCCAGAATACGGCCAGAGTAGGCAGAGAATACATCAGTTCAGCGGTTGCCGCCAGCGCCGGACGGGTACTGAAATGATCGACCAGGTAGTAGGCAAAGGCCATATTTCCGACCACCGTTCCGAGCTGGGAAGCGAAGTTGGCCAGGAACAGTCTGGTGAAGACAGGGTTTCGAAAAAGCACAGACATCAGATGCCTCCTATTCCTGAGCCGCCGGACGGAGCGGGGGGTTCAGCAGCTGCTTCAGATAATCAAGCAGTGCTTCGATCTGCAATTCCGTATGGGCTAGCTCTGGCCCTACAGCCAGAGTGTGTGTGGAAATTCCTTCCTGGTACGCTGCGACAATTCTTGTTACCTGGGCGAGCGGCAGCACAGGGCTGAATTCCCCGCGCTCCACTCCTGTGCGAAGCAGCCCTTCTAAGCGTGAAAGACCTGTCTCGTACCGCTTCAACAGCAGGCTCCGCCGCCGCTCATCCCTTGAGCCGCCCAGGAAATACTCATAGAAGGCTGGCATGAAGCTCCCGCCCGGCATCTGCATAAGGTCCGTCTTCTGATCTGCATACATCCGGATGACGGCATCCCAGATTGTAGGCTGCTTAGCTGTCAGCTCCGCCAGATACTCCTCATATTCCATGTCCTGCTGGTCCAGCAGCGCCTCGAAGATTTCCTCCTTGGTCTGAAAATACAGATAGATCCAGCCGCGGCTCATTCCGGTTTCATCCAGGATATCCTTGAAGGTAGCGGCTTCGTAGCCTTTAGCGGTGAATACCAGCTTCGCAGCATTCAGGATTTTGGAGCGCCGTTCTTCCTTCTGCTGATCGGAGATTCTCGGTGACATTCAGATTCCTCCTCAATAATAATGACACATGCGTCATTATTATTATAATGACACGGTTGTCATTTTGCAAGAAGATGATTTCAGTTGCTGAAGGACTATTTGCAGCTTGAGGAGGAGACGTATGAGGAGAATGATATGGATAGTCCTGTAAAAAAGCGCTATACATGATTTTATAACACGTGTTATACTTTCCTTGAGGTGCTGAACAGTATGAGCAAAAAAAGAGTGACCAGCTTCGATGTTGCCAAACGGGCGGGCGTGTCCCGCAGTGTAGTCTCTGCGGTGCTGAACGATACGCCCGGTATAGGGGTTGGAGCAGATACACGCGAGGCTGTGCTGGAAGCGATCCGTGAGCTGAATTATCATGTGGACGCGGGTGCGCGAAGCATGAAGACGGGCAGAAGCATGACGCTTGCCGCTTACGGAGATACGCGCCATCCACTATTTATCCGGCTGCTGGAAGGGATGCAGCGGGAGTGTGAGCTGGGCGGGTATCACATTCTGCTCTGTTCCCCGCGCCCCAAGGGGAATGCGGGCGGCAGGGCCGAGCTGCTGGAATTGTATCACCAGCGGAAGATTGACGGGATAGTTACCCTGGACCACACCAGCTACAAGGATGAGGAGTGGGCGTCCCTTGTCAGCGCTGCCGGAGTCCCTTATGTCTCCGTGGAAGGGTACGCGGAAGTACCGGATGTACACTCTGTACTGGCTGATTATTCAGGCAGTGTAGAGAGCGCAATGAATTATTTGATGCGGAAAGGCACGGCACAGCAGCCGGGGCCGGTCTATGCCGAGGTGTATCATGCGCTTGACACGGATAACTGGGCGGAGCGGAACCGCCGGGAAGCCTACACAAGCTGGTGTACATCGCGCGGGATGGAGCCGGAAATTATCCGTTTGGCAGAGCATGGCGGAGAATGGGCAGATTGTCTCCAGAGACTTACGGTGGGCAGCGGCCAGCCGTCTGCGCCGCTCCTGGTTAACTGGTCGAGCGCGGTCCCCGACCTGTACCGTGCTGCTCATAAGCTGGGCCTGAGGATCGGCGAAGACCTGCGCATTATGGCAGCAGACAACACGATTCAAGGCGACAGGCTCAGCCTGCCCTCCTTAAGCTGCGTGGAGATCCCCTATGTCACTATGGGGGAGGAAGCCGTCCGCTGCTTGCTCGCGCAGATGAGCGGCGGGAACGGGGACATGAGCGGCGGGACCGGGAATAAGGCTGGTCAGGCCGGGAAAATCTGGCTCCCGGCCGTGTTGAAGGCGGGAGAAAGTGCGTAGATTGTGGTGCAAGTAAAACTAAAGTGTTAGCTGCTGATGGTAGTGGAGCTAAAGCGGTTAGCTGCTGATGGTAGCGGAGCTAAAGCGGTTAGATGATGGGGGTAGTGGAGCTAAAGCGGTTAGATGATGGGGGTAGTGGAGATAAGTGCTTAGAGGCTGGAGCTAGTGGAGATGGTCCGGTTGGTGGCATGGAGTGCGCTAGGTGAGCTGAAAATGAGTTGGATGCTGAAATGAGAGGGATAAATCCCTCTGAATGGGCTGGAAATAGGCCGGATGCTGAAATGAGAGGGATAAATCCCTCTGAATGGGCTGGAAATGGGCCGGATGCTAAAATGAGAGGGATAAATCCCTCTGAATCGGCTGGAAATAGGCCGGATGCTGAAATGAGAGGGATAAATCCCTCTGAATGGGCTGGAAATAGGCCGGATGCTGAAATGAGAGGGATAAATCCCTCTGAATGGGCTGGAAATGGGCCGGATGCAAAAATGAGAGGGGTAAATCCCTCTGAATGGGCTGGAAATAGGCCGGATGCTAAAATGAGAGGGATAAATCCCTCTGAATGGGCTGGAAATGGGCCGGATGCTGAAATGAGAGGGATAAATCCCTCTGAATCGGCTGGAAATAGGCCGGATGCAAAAATGAGAGGGGTAAATCCCTCTGAATGGGCTGAAATTAGGCCGGATGTGCTAGTTAAGGTGAGCTGGGTGAGCGAATGAGGAGTACAAGTGCACCTGAGTTGGCTGAAAGTTGGCTGGGTGAGCAAATGAGGAGCACAAGTGCACCTGATCTCAGCACGCCCCCACTTTTGCCCGCTTAATAACACGTGTTATAAAATGAGAGGAGAATGTTAATGTTCTGGACAGAAGATAAGCTTGGTGCACGGTTGAGAGAGCTTGAGAGTTACAGGTACCGTGAGGGGATTACACTTGAGGAATGGCAGGTTACTGAGGATCCGGAGGGAGCTAATGGTGCCTATCCACCCGTACTTGATGGGGACAGGAAGCTGCTGACCGGGGAGTATTGGACCGGCTATGATGCTTATCTGTGGCTGTACCGTAAGGTAACCGTGCCTGCCGAATGGCAGGGCAAACGTGTTGTCGGACTGTTCGATTTCGGGCGCACCGGCGGGGGGAATAACGGCGGGTTCGAATGCCTGCTGTACCTGGACGGGAAGCCATATCAGGGGGTCGACTCCAACCATCAGGAGGTATTCCTGGAAGACAGTGTGGCCGGCCGGGAGCTGGATTTCACCTTCCGCTTATGGTCGGGCTTGAACGGCGACGGTCAGCTGATTCCGCAGGAGCACAAGATCAAGCGGTCGGAGCTGGCGTATCTGGATGAGTCCACTGACAATCTCTATTATACCGGCCGGGCTGCGCTGGGTACGATCAAGCAGCTGCAAGACAGCCAGATTCAGAAGCATGAGCTGCTAACCGCTTTGAACAAGGCCTTCAACCTGCTGGACTGGTCCAGACCTGGAAGCGAAGCGTTCTATGCTTCAGTCCAGGAGGCCGAGTCAAGCCTGCTCGCAGACCTGTCCCGGCTGGAGCAGGAGCATCCGGTAACGGTGACCGCCATCGGCCATACACATATCGATGTGGCCTGGTTATGGCGGCTTACCCACACCCGGGAGAAAGCAGCCCGTTCCTTCTCGACGGTACTCCGGCTGATGAAGCAGTTCCCGGAGTACATTTTTTTGCAGACCCAGCCTCAGCTCTATGCGTACATCAAGCAGGATTACCCGGAGATCTATCAGGAGATTAAGGAGCGGGTGGAAGAGGGGCGCTGGGAAGCCGGAGGGGCGATGTGGCTGGAAGCGGACTGTAATCTGACGAGCGGTGAGTCGCTGGTGCGGCAGATTTTGTATGGGACAAAGTTTTTCCGTGAGGAGTTCGGGGTGGACTGTAAATACCTATGGCTGCCGGATGTGTTCGGTTATAGCTGGGCGCTGCCGCAGATTCTGCGTAAATCGGGCATCGACACCTTCATGACGACCAAGATCAGCTGGAGCCAATACAACCGGATGCCGCATGATACGTTCCAGTGGAGAGGGATTGACGGCAGCGAGGTGCTGACCCACTTCATCACGACGCCGGAGGGCCCTGAATCGGGGGCCTGGTATTACACCTATAACGGGCTGATCGAGCCTTTCTCCGTGCAGGGCATCTGGGAGCAGTACCGCGACAAGAACCTGAACCGCGAGCTGCTGCTGTCCTACGGATACGGGGACGGGGGCGGCGGTGTCAACCGCGAGATGCTGGAGATGCGGCGGCGGTTGGATATGATGCCGGGTCTTCCGCAGGTGAAGACGGGCCGGGCAGCGGAGTACTTCGAACGGCTCAATGAGACGATAGACGCTACGGATGAGTATGTGCATACCTGGGATGGGGAGCTATACTTGGAGTACCACCGGGGAACTTATACAAGCCAGGCCTATAATAAAAAAATGAACCGCAAGCTGGAGCTGCTCTACCGCGAAGCGGAATGGCTGCAGATGCTCTGGGCGGCGGAGAGCGGCGGATTCGGCCAGTATCCGGCGGACTCGCTCCTGGAAGGCTGGCAGACCATTCTGCGCAACCAGTTCCACGATATTATTCCCGGCTCCTCCATTCATGAGGTGTACGAGGATTCCCGGGTAGAATATGCGGAAGCGGAGCAGATTGGCCTGGCAGCGCGGACAGCGGCTGTGGAGGGACTTGCCGGTCTCGCATCTGTCCCTGCCGAGGGGGCACCTGCGGGACTTGCCGGTCTCCCTCCGGCAGAAACCCCGATGCAGACGGAATACACGCTGTTTAACAGCGCCTTCTTCACCGCTCCCCGGCTGGCAGCCGTGCCTCATGTTGGAGAGAATGCTATCTGGACAGACGCCGAGGGTAACCGGCTGACTGCCCAGCGCTCCCGCGGGCAGTGGCTGGTGGAGACGGCGGCGGTCCCGGCAATGGGCAGTACAGTGATTGTTGCCGCTGAGCCTGGCGGTACCGAAGCCGCTCATCCAGAACCTACCGTTCCTTTCCGCTGGCAGGATTCCACACTGACCACTCCTTATTATATTCTGGAGTGGAACGGATCTGGGCAGCTTAGCCGGATCTTCGACCGCCGTGCAGAACGCGAGGTGCTGGCACAGGGCGAATGCGGCAATGTGCTGCAGGTCTTCGAGGATAAGCCAAAGATGTTCGATGCCTGGGATATCGATCTGTTCTACCAGGAGAAGATGCGGATCATCAGCGATCTGCGTTCCGTCAAGCTGACCGAATGCGGGCCGCTTCAGGCAGTGCTGGAATTCGTCTGGGGCTACATGGATTCCTCCATTGTCCAGAAAGTCAAGGTCTATGCCGGAAGCGCGCGGATTGATTTCGAGACCTATGTAGACTGGCATGAGCAGCAGCAGCTACTGAAGGCAGCCTTCCCTGTGGCCGTGCGGGCTACGGAAGCGACCTATGATATCCAGTTCGGCAATGTGAAGCGGCCGACTCACTGGAATACAAGCTGGGATTATGCGCGGTTCGAGAGCGTGGGGCATCAGTGGGCCGATCTGTCGGAGCGGGGCTACGGGGTCAGCCTGCTGAACGACTGCAAATACGGCTATGACATCAAGGATCATACGATGCGGCTGTCGCTGATCAAATCGGCAACCAGCCCGGACCGGCTGGCGGATCAGGGCGAGCACAACTTTACGTATGCCCTGCTTCCGCATGAAGGGGATTGGGTGGCTGCGGGCACGGTGCAGGAAGCGTGGGCGCTGAACCAGCCCCTTTTGGCCGTGCAAGGTGCCTATACCGCCGGAGCCGGCAAATCCCTGATCACCTGCGATGCCCCGAACATTGCGATCGATGCCGTGAAGCTGGCGGAAGACGGCAGCGGCTGTATCGTCCGGCTGCATGAGTTCACCGGAACACGCTGCACGACGAATGTCAGCAGCGATTATGCCGTCTCCTCCTGGCAGCTGCGCGATCTGATGGAGCGCCCGCTGGACACAAAAGCAGTAGAAATTCCAGCGATCCGGCTTGATTTCAAGCCTTATGAGATCCATACGGTTCATTTAACTTTTGCCTGATGCACATCGAAAAGACCGCCATTCCGGCAGGGGAGTTTTCACAACACCCTGCCGAAATTGGCGGCCTTTTTTATGGGCCCAATATATGAGGAAAACAGCATAGATTGTGCTGGCGCAGAGGCGTGTGGTCTGAATGTATGCGGAAAACAACACACATTTGCTAGCGTACAGGCGCACAGTCCGAATGTATGCGGAAAACAGCATAGATTGTGCTAGCGCGCAGGGGTGTGGTCTGAATGTATGCGGAAAACAACACACATTTGCTAGCGCTCAGGCGCACAGCCCGAATGTATGCGGAAAACAGCATATAATTGCTGGGGCCAGGTGTTCTAATATACCACGGTTCCCGCATACTTACATCAGCTTAATCAGCTCTTCCAGGTGGGCAACCAGACTTTTGGCAAGCTCGAAATTGTTATCCTTCAGCGCCAGTTCTACCCGGGTCTCGGCTGCTTTCTTCTTCTGCTCCAGCTCCAGATAATCTTTATCGAAATGCCGGGCATAGATCATCTTCTTGAATTTCTTGATCGTCATCTTGCGGATTGTCTTATTGTCAATAATCAGGACATAGTCCATCCCGTTGACCACGGAATAGAAGTCATGCGAGATCATAAGAATCGCGCCCTTGTACTCCTGGATGGCTTGGTCCAGCGCGATTTGCGTGTAGGTGTCCAGATGGCTGGTCGGCTCATCGAGCAGCAGGACATTGGCTTTCAGGGCAGATACCTTGGCCAGCTGGAGCAGATTTTTTTCGCCGCCGGACAGGGCTTCTATTCTCTGGTTCACGATCTCGCCTTCAAAGCCGTAGTCTGCCAGATGGGAGCGGATCTCATCATACGTAGCCATTCCGGCCTCGATGAATTCTTCGAGCAGGGTGTTCGAATCTGTCAGCACTTCGCCTTGAAGCTGGGACAGATAAGCTACCGTAGCCTCCGGGCTCAGGGTTATAGAGTCGTGCTGGCCCCGCGCGATATCGCGCAGCAGGGTTGTTTTGCCGGTACCGTTCGGACCGATCAGGGCGACTTTATCACCAGCCTTCATCTCGAAGCTAACCTTGTCCAGCAGCAGTTCATCGAAGGCCGCCCGGTACTCCTGGACTGTCACCACAGGCGCGTCGTCGTCCTGCGGCTCATGCACCATACCCAAATGAATCTGCGGCTGCTTAATGTCCACGAACGGCGCTTTGATTCTGCGGGCTTCCAGTCTCTCTTGAAACTTCACTCTCGCTTTCAGCGCTCTCCCTCTGGAGGCTTCTGAATTATACGTGGCGATCGCACGTAGGTTGTCGATGATCACATCGTTGCGCTCAATCTCTTCCTGTTCGGCGAGGGCCAGCTCCTGCAGCTCTATTTTGGTCTGTAGCAGGGAGAGGTTGTATTCCAGATAGCGGCCGTCAAACTCTTGAAGCTCCTTATTTTCCAGATGAATAATCTTGTTAAAACAATGGTTAAGCAGATAACGGTTGTGCGTAACCACCAGCAGAATTCCCTTATGCGAGTTAATCAGCTGCCGGAGCGCATTCAGGTTCTCGAAGTCCAGAAATACATCCGGCTCATCCATAATCAGGAAGTCAGGACGGTTCAGCATTTCCTTCATGACCTGAACGAGCTTGAATTCCCCGCCGCTCAGCTCGGATACCTTGAGGTCTCTGCGCTTCATGAGATCAGCCAGATTCAGCTTTTTGTGAATGAGGCTCTCGTAATCCTCTCCGCCCAAGGCCTCAAAAGCGTCCAGAGCCAGTTGATACTTCTCCAGCAGCGGCTCAATATCCGCCGAGGTCTCCATCTCTGTGCAGATGAGCTGTATTTCCTCCTGTAGCTTAATGAAGGGTCCGGCTATATATTCAAACACGGTGATGTCGGCAGACAGGTCCGGCTTGGCAAACTGGCTGACATACCCGATGCTGAAATCAGGCTCCATCTCAATGCTGCCGTCGAACAAATATCTGTCCCGGTCCATCAGGATGTCGATCAGGGTGCTTTTTCCGCTGCCGCTGGTTCCGATAAAAGCGCAATGCTGCGCCTCTTCGAGCGTAAACGAAATGTCAGTGTAGAGCTCTTTTTGCGGGAAGGAGAAGGACAGGTGTTGAACTTTAATCATAGGACTACCTTTCTGTGTAGCTGGAATAGTAACTCTTCCCTATTATACAGGTTACACGGGCAATCGGGGGTTCTATAATTGGAATGGAATGCGTTTCCTATGTATAAGGCCAATCTTAGAATAGGACGGAGTGGAATTCATGATCGCAGTTGGGCAATTACGTGTGGAGTATAAGGAGAATCCGCTGGGGCTGGATATTGCGAGGCCAAGAATCAGCTGGCAGGTGAGAGCAGATGAGCGGGATGTGAGGCAGCAGGCATATCAATTACAGGTGGCAGGCACGGAGGATTTCGGGAGCGTGTGGTGGGATTCGGGCAGAGTGGAGTCCGGGGACTCCCTGCACATTGAGCTGAAGGAGCTGCAGCTGCAGTCCAGGACGCGCTATTATTACCGGGTGAAAATATGGGATCAGCACCATCGTCCCACGGAGTGGTCCGAAGCGGCCTGGTGGGAGATGGGGCTGCTCTCGCCGGAGGAGTGGACCGCAGAATGGATTACGGCTCCCTTGGCCTGCCTTGCGGAAGAGGCTGAGCAAAGCCCGCTGCTGCGCGGCAGCTTCCAGGTGGACCGGCCAGTCGCCCGCGCCAGAATCTATGTGACCAGTCTCGGGCTGTATGAGCTGGAGCTAAACGGCGTGCGGGTGGGCGATACTTATCTCAATCCCGGGTGGACCAGTTACAGCCAGCGTCTGCAATACCAGACGTATGATGTGACCCCGCTGCTTGTCCTTGGAGACAATGCGGCGGGTGCCTGGCTCGGGAACGGCTGGTACAAAGGGAATCTCGGCTGGGAGCACAGGAAGCATATCTATGGCAGCCGGACAGCGCTGCTGATGCAGCTTCATCTTACGTATGAGGACGGCACGGAGCAGATCATAGGAACTGGCCCGCAGTGGACAATTTCGCCCGGCCCCCTCCTCATGTCGGAGCTGTATCATGGCGAGACCTATGACGCCCGCTTGGCGCAGCACGGCTTCAGCCTGCCGGGGTATGACGACACGCTCTGGACACCGGCGGAGATTCTTCCGCATGCCAAGAATATTCTGCTCGCGCAGGAGAATGATCCGGTCCGGGCAGTCCAGGAATTGGTTCCTGTGGACCTCATCCGCACCCCGGCAGGGGAGACGGTGCTCGATATGGGGCAGAATATGGTCGGCTGGCTGCGGTTCACCGTAGATGGCGCGGCGGGTCAGGAATATCAGCTGCGGCATTTCGAGGTGCTGGATCAGCAGGGAAATGTATATACCGATAACCTCCGGACGGCCAGGCAGACCGTTGCTTATACCGCCCGTGGCGGGGGCAGGGAGAGCTTCCAGCCGCATTTTACCTTCCAGGGCTTCCGTTATGTCCAGCTGATCGGCTTCCCGGACCCGCTGGATCTGCAGGACTTCACAGGCGTGGTGCTGCATTCGGATACGGAGCCGACCGGCACTTTTACCTGCTCCAATGCACTATTGAATCAGCTCCAGCACAACATCCTATGGGGGCAAAAAGGGAATTTCGTCGATGTGCCAACCGACTGCCCGCAACGGGATGAACGGCTCGGGTGGACCGGGGACGCTCAGATGTTCATCCGCACGGCCGCGTATCTGATGAATGTGGCACCCTTTTTCAGCAAATGGCTGAGGGATCTGTCTGCTGATCAGCGGGAGGATGGAGGAGTTCCCTACGTGATTCCGCATATATTGGGGGAGGAGGCGCATTCCTCTGCGGCGTGGGGCGATGCGGCGGTTATCTGTCCGTGGACGATATACCAGTGTTACGGCGATAAGCGGATTCTGGAGCAGCAGTACAGCAGCATGCAGGACTGGGTGGAGTATATCCGCCGCCAGGGAACAGATGAGTTCCTATGGAATACCGGCGTTCACTTCGGAGATTGGCTGGGTCTGGATGCCAAAGCAGACAGTCATGTGGGTGCTACGGACCGGAACTATATCGCAACGGCCTTCTATGCTTATTCGGTCCAGCTGATGGCAAAAACGGCGAAGGTGCTGGGCCGGACCGGCGATGTGGAGAAGTACTCGCAGCTTCATCAACGGGTCAAGGAAGCATTCAACCAAACGTATATCCTGCCAGCGGGGGAGGAAGGTCCGGCAACCCAAACAGCCTGTGTGCTGGCGTTAATGTTCGGACTAGTGGAGGGGAGTGCAAAAGACCGCACCGTAGCGGGACTTATCCGGCTGCTGGAAGCGAGCGGGTATCACCTTACGACAGGCTTCGTCGGCACGCCTTACTTAAATCTGGTGCTGGCGGATGCGGGACACTACGAGGCTGCTTACAAGCTGCTGCTCCAGACGGACTATCCATCCTGGCTGTACCCGATTACCCGCGGCGCAACTACGATCTGGGAGCACTGGGATGGAATGAAGGAGGACGGAAGCTTTTGGAGCGCGTCGATGAATTCGTTTAATCATTATGCTTATGGAGCGATTGGTGATTTCCTGTACCGCTATGTGGCCGGGATCGAGCAGACAGAGGAGGGGCCGGGCTACAAGCAGTTCCTGATCCAGCCGCATCCGGGAGGCGGACTCACCTCGGCTGCCGCCACTCTGGAATCCATGTACGGGACGATCCGTTCCGAATGGACAATAGACTCCGGGATAATTGGACTGACCGCCGTGGTTCCCCCGAATACCTCGGCTACGGTGCTGTTGCCTGACGCCTTGCTGGCTGAAGTGTCGGAGACAGGAATAGCGGCTGGGCAGCAGCTTGAGCAGATCCCCGGCATTCATTCCGCTGAGCAGCTGGCACAGGCGGTGAAGGTTACACTCGGCTCCGGGGAATACAGATTCCAGTACCCTTTGCGGAAGTAAGGGAAGTGTAGCAGACGGGGCTATTTCAGCCACTGATCATGCTGCGATGCAGAGCCTTCGGGAGTAGGGGGCTCTGTTTTTTTATGGCTTTAGCCAGTTGAGCGCGTGAAACGCGGGAAACAAAAAACCACCCGCTATGCGGGTGGAGGGACCGAGGGTTTGACCACTAAGACCATTCCGATAGAATTGAGATGTTCAGGCTCAAAGGAAAGGAATGGTCAAAGATGGCAAACAAGAGCTATAGCCTAGCTCACACGAAGTAGATGTGCAAATACCATATCGTGTTCACCCCGAAGTATAGACGGAAAGAAATTTATAATCAAGTGAGGAAAGATCTGATCGAAATTTTTAGACGTTTATGTAAGTACAAGGGAGTTGAAATTCTAGAGGGCCACATGATGCCCGATCATGTTCATATGTTGGTAGCGATCCCACCTAAAATTGCAGTCTCAACGTTCATGGGGTATCTAAAGGGAAAAAGTTCGCTCATGATCTTCGAGAAGCATGCCCAGCTCAAATATAAATATGGAAATCGAAAATTTTGGGCAGAAGGATACTATGTAAGCACTGTAGGTCTGAATGAGGCCACGGTAGCTAAATACATCCGCGAACAAGAAGCACATGACCAAGCCATAGATAAACTGAGCGTAAAAGAATACGAAGATCCATTTAGCGATAAAAGAAACAAAAAGAAGTAAACCCGTTTAACGGGTAAGTGAAAAAGACAAATTACACTGAGCCTGAACAGAATTGCAGTCAGGCTAGCGTCTTTAGGCGCAGTTTGGCAACAAGGGGTTATACCCCAAGAGCAAACCACCCGTTGGACGGGTGGTCCTGATTGTTGTGCTGGAAAGTGCGAACACACATTGTGCCGGTGCAAGGGTGCGCGGGCCGAATGTAATCGAAAAACCGATCACATAGCGCTGGATGGTACTGTGGGGGCCGAATGTAATCGAAAAACCGATCACATTGCGCTGGATGGTACTGTGCGGGCCGAATGTAATCGAAAAACCGATTACATTGCGCTGGATGCTACTGTGCGGGCCGAATGTAAACGAAAAACCGATTACATTGCGCTGGATGGTACTTGTGCGGGCCAGATGTAATCGAAAAACCGATCACATTGCGCTGGATGATACTGTGCGGGCCGAATGCAATCGAAAAACCGATCACATTGCGCTGGATGGTACTGTGCGGGCCAGATGTAATCGAAAAACCGATTACATTGCGCAAAATGAGGATGTGCGAGCCAAACGTATTCGAAAAACCGAATACAATGTGCCGAGTGAGGATGCGCGGGCCGAATGTATGCGGAAAACCGAGCACAATGGGGCGGTGCAGACGTTGGTTGGCTGCTTAAAGGACAACAAAGCCGTGTTCACTTGTAATTCTTCCTTCCATCTTTTCCGCATCCCATTCCCCCAACCCCTTGCATTCCCCCCGCATAAGGGCTATCATAGATAAATAAAGTCTGTAATTACGGACGTAGTCCATATTTATTTTCCATATATTGGTCCAAATTTATGGTCAATATATAGTCCTCATGTAAGGTGGAATAAGACATGAAATACTCCAAAGCAACGAACTACGCCCTGCATACGATGCTGTTCCTGGTGGCGCACACTCCCGATAAACCAATGGGCGTGCAGCAGCTTGCCGAGCGGCAGAATGTATCGCCAACGTATTTGTCGAAGATTCTGACCAAGCTGGTGAAGGCCGGGCTTATCGAATCCGCATCCGGGGCCAATGGCGGGTATCGTCTGCGGCGCAAGGGGGACGAAATCTCGTTCCTGGATATCATCCATGCCATTGAAGGCACAGCGTCGCTGTTCGACTGCTCCCTGGACCATCCGAGTGAGTGTCTGATTCAGCAGGAGATGGTCAAGGCCGAAGGGCAGATGGAGGATTATCTGCGTAACAAAATGATGTCCGAGCTTGCCGGGAAGATGCTGGCCTGTCAATAAGCTCTGGCACCATGCTGTGTCGTTCTGTGTGCTGCTATTTCCCGCTGTAACGGATACCGTCCCTTCAAGGGGCGGTATAGCCGTTGCAAATTAGCGGGTATTATAGATATTCAAAGTCTGTTAAGTCTGTAGAATCATAGCTGTAATTATAGTGCGATGAATACAACCAGGAGAGGATGAATGATTAATGAATAACGGATTATTCGATGCAAGCGTATGGGAGAAGGCCTGGAAGGAAGATCCCAAGGCAATGGCTAACAAGTTCAAGGCGATGGGCATGAACCCGCACACGAGCTTCGATCATAAAGCCGAGGTGTTCAATGAAGAGGTCTTCAGCAGTGCCGGGCGGGACCGGAGTGAGCGGATTATCGGCTGGATGGAAGGCCAGGGCGTGGATTTTAACGGGTTGACTGTTCTCGATGTGGGGGCGGCTTCGGGCGGGTTCACGGTTCCTTTTATCGAGCGGGGGGCCAAGGTTACAGCAGTAGAGCCTAATGTTCCCTTAGCGGAGCTGTTCCTGAAGAACACTGCCGGAGCAGCCCCCGGACAGGTGGAGCTGGTGCATGAAGCCTTCGAGAATATCGACATTGCTGCACGCGGCTGGCTGAATGCCTTCGATCTGGTCTTCGTGTCCATGTGTCCGGCGGTGTTCGACTGGGAGAGTGCGGAGAAGGTGATCAGCTGTGCCAAGCAATACTGCTATATCAGCACCTCGGCAGGTGTGCAGGAGCATAGTCTGATGAATGAAGTACTGCCGTTGCTGACAGGCAGAGAGGTTCATGCGGAGTCCTCGGATATGGCTTATCTGACGCAATTATTATATTTGAAGGGCTATTCCTATGAGACCATTATTACCCGCGAAGCGAAAAGCAAGGAGCTGTCACTGGAAGCAGCCGCCGCTGAGGTGATGGAGATGCTGCCGCTGCATCATCTGGACGGGGGAGAGGCTGCCCGCAAAGTAGTAACGGACTATCTGCACACGGCCTACCCGCAGCAGCAAGTCATTGTCCGCCAAGGCGGACGGTTCGGCAAAGTGTTGATTAAGCTCCAGGACCTGAATATGTACAGCCGGGCCGCTGCCGGAACATCCGGGAAATCTGCCGATCCTGTGAAGCGTTGAACCGGAGCGCGCCATCCCCTGGACATGAGATTGTCTTTCCTAGGAAAGATGCTATCATAGAGAATAGGTCCCTGCGCGGGACCTATTTTCTTATATTAGGAGGACTGAGGGCTATGAGCAGGAACAAGCGTATTTTCGAGCATGACCTGATGAAGAAGGTAGGTGAAATCTACTATGAGCCATAGTCTCAGAACTGTTTCCTTACGCGAGGAGCTGGTGCAGCAGCTGGTCTATCTCGATGAGCATAAATTCTCCATTCTGGACAGGGGAACATGGGAGTCTCCGGCTGAGCGGGCAGAGGTACAGGCGATGATCAAGAGCTATCAGGAGACGGTGGAGCGGATTCTGTCCGGTGACAACGATGCCCTTGAGCGTTCTATGGTGCTGGTCGGTTCCCGGGTGTCGCTGCGGATCGGCCAGGAGACGCTGAAGGATACGTACCGGATTGTAATTCCTGGTGAAGCTGAGCTGGATGAATTCTGCATTTCACTCTGGTCGCCTATGGGCAGAGGGCTGATTCTGGCGTGTCCGGGCGAGACGGTAACGATTCAGACCCCGTTCGGCAGCGATGAAGTCTTAATTCTTGATAATAGGTACGAGAGAAGCTGATTGCTTACAAAAAAGAGGCGTCCCTGATCATCCTGCGATGATGGGGGACGCCTCTTTGCCTTCGGCCCTGTTTGCGGCCGGGAGTTACAATTCTTCGATCTCCTGCAGCCAGAGCGCGGCAGAAGCATCGCTTGGCATGCGCCAGTCGCCGCGCGGCGAGAGGCTGACCGTGCCGACCTTTGGTCCGTCCGGCAGGCAGGAGCGCTTGAACTGCTGGGTGAAGAAGCGGGTGACGAACACCTTCAGCCAGGCGGTTAGCTGCTCCTTGGGATAAGCACCGCCAAAGGCGTGCTGGGCGAGATAGAGCATTTTGCCGGGAGAAGCGCCAGTACGCAGCATGTAATAGAGAAAGAAATCATGCACAATGTAAGGCCCCAGGATATTCTCGGTCAGCTGGACAATCTCTCCGGTGGCCGAAGGCGGCAGCAGCTCAGGGCTGATTCCGGTCTCGATAATGCTGTGGAGGTACTTGTTCACCGTCTCGTCGGCTTCATGGTCCGCATACCAGGCGACAACATACTGGATCAACGTCTTCGGAATACCCGAATTCACACTGTACATCGACATATGGTCGCCGTTATAGGTACACCAGCCCAGCGCCAGCTCGGACAGGTCGCCTGTGCCGATGACAATCCCGCCGTTCTTGTTGGCGAGGTCCATCAGAATCTGGGTACGCTCACGGGCTTGTACGTTCTCGTAAGTCAAGTCATGCACCTCAGGGTTGTGGCCGATGTCCGCGAAGTGCTGGAGGCAGGCCGCCTTGATGTCAACGACCTTCATCGTGGCGCCGAGCGCCTTGATTAAGCCTACAGCATTGTCGTAGGTGCGGCTGGTCGTGCCGAAGCCCGGCATCGTGACTGCCAGCACATCGCTGGCCGGACGTCCGAGCAGCTCCATGGCCCGCACAGCAACCAGCAGCGCGAGCGTAGAGTCGAGGCCGCCGGAGATGCCGATCACAGCCTGCTTGGTACCGATGTGGCGGATACGCTTCATCAGGCCAGAGGTCTGGATCGAGAGAATCTCCTGGCAGCGTTCGTCCCGATGGAGCGGATTGCCCGGCACGAACGGGTTGACGCCTACGTTCCGTCTCAGCTCCCGCCGGGTGCCGCTGCCAAGCGGCGCGGCATAGAGAATCTCACGGTAGTTGCGTCCGCCCTTGCCTGCCCGGAACGTGCCCATCACGGTGCGGGAATACTGCAGCCGCGGCAGGTCAATGTCGGCGGTAATCATCCGGCTCTCATGGGTGAAGCGTTCCGATTCGGCCAGCAGCTGGCCGTTCTCCGCGATCAGCGAATGTCCGCCGAAGACAACGTCTGTTGTCGATTCGCCGGTATTGCAGCTGGCATAGACATAACCGGCGACACAGGAGGCGGACTGGCCGCCGACCAGCTGGCGGCGGTAATCGGCCTTGCCGACCAGCTCGTTGCTGGCCGAAGGGTTGAACAGCAGCGTGGCCCCGGCCTGGGCCAGCAGGCTGCTTGGCGGCACAGGTACCCAGAGATCCTCACAGATCTCCACACCGAACGACAGATTACCGTCACTCTCACAAGCAAAAATCAGATCATTGCCCACCGGCACCGCCGATCCGCCGATCCGCAGCTCAGACACCTCCAGTTCCTCGGCTCCCGCGAACCAGCGCGGCTCGTAGAATTCGCTGTAGCCGGGAATGCAGGTCTTGACCACAAGCCCGAGAATCCGGCCCTCCTGGAGGACAGCGGCACAGTTAAACAGCCTGCTCTTGATGGAGACCGGCAGGCCGGCAATAACAATCATCTGGTGCTCCACCGTTGCAGCCGTAATCCGCAGCAGTGCCTGCATCGCGGATTCCAGCAGCCGGGGCTGGAGGAACAGATCCGCACAGCTGTAGCCGGTGATGCACAGCTCCGGGAGTACCAGGTACTCCACCTCCTGAGCGCTGGCTGTATTGATCGCTTCAATAATCTGGTCTGCATTGAATACGCAGTCAGCCACCCGGAGTTCCGGGGAAGCGGCGGCGACTCTTGCGAATCCGTAATTCTGCATTCATTTCACCTGTCCTTTACACGTCCTGTAGTTGAAGTAAGCTATCTATTAATTGTACCCATCAATGGGCACCGGTAACAAGCAGGGATTATCACAAGCGCTTCCATTTGCCTTCCCGCGGGTATAAACTAAACAGGGATGTAACAGTTAGCTATGATGAATGAGATATAGAAGAGGAAGGGAGCAACCCATTATGCCATTAGCAGGACAAGAACTGATCGAAGAAATCCGCAGCACCGAGGTGCCTTACGGCTGCCTGGCGGTCTGGTTCCTCGGACAAGCCAGCGTTATTGTCAAGGGGGCGGGGGTGACCGTCTACATTGATCCTTATGTATCCCCGAACCCGGACCGGACTTTCCCGCCGCCGGTGGGGCCTGGTGAAATTACAAATATGGAGGTCTGCCTGATTACCCATGACCATTCAGATCATCTGGATGAGGAGGCGCTCCCCGTGCTTGCCGGACTGAATCCGCAGGCGCAGTTCATGGCTCCGGCGGTCTGCCTGGAGCGTCTGCAAGAGCTGGGCATCCGCAAGGAGCAGCTCACCGCTGCCTTGCCTGCCAGTGCAGCAGAGCCTGCCAGCGGGCTGAAGGTGATTCCCGTTGCAGCGGCGCACGAACAGCTTGAACGCGATGAACAGGGTCATCCTAAGTATGTGGGCTACATTCTGGAGCTGAACGGGGTGACACTCTATCATGCCGGGGATACCGTGCTGTTCCCTGAGCTGATTGAGGAGGTTGGCAGCCGCAAGATCGATCTGGCGCTGCTGCCGATTAACGGACGCGATTATTACCGGGGCAGCCGCAATATCGTCGGCAATATGAATTACCGGGAAGCGGTGGAGTTCGCGGCGACCTCAGGCTTTGAGACCGTGGTACCGCTGCATTATGACCTGTTCGCCGGCAATGCCGAGAATCCGGGCTATTTCGTAGATCACCTGTACCGCCACTTTCCGGAGCAGAAGTTCCATATGATGGCCAGAGCGGAACGGTTCGTGTATGTGTCGGCGCAGGCTTTTAAGCGTGAAGGTTAAGACCTAATGCGAGTCAGCAGGGTAGAGCAGGGAAACCTGATATTTGGCAAGGAACTCGATCCATTCCTCAGACGGCCGCTGATCGGTGACGATATAATCGACCTTGTCGAAGCTGAACAGCCGGATGAAGGCGATCCGGTCGAATTTGGAATGGTCAGCCAGAAGGACCACCTTGCTCGCCTGCCGCTGCATCAGCACCTTAAGCTCGGTCTCCGCTTCGTTGGAATCGCAGAGTCCGCCGGTCATGGAGAGTGCCTTGCAGCTGAAAATCGCTACATCCACATTATATTTCAGAATGGTCTGCGAGGCCGTAGGCCCTACGAAAGAGCTGGTCTCCGGCCCGAGCAGGCCCCCCGTGGAGATAAGCTTTTGCCCGGAATGCTGGAATTCTGACAATACCGCCAGGGAATTGGTGATGATGGTCAGATTTTTTTTGTCCTCCACAATTCTCCGCAAGCCTTCAAAAGCCGTAGTGCTGGTGTCCGTCATCACGCTGTCCCCGTCATTAATCAGCTCCAGCAGACTTGCCGCAATCATCCGCTTCGCTTCAATGTTGACCTGATGCCTGTGCGAGTAGGAGGGGTCCTCGTTGGTGTGAGCGTTCAGAATCGCCCCGCCGTAATTCTTCTTGGCAATGCCCTCCTTGTCCAGCCGGTCAAGATCGCGCCGGATCGTCTCCTCCGATACACCGAATTTCTGCGCCAGATCCGCCACATGAACCTTCTTGTGCCTGTAGAGCTCATTAATGACCAGATCCCGCCGTTCAAAAGCCTTCATAGCATGCCCACCCTTACGTTATGTAGTTATGTACAGTTTACTATAACCTGCTGCATAACATAAATCCCACAATCACAAAAAAACCACACTCTTTCGTAATTATATCACATAAAACCACACAATAACCAAATTTAAAGTGTGGAATAGTGTTGACTTTGCAGGTGAGTGATTCTATGATGTAGAAGAAATGGATTAGTCGGCGAAGGAAGACAAAAATGTGCAGACCGCAGAGGCTGTATTTGGTAGCGCTTACTAATCGGAGCCATAGCTCCAGTGTAATGTTCTCATACTATCAACTTACGATTCCGGGGAGGAACAGCAGTGACAGCAAATTATCCGAAGATTGGAATCCGGCCGACGATTGATGGCAGAAGACGCGGGGTGCGCGAATCGCTGGAGGCACAGACGATGGGCATGGCGCAGCGCGTGGCGGCATTTTTGCAGGAGAATCTAAGATATCCGGATGGTTCACAGGTGGAGTGTATCATTGCCGATTCTACGATTGGCGGCGTGAAGGAGGCTGCTGCGGCGGCGCAGAAGTTCGCGGGTGCAGGGGTAGGCGTATCGATTACAGTCACCCCGTGCTGGTGCTATGGCTCGGAAACGATGGACATGGATGCGGCCATCCCGCATGCGGTATGGGGATTCAACGGAACGGAGCGCCCCGGCGCAGTGTATCTGGCGGCAGTTCTGTCTGCTTATGCGCAAAAAGGCATTCCGGCCTTCGGTATCTACGGAGAGGATGTCCAGGAATCCAGCAGCGAGGAAATCCCGGCGGATGTTCAGGTGAAGCTGCTGCAGTTCGCGAGGTCCGCGCTGGCGGCCGCTTTGATGAAGGGCAAGTCCTATCTGTCGATGGGCTCCGTGTCGATGGGAATCGCCGGCTCCATTGTGAACGAACAGTTCTTCCAGGAATATCTCGGCATGCGCAATGAATATATCGATATGTCTGAATTTGTACGCCGATTTGAGGAAGGGATCTATGATCCCGAGGAGTTCGCGCGGGCGCTGGCCTGGGTGAAGGACAACTGCCGTGTGGGGGCGGATAATAACCCGCAGCATCTGCAGCTGAGTGAAGAGGTTAAGGAAGAGCAGTGGGAGACGGTGGTCAAAATGACGCTGATTGCCCGTGATCTCATGACCGGCAATCCGCAGCTTGCGAAGCTTGGCTTCGAAGAAGAAGCGAATGGTCACAATGCCCTGCTGGGCGGCTTCCAGGGCCAGCGGCAGTGGACCGACCATTTCCCGAACGGCGACTTCATGGAGACGATTCTGAACTCCTCGTTCGACTGGAACGGCAGACGGGCGCCTTATATCGTCGCCACCGAGAATGACAGCCTGAACGGGGTGACGATGCTGTTCAATTATCTGTTGACGAATACAGCGCAGATTTTTGCCGATGTCCGCACCTTCTGGAGTCCGGCGGCCGTGAAGCGCGTGACCGGGTATGAGCTGGAGGGAGCGGCAGCAGGTGGTCTGCTGCATCTGATCAATTCCGGCTCGGCAGCGCTGGACGGCACCGGCGAGCAGAGTATTGACGGCAAGCCGGCAATTAAGCCGTTCTGGGATATCACGGATGAAGAGGCGGCTGCCTGTATCGCGCAGACCCAGTTCCGCCCGGCTTCCCAGGAATATTTCCGGGGAGGCGGCTTCTCCACGGACTATCTGACCCGGGGCGGCATGCCGGTCACCATGGCACGGCTCAATTTGGTCAAGGGTCTGGGACCTGTACTCCAGCTGGTAGAGGGCTACACTGTTGAACTCCCGGGAGAGGTTCATGATACGCTCGACCAGCGCACTGACCCTACCTGGCCGACAACCTGGTTCGCTCCGAAGCTGACCGGACATGGCTCCTTCCAGTCTGTCTATGATGTGATGAACAATTGGGGCGCCAATCACGGGGCGATCAGCTACGGGCATATTGGCGCGGATCTCATTACGCTGGCCTCGATCCTGCGGATTCCGGTCAGTATGCATAACGTGGAGGAAGCGCGGATTTTCCGTCCGCGCGTCTGGTCGCTGTTCGGCACCGAGAATCTGGAGAGTGCCGATTACAGAGCCTGCCGCAACTTTGGCCCGCTCTACTAATCCCTCAGGTGAAGAGGTGGGAAGATGACAGAGGCACAGACGAGTGCTGTGGAGGTCAACAGTAACGAAGGAATCCGGCTGCTGGCCATTGATCTGGGAGCCAGCTCCGGCAGAGTGATGCTGGGAAGCTACAGCAACGGGAAGGTGACGGTGGAAGAGATTCACCGCTTCCCTAACGGGCCGGTAGAGGTGAACGGACATTTGCACTGGGATGTACAGCGGCTGCTTGAGGAGATTAAGCAAGGGATTGCAGCGGCTGCGGCACAGTATAGCCCGCTGCACTCGCTGAGCGTCGATACCTGGGGAGTCGACTACGGCCTGCTGGATGAGCGGGGAGAGCTGCTGGACGCTCCGCATCATTACAGGGATCAGCGCATGGCGGATATCGCATCAGCACTGGAGGCTGCACTGCCTCCGGCAGAGCAATTCAAGCTGACGGGTAACCAGTCCAGCCCGATCAATACGGTGTATCAATTGTTTGCCGATCTTATGGCGAAGCCGGAGCTGCGGACAACCGCCAGGCAGCTGCTGATGATGCCGGATCTGTTCAATTATATGCTCAGCGGCGTGGCAGTGGCTGAGCAGACCATCTGGAGCACCAGCGGGCTGCTGAACGCGCAGTCCACGGCGCCTTCAGCCGAAGTGCTGCGCAGGCTGGAGCTGCCGGCTGCGCTGCTGCCCCGGCTGGTTCCGGCAGGCACGGTGCTGGGTGAACTCCGGCCCGAGCTCCAGCAAGAGCTGGGCAGCGGCCCGCTCCAGATCATCGCCGGAGCTTCGCATGATACGGCTTCCGCCGTGGCGTCCATTCCTTACGGCGGCTTCGGCTCTAGCAGCGCTCAGGCCAGCAATACCGATTCTGGTTGCGCTGATCCTGGCTTCGCCGGTCCAGCCCGGATCGGCGGATTCAGCGATCCGCTGCCATCCGCTGCATTCATCAGCTGCGGAACCTGGTCGCTGGTCGGCCTGGAGACGGCCGAGCCTGTATTAAGCGATGCCGCCCGGGCCAGCGGCTTCACTAACGAGTGCTGCTTCGGGGGCACGAACCGGCTGCTGAAGAATATCACCGGCCTCTGGCTGCTCCAGGAGACCCAGCGGAGCTGGGCTGAAGCGGGGGAACCGCTCAGCCATCAGGAAGCTGCCGAACACGCCGGGCAGCTGGACCGGTCAAGTGCGTGCATAGCAGAGCTGGACCCGAACGATCCGCTCTTCAGCACACCGGGCGATATGCCGCTGCGGATCGAATCCTACTGCATCCGCACCGGGCAGCCGGTGCCGCAGACCCGGGCGGAGATTATCCGCTCAATACTGGAGAGTCTGGCCCGGTCATACGCGGATACGATCCGCGAGCTGGAGATCCTCACCGGCCGTCCGGTACGCTGCATTCACATGGTCGGCGGCGGCATTCAGAACAAGCTGCTGTGCCAGCTGACGGCGGATGCCACCGGCAAAGACGTTATTGCCGGACCGGTAGAAGCGAGCGCGATTGGCAACCTTTTGGTGCAATTGACAGCGCTTGGAGTTGTTGATCCCGCAGAGGTCCGCAGCGTGGCAGCCCGGTCCTGCTCAACCGTGCGGTACCAGCCGTTTTTAATACATCAGAACTGACAAGCTTCAACCAGCAATCTATATAGATTGAACTAAAAATTCAAGTTAAAGGAAAAGTGGCGGAGGGGAATTTTGGAACTGGAGGAGCGGTAGCGTCCGCCTTTGTCTGCGGATTTCAACCGTTAACAACGGTATAAAATTAAGAAATCTGCAGAAGGGCAGCGGCCGGAAGTCCAAAACTTCTCTGGAGTCACGGTTAATCCTAAAACCTAAAAATCATTAGTTCAATTTATCAAGCAGCAATCAAGGAGGCAATTATGAATAATCATGAAGAAGAACTACGGCGCCTAATCTGTGATATCGGCCGGAATCTGTTCAACAAAGACTTCATCGCGGCCAACGACGGTAATATCTCAGCCCGCCTGTCGGCCACCGAGGTCATTACTTCGCCAACAGGAGTCAGCAAAGGCTATCTGCAGCCGCATATGCTGGTCAAAGTCAATCTGCAGGGAGAAATCCTGGATGCAGCGGAGGGCTACCGGCCGTCGACGGAAGTGAAGATGCACCTGAAGATCTACAATGAGCTCCCGGAGATGGGCGGGGTGGTTCATGCACATCCGCCGTATGCTACCGCTTTTGCCATCAAAGGCGAAGCGCTGGACAAAATGATGATGCCGGAATCCGTCATTGCCATGGGGGACATTCCACTGGCGGTATACGGGACGCCTTCGACCGAAGAGATCCCGGATTCGCTGACTCCCTTCCTGGGCAAGAAGACCGCTGTGCTGCTGGAGAGTCACGGGGCCCTGACCTGGGGCAAGGACGTAATGGCTGCTTATATGAATATGGAGCGGCTTGAGTATACGGCCAAGCTGACCTTCCTGACCCGCATGATCGGGGGAGAGCGCGAGCTGCCGCCGCACCGGATTGAGGAGCTGGTAGCGCTGAGATCATTCTACGGGATGTAATGAAGCTGAGTGAGGAGACATGTTTATGCTCAAAAAAATACCCAAACTGCTCTCCCCCGAGCTCGTCCGCACCCTGATGGAGATGGGCCACGGGGATGAGCTGGTGCTGGCAGATGCCAATTATCCGGGACATGCGCTGCATTCCCGGGTGCTGCGGGCTGACGGGATCGGCATCCCCTGTCTGCTTGATGCGATCCTGGAGCTGCTTCCGCTGGATCATTATGCTCCGGCTCAGGCAGCCTTCATGGCCGTAGTGGAGGGGGAATCCACCGTTCCGGTGATATGGGACACGTACAAGGAGATTCTCACCCGGCATGATCCTGCGGTGCAGGTGGAGTATGAAGAACGTTTTGATTTCTATGACCGCTCCAAGCACAGCTATGCCATTCTAATTACAGGAGAAGAAGCGCTCTACGGGAATATTATTCTCAAAAAAGGTGTGATTTCTCCCGAGGCCGGGGAATAGCGGTACCAAGTGACGGACCGTCCGGTTAGGCTATGGGCGGTCTTATTGCCATGCCTATAGCGCGCAGCTTAGTGGACCGCTCGTTTGGAAGACAGTCATTTAGAGGAGCGCTCATATAGAGCGTATACCCTCAAATGTTGCAGATTATGCAACCTGGCACCCCCGAAACCAGGGCCTGCCTGAGGATTGTTGCAGGAAATGCAGGAATGTGCAGGCTAGTCTGCTTTGGTAAAGGAGAAATCCTGCTTTTTGTACAACAATACTAGCTATGGAGTGTATATGTTGGGGGAGAAGCTGCAGTTTGTGCATGATTATTGGTGTTAGTTTGTAGGGTATTAGGCTATAAGTCTATTGGTCTATTGCTTTATTACTCTATAACTCATACGCATATGTTTCTGTCCCCTGTACACTGTAGCACAGAAATCCACACACGAATGCGGCAAAAGTACCCCATGCGCCGATAAGTGGCACTTCTGTACTGTAGCGTAAATATAATCTCCGTCTGTCGTGGATAGAGGGAGTACAGAGTTGGGAAGCAATGTACTGACGCCAAGGTGCGTGGACCAAATGTGTGTGAAAAACCGAACACAGTGAGTAGCGGTGAGGCAGGTGGAGCAAATGTATGCGAAATACCGAATACGCCATCCGGAAGTGAGACACATGGAGCAAATGTGTGTGAAAAACTGAATACATTTCGCAGTTATGAGGGCACGTAGAGCAAATGTATTCGAAAAACCGAATACTTTGAGCAGTCATGAAGGTGCGTAAATCGGATGCAGCCCAGTGGGAGCAAATGAAGAGCACTAATACCCTGAATTCACATACTTTCGCCGAAAGCCCGAAAGTAGGCGGATGGGTAAGACATTGTTAGTGAGACAAGCTGTGTAGACCGTATAAGTCCTTACCTCATCCCTTATCTTTCATTCATTATCTTTTATTCATCATTAATTGTCTCTCATCCAACATCCATTATTGAGCATCTCTTACCCAGCCCCCCAAGTTCCATCCGCAGACCACTTTTGTTAAACTTCGTTATACATGTTCCGCAGGAATTGCGCACTGGCCTGGAGATGTTCCTCAGGAGTGCTCTCCAGCAGGCCCTGGATATGCGGGCGCTTATATTTCATGTAGCGGAGCAGCGGGGCGAAGTTCAGCATGCCTTGTCCGGCAGGAACGATGTCGATGGTGCCGTTCTTTACCGTGAAATCCTTCAGATGCAGAACCGCAATCCGGTCACCCAGCAGTTCCAGCGCTTCTGCCACAATCTGCTCCTGCTGAAGATAATTCTCCGGAGTCATCAGATTCGCAGCATCCAATATAATTTGCAGGTTATTGGACGGCACAGTATCCAGCAGACGCCGGGCTAGCTGCGCTGTGTAGAGCGGGTGGTTGACGCCTGCCTCAATGCCTACAGTTACTCCGAACCGCTCGGCCTCAGCAACCATGGCACTAACGGACTCAACCACTCGTTCAAAAGCCTCCTCCGTGAAATTATCCGGTGTATATCCTTGGCCTACGCTGCCGGTCTCCGTACCTACCAGACTCGCGCCGAAGTCTCGGGCCAGCCGCAGATGAGTATTGAAGTCGCTCAGCGCCTGATCGCGCTTGGCAGGGTCAGCATCAATAATGTTCACATAACAGCCAAGGACAGCAATCTTGATACCGGCTTGTCTGAAGGCATCGCCATAGTACGCAGCAGTACCCGGACTAAGTGCGCCAAGCTCGGTCACACTCTCCGGAAAAGACTTATGCAGCGCGAGCTGAATCGCCGGGAAGCCATGCTCCTTCAGCTTATCGATTAATTGCGGCAGCGGACACTGCTTGAAGTCATGGGCGCGGACGCCCAGGTGAAATGGAACGGTCATAGGGTTAACCTCCTTTATATTCTGGGACAAGAGTTTGCATGGAACGCGGCAGGGCAGGTTCCCGCCAAGAAGGCCGCCTGTGTCCTTTAAGGATACAGGCGGCCCGGTTATACTGGCCAAAGAATGAAGCTATTCGATACGTTTGCAGCAGTAGCGAGTGCCACATTCCAATGCACAGCCTAATACGTGCGGCACACTCCCCCGCATCTCCCAGCTACACCCGCAAATACGGGTGCAGCAGCTTCAGCTCCGCACACTGTGCGAGCGCTTCGGCTACCAGCGCTGCGATCTGCTGCGCCCCGGATCTGGAGAAATGCGTGTCATCCGTAATGCCATCCGGGTAGTTGGGGCGTGCACCCGGCGGCAGGTGCATGAACAGCCCGGCTGATGCTTCGGCTCCAAGCCTGCTGTAGAGCTGCTGAGAGGCGGCAAAAACATCGAGCAGAGGCGTTCCGGTCTCCCCGGCAACCTCCCGCATGACCTGCGGATAGAGTCCGACCGCCAGCGGATCAGGTTCACCGTCCGGGGTGAACCGGCGGCGGCTGACCGATGTCAGCAGCACAGGGAAGCAGTCCCGGCTGCGGGCGGAATCGATGAATACCTTGAGATTCTCGCGGTAATCGGTATGCGGCTCCGTGTAACGGAGAGGGTCCTCCAGCTTCTGGTCATTATGGCCGAACTGGAGCAGTAGGAAGTCTCCGGGGAGGAAGTCCCGCTCCATGTCTGCCAGTCTGCCCTCAGCCAGGAAGGAGCGTGTGCTCCGTCCGTTAATGGCCCGGTTCTCAATCCGTACCTTCCGGCTGACATACTGCTGCAGGTATTCGCCCCATCCGGCCATCGGCCATTCCCCGCCGCCCTTCTGGGCAGCGGTAGAGTCTCCGGCGATATAGATTGTCGGCATCTTCAGCATGCCTCCATTAGACGGTGACCCCGGCTACGCTGCCGGCCGTCTGGAACCCGAAATACCCGGCAGCATTATTGTAGGAGATATCCCGGACCATGGCCCCGAGAACCTCTAGGTCATCCGGTGCTTCCCCGCGTTCGGCGAGTTCACCGAGCAGCCCGCACAGTACGCGGCGGAAATATTCATGCCGGGTATAAGAGAGGAAGCTGCGTGAATCGGTCAGCATGCCGACGAAGTTGCCGAGCAGGCTGCCTTCGGCCAGGAGGGTCAGCTGCTGGCGCATGCCGCTGCGGGTATCGTTATACCACCAGCCGGAGCCAAGCTGGAGCTTGCCAGGGGTGTCCTTCTGGTAACAGCCCAGCAGAGCCAGCAGGGCAGGGTAATCGCCGGGATTCAGCGAGTAGAGGATTGTCTTCGGCAAGCCGCTGCCGCTCTCGGCCCGGTCAAGCAGCTGCGACAGCGCTGTGGTCAGCGGCAGATCGTTGATGCCGTCATAACCGGTATCCGGTCCAAGCCGCTGGAACATCGGCGTGTTATTATTGCGGTAAGCATGCAGGTGAAGCTGCATGGTCCAGTCTTTGTCGTGATAGAAGCCGATCAGCGCGGTCAGCAGCTCAGTGCGGTAGCGGGTGATTTCCTCCAGCGACAGCGCAGCTCCCTGCATTCTTTTGGCAAAAATAGCTTCAACCGCTCCAGCTTCAACCGCTTCATAACGCAGGACATCCAGCGCATGGTCCGACAGGCGGCAGCCCTGCTCGTGGAAGAAGGCAACCCGGTTACGCAGGGCATCCAGCAGCCCGGCATAGCTCTTGACCGGCAGGCCGGAGGCCGACTCCAGCTTAAGGGTCCAGGCGGCGAAGCCTTCAGCATCGATGTTCAGCGCCTTGTCAGGACGGAAGGTCGGAAACACCTGGAAGGCGGTCTCACTCTCACTCAGCAGCTTGTGGTACTCCAGGGAATCTGCGGGATCATCAGTGGTGCAGATCACTTTGACACCGCTGCTGCGGATCAGTCCGCGCCGGGTGAAGCCCGGTTCAGCCAGCTTACGGTTGACCTTCTCCCAGATGGCTGGCGCCGTGGCTTCATTCAACATCTCTTCTACCCCGAAGAAACGGCGGAGCTCCAGATGCGTCCAGCTGTACAGAGGGTTGCCTACTGCCTTAGGCAGCGTACGTGCCCAGGCCAGAAATTTATCATAATCAGAGGCGTCACCGGTAATATGCGATTCAGGCACGCCGTTCGCGCGCATCAGCCGCCATTTGTAATGATCGCCGTACAGCCAGGCTGCGGTCAGATTCTCAAATGGCTGGTCCTCATAGATTTCGCGCGGGTCCAGATGGCAGTGGTAATCGATTATGGGCATGGTTTTGGCGTGATTATGAAAGAGCAGCCGTGCTGTTTCGCCGGACAACATGAAGTCCTCGTTTAGGAACATGAATAGGATCTCCCTTTGAATGGATTAGGATAAATAGAATAAGTTCTACAAGGTAACGCCAGTTTTGAAAATAGCCAGCTCACGCACTTCATTCTGCTCATTCCGTGTTTTCCGGCCGCTGGCGACATCGATAATATAGGTGATGAATTCCTCCAGCACATCGGCCATCGGCGTTTCCAGCAGGGGACCGGCGTTGAAGTCCATCCAGTGGCCTTTTTTGGCAAAAAGGTCGTTGTTCGTTGCTATCTTAACCGTTGGCACAAAGCTGCCGAACGGCGTGCCGCGGCCCGTTGTGAACAGCACAAGCTGGCAATCTGAAGCGGCAAGCGCGGAGGCGGCGACCAGATCGTTGCCGGGAGCCTGCAAAAGGCTCAGCCCTTTTTTGCGCAGCTTCACGCCATACTGCAATACATCCACCACCGGTGACGATCCGGCCTTCTGGGTGCAGCCGAGCGATTTGTCCTCCAGCGTGCTGATGCCGCCGGCCTTGTTGCCCGGAGAAGGGTTCTCATAGACAGGCTCACCGTAAGAGAGGAAATACTGCTTGAAGTTATTGATCAGCGAGACGATATCATCATAGACCTCCTTGCTCTCTGCGCGGGCCATCAGTACCTTCTCTGCACCGAACATTTCCGGCACTTCCGTCAGCACTGAGGTTCCGCCCTGGGAGATAATGAAGTCGGAGAATGCGCCCAGCAGCGGGTTGGCTGTGATGCCGGAGAACCCGTCAGATCCGCCGCATTTCAGCCCGATGTTCAGCTCGCTGAGCGGAACCGGCTCACGAACGTCGTTCGCAGCGGCTTCATACAGCTCCTCCAGCAGTACAAGACCTGCTTCCAGCTCATTGCCTACCTCCTGGGCTACCAGGAATTTAACCCGGGATTCGTCATAATCGCCCAGCATGCTGCGGAACTCGGAGACGATATTGTTCTCGCAGCCCAGGCCGAAGACGAGTACACCGCCTGCATTGGGATGATTAACGGCATCCAGCAGAATGCTGCGGGTCATGCGGTGGTCATCGCCCAGCTGGGAGCAGCCGTAAGGATGCTTCAGCACGGTCAGGTTGTCGAATCCGCCAAGATCGGGATGCTCAGCCTTGAACTCCTGAAGCATCTGCTCAGCCACGCCGTTCACACAGCCCACAGTCGGAATAATGAACAGATCATTACGGATGCCCACCTTGCCGTTACTCCGCCGGTATCCCTGGAAGGTCAGATCACGGCGCGGATAGATTACCGGATGGACATCCGGCACATACTCGTATTCTTCCTCGCCGGACAGATTGGTTTTGATGTTATGCGTATGAATCCAGTCGCCTGCGGCAATTGGTGCCGTGGCATGACCGATCGGGGACCCGTATTTGGTAATGATGTCTTCGCTGCTGAAATCAGTCAGGGCAATCTTATGGCCCTGCGGTATGTCCTGGGCGGCCTGAACTGTCAGTCCGTCTATCGTCAGTTCTTCTCCGGCAGCAATCGGCCGCAAGGCTACAGCTACCGTATCTCTCGGGTTCATTTTCATTAAGTTCTTCATGTTGGCCCTCCTAAAAGTTTGTAAGCCTACACTTCCCTGAGCTTCTTCGTACAAACTCGCTTCGGAAGCATATGCCAAGTTTGTAAGCCTACACTTCCCTGAGCTTCTTCGTACAAACTCGCTTCGGAAGCATATGCCAAGTTTGTAAGCCTACACTTCCCTGAACTTCTTCGTACAAGCTCGCGGCTTCAGCCGACGAGCTCCTGTAATGCTGCGCGGGAATCTTCACGCTCCAGCTGCTGCAAGTGGGCGGCAACCGCATCAGCCAGTCCCGGCAGCCGGGTCAGATCCTGTCCCCACAGGCTGGTGTCGGCAAGAATAGTGTTCACGAAGCTGGCCGGCTGGCTCCAGGCCTGATCGAACACCGCCAGTACCTCTGCGCCGTCCTGCCGGGGAATACGGTCTCCGCGGTAGCTGAGCAGCAGGGCGGCGAAGGCGAGAGTCATCCGCTCCGGAAGCTTGCCGCGTTCCTGCTGGTAGCGAAGCAGGACCGGGAGCAGGCGGGCCTTGAATTTGGAAATGCTGTTGAGCGAGATGGAGGTCAGCTCATGGCGGATGAACGGATTGCGGAAGCGCTCCTGTACGGCATCAGCGTAGGACAAGAGCTGCTCAGCAGGCAGATCCAGCATCGGGATCAGCTCCTCTTCAATCAACTGCTTCACGAAGCGGGAGAAGGTACCGTCGTTCATGACGTCTTCAACCGTCTCCAGACCGGCGAGCAGGCCCAGCGGGACCATAGCGGTATGCGGTCCATTCAGCAGATGAACCTTGCGTTCACGGTAAGGCGTCATATCCGGTGTCACCACGACATTCAGTCCGGCCTTAGCCAGCGGCAGGCGCTCTGCCAGAGACTCCGGCCCTTCAATAACCCAGAAGAGGAACGGTTCTGCGGTTACCATCACGTTATCGAGATAGCCGAGCTCAGCTTCCAGGGCAGCAGCCTGGTCACGCGGATAACCAGGAACAATCCGGTCGACCAGACTGCAGCAGAAGGTGTTTTCGGACTTCAGCCATTGCAGGAATTCTGCGCCAAGGTTCCAGTCGGCCGCATAACGTTCTACGATCTCCTGCAACTTCTCGCCGTTACGGTCAATCAGCTCGCAAGGGATGATGACGAAGCCTTTCTTGCCAAGCTCGAAGCGGCGGTGGAGCAGCGCAGTCAGCTTGCCCGGGAAGCTCTTAGGGGGAGCATCGTCTGCGCGGTCGCCTGGAAGATAGGCAATGCCGGCTTCTGTAGTATTGGAGGTAATGAACTCCAGATCATCATTCCCGGCGAGCGCGAGATAAGCTTCATAATCGGTATATGGGTTAATCACCCGGCTGACCGAGCTGATAATTTCGCGGGAATTGACGGTCTCGTTGTCCATGATGCCGTTAAGCAGCACGGTATAGAGGTTGTCTTGAGCGGCCATCAGATCGGCTACTCCTCCGGGGCCCTGCGCAATGGGCTGAATGAGGACAGCGCTTCCGTTGAACAGACCCTGATCGTTCATTTGCTGCAGCTGCCAGTCTACGAATGCACGCATGAAGTTGCCTTCGCCGAACTGGATCATCCGTTCAGGATGGACGGTTAGCCCCGGGTGAGTGCTTCTGGATAAACGGTTTGTCATAGTGGTCATGATCTCCTTTAGAATACAGTGATAAATTGCACACGTTAACATTTTATTTTAAGCAGGATACGGAATGCCTTCACTTCTCCAGGAAGGCTCCGTATCTGCAGAAAATAGCGGCTGGGGTTCTGGTAGAGTTATTCTGCGGCCACCGTATCCCGTACCACCAGCGAAGTCTTAACAAACAGCTGCTGTGGCGGGGTCTCCGGCTGCTGAAGCAGCTGGATCAGCATGGTAATGCCAAGCTCACTGATCTCGGCAATCGGCTTGCGGACGGTGGTCAGGGCAGGATTCGTATAGCGGGCGAACATCATATCATCGAAGCCGATCAGTGAGATCTGCTCCGGCACCCGGACCTTGTGGGCATAACAGGCATTCATGGCGCCAATCGCCATATCATCATTGGAGCAGAACACAGCCGTAGGCCGGTCCTCCAGGCTAAGCAGCTTGCTCATCGCGGCATATCCACTCTCAATACTATAATCTCCTGCGGTAAAATAATCGGGATTCAGCGGAAGCCGGCTTGCAATCAGACTGTCCAGAAAGCCCTGCTTGCGTTCGCTTGAGGACTTGAAGCCGGGCTTTCCTTCAATAATTGCCAGCTTGCGGTGACCCTGCTGCACAGCATAATCAATCGCTTCCTTCACGCCTTCGCGGTCATTGGCCACCACGTTCATGATGCCCGGGTCCTCCAGCTGGCGGTTCAGCACCACTAGCGGAATGCCCATCTTCTTCACATGATAGATGAAGGCATTGTCTTCATCGCTCTGGCTCATGACCAGAATGCCGTCGAAGCGCTGCGGCTGAATATTGCTGAAATGCTGGACACCGTCGATCCCGTTCACCGTCAGATTATAGTTCTCATCGAGGCTATGCGTAATGCCTTTGATCGCATCCACCAGGAAGCTTGAGGAAGTCCCCTGCTCAATACTGGAGAAGAACAGGCCGATGATGAACGATCTCTTGGTGACCAGGCTCTTGGCGCTGTAATTCGGCACATAATTCATTTCGGCGGCGATCCGTTCAATCTTATCCCGGGTGGCCTTCTTGATCAGCGGGTTGCCGTTCAGCGCCCTCGATACGGTAGTATGGGACACACCGGCAACACGGGCAATATCTTTGATGGTAATCATAGGTTCTCCCCGGGTACATGGAATTGTTAACGATTTCAGTTTAGTTCTCCAGCAACGTCAAGTCAATAGTTTCTTGAAATGCACACGTTAATATTTTGTGAAAAATAAACGCAAAAATAGACCCGGATCAGGGCCCAGGGTCTGCGTTTGAAGAGGGAGGGAGGATCACAGGCAAACGCTGCTTCTCCCCTGCCGGTTTTCCTCTGGATGATAAACCCCGAAGTCTTCTCAGGCATGATTGTGCTGGAATTTCGTAATGTCGCGGGCGTAATGCGAGGTAGTGCCGTCGAATCTTTTCAGCCGGACATACTCCTCAGAGAATTTCTCAACGACTCCGCTGCCTACCTGGGAGTACATTCCGTCAGGGTCAAGCTGGAGGGCGGATACGAAGGTCTGTGACAGTGCGGCTACGAAAAAATCAATGTTTTTAACAAGTGTCTGTGGCAAAAGTCCCAGTCCTTTCATTGGAATATAAATTCATCGTCAGCGGAAAAAACTTAAATCTTATTGTACGACAGGCTGCCGGATTTGAACATAGGCTATACTTGGTGTATATATATCCAGTTGAAAGTTGACACAGGGATGTCCGGTTCATATGGTATGCTCTCATCATAAGAGAATCCAATTACATCAGCAGGAGGAATTCAAGAATGGCCGAACCCCTGAAAGCAATGTACAACCAAGAATTCCTGCACAGCCTGGGAATGAAAATTAAAGCCGTCTACGGTTCGTTCGAGCAGGGCCGCTTCATGGCGGAGGCGATGAGGGAGCCGTGGGAAGAGCTGGAGCTGAAGGCACGGATGCGGCGGATTACAGAGACGCTGGGCAGCTGCCTGCCCCCGGCCTATGAGGAAGCGCTGAAGATATTGTATGCGATAGATAAGGACTGTGTCGGCTTCCCGTATCTGATCTTCCCGGATTTCGTGGAGGTGTATGGCGGAAGTGAGGAGCACTGGGAGCTGTCGATGGAGGCGCTGGAGCGGTTCACCCCGGGGTCCTCGGCCGAATTCGCCGTCAGGCCGTTCCTGCTGCGTGATCCGCAGCGGATGATGGAGCAGATGCTGATCTGGGCGGAGCATCCGGGGGAGCATGTGCGGCGGCTCGCCAGCGAGGGAAGCCGTCCCCGTCTGCCCTGGGGCCAGGCGCTGCCGGTGTTCAAGCGTGACCCGTCTCCGCTATTGCCGCTGCTGGAGAAGCTGAAGGCTGACCCGTCACTCTATGTGCGCAAAAGTGTAGCCAACAGCCTGAACGATATCGCAAAGGATCACCCCGATATCGTCATAGCCACCGCCCGCCGCTGGTTGGGCAGTGACGCGAATACGAACTGGATTGTGCGGCATGGCTGCCGCTCACTGATCCGCAAGGCCGATCCCGAGATCATGGAGCTGTTCGGATATGCACCGGAGGAGAGCGGCGCCCCGCTGGTCAGCACGGCTGTGTTGGCGGCTGAGCCGCCCGTACTGCGGATCGGGGAACAGTGTGAGCTGCAATACGCTCTGATGATCCGGGAGGGCGGTCCGGTACGCATCCGCATTGAATACGGAATCGACTTCGTCAAGGCCGGCGGCAAGACCTCTCGCAAGCTGTTTCTGTTATCCGACAAAACCGTGCCCGGCGGCACCAGACTCTCCGGTACCCGGACCCACCGCTGGGCCAACCTGACTACACGCAAGCACTATCCCGGTGCGCATACGATTGTGCTGCTTGTGAATGGGCGGGCTGTTGCCGATACCCTACTACTGCTTGAGCCTGAGTTATAAGGCGGAGATCGTACAAGTATTCATACCCAAACAAAGCGGATGTTCCGGCAGCCAGTTCATGGCTTTCGGGACATCCGCTTCTTCTTGGGTGCTATTATTCGCTAGGCTTGGCTCCGGCTGCTAGTCATTAATATTCCCGGCCATTTTCAGCCGTTTGGCAATCTCCTTGAATTCCTCGGCAGAGATGCCCGGTGCGAATTCTTCCTTCACTTCCGGGGCTTCGGGGATAGGGAAGCCTTTCGGTACACCCTGAATGACCTCTAGTGGAAGCCCGTCCTCAGGATGGGTACCCTTCCAGATCTGGTCAATGGAGCTGAAATCCTTATCGCTCCATGTGTAGAGCTTCGTATGGACGCCCTTTTCCTCATACTTTCTGGCTTCATTGAACGCTTTGTTGTCCAGGGAAGGAATCGGCACGAGCTTGGTAACATTGACGCCTGTGGCAATCTCCAGCGCCTTGGCGTAAGCGACGACGTGAACGCCCCCGCGGACAAGCAGGAAGCCGACTACCGCCCGGGCAGCAGGATGGTCGGTCATTTCATAGACCTTCATTTTGTGGGTTCTGGCCCCGCACTCCAGGAAGAAGTTGTGCAGCAAATCCTCCACCAGGTTGCCGCTGTTGAACACATTGGCTCCGGTCCACGGATTGCCCATCGAATCGAACGGCATGGCCCCCTGTGCGCCTGCCAGGAAATGATAAGACAGCCGTGCGTCTTTGACATCCCCCAGGGGCGTGGAATCGGGTTTCTTATAGGCCGTGGAACCTCTAAGACATTTGTTCACGGCGTGGGAGACCAGCTCAACATGGCCCAGCTCCTCGGCGGTAATACTCATCACCAGGTCGTAGAAGGGCTTCAGCTTGTCCTTGGAGCGGAAGTTGAAGGACTGGTACAAGTAGTTATTGAGCGTTGACATTTCACCGAATTTGCCCCCGAGCAGCTCCTGTACAGCTGCTGCGGCATTAGGATCTGGTTTCTCGACGTCCGGGATTTCTATCATAATCTCGTCCATACGTGTGAACATGGTGATTATCATCTCCTCAGCAATAGGTGTAAGCATACTTGTCTATCTTACACCTATTTCCAGTTCTTCAAACATCACCGCTGAGGAAGCTGAACATGCAGTTCATGATTGTTCTTCGGCTGCTGCGAGGCCATTTTCAAGACATAGCTTCTCATTCCGCCCGCCGGAGCATCCTGCCAGAGCCGGTAGCCTTCTGCAGCGGTCACGGCAGCATTGCCCGTACTGGCAGAGCCTGCGAAGTAATTCTCGTTCAGCCTTCCGACAACGTCAGCCATTTGCTTCAGCTCAGTCTCGGTATAACTGGCGTAAGCGGGATCTTCAGCCAGACGGGAATAACTCCGGGTGGCAGACCGCTTACGGAAATTGGCTTCACTGTAAGCCCTGAAGCCCAGCAGGTTCGGATCGGTATTGCCTGTGGCTGCGGCCCATTGCTCCATCCCTAATCTTGCAGTGCTGTAATCCAGAGTCTGACGGGCGGAGGAATAGGTTAAGAGCCCGTATTGATGGGGGAATACAGACAAAGCACTGCTGGCAATGTCATAGATGCGCTCCCCGTCATGACTGTATTCACTGATATCCTGAATGTGTATATGCCCGCTGAGAGCGGTCCGCACACCGTTCTTCATCAAGGCATCTGTAACCTTGACATGGTCCTCTACAGTGAAGCCCTCCTGAATGAATTCACTGTGATTCAGCAGGCTGTGATGCATGACCGTCACGAGCTGCGCGCCTGCGGCAGCGGCCTTCGCGCCGCAGGTGGCGATCCACTCCAGGGTCCGGTCACTGAACCGCCCCTCCAGCTGGGGATGGCCCAGCGCTTTATTGTCTCCGTACTGTGCAGTATCCAGCATGAGCAGCCACAGCTCCTCCGACGGGGCAGCCAGATAGCTTAGCGAATCCTCGTCTCTCAGCAGGGCTTCATCATAGCCGAAGCCGCCATAGATTTTGCTGAAGGCCTTGGCGCTCACGGAATCTGCGGCGTATTGGCGCTTATCGCGGAAGCTCCGGGCCCAGGGATTCTGGATATCATGATTGCCCGGGATCACATAGATCCGGGTTCCGGTGTCTTGCTCGATGCGCTTCAGATGTCCGGCCAGCTCCTTATGGCTGGCTTCTTCCCCGTTGTTGCTGAGGTCCCCGCTGATAATCACCACATCCGGCTTACGGATTCCGATATCATAGCCCAGCGCCTCCATCATCTCCTTGCTGTAGCCAAGCTGCTTGCCGTCACCGGCAGCCAGAAACTGCTGGAAGGCAGGACCGAGATCCCTAAGCTCCTGCGCTAAATAATGGGTATCACTCGTTGTCAGAATACTGAGATCATGACCGGACTGAATCCGGTATTGCGGCTCCGTCTGCGCCGCATCCTGTCCGTTACAGGAGGAGAGCATCAGGAGCAGAAGAGGAAGGATAGCATACTTACGGATGAATTTCATCAGGTCAGCACCTCTTTTCATGGGTAACAATGTACAAATAGGGTGTTCTCCCCGGCCGCTTGCCCGAAGAGGAACACCCCGCACCCTGCTGCATTATTTTTTCACTTCAGTGACGCCGGTTACCTTACCCTGGTCTGCTGCGGAATAGGTAGCCTGGTATTTGTCATCTGAGAAATAGACATTGCCTTCAATGGTGGCATTCACGACGGCGAAGCCGTTAGCCTCCACATAGACATCACCCACAAAGGTCCCTCCCTGAATCCGGGCATTCTCACTGCGGACCGTCAATTTCGGGGCGGTGAGCTTGAAGGAGTTCGTGATGTTGTGATCGGCATCCTGGGTATAGAGCGCGATTTTGCGGGCAGGCTCTTCCTTATGGATGAATTGTCCGTCGAGCACAAGCTCCTCGGAGAAGCTCAGGTCCTTCAGCGTAGCTGCAATCCAGGTGCCGTCTTTGCTGATCGCCTTCTTGAAGGCTTCCCCGTTATCGACTACCGAAGCCGAAGTGACTGCATCCGGTGCAGCGGTAGCCGCCGTATTGCTCGTGTTCGCTGCTGTGCCAGTGTTGCCTGCATTTTTGTTTGCGTTGCCGCAGCCGATGAGCAGGGTCAGGGTGAATGCCGCAAGTATTACTGCGATTTTTCTCATGTAATAACCTCCTTGGGGTGTGTAATGCTGATGGTATTTTCCTTAAAATTAATATAGAATGATTGGTGCGGAATTGATGTGATCTAGTTAACATGGCTACAATAATATTTACCGATCGTTCTATAAATGGTAAAATAGACCGCGAAAGGAGCATGATCATGGCGCGAAGCAAAGAGTTTGACATTGATGATGTATTGCTCAAGGCAATGACGATTTTCTGGCAGCAGGGCTATGAGAAGACCTCCATGCAGGATCTTGTAACCGGTATGGGAATTCATAAGCGAAGCATGTATGACACCTTTGGAGACAAGCATACCTTATATATAAAAGCGCTGGAGCGCTTTGCATCCCTTCAAAGCTCCCGGATGGAGAGCCGGATCGAGGGCATCACCTCCGCCAAGGCAGCTATCCGCCTCTTATTCGAAGCCACAATTCACAGAAGTGAAGAGGAGCCGAAGGGCTGTATGCTGGTGAATACGGCAGTGGAACTGTCGGGTCATGATCCGGAGGCTGCCGGCCGGGCGAATGAGGCTTTTCTGAATACAGAGAGTTTAATTGAGCGGCTGATCCTGCACGGACAGGAGACCGGAGAACTCTCCTCCCGGCATCCGGCTCCGGCACTGGCTGCTTATCTGCATAATGCACTGGTAGGTCTGCGGGTTATGGTCAAGGCAACACAGGATACGGGCAAGCTCCAGACCATTGCCGATACGACACTTGCTGTGCTGGACTAAGCTGCCGTATTAGTATGAACGCGCCTGCCGGTAATTATCCAATAGATATTCGGGCTGGCAGCAGGCGTGCGAGTGTATTCAGGCTTCAATATGAACGCGGTAGGCATTACAATATTATTCTGGTTGAGGTGACACCGGCAGGAGGTAGCAAGAGGAATGGCGAAGCAGAAATACTACGTAGTATGGGAAGGTAAGAAGCCCGGAGTCTACACTACATGGGCGGAATGCCAGGCGCAGACCGATCATTATACCGGAGCGAAATATAAGTCCTATGAGAGCAAGGCGGCTGCTGAGACAGCCTTCAAGGCAGGCTGGAAGGGCAACTGGGGAACGGGTTCGGCAGCTTCAGGGGCATCCGGCACAAGTAAGTCAGGCAAGTCCTGGAGCCGCAGTGCCGGAGTGGAGACGTCTGAGGAGATCGATTATGACAGCATCTCCGTGGATGTAGGCACCCGTGGAAATCCCGGACCCGTCGAATACAAAGGCGTGGATACCCAGAACGGGGATGTGATTTTCTCCTGCGGTCCGATCCGTAAAGGGACCAATAACCTCGGAGAGTTCCTGGCGATTGTGCATGCGCTGGCTCATCTTAAGCAGGAGGGCAGCAGCAAGACGGTGTATAGTGATTCTGTTAATGCAATGAAATGGGTCAAGCAGAAAAAGGTGGCCACGACCTTGCCCCGGGATGCCTCTACGGAGGAGATCTGGCAACTGATTGACCGGGCGGAGAGCTGGCTGCGGAACCACACTTATGACAACAAGGTGCTGAAATGGCAGACGAAGTCATGGGGCGAGATCAAAGCGGACTATGGCCGCAAATAAGTTCCTTTTATTCTGGTTAATAACGGGTAATGAAACAATACTACTATCAAGGCAATTGGGAGGAGAACAGGATGTTTGGCAATGATTGGGATGAAGTGCTTCAGGAAGAGACACAGAAGCCTTACTTCGAGGAATTACGCTATGCACTGGCACGCGAGTACAAGCAGTATACAGTCTATCCCCCGAAGGACAAGCTGTTCTCGGCGCTGAAGCTGACGCCTTACAGTAAGACCCGGGTAGTCATTCTTGGACAGGACCCGTATCACGGCGCAGGACAGGCCCATGGCCTTAGCTTCTCGGTAGAGCCGGGCGTAAGGATTCCGCCGTCACTCCGCAATATCTATGCGGAGCTGCATAGTGATCTCGGTGTGGAGGTGCCGGGTCACGGATCGCTGCTGCACTGGGCGGAAGAAGGTGTGCTGATGCTTAACGCAGTGCTGACAGTACGCGAGGGCCAGCCGAATTCGCATAAAGGTCTGGGCTGGGAGACCTTTACGGATGCCATTATGGAGAAGCTGAACGAGCGGACAGAACCGATGGTCTTCATCCTGTGGGGCAGTCATGCCCAGCTCAAAGGCGCGGTAGTGGACCGCAGCAGACATAAGGTGATCCAGTCTCCGCATCCGAGCCCGTTCTCTGCACACCGCGGATTTCTCGGCAGCCGCCCGTTCTCTCAGGCCAACCAGTATCTGGAGCAGCATGGGCTTAAGGGTATAGACTGGTCCATACCAAAGGTATAAGTAGTTCAGGCACAGGGAAGGGCGTGGAGCCATGAAGCATTGGGTTGGCAGACCGGTCATTATGTACTGCGGCGAGCAGCCATATACGATCATGAAAGGCGTTCTGCGCAGATGGGATCTTGCAGCTTCGGTAGCCGTCATCGGGCATCAGGAGATTGCCGTCCCTTTCCGCGATATTGTGTACATCAAAGCCTTGGCTCCCAAAGAGAGGGCATTGCCCCCGGTTCTCCATTCGGTCGGTTATATCATGACAGAACGTCTGCAGTTTGATAATGCCGTGTATTTCAAATCAGCGGTTACTGTCTGGAAGGGGGACCAGCTGGTGGCGTTCAATGCGACGATCATCGCACATACCAAAGGCTCCGTGACACTGCGTGACGGGCAGAACCTGCCAAAGGGCAACCACATCTTCGTGGTCCGTTCGCTGCGCGGCTGAGGTCTGGATACGTCCAAGCATGTACATGACAAGCCCTCCGGCGCTAAGATGCGCCGGAGGGCTTTTTGTTAACTATTATAGCTTATCGTCCTTGACGATCTCAATCTCAATCCCGGGCGGAGCACCGGGCTCAGGGACGGGTTGATCCACCCGTTCGGCGACAATGATCTCGTAAATGCGCAGGAAAATGATTTTGATAATCATATAGACCGGAAGCGCAATGAGGACGCCGATCAGGCCGTAGAAGTCGCCACCCACGAGTACAAGCAGCACTGTGGTCAGCGGATGCACATCCAGCGACTTGCCGTAGATGACCGGGGACAGCACGTTATCCTGAATCTGCTGCGCGATCAGAATGACGACGGCTGACCATATAGCCATAGAAGGTGATTCAATGAACCCCACGATAATCACCGGAACCGCCGCCAGCAGCGAGCCTACATAAGGAATGAAATTCAGCGGGATGGAAATCAAGGCGAGCAGCAGGGAATAAGGCAGACCGATCAGCAAAAAGCCGATATACAGCAAGATGCCCAGCACCACATTAAGCAGGACGCGTGTAACGATGAAGCCGCTGAGTGCAGAGTCAATATCCTTGAACATCTCCTGGCCTTCCTTGCGGTACTTTCTCGGGATCAGTCCCTGAAGAATCGGAGACAGCTTGTGGCCGTCCTTCAGCATATAGTAAAGAATAATCGGCAGCGTGGCGATTACCACGACAATACTGGAGATCACTGCGATCAGATTGGACATCGAATTAGTTACCCAGGTAATGACATTGTTCAAATACTCCGTCAGGCGTGTGGTCACATCCGTATCACCCTTGAAGAAGCGGGAGAGCGACGGATCATTCTGGAGCTTGTTGAACTGATTCTGTATACCCTCGACCAGATAGGGCGTATTGTCGATGAAGTTCTGGATCTGCTCGCGCAGTGTAGGCCAGACCAGTACCCAGAATAGGACGAACAGTCCGGCGAACACAAGATAGATCAGCAGCACGGACAGCCCGCGGTTTACATTTTTGGTACCCAGATAGTTGACGATCGGCCGCAGCAGATAATACATGAAGCCCGACAGCATCATCGGTACGAGCAGCAATTGAATAATAGATACCAGCGGTGTGAACAGAAAAATGACCTTCGACCCCAGGTACAGAATCGTCAAAAAGGCGATAATGGCCAGGCAAGTCCGGAAATACTTGCTTTGAAGCACAGGCAGCCCCCCCTATCTCTTAAGTTATGTTTATATTTATGTATACGTATCTTTATAACCGAATTAGAAGAGATTGATTCACGACCGGCAGGAGCCGCTGCTGTTAGCAAGATTCAAGGCAGGTTCAATCCCCAGGCAGAGTGGTAATATCGCAGTAACAGGAGGGATGCGGCATGCCAACATTGATATTGGGGATTTTTGGACACCGGAGTGATGCGGTGCTGGCGATCGGGGAATTGAAGGAGAACGGAATCAAGGCGAAGCATATCTCAGCTGTCACGAAGCAGAAGAACACGCTTGAGATCATCAGCCAGGATGCCGGAATCGGGGATGTGGAGACAGGGCAGGGGAATAAGGGCTTGTTCGGCACAGCACGCGGGCTCGGGGTAGGTCTGGACATGGTGGCCGATTCAGCGGTCGCAGCAGGTCCGGCAGCCCGCAAGCTGGCGGGAGCGGATCTGGAGACAGACGGGCTTGCAGTCAGCCTGATCGGGATGGGAATTCCGCAAGAGGATGCGCAGGCTTATGCGAAGCATGCCGATCTGGAGCATATTATTGTCATTGTCCTTCTGCCCGAAGAGGAGCTGCGGGAGAAGGTGCAGGCCATATTTGCAAAGCACGAGGTCATGCCTTTGAAGTAAGTGAAGGGTTCAGACAAAATAAACGTTCAACGCAGCCGGCGGGACTTTCGTCTGGCTGCTTTTTTTTTGCGGTTCTGCACGAACAGCACCGGGTCGATGTCTGTAGCTACCTTCCCGCCCGTTTCCTTGGTCACCTGCTTGGCTTTTACCAGAGAGAAAAAAGCAAACAGTTCCCCGAGCACACCGAAGCCGGCAGCAATAATCGCATAATCCTCTGCACTTAGTTCCTCGGTTTCTACAGGGCCGTCACTGCCGCCTCCTCCGTGGCCGTTAATGCCGCTGCTGCTGCCATTGCCGCCGTTACCGCCCGCGCTGCCATATCCGTTGTTATTGTAATAGGCCATCTCCTGTTCACCCGCTTTTCCCCATATGTAATATAAATATGTCGCTCGCTGCCATTGTGAAATAGGCAATCGGGAGGTAATTTGCCGCGCATGCTGATACAGTGACAGGCTGAAATGAGCATAAATGAGCAAGTGATGATCCAATTCTTACAGCAACAGTGAATACGGCTGGAATAGCAGGTTTAAATTCATGATTTTTTGGCGGAAAATAAGCAGAGAAAGCCTCTTTACAGTTCATGAAAACGTTGTTACAATCATAAATGAGCACAAATGGTCAATATCAATCACAAGTGATTTGAATCCAGTCATCTTATCTTTAAATTCAGTAGTTACTGTATATATAGGAATCCGGCAGCGGGTAGCTGCACATCCTAAGGAGTGAGCTGCATGTTTGAAGAAGAACGCAAACGGATGATTCTGCTGTTTGTCGAGAAGCATACAAGAGCCTCGGTTCAGGAGCTGGGCCAGGAGCTGTCCGTCTCGGAATCCACGATCCGCCGGGACCTCAAGGAGCTGGAGGAAGCACGGCTGCTAAAGCGTACGCATGGCGGTGCGGTGTCCCTGCAGAGTGTGAACTTTGAAGCCGCGGTTCCGGACAAGGAAGACCGGTTCCTGGAGGAGAAGCTGCGGATTGCCGGGAAGGCTGTGGAGATGATTGAGGATGGCGATGCCATTCTCCTTGACGGGGGTACTACCACCCTGCAGATTGCCCGGGCGCTGAAATCGTTCCGCAATCTCAAGGTGATCACCAACTCGATCATGGCGCTGAATGAGCTGAAGGATTGCCGCCATATTGAGGTGTCCATTACAGGCGGGATGCTACGGCCGGACACCATGGCTTTTGTCGGGCCGATGACCGAACGCTCGCTGGACATGGTGCGGGTGGATAAGGCCTTCCTCGGCACCAACGGGCTGGATATCCGCGAAGGGATTACGACGCCGAATATGCTGGAAGCGGCCACGAAGCGCAAAATGATCGCTGTAGCGAAGCAGACGATCCTGCTGGCCGACCATAGCAAGATCGGGCAGATCTCCTTCTGCAAGGTTGCAGATTTGCAGGAGATGGACCACTGCATTCTGGATACCGGGATACCGGATAGCTTCCGGAGGCAGCTTGAGAAGCTGGATGTGGATTATACACTGGTGTGATGGGATGGGAAGACAAACATTATAAATGAGGGATGAATGATGATCTATACGGTGACACTCAATCCTTCCGTCGATTATATCGTGGAGGTAGAAGAGTTAACATTAGGCGGACTCAACCGGATGAAGCGGGATATGAAGCTGCCCGGCGGGAAGGGCATTAACGTATCCCGTGTTCTGAAGCAGCTTGGCGTAGAGAATACAGCCACTGGATTTCTAGGCGGCTTCACCGGCGGCTATATTGACACCTGGCTGGGCCAGGAGGGAATAGCCTGCGACTTTGTTCATATTGCGGACGATACCCGGATCAATATCAAGCTTAAGGCCGGCCAGGAGACGGAGATTAACGGGGCGGGGCCAGTCATTACGGAGACCGAGACGGCTTCGCTGCTGCAGAAGCTGGAATCCTTGGAGCCGGGTGACATAGTGATCCTCTCAGGAAGCACGCCACCTTCGCTGGGCGGAGATTTCTACAGCAGGCTGATTGCAGTATGCAAGCAGAAGGGCGCGGAGTTTGTTATTGATACAACCGGGCAGGCCTTGCAGGATGCCTTATCCCAGGGACCGCTGCTGGTCAAGCCGAATCACCATGAGCTGGCAGAGCTGTTCGGTGTTCAGATCAGCACCCGGGAAGAGATTATCACTTACGGACGCAAGCTGCTTATGGGCGGCTCCAAGCATGTGCTGGTCTCGATGGCTGGAGAAGGCGCACTGTTCATTACAGGGCAAGAGGTCTATCATGCCAGCGCTCCTAAGGGCCAGGTGAGGAATTCAGTAGGTGCGGGAGATTCGATGATTGCCGGATTCGTGGGCACGTTGTCGCAGACAGGGAATGAGCTGGAAGCCTTCCGTGCCGGTGTGGCATCGGGAAGTGCCACAGCATTCTCCGACGATCTGGCAGACAAGACATTGATTGAAGAGCTTCGTCCGCTTATTGCCATATCCCAGCTATGAATAACAGAAGTAAGAGGTTCAAGTACATTCGGGGAGTTGAGTCTTGATGAAGATTACAGATTTGATGATACAGGAAACAATGATTATGGAGCTCCAGGCTACCACGAAGGAAGGGGTCATTGACGAGCTGATTGCCAGTCTCGCAGCCAGTGGACGCATCACGGATGCGAAGCTGTTCAAGGAGAAGATTCTGGAGCGTGAAGCCCAGTCCAGCACGGGCATCGGCGGAGGCATTGCCATGCCACATGCCAAGACGAAGGCCGTCAAGGAAGCAACGGTGGTATTTGCCAAGAGCAGTGCCGGAATTGATTTTGCCTCCCTGGATGAAGCGCCCGCCCATATATTCTTCATGATCGCCGCGCCGGACGGAGCTGGAAATATGCACCTGCGAACACTCGCTGCACTGTCCAGGCTGCTCATTGAAAGCGAATTCATCGAACAGCTTATGGGTGCGAAGACACCTGCCGAGGTGTCCGCCTTATTTGATGCCAAGCAAGCTGAGACTGAGGCCCGGGCAGAAGCGGAAGCCAAGGCAGCGGAAGTGAAGGCTGCTCCGAAGGCAGCCGTACCGCAAGCTGAACCGGCACGGATCATTACCGGGAACCCGGATTCACAGAGCTTCGTAGTTGCTGTAACCGCCTGTCCTACTGGAATCGCCCATACCTTCATGGCGGAGGATGCCCTCAAGAAGAAGGCCAAGGAGATGGGCGTCAATATCCGTGTCGAAACCAACGGCTCGGAGGGTGCGCAGAATGTGCTGACACCGGAAGAAATCGCCCGGGCCAGCGGGGTCATTATTGCCGCTGACAAGAACGTGGAGATGGAGCGCTTCAGCGGCAAGCCTGTGCTCCAGCGTCCGGTTAGCGACGGTATCCGCAAGTCAGAGGAGCTGATCCGGATCGCAGTAGCAGGAGATGCACCTATCTACCGCAGCTCTGGACGCAGTGAAGAAGGTTCCACGCCTGTGAAGTCCGGTTCTATTGGAAGCAAAATCTACAAAGACCTGATGAACGGCATCTCGCATATGCTGCCGTTCGTAGTCGGTGGAGGAATTCTGCTGGCGATCTCGTTCCTGATTGAACAGGTGGCCAGCCCCGACAATCCGCTGGTTAAGCTGCTGCAGAGCATCGGCGGCGGTGACGGAGCCTTCCACTTCCTGATTCCTATCCTGGCCGGATTTATCGCGATGAGCATCGGCGACCGTCCTGCGCTGATGCCGGGTATGGTCGGCGGTCTGATGGCTCTTAACTCCAATTCAGGCTTCCTCGGCGGTCTGGCTGCCGGATTCCTGGCCGGTTATGTTGTGGTAATGCTCCGCAGAGCCTTCTCGCGCCTGCCGCGCACACTGGACGGACTGAAGCCGATTCTGCTCTATCCTGTATTCAGCCTGCTGATTACCGGCACGATTATGTTCTTCCTGTTCGATCCGTTATTCAGCTGGATCAATGGGGGACTGACCGATGTGCTTAATAATCTGGGCACCGGCAATAAGATTCTGCTGGGCTTGGTGCTTGGCGGGATGATGGCCATTGATATGGGCGGCCCGTTCAACAAAGCTGCTTATACCTTTGCCATCGGCGTGTTTACGTCCAGCGGCAATACGAACGGGATGATGATGGCCGCAGTCATGGCCGGAGGGATGGTACCTCCGCTGGCGATTGCCCTGGCCACCTCGTTCTTCAAGAATAAATTCACGGAGACCGAACGTAAATCCGGTGTAACCAACTATGTGCTGGGCTTGTCGTTCATCACCGAAGGAGCCATTCCGTTCGCTGCGGCTGATCCGCTGCGGGTGCTTACCTCCTGTATCCTGGGCTCTGCCGTAGCCGGCGGACTTACCCAGCTGTGGAACCTCAACGTTCCCGCACCGCATGGCGGTGTGTTTGTAGCCTTCCTGTCCAGCAATGCCGCGCTGTTCCTGTTATCTGTGCTGATCGGCTCCGTGATTTCCGGGCTGATCCTGGGGCTCTGGAAGAAGCCGGTTGAAGCGAAATAACCTATCTTGCCTTTCCCTGAAACCGCTTGGGAGCAGAGACCCTTCTCTGCCCAGGCGGTTTCTTTGTCTTTGAACTCATGAATAATGGCTGTTTTACGCTTGCCCCTCCATTTTGGTGTCTTATTTCGGTATAATTAAAAATATATATACAGAGAAGGCAAAGGAGAATGCGAAATGATTCTGCACAGAGGTGAGGTCTTATTCCGCCAGGGAGACGGCGGCCAGAACCTGTTCAAGGTGAAGAGCGGACTGTTCAAGGTCACGAGACTGCATGAGAACGGGAACATGGTGCTGTTCAACCTGTTATATCCGGGTGAGACTGTTCCGCATCATTCCCTCATTTCGCCGAAGGAGGCGCATGGAACCGCAGTGGCGATGATGAAAAGTGAGGTCGAGCTGATTCCGGCTGCAGAATGGTACCGGGAGCTGAGGGAGAAGCCTGAGAAGGTGATGGAGATCGCCCTCTTGCTTCAGGAAAAGGTGCGGTTCATGCAGACGAGGCTCGATCATCTCACCGTTGGAACGCCGGGGGAGCGTATGGCCCTGCTGACCCGCTGGCTGACCGAATATTCTCATGGCGCACAGCTTACAGACCTGCTGACACAGGAAGAAATCGGACAATTGATCGGCGTCCGCCGCGAGACCGTCAACCGTCTGCTGAGAAATCAGGGCTGATTGCTTATTTTTGATGGAAACTGTTTAGAGTGGCCCTTCCGCGTGGTATAATCTATTCAGAACATATCAAACTAAAGAAAGGATCAGGATACCATGTGTCCCCGAAGGACGATTCCCCAAAGGACGATTTGGAAACGTTATGATCTGTCTTATACTTAGCTTCCCTGTAGAATGTGTGCGAACCGTTGTTCATTGACGAAGCCGCTTCTGCGAAGGGAAGGGAGTATTGTATGCGAAGGAGCAACATCTCCTCAGGTACCCCCCTCGTAGAGGCTGGCACGAACGTCTAGCCGCCATATACGATAAGGGGAGACCGAGTAATGAGGAAACAAGACAGTGGCATGAGTTTGCCGCTCCGGTTAGCGATTATTTTGACCGGAACACTATTGCTTGCATTTACGTATTATCACATTAATTATCAGAACCACTTGACCGAAGGCGGATTCGTAGGATTGTCGCTGCTCGGCAAGTATGTACTGGGGATTTCACCATCACTAAGCATCCTGATTTTGGACATTCCGGTACTCATCATCGCAATCATTTTCAAAGGAAAATCATTCGTAGTGAACACCTTCATATCCGTAGTGGCCTTCACGGTATTCTACGGGCTGATGGAACGCTATTCCGGCTGGGTTATTGACCTGCAGGATAACTTGCCGGTTGCGGCGCTGTTGTCCGGGGTATTGACAGGTCTGGGCGCAGGAATGGTCCTGCTGGGCGGCGGGGCGAGCGGCGGGGACGATATTTTGTCCGTGCTGATCAGTGAATGGAAAGGTATTAAGGTAGGAACCGTATTTATCCTGATGGATGTAATCGTTCTGGCTTTCTCCCTCTTCTATATGCCGTTAAGAGAAACGCTGTATACGGTGATGGCTGTAGTTGTAGCCGGTTATGTAATCACTTTTACAACCTCTCTGGGCAGACGGAAGCTGGTTCAGGCACCTAAGATTCCGTCCGCACTTGCCAAGACTCAGGAAGGCACAGTGAATGTGAATAATGCAATGTGAACTCCGTGAACCACGGGGATGATAAAAGGTCAGCGGACTACCGTCCGGCTGGTCTTTTTTTTATTTATAATTGCCTGGTACACCGGCATATGGACCAAAATGTGTGTTAAAAACAATATACTTTGTGCTCGCAATCAGGCACACGGACCAAACGTATGTGAAAAACAGCATACATCCTGCTCGCAAGCAGACATACGGTCTGAATGTATGTGAAAAACAGTATACAACCTGCTCGCAAGCAGGCACACGGATCAAATGTATGTGAAAAACAGCATATATTGTGCTTGCAAGCAGGCAGATGGACCAATGTATGTGAAAAACAGCATACATTGTACTCGTGCTAAGGTAATCTTATTTCTGCGTTAGGATGGTTTTGTTCTGTTATTTATGAAATAAGATCCGGCTATTCCTGCTTCACCGCTGACAACAGCAGGAACATCGGGCGCCGCGTCTCCTCCTGCCAGGCCGGATTCTTCTCCAGCATCTCAGGAGTCGGCTGCAGCTCAGACAGCTGCTTCAGGACGAAGCCGGATTCGAGCAGCGTACTCAGGTAGGTGGCGGTGGTCCGGTGGTATTTTGCAACCTTGTGTTCGAGAAAATCAGCCTGCCGCACGCCTTCCAGATGATAGTTGTCAACGGGCCAATGCTGCTTCTCCCCATCAGGACTGTAATGCCAATCCTGTGCAGCAAGCGAGGTGAAGATCGGATGCTCTACAGAGAAGACGAAGGCTCCCCCTGGCTTGAGACAATGCCGGACCTGGCGGCAGAGGCTGCCGAAATCTTCAATATAGTGGATCGCCAGCGAGCTGATAACGGTATCAAATTGCTCTGCCCCGAATGCGGCATCTTCAATTGCGAGCTGGAGATACTCAATCTTCGGGTCGTCCGTCATCGCCCGGGCACGCTCCAGCATATTGGAGGAGAGATCTATGCCTACGACGGAAGCCGCCCCCTGCTCACGGGCATACCGGCAGTGCCAGCCGAACCCGCACCCCAGATCAAGCACCCGCTGGCCCGTCAGATCAGGCAGCAGGGTACGGAAGACCTCCCATTCTCCGGCAGCCTCCAGTCCGCCCGTAGAGCGGGGCATCTGGCTGTAATTCGCAAAAAAAACCGCGTCATCATACTTATTTTGCTTCATTCACTGAACCTCCTGCATCCTTTTGTTACAGAAAGTATAACGCAGATTGGACAGAGGTGCAGCCTTTAGAAACCGTTACCCTTGTGGCGGTAGCGGATAATTAGCAGGACAACCGTTGTTACAACCGCCAGCGACAAGGAATTGGTGATCAGAAAAGCCAGCCCGACCCCCAGCGCCGCCAGGTTAACCGCATAAGCCTCCATAAGAAGGATGCCAAGCAGCATCAGCAGATAAGCTTTCAGACTGAGATCTGCAACAGAACGGGTCCTGAGAATCTGCACAATCTGTGGAATCCAGCCTACAGAGAGAATAAGGCCGCCAACCAGCTGCATAACAGTGAATACCATTCGTACACCCCGCTTTTCTTAATTACGTATTAGTATGATGTATGCTCAGGGAGAGAGGGAGGTTCAGATAAAAACCCGCCGCCCCTCGGGAGGGACGGCGGGTTTACCCGGCAGGCAGCTGCCCGGGTCTAGGATTGCTTCAGCTGGATAAGCTGCTCCAGCAGCTCCTGCGTGTCGGCTACAGGAAAGGCTTCCTGCAGCACTTCATTAACGGTCTGCTTCGCCCGGTCAACTTTGTCTTGCCCGATAGCAGTCAGGGACGTATAGATGCTTCTGCGGTCCGCCTCACAGGACTTGCGCTCCAGCGCTCCGCAGCCCTTGGCCTCGAAGCGGCTGACCAGCCGGGACACAGCACTCTGGCTAAGCCCGACCATCGATTCCAGCTGCTGAAGCTTCAACTTTTGCTCAGGGGCTTCGGACAGAAACAGCAATACGTAGAATTCCTTAAGCGATAACTCATAGTTCTCGGTCAGCCTCGCTTCAAGGACTGCGGCCACCTTCATCTGTATCAGAGAGAGTGATAACCAGCTGTTAATCAGATCATTCGAAGGGGGGTTAGTCATGTCTTCCATCCTCCCGGTGTGTACCTGTAATGAATAGTAGTTGTTATACAGTATACCATCACCATAGGCCAGCTGCTGACGAATTGTCCTTAACGCGGGAATCCCAATGCATACTGCTTAGGGATATCTGCGTCTTTGCGCAGCGTCACACCGGCTTCCAGCGTCCAGTAAGGATTACGGAGCATTCCCCGGCCCACCGCCACGAGGTCAGCTTCTTCATTGCCAATGACGGCATTGGCAAGAACCGCTTCATCCAAGCGGCCGACAGCAATCACCGGCACGTTCAGCTCCTGGCGGATGGTTCTGGCCAGCGGTAACTGATAGGCTGCATGGTTGCCCGGTCCATTCTCTGTATCAACTGCTCCCTCACCGCCTGAACTGATATGGAAAATATCGGCCCCGGCTTCCTTATAAGCTCTGCTGATCTCCAGACCCTCTTGGAGGCCGTAGCCGCCTTCCACATATTCTCTGGCGGAAATCCGCATGATCAGCGGCATATCCTCAGGCATCACGCTCTTAGCGGCAGCGATAACCTCCCGGCCGAACAAGGTCAGATCCTGTCCGTACTCATCAGTCCGCTGGTTAGTCAGCGGCGAGTGGAACTGGTGAATCAGATAGCCGTGGGCACCGTGCAGCTCAATAGTGTCGAACCCGGCCTGAACCGCACGCGCTACGCCCAGTTTGAATTTCTGGACCATTTCTTTAACTTCTTCTGTTGTCAGGGCATGAGGAGTCTTGGACTTGCTGTCAAAAGGAATAGCTGAAGAGGAGACAGGAACCTTGGCATCCTCCGCCTTGCGCCCGGCATGGGCCACCTGAATTCCGATTTTGGCTCCATGGGCATGGCTGGCTTCCACAATCCGCGCCAGCGCAGGAATCTGCTCATCCGACCAGAGGCCCAGATCATAATCGGTAATCCGGCCGTCCGGGTCCACATCAGCCATCTCGACAATGATCAGCCCGGTGCCGCCGACAGCACGGCTTACATAGTGGTTGTAATGCCAGTCATTAGCGATTCCATCCTTATTGGTCACTGAATATTGGCACATGGGCGGCATCACCACCCGGTTCTTCAGTTTTAAGCTTTTATATTCATAGGGGGTGAACAGATCTTTCGTCATGGGTTTCGCTCCTTCGTTCTATATGGAATGGATAAACAATAAATGCATGCGCATGCATATAAATATAAAGTGTAGACTCCTGCCTGTCAAGTGACCGTTATGGACTAAATTTTGCAATAGTGCAAGAGGGTTGTAAGTTTCAGAAATAGCTGTGTGAGTTTACAATTATTATATTGAAAACAATAAAGGGGGATCGCCATGGAGCTGCTGACCATTGTCAAAGCAATCATCCTGGGAATTGTGGAAGGGCTGACCGAATTTGCTCCGGTATCCTCGACAGGCCATATGATCATCGTTGATGATATGTGGCTTAAATCGCAGGAATTCCTGGGGAAGTACACGGCCAACTCCTTCAAGGTAGTAATTCAATTAGGCTCTATTCTAGCGGTCGTTATTATTTTCCGTAACCGGTTCATTGATCTGCTGGGCCTCGGGAAGCTCAGCCGCAAGGATTTGGCCGTAGTGCCGGAAGGGCAGCGGCAGGCTCCTGCGGAAGGACGGCTGAAGCTGACGCATATCCTTGTCGGACTGCTGCCGGCCGGAATCTTCGGATTTCTGCTGGAGGATTACATCGATGAGCATCTGTTCTCTACCTTTACTGTGCTGATTGGACTTGTGGTTGGAGCGTTATTTATGATCTGTGCCGACCGTTTTGCGCCTGCGAATGCCCGGACTGAGAGTGTGGATCAAATTACATATAGGCAGGCGCTATCAGTCGGATTGATCCAATGTATCTCCCTGTGGCCGGGCTTCTCGCGGTCGGGCTCGACGATATCCGGCGGGGTTCTGCTGGGCATGAGCCACCGTGCGGCAGCCGATTTCACCTTCATCATGGCGGTGCCGATTATGGCCGGGGCGAGCCTGATTTCACTGCTGAAGAACTGGCAGTATTTCACGCTGGATGCCTTGCCGTTCTTCATTGCCGGGTTCATCAGTGCCTTCGTATTCGCACTGGTATCGATGCGTTTCTTCCTGAAGCTGATTAACCGGATCAAGCTGCTGCCCTTCGCAATCTACCGGATTGTGCTTGCCGGTGTGGTCTATCTGATCTGGTTCTGATTTCGCCGGGCTTCAGAGTCTTAGCTGCTCCTCCTTCATGGGGGTGCGGCTTTTTTTGGCGTTCTGCTATAGGGAATCTGTATAGCCGGATTGCGTGGAATCTGTTGCGGGGCGCGGGAGGCGTGCAGTAAGATGGCATCAGATTAAGGCTTGCAGGCATAAGGGCAGACCATTATACAGAGGAGTGGACAGCTATGAGTAAAGGAATCAAGACAAGCAGCCTCGGTTATCCGAGAATCGGAAAGAACCGTGAATGGAAGAAATTACTTGAGGCATATTGGGCCGGGAAAATCGATGAGCAGAACTTCCGCTCGCAGATGGAGGATATCCAGCTTCAGCATTTGCAGACTCAGCAGCAGGCCGGGATTGATCTGATTCCGGTGGGCGATTTCACCTTCTATGACCATGTGCTGGATACCGCTGCCATGTTCGGAATCGTACCGGCGCGTTACGGATATAAGGGCGGGGAGATTCCGCTGGATCTGTATTTTGCCATGGCGCGCGGCAATGCAGAGGCCCCGGCCTGCGAGATGACCAAATGGTTCAATACGAACTACCATTACATTGTGCCTGAGATCGGCAGCCTGACTCCGGTATTGACAGCGAATAAACCGCTGGCCGCCTACCGCTTCGCCAAAGAGCGGGCAGGCATTGAGGGCAAGCCGGTTATAGTCGGACTGTATACCTTCCTGAAGCTGTCCAAGGGCTTCCCGGCAGCCGGCATCGCCGCCGTTGCCGCACGCTTCCTCCCGCTGTATGTGCAGCTGCTGCAAGAGCTGCAGGCGGAAGGGGTAGCCTGGGTTCAGATCGATGAACCGGCGATTGTTACCGGCTTAACGGCTGAGGATACCGCACTGCTCCAGAACATTTACAGTGAGATTGCTGCTGCCGTACCTGGTCTGAACCTGATGCTGCAGACGTACTTCGAAGCTGCGGAGCCGCTTGAAGCATTGCTGGCGCTGCCCGTGCAGGGTCTGGGTCTTGACTTCGTCCATGACGGCGGCAAGAATCTGGAGTCGGTTGCACGCCTGGGCTGGCCGCAGGATAAGACACTAGGTGCCGGTATCCTTGACGGACGCAACATCTGGCGCGCCGATACCGATGCTAAGCTGGAGCTGGTAGCGAAGCTGCTGACCTATGTGCCTCAGGAGCAGTTGATTCTTCAGCCTGCCTCAAGCCTGCTGCATGTGCCTGTAACGGTTGAGGGCGAGGTCAAACTGAAGGCTGCGGTCAAGAACGCCTTGGCGTTCGCCAATGAGAAGCTGGCTGAGCTGGTTCTGATTGCGGCAGCCACAAACGAAGGAAAAGAGCGTTATGCCGCTGAGCTGGAGCGCAGCCGTGAGGTGCTGGCCGTATTCCGTGCCCTGCCTGAGCGCGGGCGTGCGGATGTAGCCGAGCAGGTGCGTGCCCTTGCCCAGCTGCCGGACCACCGCAGCCTTCCGTTCGCCGAGCGTGTGAAGGTCCAGCAGGAGAAGTGGCGTCTGCCGCTGCTGCCGACCACGACCATCGGCAGCTTCCCGCAGACGGCTGAAGTCCGTCAAGCCCGCCTGAAATGGCGCAAGGGAGTCTGGAACCAGGAGCGTTATGACTTGTTCATCAAGCGGCAGATCGCTGAAGCGATTACGCTTCAGGAGGAGCTTGGTCTAGATGTGCTGGTGCACGGGGAATTCGAGCGTACGGATATGGTGGAGTTCTTCGGGGAGAAGCTGGCCGGCTATCTGTTCACCGCAGGCGGCTGGGTTCAGTCGTATGGCTCACGCTGCGTGAAGCCGCCGGTAATCTATGCCGACGTTGCTTTTATAGAGCCGATGACCGTCAAGGAAAGCGTGTATGCCCAGTCACTGACGAAGCTGCCTGTGAAGGGAATGCTGACCGGACCGGTGACGATCCTGAACTGGTCCTTTGTCCGCGATGATCTCAGCCGGGAAGCGGTGGGGGGACAAATCGCCCTCGCCTTGCGGCATGAAGTATCCGCCCTTGAGGAGGCTGGTATCGAGATGATCCAGGTCGATGAGCCGGCGATCCGCGAAGGTCTGCCGCTGAAGGCGAGAGATCATGAGTATTACCTGAATTGGGCGGTGAAATCCTTCCGGACTGCCACGAACCATGTCAAGGACACCACGCAGGTGCATACGCATATGTGCTACAGTGAATTTAATGACATGATCGCTTCAATCTCGGCGATGGATGCGGATGTCATCTCCATTGAGACCTCACGCAGCCATGGTGAGCTGATTGTCAGCTTCGAGGAGCAGGAATACGACAAGGGGATTGGACTGGGTGTGTATGATATCCACAGTCCGCGTGTACCGGTGGTAGAGGAGATGACTTCGGCCATCGAACGTGCGCTTCGCGTGCTGGATGTCCAGCAGTTCTGGATTAATCCCGACTGCGGACTGAAGACACGGGGCTGGGATGAGACCACTGGCGCACTGCGCAATATGGTGAAGGCCGCGGTCCTGGTGAGAGAGCAGCACGGCGCAGTGGCCCGTTAACAGGGCGGAGCTGTTCCGTTTAAAATCTTCAGATTTGCACAGAAAAACCACTGCAAGCGGGAGCGTATATCTCCTGTTGCAGTGGTTTTGTTTTTTGCAGGAAACACTTGATAATAATTCTCATTCTTGATAGAATAAGAAAAGAAAGAAGGAACCTGTGGAGGGCTCCTTCATATTCTGAAATCATTCATTATTTGCTTTCGAAGGTTTTGCAATCTGTTTCCTCAGATTGTGTAGGCTGCTTGGAGCTGTGGTAAGCAACGAAGATGGATTCAGCGTTGCATTTGTTCTCTTCAGCCCAGTAGGTGCAAGAATTAACTGCGCACAATACGTCTTTTGCCATGAGGGTTCACCTCCTCTTGTAGTAGTAGGCAACATAAATCGGCAAGAAATCAATACAGCTGCCCGGGCAAGGTGGAGCTTGTCCGAATAGCGCCATAACCTTATTCTATGCGAATAGGGTTTTTGGTGTTTTTTTGCCGTTTTATCATCGTAATTGTAACAAATACAGAGACATTACGCAAACAAGGCTATACAGGGAAATTCATCGCTGAATGGTCTTTTTTGTTATTTTCCGTAAATGGCTGCAACCTTCCAGCTTTTGGAACGTCAAGAGGGATAAGCGCGGAACGGACCGATACAGATAACGGCCTTTCGCCGTGGAAGCTGAAGTACCGGAAGCAGAATACTATTACTTTAATGGAGGAATGAGCATGCGAAAATGGGGTCTGCATTACTTATTGTATCTAGTGGTTGTAGCCATAGTTCTGGCGGGATGCGGCGCGTCGAGTAATAATTCAGATTCGGCAGCGAATACAGACAGCGCGTTCAGAAATGAAGCAGCATCAGAAGGATCAGCGGAGAGTGCGCCTGCAGCGGTAGAGGGTAAGGAGGATAGTCTGGCTAACACGGCGATGGCTGTCAATGATCAGGCTGCAGTGAAGGGCGGCGGCGGAAATTCGGCACTCCCTGGGGCCGTTGCTGGGCAAGGAACAGATGCTTCTGCCGGATTCACCGGCACCGATGTGGTAGCAGGGCTGAACAAGAAGCTGATCTACAAGGCGAACCTCAATATGGAGGTAAGCGACTACGGGGCAGCGCAGACGGAAGTGCGGAATATGGTCACTCTGGCCGGCGGCTACATTATCGAATTCTCAGAGAATATGTCTGAATATGAACAGGGCGGAACCTTTATCCTGAAAGTGCCTGCGGCGGGCTTCTCTCCGTTCCTGAACAATCTGGAGAAGATTAAGCATGAGAAGCTCCAGAGAAGCATCCAGGGGCAGGATGTGTCGGAGGAATATGTGGACCTGGAGTCACGCCTTAAGGCGAAGCAGATGATGGAGGCACAATATATTGATTTTATGAAAAAAGCGACCAAACCAGCCGATCTCGTCCAGTTCGCTAACCAGCTTGGGGAAATTCAGGAGCAAATTGAACAGATTAAAGGCAGAATGCGGTATATCGATCAGAACGTATCGTTCTCTACAGTGGAGCTCCGCCTCTACCAGACCGAGAAGAGTCTTACCCTTACGAAGAGTAATGCCCAGGGACCGCTGGGTGAACGGGCTTCGGAAGCACTCAAGAGCAGCATGAAGGCGTTGTCTGTGATGTTCCAGTGGCTTGTTGTTGTACTGGCAGCTGCGCTCCCCGTCCTGCTGGTAGCTGGAGTGGTGGTTGCACTGGTGCTCTGGTTACGGAAAAGCTTCAAACGGCGGCAGCCTGCGCACCTTGTACAGGCGCGGCAGGGCGGCAATCGTCTGTCTGACCGGGAATCGCAGCCTCATCCTGAAGTGGCACCTGTAGTTCCGGCCGCACCGGAAGAGGAGAATACGGGTAAGCAGAACAAGTAGAGTAAAGCCTCCATTCCCGTGAATCCGGGTTGGAGGCTTTGTTTTGTTCAGGAAATTATATGGCCCGAATGTATGCGAAAAACAGCATACATTGTGCTGATGCGCAGGTGTGTGGCCCGAATGTATGCGGAAAACAACATACATTGTGCACGTACGTAGGAGTGTGGTCCGAATGTATGCGAAAAACAGCATACATTCTCCACAGCCCCCTAAAGAAGTTGGAGTCCTCCCCCACAAAAATGTAGACTAGAAACAGGAGGAGGATGAACGGTATGGGACACTTAACAGGAACAAGAGAGAAAGCCGCGCAAGAGGTGTTGTCTGGCATTAAGGCAGCGGTGGTTGCCCGAAAGTATGGGGTGACCCCATCGACGGTGAATCAGTGGGTGAGAGATTACCGCGAAGCCCATGGGGAACAAGAGCATCCGTATCCCCAGGAGCAGGTGGAGGAATTGAAGCGCCTCCTGGATGTGGAGCAGAAATACGAGAAGGCGATCAAGATCCTCGGTGAAAAGGAGTTAGAGATCGAGATTCTGCGTGAACTGCTAAAAAAGCCAACCCCTGCTTATCCGAAAAAATCGAGATAGCCGAGATGTTCATTAAGCAGGGGAATACCGCAGCGTTGGTACTCCGTCTCGTGGGGCTCGCAGAGTCTACGTATTACGACCGTAAGAAACGCAAGTCACAAGGAGCCACAGGCCGTACCTCAGGGGCGCGGAAGACCCGTACCCGGCTACTCCCTGACCGAGTCTGGAGAGAAGATTAGCGACGAGGAAATCCAAGAATGGCTGCTGGAATTAATCGCTGGAGAAGAGCACGTGTACGGATACAAACTGCTGGCCAAGTGCTTGTGGAACCAGCACGGGCTGAGGCTCAATCACAAGAAAAGTTACCGGCTGTGTCAGGCGCTGGATATCTTGCAGCCGCAGCGTCACAAGCGCTTTAAGCATCCCCGCAGGCTGCCGGAGAACCGGGTCATTACCGGAGCAGGCCAGCTCTGGCAGATGGACATTAAGTATGGATACGTAGCGGGCCGAGACCGGCATTTCTTTGTCCTGAGCATAATCGATGTGTTTACCCGTGTCATCGTCGGCTACCACCGCGGAGCGTCATGTGAGGCCAAGCACGCCTGCCAGACGCTGGGACGCGCCATGGAGCAACACTGCGCCCCTGGCAGCGCACGCCCGGTGATCCGCACCGACAACGGCCCACAGTTCGTCAGCCACCTGTTTGGCGACATGTGTGAAAGCTGGGAAATGACCCATGAACGCATTCCGCCTCGAACGCCAGATTTAAATGCTTTTATTGAATCGTTCCACAGCAATATCGACCGGGATTTGTTCCGAAAAGAGGCCTTCGACACCTTCGAAGAGGCCTATGAAGCCGTGGACCGGTACATGGACTTTTACAACAATCGCAGAATGCATACGAGCCTTCGGAACATGCCGCCAGCTACCTTTGCGGAGTGGGTCCTGACTCTAGAAGACCGCTCCCGCTTCTTCTGGCCGAGAGAAAAAGCGAAATAAAGAGCATAGCTACGACAAGTACCGATTTGATACGGAGGACTCCGGGATAAGGGGGTCGCACCGCATTGTGCTGATGCGCAGGTGTGTGGCCCGAATGTATGCGGAAAACAACATACATTGTGCTGATGCGCAGGTGTGTGGCCCGAATGTATGCGGAAAACAACATACATTGTACAGGTACGCAGGCAAGTGACCCGAATGTATGTGGAAAACAGCATACATTCGGGTCAAAGGTAAGTTATGCAATACATGAAGCTATAGCTTGAGGCTATCTATTGGAGGGCAGGCAAGGCGGAATCTCCAGCCTTAAACATGCTGGAAGAGCACACGATACTCGCCGTAGCCTTCCTTCTCCAGATCCTCTTTGGGAATAAAGCGCAGAGCGGCTGAGTTGATGCAGTACCGCAGTCCGTTCGCGCCAGGGCCGTCATTGAACACATGGCCCAAGTGGGAATCCGCTGTCTTGCTGCGTACCTCAGTGCGGACCATCAGGTGGCTGAGATCGCTTTTCTCCTTGACCGCGTAGTCCCGGATCGGACGCGTGAAGCTCGGCCAGCCGCAGCCGGAATCATACTTGTCCTCTGAGCTGAACAGCGGCTCCCCGGAGACAATATCCACATAGATCCCGTCCCCATGGTGATCCCAGAATTCGTTGCGGAACGGAGATTCCGTTGCGCTGTTCTGCGTCACTTCATATTGAAGCGGAGTCAGGCGTTCCTTCAGGCTCTGCGGGTCCTCCTTATGGGTCCAGTGGGCTTCGATGAACGCTTCCCGGCCTGAACCTTTACGGTAACGCTTGTAATGGCCGGGATTCTTGTGATGATAGCCCTGATGATATTCTTCAGCGGGATAGAAGGGCTTAGCCGGAAGAATAGGCGTTACAATGGGAGCGGAGAATCGTCCGCTGGCTTGAAGAGCCGCCTTGGAAGCCTCTGCCTGCTGGCGCTGCTCCTCCGAATGGGTGAAGATGGCCGTTCCATAAGAAGTGCCGCGGTCATGGAATTGTCCTCCGGCATCGGTGGGGTCAATCTGTTGCCAGAACAGCTCAAGCAGCTTGCTATATGGGAAAATATCCGGATTGAACGTAATCTGTACCGCCTCAACATGTCCGGTCGTTTCCGAGCATACCTCTTCGTAGGTCGGATTTACAGTATGTCCGCCTGTATAGCCGGAGATAATTTTGACAATGCCGGGAAGCTCTTCAAAAGGGGATACCATACACCAGAAGCATCCACCGGCGAAGGTGGCTTGCTCGGTCTTGAAATTTATAGAATCAGCTTGAAATTCACTCATTGTTATCCCTCCATCTGTAGAATGCAATTAAATAGATCACAATTTAATTATAAATCAAATAGAGGCTTACTGCCAGCATGCCTGATATTCTTGAAGTGTTAGCGGCCCGCAGAAGGACGGCGGCGCATGGACAATCCGGCCACAGCCAGTACGGCAATATACACGATTATAGCTACAGCGGCACTTCGCGGATGCTGGAACATCTGTCCTCCGAGGAAGGCGTAGAGGGCGATGCCGGGGATTTTGCCAAGTGCGGTGGCTCCAAGATAGCTCCAGAAAGGCAGTCCGGCGGCACCGGCGTAGATATTCACAGCCATCTGAGGGATAAACGGTGCCAGCCGGGCAATCACTACGGATGCAAAGGGACGCTGCTCCACAGCGGACACAAATCTGTCCAGCGCCGAAATTCTGCTTAGATAGGCCATAGATTTGCTCCGGAACATGGATGCAACGACTCCATAGACAAGGGCTGCCGCTATTGTAGTTGCACTCCAGCAGATTAACGCTCCTGCGAAGCTTCCATAAGCATATCCGAACAGACCGATAATCAGCTTATAGGGCAGGACCGGAAACAAGGCCAGCACTGTGGCGGCGAGCATGGACAAATACAAAGGATGATCCTCTCTAAGCCAGGCCAGAAGTTCATACCTGTAGATAAACGCGAGGATTATGCACGAAACATATAGAATAACCGTTAGCCATTTTCTCATTATACTATGCCCCTTCTTCACTCCATCCATTTCATCATACTGAAAAAAAAGCAATTAAAGCAATTATTGAAGCAAAGATCATTGTTCCCGCAGCATGTCACGGTATAATACATCTATAAGGGAATAGAAATTCCCCCATTATGTAAGGGAGATGCTGTTAATGAAACAATCTGTCCGCAAGAGAGTGGCCCTGATCGGCATTGGCGATATTGCCCGCAAAGTCTATTTGCCGCTGCTCTCCCGGCATGATCAGGCCGAGGTGGTGGGGGTGCTCAGCCATTCCTCTGCTACGGTTGAGCGGGCAGTCCAGGCTTATCGCCTTCAGCGGGGCACAACCGAGCTTACGGAGCTGCTGTCCTGGGATCTGGATGCTGTGTTCATACATAGTCCTACAACTACACATTATGAGTTGGTTACCTCTTGCCTCGCGCATGGTGTGTCCGTGTATGTGGATAAGCCGCTCTCCTATGATCTGGAGGAATCCCGCCGGATGGCAGAGCTTGCTGAGAACAAGGGGCTGCTGCTGGGCGTGGGTTTCAACCGCCGCTATGCTCCGATGTATACCGCCGCCAAATCCTGGCTGCTTAAGGCCGGAGGCATCAGCCAATCCACCGCAGTCAAACACAGGACGAAGCTGCAGCAGGGCAGCAGCCATGAGACGGTCCATGATGACCTGATCCATATGCTGGATCTGCTGCTCTGGCTGTCCGGCGGGGATTATGAGCTGCTGCACAGCAGCCTGAAGGCGGATGCGGAGGGCAGGCTTCTGCAGGCTTCGGGAATGCTGGGCTGGGAGAACGGCACCACCGGCCATTACAGCATGGTCCGGGATGCCGGGGCCGATCTGGAGAAGCTGGAGCTGCACGGACATGGCAGATCGGTTGAGGTGACGGACATGGAACGGGTTATATTATATGAGCAGGGGTCGTTGCCGCGCACGCAGAACTTCGGCAGCTGGGATACTGTGCTGGAGCGCAGAGGCTTCAGCGGAGCGGTCAGCCATTATCTCAGCAATATAGCGACACCGGAGCAGTGCGGCATTTCCGCTTCGGCCGTATTGCCAAGCCATGAATTAGCAGCAAGACTAAGCCGCTGAGCGGTCAGATTCGCAGCAGAGAGGAGAACAACATGGAGGATTATGACAACAAGTCGATGGAAGAGCGGATCATCGAGAGCTATAAGCGGGATGAGGAAATGATGATTCTCGTATTTGCCCAGTGGTGTGTGAATAACAGGCTGGACCCGCATGCCCTGTATCTGCAGGCTTATCCGCTGCAGGAGGGCAACCAGGCGCTGGCCAATGCGCTGGCCCTGACGGTACCCGCAGAGGAGGCCGGGTTCATCTCCGATGATACTGTGCTGGGGGTACTCTCTCTCTATAGTAACGATGATCTTGCCTATGTGGTTACAGAGGCCAGCCAGCTAAGAAGCAAGGCAGAAGACACCAAGGATTGAGAGCGGAAATATAATAATAGTGGTTAATGAACTTTTTTTTGGCAAACGATGTTCATTCCAGAATAAATGTGGTAAAATTATATATACTAACTAATTGTAAGCTTCATAAGTGAGAGGTGATAACCATGGAAGAACATCAATTGACGATGTGCCCGAGATTTGAGACGGCTTTCTCGTTTCTGGGCAAGCGTTGGAACGGTCTCATTATTCAGACCTTGATGAGCGGCCCCAAGCGGTTCAAGGATATTTCCGGACTGATTCCGTCAATGAGCGATAAGATGCTGTCCGAGCGCATGAAGGATCTGGAATGCGAGGGCATTCTGGTACGGCATGTGTACCCGGAGACACCGGTGCGCATTGAGTATGAATTAACAGTGAAGGGCCGTGCGCTTGAGCCGGTCATGCAGCAAATCCAGTCCTGGGCCGAGAGCTGGGTGGAGTAGCAATACCGTAATATATATGAGACAGCCTCTTGCCCGGTATCCGGGTAAGGGGCTTTTCATATGCTGTTCTGCTTGAAATATAAGAACTTATAGGTTTCACACGATAACTTATCCTTCTATTTTTCGCTGAAACGGTACCGTCCTTTATAAGGACGGCAAAGCCGTTTCCGCTTGTTTATGCAGGTTTTGCCCAAATAAACCTTGCACTTAAGCCCTACCTGTGTAATATAATAGAACATACTAAATATTACGGATGTGTGGAAGCGTTAACAAAAGTAGGAAAAGCCCAGGGTTATATGTCAGGCGGATGCTTACGGGATGTGTTTTGGACGATGCTGATGGAAGGGAAGCGGAGGGCTTACACAACTTTTAGGAGGCGAGGACTATGACCATCACCTTGTTTTCCCGGGAAATAACCTATGGAAAAAAGGATGTCGCCGAACTGGAGACTGCTTCGATTAAAGTGCAGCTGATCTATGACAAGGTGTTGTTCATGCTTCATAACCATCTCCCGGATTCTCTGTGGGATGCATGGATCGGTGTGCCTTATGAGATCATTTCTTCTCTATATAAAGGGGACAATGACAGCGGGAGTGTGTTTCAGAAATGGATTCAAGGCCCATCCGGCTGGAAATGCATCGGCTGTGAACGGCATTGTCTGGAGCCTGTAACGGCAAGAGGAGGGAGTGGCTCAAATGCTCAGCGCCGTTTTACTTTTCATAATGGAATTAGTCAGAGCATGGTACTTCAAGCTGTAATCTGGTCTATGTATGAGAACACCCGGCTGCTTCAGCCTTACTTGGGGGAGGAGGCTTTTCTAAGTGAGGAGGATATGGAGCTAATCTCTGTATACTTCGTGCCAACCTATCTGACTCCGGCACCGCTCATCGAATTGAAGAAGCCAGCCAAAGAATATAAGGACAAGAACATCAGAGTGTATCAGGAATGGATCTCTGCCCCCGATCTGGTGCTGCAGTGGAACGGCGGCCTGACCGAAGGCAGATGGATGACGGGTGTATATGTGGATCATTCACGGTTCGCCGGACTTGGCCCTTACCTGAAGGATGCGCAGGGCAAGCGGACTTATATGCAGGCGACGGTTCAATAAACAAGGTAAACTCGAAAAAAGAGTTGAACTTGAAGCGAGGTCGTCACTGCGGTGAACATTTGGACTTCCGGCCGCTGCCCAGTTTGGATTTCCTGATATTAACCGCTCTACTCCGCCCGGTTATTCCTACGCCGGATCAAGTACACAGTGCTTAAGATGACCAGTCCTGCTGTAACAGAAATGATTAGTATTACCGTCCCGTTCGCACCGCCGTTAGCTGCGGATTGGGCGGTTGGATTCACGAAGGTAACAATAAGAATACAGGCCGCCACCACAATGGCCAGTACTGCACCGGCTATGCTTTTCCCGCCTATTCCGCTCTGCCTGCCGTCAGGTCCTACATACGCACCGCTCCAGATCAGCCGTACCAGATAGGAACCCACACCCAGCATGAAGATTGTGTAATTGCTAAGCGGATACTCCAGCCACTTCATTCCGTAGTTTTGCAGCCCCATGTCTGCCAGCAACAAGAATGCCATCAAAAGAAATGCCTGATTCCCCGCCTTGTGACGCTTCTGCAGTTGTCTCTCATCCAGGTTCGTTCTGCTCATCCTTCGTTCCCTCCCAAAATAGTTGATCCAGCGTCTTCCCAAGTGTTTCACAAATGTCAATGCACAGCCTCAGGGTGGGGTTGTAATCACCGTTCTCAATCGCGATAATCGTCTGCCTTGTGACCCCCACGGCATCTGCGAGTTGTTTTTGCGACATGTCTTTTGCCGCTCTGGAGGCTTTGAGCCTTAAGTTTTTCCCCATTCCCTCACCTCACGCATATTGTAAAATATATAAAACAAAATGTCTAGTATATTTAACATTGGGATACTGAAATTTCACGTTCATTAAAATTTGTTATATTCAGTGCGTACAATCACAAGTTTGGCCAAAGGCCAGTGATAAGGTGTAGAAGTGAAAAGCAGCACAAACCTACATCTTAACCTGAGGAGGGGCCAACATGGCGTCCAATCAATTAAACGATACAACAATTCATCCCGGGTTCACCCCGGAAGCAATGGTCAGAGATATTGTCCTGCAGTTCCCCAAAGCTGCAGATTATTTCAAAGCACAGCGGATCGATTTCTGCTGCGGAGGTGCCAAGCCGCTGGCTGAAGCTGCGGCCGAGAAGGGTCTTGATCCGGCAGCAATGGTACAGGAGCTGAACAAGCTGCAGGAACAGCATCCGGTGCTGGAAGAGGATACCTCATGGAACGAGGCTTCGTCAGAGGAGCTGGTGGATTATATTGTGAACAAGCATCACCGTTACCTGCGTGAAGAGCTTCCGCTAATCAGCCAGAATGTAACCAAGGTGTTCCGCGTTCACGGTGAGGATTCACCGCATCTGGGAGAAATGCACCGCCTGTTCAATATGCTGCGTGAAGAGCTGCTGCAGCATACGGCGAAGGAAGAAGAGAGCGAATTCCCTAAGATGCTGGCTTACACTCAGAACCCGAGCGAAGAAGGACTTGCTGAGCTGCGCGGATTGCTGCATAATCTGGAAGCCGAGCATGACGGGGCCGGAGAGATTCTGCGTGAGCTGCGCAGAGTTACTAATGACTACACACCGCCCGCACATGCCTGCACGACTTATCGTCTGACCTATGCCCGTCTTGAAGAGCTGGAAGGCATGACCTTTGAGCATGTGCATCTGGAGAACAACATTCTGTTCCTGCGTTATCAATAGAATCTGCTGCAAGGTAAAAGTCCCTTCGGGGGCTTTTTACTTTATATACCGGGAGAAATGATTTGAGAACCCTTCCTCTATGCGTTATCCTTAAAGAGTCTGGGAAAATACATATGAAGGCGGTGCCGTGGGATGTCCACGAAATGGATTCGCTTAATGCTGTGCCTTCTCTTGCTGGCCGCGGCAAGCGGTTGTGGCTTGGGATCAGGGAATGGCGGCAGCAGTAACGGGGGCCAGGGATTAACCTTTTCGGTTAAGGTAGGGGACAGCGAAATGGCCGGGAGCTCGGCCAGATTGCTTAACGAAGCTTACGTACCCGGAAATTCATTAATAGAGCTGTTCAAGAAGAGCGGCGTTGTTACTTTTTCAGCGGATGGAACTAGTATTCTTGAGGTGAACAAGGTCTCCCTGGGTGAGGATATGAGCTGGGAGATTCAGGTGAACGGCAAGAAGGTTCAAGAGCTGAATACGGCCCTGGAACCGGGTTCAGCCATTACGATGTCAGCAGGGCCTGCCGGAACCGGAAAGCTGTTTCAGCCTGTCATCATCACGGTGAACGGGGGGAGTGAGCAGCCGGAGCTGACACATTCGCATGTGCTTTCTTTCATGCAGGATATGTCCGTCAAGGGACTGCTCAAGAATAGCGGTATGGTCCGGCTTGCTGAGGATAACCGTACCGTTCTTACTGTAATGGAATATACCCCGCTCAGCAGCGAGGAATGGAGACTGAAGGTCAACGACAAAGGGCTGCTCGGCAATGGTGTGGACATGAAGCTCAGTCCGCAGGACAAGCTGGAGATTTCTCTGGTACTGAAATAAGCGAATGAAGTAAATGAGTGAGAGTGTGTACCCGATGAACGGATATCTGTGCGAAACTGCATGGGTATCCGTTTTTTTGAATAATAAATCTCTATGCTTCACGCCATAAGTTGTCCAGCATAAGGACTGCGAACTCGCCTCCACTTGTGTGAAAAAATTCACATAAGGTGTGACTGTGGTCACACTTGCCATGGAATGGGGGACAGTATAATTTCTCTATCAGGTAAAGTTATTGAAGAAATCAGAGTTTCAGAAGGAGGGTCTACCAGTGGCAGCGGAAAGAGAAAAGTTAGTGCTGATTGGGAATGGCATGGCGGGAGTAGGCACTATTGAGCAGATTCTGAAGCTGGGCGGCGCTTATGATATTACTGTCTTCGGCAGTGAGCCGCATCCCAACTATAACCGGATTATGTTGTCCTATGTACTTGAAGGCAGCAAAACGATTGAAGACATCATTCTCAATGATCTCGGGTGGTATGAAGATAATCATATTACACTGCATACCGGCACAACGGTTACCCGGATCGATGAACAGAACAAAGTAATATTGACCGATAATGGACTGGCGGTTCCTTACGATAAAGCAATTATTGCAACAGGCTCGAATTCTTTCATTCTACCCGTACCCGGCAGCACTAAGGATGGGGTAGTCGGCTTCCGCGATATCGCGGACTGCGATGCGATGCTGGCAGCGGCGAAGCAGTACCGCACGGCGGCTGTTATCGGCGGAGGACTGCTGGGTCTTGAAGCGGCGAAGGGCCTGGTCAATCTGGGCATGGATGTTACCGTTGTGCATCTGCTGGAGGATCTGATGGAGCGTCAGCTGGACCGCACCGCTTCTTCAATGCTACAGGCAGAGCTTACACGACAAGGTGTGAAATTCGCCATGGGCAAGCAGACGGTTGAATTGACCGGCGAAGAACGGGTTACCGGTCTGCGCTTCAGTGACGGCAGTGTGCTGCCGGCAGAGTTTGTAGTAATGGCTGTGGGAATCAAGCCGAATGTCCAGCTTGCGAAGGACAGCGGAATCACTGTTAACCGCGGGATCGTAGTTGACGATTATATGCAGACTTCTATGGCAGATGTGTATTCTGTCGGCGAATGTACAGAGCACCGGGGAACCTGCTACGGACTCGTTGCACCGCTATTCGAGCAGGGCATGGTTCTCGCCAAGCATCTGTCAGGTGTACAGACTCCAGGTTACGAAGGATCGGTTGTAGCAACCAAGCTCAAAATTTCCGGGGTAGATGTATTCTCCGCCGGTGAATTCACCGAAACGCCGGAGCATACCGTTATTTCTGCCAAGGATGAATGGAAGCGAACCTACAAGAAGATTTTGCTTAAGGATAATGTGATTGTCGGTGCCGTTCTGTTCGGTGATGTAACGGAATCTGCGAACCTGCAGAAGCTTGTGAAAAACAGCACAGAGATGACGAATGAAATCTATGATGAGGTTATGGGCACAAGCTGCTGCGGCGGAGGAGGAGCCAAGAAGGGGATGTCCGTTGAAGCGATGGCTGATGAAGAAATCGTCTGCGGCTGTAACGGCGTAACCAAAAAAGCGATTGTGGATGCTGTTACGGAGAACGGCTTCACTACGGTGGATGAGATCAAAGCCTGCACGGGTGCAACCCGCTCCTGCGGCGGCTGTAAGCCGGTGGTGGAGCAGATTCTGCAATTCGTTCTCGGAGACAGCTTCCAGCAGAGTGCCAAGCAGGGAATCTGCAGCTGTACCTCGCTTAGCCGGGATGAGATCGTAGCCGAGATTACGGCAAAAGGCCTCCGGACCACCAAGGAAGTCATGCATGTCCTGGACTGGAAGCAGGCAGAAGGCTGTTCCAAATGCCGCCCGGCAGTGAACTATTATCTGGGGATGATCTACCCTGACACTCATGAGGACGAGAAGGAATCCCGGTTCGTCAATGAACGGATGAGCGCCAATATTCAGAAGGACGGAACTTATACCGTTATCCCGCGGATGTATGGCGGGGTGACCACTCCTGAGGATTTGAAGCGGATTGCCGATGTGTCCCTGAAATATGATGTGAAGGTTGTGAAGGTAACGGGCGGACAACGTCTTGACCTGATCGGTGTCAAAAAAGAAGATGTACCTAAGGTGTGGGAGGAGCTGGATATGCCGTCCGGCTATGGTTATGCCAAGTCGCTGCGTACGGTAAAAACTTGCGTGGGCTCGCAGTTCTGCCGCTTCGGCACACAGGATTCCATGGGCATGGGCGCTATGCTTGAGCGTAAATATGAACGGCTGGATATGCCGGCCAAGTTCAAGATGGCGGTTAACGGCTGTCCGCGTAACTGTGCAGAATCGTGCACGAAGGATATCGGGATTGTCGGTAATGACGGCGGCTGGGAAGTGTTCATCGGCGGCAACGGCGGGATTAAGCCGCGCATCGCAGATGCCTTCTGCAAGGTGAAGACCGACGAGGAACTGGTTGAGGTCTGCTCCGCTGTCATCCAGTACTACCGTGAGACCGGCAACTACCTGGAGAGAACCTCCGAATGGGTAGAGCGTATGGGTCTTGAGCAAATCCAGACTGTGGTTATGGGTAATGACGACAACCGTAAAGAGCTTGCGGCACGTATTGACTTTGCCCTGGCCCAGGTGAGTGATCCTTGGCGGAAAATGCTGGATGACAAAAACACCCGCACCGCGCTGTTCGAAGAGACACAGGTATAGTCTAAAGGGAGAGGGAGAGAGCATAATGGAACGGAGCAATCGGGAATACACGATAGGCGCAGTGGAAGATTTCATGCTGCAGATCGGCCGGGTAGTTCATGCAGGAGAAGTCGAATTAGCTATATTCCGCACATCGGACGGCGCAATTTATGCGGTCCGCAACCACAGTCCCCACCCGAAGGGCGGCCCGCTCGCTGAGGGAATCGTATCAGGCTATTATTTATATGATCCGCTGCATGACTGGAAGATCGACCTTCGCACGGGAGAGGTTCAGGCACCGGACCGTGGGCAGGCAGAAGTCTATCCGGTTACCATAGAGGGCGGAGTTGTTAAGGTCACTCTGCCTGCGGCAGTAGCAACCCTAAATTAAAGGAAGAGCAGGTGCGGATATGTTTACGCAGAGCGTAGAGAATATCGTAGAGACAGCCGTAGGGAAACGCGACAAAATGAATGAGAGCCTGCCCAAATATTTTTTGGCGGCCCTCCTGGCAGGCGCATATGTGGGTATTGGTATTATTCTGATCTTCTCACTGGGGGCACCGCTGGCGGCGATCAAGTCACCGTTCCAGCCGCTGATTATGGGAGCATCCTTCGGGATTGCCTTGACCTTGGTTGTATTCGCAGGCTCAGAGCTGTTTACAGGTAATAATATGTTCTTCACGGTAAGCACGCTTGCCGGGAGAACTACAGTCTGGGACACGGTGAAGAACTGGGTGCTGGTATTCCTCGGCAATGTGGCCGGTGCTGTGGTGCTGGCGCTGTTGATTCAGGGATCGGGCCTCTTCAAGGCAGCGCCTGCAGAGCATCTGATTTTTGCCGCCGCCGCCAAAAAGATGAGCCTGCCGTTCTCAGAGCTGTTCTTCCGCGGCATCCTCTGTAACTGGCTGGTCTGCCTGGCACTGTGGATGTCCTCCCGCGCCAAGAGTGAAACGGCGAAGCTGGTCCTGATCTGGTGGTGTCTGTTCGCCTTCATTGCGAGCGGATATGAACACAGTGTGGCGAACATGACGCTGCTCAGTGTAGCCGTGCTGCTGCCGAATCATCCAGAGACAGTGAGCATCGCCGGTTGGTTTCACAACATGATTCCTGTTACGCTTGGCAACATTATCGGCGGCGGTGTCTTTGTCGGAATGGCTTACTGGCTGATCTCACCTGTGCGAACTCCGCGTAACGTACCTGCTCCTCCTCAGACTAAGAAAGCAAGCTAGATAGGAATGGCCCCGCAGCGGTTTCATGGCTGCGGGGCTTTTCATGTGAGGAAGGAAATCCGCCATCTGACAGCGTTCATTAATGAATAGTCTTTTTATATTCCATGGGCGTCATTCCGATCTTTTTCTTGAATAGCTGATGAAAAAACTTCATGTCATGATATCCTACCGCTGCAGCAATCTCAGCTATACTCTTGCTGCTTTCTGATAAGTAACGGCATGCAGCCTCCATGCGGATATTTTGCAGGTAATTTGTAAAGCTCATTCCAGTATGGCTCTGAAACAGACGACTGAAATGCCTTTGACTTAGATTTGCTTTGTCAGCAAGTTCACTAATCTTAAGCGAACCAGAGAAATTTGAATTTACAAATACAATAGCTTCGTGGACGGCTTCCCATTGCGGCTTCTCTGTATAGACTTTATCACTTTGCAACCGGTGCCGGAATAGGCCAATTAATAATTGCACGAGCAGAGCCGAAAGGGCTGCGAGATATCCCGGCGGCTTGGCCGAGAATTCACGGTATAGCTCCCGAAACAGAAAATGATAAGTAGCATCCGAATCTTTCATGGAGAACCAGGGGATTTGTTCATTTAAGAAATATTCACAGATGTCTTTGGTTTGCGGGAAATTGGATTGAAGCTCCGACAAGTATTCTACCGGAAACAAACAATTGAATACAACGAGAGGATCGCCATTCTTGAATGTTTTGGGCCGGTACACATGGCTTGCTCCAACCGGAATGAATACTACAGTCCCTTGCTCAATCGGAAGCGCCTCATCATTTATGTAATGTACCCCCGTACCTTCACTGATATAGGTTATTTCAATAAAATCATGTGCATGGGTGCTCAGCTCAAAGGTTTCATATACCCGGTTTACACTGATCGGCACACCCGGTTCAAAGCATCCGTCTCCAGACATAATAAATGCACTAGATTTAATGTCCATGGTTATTCCCCCTTTTCTGTCCTGTTCGCCCTATAGTTATGTCTTTAACACCCCACATCTTGATCTCTCCCATACCTTACAATATATTAAGAAATTTAAATACTTGCAAAGGGAGTTAACAGATGAGGAAAAATGTATCATTAGTTATTGCCTTATTTATTGCCACATTGAATTTACGTCCAGCCATTAATTCCGTAGCTCCCCTACTGGAGGATATCAGGGTTGATCTTGGAATGAGCGCGGCATTAGCCAGCTTGCTGACTTCAATTCCTGTCCTTTGTATGGGACTATTCTCGCCATTTGCAGCGAAGGCAAGCAGCAGATGGGGGATTGAACGGATTATAGGATATTCTTTATTGATTATTGGAGTAGGGACAATCATTCGCTTATTTACTCATTCGGCTAATGTTCTTCTCTTATCTTCATTAATTGCGGGAATAGGTATTGCCACTATAGGGCCTCTAACTTCAGGTTTTATTAAAAAATATTTCCCGTCCCATGTACCCTCCGTCATTGCTGTTTACAGCATAGCATTAACGATAGGCGCCGCTTCAAGCACGATGCTTTCAGGTCCAGTTCAGGAATACTTCCAATCATGGCAGAAGGCGATTGGATTATGGGCGATGCTTGCTTTTATTGCTGCGATGCTCTGGTGGGTATTGGTTAAACCGGGTTCTGCAAAAACGGTTAAAGCCTCAGGAGGTCCGAAAATGTCCTTGCCTTGGAATAATAGACGGGCCTGGGTGCTTACTCTTTCCTTTGGTTCGATGGCTATGTTAATGTATGCATTTACAGCCTGGCTTCCGTTAATCATACAGGAGATGGGGTATTCCAAGTCATATGCATCTCTATGCCTAACTGTATTTGTTCTCGTTCAAATCCCGGTTAGCTTTATCCTTCCTGTGATACTGAAGAAATTCCCTTCAAGACGGCTATGGATGCTGACGGAATCCTTCATCGTGCTCGCAAGCTTGATATTATTAATTTCAGGTAAATTACCGGTTGTCTCCGCTTTGCTGTTTGGGCTTGGAGCGGGAGGCTTATTTATACTGAATCTTTTATTACCCATGGATGCTACCAGCACTGCTGGCGAAGCTACCTCTTGGTCAGCCATGCAGCAGTCTGCCGGATACGTAATTGGTGCAACGGGTCCCATCCTTCTGGGCTGGATTCATGATGCATCTAATAGCTTTTCTTCTGCTTTAATAGGGATGATTCTAATTAATATTATCATGTTCTTCATTCAAATCGCTGCAACGCAAAAGCAGGGGGCAGACCGTTCCCTTAGTGATTCCAACTTAGCGGCCTAACAGGAATGGTTGATACACTCCGAGAGGTTATGAAAGGATGATAATCGCATGCCGCCATACACTGAACCCCATTGGAACCAATGTGCATTGGTTACGATTGATACTCAAAATGACAATTCGTTATCCGGATCAAAAGCGGAGGTAGCAGGAACTCCAGAAATTCTGCCGGCGATGAGGCGGCTTGCGGAAGCATACCGCCAAGCACAATTGCCTATCGTACATGTCATTCGTCTGTATAAAGAGGATGGTACCAATGTTGATATCTGCCGCAGGGATGGTTTTGAAAAGGGCAGTACTTTGGTATTGCCGAATACGGCCGGGGCAGAATTAGTGAACGAAATCAAGCCTCTACAGAGTCCGCTTCTAGACAGTGAACTGCTCCTCGAAGGGCATTTTCAACAGTTGGGACCGTATGACTGGGCAATGTATAAACCTCGGTGGGGGGCCTTTTATCAGACCCGACTTGAAGAGTTTCTCACTCAGCAGAAGGTTGATACCTTAGTTTTTGCCGGATGCAATTTTCCAAACTGCCCGCGGACAAGCATGTATGAAGCCAGTGAACGGGATCTCAGAGTGGTGATGGCCGTTGACGCCATATCCGGGGTATACGATAAAGGGGTTGAAGAGCTAAAGAACATCGGAGTAGCGGTATTAAGCTCAGGTGATATTATCAGGCAAATAACTCATTTATAAGAATGAAGCTTTCAGCGATGAAAAAAGAGCCAGAAAAGAGCCGATCAAGAATCGGCTCTTTTCTATTACTGCGTTTCCCTGCATTACTCGAACAAGCTGCTGCCTGGCCATGGACTCGCATATCCAGTTGTAATCTGGTAACTTTGCGGCCTAAAATGAATGAGTGATAGGAGATACACTCTAGGAGGTTATTTCATATGAATATATTGGTTCTTGGTGCCACCGGCCGGGTGGGGAGCCACATGGTTACTCATGCTCTTCAGGATGGACATCATGTGACTGTGCTGGTCCGCACGCCGGAGAAGATTCACTCTCTCCATACCAACCTGACGATCATTCAAGGGAATGTTCTTAATCAAGAAGATGTTGCACGGGCAGTGCAGGGAAATGATGTAGTGATTAGTGCATTGAACACCGACGGGACAACCACGCTTACAGACAGTATGCCTTTTATCATCGGAGCTATGTATGAGGAAGGGATAGAGCGTATTATTACCGTGGGAACTGCAGGCATTCTTCAAAGTGAGCTTTTCCCGAAAATCCTGCGTTATCAATCCAGCGAATCTAAACGCAGGTCCACCCGCGCCGCAGAAGAACATGAGCAAGCCTACCGCTTGTTGGAGCGATCAGCGCTGAAATGGACCATTGTATGCCCAACCGCTCTGCTGAACGGAGAACGCTTGGGGACCTATCGTGTGAGACAGGATATTTTGCCCGGAGGCGGTACTGAAATATCTGTAGCGGATACAGCGGAATTCACCTATAGTCAAATTGATGCTGGCGATTTCATCAGATCCCGTGTCGGTATAGCCTACTGATCAAGTAATCTATTTAGAAAATGAACGGAGGAGAGGGCTTATATGGTAAGCTTTAACCATTTTGGGGCACTATTCGAAGAACAGGATTCCCGCGGGGCGGAATGGGTGGATATCACTAGAATAACCCTCGATTTAGCTTCTCCGTTAGCCGTACATGCTGCTAAGTTCCTTAGGGTGAGGAGCTGCCTTTAACGCCAGAATATTATGATGATTGGGAAGTAAAAGGTACATAGGATGTGCTGCTAGTAGCTCATCAGTCTTTAAACTGTGGATACAACCTTTTGAGTTTGACTCGTGCCTCTTCAGTAGTAAATTGCCAATCCACACCTTTTTGAGAAGCGCACTCCTTGTAATTCTTTCTGTTGCTCCGGGTTCAAACAGACCGCAAATTCACGTTGTTTCATGGTCGATACCTCTTTTTTTCTTCACTATATCATGTCTACCAAAAGTTAACTATTTTAAATCTGATAAGGTACTAGTGTGAATCTGCCTAGTAGGATGTGATTGGTTGCACCAATCACATATCCAGAAGACTGTTGGTATCACCTATAGGTAATAAAATATTTAGATATGCTAGATTGGCATAAAATTTGGGATACCCAATCCCCTGAATGATTAATGGAAGCCAGTCTGTAAAGTCCATATTCTAATAGCCTTTTGCCTCCATTAAGATAATTATTGTATTAACAGATGAGTTGTGGAGAAAATTTATTCACAAATATTTATTATTTTATACTATTTGAAACTATTTACTTTTAAATCAATATCATGGTAGTATATTACCAATTAATTGAATAACTCTCATATATACTCAGGGATATGGCCTGAACGTTTCTACCGGATAACCGTAAATTATCTGACTATGGGGGATCACATCAATACGAAATCATGCTATATTTCTTCGCGAGATTTGCATCTATGTTTAATCATCATGTCCTTGTGTCTAAATGAAGTTATGTATTTTATTGAACGGGATTCCTTATGGAATTCCGTTTTTTTGCGCTGTTGTCTGATAAAAAACATTAAATATCTATAGTGATTATTCTTATAACAACGAATTTAGATTAATTAGAAGGAGGTTAGCAATTTGCAAATCGCTGCAGAACAAATTTTGCTCCAACCGGAGCAGATACTTAATTATTTACATGGTTTGGAACTGAATGATGGTTATGTATATGTTTCAGGTTCGTTAATGGAGGGTTTTGGAAACCAGACCTCAGATGTTGATGTGTATGTTATTTGTAATGTAATTCCTGAAGATTTTTCCATTGGTTATGATAATTCAGGTGAAAGTTATCTATGGGAAGGAAAAACACTGGTACGTAATCTGATTCATGAGCAGGTTCGTTTTGACTTCGAATATTGGACCCTAAAAGATTTTAATAATGCCGTGCGGCAACTGCAGGAGTTCGATATTAATAAAATTAATCATATTGAACGTATTTCAGACTCGGATATTGTTCTGCTACACCGTTTAAAGTATGCTAGGCCGCTCATAAACATTGAAGGGTTCCTGGAATTTTACTCTACGGTTCCCTTTGAGAATCTTGGATTCTATCAGGCAGTGACCTTGTCTGAGCGGTTTACTTCATTTGTTGAAGATATTCAAGGAGCTTTATTATCTGAAGATTTTGGTTCAGCCTTTTTTATGGTCCGTAGATTGGTAGAATTGGCAACTGTTTCTCATCTGGCGATTCACGGGGAAACGAATCCAAATCTTAAATGGATGTATAGAAAATTATTGCGTTACCAAGAGCAAAGCGAAGATCGTGATCTTTTAGAAAAATATATGTATTTCCAAACTCATTCGTTTGAACAGAGTTCAGTAAAAGTGTTTATTAAAAAAGCAATGAGATTTGCTCAGGATTTAAACTCTAGAACTCAGCTAGCTCTTCAGATAAGACAAAGAGCTTAACATACAGATTACGTGAATAGTGTATTGAAAGGAGGTGATAGCCATGAAGAAATACAATGCTCCGAAGCTGAAGCAAGTGAAACTTACTCCAGGCATGATGAATTATTAATGAGATCATACAGGTAGAGATACCGGAAATGAACTTCCGGTATCTCTTACTTTCAGAAAGGAAAGTGATAGGGATGAAGCCAACCAGGGATGTTTTTGTTCAATATAGGGTAATCAAAGGAACCAAATTCATTATGAAGAATTACCATGTATTTGAATTGGATGAAATCGGTGAAATCGTCTGGGACGCTTTGGACGGTGAAACTACCGTACAGCAAATTGCAGAGAATATTTCAAATATTTATAATGAGCCTCTAGAAACTGTAGAGCTTGATATAAAACAATTTATTAAAGAACTGTTAGAGAAAGAGCTTATTGAGGTTTAATTATGAACAGAACGAAATGGTGTGCGATTGGAGCTGTATATATTCTTCTTACAGCAATACTTATTATTCATCCTAGACAAGAAACACTATATTTGTTGATTTTCACGCAAACTCAGTTATTGATTAATCTTAATGCCTACCGTATTCGTGATTCTGCCTTTAAAGGAGCGAATTGGGTGAGGAGATCAGTCTACTTTTTTTCGTATTTGATAGCATATAGTTTTTTTTCAAGTCCTTCATTAGAGAAAGGAAATTTAATCATATCTTTTTCACTTGCTCTGCTGGCGGGATTAATATTTCTGATTCCCAGGTTTGGTGAGATTAAGCCGTTTTACAACAAAGATTTGACACTTTTCTTCCCCCCCTTGAGTTTAAATGCAGCTTGTTTGGAGGTGTATTCATACCTCTGTTCCGCAGTCCTGCAGGAATTGTATTACAAAGCATTTGTAATAGCTTTATTAATGCCATTGACCGGAGCTGTAGCAGCTGTAATAATCTCCGCTTTACTGTTCGTATTTGATCATCTGGTCCATGCAAGGTCATCAACTTTCAAGCTTCCTGATTATCTAGCACAATTTGTAATGGGTCTGTGTTCAGGATTGCTCTATGTATACAGTGGGTCGGTGTGGGTTGCTGTTTTGGTGCACTTTACCTTTAATGCACCACTTGCTTTCTCCTACTTATATCGGTATGGAGTAACCATGAGAATGAATATGAAGGTGGACTAAACGAGTGAAGATAAAAGGGGTAATAAAGTTAAAGTATGGTGAGAATCCTCATCAGACAGCTTCCTGGGAATGTCATCAAAACGCTATGCTGTCTGAGGGTTCAAATCTTTCGCTAAACGATATCAATAATATCAATACAGGGTATTCGCTGCTTCAATATTTTGCACAACCAGCTGCCGTCATAATAAAACATGCGAATATTGCAGGGTTATCAGCGGGCTCATCTTTCTCCGTACGGTGGAAGAATGCAACTGCAACCGACCATAGGGCAGCCGAAAATGGTATTTTGATGGTCAATCACCAACTGACAGCAGATCATATGCGTGAAATCGAAGCTTATCCCTTTGATGGTGTTGCAGCACCCTCCTTTGAAGAAGGAATATCTAGCAGTCTACGGTTGTTGACTATGAGAGCAAGCGTTTGTTCTAATTTAAGGCGTATTGAAGCCATTGATCTGCTTGATGGCACGAGACTTATTCAAGATACTGCGCAGTGATCGTAAAGGGGGGGCGCACTTTGGCAGTGGCTGCCGGACATCAGGATGGAGTCACTGCAGTAGAGCATGCAATCCACAAAGCAATTTATCATGCACATACTACTGATTTTACTCATGCTGTTATAGCGGTTGATGGTAATTTTCCGCATGAAATTCCGGTTCAACAAATCATAAAAGCGAATATTTATGCATTCAATCTTCCAGGTTATTCCTCTAATGATGAGGTGTTGCTTAACCAATTTGAAAAGACCGGTTGTACAATTCTTTTCTCAAAGGAACGGTGCTTCTTGCACTAAAAAAAGTAGGTGAGATCATGACAGACAGCATGGAACAAGTCGAAGATATTATCAGGGAGTGCACCAAATTGGGCTATGCTCTTAAACAAGTGGCATGCCTGAATCAAAGATCATTATTTAATGTTCAAGAAGTTAACGCGTACGGTGAAAGAAGTCTGATGATTGATCTCATACTTGAAGAGCTTTGTGTAAACTTCTTTAAAGGTATTCCATCTATCCGCAATATCATTAGTGAAGAAAGCGGATATCTCGATTTCAACCGGGGCCGGTTTACTGTCATCCTTGATCCGCTTGACGGAACCAAGAATTTTACTATGGGGTTGTCCTATTATGCTTGTTCAATAGCTATCTTAGATGAGAACGGTCATGTACGTGGATCATATGTCATTAATCTGGCTAATGGCCATGAATATACTGCTATTAAAGGAGTAGGTGCCTTTCGAAACGGACAGCCTATTCATACAATGAAACATCAGCATCTTAATCAATGCGACGGCATTTTTGTTGGATTGGCCAAGACTGAACGTGAACTGCAAGCTATGAAAAGAGTAATTCTTCAACTGAAGAGTTACAGGGCTATGGGATGTGCGGCACTGGATCTCTGTTGTGTGGCAATTGGCGCCGCTTCTGTTTTTGTGGATATTAGTTTTACGGCAAAACTGGTTGATGTTTTGGCCTCCTCCCTGATTCTTGAGGAAGCAGGTGGTCGAGTTACCACTGAAAATGGAATTTCCATTACGCAACTGACGGCACAGGGAAACATCAGGAGGATCACGCTTCAGCAGAAATTTTGTACCTTTGGAGCAGCTAATGCTGCTTTACAGGAGGTTTTAATGGATACATCCAGATTGCAGAGACCTATACAGCAATAAATACTAATTAACGTTAGAGGAGGTCAATCTATGTTTCCCGCGCTTAATCCGATTTCCAACGATGAATATCAGGGCAGACTATTCGTATTTGATGGTGTTGACGGTGCAGGAAAGACCACAATGATCGAAATGCTTGCAGAAAAGCTCCGCAAAGAAGGCAAGCAGGTGCTATTGACTATGCAGCCAACGCCGGAAATGCGCCAGCTCCATATTTTCAGAACGTATATTTATGAACCTGAAAAACGTCATCTTGTAGATTATAACGCCTTGCAGATGTATATGTTCGCAGATCGAAAGCAGCACTATAGAGAAATTATTGAGCCTGCCTTGCAAGAGGGGATTTACGTAATCAGTGATCGTTATATTTATACAATGCTAGCAACAATGATTGCTCGCGGACATTCCCCGGAGTCGTGGCTTATTGAGCTACTTCCATCTATTCGCCAGCCGCATGTGGCATTTCTTATGGATGTCGATCTGGAAACGAGTGTTGAAAGAATACAACAACGCAAAAGCTTTGAAGACTCCTTTGTCGAACGGGAACATCTGTTGAAGAGTCTGACCAGCTACCGGACTGTGGGTGAACATTTTGGAATGCATATCATTTCATCAGCGAACTTAGGAATTGACGCTGCATTTGCCGAAATCGGAGCTATTGTGGATAACTTAGAGGCGGTCGATCATGGAGCGTCTTAAAAAACTCGTTTCTCAATCTATCGTTTATGAACCCATATCCCGTCGTTCCGGAGGTAGATGTGACGTCTACGTGGATTCTGCGCATTTACTATACCATCCAGAGGTTTTAACTCTTGCAGCCGAGAAGATGCTTAGTATTGCGTATGAACGGAGAGCCACGCATATTGGAGGCGAAGCAACTTCTGCCTTGCCTCTTATCGGTGCAATTATGACTTTAAGTGTTTTAAGAGGACAACAATTGCATGGCTTCATGATCCGCAAGAAGCTTAAATCTTACGGAAAATCCAGCCTGATTGAGGGCGATTTGCCTTCAGGCAGCCGTGTGTTGCTGATTGACGATGTGACAGGAAGAGGTTCAGCGGCTGTAAGATGTTGCAAAATTTTGCGTGAATTAGCGGTTACGATAGTAGGGTATTCATCTATTGTTGATCGTCAAGAACAAGCGGAATTTATTTTGCATGAGCAGTTCGGAGTAGACTTACTTCCGCTTATTTTAATAGATGAATGTCAGAGGGTGCAACTATGACGGATCAGGCAGTGGGAATTATAGGTGGTAGCGGACTTTATCAACTGCTAGAGCAGAATATGTCTTTTAAGGCAACAACATCATATGGGAAACCCTCCTCAGACATACAGTGGTATTAGCTCGGGAACGCGGAATGTGCTATATGTCCCTCGGAGTCGTTACAGATATGGCTTGTGTACTGAACAGCCAGGTACATCCTGAACTGCCGTCTACCCATGAAGAGGTTGTTACAAGCTTTGCAACCTCCATAGAGAGAATGATGACAGTTTTGGAAGCTGTGCTGGAAATAACGGAACCCGAACAACACAAGTGCGCTTGTGCTACTTCTTTAAAAGGAGCTCATGGCTAATGGTTAATCAATGGCTTAATGTACGTAGTATGCTTACAGAGGAGCAGCTGCATCAGATCTATAAATATGAAGAGATGGAAGAATACCTGAAATATCACCCAGCCCAGGTTGTTGAGCATGGTGTATCTAAAGAGCGATGGATCGACATTCCACAGCCGATTCTTCAAAGCTATTAAATGGTTGGCCGCCAAACGCCATTGCATCGAGCATATCGCTTGGAACAAGCTTTTGAGACAACCAACAGAATCTATATCAAACGTGAAGATACACTGAGTAATGGAAGTTTCAAAATCACCTCAGCTCTACCACAGGCTTATTATGGTTCAACGGAGGGGAAAGTGTCTGTAATTACCGAAACAGGTGCGGGTCAGACAGGTGTAGCAGCAGCACTTGCTGCAAAGTTAACTGGTTTGAATTGCAAAGTCTATATGGTTCGCAGTTCTTATGAATTAAAGAAGTTGAGAAGGCTGATGATGGAAACATATGGTGCTGAAGTAGTCGCTTCTCCAAGTAGTTTAACTGGAGCAGGAAGAGCATTTATAGCAAAAGGAGAAAATAATGGATCGATTGCTTTTGCAACATCTGAGGTATTGGAGGAAATAGCACTTTCAAAAGGTAGTATGAACATTGCAGGCTCATTATTTGATTTTGTGCTTACATATAACACTGTTATTGGTTTGGAAGTGATTGAACAACTCTCCACTAACCATATTGAACCGGATATTGTGATCGGTTGTGTGGGCGGTGGCAGTTCATTCGGAGGATTTGCTCTGCCTATTGTCGATTATTATGGAGATCGGTTGGAACGGGTAATATGTACGGAATCCTCAGCCATACCAACGCTCACCAGGGGGGTATACGACTATGATTATGCAGATGGAGAAGGCGGAGGCAGTAAGTTGCTTATGTATTCCCTAGGTTACGATTTTAATCCGCCCTCGATGCATGCTTCTGGTTTACGGTATCATGCTGCTGCGCCGATCGTATCCCACTTTGTCAATCAAGGCATCATTGAAGCTCAGGCCTTTGATGAGGCGGAGGCCATGGCCTCCGCAGTGGAGTTTGCAAGAATTGAAGGGATTATTGCTTCTCCAGAAAGCTCCTATACCATATATGGCATTAAGAAAATTTGCAGTCAGTATGAGAATAAAAACATAGTCGCCTTGCTTACAGGAAACGGCCAGTTGGATCTCGAATCCTACGGCGGCTTTTTATGATCCGGATGCATCTTAATGAGAACCCGTTAGTTGATCAGAGTTATTGCCGTTATCCTGATCCGGGGTATGAACAGCTACGAAGCTTGCTTCGTTTGCAGTTTGGTCTACGCGATACGGAGGTCCTGATCGGTAACGGGTCGACGGAAATTATCTCAACTATTTTTCTATGGGCTCATTTGAATCACAAGAAAATATTGTTTCCATGGCCATCTTATATATTATACCAAGAGTTAGAGAGGGTTTACAACGCCGATGTAATCAGAATCCCAGTTGGCCTAGGAGAATGGGATGTAGATCAAATCGCTGAAGTGGTGCCGGAGAATTCGCTATTAATTTTGTGTAATCCCAATAATCCCACGGGCAGATATGTGACTAGGAAAGATATACTAAGGCTTCTCTCCAGTCTGCCGGACTCAACTACGATTCTATTGGATGAGGCCTATATTGAATATATAGATGTACGTGAAATAGGAGATGATTGTTTTACAATAGATGAGTTACTATATTCGAATTGTATTATCGTACGGACATTTTCTAAATTTTATGCTCTTGCAGGTTTACGGATTGGATATGCCCTGCTTCATCCTGAATTATTCAGAACTTTACGCCCTTATCTGCAATTATGGAATGTGAATATTCCGGCTATTGAAAGGGCGGTAGTTTGTCTCCAAGATAAGAATCGTTATATGGAAGGCAGGCAGCAGACTATACAATTGCGGGAGATCCTTCAAACAGCTCTTGAACAAGCAGGATTTTTCGTATTACCTTCACAGACCAACTTTTTATGTTGTTCACATCCACAGATAGATTTGTGGACAGCAAACTGGAAAAAAGAAGGTTATTATGTTAATCAATTAATTCCATATGCTGATTCTGAACTGAGATCCTATGTCAGGTTATCGGTAGAAGACACCAAGGTTATGAAGAGGTTTATAGAGCTTATTAAACAAGAGCGGAGGATATGATGAGAAGAATCTTCAAAATACTCTCATACTATGAGGTAGCAATATGGATACGTTTTTTCGGCTCGGCTATTACATCAATTACAAATTTTATGCTTCGTCCGTTTCTCATCTTATATCTATATGACCGTTTGGAAGGAACAGTTATAGTACCGTTATTGATTGTAGGTCTCCAGCCGCTAGCCAGTATTGCAGTAAGTTTAATAGGCGGAGGAATTTCAGATCGTTTTGGGCGTAAGCCAGTGATGGTAGCTTCATTACTGGTTCAGGCTATGACGATGACCGGATTTATATTTGCGGATTCAGTTTGGGCATTTGCAATTCTCAGCTTTTTGAACGGATTTGGTGTGCCACTCTTTGTTCCTGCAGCAAATGCACAAATTGCCGATATTGTACCGCCGGATAAAAGGGCCGAGGTATTTGCCTTGCTGCATACTGCATTTAACGTAGGTCCAGCCATTGGACCTTTACTTGGATTGGCGGTATTTGCTTGGAATCAGGCTGTTGTATTTGCAATTGCATCTGCTGCATTTGGTCTATATACTTTAATTGTATGGTGGAAAATCCCCGAGACTTTACCGCAAAGGGAAGTAATAAATATTAAACAAAAGGTTCCAAGATTGTCTTGGATAGACAATAAAAAACTTTATCTTTTTACACTTTTCGCCGTTCCCGTCGGTTTACTTTATTCGCAGGTTGAAACGACGCTTCCTCTTCACCTTAAAGATAACTTTGTAAATCATACGTCAATTCTAGCAGTGCTGTTCACCGTAAATGCTGTTCTGGTAATGAGCTCCAATATCTGGATTGCTAAGAAATCAGAGAATAAGTCCTCTAAAAATATGATAACTATAAGCTATATTTTGTTTGCACTGGTCAGCTTTGGATATGGTTATTCACCAAGCTTTCTTACACTCATTATTGTTGAAATCATCTTCTCCTTATCTGAAATGATTGGAATTAATCACTTGCAGAAATATGTATCTTTAATGGCTCCTTTAGATAAACGCGGACGATATTTCTCCATATTCGGAATGTATATGCAGATTCCCCGTTTGATTGGTCCCACTATTTGCGGTTTTGTTTTAGCTAAATTTGGTGGGGGAGTTATGTTCCTCCTTCTAAGCGCTTTACTCCTGCTAGGAGGTTTAATGCAGTATATACATATGGGTAAGTCTAATCAACAGGGAAATCAAGCGAGCAATATGATAAACGTTTCGTAATCCGCAGAATTCCTCTTTTGAATTATCTGTTTTATCAGGACAGATAATTCAAAAGAGGTTTTTTATGTTTTGTATTCCTAAATGAAATATCCGTCTGAAGGAATCCTATCAATGTAGATCAGTTCATCCTGGAATGAAAAAAAGACGCCGGACAGGCGCCTTGACCACTCTATTAAATTTATTGGGTCAGATATGTTTCAATGAGGTGAATAGAGGGTATTATTGATAGGAAATTAAATTCGGCAAATTTCATTGGGACATAATTCGCAGTGGCAGATTTCCTGCAGCATCGCCAGATCCTTGATGACAATCATGCCGTTCTCATACTCTACCGCATCTTTTTTACGCAGATCACTTAGCATCCGGTTAACGCTCTCGCGGGTAGCGCCGATCATGTTGGACAGATCTGTATGCGTGATTTTTTTGTTGATGAGAATGCTGTCGCCCGTCTTCTCACCATAGGTGTTGCCAAGACGGATCAGTGTGGAGCAGAGTGCGCCCGGTTTGCCGTACATCATCAGATCGCGGAATTTCGTCTGGGTGAGACGGTGATGAATCCCCATCCACTTCATGAAGTCGATGGCGAAGTCACAGTGCTGGCAGATCAGAATCTCCAGATCCTTCTGCTCGATCACGCCAACTTCACTCTCTTCAATGACTTCGGCTGTGAAGCTGTGCTTCGTGCTGAAGAACGGGTCAGCCTGACCGACCATGTCGCCGGCCTGATACATATACAGAATCAGTTCTTTGCCTTCGTCTGTAGATTTGGTTAATTTCACACGTCCACGCTTGATATAAAACAGTTTATCCGAAAAATCGCCTTCCCAGAACAGGTGTGATCCTTCAGGGACTACGCGTTCCTTCATGGTGACCAGCAGGCGGTTAAAGTTCTGCTCGGAGAAACAGTTTGTATTGCCGCGGGCTTCGATAACATTATAATGTTCCTTTATCATAATCGACATCCCCTTTATTCCCTCAGTTTTTCAGTAAATTTTAAATTAATTATACCTTGAAATTCCTCTTTATGGGTAAAAATTTTCCCTTAAAAGTGTCGAATTTTTAACATTGTGATAATTTTCACTTCATTTGTGTGAGATTGCTTACGTTTTTGCCCTGAAAAGAGTTCCTGTTCCTGTGTTATAGGATATTATAGCAGCTCCCCCTCTGTTCTGGATAATTCTCGAGAGGGAGCTGCTTTTTTGGTTTCCCGCAGGGTAATGATGTCCGTACAAATGCCTGAAGTTCAATCCATCAGCCTTGCAGCGGATCTGGTGATATCCGGATTGCATGAATTGTAAGAGCTTGATAGAATGGCCCTTGAGGAACTTTTTCCTCTATTATCTATTCTATTTATAGAAGGAAAGCTTGAGGGATGATAATGGAAACGTTGTTGCTATGGCCTAAAGGGGTGCCAGGAGCGCTGGGAACCAGCGAAGAGGATCAGCCTGCGATTACACCTTATTTAGTGGAAGGCAAGGGGAATGCTGCTGTGCTGGTCTGTCCGGGAGGCGGGTACGCCATGCGAGCCGACCATGAAGGCGGTCCTGTTGCGGAGTGGCTGAATACGCTGGGCATCTCCGCCTTCGTACTGCGCTACCGTGTAGCGCCTTATCAATACCCGAGTGCGCTCCAGGATGCGCAACGGGCGCTGCGTACGATCCGCTTCCGCGCGGACGAATTCGGCATTGACCCGGACCGTCTCGGCATTATGGGCTTCTCGGCAGGTGGACATCTCGCTTCTACCGCCGGGGTATCTTATGATCTGGGCAATCCTGATCACCCGGAGCCATTGGAGCGGCTATCCAGCCGTCCTGACCGCCTGATTCTATGCTACCCGGTCATCTCGATGACCGAAGGGGTTACACATCAGGGCTCGAAGGAGAATCTGCTGGGAGCTGTTCCCGGTGCAGAGTTGTCGCTTAAGCTCAGCAGCGAGTTCCAGGTAACCCCGGACACGCCGCCAACGTTCCTCTGGCATACCTCGGATGATGATTATGTCCCGGTAGAGAACAGCCTGTTGTTTGCTGCAGGGCTTAGCCGTCATAAGGTTCCATTCGATCTGCATATCTATGCACACGGCGTACACGGTCTGGGCCTAGCCCCTGAAGAGCCGCACACTAAGACTTGGACGGATGCCTGTGGCTCATGGCTGCAATTGCAAGGGTATACCCGAGCCCCAGGAAAAGCGGGTACATATTATGGAGCTTAGATTTCTACAAGTGACTACAGCGGAAGAAACCGCTGAGGTTGCCCGATTGGCTGCAGAAATATGGCAAGAATATTATGTCTCCATTATTACCATCGAGCAGATTGATTACATGATTGAAAAGTTCCAATCGGCTCCCGCGATAACGGATCAAATCCATCATCAGGGCTACGAATATTACTTGATCCATAATGGCGATGGCTCTATTGCCGGATATATGTCGGCCAGAGAAGAAGATGGCAAGCTCTTTTTGAGTAAGTTCTATATCGGCAAGGAGTACAGGGGGCGCAGCTATGCCAGTCAAGCGTTGGCCTTCCTGGAGAAGCTGTGTGAGGACCGTAATCTGACTCATATCTGGCTGACAGTCAATCGTGACAACGAATCCAGTATTGTGGTATATAAGAAAAAAGGCTTCCGTATCCTACGGGAGCAAATGGCGGATATCGGCAATGGATTCGTCATGGATGATTTTATTATGGAGAAAGAAATTCCGGTTTTTAGAGGGATTTACAGCTAATATAAGCCGTCCGGCGCAATATGCTCAGGATGAAACACTATAAAACCAGTCTAACGCGGGAAGTTTGTGTGGGCTGGTTTTTATTTAGCAGAAAAAATCCATACAAATGGACATAAAGAGATTTATATTTATATTCACCCTGTCAGAGTTATTCTATAGAAGAGTGCCGGATGAGCCGAAGTGACGGCTTGGCATTCATGAGCAGAATTACTGAAACCCACCCGGCTTCATAAGGTTGAGATGGGTCATCAACGCTACAACTGGCCGTATTGCGTTCGCAGATTAGACAAATATTAATTAAATAATACATATAATATGGAAAAGATACCGGTAAATGATCGAATGAAAGCGCTTTGAAAACAACTCAAAAAAAACTTTAAACTTTGTGAAAGATTTCACTATACAAGGTGAAAAGGATGTGCTAAGATAAATGTATAGAAAGAAACAACCTAAAAATTGACAGGAGGACGAGGGAGATGGCAGTTAAAAACGAAGTCGCCGCCCAAGTGAAACAAACCACCGCTGAAGAGTATATTCAGGTTTTGGTGGATAAAGCAAAGAAAGCCCACGAAGCGTTCATGGGCCTGGACCAAGAGCAGACAAACACAATCGTTCATGCAATGGCGCTGGCCGGACTCGACAAGCATATGTACCTGGCAAAACTGGCAGTTGAAGAAACAGGACGCGGAGTATACGAAGACAAAATCACGAAGAACATCTTCTCCACTGAATATATCTGGCACGGAATTAAGTACGACAAGACTGTAGGCGTTATTGAGGATAACGCTTATGACAGCTTCCAGAAGATTGCTGAACCAGTCGGAATCATTATGGGTATCACACCGGTAACCAACCCAACATCCACCACGATGTTTAAAGCTTTGATTTCCGCTAAGACACGTAACCCTATTATATTCGGTTTCCACCCGTCAGCGCAAGAGTGCAGTGCGGCAGCAGCCAAAATTCTGCATGATGCAGGCGTAGCAGCCGGCGCACCTGAGAACTTCATCCAATGGATTGAGCTTCCTACGATGGACAAAACAAACGCATTGATGAACAATCCGGACGTTGCACTGATTCTGGCAACCGGCGGATCGGCAATGGTCAAGGCAGCTTACAGCTGCGGCAAGCCGGCACTCGGCGTAGGTCCTGGTAACGTGCCTGCCTTCATTGAGAAGAGTGCTGACATTGATCAGGCTGTAACAGACCTTATCCTGTCGAAGACTTTTGATAATGGTATGATCTGTGCTTCCGAGCAGGCAGTCATCATTGAAGAAGCCATCTTCGATCAAGTGAAGAAGAAAATGATTGCGAACGGCTGTTACTTCGTTAACAAAGAAGAAGCTGCCAAGCTGACCAGCGGCGCAATGAACGTAGAGAAATGTGCGGTTAACCCGGCTATCGTTGGCCAATCGGCTGTGAAGATCGCTGAAATGTGCGGCATTCAGGTTCCGGCCGGAACGAAGATCCTGGTAGCTGAGCTTGAAGGCGTAGGTACTAAATATCCATTGTCTGCTGAGAAGCTGAGCCCGGTTCTGGCTTGCTACAAAGTGAAGAATGCTGACCAGGGTATCGAACGCGCAGCTCAAATCGTTGAATTTGGCGGCATGGGCCACAGCTCAGCTATCCATTCCAATAATGAAGAAGTCATCATGAAGTTCTCCAACCGTCTGCAGACCGGACGTATTCTCGTCAACTCGCCATCTACACATGGCGCAATCGGCGATATTTACAACACCAATATCCCTTCATTGACACTTGGCTGCGGATCTTACGGACGCAACTCGGTATCGCAGAACGTGACTGCCATCAATCTGATCAACGTGAAAAGGGTGAACCGTCGTACCGTGAATATGCAATGGTTTAAAGTACCTGACAAGATTTACTTCGAGAAGGGGTCCACTCAGTACCTGGCCAAAATGCCTGATATTACACGCGTAGCTATTATCACTGACCCTGTGATGGTGAAGCTGGGATATGTAGAAAGAGTTGAGCACTATCTGCGTCAACGCCAGACTCCTGTAGCAATCGAAGTGTTCTCGGAAGTTGAACCTGATCCGTCGACTACTACAGTGGAAAAAGGTACAGCTATGATGAACAGATTCCAGCCGGACTGCATCATCGCACTCGGGGGCGGTTCCCCAATGGATGCTGCCAAGGGCATGTGGCTGTTCTACGAACATCCGGATGCAGACTTCAATGGTCTGAAGCAGAAGTTCATGGATATCCGCAAACGGGTATACAAATTCCCTAAGCTTGGCAACAAAGCGAAATTCGTTGCGATTCCTACAACTTCCGGTACAGGTTCCGAAGTAACCTCGTTCGCAGTTATCACAGATAAAACAACGGGGAATAATACTAAGTATCCGCTGGCTGACTATGAGCTGACTCCAGACGTAGCTATTATCGATCCTGAGTTTGTATACAGCTTGCCTAAAACCGCTGTTGCCGATACAGGTATGGACGTATTGACACATGCTATTGAAGCTTATGTATCAGTAATGGCCAGTGACTATTCCGATGGTCTGGCAATCAAAGCCATTCAACTGGTATTCCAGTGGCTGGAGAAATCCGCACTGCAAGGCGACAAGCTGGCCCGTGAGAAAATGCACAACGCATCGACACTTGCCGGTATGGCTTTTGCCAATGCATTCCTGGGGATTAACCACAGCTTGGCGCACAAATGGGGCGGACAGTATCACACCGCACATGGCCGCACCAATGCAATCCTGATGCCGCATGTTATCCGTTACAATGCCAAGAAGCCTACGAAGTTCGCTTCGTTCCCTAAATATTCTCACTTTGTAGCTGACGAACGCTATGCTGAGATTGCCCGTATTCTGGGATTGCCTGCACGCACTACCGAAGAAGGCGTAACAAGCCTGATCAATGCAATCCGCGATATGAACAAAAAACTCGGTATCGAAGAATCCTTCTCGGCGCTTGGCTTCGATCCTAAGGACTTCGAATCCCGTGTAGACTATCTGGCTGACCGTGCATTTGAAGACCAATGTACAACTGCCAACCCTAAAATGCCGCTGGTATCCGAGCTTGCTGATGTATACCGCAACGCATTCTACGGAAAATTCGATAACTAAGTAACGATTGCCTGACAAAGAATAAGGTTAAAGGTTAATATGGGACTGGATGGAAGTGACAAATATCACCGAAAGAGTGATATTTGTCACAGTCCTTTTTCAGAAAATAAACTAAAATGTTTATATAAACAACGGTCCCGGTTATGAAGATGCGATTGTGAATTTTATAACAACCATAGCTCATGGGATCACGAGACACGGGATCAACCTTCAAGCCCGCGATCTCTACAAATATACTAAATATAAATGGAGGGATTTAGCATGTCGGTAATTGAAAAAGAAGTACAAGAGGTTAAGTCTGGCTGGAGAAATTTCACAAAAGGTACATGGTCCAAGAAAGTTGACGTTAATAACTTTATTGCCAAGAACATCAAGCCTTATGAAGGAAATGAAGATTTCCTCGTAGGTCCTACCAGCAATACTACTGAACTGTGGAAGATTATCTCCCAGCTGAGTAAGGAAGAAAGAGAAAGAGGCGGCGTATGGGACGTTTCCCTCGATACTGTCTCCACTATCACATCCCATGCTCCTGGTTACATTGACAAGGACAAGGAACAGATTGTCGGCGTTCAGACTGATGCGCCTTTCAGACGTTCCATCCAACCGTTCGGCGGTATCAAAATGATGATCGATGCTACTAAGGCTTACGGCTTCGAGCTTCCGCAGAATATCGTTGACATGTTCACGAACATCCGCAAAACGCATAACCAAGGCGTATTTGATGCATATACACCAGATATGAGAGCTGTGCGTAAATCCGGCGTAATCACAGGCCTTCCTGATGCTTATGGCCGCGGACGTATCATCGGCGACTACCGCCGTATTGCTCTGTATGGTATTGATTTCCTGATCAAAGATAAGAAGCAGCAACTGGCTGAGCTTGAAGTAGACTCCATGACAGAAGATGTTATCCGTCTGCGTGAAGAGCTGTCCGAGCAAATGCGTGCTCTGGGCGAACTGAAACAAATGGCTGCAGCTCACGGTATGGATATCTCCAAACCGGCTGTCAACTTCAAAGAAGCTACACAATGGGTATACTTCGGTTATCTGGCAGCTGTTAAAGAACAGAATGGTGCGGCAATGTCACTGGGACGTGTATCTTCCTTCCTTGATATCTACGTTCAACGCGACGTTGAAGAAGGTACTCTGACTGAAGAGCAAGCTCAAGAAATCGTTGACCATTTCGTAATGAAGCTGCGTATTGTGAAATTCCTGCGTACGCCTGACTATAACGACCTGTTCTCCGGTGACCCGACTTGGGTTACAGAATCCATCGGTGGTATGGCTGAAGACGGTACGACCCGCGTAACTAAGAACAGCTTCCGCTTCCTGCATACCCTGTACAATCTGGGACCGGCTCCAGAACCAAACCTGACTGTACTGTGGTCCGAGAAGCTTCCTGAAGGCTTCAAGAAATATTGTGCCAAGGTATCCATTGAGACCAGCGCTATCCAATATGAGAACGATGATGTAATGCGTCCATACTGGGGTGAAGATTATGCGATTGCCTGCTGCGTATCCCCAATGCGTATCGGTAAGCAAATGCAGTTCTTCGGTGCCCGTGCCAACCTGGCTAAGGCTCTGCTGTATGCGATCAATGGCGGTAAAGATGAGAAATCCGGCGTTCAGGTAGGCCCTGAATATCCTGCGATCACCTCTGAATACCTGGATTATGATGAAGTAATGAAACGTTTCAAACCAATGATGGAATGGCTGGCTAAGACTTATGTCAACACGCTGAACATCATTCACTATATGCATGACAAATATTCCTACGAACGTATCGAAATGGCGCTGCATGACCGCGACATTCTGCGTACAATGGCTTGCGGTATCGCCGGACTGTCCGTTGCTGCTGACTCCCTGAGCGCGATCAAATACGCTAAGGTTAAGCCAATCCGTAACGAAGAAGGCATCGCAATCGACTTTGAAACTGAGGGTGAATTCCCTTGCTACGGTAACAACGACGACGCTGTTGACAGCATCGCAGTTGAACTGGTTGAAACCTTCATGTCGATGATCCGCAAAAACAAAACATATCGTGACGCTGTACCTACTCAATCGGTACTGACTATCACTTCGAACGTTGTATATGGTAAAAAGACCGGTACTACTCCTGACGGACGTAAAAAAGGCGAACCATTCGCTCCTGGTGCTAACCCAATGCACGGACGCGACAAGAAGGGCGCCCTGGCATCCCTGAACTCTGTTGCCAAACTTCCTTACTCCGATGCACAGGATGGTATCTCGAATACCTTCTCCATCGTTCCTAAGGCACTGGGTAAAGACGAAGATTCCCGTAAGTCCAACCTGGTCTTCATGATGGACGGATATTTCCACAATAACGCTCAGCACTTGAACGTTAACGTATTTAACCGTGAGCAGCTGCTCGACGCTATGGATCATCCAGAGAACTATCCACAGTTGACCATTCGCGTATCCGGCTATGCTGTTAACTTCATCAAGCTGACCCGTGAACAACAGATGGATGTTATCAACCGTACATTCCACGATTCCATGTAAGATACGTTCATGTTCTGCAAGAACTGAAATGAACTAAAGAGCTGCCGCCCTTGCAAGAGGGCGGTACACTCTTGTCTGAAAGTGGTTAAAATTTTAAGTTTTTTTGAAAGGATGACATCTCATGCTTAAAGGACATATCCACTCTTTAGAAACCTTTGGAACGGTGGATGGCCCGGGTATCCGCTTCGTGCTTTTTATGCAGGGCTGCCTGCTCAAGTGTCAGTATTGCCACAACCCGGATACATGGGAATTGAATGAAGGCAAGGAAATGACCGTCGAGCAAGTGCTGGCGGAAATTGAGCCTTACCTGAATTATTATAAAACGTCCGGCGGCGGTCTGACCGTATCCGGCGGTGAACCAACTCTCCAGGCGCATTTTGTGAAGCAGCTGTTCACCGAGGTGAAGAAACGCTGGAATCTGCATACCACGCTTGATACTAACGGCTATAATGATGGTTCGAAAATCAGCGATCTGCTGGATGTTACCGACCTGGTACTCTTAGATCTGAAGCATATTGATGACGAAGCGCACATCAAGCTAACCGGCAAATCCAACGACCGTACCTTGAAGCTGGCCCGCTGGTTATCTGATAATAACCGTAAAATGTGGATTCGCCATGTCTATGTTCCCGGCATTCATAATAATGAAGAGGATTTACAGAATCTCGGACGGTTCATCGGCACCTTAAAGGGTGTGGAGAAGTTCGAAATCCTGCCTTATCACGTAATGGGGATCTACAAATGGAAAGAACTTGGCCGTCCCTATGAGCTTGAAGGGGTGGAGTCACCTTCCGATGAAGAAGTGCAGCGTGCGTACCGGCTGATTGAAGAAGGTCGTAAAGAGTCTGCATTGGTCTAATTAAATATAGTAATTATCAAAAGCGGAGCTTCTATTCTGAGGAGTTTCGCTTTTTTTTGTGTGTCAGGAAACCTAACTGATTTCGCTTTCATTAGAGGATTTTATCCCTATTGAAGATAAATCTTAACCTTACGATTACAAATGTGATTTTCTATAATTAGAGTTGTAAGGGAAATCATTAAATAGGGAGGGTCACCCGTAATGAGAAAAAGTCTAACACTGCTGTTGTCCCTGATGTTCGTCACCTCGGCGCTGCTGACTGGCTGCGGAGGTAACAAGAATAATGCTGCCAACAATAAAGGTGAGCCGGCGGCGACGGAAGAGGCTGCTGCTACCAATGCTGCCGCAACGGAAGAGCCTGCAAGTGCGGAGCCCTTTGAGATGACGATCCGTCATACTCAGGTTGGGGCAGACAAACAGAAACGATTGGCTATTCTGGAGGATGTGGTGGGCAAGGTGCAGGCGGATGTGCCCGGACTGACCTTCAAGCTTGATGGAGTAGATTCGGATGTGAACCGTAAGGAGAAGCTGCGCGGTGAAATGGCGGCCGGTAACCCTCCGGAGATCTTCGACCTGTTCGGCAGCCCGGATTCCAAGATCTATGCCAAAGAAGGCAAACTGCTGGACCTGACCCCGATCCTTGATGAATTAGGCATCAAAGACAAGTTCTCCAATCTGGACCCGTTCACCTATGAAGGTAAAATCTACGGCCTGCCGATCGGCGGCTCCGGTGAAGGCTTCTTCTATAATAAAGAATACTATACAAGCAAGGGCTGGAAGGCTCCAACGACCTTCGCCGAACTGGAGCAGCAGCTGGCCGATATTAAAGCGGATGGTAAAGTGCCAATGGCTGGTGCTTCCAAAGCAGGCTGGGTACCGCTGATGCTGGCCAATCATCTCTGGTCCCGTTATGCCGGACCGGATGTGACTGCGAAGTTCGCTACGGGTGAAGCGAAGTGGAATGATCCTAACGTAGTTAAGGGCTTGGCAAAATACAAAGAATGGGTCGATAAGGGCTACTTCAAGAAGGGCGAGCTGGGCTTCGAATATGCCGAATACACTACCCAGTTCACCAGCGGGGAAGCGATCCTGATGTATGACGGAACCTGGAAGTCTTCCGTGTTCAAAGCCGGCCAATCCGGCGAAGGTCTAATCGGCAAGGTCGGCTTCTTCAATATTCCGGCGGTTGAAGTCGGAGTGGGGGATCAGACAGCGCTAATGCGGGATGTGAACAACGGTTATGGCTTCTCCGCTTCGGCGGGTGAAGATGAGCGGCAGCTTGCAGCAGTGAAATCCTTCATTAAGAATATGTTTAATGAAGAGATGCAGCTGCGCGGTCTGGTAGAGGACGGAGTTCTGCCTGCCATGAAGATTGATCAGGCAGTGCTGAACAAGAATATTACGGATGACCTAATGAGTGAGATTGTCGCAGTATTGAACAGCTCCAAGTCGTCCTTCCCGGCCTTTGACTCACTGGTGCAGGCAGATGTTACCACCGAGATCAGTAACATCCAGATCCAGAGCCTGATCGGCGGGCAGACGACTCCTGAGAAGATGGGCGAAGCGCTTCAGAAGATTCAGGAAGAGGCTAATGCGGCCGTGGAATAAGAAGCGGTGAACTATATGTGCCCTGGTGCTTGCTCCAGGGTGCATTTTTCAAAAGAAAAGCAATATGGAGGTAGCTATGAATAAGGCACTGAGAAATCCTCTGGTGTTCATTCTGTTCGTTATTCCGGCACTGGTGCTATTCATTATGTTCTTCATCTATCCGATCTTCAGCTCGATTTACTATAGCTTCACCAGCTGGAACGGTGTGTCCGAGACGGTCAAATATGCCGGAGTGGACAACTTCAAGAAAGCTCTGGGAGATGAACGCTTCTGGATCTCTGTGAAAAATAACGGCTGGTTCATTCTCTTCTCCGTAGGCATACAGGTGCCGCTGATTGTGTTCTTCTCCTTACTGATTGCCAATGTGAAGAAGCTGAAGGGGCTGTATAAGACAGCGGTATTCATGCCATCCATTATGTCTACTGCAGTAATCGGCATTCTCTGGGGCTTCATTTACGAGCCGAACATTGGATTGTTCAACAAAGTACTAAGTCTGGTTGGCATTGAGCCGGTCTACTGGCTGTCGGACGAACGGTTCGCGATGCTGTCGATTCTGATTACGAATGCCTGGCAGTGGACCGGCTTCTACATTGTAATGGTGCTGGCGGCGATCCTCTCTATTCCCGGTGAGCTTGAGGAAGCAGCAGCCATCGATGGCGCTACGGGGTTCCAGCGGGCTACACGCATCACCCTGCCGCTGATCGTACCAATCATCTCGGTGGTGATTATGCTATCGATTGCCGGAGCGATGAAGGCTGCCGATATCGTTATCGTAATGACCAAGGGCGGACCGGCAGGTTCAACCGAGGTAATGGCCACCTATATGATTAAGTATGCGATTACCAACTTCAAATACGGGTACGGCAATACCATCGCCGTTCTGATCTTCTTGTTCACGCTCGTTGTAACCGCCCTCTACCAGCTGGTGTTTGCCCGCCGTACGGAAAGGATTGAATACTGATGCCGCGCCCGCTGAAAAAAAGTCTGCCGCACATTGCCCTGCTGGGGTATCTGGTAATTGTGCTGTTCCCGTTCCTCTTCGTCCTTTTCTCTTCGGTGAAGAAGGATAATAATGCGATTGCCCTCAACCCGTTCGGCATTCCGAAGAGCTTCGAATGGTCCAATTATGTAGAAGCGTGGGTCAATGCCAAGATCAGTACTTATTTTTTCAATAGCTTATATATCTCGGTTCTGGCCTCAGTAGTGTCTATTCTGCTGGGGTCCATGTTCGCCTTCGCGGTCACGCGGATGCGCCAGGGGAAGTGGAATGCCATTCTTTTCTCGCTGGTCCTGATCGGGATGCTGATTCCGAACAATGCGCTGATGCTGCCCATCTACACGATTGTCCGCAAGCTGCATATTCTCAATACCCACTGGGCGCTCATTATTCCGTACATTGCCAATGCAATCCCGTTCACGATCATTATTCTGGCGGCTTTCATGCGTTCGCTGCCCAGTGAAATCGAAGAAGCGGCGGTCATGGACGGCTTGAAGGCCCCGGGTATATTTGCTAGAATTATTGTACCTTTGACAGTTCCGGCGATGGTTACGGTATTCATTGTTAATTTCCTGGGAAATTGGAATGAGTTCCTGCTGGCCAACTATTTTCTGTCTAATGACGAGCTGCGTACGCTCCCCGTAGGGATGGTCCAGTTCCGCGATCAGTACCAGATGAATTACGCACAGATGTCGGCGGGAATTGTCTACAGTGTGGTTCCGGTTATAGTGATTTATGCGGTCCTGCAGGAGAAGATTATTGAAGGCGTCACCGCAGGCAGTGTAAAAGGATAATATCAATCATGTCAGGAGCAACAGCCGATGAATCTGCGCTACAAATTGTTTACGGCATTCTTAGGCCTGATTATCATTCCGCTGTTCATTCTTGGCATGATTATGTTCTTCGTGACTTATAATTCCATTGAGAAGAAATATAGCCAGCAGTCCGAATATTCGCTCAAAGCGATCAGCTACAGCATTTCTAATGTGTTCAAGGATATGGACAATGTGACTGACAACGGAATTGCCACCTCGGTCTTTCATATGGCGCTTAGTGCAGATGATCCCTCCAAACAGGATTTGACCGATGCCGAGCAGCTTAGCCTGAATGCCAGCCAGCGTAATTTCCGCAGCCTGCTCTATAATCATCCGTCGATCAGCTATGCCTTCCTGTATAATTTCAACGGAAAAGGGAGCTCGGAGATCGTCTCGGTCTTCAACAAGGAGAATTTCCGCACCCTGCCCTATGACAAGTTCAAAGGCAGCGAGCTGTACCAGGAGGTAATGAAGCTGAACGGGGTTCCGAAATGGCTGGCCCCGCATGAGTACCCTGAGCTAACCGGAACGGAGGCTGTATTTACGCAAATCCGGCTGGTTAAGGAGCTTAGCTTCTTTCAGAATATCGGCATTCTGGTGGTGCAGATCAAGAATTGGGAGTTCGAGTCGATATTCCGCAATCTTAAGATCGGGGGTACCGACCAGAAGGTGTCCTTCATGCTGGTTAACGATGATGGAATGATTCTGCTGGACCCGGACAGGCAGCTGGACGGGCAGGATTTCCGCAGCTTCACCACGAAGGATATTACGTTTAAGCCAGGCTTTCAGAGCTTCAAGACACTGTTCGGCGGCGAGAAAAGCATTCTGTCGGTCTACCATCTCAAGGACTATCCCTGGAGTCTGGTCTCTGTCACTTCCTGGGATACTCTGTCTCATGAGGTGACGGTGTTCGCCCGCTGGTTCGTCATAGTGATGTTCCTGTGCCTCCTGGGCGCTGTCATCTTCAATCTGTTCTTCATGAACCGGATTACTGGCGGGATTGCTGTCATTGTACGCTTCATGCGCAGGGTAGAGGACGGAGATCTTACTACCCGTGTTGAGGAGAAGGGCAACGATGAGATGACGCTGCTGGCCAGAGGCTTCAATGATCTTATGGACAAAATCAACTCGCTGTTCAGCCGGGTTCACGTTGAGCAGCAGCGCAAGAATCAAGCGGAAATGCGTGTGCTGCAGGCCCAGATCAAGCCGCATTTTTTGTTCAATACTCTGGAATCGATCAATGTGCTGGCTGTGCAAAATGAAGGGCGCAAGGTAAGTGAGATGGTCTACCGGCTGGCAAGTATTCTGCGGATCAGCATTCAGGACAGGGATGAGATTACGCTGGAGGAAGAGGTTAAGCATCTGCGCAATTATCTCGATATCCAGAAATTCCGGTTCGAGGACCTGTTCGATTATGAGCTTGAGATTCCGGCAGAGCTGCTGGGCTGCGGGATTCTGAAGCTTACGCTCCAGCCGCTGGTGGAGAACAGCATTCAGCATGGTTTTGAGGGGATCGGGTATAAGGGTCTGGTGAGTGTTAAGGTGTGGGAGACCCAAGGCAATCTGGTGCTGCGGATACAGGATAACGGAATCGGGATGACCCCGTCCCAGCTGTCGATGTTTCAATACATGGTGAATGACGCGGCAGAGCAGCAGACGGAAGCTAGGCCGGAGCAGGGCATTCATCAGGAGCGGCGGGGGCTGGGTGTACGAAGTGTTGCGGACCGGATACGAATTGAATACGGCGACAGATATGGGATTTTCATATGTGCTAGTCCTGGGGAAGGAACGATCATCCAGTGCGTCATTCCGAAATACGGGCAGGGGGAAGGCCATTATGCTAAAAGTATTATTGGTTGACGATGAAGCGCCCATTCTGAGCAATCTCAACACTGTGCTGCCCTGGCAGGACATGGGGATGGAGGTTGCGGGGCTGGCACGAAGCGGGATGGAGGCGCTGCGCTTGGCAGAGGAAACGCCACCTGATCTGGTGCTCTGCGATATCCGTATGCCGGTGATGGATGGGTTGACATTCATCGGCAAGCTGCGGGAGATGGGGCTTATGAGCGAGGTACTGCTGCTCAGCGGTTACCAGGAATTCGATTATGCGCGTGAAGCGATCCGGCTCGGGGTGAAGGAGTATATCTGCAAGCCGATTCATTACGGGGAGCTTGGCGACAAGGTACGGGAAATCGGCTCGCGGATACGCAGCAGGCAGTATAAGGACAAATTGTACAACAGCATCCCGTTGTTTCAGGAAGTGCCTGCGGCTGATGAGCCTGTCAAAAAAACACCGGAGCAGCTGATGAATCAAGCCGCACAGTTCATTACGGAGCGCCTGCACACAGATCTCGGTATTGATGAGGTGGCGAATACGATTGGCATTAGCAGCAGTTATTTTTGCCTGCTGTTCAAGAACCGCTTCGCGGTGACCTTCGTGGAGTATGTCACCCAGCAGCGGATTGAAGCTGCCAAGTTCATGCTCGCCAGCAGCGACAAGAGCATCACGGCCATCAGCTCGGGCGTCGGCTATCAGGAGCGGCGTTATTTCACCAAGGTGTTCCAGAAGCAGACAGGAATGACCCCGAAGGAATACCGCAGCAGGTTCGGGGCGACCGATGCCCGTACCTAGCGGGTTGCCAGCCATAACGATTGCCCGGGTACAGGGGTGGTCGTTATTTTTTGTTTTCTTTTTACACAGAATGAAACTTTTCGCTATAACATGCGTCTAATACTATGTTTTGTAAAATGAACGTGGCAAAACATTCTTCCGTTCTCTAAGAGGGCGGTTGCAATTTTGCGGGGAATATAAGGTGGAAAGAATGCAATGAAGAGACTGCCTTATACACTACAAATGGGAGCAGAAGGAGTCGTATAATGAATTTGAAAAGAACGTTCTTGGTGGCAGTATTGGTGGTATCGCAATCCGTAGCAGCGGTTCCAGCCTTCGCAGCACCAGTCAGCACTCAGACAACAATAACAGGGACTGTTGCCGCAGCGGGAAATACCGGCGCAACGCAGCTTCAGACCGAGTCGACTAATCCGCTGGCTACGGAGACGCCTGCCGGATCAGTGACACCAACATCAACACCTGTGCCTGAAGCAACACCGGCCCAGGGGATTCCGGCAGCCACAGCAACGCCAAGTCCGGCTGCAACGGCCCTTCCTGGTGAGACTGCAGCGCCTGCAGACGGTACCGTAACAACAGCGCCTGTAGATGGTGTTGTACCAACCGAAGATCCGGCGATGACTCCATTCATGCAGCCTACACCAACTCCAGGCATAGCTGCGCCCGCGGATGGGGCAGGCAAGCTGATCCTGATGATGAACAGCAACAAGATGTTCAGAAATGGCACGCCTTACACCGCCAATCAGCCGATGGCAGTCAAGAATGGTGTCTCCTATGTATCGATCCGCGCAATGGTGGAAATGGTAGGCGTTGCCTTCACGTATGATGCCAAAACCAAAGAGGTCATTGTGACCAAGGGCACCAGCATTATGCGCTTCAAGACCGACAGCAAAATATACACAGTCGATGGTACCAAGGTTACCATGAAGGGTCCTGCTTACCAGTTCAAAGGCACCTTTATGATACCGTTAACCTCGATAACCTCTGCACTCAAAATTCCTTACACCGTTGACAATGTTCAGAAGCGGGTTATTCTTACACTGAATACGAAGCCAACTGCTTCCTTCACGGTTCAGCCCAAGGAAATCTATGCCGGGGAAACGATCGTGACTTATGTGACCTCCAGCTCTTCCCCGAACGGTACGCCGATTGTGGAAGAACGTTGGAGTGACAACAAGCGGGATATGTATGATCAGCCGGGCTTCTATACGGTTATGTATTCGGTACGGGATGCCAACAACATGTGGAGTGATCCTTATCCGGTGACCATTCAGGTGCTGCAGCCTAATCAGCCGCCAGTGGCCCAGTTCACCACAGATAAAGACGAATACAAAATGGGTGAGCCGGTAATCCTGACCGATACCAGCTATGATCCTGAGAATGAAGAGCTGACCGTTACCTGGAACAATCGGTCGCTGGCTTACTTTACTTCCGGGCCTGTACCTATCCAGCTGACAGTAACTGATAAGCATGGTCTTAGCAGTACTGCTGAGAAGATCATCAATATTACCAGCGAGCAATTGTATACGCAGGATGAAGTAACGAAGCTGTTCACCATTCCGGGGGATATCATCAGCATGGACGGCGGGAAGATTCCGTCGCTTCCGAATCTGCCGTATAACCTGTCCTCAGAGGGCTACACTCTGATCCGCAGCAACAGTCCAGAGACTGTGAATACGGAAGGTGTTCTGTACCGTGAAAGCTCTGTGGGCAATACACGCTTCCTTGTGCACCATATGAACAATATGGCTACCAGACAGAAGCTCTATGTGATTGCTACGAACAACAACCTGTATCCGGCAACCATTACTACCCAGTATCTGGGGATTGCCGGTCCGGTGACATCACCGGAATATACGGGCAAAGTATCGATGGAGAAATACTTCAAATCCATGGTTACCGGCTCGACCGAAGCTCCGGTTACCCTGCAGCCGGGACAGAGCATGATTATCATGACAGATCTGAACAAAATTGCCATGAAGCCTAAAGACGTAATGTCGCTGAGTGCGGATCTGTTCAGTGACCTGCCGGTTCAGTATAACGTAGTCATGGTGGAGCAGACCAAGGACCCGCTTGCTGAGCTTCCTTATCTTCCTTTTCTTGACAGCGATGGTGTGCATACCCGGGGAACCTTCCCTGATTCTACGCGGATCATGAACGTGACCGATCTGGTGGGGACCACGCAAAGTAAGCTGCTTCTGGGCGACAATAAACTGGACAAAAACCTGGACGGGATTGATCCAATGAAGGGGACGTATGTTTCCAATGCGGGTAACTTCGGGGTGCTTTACAAAATCGTATTGGATCGTGTTGCAGCAAACACGCTGATCACCTTCAACCCGCGCGGGGGGCCTTATCTGGGACCGCTGATTGTAAACGGCACAATGGTGAACCTGCCCAATAAGGGCACTTTAGGCCTATCATCAGACACGAATGCTGTTGTCTACCGTACCGGAGAGTATGAAGGGCGTGTGGAGATTGTGTTCTCCGTCGCTTCCGGCAGCAACCTGCCCGTTAACTTTGTCTTCACCCCGCTTCCGGCGAAAAAATAATTTATTGTGAAAAATACAAACGGCAGCGCTCCTTAGGGGGCGGCTGCCGTTTTGTATTCTGCAGCAAGACTGTGGATGCGTTCAGGCAGGCACTTTTATTGACGGGGCAGTGCTTTTGGGGCATTATAAAGAGAGTGCAACACAAACGACCTATGTTATGGGAGATGAGCGAATGCTGTCGACAGATCAAATCCTGGAAGCCATGTCGGGGCAGGGGCTGCGAATCACCGATCAGCGCAAGACGCTTGCCAAATTATTCGGCGAGAATACGGGATATTTGTCTGCAAAGGATGTATATGAGCATATGGGCCGCAAGTATAGCGGGCTGAGCTTCGATACCGTCTACCGTAACCTGCGTGTTATGGAGGAGCTGGGCGTACTGGAGCAGATTGTATTTGAAGAAGGCGTCAAATTCAAGGCAAGCTGCAGTCAGGATCACCATCATCACCATATGATTTGCCTGCAGTGTATGAAGACATACCCGATTCAATTCTGCCCGATGAATCTAACTGATCCGCCGGATCAGTTCCGGGTGGTCAAGCATAAATTCGAGGTATTCGGCTATTGCAAGGATTGTGAGCAGGGAAGAGAAGAAGAGCCGGCCGGTGCTGCCCGCAGCAAAGAGGGACGCTGAGTATGGCTAGCTTACGAAGAACAGTGCAGGCCCCTATCCGGGTCTACCGCAAGTTCATTTCGCCGCTCAAGCCCGCAACCTGCCGGTTCTACCCGACCTGTTCGGCTTACGCGCTGGAGGCCATTGAGGTCCATGGGCCGCTGAAGGGTTCATGGCTTGCTGCCAGGCGGATCGCCCGCTGTCATCCCTTCCATCCGGGAGGCCTTGACCCGGTGCCGCCGCGCAAAGAGCAGCCCTCCGGGGATAAGCCGCTGCATACGACTTGACACGGGCCGCCGGGATGGTTATATTTTGAATAATAAGTGATATTCCGAGGAACGGATAAGTAGATGTGGACACCATTACAGAGAGCCGGTACTGCTGGGAGCCGGTATGGAATGCCAGATTGAATATGGTCCGGGAGGAACTGTGTTCGAGCGGAAGGCCTGAAGCCGAGGCCCTGCGTAAGCGCACGGCGTGTTCCAGCGTTAATGGACAGTTCCGCTTGAGGAACTGACGAAGCCTGTGCTCTGTGAGGAGCCGGGGAATGTTGGGTGGTATCGCGTGAGTTTACTCTCGCCCCATAGAGGGGCGGGAGTTTTTTGTGTGAAATGAACGACTAGGGATAACGAAGGGATGATGAAGTAATGAGTGAGAACAAAACCTTTTATCTGACAACACCGATCTACTATCCGAGCGACAAGCTGCATATCGGGCATGCGTATTCCACGGTAGCCGGTGATGCGATGGCCCGCTATAAGCGGCTGCGCGGCTATGAGGTACGCTATCTGACCGGAACGGACGAGCATGGGCAGAAGATTGAAGAGAAGGCCGGTAAGGCCGGAAAGACCCCGCAGGAGTTCGTGGACGGGATTGTCGTCGGCATTAAGGACCTGTGGAAGAAGCTGGATATCTCAAATGATGATTTCATCCGTACCACGGAGGAGCGGCATAAGAAGGTAGTTGCGGATATTTTTGACCGTCTGCTGAAGCAGGGGGATATCTACAAAGGGGAATACGAAGGCTGGTACTGTATTTCGGATGAGACCTTCTACACCGAAACCCAGCTGGTGGATATTGAACGTGATGCTGACGGCAAGATTACCGGAGGGAAAAGTCCTGACAGCGGTCATCCGGTGGAACTGGTCAAGGAGGAAAGCTACTTCTTCCGTATGAGTAAATATGCTGACCGCCTGCTGAAGTTCTACGAGGAGAACCCGGAGTTTATCCTGCCGGAATCCCGCAAGAACGAGATGATTAACAACTTCATCAAGCCGGGTCTGGAGGATCTGGCGGTATCCCGTACGACCTTTGACTGGGGCGTTAAGGTAAAAGGCGACGAGAAGCATGTAGTGTATGTATGGATCGATGCGCTTACCAACTACATTACGGCTCTGGGCTATGGCTCGGAGGACCGCAGCCTGTACGAGAAGTACTGGCCTGCTGATGTTCACATCGTCGGGAAGGAAATTGTCCGCTTCCATACGATCTACTGGCCGATTATTCTGATGGCGCTCGGCGAACCGCTGCCGAAGAAGGTATTCGCGCATGGCTGGCTGCTGATGAAGGACGGCAAGATGTCCAAATCCAAGGGTAATGTGGTTGATCCGGTGACGCTGATTGACCGCTACGGCCTGGATGCTCTACGCTATTATTTGCTGCGCGAGGTTCCCTTCGGCTCGGACGGAACCTTCACGCCGGAGAGCTTCGTGGACCGGATTAACTACGATCTGGCCAATGACCTGGGCAACCTGCTGAATCGGACCGGCGCAATGGTGGAGAAATACTTCGGCGGCGAGCTTCCGGCTTATGCCGGTCAGGTCACCGCATTTGACGGCGAGCTTGAAGCGGTGGTGCAGAGCACTTACACCAAGGTGGAAGAAGCGATGGAGAAGATGGAATTCTCCGTAGCCCTGACTGCCATCGGCGCGCTGATCAGCCGGACGAACAAATACATTGACGAGACCCAGCCTTGGGTGCTCGCTAAGGATGAGAGCCGCAGCGCTGAGCTGGCTTCAGTGATGAGACATCTGGTCGAGGGACTGCGCACCGCGTCCATTCTGCTCCAGCCGTTCCTGACCGGCGCTCCGGCGAAGATCTGGGAGCAGCTGGGCATTCAGCCGGGCGAGTTGACCACCTGGGAGAGCGGCAGATCCTTCGGCCTGATCCCGGCAGGTACCCGGCTGGTGAAGGGCGACCCGATCTTCCCGCGCCTGGATGTGGCGCAGGAGGTAGCGTACATCGCCGAAGCGATGGGAGCCGGGAAGCCGGCCGCTGCAGAGGCAACGCCTGCTGCTGCGGCTGCTGTGACTCCGGAAGCGGCGGCTGCCGATCCGGAGGAAGAGGAGCATAAGGAAGAAATCGGCATCGACGATTTCGCCAAGGCAGAGCTGCGCGTAGCCCAGGTCATCGCCTGCGAGCCGGTGAAGAAGGCAGATAAGCTGCTGAAGCTGCAGCTGGATCTTGGTTATGAGCAGCGCCAGGTGGTATCCGGCATTGCGAAGTTCTACACGCCGGAGGAGCTGGTGGGCCGCAAGGTGATCTGCATTGTGAACCTGAAGCCGGTGAAGCTGCGCGGTGAGCTGTCACAGGGCATGATCCTGGCCGCCTCCAAGGGCGAGCAGCTGACCATTGCTACCGTGCCGGATAGCATGCCGAACGGAGCGATTGTGAAATAAGAATGCAAAGAGCATCCGCATAATGATTTAATAGCAATCCCCGCAGGCCAGAGGCAGCGGGGATTGCTTCTTTTTGCTCCAAGATCATAGTGCATAGGAAGCCATCCAGATAACGAAATTCAGATCGGAGTTGACTTATCGTAACGATTACTATTATAATTCTGATAGTAAATTTTACGATTTAAGGGGTCGATAGAGAAATGGTAATAAGAAGCTTGCAAAAAGGGCTGCTGCTCGCTGCTGTCCTGCTGCTTACGCTGTCACTGGCCGCATGCGGACCGAAGAGCAGCGGAAGCATTGTTGAAGGAAAAGTGAATGTTATCACTACTTTTTATCCTATATATGAATTCACTGCCGAAATCGGCGGCGACGATGCCAATGTAATCAACCTGCTTCCTGTAGGGGTTGAGCCGCATGACTGGACACCGCGCAGCCAGGATATCATAAGTACCTCCAAAGCGCAGCTGTTCCTCTATAACGGAGCCGGGCTGGAAGGATGGGTACCTAATTTCCTCAAGAGCCTCGATGGTGACAGTAAGACCAAGGCTGTAGAGGTTAGCCAAGGGGTGAAGCTGATTACAACGGATGAAGACGATGGGCATGATCACGGCCATGAAGGTGAAGGCGCTGAAGCAGACGGGCATGGCGACAGCCTGCACACCGACCCGCATACCTGGGTAAGCCCGAAGTCGGCGCTTGTGATGGCCAAGAATATCAAGGATAGTCTTCAAGCCGTTGATCCTGAGCATACTGCAGGCTACGAAGAACGTTACCAGAAGCTCGCGGACCGCCTGAACGCACTGGATCTGAAGTTCACCGAAGAGCTGGGCAAGCTGCCTAACAAGGAGATTGTCGTATCTCATCAGGCTTTCTCGTATCTGGCACGTGACTACGGCCTGTCGCAGCATGCCATTATGGGGCTGTCGCCGGACGCTGAGCCGCGCGGGCAGGATCTGGTGGAGCTGGCGGCGCTGGTCAAGGCAGAGGGCATCCGTTATATTTTCTTCGAGGAGCTTGTCTCTGATAAGCTGGCTAAGACCCTGGCAAGTGAGACGGGTGTATCCACGATGGTACTGAACCCGGTAGAAGGATTGACTGAGGCTCAGCAGAAGAACGGGGACAACTATTTCACCTTAATGGAGAAAAATTTGCAAAATCTCATTCTGGCCTTACAATAATAAGGAAAGTATAAGTAAGGAAAGTATAAGTGAAAGGCGGTACTTCACATGCAACCGGTATCCCTGGACTGCCATCAGCATATGATCGAAATACAGGATTTGTCCTTCTCCTACGGGGAACAGAAGGTCATTTCGAACTTGAATTATACGGTAAAAGAACGTGATTTCCTCGGTATCCTCGGTTCTAACGGTGCCGGCAAGACGACACTGCTTAAGATGATTGTCGGCCTGTTGCCTGCTTCAAGCGGTGAGATCCGGCTGTTCGGCCAGCCGGTAAGGAAGTTCAAAGACTGGGAGCGTATCGGTTATGTGCCGCAGAAGAATGCGTTCAACCCGTTGTTCCCGGCAACGGTCCGTGAGGTCGTATTGTCCGGCCTGTACAACAACAAGAACCTGATCCGGCGGGTCTCGAAGGCCCAGCACCGGCAGTGTGAGGATGCCCTGGAAGTCATGCGGATTCAGGATATTGCGGAGAAAAGAGTCGGCCAGCTGTCCGGCGGCCAGCAGCAGCGTGTATTCCTGGCACGCGCGCTGATCAACCACCCGGATCTGCTGATTCTGGATGAGCCTACCGTCGGCATTGATGCCGAGACCCAGGCCGGATTCTTCGAGCTGATCATGCACATGCATGCTCATCACCATATGACCTTCCTGATGGTCTCGCATGATATCGACATGATGAAGAACTACCTGGGCAGCGAGCCGGTCCAGAAGAATGGTAAAATCAACTTCTATTGCCGCCACTCGCATGAGGCGCAGAACTGTGAAGTCGATAATTTACAGCATACGTTGTCCTGATAACTGTCGTCAATCATTTGGAGCACCCATTGTATAACATTGGACGATAAGTGTATTCTGTACAACTAAAAACAGTGAAACGGGTGGACATCCTCGTCTAATTGTAGTCTGTACAACTAAATTTGCCCGGATGGGCGAAAATCCAGAACTAGAGGCATTTTAAATGCAGGAAATACAACTAAACGGAGATTTGTCGGCACATCCGGCGATTTAGTTGTACAAATTACAACTAAGCCTACCCCGTGCACCTTCATCAGGGCGAGGTAAACCCTCAGCAAGCCATTAGTTAAAGTATTTCTCAAACATTTAGATCTGATGAGCTACTAGTCAGTTTTCGAATCGTCCATTGTACAACATAGGACGATCCCTTAGTTTTTTGATCTTAATCTCTTGACCTTAATCTCTTGATCTTTTGATCTTAATCTCTTGATCTTAATCTTGTAACGTAACTAAATCCCATTTCCAGTGAAGCGTATCCCGAAGGGAGGCAAAGCGATCCTTCCGCAAACGTCCCTAAGCAGCGAAAATCGGTCCTCCCACGCCAGTTGCACTTAGAGGGTGTCCAGAGGGCAGAGCCCTTGGGGCCCTCCCTTCGGGAAGGGAGGGTTTGGGAGGGATCTCGAAAAGGGTTTGATAAAGGGTTTGATAAAGCTTTTCGCATGAAAGGTTTATATTTGAAAGGTAGGAGACATTCATCTTGGAAATCCTGTTTAGTGATTTTTTCCAGCGGGCGCTGGCCGGCGGGCTGATGATTGGCATTACGGCGCCGCTAATCGGCGTTTTTCTGGTGCTGCGGCGGTTATCGATGATTGGAGATACACTGGCGCATGTTACGATTGCCGGGGTAGCGCTGGGTTTTCTGACCGGCTTTTATCCGCTGGGGGCGGGGCTGATCTTTGCGGTCGTGGCCTCATTTGCCATTGAGAAGCTGCGCAAAGCCTACAAAAGCTACGCTGAGCTGTCCATTGCGATCATCATGTCGGGCGGTGTAGCGCTGGCCTCACTATTTTTCACCCTGGGCAAAGGGTATAATGCAGATGTAATGAGCTATTTGTTCGGCAGCATCTATACGCTCAATACAACGGATCTTGTCGTGGTGGGAATCGTAACGATTGCGGTTGTAGTCGTCGTAACCTTATTCTTCAAGGAATTCTTCCTGCTCAGCTTCGAGGAGGATGCGGCTAGTGTCAGCGGACTTCCGGTGAAGCTGCTCAATATGCTGATTACGGTGTTAACGGCTCTGGTGATCAGTACGGCGATCAAGATTGTCGGCTCGCTGCTGGTCTCTGCGCTGTTGACCATTCCTGTAGCCATTAGTCTGCTGCTGTCCCGGAGCTTCAAGTCTTCAGTTATTCTGTCGGTGGCGATTGCCGAGATTGCTGTCACTTCCGGACTGGTCATTGCTGGAGTATGGAATCTGGCTCCGGGAGCAACGATTGTTCTGCTGTTAATTGCACTATTGACTCTAACCCTCATCGGCAAAAAAGGGCTGCCAGCCTAAAAATTAAGCGTACAACCGGCCGCCCTTTGCACCAACTACATAACTGTATCTGTACTGTTGCTACATGAAGTGACCCGAGTGACCCCGACTATGGAAGGAGATGCGCCCGTGTCCAACCTGAATGCAGGAATCGCTTTTGCCGCCGGAGTGGCGTCATTCATATCGCCTTGCTGTCTGCCGCTCTATCCCTCTTATCTATCTTATATTACCGGCTTATCGGTCCAGGAGCTGAAGAGCGGCAGCAACAGCAAAGAGGTCCGTCTCCGGACCCTCTCGCATACGCTGGCGTTCATATTGGGCTTCTCGGCAGTGTTCTATACGCTTGGTTTTGGAGCTGGCTTGTTCGGTGAATTCTTCAATGGCCAGCGGGATTTGATCCGTCAGTTGTCGGCAATCTTAATCATTGTCATGGGGCTCTTTCTGCTGGGGATATTCCAACCGCAGTTTCTGCTCCGGGAACGCAAGCTGGAGCTGCGATGGAAGCCTGCCGGGTACCTCGGCTCCTTCATTTTCGGCATCGGATTCTCGGCAGGCTGGTCGCCCTGCATAGGTCCCATTCTAACTGCTATTATTGCGTTATCGGCCAGTGATCCCGGAACATGGTTTACAATGATTACGGCATACAGTATCGGCTTTGCCCTGCCGTTCTTCGGACTGGCCTTTTTCCTGGGCGGGGCGCGCAAGATCCTGAAATACTCCAACCTGCTGATGAAGCTGGGCGGCGGGCTGATGGTATTCATGGGCATTCTGCTGTTCACCGACCAGATGTTCCGCATTACGATTTGGCTGCAGGGCATCACGCCGCGCTGGCTGATTTTCTAAGAGAAACTTAAGTGAAATAATCAATCCCCGCTTCCGGAAATTGTTCAAAAATCCGCTCTGTGATGAATTCGCGCAGGGCGGTTTGCTGTTCGTCCGGGTAGACATATTTGTTCTGTCCCCATTTCCCCCATTTCTTCTTGCGTTTCTCAATATCCATCTCCAGCTTCGACTTCGGATAACGCTTCTCGATCACGGTCTTGGCCGTCTTAGTGAAGCGGTGCTGGATCATCTCAAAGGTCAGCCCCTTGCCAATTCCCGGCGGCAGCGCATGCGCCAGCTTCTCCAGCAGCTCGCTGTAGCCTTCTTCCCAGCCGTCATGCCAGATAATAGGGGCAATGATGAAGCCCAGCGGATACCCGGAACGGGCGATCTGTCCGGCGGCCTCAATCCGTTCCTCGAAACGTGAGGTGGCTGGCTCAAAGTTCTTAATCACATAATCTGCGTTCACGCTGAAGCGAACACGGGTATGGCCGTTATGCTTCAGCTTCAGCAGCGGCTCGACATGCTGGTATTTGGTCACGAAGCGCAGCCGCCCGAGCGGCTCTTCCGCCATGAATTCGATCAGCTCCGTCAGCGAGCCGGTAATATGCTCAAGGCCAAGCGGGTCTGAGGTACAGGCTGCTTCGAATGTCGTAATTTCCGGGGAGCGCTCGGTGATATATTTTTTGGCTGCATCGATGATGTCCCCGGTGTTGACATAGACACGGATGTAGGGCTTCGCACCCAGCGTGGTCTGCAGGTAACAATAATGGCAGTGGCCCATGCACCCGGTGGCAATAGGAATTGCATAATCGGCAGACGGCTTCGACTGGTCAAAAGTAAGCGTCTTGCGCAAGCCGACCACAAGCGTCCGTTTGGCGATTTTGTATTGCTCGACTTCCGTCTCGCCCGGCAGATTGGTGATCCGGTTATGCGAGGTGGTCATGCGGTAGGGAATATTGCGGGACTTGACCCACTCCATAATCCGCTCCCCTTTGGGATAATTCAGCGCATCAGGTTCAAAGAACACCAGTTCCGGGATGAAGAGGCCGGTGGGCTTGCGTATTCTTTTGGCAGGAGGGCGTTCGGGTGTGATTAAGCTCATGATTTCACGCTCCTTAGGGATGAGGATAACGTTATTGTGCCAATCCGCAGGCGAATGGAATCATGGTAAACATCACTAAGCGGGGAAGCGGATGACCGGCAGGACTTGCCAAGGAGCGGCAGAAGCATGTATCATTGTTAGAGCAAGGCCCGGTCCCACCGTTACGCTCATTATAGAAAAGAGGTAAGCTAGAATGCCAACACCCAGCATGGAGGATTATTTGGAGCGCATATACAAGCTCATCGACGAGAAGGGTTATGCGCGGGTCTCGGATATTGCCGAGGGGCTGGAGGTCCATCCCTCCTCTGTGACCAAGATGATCCAAAAACTGGATAAGGACGAATATCTCATCTATGAGAAATATCGTGGGCTTGTCCTAACAAGCAAAGGAAAAAAAGTGGGGAAACGTCTTGTGGACCGCCATCAGCTGCTGGAGGAGTTCCTCGGGATTATTGGGGTACAGCAAGAGCATATTTATAAGGATGTTGAAGGCATTGAGCATCACTTGAGCTGGGATTCCATCACCCGGATCGAAACGCTGGTGGAATATTTCCGCCGGGATGAAGCGCGTGTGCAAACCTTGTACGATATTCACCATGAGATAGCCAGCGATTCATAAACGTGGCTTTTTTTGTTTGATTAGCGCAACCTTTCCAGTTTTTTTACGTCAAAACGGGTACCGTTCCTTTTTCACCTAAGGAAGGCTTCCGTTTACAAAAGAACGGCCTTCTCCCTGAACAGAGGATGAGAGGGCTGTTTTTGTACATAAATATATTTTTACAATCTGGGAGGAATTATGAATTACCGTAAATGGATTATGGCATTACTTGTGCTTATATTGTGTCTTCCGGTGTGGACGCCGAAGGTCAAGGCAGCTTCTGTGCAAATCACCATTGAACTGGATGGGGAGACGCTGAACCCGGATGTGCCGCCTTATATTACACGTACTAACGTTACGATGGTGCCGGCCGGAGTGATTAGCCAGGGACTGGGTGCCGGTGTGAAATGGGATCAGGCCAGTAAGACAGCAACCATCAGCAAGGATAATAATGTACTGCAGCTGACCAGCGGCAAAACAAGCGCAATCGTTAACGGTGCTGCCGTCCGTCTGGATACTTCTGTGCAGATCTCGCAGGGGCGGGTGATGGTACCGCTTCGCTTTGTAAGCGAGCAGCTTGGGCTTCAGGTAGTCTGGGATCAGGCTACGAAGCATATTTCCTTATATTCCGGCATGGAGATCGGCGGGCCTTCTACACCTGTGACGCCGACCGTTCCGTCAGTGCCTACACCAACGGTACCTACGCCATCTGTGCCTATCCCAACGGTGCCGTCACCAACCGTACCTTCCATTCCTGGTGTCAAGACCGGGAAGGCGATGAAGGGTGCCTGGGTATCTACCGTGTATAATCTGGATTGGCCCTCAACGTCTTCGGCAGGCAATCCGGACAAGCAGAAGAAGGAGTTCGACAGCCTGCTGGACAAGCTGAAGGCGGCCGGATTCAATAGTGTATTCGTCCAGGTCAGACCTTCCGGTGATGCGCTCTATCCTTCACAGATCGTGCCCTGGTCCAAGGTGCTTAGCGGGACTCAGGGTAAGGAGCCTGGCTATGATCCGCTGGCCTATATGGTTAACAGTGCCCACAGCCGGGGAATGCAGCTGCACGCCTGGTTCAATCCGTTCCGGGCTACAACCGATGCTTCTACCAGCAGTCTAGCCCCTAACCATGTCGCTAAGCTTCATCCGGACTGGATTGTTAAGGCGGAGAACAAGCTGTACATCAATCCGGGGATTCCGGAAGCGCGGCAGCATATCATTGACACGGTGATGGAGGTAGTCAGAGGGTACGATATCGACGGGGTGCATCTGGATGATTACTTCTATCCGTCCAATGTAGCTTTTGCCGATGACACAGCCTTCAAGACCTACAATACACAAGGGATTACCAGCAAAGGCAACTGGCGGCGGGATAATATCAACCAGTTCATCCGTCAGCTGGGGCAGGAGATTCATGCAGTGAAGCCGTCCGTCTCTTACGGAGTCAGCCCGTTCGGGGTATGGCGCAACAAAAAAGCGGACAGCACCGGCTCAGATACTACAGCAGGGGTGTCAGCCTACGATGATATGTATGCGGATGTGCGCACCTGGATTCAGAACGGCTGGATCGATTATGTAGCCCCGCAGGTCTACTGGAGTCTCTCCTTCAGCGCCGCCCGTTATGATAAGCTGGTGGACTGGTGGGTGAATGAGGTTAAGGGAACGAAGGTTAAGCTGTATATCGGCCTGGCTTCCTACAAGGTTGGGGATACCAAGCAGACAGCGGAATGGCAGAGCGGAGATCAGATTATCAACCAGCTCAAATATAATGAGAAATACGATGAGGTATCAGGCAGCATCCTGTTCCGGGCGAATGATATTGTGGTTCGTGACCCGTACGGGCTGGCCAGTCTGCTCAGCTTCTATTTCAAGAGTTAAGTCATGAATAGTCCCCCGTGCTCATAGATAACAATACATTCTATGGAACGGGGGTTTGTCATGTATGGAGATTAACGCAGTATTTGAAGGCGGGGGAGTCAAAGGAATTGCCCTGGCAGGTGCGGTGGAGGCGACGGAACGCGCGGGACGCACCTTCGGGCGGGTAGCAGGAACCTCATCCGGTTCGATCATTGCCTCGCTGCTGGCAGCGGGGTACAGCGGGGAGACCATGAGCCGGATTATCCGGCGAACACCGTTCACCTCTTTTCTGAAGCGGGGAGCACTCTACAACACCGCCTTTGTTGGGCCGGCCTTGCGTGTGCTGCTCAAGAAAGGACTGTACTCAGGTCAGGCGCTGGAATCGTGGATACGCGGCTTGCTGCTGGAGCAGGGGATAGTTACGTTCCGGGATTTGCCGTGCGGCAAGCTGCGGGTGATTACATCGGACATTACCAACGGGCGGATTGTGGTGCTGCCTGATGATCTGGTGCTGTACGGGATCGAGCCTGAGCGCTTCGAAGTTGCCAAGGCGGTGCGGATGAGCTGCAGCATTCCGTATTTCTTCGATCCGGTGATCCTGCGGCTGGCCGGTGAGGCGGCCCGGGGGAAATCATTCAGCGGGCAGCTGGTCTATATGGTGGACGGGGGAGTGCTAAGTAATTTCCCGCTCTGGCTGTTCGATGAGAAGAAGGACGGCTTCCTCTCACCGCAGCGCAGGACACCAACGATCGGCTATCAGCTGATCGGGAAGACGGCTCCGCAGCCGCATCATATTACGGGGCCGTTCAGCATGCTGGAGGCAATGGTGGAGACGATGCTCTCCGCGCATGATGAACGCTATATTGAGACGGATAAATTCGTTCGTACGGTTAAAATCCCTACGCTGGGTATCTCCACCACCGAGTTTCATATCACACAGGCACAGACGGACGCCTTGTATACGGCGGGCATCGCTGCCGGAGAAGAGTTCTTCGCTAACTATCGTCCGGCACCGCCGTCCTGCACCCGGAGGGAAGCCCTTGATCCCGCAGGTTCAAGGCGGTAACAAAATAACCCCACAAAGTGCGGCTTTAGCTTAGAAGATGAGTCAGGTGCTTTGCGGGGGCCCCAAAAACAAAAAAAGGCATCCCGCTCGTGATTTGATCACGTGGGGGTGCCTTTTGCAGCTCTACTTCGTTAACATTCAGTATTCAGTGATATTTGGGCAACTGATCGTCATTCTTACCCTTACTGCCTTCGATGACCTGGAAGGGATAGCTTTTGCGCTTACCGGGTGAACCAGTGGTCTTGCGGATGCCGGCAACCTTGGACATCGTCTTGGCTGAAGGCTTAACCTTGGTGCGCGGACGGCCGGGTCCGCCGCCCATTCTTCCGGGGGCTACCTTGTAGGCGTAATACAACAGTCCCAGCAGAATCAGGGGTAAGATGAAGATGGACAGGGCCATCAGGCCGCGTGCCATAATATCTACCACCAGGCCCCATACGGCAAGAGCTGTTGTAATCCAAAATATCAAAGCATGTCTGATCATGGGCTAATCATCCTTTCGCAGGATCCAAAATGCCGCCTGACACACTTGCCTCCGAATATCCTTTTGCTTCAATTGCAGCGTCCAGCTCCCGCATCCGGTTGAAGGAAGCGATCGACACCTCTACCATATCGTCCTTAGGCTCCTTGGTAGTCAACAGCTGCAGCCACAGGCCCGGGTACCCCAGATACTTGAGGCCGGGAATATCTCTTACCGCATTCGTGCCCTTCAGTACCTCGAACGAGATTCCAATGACCACCGGCAAAAGAACGATACGCTGCAGCACCCGTTCCATCAGGGAATCCCACGGGACGACTGAGTAGATAATTACACCGAGGATAATCGTCAGCATCATGAAGCTGCTTCCGCAGCGGTAATGCAGACGGCTGTATTTCTGTACGTTCGCTACGGTCAGCTCTTCACCGGCTTCGAAGGCGCTGATGACCTTATGCTCAGCTCCGTGATACTGGAAGAGCCGCTTGATCACTGGCGTCTGGGAGATCGCCCAGAGATAGACGAGCAGGAGAACCAGCTTAATGCCGCCTTCCACAAGGTTGTGCAGAATATAGTTGTCAAATACATTCTTGAACAAAAAATCTTCTACGAATACCGGGACCAGCGTAAAAATCAGCTTGCCGAACAGGAAAGACAAAATCCCCATTACAGCTACACCAAAGATCATTCCGAGGCTCCAGCCTTCGTCCTTCTTCTTGTCCTTACCCTTCGCCTGCTGCTTGGCAAGCTCTTCCGGCTCCGTCTCGTCCTCGGCATAAGATTCTGCCGAATAGTTCAGATGCTTCGAGCCTTTGGCGCTGGAATCTATAATACTGACAATGCCGCGAAGCAGCGGAATCTTGCGCAGTTTAAGGACCCAGCTCTTATCGCTCTTCGGCACCTCCAAAAATGTAATCTCCTGATTCTTTCGTCTTACTGCTGTTACGTTGACATGCTTGCCGCCGAACATGACGCCTTCGATGACGGCTTGGCCGCCGTAACTGGGAGTTTCCTGGGACAACCAATTCACCTTCCCGTATATTGATATGATTTATATAATACATTGTAACTAATTTTTAAACACATTACTAGTTGGATTGCCGTCAGTTGTACATACTAGGCATAGAGAGCGGAGTGGAAACCGGATTAACCCCATACCGAAAGAGAGGCGGCTCTATGAGTTCTTCCAGCAAGCCCAAAAACGTTCAGACGAATCCTTTTTATTTCTCCATTGAACTAGGTTATTTCGCCGGTTTAATCTGGGGGGGATTGCACTGGCTGATGTATGTTCTGCACTTTACCAAGGTCATTCCGGGTTTTTTGGCGGAGCCTTTTTTCAAGCATGAATTTCTGTTGACCCCTGCCGGACAGCTGCTCGGTTATTTATGCTTCATTGTACTCTCCGTATTGGCTTCCCTGATCTACGTGTTTATTTTCCGGAAGCTTAACGGCCCTTGGCCTGGGATGATATACGGGGTGCTGTGGTGGTCGGTCCTGTTCCTTGCCTGCTCGCGCTTATTCCTGCTCCAGCCTCCGTTCAAGCTGCCGTGGAACACGGTCATCAGCGAATTCTGCCTGTTCCTGCTCTGGGGATTATTCATCGGATATACGGCGGCAATCGAGTATACGGATGAACGCAAACGCGAACAGCAGACGAAGCTGGCTTAGGCCCTTCGAAAAAACTTCTCAGTTGGCCTGCCGCTATGGTAAAATACAATGTGGCTATTTCGAGAGGAGAATGAAAATGGGCAACAAGCGCGTCTCCAAGCTGCGTAAGGTTCTGCAGGAACTGGGACTGGATGCGATGTTAATTACCAGCGGATATAACCGCCGCTATTTGAGCGGGTTCACCGGCTCCTCCGGGTATGTACTGGTTACCGGTGATGACAGTTATCTGCTGACTGATTTCCGGTATATGACACAGGCCTCGGAACAGGTGAATGGCCTCAAGGTGGTACAGCATGACTCCAAATTCATTGACACCGTGCGGGAACTGCTGCCGAAGGGCGGACAAGTCCGCGTCGGCTTCGAGCAGGATGATGTGACCTTCAGTGCGTACACCGCTTATGCGGAGGCTCTTGCCCCGGCAGCTATGGTACCGGTATCGAAGGCTGTTGAGAACCTGCGTATGTTCAAGGACGAGGAAGAGCTGGCTGTTATGCAGCGGGCTGCCGATCTGGCAGACGCCACGTTCAGTCATATCCTGAATGTGATCAAGCCGGGCATGACGGAACGCGACGTTGATCTGGAAATGGAGTTTTACATGCGTACGCATGGTGCAACTTCGTCTTCATTCGATACGATCGTCGCTTCCGGTGAGCGTTCAGCTATGCCGCATGGAGTAGCGAGCAGCAAGGTTATCGGGAACAACGAATTCGTCACCTTCGATTTCGGCGCGCTCCTGGACGGTTACTGCTCCGATGTGACCCGTACGATTGCTCTGGGTTCACCGGACCCTAAGCTGAAGGAGATCTACGATATTGTGCTTGAAGCGCAGCTTCATACGCTGGCGCATATCAAGCCCGGCATGACCGGCCGTGAATGTGATGCTCTGGCCCGGGATATCATCACCCGTTACGGGTACGGTGAATACTTCGGCCACAGCACAGGCCATGGTCTCGGGATGGAAGTACATGAATGGCCGCGGTTATCCAAGCTGGCGGATGAAGTCATCCAGCCGGGGATGGTTGTTACTGTGGAGCCGGGAATCTATCTCTCGGGCCTTGGCGGCGTACGGATTGAAGATGATATTGTCATTACCGAGAGCGGCATCACGCTGCTGACACATTCATCGAAGGATTATTTGGTACTGTAAGACACTATCATTCAGTTCATTTATGGATTCCAGGAGGGATTTTTTGTGATTTCAGTTAACGATTTTAAGACAGGCCTGACCGTAGAAGTAGAAGGGGACATCTTCACCGTCCTAGATTTCCAGCACGTGAAGCCGGGTAAAGGCGCAGCCTTCGTCCGCTCCAAGCTGAAGAACCTGCGTAACGGCAATACGGTTGAGCGTACCTTCCGTGCAGGCGAAACGATTGGCCGCGCCATCATCGAGAACCGTGGCGTACAGTACCTGTATGCAAGCGGCTCCGAGCATGTGTTCATGGACAACGAGACTTACGACCAGTTCGAATTGACAGCCAAGCAGCTCGAATGGGAGCTTAACTTCCTTAGAGAGAACATGACCGTAAATATCGTCAGCTACCAGGGCGAAATCCTCGGGATCAACCTGCCGACCAGCGTAGAGCTGAAGGTTACCGAGACCGAACCGGGCGTGAAGGGTAACACGGCTCAAGGCGCAACCAAAGCTGCTGTTCTGGAGACCGGTCATACGGTTCAGGTACCGCTGTTCATCAACGAAGGAGACGTTCTCCTGGTCGATACCCGCGAAGGTAAATATATCTCCCGCGCGTAGGAGTCTTTTTGGATTCCAAATGTAACTTTGAGGGCCTCCCCGCTTGATGCGGCGGAGGTCTTTTTGCAAATATAAGGGAACTCCTTCTATTTCCTGCTGAAACGGAACCGTCCTTCAAAAGAACGGCAAAGCCGTTTCCACTTGTGTGGCAGGCTGGCCGAGAGGGAAGAAGTGATGGGAAAAGCGGATGAAAGGGATAAATCCCTCTGATTTAGCGGGAGGTTAGCTAAACGGGGGGATTAAAGGTATTAATCCCTTAGATTAAGCTAAAAGTGGACAGGACGGGTAAAATCAAAGGGATAAATCCCTCAGATTGGTAAGAAGCGGATGGCACACTAGGAATTAAAGGGATAAATCCCTCAGACGTACGTCTCAGGTGGGGCTGAATGTGGAGTGAAGGAGAGTAATGAGGAGCACTAGTGCACCAGAATTGGGCCAAAGTAGGCTGGATGACTGAATGAGGAGCACTAGTGCACCAGAAATGGGCCGAAGCGGGCTGGATGAGTGAATGAGGAGCATTAGTGCACCAGAATGAAGCCTGAGCAGGCCGTGGCGGGCTGGAGATTAAGGCCGGGTTCATCAAAAATGGGCATATTATTTTGTGAAACCATTAACGCATGTTATGATTTTCGTATTATACTGTGTTAAAGCGTTAACCAAAATTCAAGCTACTTTAGAGCGAAATAGGGAGTGAATGGAACTTTGTCACTTTATGTCATGAAATTCGGGGGCAGCTCCGTCGGCGATGTTGAACGCATGAAGCGGGTCGCCGGGCGGATCGCAGCCAAGCAGGATGAAGGACATCGCTGCGTTGTGGTGGTCTCCGCTATGGGAGATACCACAGATGATCTGATCGATCAGGCGAAACAGCTGAACGGTCAGCCCCCCGCACGCGAGATGGATATGCTGATGACTACCGGAGAGCAGATCTCCGTTGCGCTTCTGTCGATTGCGCTTCACGGAATCGGCCGGAATGCCGTATCCTATACAGGCTGGCAGGCCGGGTTCCGTACCGATGAGACCCACGGCCGGGCACGGATCAGTGAGATTGTTCCACGCCGGGTGCTGGAGTCGCTGGAGCGTGAGCAGATTGTAATTGTAGCCGGCTTCCAGGGCATGACGCTGGATGGCGAGATCACCACGCTGGGCCGCGGAGGCTCGGATACGACGGCGGTTGCGCTGGCTGCAGCGATTAAAGCGGATGTCTGCGAGATCTACACTGACGTCGACGGGATCTACTCGACTGACCCGCGTATTGTGAAGACGGCGCGCAAGCTGAAGGAAATCTCCTATGACGAGATGCTGGAGCTGGCGAATCTCGGGGCAGCCGTGCTGCATCCGCGTGCTGTGGAATATGCCAAACGATATCAAGTGAAGCTGGTCGTAAGATCAAGCTTTAACCATAATGAAGGTACTGTGGTGAAGGAGGAAGCAAGCATGGAGCAGGGTGTAGTGGTAAGCGGAATTGCCTATGACAAGAATGTGGCCCGGATCAGTATTCTGGGAGTTCCTGATGTACCGGGGGTACTTGCGCAGGTATTCGGCAAGCTGGCCGATGAGGGCGTGGATGTTGATATTATCGTGCAGAGCGGGGTGCAGAACGAGACTGCAGATTTCTCCTTCACTGTAGCGCTTGGCGATCTGGTGAAGGCCAAGGAGGTCATCGAGGGGCTGCACAGCGTATTGCCTTACCGTGAAGTGACCTCTGAGGACAGTCTGGTCAAGGTGTCGATTGTCGGCGCCGGGATGGTCAGCCACCCGGGGGTTGCCGCCAAGATGTTCGAGGTCATCTCGAATGAAGGCGTGAGCATCAAGATGGTCAGCACCTCCGAGATCAAGGTATCGTGTGTGATTGAATCCGGCAACCTGCAGCAGATTATTCAGGCGCTGCATACCGCTTATAACCTGGATACAGAAGAGCAAGCCTTCGTGGGAGGTCCGCAGGACCGCCGCTAAGCCTGCCGGAAGGTATCGTAATTACAGAAGAGTGCTGTTCCCCGCCGAAGCGGAGAACAGCACTCTTCTTTTGCATTCACTAGCTCAGCCGCCGGAACCTGCCCATAATTTCTACGGTCTCCAGCACGTTAACGAAGGATTTCGGATCAGTCTCCAGAATCGTCTTGCGCAGATCTGCCAGCTCATAACGGGTGGTTACGGTCATCAGCATCGTATTGCCCTCGTGACTGTACCCGCCCTCCGCGTTCACAACGGTGATGCCGTGCGGCAGGCTGGTCAGCCGGTTCAGCATTTTCTCGCGCTCCTTGGTGACAATGAAGCAGGTCAGCTTGACATGGCGGATGTGGATCATATCAACCACCCGGCTTTTGACGAAGATACAGAGCATGGCGTATAGCGCGGAATCCCAGCTTTTGAAGAAGCCGAGACTTAAGATGACCAGACCATCCATGACGAACAGCACGGTGCCCATGGGAATATCCCGCTTACGGGTAATAATGGAGCCGAGAATGTCGAAGCCCCCGGAAGAACCGCCCGCCCGCAGCGAGAAGCCCACCCCTCCCGCAATAATTACCCCGCCGAAGATACTGGCCAGAATCGGGTCCTTGGTAAGCTTCACTACAGGGATAACGGTCAGGAACCAGGTGGTGGACAGAACGGACAGCATGCTATAGCAGATGTATTTTTTGCCCACGGCTACGAAGCCCCAGATCAGGATCGGCAGATTGATGGCGAAATAATACAGCGAAATATACTTAGGATGGGTTAAATACCCGATGATCGAAGCTGTCCCCGCTACACCGCCGCTGAGCAGCTGGTGCGGAATCAGGAACAGGCGGAGCCCGGCTGCGACCAGGAAGGCTGAAAATATAATAATAGCAACCTCTTTTACCTGTCTGGCTATCGTTCCTGATACAAGCGGTACTACGAAATTACGAACCTGCATGACTGTGATCCCCTTCTTTGTTAGTTATCTTTTAAATGGCAAAATTAATTTTATCATACCGATGATATTTTTTTATATAGGGCTGCACTATGATTTCTTTCACACCTCCTGAAATCTCCGCTAGTATCCCCATTTCTTCTTGTCTAAAGTCGCCCCTTTCCGCATATCCATGGATAACAGCTTGTTTGTGTGCAGGGAATGTGTACGATCCATAGATTTGAACGAAGGAGATGAGATTTTTGGACAAGTATGTAAGCTGGATGTCCGGCCTGCGGCTGCTGTCCGGCAGTGTGGAGATTGCGGCGGCCATAATTATGCTGAAGCTGAATCAGGTGGATAAGGCGCTGGCTGTCAATTCGGGATTGGCGCTCGTCGGCCCTACAATCCTCATTCTGACCACGGCTGTCGGCCTTACAGGGATGGCAGAGCAACTGTCCTGGGGGAAGCTGGGCTGGATTGGCTGCGGGGTGGCTATTCTCTTATTCGGGATTCTGAAGAAATGATAGATGCTAGGCATAATGCACAAGTACAAGCATAAATATGGAATAAAGCTAATTTAGTAGAGTACAGCTTGGGGGTACCTGGTATGGCATATGACTGGCTTCTGTTGTTTCCCGAAAAAGTAAGAGCGCTGCTCGGCGGCCTCCCCGCTGCGCTCCTGGACAAGGTGGAGGAGATTCGTGTCCGTGAGGGACGGCCGCTGGAGATTAACTATTCCGGCAAATATCATTTCATCGGCGCCGACGGCACTCTGACCCAGCTTCCCGCCGAGGCTTACCGGCCGGACCGGGAGGATACGCACCGGCTGCTGGACCTCATCAGCAATCATTCGCTCTATACGATGGAAGAGGAGCTGCGCAAGGGCTTCATCACTATTCCCGGCGGACACCGGATCGGCCTCTGCGGCCGGACGGTACTGAGCGGGGGCGGTGTGGAGCATCTGCGCGATATTACCGGCTTCAACGTGCGGATTGCCCGTGAGGTGCACGGCATCGCCGACAGCGTGCTGCCTTATCTGCTGGACCGGGGGCGGCAGCGGGTCATGCATACGCTGATCCTGTCACCGCCGCAGCATGGCAAGACCACACTGCTGCGCGATCTGGCCAGGCAGCTGTCGGCGGGTACAAGCGGCGGCCGGGAGGGCAACCGGCCGGGGCTGAAGGTCGGCATCGTGGACGAACGCTCCGAGATCGCAGGCAGCCGCCGGGGAATTCCCGCCTTCGATGTCGGGCCGCGCACGGACATTCTGGACGGCTGTCCCAAGGCGGAGGGCATGATGATGATGATCCGCTCGCTGTCGCCCGATGTGCTGATTGCCGATGAAATTGGACGCGTGGAGGATGCGGAGGCGGTGACCGAGGCGCTGCACGCCGGGATCTCGGTGGTCGCCTCCGCGCACGGCAAGGAAGTGTCCGAGCTGGCCCGGCGGCCGGGGCTCGGCGGACTGCTGGAGCACCGGATGTTCGAGCGGTATGTGATTCTGCACCGCGGGGCCTCCGGCTTGTCCTTCCGCATTCTGGATGCCCAGAAGCGCGGGCTGCTGCTGGTCTCGCCGGAGGAGCAGCCGGTGTCAGGGGGTGACCGCCATGCTTAAGCTGCTTGGCGCGGTACTGATCGTGCTGGCCGGAACACTGGCCGGCTTCAAGCGGGCGGCCCAGTATGCCGACCGGCCAAGGCATATCCGGGCCCTGATTGCAGCGCTCCAGCGGCTGGAGACCGAGATCCAGTACGGTTACACGCCGCTGCCGGAGGCGCTGCGCCGGATCGGGCTGCAGACGAAGGAGCCGCTGCGGGCCTTCTTCCTTACGGCGGCGGATGAGATGAATCCGCCGCATAACTACAGTGCGGAAGAGGCCATCCGGCGGGCGATGGAAGCCCACTGGAGCAGCGCATCGCTGCGGGGCACGGAGAAGGAGATCATCCGGCAGCTCAGCTGCACGCTTGGAACCAGTGACAGGCCGAATCAGAGCACACATATTGCACTGGCTTTACAACAATTGAAGCAGGAGGAGACAGCGGCCAGAGAAGATCAGGGCAAGTATGAGAAGGTGAGCAAAAGCCTGGGGCTGCTGCTTGGAGCATTGATCGTCATTTTGATCTTTTAGCGAGGTGCCAGGAATGAATATTGAAGTCAACGCGATCTTTCAGATTGCCGGCATCGGCATCATTATCGCCATGATCCACACGGTGCTTAAGCAGATGGGTAAAGAGGATATCGCCCACTGGGTAACGATTGTCGGCTTTATCATCGTCCTCTTCATGGTCATCCGGATGCTGGATGGGCTGCTGCAGGAAATCAAAACGATTTTTCTTTTTCAGTAGGCTGAAGTTATGGAAATCATTCAGATTGTGGGAATTGGCATCTTGGCGACGGTCCTGATCCTCGTCCTGAAGGAGCAAAAGCCGGTATTCGCCTTCCTGCTGACTACGGCGGCCGGCATTCTGATTTTCCTGTTCCTGATCGGCAAGATCGGAACAATTCTCGGTACGCTGGAGCGGGTCGCGGAATCCTCCGGGATGGAAATGATCCATATCAAAACCGTGTTCAAAATCATCGGCATCTCCTATATCGCGGAATTTGGGGCGCAGATTGTAAGGGATGCCGGGCAGGAATCGATTGCTTCCAAGATTGAGCTGGCCGGCAAGGTGCTGATCATGGTGCTGGCTGTCCCGATTATCAGCATTATTATTGAAACGGTCATGAAGCTGCTGCCAGCCTGATACAGCGGACATGCCGGACAAGTTGGAGTAAAGCGGAGGTGAGGGGAATGCAGGAGCATAGGTTTTTTCGGCCGCCAAAAGGGGTAAAAGCGCTCCTGCTTCTGCCAGCCCTGCTGCTGGTCCTCCAGCTGCTTCTGCTGTGTGGAAGCACGGCAAGCGCCGCAAGTTCTGCAAGTGTTGCAGATGCTCCAAGTACGGCTCCGGTTCCTTCATCCCCGGCTGCAGCCGGCAGCGGAGGCCCTACGTCTCCCGTTGACCAGTGGGTGAAGGGGCAGGTAGAGCATCTGCCGAAGGACAAAGTGGAGTCTTACTGGGATCAGTTAATGAAGGATTACGGGGGATTTTTCCCGGAAGGCCGGACGCCTTCCTTAATGGATATGCTGCTGCCGGGAGATAAGGGCTTAAGCTTCAAAAGCGTATTGTCCGGCCTGATGAACTTCATGTGGCATGAGGTGCTTTACAACGGCAAGCTGCTGGTCACGATTGTGATGATCAGTGTGCTGAGCATGATTTTGGAGACGCTGCAGACTGCTTTTGAACGGAAATCCGTCAGTAAAATCGCTTATATGCTCTGCTACATGGTGGTGCTGGTCATCGCCGTTAACAGCTTCAATGTCGCTATCGGCTATGCCAAGGATGCCATCGACCGGATGATCGACTTCATGATGGCCATGATTCCGCTGCTGTTCGCGCTGCTGGCCTCGATGGGCAATATCGTCACGGTGTCGGTGACCCATCCGCTGATTGTATTCATGATCCATACCGTAGGCACGTTGATTCATACGCTGGTCTTCCCGCTGCTGTTCTTCTCGGCGGTGCTGCATCTGGTGAGCGCCATGTCGGAGAAATACAAGCTGACCCATCTGGCCAACCTGCTGCGCAATATCGGGGCCGGGCTGCTCGGGGTGCTGCTGACGGTGTTTCTCGGCGTGATCTCCGTCAGGGGGATTACCAGCTCGGTTACAGACGGAGTGACCATACGCGCGGCCAAATATATCACAGGGAATTTCGTGCCGGTGATCGGCAAAATGTTCGCGGATGCCACGGACACGGTCATCTCGGCCTCGCTGCTGGTGAAGAACGCCATCGGGCTGTCGGGAGTGATCATTATCCTCTTCCTGTGTGCGTTCCCGGCAATCAAAATTCTGATTCTCGCCCTGATCTATAATCTGGCCGCCGCCGTTATGCAGCCGCTGGGCGAGACACCGATCGTGACCTGCCTGCAGACGATCGGCAAAAGTATGATTTATGTCTTCGCAGCACTGGCCGCCGTCTCGCTGATGTTCTTCCTGGCGGTAACTATTATGCTGACTGCGGGCAATGTGACCGTGATGATGCGTTAGAACGAAATGATAAGGAGGTGCGCCATGTCCTGGCTCAGCAGTTGGCTCCATGAGCTGATTCTCGTCGTGCTGATGGCTGCATTCGTGGAGATGCTGCTGCCCAGCAAATCCATGGAACGCTATGCGAGGCTGGTCCTCAGCCTGCTGGTCCTGCTGACAATGCTCAGCCCGATCATCTCTCTGCTGAAGGGCGATGCCAGCAAAGAGCTGACCGTGGCGATGCAGCAGCAGGAGAGAAGCGGGGGGCTGAAGGGCGGAACGGGCGGCGCACCGGATTCACTGGACAAGATTCTGGCGGACGGGCGGATGCTCGCCGCCGGAGCGCAGGACCAGAGCCTGAAGCTGGCTGCCGGGGAAATCGCCGGCCAGATGCGCGACCAGATTGCCGGGAGCACGGGGCTCGGCGGGGTGAAGGTGACGGTGGCCCTGGCCATGGGCCCGAATCCAAATGCGCCGCTGGGCGAGGAGGTGCCGCAGATTTCCTCGGTCACGGTAGCTCTTCCGCCGGAGCAGAGTGCCTCTGGAGGCGCTGTCCCGGGCAGGGGTACTGCAGCCCCACCGTCAGCCGGGCCGATACAGATTACCCCTGTGGAGCCGGTTCAGGTCAGCCTGGAGGATAGCGGCGGGGAGGGGGAATCACAAGCGTCCTCCTCGGGGGATTCGGCTCCGGCGTCATCCTCCTCTTCCGGGAGCGGAACGGATGGACCACAGGAGACAGTGACGGAGGAAGCCGGCACCATTATCAAGCTGCTGGAGCAGAACTGGAACCTGGACCCCGCTCTGATCAAGGTGCAGAGCAGCGGGGGCGGTACCGTGAAATCATAGGTTGAAGGAGGGAAATCAATGGGCAATTGGCTGAAAAAGCTGGAACAGTGGGCCGGAGGCGGCAGCGGCAGCCCGAAGCGCAGCCACACCTTCCGCTGGCTGATCATTATCGGCCTGCTGGGTGTTGCGATCATGCTGTTCAACTCCTTCGTGAATGTGAAGAAGCTGGACAACGAGAACACGGGCCGTGAACCGCCGGACAGCGGGAACTCGCAGACAGTGCTGCAGCAGGAGGCCGGGAGCACGAATTCTTTTGACAGCATCGAACTGGCGATGGAGAACCGCACCAAGGAGATTCTGGAGAAAATTGTGGGGGTCGGCACTGTGGATATCATGGTCACTGTAGATTCCACAGAGGAGATTATCGTGCAGCGCAATATGAACGACTCGCAGCAGCAAAGTGAAGAAACGGATGCCAGCGGAGGTAAACGCCATACCACCCAGTACACCAGGGACGGCCAGATCGTCACTTACAGCCAGTCAGGGAACGAGGCTCCAATTATCACCAAACGGGTGAAACCCCAGGTACGGGGAGTGCTGGTGGTCGCCAAAGGGGCAGAGAACAAGGTCGTGCGCAGTCTGATTGAGCAGGCGGTTGAAAAGGGGCTTAACGTACCGGTCTACCGGATTTCTGTTGTCCCGCGCAAGCAGGAATAGGCATGTCTCCGGCAACCCCGGCATATGCTTTAACAGAAGAGGCTTGTACGATACACACGACTCAGAGACGACAAGAAGGCTGGCAACAAAATTATAGGAGGTATAGACAATGAAGGGCAAAAGACAAACGATTTGGCTGGTTTCTATGCTCAGTTTGATGGTAGTGCTCTCTGCATATTATCTGTTCACGGAAGACACGGGGGCTCCCATCCCCAAAGAAACCGCAGGCAGCATCCAGGTGGACACTATAAAAGACGGCACGGGCGGCGGAACCGCCACTACGCTGAACAGCGGACTTGTCATCAAAGAGGTCAGCACGGATAAAGGGGTTGCAGTAGGAACCGTGGATGACAGCAGCAAGACCGCTAAGGATGAAGCGGCATCCACAGTAGCAACTGAGGACAGCACGACTCCGTCCGTGATAGATGACAGCAGTGTGGTTGCTGACAGCAGCAACACTGCCAAGGATACAACTGCTGCAACAGATAAGGCGGCTACGACTACGGCTGATAAAGGCAAGGATACGGCTGGCAGCAAGGATACCAAGGAAAATAAGGATACTAAGGACACCAAGGACAGCAAAGACACCAAAGACAGCAAAGATACGTCAGCCGCTGCAGACAAGACTCCGGCGAAGGACGACGAGGCAATTCTGGATGAAGTGGCTTCGCAGAGCGTATCGGCCACTAGCCTGTTCACGAACTACCTGTACGAACGCGAGCAGAAGAACCTGAAGGATCATAATGATCTGCTGGCGCTGATTAACAATATGGATAAGACACCTGCCGAGAATGCGGCAGCCCAGGAGCAGCTCAGCAAGCTGGAAGAGAAGGAATCCAAAATCACCGGGATTGAAGAGAAGCTCCAACAAAAATATGGCGAAGCCATTGTGAAGGAAGAAGCCGGTGACGCCTACACGATCGTGGTGCTCAGCGATAAGCTGGATGTGAAGCAGGCGGTAGGCATCGTAGACTTTGTAATGAAGGAATTGAGCGTTACCCAGGACAAGATTAAGGTCCAATACGTCTCGGAGCAGTAAGCCGGCTGAATATAATCAGGGAAAATAGAATAAAATGCCGAAAGAGCCCGGGCGCGTCCCAGGCTCTTTCCATTTCTAGCGTTTGTGATATAATACATAAAGTTATCGATGTATAGAAAAAAGAAGATTACGCAGGCAGCGGTTACACAAGGTAGCGATTCAAGAGAATTACAGAGCAGACCCGCCTTACGGGTATGCTTGTCAGAACGGATATCGTACCCGTCTCAGCCAGCGTCCCCAAAATGGCTTCGAGAGAAAGCTGAAGGAGTGAACTACCCAATGTTCAAGTTAAGCGAGATTAAGGAATTGATTCAATTGCTGGACCAGACTTCCTCCGTGCACGAGCTGGAGATTGAAAGCGAAGGTATGAAGCTGGCTATCCGTAAACCGGATCGCTCTGAAGCTGAAGGAACAGTAATTCAGGCGGCTCCTTATACCTACCCCTTTACGCCAGCCCCGCAGCCGCAAAGTCCGCAGATTATTGCCCCTCCGGCTGTTAGTGAAGTTCCTGCTGCGGCGCAGCAGCCCGCAACCTCCGCTGAAGGCGCATTACATAAAATCGTCTCGCCGATGGTCGGAACCTTCTACAGTGCGGCTTCACCGGAGACGCCTGCCTTTGTCAATGTCGGAGACCGGGTGAATGAGAAATCCACGGTCTGCATCATTGAAGCGATGAAGCTGATGAATGAGCTGGAGGCCGAAGTGAAGGGCGAGATTGTCTCTGTCCTGGTTGAGAACGGCCAACTGGTGGAGTACGGCCAGCCGCTGTTTCTGGTGAGAGCGGAATAATTGCCGCGAGAATGAGGAGGAGCTTGCAAGCTTCGCTAAACTTTGGGAGGAAACGCATGAACATTCAAAAAGTGTTGATTGCCAACCGCGGCGAGATTGCGGTCCGCATTATCCGGGCCTGCCGCGAGCTGGGTATTGCCACCGTGGCTGTCTATTCGGAGCCGGACCGCGATTCTTTGCATGTCCGGCTTGCAGATGAGGCGTACTGCATCGGACCGATGCCCGCCAAGGACAGCTATTTGAACTTTACCAATATTATGAGCGTTGCCACGCTGACGGAATGCGATGCTATTCATCCCGGCTATGGCTTCCTGGCCGAGAATGCGGATTTCGCCGAGATCTGTGAATCCTGTAACATTACCTTCATCGGCCCGTCACCGGATGCGATTACGCGGATGGGCGACAAGGCCGTAGCCAAGGAGACGATGAAGCAGGCGGGGGTTCCGATTATTCCGGGCTCCGACGGGCTTGTCGGCGACATAGAAGAAGCGGTGATGCTGGGCCGGGATATCGGGTATCCGATCATCGTCAAGGCTACCGCAGGCGGCGGAGGCAAGGGCATCCGCATTGCCGAGGATGAAGAATCGCTGGTGAAGCAGATTACCGCAGCCCAGCAGGAAGCGCAGAAGGCCTTCGGCAATGCCGGGGTCTACCTGGAGAAATTCCTGACCGGCATGAAGCATGTGGAGATTCAGATCATCGCCGACAATCACGGCAACGTAGTCCATCTGGGTGAACGTGACTGCTCTGTGCAGCGCCGCCGCCAGAAGCTGGTGGAGGAAGCGCCTTGCTCCATCCTGACACCGGAGACCCGTGAGGCGATGGGCCAAGCGGCTGTACGTGCCGCGCTTGCAGTTAATTATTCAGGGGCGGGCACCCTGGAATTCCTGCTGGGACCTGACGGCCAGTTCTATTTCATGGAGATGAATACCCGTATCCAGGTGGAGCATCCCGTGACCGAAATGGTTACCGGAGTAGATCTGATCAAGGAAATGATCTCTGTGGCAGAAGGTAACGCGCTCTCCTTCACCCAACAGGATATTGTCATCAACGGGTGGTCGATCGAGTGCCGGATCAATGCGGAGGACCCTGAACGTAATTTCATGCCGTCTCCCGGCAAAATCGGCTTCTATCTGCCTCCGGGCGGACTCGGCGTACGGGTGGACAGCGCAGCGTACCCGGGCTATACCATTTCACCTTTTTATGACTCCATGATTGCCAAGCTGATCGTCTGGGCACCTACCCGGGATGAGGCGGTTGCCAAGATGAAGCGTGCACTGGCTGAATTTGCGGTGGAGGGCATACATACCACCATTTCATTCCACCAGAGACTGCTGGAGCATCCGGTGTTTTTGGACGGGAACTTCGATATCAAGTTTCTTGAGGAGTATGAAGTTTAGGACGGCTTCTCATGGTTTGTCATAAAGTTCGTCAAATGATATAGTATGTTTAATAAGAGGCGTACTGAGCGCTTGAAGTGCCCCCTACAACTTTTTTGCTGGAAAGGTGTGAAGTCCAAATGAGTACATTGCCGACAGAATTTGAACGTACGGAAATCGGTGAAATCCAGATCGCTCCAGAGGTGATCGAGGTTATCGCCGGTTTGGCAACCGTTGAGGTGAAAGGTGTGGCCGGAATGAGCGGCGGTTTCGCCGGCGGAATCGTGGAGCTTCTCGGACGCAAGAACCTGTCCAAAGGGGTTAAGGTTGAGGTTGGACAACGCGAGGCTGCGGTGGATGTGTCCGTAATTATCGAATACGGGTACCGTCTTCCGGAAGTGGCTGCTGAAATTCAGCGCAATGTTAAGCGCTCCATCGAAACCATGACCGGTCTTACCGTTGTGGAAGTGAACGTGCATATTCATGATGTGCAGTTCAAAAGCAATACAAGCATTGACAAGAGCGAGGACACGGATGCGGTTATCCGCGTGAAGTAAGGGTTCAGTTCTTCCATAAACCCCCGACAGTGCGTCGAGGGTTTACCTTAATTTAAGGAGGTTGTGAGACTCGTGGCCAAAATTCTGGACAGGCTTCTGCTGTTTCTGTACAGCTTAAGCATTGGAATACTATCTGTAACTGCCATCCTCCTCTTAAGCGGCGTCATCCCGGACAAGTATGAGATTTCGGACGAACCAGCGGTCTATATCGCTGCGATCTCGGTGGCGGTCATTCTGTTCCTGCTGAGTATCCGCTTCTTCTACATCTCTCTGCGCCGCGACCGCGCATCCCTGCCGTCTGTGGATCAGCGCACGGAGTACGGGGATATTCAGATCTCGATGGAGACCATTGAGAACCTGAGTCTGAAGGCCGCAGGCAAAGTGAAGGGCATCCGTGACCTGAAATCGCGCATCCGTGTCTCACAGGCTGGCCTTGAGATTATGATCCGGGCGGTTGTTGATGGCGAGCATTCACTTCCGCTGCTTACTACGGATGTACAGCGTCAGGTGCATGATTTCGTACAGGAGACAACCGGAATTCCGGTTGCAGATGTGTCTGTATACATTGCTAACCTCACACAGGCACCAAGCTTCAAAAGTCGAGTGGAATAGAGGTGAGTTTCCCTTATGTCCTGGAGAGAAGTATGGGAAAGTCACGGGGGTAGAATTACCGGAGTTGCCTTCGGTGTCTTTCTCGGATTGATTTATCTGATTAGCGGTTTTTGGGATATGCTGTTCTTTGCACTGGTAGTGTTCATCGGATATACGTTCGGCAAACGAAAGGATACCGCGCAGGGTCCCCTGTTTCAATGGCAGGAGATCGCACAGCGGCTGTCCGGACGCTGGCGTCCCTTCAAATGAACCGCGATAGTCTTTCTCCCGGAAGCCTGGAACCCGTTACTTTGAGTTGCTGACCTGCGGAAGAAAGGCTGCGCGGTTTTTTTGAAATATAAAATCAAAACAAGAATGAAAGTTAGTTCGTAGGAGGAACACATGAAGAGACGTTTAGCGAGAGAGATTATTGTACAAAGCCTGTACCAGATGGAAATGAATGATGTTGAGGTAACTGAAGCGGTTGAGATGCTGATTGAAGAAGCGGCGGATGAGAACGAGACCGAGCGCGTCATTACGGATGAGAGCGAACTGAAGACTTATGTAATTACACATGTCAACGGCGTGTGGGAGCACAAAATGGCGATTGACGATATGCTGGAGCATTACCTTAAGGGCTGGCAGATGAGCCGCCTGTCACGCGTAGACCGTCAGATTCTGCGTCTGGCCACCTTCGAGATGATCTTCGCCAGCGATGTGCCGGCCAAGGTGTCCGTCAATGAGGCAATTGATCTGGCCAAGCATTTTGGCACAGAAGATTCCGGGAAGTTCGTGAATGGTGTCCTCGGCAAAATGATTCAGGATGTGGACACGCTGAGAGCTGAGCTGTAGTTCTGCTTCAGAATCGGTTCAAATTGAGCAGCAAGCGGCAGTAACAGGCTTATAAGCCTTCAATAGACATATAGGGGAGAGACTTTACATGACAGCAGCGATTATCAGCGGTAAACAGGTATCGGACGACATTCGGATCGGGATTGCCCGGGAGGTTGCAGACTTAGCGGAGCGCGGCGTGAAGCCGGGTCTGGCTGTCGTTCTGGTCGGTGAAGATCCGGCTTCCCAGGTCTATGTGCGCAATAAGGAGAAGTCCTGTATTGAGCTGGGCTTCCATTCCGAGGTGCACCGGCTGGATGCCGCTACCACCCAGCAGGAGCTGCTGGCACTGGTGGCAGACCTGAACGGCCGCAGCGATATTGACGGCATCCTCGTTCAGCTGCCGCTTCCGAAGCATATTGAAGAGAAGGCTGTGATTGACGCCATCTCTGTGGAGAAGGATGTGGATGGCTTCCACCCGGTCAATGTGGGGAACCTCGTCATCGGGGACGACAGTCTGCTTCCCTGCACGCCTGCCGGAGTCATTGAACTGATCAAGCGGACCGGTACGGACATCTCCGGTAAGCATGCTGTTGTGATCGGCCGCAGTAACATTGTCGGCAAGCCAGTATCTCTGTTGTTACAGCGTGAGAATGCCACAGTAACTATGTGCCACTCGCGTACAGCGAATATGGCTGAGCTTAGCCGTCAGGCTGATATTCTGGTGGTAGCGATTGGCCGGGCCAACTTCATCGATGCCTCGTTCGTGAAGCCGGGTGCGATTGTGATTGATGTCGGCATGAACCGTCTGGATACCGGCAAGCTTGCCGGTGATGTGGATTATGAGAGTGCCAGAGAAGCGGCCGGGTTCATTACGCCGGTGCCGGGCGGAGTGGGACCGATGACGATCACTATGCTGATGAGCAACACGCTGATCGCGGCCAAACGTCTCCGCGGCCTGAAGTAGGCAGGGCTTATGGCGGCAGAGCGGCAGATCTACTCCATCAAGGAGCTTAACAAATATATCCGCATGAAGCTGGATTCGGATGCGCTGCTGTCCGATGTATGGATTCGCGGTGAAATCTCGAATTTCACCCATCACGGAAGCGGGCATATGTACTTCACGCTGAAGGATGAGAGCAGCCGGATCAAAGCCATCATGTTCGCCTCGCATAACTCGCGGCTGCCGTTCGTGCCGAAGGAAGGCACTAAGGTAATCGCCAGAGGAAATGTGACCGTATATGAACGGGACGGGCAATACCAGTTCTATGCGACACATATGCAGCCTGACGGAATCGGCAGTCTGTATCTCGCATATGAGCAGCTGAAGAGCAAGCTGGAGAAGGAAGGCCTGTTCGCTGCGGAGCGCAAGCGTCCGCTGCCGCAATTCCCGCGCTGCATCGGGGTTGTGACCTCCCCGACAGGAGCGGCTGTGAGGGACATCATCATCACCCTGCAGCGGCGCTACCCGCAGGTGGCGATTGTGCTCTACCCTGTACTAGTGCAGGGTAAGGGGGCCGGCCCGTCCATTGTACAGGCCATTCAGAACCTGAACACGATGGGTGAGGCTGACGTGCTGATTGTCGGGCGCGGCGGCGGCTCCCTGGAGGAGCTGTGGGCCTTCAATGAAGAGGCCGTCGCCCGGGCGATTGCGGCCTCCGGGATTCCGGTCATCTCGGCCGTGGGCCACGAGACCGACTTCACGATCGCCGATTTCGCCGCCGATCTCCGGGCGGCCACCCCTACGGCAGCGGCGGAGCTCGCTGTGCCGAGCGCTGCCGAGCTGGCCGGGCAGCTGCGCATGGCCCGGCAGCGGCTGCGCCAAGGGCTGCTGCGCCGCTCGCAGCGCGGCGGCGAACGCCTCGCTGCGCTGCAGCGCTCGCTGGCGCTGGCCGGCCCCCGCCGGCAGCTGGCCCAGCACGCGCAGCGGCTGGACATGCTGCGCGCGGCCCTGCTCCGCGCAGCAGAGACCAGGCACAGCCGCGCACAGGGGCGCAGCGCGCTGCTGCACCAGAGCCTGCAGCGCTTCCATCCGCTTAGCAGCGTCAGCGCTGCCCGCCGGCGCACGGATGGCCTCACCCGTGAGCTGACGGCGGCCATGCAGGCGCGCCTTGCAGAGAAGCGCGCGCGGTTCGGGGCTGAGCTGCGCCATCTGGATGCGCTCAGCCCGCTTAAGGTCATGTCACGAGGCTACAGCCTCGTGTATGACGAGAAGGAACAGCATCTAATCAAATCGCTGAAGGAAGTAGAGCTTGGCGATGTGGTTAACATAAAGCTTAATGACGGACAACTAAACTGCCACGTATGGGGAATGAAGGAGGATAATAAAGCGAATGGCGAAGGAAGCTGAGCTGGATTTTGAAGGAGCCATGGAGCGCCTGGAGGGTATCGTGCGTGAGCTTGAACACGGTGATGTTCCCCTGGAGAAGGCGATTGATTTATTCCAGCAGGGGATGAAGCTCTCGCAGCTATGCGGCAGCAAGCTGGAGCAGGTGGAACGCAAAATTGAAATGATCACTGTGGAGGATGGCGAACTTCGCAAGAAGCCATTCGGCAGCAAGCTTGAAGGCGATAACGATGAGTCATTCTGAGCTTGAACCATCTGGCCGTTCGGCAGCGCCGCAGGAAGGCCGCGAACCGCTGGAGCAGTATATAGCTGACGTTAGCCGCTGGGTTGCCGCTGCTCTAAGCGGGATCGTACCGGAGCAGTGGGATGTCCCGCAGGTGCTTAGGGAGTCGATGGAATACTCGCTGCAAGCTGGCGGTAAGCGCCTGCGGCCGCTGCTGGTCACCGCTGCCTGCGAAGCGCTGGGCGGCAGCCGTGAAGCTGCGCTTCCTGTAGCAGCAGCGATTGAAATGGTGCACACTTATTCTCTGATTCATGATGATCTTCCGGCGATGGATAATGATGACTACCGGCGCGGCAAGCTGACGAACCATAAGGTCTTCGGGGAAGCGATGGCCATTCTGGCCGGAGATTCGCTGCTGACCCATGCATTCTACAGTGTGGTACAAGCCTCCCGTAAGTATGGGGTTCCGGCAGAGCGCGTGCTGTCCATCGTGGAGGATCTGGCCGAGATGGCAGGCCCGCGCGGTATGGTCGGCGGTCAGGTAGCCGATATGGAAGGCGAGCAGGGAATGACCGACCTGCAGCAGCTCCAGTACATTCATCTGCATAAGACTGGCGATCTGATGATCTTCTCCTTGCTTGCAGGCGGCAGAATCGCCGGTGCGGATGAGGGACAGCTGGAGGCCCTGCGCCGGTTCGGCACACAGATTGGCCTGGCCTTCCAGATTCAGGATGATATTCTGGACCTCGTCGGCGATGAGAGTAAGCTGGGCAAAAAAACCGGCAGTGATATCAAGCAGCAGAAGGTGACCTATCCGTATTTCATCGGCCTTGAAGCTTCGCGCGAAGAGGTGAAGCAGCTTACGGCTGCTGCGCATCTGGCGATTCTAAAAGGAGGGTTCCAGGACCCGTCCCGGCTGCTGGAAATTGCAGATTATTTGATGTCACGTGACCACTAAATGAAGATTCGGCAAACGGCTGTGTTTCGGCAGCCGTTTCGTTTGTGTTATAATGGGGTTTATATTTTAACAACATCTAGGAAAGCGGGGAATACTCGTGCTGCTTCCACAAATAAATGATCCTCAGGAGCTAAAATCTTTATCAGCCGGAGAACTGGCTGCCCTTGCGGAGGAAATCCGCCAGTTTCTGATCGAGAAGCTGTCAGTCACAGGGGGACATCTCGCATCCAATCTGGGAGTCGTGGAGCTCACGCTGGCCCTGCATTACTGTTATGACAGTCCCCGGGATAAGATGATCTATGATGTAGGGCATCAGGCGTATGTCCACAAGATATTGACCGGCCGTCAGGACAGGTTCGACTCCCTGCGGAAGCAGGGCGGACTCTGCGGCTTCGTCAAACGTTCGGAGAGTGAGCATGATGTCTGGGAGGCCGGTCACAGCAGCACTTCTCTGTCGGCGGCAATGGGCATGGCGATGGCCCGTGACCTCAAGGGTGAAGACAATAAGGTGATTGCCGTAATCGGCGATGGCGCCCTTACCGGCGGAATGGCCTTTGAAGCGCTGAACCACATTGGACATGAGCGCCGCAAGCTCATGGTGGTTCTGAACGACAATGAAATGTCCATTGCACCGAATGTAGGGGCGATGCATAACTACTTAAGCAAGATCCGTTCGGACCGCCATTATCTGCGGGCCAAGGACGAGGTCGAAGGGCTGCTGAAGAAGATTCCGGCCATCGGCGGACGTCTGGCGAAGACTGCACAGAATGTGAAGGACGGTCTGAAGAACATGCTGGTGCCAGGTGTTCTGTTTGAAGAACTGGGATTTACCTATCTTGGACCCGTGGACGGTCATGATCTGGAGAAGATGATTGACACCTTCCATCAGGCGGATAATGTATCCGGGCCTGTTCTGGTGCATGTCCTTACCACCAAAGGCAAGGGCTACAAACCGGCGGAAGTCGATTCCTATAAATGGCACGGCATTTCTCCTTACAAAATCGAATCCGGCCAGGTTCTTAAAGCAGTCGGCAATCCGATGTACACGGAAGTCTTCGGACAGACGCTAATTGAGCTGGGGCATCAGGATAAGCGGCTGGTTGCGGTAACACCGGCGATGCCGGGCGGCTCGGGACTATTCCCGTTCGCCAAGGAATTCCCTGACCGGATGATTGATGTCGGTATTGCGGAGCAGCATGCCGCCACCTTATGTGCGGCCTTGGCTATGGAAGGCATGAAGCCGGTATTTGCCGTCTATTCCACCTTCATGCAGCGCGCCTATGATCAGATCGTTCACGACATTTGCCGCCATAATGCCAATGTCATGTTCGCCATCGACCGTGCGGGCTTCGTGGGTGCTGACGGGGAGACTCATCAGGGTGTGTACGATATCGCGTTTATGCGTCATATCCCGAACATGGTGCTTATGATGCCGAAGGATGAGAATGAGCTGCGCCATATGATGAAGACGGCGCTGGATTATAATGAAGGACCGATTGCTTACCGTTATCCGCGCATTAACGGCACGGGTGTGGCTCTGGATGCTGAGCTGCACACTCTGCCTATCGGCACCTGGGAACGTCTGCGTCCCGGAGAGGATTATGCCGTGCTTGCCTGCGGCCCGATGGTTCAGGTGGCAGAAGAGGCGGCGGAAGTGCTGAAGCGTGAAGGTATTCAGATCGGTGTAGTCAACGCGCGCTTCCTGAAGCCGCTGGATAACACCATGCTGCTTGATCTGGCACATGCCGGAACGGGCATGGTGGTGCTGGAAGAAGCGAGCCAGGCTGGCAGCCTTGGCAGTGCGGTGCTGGAGTTCTTTGCGGAGCATGAGATATATGATGCGCATGTTCACCTGATGGGCGTGCCGGATATTTTCGTCGAGCACGGGTCGATCAAGGAGCAGCGCCAGGAGACGGGGCTTACCGTAGAAGCCGTGTGCGCACGTATTAAGTCAATGAAAGGGCTCAGCACTTATACCTATAAGTCAACCTCCACCTCCTAAGGGCAGGGACGGAGGGCGGACCGAAGTGATCGGGAGATGAACATGGAACACCCTAAGGAACGAATTGATGTGCTGTTGGTGGAGCATGGCTTCTACGACAGCCGGGAGAAGGCCAAGGCTGCCATTATGGCGGGCCTGGTGCTGGCGAATGAAGAACGGATTGAAAAGCCTGGGATGAAGGTGCTCCGCAGCTCTGTCCTCAGAGTCAAGGGAGCGCTGCACCCCTATGTCAGCCGGGGCGGCTTGAAGCTGGAGAAGGCCCTTCGGCAGTTCGGCATCGGGCTGACCGGCCGCAACATGCTGGATATCGGCTCCTCTACAGGAGGCTTCACAGATTGTGCGCTTCAGAACGGTGCAGCCCATGTGTACGCGATTGACGTGGGACATAACCAGCTTGATTGGAGCCTGCGTAATGATGAACGGGTAACCGTAATGGAGCAGACCAACTTTCGTTACATGACCCCACCTGATTTGAAGGGACCGGTACCTGACTTTGCCAGTATCGATGTCTCCTTCATTTCCCTGAAGATCATCCTGCCGCCGCTTATGGCGCTGCTGAACCGTCCTGCTGATATCGCTGCACTGATTAAGCCGCAGTTCGAAGCCGGCCGCGAGAAGGTGGGCAAGTCTGGAGTCGTACGCGAACCGGCTGTTCACCGTGAGGTGCTGGTAAACGTACTGACCATGGCAGCCGAATTGGGCTACACGCTTGCAGGACTGACTTATTCCCCCATTACCGGCGGGGAAGGGAATATCGAATTTCTGGCACACTGGAAGCTGCTGCCTGATGAAGCTGCTGAGCAGCCTTCCGTGCAGCAGACTTCTGCGGCTGAAGCACAGCCGAATAATTTCGCCGCGCTTGCCGACTCCGTCATTAAGGAAGCGAATGCAACCTTCAGCGCTGCGGGCCATGGAAACTCATCCAAGAGATGAGTTTCTTTTGCTGCCAAGATAACAATTTACAGGTCTTCCAGAACCGAAATTAGCGGCAGATTGTCAGCCGGAAGCAGGATTTCAGCCGCCCGCACGCGAATAGATTCACCGAGGTGATGGGAGTGGCGAGCTCGGACAAGGCTGTGGTGGCACTTATAGGACTGGCGGCGGCAATCTTTATCCTTTATAGAATCTATATCTGGCTGCAGGGGTCTCCTGGTTCCTTCATGAAGGACCGGGTGCCGATCAACAAGGTCATTCAGTCCCACCCGTCCATCGGTCTGCTGGAGGATGCGGGGTATGAGGTCATCGGCGGGAAGCTGAAGATTCCGCTGTCTTTTCAGGTAAATGGGGCACCGATTTTCAGCAGGCTGTTCATTGATTATGTAGCCACCAAGAATGAGGAGCATTATTATCTGGTCATCCTCTCCCGCCCCCGCAAGGAGCTTGAATTCACCGGCAGCGGACTACGGGACTACATCCTCCCCTATCTGCTGATCTACCCGGATTGCAGCGGGGTACTCTATGTGGATACGGTGAATTCCAATATTCATGTAATTAATTTCGGCAAGGACGACGGAGAATCCAGTTAAGCACTATATAAATACGGGAGGCAACAATGAAGGGACACAGGCATATCAAGATTAGAGAAATTATCTCGCAAAAGGAAATTGAAACCCAGGATGATCTGGTCGAGGCGCTACGGGAAGCAGGCTTTCAAGTAACACAGGCTACCGTATCCCGCGATATTAAGGAACTGTTGCTAATCAAGGTACCAATGGATGACGGGCGTTACAAGTATTCCCTGCCTACCGACCAGCGTTACAACCCTACTCAGAAGCTGAAGCGGGTGCTGGTGGACAACTTTGTACAAATCGACTTTTCCGCGAATCTGGTGGTCATGAAATGTCTGCCGGGAACGGCCAATTCCGTGGCTGCGCTAATCGACAATATCGACTGGCCGCAAATTATGGGTACAATCTCCGGAGACGACACCATCCTGATTATCTGCCGCCAGCCGGAGGACAGCAAGGACGTCATTTCACAAATTATGGGCTATATTTCGTAGTTCTGCTTATAGGCTTGGCAGGCAATCATCATGTCGGAGGTGCTGTATTCGTGTTAGAGACATTGTCTATACGCAATCTGGCCGTGGTTGAGGCGGTGGATGTGCATTTTTATCCGGGTTTTCATGTCCTTACAGGGGAGACCGGTGCCGGGAAATCAATTATTATCGATGCGCTCGCACTCATTGCCGGGGGACGCGGTTCCGCTGACTCCATCCGGTATGGGTGTGAGAAGGCCGAAATGGAAGCGCTTTTCAGTCTGCCGGGAAGTCATCCGGTCTGGGATACGCTGGAACGGCTGGGCATCGGTGCAGAGCGTGAGGAGCATCTGGTGATCCGCCGGGAGATTACCTCCCAGGGCAAGAGTACCTCGCGCGTGAACGGCCAGATGGTCAATCTGAGCATGCTGCGCGAAATCGGGGAGCAGTTAGTCAATATTCATGGGCAGCATGAGCATCAGAATTTGTTGAAGGCTGAACGTCACTTAGGGTTGCTGGATACCTATGGGGAAGCGGTGATTGGACCGCTCAAAGCAGATTATCAGGAGAAATATACGGCTTTTGCCAAAGTGGAAAAAGAACTCCGGGAACTTCAGGAGTCCAGCCAAAAGGCGTATCAGATGCTGGATTTGTACCGTTTTCAGCTGGAGGAAATTTCTGCTGCGGGACTAAAACCGGGAGAAGATGAATTACTTGCCGAAGAACGGGTAAAACTATCCCACAGTGAGAAAATGATGGATTCAGTATCCGGCGCATACGAGCTGCTGTATGACAGGCAAGGGCTGGAGTCCATTGGCAATGTAATCTCCAGGCTTGAAGATGCGGTGCGGTATGACGAGAAGGGTCTGCGGGCAGTCTACGAGCAATTGCAGTCGGCTTATTACCAGCTGGAGGATGCGGCATTTCAGCTGCGCGACTACCGTGAAGAGATCGAGTTCAATCCGGCGCGGCTGGAGGATATTGAGAACCGGCTGGATCTGATCACCGGACTGCAGCGCAAATACGGGGATAGCGTGGAGCAGATTCTGGAGTATTATCAGCAGATTGAGCGGGAGACGGATCTTCTGGAGAATAAGGACGAATATATCGAGAAGTTAACGGCCAAACGCGATGGCCTGCTTCACATCTTAATGGAGTCAGCCGAAGCGCTGAGCAGAGCGCGGCGGCAGTGTGCGACGGAGCTTGCTTCACAGGTCGAGGGAGAGCTGAAGGATCTGCAGATGGAGCGGACCTCCCTCCAGGTGAAAATGGAAACGCTCGAAGATCCGCGCGGCATGGAGTATCAGGGACGGCGGTACCGTCTGACCCGGCAGGGGATCGACAGCGCTGAATTCATGATCTCCCCGAATCCCGGCGAGCCGCTGCGTCCGCTGGGCAAGATTGCCTCAGGCGGAGAGCTGTCGCGGATCATGCTGGCGATGAAGAGTATTTTTGCGCGGCATGATGCGATTCCTGTCCTTATCTTCGATGAGGTGGATACCGGGGTCAGCGGGCGGGCGGCCCAGTCTATTGCGGACAAGCTGTATAAGCTGTCGTCCACTTGCCAGGTGTTCTCCATTACCCACCTGCCGCAGGTGGCCTGTATGGCGGATCATCAGTACCTGATTGCCAAAAAAGTCGAAGACGGACGCACGATGACCGAGGTGGACTCCCTCTCGGCCGAAGGCCGCGTAATGGAGCTGGCCCGGATGCTGGGCGGTGTGGAAATTACCGAAAAAACATTGCATCACGCACAGGAGATGCTGGGTCTGGCCGAGGCCAGCAAGGCAGCTGCAAGCTAAGCGGGACAATGATTGACAGTAATAAAAGCCTGGGGGCAAGGTTATCTTATAGGTACGCAATTGGCGACCACCTTTTTCGTCAAGCGAAAGAAGCAAAAGGGAGTGTGACAGCCATTGAAGCCTAACCTCAGGAAGTTAATGCCCGGCCTTTTATTTGCCTTCTTTCTCAGTTTATCAGGCATAACGGGACCCTCACAGATCCACGCAGCACCGCTTGAACATCAGCCGCTTAGGGCGGTACAGGGAACCGGGAATGAACTTAAGGTCATCCCCGGAGGTCAGACAATTGGCGTGAAGGTGAAGTCGGCAGGCGTGCTGGTTGTTGGCCATCATCTGGTTGAAGTATCGGGGCAGTCCAGGATTTCACCCGGCGAGAACAGCGGCATCCTGCCCGGCGATCTGATGATCTCCATCAACGGGGTGAAGCTGGACGAGGTATCGAAGGTAGCAAGGCTGGTCGAGCAGGCCGGCAAAAGCAATGATTCCTTAAGCATTGTCTACAAACGCGGCGGTAAAGAGCATACAGCTCAGCTGAAGCCCGCGTATGACCGCACAGACAAGGTGTGGCGGCTTGGGCTCTACATCCGTGATTCCGCAGCCGGTGTAGGGACCCTCACTTTCTATGCCCCGAAGCAGGGTGTGTACGGGGCCCTAGGACATGTCATTACTGACATGAACACAGGTACGCCGATTGTGGTCGGCAGCGGCCATATCGTGCAGTCCAGCGTCACTTCGATCTCCAAGAGCCAGGATGGTGATCCTGGTGAGAAACGGGCCCATTTTTTGAAGGAAAGCCAGGTTCTCGGGAATGTGGAGAGCAACACGGATTTCGGAATATTCGGTAAAATGACCCGTAATCCCGAGCACAGCCTGTATCAGGAGCCGATTCCGGTAGCCATGAGTTCGGAAGTGAAGGAAGGTCCCGCACAGATTCTAACTGTCGTCGACGGTCAGCAGGTCGAACGCTTCAACGTGGAGATCATCCATGTGGCCCGTCAGCAGACCCCTGCTACTAAGGGCATGGTACTGCGCATCACCGACCCCCGTCTGCTCGATAAGACCGGAGGGATTGTCCAGGGCATGAGCGGCAGCCCGATTGTTCAGAACGGCCGTCTAATCGGAGCAGTGACCCATGTGTTCGTCAATGATCCCAAGTCAGGGTATGGCTGCTTCATTGAGTGGATGCTTAGGGACTCCGGTGTGGTTCAACAGGATCAGGAGCTTCAATACAATCTTAAGGCGGTTTAGCCTTAAGATTTTTTTGTCGAAGGGCAGCAGGTTTACTCGAAACGTGAAACAAAATATTTAATTATAAATCAACACCGAAAAAAAATAAAGAAAAATAATTTTCGACAGAAGGATATTCAAACCAGATGTCGAAAGTTATAGGGAGAGAAGATGATTATTATTTTCTGAATAGCAGATATATAAGGAGGAAGCAGCCAGTGCAGAATATTGAAGTGTTGTTGGCCGATGATAACAGGGAGTTCACGAACTTGCTCGCCGAGTACATTACTGAACAAGAAGATATGACCGTGACAGGCATTGCCTATAATGGGGAAGAGGTACTGCAGATGCTCAGCGGAGCACGCAAGATCCCCGATGTCCTTATTCTTGATATCATTATGCCGCATCTGGACGGCCTCGGCGTGCTTGAACGCCTGCGTGATATGGATCTGAACCCTCAGCCAAAGATCATAATGCTGACCGCTTTTGGCCAGGAGAATATTACGCAGAGAGCGGTTCAGCTTGGCGCCTCATATTATATTCTGAAACCGTTTGACATGGAGGTTCTTGCGAACCGTGTACGCCAGCTGGTCGGCACGCAGGGCAGCATGAGCACCTCCGGAAGCATGTCCGGCTATTCTTCTTCCAGATCTTCCAGTAATGTGGTTCCGCTGTCTAAGGGCAAGAACCTGGATGCGAATATTACCTCAATCATTCATGAAATTGGCGTCCCTGCGCATATCAAAGGCTACCAGTACCTGCGTGAAGCCATCACCATGGTCTATAACAACATTGAGATTCTGGGTGCCATCACCAAAACGCTGTATCCGGCTATAGCCGAGAAGTTCAAGACCACGCCTTCCCGCGTAGAACGCGCCATCCGCCATGCGATTGAAGTCGCCTGGACCCGTGGCAATATCGACAGCATCTCCCACCTGTTCGGCTATACGATTAATATCTCCAAATCCAAGCCAACGAATTCGGAGTTTATTGCCATGGTCGCTGACAAGCTGCGAATTGAGCATAAGGTGTCTTGAAAGGGTTAGGGGCAGGAATAGCATAATAATAAATACCACTGGCTAATGGAAATCGTATTCCTGATAGCAAGTGGTATTTTGTTTCACCGGACACAGGTCGGATGTACACGAAAAGCCGAACACAATGGGAATGTAATCGAAAAACCGATTATATTGAGCGCGGCAGAGGCGCATGGTCCAAATGTAATCGAAAAACCGATTACATTTCGCGCGTCAGAGGCACGTGGCCCAAATGTAATCGAAAAACCGATCACATTTCGCGCGGCAGAGGCATGTGGCCTAAATGTAATCGAAAAACCGATTATATTCGGTGCTGCTGCGATGATGTAGGGGCCTAACTATTGCTCTACAGCCCGTAAGATTATAGGGAAATCCTGCAAGAAGTGCAACAATGCTGCCCGATAGAGGCGGCCGATGCTGAAATCCTGCAGGAAATGCAACAAAGCCACCGCTAACTTGCACTAAAATGCCAGAATTCCTGCAAATGATGCAACAATGTACCGTAGCCAGTAACATTTTATAGAGGAATCCTGCAACAAATGCAACAATGTGGCTCCATACAGTGGTCGGTGAGAAAAACTCTCAGAAATGGCTATCTAGGATGATCCTGAGACAGTCCCGATTGAGTAGCAGACTCGTCTGGCGGTCATGGTCATGACTTGCGTGTGAGTCTGTAAACGCCAGTAACAAGCGCATACAAGGCAACGAATGCAATAAAGATACTTAGCCAATTATTAGACTGTACGACAAATATGAGTGGAACGAAGATGATGAATATTGACAATCGCAAGGCACCTTCACGTTTAGATTTAGACATTAAATGTCCTCCTCCGTTCTAAAATGATTGTAGTAATGGATAGACGTATTGGTGTTGACTATAAGCAATGAATTGATTACAATGTAAGGGAAAAAGGGGAACGGTGTTGTGTCCGTTCCGTGCATAGTCATGAGGTTGAGGAACCTTGGATGCTTTAGCGCTTATAACCTTTGCGAGAGGTTTTAGCGCTTTTCTTTTTGCTCTTCTTTTTCTTAGAATTTTTAATGTGATTTACAAGTTCAATGATGTCATTAATAAAAAGTCTAAGTCCTCCCTTACATCTATAATCATACTTTAGACAGTATCAGCTGGAAAGTATTATATATAAAAGATAGTGAAGCTGCGTCAAGTGAATAAATAACAAATCAAGTCACTCCTTCATTGAGTGGCCTTTTTTGTTTATAATGAAGGGATAAGCAAAGGAGGTGGGAGAAATCATAGCGCAGATTCTTTTAGGGATCTGGATGCTCACGCAAGCGGCTTGTCACTTTTTTGGACTTGATGTGTTCCTTCGGCAATCCGTTAGGAATAGCTTGAGTAAGGAGGAGCGGGCCTCTTTCCAAACAGGGATGGTCCTGCCATATCTCATATTAGGAATGACTTTTATTGGAATGGGGATTGTTGAGCGTAAGGGATTCCTGTCCATGCCGGTTTTCCTGGGACTCTATATTATATTGTGTGCAGCGTCCTTAGCCGGGGTATTAAGGAATAACAAAAAGCACCTGGGTCATTATATGTGGTGAATCCGTAAACAAAGTGAAAACCGTTCCGGGATGGAACGGTTTTTAGCTGTGCAGTCACAGCTGAATATCCAGCGAGGGTCTGTACCGATCCCGAGGAAGTTTAAATACTTAGTTAACGGACTGGTTGCCAAGACTGCTCAGATAAGCATCGGCTTCTTGATATGTAGGATAATGCACGGCAAATTTGCCGAACAGCCGTTTCATTTGCATTTTCCAGACCGGAGAGTCCGCAACGTATACCCAGCCGCCTACCCCTGCTTCTATCGCGCGGTCACCGGTGGGAGCGAGCATTGCGGCTACTTCTGGGGATAGAACGGTTGGGGAGCCCGTCACATCGGTTACTCCGGTAAAGCCCGGCTTCAGCTGCTTCAGAGCGTTCTCGAAATCTGCTATGTAGGCGGGCACGTCACTCTCAGTCAGGCCGTAGGCTTTGACGATCACCTGGTTTTTTGCAATATTGACTTCCATTGTGTAAGACATGAACATTCCTCCAGTTGTGGGATTAAGTTTACATTAGAGTATATCGGATAAAATCGGGATGTTTTTGAGAGAATAAGGAAATCGGATCGCGTGAGCTTGCATTTATGGGAATTAAGTCCATATATATTAAATGGATGTGTTGATTTTTACGGTTCAAAAACAAAGATTTTACACAAACAATTGTTATTATGAAACACAAATTGTTGTCTTGTGTTATGATATAGGTAGAGGTGGCTCTTATGAACGATTTCGATAATTACCCCGATGAGCTGGGGAATTTCATCCGGCACTTCAGGAAGGCCCGGGGGTTAACCCTCAGGGGGCTGGAAGAGAAGAGCGGCATCAGCTATTCACAGCTCAGCAAGATTGAACGGGGAGAGAGTATCCCGCTTAAGGATAACCTGGACAAGATCATTGAAGCACTCGGAGGCGATCTCAAGAACCGGATGTATCATTTGGCCGACTATATGCCTGATATTGAGTACATCAAGACGCTGAAGCAGGGCTACAAGCTGCCTAAGCATAATCAGTCCCAAGATTATATTTACGAGACGGCGTTCAACAAGCTGAAGGAATTCCGGGCGAAGGAAGACAAAGAAACGTCATATGTTTCCTTTGATTCTGACGAGGTCATCGTTTATGAGACGGAATATGGGGCAGGAATGGTTATAGAGAAGATCGAGAAGTACAACCTGACCGATGTGCTGAACGATATATTCGAGGGAAGTCTGGACAGTCTCCGCAGGCAGCCGCGCCAGGGGCGTCAGGCCTACCTATTTGGAGAATGGCTGCGTGAAGGCATCTATGAGCTGAAGGAAGAGGAACAGGACCAGGTTATCCAGGCCTTGAAGGAATTCACCCAGTTCAAAGTGCAACAGATCAAGGGCGTGTACAAGTAACGAAGGGCCCGGCTTAGCTTGCTTCCAAAATGAATAATGTTGCCCTTTCTTGCAGCCATCTATTCATCTTGATCCATAAACAAACTACAAATGGTTAGACAGAAAAGGGGATAAGAAACATGAGAATCAATATGAAGTTCACCAGCAAAGGGAAAGCGGCTATCGAGAATTTCAACAACGAAGAGCTGTTGGAGATTTTTGCAAGATACATCAAGACACTGACCAAAAAATACGATATCGAAGTAGATGTGCCGCTTGAAGTGAACCAGAATATCGTTGCCGATGGAACCGTCATTGCTGTGGCCCAGAACGTCAAATGTGATGCCGAGACTTTCTTCAAGGAGCTGGGACGCGATATCAAGGTTCCCCTTAAGAAGCGGCTCGGCGGTAAGCTGGAGAACGTGTTCAAGACCGAAATTATCGAGTAGACAAAAGTTTGTTTACACACCAAAAACCATCCCCGCATCATGTGGAGGATGGTTTTTTGGCGTCTCTGCCAGGTATATCTTATGGATGGAGCATCGCACTCTAATGATGTTGGGCACCTGAGAGGTTCCTTGTGATGAGAACATTCCTGATAATCTGAATAAAATCCGGTGAAGCCTTGGCTTCCAGCGCCAAATCGTAGATGTTTATTAATTGTTCGTCAGACAATAGCTCAAGTGATGAGGGGCGCGGAGAAGGATGAAAGTAAGTTTCCATTGTATTCCTCCATCATGATTGAGAGTGGTGGGAAAGAAAGATAATCACGATATTAATGTTAGACTTCTAGGTAAATGGTACCATCTGGAATATAATCCGTCTGCTGGCATTCGCCCTCTGAATTTTTCTTTACATAAGTTGGATAATATGTGATAATGATTGAATTTGATTTTATTAGCCGTAGATGATTACAAAAAAAGCAGCGACCCTCTTTTTGGAGGATCGCTGCTTTCTTTACATTCTATGACGGTGATTCGTTCTTCTGCGAAGCCAGAAATCTGCGGACACGTGGTTCATTGGATTCAGATACCGTTGCAAATTGTTCCCCTTGATTGAACAGAACAATCTTCCGTTCCGGATCATAACCGTCAATATTGCCAATGTTGACTACATTGCTGCGGTCAAGACGTTCAAAGCCCATGCCTCCGTAAGCTGCATACAAATCGGAAAGAGTGGTAGGGAGAACAAATTCGCCTTCTTTCGTATGGACGAATATCGTATTCTTGTGGTTAGAGAAATACAATATCTCCTCCTCCCGGATACTGCGGGAAGAGCCGTCGTTTAGTAAGACACGCATGTACTCCCCATCCTTATGTAATTACTTGCGTAATTCTTTTGGTGCTTCCGGGCTGTGAATCATCGGCTTCATAATTGAAACAAAGAAACGGGCAGATCCGGCAAGAACGGCTGAAGCCTGTTTAGCTAGTGCTTTTTTCACTGTGTTCTCCTCCTTATCCAAGGGATGATTGTTAATGATTGGATCAGAAACGCTAATCCGATTACAGTTGAGTGCAGAAAGAAATTGGATAACACAATTGCTATAGAAACCAACTTCAATAAAGGATATATCGAAGCAGGGATTCTCGCATTCTTGTCCGGGTTCGGAGCGAAAGTAATGATTATGATCAAACTAAGTATATTAGCAAACCAGAGTGCTGAATTCGATAAAGTAACGAATGTCGGCAAAGTAGTACTTAATAAGGTTGTGACTATGTTACATGCTAAGGCTGTTTTCAGATGAAAGCCGCCGGAGCTGAGCCGTAGAGCGCAAAAGAATAAAAGAAAAATTAAACAATCTGTAAAGCTGCCTAATGTAAGTCCTATTATGGCCGTGAAAACTATAATTATTAGTGTATTAATAATAATGCCCAGCGAATACTGCATGACCTCAATGGAATGGGTCTCCTCAGGGTTAGCATTCTTGATGCTAACGGCAATTTTATAAGCTAATGAATTCATCTTGGGTTCGATCCTTTTTGTAGGAATGATACAGGTAAGCATACAGAAGAATAGCATTTATTACAGGTATCAAGAAGAAAAATTGAGAGTATTTTTGTGTTAAAATCATCATTAGTATTACTAAGAATATGGAAGGTGCACTTAAAAGAAAAATGTTAATTTCACGATTTGCTATCGTGACTTTAACGTTTTGTTTATCAGGAACAAAATCAAAACCTTTTCTATATTTACCAATATAAAAACCGATTACGCTTGTTAATAGAACAGAAATAGATTGTAGAACATAAACGCTTATTGCCGTAAATGGAGGTTTAACCGAATATAAAAATGTTGAATTTATAATAAAATAACACGTGGATTGAATGAGCATATATGATAAATAGGCTAAGCCAGTCATTATGGCAGCATAGAAAACATGGATCCTGAATAAAAGCCAAAAAAAGCAGAAGGTTAACAGATACTGGATGAAAACATCTGTGAGCACCATTTTATAATCAATACGAAGGGCGTAAGATACAAACGCCATAATCGTGCCTGCGAACACTATTTCCACTGGATAAATATCAATCTTAAAAACTTTGAAAGCCAAATAAAACATTGCGTATGTTTCTAAAATAGAAAACACCATATAAAGCACAAAATCCAGCATGCTTACACTCCCGGGAAATAGATTAACAAATCTGTAATCCTGGTGATATTATACATAATAGGCTAAGATACAACAACAGGTTTTGACACAATCCGGCAAATATTTCTTAAAAATTGGATTGGAGAGGGGTTTTTACCATGAATCAGCGTCCTGCGCAAGGAGAGTACACCGAATTTCAGTCCAGATATATTACATTGGTGCCGCCCGAAGGAGAACTTAGCGTCATTCTAAGAGAGCAGACTCAGGAGGTGCTGGCTTTGCTTGGCGGGCTGACAGAGGAGCAAGGAGCCTACCGCTATGCCCCCGGGAAGTGGAGTATTAAGGAAATGCTAGGGCATCTGACGGATAATGACCGCATTATGTCTTACCGGTTGCTGTGTTTTGCAAGGGGGGAGCAGGCGCCGTTGCCCGGCTATGAGGAGAATGATTATGCGGCTGCCGGGGCGTTCGACCGTTTCACGCTGCAGGAGATGATTGCGCACTACCGGATCGTCCGGGAGTCCACTTTGGCGCTGGCAGATAGTCTTGCGGAGGATGTCTATGCCCGTACAGGGAATTTTGGCGGGATTGCCATGTCTGTGCGTGCGCAGCTCTGTCTGATCATCGGACATGAGCGGCATCATCTGCGGATTCTTAATGAACGTTATCTGAACTAAAGGGAGGTGACGCATGTGGGCTTTCTTAGAGGCATCTGGCATTTCTTTGTCCCTCGTGAGCGCACATTAGTGTACACTACTTTCGATCAGGGGCAATATTTCCGGGTCAAAAGCCGCCTTGCGGCAGCAGGTATCCCGCACCGTTCGCGGATTAACGGCGGGATGAGAGAGACAACACGGCGTGCTAACTTCGGCGGAAAGGCTACGGTACAGCATGAACTGTTCGTCCGCAAGGAGGATGAGCATAAGGCGCTTCAAGCGATTCAATAGACGGGAGAACAAACAACGCATTCCGGCCGGATCAGGGCTGGAGTGCGTTTTAATGTTGTATATTAGGGTATTTTACAATGGAGGATTCTTGTGGCATTTACGGCAGACCGGGTAATAGGCTTCATTGCCGCCGATCTGGATCTGTTTGCCGCTGTATACCGGCTTGCCGTTCTCGACCCGCAGTGCCATAGTAGCTTTCCGTGCGCAGAACCAGCAGATGGTCTTCATTTCTTCAATCTTGTCGGCGTAGATCAGCATATATTTGCTGCCTTCGAACAGATTGTTCTGGAAATCGTTTTTGAGGCCGAAGGCCATCACCGGAATGTCCAGCTCATCCACAATGCGCACCAGCTGCAGGATGCAGTCCTTGCTCAGGAACTGGCACTCGTCGATCAGCACACAGTGGGGCTTTGGCAGACTATTTTTGACGATGCTGTACATATCTGTATGCTCATCAATCGGAATGGCCTGCTTGCGCAGTCCGATCCGGGAGGAGATGTATCCCACTTCATCCCGGTTATCCAGGGAAGGTGTGAAGAGGAGCACCGACTTGCCCTGCTCTTCATAATTATGGGCAACCTTGAGAATCTCAATGGATTTACCGCTGTTCATAGCTCCATATCTGAAAAATAATTGTGCCACGTCCATCTATCCTTTCACTGTTCAGCTAATCTGCTACACGACCAAAAAATCGACCTTACTAGAGTATCATACTCGGGGCCGGAGTAGCCAGTGCAAACATTGTTTCCGCCCGGGATGTGCTATAATGAACGCAATTGTGTCTTCAGCAGGAGAATATAGTGAACAGAAGGGAAGTTAGTCAGATGACAGAGAAATTGGAGCAATACAAGGAACGGATCAATGCACTGCGGGAGAAGGGGGAGCTTATCCCGGGTACGGAGAATTTACTGGAAGACATGCTGGCCGAGCTCACTGAGCTGAACCGCAGCAACAAGGCACTGCGCCGGGTCATTCTGAAGTCGGGACAGGGCTCTGCCATGTCTACCCGCTTGCGGGATGCGCTCTACGAATAAGCAAATGGGGTATTTTCGATGAAGCTAATGTTGACTTTTCTAAAAAAATACTGGGTCGCCGCCATTGCCGCGCTGGTCATGATGCTGATTGAGCTGGCCGTGGAGCTGTCGCAGCCGCTGCTGATCTCCAAAATCATTGATGACGGTATCCGGCAACAGGACACGGCTGTCGTCTGGCTGTGGGGCGGTGTGCTGGTAGGGAGTGCCGCTGTGGCCTTTGTGGCGGGAATACTCAGCTCCTTTTTTGCGTCGCATGCCAGTCAGGGGTTCGCGTTTGACCTGCGTGACAAGCTATATGAAAAGGTACAGTCGTTCTCTTACGATATTTTTAGCCGCTTTCCCACTTCGTCCCTGATCACCCGCCTTACCGGCGATGTAACACAAATTCAGGATACGATATTCATGGGGCTGCGGTTCATGACCCGTATTCCGCTGGTTGTGATCGGAAGCGTGATTATGGCGCTTGTTGTACATATCAAGCTGGGGCTGCTGCTGACCGTGACCCTGCCGTTTTTGGTGATATTTATGATCTGGCTGATGCGTAGAGCATCCGAGCTGTTCCGCAAGGTGCAGAGCCGGCTTGACGACGTGAATGGTGTTATTCAGGAGAATCTGACCGGAATCCGGCTGATTCGTGTCTTTGTACGGATGGGCCATGAGATCGGTCGGTTCGCAACGTTCAGCGGAGAGCTGATGAGATCGACGGTTGCTGCGCTGAGGCTCACCGAGACCTCAACGCCGTTCATTATGATTATTGTCAATGCCGGGATTCTGGCTGTGCTATGGTTTGGGCGGATAGAGATCTCTACAGGGGATGCGACACTGGGGCAGACGGTTGCTGTCATTAACTACTCGCTGCGGACGATGGGAGCGCTGTCAGCGTTATCCTGGATCATGGTCAGCTTCTCCCGCGCACGGGCGTCTTCGGGACGGGTCGCTGAAGTAATGGCGGCAAGCGAAGGTCCGGGCGAGCTGGGCATGACTTCTGGAGAAGGCCTAGTGTCTGCGGTTCAGGGCAAGGTGGAATTTCAGCAGGTCAGCTTCAGTTATCCAGGCAGTGACATTAAGGTGCTGGAGGACATCTCCTTCACGGTGCAGCCGGGTGAACGTGTGGCGATTATGGGCGCGACCGGCTCAGGCAAATCCTCTCTGGTAACGCTAATTCCCCGGCTGTATGAATGCGGCAGCGGGAGCATCCTGGTGGACGGACAGAAGCATACGGAGATGGATATGCAGACCTTGCGGGGCTCGATTGGCTATGTACCGCAGGAGGTTCTCCTGTTCACCGGCTCGATCCGGGAGAATATAGCCTGGGGAAATGCAGCGGCGAGTCAGGCAGAGATTGAGCATGCAGCGGCGGCAGCGCAGATTCATGACACGGTTGCAGCGCTGCCGCAGGGCTACGATACTGCCCTCGGGCAACGCGGAGTCAATCTGTCGGGCGGGCAGAAGCAGCGTTTGAGCATTGCGCGGGCGCTGGTGCGCAGACCGGCGATTCTGATTCTGGATGACAGCACCAGTGCGCTTGATGCGGTGACGGAGGGGCTTTTGCTGGCGGAGTTGAAGAAGCTGTCCTGCACGACCTTCCTGATCACACAAAAAATCAGCTCTACCGCCTCGGCGGATCTGATTCTGCTGCTGGACGAGGGCCGGCTGATTGCGCAGGGGACCCATTCTGAACTAATGGACCAATCTGCGCTGTACCGCATAATCTATCAATCGCAGACAGAGGAGGCGCAGCATGTTCAAAGCACTCATTGAGCCGTTCCGCTATCCGAAGCTGGATGTAGGCCACGGCGAAGCCAAGATCTTCGGGGCGATGGGCAGCCGGAAGCCGAAGGCGAAGGCCAAGAACTGGTCAGGCACATTAGGACGCATATGGACTTATCTCGCCGAACGCCGGACCAAGCTGATCTTAGTGCTGTTCATGGTTCTGCTAAGCTCAGCTTTGTCCCTTCTTGGACCTTACCTGATCAGCCGGGCAGTGGACGATTATCTGGGCGGAGAGGGCGGCAGAACGTGGGGCGTCTTCCTGCTGGTGCTGGCGCTCGTCTACCTGCTGAATTCTCTGGTCTCCTGGCTGCAAAATGTCTGGATGATCGAAGTGGCCCAGGAGACGGTCTACCGGATGCGGACCGATCTGTTCTCGCACCTGCACCGCCTGCCGATCCCCTTCTTCAACCGCAGGCAGCAGGGGGAGATTATGAGCCGTCTGACCAATGATATTGAGAATATCAGCTCGACGCTGAATAGCTCGGCGATTCAGATCTTTTCCAGTATTCTGACGCTGGTGGGTACGGTGGGTGTCATGCTGTGGCTCAGCCCGCTGCTGACGCTGCTGACCTTCATTGTGGTGCCGCTGATGATGCTGGGCATGCGCTGGATTACCCGGCGGACCGGCCCGCTCTTCAAGGAGCGGCAGCGGAACATGGGGGAGCTGAACGGGTTCATCGAAGAGACCCTGTCCGGGCAGCGGATTATCAAAGCCTTCTCGCAGGAGGAGCGGGTAATTACCGGCTTCAGAGAGCGTAATAGACGGATTATGCTGTCGGGGTATTGGGCGCAATCGATTTCGGGCTTCATTCCCAAGCTGATGAATGGACTGAACAATCTGAGCTTTGCCATCGTGGCCGGGGTCGGGGGGCTGCTGGCGATCCGCGGGCTGGTGACGGTGGGGATTATTATCGCTTTTGCCGAATATGCGCGCCAGTTCACCCGGCCGCTGAATGATCTGGCGAACCAGTGGAACACCCTGCTGTCGGCTATCGCGGGTGCGGAGCGTGTCTTCGAGGTATTGGATGAGGAGACGGAGGCCCGGGATGAAGGCGCGGCGGTGAAGCTGGAGCATGTGGAGGGAGCCGTGAAATTCACGGACGTGGCCTTCTCCTATGAAGGTGGCGCCGATACGCTCCAGGGAATTACGTTCGAGGCGAAGCCCGGAGAGATGATTGCGCTGGTCGGACCTACCGGTGCCGGCAAAACGACGCTGATCGGCCTGCTGTCCCGCTTCTACGACCCAAGCCGTGGCAGCATTACGCTGGACGGGCGGGAGCTGTCAACGGTCACCCGTGAAAGTCTGCGCAGCCACATGGCCTTCGTCCTCCAGGACTCCTTCCTGTTCAAAGGTACGATCCGCGATAATATCCGCTACGGCCGGCTGGATGCCACGGATGAAGAGGTGGAGGAGGCTGCGAAGCTGGCCAATGCCCATGCCTTCATCATGAGACTTCAGGACGGCTACGACCGGATGCTGTCTGTGGACGGTAGCGGCATCAGCCAGGGGCAGAAGCAACTCTTGGCTATTGCCCGGGCAATTTTGGCGAATCCGTCCATGCTGGTGCTGGATGAGGCGACGAGCAGCATCGATACGGTGACCGAGATCAAGATTCAAGAAGGGCTCCAGGCGCTGATGCGCGGCCGGACCAGCTTCGTCATCGCTCACCGGCTGGGCACAATCCGCGCGGCTGACCGCATCCTGGTGCTGGAAGGCGGCCGCCTGCTTCAGCAGGGCTCGCATGAGGAGCTGCTGAAGCAGGGCGGCCTTTACAGCGAGCTGGTGCGGGGGAGTAAGGAAGAGGCTGGGGAGTGAATGAGCGCTGAGTAGAGAGAGCGGGCGTGTGCTGGAGCTTTTGCAGGAATGTTTGACGGACCGGATGAAGGAAGAAAGCACGTGTGGAGTCCGATGAAGGAAGGCGGTTCATATATAGGCTGATGAGGAAGGTACGCTGGCGGTTAAAATGCGCTGTAGATGGGATTCAATTGCCATTCGAGTAAGCTGATTGTAGTTTGTGCAACAGAAAACCGGATTCGCAGCGGAAAAGCTCAGTCTGTTGTATTTGGTACATTAGATTTTGTCAGCTTGGGGCTAATAGCGGGTTTGAGCGAAATTCTGTTGTACAAAGTACAATAGCTTCTGATTTCTGCCGGATATGGCTCTATTCTGCTGTACATTGTGCAATTGCTCTATGCGTAACGTGTACAGCAGGTAACTAATATTGGGTAGGATCTGTTACCAACAAGGGGATGCCTCAGCAGCCGGTTCGTTCATGGCTTGAGGCATCCCCTGTTTCAAGTATAGGATTACGAGCGTGCTTCGGAGGACGGGGGCTGCTGCGCTTGCTGCTTCTCCCGGAAGCGGGGGCCTACGTAGTTCTTTTTGCGGTCACGGGTCAGAATCCAGCCGCCGAGGAAGGTCATTCCTGCCAGGAATAAAAGCAGCCCGCCGCCGAAATGCAGCCACGCAAATTCGGGAATAGCAGTCTCATCGCCATGCATGGCGAAATAATTGAACAGATCATCTTTCATCATCAGGAAGCCCGTCATCGCTAGCAGGCCGGGAATGACCAGGATCAGTATGGCAATGAAGCGTGATATCAGCAGTTTCATAACGGTAACACACCCTCCTCTTCGCAGCCGCTTAGATTTCAACCATATGATAACGCTTCATTCCATAAAAGTCTACGGATATATGATGTTTGTAAGTTTTGTATTACTCCCGAAAGAGAGTACAATATAAGAGATTGAACTGAATTCAAGAGGAATGACTGGAGGATACATATCATGACAATGACCTGTGATGTAGCGATACTTGGCGGTGGCACCGGCGGTTATGTAGCAGCGATCCGCGCTGCACAGCTGGGCAAGTCTGTTATCGTTATTGAAATGGACAAGCTGGGCGGAACCTGTCTGCACCGCGGCTGTATTCCCAGCAAATCACTGCTGCGCAGTGCAGAGGTATTGGCTGAAATCAACGAGAGCGAGAGCTACGGTATAGAGACTACGGGCACCAAGCTGGTATTCCCCAAAGTGCAACAGCGCAAGGAAGCGGTGGTGGAGCAGCTTCATCAGGGGGTACAGTATCTGATGCGCAAGCATAAGATTCAGGTGGTAAAGGGCAAAGGCCGGATCATCGGCCCGTCGATCTTCTCCCCGCGCAGCGGCGCTGTGGCCGTGGAGCTGGAGGATGGCGAGATGGAGACCGTGGTCTCTACGAATCTCATCATCGCTACCGGCTCGCGTCCGCGCGTTCTGCCGGGTCTGGTGCCTGACGGTAAGGTGATTCTGAGCAGTGAAGAAGCGCTGACGCTTGAGGAGTTGCCGGCCTCAATACTTATTGTGGGCGGCGGGGTAATCGGAGTGGAGTGGGCATCAATGCTGGCTGATTTTGGCGTACAGGTGACTGTAGTTGAGGCTGCCGGACAACTGCTGCCGCAGGAGGATGAAGAGGTGGCCCGCGAGCTGCTGCGCCTGCTGAAGAAGCGCGGAGTCCGGGTGCTCACCGGAACAACGGTGGATGCCGAGACCTGCATAGTGTCGGAGACAGGGATTACGATTGAAGCCCGCAAGGGGGAGCAGAGCCAGAGTCTGTCGGCTGATAAGCTGCTCGTATCCGTAGGACGCGTAGCGAATATTGAGAATCTTGGACTTGAAAATACAGATATCCGCTTCGACACAGGTGTCATTGCGGTAAATGCCAATATGCAGACGGGTGAACCGCATATCTATGCGATTGGCGATTGTATCGGCGGACTGCAGCTGGCTCATGCTGCCAGCCATGAAGGCATCCGTGCCGTCAACCATCTGGCCGGTGAAGCGCTCCATCCGTATGAAGCCCATCTGGTTCCGCGCTGTGTCTATACACGGCCGGAAGTGGCAAGTGTCGGATACACGGAGAAGGAAGCGAAGCAGCTCGGCCGTGAGACGGTGACCGGGAAGTTCCCGTTCTCCGCCATCGGCAAAGCTATTGTCTACGGCATGAAGGACGGCTTCGTGAAGGTGGTGGCTGACGCGAAGAACGGGGATATCCTCGGCGTGCAGATGATCGGCCCGCATGTTACTGATCTGATCGGCGAAGCGGCGCTGGCGCAGATTCTGGATGCCACACCTTGGGAGGTCGGGGAGGCTGTACATGCTCATCCGACACTGTCGGAGGTTCTGGGCGAGGCGATGCTGGCAGTGGATGGAAGAGCAATCGGATTCTAGCGTGCGATAGAGAGCTTAACAAGAAGGCCGGAGGGAGCGGAAGGCGCGTACTGCGCTGGGTATCGCTCCATACCGGCTATATTTGTTCAAATATAAGAATTTTGTAAATTGCATACAATATCGTATCCTTCTATTTCTCGCTGAAACGGTACCGTCCTTTAATAGGACGGCAAAGCCGTTTCCACTAGGGTTTCAGAATCTCCGCTTGGCGGAGGGATTTTGGCTTTTCTTTTTGCCGGAAAAACGATTATAATGAATTTAGTACCTGGTGATAGGATCAGGGCGCATATATTAATATTAAAGTCAATCCGCCTGGCGGACGCGTCCTGAACCGGTTAGAGATAGCGGGGGCTGGAAGCTGGCGCCGGCAATACTTTCAAGGAGGTACCTCTTATATGGAATCCCAAGGTACTGTAGACACCGTTAACAGACATAAGCAGCTTGGACTCACAGACGGCCAGGTTATCGATATGTACAGATTCATGCAGCTGGGACGGAAATATGATGAACGCAGTCTGTTGTTACAGCGTGCGGGCAAGATCAATTTCCATGTATCCGGCATCGGGCAGGAGGCGGCACAGGTCGCGGCGGCATTTGCACTGGACCGGGAGAACGACTATTTCCTTCCTTATTACCGGGATTATGCTTTTGTTCTCTCTGTCGGAATGACCACGCGCGAGCTGATGCTGTCCGTCTTCGCCAAGGCGGAAGATCCGAACAGCGGCGGCCGGCAGATGCCGGGCCACTTCGGGCACAAGCGCCTGCGGATTGTAACGGGCTCAAGCCCGGTCACGACCCAGGTTCCGCATGCTGCGGGCTTCGCGCTGGCGGCGAAGATGCAGAAGAAGAGGTTCGTCTCCTTCGTCACCTTCGGGGAAGGCTCCAGCAACCAGGGGGATTTCCATGAAGCGTGTAACTTTGCCGGTGTGAATAAGCTGCCGATGATTATTTTTTGCCAGAACAATCAGTATGCAATCTCGATTCCGGCCCACAAGCAGCTTGGCGGCAAGGTCAGTGACCGTGCGCTGGGCTACGGATTCCCGGGTGTCCGGGTGGACGGCAATGATCCGCTTGAGGTGTACCGCGTGGTGAAGGAAGCCCGCGAACGCGCGCTGGCCGGAGAAGGCCCGACCCTGATTGAAGCGATGATGTACCGTCTGTCGCCGCACTCCACTTCGGATAACGATCTGGCTTACCGGACGCAGGAGGAAGTCGATGAGAACTGGAAAAAAGACGGCATCGCCGCGTTCCGCACCTATCTGACCGGACTCGGTCTATGGAGTGACGAGCAGGAGCGTGATCTGGCTGCCGAATATAATCTTGAACTGAAAGAAGCTATAACCTACGCGGAGAATGCGCCGTTCCCGAAACCGGAAGATACGCTGCTGCATGTCTACGATGAATCCGGCCTGAAGGGGGGCGCTTAAGCCATGGCGATGATGGAATATATCGATGCAATCCGGCTGGCGATGAAGGAAGAGATGGAACGTGACGAGTCGGTGTTCGTGCTTGGTGAGGATGTCGGCGTGAAGGGAGGCGTCTTCACAACGACCAAAGGCTTGCAGGAGCAGTTCGGCGCAGAACGGGTGCTGGACACACCGCTTGCGGAATCTGCCATTGCAGGGGTGGCTATCGGTGCTGCGATGTACGGTATGAAGCCGATTGCCGAGATGCAGTACTCGGATTTCATGCTGCCCGCAACGAACCAGATTATCAGCGAAGCAGCCAAAATCCGCTACCGTTCCAATAATGACTGGAACTGTCCGGTTGTTATCCGCGCGCCGATCGGCGGCGGCATCTTCGGCGGGCTGTACCATTCGCAGTGCCCGGAGTCGATCTTCTTCGGCACGCCGGGACTTAAGATTGTGGCCCCTTATTCGGCTGCAGATGCGAAGGGACTGCTCAAGGCGGCTGTCCGTGATCCAGATCCGGTGCTGTTCTTCGAGAACAAGAAATGCTACAAGCTGATCAAGGGCGATGTGCCGGAAGGCGACTACACCGTGCCGATTGGTGAAGCGAATCTGCTGCGTGAAGGCAGCGATATTACGGTGATCGGGTATAGCCTGCCGCTGCATTTTGCGATGCAGGCAGCGGAGGAGCTGGAGAAGGAGCATGGCGTTACCGCACATATCCTCGATCTGCGCACCCTGCAGCCGCTGGACCGTGAGGCGATCATCGCTGCGGTACGTCAGACCGGCAAGGTGCTGATTGTCCATGAGGACAACAAGACCGGAGGTATCGGCGCTGAAGTGGCGGCGATTATCGCCGAGCATTGTCTCTTCGACCTCGATGCCCCAATCTTCCGCCTGTGCGGACCCGATGTTCCGGCGATGCCGATCTCACCGCCGATGGAAAAATTCTTCCTGCTCAGCAAGGATAAGGTTAAGGCTGAGATGCTGCGTCTGGCGGAGTATTAATATATAAGTGGAACAGGCGGGATGAGTAAGTTGAAACTGCCTGTGTCAACATTGAGCGATAATGTTGCAGAATGTGCAACTTGGATATGAAATAGACAGTGGATTTGGCAGAATGCTGCAGGAAATGCAACAAATTGTCCGCTTAGCCGCCTGAATGAAGAGAATTGCTGCTTTTTGTGCAACATTTTTGAGTTTGGGCAGATTGGTATGGGCGAATGTTGCATGAAGTGCAGGATTTCGTGGCTGACTGGCCACCTGGGAGAAGAAAACGGAAAATTCCGTTTAGAACACTTTAAGCCTATGCTTCCGAAGCCAGTTGTGTACGAAGCAAATTCGAGAAATCCACGCTTACAAAACTAAGCGTATGCTTCCGAAGCCACTTTTGTACGGAGTCTATCAGGAAGCTTATGCTTACAAAACTTTAAGGAGTGACATTATGTCTGACAATACAACGCTGACGGATGTAATTATGCCGCAGCTGGCTGAATCGCTGGTATCGGCGACCATCGGGAAATGGCTGAAGCAGCCGGGCGATTCAATAGAGCAATATGAGCCGATCTGCGAGCTGATCACGGATAAGGTGAACGCGGAGCTGCCTGCAACGGTAGACGGCACCATGGCCGAGCTGCTGGCCGAGGAGGGCCAGACGGTCAGCGTCGGCGAGATCATCGCCCGCATCGCTGTGGCCGGCTCCGCCGCGCCAGCCACAGCGGCCCCGTCACCGGCAGCTTCCGGTGACGCCCCAGCCCCTGCCGCTGCCCCGGCTGCGGCATCCGGCACCGCCCCGCAGGCGGCTCACGCCGCCGCGCGGCCGCCCGTGCCCGCTGCTGCGTATGACGCCGCAGCGCCAATGCGCGCCCGTTACTCTCCGGCTGTGCAGTCGCTGGCCGCCGAGCACGGCATCAACCTGGCGGCCGTGCCGGGCACCGGCCTGGGCGGACGCATCACACGCAAGGATGTGCTCACGTTCCTTGAGAGCGGCGCAGCAGCGCAGCCTGCTGCTTCAGCACCGGCGGCTGCGCCCGCTCCGGCAGCCGCACCTCTGGCACCGCCCGTCCAGGTTGCCCAGCCGGACCTGCGGGAAGAGCTGCAGCCGGTCCGCAACTCCGGCCTGCACCTCAGCGAATCGCCGAAGATTCCGACGATTGAGATCGAAGGCGGACGGGGCAGCAGCTCGGAGTACCTGATCGACGTTACGCCGATCCGTAATACGATTGCCACCAGAATGCGCCAGAGTGTCTCGGAGATCCCGCATGCCTGGACGATGATCGAGGTCGATGTGACCAATCTGGTGGTGCTGCGCAACAAGCTGAAGGATGAATTCAAGCGTAAAGAGGGCATTAACCTGACCTATCTCGCTTTTCTGATGAAGGCGGTGGTCAGTGCGATCAAGGATTACCCGATCATGAACTCGGTCTGGGCCGTTGACAAAATCATCGTCAAACGCGACATCAACATCTCGCTGGCCGTAGGCACAGAGGATTCCGTCATGACGCCGGTCATCAAGAAGGCCGATCAGAAGAATGTCGCCGGGCTGGCCCGGGAGATCGACGAACTGGCGCTGAAGACACGGGAGGGCAAGCTGCGCCTGGATGATATGCAGGGCGGCACGTTCACGGTGAACAACACCGGCTCGTTCGGCTCGATTCTGTCTTATCCGATTATCAACTATCCGCAGGCTGCGATTCTCACTTTTGAATCCATTGTCAAAAAGCCTGTCGTCATCAATGATATGATTGCCGTACGCTCGATGGCAAATATCTGCCTGTCGCTGGATCACCGGATTCTGGACGGAGTCATCAGCGGACGCTTCCTGCAGCGCGTGAAGGATAATGTGGAAGGCTACACCCCGGAGACGAAGCTCTACTAAGTAAGGCGGCTGCGGACCCCTGGGACAGGGAGAATGAGAAGCAAAGGGGAACTTACGATCATGGAGAACCAGAACCTAAGCAAACTTACAGTTACCATTCTTCCGCTGATGGAGTACGGAGCGGCCTGGGAGCTGCAAAAGGAAGCAGTGCATGAAATTGACGCTGGCACGGCTTCCGAGCAGCTGATTCTGCTGCAGCATCCACCCACGTATACCATCGGTTCTCAGAATCATCCGGAGCATCTGCTCCTCAGCAGGGAACAGCTCAGGCAGCAGGGCATTGCGCTGTTTGAGATTGACCGCGGGGGAGATATTACATATCACGGGCCCGGCCAGCTGGTCGGGTACCCGCTTTTGAAGCTGGGCGAGCACGGCAAGGTTGATCTGCACGGCTATCTGCGCAGGCTGGAGTCGGTGATTATTGCTTACTTGGAGGCCTATGGAATTACGGGAGCCCGCAAGCAGGGGTATACCGGGGTGTGGGTCGGAGATGAGAAAATCTGTGCAATCGGCGTCAAGTTCAACAAGTGTAAATTCCGCCGGGGTTTTGTCACCAGCCATGGCTTCGCCTTCAACGTATCGGCCGGGATCGGACAAAGCGGCTTCACCGGCATTATCCCCTGCGGTATTGCGGAATACGGAGTGACTTCGCTTGAGGAATGCACAGGGCGGGCTTTTGACATCGGGACGGTTGCTGAAGAGCTGGTGCCTTACTTCCTGGAGCAGTTTCCCTATAGCCAAACAGCGCCCGGGGAACCCGGACGCTGTTACTTAAGCGCTAAGCTTGATTAACCGGCCATAAACGGTTCGATGACGAACAGCACCGTAGAGGCGATCATAGCGAACAGCATGATGTAGATGATAATGCGGAACCATTTTTGTCGTTGCATGAGTGACTCCTTTGGGATTAGTGTAAGTTATGAGCATAAGCCCACAATTGAACGCAGTACAACCATTGTAACGTATCTGAGAAAGAGAGGGAAGTCCATATGATATCAGAAGACCGATTGATCCATGAATTCATGGAGCTTGTCCAGATTGACAGTGAGACCCGGAATGAACGGCAGATTGCCGATGTGCTTAAGGAGAAATTCAGCAGCCTGGGGCTGAGCGCGGTGGAAGATGATTCGCAGGAGAGAACGGGACACGGAGCCGGCAACCTGTTCGTGACCTGGCCTGCGGACAGCGGAGTGAGCGCGCCGAAGCTGCTGTTCACCTGCCATATGGATACCGTGGTGCCCGGCCAGAAGATCAAGCCAACCCTTGGGGAAGACGGTTGGATCCGAAGCGATGGCAGCACCATTCTCGGAGCGGATGACAAAGCGGGACTAGCTGCCCTGTTCGAAGCGATCCGGGTGATTCAGGAGCAGAAGCTGCCGCACGGCCAGATTCAGTTCGTCATTACGGCAGGCGAAGAGTCGGGGCTGATGGGCGCACGCGCCATGGACCCGGCGCAGCTGGATGCAGATATGGGCTTTGCGCTGGATTCCAACGGAGAGGTGGGAGCCATTGCTACTGCGGCACCGGGCGTGGCCCGGATCTCCATGCAGATCTTCGGCAAATCCGCACATGCCGGCGTGAACCCGGAGGACGGCATCAGCGCCATCCAGGTAGCGAGCAAAGCCATTTCGGCGATGAAGCTGGGACGGATCGACAACGAAACTACAGCGAATATCGGCAAGTTCGCCGGCGGCGGTCCAACGAATGTGGTCTGTGACCATGTGCAGCTGGATGCGGAAGCCCGCAGTATTGTGCAGGAGAAGGTAGACCTTCAGGTGGCCTCCATGCGGGAGGCACTGGAGACTACTGCACGCGAACACGGGGCGCAGAGTGAATTCCGCAGCGAGACTATTTATCCGGCATTCAGCTTTGGTGCGGGTGATCCGGTCGTTCAACTGGCGGCCCGTGCGGTCACTTCGGAGGGCCTGACACCCCGCCTGTTCGCCTCCGGCGGCGGCAGTGATGCCAATGTGTTCAATGGCCTGAACGTTCCGGTTGTGAACCTGGCAGTTGGCTACGAGGATATCCATACCACGAAGGAGCGGATCAAGGCCGCAGACATCGTCAAGGTGGCCAGTCTGGTAGTTGCCATTGTGGCCGAGAGCCAGAAGGGCTAAGCTGATAAGAGGCTATGCAGGGACCCGGACAGGGCAAAGCTTGTGCTCAGGCGGTCTGCTGCCGCTTAAAAATAACATTAAAGGAGCTGCTTCCGGGATCCGGGAGACAGCTCCTTCTTATACCCTGGAATATCATAGACGCTGACCGGAAGAACGAAGCGGCATTATCCAGCCTTGGAAGCTTTGATCCGCGAATCTGCCTGGAGCAGCAGGATGTAAGAGAGGGGCATATCGCGCCCGTATTGCTTCATCCACCCGGCCATTACGGCCATAATCTGTTCCGGTTTACCTACCATTGTTACTGCGGATGAGCTTGCTTGGACAAGGATGTCTTTCATGCCTGCATTCCTTCTTTCTGCTTAAGTTTGCTATAATACACCCTATGCATAACGATGCCAAAGGAGACCACTAATCTATGAAAAAAGATGAAATAAACCGCAACCCCGCATTGGATGAAGAAACATTGTCGACGAAGCCGATTTTTGCAGGCCACATTATTTCGCTTCAGGTGGATACTGTGAGACTGCCGGATGGCAACACTGCAACCCGTGAGGTTGTGAAGCACCCTGGAGCTGTAGCCGTGCTGGCCTTGAATCAAGGTAAAATGCTGGTCGTGGAGCAGTACCGTCAGCCGATGCACCGTACCGAGGTGGAGATTCCGGCAGGGAAGCTGGACCCGGGTGAAGATCCGCTGGCGGCTGCGGGCCGTGAGCTTCAGGAGGAGACCGGATTTCATAGCGGGGGGCTTACGCTGCTGAAGTCGTTCTATACCTCTCCCGGCTTCGCCGACGAGATTATTCACCTCTATGTGACCGAGGATGCCCAACCGGGTGAGATGGCGCTGGATGAGGATGAGTTCCTGGAGGTCTCCGAGCTGACGCTGGAGGAAGCCTACCAGTATATTGCAGACGGACGTATTGCCGATGCCAAGACGATGATGGCGGTCTATGCCTGGCATCTCTATACGCTGACAGGCCAATGGCACTAGCGGCGGAGCTCAGCAGCGTCTACTGTGATCTGCATGTGCATATCGGACGGACTTCGGAGGGCCAGGCGGTCAAAATCAGCGGCAGCCGTGATCTGACCTTCGCCGGGATTGCCAGGGAGGCAGCGGAACGCAAGGGGATTGGCCTGATCGGCATTATCGACAGCCACTCTCCTGGCGTGTTGCGGGATATTGCTGCGGCGCTGGATTCCGGTGAGATGACGATAGCCGCAGGCGGCGGAATTGCTTACCGGGGGACGACGATCCTGCTGGGAACCGAGATTGAGATCCGTGAGCCCGGGCGAAAAGAGTGCCATGTCCTGGCCTTCATGCCGGACCTCGGGACGATGGAGGATTTCAGCACCTGGATGAGCGCCCATATGCGTAATGTGAATCTCAGCTCCCAGCGTCTGTACGCCCCTTCCAGGGTGCTTCAGGACGAGATTACCGGGCGGGGCGGGCTGCTGATCCCGGCCCATATTTTCACGCCCCACAAGGGACTCTATGGCTGTGCGGCCGAGCGGATGTCTGAGTTATTCGATCTGGACCGCATCGCGGCGGTGGAGCTGGGGCTCAGTGCGGATTCAGAGATGGCGGGGTATATCTCGGAGCTTGACCGTTACAGCTTCCTGACCAATTCCGATGCCCATTCCCTTGGCAAAATCGGCCGCGAGTACAATGTCATCGAGATGCAGGAGCCCTCCTTCGAGGAGCTGGAGCTTGCGCTCCAGCGCTCGGAAGGACGCAGGGTCAGCGCCAACTTCGGGCTGAATCCCCGGCTGGGCAAATATCACCGGACCTACTGCAGCGGCTGCGGCAGCATCATTGACGAAGCCTACAGCACCTCGGAGCGCTGCCCGTATTGCGGCAGTCCGAAGCTGGTCCAGGGTGTACTGGACCGGATTCTGCACATTGCCGACCGTTCGCAGCCGCAGGTTCCGGATTACCGGCCCCCGTATCACTACCAGGTACCGCTGGAGTTCATTCCCGGCCTTGGCAAGCGTAAGCTGAACCTGCTGCTGGAGGCTTTTGGCACAGAGATGAATATTCTGCACCGTGCTGCGGAAGCCGAGCTTGCCGCTGTAGCGGGAGCAGAGCTGGCGGGGCTGATCGTGCTGGCCCGCAGCGGGCAGCTCGTCCTCTCCTCGGGAGGCGGCGGGACCTACGGCAAGGTGGTCAAGAGCTAAGGACAAGTCATAGTTCAGGACATTCCCTCATATGGTGTAACATGTGACCGGAAAGGGGAATGTCAGGGTGCGCAGTCTAAAGCTGATGGTGAAGGAACAGACGCCTCTTTATATTTTTGTCGCGGTATTATTTCTGGTCGGGGTGGTATTCGGGGCGCTTATCGTCACTGCGCTTACGCTGGATCAGCAGCAGGAGCTGGGCGATTACTTAAGCAACTTCTTCGTGACGGTCGATCAGCAGGGACTGCCTGACGCGCAGGATTCATACTGGAGCATCGCCGCTTTTCATCTGAAGTGGGTCGGCCTGATCTGGGTGCTTGGCTTGTCTGTAATCGGGCTCCCGGGCATTCTGATTCTGGATTTCCTCAAAGGCGTGCTGATCGGCTTCACCGTCGGTACACTGGTCAGCCAATATTCCTGGCACGGCATGCTGTTCGCCCTGGTCTCCGTCGCTCCGCATAATCTGGTGCTGATTCCGGTGCTGCTGGTGTGCAGCGCGGCTGCCCTCGGGTTCTCCCTGCTGATGATCCGCAGCCGTGTGCTGGGACAGCAGCGCCGCACGCAAATTACTCATCCGTTCATGATGTATACACTTCTCTCCCTGGGGATGGCGCTGCTGGTGATGGGGATCTCGGGTTTCGAGGCCTATCTGACGCCGGTGATGATGCGCTGGGTGACGCCGCTTCTGGTGGCGGCCGGATGAAAGTGAGAAGCAGACAGGGGCAGGGAAGCGGCGCCGGTGCTGCGGAGAGAGAGTGGGATATTTTACTAATATGGAGTATTTGTGAACGTGCGGGTCAGCTCCCTCCAGCTGCTAAAACCGTTTGACTTCTCAAAGGAAATCCCCCTATAATGGAAGAAGTGGCTTGAAGCCCGGTGTGGTAATTTTCCAAGGGGGAGGCAGACAATGGAAGCCCGAATAGACAAGATTAAGCAACAACTACAATCCCAAGGATACAAGCTTACACCTCAACGGGAAGCGACCTTAAGAGTTCTCCTGGAGAACGAGGATGATCATTTAAGTGCGGAAGATGTATTCATGCTTGTGAAAGAAAAGGCGCCCGAGATCGGTCTTGCCACCGTATATCGTACCCTGGAACTGCTTAGCGAGCTTCATGTCGTGGAGAAGATCAATTTCGGAGACGGTGTGGCCCGCTATGATCTGCGTACGGATACGGCGAAGCATCATCACCATCATCTGATTTGTGTGCAGTGCGGAACGATGGATGAGATTCGTGAGGATTGGCTGGGACCGCTGGAAGAGCGGCTGGAGCAGGAATACAACTTCACGGTGGTTGATCATAGACTTGATTTTCACGGAATATGCTACCGCTGCAAGGAGAAGAATCCGGCAGAGGGCGATACTCCCGAATAAGCTTATATAGAATGTGGACTTATGAATGCTTCATTGCGAAATTTCTGGGTTCATCTTTGAGGAACGACCGCGCAAGCTCTCCCCGGCTGAATGGCTGGAGGGGAGCTTTTTGATGCCTGGAGAGCAGGTTATTGGGCTGCAGCGGGGATGAAGGGGATAAATGCTGTTAGTGTTAACCGTGGACACCCGTTAAGAGAATAGAGATAATGAGTTTAACGAGGAGGTGTCCGCATGAGTGGAACACGGAGAAGCTACAATGAAGAATACAAAAGACAGGCCGTAAAGTACATCCAGGAGCAGACGAAAACGGTGGCGGAATTGGCCCTGGAGCTGGATGTCCCCGCCAAAACGTTGCATAAATGGCTAGGTCAGTACCGGCAGTTTGAGAATGAGCCCATCATTACTCCAGACAAATACAGAGAGCTGGAACGTCAACTGAAGGAGCGGGAGCAAGAACTCGCAGACCTGACAGAGGAGATGGCCATCCTAAAAAAAGCCGTGCACATCTTCAGCAATCCAAAGAACTGAGATTTCGGTTTATTGAAGATCATCGCTCCGAGTTCCGCGTGGAGAAGATGTGCAGTGTCTTTCAGGTGTCCCGGAGCGGGTATTACAAATGGAGAACAGCGAAGCCCAGCCCTCAAGCCACTCGTAAAGCCTTGTTGCTAAAGCGGATTGCCTATCATTTTCACGACTCTAAGGGTCGCTATGGCAGCCCCAAAATCAAGGTTCTCCTAGTGCGTGAAGGGCACCAGGTCAGTGAACGCACGGTAGGCAAGTACATGAAAGAACTGGGGCTGCGCTCTTGTGTCGCAAAGAGATTTCGCGTATGCACCACCGACTCCAACCATCCGCTACCCATTGCCCCCAACTTGTTAAACCAGCAATTTCACACGGAAAAGCCGAACCAGACGTGGGTAGCGGATATCACCTACATTCCCTGCCGGGAAGGACGAATGTACTTGGCGAGCGTGCTGGACCTGTGTACCCGGGAGATTGTCGGCTGGCGGCTTAGCGACCGGATGACCACTGACCTCGTACAGGGCGCTCTGGACGCTGCCTACCAGGCCAAACGCCCCGGAAAGGGCTTGATTCACCATTCGGATCGAGGCTCCCAGTACGCCTCTGCAGACTACCGGGAACGCCTAAAGACGTACCAGATGACCGCAAGCATGAGCCGCAAAGGAAACTGTTATGATAACGCCTGTATCGAATCTTTTCACAGCCTCTTAAAAAAAGAGTTGGTGTACTGGAATCGATTTAAAACGAAGCAACAGGCGTATGATGCCATTTTCCAGTACATTGAATTTTTCTACAACCGTAAACGAATCCATGGGGCACTGGGGTACGTTTCTCCGGTTCAGTTTGCAGCCACATTTAAGCGAAAAACGTTGTAGGTTTTGTCTACTTTCTTGACAGGAGTCCAAAATCCCTTTGATTTTGCTGAAAGTGGGCTTGATGAGGGAATGAAGGGGATAAATCCCTTTGAATTCGCTGGAAGTGGGCTGGATGAGGGAATGAAGGGGATAAATCCCTTTGAATTCGCTGGAAGTGGGCTGGATGAGGGAATGAAGGGGATAAATCCCTTTGGATTCGGCTGAACATAGGCTGGACTGGTAGCTGTAAGAGAGTAATTAAGAGCATAAGTGCACCTGAATTCAGCCAAAGTCGGCTAAATGGGGAAATGAAGAGCATTAGTGCACCTGATTTTGGCAAACGTGTACCAGACAGGGGGAATAAGGTGTAAAAGTACACCTGATCTCGGCAGAGCCGTCTCATTGAGAGCGGCCAGGGAGCCGAATATTACTCCACATACATAATACTACTCTCCGGCGCATAAAGTGAAGGACGAGTTCTGCTCACATTCCTTCTGCTCACATCCTTTTGCCCGCTATCTTTTACTCGCCGTCCGGCCGCGCGCATACGCAGGCAGCAGAAGGGGAGCATGTGCACTGTATACGTGTTATACAGGAGGCTGACGCAGACGCTAGTATCATTTTGAGGAGGCTGCCTGGATGATTATTTCTCTGCCCCGCACGGTGCGCCGGCTGTATTTCATGACGATGCTTGTGGCGGTAAGCTGTGTGCTGTATTATGTTTTGAGCTGGGTTAGCGCTTGGATCAGTCCGGCCCGCAATGCTGAGATTCCGGAAGGCACCGCCGTCCGGGCATTTCAGGATGTCCAGTATGGGGAACAGGGGATAAGTGCGGGGGATCGCCTGCGCCTATTTTACTGGTACGGGGAGTAACGGCACGGATTGCAGGATTAAGGGAGAAGTATGTCGAATCAATCTATAGCATGTCATGGAACAACGCTGTTCCGGCTGCTGGACCCCATCCGCTGTGAAGCTGCATGAAGCAGCCTGAGTCTGACAGGAGCGTGAATTGATGAAGTCATACTTACAGCCGTTTATGCAGTATTTGTCCGGGGACAAAGGATTGTCTCCTAGTACGCTGGAATCCTATGGACGGGATATATCGCAGTTTCTGGAGTTCGCGGAAGAGCGCGGCCTGGACGCGGCGGAAGAGATTAGAAGAACACATATTATGCTTTATTTGGGCGCCCTGCGCGGAGCAGGGAAGGCAGCGGCCACTGTGAACCGGAATACGGTATCGCTGCGTGCTTATTTTCATTATTTGCTGAAGGAACGGCTGATTGTCCAAGATCCTACGCTGGATATGGAAGCCATCAAGCCGAGCCAGAAGCCGCCGATGATTCTTAGCATTGAGGAGATCGAACGTCTGCTGGCGGCTCCGGACGAAGCTGCTCCCCAGGGGATGCGCGATAAGGCTATGCTGGAGCTGCTCTATGCGACGGGTATCCGTGTGACGGAGCTGATCTCACTGAATGTGGACGATGTGAACACCTCCTTGCGGTTCGCTCGCTGCAGCGGCGCTTCCGGTAAGGAGCGTGTAGTCCCGATCGGCGTGATTGCTGCGGACTGCGTTGCCCGTTATACCTCGGGGATGCGGGACAAGCTGCTGCGCGTCAATCAGGACGAGCCTGCGCTGTTCCTGAACAGTCTGGGCGGACGGCTGACCCGTCAGGGCTTTTGGAAAATTATCAAAAAATACGCGCGTGAAGCTCAGATTGAGCAGGACATCACGCCGCATACCCTGCGCCACTCCTTCGCTGCGCATCTGCTGGAAGGAGGGGCGGACCTGCGTTCTGTGCAGCAGATGCTGGGCCATTCCGATATATCGACCACTCAGATTTACAGCGGAATTGCCCGCAAGAATATGAAGGAGGTCTACGAGAATCATCATCCCCGGGCGAAATAGCCCGCTCTACAGGGATGAGGGACCTTAGAAATAACGGGCAGATGGACTTGGATTGGGCCGAAAAGATGCTTTTTGTGAGTAAGAAAGTTATGATGGAATCATACTGAAGAAATCGCTCCCGGGAGAGGTTCTCCCGGAGTTTCTTCATGCTTAGCGCACAGGGCAGAATTATGCAAACTATAAAAGGAGTGAAGACGGCAATGTCCTCATTTAAACGCATCGGATTTATTGTTCTGGACAGTGTAGGTATCGGTGAAGCGCCGGATGCCGCTAATTTCGGAGATACAGGCTCCCATACGCTCGGACATATTCTGCAGCGGGTTCCGGGTCTTAAGCTTCCGAATCTGCAGCAGCTCGGGCTGGCGAATATTGCGCCGCTGCCGCCGCTTGAACCGGTAACGGCTCCTACAGGCTACTACGGTAAAATGCAGGAGGTATCTGTAGGCAAGGACACAATGACCGGCCACTGGGAACTGATGGGGCTGAAGATCGAGGTTCCTTTTAACACCTACTTTGACGGCTTCCCGGCGGAGCTGATCGAGAAATTCGAAGCGGCTACCGGACGCAAGGTTATCGGCAACAAGCCAGCTTCCGGCACCGAGATTCTCGTGGAATACGGTGAGGAGCAGATGAAGACGGGGGCATGGATTGTCTATACCTCGGCGGACAGCGTGTTCCAGCTTGCAGCGCACGAAGATATTATCCCTCTGGAGGAGCTGTACAGCGCCTGTAAAATCGCCCGTGAGCTGACGATGGCTCCCGAGTTCTCCGTAGGCCGCGTGATCGCCCGCCCTTATGTAGGCGAGCCGGGGAACTTCGTACGTACGCCGAACCGCCATGATTATGCGGTGAAGCCGCCGGAGCCTACGGTGATGAACGCTCTGGAGGATATCGGCAAGGATGTGATTGCTGTCGGCAAGATCAATGATATTTTTACCGGCGAAGGAGTGACAGCTTCCTACCCGACCAAAAGCAATGAACACGGCATCCAGATTACCATCGACGAGCTGCGCAAGCCATTTGACGGATTCCTGTTCACTAATTTGGTGGACTTCGATTCCCTCTACGGCCACCGCCGTGATCCGGAAGGCTACGGCCGTGCGCTGGAGGTATTCGATCAGGCGCTGCCTGAGCTGCTCAGTACGCTCGGTGAGGATGATCTCCTGATCATCTCCGCAGATCACGGGAACGACCCGATCCATGCCGGAACGGACCACACGCGCGAGTACGTGCCGCTCCTGGTCTACAGCCCGAGATTCAAGACTCCCGGCAGCCTCGGCATCCGCCAGACCTTCTCGGATGTGGCCGCCACAATCGCCGATAACTTCGGGGCGAAGGCTCCGCAGTACGGGACAAGCTTCCTGGCTCAACTAATCTAATTCTGGAGGAAACCAAACTATGACCAGTGTGACTCTTAACCATATTCAAGAAGCAGCCGTATATATCAAAGATAAATGCACCGTCGCCCCTGAAATCGGGCTGATTCTGGGCTCCGGCCTCGGCATTCTGGCGGATCTCATCACAGATGAGGTTGTTATTCCTTATCATGAGATTCCCCATTTCCCGGTGTCCACGGTAGAAGGACATGAAGGCGAGCTGCTGATCGGCATGATCGAAGGCCGCCGCGTGGTCATGATGAAGGGCCGCTTCCACATGTATGAAGGCTACGGCCCGGAGGTTACAGCCTTCCCCGTACGGGTGATGAAGGAGCTGGGCGTAACCAGCCTGCTGGTCACCAACGCTGCCGGTGGCGTCAACACTGAATACACACCAGGCGATCTCATGCTGATCACGGATCATCTGAATCTGACCGGACGTAATCCGCTGAGCGGACCGAATGACAATGCGCTGGGCGTACGGTTCCCGGATATGTCCTCGGCTTACAGCCCGCGTCTGATTGCAGCCGCCAAGGAAGCTGCCGCCGCCCTGAATTTCGAGTTCAAGGAAGGCGTATACGCCGGTCTGCTCGGACCGAACTATGAGACGCCTGCCGAGATCGTGATGCTGCGCCGCCAGGGAGCAGATGCCGTAGGCATGTCCACCGTATCCGAGACCATCGTTGCCCGTCATGCCGGGATTGAAGTGCTGGGCATTTCCTGTATCACCAACATGGCCGCCGGTATTCTGCCGCTGCCGCTGAATCATGCAGAGGTGATGGAGACCGCTGAGCGTGTGCGCGAGCAGTTCCTGAAGCTTGTGCTTGCTTTTATTCCCAAAATGTAGGTACTGCTTCACTTAAGCGTTATTCTATACACAATTCATATCCGGGAGGATCAACCTATGACAACACCAACAGCAGTCCCATACGGCACTCAAGTGAAGGAAGCCGCTGCTTATATTCAATCCAAATTCGGCGGGTATACACCGGCAATCGGTCTTATTCTGGGTTCGGGGCTTGGCGATCTGGGCGATCAGATCGAAGATGCAGTTTACCTGCCTTATGAAGAAATTCCGCATTTCCCCCATTCAACGGTGGAAGGTCATGCCGGACGGTTCGTAATCGGTAAGCTGGAAGGCAAGGATGTTATGATTATGCAGGGCCGTTTTCACTACTATGAAGGTTATGAGATGCGCAAGGTAGTTCTTCCGGTCTATGTAATGGCTAAGCTGGGCATCGGCACCCTTGTCATTACCAACGCTGGCGGCGGAATGAACAGAGCGTTCAAGGCAGGCGACCTGATGCTGATTACCGACCACCTCAATATGACCGGCGACAATCCGCTGATCGGACCAAATGATCCGGAGCTCGGCGTAAGATTCCCTGATATGTCCAGTGCTTATGACCCTGAATATATTCAGCTTGCGAAAAAGCTTGCAGGCGGAGTTACAGGTGTGGACGGTGAAGCGCTTGTTCTGCAGGAAGGCGTATATGCCGGCATCAGCGGCCCGACTTATGAGACCCCGGCTGAGCTGAAAATGCTGGCTTATCTCGGCGGCGATGCCGTGGGCATGTCCACTGTGCCGGAGGTTATCGTAGCCAGCCACAGCAAGCTGCGCGTGCTCGGCATTACCTGTATCACAGACATGGCTATCGGCGATGAGCTGGAGCCGCTCACCCATGAGCAGGTGGTAAAAGTGGCGAACCTGACCAAGCCTAAATTCATCGGACTGGTGCGTGCCTTCGTCCGTGAGGTGCAGGTCTGATGCGTGCTGTTGATCTCATTCAGAAGAAAAGAGACGGCGGTGAACTCAGCCGCGAAGAAATAGCGTTCCTTATTCAGGGCTACAGCAAGGGAGAGATCCCGGATTATCAGATTTCCGCTTGGGCAATGGCTGTGTATTTCCGCGGAATGAACGCACGGGAGACCGGCGACCTGACCCTGGAGATGGCGATGTCCGGCGACCAGGTGGACCTTAGCCCGATTGCGGGCATCAAGGTGGACAAGCATTCTACCGGAGGCGTGGGCGACAAGACGACGGTTGTGCTTGCACCGCTGGTCGCAGCGGCCGGAGTTCCGGTAGCCAAAATGTCCGGGCGCGGCCTGGGCCACACCGGAGGCACACTGGATAAGCTGGAGTCGATTACAGGCTTCTCGGTGGAGATGGACCGGGAACGGTTTTTCGCCCAGGTGGGCGAGATCGGCGCAGCTGTGATCGGCCAATCCGGCAACATCACGCCGGCAGACAAGAAGCTGTACGCTCTGCGTGATGTAACGGCCACAGTGGAATCCATTCCGCTGATCGCCAGCTCCGTTATGAGCAAGAAGATTGCCGCAGGTGCGGACGCCATCGTGCTGGATGTGAAGACCGGCAGCGGGGCGTTCATGAAGACGCTTGACGATTCCATTGCACTCGCCCAGGCGATGGTAGATATCGGCACTCACCTTGGCCGCAACACGGTAGCGGTCATCAGCGACATGGATCAGCCGCTGGGCTTCGGCATCGGCAATGCTCTGGAGATCAAGGAGGGCATCGAGACCTTGAACGGCCACGGGCCGAAGGATCTGCAGGAGGTCTGCCTGATCCTGGGCAGCCAGATGCTCGTACTTGGCGGCAAGGCGAAGGATGAAGAAGAAGCACGCTCCATGCTGCTGTCCCATATCAAGGACGGCAGTGCGCTGAATAAGTTCAAGCAGATGGTGTCGGCTCAGGGCGGCGATGCTTCGCAGATTGATTCTCCTGACACCTTGCCCGCTGCCCGCAGATTCATCGAAGTCAAGGCTGCGGCCGCAGGCTATGTGGAGAGCATCCAGGCTGAAGAGATTGGGGTGGCCGCGATGCTGCTCGGTGCCGGACGCGAGACGAAGGAGTCCGTGATCGATCTGGCGGTCGGCATTCAGCTCTCGCTGAAGGTCGGCGACGCCGTGGCCGCAGGCGATACGCTGGCTGTGCTGCACGTGAACGATGCCAGCGAGAGCAAGGTGCAGGAAGCCGAAGCCAAGGTCCTTGAGGCTTATCGCATCTCCGCCCAGCCGGTTCCGCCGCAGCCGCTGGTTTTTGCGCTGGTGACCAAGGATGGGGTAACGCGTTACTAGCCGGAACGGAGTACACTCTGGAAAACTGCATTAATATAAACAAGCCGTACGAATCAGCAGATTGCTGGCGTACGGCTTGTTTTATTTTTGTAACAATCCGGCTAACCAACTGATTATTGGGGTCAACAGCATACGCAGTTGAGATTGGTATGAATATGATAGACTACGTACAATTTTATTAGCGGATTCATATAGAAAGGAAGAGATAGATTCTAGAGGAATTGAGCAGCTAGTATCTAGAGTAGGAGGGCGGATAATGGCGGTATGGAATACGGGGCCTATTGAGAATAATGCCGTTAGCGGCTCAAGACCCACGGTATCAACAACTGTAATCATCGTGAATGAAAGTGCCACTCAAAGCGTTGTAGTCTTAACTCAGGGGTACAATCTCAGTGGAACCAGAGCATTATTTGTCTTGAGCCAGGATGGATTCTGCCGGGTACGGTGTTGTCGAAGAATTATTATAGTAATCTTAATTCCTTTGAGTTTGTATTTACAGTCACTGGCGGAGCAGTAGACAATACAGATATATCTGCATGGGGAAAAGGAAGTTCAGGACAGCTAACCACACCTCATCGTTTAGTCTCTGCAGAATTATTAGGCTCAACTGGAGCAGTTGGTGCTACAGGGGCTACGGGAGCGACTGGTGTAACTGGAGTTACGGGTGTAGCAGGAGGAACCGGGGCAACTGGAGTTACGGGAGTAACTGGAGCTACCGGGGTAACCGGGGTAACGAGAGCAACCGGAGCAACGGGGAATACGGGAACAATCGGAGCGACTGGAGTCACTGGGCTAATTGGGCTAACTGGAGTTACGGGTACCACGGGTGCAACAGGGGCAACCGGTATCACTAGAGTCACGGGAGCAACAGGTGAGACTGGGACCACGGGTACGACGGGAGCCACGGGGTCAACTGGGACAACAGGGGTCACAGGAACAACGGGGAATACGGGAGCTACTGGGGCAACAGGAGCAACGGGCGAGAACGGGACCACGGGTGCTACAGGGGGCACAGGTGCAACGGGGATTACGGGAACAACCGGGGCAACAGGAGTTACGGGAGCAACGGGCGAGACCGGAATCACGGGTATGACAGGGACAACAGGAGCGACAGGAGCTACGGGAACAACCGGGGCGACAGGGGACACAGGTGCCACGGGCGAGACTGGGACCACGGGTACGACAGGGACAACTGGGATCACAGGAACAACGGGGAATACGGGAGCCACTGGGGCAACAGGAGTTACGGGAACAACGGGCGAGACTGGGACCTCGGGTACGACAGGGACAACAGGAGCGACAGGAGCTACGGGAACAACCGGGGCGACAGGGGGCACAGGTGCCACGGGCGAGACTGGGACCACGGGTACGACAGGGACAACAGGGACCACGGGAACAACAGGAACAACGGGAGCCACCGGGGCAACTGGAGTTACGGGAGCCACGGGCGAGACCGGAATCACGGGTATGACAGGGACAACAGGAGCGACAGGAGCTACGGGAACAACCGGGGCGACAGGGGTCACAGGTGCAACGGGGATTACGGGAACCACCGGGGTAACTGGAGTCACGGGAGTAACAGGCGAGACCGGGGCAACAGGGGTCACAGGAACGACGGGAATAACGGGAGGAACCGGTGCAACCGGGGTTACAGGAATAACGGGAGGAACCGGAGGAACAGGAGTTACGGGAGTAACAGGCGAGACCGGGATTACGGGTACGACAGGGACAACAGGGATCACAGGAACAACGGGGAATACGGGAGCCACTGGGGCAACAGGAGTTACGGGAACAACGGGCGAGACCGGGACCACGGGAACAACAGGAACAACGGGAGCCACCGGGGCAACTGGAGTTACGGGAGCAACGGGCGAGACCGGAATCACGGGTATGACAGGGACAACAGGAGCGACAGGAGCTACGGGAACAACCGGGGCGACAGGGGTCACAGGAACGACGGGAATAACGGGAGGAACCGGTGCAACCGGGGTTACAGGAATAACGGGAGGAACCGGGGGAACAGGAGTTACGGGAGTAACAGGCGAGACCGGGATTACGGGTACGACAGGAATAACAGGTGCAACCGGAGCCACGGGAGCCACTGGGGCAACAGGGGTCACAGGAACAACGGGGACTACGGGGGCAACTGGAGTTACAGGAGCAACGGGAGAGACCGGAGCTACTGGTGTAACGGGAACAACAGGAGTCACTGGAGTTACGGGAACAACCGGAGCAACAGGAGTGACCGGAGTGACGGGAGCAACTGGGGTAACGGGGACAACCGGGGCAACAGGAGTGACGGGAACCACCGGGACAACAGGTGTCACAGGTACAACGGGGACTACGGGAACCACCGGGGCAACGGGGATCACAGGTACAACAGGAGCAACCGGGGTCACAGGAACAACTGGAGCAACAGGCGCCACAGGTGCGCCTACTCTGGCATTTTCCAATTCACCTGGTTCGATATCGGTCTATCCGCCACTTAATACAGAAGTCGTTGCCGTTACGGTGAATCAGGCTGAAGTCATCTCCCAGCTGCTGAAAATTGATTATGCTATATCATTGGAAGCTGTTACATCTTCCAACTGGTCAATTGTTGCTGAGCTTCGCATTTACCGCGGTGCTACGTTGATCTCTACAAGAACCCTTAACCGTAGCGGAAATGCGTCGGGAACTCAACGTTTTCCTATTGCGGACACTTATGTGGATACAGCTCCGGCTACAGCTTCTGTAACCTACCAAGTTCGTGCAATTGTTACCACGGATACCAATATAACCTCAGTAACAGTTATCAATCGAAATCTGAATATTATTACGTTCACACCCTAATCTACTCCATTCAGCAGATTAAAAGTAAAGAGCCTTAGCCCAGAAATTGGGCTAAGGCTCTAAGTGCATCTGAGGACAGTTGAATCATGTCCCGTAACCGCTAAACGGAAACATACCGCTACCCCACCGGCAGATAGCCCTCCATGGCAGACATCATCGTGTAAGCCCCGTTACTCTTGTTGCAGAGAGCAGTAGTCGTTAGGCCGCGTTCAGGATAGTATGCGGAGTGGAAGCTGATTCCGGGATCGTAGCCCATGATATGGTACTTCAGCACCTTTTCGCCGGGGCCGACTTGTATCCACACTCCATAACCGTAATAGCTGTCTTTCCGCTCCTGCGAATGCGGTGTCAGCAACAGAGCCGTGGTCTCAGCCCGTAACAGCTTGTGTTCAAGTAAGCCGCTCCACAGCTTATGCATATCCGCCGCCGTAACAAATGCCCCTCCGTCCCCGCCCCCGACGACCGGAATGGAGTAGATGTTGCTGGTCTTTTTCCCGTTGGCGCTGTCGATGTATCCCTGAGCAGTGTGTGCCGGAAGCGCATCAAGCGCGAAATAACCGGAATCCTTCATCCCGCAAGCGCGAAAAATATGCTGTTCTACATATTCCGTGAATGGCTGTCCGCTTATGGCTTCTACAAGCATAGCAAGCATGATATATCCTGCATTGTTATAGTGAAAACGCCCGCCTGGGGCGAATTTCATAGGAAGTCCGGCGAACAGCGGGAGAAAATCTCCGGGCCGCCTCAGTGTGTACATCGGAGTCACCTTCCACAGTGCGGCGAAATCCTCCATCTCCTCTTCATCGAAATAATCCGGTATGCCTGAGCTGTGAGTCAATAACTGATGCACCGTGACCACTGGGTCGAACAATGGGAATTCCTGCTTCGGCAGGATGTCCAGTATTTTATCGTCATAAGAAAATAGTCCCTGCTCTGCGAGCTGACAGACGGCAATGGCGGTAAATAGCTTGCTGCCGGAAGCGATGGCGAACCGGGTATGGATCTGATTGAGCCGTACGTCCCCCATATTGGCTAATCCAAAAGCTGCGGCTGCAAGGACTTGCTCCCGTTCTGCCACTTGTGCGACCCCTGAGAACTCTCTCAGCCGAGCCTCTTCACTGATGATTTGGGCCAGCTTGTCCGTGTTAATCTGATGTGCAGGCTTCACCCTATGAAGCACCTCCTGTCTGAAAATATGCATCATTCCCCTGTTACAATTCGCTGCTTGGGAGAATTCACCTTTATTTATATGGCATTAAGCTGTAAGAGTGTACTCCGCGCGTAAGGTTTATCTGCAAAGGACAAGAAATGCTGTTCCAGTTTGGCAGGGCGGTACATTGTGGACATTTTGGAAGATGGGATAGTATAAATGCAAACATGACAAACATGAGCATGCATCCGGGGAGGAATTAGAATGGCACTTCATCAAACGATTACAGTCTTGAACGCACTGGACAGCGCTTATGTTAATGGTAAGCAGGTCAAGCAGTTATTTGCAGAATATCCTGCGGTTAAGGTTGAGATTCAGAAGGTGGACGGGGAAAAGGGCAGCACAGAATTCGTCAAAATTACGATCCCGGGCAGCGAAGGAAAGTTTGGCGGCGGATCTGCCCCAACGTTCGGTATTGTCGGCAGACTGGGTGGTATCGGGGCACGCCCGAGCCGGATTGGCCTGGTCTCAGATGCAGACGGTGCGGTTGCGGCGATTGCTTCTGCGCTGAAGCTGGCAGACATGCAGACCAAAGGGGATGTGCTGCTGGGGGATGTGCTGGTTACTACCCATATTTGCCCGGATGCTCCGACCCTGCCGCACGAGCCGGTGGATTTCATGGATTCCCCTGTGGATATTCTGCAGATGAATGAGCATGAAGTGCTGCCGGAGATGGAAGCGGTTCTATCGATTGATACGACCAAAGGCAACCGTGTGGTTAACCACAAAGGGATCGCCATCTCGCCGACGGTCAAAGAAGGCTATATTCTGCGGGTCAGCGAAGATTTGCTGCGGATCAAGGAAATGACGACAGGGCAATATCCGGTTACTTTTCCGGTGACGACTCAGGATATTACCCCTTACGGCAACGGGCTGTATCATATCAATTCCATTCTTCAGCCTGCGGTGGCTACCTCTGCTCCGGTGGTGGGCCTCGCGATTACTGCCCAGTCTATGGTTCCGGGCTGCGGTACTGGTGCCAGTCATGAGGTGGATATTGCCCAGGCGGTGCGGTTCGCCATCGAGACGGCCAAGGAAGTAACACAGGGGACATGCTCTTTCTACAACAAAGCGGAGTTTGCCAAAATCACTGAGCTGTACGGCTCCATGAACGTGCTGCAGACACTTGGTAAACCTGCAGTCACCTCTCACTAACAGGATAACAGATGTACATGTACAGTCAGGCGCTGAGCTTTCTTCAGCGCCTGCTCTGTTAGCACAGGTTAGCACAGCGTGGCTGCTGTAACCCATAGCGTCTGGAGGGATAAGGATGAAGAATATCGGGCTGATTACAATTGGGCAAGCGCCCAGGCAGGATGTCGCGCCTATCATTGAGAAATATCTTGAAGGCAAGGCGGGACTGGTACAATCCGGGGTCTTGGACGGCTTCACGGCTGAACAGGTTAAGGAATATTACAGTCCAGCCCCGGGGGAGTATGTGCTGACCACCCGTATGACAGACGGGTCTGCTGCGGTAATCTCCCGGGAGCGGATACAGACCGTTCTGCAAGGGAAGATTGATGCTATGGAAGCTGCTGGGATTCGGACGATCCTGCTGGCTTGCACGGGAGTTTTTCCGGGGCTGCATACATCTGCTGCCCATCTGATTGAGCCGGACCGGATTATTCCACCGGTCGTGCAGGCGATGCTGGACGGGCGCCGTCTGGGATTGATTGGCCCTTTGCCCGAGCAGGAGGGCGCAATGATTGAGAAATTCGCAGGAGCCGGAGCACGGCTGCCGTTCACAGCGGCTTCACCTTATACGGGGACGGAAGCGGATTTTCGTGCCGCAGCAGAGCGTCTGCGGGATCATGCGGATGTGATAGTGCTTGACTGTATGGGATATGTGGAGCAGCATAGACAGTGGGCGGCCTCCGCAGGAGTGCCCGCCCTGCTGTCCAATGCCCTGATGGGCAAGCTGGTAGCAGAAATGGTGTGATTCGGGAGGAAATGAAGATGAGTGAAGCAAGAATTGGAATTAGCATGAATGTTCTTAAGGATTGTCTAGGGCTTGCCAGCGGAGAACTGCTGGCCGTAGTAGCCGACGATGATAAGCGTGATCTGGCTGAGTCGGTCTATGAGGCAGGCAAGCGGCTGGGAGCGGAATCGATGCTGCTGGTCATGCAGCCGCGGAGCAGATCAGGAGAAGAGCCTCCGGCTCCGGTTGCCGAAGCTATGGCCAAGGCGGATGTAGCCGTATGCATCACGACCCATTCGATGACACATACAGCGGCGCGCAAGCAGGCAGCCGCAGCGGGAACCCGGGTAGCGACCATGCCGGGGATCACCGATGATATGTTCAGCAACGGGGCGATTACTGCGGATTACGGGCAGGTGAAGGCACTGACCGAGCAGGTTGCTGCGCTGTTGTCTGCGGGCAGCCGGGTGCGTGTAGAGAAGGAAGGTCTGGTTCTTAGTTTCTCTATTGACGGCCGGGAGGGCATTCTCAGCACCGGATTATATCTAAATCCGGGCGAATCAGGCAATCTGCCCTCCGGTGAAGCTTATATTGCGCCACTGGAAGGCACAGCCAGCGGCCAGATTAAGGTGGATGGTTCAGTTGCAGGGATCGGTGCCTTGGACGGTCCGATGGTTCTGACAGTGGAAGATGGACGGCTGATCCATGCAGACGGGGAGCATGGCGTCAAGCTGCTGGACATGCTTGGCAATGGCGATGGCAGGCTGCTCGGCGAATTCGGCATCGGGACTAACAACAAGGCCCGGATCACAGGTGTGGTGCTGGAGGATGAGAAGGTGTACGGGACGATCCATGTGGCTTTTGGCAGCAATAATACGTTCGGCGGAGTTGTAGCGGCTGGCGTACATATTGATGCTGTAGTCATGAAGCCGGATGTGTATATCGATGATAAGCTGATTATGCAGGCTGGGGAATTGCTGTAAACGGAATGGAACCTGCTGAACGCAAGATTAAGCAGGCTGCATCACAGATTTGGACGGGGGGTGCAATCGCTACTGTAGTGAACCTTTGGATTTCCGGTTGCTATTGCTGTTTACGGCTGAAATAGGGTGGCTGGTTATGTTTTTGCAGCATCTAAATCAGAGCGGATCAGGAGGAGACAGGATGCTTGGAATCATACGTGTTATTACATTGCAGGAGAACTCTGCAATTCAGTTACATGGGGCTCTAATTGAGCGGCGGTACGGTCTGCCGGTGATAAGCCGCTGTATCCCGGATCAGCCTCAGGGTGTGTATGATGCGCAGACAGAGGCGGAATCCATTCCGAAGATTATCACGCTTGCCCAGGAGCTGGAGCAGCAGGGTTGCACGGCAATCGGCATCAGCTGTGCTGCTGATCCGGCCTTGACAGAAGCCAGGGCAGTGGTGAATGTTCCTGTGCTGGGAGCAGGCTCCTGCGCAGCTCATATGGCTATGGCGTACAGCAACCGGGTGGGCGTGCTGACGATTCTGGAAGAGGTGCCGCCGCACATCCGCAGCATTCTCGGCGATGCCTACATCGGCATGGATCGCCCCGACGGCGTAACAACTACGCTGGATCTGGGCACGCCTGCCGGACGGGCTGGTGCGATGGCCGGTGCCGCCCGGCTCGTGGAGCGCGGCGCCGAAGTCCTGGTGCTGGCGTGCACCGGCTTCGCCACCATCGGGCTGGCGTCGGAGCTGGAAGAACGGCTGGGCATCCGCGCGTTCGATCCGATTCTCTGCCTCGGTGCGGCTGCCGCTGCATCAGCCTCTGGTGCAGGAGCTTCTGCTGCGGGAGATATGCGTCGCTCGTAGTTGGCCTTGTGTTGGACGGTTTCGCAATTTGCTGAAACTCGCTGTTGCTCTAAGTGTGGGGCAGACTAAGTGTGTAGGCGATGTGCGGCAAATAATGCGTGAAAATCAATGTGTGGCAAATTAATAGCTGATCTCTTCCAAGCGTTCCTCCTGGCTCAGGCCAGGGGGGCGCTTATTTATGGTTAGGGGGTTGGAGGAGCAGAAGTGCACCTGAATTCGGCGTATGCGGGCAATGGGAGCGAATGAGGAGCACAAGTGCCCCTGAATTCGGCGTAAGTGGGCAAAAGGAGAGAATGAGGTGCAGAAGTGCACCTGAATTCGGCGTAAGTGGGCAAAAGGAGAGAATGAGGAGCATTAGTGCCCCTGAATTGGGCAGATTGACTATGAGGGGAGTATTGGCGGGGGAGAGCTTTGGGGGAGGAGGAGAGTGGGGCGGCGTGGAAGAGTAACTTTTGAGTAACATTTGGCATTTCATGTGTTCAGTGAATGGGAGGGGAAACAAATTAGGGAACAGTTAGTTAAAGATCTGTTGAATCGTTGTGGTTAGCTGTGCTGAATAGAACAGTTAGTGAGGAGAGTAACGAGGTGAATTATAGTTGGTCAGGTACATAGGGAGTATGATGCAGCGCTATAGAATGGGAAATAGCCAGAAGGTGTAGAGTACTAAATTGGTTAGAGCACTTAGCCATAGGTAACATATCTGCATACATCTGCCGCTCGAAATCAAAGGGATAAATCCCTTTGAAATCGGCGAAACACGCTCCATGCTCGAGATCAAAGGGATAAATCCCCCTGAATCCGGCGAAACGCGCCCGCCGCTCGAAATCAAAGGGATAAATCCCTCTGAATGCGGCGAAACGCGCCCGCTGCGCATAATTAAAGGGATAAATCCCTCTGACCCGCCTCCCTACCTCCCTACCTCCCTACCTACCTCCCTCTCTCACCCTCTTCCCATTTGCCGCCCCTATCTCTGTCCCTAGCGCTACTAACCCCTTCCCCCTGAAATCGCTCCCGTCGCATCCACCACCATCCAATTTATTCCTAATGCGTGTTCACACCGAAAATATCGCCAACTGGATATGATTTTCCTGTGGCTCGGCGGGAATCTCTGATAAACTAGCGGGAACGCAAAAAGTGGCTGGCGGCAGAGATGTGGCATATTTTAGGAAAAATCATGAAATACTGAAGACAGGAGAGGGAGGCGGAAGGGTGAATACACGAGGAATTACGCTGCGGGAGCTAATGGAGCTCTCGGTGCTAGGGAAAGCGAAGGTCATCAGCGGGGAGCAGGGGCTGGACCGGGTGGTCCGGTTCGTGGATATTATGGAGGTCCCGGATCTGAAAGGCTGGATCAGCGAAGGGGTGATGCTGCTGACAACGGCCTATTCGATCCGGCATGATCCTTCGCTGCTGACCGAGGTGATCTACACGCTCGACAATCTGGGTGCAGCGGCGCTGGCGATTAAGCCGGCCCGCTTCCTAAAGGAGATCCCACAGGGAGCCATCGAGGCCAGCAATGCCTGCGGTCTGCCGATTGTGGAGATCCCGCCCGAGATTCCGTACACGGATATCACGCAGCCGGTGATGGAGCTGCTGCTGGGGCGGCAGGCAATGCTGCTGCGCCGGGCGGAGGAGGTCTACCGCACGCTGACCACCATGGTGCTGGAGAACAGCGGCATTCAGGCGGTCAGCGACAGTGTGGCGGAGTTCCTGAAGGCTCCGGTAGCACTCGTGGATACGGAGCGGAAGATTATTGTATCCTCACCGGCAGACTATGACTGGGTGCAGAGCGCCGCACCGCTGAGCTGGAACATCCATGTGGACCGCAGGACGGTTGCCCGGCTGCTCGTCCACAAGGAGCGGCTCGATGATATGGAAGAGGTGGGCATAGAGCAGGCCCGGCTTGTTTTTGCCCTTGAACTGATGCGCCGTAAGGTAGCTGAAGATACGGAATTCCGGCTGCGCGGCAACTTCATCGATGAGCTGCTGACCCCGCCGCTGCCGTCTAGACATGAAGTCCAGCGGCGGGCCCGCCAGCTTGGGATGAACCCGGAGCACAAGTGGGAGGTGGCCGTCATTGAAGGGGAGACGGCGCCGAGCGAGGATACAGTGAACCGGCTGCTGGAGCGGGAGGCGAAGAAGCGCGGCGTCATGCCGCACGCAGAGTACCGTTCGAGCCGGGCGGTGCTGTTCCTGCCTACACAGGAGGGGCGCAGGTTCACGCCGGGCGGTGACGCAGAGGAGCCGTGGGAGAAGACGCTGGGCGGCTGGCTGCAGGATAAGAACGAAGGCTTAAGCAGCTACCGCTGCGGTATCGGCACCTCGGAATATTTGTGGGACATCCACACCAGCTATAACGAGGCGCGCAAAGCGCTGTCCATCTCCAGAAGGCTGGGACAAGGCCCCGGCGAGATCACCCGCTATGAAGAGATGGAGGTCTATCATCTGCTGGAGGGGCTTGGCGGTCCGGGATTCGAGCGGCTGTTCGAGCGCAAGCTGGGCAAGCTGCTGCAATACGACCAGGAGCATGACAGCAATATGCTGCTGACCTTCTATCATTATCTGGAGTGCCGGGGCAGTCTGATTGAGACGGCGAACAGCCTCTATATCCACCGTAACTCCGTCAAGTACCGGCTGGAGCGGATTCGGGATATCACCGGCTTCGATCTGAATGATCCGCGCGAGCAGTTCGTCTGTCATTTATGCCTGATTTACTACTACCTCCAGGAAAAATAGGGCGCTTTGGAAGATTTCTGGAATGTTGTGTGAGTAAATCTAACATTCATGGTCCTTGATAGTGCACAACCGACAAACGGTTGTGCATTTTTTTAGCTGAACGGGACGTAGAGTGACTGTGAAAATCTATGTAGAATTAGCTCAACACTTTAATAAGACAAAGCATACACGCATTACCTGACATGAGAGAAGAATTCCGTAACAGAGGCACAGCAGTCGAAGTCGTAAGGGGGTTGATTCATTGTTTGCTTATACATTAAAAAGACTTCTGCAGATGATTCCAGCCTTGCTCGGCATTATCGTCATCACCTTCATTCTATCGAGAGTGCTGCCGGGCGATCCTGCGATTATGCTGGCCGGAGAGCAGGCTCCAGAGGAGATTGTGAACAAGATCCGCCAGGATATGGGGCTGGACAAGCCGCTGTATATCCAGTTCTTCGCTTACATCGGGCAGCTGCTGCAAGGCGATATCGGCTATGCCTATCACACCGGACATTCGGTCGCAAGTGATCTGGCCTCACGCTTCCCGGCTACGATTGAGCTGACCCTGGCCAGCATCCTGATTGCCGTTCTAATCGCCATTCCGGTAGGCATTATCGCCGCGACTCGCAAGGAGTCGATTCTGGATCATATCTCCCGCGTGTTCTCCCTGATAGGTGCTTGTGTGCCAATCTTCTGGCTCGGATTGATGTTCATCTATATCTTCTACTCCATTCTGGGCTGGGCACCGGCGCCGATGGGCAGGATCAGCGGGGATCTCAACCCGCCGGTGCATATCACCGGGCTGTACGTACTGGACAGTCTGCTCTCCGCAGATACCGCCGCACTCAAAAGCAGTCTCGCGCATCTGCTGCTTCCGGCCATCTGCCTCAGTACCGGCACGATGGCGATCATCGCCCGGATGACCCGCTCCAGCATGCTGGAGGTGGTCGATCAGGACTTCGTCCGCACCGCCCGGGCCAAGGGGCTGCGGGAATCGGCCGTCATCTACAAGCACGCGCTGGTCAATGCGCTGATCCCTACGCTAACGGTGCTCGGACTCCAGTTCGGCTTCCTGATGGGCGGCGCGGTCATCACGGAGACCATCTTCTCCTGGCCGGGAATCGGCGGCTATGTCACCGACTCCATCCTGGCGGCGGATTACGCGCCGATCCAGGCGTTCACCCTGGTCAGTGCCGTGCTCTACTGCGGAATTAACCTGGCGGTCGACCTGATCTACGGGTTCATTGATCCGAGAATCCGCTATGAATAGAACAGCTTGTGTGAGAGGAGGAGATTGCTTGTGAGCACTGCAGCACATTCAGCACAGGGCAGTCCGGCGAAGCCAGCACCGGCGAAGCCCCGGACCCTATTATCCCTGCTGCTGCACAACCGCCTGGCGGCCATCGGGCTGACCTTCATCCTGATCTGGACTATGGTAGCCATCTTCGCCCCCTGGCTGGCTCCGCATGATCCGTTCGTCACGGACATGGCGAACAAGCTGCAGCCGCCCTCCGGCAGCCACTGGTTCGGAACCGACAACTTCGGCCGGGATATTCTCAGCCGGGTGCTGTACGGCGCGCGGATCAGCATCTGGACCGGCCTGATCGCGGTCTCGATCTCCTTCCTGATCGGGATGCCGCTGGGCGGGATTGCCGCTTACTATGGCGGCCGGACCGGAACCATCATCATGCGGGTCATGGATGTATTGCTGTCCTTCCCGTCCCTGGTCTTGTCAATGGCGATTGCCGCCTCGATCGGCGCCGGACTCAGCAGCGCAATGATCGCCGTCGGCATTGTCGGCATTCCCGAATTCGCCCGGCTGATGTTCGGCCAGACGGTCTCGCTGCGGGAGAAGGAGTATATCGAAGCCAGCCGCGCCATTGGTGTGAAGGATAGAGTCATTCTGTACCGCCACATTCTGCCGAATGCCCTGGCTCCGTTAATGGTACAGGCTACGCTCGGGATGGGCTTCGCCATCCTGACCGCGTCCAGTCTCAGCTTCCTGGGGCTGGGGGTCAGACCCCCGGTTGCCGAATGGGGCGCGATGATCTCCGAAGGCCGGGAATATATCATTTCCGGGCAGTGGTGGCTGGTTACTTTTCCAGGCCTCGGCATTGCTACTTCCATCTTAGGCTTCAACTTACTCGGAGACGGCTTCCGGGATGTGCTAGACCCGCGGTTGCGTTCGGGGAAATGAGGCGTAGCAGGGAATCCCCCAAGGCTGCCCCATCCCCGATAAAGATAGATAGATTAATGTCAGCTGGAACGTAGGGTGGCAGACAATCATCAGCAGCACAAGTAGTTGTTTTGCAGGCAGGATATAGAAAAGGGAGGAATTACCGATGAAAAAAGTTAAACTGTTGTCCACACTCGTCGCTTTTTCAATCATGCTTGCCGGCTGCGCCAGCAGTGCCAATCCGCAGACCCCTGCTGCCACTTCGGCAGGAACAGATACCGCAGCAACCGCAGCGCCGGTCAAAAAGAACCTGACGGTGGCCTATTCCGAGGGCGGCACCACGCTCGACCCGGCGGAAGCCAACGATCTGACCTCCGATACGCTTGTACTGGCCGCTTATGATCAGCTGGTCACTTACGGCATCAAGACCGAGAATGGCGCCAGCATCGCCAATACCGAAGATATCAAGCCCATGCTCGCAGAGAGCTGGGAAGTGAATGCTGACAACACGGTGTATACGTTCAAGCTGAAATCCGGCGTGAGCTTCCAGAGCGGCAATCCGGTGGATGCCGAGGCGGTGGCGTATTCTTTTGAACGTGTGGCGAAGTCCAGCTCCGGCAGCTTCCTCTACGGCATGGCCTCCATCAAGACGGTGACAGTAAAAGATCCTTCGACCGTTGAAGTGACCCTGACGAATGCCAACCATAACTTCCTGCAGATTCTGGCGATGTACACCTTCTCCATCGTGGACCAGAAGACGGTAGAAGCACAGGGTGCAGATTACCTGAAGACGAATGCCGCCGGTTCCGGCCCGTTCAAGCTTACGAAGTGGGACCCGGCTACTGAAGCTGTATTCACCGCTAATGATAGCTACTGGCAGGGTGCGCCAAGCCTCGGCAAGGTAACTCTGAAGTTCACCAAGGAAGCCTCGAACCGCGTGCTGCTGCTGGGTAAGGGCGATGTAGACATGGCGATTGAGATTCCTCCGAAGGATGTATCCACGCTGGAGAGCAATTCGGCGCTGACGGTCGCTTCCAATGCGAGTAACCGGATTCTGTTCTTCGCCATGAACAACAAGATCAAGCCGTTCGATAATGTAAAAGTCCGTCAGGCGATCAACTATGCGATTCCTTACGATCAGCTGCTGAGCGGGGTCATGTACGGCCAGGCCAAGCAGATGAAGAGTGCGGTAGCGAGCAACACCCCAGGCTTCACTGATGCAGGCTATGTGTATGAGTACAACCTGGACAAGGCTAAGGCGCTGCTGAAGGAAGCAGGCTACGAGAAAGGCTTTGACTTCGACTTCACGCTGGGCTCCGGCTTCGATGACTGGGAAGATGATGCAGTCCTGATCCAGGCTGAGTTGGCCAAAATCGGAGTCAACATGAAGATCAACAAGCTGGCCCGTGCCCAGTTCCTAGAGCAGCAGAAGACCAATAATCTGACCTCTTATATCTCTAAATGGACTTCATTCGTCAATGATCCTGGCTACCATCTTGGCTTCCTGCTGTACGGCAAGGGCTCTTCCAACTATATCAACTACCAGAATGCTGAAGTAGACAAGCTGTGGGAGCAGGCGAACCTGGAGACAGATACGGCGAAGCGTACAGAGCTCTACAAGCAGGCTCAGGAGATCATCACGACAGAAGCACCTTGGGCGTATCTCTACGAATATAACCGCATTGTCGGTATGAGCAACAAGATCAGCGGCTACGCCTTCTACCCGGATGAAGTGATCCGTTTCTATCCGCTGTCGATTACAGAATAAGCAGGTTTGGCTAAAAGAGAGCGGACAAGCCCTGGGCTTCGTCCCTCTTCTTGTCACAAATTCAAGCGGTCCCCGGAGAGGGGAGCACAAAGGAGAATTCGTAACCCATGACGGACTGGAAAAGCAAGGTACTGGAGGCCATTGATGCCGGGCAGGAGGAGCTGCTTGCGCTGTGCTCTGAGCTGATCCGATTCCCTTCGGAGAATCCGCCGGGAGATTCGCGGGAGATCAGCGCTTATATTATTAGTTATCTGAAGGAAGCCGGGATCGATACTTCGATCTATCCGGCGACTGAAACCATGTTCAATCTGGTGTCCACCCTGGGCGCAGGAGCAGAGGAGCGCACCGGCAAAAAGCTGATCTACTGCGGACATACCGATGTCGTTCCGGCCGGGGACCGTTCGCGCTGGGACTTTGATCCCTTCTGCGGCGATATTGTGGACGGCTATCTGCTGGGCAGAGGCGCTTCGGATATGAAAGCGGGGCTGGCCGGGTTAATCTACGTCACTGCACTGCTGTCGAAGCTGGGCGTCCCGCTGCAAGGGGATCTGTCCCTTCTGATCGTGCCCGATGAAGAAACGGGCGGTCATCTCGGAGTTCCCTGGGTGCTGGAGCGCGGCCTGATTACCGGAACCGCTGCGGTGATTGCCGAGCCTTCCGGCCCGCTGAACCCGACCATCGGGCAAAAGGGCAGCTGCTGGTTCGAATTCACCGTCGAAGGCACACCGGGTCACGGCAGCCTGTCGCCAGTGGTTGGAGACAGCGCCATTGTGAAGGCCGCCAAAGGGATTGAAGCCTTACAGCGCCTGTGGGACATTAAGGTCGAGGTGCCTGAGGAAGTAAGGGAGATTATCCGCATCTCGCAGGAGTATGTAAAGGGCAGCGAAGACAGAGATTCCCTTGCCTATCAGGTATTCGACCATGTGACGGTCAACATCGGAACGATCCAGGGCGGAACCAAGGTGAACGTAGTGGCAGACCGCTGCACGATTCAGGTCGATTCCCGTGTACCGTTCGGGGTAGACTACCGTGATGTGCTGGACCGTGCCCGCTCCCTGCTGCTTGAAGCTGGCATTGAATCCGAGGTGAAGGGCTTCGGCTTCCAGGGCAATGCCAACTGGACATCCGATGAGGAGCCTGTAGTCAAGGATCTGGTTGAGAGCATTTGTGAGGTAAGCGGGGAAGAAGCCTACGGGGTGCTGCAATGGGCCTCCAGCGATGCGCGCCATTTCCGCACTCATAACATTCCAGTGCTGCAATATGGCCCGGCCGAGCTGTCTACGATTCATAATTTCAATGAGAAAGCTCCTGTCTGGCAGATTATCCAGTGTGCGAAGGTGTATGCTTTGACGGCGCTTAAATATCTGGGTGTGGAAGAAGAGCAATAAGAAGAGGAATAAGATGAGGAATAATTACTTGGGGGCTCCGCAAAGTACCTGAGTAATCATCGAAGTAAATACTTCACTTTGTGGGGATGAAGAAGGGAGGGGCAATCATGACAGAACTGCTGGAGGTATCAGGGCTATGCACCGAGTTCCAGACAGCGGCGGGTACGATCCGTGCGGTGGACGGCATCAGTCTGTCAGTGCGCAAGGGAGAGACGCTGGGCATTGTCGGAGAATCCGGCTGCGGCAAAAGTATCACCTCACTCTCCATCATGCAGCTGCTGCCTAAGCGGATCAGCCGGATTGCTTCCGGCCGTATCCGGTTTGAGGGCAAGGATATGCTGGAGATGTCGGTGAAAGAGGTACGGAGCATCCGGGGGAACCGGATTGCGATGATTTTTCAGGAGCCGATGACCTCGCTGAATCCGGTGTTCAAGATCGGGCGCCAGATCTCCGAATCTGCCCGGTATCATTTGAAGCTAAGCAAGAAGGAGGCGGATGCCCGGGCGGTGGAGATGCTGCGCAAGGTGGGGATTCCCCGCCCGGAGAAGATTGCCCAGCAGTATGCCCATCAGCTCTCCGGCGGGATGCGGCAGCGGGTGATGATTGCCATGGCGATGGTCTGTAATCCACAATTGCTCATAGCCGATGAGCCCACGACAGCGCTGGATGTGACCATTCAGGCCCAGATCCTTGATCTGATGCGGGATCTGCAAAAGAATGAGGGCATGTCGATCCTGATGATCACGCATGATCTGGGAGTCGTTGCCGAGATGTGTGACCGGGTCGTTATCATGTACGCGGGTCAGATTGTCGAGGAGACGGACGTGGCTACCCTGTACAGCCAGCCGCTGCATCCGTATACGCAAGGGCTGCTGGCTTCCCTGCCCCAGCTGGCGGGGGATGAGGACCGCCTCAGCTCGATTCCGGGCCAGGTGCCGAATCCGGCCAGCCTGCCGCCCGGCTGCCGGTTCGCGCCGCGTTGTCCTGTAGCGGTGGACCGCTGCCGGGAGCAGCTCCCGGAGCTGCTTGAAGTGCAGCCGGGTCATACATGCCGCTGTATCCTGCAGCAGGAGGGGGTTCTATGACCACATTACTGGAAGTACGCAATCTGAAGAAGCATTATCCGATCCGCAAAGGCTTCTTCTCCAAGCAGGTCGGTGCGGTCAAAGCCGTTGACGGCATTACCCTATCCGTTGAGCAGGGAGAGACGCTGGCGGTGGTCGGGGAATCCGGCTGCGGGAAGTCGACCACCGGACGGGCCATTCTGCGGCTGATTGAGCCGACAGAAGGCGAGATTATGTTCGCCGGCACCGATGTGCGCAGCCTGAATACGGAGCAGCTCCGCAAGTTCCGTACCGATATGCAAATGGTGTTCCAGGACCCTTATGCTTCACTCGACCCCCGCTGGACAGTCCAGCGCATTCTGGAGGAACCGCTCCGTACCCACGGATCGGCTCCCGCCCGCGAGCTGCGAAGCAGAGTCGAGCAGCTGATGGAGGTGGTGGGCCTGTCCCCCTATCAGGCTCACCGTTTTCCCCATGAATTCTCCGGCGGCCAGCGGCAGCGGATCGGGATTGCCCGTGCGCTTGCGCTGAATCCGAAGTTCATTGTCTGCGATGAGCCGGTATCGGCACTGGATGTCTCCATCCAGGCCCAGGTGCTGAATCTGATGCAGGATCTGCAGGAGCAATATGGCCTTACTTATATGTTCATTTCGCATGACCTGTCGGTTGTGAAGTTCATCAGCGACCGGGTGGCCGTCATGTACCTGGGACGGGTTGTCGAGCTGGCGCCGACAAAGGCACTCTTCGCGAAGCCGCTGCATCCGTATACGCAGGCGCTGATGTCTGCCGTTCCGGTGCCGGATCCGGGCTTGAAGAAGCAGCGCATCGTCCTGACCGGGGATGTTCCGAACCCGGAGACACCGCCCACGGGTTGTGCCTTCCACCCCCGCTGTCCGCATGCGATGGACCGCTGCAAGTCGGAAGCGCCCGTGCTGCGGGAGCTGGATTCGGGCCATCAGGTGGCCTGTCATTTGTATTAAGTAATATTATGGGCCATCCGGCAGCGGGTGGCCCTTTGCTTTTGCTGGATGCGGAAAACAGTATACATTAGGCTCGACGCAGCCATGTGGGCCTAATGTATGCGGAAAACAGCATACATTAGGCTCGACGCAGCCATGTGGACCGAATGTATGCGGAAAACAGCATACATTAGGCTCGACGCAGCCATGTGGGCCGAATGTATGCGGAAAACAGCATACATTAGGCTCGACGCAGCCATGTGGGCCGAATGTATGCGGAAAACAGCATACATTCGAAAAACCGATTACATTCGCCCCTGCGGAGGCGCGCGGTCCAAATGTAATCGAAAAACCGATTACATTCGGCCCTGCGGAGACGCGTGGTCCAAATGTAATCGAAAAACCGATTACATTCGGCCCTGCGGAGGCGTGCGGTCCAAATGTAATCGAAAAACCGATTACATTCGCCCCTGCGGAGGCGTGTGGTCCAAATGTAATCGAAAAACCGATTACATTCGGCAGCCCGCCTCCATCTTCCCCTCACCCTACCAGCCGCCTTTTCTGCCCGCTACGTCACTGGCAACACCGTAGACTTTAGCCCTATGATAAGCTAGTTTGGGACAGCATCCCCCGTCTAGGCAGAATGACTTATTTTTACAGAGTCTGCTCCGTTGTTAAGGGAATAACCTTTCAGAAATAACAATGAAATATTTCACAGAAGTTTGAAAATAAAAACAAACCCTTTTATAATTACTTTAAATTACAACTGTTATGGGAGGAGATGGGAGAAGACAGTGAATAAACCACGCGAATTATGGATTGATGCCGCCAAGGGATTCAGTATTATTTTTGTCGTTATGGGCCACTCGGGCGATGCGGCAGCGAATCATTATTTGTCCTGGTTCCGGATGCCTTTGTTCTTCATGCTTAGCGGGCTGCTGTTTAAGCCGATCGAATCCGGACGTTATCTGCGCTGGGCAGTGAAGCGGACACGGGGGCTGATGACTCCTTATTTTGCCTACGGGCTCCTGATTGCCGCAGTGCTGCTGCTGTTCAACCTGAATCTTAAGGGGTTCGCAGAGAATGTGGCGAGGCTGCTGTACGGGGGATTGTCGCTTACCGGTCCTTACGGGGTGTTCTGGTTCATCACCTGCCTGCTGTTCACCCAGCTGCTGTTCGGATATATCGTCCGTTATTCCCGCAGTATCCAATTACTCATAATCGCCTCTGCTTACCTCCTCTCTCATGTAATCTCGCTGACCTCGCTCAAGAACTTCAACCTTCCCTGGAATATAGATGTGTCGCTGCTTGCCATCACTTACTATGCCATTGGCTTCTACGGTAAAAAGGTGATCCCTGCGCTGATCCGCCGCTATTGGGCGCTCCCGGTGCTGCTCCCGTTATGCGGCCTTGTGCTGCTGCTGGAACGGAGGGGGGTTATTCAATACAGCTTGAATATGAAGTACAAGGAATATACCTCACTCGTGCTGGATCTCGCGGTTCCGCTGCTGGTCTCTTTGACCATTTGCGCCGGGGTGTACCGGCTGGTGCAGCTTGTTCCGCTGGATTGGATGGGCAGCCTGGGGCGCAACTCTATTGCGATCATGTACTTGCATCTGCCGCTGAATTACAGCCTGAAATATCTGCTTGGCGCGGATTACGGGCTAATCCCCTTTACGCTGATCGGGGTAGGTGTGCCGCTGCTCGTGGCCATGTGGGCTGTGCGCTCTCCGGTGCTCTCCAGACTCTATCTCGGGCATAAGGGCGGGAGCCGTCCGGCAGTGAACTCTAGCAACGCACGCTAACGCGCGGACAGGTGCACAAGCTCTTTTTCATATTTTACATATACTTTAGTAGAATATGAAAAGGAGTGATACCCTTTGGCCAAAATACTGTTGGATTATAACGCATCCGTAGTTACACCTATTACTAACGGGGTTTCCATACCCGTCCCTGTTTCTCCGGCAGGTATACAGATTGCAGGAACCTCGGTTCATATCGATCCCGCAGTTCCAGGACATTTTCCCAATAAGGTTGAACTGAAAGCCACCATCGGCGTGGATGTTACTCTGGATACTCCTAATGTGCTGGTCCGCATCTGGCGGGCAGGCACCGAAATATTCTATGCTCGGGTAGAGCTTGAAGAGAATTACAATGACGACGGTATTATTTCGCTGCATATGGTAGATATCAACGTCCCGGCCGGTGTGCAGAACTATCAGCTGATTGTGGAGAATCAGGATGTTGACGCCATTGCTACAGTGGTGGGACCTGTTATTTTCAGCGCATTGGCTATCGGCGGATAGGCCATTCTTAGCGCCATGGAAAAGAGGCTTTCTCAAGTATCTGTGAAGATACCTGGGGAAGCCTTTTTTTGAAATATAGTTTGAAATACAGAATATATCTGTTTCACAAGATAGCTAATCCTTCTATTTCTCGCTGAAATGGAATAATTTCCTGCCATTCTGACGAAACTGGAACACAGTACCTGTGAAATGAAGGTTAAGTTCAGGAGGGGAACCATTGTGAGGAAAATTCGTTATGTTACGCTTGTGCTGTGCATTGCTGTATCGGTTCTGGGAGGCGCTACAGGAGCCTGGGCCGAGGAAAAAGCCAAAGGCACCGCAAATTCCGGCAATGCCGGAGGGGCGGCTGCTACGCTTGCGCCGGGGGCACGTTCTGCCATTCTTATGGATGCCAGCACAGGCACGGTCATCTATGAGAAGAACAGCCATGATAAACTTCCGCCGGCCAGTATTACCAAGATTATGACCATGCTGCTGACCGTGGAGGCGCTGGACGAGGGCAGACTGCAGCTGACCGACAAGGTGCGGACCAGCGAATATGCGGCATCGATGGGCGGTTCACAGATTTTCTTAGAGCCGGGTGAGGAAATGACGGTAGACGATATGCTGAAGGGTATTGCGATGGCCTCCGGCAATGATGCTTCCGTAGCTATGGCGGAGAAAATCGCCGGCTCGGAGAGCGCCTTCGTTGATCTCATGAACCAGAAGGCGCAGGACCTGGGCCTGAAGGATACTCATTTCGCCAACTGTAATGGTCTGCCTGCTGCGAATCATTATTCATCCGCGCATGATATTGCCGTCATTAGCCGGGAGCTGCTGAAGCATGAGCAGATTATCAAATACACCGGCTCTTATCAGGATTACCTGCGCAAGGATTCCACCAAGCCGTTCTGGCTGGTCAACACTAACAAGCTGGTGCGGTTCTACACGGGAGCTGACGGACTGAAGACGGGATATACGTCCGAAGCGAAGTTCTGCCTGTCGGCGACGGCGGCCAGAGACGGTCTGCGCGCTGTAGCGGTGGTGCTGGGCGAACCGAACACCAAGACCCGCAACAGCGAGGTCTCGGCGATGTTCGACTACCTCTTTTCCCAATATAAACTGCATACGATTCACAAGGAAGGCGACACCATCGGCACGGTAAGGATTGAGAAGGGCGTCAAGTCGCAGCTGCCGCTGGTGGCGAAGGAAGACTATAGTGTCCTGCTCCGCAAAGGAGTAACCCAGGAGGGTATCCGTAATAAGCTGGTATTGGATGAGCATGTCAAGGCTCCGGTCGCTGAAGGCCAGACGGTCGGCAAGCTGGTGGTCTATCAGGGGAACGATGTATTGAAGGAATACGAGCTGAAGGCAGGCGAGGCTGTCCCGAAGGCAGGCTGGTGGAAGCTGTTCAAGCGGGCAACGGGCGCTATGTTCACGAAGGATTAAGGCCGCAGCCGCTTCAAGCTTGTTTGTTCCTTTTTGTAGATTGAACTAGGGGCTTTGTGTAAGTTCTTAGGGGTTTTCTTCTAGTTTTGTCGTGAGGCAGGAATCCTAAGTTGCGGTGTAGAAACCTTGTCCCTGTAGGGGAAAGAAATGGTTACAGGAAGGTTGTCCAAGCAACGAAGAGGAGAGTGGCAAGCATGAATTCTCATGTGGAGATGGAGCATCACCGGGGTGTGCTGATTGTCCGGTTGTCCGGGGAACTGGATCATCACGCAGCCGATTATGTACGTATGGATATGGATGAAGCAATTATGCGGGGCCAGGTGGAGCATCTGATTCTGAGTCTGAAGGAGCTGCAGTTCATGGACAGCTCGGGTCTTGGAGTGATTCTGGGGAGGTACAAGCTGATCCGCAGTAAGGGCGGCAAAATGGCAGTCTGCGATGCCACAGCGCCTGTGAAGCGCCTGCTGGAAATGTCGGGCCTGTTCAAAATCATGCCCTTATATGACGACGAGAGCGCTGCACTCTCGGATTTGGAGGTCGCGTTATGACTAGTAGCGAAGCCCGTAACTTCATGAGTGTCCAGTTTGCTGCGCTGTCGGAGAATGAATCGTTCGCGCGTGTCGTAGTGGCTGCCTTTGTCTCCCGGCTCGATCCGACGATGGAGGAGCTGAATGACCTGAAGACGGTAGTCTCGGAGGCCGTTACCAATTGTATTATTCACGGTTATGACAGTGATCCCGCTGGCATTGTCAGCATATCCGCTTCGCTCGACAATGAGACCGTGCATCTGAAGATTGAGGATAAGGGCCGGGGCATTGAGGATCTGGAGCTGGCCCAGCAGCCGCTGTATACCTCGAAGCCGGAGCTGGAGCGGTCGGGTATGGGCTTCACCATTATGGAGAATTTCATGGACGAATTCGAGGTTATCAGCGAACCGGGACGCGGAACCTCAATCTCCATGAAGAAAACCATCGTCTCGAAAAAAGCTTTATACAATTAGGGGTTGGAGCCATGGATGCAGAAGCAAAAAAAGCTCCGCCGACCTATTTGGACGATGCGGAGGTCAAACGTCTAATCGCGCTCAGTCAAGCCGGAGACCATACGGCCCGCGACACGCTGGTCAACTGCAATATCCGCCTCGTCTGGTCGGTGGTGCAGCGGTTTATGAACCGCGGATATGAACCGGATGATTTGTTCCAGATCGGCTGTATCGGACTGCTGAAGTCCGTTGATAAATTCGATCTCAGCTATGAGGTCAAGTTCTCCACCTATGCGGTGCCGATGATTATCGGCGAGATCCAGCGGTTCCTGCGCGATGACGGCACACTTAAGGTCAGCCGCTCGCTGAAGGAGATGGCCAACAAGGTGCGCAAGATGAAGGATGAGATGTCCAAAACGCTCGACCGCCTCCCGACCATCGGTGAAGTGGCCGAAGCGCTGGGCGTCACGCCCGAAGAAATCGTCTTCGCCCAGGAGGCCAACAAGCCGCCGACTTCGATCCACGAGACCGTCTTCGAGAATGACGGCGATCCGATCACACTGATCGACCAGATCGCTGACGAGTCGCAGGAGCGCTGGTTCGACAAGCTGGCCTTGAACGAGGCCATCGGTGCGTTAACCGAGCGCGAGCGTCTGATCGTGTATCTGCGCTATTACCGCGATCAGACCCAGTCGGAAGTCGCCAGCCGCCTCGGCATCTCGCAGGTGCAGGTGTCGAGGCTGGAGAAGAAGATTCTCGCGAACATCCGCGAGCAGATTGCGCAGTAGAATTAAGGCTGGTGCGCAGCCGCCTCGTGCAGCCGCCGCTGATAAGCAGTAGCGAGCAGCGTATCACAGTGGAGTGGCATTGGCCGCAGCGGGTATGCTGCAACATTGGATCGGCGGCAGCTCGGTAAGGCCCGGTACAGCACGCAGCAGTGCAGCAGGCAAGAAGCCCGGCCGCTAAGCGGCAGGGACCGTGTGGAGCATGGTTAGGTAAGTAATGTTCAGTGACGGGTGCAAGGCGGGCCGCCCCTTTGAGGGGCGGCTTTTTGCGTGCGTTCACGGCCCTCTTTTACCACGATCATTGTGCTACCACGCCAACCATACCTGAGCTATACAGAGACCAGATTAGTCTAAGGCCAGTGTTGAGAGAGCTGTTTAGCTAGAATGCTCCATAATGCATAGCTGAGAAGTGTGAGGTGGACTCAGATTACGTTATCTTGTTTTTTTGGCCCCTAATCAAGCGAAATCCAGCCACATAGCTCCACTGAGTCCGCGCACTTCGCATATCCGACGGATAAGCAGAAATAGCGGAATGCCAGTCCGCCTACATAGCGGATGGAGCCCCAGATGGAGCCTCCCAGTGGACTCTTGTTGTAGCCCCCCGATGGAGCGCCCCGAAAGAAGCAGCACACCTATAGCTTTGCGCATGGTTATCCCGGAAGCTTCACATATGCTAAACTAGGCTAAACTCAACAATTGATGATTGCAGCAACTAACTAATGATCCCAAATGACTATGGAGGACTAAAGCCAATGGATTATGCAAAACTCAGCAAGGAGGTCTCCTACGCTCTGCGTCACGCTCCGTGGGAATATGAACTGGAATTGGATGAACAGGGGTGGGTGGATATTGAACAGCTGCTCCACTCACTGCATCAGGACAAGAAGTGGGAAGCAGTCGGTGCAGAGGATCTGGACAAAATGATCGCGGCATCGGATAAGCAGCGGCACGAGCTTGCGGAGGGCAGAATAAGGGCGCTGTATGGTCACTCGGTCCCGCAAAAAATAATCAAGCAGGCTGAAACGCCGCCCCCTATTTTGTACCACGGAACAGCCAGGCAATGGGTAGAGACGATTCTGCACGAAGGACTGAAACCAATGAAGAGGCAGTATGTTCATTTCTCGGTGGATACGGCTACAGCCAAGCTGGTGGGAGGGCGCAAGGATTCAAGTCCTGTAATCTTAACCATCGATGCCGGGCGGGCCGCACAGGAAGGAATCAAGTTCTACCACGGAAATCATAATATTTGGCTCGCGGACTCTATTCCTCCCGGATTCATTACATTGAACTGAATAGGATAGAGCTCTTTTGTAACCTTTCTCCCCCTTATTGGCACTTAGTAGTGTAACGTGATCAAGACTTACAGAAATGAGGTTCGGTAGAGTGATGCAACAGTGGATTGAACAAGCGCAGCAGGGCGATGCCGAAGCCTTCCGGGAGCTTAGCGGGCATGTGCGGGGGATGGCTTACGTAGTGGCCTACGATATGCTCAGTGATGTACAGCTCGCGGAAGACGCGGTGCAGGAAGCTTTGCTGGAGGCGTATATGAATCTTGGCAGCCTTCAGGAGCCGGCCGCGTTCCCGGGATGGTTCAAAACGATCGTGGTCAGGCAGTGCCACCGGCTGCTGCGGCGCAAGACAGAGACGATCCTGCCTCTGGAGGCAGCGGAGCAGGTGCCCGGGGCATCCCCGGCGCAGCCGAGATAGTTGAATACAGGGAATGGACACAGGTGCTGCACAAGTCAGTGGCGGAATTGTCCGCCAAGCTGCGGGTACCGCTGCAATTGTTCTATTTCTACGGCTACTCGCTTCAGGAGATTTCCGTATATCTGAGCCTTCCCGTCGCTACGCTGAAGAAAAGGCTGTATGACGGCAGACGCAAGCTGAAGGGCGCTTTACCTGTTGCCGATCTGGCTGCCGCATTTCATCTGTTACATGAAGGGGGAGCACGTATGCTGCATATTGTCAATGGTGACACGGTGGGAGATAAGCTGAAACGGGGAATTGTCCAGGGGGAGGTGCTGGTGTGGAGAGAGATCTATTCGGCGGGGCCGATCTTCACCGATCCGGCGGCAGAGCAAAACCGGCTGCTGCGGGCTGAGGTGCTACAGGCCACGCTGGGTATTCCGGCGGCTGAATATCTGGCCGGCTGTGCGGAGCAGGAGCGGAGGATTAGCGGATTCCGCCAGTATGATGAGGTGGTGCTGTGGTTCGATCATGATCTGTTCGACCAGAGTATGCTTGCCTACCTATTACACTGGTTCAATGGGCAAAAGCTGGGCAACACCAAGCTGAGCCTGCTCTGCATCGGAGATTACCCCGGGATTGAGCGGTTCCATGGTCTGGGACAGCTGACGGAAGCCCAGCTTAGCACCCTGCCGGGAACCTGGCGGAAGATTGGCCGCAAGGAGCTGCAGCTGGGGAGCCTGCTGTGGGAAGCCTATGCCGATCCCAATCCCCGCGAACTGGCGGATCTGCTTGCAGCGAAGCGGGAGGAGCTGGCGGGAGGTGCGCTTGCTTTTGCCTATGATGCCTTCATGGCCCATCTCTCCCGCCTGCCTTCCGTAGAGAATGGACTCGGCATTGTCGAACAGACCACTCTCCAAGCTGTAGCTAACGGTATGGATACGCCGCTTAAGCTGTTCCGCCAGGTTACGGATCAGCTCCACCGGCTTGGCATGGGCGATACGGAATACTGGAAGGTCCTGCGCACACTTACGGCGGGCACGCAGCCGCTGCTTGAGATTGATGGTGCAACAGAGCTGAGAGATTACAGGGAGGTACCGGAATTTCTGCACCGCAGCGTTACGCTGACTGGATGGGGAGAGCAGGTGATGGCCGGAGCAGCCGACCGGCTACAGCTGCAAAATATCGATGAATGGTACGGCGGCCTGCATCTGGAGGGTCATGGCGCCCCTTGGCGCTGGGACCGCACTGCGGGAAGGCCTGTACAGACCCCGTTATCCGAGCGGACGGAATAGAATGTAACCAGGAGGTTTTCCTGCTAAGCTGAATGCTTGCGGGTGAGCCTCTTTTTTGTGCTATTTAGCAAATTATAGCTTTAGTCTGTTGTGGAGGAGCGGCAGCGGCCGGAGGGCCAAATGTTAACCGCAGCGCCGGCCATGCTTCAAGTTAAGCTCTGAAGTGCGCCTTATGCCTTATGGAGTACCTCATATGCTCTTTATAGTATAATAGTTTCGTCTAAAAAAGGAGGAGAGCGGCATGAGAACATTAGTAATCAGTGACATCCACGGCTGTATAGAGGAATTCAACCTGCTGCTCCGCCGGGCGGAATATGACTCCTCAAGGGATCAGTTAGTCCTGCTGGGCGATTATGTGGACAGGGGGCCGGACAGCAGAGCGGTTGTGGAACAGGTGAAGCGGCTTGCCGAGGCCGAGGGGGTTATTGTGCTACGGGGCAACCATGATCAAATGGCCTGCGATGCGCTGGCGGGAGAGGATGATAAGCGGGATACCCACTGGATTACGAATGGGGGATTCCACACCCTGCTGAGCTATTGCGGAGGCCGGGATTCGGTGCTCCTGCACCCGGATTCAGGGTGGAGGGATTATACGGAGATGAAGCGGTTCATGCGCACGGAACATAAGGAGCACCTGGATTTCCTGGGTTCGCTGCCCTATTACTATGAGACGGAGACCCATCTGTTCGTTCATGCGGGCATTGATCCTTCCCTTGCCGACTGGCGGACCCAGCGGGAGTATGATTTTATCTGGATTCGGGAGCCTTTCTACAATCATCCTGTTACCTCTACGGAGAAGACGGTTGTATTCGGCCATACCTCTACGGTAGATCTGCAGGACGGGGCAGGAGTCTGGTTCAGTCCGCTGGGTGACAAAATAGGCATCGACGGCGGCTGTGTGTACGGGGAGCAATTGAATTGCCTGGAGATTAGCGAAGCCGGATATAAGACCTATGCGGTTCGGCTTGGGGAACGGGAGTAACAAGAGCTGGGGAACAGACGGGGTGAAAACAAACTCGTAATTGGTTATAATTGGAATATTAAATCCGAATGTTCAGGAGGAAGAGATGTTGGGTTCCCTTTTAACGAAGAATGCGTTAGCCCGGTCCCTGAAGAAGCTAATGCTCACAAGGCCGCTGAATAAAATAACGATCCAGCAGCTCACGGCGGATTGCGGGGTGACCCGCCATACGTTTTATAATCATTTTCAGGATATCTATGAGCTGCTCGGCTGGATCTACAAGTCAGAAGTGATTGAAGGACTGGACCAATATTGCTGCTTGGCGGGCTGGAAGCAAGGGTTCTTAAGCGTGCTGCGCTATACCGTAAATAACAAAACCATCTGTCTGAATACCTTCCACTCGCTGGGACGCGAGCATCTGGAAGAGTTCCTGTACGGGGTGATTTACCGCGTCATGATCAGCGTAGTGGAGGAGCTGGACGGGCAGGCGTGGCCGGGACAGGAGCAGATCCCAGAGCCAGTGAGAATGCAGGCCAGACTCGATATAACCGATTTCTACACTCTGGCCATCCTTGAACAGGTAATCCATTGGCTCAAAGCAGGAGCGAACACAGATCCGGCCGGAGTGGTGGATAAGGTATCAAGGATTATGGACGGATGCATTGCCCGGGGGCTAGAGCATTATCAGACTGCGGTGCATCCGGCGAAGTAATGACACAATATCCGGCGGATGTGTAATCCCTAGACAGTTGCGTCCGGCTGTCCATAGAATCCCTGGTTCACGGCGGGTATAGTGAAGGCAGTTAGCAGGCACTTATCCCCTGATCAAGGAAGGAAGAGGACATATGGGTACATATCAAAGAATTCATCCGCAGGTACAGGAAGGCATCGCTTCACGCAAGGCTTATCTCGTCGGAGGAGGAATCGGCTCCCTGTCGGCGGCGGCATTCCTGATCCGTGACGGGCATATGCCCGGACGGAATATTCATATTCTGGAGCAATCATCGATATACGGCGGTTCCATGGACGGGGCGGGTAATGCCAAGGACGGCTACAGCGCCCGGGGCGGACGCGAGATTGAAGAGCACTTCGAATGCTTCATGGAGCTGTTCGGCTTCATCCCTTCCCTGACCAATCCGGACCGGACGGTGCTGGATGAATTCCGGGAGCTGAATCTGGCAGAACCGATTGAATCGCATTGCCGTCTGGTCGAAAAGCAAGGCACCCCCGCCGACTTCTCCTCGCTGGGACTCTCTACCGCACACGCCCTGCAATTAGGCAAGCTGACACTGGCTACCGAAGAGAGACTGGGCGCGGTGACGATTGAGCAGTTTTTTGACCCGAGCTTCCTGGAGACGAATTTCTGGTATTTCTGGCGCTCCATGTTCGCCTTCGAGAACTGGCATAGTGTGGTTGAAGTCAAGCGTTACATGGAACGGTTCATGCACCTGATCTCCGGGATGAACCAGCTGAAGGGGATTCTGCACACCGAATACAACCAGTTCGACTCGCTGATCCTGCCGCTGATGAAGTGGCTGGAGCGTGAGGGCGTTCATTTTGACAAAGGGCATGAGGTCACAGATCTGGAGCTTGATATCAACGATGATGAGAAGGTTGTAACCGCAATTCAGGTGCTGGTGAACGGTTCGCCGAAGACCATTCCGGTGACACGCGGGGATCTGGTCATGGTCACGAACGGCTCAATGACAGAGAATTCTACCCTTGGCGATCTGGACCATCCGGCGGTGCTGAACCGCTCTCTGACTGAGCGCGGCTGCTGGAGCCTATGGGAGAAGCTTGCCGCCAAATCTCCGGATTTCGGCCGTCCTGAGGTGTTCTGCGGGGATATCGACAAGTCCAAATGGCTGTCGTTCACGATGACTTTTACCGATGATGAGATTGTATTCCCTTATCTGCTTGAACTGACGGGAGATGCTCCCGGCATGGGCGGCGTGGTGACGATCAAAGACTCCAGCTGGATGATGTCCTGGACCGCACCGAAGCAGCCGCATTTCATTAACCAGCCGGACAATGTGAAGGTGCTGTGGGCGTATGGCCTGTTCCCGGATGCCGAAGGCGACTATATTAAGAAAAAAATGAGCGACTGCACCGGACGCGAGCTGCTGGAGGAACTGTGCTACCATATGGGGCTTGCGGACCGCATTCCCGAGATTCTGGAGCATACCACGAATGTCATCCCTTGTATGATGCCTTATATCACTGCACAGTTCATGCCGCGCGTGCTTGGTGACCGTCCGCAGGTCGTGCCGCAGGGCAGCTTGAATCTGGCCTTCCTTGGCCAGTTCGCCGAAGTGCCGGACGACTGCGTGTTCACTGTGGAGTATTCGGTCCGCTCCGCAATGATGGCCGTCTACAATTTACTGGCGCTGGACAAAGAGGTCATTCCCGTCCATCCGAGCAAATATGATGTCCGTGTGCTGCTGACTGCGCTCCGCACCTGTCTGGGCAACAAGCCGCTGCCGCTCGATAAGACGCTCGGTGAGCTGCTGGCGGGAACGGTACTCTCGAAATTGATCTAGCTGCCAGCTTTCGACAGGATTCGTCCGTAGATTATGATACATTTAGACTAAAAATTTCTGCGGAGGAACCTGATGAAGAGAATTTTGAGCCGGATCGCATTTGCATTGCTGCTTATGACCTTTGCAGCCATTGTATTGTGCTTCTATTTCAACCAGTTTAGCTATGCCTATGGTCTGATTGTAGTGCTGCTGTTGATCTTTGGTGCCATGGGCCAGCTCTATAAGCTGAAGAATGATGAATATATGTACTCCAAGCTGAACAGGAGAGACGAATACGAGGATTACACGAGGTAGCTGATTCCGCAGCTCAGGCATGCTAAGGGTCCGGCAGACATAGGATGGTAATAAGCAAGCGCTTTACCATTCAGTCACTGCAGGAGGAGAATCGAGTGAACGAGAGACTGGCGGCCGTTATTTTGCGGATTGACGCTATTGCTACAGATATTCTTGTACCTCTGCGCCGTAAGATCATTAATGAGGCGGCCATGCTTCAGCTCTATGAGGCGCTGGATGAGACGTATGCTCTGATGGAGCATGAGCGGCAGATTGACCGGGAGCTTGCGGCCATCCTTTTCCTGCTCTATTCACAGCTGGTAACCCAATCTAATTATGTGTATGACAAAAGCCTCTTCGTGCCGCATATCGGTAAGCTGCAAGGGTACATCCGCAAAATATTCGGCGGTACGCTTCAGAATGTATAGAACTCAACGAACAGCCAATCTGACAGCCTAAGCTCCAGCTACATCTCTAACAGGATGGAACCGGGAGGATAGGCTGTTTTATTTTATTTTTTTGTCCATTGCCAAACCTTGACCTGTTCCATTACAATATTATAATGATAATGAGAATCAATTTCAAAGAAACAGGTGACATTCATGAATCAACAGGCAGTGTCCGGGAGCGGGCTGGATGAGAAAGCCAAGCCGCTGAAGCTGCGGTCCCGTCCTTGGGCGGCAACACTAATTCTTATTGGCGGCCTCATTGTGCTGGCGCTTGGTATCGCTATATCTGTATCGTTCGGTGCCGCAGATATTAAGCTGTCGGTGGTATGGACCGCAGTCTTTCATTTCAATCCCGAGATTACCGACCATCAGATCATCCGCGAGCTTAGGCTGCCGCGTGTGCTGGGCGGCGTAATGGTGGGAGCCAGCCTCGCTGTGGCAGGGGCTATTATGCAAGGGATGACCCGCAATCCGCTGGCGGATTCGGGACTGATGGGTATTAACTCCGGCGCGGGTTTTGCGCTGGCGGTCTGCTTTGCCTTTTTTCCGGGATTGCCGTTCATGTATCTCATTCTCTATTCCTTCGTTGGCGCCGGAGCGGGAGCGGGAATTGTCTATGGAGTAGGCTCGCTGGCGAAGGGCGGGCTAACCCCGGCCAGGCTTGTATTGGCAGGTGCTGCCCTCAGTGCGCTGCTCTCGGCGCTAAGTGAAGGCATCGCCCTGTATTTCCGGATCGGACAAGATCTCGCCTTCTGGTATGCCGGCGGTCTGGCCGGAACGAAGTGGTTCCAGCTGCAGATCATGTCTCCATGGGTGATAGCGGCTATCCTCGGAGCCGTTGTGCTGTCCCGTTCGATTACGATGCTCAGCCTGGGTGAGGATATTGCCAAGGGGCTTGGGCAGCGTACAGGGCTGGTGAAGTTGGCGGGTACGCTAATTGTCCTGATTCTGGCCGGAGCCTCGGTAGCTGTAGTGGGAGCTGTAGGGTTTGTCGGCCTGATCATCCCCCATCTGACCCGATATCTGGTCGGTGTGGATTACCGCTGGATTATTCCCTGCTCTGCGGTGCTGGGTGCACTGCTGGTGGTCGGGGGCGATCTGACGGCCCGGATGATCAATCCGCCGCATGAAACGCCGGTAGGTGCGATTATAGCGCTGATTGGGGTACCGTTCTTCCTGTATCTGGCCCGAAAAGAAAGAAGGGAGCTGTAAAGATGCAGAGCCATAAGATAATGTCTTCAGAAGATACAAGGCGTAAGCATGGCCTGAGGGTGATTGGCGTGCTGTCCGTTCTGATTGTGATCATGTTCATTATAAGTGTGAATACAGGATACATAAGACTTACTCCCTTTGAGCTGCTGGATACGCTGGTCGGCAAGGGGACGGACAAGCAGGAGCTGATTCTGTTCCAGTTCCGCCTGCCGCGGATTGTCATTTCTCTGTTAATTGGTATCGCACTTGCCGTATCCGGCGCAGTGATGCAGGGGGTCTTCCGCAATGATCTGGCTGACCCGGGCATTCTCGGCATTAATGCCGGGGCCGGACTGATGGTCATGCTGCTGATTTCCTTCTACCCGACGACCTCGGCGGCTCCGGTCTATCTGTTGCCTGTGGTTGCCTTTGCCGGAGCGGCCTGCACTGCCGCTCTGATCTATAGCCTCGCCTTCAAGCGGCATCAGGGTATTTCGCCGATCCGGCTGCTGCTAACCGGGGTCGCAGTGGCGGCAGGCATGAGCGCGGCGATGATCGTGCTGACGCTTCGCCTCGACCCGGACAAGTATCAGTTCGTGGCTACCTGGCTGGCGGGCAGCATCTGGGGTACAAGCTGGAAGTTTGTCTTGTCCCTGCTGCCCTGGATCGTGATTCTGCTGCCTTATGTCATCTACAAGGCCCGGGTGATGAATGTACTTAATCTGGGCGAGCAGACAGCGACAGGACTCGGAGCTAACGTTAGCAGAGAGCAGTTCCGCCTGCTGGCAGCAGCGGTCGGCCTTGCGGCCTCCAGCGTAGCGGTCAGCGGCGGCATCGGCTTCGTCGGGCTGGTTGGTCCGCATCTGGCACGGCGGCTGGTCGGGCCGAAGCATCAGCTGATGCTGCCCGCCTCCGCGCTGATCGGCGCGCTGCTTGTCATTACGGCCGATACAATAGGACGGCGGATATTGCAGCCATCCGAGATTCCTACCGGCATAGTGGTAGCTGTCATCGGCGCTCCATACTTTCTGTATCTTCTGGCCCGTACCAAATCTTAAATACAACCAGACCTTGGAGGGATATCAATGAATGAACCAATGGAATTATACGATGTGACGATTATTGGCGGCGGCCCCGCAGGCATGTATACAGCGTTCTATAGCGGAATGAGGGATTTGAAGACCAAGCTGATTGAAGCGAAGGATGAGCTGGGCGGCAGAATGCTGATCTATCCCGAGAAAATGATCTGGGATGTCGGAGGAGTAACACCTATTCTCTGCCGCCAGTTAATCGATCAGCTGGCAGAGCAGGCACGCACCTTCGATCCTACCCTCGTATTCGGACAGCAGATTGTTCATCAAGCCCGCCAGGAGGACGGAACGTATATCCTGACCTCGGCCACCGGCGAGCAGCACTGGACCCGTACCGTTATTCTCACCATCGGATACGGTATTCTGCAGATGGCGAAGCTGGAGATTGAAGGGGCGGACCGCTATGAGGTGACGAACCTGCACTACACGGTTCAGGAGCTGGAGCCCTTCCGCGGCAAGCGGGTGCTGATCTCGGGCGGCGGAGATTCCGCAGTGGACTGGGCGAATGAGCTGGAGGGGATTGCGGCCAGTGTAACCGTGGTACACCGGCGGGAGCAGTTCGGCGGGCATGAGAAGAATATTGCCCGGATGAAGGCCTCCTCGGTGGATGTGCGTGTGCCTTGCGCGGTAAGCCAGCTGCACAGCAGCGACGGAGAGCAGATTGATCAGGTGACCGTCTGCCATATCCAGACCGGAGAGCACGAGCAGCTTGAGGTCGATGCCGTCATTGTCAACCACGGGCTGAGAAGCGACTTCGGTCCGTTGAAGGACTGGGGGCTGGATATGGGGGAATGGTGTGCGAACGTCAGCGGGAAGCTGGAGACCAATCTGCCGGGCATCTTCGCTGCCGGAGATTTCGTGGATCATGAGAGCAAGGTACGGCTCATTGCCGGAACATTCACCGATGCGGTGCTTGCCCTGAACAGCGCGAAGCTGTACATGGACCCTACCGCTGAGAAGGTAGCCTACGTCTCCTCGCATAATGACCGGTTCAAGGAGAAAAATAAGGCGCTTGGCGTAGTAGATAATCACTAGCATTCCTCCTTCAGAGATACCAGCCGGTGTACCTGCATTACATTATAAGCAATATCTGCACAAGCTGTCCCTTACACGGATTATTCCGTAGGGGGACAGCTTGTTTCCACTTGGTACACATTCCATATGCTGTATAAAAAATGAATAGCGGGCGAATAGTAAGAGCCAGGAGGTGCGGATATGGATAATTTAAATTCGCCGGTCTCCCCTAAGCTGGAAGACAACATCAGTACCATTCAAGCAAGGCTCGGCAACAGCCCCGATCTGGTTATACGCACCTATGAACTAATTAATAGAACAGCCCGTGTGGCTGCAATTTATGTCGCTGGCATAACAGACAGAGTGATGGTTGATGATTATATCTCGCATGTGATGTCCTTTCAAGCTCTGAATGACCGTGCGCGGCTTGCGGTAACCCCGGAGGAAGTCTACAGCTATATTAAAGAGAATGCCCTTAGCATCGGCAAGGAGAAGCTCGTTACAGATATTAACGGGCTGCTGGAGGCGCTGCTCTCGGGCGATACGGTTATTCTGGTGAACGGAGTGGGGGGAGGTATCAGCGGAAGCACCTGCGGCGGGGAGTCCCGCGCGGTTACGGAGGCAGGTACCCAGGTCGCCATCCGCGGCTCCAAAGAAAGCTTCACCGAGACCATCAGCACGAATATTGCCCTGGTCCGCAAAATCATCAAGAACCCGGACCTCTGGACTGAAACGATGAAGCTGGGCGATGTCACCCACACTGATATTACGATTATGTATATCCGCGGCATTGCAGATGAAGAGACGATTCAGGCGTTCAAGGATAAGCTCCTGGAGATTAAGGTCGATATGGTTCTGGAGTCGGGATATATCGAGCAGATTGTGGAAGACAATAAATATTCGCCGTTCCCCACCATGTTCAATACGGAGCGCCCGGATAGCGTGGCAGCCAATCTGCTGGATGGACGGATCGCTATCTTCGTGGACGGTACCCCGTTTGTCCTCATCGCTCCTACCACCTTCTTCATGTTCTTTCATACGGTGGAGGATTACTACCAGCGGTATGATATCTCCTCGCTGATCCGGATGCTCCGGTTCGTATGCCTTATTATTTCCCTGTATGGCCCGGCGATCTTCGTCGCTGCGCTGAACTTCCATCAGGAGATGATTCCAACCCCGCTGCTGATCAATCTGGCGTCACAGCGGGAAGGGGTGCCGTTCCCTGCCTTTGTTGAAGCGGTTCTCATGGAGGTTACCTTCGAGATTATCCGGGAAGCAGGGGTACGTATGCCTTCGCCCATCGGCCAGACCGTCTCCATCATCGGCGGTCTGGTGCTCGGGACAGCAGCGGTTCAGGCAGGGATCGTCTCGCCGGCGATGGTAATCGTGGTCTCCCTAACAGGAATATCCAGCTTCGCTACCCCGGCCTTCAACATGGCCCTCTCCATCCGCATGCTGCGGTTTATCATCATGGGAATCGCCGCATTTATGGGGCTGTATGGCATCGCCATATTCACTATTATGCTGATTGCCCATTTGTGCAGCCTGCGTTCGCTCGGTGTTCCTTACATGACGCCTATTGGTCCCTTTGTTCCGGGGAATCTGAAGGATACCTTCATCCGCTCCCCGCAGAGCTTCACGAGGCTCAGAAAGCGGCTTGTCAACAACAGCAAGCGCTCTTCAGCCTCTCCCGCAGGGAAAAGGGCCGCCGGGAGGAAATCTGATGAACGGTAAGGGGCTGCTGCGTCTGATTGCCGTAGCGGTGCTGGTCCTGCCGCTGGGCGGCTGCTGGAACAGCCGGGAATTGAATGAGCTGGCCGTTGTCAGCGGGATCGGGATGGATCTCGTTCCGGAGACCGATGAATACCGGGTCACCTTTCAATTGGTCAATCCGTCTTCCACATCAACAAGTACCTCTCCCGGAAGCGGCAAGCCTGCTGTAGTGGTGGTGTCAGCCACAGACAAAACGATGTTCGGCGCGTTGCGGCGGGCGTCGAAGCATGTGACCCGCCAGCTTTTTTTTGCCCATACCCAGCTAATTGTACTCGGGGAGCGCCTGGCGCGGGACGGGATTAACGATATCTTCGACATCTTCGAGCGGTCCCATGAGCTGCGGCTCAATTCAGAAATATTAGTCGCCCGTGACAGTGATGCCGCTTCAGTCTTGAAGCTGCTGACCCCTGTAGAGAGTCTGCCGGCCCTGGGGCTGGTCAAAAAGGCGCAGAATACCTCCAGAGTCTGGGGCGAGAACCGGCCAATCAGCGTCTTCGATGTCATTCACGCCATTACAGGAGAAGGCGATCTGACGATCAATGCGGTGAAGATTAAGGGAAATGCCGAGGAGGGGGAGAAGAGCAGTAATCTGGAAGGGTCTGAAACCTTGACTGAGACGATGATGAACGGGCTTGGGGTGTTCAGGCAGGGGAAGCTGCTCTACTGGATGAAGGACTCCGAAGCAAGAGGAACCGAGTGGCTGCTTAACCAGATAGAAGAAACAGTACTCAATATTGATGCAGATGATAAAAAAGAGTCCGTTGCCGTCAATATCATCTATTCCAGAACGGAGGTAAAGACCACGATGGAGGAGGGTCTTCCGGTCTTTCATGTGACGATTGCGGAGGAGGGAAGCGTTAACGAAACAGACAGCTTCGTAGACCTCAGCAAGCGGGAGGAAATCATGAAGATTGAACAGGGGCTGGAGAAGAAGACGAGGATTGAGGTCATGCAGGCTTTTCAGAAGGGGCAGCAGCTGGAGAGTGATATATTCAATTTCGGCAATGAGCTGAAACGGACGAATCCGCAGGAATGGGCGGCACTGGACGGGGACTGGGGCCGAGTCTTTGCGAAGGGAAGGCTGGACCTTAAGATCAAGGCTTACATCCGCAGTACCGGCATGGGTCTGAAACCCTATATCCCCGAAGGTAAATAATCGGCTTAACCGCAGAAATCAGGTGATTGTTGTTATGAAAAAAGAAGTGATCGGCCCGAACCAGCTGCTGGCATTGATTATTCTGTTTGAGCTGGGGACTGCCGTCCTCGTCCCTATCGGCCTGGAGAGCGGACATGCAGTCTGGCTCGCCATTCTGTTTGCCCTCCCGGGAGGCATTTTGCTGTATCTGGTGTTCGCACACCTCTCTCTCCAGTTCCCGAACCAGATCATAAGCGGATATACGCGTTCTATTCTAGGGCCATGGCTGGGCTGGCCGGTAAGTCTGCTGTTCCTGCCGGTAATTCTCTATAACGGGTCTAGAAATCTGCGGGAAGCGGGGGATTTGCTGATCTCGGCCTCCTATGACAAAACCCCGATTCTGATCATTAATTCAATTATGATTATTGCAGTGATGTACATCCTTAGCAAAGGGATAGAGGTATTTGCCAGGACCGCCGAGATTGTTTTGTGGATTGTGATCATTATGGGGTGCATCTGTATTGTCGCTGTAATCTCGGCCGGGCTGGTGGAGTATAGAAATCTGTTTCCGCTTCATATGGGCGATTATAAGCAAGCCTTGAAATCAGCCTATCCCAACATCCTGATCTTTCCGTTCGGCGAGCTGATGTGCTTCACCACCATTCTGCCCCATTTCAACAACTCCCGGAAAATCAAGAAAACAGGGATCGCAGCGATTATTGTCAGTGCCTGCCTGCTGAGCTTCACCCATGCCATTGAGATGGCTGTGTTGGGAGAAAATCTGTACAGCCGGACCGCCTTTCCCATGTTTACGACCATTACTCTTGTAAATATGGCCAATTTCATTCAACGGCTGGATGCCCTGGTGATGCTGACGCTGATTATCGGGGCGTTCTTTAAGCTGACCGTCTATTGTTATGCTGCTGTTGCGATTGCTAACGATCTGTTCAAGGTAAACGATACCAGCAGGCTGGTTATCCCGGCAGCTGTGATTATGCTGTTCAGCTCTTTTGTCAGCGCGCAGAATTACACGGAGCATATGAATGACGGGAAGACTTTTCTGCAGACGCTTCTGCCGGTATTCTGTGCGGTAATTCCCATACTGCTGCTGCTGATTCATCGTGTCCGGCGGAGGTTCGGCTTGTACCGTCAGCAGAATTAAGAGGGTTTCCGGCGGGATTGACGCTTCTTAGAGGCATGAATGGCAACCTGGATGAACGGGAGGAGCAGGAAGATTGTGATACATACCCCTTCCTGCAGTGTAGTTGTGGCAAAGATGGTCCCGAGCGAATGAATGGAGGCAGGCAGACTGATCCCGGACATCACATCAATGATGACTATTAACGTGAGCGTAAGAACAGCGAACAGGACATAGATACTGATAATCTTCATGGAGGTCTCCTTGTGCACCGCAAGAATAATTTGCCGGTTCCGGCGCGGCGGGCTACAGATATTATCTCCGAGTTATGGATAGGGTAAACGCCAAAAGCTGCCGGAAGCCGTTCAAGGCCACAGGCAGCGTATTCATGACACCATTATTGTTGTGCCCCGGTCAGCCAATCGGCCAGCTCCTCCGTCTGGGCCAGAACGGCAATCGGATCATAATACCAGGAGCGCTCTTCTTTCCATACGTAAATCTTCCCGTTCTTGACCGCTGGCAGGCTGCCCCAGATCGGGTCTGCCTGGAAGTCTTGAGCAGTTCGGGTATTGTCAGTGATGACCAGATAATCACCCGCATACTTACCCAGGGTCTCAGCGGATAATTCTGCCCACTGCTTCTCCATAATTTCATCAGCCACTCCAGCCGGAGGCTTGCGCCCCAGTGCCTGATAGATAGGCTGTCCTCCCCGTCCGAAGTTGTCCCCATAGACCCAGGTGGACTTGTCTGCATGCTCGAGAATACTGAAGGTGGCCCCGGCAGGAATCGCTGCATCCACGCGGGCCTTGGCGTCCGCAATACGCTTATCGTAATCAGCCAGCCATGCTGCTGCCTCCTGCTCCTTGCCCAGCAGCTTGCCGAAATAGGTCAGCTCTTCATGCGCATTCTTCAAATCACCGTACGGCACAATAACCGTTGGGGCAATTTTGCTGAGCGCGGCATAGCTGTCTGCATTGCCGGAGATAATCAAGTCGGGATTCAGCGCGAGGATATTCTCCGGTGACATTTTGCCGTAAGTGCCGGTATCGGCTACTCCTGTTAGGAATTCCTTGAAATACATATTCTCCAGTGTAAGCCCCGGAGCACCGACAGGAATCGTATCCAGGGCAATCAAGCTGCCCAGATATTCCTCGGCAACAATCCGCTGCGGTGCTGCCGGCACTTCAATATCTCCGTTCACAGTGGTCACGGTATGGAAGGCGGGAGCTGTGGTTGCAGCAGCCTTCTCTGCCTGGGTGGAGGAAGCGGGTGTCCCGGTAGCCTTAGCTGAAGCGGCACCACTGCTGTTATTAGAAGTGTTATTTCCACAAGCAGAGGCGATAAGAGTCAATGCCAGAAGCAAAGACAGGACGATCCAAGCTTTCCGGTGAATGCGGCGTGATTGTAAATATGGGATTTTCAAGATGTCGCCTCCTTAATGTAGAACGATTATCATTCTCAGGTAACACTTTACAGAGTTTCCCCGGATTAGACTATGGCTGAATGTGATGTCCGGCTATGTAAATTTATGATGTCAGCGCCTGCACCAGCACCTTCAGCTGGGCCTTGGAGGAGAGCGGATCGAAGCCGTAGAACATCCCTGACTGATTCAGGAAGTAGATTCTTCCGCCTACTGAGCCGTTGATGGGCTGTTGCTGTACAGGGTGAAGAAAGCTCTGCAGCGGCTCCAGCGCTTCAGCAGCCTTCCTGCTTGAGGTAATAAAGATATGGTCAGCGGAGTAGCGGGCAATGTTATGGAAGGCAATCTCCAGATAACCCTTATCCAGCAGTCCTTCGGCAACAAGGCCAAGCGGCGGGCGGAAGCCAAGATCATGATACAGAATCTGCGTCCCGCGGCCATAGCTGCTGCTGAAGCAGTAGGCTGTCTCTGCGCCAAGCTCCAGGACCATGGCGGTCCCCCGGTCACCGATCTGCCGGTCGAGCAGCTGATTAGCTTGATAACAATGCCAGTCATAATGGCTTAGCCAGGCCTCTGCCTGTGGCTGACGCCCGGTCACCTCGGCAATCAGGCGGAACTGCTCCCGCCAGTCCATCTGCATGAAGGGAATCTCGATCACCGGCGCTACGGACAGGAGCTGCTTGCTCTTATCAGGTAAGGAATAGCTGATAATGACATCCGGCCGGGCTGAAGCTAGACGTTCGTATAGACCTTCAGAGCCGATTCCTTCATCCAGCAGCTTTTTCCTGGAGGGAACGGGCTGCATGCTCTCCATCCAGGCCGAATAGACTCCCAGGCGGGGAACGACTTCGAGCGCATGGAGGCTGGCCGTATGATTGAAGTTCAGCGAGACTACGGATTTGCTCTTACGGTGAAAGGCTGAAGGGGAGATGCCTACGACCTGCTTGAATTTGCGGCTTAAATAGGTCCCTTCGCTATATCCTACCTCAAGCGCCAGCGTACTCAGATTCGGAGCTCCTGTAAGGATACGCTGCTGGGCCTTGCGGATGCGCATCAGCGTTATGTATTCGTTGAAGGTCTGTCCGGTGAACTTGCGGAAGCTGCGGGAGAAATGCTCCGGGGTGATTCCGGCAAGCCCGGCAGCCTGTTCTCTCGTCAAATCTTCATTATAATGGGACTCTATATGATGCAGTACACGGTCAATCCACTGAGTTGGCCGCTCTGCGTACTCCGCAGAATTGTCGTACAGCTCACTGAGCAACTCCGTGAACAGGGCTTGCAGGGCAAACGGCGTATGCTGCTCCGGCTGGTTCCAGCCGTTAAGAAGCTGCACAGCAAGTGTGCTTAAGTGGGGCGGACAGCTTCGGACCGGCTGACCATGGTTCAGCGGGCTGAACGTCCGGATGTTGCCGGAGATCACAGCATATTCGATCCACACGCCCTGCAGCTTATGGCCGTGGGGCAGCCTGTTATCTGCCGAACTGTCACTGCACAGAATATGACCGCCGGATAGACGGATGTGTTCGCCGTTCAGCTCAATGACTCCGCTTCCCCCGGTGATTACCGCCAGGAATGAGGTGAAGGGCTGAATGGGATTGTCACGGTTAATGGAGGCTTGATCCAGTGCCGCTACACGTACCGGAATATAAAAGCTGTGAGGATTAGGCCATGAACTGCCGGCATTTCGCGTCTGCATGTTTCAGGTCACTCTTTTCTTAGATGATAATCATTCTCAATGTCAGTATAACAGTCTTTCCTTCTATTGACGATCCCCGAAAAGGGCAGTAGAGTTTAAGGTTATAGGACTAGCAGGGTATTGTTGTATTGAAGGGAGCGGAACTGCCATGACAACCTGGAATCTGCAAGGAACGGTCAGCCATTTGCTGATCTGTAACGGAAGTGACTGCAAGAAGCACAAGGGTGAAGAGGTAGCCGAAGCGATTGAGGATGAGATTACGAAGCAAGGAGCAGACGCGCTGATCCATACAACGGTAACCCGCTGCAATGGAAGATGCTCGGATGCCTGTGTAGTGATCTCATACCCCGAAGGCGCATGGTACAGGGATGTCACCCCCAAGTCGGCCAAAAGTCTGGTGCGTAAGCTGCTAAAGGGAGAACAGCTCGAAGAGCATCTGCTCTATACGTATGAAGAAGGCTTCAAGGCCGCTACCCCCAAGGGAGCCAAAGGGAAGAAGAAGAAATAACAAAGTGGCTTAGTACAGCCCGTTGACGGAATAATTCCGGCTGCGGGTTGTTTATTTTTTCCAATGGGGGCCTTACAATAGATAGAAAAGTCTAAGAGAGGGGAAGCGGGATGTTTGTAAGCTTTGGGCCGGAGGATGATGTGCTGCACAGCAGGTGGTTCGTGCAGGAAGAGGTGGAATATAACCTGATTCATCTGATCGCGGGGAATCAGGAGTCCCTGCGGCTGAAGACGGAGGAGAATGACCTGATTGCCGCTCATGCCGCCGGGCGTAACTTGTGGTAACCGGAAGTATTGTTGATTTGCGCTTTCAGTACGACAGTGATTATTCAGCCTAATATAGGGAGGAACGTCAAAGGATGCTGCAAGGAATGAAAGTAATAGTGACCGGTGCGGCTTCAGGTATTGGTAAGGCTATTGTCAGACATAGTCTGGAGGCGGGAGCAGAGGTCATTGCCTGTGACCTGGATGGACCGCGTCTGGAGGAGCTGAAGCATGAAGCCGCTACGGATAAGCTCTATACTTACCGCCTGGATGTCGCCGATTACAGCGAGGTGGAGCACTTCTTCACAGCCCTTCAGCAAGAGCATGCTCATGTGAGCGGGCTGGTTAACAATGCAGGGATCTATCTGGGCCGCAGCCTGTTGGAGTATACTCCGGAGGAGATCAGCCGCGTGATGGATATCAACATCAAAGGGTATGTCTACTTCTCCCAGGCCTTCGGACGGATGCTGCTGGAGCGTAAGCAGAAGGGCGTCATCGTTAACATGTCATCGGTCTCCGGCCAGGAAGGCAGCTCCGACGCAGTATACGGCCTAACGAAGGCTGCTATTCTTGGCTTGACCAAGAGCTGCGCAATGAATTTTGCCCCTTCGATCCGCGTGAATGCAGTGGCTCCGACCATGGCAGACACCCCGATGATGGGACATATCCCGGCCTGGAGGCAGCAGGAATACCGGGAACACCAGTTAAATCCTGAACCGCTGCTGGCGGAGGATGTTGCCGATACGGTGATTTTTATGCTGAGCAGCAGAGCCAGAGCTTATACCGGAGCCACCTTTGATATCAACAATGGCTGTTATTTGCGTTGATGATCCCTGATTTGACTTGCAGCCACAGGGTTACTATGCTTATACATAGTGCAAATAATCACACTTAACAGGCAAGAGTTGCAGCTAGGGGGGCGGCAGGATATGGATAGACGGCAGGTATGGCCGGATAAATTCAAAAAGTTTTTTCTGAACAACAAGTTTGTGGTAGGTCTGCTGATTGCGTTGCTGGTGGGCTTAACGATACTCGTATTCTCAAAGATTCCGTTTGTGTTCAAGCCGCTGTCTGTGCTTCTGCATACGGTGGCAGCGCCGCTGCTCCTCTCAGGGATCGCCTATTATCTGCTGAATCCGCTGGTGGACCGTCTGGAGAAGAGAAGCCGGGTGAAGCGGGCGTATGGCATTGTCATTCTGTATCTGATTATTATCGGAATCATTACTCTGGTGCTGCTGATGGTCATCCCGATCATCCGCACCCAGCTCATGGGCCTGATTGACAACTTCCCCGTCTACAGTGAGCAGATTCAGGAGGAATTCCTCCAGCTTACGGGCAGTGAATTGTTCAACAAGATTCAGTCGAGCGTGGGCACGGACCTTAGTGATATTACCAGCAAGGTGACGACCTGGGCCACTGCCTTCCTGAATAATGCCGTCAGCGGCGTAGGCAGCTTCGTGGGAACACTGACCGAAATTGTGCTGGCTGTAGTGACTACACCGTTCATTCTCTTCTATCTCCTGCGAGACGGCAAAAGATTGCCCGACTATCTCATGAGACTCATCCCTACCGCGCTGCGGCCGCAGTCCCGGATGGTGATGCAGGAAATGAACAATCAGATCGCATCGTATATCCGCGGCCAGATTATTGTCAGCTGCTGTATCGGCGCACTGCTCTATATCGGGTATCTGATTATCGGGCTGGAGTATTCGCTGGTTCTGGCGATCGTGGCTGCTTGTACGGCTGTAGTTCCTTATCTGGGGCCGGCTATTGCGATTACCCCTGCGCTGATTGTGGCGATGGTGACCTCACCATTTATGCTGCTGAAGATGGTCATTGTCTGGACCGCCGTCCAGTTGATCGAAGGGAAGTTTATCTCGCCGCAGATTATGGGGAAATCGCTGAAGATTCACCCGATTACAATTATTTTTGTGATTATTTTTGCCGGAAAAATGTTCGGTGTACTAGGTATCATACTTGCGGTGCCGGGCTACGCCGTGCTTAAGGTGGTAATGACCCATATCTTCCAGTGGTTCCGCTTCCGCTCCGGGCTCTACAGAGTCATCGAAGAAAAGACTGAGGAATAAAGCGAAAAGGAATGATTGCAATGACAGGACAACTGGTGAATACAGCTTACGGGCAACTGGAGGGAGAAGCGGGAAACGGCGTGAACGTGTGGCGCGGCATCCCGTTCGCTGCCCCGCCGCTTGGAGAGCTGCGCTTCCGGGCACCGCAGCCGCCGGAGTCCTGGAGCGGCGTGCGGGAGGCTGTCAAGTTCGGACCAGTCAGCCTGCAGCCGGTCAGCACCAGCGGGACGCGGTTTGGCGGCACCACCCCTATTTATGATGAAGACTGTCTATATCTGAATGTCTGGTCCCCGGCGGTTGCGGAGGAGACCGAAGCTCTGCCGGTGATGGTGTGGATTCACGGCGGCACCTTCGTTACCGGCGCAGGCAGCCAGCCGATGTTCGAGGGCAGCAAGCTGGCCGTCTCCGGGAAGGTCGTGGTGGTTACCGTGAATTACCGGCTGGGTCCGCTCGGGTTCCTGCATCTGTCTCCGCTGGGCGCAGGACTGGGCAGCAACCTGGGCCTCCTGGATCAGATTGCTGCCCTGGAATGGGTGCAGCAGAATATCGCTGCATTCGGCGGGGATCCGGCGCGTGTCACGGTCTTCGGGGAGTCGGCAGGGAGCATGAGTATTGCTGCACTGCTGGCGATGCCTGCGGCGAAGGGACTGTTCGCCCGGGCCATAATGGAGAGCGGGGCGGCACAGACATTGAATGAAGAGCTCGGCGGGCAGATTGCCGCCGCTTTCCTGGCAGAGCTGGGCCTTCAGCCTGGCGGTGATACGCAGCTTCTGCATACGCTGCCGGCTGGAGAGATCATGGAAGCCGCAGGCCGGATGGCGTACAAGCTGTCCGGAGACTCGATGAATATGTTTTTCCAGCCGGTTATTGAGCCGGGCACCTTGCCGGTTGAGCCGGTACAGGCCATCGCAGCGGGAGCTGCCAGCGGCATTCCCGTGTTGATCGGAACGAATCTGCATGAAGGCAATCTGTTCTTCCGCGAGGGGCAGAAGGCGGACAACTTCGAGCAATCGCTCAAAGCGCTGGAGCAGCTGATGGGAGTGGGTGACCTCTCCGAGCTGACCTCGGATTACAGCCAGAGCTGGGAAGGACAGGCTGAGGTGCTGACCGACCTGTTCTTCTGGGCCAGCTCCATTTCGTTCGCGGAGAAGCAGCAAGGGCATGCGCCCGTCTGGATGTACCGCTTCGACTGGACGGTGGCCGGGCATCCTCTGCTGGAGAAGGCCATTCACGGCGCGGAGATTCTGTATGTCTTCAACAACCTCCCGCTGCTGAAGCAGTATGGCCTGAGCGTGACGCCGGAGATGGAGGCAGTGGCTGAGGCAATGCAGACCGCCTGGACTGCCTTCGCCCATAGTGGAGATCCGGCAGCGCCGGGACTGGCTTGGCCGCAGTACACGCCGAACACGCGGGCTACGATGATCTTTGACCAATCCTCGCGTGTGGTTAACGACCCGGACGGGGAGAAGCGCAAACGGATTTTTGAGCATTATATGGGATAAGTTCACAGCAGCAGCCCTCGCCGGAGGAAGACCTCCGGGAGGGCTGCTGCTGTGTGCGGCCGGATGTAGGCGGGAAACCGAATACAGAGGACGGGCTTAGCAGTGTGCGGCTGGATGTATGCGTAAAAGCGAATAAATTGAGCAAGTGAGGAGATATGCGGGCGAATGTATGCGTAAAAGCATAATGCAATGGGGGCTGCGATAAGGGAAGGGCCTATTGCTCCACAGCCAGTAACATTAATTGAGAAATCCTGTACGAATTGCAGCAATACTGTTCGATAGGAGCGGTTTATGTTGAAATCTTGCACGAATTGCAACTAATCCAGCGCTAACTGACTCTAAACACCATAATTCCTGCAAATGATGCAACAATGTACCCCAGCCAGTAACTGTAATAGAGAAGTCCTGCAAAAAGTGCAACAATGCTGCTTTATACAAGCGGTCGGTGAGAGAGAAAACTCTCAGATTGGCCAGAGTTAGGCGGACCGCCGGAATGAGTAGGAGATCGCTTCAGAATGTATGTGAAAAACCAAATACAATGAGTTAGTGCGGTGGTGTGTGGGCCGAATGTAATCGAAAAACCGATTACAATGGTCAGGCACGGTGGTGTTAGGGCCGAATGTAATCGAAAAACCGATTACAATGGTCAGGCACGGTGGTGTGTGGGCTGAATGTAATCGAAAAACCGATTACAATGGTCAGGTACGGTGGTGTGCAGGCCAAATGTAATCGAAAAACCGAACACGTTTGGCAAGTGCGGGCACCAGCATCCTTTTACCCCCTAGGATGCTGGCGCTCTGCTTATTTAACCGGCGTATACCCGGTCTTCTCAACCAGCTCCTGGCCCTCGGCGGACAGAATCCAGTCCAGGAACGGTTCGATGTTCGGATTGGTGCTGCCGGCGGTTACGGCATAGAATTCAGTCGTGAACGGGTATTCTCCGCTGCGGATGCTCTCTGTGGACGGCGGCACATCATCGATAGCCAGCAGCTTGATCTCATCACTGGCGTTCATTTGCGTGGCATAGAACATGAAGCTGAAGCCCAGTGCATTCTTGTAATTGCGGTAGTTGGCGGTCTGGCTGATAATGCCGCTCATGACGTTTGCCACATTCTCCTTCGGTGGAGTCATCAGCTGGCGGTCCTCCATGATTTTCTGGAGCCGGGTCTGGCTGCCGCTGTCTTCAGACCGCTGGAAAGCGCGGATCGGGTCATCCTTGCCGCCGACCTGCTTCCAATTGGTGAGGGTGCCGGAATAGATATCCTTAATCTGCTCCGTGGTCAGGCTGTCCACCGGATTGCGCTTGTTGACGAAGAAGACGAAGGCTTCGCGGCCGATTGGAGTGAGCTTCAGTTCACGGCCTACTAGCTTCGCCTGCTTCGTCTGGGCCAGCGAAGGGGCAGCAGCGAAGATGATATCGGCCTCTCCTGTGATCAGCCGTTTGTAGGCCTCAGAGGTGCTGGTGCATACCACGAAATCGGTCCCTTCCTTCTGGACGAAGGGGGAATAGTTATCCTGCGGGTAGACCGCTTGGGCAAAAGCCGAATACAGCGGGTACAGCGCTGTTGCTCCATCCAGGCGCGGCAGGTTCATCATAAGCTGGTAGGAAGCTTTATGGTTCAGGGATGCGGCTTTGGTATTTGTCGCAAAAGGGGCATACTGATTGAGATTGACCTCCTGCTCACTAACCTCAGCTAAGCTGTTGATATAAGCTTGTCTGATCTCATAGCCAGCGGCTGTAAGCAGACAGAGACCAACGAAGCTTCCCAGCAGGATCTGGCGCAGCCGTCTGCTGAACAGGCCGAAGATGGAGATTACGGAGAGCAGTGCCAAGCCCGCAGCGATTACCAGGACAAGCGGACCATAGAACAGATATCCTTTGGTGAAAGCGGTAATGAAATAAGCTATAAAGGCGGCAACTGTGAGCCCAGCCAGCGCAAAGAAGGAATACAGCAGATTGATCGAAAAACTTCTTTTCATGATGACCTCCAAATAGATCTCTATATTTAGGGATGATTAATGTTCATACTATAGTGTAGCGCACACTGCCGTTTCTGCCAAACGAACCAGAACCTGGATGCGGCAAGCAGATTGGGTTAGCAGAGTGATGGTTCGAATGATTATTGAATGAAATATCATGATTATTTTCATAAAAAGCTGGACGAAATCAAAAATCAGAGGTATTCTGAGATTGTGAAAATAATAACAGAATACAAGATTCTCGGGGTAAGGTGAAATTCCTGACCGGCGGTGATGTTCGTGAGAGCTAAGCCCGCGACTCGTTACTCTATCACAAGAGGAAGCGACTGATCTGGTGACAATCCAGAGCCGACGGTAAAGTCCGGATGGGAGAGGATCATAAGATAAAGGCGGCGGGTCTATTCCGTGTGTCTTTATTGATAACAACCCCCGATGTTTGTCCTGTTCACAGGGCTCGCGGGGGTTTTTGGTCTCTATCGAGGGTTTGTATCGACAAGGAGAATGAAAGATGAGTAATGTATCTGCTTCATCCCAAGGCTTGCGTACCGCACCGGTGCGCAGCGGATTCTGGCTGGTGGTTCTGGGGGCGGCCTTATGGGGAGTTGACCCGCTGTTCCGCATTATCCTGCTGAAATCCCTGACTTCATCCCAGATTGTACTGCTTGAGCATGTTGTGCTCTTCCTGGTTGCCGCTCCGGTCATGTGGCGTAACCGCGCAGAGCTGAAGGGTGTACGTCTGCGTCAGGCCGCAGCGCTGCTGGTGGTATCTTGGGGCGGCTCAGCCGTAGCAACCATTCTGTTCACGAAAGCCTTATCCAGCGGAGACTTCAATGCCGTGCTGCTGCTTCAGAAGCTTCAGCCCTTGTTCGCCATTGGTCTTGCCGCTGTTATTCTAAAAGAACGCCTGCCGCGCAATTTCGCACCGCTGCTTATCGTTGCCCTGGCCGGGACGTACCTGCTGACCTTCGGCTGGACGATTCCCTTCGGCCATGTGAACAGCTTCATGGGTGTAGGAAGCCTGATGGCGCTGGGCGCTGCGGCTTTGTGGGGCGGCTCTACAGTTATGGGCCGCTATCTGCTGGGCTCGATGAAATATGAGACAGTAACCTCACTGCGCTTCATTCTGGCGCTCCCGCTGCTGTTCGTAATTACAAGCATGGAAGGCGCCCCGTGGCAGATGAGCGGCGGAATCAGCGGCTCAGCGGCAGTTGCTGTTAACCTGCTGCTGCAGGCGCTGCTGCCCGGACTGCTCAGCATGCTGCTCTATTACAAGGGGCTGAACACAACCAAAGCTTCGGTAGCGACCCTGGCTGAACTTAGCTTCCCGATGACCGGGATTCTGATTAACTGGGTAGTGTACCAGCAGCTTGTAACCCTGCCGCAGCTTGTCGGCTTCGCACTGATCTGGACAGCACTCTTCTTCATCTCCAGTCAGCAGCGGGATCAGCTGCAGCCGGCCAAGCAGAATTAACTTCATAGCGCTCCAGTCTGAGGGGATACACCCCAGGACCCAGCGCATCATAGTCAAAGAGGATGTTCCTAATACGGCCGCGCCGTCCGGGAACATCCTCTTTGTTGTATATCAGACACGGGGCAAGGGAGGCGCCGCATGAGTGATTTTATTTCAGATATGGAGTGACCTTGATGCTCTTGTACCCAAGCTCCTTAAGCTGCGCTGGTGCGATATACAGCCGGCTTGCCGAATTGAAGCTGTTCACAGGCGTAAGGACCGCGTGATTGCTGCCGTTTGTGATTTTGTAGATATAAGCCGCGGAAGGGTCGCCGGTTGCGCTAAGGTTCATGACTTCAACCTTCCAGCCGAGTGCTGCAGCAAGGGGCTTCACCGGTATCCACTCTTGTCCGCCCTTAGTGAAAACGGTGGATACATCCACACTTTTGCCGTCCAGATTCAGGTTGTGTTCATAGGCTAAGGTGATCGGCATCTCCGTCACCGGCAGGTCTTTTAGCAGCATATCCTTAGGAAAAGTAACTTCCGGTCTGGAGAATGCAGGAGCAGGGAACAAGACTTCAAGCTCGCGGGTGTCCTTGACCAGCCTTGACGATCCGTCCTTCAGATTATAGATCCACGGGAGGCGCTTAGGCTCGTTTTTGACATATTGCAGCAGTCCCTTCGACAGGTTCAGGTTGTGCAAGGTCCCCTTCAGCAGCTCCTGCCGCTTCCCGGTGGACGGATCGTAGGTACTGATCACATTCTGCTTGGCAGCCTCATTATATCCGCTCTCAAGCAGCGTATGCTGGTTGATCCACCGGGCATTGTAATACCGCTGAGTAGAATGATAGACGGATACCTTACCGGTCGCCGAATTTCTCAGATACTGATCGCCATATTTTGCGATATAGCCAGCCGGCTGACGTTCATAACGGGAACGCTCCAGAACACCCCAGCGGCCGTCAGGGGAGAGGTCGTATTCGCTTTTGCGCACAATGGACTGGCTCTGTGTATCGTAGACATAGGCTTGCTCCGGATCGTCCATCCCCGTTAACTGCAAGTTCCCGCTGTTATTCTCCCGGAAATGTTGAAAAGCGTCCGGCCATTTGGCAAATGTCCCATCCGGCTGCCGGGCAATGACGGCATTGATGAACTGGTTCCCGTCCAATTGACTTACCGAATACAGCTGTATGTTGCTGCTTTTGCTGGTATAGGAATCGTATACCTCGATCTTCTCGGCTGCATGTGCTGTGAGGGGCGCAGCGAATGCCAGTAGCATTGATGCAGAGAGAACCATCCGTAAGGATTGGTGCAATGCTTTTCTCATATGAATTTCCATCCCTTCTGTGTAAATAACTGTAACTATAGACGGCCCTAAGGCAGGAAAAGTTTCGCTGGTCCTGCATAAGTCACGATGAATTGCGGAGAGGAAGAGTAAAAATAAGCCTTTTTTCCCATACTACCCTTATTCTTGCCGTAGGACTGCATCACACCTGAGCTTAAGGAGGCCCCGCAGATGAACAGTGAATCCCAGGCTCCAGTCGTATATATCCAGCTTAAGAACCGGGTGACGGTGCCCAAGGGCAAGGGGGTGCTGCTGCGCGATGTCGCTTATCTGATCACTGAGCAAGAGTGGCGGGAACCGCTGTATACACTGCTTGTGCTTCAGCCGAAGGAGAGTGACGGCAATCTGATTCTGATTGATCTGCTGACTGTCATTCCCCGGATTCAGGATATGCACCCCGATGCGGACATTCAGCCGATCGGCGAAGGACGCACCATTGTACAGATTGAAGGTCCGTCTACGGCTGCTAAACCTTCTATAGCCCTGTTCGTGCTGGTCTGGCTGCTGCTGTTCTTCGGCTCGGCGCTGACGATTATGAATTTCCATGCCGATGTCAGCATGCTGGAGGTACAGATCCGGATTGTGGAGATGCTGACCGGCCGCAGGGACGAGCATCCTTACCTGTTTCAGATTGCCTATTCGCTGGGCATCGGGCTTGGGATGGTCATTTTTTTCAATCATCTGTTCAAAAAGAAATGGAACGAGGAGCCGACCCCCCTTGAGGTGGAAATGTTCCTGTATCAGAAGAATATCGATCAATATGTAATCAATGAGGAGTACCGCAAAATGAAACGCCGCAGTGACGAAGCACCCGGCAGCCGGGAGGGGGGCGCATGACGGCACCGCTGTCGCTTGGACTTCATCTGCTGCTCGGGATTGCCGGTGGAATCGCAGTGGGCGGCGGGGTGATTGCGCTATTCGTAGTGCTGGATATCATTCCCCGGCTGGCTCAGCTCACCTCCTCCTATGACAAGGTTCACTGGTATGAGGGAGCGATGGTCGGCGGTTCCCTATTGGGGACGGTGAGTGACTTCTGGAACTGGAAAATGGCGGCTGGCCCTCTGATTGAGCTTGGGGTCGGCCTGTTCAATGGCATATTCATTGGCATGCTGGCTGCGGCTCTGACTGAGGTGCTCAATGTCCTGCCGATCCTGGCCAAACGTCTGCATATGACCCATCTGCTGCTTGGTCTCTTAATGGCAATGGTATGCGGCAAGGTGGCGGGCTCGTTGTTCGACTGGTTTGTCTATCAACAGTAAAGGAGGCTAGGGAGTGAGATATATTCACAGCGGTGATCAGGTAGAGACGGATAAAAAGAAAGACCGTTCTGCGGAGCAGAGCACGGAGCAGAAGTCACCGGAGCAAGCAGAGCAACCGGCAGCGTCCCAGAGTAGCAAGGGTCAGGAGCTGGAGGCGTCGGCGGAGCTGGGCGCGGTGACGAAGCAGCAGCCGCCGGAACGGGAAGAGCAACCGGCAGCGTCCCGGAGCGGCCGGGGTCAGGAGCTGGAGGCGTCAGCGGAGCTGGGTGCGGTGACTGGGCAGCAGCCGCCAGAGCAGGACGAGCAACCGGCAGCGTCCCGGAGCGGCGGGGGTCAGGAGCTGGAGGCGTCGGCGGAGCTGGGCGCGGTGACGCGCCCGATTGAGGGCGGGCAGGAAAGCCCATCGGGCCTGGATGCTCCGTCAAATACCGGCGGGGAGGATAGCGGCGGTCGGAATGCAGCAGCTGGCGATGGCGAGGAAGACGGCGGGGAAGATGCTGCGTCTGGAGAAGGGAAGGCAGAAGGCGGTCAGAATGCAGCGGCTGTCGATGATGAGGCTGGCGGCGGTAAAAACGCTGCATCTGGAGTTACTGCGGATACTGGCGGGGAAGAAGCTGCGTCTGGAGAAGGGAAGACAGAAGGCGGTCAGAATGCAGCGGCTACAGATAAAGAGGACAGCAGCGAAGGGGCCAGCAGCGAGGACGATCCCGCATCCGATAACGCAGACGATCAGGAATCGTCCGGCGGAGGGATCAAAGGGTTCTTCAGCAGTCTGTTCGGTGACGATGCCGGCCCGGAGGAGCAGTCCGGGAACGGCTCCGGTAATATGGATGCATCCAATCAGGATATGGAAGCTGCGGATGAACTGGGCAAGTCCGGTCAGCCGGAGGAAGCAGCTGCGGATTCCGGCCCGGAACAGGGAGCCCAGGAAGACGGCAGAGGCCAGTCACAGGAGATGGAAACCTCGGACGAGCTCGGGGCGCAGACGCAGGAGAAGAGCCATAAAGGCTTTTTTGCCCGATTATTTGGAGATGATGAAGAGTCTGAGGATCAGGAGGACGGTCAGGAAGCTGGTCAGCCGCAGCAGTCCGAGCCTAAGCAGGCCGCCTCCAAGCAGTCAGCCCCCAAGAAGGCCAAAGCCGGTCAGGGAGCTGACTCTGCAAGCAAGCCCAAGGACCCTCTGCAGCAAAAAAGGGACGAGGAACGCTCTGACTCCCTGGAGCAGTCGATTACCTATTGGCAAGGCAATGACAAGATCCCGCAATCCCTTGCGGATGCCAAGAATACACTGACCGAGGTGCTGGGGCTGGGCTCATCCTTCGATATTGTGTTCAGGGAAATGTCCTTCGGCGGAAAACGCGCAGCACTGCTCTGCATCAGCGGCTTCGCCAAGGATACGATTATCGATGAAATTCTGAAGCGCCTGACCTATCTGACCCCTGAAAATGTATCGGCCGATGTGGTCGCCAGCTTCATGAGTGAATACATTCCCCATGTTCAGGTGGAGAAAGGCGAGCTGTTCAGCGAGAGCATCAACAAAGTGTTATCCGGCATGAGTGCGTTCTTCATTGAAGGGGAATCACAGGCTATCATCATGGATACCCGTTCGTACCCTTCCCGAAGCCCGGATGAACCGTCGATTGAGCGGGTGGTCCGCGGAGCGCGCGACGGCTTCACAGAGACGCTGCTGAGCAATGTGGCCCTGGTGAGAAGGCGTATCCGCGACCCGGGGCTGAAGCTGGAGATGCACCAGATCGGACGGCGGACCCGGACGGATGTCTGTCTGGCCTACATTGATGACATCGTGGATAAGACCCAGGTGCAGGCTGTTACCGACAAGCTGAAAAGCGTCAATCTCGACGGCATTCCCCTGGCAGACAAGCAGCTGGAGGAGGCTATTGTCGGCGGCGGTTGGAACCCCTATCCGCTGGTCCGTTATTCGGAACGGCCGGATATTGTCGCCTCCCATCTGCTGGAGGGCCGGGTGGTCGTTTTTGTCGATACTTCACCGAGTGTCATGGTGCTGCCGACGACGTTTTTTGATCTCTGCCAGCATGCGGAAGAGAACCGCCAGACTCCTTTTATGGGCAGCTATCTGCGCTGGGTCCGCTTCATCGGGATCTTTGCGTCGATGTTCCTGCTCCCGCTGTGGATGCTGATGGTGCTTCATCCGGAGCTCAAACCCGGCATGCTGGATTTCATCGGTCCGCAAAAATCAGCCAATCTCCCGCTTATTGCCCAATTTCTGATCGTTGAGCTGGGGGTGGATCTTCTGCGGATGGCTGCGGTGCATACACCCACTCCGCTCGGCTCCGCGATGGGGCTGATCGCTGCCATTCTGGTCGGTGATATCGCCGTACAGACCGGGCTTTTTGTCAATGAAGTGGTGCTCTATATGGCGGTGGCCTCCATCGGGATGTTTGCAACGCCGAGCTACGAGCTGGGGCTGGCCAACCGGATTGTCCGGCTTGCGCTGCTGCTGGCGGTGGCTGCTTATGGCATCCCCGGCTTCATGATCGGGACAACGCTGCTGGTGGTGCTGCTGACCACACACCGTTCGTATAACTCTCCATACATGTGGCCGTTTATACCATTTAATGCAAAAGCTATGGCGGAGATCCTCCTGCGTCAGCCGGTGCTCAGCTCCAAAACAAGGCCATCCTTCAACAAAACAAGAGATAACACCCGGATGCCGGAGAATAAGGATGCCCCGCGCAAGTCGTAGGAAAATACAAATCAACTGCAAAAAAGTCCATTCAATGGTGTTCCCTCTGTCTGTTATACTGAATATACTGAACAGCCCCGCAATAAGCCGGATTTGTATTCTGAGCATCTGTTTCAGGAACGCATCGGGGCCCCAAATCATATACTAGACAGGGTGGAACGGATGATTCCACAGAAATTGGAGGACTGCGCAATGTTTTTACACGGGACGAGCCGAATCAATGATGCAGGGCATTTGGAGATCGGTGGATGTGATGTAACCGAATTGAAGGCGGAGTATGGAACACCGCTATATATAGTGGACGAGCAATTGGTCCGCCAACGCTGCCGCGAGTACATGGAGGCGTTCACAGCTTCCGGTCTCGGGTTCCAGGTGGCTTATGCCAGCAAGGCGTTCTCGACGATGGCGATGTGCCGGCTTGCAGATGAGGAAGGACTGTCGCTGGATGTGGTCTCCGATGGTGAGCTGTATACTGCGCTGCAAGCCGGTTTCCCGGCGGAACGCATTCATTTCCACGGCAATAATAAGACACCGGATGAGATCGAGATGGCGATCGATGCAGGAATTGGCTGCTTTGTCGCCGACAATCTGGTGGAGCTTCGTCTGCTTCAGTCCATTGCCGCCCGCAGAGAAGTGACGGTTAATATTCTGCTGCGCGTCACGCCTGGGGTTGAAGCCCATGCCCATCATGCCTATGCTTCCACAGGACAGACCGACTCCAAATTCGGCTTCGATATCGGAAACGGCTCAGCCCGTGAAGCGGTTAGCCTGGCTGATAGCCTATCTAATCTGAATCTGCTCGGCGTGCATTCGCATATCGGGTCGCAGATTTTTGAGACTGAGGGCTTCCAGCTTGCCGTTGAACGGATCGCTGAGTTCACCCGTACCGTCAAGGATGAGCTGGGAATCTCCTTCCCTGTAGTCAACCTGGGCGGAGGCTTCGGAATCCGTTATGTGGAAGGCGATACGCCGCTCCTCGTCTCCGAATACGTTGCAGCGATCACAGATGCAGTGAAGACGCACTTCACCGGCATTAACGATTCGCTGCCGCAGATCTGGGTGGAGCCGGGCCGCAGCATCGTGGGGGATGCCGGTACGACCCTGTACACAGTTGGAACCAGCAAGGAAATTCCTGGTGTGCGCAAATATGTAGCCGTTGACGGCGGCATGACAGATAATCCGCGTCCGGCCTTGTATGAATCCAAGTACGAAGCACTGCTGGCAAGCCGTGCGACTGAGCCTAACGTGGAGAAGGTATCCATCGCCGGCAAATGCTGCGAAAGCGGCGATATGCTGATCTGGGATGTTGAGCTCCCTAAGGTGGAGAGCGGCGATCTGCTGGCTGTGGCCTGCACAGGAGCCTACAATTACTCCATGGCCAGCAACTACAACCGAATCCGCCGTCCGGCGGTGGTATTCGTGCAGAACGGGCAGAGTGATCTGGTCGTACGCCGTGAGTCCCATCAGGACATTGTTGCCAATGATATCGTTCCTGCACGGATTGCCAAACAGGCTGTTACGAATTAAGACATAAGGGTTGTGCTATAGCGGCAGGCGGGAAGACTTCCCGCTTGCTTTGCTTTGTGCCCCGTTTCATAGTAAACTAATAAACGTGTTCTACATTTGTCATTTCGAAAGGGGTCATTTACATATGGCTAAGCAAGCGAAAATTACACTCGAAAACGGCGGCGTCGTGCTGATCGACTTGTTCGACCAGGATGCACCTAATACAGTAGCAAACTTTGAGAAGCTGGCAAAAGACGGCTTCTACAACGGATTGTTGTTCCACCGCGTGATTCCAGGCTTCGTAGCACAAGGCGGCTGCCCGAACGGAACAGGCACCGGCGGTCCTGGCTACACCATCAACTGCGAGATCAACCCGAACAAGCACGAGCGCGGCTCCCTGGCTATGGCCCATGCCGGCAAGAACACAGGCGGAAGCCAGTTCTATATCGCTTATGCTCCACAGCCGCATCTTGACGGAGTACACACAGTATTCGGTAAAGTGGTTGAAGGCATGGATCTGGTTGACGCTTTCAAAGGCCGCGACAAGATGACGACCGTTGAAATTGTTGAAGCTTAATACAAGCACTCCATAGACGCTTTAGGGGGAGGTCCTCCTCTTCCTAGGGCATCGCCGAAGCACCCGGCTGGGTTATCCAGCCGGGTGCTTTTTGCCGTACGGTGAATTGTACATAACAGTTGGATTTTCTCCAATTACTCAGGAGCGGAGGTACTCTTTTTAGGCAACAGGTGGAAAAACAGCACTTAAAATGCTGCAAATAGACCAGAGTAGAGGGTAAGCGCAAAATTAAATGTCGTTTATCCAATTAATTTCTTCGAAGGCTCCAAACCATCCGAAACAAGCTGCGTTTGTCCAACTAGCATGCTCCTGAACTTGCAGATATCGGCGCTAGGCGGGAATGAGGGGCATTAATGCCCCTCATTCTCCTCCCCTGAATTTACCTGCCCAGTTTCCGGCTGGTTGCGGCGCGGCGGTTCGTGTACAGCTCCGGCAGCTTGAAGAAGATCAGGAACATCAGGAGGAAGATGACGAAGGCAAAGCCTTCTTCAACCAGCAGATAGTAGGGATAAGGGCCGAAATAGTCCAGTACCGAGAACGTGCTGGGCTTGTGCATCAGGAACATATAGTTGGAGTCCAGCAGCATATTGGCGGCGTATACACACGCAGCGACAAGGTTCAGGCAGAGCATGGTGAAGAACAGTGAGCGCCAAGTGGGCTTATATCCTTCGACCCAGGTCATGTACAGGGATGCAAGTATGATCGACCCGTGGGCGATGAAGAACAGCAGGAAGCGGAAATGCGGAAACGGATAGACCAGGTTAGGTGTAAGCAGGGCGATGAATGCACCGCCGATTCCGGCAAAATACAGAAAGCTGTACAGCAGCCTGCTGCGTGTGAGCAGCATCACGATCGACAGAAGCAGGGTGATTCCGCATAGTTCCAGCGGCAGGGAGGAGCTGCGGCTCCAGCTGTCATGGGACAGATACCAGACATGCAGGCCCCCCTCGGAAGCGGCCAGCAGCAGGATCAGCAGCAGGCGTACGCCTAACCGCAGGCCGGACCGGCTGCGCAGGGCGAAGCGGGCTCCAAAGAGCGCCAGGCAGCATAGGGCAATAATAGCCAGGGCAACGAGATGGGAGACGGAAAGCATGACGAAATCGCTGTCACGCGCACGGTCCCAGAATAAAGTTCGGTTCACTTGGAATCTCTCCTTGAATCCTGAAATAGGAGTCACATAATAATTTCTTTAATTTTAACCATTTCTGATTCTAAAGTTCTACTCTTAGGTGATATAAGTATATATCGTCTGTAGTGGGCAGAAAAGTCAGGTTTACTAGTTTATTTACATAAGATGGACTCTTAGCCCGTATACATAACGAAACTTCAGGTGGAGTGTGTCCTTACCGGTGCGTGCAGCAGCCATCTTTTTAGCAGTATGCTTCAAATCATTCAATCGAAAGAACGGGGGCTTTTGGGAAATGGTGAAAAAAAGAACAAGCCTGGCAGTGGTTCTGGTCCTGTTATTTGTGCAAATGGTCTCAGGACTGGGCTTCACCCGGCAGGCTACAGCAGCGGCCACCCAGCAGGACCGGGACATTATTACCAGCGTATCCATGGCGGTATATGGTCCGGATGGGCAGACGGTGACAGGCAGTGTGTATGATGTAGACTCCACCGTGAAGCTGGACTATACCTGGTCGCTTCCTAACAGCCACGGCTATAGCCAGGGAGACAGCTTCACTTTCCAGCTTCCCGAGCAGTTCCAGCTCTTCAATGACATTCAAGGCGGGCTGGAATCGGACGATGGGACGGTAGGCACATTTACAGTCAGCCAGGCTACTCATCAGGTAGTGATGACGTTTAACGATTATATCGAGAGTCATGCCAATGTGCAGGGAACCTTACGTATTAATACCCAATTTGACAAAAAAGTGATCAGCGGCAGCACCGTCCAGCAGATTCTATTCCCGGTGAACGGCGGGGTCCAGACGGTTACGGTATCGTTCAAGCCTACTGTAGGCTCGACAATTACCAAGAAGGGAATCTCCAGCGGCTTCAACGCCGATCATATTGACTGGACTGTTGATGTGAACAAGAGACTGGAGCCGGTAAGCGGCGCGGCTGTGACCGACCCGGTTCCTGCCGGGCTGGCACTGGACAGTACGGTTTCACTTGCAGTCTATCAGCTGAATGTTCAGCTAGACGGCACGGTTACACAAGGGCAACTGGTAGACAGCAGCAAATATACAGCGGATGTCTCCGGCGGGATGCTGAAGCTTCAGTTCACCGACCCTGTGATTACCGGGGCATACCGTATCGCGTATACAACGCAGGTCGTAAGCGACAACTTGTCCACCTTCACCAACACAGCTACCTTCACAGGGAACGGCCGTGACCCGGTAAGTGCTTCGGATACAGTGGTCATTGAACGCGGAGGCAGCCTTAACAAAAAAGCCGTCCGTTATGACTGGGGCACCCAGACCATCAACTGGGCTATCGAATACAATTACAATAACCGGACGATCTCCCCGGAGAACGCGGTGTTGACAGATGTGTTCAACAGCTCCCAGGTGCTCCTGGAGAACACGGTGCGGATCTATCCGGTTACTCTGAATGCAGCCGGAGAAGCTGCAAAGGGCACGGCTCTTAATGCAGGCAGTGATTACACAGTAACGCCAGTCAGCATCGAATCCGGCAACGGATTCCGACTGGAGTTCAAGCATACAGTGAAATCGGCTTATCTGATCGAATACACGACCAAAGCCGCAGACCGTGTGTTTAAAGATACGAAGATCACCAACACTGTCACTGACAGCACCTATAGCAGCAATGCTACTCAACTGATCCGGCCGATCATTATCTATAAGAATCTGTCCGGGGTGGATTACAACAAACACACAACTGACTGGAAAATCACATTCAACGGTGACAATTATCCAATGAACGAAGTGGTGGTTACCGACAGCTTTCCGCAGGGAGGACAGAAATACATCTCAGGTTCTCTGGTGGTCCGTACGCTATCCGGCACAGTGATCCCTTCATCGGCTTATACTCTGATTGTGAATTCTCCGGCTCAGCCGAATGAAGGCTTCAAGGTGAAATTCAATTCACCCGTTACAGGTACTCATACCATTAGTTATCAGACGGAATTCAGCAATGACTGGCTTACCGGAAATACGGATGATTTCATCAACGTGGCCCGGATTGACTGGAAGGACAGCCAGAACAAGCCACAATGGACAGAAGCCAGCGGGAAGTTTATTCCTAATTTAGAGGTGAAGACCAACGGGTTCAAATCCGGGGCGTACGATGCTTCGGCCAAAGAACTGACTTGGACCGTAGGCGTCAATTACAACAGCAAATTCATTGCCGATCCTGTAGTGACGGATGTACTGGGTGACGGACAGTCTCTGGTACCCGGCTCACTTAAGGTATACAAAATGAATATTGCCAAGGATGGACAACATAGCTTGGGCGCTGAAGTGGACGGTACTGAGTTCAGCTATAGCGTGGGAAGCGGTAATGAGCTGAGGGTTGATTTTGACAAAGCCATTAATTCGCCTTATTATATCGTATTCAAAACCAGCCTGGCCGGACAGCTAATTGGAACCAAGGTTCTCAATACAGCCAAGCTGCTGGATGGCACCATGAAGGTCTCCGAGGATTTAAATGCCAGGGTAGATATCCCGCACGGGAATGAATATGTGTTCAAAGACGGCGCGCAGAATGGAGATAAGCTGAACTGGACCATTGCGATCAACCGGACCCAATCCCATGTAAAAGATGCGGTGATCACCGATGTGCCAAGCACCAATCAGAGCCTGCTGCCGGACAGCTTCCAGCTCTACCGTACGGTTACGGCCGTGAACGGCGAAGTCACGAAGAGCGGTCCTGCACTTCAGAAGGATACCGATTACACCTTAACGATCAGCGCCGATGCACAGGGCCGCCAGTCCTTCGTCTTAAGCTTCCCTGGTGACATCCATTCCGCTTATGTACTGGAATATCAGTCGCTGATCGTTGCGAACACTGGCGATAAGCTGGTTAACTCTGTAAGCTTCACCGGCAATAACGTTAAGCTTATCACCAAGGAAACAACCAAGGAGATTATCGTGGGAGTATCCAGTGGTTCGGGAACAGGCAGCGGCGTCAGAGGGACGCTCAATGTCTTCAAGCTGGAAGCGGGGAATGTTGCAAAACCGCTGGCGGGAGCTACCTATGAGCTATACCGCCTGAACGGAAGCGACCGGGTGCTGGTGAATACCCGCACCACAGATGCAGCAGGCATCGCCGCGTTCAACAATCTGTGGCTGGGCAGCTATGTCCTGATTGAAACGGTTGCACCGCAAGGCTATGTGCTTGATTCCACCGAGCATCCGGTGACGATCGGCTCATCGGCCGTGCTGAATGTTACCTTGTATAATAAGCTGGCGGAGCAGCCAACGCCGACAGTGACTCCAGTACCGACTGAGACACCAACGCCGACTGTAACTCCGGTGCCGACTGAGACACCAGTAGAGACCACAATTCCGACTACAGTCCCTACTACAGTTCCAACGGCAGTTCCTACAGATTCTACGGGGCCAGAGGCTACACCTGTTCCGACAACGCCTGCTGGAGGACCGGTATTTACTCCGGTGCCCACACCAGCGGGAACATTCGAACCAGGGGTCATTATCGATGATTCGCAGATTCCTGCAGGACCAGGCTTGCCGGGAACACCGCAGCCTTCTGCACCAGCACCAACGGTGACTCCAGCACCGGCAGCACCTGAAGTGGTGACGCCAATCGACGATAATATCCCGCTGGGCAATCCGGAGGTAGATGTTGAAGACGAGGAGGTTCCGCAGGGAACGGTCTCGGGTACAAACGACGGCAGCGGCAGACTGCCGCAGACCGGAGAGAGCAGCCCGCTGCCTATCTACCTGACGGGTGCTGGCCTGATCGTGGGCGGCCTCATCCTCAGCCGGGTATTCCGCAGAACACGCAAGCAGGATTAGGCTGAAGTAGAGCAGCAGAATAGGGCTACAGCAGGGGCTGTGCCAAAAGTAAATATTCTATAGGTGGCATCAAAACCTATATCTTCTCGAAGCTGAATATGAAAAAAGGAGCGTTTCTCCCTTATTGGAGGACCGCTCTTTTTGCTCATTTCTGATGAAATCAAGTATACTTATGCACTTCATTCGCTCACTCGGGCAATTGGTATTTCGCATCCCGCTTAAACAGCGGAGCGGACGGACCGATTGTGTAAAAGCGTTAGCGGTCGCCTTGGTCTCCGGATTTTCACCGCTCAGGGGAATAAAAAAAATCTGGAGACCACAGCGATTGGAACAACGGTCCGTTTGCGGAGCGTCCATCCAAGTGCACACGTTAATCCTACTCCGAATATAAATTGGCTGTATCGGAAACCATCTACCGTTTATACATTTTTCAACTTGCATCTTGCTATACGCATTGCTATAAATGCTATAATAATTTCAAATTCAAAGTTTCGGAGGGATGGTTCGTCATGTGGAAGGAATTCAAAAGCTTCGCTATGAAAGGCAATGTACTTGATCTGGCGGTGGCCGTAATCATTGGTGCGGCATTCGGCAAAATTGTCACCTCGCTGGTAGGAGACATCATTATGCCGCTTATCGGTCTGATCAGCGGAGGTATTGATCTGAAGGGGCTAAGCTTCGGCAGTGGTGAAGCGGAAGTAAAATACGGCATGTTCCTCCAGACCGTAGTCGACTTCTTCATTATTTCTTTCTCCATCTTCATGGTGGTGAAGCTGAGTACCCGGTTCAGACGTAAGGAGACCGTCAAGGTTGAGGTTGTGGAGACACCTGCTCCGGCACCGGATGTGGTCCTGCTGACGGAAATCCGTGATCTGCTGAGAGCGGACAAGCAGCGTGAGACAGGCATTTGACAGGTATGATAGGGAATTAAGTTACATAAATATAGTAAATTTCCGAAGCACACTTGCATTTCCCGCAGTGAAGTGATAATTTTGTTGTAGGCGTAACTTGGTATTGAACTGAATAGATCAATCCTTCAGGGCAGGGTGTGATTCCCTACCGGCGGTGATGCTGTTGGAGCTGGCTTATAATTGCCGCTTCTGATGCTTAGTCCGCTACCCGCTTCGTATGATAATGATACGGACGGTGGACCCGGTGTAATTCCGGGACCGACAGTATAGTCTGGATGGAAGAAGGAGAGATTCACGCGCCGCGCTTGCAGCAGGCGGCCAAGCAGCAATGTTTTCGGATATTATGTGCGAACTTTCACAATGGTGGAGGTCCGGCGTTTATTTACGCATATATTCTTTGCTGTGATTACCTCTCGTATATCCCGTCTTGAACTCCTCCTGGAGATTGAGACGGGTTTTTCTGTTTATGGTTTGGTACACATGAAGACTACAGCCTTGGGATAGGAGGCAAGACATGGATAAGATGAACGATGAGTTTTACATGTCCCTTGCGCTGGATATGGCGGAGCGGGCACAGGGACAGACCGGAATTAATCCTGTGGTCGGCTGCGTAGTCGTGAAGGACGGCGCCATGATCGGGATTGGAACCCATCTGCAGCGCGGGACCGGACACGCCGAGGTGCATGCGCTTAATATGGCAGCCGGTAAAGCACAAGGCAGTACGGCCTATGTTACGCTGGAGCCTTGCAGCCATTACGGCATTACCCCTCCTTGCAGCCAGCGTCTGATTGACGAAGGGGTGGCGAGAGTGGTTGTTGCCTGTGAGGACCCCAACCCTCAGGTGGCGGGCCGGGGAATTGCGATGCTGCGCGACCAGGGGATTGATGTTGAAGTAGGCCTCCTGCGGGGCCGGGCGCTGCGGCTGAATGAGAAGTTCATCAAGTATATTTTGACGAAGCAGCCGTTCGTAACCCTTAAGAGCGCAAGCACACTGGACGGCAAAATCGCCACCCGGACCGGAGACAGCAAGTGGATCTCGAATGCTGAGGCACGGGAGATCGTACATACCCTGCGTCACCGCCATCAGGGGATTATGGTCGGGGTGAATACGGTGATTGCCGATAACCCTTCGCTGACGACCAGACTGGATGTGCCCGGACGGAATCCGCTGCGGATTATCATCGATTCCTCGCTGCGCCTTCCAATGGACAGCGCGGTGGTCAAGGATGGCCTCGCGCCTACGGTGGTCGTGACGACAGAGGCAGCTGATCCTGACCGCAGAGCAGCACTGCAGGCTGCAGGGGTAGAGGTCGTTGCTGCGGGCAGAGGTCCGCGTGTGGATCTGCAGGCGGCAATGGCTGCGCTCGGTGCAATGGAGATTGGGTCTATTCTGCTGGAAGGCGGCGGGATGCTGAATGGGGCGATGCTTGCGGAAGGATTGGTTGACCGGGTGGTCCTCTTCTTCGCGCCCAAGATTGTCGGCGGCGGCGCGGAAGCAGCGGGGACCTTCGACTTCGGAGGTGTGGAGCTGATGCGTGATGCCATCCAGCTTGAAGGATTGGAAGTGGAGGTGCTCGGGGATAATGTGTGTATCAGCGGCACCCCGGTTCCTCAGCATTAACCGAACATTCAGGAAGGAGGGATGGTATGTTTACCGGTTTGATTGAAGAGGTAGGAGTTCTGCGCAGCGTTACCAGCGGTGGGGAAATGATGGTGCTGAATATTGGCGCCTCGCTCATTATGGGAGATCTCAAGATCGGCGACAGTGTGGCGGTCAATGGAGTCTGCCTCACGGCAACCTCACTCGGGGGCCAGCATTTCACCGTTGACGTGATGCCCGAGACCTACCGCAACAGTACGCTCAAGGAGCTGCGCACCGGGTCCAAAATGAATCTGGAACGCGCCATGGCTGCCGGAGGACGCTTCGGAGGGCATATTGTCCAAGGGCATGTGGATGGAACCGGTGAGATTCGCAGCGTCAGGCGCGATCAGAATGCAGTGGTGTTCGAGATTGCCCCGGACCGCAAATCTCTGTTCAAATTCATCATTCCCAAAGGCTCCATTACGATAGACGGCATCAGCCTTACGGTTGTGAAGACGGAAGCCGCAACCTTCACCGTATCGATTATACCGCACACGCTGGGAGAGACGGTGCTGGCCCACAAGCGGGCGGGAGACCGGGTGAATATCGAATGTGATGTGCTCGGTAAATACGTGGACCATCTGCTCCATTACGGTTCACGCGCGGGCAATGAAGAGGATGGAGGAAGCTCGAAGATCAGCCATGATTTTTTGGCGGCCAACGGGTTTGTATAATCTATAGATCAGGCATGCGGCAGGCCGTCAGGCAGGGCGCATAGCCATTAGGAGGACAGTAGTATGAGCCAGCAAGCTGATAAAGACAGCGTTCTAGACCCGATTGAAGATGCGATTTATGACTTAATGCGCGGTAAGGTCGTTATCGTTGTAGATGATGAGGACCGCGAGAATGAAGGAGACTTCGTTGCTCTGGCGGAACGGGCTACTCCGGAAGTGATTAACTTCATGATTACCGAAGGACGCGGCCTGGTCTGCGTACCGATCACAGCGGAGCGTGCAGAGGAGCTGGACCTGCACCCGATGGTATCCCAGAATACCGATAACCATGGTACGGCGTTCACGGTATCCATTGACCACGCGGATACAACGACTGGCATCTCGGCTGGTGAACGCTCCCAGACGATTAAGGCCATGCTGGACCCCAAGGCCAAGCCGGCCGACTTCCGCAGACCGGGGCATATGTTCCCGCTGATCGCCAAGAAGGGCGGAGTCCTGCGGCGTTCCGGGCATACGGAGGCTGCTGTCGATCTGGCCCGCATGTGCGGGGCTTACCCGGCAGGCGTCATCTGCGAAGTGGTGAAGGTGGATGGTACAATGGCCCGCCTGCCTGATTTGATTGAAATCTCCAAGAAGCATGATCTTAAGCTGATCAGCATCAAGGACCTTATTCACTACCGTAATGAGAAGGAGCATCTGGTTACCCGTGAGGTAGCGGTGAATCTGCCGACGGATTTCGGTGATTTCCAGACCATCGCCTATACGAACGAGGTAGACGACAAGGAGCATGTTGCCCTGGTTAAAGGTGATATCTCCGGGGATGAGCCGGTGCTTGTGCGTGTGCATTCCGAGTGCCTGACCGGCGATGTGTTCCATTCGCACCGCTGCGACTGCGGTCCGCAGTTCGAAGCGGCACTGCACCAGATTGAAGAAGCCGGCCGGGGCGTTCTCCTCTATATGCGCCAGGAGGGCCGGGGCATTGGCCTGATCAACAAGCTGCGTGCCTATAAGCTGCAGGAAGAAGGGCTGGATACTGTGGATGCCAACCTGAAGCTGGGCTTCGCGGCGGATTTGCGGGATTATGGCATCGGGGCACAGATTCTTAAGGATCTCGGCATCCGGCAGATCCGGCTGCTGACCAACAATCCGCGCAAGATCAAGGGGCTGGAAGGCTACGGACTTGAGGTGGTGGAGCGCGTAGCGATCCAGATGCCGGAGAATAAGGACAATACCAATTATCTTCATACAAAGCAGGCGAAGCTTGGGCATCTGCTGAATTTTGACAAGATCGAACAGAATGAGAATACCAAAATTTAATCATAGATTACCTATCCTATACACGAAGGGTTGATGAGTAGCATGCCGAATTATTTTGAAGGACATTTAGTATCTGAGGGCTTGAAATATGGGGTGGTTGTAGGACGTTTCAATGAGTTCATTACCAGCAAGCTGCTCTCCGGGGCACTCGATGCCTTCAAGCGCCATGGCGTCGCCGATGATGAAGTGGATGTGGCCTGGGTACCGGGCGTATTCGAAATTCCGCTGATCGCCCAAAAAATGGCTGAAAGCGGCAAATACGACGCCGTCATCACGCTGGGCACAGTCATTCGCGGATCTACAACGCACTATGATTATGTGTGCAACGAGGTGGCCAAGGGCGTGGCGGCGATTAACCTTAAGACCGGTGTTCCAACCATTTTCGGTGTGGTTACAACGGAGAATATTGAACAGGCCATTGAGCGTTCCGGGACCAAAGCCGGCAATAAAGGCTGGGATGCAGCGACTGCCGCTATCGAGATGGCTAACCTGAATAAGCTGTTCAAATAAACCACCTCTTGACGAAAGAGCGTAAATCGTGCTTATTTATAGGTATGAGAAGAAAGCATGAACATAGATCTTTCTACTTGTGTAGCGTCCTTGCGGCGCTGCACTTTACTTTTTTTGGGCTGGAGGAAACCGCGTGACTGTATTGTACAAGCTGGAGACGTTCGAAGGTCCGCTCGATCTGCTCTTGCATCTGATTGACAAGGCGGAAATCGACATCCAGGACATTCCGGTCAGCGAGATCACCGAGCAGTATATGGAATTCCTACAGGGAATGAAGGAGCTGGAGCTGGATATCACCAGTGAATTTCTGGTGATGGCTGCCACGCTCCTGTCGATTAAGAGCAAGATGCTGCTGCCGAAGCCGCCCGTTATTGAGTTCGAGGACTTCGATTATTACGAAGATGACGGCTATGATCCGCGCGCGGAGCTGGTGCAGCGTCTGATTGAATACCGTAAGTTCAAGAGCATCGCGGTGCAGCTGCTGGATATGGAGAGCGAGCGCAGCCTGATTTTTACGAAGGAGCCTGAGGATCTCGGCCCCTTCGTTCCTGCGCAGACGGACAATACACTGAAGGGTCTGCACACCGCCGATCTGATCGCTGCGTTCCGCAAGGCGCTTAGCAAGGCTGCCCGGCGCACCTCGTACCAGCGGATTACCAGGGATGAGATCTCGGTAAAAGACCGCATCCGTGATGTATCCGAAGCGCTCCAGCGCAAAGGGATCGGCGGCAGAATGCGGTTCTCGTCCCTGCTGCATGAGGAGATGGACCGGCATGAGATTGTCACCACCTTCCTGGCGATTCTGGAGCTGATGAAGATGAAGGCCATTTATTGCTACCAGGAGAAATTATTTGAGGATATTGTTATGGAGTGGAGAGGGGGAGAGGATGTCAGTGGACTACAACACGCTGAAATCGATTATTGAAGGCCTGCTGTTTCTCTCGGGGGATGAAGGCCTGTCGGTCCGGCAGATTGCCGAGATTACCGAGCAGCGGCCCGATCTGGCGACAAGAGCGCTGGATGATTTAAAAGAAGACTACCACTCGCAGAGCCGGGGTCTTCAGGTGGTCCAGATTGCCGGAAATTACCGGCTGGCGACACTCCCGGAGCATGCACAGTATTTCGAGCGGCTGGCGTATTCGCCCTCCAGATCCTCCCTGTCCCAGGCGGCGCTGGAGACACTCGCGATTGTGGCTTACCGGCAGCCGATCACGAGAGTGGAGATCGAGGAGATCCGGGGTGTCAAATCCGAACGGGCCATCCACACGCTGGGCAACAAGGATCTGATCCACGAGGTGGGCCGGGCGGAGGCTGTCGGGCGTCCGATTCTGTACGGCACCACCAAGTCCTTCCTGGACAGCTTCGGGTTGGCCAGCCTGAAGGAGCTGCCGGAGCCGTCGAGCTTCGATACCTCCGAGGGTCTGGAAGAGGAGACCCAGCTGCTGTTCAGCAAGCTGGACAGCCAGATGACCTTTGATGAGGTAGAATAACTGCAGCGGCCTGCCGCTGTGATAGAGATGCCGTTGTCCCTTCGGGGGCAGCGGCATTTTTTCGTAAAAAATGGAGAAGTTTGCGAGATCACCGAATGTTATCCAGCCGTAATTGCCATACTAATCCAGAGGCTCCATGTTTATTATTCTAAAGTCTGCTTGGAGGTTAACCGTGTGACGTTATGGCTGGCAATACCTTTAATCCTGCTGCTGCTCGTTATTCTGCTGTTCCTGCTGGTTCTGGCGTCATCGATTCATTTTCACTTTCGTGTGCGTAGGCTGGGTAAGGATGACCGCATCGAATTCGACATCAAAGCTGTATATGGCCTTGTTAAAATTCATTATGAGGTGCCTGCGCTGGTCTTCCAGAGCCTCGAACAGGGGATTAAGCTCAAGGTGGAGAAAAGCGGAATTGCACCGGTGAAGCTGGATAGCGAGAAGGAAGGGCAGGTCGATAAGGAATCTGTAACGCAATGGCTTAAGGATGTTCGTACTGCTTTACATGCCACCCGCGGTCTGAAAAAATGGCTTAAAGACACCCTGTCCCATATTCAGATCACCAAGCTGGACTGGTCCACGGACTTCTCACTGGGGGAGGCTGCAACGACCGCTACGGCGGTAGGGGCCTTATGGGGACTGAAGTGGACGATGATCGGCGTGCTCTCCCGCAGGGTCAGACTGGTGCATAAGCCGGGAATATTCGTGGCCCCTGTCTTCCGGGATCAGCCGTCCTTTGCAACGGAAGCCGTCTGTAGCGGCAAGCTGTCCGCCGGTTATGCACTCTATGCAGGGCTTCTGCTGCTGCGCCGCGTGTCGAAGGTGAAAGGCGGTCTGGAGCGGTGGAAGAAATTGCTCAGACGTGAACGCTCCTAAATAATCTACATACTCCAATCTATAGTGGGCAAGATAAATACTGCAGGTACATTTATATACACCCGAGGAGGAGACAAACAATGTCAGATCATCCGATTCAAGGTCTCATGCAGACCGCAATGGAAAATATTAAAGGCATGGTTGATGTAAATACAATTGTTGGGGATCCTGTTGAAACGCCCGATGGTACCGTCATTCTGCCGATTAGCAAGGTGACGTTCGGCTTCGCAGCAGGCGGCAGTGATTTCAGGGTGGAGGACGACGGTCCGGGCGTGAACAGCAGCGGGTCCGGCGTCAAAATGCTTCCATTCGGGGGCGGGAGCGGGGGCGGCGTGTCTATTCGTCCAATCGCTTTTCTGGTCGTTGGCAGGGAAGGGGTACATATTGTGCCGCTGGATAATCAGACCCACCTGTTCGAGAAAATTATTGATGCCACGCCTAACCTGCTCGACAAAATTCAGAATATGTTCCAGCCCGGCATGGTTCCGGAAGCTTCGGACATTCCCGGCTCCAGGGTAACCAAAACCGTTGTGGAGACCGGGTCCGGCTCGTCCGACCATTCGTCAGCACATTAGGATACAGCGAACTCAAGAAAAGTATGGATGGTCAGGGATATCACCTTAGAAGGTGGTATCCCTTTTTTGGAGCTGTTTCCACTTGCCGGATGAAAGAGGATCGGACATACCTGCCCCATGCCCCGCATACACTTGTACAACCAGGCAAGACTGATGAACCGTTGCGTAAGGAACGGATAAGAAGCCGGAGGATGAACATGAAGACATTAACCCGAAAATCTATGCTGTCCTTACTGTTGAGTATGCTGCTGCTTGCGCTGGTGCCGGTGTCTGCCATCCGGGCAGAGAACCTTTCTATCTCTACCCATGCCAGGGCGGCGGCGCTGATTGATGTGACATCCGGAAGAATTCTGTACAGCAGCCGCGGGGATGAACCGATGCTGATTGCCAGTCTGACCAAAATTATGACCGCCCTTGTGGCGATAGAGAACGGCGATATTACGTCGAAGGTCAAGGTCGGCAAAAATGCTTTTGCCAAGGAGGGCTCCTCCCTGTACCTGAAGCTGGGCGAGGAAATGACGCTGAAGGATATGCTGTACGGACTGATGCTGCGCTCCGGCAACGATGCGGCAACGGCAATCGCCGAGCATGTCGGCGGTTCGGAGCAGGGGTTTGTCTACCTGATGAACGCCAAGGCGCAGGAGCTGAATTTGAAAAACACCCATTTTGCCAATCCGCACGGATTAGATGCTGAAGGGCACTTTTCCAGCGCGAATGATCTGGCTGTATTGACTGCTTATGCGATGCACAATCCGGTGTTCAAGGAAATCGTAGCCTCCAAAGAGAAGACGGCGGACAATCCCTATGAGAAGTGGGACTATAAATGGAGCAACAAGAATAAGATGCTGCGCCTCTACGAGGGAGCGGACGGGGTGAAGACGGGTTATACCAAAAAAGCGCTGCGCTGCCTGGTCAGCTCCGCTACAAGAGACGGGCAGCAGCTCGTGGCGGTTACGCTGAACGACGGCAATGACTGGAATGACCACGCCTCGCTGCTGGACTTCGGCTTCAACCACTATCCGCTGAAGACGCTGGTCGAGCGGGGCGAGGCCGTCAAAGGCTACAGTCTGGTGACCGGCAAGGCCTTCGCCTATCCGCTGGGTCAGGGGGAGGAAGCAAGGCTCGTCAACAAACTGGTGCTTAGTGCAGCTCCGCAGGCTTCTGCGGATGGCAATGCTGCGGGTACGGGAAGTACAACAGGTGCAGGCTTCAGTGTAAGTGCAGGTGCGGGCAGGGCAGCTGTGAATGCCAGCGGGAGTGAGGGCGATGTTAACTTCGGGCTCAGGGGTGTGATTATTTTACAGCTGGGAGAGCAGGAGATCGGCCGGGTTCCGGTGTACAAGCCTGGCCAGCTCCCGCCGGAGACCACGCCGTATGTGAAAAAATATAACGCTGCGAGTGCCTCTGCCTACCCGGCGGGCAACTGGCTGCAGGCCTTCGGCAGTGCGCTGCGGGCGTTGTTCCTCACGGGGGAATAGGGAAACGATTCTGCAAGACAAAGTATAAAGAATGAAGCGGGGGAGGGGATACCTATGTTAAATGGAATCTGGCTGGGGATGATTCTGATCGGGTTTGGCTTTGCCGCAGTTAACGGACGGATGAATGAATTCACCGCCGCTGTATTCGATGGTGCGAAGAGCGGGGTGACCGTCAGCTTCGGGCTGATCAGTGTGCTGGTGTTCTGGCTGGGCATTATGCGGATTGCGGAGGATGCCGACCTGCTGAAAAAAATCTCCAGAGTGCTGGGTCCGGTCGTCTCTTTTCTGTTCCCGGATGTGCCCAAAGGCCACCCTGCCATCGGCTACATTCTCTCCAATATGAGCGCCAACCTGCTGGGGCTGGGGAATGCGGCTACTCCCATGGGCATTAAGGCGATGCAGGAGCTGCAGACGCTGAACCCGGATAAAGAGACCGCAACGCCGGCCATGTGTACCCTGCTTGCGCTGAATACCGCCAGCATCACCCTGATTCCGGCGACCCTGATTGCGATCCGGCTGAATTACGGATCGGCGGACCCGGCGGCTATCGTCGGAACCACCCTGGCGGCGACTGCGGTGGCTACCCTGGCGGCGATTGCTGCGGACAGGCTGTTCCGCCGCCTGAGCCTGCTTCGCAAGCCGCCCGGACCGCCGCCGGTCCTGAAGACCGGGGGCGGCCCGGCGAACGGGAGCGGGGCGCTTCCACAATCTTCGGTGAAAGGGTGACCGTCCATGCTACAACTGATCAGTCTGATCTCTGCCTGGGCGATTCCGGTCATGGTTACCTTTATTCCGCTGTATGCCTTCACACGTAAGGTTCCCGTCTATGAATCGTTCGTGGAGGGGGCGAAGGACGGGTTCGGCACCGCCATTGCTATTATCCCCCATCTGGTCGGCATGCTGGTGGCCATCAGTGTGTTCCGCGCGTCCGGTGCGCTGGACTTCCTCATGGGCTTTGTAAGCCCTCTGATGGAGGGACTGGGTATTCCGTCAGAGGTGCTTCCGCTCGGTCTCCTGCGCCCGCTGACGGGCACTGGATCGCTTGCCTATACCACAGACCTGATCCGCGTCCACGGCCCGGACTCTCTCATCGGTATGATTGCTTCTACTATACAGGGCAGCACAGATACCACCCTGTATGTGCTGACTGTGTATTTCGGCGCCGTAGGCATCCGCAACGGCCGCTATGCCCTGAAGGTGGGCCTGTTCTCGGATGTCGTCGGCTTTATTGCTGCCATTGCCGTTTGTCTGCTGGTGTTCGGGTAGCGGGGCAGGAGCAGGAGTAGGAGCAGGAGCAGGAGCAGGAGTAGGAGGTAGATGGATAAGTGGATAAGTGGATGAATGGATAGATGGATAGTTTGATAGATGGATTTCCTCCACCTGCTGCTAGACGAGTGAGCGTTAAGGAGACAATAGTTGGAAAAATGCAGCTTAATTATACGTATTCCCGCTAAAGTGTTGAAATTAAACAAATTAATTGTTCTTTTTCCACTTGCTTCAGCTAACTTCCTCAAATCGTTTGGATTAGGATACGTTTATCCAATTGTTTGCCTTCAGGAGAGCGAATGAAGGGTATAAATGCACTTGATTACAGCAAAAGTCGGCCGGATGAGCGAATGAAGGGTATTGCGCCGGTGGTTGTGGCCTTCAAGCGCTGCCCCGCAGCCGCTTGCCGCTTGCCCTACAGTCCTCCCCCCCTTCCGGGAGGTGAGGACTGTTTGTTATTAGGTTTGCCCGTGCGTTGACGGAGTAACGGAGAGGAATTTTGGAACTGTAGGAGCGCCAGCGTCCGCCTGAAAGCTTTCCGTAGGAAAGCTCGCATCGTAAGCATAAGCTGTGTTGGATTTCTACTGCCGCAGGGCAGTCTAATCAAGGAAATCCAACTTTAACAGCGGCCGGAAGTCCAAATATTCCTCGGAGTTACGAATATTCAACGCCTTTACTCGCCCTCGCCCCGCCCCCCAAACATTTTAACAAACATTCCTCACCGCCCGCTCCCCCGCTTCATATGCTATTTCAGCAATACGGAGGGAGGACGACAAGGGTGGACTACAAAGGCTTTATTCTGCATCATTCCCGCTGTCCGTCTATTAACGGCAAAGGTTTTGACTTCTGGGTCGGATTGAACGGTTCAGTCTACGCGGCGCCGCTGCTGACAGACCCGGAGCATATTCATATATGCCTTGAGGGCAACTATGGGGAGGCGGAGCAATTGCCCCAGCTGCCGGAGCGCCAGCAGCAGCTGTTCGCGGCGGGGAAGCTTATACTGGAGCTGTCCGGACGCTATCAAATGTCGCCGCTTACGGTGGAGCCGCATAGCGAAACTTGCCCCGGCGCATTTTTTCCGTGGAATGATCTTGTGATTTATGCCTCTGATGGTTATCATTAACCTGAGGTGAGTAGTCGAAAATGGAAAGATTACAGAAAATTTTGGCGCAAGCAGGTGTTGCGTCCAGACGCAAATGTGAAGAAATGATTTTGGCCGGTAAAGTGGAAGTCAACGGGGAACTCGTAACTACGCTTGGCACGAAGGCGGACCCCGCAACCGATATTATTAAAGTCTCGGGCAGACTGATCCGGGGCGAGAATAAAATCTATATTATGTTCAACAAGCCCAAAGGTGTAATTACAAGCGCCTCGGATGACAAGGGCCGCAAGGTAGTAACGGATTACCTGAAAGGCATCACAGAGCGCGTATACCCTGTAGGCCGCTTGGACTACGATACCGAAGGGCTGCTGCTGCTGACGAATGACGGTGAGTTTGCCAACCTGCTCACGCATCCGAAGCACCATGTGCCGAAGACGTATCTGGCCACGGTCAAGGGTGTTCCGCACGGCACAGCGCTGGACAAGCTGAAGGCCGGCATTAAGCTGGAGGACGGCATGACCGCTCCTGCGGAAGTCGAATACAAGGATATCGATGAAGCCAATAAGGAAGCGGTGATCAGCATCACCATCCATGAAGGCCGCAACCGTCAGGTCCGGCGGATGTTCGAGGCTGTGTCGCATCCGGTTATCCGTCTGAAGCGGATTTCCTTCGGGGATATCCTGCTCCAGAATCTCAAGCGCGGCTCTTACCGCCATTTGACCAAGGATGAGATCAATCATCTGCAGCAAATTGCCAAGGCGGGAATGCTTCGGGACAATCAGACACGCAAAGACACATAAAGTTCACAATTTCCCCTCCTAAAACTGTGACAATATTCGTTATAATGTTCATAGGATGTTCACACCTTACAACTAAAGTAATGAGTTGCGTCACAGAAGGGGGTACCCCTGTATGGGCAAAGCCAGGAAGCCAATCCAAATCGTGATACTATTTCTAATCGTTCTGCTTGGGGGTTATGCTATCAGCTCCTCTGTGTTCGGGGGAGACGGCAAGCCGGAGGAAGGCGGGAAAGCGCCTAATTTTGAATTGCTTGGGCTGGACGGTGCGACCCATACGCTGGAGGAATTCAGAGGAAAGTCGGTTGTCCTGAACTTCTGGGGCTCCTGGTGCGCACCATGCGTTAAGGAAATGCCCGCGCTCCAGTCACAGTGGGAGAAATGGAAGGACCAGGGTGTTGTAGTCCTGGGTGTGAATGTGGGCGAGGATCAGATGACGGTGGACAATTTCGTGAAGCTCGTGGATATTGATTTTCCGGTTGTGATGGATAAGGGACGCGATGCGGTCCGCAGCTACGGGGTCTCCCCGCTGCCCACCACCTTCTTCATTAATACGAAGGGCAGGGTGGACAGCATTCATATTGGCCAGCTGGATCTGAGCTCGCTTGACGAGCAAATCGGGAAGCTGGTGGGACCATGAGTAAGCGAGAGCCGCTGATCAGCAACACCAAATGTGAATGCGGTCACCAGAATCCGGTAGGCACGGTTCTCTGTGAAGCCTGCGGCAAGCCGCTGGATGAGAAGGAAGAGAACGCCTCGGGGAACCTGGAGATGCGCTACGATGGGGTGGCCCGCCGTTCACAGCGGGTAAGTCCGGGAGTGATCGATAAGGTCTGGAACTTTTTTTCCTCAGTCAAAATAGCCATTTACCTGATTGTGCTGACGCTGCTGGGTGCGATGCTCGGTACGATTTTTCCGCAAGAAAGCACCTTTCTGAATATTGACGCTTCAACCTATTATGAACAAACGTATGGAACAGCCGGGAATATATATTATAGACTCGGCCTTTCGCATACCTATGAATCCTGGTGGTTCGTGACGCTGCTGGTCATGATCGGAGCTTCTCTGGTCATCTGCAGCCTGGACCGCGTGCTTCCGCTCTACAAGGCGTTAACCCGTCAGAAGATCCGTAAGCACCGCCAGTTCCTTACCCGTCAAAAGCTCACGCTGATTACAGAGGTGGAGGGTGAGCCGGAGGAATGGGTGGCACGGATCGTTCAGCCGCTTAAGAAGAAAGGGTACCGCGTGCGGACGGAGGGAGGCGCATTACTGGCCGAAAAACACCGTTTCAGTCGCTGGGGACCTTATGTAATACATATTGGCCTGATTATATTTTTGCTTGCTGTGCTTGCGAGGGGACTTCCGGGTCTGAATATGGATCAGCATCTTGCCTTCCCGCAGGGAGAGGCAGTACGGATACCGGACACCAGCATGTACCTGAAGAATGAGAAGTTCACAGTAGAATTCTATAGTGAAGAAGAGATGCCCGAGGAATTCCGGGGCAAGAAGGTCCTCCCTAAGCTCTACGAGACCAAGGCGGTTCTATATGAATGTACAGCGGACTGCAGCGATCCCTCCAAGGAGCCTCAGCTTGCGGAAGTTGCCCGGCATGACATTCAGGTGAATTCTCCGCTGAGCTACCAAGGAATGAAAGCGTATCAGTTTGACTATGATCTTACGCCTGTTCTGCGTTCCGTGCAGCCTGATCTCGTCAATGCTTCAACCGGTGAGAGCTACGGCAAGTTCAGACTGGATATGAAGAATCCGCAGCGCAGCTTCAAGGCGGGACCCTACACCCTTGAGCTAAAGGAGAAGTATATGGATTTCGGATTGAATGAGGAAGGCCGTCCGGTCTCTACCTCCCCTTATCCGAACGCTCCGGCGTTTCTCTTCCTGATCCGTGGTCCGGATCTGCCGGCAGAGGGGCAGCAATATTTCTATTTCCCGAAGCAGGTGGACAAGGAGCGCTTCCAGCAGTCTGCGATCAACGACAAGCTTGGAGGCGGCACACGGTTTCTGGAGCTTGAGGTGGGCAGTATGACGGATGTGGATTTCTCGGAATCCACCACCTATCTCAATGTCCGTGTAGACCGGGCAATGCCGTTTGTCTGGATTGGTGCGGGTATTGTCATGCTGGGGCTGATTCTCGGCTTCTATTGGCAGCACAGACGCATCTGGCTGATCGTTGAGGGCGGACAGCTGGTGCTTGGAGGCCATACGAACAAGAACTGGTTCGGCTTCCGCCGTGAGCTCGTTTCTATTCTGGAGCAGATAGACATGACAGTCGATGACAAATCATTGGACAACGGAGGAGGCATGGCATGAGCTTGCTCGATTTCAGCAGTGACGTCTTTATAGCCGCATTTCTTTTATACAGCGGTGCCTTCATGTTGTTCACCATTGCCATTATGGGCCGCAAATGGTCGGGCAGGAAGCCGGAGGAGCATACGGCACGGTGGGGGCGGATTGCTTTTATCACCTCTTCACTCGGGCTGATCTGCCATCTGGCCTACTTCGTTACCCGTTGGATGGGGGCCGGTCATATTCCGGTCAGCAATATGTATGAGTTCATGACCTTCCTATCGATGATGGTGATGGTTGCCTTTACGGTGATCTTTGCCATCTACCGCAAGATAATTCTCGGGGTATTCGCGGTCCCAATCTCCATTGTTGTGATGGCCTATGCAGCTGTATTTCCGCAGGAAGTGCAGCCGCTCATTCCTTCGCTCAAATCAATCTATCTGAATATTCATGTCACGCTTGCTGCGCTCGGGGAGTCCTTCTTCGCCGTAGGCTTTGCCGCCGGACTGATGTATCTGCTGCGGACAGTGAAGTTTGACAGCAAGGAACGCAGTGACCGCAAGCAGCAGCGGCTGGTCGAATTTACTCTGTTCTCGATCATTGTTATAATTGGGTTTCTTGGATCTGTATTTGCCTTCCGCGGCGCGGGCTATGAATCTGTTTTTGTCCGTTCGAACGTTACGATTGACAGCCCCGGGCAGGAAGATAGTACAATAGAGAAAGTGAGTTATAAAATGCCGCCGATTGTGGCACCGTACCATAGCGAAATTGAGAGCTTCCAGCCGTTTCTTGGGCTTCAGAAGCCTTTGTTTCAAGCACCTTCCTGGATGAATGGTGTCAATGCAGGGCGCAAGTTCAACACTGTGATCTGGTCACTGCTGTCCGGACTGCTGCTGTATGGCATTCTTCGGCTGGCCGTACGTAAGCCGCTTGGGAAGGCTCTTCATCCGGTGCTTGATGGAATCGATGAGAATGACCTGGATGAGATTACCTACAGGGCAATCGCCATCGGTTTCCCGATTTTCACACTGGGGGCTTTGATTTTTGCAATGATATGGGCTGAGGTGGCTTGGGGCAGATTCTGGGGATGGGACCCCAAGGAAGTCTGGGCACTCGTCACCTGGCTGTTCTACAGTGCGTATCTCCATTTGCGGCTGGCCCGCGGATGGCAGGGACGCAAATCCGCTTGGCTCGCTGTACTCGGCTTTCTAATCGTAATGTTTACCCTGGTCGGTGTTAACCTGGTTATCGCCGGACTTCATTCATATGCGGGAACGGACTGATAAGCTCAGGCTTCTTTCGGGCATGCGTATGATCCAGGGTGACGTTCTACTGTAATTGATGAAGGGGTTGTTGTGTAAATGGCTGAGCACTTGAATAGAATTCTGGTAGTGGATGACGAAGAACGCATCCGCCGCCTGCTCAAAATGTATCTTGAAAAAGAAGGCTATGAGATTGATGAGGCGGAGGACGGGGAAATCGCCCTGCGCAAAGCAACCGCCAATGACTACGGTCTGATTCTGCTGGATGTGATGCTGCCCGGTATTGACGGGATTGAAGTGCTGACCCGGCTCAGAGGCGTGAAATCCACACCGGTCCTGATGCTTACTGCTAAGGGCGAGGAGATCAACCGGGTTCAGGGCTTTGAGATGGGAGCAGACGATTATGTCGTCAAGCCGTTCAGTCCGCGTGAGGTGATCTACCGGGTGAAGGCGATCATGCGCCGTTCTTCCGCAACAGCATTTTTGTCCAAAGAGAGTAATTCAAGCAACAATATCGTGTTCCCGTTCCTTATTATTGAGCATGATGCACACCGCGTAAGCGCAGGGGGCCAAGAGGTAAGTCTGACGCCCAAGGAATACGAGCTGCTGCATTATCTGGCCATCTCACCGGACAAGGTATTCTCGCGTGAGGAGCTGCTGAAGGATGTATGGAATTACGAATTCTTCGGAGATCTCCGCACCGTGGATACCCATGTCAAGCGTCTGCGTGAAAAACTGAATAAGGTATCCCCGGAATCGGCAGCAATGATTACAACGGTATGGGGAGTAGGCTATAAGCTTGAGGTGCCTAAATAAGTGAACTTCTGGAGAAGCCTTGTCGGTAAGCTGTGGATCACGATCATCTTTCTGGTTGCTGTCGTGCTCATTACACTCGGGCTGTTCCTGCTGCCTTACATCGACAGTAATTTCACCAACTCCGGGGCAATCAAGCGCTTGTTCATGTATACGTGCATGATCGGGTTCTCTTTGACCACCTTCTTTGCCCTGTTCCTGTTCACGAAGATCACTCAGCCGATGCAGCAGGTTATTGAAGCAGCGAATGACATCCGCCGCGGCGAATATGGAACAAGACTGACCCTGGTTACGAGCGATGAGATCGGCCAGCTCGCGACATCGTTTAACCACATGGCGGAAGAGCTGGAAGAGAATATACGCAGTCTGAATAATGAAAAAGGGCATTTATCCAGTGTCCTGCGCAGCATGAGCGATGCGGTGATCACCTTCGATATCGAAGGCCGGATCATCCTCACCAATCCGCATGGCCAGACCCTCCTCGAAACGTGGAGTGATCTTACCTGGGAGGAGGAAGAGGAAAACGGACCTGTTCCGAAGGCCTCTGCTTCCAGCGAGGTCCCGCCGCCGCTGCGTCCACTATTCCTCAGCACCCTTGAGAACGGGGGCGATCAGCGCTCCAATGTCCATGTCCGGCAGGGGGTATGGTCGGTGCACATGGCACCGCTCTATTCGGAAGATCATCTGCGCGGAGCCGTTGCTGTTCTTCGTGATGTGACGGAAGAGGTGCGGCTGGAGAAGATGCGGCGGGATTTCGTGGCGAATGTATCCCATGAGATCCGCACCCCGCTCTCGATGATGCAGGGCTATAGTGAAGCGCTGCTGGACGGAATGGCCTCCTCACCGGAGGAGAGCAGTGAGCTGGTTCAGGTCATTCATGATGAATCCTTGCGTATGGGCCGTCTGGTGAAGGATCTGCTGGACCTGGCGCGTATGGAAGCAGGACATACGGATATGCTTAAGGCTCAGGTTGATGTGGGAGAATTGCTGGAGCGGGTATACCGCAAATTCTCCGTCAGAGCCAAGGAGCGGGATATTATGCTTGAACTGAAGCGCCCGGAGCAGGAGCTGCTGCTGGGAGCTGCCGATGAAGACAAGCTGGAGCAGGTGCTGACCAATCTGCTGGATAATGCCTTCCGCCATACTCCGGCTGACCGGAGAATCTCCATTCTGGCAGGCACAGTAGTGTTGGAAGGCAGAAGTCTGGTGGAGATCGCGATCAGAGATCAAGGGGCCGGAATCAATCCTGAGGATCTGCCGTTTATCTTCGAACGCTTCTACAAAGCCGACAAGGCCCGCCTGCGGGGAGAATCGGGCGGTACGGGGCTGGGGCTGGCAATCGTGAAGAATATCGTCGAATCGCATCACGGCAGTATTTATGCCACCAGCAAGCTGGGAGAGGGCACCACGTTTACCCTGCGGCTTCCTGTCGAAAAACAGTAAACCAAGACCATGCATGACAGCGCCTCTGAGAGCAGAGGTGCTTTTTGTTGAAATCACCACATTAATATTGTTCATCGTGAAACATATATTTCAAGCTAAGGCTTGCAGGAGGCTGGGCATTATGATTTTATCCTTGGACCAAGGTACTACCAGCTCACGGGCAATTCTCTTCGATGCAGAGGCAGAAGTGATCTCGCAGGGACAATATGAGATCAAGCAATCCTTTCCCCGCCCGGGCTGGGTTGAGCATGACCCGGAGCAGATCTGGGAGAGTCAGCTTGCCGCAGCCAGAGATGCCATTGCAGCAAGCTCTGAACCGGCTGATTACATAACAGCTATCGGCATTACCAACCAGCGGGAGACGGCTCTCATTTGGGATAAAATTACAGGTGAGCCGATCTACCCGGCAATTGTCTGGCAGGACCGGCGGACAGCAGATCAATGTGAGGAGCTGAAGTCACGCGGGATGGCCGGAGTCATTGCGGATAAGACAGGGCTGGTCATTGACGCGTATTTCTCGGCGACTAAGCTGGCGTGGATTCTGGATCATGTACCGGGAGCAAGGGAGCGTGCTGGCAAAGGAGAGCTCCTGGCAGGGACGATAGATACCTGGCTGATCTGGAAGCTGACCGGAGGCGCCGTACACGCTACAGACGTTACCAACGCTTCAAGAACGATGATGTATAACCTGCATGAGCGTCAGTGGGATGAAGAGCTGATGGACACGCTGCGCATTCCGCCGTCCATTCTGCCGGAGGTGAGGATGTCGGGCGGAGATTTCGGTATTTGTGACCAGCAATGGTTCGGACTGGAGATTCCTATCCGGTCGGTGCTGGGGGATCAGCAGGCGGCACTCTTTGGCCATACCTGCCTGGAAGCCGGCAGTGCCAAGAATACCTATGGAACCGGCTGCTTCATCCTCATGAATACAGGCACTGAAGCTGTGGCCTCCAGCCACGGCCTGTTGACCACGGTAGCCTGGGGTATGGGCGATGATCTCTATTATGCGCTGGAGGGCAGTGTGTTTGTCGCTGGAGCGGCTGTGCAGTGGCTGCAAGAGGGGCTGGGGTTGATTGTTGCGCCTGCTGACTCGGAAGAGAAGGCCAGTGAAGTGGAGGAGAGTGAAGGGGTTGTGGTGGTACCGGCCTTTACCGGACTGGGTGCGCCTTACTGGGATATGTATGCGCGTGGCGCCATATTCGGCTTGACGCGAGGCACCACCTCTGCCCATCTGGTAAGGGCGACGCTGGAATCCCTGGCCTTCCAGTCCCGTGATGTCATCGATGCCATGCAAAAGGACGCCGGCATGCCGCTCACCGGCCTGAGAGTGGACGGTGGTGCGGTGCGCAACAATCTGCTCATGCAGTTCCAGGCCGATATTCTGGGCAGTGAGGTGACACGTACAACCTATGCGGAGACTACAGCGCTTGGCGCTGCGCTGCTCGCCGGGCTCACCTCCGGGGTATGGACCCGTGAGCAGCTGGAGAGCTTCAACACCGCTGAGAAGGTCTTCTCGCCGCAGATGGAGCCGGAAGAGCGGGAACGCAGATACGGCGCCTGGCAGGACGCTGTGTCGCGTACGATGGGCTGGGAGAAGCATGAGGGCAACCACGAAGGCAGACTTTAGAGACAAGAACAGAAACGGCCCGCAAGCAGTAACTCTGCTGCGGGCCGTTTTTTACTCAAAGATTAGTACTCCATTACAAATGCGACATTCTGCCATCCGGCGCCAACGGTCCAGAACAGGACCTTGTCTCCACGTTCAAGCTGCCCGGTAGTGACGGCTTTGTGAAGGGCAATGAACGGGCTGCTGGTCGAGGTATAGCCGAACTCATCGCCTATGTAGACTGCGGCCTCAGGGTTAATACCGGTTTTGCCGGAGACAGCCTGGATGTTCGGAAGAGACAGCTGAGAGAAGCAGGCGGCCTTAACCGATTCAGGGGCTATCCCGTTGTTGCTAAGCAGAGTGTTAATCGATTCAGAAGCGGCATCCACACAGATGGAATCATCGAACGGAATGAACTTCACATTGAACTCTCCTGCAGCAACACCGGTGCGTCCAAGCTTAGCCAGACCTTCTGCCGGGAACAAAGAGTTGCCGTACACGCAGGTGTCAGTCTGGTAGATCGAGTCAATGAAGCCGACCGAATGCTCATCGCGCTCCAGAATGACCGCAGCAGCGGCATCACCAAAGTTCGCGTAATACACGGGATCATTCTTGTCCGCATGCGGCGCCACGTAATCGGAGCCGATGACCAGGGCGCGGCGAATTCTCGGGTTCGCCATCATCTGGCGGCTGACCTGCTCAACCGAGGCAGTCATTCCGGCACAGTTGGCATTGCTGTCAATACAGATGGTATGCGAAGCCCCGTTAATCAGGCGGTGGATCATCAATGAGTTCGTAGGAAATATATATTCAGGGGTCTGGCTTGCATAAGCGATCAGGTCAATGTCAGGGCCGGTAAGACCGGTCTTCTCCAGAACATTACTTGCGGCTTCAAAAGCCATTGTCAGGGAGTTCTCATCCGGGCTGTCGATGCTGTAGCGGTTTTCACGGCCCAGAGTGGCCAACAGTCCGCGGATATCAATACCTTTGTCATCAAAATGCTGAATGAAAAACTCATTGCCGATTCTTTTGTCCGGATGGTAGATATCAATGTCCTTAATGCGAATCCCTGCCATAGTACAGACCTCCTAAAGTTTTGTTAGCTATGCCTCTCACGAATGTGCTTCTTACAAAACTCTCTCCAGCATTAGCAGCCGTTACAATGAATGAATAGGTGCGTTTCACGCGGCTGATTTTAGTTTAAATTGTATTTATTAAGCTTGTACGGTTGAAGTGATTTCCAGGTTCTCAAGTCCGGCTTTGCGTCCCAGGCGTGCCAGCTGCATTTTGAGGATCGGGTTATTTTCCAGGGTCAGACTCACCTTCTGGAAGCCGTCAGCCTTGAACATGATGAAGCAGCCTTCAAGCAGCGGTACAACATCAGGAGCCGTTACATTCAGCTTGCGGCAGTCGATTTCTAATGCATATTCAGCAGGGCTGATCGGGTTAATGGTCTGCTGGTAAGCCTGTATAGATTTGAGTCCGTCCTCGTTAGAAAAGGTTCCCTCCAGCTCAATATTGATTACTTTCTTCGCAGTGTCTGTCTTCAGAATAAATTGTCCCATGTTGATCTCTCCCTAAGTGTAATTTGTAATACCTCCAAACCATCATTCCAGCGACTCCATTCGACAAAATCGCATTTGATTTGGGATATTTTGCCTTCATTATAACCAGATCATGTTGAAATGTGCAATCAAAAGTCGAAAATTGTAGATTTATGAAGATTTTTCTTTAATCTCTTCCAGGGTATCCAGCAGCACATTAAAGGCCGAAATCACCCGGGGGGCACCAACGCAAGGAGTGAGATGCAGCAGCACCCCCTTAATCTGATCGACGGTCATGCCAACGCGAAGTGCCATTACATAATGAACCCCTAGCTGCTCATATTGCCCCATCGTAATCAGAGACGAGATCACCGCGATCTCCTTCCAGTCAGAGCCAATCGTGGTCCGCTGAAAAATATCACCATAGGCATTGCCCATAATATACTCGGCTAATTCCGGAAAATGCTCTTTAATCGGAGCCAGGGCTTTGGCCCCGTAATCTCCTGAGAGATCAGTGAAATGTTCGAGTCCGCTGTTCTTGTTCATGCTTTTGGCCTCCTGATAGTAGGTTAGAAAAAGTATGCGAATGCGGCTTCTTACGTAAGATCCAGCGTGCGGTGAGCCGTAGGAGGCATCTCATCACGGTCAGTCAGCAGCTCAATGACAGAGGTCTTGTTAAGTGCGATAGCCTCGCGGATTGCGGCGGCGAACTCCTCCTGCGTCTCACAGCGGAAGCCGGCTGCACCCAGCGATTCGGCGAATTTCACAGCATCCATCGGAACCTCGAAGATCGTACCGTCAATCCGGCCGGTCGTTTTCTCCATGCCCTTGAGCGCCATATCCAGCTGCATATTGTTCACCACGATGAAAATCACCGGAATATCCTTGCAAACGGCCGTGTTTACTTCAGCTCCTAGCATCATAAAACAGCCGTCACCGGTTATACAGAGGACGGTCTCCCCGGGAGAGGCTGCCTTGGCGCCGATGGCCATGCCAATTGAATTGCCCATGCAGGCAAAGTAGGCATCGAATATGAAGCTGCCGGGCCTGCGGACATTGAACCATTTCACCGCATTGAAGCCATGGCTGCCATCATCTACGAACACGCTGCTGTTGTAGGGGATTAGTTCGCTCATCGTGCTCATTACCGAAGCCAGAGATAGTCCCGCCAGCACGGGCAGCTCGTCATTGTAATCATTGGAGATAGTAATTTCATGCTTGGTGACTGTTGAGGGGTCCAGCTTCTGAAGATACAGCGCCAGGTTGTCCCTTAAGTCTCCGCCGACAGCGATGGTGGACGAGGTGAGGATTTTGCCGACAAAGGTTGGATCTACGTCGAACTGAATCAGCTGTTGCGGATGATTCTCCGGCTTCAGGTTGCAGATGGTCATGTCGCTGAGACGGGAGCCCAGAACAATGAACAGGTCGCTGTTGTTCAGCAATTCATCGCCGTGCGACGAGCCTCCAACACCGACAGGACCGTGATAGAGAGGGTGATCATAAGCTATGGCGCCTTTGCCGCCTGGAGAGGTGACTACAGGAATGTTGAAGGTTTCGGCCAACTGCACCAGTTCCTGATGCGCCCCGGAGCGGTTAACGCCTTTACCGGCAATGATCAGAGGGCGGGCGGATTGATTAATCGCCGAGATGACCCGGTCATAGTTCTGATAACTGACCAGTCCCTCGCGCTGCGGCAGAACAATCCGGCATTCCGCGAGCCGCTCTGTCTGCACATCAAACGGAATGCAGAGATGGACCGGACCTTTCCGGTCACCGAGGGCGATGGATAGGGCATGGTTGAAAATCGTGCTGAAGTGATCGCCGCGTTCTACGAGCTTGCTGAAGAGGGTGGCCGGCCGGAACATATCCGCCAAATCAGCCAGATAGGAAGTGGAATCCTGACATTGGGGAATGCCCAGCTCCTTGATGGACTGATGGCCGGTGATGAAGAGGACGGGAAGATTATTGGCCTTGGCATGCGCTGCTGCGGTGAGCAGATTCGTTCCGCCCGGACCGGAGGTGCCGAAGGCTACCCCGAGGCTGCCGGTCTTAAGAGCGTAACCGCCGGCGGCGAAGCCGGAGCTGGATTCGTGCCGGCCGGGGATGAACTCTATGCCATAGTCGACCATTTTCAAAGCGATGGGGCAAATAGACTTGCCTATGATACCAAAAGAATGAGTGACTCCCAAATTACGTAAAGCTTCCGCCATATAATCTGCAACTGTCTTCAGAACATCCACCCCGCATGTTGTTATTTGTATAAGTCAGCAATAGAAAACCTGTACTCAACATTGGAGCACAGGTCTGTTGCACGAATCACCATAATCAAACGCGAAACCTAAGGCGTTCACAGTTTTTCAGCAACCTGGCTGTCATGATCCCACTTTAGAAATGAGACTGTAGATCCATGGCTTTGCGTCATTCCCTTTCGGTGAATTTTGCCGGTATGCGGTTATAAATCAATCTGTGGAGAATTTTCCTTTACAATATATTCCTTGCTGCTCTTTTGTCAATAACCCCTGTGAGAAGAAACTCGGAATTTGCCGAATATTCAGGAATAAAAAGGGCTGAATATTTGGAATTTCAAACTTTTGAAAATGGTTGTCCCTGGAAGACTAAAGTCTTAAAATGCAAATGAGAATTCTGGGCTATTATTATTAATAGTAAGTACAAAGACTTATTGCAATCCTGAGTTACTGCAAAATGTTAAGAATTCACTAGATATACAGCACTTAAAGATTCGATGATAGGACTTAAGTAATGGACAGGTGAGATGTTGGCTTATAGACAAGCTAAGACAATAGAACGACTATAGTAAAGAAGTGCAAAGCATGCTTTTTACCCTTATGCACAATTTCAACAATTTGTGAATATTACATAACAATCTTAGTTTAGCCAGAGAAAAAGAGACACCACCCGCAGAAAATCCCGCAGGCGTGTCTCTTTGTACCGAAGCTAGAATTTGAAAATATGAATCGTTTTTTGCAGATTAAAGACGGCGGAGGTCATCTTCTCTGTCTCCTCAGCCACGGATTGCAGCGCGTGAATCTGTTCGTTCATTGCGGCAGATACCTCTTCGGTCCCTGCGGCGGTCTCCTGGGTGATGGCTGAGATATTCTCGATCGCGCCGGAGATCTTGAGCGCGCTCTCCAGCATAAGGTCACTCTCTGCGGAGAAGGAAGCGATCTGCTCGGTTATGTATTGGACACTATGCACAATTTGAGCAAAGATGTTAGCCGTTTCCGTTATCATTTCATTCTGTACCTGAACGACCTCTTCGTTAATGGCGATATTATCGATGGCCTGCTTGATATCCGCTTCAATGCTGCGGACCAGTCCGAACACCTCTTTGGTGGAAGCGGTGGATTCCTCGGCCAGCTTGCGGACCTCCTGGGCAACAACTGCGAACCCGCGGCCATGCTCACCTGCACGGGCAGCTTCAATGGAAGCATTGAGCGACAGCAGATTGGTCTGTTCGGCAATTTCGGTAATTGTCTTGGTTATCATCGTAATGCCGCGTGCGTTCTGTGATAGGGCTTCGATCGTATCCGCCACCTTTTGGGTAGCCTGGATGTTCTTACGCATGCCTTCGGCTTGGGTATCCACGGATTGCCGTCCCTGTTCAACCAATTCCAGCGTATGTACAGATCTTCTATTCATTTCTTTAGTTGAGTTCGTATAATTGGAGACTTTGATTTCGATATCCTTGATCGATTCGGTCATATCAGCGATATCCACCGAGATTTCGTTAGCACCCAGAGCCAGCTCATTGGAGGAGGAGGCCACCTGAGCCATTACAAATTTCAGGTTCTGATTCTTGTCTTCAATCCCGCGGCTGGCGTCCATAACCTGACGGGTAATCTGTGAGGCATCGGTGAGGATTTTTTTGAGCTTGTCAATCATGGTGTTGAACGAGCGGCTAATGTCACCCATCGAGCCATTCTCGTCGGCACGGCTGGTGAAGTCGCCTTTGGCAATCGTGTGCGTCACATTGGAGATATCCTCAAATGAAGATGTAAGCGTTCTCTCAATGAAGCGCGCAAGCGGGTAAGTCAGCGCTGCCAGGACGGCGACAAGAATAATGCCGATGAGCAGCCTGTCCATCAGTATTAGTGTGATTAAGACAGGGACAGCGAATAAAGCGGCAACCAGGTAACATCCGGTGACGATTTTTTGTTTCAATGGAAGCTTGTTCATCCAGTCCATAATGTAGAGTCCCCCTATAAATAATAATGTGTATTGTAATATTATAGGGGATACTAGTGCATTTGGTCTATTATTAAAAATCGTATAATGCTGCCGCTTCACGCAGAGCTGAAGCAACCGTATCCGCAAGCTCAGGCGGTGCCGTTACCTTGATGCCCTGACCCAGGGACAGGATGATCCGGCTCGCAGACTCCGGCGTGTTGAACTCGGCCTCGGCCCTAATCCAGCCTGGGGCCTCAGAAGGCTCCTGGTGCATCAGGGTGACGTAACGCTCCTTCTGCAGCTCTTTCATTGTGCGGTCCCTGACAAGCAGGCTGGCGGGGTACCGGGGCAAGGCAGACTTGAACGCAGCGGTGGAGGTCTCCCAGTACTCAGACAGGACGAAATCCTCCGGCCGCTCAAAGGACTCCTCTGTGACTTTGGCCTCAGTGATTCTGGAGACCCGGTATGTCCTCAGCTCACTGTCATGTCCGGCGGCCAAATACCAGACGCCGCGCTTGACTACAAGCCCCAGCGGTGCAACCAGCCGCTCGGCAGCGTCCTCCCCGCGCAGATAGGTGATGATCACCTTGCGGTTCTCCCATAAGGCTCCCTGCAAAGCGGGCAGGCAGGGATAGGTCTCCCCAGAGGGATGCCACCCGGCTCCGTCGATGTGAATCCGCTGGCTGAGGAAGCTGAAGGGGGTGAGGGGCTGCCTGGTAGCAGCGGCCTGCAGCTTGCGGGATGCTGAGGAGAACTCCTCCTGAATGCCCAGCGCGTTCAGAATCGCCGGATCGGCGGGCACCAGCAGCGCGGCAATCTCCTTGGTGTTCATTCCGCTCAGGGAATTCCGGTAGCCTTCAGCCAGCTTCCAGCCGCCTTCCCGGCCGCGCTCCGCCAGCACGGGGATGCCGGAGAAGCTGAGTGCCTCCATATCCCGGAAGACTGTACGCTCCGATACCTCCAGCGTTTGTGCCAGCTCCTTGGAGCTGATTTTCCCGCGGCTCTGTAAAAGTTGAACAATAGTGATCAGGCGATCCGCTCTCATTCTGCTGCCTCCCTAAATGTATTATTTATATATGTCAGTGGTTGTCATGTATAAGGTATATATTAGACAAGAGTACGGATTAGCGCAAATGATCTTCTAATCCGGGCATGATAGACGAAAGGGAGCGGATCAAATGACAAATCTGCAAGGGAAAGTGGCATTGGTAACAGGAGGGAGCAGGGGGGCAGGCAGAGGCATTGCGCTGGAGCTGGCGAAGGCAGGCGCCTATGTATACATTACGGGCAGGAATGCCGGTATGCCGCAGGAGGCACAAGCAAGAACGCTTGAAGGGGTGCTGGCTGATATCCGCCGTTCAGGCGGGGATGGAGCGGTGATCCGCTGTGATCATACCAATGACAGTGAGACAGAAGCTGTGATCCGGCAGATTAACGCAGAACAGGGCAGACTGGATATTCTGGTCAATAACGTCTGGGGAGGGAATAGTCTCTCTATCGAAAATGAGCCGTTCTGGAAGCAGCCGGTGCAGCATTGGGATCATATGTTCACTGCCGGGGTCCGGGCGCAGCTGATGACTAATTATTATGCCATACCACTGATGCGCAGGGAAGGAACGGGGGCGGGGAAATTAATCGTTCATACGACCTTCTGGGATGAGTATAAATACACCGGAAACTTCTACTATGATCTGTCCAAAAATGCGCTGGTGCGCATGGCCTACGGATTATCTCTGGAAGTGGCTGCGGACGGCATCGCGGTGATTCCTGTCTCTCCCGGCTGGATGCGGACTGAGCTGGTCCTGGACAGCTTCGGCACAGATGAAGAGCACTGGCAGGAGGAGGAAGGACTAAGGGAGACCGAATCAACAGCCTATATCGGACGGGCAGTTGCAGCGCTTGCTGCCGATCCTGAAGTGATATCCATGACGGGTGTTCCACAGAAGGTAGGGGACCTGGCACGGAAATACGGCTTTACGGACACCGACGGCCGGCAGGTGCCTGCCTACCGGATTTTATAGAAATATAAGAATTACGCAAAAAACACTCTTTGGAAGTGCGCAGCCCTGGGGCCTGCACTCCCGAAGAGTGTTTTACTTTGGAAAAATAAGAATTAGAGCAGAATAATCTCCTCAGCGGTGTTGATCTCCGGCAGTCCGGCCAGCTTCACCAGGACCTCCTTCGGCACACCCTTATCCACAGTCAGGAGCATAATGGCGGCTCCGCCGACGATGGTACGGCCAACCTGCATGGATGCGATATTGACGCCGTTCTCGCCAAGCAGGGTGCCGACGAGTCCGATGATACCCGGCTTATCGTTATGCGAGATGACCAGCTGATGGCCTTCCGGAGCAATATCGACAGGGAACTTGTTGACCTTAACGATACGTTCGCCGTAGCCCTGCAGCAGGGTACCGGCAACCAGACGCTCTTCATCATGCTCAGCCTTGAGTGTTACCGTGATGAGGTTGGTGAAGCCTTTGGTTTTGGAAGCCTTGGTCACCACAACGTTCACATCACGGGTCTTGGCCAGATGCATCGAGTTGACGATGTTCACATCTCCGGCGAAGTGGCGGGTGAGTACACCCTTAACCACATAGCGGGTAAGCGGCTGGGTATCCACATCCGAGAGATCACCGGCATACTCCACATGGATCTCGCGGATCGCTCCATCGGTAATCTGTGTCGCAAAGCTGCCCAGTTTCTCGCCGAGGGTGAAGTACGGCTGCAGCTTGTTCATCACACTAGGTGCAACCGGCGGAATGTTCACCGCGTTGATGAACGGTTCGTTGCGCAGGATATGGAGGACCTGCTCCGATACATCGATCGCCACGTTCTCCTGGGCTTCAATCGTCGAGGCACCCAGATGGGGAGTCACGATAATCTTCGGATGCGTAAGGAACGGGTGGTCTGCTTCAGGCGGCTCCTTCTCGAAGACGTCGAATGCAGCGCCGGCTACAATGCCGCTGTCGATCGCTTCTACGAGCGCCATTTCATCGATGACACCGCCGCGTGCACAGTTGACGATACGCATGCCTTTTTTCATGACTTCGAATTGCGGACGGGAGATCATGTGGCGGGTCTCAGGGGTAAGCGGTGTGTGAACAGTGATGAAGTCTGCACCGCGTACAATGTCGTCTACCGAAGCAAGCTTCACTTCCATCTTCTCTGCACGGTCAGCCGTCAGGAACGGGTCATAGGCCAGGATACTCATGCCGAAGGCTTTGGCGCGCTTGGCCACCTCGCTGCCGATCCGGCCCATGCCGAGCACGCCCAGTGTCTTGCCGCGCAGCTCTACGCCGAGGAAGGTCTTTCTGTCCCATACGCCGGAAATGGTCTTCGCATAGGCTTGAGGAATATGACGGGCCAAGGCCATCATCATGGCAAAAGCATGTTCACAGGTCGTAATGGTGTTGCCGTCCGGAGCGTTGATAACGACTACACCGCGCTGCGTGGCGGACTCCAGCTTGATGTTGTCCACGCCCACTCCGGCCCGGCCGATAACCTTGAGATTAGTACCGGCTGCGATAATTTTGTCCGTTACAGTAGTCTGGCTGCGAACGAGTAAGCCGTCATATTCGCCAATGATTGCAACTAGCTCATCTTCACTTAGTCCTGTTTTCTTGTCTACAGTCACATCGCTTGCGTCCATCAATTGCTGAATGCCCAAATCGCTGATCGGGTCCGATACTAATACTTTAAACATGGTCTCTTGTCCTCCTTCAAATGGGAAAGCTTATTGTATATGCCAAGGATTACCGGTTAAGGAAATCCGCAGTACCAGAACTTACAAGAGCATAATGAACACCTTGACACCGGGGTAACGCGCTGTCGCACAAAAGAAACAGCATGCAGAGCTACCAGATTCATAGGAATATGGCAATAAAAAAACTCCCAACCCCATACTACTGCCGTAGTAAGGGACGAGAGTTGTCGTGGTACCACCCTAATTCACTGCGACGGTTAAGAAGCAGCCTCATTGGCCTGCAAAGGCCACACTGGTAACGGAGTGATCCGATTGTATCTACTCATGTGTTCAATACAATATCTCAGGAGCGCTAAAGATTAATGTCCGTCACCGGTTCTCACCACCCACCGGCTCTCTGAAGACTGCAAGTAATCTTTGTTCCATCATCGGTTTTGCTTGATTAATTTGTCATAATGTAACATGGTGATGCCAAGTGTGTCAATAGGATTCTTCTGCGCGGGTCCGCCTTGAAGTGGACCGTAATTTTCGTTATGATGCAATAACTGGTCCTACTCGTAGAAGAAGGGGAGCTGCGGCATGATTTCCTTGCCGTAATATTGTTCCCGCCACTTGATGAAGTCCTGCTCCTGCACCGCTCCGGTGGAGGTAAGCAGAGTGACGGAAGACTGAATATTATTCAGCTTCAGCGAGCTGGCGGTCCCAGAGTAGATCATATCATCAATCTTGGCAGTGATATCCTGCGGATCATATCCGGCATAGATGCCGCGGTTCAGCATCATATCGGCAATGGAAGCGTTCTTGAGCAAGAACGGCATTTTTTTCCACTGAATGAAAGATATTGTCTTGAGCTCTCCGGACTGCTGCGGAATGGACGAATTAGTCTTAGACCCCCATTTCAGCATAGAATCATAGAAGTTCTTCTGGGCCAGCAGCCCGAATCTCACGGCACTGGTTGTGAAGTTGTCGCTTCTCAGCAATTTGGCGGCTTCGGCGCCGGAAGCACCCGCAGTCACCTTGCCGGAGGCTTGGGAGAAGAGTGTGAGACTTTTAAGAATATTGAGCTGAGATTCATAGAGCATCGGTGAATTAGTGAAGAGTGAATCCTGGGTAACCTTAGCATACTGCTTGTCGGCCAGAATACTCAGATTCTTCAGCGTTGCCGCGTTCTGGCGTGCATCCGTGCTGCGGGCAAGATCACCCACCTGTTCGTTCCAATTGCGCTTGAATTCCCGGTAGGGCAGAAATACGTTATGATAAAAGGTGACAAGATCCTGCTGCTGGTAGGAGCCTGAGAATTCCTGGGCGCTTGGACGGTCCTTCAGCTGTGAATACTTGGCCTCTGTCTTGTCGGCTCCAACCTTGACTCCCGTGAAAAATGAAGCGAATGCGGATATTAAAAAAAACAAAAAACCTAGTGTGTACATCATTTGAGTGCGGGAGGTACGGCTGTTCATGATTAGGTGCTCCTTCGTATAGGTAAATTAACTTATGTAAAAACATTTATAGAACAGGCAGGTTATAATGAAAAAATTCAAATTGGGTGACATCAAAATTAAAAAGGCCGATCCACAGCAGTTAACAGACAAGCTGTTACTCATTAATCTGTACATTACTCAGGGCCTTACCTTATTTATCGGTTTGATATGGATATTATTGCAGAAAAGAAATCCTATTCACATATTAAATTTTCCGGATAGTGTACATTTCGTGTACTGGGGACTTGGCCTGGCGGTTATTATGCTCGCTGTGGACTTCCTGCTGACCCATATTGTTCCTGAAGACAGCATGGATGACGGGGGGATCAACGAGCTGCTGTTCGGCAAACGGCCGCTGTGGCATATTGTGGTCATTTCGGCGGTAGTTGCAGTGTGTGAGGAGCTGCTCTTCCGCGGAGCGATCCAGCATTCCCTTGGGCCGTACTGGACAAGTATACTGTTTGCCGTTATTCATGTCCGTTATCTGCGGCACTGGATTCCAACAGGCTGGGTCTTCCTCAGCAGCTATGGTCTTGGGCTTATTTACATCCATTCGGGCAGTCTGTGGGCACCTATATTGTGCCATTTCCTTATAGATTTGTTCTCCGGTATGGTTATTCGTTACAGGAGGGTATCATGACAGAACAATTAAGCCGGGTAAGGTCCCGCCAGAAACAGCAGAAGAGAGAACAACAGGCTCCGGCCGGAGCAGGCAAACGTCAGCCGGCTTCCGGGGCAGAAGAAGAGCGTGCGGGAAATCCGGTACCGGTGGCAGGGACCCTGTCCAGAAAGGAACGCTTATCCGGGCGCAGGGCTGCCGGGAGGCCGGAGCGTGAAGCGGCACAGCAGGAAGGGGAGCAGACTCCGTCACGTGCGGAGAGCTATCCGTCAGAACGAATCCGGTTCAGCAAAATGTTCATCAATTCGCTGATAGTTGTATTTCTGATGCTGCTGGGCTTCCTGCTGTGGTGGGGAATTAACGGAGCACCGGATCTGGATAGCCTATGGAGTTGACTAGGGTGCTCCTGATTCTGCTTGGTGTGTGTCTTGGGGGAGCAGGGGGGATGGGTCTCCTGATGGTTGCTGCTGCCTTCAAGAAACGGCTGAATCATCAGGATATTGTACTGGAGCGGCTTCCTGCCGTGTTCGACGGCTACCGGATATTGCTCATAACGGATATTCACCGCCGCCGTCTGCCGGAGCCAATGCTGACCCCGCTGCGGGGGAAGGTGGACGCTGTCTTTCTGGGCGGTGATATGACGGAGAAGGGCGCTTCCATAGAACGTCTGCTGGAGAATATGATACTGGCCGCCTCCATTGCGCCTGTGTATGCCGTTCACGGCAATCATGATTACCGGGCAAATATCATGCTGGTGGATAATATCATCCGGGGAAGCGGAGTCAGGCTGCTGGTGGATGAGAACTGCATCATTGAGCGGGACGGTGAGCAGTTTATTCTGACCGGGGTGGATTTTCCGAGGCAGGGCGGCAAAAAGGCCTACGGGCCTCTGCCCGCCCTGCCTGATGCGAATGCAGAAGCACTCCGGATCATCCTCGTGCATGATCCGCTCTGGCTGTCCCGGCAGCAGGAGGTTCCGGCTGATCTGATTCTGGCCGGGCATACCCATGGAGGCCAGGTTGTGCTGCCCTTGATCGGGAACCGGCATACCGATGAGTTCTACCGCCAGTATAATGCGGGGATGTATGAGATCCCACGGAGCTATAATATGGCTCTCCCGCCGCTGAAGATGCTGATCAGCCGGGGGTTCGGCACCGCGCACCTGCCGCTGCGCTGGCGCAGTCCGGCTGAGATGCATGTGCTGACTCTGCGCTGTGGAGGGCAAGGCAACGGTTATTAGGAAATTATGTGATCGATACTTAACACGATATAAAAAACGGCTGCCCACATTTGCGGGACAACCGTTTTTTTTTTGAAGAATTCAGAGCTTAGCGCATTTTCAGCTCAATGCTGCGCGGGTCTACAAAGCTGTAGCCCTTGCTCTCAAGCGTAGTGAGCAGAGTGTCAAGCGCCTCTACCGTCCAAGGCAGCTCATGCATCAGGATATTGCTCCCGGCGTGCAGCTGACCGGTGACATTGCTGACTAGCTTGCCGGTCTTATCCGCATCCTTGGCCTTCATCTCCCAGTCCAGGGAGCCATTGGACCAGGTCATATAGAGCATGCCGTTTGCAGCAGCGATTTTTTTGCCTACGTCACCGCCGGCACCGTGCGGCGGACGGAAGAAGTGAGGGGTCTCACCAGTAATTTCCTTAACGATCTTCTGAACATCTTCAATCTGCTTCTTCACTTCGGCTTCCGGCTTGTCCTTCAGCACAATGTGATCCCAGCTATGATTGCCGAGCACGCCGCCCCGTTTGTGGATCAGCTCCAGCAGCTCGGGATGCTCCTTCACCCGGTAGCCGTTGACGAAGAAGATCGCCTTGGCCTTGTGCTTGTCCAGAGTATCCATCAGCGGATTGATTAATTCAGCTTCCTTCGGCCCGTCGTCGAAGGTCAGCAGGACTACCTTCTTGTTCGTTGCCGGATCATTCGGGACAATATCATAATTCTTGTTCATATGGTACAGCAGCGGCACCTGCGCATCGCTTACTGACGCAGGCGTGGCCTCCGGTGAGGCAGTTGCCTCTGGTGCAGCTGATGCTGTTGCCTCAGGTGTAGAAGAAGCGGCTGTCTCCGCCGTCGCTGTCGCTGCCGCAGGCTGCGGCGTCTTCTCCGCTGCCTGACTGCCTGTGTTTCCGCTGTTGCTGCAAGCTGACAGCAGACAAGCCGCCAGGAGCAGCGTAATTGTTGCTTTACCCACTTTTTTCATCTCGCTTTCTTGTTGTTTGGCTGTATGAGCGGCTACCTTTCCGCGAACACTAAGCATGATTTTACCATACAAGGAGGTTAGAGATATGAATACTTCGTCATTTCTGTGCGGGGTGCTGATTGGTGCAGCCGCCAGTATGATTATGTCCAAAAAACGCAGCGCCATGATGTCTGCCTTACTGCACTCGAACGGTTCTTCCTACAATGCGGGTGACAAGGCCAAGGACAAAATTATGGGGATGGCCATGACCGGCTTCGGCAGCACGGCAGCCGGCAGCAGCCATGAACACTCAGACTCTCATGTATCAGGCGGCGACCATAAAGAGGACTCCCCGTTAAAGTCCAAAGAATCAAATCTGAACATGCTGAAGGATTTCATCCGCACAAATCCTGATGTGAAGCATGAAGTCGAGCAGATTCTCAAAGATACTCATACCGCCATACCGGGTTTGTAACCGGATTTAACCGCTGCAGAATCATTTTGGCGATGCCGGCATCGCTGAAGTGATTCTTTTTTAATATGGCTTTACATATAATGGGCAGCAAATTGGGCTGAATCTATATTTATTTACGTGCATTTGTAGCTTCAAAATGATAACATACGTATATAGTAACCATTTTTGGCTCATTACTCGGGACTCATCATACATTAATATTAAATGAGCTTGCAAAAGGAGGATCCTGTCATGAGAATAGAGCGATTAAGTCAAGATAAGATACGGATTTTCCTCACTTTTGACGACCTGAGCGAGCGGGGCATCCAGAAGGAAGATATGTGGCAGGAGGTTCCCAAGGTGCACGACCTCTTTACGGAAATGATGGATCAGGCATACAGCGAGCTTGGTTTTGATGCTACGGGTCCGCTTGCCGTGGAAGTGTTCGCATTGCCCGCGCAAGGCATGGTCGTTATTGTGACCCGGGGGAAATATGATCACCATCAGTACGGTGGCGCCGGGGAAGATGAATTGCCTGAAGAGATTTATGAAATGGAAGTTACTCTTGAACAAAGCGACTCCATTGTATATGCGTTCCGCGATTTCGAGGTTCTGGTGGAAGCGGCTCATGTGCTCATCGGCAATATTACTTCTCAAGGACAACTGTATTCTTATAATGATAAATGGTACCTCTACTTCGATCCGAAGGAGTTTGAAGAGGCTGCACTGTCAGGGCTGGTAGGTGTGCTCGCTGAATTCGGAGATTCCTCTCCGGTCACTCAGGCTGTTCTGGCTGAATACGGCAAGACCGTTATGGCGGAGAACGCGATTCAGACGCTGTGCAATCATTTTAAACGCCAGGAATAAAGGATAGCGGGAATGGTGCGGTTCCGGCCATACCGCTTTCAGCAGGAATTAGGTTTGAGCGCAAGGGAGGCTATTCGGTGCTTTTGTTATCGGTCATTTCGTCAGCAGTTGCACCGGGACTTGCGCTGCTGACTTTTTTCTATCTGAAAGACAAGTATGATCAGGAACCGCTCCATATGGTGCTTAAGGTGTTCCTGCTTGGCCTGTTGATCGTGCTGCCGGTGATGATTATCCAGAGGGGGCTTGTGCTGGGGCTGGGCGGTGGTCCTTATGTGGACTCCTTTCTGATCTCGGCCGGGGTGGAAGAGGCCCTGAAGTGGTTTGTGCTGTACCATATGATTTACAATCATACCGAATTTGACGAGCCCTATGATGGAATACTATATGCCGTAGCGATTTCGCTCGGCTTCGCAACAATAGAGAATGTAATGTATGCGTGGTACAGCAATGCTTCATTCGGCACCATGATTCTAAGGGCGCTGCTTCCAGTCTCCGGACATGCCATGTTCGGCGTAATTATGGGCTACCATATGGGCAGAGCCAAGTTCTCCGGCGGGCTTAAGACCCGGAAGATTCTGCTGATTTCATTGCTCCTGCCCTGGCTGTGGCATGGAATCTATGATTTTCTGATCGCCACCACAGCTAACTACTGGATCTGGTTTATCGTGCCCCTGATGGCAGTTTTATGGTATAGAGGCATGGGGAAGGTAGCGCGGGCCAACAGCCGTTCCCCGTTTCGCTTTTTGAAGCGTGAGGAAGAGGTTAACCTATAATCGAGATGGACACACTTAATCCTACAGGGCAGTTCCTTAAGGCAAGGAATTCCAGAAAGGAGAGAGAGGTGTCTTTTTTTGCGAGTGAAAGTTCGGATTGTCTGCAAGCAGTGCGGTGAAACCTACATATTAAGAGGGAACAAGGAGCAGGGGGTTGTCCAGACTGGCTTCAAGCAATGTCTGTGCAGCTGTGTAAGCGGCTTTGAAATTGAGGAACGGGCCTGAAGACCGGATTCTTGAAAAAAGTGCATAAGACTTCTCAGTTATTGTCAAACTAACGGCAATAAGCTACTGAAAGGAGCTATGCGGACCTATGTACAAAAGATTAAGTGCCATAATGTTCCCGCTTACCGCACTCTTGCTGCTTGGAGCGCTCGTCTGGGGGTATCAGGAGAATCAGGAGAAGAATTCGATTCTGATCAAGGCGGAGAATCAGTATCAGCGTGCATTCCATGATCTCTCCTTCCATGTGGAGCGGCTTCATGGTGAGCTGGGCAATACGCTTGCGGTGAACACCACCTCTAACGGAATGCACCGCAAGGGACTGGTCAATGTATGGCGGATTACCAGCGAGGCGCAGAACGAAATTAACCAGCTGCCGCTGACGCTGCTCCCGTTCAGTGAGACGGAGGAGTTCCTATCCAAAATCGCTAACTTCTCCTACAAGGCTGCGGTGCGTGACTTCACCAAGAAGCCGCTGACTGAGGGGGAGATGGCGAATCTGAAGACGCTCTACCAGAATTCGTCTGAAATCTCCAGGGACCTGCAGAAGGTTCAGGACAAGGTCATCGGCAAAAAGCTGCGCTGGATGGATGTAGAGACTGCGCTGGCTACAGAGCAGAAGGCCGAAGACAACACGATTATCGACGGGTTCAAAACTGTGGATAAGCGCGTAGCGGCATACCCGGAGCTGGACTACGGCCCTTCGGTTGCAAGCATCTATGATAAACGGTCGGTGAAAAAGCTGGGTGGCAAGCCGGTTACCGCTGACCAAATCAAGGCCAAGGCGATGAAGTTCGCCGGGCTCGGCGGGAAGGCACAGGTGAAGATTCAGGAGAACGGAAAGGGAACTGAGTGGGCCTCTTATACAGCTACTGTGACTTCCGCAGAGCATAAAGAGCCGGTCTCGATGGACTTCACGGCGGAAGGCGGACTGCTGATCTCTTACAATGATAACCGCGAGGTTGGACCGGCCAAAGTATCTATGATGCAAGCTGTGGAGAAGGTGGGTAAGTTCCTGGATAAGAAGGGATATCATGGAATGACTGCAGTCAGTGCGGACCGGTATGATAATCTGGGCAATTTGACCTTCGTCAGCAGCCAGGACGGGGTGCTCATTTATCCCGAGAAAATGACGGTTCGTGTCGGGCTGGATACGGGGGAAGCGGTAGGATTTCAGGCAAGCGACTATGTGAATGAGCATAAGGAAAAGCGCGTGCTGACGAAGCCGAAGCTCTCCCTGGCTGAAGCCAGAGCGATGCTTAACCCCGAGTTCAAGGAGCTGTATAACCGGCTGGCCTGGATCGAGAATGAGGATGCGGTGGAGCTGCTGACATATGAATTCGGCGGCAAAATCAACGGCTCCCAGTTCAGAATTTATCTGAACGCCGATGACGGTAATGAGGAAGCGGTGGAACAGATCCGCACCTCCTCGGGGGCACAGGATAAATAGACTGACCTCCCAAGGGGACGGATAAGCCTGGTTATAATAGAGAAGACGCATTTCCGGAAACGGAGGGCGTCTTTTTTTAATATATAGTATGCCCAGAGGCGCGCATTATCTATTTACTCAAGGTGGATAAGGTATGTGTTGAACCCAATGTATGTCAAAAACAGTATACATTATGCTCGCAAGCAGGCATACGGCTTGAATGTATGTGGAAAACAGTATACATTGTACTCGCCAGCAGGCATGCGGCCTGAATGTATGTCAAAAACAGCATACGTTGTGTTCTTGCAAAGGTAACCTTGTTCATCCATTAGGTTAATTTTGTTTAAGCTAAAAATATAGGCTGCACGCCGGTTGCAGCTTTTAGTAGTCATTGCCTAATAATATTTCTGACCTGCCTCAGGAGGGCGTGCTATAATCGGTTTAGCATTTATTACTAACTCAAGCGGCGGTGACAGGTTTGTATCCCAAAATCAATGAATATCTATACCTCCAGGTCGCATCCAGCGATGCGGCAGAGTCTGAGATCCAGTACCGGGCAAGGATTGCTGATATGGAGGATGAGAGCATCCTGATAGAAATCCCAATGCAGGAGAGCAATGGCCGGCTTAAGAAGCTGTTCGTCGGTGACGAGCTGTCGGTCTATTTTCTCACAGAGGGCGGCATCAAGAATTACTTCAATACCCATGTGCTCGGATTCAAGGAAGATGTCATCCGGATGGTCCGGCTGCGCAAGCCTGAGGCAGAATCCATCTTCAAAATTCAGCGCCGCAGCTTCTTCCGCGTCAATGCCGAGCTGGAGCTGGCCGTTAAGGATGCCCTGGGCAGCCGGTTTCTGGTGCGCACCGAGGATATCGGCGGCGGCGGGACGTCATTCTTAAGCGATGCCAAGATTACATTAGGGGTGGCAGACAAGCTGTCCTGCTGGCTGCTCGTCTCCTACCGCAACGGAAGCACAGAGCATGTTAATTTCGAAGGCGAGATTGTGCGGATCAAACCGCTGGAGACCGGGAGAAATCTGGTCATGGTTAAATTCTCCGCCATTTCCGATACGGAGCGGCAAAAAATTATCCGGTACTGCTTTGAACGCCAATTCGATTTCCGCAACCGCTGATTCCCTGTCAGGAATCTTCAAACGGGCCCTAAATCAGCTTTTTTCTCTCTAAAAAACCTCAATGTCATTTTGCACTGGGGTTCAAACTGTGGTATAATTTTATAAGTCGCAGGCAATGCCTGCTTTTTTCTTGAGAATATCAGCAAGTTCCTAGAGAGATATGTCGATAGGCGTATTTCTGCGGAAGAGTGTTTGAGGAGGAATGCCCCGTTGGACAGGCAGGATACACATACTAACGACCGAATTAACGTCGCCATCGACGGACCTGCCGGGGCAGGCAAGAGCACTGTAGCCCGATTGGTAGCACGGGAGCTGTCTTACATCTATGTGGACACGGGTGCCATGTACCGGGCAATCACCTGGTATATGCTTCGTGAAGGCATAGCTGCAGAGAATCATGAGCTGGTGGACCGGAAGGTCCGGAATATGGCGATTGAGCTTCTGCCGGAGAAAGATCTGCAGAAAGTGCTGATTAATGGGGAAGACATGACCCCGCATATCCGCAGTCTTCAGGTCAGCGGCCAGGTGTCGCAGTATTCGAAGATTGAGGGTGTCAGATCCAGACTGAGTCACTTGCAGCGTCAGATGGCGCTCCGCAAGGGAGTCGTAATGGATGGCCGGGATATCGGTACAACCGTACTGCCGGATGCCGAAGTGAAGATTTTCATGACGGCAAGTGTGGAGGAGCGTGCTCTCCGTCGTTACAAGGAACTGAAGGATACGGAAACAGTGACTCTCCAGCAGCTTGAATATGATATTGCAGCGCGGGACCGGCTTGATGAAGGCCGGGAGATTTCACCGCTGCGCCGTGCCGAGGATGCTATTCTTCTCGATACGACGCATATGGATATCCTTCAGGCCGTGGAAGCCATCGTCTCCCACTGCAGAACCTATGTTAACGGGGAGAGAAATCATCTATGATTTATGCATTTTGCGTGGCCTTGCTTCGAATGATTTATGCCATACTGTTCCCGCTTAAGATTGTGGGAAGAGAGAATGTGCCGAAGGAGGGTGGAGTCCTGCTCTGCGCGAATCACATCAGCCTGCTTGATCCTATGACGATCGGCATTAAGCTGAAGCGACAGGTAAGATATATGGCCAAGGCGGAATTATTCAATGTTCCTGTGCTGGGCTGGCTCATCAAGCAATTGGGTGCATTTCCTGTCAAGCGTGGCGGCGTAAGCAAAGAATCCATTAAGACGTCCCTCAATACGCTTCGCAGCGGACATGTGATGGGCATCTTTCCGGAAGGAACGCGGAACTCCGATTCCGGTTCAGCCAAGAAGGGCGCAGCGAGCTTCGCGCTCCGCAGCGGCGCAGCCGTTGTGCCGGCAGCTATTATCGGTTCCTACAAGCCATTCCGCCGGATGACTGTAGTGTATGGGGCACCCATAGACCTCAGCGCATTTGAAGGTGCGGGAAGTGATTCTCTGGAAGCTGTAACCGATGTTATTATGGGACGCATCCATGAAATGATCAGTACCGGTAAGCCCAGTTCGCGGTAAGTCCGGGAGTCAAATCCCCTGCTTCCGTGAATAGCTTATAAATTACAGCATAACCGCTATTTTTTGGAACATACTAAGCAACAAAGTGAAATGGTTTAACGAAGCATTGATTGTTTTGAACTCTGCTCTACGCGGGTTTAAATAAATGGGGTTTTGAATCGAGGAGGGTAATCACATGTCTGAAGAAATTAAGAATCAAGAAGCTGCGGATAACGTTGAGAATAACGAGACCGTAGACAAGGCAGAAGCTGTGGAATCCGCTGTAACCGAATCTGCAGAAGTTGTTGCCAGCAATGAAGAAGAAGTGACAAGCCAGGAAGGTCTGGAAATCATTTCTCTGAAAAAAGGCGATACCGTGAAAGGAACAATCGTCAAAATCGAAGATAACCAAGCTTATGTAAGCATTGGATATAAATACGACGGCGTTATTCCTATTCGCGAATTGTCTTCCGTTCAGCTGGACAATGCCGCAGCAGCGGTAGAAGTTGGCCAGGAAGTGGAATGCAAGGTTGTCAGCATCAACGACAACAAGGAGAGCCTGGTGCTGTCCAAGCGTGCCATCGACAGCGAGAAATCATGGGAAGATCTGGAGAAGTATTTCGCTTCCCAGGAATCCTTCGAAGTTACTGTAGCTGATGTTGTCAAAGGCGGCCTTGTGGCTGACGTTGGCGCACGCGGCTTCATCCCTGCTTCCATGGTTGAGCGTCACTTCGTTGAAGATTTCAGCGACTACAAGGGCCGCACACTGCGTGTCAAGGTGAAAGAACTTGACCGTGAGAACAGCAAGGTAATTCTCTCCGCCAAAGAAGTTCTGGAGGAAGAATTCGAAGCTAACAAGCAGAAGATTATGGCTGAGCTGTCCGAAGGCCAAATCATCGAAGGTACGGTTCAACGTCTGACTCAATTCGGCGCATTCGTCGATGTTGGCGGCGTAGACGGACTGGTTCACGTATCCGAGATCGCTTGGAACCACGTAGAGAAGCCATCCGATGTAGTATCCGAAGGCGACAAGGTTCGTGTTAAAGTACTTAAGGTTGATCCTGAAAAGGGCAAAATCAGCCTCAGCATCAAAGCCGGTGCTCCGGGTCCTTGGGATTCCGCAGCAGGTCAGATCAACATCGGCGATGTGGTTACAGGCGAAGTTAAACGCCTTGTAAACTTCGGCGCATTCGTTGAACTGCTGCCAGGCGTTGAAGGCCTTGTGCATATCTCCCAGATCTCCCACAAGCACATTGGTACTCCGCACGAAGTGCTTAAGGAAGGACAGGAAGTACAAGTGAAAGTGCTTGACTTCAACCCATCCGAGAAGCGCGTCAGCCTGAGCATCAAGGAAACTGAAGAAGCTCCGGCTCCTTCGGCAAGACCAGAACGCAGCAACAGCAGAGACAGAGCCCCTAAAGAAGTGCTGAACAATCCTAACGTATCGCTCAGCAATGAAGGCCTCAGCTTCACACTGGCTGAACGTTTCGGTGACAAGCTGGACAAATTCAAGGGTAACAACTAATCCCTTTGTTATCTCATCATAACGGGTAAAGTAATCGGCGAGCCCTCGATCAGAGGGTTCGCCGATTGTCTTTTCACGGTTAGCCAATTGGAATGTTTTTTGCTATGATGAGTAACGTAAGGAAGACAGGAGGAATGAATATGGCAAGACCCGTAGTGGCCATTGTCGGCAGGCCTAACGTCGGAAAGTCGACGATTTTTAACCGGCTGATTGGCGATAGATTGGCCATCGTAGAAGATAAACCGGGGATTACACGTGACCGGATATATGGAGTCTCCGACTGGAACGGCAAATCCTTCAGTGTCATTGATACTGGCGGGATTGAGATTGACGGAGAAGACGCTATTCTGAAATCCATCCGCGTTCAGGCGGAGCTGGCGATTGAGGAAGCGGATGTGATCGTCTTCATGTGCGAGGCGAAGAGCGGACTCACGAGTTCGGATGAGGAAGTGGCGCAGATTCTGTTCCGTTCCGGCAAGCCGATTGTTCTGGCTATCAATAAAGTCGATAACATGAAGCGCACCGAAGATATTTATGAATTTTACACCCTTGGAATTGGTGATCCAATCGGCATTTCAGGAAGCCACGGAACCGGAATCGGCGATCTGCTGGATGCGGTTGTTGAACGTCTGCCAGATAAGGTAGATGAGGAATATGATGAAGATGTCATCCGTGTGGCCTTAATCGGACGTCCGAATGTGGGTAAATCTTCACTGGTCAATGCGATTCTGGGTGAAGAACGCGTTATTGTCAGTGATGTTGCGGGAACTACACGCGATGCGATTGATACGCCGTTCGAACGGGATGGCCAGCGTTATGTGCTGATCGATACAGCGGGCATGCGCAAACGCGGCAAGGTCTATGAGAACACGGAGAAATACAGTGTCATGAGAGCCATGAAGGCGATTGAGCGTGCTGATGTTGTACTCGTTGTAATCAACGGCGAAGAAGGCATCATCGACCAGGACAAGCACATTGCCGGGTATGCCCATGATGCAGGTAAGGCCTCAGTCTTTGTCGTCAATAAATGGGATGCCATTGAGAAAGACGACAAGACGATGCAGAATTTCGAACGTACCATCCGCGATCACTTCCTCTTCATGAGCTATGCTCCGGTGGTATTCCTGTCTGCGCTTACCAAACAGCGTCTGCAGAAGCTGCTGCCGGTCGTACAGCATGTGGCCCAACAGCACGCCCTGCGGATTACTACCCATCTGGTGAATGATGTGGTGTCGGATGCTGTGGCGATCAATCCTCCGCCTACGGACAAAGGCCGCCGTCTGCGCATTAACTATGTAACTCAGGTTGCTGTAAAGCCGCCGACCATCGTGGTATTCGTCAATGATCCTTCGCTGATGCACTTCTCCTATGAGCGTTACCTGGAGAACAAGATCCGTGCAGCGTTCAATTTCGAAGGTACACCGATCCGCCTGTTTACACGGCGCAAATCCGAGAACGAAGGTTAGGGGAGAAGAGTAGTGGCGTTTGAACTTCTGGTTATCGTTATAAGCTATCTGCTTGGCTCCGTCAGCTTCAGTGTACTGCTCGCCCGGCTGCTTAAGGGGATTGATATCCGCCAATATGGAAGCGGCAATGCGGGAGCGACCAATACGCTGCGTGTGATGGGGAAGGGACCGGCCATACTGGTGCTGTTTCTGGACGTACTGAAGGGAATTGCCGCAGTCTGGCTTGGCACATGGGCCGGGGGATGGGGAAGCTGGGTCGCAGTGGTCTGCGGACTCGCTGCGATCATCGGGCATAACTGGCCGGTCTATTTTCACTTTCGCGGGGGAAAAGGGATTGCAACGACGATTGGTGTGATGGCTACGCTGGTATTCTGGCCTGCGCTGCTTGCCGGTCTGATTGCTATTCTTGCTATTGTACTTACACGGTATGTCTCGCTGGGCTCGCTGATTTTTGTGGCGCTTACTCCAGTCTTCCTGTTGTTCACGGAGCATACAACCCCGGAGCTATGGGGAAGTCTGATCATTGTGGTGTTCGCCTTCTGGCGTCACCGCAGCAATATCGTGAAGATCTCGCAGGGCCGTGAGAACAAAATCGGCTCCAAAGCCAAGGAGGGGAATCGCGTTGTCTGATAAAGTAACCGTGCTGGTCGCGGGCAGTTGGGGAACTGCGCTGGCTACTGTGCTGGCGGCTAACCACTCGGAGGTTTATCTGTGGACGCGAAAGCCTGAGCAGGCTGCCGAGATTAACGAGACACATACGAATCAACATTTCCTGCCGGGAATCAAGCTCCCCGGGAATATTATTGCCACCACGGACATGGAGACTGCCGTCTCCGGTTCGAAGGCGGTAGTCATTGTCGCGCCTTCTTCCGGAATGCGTCAGGTGGCGCATAGTCTTAAGCCATTCTGGAAGGACGATATGCTCTGCATTCACGCGACGAAGGGCTTCGAGACCGAGACCATGAAGCGGATGTCCACAGTGATCTCAGAAGAGCTGGGCTGCGGCGAAGGTGACATTGTTGTGCTCTCCGGGCCGAGCCATGCGGAAGAAGTGGTACGGCTCTGTCCGACCACGGTCGTAGTGGCTTCGCCGGATGAGGGCCGTGCCAAGGCGGCGCAGGGGCTGTTCATTAACAATGACTTCCGTGTGTATACCAACAGGGATCAGCTGGGCGTAGAGCTGGCTGGTGCACTGAAGAATATTATCGCGCTGGGTGCAGGGCTGTCCGACGGGCTGGGCTTCGGGGACAACGCGAAGGCGGCGCTGCTTACCCGCGGCCTGGCCGAGATCTCCAGGGTCGGTGTGGAGATGGGAGCGAATCCCTTAACCTTCTCCGGCCTTGCCGGACTCGGGGACCTGGTCGTAACGGCAACGAGCCAGCACAGCCGGAACTGGCGCGCGGGCTCCATGCTGGGCCAGGGCCGGCCGCTGAATGAGGTGCTGGACTCGATGGGGATGGTTGTAGAAGGCATCCGGACAACGGAGGTGGCTTATGCGATCTCGCTGAAGCTGGGCGTACAGATGCCGATTACCGACCAGATTTATCATGTGCTGTTCAAGGGCAGAACACCGCGTAATGCCGTGGAAGCTCTGATGGGCCGTGACCGCAAGACGGAGATGGAGGCTATTTCCCAGGAGACCTGGGAGCAGTGGCATTCCTGATCACGTTCACCTTTTGCCGGAATATCTCATATGTTGTTAATGGGGATTGACGGAGGAGGGATGAACAGTGAGCAGAGATTTTTCCAAGGATGCTTTGAACGCCATCAACAAGAAGACGGGCAAAAACATTTCGGAAGGTGCCATCAAAAAGCTGGCCGGTACGGTTAAGCCGGGCACCACACAGAATGAAGCCCAGCTCCGCCAGTTAATTAAACAGGTATCCGCTATGGCCAAAGTGCCGGTCAGCGAGGCTACCGTGCAGGAGATCGTCAATGCTGTTAAAAAAGGCGGCGCCGGTTCCGGTACAATGGAGTCTTTAATGAAAATGATGCTGAAAAAATAGCATATCCGTGAAGTAAGGCCATTCCTGCCGGGATGGCTCTTTTTCAGACTGGGCATAACTCCGGAAGGCAAGCTGATTCCGCGGTTGATGCCCTTTTTTTCTATTGGCAGGGGCTAATCTGTAAATTAATACTTAAAAAATGACGGGTTTCACGCTATAATAGTCGCAATCCGGGAAAAGTGAAATGGAGGCGCATGACCTATGGACCCGATGACAAAAATGTGGCTGTCTCTGATTGCGGTACTGATTATGGGCTTATCCGTTTTTTTGATTACTTTTGCACGCAGCAAGACGAAGGGCCTGCTTAGAGCAGTTTTATCGGTCATTGCCTTTGTCATCCTGCTGATCGGGGTTTTGGGCGGGGCCGCTTCAATTATGTAAGCATTTACATTATACTCAGGCAGACGTATTTCTGACAGAATCGTTAGTTGATTTTACAGGAATGGAGCGTGTGTAGATTGATTGCCGGTTCAGGAATTCCTTATGTGCTGGAGACGGCACTGGGCAGCATTGCGGAGGAGCTGGATGGTATCGGGCCGGGTAAGCCGCCGGTGTGGCTGCTGGGGGGAAGCTGCGGTTTGCTGCTGCACGGGGTTCAGCTGAGCGCTGCTCCGCGCGATATTGATCTCTATTGTGATCTGGAGGATACCGCGCAGCTTCATCAGGCACTGCTGAGATACACGGTCTGTGCGCCGGTAGAGGATTATAGCGGAGGCTGTTACTCTCTGCGCGGGCTCTACTTCATCGGGGAGGTGAAGGTTGAGCTGGTGGGCGGATTCAGGATCGGAGGCGGCTCCGGGCAGTATTCAGTGGATATCAGCAAGCTGCAGCCTTATGCTCCGATATATGCGCTTGAAGGGAGCGGACGGCTGGCACTGATGCCGCTCGTCCATGAGCTAATCTTCAATCTGCTGCGCGGCAGGGAAGAACGCTGCCGGGCTATTGCTGAGCTGGTTAAGCGGGATATAAACAGTCATCTGCCGCTTCTGAAACAGCTCGTCGAGGAGAATCATCTGGAAGCCGCCGGCCTGCAGCCCAGGCTGGACAAGCTGCTGGGGATCACTGAATCTATACGTATATAACCTGAATGCAGGGAAGGAGGCTGTAAGATGAATGCGAAATCGCAAATAACGGTCACTTTCCTTCCGGAACAACGCACAGCTTCTGTCAAGCATGGTACATCGCTGCTGGAGGCTGTGCGCAAAGCCGGAATTGTCCTGCCTACCCGCTGCGGGGGCAAGGCGGGGTGCATGATGTGCAAAGTGTCGGTGGAGCATGGGGAGGCCGGGGCACTCAGACCTCCTGCGGAGGCGGAGAAGCGCAAGCTTGGCAGCCTGCTGGATGAAGGCGTCCGCCTTGCCTGTCAGGCCGCTGTATGGGGTGATGTCAGGGTGCATATCCCCGAGGACCCGCTGAAAGCGGCTGTACGCCGCAGGCTGGAAGCGGCGCGCCGTGGCGAAACGGAGGACTTATGGTGAAGGCTACTACAGGCACATACGCAACCATAAACGAACAGAGAGGAGCCCTGCGAATGGACTCTATGCAGCTGGTGAAGCTCCGGCAGAGGCGGAACAGGTCTGCTATTCTGCTGCCTTTGCTTGTCCTGCTGCTCTTGTCTCTAAGCGGCTGCATGTATCCCCGGGAGCAGCAGCAGCCCGGCAGCAGTTACCGCGAGAGTGTGAAGCGGGTGCAGGCTGCGGTCGATGATTATCAGGAGCAGAATGGGCTGCTGCCGATCTTGACCAGCGATCAGGCCACGCCCAGATACGAGAAATTCGTGATTGACCTGAATAAGCTGCAGCAGGAAGGATACCTGGATGAGATCCCGGCAGCAGCGTTCGAGAAGGGCGGGAGCGCCCGTTTCCTTGTGCTGGATGAGGAGACGGACCCGCAGGTCAAACTGATGGACCTGGTGACCGTGCAGAAGGTTAACGATATCCAGCGTAAGGTGAACCTCTATAAGTCTGCCTACGGCGGGAAGCTTCCGGCAGGAGAGGAGCTGTATCCGGGCCTTGTGTCCATTGACGCCAAACGGGCAGGGACCGCGACAATCAAGCTAAGCAGCGTATATTCGGGCCAGCCGCTGGAATTCCTGATGGATAGCAGCGGGACGGTCTATGTGGATTACAGCGGGGATATCTCCTCGGCCATAGATAAGAACGGCAGTGAACCTGCGGCAGACCGTGATCTGCGTCTGGAGCTGGACCAGGCTTCTTATTATGTTCCCGTCAAGTCACTCCCTTACCTGTGGGCCCACGGCCGTCCGGTTCCGCAGGCTCCGCAAGAATAACGATGCAGTATTTTTACTTAAAGCAGCAGATCTCCGAGGGCGGGGACTGCTGCTTTTTTGCCAGGAAGGATAGTAGTTCTAGGGTGCAGGCCTCCCTCATAGACTTGATGAGAAGACTTCCGGGTGTCTTGACGCAGTGGCTAGCTGGAACTGGTATACGAAATTTCAGATGCAAAATGCGCGGACGCTTGTCATAAATCCGTTACGGATACATATGATGATACTAGTCCAAATGCATGTCCGAGCATTCGGAGTTTAGCGCGGGGCAACCTTGCTTCGCCTCAGGCAAGTAAGCTAGGCTTCGGGCGGGCAAAGCTTAGTCCGGTGGTTGTCCTGCAAGGGTCAGTTTGCCGGCGGAACGCGAAGTCGATGCTCTTCAGGCATTTTTTCTTCGGAGTAATATGAGGAGGGGATCTCTTTTGGAAAAAGTGGATATTTTCAAGGACATTGCCGAGCGTACCGGCGGAGACATTTATCTTGGCGTCGTCGGCGCGGTTCGCACGGGGAAATCGACATTCATCAAGCGCTTCATGGAAACGATTGTTCTGCCAAACATCACCAGTGAATCAGACCGCGTAAGAGCGGTCGATGAGCTGCCGCAAAGTGCGGCAGGCAAAACGATTATGACTACCGAGCCTAAATTCGTACCCAACAATGCGGTGCAGATTAAGGTGGCCGAAGGGCTGGAGGTCAACGTCCGGCTGGTCGATTGTGTAGGCTATGCAGTAGAAGGAGCAAAAGGGTATGAGGATGAGAATGGTCCGCGGATGATCTCGACGCCATGGTTCGAGGAACCGATTCCTTTCCAGGAAGCGGCTGAAATCGGGACACGCAAGGTCATTCAGGAGCACTCCACTCTGGGTGTGGTAGTCACTACAGACGGTACGATTGCTGAGATTCCGCGGAGCTCGTATGTCGATTCCGAAGAGCGCGTCATTGCAGAGCTAAAGGAGGTCGGCAAGCCGTTCGTGCTGGTCATCAACTCAACCCGGCCGCGCAGTGAGGAAGTCCAGCAGCTCCGCAGTGAGCTTGCCCTCAAATATGACATTCCGGTGATGACGCTCAGCGCTGCGAATATGACCGAGGACGATGTAACCGGTGTACTGCGCGAAGTGCTGTATGAATTCCCTGTACATGAAGTCAATGTTAACCTGCCAAGCTGGGTGATGGTGCTGGGTGAGAATCACTGGCTGCGCAGCAGCTATGAGAATTCTGTCCGCGATACCGTGAAGGATATCCGCCGTCTGCGTGATGTGGACCGCCTGGTCTCACAGTTTACCGAATATGATTTCATCGACCGGGCAGGCCTCAGCGGCATGAACATGGGCCAGGGGGTAGCCGAGATCGACCTCTATGCTCCCGAAGAACTGTATGATCAGGTGCTGATGGAGGTAGTCGGGGTCGAGATCCGCGGCAAGGATCACCTGCTCCAGCTGATGCAGGACTTCTCCCACGCCAAGCGCGAATATGACCGCTTCTCGGAAGCACTGGAAATGGTGAAGACCACGGGGTATGGCATCGCCGCACCTTCCCTGGCTGAGATGGCGCTGGATGAACCTGAGCTGATCCGTCAAGGCTCCCGCTTCGGAGTCCGGCTGAAGGCTACGGCACCGTCGATCCACATGATCCGGGTGGATGTCGAGTCGGAGTTCTCGCCGATCATCGGTACGGAGAAGCAGAGTGAAGAGCTGGTGCGCTACCTGATGCAGGACTTTGAGAATGACCCGATCAAAATCTGGGAATCCGATATCTTCGGCCGGTCCCTGCATTCCATAGTCCGCGAAGGCATCCAGGGTAAGATCGCGATGATGCCGGACAATGCCCGCTACAAGCTGCAGGAAACGCTGGGCCGGATTATCAACGAGGGCTCGGGCGGCCTGATCGCCATCATCCTCTAAATAAAATAAGCTTGTCCTTTGGAGCGGGAGCATTTCCCGCTCTTTTGCTATTTCCGGGTCCGCATGCGGATAGAGTGGAAAAGGGGAATTCTCCCTGGAAAGCTTCCGTTTTTACGGCATAACTGGTAGTAATAGACTGCGCAATTACAGCGGAATGATGGGAAACCTGCTACTTTCTGCTCCTTTTTTAAGGAACGCCTTGATATTATGGTTGGGCTGTATTACTATAAGTTTGTTGCGCTTCTAGAAGAGAGGTGCCAGTACCCTAGTAATAAACGGGATTATCACGTATATTTTACGTTGAAACGGAAACAGTGTATGATACCGGAACTTTTAACCAGGGAGGTGAGAAGACATGAATAAATCAGATTTGATCAATGTAGTTACAGAAGCAACTGAACTTCCCAAAAAAGATGCTACGAAAGCGGTAGATGCCGTTTTTGAAGCAATCACAGGTGCACTGCAAAGCGGCGATAAGGTTCAGCTGGTTGGCTTCGGAAACTTTGAAGTGCGCGAACGTTCCGCACGTAAAGGCCGCAACCCGCAGACTGGTGAAGAAATCGAAATTCCTTCAAGCAAAGTACCGGCTTTCAAACCCGGTAAAGCGCTGAAAGACGGAATCAAATAAAGATTTCTACATATCTGCCCCATAGTCCTTGAATACCAACGATGCCGCCTTCCAGGGCGGCATTTGTTTTTGAGAGGCTCATAAACTTTGAGGAGGATTACAATGACTGAGAAGAAGAATGAAGTGAATCCTGCGCCGTCCGGCAGCGACTACATCGTAGTTAAGGCCAAGGAGAACGGTGTTCAGGTCATCGGGCTGACCAGAGGGCTGGACACACGGTTTCACCATACGGAGAAGCTGGACAAAGGCGAGGTGCTCATTGCCCAATTCACCGATCACACCTCAGCAATGAAAATCCGCGGCAAGGCTGAAATCTGGAGCAAACACGGACAATTAGAGAGTGAAAGCTGAAAAGCAGGCATAGCCTGCTTTTTTTCAAAATATAACTAGATATGGGCCGCTCTGCGGTGCCGTATAATCCTGCATAGCAGCGGAAACTATGAGTAGGGGGGCATGTTATGAACCGGAGCTGGCTGATCGGAACGGCGTTGCTGCTTAGTGCAGCTGCTACCCTGCTGCTGCCGCAATTGGCCGGCAACGTTCTAACTGCTCAGAGCAAGTATAGCGCAGTACACACTATAGGGCCGGAGGGCATGGTGCTGGAGAATGACAATCTGGTAGATGCGCTGAGTGAGATTCCGCTGAGTCTGATGATCGACAAGGCTGGCTGGGAGAACGGGGTATTGTCGCTGGATCTCAAGGTGAATGGTGATGTCCACGAACCTCAGGAGCTGTACCGCAACATGGCTCTGGCGGTCGGGTTCGCGATTCAGGAGACCTCGAACGTGGACCAGCTCCTGCTGCGTGTGGTGGCAGAGGATCAGTGGCTGGATACCCGCCGCCTGCTCCTTGCGGGGGATATCCGCCGCAGCGAGTGGACCCCTCTGCTCCAGGAGGCGCTGGAGAACGCAGGCAATTCGCCTCTTCCCGATTACCTGAAGAACGGCTTCCGCATTAGCGAAAGCGAGCTGTGGAAGAAACAGTTCATTTATCCCTGAACTGGGTAATTGAAACTAGAAGGCTTCACTCGTGCGTGACAAAAAAACATGTGATATAATAGACAAGATTGTGAACAAATCATTTTGACAAACGTCAATGGCTTCGGAGGCTAAAATGAAACCGTACCGCATACCGCAACTGGCTAAACCCTACACCGACTACGATATGATTCAGCGGCATACGGAACTGCCGCCGTTCTCAGACGGGCGGGGTCATTTGTTATATATTTTTCTCGGCAGAGGCCGGGGGGCAGACTTCCAGCAGGGAGAGCTGTTCACTCTGGTGACCGGACTCGTCCAGCTTGGACTGGATACCCATGAGAGCATTGACCGGAATCATGAAGAGCCCGGCGGTGATATGATGCGCACCCGCCAGCTGAAGGTTCTGGCCGGTGATTATTTCAGCAGCTGGTTCTACCATCTGCTCGCGAAGCACGGTCAGATTGAAATGGTGGGCACGCTCAGCACGGCTATCGCTGATTTCAATGTGATGAAGGCCAATCTTTACGGCAAGATGAGCGGAACGCTTGTCCAGGCCGAACAATACTTGAAGCACACGGTACAGCTCAATATGCGGCTGTTTCTTTCTTTTACACCGATGATTGAAGAGTCCCTGAGAGACATCTGGCAGAAGCTGCTCGCCGAATTCAGCCAGTGTGAGACTGCAGCCCAGGAATTGCGCCGGGGGGCAACTCCGGCAAGTGCGCTGGAGGGCTATGCTTACTGGAAGGTGATGGAGTCGGCGGCCGAAGAGGAACGTCAGCAGCTTAAGGATCAGACTCTGGACCCCAAGGACTGGCAGAAGCTGAAGCTGAGGTGCAAATGTGATACACTGCTGACGGACAAGCTGCATAGTTCGCTTGCGTCCATTCAGTCGTTATTGCAGAGCATCAGGGACGAGGAACTGGCGGGTCAGCTTAGATCAGCACTGGACCGCCTACTTCTGCAAATGAAAATTTCCGGACAAGCTGCCGTGGAGGGTTAGAGAATGACAGTAGATAAAGCTACCGTAACAGGCGGGCAAGGCGAGAAGCCGAAGGAGCAATTTGTCCATTCGGTATTTGAGAGCATTGCCGGCAAATATGATCTGATGAATGATATTCTGAGCTTCCGGCGCCATAAGGCCTGGCGGAAGTTCACCATGCGTAAGATGGGCATGAAGCGCGGGGACTCGGCAGTGGACCTGTGCTGCGGAACCTGCGACTGGAGCATTGCCCTCGCTGATGCGAGCGAGACCGGAAATGTTATGGGGCTGGACTTCAGCGCAGGCATGCTGGAGGTGGGACGGCGCAAGGTGGAAGCACGCGGACTGCAGGACCGGATTTCCCTGATTCAGGGGAATGCGATGGAGCTGCCGTTCGGTGATAATTCGTTCGATTACGCAACGATTGGCTTTGGACTTCGTAATGTGCCTGATCCCGTTCAGGTGCTGGGTGAGATGAAGCGTGTGGTGAAGCCCGGCGGTATGGTAGTATGTCTGGAGCTGTCGAAGCCAATGAAGCAGCCGTTCAAAGGTATTTATTATTTTTATTTCCAGCGTGTGCTTCCACTGCTCGGCAGGCTGTTCGCCAAGCGGTATGAGCAATATAAATGGCTTCCTGAATCACTGGCACTCTTCCCGGACAGGAAGCAATTAGAGGAGATCTTCCGGGACATAGGACTTACAAAAGTGGAATCGTTCCCCTTGAATGGTGGCATCGCAGCGTTACATCTTGGACTCAAGGAGAACTGTAATGTTTAAGAAAATCGGTATTTTTCTACAAATGATTAAATTCGAACACACAGTTTTTGCTTTACCCTTTGCCTTTATGGGAGCTTTGCTGGGTTCAGTAGTTATGTTTGGGGAACTGCCCTCCTGGAGCCAGATCGGATGGGTAGTTGTTGCTATGTTCGGCGCACGCAGCGCGGCCATGGGGCTTAACCGGCTGATCGACCGGATCAGTGATGCGAAGAATCCCCGGACAGCGGGAAGAGCCATTCCGGCAGGATTACTGAAGGTTGGAGAGGTATCGTTATTCATCGCGTTCTCGTTCTTTTTGCTGTTCTGGGCAGCCTTCAAGCTCAATCCTCTGTCAGCGAAGCTGCTGCCGATTGCTGTTTTTCTGCTGGTCATCTATTCCTTCACCAAACGCTTCACCTGGGCCTGTCACCTGATTCTCGGGCTTACGATTGCCCTTGCGCCTCTCGGCGGTTGGGTTGCAGTTACAGGAACGGTGGACTTGACTGCTATGATCTTCTATTTCACGATCGTATTCTGGACAGCAGGCTTTGATATCATTTACTCCTGCCAGGATGTGGACTTCGACCGCAAGGAAGGGCTGTATTCGATTCCGGTGCGCTTCGGGGTGGCCCGTGCGCTGGGGATAGCCAAGGTCTTTCACCTGCTGACAGCCCTGGGCTTCATCTCTCTCTTGTTCATCACGGAGCTGAGCTGGTGGTATGTAGCCGGCATGGTGATTGCTTATATTATACTGTTCTATGAGCACTACATTGTGTCTCCGGGTGATCTAAGCAAGCTGCAGACTGCTTTCTTCACCATGAACGGTGTGCTTAGCATTGTAGTCTTTTCCTTTACTCTGATTGACCTGGTGGTGCAGTTCTACAAATGACCGAACTTAAGCCAAAGAACTTCGTGGTTGGCATTACCGGTGCGAGCGGGGCTGTCTACGGCATCCGGCTGACAGAGACACTCCTGTCCCTCGGTTATACAGTACATTTGGTGGTCAGTAATGCAGGCTGGCGTGTCTTCAAGGAGGAGCTGGGTTATGCTGTAACTGACAGGGAAGGCCTGCTGAGGGAGCAGTTCGGCAGCTATCCCGGTTCTCTTCTGTATCACCCGGTGCAGGATATCGGTGCTTCGATTGCCAGTGGCTCTTTCCGGACAGAGGGGATGATTATTATGCCCTGCTCAATGGGAACCCTGTCTGCTGTAGCGCATGGAAGCTCGGACAATCTGATGACGCGGGCTGCGGATGTTATGCTGAAGGAAGGGCGTCCGCTCGTTCTCGTGCCCCGGGAGACACCGCTGCATGCGATTCACCTGGAGAACATGCTGAAGCTGTCGCGGATGGGCGTCAAGCTGATTCCGGCGATGCCTGCGTTCTATTACGGTCCTGCCACTATGGATGATCTGATCAATTTCATGGTGGGTAAGGTGCTGGACAGCTTCGGGATTGAGCATACTTTATTTCGCAGATGGGGGAATGAAGGATGACAAACCTGGAACACACCGTCATCGGCAAAATCAGCTACACCAATTCATGGCCGGTCTATCATTATTTCGATCCCTCTGCTTTAAGCTTTCCTGCTGAAATGGTGAGTGAGGTGCCGGCTGTGCTTAACCGGGGAATGGCAGCAGGCGATATTCATGTCGGGGCTTTATCCTCCTTTGCTTACGCCGCGGCCAGCGACCGGCTGCTGCTGCTGCCCGGTCTGTCCGTCAGCGCGGACGGTCCGGTGCGGTCGATATTTCTGTTCTCCAAAAAGCCGCTACATCAGCTTGGCAGCGGAACGATAGCCGTGACGAATACCTCGGCTACCTCGGTCAATCTGCTGAAGATTCTGATGCATAAGGCATTAGGGACCAGCCCGGAGTATATTAGCAGCGATCCCGATCTGAACACCATGATGCAGCAGGCGGATGCCGGACTCCTGATAGGTGACCATGCCATTCGCGCCTCCTGGCAGGATCAGGGCTATGAAGTGACGGATCTGGGCGGGCTGTGGAAGGAATGGACCGGCCATAGTATGACCTTTGCTGTATGGGCGGTTAACCGCAAGGCCGCGGCCCGGAATCCTGAGGCTATTGCCGAGATTGCCGAAGCCTTCGAGCGGAGCAAAAGACGCGGCCTGAATGATCTGGGACCGGTAATTCACGAAGCCTGCTGCACGATCGGGGGCACGGCCTCCTATTGGAGAGATTACTTCCGTAATTTATGTTACGACTTTGGGGAAAGGCAGCAGGAAGGTCTGAACCTCTATTTCCGCTATGCCTATGAAATGGGCCTGCTGCCGCAGGAAGTGAAGATGGAGCTTTGGAGCCACAATCTGCTGACACGGGTGAAAGAATGAAGCGACTGCAAATATTCGGCTTGCTAAGCAAAGATATGGATCAAATTGAGAAAGAGCTATACCGCAGTGTCCAGGGGGATGATGAACTGCTGAGCGAGACCTCTCTGCATCTGTTGAGAGCAGGGGGCAAGCGGCTCCGGCCGGTATTCGTTCTGATGGGCGGCAAATTCGGGACCTATGATCTCGAAAAGCTAAAGCGTGTTGCGATTCCGCTGGAGCTGATTCACAGCGCCTCGCTGGTCCACGATGATGTCATTGACGATGCGGAGCTCCGGCGGGGGGAGCCTACCGTGAAGGCGAAATGGGGCGACAAGATCGCCATGTATACAGGTGACTATATTTATGCCAAGGCACTCGTGATGACTTCAGGGCTGAAGAATCCCCTGATTCATCAGATTCTCTCCAAAGCCATGGTAGAGATGTCCATCGGAGAGATGGAGCAGATCCGCGACTTCTTCAACAGCGGACAGAGCGTGCGCCATTACCTGCGGAGAATCCGCCGGAAGACAGCGCTGCTGATTGCCGTCAGCTGTCAGCTTGGCGCTCTGGCTGCAGATGCGGAGCCGGGAACGGCCAGGCTCCTCTATAATTACGGATATAACGTTGGGATGGCGTTTCAAATCCGTGATGATCTGCTCGATCTCTCCGGAACGGAGAAGCAAATTGGCAAGCCGCCCGGAAGCGATATGCGGCAGGGGAATATCACTCTGCCTGTCATCTACAGTCTGCAGGATGAGCGGCTCCGCAGCCGACTGCTGGAAGAGCTTGAAGCGATTCGTGAAGGGAACACCGGGGTCGGCCGCGCGATCGATCTGATTCTCTCCGGCGACGGGATTTCACGTGCGGAGGAGCTGGCTTCCCGCTATATCGCCAAGGCGCTGGATGCGCTGGAGCAGCTGCCCAGCAACCGGACGAAGCGCAATTTGCGCGATATCGCCTTTTTCGTGACCGGCCGGGCTTATTGAAAATATAACAGCTCACCTGCAAATTTACGTTCACAGATGCCGGGGTTTCTGATAATATCAGACCATAAACAGCCCATTCATTTAGAATAAGGGAAATTGGAGAGTGACTCTATGGAACAAACGTATCTGATGATCAAACCGGATGGTGTACAGCGCGGACTAATCGGACGCATCGTCGCCCGTCTGGAAGACAAGGGATTCAAGCTGGTCGCTGCCAAGCTGATTACTGTTACTGAAGAGCAGGCCAAGAAGCATTATGCGGAGCATGACGGCAAGGATTTTTTCCCGGAGCTGGTAAGCTTCATCACTTCCGGCCCTGTGTTTGCCATGGTATGGGAAGGCGATGATGTCATCGCTTTATCGCGTCTCCTGATCGGCAAAACCAAGGTCGGTGAAGCCCTGCCGGGCACCATCCGCGGGGATTATGCCAGCCATACTCCGCTTAATCTGATTCACGGATCGGATTCACCGGACAGTGCAGCACGTGAGATCGCCAATTTCTTCGCTCCGGATGAGCTGGCACAGTATCATAAAGACATCGCGGCCTGGATGTAAGATCCGGGCAGGAGACAGGAGATTATTATGGCTGAACGTGAAGAATCCTCATTAACCCCGGACCCTGATTACACCGGATTTATCCATAACATTAAGCAAAGCACCGGCATTGACCTTGCGCAGTATAAGGAAGCACAGATGAAGCGGCGGCTGACTACACTCCGTATGAAGAACGGCTACAATAGCTTTAGCGAATTCTATGCGGCAATGATGAAGGACAAGGCTCTGTTCTATGAGTTCCTTGACCGCATGACGATCAATGTCTCTGAATTCTGGCGGAATCCGAACCGCTGGGAAGTGCTGCGGGATGTGATTCTGCCGGAGCTTCAGCGTTCCGGCCGCAGACTGAAGCTATGGAGTGCCGCCTGTTCAACGGGGGAAGAGCCTTATACGCTGGCGATGATTCTCTCGGATAAGAATATTCTGGCCCAGACCGGTATTCTGGCTACAGATATTGATGACGGGGCGCTGGCCAAAGCAAAGCAGGGGATGTATCTGGAGCGCTCCCTGAAGGATGTGCCCAAAGATGTGGCAGACCGGTATTTCACACCTGAAGGCCCGGTCTTCAAGGTCAGCGAAGGACTGAAGAAGAATATTGATTTCCGCAAGCAGAATCTGCTGCTGGATAAATTCGATGAAGGCTTCGATCTGATTATCTGCCGCAATGTCATGATCTACTTCACCGAAGAAGCCAAGAATAAGCTGTATCACAAATTCTCGGCCAGTCTGCGTCCGGGGGGCTATCTTTTCGTGGGCAGCACGGAGCAGATCTTCACACCGGCGCAGTATGGCTTCGAGTCGACTGAAACCTTCTTTTACCGTAAGAAATAGCCTTAGTCTGCTGGAGTCTCCCTTGGTACAAGGTATACTTTAGGCGCTTTTCAGTGATACTGGAAAGTAGGAAGAAACCTAACGCCAAGTGAAAGGTCGTTAATCCAGATGGACAAAAGCAAGGTCATCACCGCGTACCGGCGGGGGTTCCTCACCGTGCGCGAATGCGGGCATATTCTCGGCATTGAGGAGCTTCAGCTCCAGAGCCTGCTCACTGCGGAAGAGGGCAGAACCGGCAGCCGTCTTCCGGCACCCGGCAGCGATGCTCTGGAGACAGGCTCCTGAACGGGGAGCACAGCAGCGCCGCTTCTACTCGAAAGAGCAGGAGCGGCGCTTGTTTTGTTCCGGGGGAAGCGGCGGGATAGTCTATTGCTTTCTTGTCAAAGCGGAGAGCCTATACTATAATAAGCAAAGACATTTAACATTTTAGCGGTTTACAGTCCAAAAGTGTGAAGGGGGAACGCAGCATGAGTTTGCGCTATTTAACAGCGGGGGAAACGCACGGCCCCCAGCTTACAGCCATTATTGAGGGATTGCCCAGTAATTTGACACTTGACTTTGAAGAGCTTAATTTCCAGCTGCACCGGAGACAGAAGGGCTATGGCCGCGGACGCCGGATGCAGATTGAGAAGGATACTGCCCAGATTGCCGGCGGTGTACGCCACGGCTATACTACCGGAGCTCCTGTAGCGCTCATTGTGGAGAACAAGGACTGGACACACTGGAAGAACATTATGAACATTGAGCCGATTCCGGGCAGTGACGAAGAGAAGCGCCGGGTGAACCGTCCACGTCCCGGTCATGCGGACCTGAACGGCGGACTTAAGTATAACCATACCGATCTGCGTAACGTGCTGGAGCGCTCCAGCGCCCGTGAGACAGCCGCAAGAGTAGCCGTAGGCGGAGTAGCGCGTCAGCTGCTTGCAGCCTTCGGGGTGAAGATTGCCGGACAAGTCATCCGGATCGGAGAGATTGAAGCACCTGCTAACGATCTGCCTATCGATGAGCTGATTGCCCGGACTGAAGAATCCTCTGTGCGGGTAGTGGACAAGGAGACGGAGCAGAAGATGGAGGCTTACATAGACAAGATCAAGGAAGAAGGCGACTCCATCGGCGGAATTGTGGAATGTATTGTCGAAGGTCTGCCTATTGGCCTTGGCAGTTATGTACAGTCTGACCGCAAGCTGGATGGTGCCATTGCCGGAGCCGTGATGTCTATTAATGCCTTCAAGGGCGTAGAGATCGGAATCGGCTTCGAAGCCGGGAAGCTGCGCGGCTCACAGGTCCATGACGAGATTATGTATGAAGCCTCGCAGGGGTACTACCGGGCGAGCAACCGGCTGGGCGGGTTCGAAGGCGGAATGACCAATGGAATGCCAGTGGTCGTCAGAGGAGTAATGAAGCCGATCCCGACGCTGTACAAACCGTTGCAGAGTGTGGATATCGATACAAAGGAGCCGTTCACAGCCCAGGTTGAGCGTTCAGATGCCTGTGCCGTTCCGGCAGCTTGTGTCGTACTGGAGAGTGTAGTAGCCTGGGAGATTGCCAAGGCGTTCCTGGACAAATTCGGCGGGGACTCTCTGGAAGAGATCCGCGCGAACTATAATAACTACCTGGCTCAGCTGGAGAGCTACTAAGATGCGCAGCATTACTGTTGACTTAGGCGAACGTTCTTATCCGATTTATATCGGCAGCGGTCTGCTGCAGAGTATCGGTGAACGCTGTACCGAAGCGGGGTTCGCGCAGCGCAGCCCGCTGCTGGTGGTGAGTGATACGGAAGTAGCGCCGCTGTATCTGGAGCAGGTGGAGGCCTCCCTCCGCAGCAGCGGATATACGGTGGTCAGCCATGTCATTCAGGCAGGTGAAGCCTCGAAGTCACTTGCCGTCTATGAAGAAGTTATTACCACCGCCATTCAAGGCGGTCTGGACCGAAGCTCAGCCGTGCTGGCGCTTGGCGGGGGAGTCGTTGGCGATCTGGCCGGCTTCGTTGCAGCATCTTATATGCGGGGAATCGGGTTTATGCAGATTCCAACGACCATTCTCGCCCATGACAGCAGTGTAGGCGGCAAGGTAGCCGTTAACCATCCACTGGCCAAGAATATGCTGGGTGCCTTTTATCAGCCTTCTATGGTGGTATATGATCTGGACACCCTAACTACGCTTCCACCCCGGCAGGTTGCTTCTGGCCTCGCTGAGGTAGTCAAGCACGGGCTGATTCTGGACCGTGAGTTCGCTTACTGGTGCCAGGAGCATGCGGTTGAGCTGTTAGCACTGGACCCTGAGGCGCTGGGATATGCGCTGGAACGCGGTTGTGCCATCAAGGCGGACGTAATCGGCGGTGATGAGCGCGAGCACGGGCAGCGTGCGATTCTGAATCTGGGGCATACCATCGGACATGCCATCGAAGCTGTCGGCGGCTATGGCACCTTCCTGCATGGAGAGGCGATTGCCATCGGGATGGCCGGATCTGCTCTGCTCGCAGCGAAGCTGGGCCGGGACAGACAGATCTACGAGGATACTGTATCGATGCTCACCGCCCTGTCGCTGCCGACCCGGCTGCCTTCGCAGTATAGCGGGGAAGAGCTGATGGAAGCGATGATGCATGACAAGAAATTCAAGGAAGGCCGAATGACTTTTATCGTGCCGGAGGCCATTGGTGAAGTTAGCATCTTCAATGATGTGCAGGCAAGCGATGTATCAGAGGTCATAGCCCAGCTTAAGAAGGAGGGGAGCCCATGGTGAACCGGGGCATACGCGGTGCAACGACCGTAACCCAGAATGAAGAGACGGAAATTTTACGTGAAACGGTGATCCTGCTGCGGGAGATTGTGGAGCGCAATGATGTGATCGCAGAGGATATTTGCAGTGTGTGGATTACGATGACTGCCGATCTGGATGCAACCTTCCCGGCACGGGCGATCCGTGAGATTGAAGGCTGGGAGATGGTTCCGCTGATGTGTTCCGTGGAGATCCCTGTGAAGGGCAGCCTGCCGAATTGTATCCGCCTGATGGTGCAGGTGAACACCGACAAATCCCAGCGGGATATGCGTCATGTGTATCTGAATGAAGCCCAGCGGCTTCGCCCGGATCTCTCACAGAGCAAGTAATAAATTATAATTACGGGGTTGTCAATGACTACCGTCATCATGTATAGTGAAGTTAGCCGAGTAAAGCAGAGTTTTGAATGAGTTGAGTAGAGTATAGTTGAGCTGAGTGTAGGATTTATAGCAGAGCAGGCCCTTGATTGTCAGTGTTCTTTTTTTGGCATACCTGTATAGCCGTAACTTATGATGAGTTGCTGTTGCGCTATCACTGTATGTATCCATGGAGGAATCTCTTGCATTCGGCTTTGTTCATGCTTGTCCCAGGCGCTTATTCACATACTGACTATCAACAAACCTCTACTCCGGTAGAGGTTTTTCTGTATTTCGGACCCTATCCGTTATCCCCCTAGGAGGTTACCCAAGTGACGAATCCGAGCATTGAAGAAGTGGTGTCGCTGTCGCGCGAATACAATCTGATCCCGGTTGTGACAAGATTGCTGGCTGATATGGAAACGCCGATCCGGCTGTTCCAGCGGTTTGCCGAGCAGGATCGCGCATTTTTGCTGGAGAGTGTAGAGGGCGGCATTCAATGGGCGCGTTATTCTTTTATCGGCAGTGATCCGTTCCTGATGATCTCCGGCAAAAAGGGGCAGATCCAGGTGGAGGTCGGCGGCGAGAAAAAACAGCTGTCCGGCAAACCTGTCGAGGAGCTGAAGGCGCTGCTCCGTTCCTACCGCAGTCCCAAGCTGGACGGCATGCCGCCGTTCACAGGCGGAGCCATCGGATTCTTCGGCTATGATCTGCTGCAGTATTATGAGAAGCTGTCCGCACATGCGGTAGATGACCTGAATATGGATGACATCCGCTTTATGTTCTGTGACCGCATTATCGTCTTCGATCATGTGAAGCAGCAGATTCTGCTGGTGGGTAATCTTCATATTAAGGATGGCGATACGGATTCGGATATCCGGGCCAATTACGAGGAACTGAGCAACCGCTTAGTGAATCTGGCAGAGGAGCTGCAAAAGGAAGGCCCGAAGGAGAACGTCAACCGCCGCAGCATTCCGCAGGATATCGAGCTTGGAGAGATTCACTCGAATCTCACAAAGGAGCAATATATAAGCAACGTAGAGCAGGCCAAAGAATACATCCGTGCCGGAGATATCTTCCAGGTGGTGCTGTCGCAGCGGATGCATATCGAGACCGAGGTCTCTCCGCTGCATGTGTACCGGATGCTGCGCATTCTGAACCCATCCCCATATATGTATTATCTGAAAATGGATGAGGAGATCATCGTCGGCACCTCGCCGGAAGCGCTGGTAAAGGTGGACGGCGGACGGGTGGAGACCCGGCCGATTGCGGGAACCCGGCCGCGCGGAGCGAGCGCGGCTGAGGATCATCAGCTCGCCGCAGAGCTGCTTGAGGACGAGAAGGAACGTGCGGAGCATCTGATGCTGGTCGACCTGGGCCGCAATGATCTGGGCCGGGTCTCAAAATTCGGCAGCGTGAAATGCAATACCTTCATGGAGATCGAGAAATACTCGCATGTCATGCATCTGGTCTCGAATGTGACCGGAACGCTGGCCGAGGATAAGGATTTCTTCGATGCCTTCCTCTCCTGCCTTCCGGCAGGTACGGTATCGGGAGCGCCGAAGCTGCGGGCGATGGAGATTATTGCCGAGCTGGAGCGGGAAGCCCGCGGTGCTTATGCCGGAGCGATCGGCTACCTCGGCTTCTCCGGGAACATGGATTCCTGCATCACGATCCGCACGATTATCTTCCGCAAGGGCCGTGCTTATGTGCAGGCCGGAGCAGGAATCGTCTGGGATTCCGTGCCGGAGAAGGAATATGAGGAGACGGTGAACAAGGCTAAGGGAATGCTGAAGGCGATCCGGATGGCGGAAGCAATGTTCCCCGCTGAGGTGAAGGAGAAGCAGGTCATTAACCAGGATTATATGTACGAATATACCCCGTGAACCGCGAATTAGCAGAGACGAGATCAGAAGAGCAGAGAATGCTCCATAAAACTTTTTGCGTATGCTTTCGGAGCCAGTTTTGTACGAAGCTGGTTCAGGAAGCCCCGCTCACAAAACTCTTAGGAGGACATCCACTATGGACGCAAGCCAGTTACTGCAATCAGGAATTGCCGGTTTAATCGAGGGAAAGGATCTTACCCGTACGCAGGCCCGCGAGATTATGGGCACGATTATGGAAGGTGCGGCTTCACCGGCGCAGATCGGAGCACTGCTGACTGCACTGCGGATCAAAGGAGAGACCGTTGAAGAAATCACCGGCTTCGCAGAGGCGATGCGCGGCTTCGGCACACAGGTGCTTACTGAGCGGAGCCAGCTGCTGGATACCTGCGGCACGGGCGGCTCCGGGATTCATAAATTCAATATCTCCACAGCTTCGGCGATCATCTCTTCCGCTGCTTCTGTCAGAGTGGCGAAGCACGGTAACCGTTCGGCGTCCGGCAGAGCGGGCAGTGCGGATGTGCTGGAGGCGCTTGGCGTCAATATCCATCTGAATGCAGAGCAGGCGCGGCAGTGTCTGGACAGTATCGGGATCTGCTTCCTGTTCGCTCAAATCTATCATCCGTCCATGAAGCATGCCGCTGCTCCCCGCCGTGAGCTGGGGGTGCGGACGGTCTTCAATATGCTGGGTCCGCTGACCAATCCGGCCGGAGCAGACCGGCAGCTGATGGGCATCTACGACCGTAACAAGACAGAGACGGTTGCCAAGGTCCTGGGTGAGCTGGGCTCCAAGCGGGCGATGATTGTCAGCAGCCTGGACGGCCTGGATGAGATCAGTATCTCGGCACCGACGCAGGTCTCCGAGCTGAAGCAGGGCGTAGTCACTACCTACGAAATTACACCGCAGGAGCTTGGCCTCAGCCAGCATCCGCTGGAGGATGTCATGGGCGGCGATGCCGCAGAGAATGCGGCGATTATTACTACAGTGCTGGAGGGTAATATCAATCCGTACCGTGATATCGTACTGGCCAATGCCGGAGCCTGCATCTATGTCGCCGGTCTTGCCGATACCCTTAAGGAAGGCGTGGACCGTGCCAGAGAGGTTGTGGATTCAGGAGCGGCGCTGCGCAAGCTGGAACAGTTAAAAGCGATGACAAAGGAGCTTGATTATGTATCTTGACCGGATTGTTGCCACGAAAGTAAAAGAGGTAGAAGCGTTAAGCCGGCAATTCTCGCTTGCCGCGGCGGAGCGTTCCATTGCCGCATTACCTGCTACAAGAGGCTTCCGCAGCGCCTTAACTGAACGCCGGAACCGGGAGATGGGGCTGATCGCCGAGGTGAAGAAGGCCTCGCCGTCCAAGGGGCTGATCCGGGCCGATTTTGATCCGGTGACGATTGCCCGGGGCTATGAAGCGGGAGGCGCCGATTGCCTGTCCGTGCTCACGGACAAGGATTATTTTCAGGGCAGCGGCGTGTATCTCCAGCAGGTAAGAGAGGCTGTACAGCTTCCGCTGCTGCGTAAGGACTTCATTATCGACGAGAAGCAGATCTATGAGGCCCGCCTGCTTGGTGCGGATGCCATTCTGTTGATTGCGGCCATTCTAACCCCGCAGCAGCTCGCCTCGTTCACCGACTCCGCTGCCGCGCTTGGACTCGATATCCTGATTGAGGTTCATGACCGCAGCGAACTGGAGACGGTATTGTCTACTGGTAAGGCTGAACATCCCGGGGTTCTGCTGGGTATTAATAACCGGAATCTCAAGACGTTCGAAACGTCGCTCTCCGCTACGGAGGAGCTGGCAGCCCTGCTGCCCGCCGGTCTTCCCGTAATCAGCGAGAGCGGGATTGCCGGGCCGGAGGATATTGCGTATCTCCGCAAGACACGGGCAACCGGTGTGCTGGTCGGAGAATACCTGATGCGCCAGCCGGATGTAGAGCAGGCCATCCATCAGCTGCTCGGTCCGCTTCCAGCAGGGAAGGATCGTGTGCAGAGTGACTGAACCTCTCGTAAAAATCTGTGGACTTCAGGGCGTTGAAGTGCTAAAATCTATGAATAGTTTGCCGCTCGATTATGTGGGCCTGGTATTTGCACCCAGCCGCAGGAGGGTTACCCCGGGTGTGGCTGTGGAGCTGATTGCAGAGCTGGGCAACTGGAAGTCTGAGCCGGCTCCCCGCCCGGTGGGCGTATTCGTTAACCCCGCTCTTTCTGAGCTGGCAGAGCTGCTGAGAACGGTACCGCTGGATGTTGTGCAGCTTCATGGACAAGAGAGTCCGCAGTTCTGTGCGGAGGTCAAGGCGGCTTTTCCCCAGATTAAGGTCTGGAAAGCCCTTTCGGTTGCCGGGTGCAGTACTGATGCGGGGGATGAGGTTCAGACTCTGCTGGACAGCTATGCGGGTACGATTGATGCGCTGCTGCTGGATACCTATGATCCGCAGGACAGCGGCGGTACGGGCCGTACATTTGATTGGGAGCAAATCCCCTTATACCAGCAAGCGGCGGCGAAGCATGCGCTGCCTTTATTTATAGCCGGAGGCTTGCATCCGGACAATGTGAACGAGCTGTTGGATGGTTACGGCCCTTATGGCGTGGATGTCTCCAGCGGAGTAGAGAGTAACGGCAGTAAGGATATCGCCAAAATGACAGCTTTCGTAGAAAGGGTGAAGCAATCATGATACAAGTACCGGACAAAAATGGACGTTTTGGTTCTTTTGGAGGCCGCTTCGTTCCTGAGACCTTGATGACTGCGCTGATTGAGCTGGAGGAAGCTTACAATAAATTCTCGGCAGACCCGGCCTTTCAGGAGGAAATAGATTATCTGCTCAAGCAGTATTCGGGCCGCGAGACCCCGCTGTATTATGCAGAGAGGCTAAGTAAGCAGCTTGGCGAGGCCAAGATCTATCTGAAGCGGGAGGACCTCAATCATACAGGCGCCCACAAGATCAACAACGCGATCGGACAAGGCATCCTGGCCAAAATGATGGGTAAAACCAAGGTGATTGCCGAAACCGGCGCAGGCCAGCACGGAGTAGCTACAGCTACGGTAGCCGCCTTGCTCGGCATGGAATGCAAGGTGTTCATGGGTGAAGAGGATACCCGCCGCCAGGCGCTCAATGTCTTCCGCATGAAGCTGCTCGGGGCAGAGGTTATTCCGGTGACCTCAGGCTCCAGAACGCTGAAGGATGCCGGGAATGAGGCGCTACGCTACTGGGTGAGCAATGTCGAAGATACATTCTACGTGCTTGGCTCGGCGGTAGGTCCCCATCCGTATCCGATGATGGTCCGCAACTTTCAGCGGATTATCGGGGATGAGACCCGCCGACAGATTCTGGAGGCGGAAGGACGTCTGCCCGATCTGCTGGTTGCCGCAGTAGGCGGAGGCAGCAATGCCATCGGTATGTTCTATCCGTTCATGGAGGATGAGCAGGTGGCGATGATTGGTGTTGAAGCTGCCGGTAAAGGCGTAGATACTCCGTTCCATGCAGCAACCATGAGCAAGGGAAGCCATGGCGTGTTCCAGGGCTCGCTGAGCTATCTGCTGCAGGACGAGCACGGACAGGTCATCGAGGCCCATTCCATATCGGCCGGACTGGATTATCCGGGCGTGGGGCCTGAGCATTCCTATCTCAAGGACATTCACCGTGCCCAATACGTGCCGGTGACCGATGCCGAAGCGCTGGATGCACTGAAGCTGCTCTGCGTGACGGAGGGCATTATTCCCGCCCTGGAATCGGCTCATGCCATTGCCCATGTGGTGAAGCTCGGCAAGACGCTGACCAAGGATGATATTGTGGTGATCTGCCTGTCGGGACGCGGTGACAAAGATGTCGAATCCATTATGGCTTATACGGAAGGGGCGAGCAGTAATGACAACTGAAACGACTAACCGGATGGACCTGGCTTTTAACCGGCTGAAGGCGGAAGGCCGTACTGCCCTTATTCCGTTCCTTACCGTAGGCGATCCTGATCTGGAGACTACACTGGATATTATTGCCGAGCTGGAGGCAGCGGGAGCGGATATCCTGGAGCTTGGCGTTCCGTACTCCGATCCGCTTGCCGACGGTCCGGTCATCCAGCGGGCGTCCGCAAGAGCCCTGCGCAGCAAGGTTCATCTGCGCACCTGTATGGAGACGGCGCTCAAAGCAAGGCAGGCAGGCAGCGGGCTGCCGTTCATCCTGTTCACGTATTATAATCCGGTGCTGCAGATGGGGCTGGATACGTTTTTTGCGGAGCTGAATACTCATGAGATCAGCGGGCTGATTATACCTGACCTGCCGGTTGAGGAATCAGAAGACATGCGTGCTCGCAGCCGTGCCGCGGGCGTGAATCTCATTCCGCTCGTAGCCCCGACCTCCAGCGAACGGATTGCCCGGATCGTATCCGGCGCAAGCGGCTTTGTCTACTGCGTATCCTCGCTCGGTGTAACCGGGGAACGCTCAAGCTTCCACAGCGGAGTAGATGAATTCATAGCATCCGTCCGCCGGTCTACGGACCTGCCGGTTGCTGTAGGATTCGGAATCTCCACTGGAGAACAAGTATCCCGGTTTGCCAAGATCTGTGATGGTGTAGTAGTGGGCAGCGCCATTGTCCGCAAGGTGGAGGAAGTTATTCCCCTCTTGTCCCAGCCGCAGATGAGAAGCGCCGGACTGTTGCAAATTCGTGAATTTGTGGCACAATTAAGACCTAATTAACTTTTGGAGAGCGAGGATCACCCATGAATCCAAAACCGAATATCGTTGACCTTCCTGTCTACAAGCCTGGGAAGCCGATTGAAGAAGTCAAGAAGGAGCTGGGCTTAAGCGAAGTCATTAAGCTGGCATCCAACGAGAACCCTTACGGGGCTGCACCAAGTGCGAAGGCCGCTATCGTAGCGGAGCTGGATAACCTCTTTTTATACCCAGACGGCTCTGCCGCTGAGCTGACGGCGACGCTGGCTAAGCACCTGGGCGTGGCGGGTGACCGTATTATTTTCGGATGCGGATCGGATGAGATTATTGCTCTGATTGCCCGTGCCTTCTTCCTGCCCGGCGACGAGACGATTATGGCCGATCAGACTTTCTCTGTATATAAGAGCAATGCGGATATCGAAGGGGCTGTAACTATAGAAGTCCCGCTTAAGGACGGAACGCATGATCTGGACTCGATGCTGGCGAAGATTTCGGACCGGACCAAAATCGTCTGGATCTGCAATCCGAACAATCCAACCGGTACCATTGTGCCTGAGGATGCTCTGATTTCGTTCCTGGATGCAGTACCTGCGGGCGTAATGGTAGTCCTCGATGAAGCCTATTACGAATATGTGACGGATCTCAGCTACACCGACGGCATTAAGCTGATCGACAAATATCCTAATCTGGTAGTCCTTCGTACCTTCTCCAAAATCTATGGTCTTGCTGCGCTCCGAATCGGCTATGGTGTAGCCAGCCAGCAGGTGATCTCCCTGATTAATCAGGTGCGTGAGCCGTTCAATACGACCCGCCTGGCTCAGGTGGCGGCTGTGGCGGCACTCTCCGATCAGGAATATGTACAGCAGTGCCGTGCCCTTAACAGTGCAGGGATTGTGCAGCTTGAGGCGGAATTTGCGCGCCTAGGGCTTACGTCGTTCCCGGCTCACGGGAACTTCATTATGGTGGATGTACGTAAGCCTGCGGCTGAAGTCTTCGATACGCTGCTGCGGCAAGGAATCATCGTCAGAACAGGCTTCCACCGGTATCCGACCTATCTGCGGGTGACCATCGGCTCCGCCGAGCAGAACACAGCCTTCGTAGCTGCCCTGGAGCAAGCGCTGAAGGAGCAGGAAGTTCGCGCATAACCGCAACAGGCTCAGAAGCCGGATTGACGATACCACAGAAGGCAGGTAGTACTAAGAACATGACGACAAAAATAGCAATTTTCGGTGTCGGCCTGATCGGCGGCTCACTGGCCCTATGCTTCAAAGGCAAGGAGGGTCTGACCGTTGTAGGCCATGCCCACCGTCCTGAATCTGCTGCCAAATATGTGAGCAGAGGTGTGGTTGATCAGGCTACATTATCTCTTGAGGAAGCTGCACTGGATGCGGATTATATCTTTCTGTGTGTGCCGGTCGGCATGCTTGAGGACTATCTTCAGCGGTTAAGCAGGCTGCCGCTGAAGGCGGGCTGTATCATTACAGATGTCGGCAGCACCAAGGCCAGCATCGCCGCGTGTGCCCTTGCACTGGATATTCCCGGTGTACATTTCATCGGAGGCCATCCCATGGCCGGATCGGAGCGTTCAGGCGTAGAAGCAGCCTCCTCTTTACTGTTCGAGAATGCTTACTACGTACTCACCCCTCCGCCAGGTGTACCTGAAGCGGCATACCAGGCTCTGGAGTCGCTCCTGCTGCATACGAGAGCACAGATTGTCCGGCTAGATCCGGAGCGCCACGATGAGATTGTTGGAGCGATCAGCCATCTGCCGCATATTATTGCGGTAGCCCTGGTGAATCAGATTCATGCATATGACCATTCGGACTCCTTGTACAGCACGCTGGCTGCAGGGGGCTTCCGCGATATTACCCGCATTGCTTCGAGCGATCCGATCATCTGGCGCGATATTCTGCTGAATAACCGCTCTGTGATGCTGCGGCTGCTGAAGGATTGGAATGATGAAGTGTCCACGTTCATCCATCTGCTGGAGAGCGGGGATGGTGCAGGGATCGAGTCGGCCTTCCAGGAGGCGAATCAATTCCGCAGCCAGCTTCCTGAGCGGCGCAAGGGAATGATCACTCCGCTGTTCGATCTGCATATTGATGTTCCCGATCATCCCGGCATTATCGGCCGGATTGCTACGGAGCTGGGCGACCAGGGCATCAACCTCAGCAACGTGCAGATTATTGAGAGCCGCGAGGATGTTCCCGGGATCATGCGCTTATCCTTCCGCCAGGAGAACGATATGGAGCGGGCCAGAATTCTGTTGCAGGAGAATGATTATACCGTATATATGTAAAAAGGAAAATAAGAGCCGGGGCTTGAAGCTCCGGCTCTTATTTTTTTGAAACTTAACTGCTTTCTCTAAGGAGTAAGTGGACAAATGTATCTTAATTCAGCGATAGTTGCTGGATATTAGGAAGCAAGTGGAAAAACAGCAACTATTATTGCTGGTTTCTGCCATACAACGGAGGAGGAGCAGAAATAAGTGTTGTTTGTCCAGCTATTGCACCGAAAAAGAATCACACTCCCTAAATAAGTGGAGGATATCCACCTGCTATGAGAGGACGCCCCGGCTCCCGCAAAGAACAAACGCTTGGTAAACACCCAAATGTTCGTAAAAATGGGCAAAAAAAAAGACCGCTTACATAATAAGCGGTTACAGTTCACAATTTCTTGGAACCGTGTAGTGTTTGGATAGGAGTGGAGAGAAACCATACTGTACTTTTATTATATGTATCCGTTTACATTTTGTCAACACTTTATTTAAACCAAATTATCATTTAAAAAAGACCGCTTTCACCGGCCGGTCTGCACATCTCTCAAAGTCTATTAATTTCCTCCTGTTAGAAACTGTGCTATACTAGGTTAAGTATGTTTATAGATTCCTTCCAGGTATAGGTAACCGCTTGCTGAACAAGTGGAGAGAGGCTGCGTTGTCCTGTAAGGAGAATGCTGCCATTCTTCTGACTTGAAAAGAATGAAAGTTGTAAATATGCGAATTTTTTTCAGTATTTACATACACCAAGCCTTAAATAACGGTTAGTTGAATATACATAGGAAGATTGGATTTTTGTGCTGCAAATTTGAAGTAATGCCGCAACTTTTTGTTACCTGCCCGGTATAAGTAGATACGGACCGGACGGGATTACACGTGCAAGGGCGAGGAGGGCCGACTCACCATGACGGATTCCCAGTTGATCCAGCTAATCAAGCAAGGCGATACAGAATTATACTCGGAACTCATGCGACGATATCAACGCAAGATATTGGCGTTTGTGTACCACATGCTGAAGAACTCCCATATGGAGCTGATTGCCGAAGACCTCTGTTCAGAGACCTTCTACAAAGCCTTCCGGAGTCTTCATTCCTTCCGGGAAGTTGATGCTTCTTTCTCCACATGGCTGTACACGATTGCCCGCAATACAGTGCTGAGTGAACTTCGTAAGAACCGTGCCGGGAATGTGTCGCTCGAAGAGAGCGGATATACGCCTGTGGCACCGCTTGATGTTGCGCCGGAACAGGCAGCATTGCGTAAGGAACGGATGGAGCTCGTCCGCGAAGCGATTAACAATCTCCCGGAGAAGCAGCGTTCCGCGCTGATTCTGCGTGAATATGATCAGATGGATTATCAGGAAATTGCTGTGATTCTGGAGCAGAGCGTCAGCTCAGTGAAGTCACTGCTGTTCCGGGCTAGAAGCAGTGTGAAGCTGCAGCTCGAATCCTATTTCTATGAGCCTGAAGCTGAAGAGCAGGCTGAGAGGGTGTAAGGCCTATGAATTGCAGGGAAGCGCAGGATTCCATTCCACACTTGTGGGACGCTCCCCCCACAGATCCCAGGCGGATTAGACTTGAGAGACATATCGCAACCTGCTCCTACTGCAGTGCCGAATGGGCACTGTGGCAGGAGACCAGTGAGCTTATGCAGGATACAAGATTCGATGTCAGCGATGAGCGGGCAGAAGCGATTAACAGTAAGGTTATGGAGCGGATCTATCTGGAGAGCCCTTGGCTTATGCCTGGAGACGGGAAGTCTGCGGGGAGCTCTACAGTATTCCGGCATCGTTTAACCCTCTGGATTGCCTGCTTCTTAGCGGTGTTTATCTCCAGCTTCTTATATTTCACCGTGTTCAAGACCCCTTCGAATACGACGGCGGCACAGAGCGGGATCGTCGAGACAGGTGTGGCAGGCTTAACTCTGGACTGGTCTTCTTCCTATCCGGTGGAGTCTGAGGGCGGGATCATTGAGCCGCTGGTGGCCAATATGGGGCCTGCACATCCGCAGTACTGGATGGTATTGTCGACGCTGGGCGTCGGATTATCCATATTCCTGCTGGTCCGTCTGAACCGGTACCGCAGACAATGAGAACCCCCTTCCCGAACCTGGAGAAGAGGGTTTTTGATTTGAATACAAGAATGTATGTGTATCCTCTTGCTCTAAAAAAGAAGACATTTGTTTTCATTCGTGTTACATTAGTAAGCAAACATAAAAGGGAAGGGAACGGTGATAGGCGATGCTGATCGGCTTAATACGCCATGGGCTGACGGATTGGAATGCGGTAGGTAAAATTCAGGGACAAAGTGATATTCCGCTGAATGATGAAGGCAGGCGGCAGGCTGAGATGCTGGGCGACCGGCTGCTGCAGGAGCCTTACCACTGGGACTATTGTATTACCAGCAGCCTGTCGCGTGCAGCAGAGACCGGCAAGATCGTAGCGGCCAAGCTGGGTATTCCTCTCCTTGAGCCGGATGACCGTATCCGTGAGCGTGCCTACGGCCAGGTGGAGGGCATGACAGCCGAAGCCCGTGAAGCCAAATGGGGCAAGGATTGGAAGCTGCTGTCTCTGGGACAGGAGAGCGATGAGGCGCTTCAGGTCCGGGGTCTTGCATTCCTGGAGGATATTACGGCCCGCTTCCCGGGTAAGAATGTCCTGGTCATCTCCCATGGAGGATTCCTTGCGCAGCTCTACACCGCACTATACAAAGACAAATATTCGGAACGGCTCGGCAATCTCTCACTCACGATTCTGGAGAAGAATGAGCAGGAATGGAATCCTTTATTGTACAACTGTACCCGTCATATTTTACAAAAACAGCATTAACCCGACCCTTCGGGTTATTTTTTTTGCGGCAAAAGGAATAAAAAGGGCTGTATTTCCCATAATGGTAGTAAAACAGTGAGGCGATGAGAGATGAATCTGGCGGATATGCTCACTTATGCAGACATTGGTCAGCTGACCGCCATTGCGGGACGCTATCAGTGTGAGTGCAAACGGAATTCCAAACATGATTTGATTCAGAGTATATTGATTACCTTGGGCAGCCGGGAATTCATGGAGTCCCATATTAAGGGGAGTTCCCCGGGAGAGCTGCGTTTGCTGAACAGCCTGCTCTTTGATGAACGCAGTCACTTCAGCCTGGAGGATCTGCTGGCTGCTGCCAGGCAGGCTTCCTTCGATGCCCCGCCCGGCAAAAGCGGTGACTACCGCGAGCTGGTCAGCCGGCTTAAGAACAGCGGCTGGTTGTTCAGCGGAGTCTCTCAGCAGAGCCGGTATCTGTTCCAGGTGCCGCTGGATCTGAAGAAGCGCTTCCGTGAGCAGATGGGCCAGTATTTGCAGCAGCGGATTATTCCTGTCCCGGAGCCGGCGGTCTACAGGGGAGAGGGAGATTTACTGGCCGGGGATCTGCTGCTGTTCCTGCGGTATGTGAAGGAGAATGAGCCTGAGCTGAACCAGGAAGGCGCGCTTTATAAGCGCAATCAGCAAGGGCTGATGAATGCGCTGCAGATTACGGAGCCTTTGCTTGGCAAGGGTGGCTGGAGGTTCGGCTACGGCAGGGCTTGTGAGCATTATCCGCCGAGATTTGCCCTGATGTACGATTATGCCCGCCACCGCCGCTGGATCTCCGAGGAAGGCTACAGGCTGCAGCTTACAGCCGCAGGCGGGCATTTTCTGGCGGAGGGAAAATCCGAGAAGCTGATGCAGTTATTCTCCTTTTGGTTAAGACTGTATAAAGGGGCTATTCCCAATTTGCCTTCGCTGGTCTACTGGATCAGTCTAAGTGCCGGCAGATGGGTGACCACAGCCTCGCTGTCAGAAGGAATCGGCTGGCTGATCAAGCCCTTCTATTACGATGATGCCGCTTCCATTCTGGAACAGCGCATCTTGCGGATGATGCTGCATCTGGGCATGCTTAAGCTTGGTGAGCAGCCCGCAGGAACAGTGGTCATGATGACACCCTGGGGATGTGAGGCGGCTGTGCCGAAGCATCTGCTCAGGTAAGGGGGAGAGAGATGCGGATTGCCTATGGGAGTTACATACCGCAGCTTGATGAATCAGTCTATGTGGCGGAAGGCGCTAAGCTCGTTGGCGATGTAAGAATAAGCAAACAATCCAGTGTCTGGTTCAACGCCGTACTTCGCGGTGACCTGGCGCCGGTGATCATCGGGGAACGCTGCAATATCCAGGACGGTGTGGTCGGCCATGTGGCGGAAGGATTGCCGCTGGTGCTTGCGGATGACATCTCGGTCGGGCATTCAGCAATCATCCATGGCTGCCGGATAGGCAAGGGCACATTAATCGGAATGGGTGCAATTGTACTGAACGGAGCAGAGATTGGTGAATATGCTTTAGTAGGAGCCGGCTCTATTGTAACCGAGAACAAAATCATTCCTCCGTACACACTCTCCTTGGGCACACCGGCCAAAGTAATCCGTGAACTGACTGAGCAGGATCTGCTGAGGATGGCACGCACAAGTGAAAGCTATGTGAAAAAAGCATTGGAATACGGAATTTCTTAAACAGCGGAGGTGTATCGAATGGACAAAATGAAGGCTACTTATGAAGTGATGCTGGGGCTGGCTGCGGAAATGGTGTGGGATGAAGCATTAAGAAAGCGTCGTACCGACATGTTGTACCTGGAGATTGACACGGCGCTGGCTGCCGGTGATGAGGCGGCTTTCCGGAATCTGACTGAAGAACTGAAAAGTTTGGCATAGGAAATGCGCTTGGCGCATTTCTTTTTTTCTGTATTAGGGATTGCCAAGCTGAATACACTTGTTTATGATGCTTTTAAAGTAAAAATGCATGCTGCAGGATGCGGCTAGAGGAGGCGAATCTATGAAATTCAGTGATTTTGACAGTAGAGCCTGGGAGACCGACGGACATTTTTATGATACGTGCATCATTCCTTATAGCGGACTTCAGGGCACGGAGACTCCGCCTGAGACCGCCACGTTACTTGAACGCCAGCGTGATTTCCTGGAATTGGCTGAACAACCGTACAAGGGGAGGGTCGTGACTTATCCGGCGGTACAGTATGCCGGGCCCGGAATGGGAGCTATTGTGAATGAACTTTGCCGAAAAGTCAAATCCAGCGGCTTCCAGTACGCAATCGTGATGTCTGCCAATGAGGGACTGCGCAGGGAGGATGTTTTTGAAAGCGATTTACTCCTTTGCCTGCCTGAGATAGTGGCTGATTCCAGGGCAGGGGTAAGCGCGTATGTGCGCAGCGAAATCCAGACCTTATGGCAGAATGAAAAATAAGTTAAATGTGACGGAAAATCAACAATTTATTAAAAAAGCACCGAAAACGCCTGTCACAATTTAGACAATATTCTTGACGGGTTTTGGACCCTAAGCTATGATTAGGATGAACTTATATGAACTGTGATATTTTTCATTGAAAACGGATTTTTTACCTAAAATACCTATGCAATAACTCTGCAGGTGCCTTCTCACATTTTGAAAAGGGGGTTACATACAGTATGAGCAGCCTTAATGAAGAAGAAGTGTCACTTCCGCAAGAACCGCCCAGCCGAAACGAGATGTCACGCAGACAGTTTTTAACCTATACGTTAGGCGGGGCGACCGCCTTTATGGGGGCCGGCGTTATTTTGCCGATGGTCCGGTTTGCTGTGGACCCGATTTTGCAGAAAAAAGGCGAGGGGCAATTCATCAAGGTAGCCGAAGCGTCCAAAATTACAGAGGAGCCCCAGGAGTTCACCTTCGAGCTTCCGCAGCAGGACGGATGGTATGCCAGTACAGCGATGCTTACGGCGTGGATTCGTAAAGACGCGAACGGAGATATTTATGCGCTTTCACCCATCTGCAAGCATCTGGGCTGCACCGTAGGCTGGAATAATAACAAGGCGTATCCCGATGAATATCATTGCCCTTGCCATGGTGCCCGCTACACGAAGCAGGGCCGGCAACTTGCCGTTGCTGCTAAACCGCTGGACCAGTACACCACCAAGATTGACGGAGGCTGGGTATATCTCGGTGAAATCATTCCTAATACTGTTTCGGCGAAGGAGGCGTGAACGGCGTGTTCAAAAACGTATATAACTGGATTGATGAACGTCTGGATATTACACCGATCTGGAGAGATGTTGCCGACCACGAGGTCCCTGAGCATGTCAATCCGGCACACCATTTTTCAGCCTTTGTCTACTGCTTCGGCGGACTAACGTTCTTCATCACTGTCATACAGATCCTTTCAGGAATGTTCCTGACCATGTACTATGTCCCGGATATTATTAATGCCTATGCCAGTGTGGAATATCTGCAGACCAAGGTCGCCTTTGGTAAAATCGTACGCGGCATGCATCACTGGGGCGCGAGTCTCGTCATTGTGATGATGTTCCTTCATACGATGCGTGTGTTCTTCACCGGTTCGTACAAGGCTCCACGCGAGATGAACTGGGTAGTGGGGATGCTGATTTTTTTCGTCATGCTGGGACTGGGTCTAACCGGTTATCTGCTTCCGTGGGACAATAAGGCGTACTTCGCCACCAAGGTTACGCTGGAGATCGCCAATTCGGTTCCGTTCATGGGGCCGGTGCTCAAGGAGCTGATGCAGGGCGGCAGTATCGCCGGGGCCGAGACGCTGACCCGGTTCTTCGCCTTACATGTATTCTTCCTCCCGGCGGTTCTGCTTATTCTGCTTGTCGGGCACTTCATTATGATCCGCAGACAAGGCATATCCGGTCCGCTGTAAAATAACGTATAGGAGGCACAGTCATGGCACACGGAGACGACTCCAAAGAGAAGGTGGTATTCGTCGGGGATTCCCGGGTCCGCAGAGGGAACGGATTCATTACCCCGCCGGATTATACGGCGTATCCGGGTAAATCGGAAGCCTTTATCCCTAACTTTCTGCTCAAGGAATGGATGGTTGGTGTAGTAGTGCTGGTGGGGATTCTGGTTCTGACCATCTCAGAGCCGGCTCCGCTCGGCTTCCCTGCCAATCCGGCAGCATCGGTTATTCCGATTCCCGACTGGTATTTTCTCTTCCTCTATCAGTATTTGAAGCTTCCTTACGCATCCGGTGACTATATTGTGCTGGGGACGCTGGGTGTGACTGGGGTGGCCTTCGGGGCTCTGCTGCTGGCACCTTTTCTGGATACCGGCCCGGAGCGGCGGTTCTACCGCAGACCGATTGCATCCTCGCTGATGTTCCTGTCCCTCGCTGCAATCGTCTATTTGACCAATACAGCCTGGACAGAATACAAGCATGAGATGGCTGAGACCGGCCAGATTCCAGAGGATGTTCAGCGCGAGGAGAAGGCGGCCGAGAACAGGGCTGCGGGTTTGCCAACCACAAGCGCCGTCAAGCCGAAGGATATTGCCATTGTGGACAAGGACGATCCGGCTATGGCTCTCTATAAGCAAGCAACCTGTATAACCTGCCATGCCGTAGATATGAAGGGCTCCGGCAGTATTCCCTCACTGCGCGGTGTCGGTGACAAGCATGATCAGGCAGCGATTCTTACTATTATAAAAGAAGGTAAGGGTCAGATGCCGCCGATGGTTGAAACAGCTATGGGGGCAGGGCTGACTGAGCAGGATATCGATGAGCTGGCCGGCTGGCTTGCCAAACAAAAAAGCGGACAGTAAAATAACAGTAACGCAAAACCTGATCGTCTATGCGCTCAGGTTTTTGTCATGTCATGAAGCTCCAACAGTCGGGGGGAAGTTGTACATATGCCGGGTCATTGGTTTGAGAAGTTATTTAGGGACCGAAGAATAATATGGCTGCTGTTTATCGTAAATCTGCTGGGGACGGTCTACGGATATATGTGGTATGGCAATCAGCTCACATTCACAGCTCAGACGGAACCGCTCTGGCTACTGCCGTTCGTTCCAGACAGCCCTACGGCCAGTCTGTTCTTCACAGCTGCACTACTGCTGTTGCTCTATCCGCCAAGAGGGCTTGCAGGAACACTGGCGCGTGAGCTGATTGAAGCGTTGGCTGTATTAACATCAGTGAAATACGGGATATGGGCGGTCAGTATCATAGTGGCCGGCGGTTATCAGGGGGATTCGATCACCTGGAAGGACTGGATGCTGATGATCTCCCATACCGGAATGGCTGTAGAAGCCTTGATCTATGCCCGGTTCTTCACCTTTCGGAGAATGCTGCCTGTGGCGCTTGCGTGGACGTTCGCTAATGATATAGTGGATTATTCACAAGGCGTGTATCCATGGCTGCCCTCGGTGCTTGATGATGATCTTATCACTGTTCAGTATTCCACCATGGGGCTTACGCTGTTCAGTACAGCCGCTGCCTGGCTGTTTTGCGGCCGGACAAGGCGTCCGGCACTTCCGGACAGAACTGCCATGAAGCGCTGAGCCTCCGTTCTAACTCTTGTCCTTCCGCCATACATTAAGGTGGGAGGGATGTCTTATGCCGCGCAGAAAAGTAATCATACTGTCTGGAATTCTGCTGTGCTGGCTGCTCGCCGGTATCAGCGTAGACCGCGTTCAGGCTGAAGCGGGGGATGCTGCTGCAGGCCATGGAAGCACAGCTTACATAGAAGCAGCCGGAAGTGTACCCAGTGATCCCGCTGCGCTCACAGCCAGGAGTGGAGCACAGCGGCTGGAGCAGGCTGCGGAAGCTCTGTATGGGTATGTGCTTGAAGGCGATGTGCTGAAGGCCCGCCAGGAAGCAGAGGAAATCTCGCAGATCTTCATCTCGTCATCCTTCGAAGGGATGACCTCAGTGGAGGGGATCAATGCACTCTCGTCCGTTATTCTGGATATGAAGTCCGCACTGGCTGCGGCCCAGCCGTCCCCGGAGAGATGGGAAGCGGCTGCGGCGAAGCTGCGGCTTGCCGCTAACAGCCTGAATCACCCGCGCCAGCCCATGTGGCTGCAGTATTATAAGCTGGTCCGTGAGGATCTGAACGATATGGAGCAAAGTGCCGCCGCGAATGATCTGAAGGGCTGGACAGCGGCGCTGGCAAGACTTCAGAGCCGGTACGCGAATATCCGGCCTGCCGTGATGATCTCCCGGCCTGCTGAGACGGTGAACGCCTTTGATTCCTGGCTGTCATATGCCGGTGGGGTGGCAGGCTCGGAGCAGCCCGTGGAACGGGCCCGCCTGCTGGAGATCGTATCCTACGGGCAGGATGCAGCAAGAGTGATGTTCGGCAAGGAGCGCAGCGAGCCGGTCTTGTCGCTGCCGCTGGCTCCGCAGCAATACGGGGGCTGGGCTTTGCTGGCAGGCGCGTTCATCTTTACGGTGCTGGCGTATACGGCTTATCGTAAGTATCGTGGCCAGAAGCGGGATTTGAAGACCGTGTAGCATAAGGTCGAGGGAACAGAGGATACAAAGAGGGCGGACCCCGCTAGCAGCTATTGCTGGCTTGCGGGGTCCGCCCTCTTTTGAAATATAAGAATTTATATGTTGCACACGATAAATTATCCTTCTATTTCTCGCTGAAACGGGTGCCGCCCTCTAAAAAAGGACGGCAAAGCCGTTTCCACTTGTGTATAGATTACGTCTCCCGGAAGCCTTCGCCGTGAACATCATGAACGTCACTGATAATGACGAAGGCTTTAGGGTCTACCGACTTCACCAGCAGGCTGAGCCGGCGGATCTCCTGCCTGGAGACCACACAGTAGACCATATGCTTGGCCTGCTTGGAATAGGCGCCGATTGCCGGGATCAAGGTCACGCCGCGCTCCAGCTCAGCGGTGATCAGTTCGGCAATTCTCGGAGCCTCGTCGCTGATGATGGTGAAGGCTTTGGCCGCGTAGGCTCCTTCCTGGATGAAATCAATTACGCGTGAGGCGATGAAGACGGCCACAAGCGTATATAATATTTTTTCGCGGGGAATGTAGAGCAGGGAAGCCCCGATAATGATGATATCCACGGCCAGAATAATCTGTCCCATACTCCAGCCGAACTTGCGTCCCAGTATCCGTGCTACAATATCTACACCCCCGGTGGTGCCTCCGAAGCGGAAGACAATCCCCAGACCCAGACCCAGGGTAACCCCTGCATATAATGAAGCAAGAATAAAATCATGCTCTGTACTGAACGTCACAATCCAGCCTGCTTTAATCATCCGTTCAAATAACCAGAGGAAAAAAGACAGGGCGCCGATGCCAAGACCCGTATACACGATCTGATTCGCCCCGAGCACCTTCCAGCCGAGCAGAAAAAGCGGGAGGTTCAGCAGCAGTGTCGTTAAGAAGATCGGGATGTTAAAGGCGTAATTCAGCAGGATGGTAATCCCGGTAACTCCGCCCTCCATCAGCTGGTTGGGAATGATGAAATACAGTAGTCCGAATGCGTAGATGGCTGTGCCCAGCATGATGGGGGCCACTGTTTTACTGACTGTGCTGATTTTAATGGTTGAACTCATATAATCCCTCGCCTACGCCTCTAAATGGGCAATTTATATGTAATGATCCCCCCGGAGAGCACGTAAGCTCCAGGCGGCATTGCAAAAAAGATTTGTCTTCAAAACGTCTTTACGATAACATAGGGGCAAACAGAAGGCAAGAACACACGGGGGTGGAACAATAATTTATGGATAAAAGCCTTGGTGACATTCAGCGTGAGGTGGATGCCTATATCTCACAGTTTAAAGAAGGCTACTTCAGTCCGCTGTCGATGCTGGCCCGGATGTCCGAGGAAGTTGGAGAGCTGGCCCGCGAAGTGAACCATCAATTCGGCGAAAAACCGAAAAAAGCGGATGAAGCCGATAATTCGATTGAGCTGGAGCTGGGTGACATTCTCTTCATTACCGTTTGTTTCGCCAATTCACTCGGTATAGACTTAACTGAGGCACACAATAAGGTTATGCACAAATTCAATACGCGTGATGCCGGGCGCTGGACGCCCAAAAACACCGATTAGGCCTATGCTACATATGCTGTACCAAACGAACGGGATTTAGCCGTAAGGATGGTGAGGATATGGATCATAATGATTATGTAAAAGCGGCCTACCGCTCGATACTCCGCAGTGACTTTGCTGAGGCCATCACCTTGTTCGAGGCGGCCATTGCCGCTAGTCCTGATGATGCGGAAGTCAGATACCGCTGCTCTATTACCTATGCCCGCAGCGGAATGCTGGATAAAGCGCTTGAACATGCTGTAGCCGCACGCCGGCTGGATGGGACTAAACCGGAGTATCAGCTGCATCTTCAGCATCTGCAGGCCCTCCAGCTTGTGCAGGAGGCGAAGCGGCTGCTGGAGGATGAAGCAGCGGAAGCGCTAAATCCGTACCATCCGATTACGCTGCTGAAGGAAGCTGTATCGCTTGATCCTCTCTACGGGGATGCTTATGTATGGCTGGCGATTGCGCACAGCCGGATGAATGAACATCTGCAGGCGATTGCAGTACTCAAAGAAGTCATGTCGCTGCACCCGGATGACAGCGGACTGCGTCTGCTGATGAAGGATCTGCAGAAATCGCTGCAACACTATATACAATAATAACAGAGCCAGGGAAAGCGGGGAGAATTCATTTGAGTGACAAGATCAGAGTTATTGTCTCCGGAGCTGGAGGCAGAATGGGCAAAGAGGTTGTGAAGCTGGTATTGCAGGATGATGAACTTGAGCTGGCGGCAGCGGTGGACCGCTCTGCACATGGCAAAGATGCCGGCCGGCTGGTTGGCCTTGAGGAATGCAGTATACTTGTGACTTCGGATCTGGAGACTGCGCTTGCTGATACAGCGGCCGATGTAATGGTAGATTTTACGATTCCACAGTCGGCATATAGCAATACTGCACTGGCGGTCAAGTACGGCGTCCGTCCGGTTATCGGTACCACCGGCTTCACGCCGGAGCAGATCGCCGGGCTGGACAAGCAATGCCAAGAGCAGGGAATCGGCGGACTGATTGCACCTAACTTCTCCATCGGTGCGATTCTGCTGATGAAATTCGCTGCCCAGGCCGCAAAGTATTTCCCTCATCTCGAAATTATCGAATATCACGGAGACCAAAAGCTGGATGCTCCTTCAGGAACAGCGATTAAGACGGCAGAGATGATCTCTGAGGCGCGGCAGGAGCTCCGCCAGGGACATCCCGAGGAAGAAGAGATTATTGAAGGCTCGCGCGGCGGGTATTATAACGGCTTCCGTATTCACAGTGTGCGGCTTCCGGGTGTGTTTGCCCAGGAGGAGGTTGTCTTCGGCGGGTTCGGACAGTCGCTGAAGATCCGTCATGACTCCTATGAGCGTGCGGGATATATGCCGGGAGTCAAGCTCGGAATTCAAAAGGTGATGGGCTATACCGGCTTGATTTACGGTTTTGAGCATTTTATAGAATAGACGGGGAGAGAAACAGAATGTTGAAAATTGCTTTTATCGCACATGACCGTAAAAAAGATGAAATGGTTAATTTCGTAACCGCTTATGAGCATGTCTTCGAAGGGCACCAGTTATTCTCCACCGGAACGACGGGCCAGCGCATCATGGAAGTGACCAAGCTCTCCATTCACCGTTACATGTCCGGGCCGCTTGGCGGCGATCAGCAGATCGGCTCTATGGTCGCTACAGATGAGCTGGATTTGATCATTTTCTTGCGTGATCCGCTGATGGCCCAGCCGCATGAACCGGATATTACGGCACTGCTGCGTCTGTGTGATGTGTACGGGATTCCGGTTGCCACGAATATTGCTACAGCAGAAATCCTGGTGAAGGCTATTGACCGGGGAGATTTCGGCTGGCGTGAGCTGGTACATAAATACAAGCCGGGTGTGGACGAGTCATGAAGCTTGACATTCTGGTATTCGGCGCGCATGCGGATGATGCCGAGATCGGCATGGCAGGAACGATTGCCAAGCACACTGCCGCCGGATTCAAGGTGGGAATGTGCGATTTGACCCGGGCGGAGATGTCCTCGAACGGAACAGTGGAGCTTCGGGAAAAGGAGGCTGAGCAGGCTGCCGCAGTGCTGGGCGCGTCGGTACGGAGTAATTTGGGGCTGCCTGACCGGGGCCTCTCTCTGACAGAGGGCCATCTGGCCGCTGTAACTGCAGAAATCCGCCGCTATGCCCCGTCGATGGTATTTGCCCCTTACTGGGAAGACCGCCATCCCGATCATATTGCCTGCAGTAAGCTGGTGGAGGAAGCGGTATTTAATGCCAAGCTGCGCAAATATATGCCGGACAAGCCTGCGATTGCGGAGCCACAATTATATTTCTATTTCATTAATGATCTTGGACGGACGGACCTGATTGTCGATGTGACTGCGCAGTATCCGCTGAAGGAGCGGGCATTGTCCTGCTACCGTTCACAGTTCGGTATCACTCCGGGAGAGGATGCCGTAGCGACTCCTCTGACAGAAGGATATATTGACCGCGTCCGTTCCAGAGATATGCTGCTCGGCCAGCGGAGGCTCATTCCTTATGCCGAAGGGTTCGCTGGTAAGGTACCGTATACTGTGGATCTGTTCAGTGCTGCACGCGGATAAGGCGCAACTCGACAAAGCCCGGAAAACAACTATAATTAATTCATATCGTTACTTGAAGTAATAGAGCTAAGTTAAATGAAGGGGCGGAGCTATGGAGCGGCTAAAGATAGGCATCACTTGTTATCCTTCTCTTGGCGGCTCGGGTGTGGTGGCCACTGAACTGGGCAAGCTATTGGCTGAAAAAGGCCATGAGGTTCATTTTATAACCCACAGCATCCCGTTTCGGCTGGGAACGTTTCAGAAGAATATTTTCTACCACGAGGTAGAGGTTAACGATTATTATGTATTCCGCTATCCGCCATACGATCTGGCGCTGGCAACCAAGATGGCACAGGTAGCCAAAATGCAGAATCTGGACCTGTTCCATGTGCATTATGCGGTTCCGCATGCGGTATGTGCTTTTCTGGCCAAGCAGATCTTGGGCAATGATATTAAGGTGGTTACCACGCTGCACGGCACGGATATTACGGTACTGGGCCAGGATGAATCCCTGAAGGATCTGATCCGGCTGGGCATTAACGAGAGCGATGCGGTGACCGCAGTCTCCCGTGATCTGATCAAGGAGACCCGCAAGGCGCTTGATATTACGCGTGAAATTGATCTGACATATAATTTCGTGGACAAACGTGTCTATTATCCCCGGGATGTCACGGATTTGCGCGGCGACTTTGCAGCCCCGGATGAGAAGATTCTCATGCATATCAGCAATTTCCGCCCGGTCAAGCGGGTAAGTGATGTGGTGGATGTGTTCGCCAAGGTGAACCGGCAGGTGCCTTCCAAGCTGCTGCTGGTCGGCGAAGGCCCTGACCTGCCTAAGATTCAAGCCAAGATCAGCGAGATGGGTCTCGACGATCATGTCCGCTTCCTGGGTAAGCAGGACGAGATTGCCCAGGTGATCTCCCTGGCGGACCTGTTGCTGCTGCCCTCGGAGAAGGAGAGCTTCGGGCTGGTCGCTCTGGAAGCGATGGCCTGCGGCGTTCCGACCATCGGATCGCAGGCCGGGGGCATTCCGGAGCTGATTCAGCATGGCAAGACCGGATTCCTCGCGCCAGTCGGGGATACAGAAGCGATGGCAGAGTATGCCGTCAGGCTGCTCTCGGATACGGCGATGGCTGAGAGCTTCCGGCGCGCCTGCCTGGAGCGGTCCTGCCATGATTTCAGCAGAGATATGATTACCAATCAATACGAAGATATCTATTACCGTGTGCTCGGGCGCAAGGTATCCGGATTAGACCCGATCCGGGGGTAAGGAGTCCGTTATGGAATGGAGAATGGCACCACCCGGCATGGCAGAAGCCGCCGGAATTGTTGTTGCCGGCCTGCTGGCAGGCGGTCATGAGGCTTATTTCGTCGGCGGCTGCCTGCGCGATGAGCTGCTGGGCCGTCCGGTGCATGATATAGACATCACTACCTCCGCACTGCCGGAGGAGGTGATGGCCCTGTTTCCGCGCTGTGTCCCTACCGGCCTGGCGCATGGCACGATCACTGTGCTGCAGGAGGGCTACAGCTTAGAAGTTACGACCTACCGGACGGAGAGCGGCTATGCCGATCACCGGCGTCCGGAGCATGTCGTATTCGTAAGGGATGTACGGGAGGACCTCCGCCGCCGTGATTTCACGATCAATGCCATCTGCTGTGGCCTTGACGGCGGGCGGATTGACCCTTTCGGCGGGGAGCGTGATCTCAAGCTCCGCGTGATCCGCTGTGTAGGTGAAGCGGAGGAACGCTTCGAGGAGGATGCGCTGCGGATGCTGCGCTGCGTACGTTTTGCTTCCGTGCTGGATTTCGCGATTGCGAAGAATACCTGGCGCGGTCTGCTGCGCCAGCGAGACAAGCTGGCGCATATTGCTGTGGAGCGGGTGCGCGCCGAGGTGGAGCGCATCCTGGAAGGCCCGCACCCGCAGCGCGGGCTCGGGCTCCTGCTGCGCAGCGGCCTGCTGCCGCGCGGCAAAGCGCCGTTCCCTTGGACCGGCCGGGACCTGGCGGCCGCCGCCGCCCGCCTCGCCGGTCTCGGGAACCTGGAGAGCGCCCGCCTGCGCTGGGCGCTCCTGCTGCATGCCCTGGGATCGACATCGGCCTCCGCCGATGAGCTCCTGCGGGCATGGAGGTTCCCGGGGGCGACGCGCACCGGCGTCGTCGCCGTGCTCCGCGTCCGCGAAGCCTGGGACGCGGCGTTGTCCTCGGCCCGGCCGGAGGCTACCGGCGCCGGGGAGCGGCTGCGGCGGCGGTGGATCGCCGCCGTGCTGGGCTATGGCCAGTCAGCCGCCGAAGGGTGGCTGACGCTGCTTGAGGCGGCGGCGGGGGCTGACGCCGCGCGCGCTGTTGACGCAGGTGCAGCAGACCTGTCGTCAGACGTCCCTTACACAGACGGTGGCGTATCCGCCACGTTGTCAGCCGTCCCTGGCACAGACGGCGTATCCGCCACGTCGTCAGACGTCCCTTTCACAGACGATGGCGTATCTGCCACGTCGTCAGACATCCCTGGCATAGACGGCGTATCCGCCACAGCGACAGATGTCCCCGCCACAGCTGCGGACGTAAGTACCATCCCAACCGTCACCACCAGCCTCCTGCGGTCCTGGACCGCAGAGATGCCGGTCCGTACGCTCGCTGAGCTGGCGGTGAGCGGCCATGAGGTGACAGGGGCGTTGGAGAAGCGTCCCGGCCCTTGGCTGGGCATATTGCTGAACCAGCTTCTTCTGGCTGTCGCGGCAGGTGACCTTGCCAATGACACCCAATCACTGCTGCAAGCAGCCCAAAGGATGGATAGAGATGAATAGCGGTCATACGCAGCATTCCGGCGTCTTGAAGCGGGAGACGTTCGTTCCCGGCTGGGCCAAAGGAATTCAGCGGCTGGATACAGTCGGTTCCACTCAGGAGGAAGCCAAAATACTTGCCGAAGGCGGCGCACCGGAAGGAACAACGGTCATGGCCGAAGAGCAGACCGGCGGGCGCGGGCGGATGGGCCGCAAATGGCACTCGCCACATGGCAAAGGAATCTGGATGAGCCTGGTGCTGCGTCCCGATCTGCCGCTGGCCTTGACTCCGCAGCTGACGCTGCTGGCCGGAGTGGCTGTCTGCACAGCAATCCGTGAGGTTACCGGGGTGCCTGCCGGCATCAAGTGGCCGAATGACCTGCTGGCCGGCGGCCGCAAAATCTGCGGAATCCTGCTTGAATCCTCGCTTCGGGAAGGCGGGCTGCATTACTGCATCGCGGGTATCGGCATCGCTGCCAATCTGACCGAGGAAGACTACCCGGAGGAGCTGCTCGGGGTTGGTACATCGCTGCTGATCGAAGGCGGCGGCATTCCTGTTGACCGTACGAGGCTTGCGGAAGCCGTGCTGGAGGAACTCGAATATTTGTATCTTGTCTATCTGGAACACGGCTTTCAGCCCGTGAAGGAGCTGTGGGAGTCGATGTCGGTAACACTGGGGCGTCAGGTATGCGTGAATACTCCCCAAGGCCGCACCGAGGCTACTGCTGTAGGTCTGAACGGCAACGGCGGGCTGCTGCTGCGTAACGAATCCGGTGAGGTAGTGAGCGTACTGTCCGGCGAAATTGAAATGATTTAGAAGAGCATCAGATTTAACTAGTATCTCATCAGATTAAAGTTAGTGGAGCAGACACAATTCCCCTTCAATTTACATCTTTTCCAAGCGGGGGGTGTTCTTAAAGGGCGTTTGGCTTAGCACAACGGACTGAGGTGCTCTTATGCATAAAGAAAATCGTCACTTGGGCGATTAACGGACCGCAAGGACCTTATCCCCTGCAATTCAGCCCCAAAACGTCTTTCAGAAAGATGATAAGATCTCCTGAGTCCGTTACGCTGCAAAAAGGGGCGTTATCGCGGGAATAAGGTCTCTTCGGTCCGTTAGATTTTTGGGGATGATAGGGTTTCGTTACACGAACCCCTGAGAGGAAAGTCTTCCGTTTCACTGTTGTTAATTGTACATAATACACTTATCTCAGTTTTTAGCTACGAATGCAGCTTTGTACTTTACCTTGTTAGAATGCCAACAAGGCCGCTCCTCACGACCACGAGGGCGGCCATGTCATATTTTAAGGTGTTTATTTTTGTGTTTTTTTGGTATACTGTGCTCATGAGGCGGCATCGCATGGCGAGCTGTACTCACGCAATTGTTTTTTTGTTGTACCGGATGTACCTTCATAACTGGATGTAACGGTTACGTTGGATTCTGCTCTGAGCCGTAAGGACCGAGACAGAAGGGACGATCGCGAGTGACTCTTTTTTGCCCTTCGGACCTTTTTAGCGGACCATGCTAAAAGGTTTTTTTGTTTGCGCGAAACTCGCGTATTTTATGGAAAAGGGGAATGAGAGCGACATGGCAGACAAACACGCACTGAATATTATCAAGATGAAAAAAATGAAAACGGACGGTGTGCCCCTGAGCATGCTGACCGCTTATGACTACCCTTCAGCCCTGCTGGCGGAAGAAGCTGGCATTGATCTGATTCTGGTCGGTGATTCCCTGGGAAATGTCGTGCTTGGTTATGATACCACGCTGCCGGTTACCATAGACGATATGGTCTACCATACCCGGTCGGTGAAACGCGGGGCTCCTAATACTTTTATAGTGGCTGATATGCCGTTTATGACCTACCACGGAAGCGTGGATGAGACCTTGCGCGGTGTGCGCAGGCTGATGCAGGAAGGCCAGGCCCATGCGGTCAAAATGGAAGGCGGCCTCGAAATCTGCTCCGCAGTGTCCGCTGTTGTCGCTGCCGGTGTTCCGGTGCTCGGCCATATTGGTCTGACCCCGCAGTCGGTCAATATGATCGGCGGCTACCGGATTCAGGGGAAGGATGCCAGGGATGCACAGCGGCTGATGGACGAAGCGAAGGCGCTGGAAGCTGCCGGGGCCTTCGGCATTGTGCTGGAGCTGGTCACGGAAGAGGTGGCTGAGGCGATCTCCCGGACGGTCAGCATACCGACCATAGGCATTGGTGCCGGGCGTTACTGTGACGGACAGGTTCTGGTATTCCATGATCTCCTGCGGTATGCCTCTCCTTACCGGGAGAAAAAATTCGTCAAAACCTACGCCGATGTAGGCTCCCTGATCCGCGAAGGCATCACCAGCTATGTTCAGGAAGTGAAGAACCGCTCGTTCCCTGCCGAGGAGCATGTGTTTAGCGCGGACGAGACTGTTCTGGAATCTTTATACGGCAATGCCGGCAAAGGAGCGAAATAAAATGAGAGTGATCCGAACGATTGCTGAACTGCGCGAAGCGCTTGAATATATGCGTGAAGGGGGCCATGGCCCTGTTGGTTTTGTGCCCACCATGGGATATCTGCACGAAGGACATGCCAGCCTGCTGCGTAAGGCAGGGGAGAAGAGCGGCACGGTGGTGATGAGTATTTTCGTCAATCCGCTGCAGTTTGGACCGAATGAGGATTTTGCTTCCTATCCGCGGGATGAACAGCGGGATCTGGAGCTGGCTGAACGTGAAGGTGCGGATTTGGTGTTCATCCCCAGTGTAGAAGAGATGTATCCGCAGCCGATTCGTACAGGCGTAACGGTCTCCTCGCTTACGTCGCAGCTCTGCGGCGCTTCGCGTCCAGGACATTTTGACGGAGTAACTACAGTGGTCAGCAAGCTGTTCCATATTGTGCAGCCGGATTATGCCTTCTTCGGACTGAAGGATGCCCAGCAGGTAGCTGTTCTCCGCCGGATGGTGTCAGACCTTAACATGAATGTGGACATTATCGCCTGTCCTATTGTGCGCGAGGAAGACGGGCTGGCGCTTAGCTCCCGCAATGTCTATCTGAGCAGCGAGGAGCGCAGACAGGCGCTGGTATTGTCTCGTTCCCTGCGCGAGGTGCGCCAAGCTATGGAAGAGGGCAGCATTCGTACGGTAAATGAAGCTCGGGCACTGCTGGTCTCGGTCATTTCTGCATCGCCGCTCGCAGTGATTGATTATGCAGAAATTCTAACCTTCCCTGATCTGGAAGAGCTGGAAGGCGGCAGCAGGCTGACGGATGCGGGCGGAGAGGTTATAATGGCTCTGGCCGTGAAGTTCGGCAGAACCCGTCTGATTGATAATAATGTATTTATTCCTAAGGAGGCACACGCTTTTGTTTAGACATATGATGAAATCCAAGATCCACCGGGCAACAGTCACTGAAGCCAATCTCAATTATGTGGGCAGCATTACCATTGATGAGGATCTGATGGAAGCTGCAGACTTGCTGGAGAATGAAAAGGTGCAGATCGTGGACAACAATAACGGCTCCCGCCTGGAGACTTATGTCATTCCGGGTCCGCGCGGCAGCGGCGTCATTTGTCTGAATGGGGCGGCGGCGCGTCTGGTACAGCCCGGAGATACCGTAATTATTATTTCCTACGCTGTGGTGTCCTCTGAAGAGCTGGCAGCGCATAAGCCGACGGTGGTGTTCGTAGATGAAGGCAACAAGCCGGTGAAGCTGGCGGATCATGAGATTCACGCCACAATTGCCTGAAGTCCGCGCTTTGAGCCATGTAATCAATGGCAGGGATGAAGACCCCCGTACTTGCTGATAATGAACTTAGGCAAGCTTAAGCTGACTTCATTATCAGTAAGGGTGGGATGTCCGGTGTTTCAACATTTATTTGCTGAGATGAACAAGATGCTCCAGGAGATCAAAACCGACTATCCTACTGCGGAGGGTGCCCGCCGAAGCGATCTTTTATCCAAGTATAATATGCTCCACCGAATCAGTGATACTGTAATGGATGAGTGGCTGCTCTTCGCCGAGAAGCTGAGCGAGTTCCGGGAACAGGCCGATTTCCAGACTCCGCCGGAGGAATTGCCGGAGGAGGAAGCGCCCGAGCTTGCGATGGATGCTTTTGTCAGGGGCCAGGGCTATTACAAGCTGCTGATGTACCGCAAGTGCATTGAACAGTTCAGGGAGGTTACGGCTAAGTATCCGGACAGCCTCGCTGCCCGCCTGTATTTGGCTATGGCTTATCTGCAGGAGGGAGAAGGCGACACCGCCTGGGGACATCTGAACCACATGCTGGGCCTGATCCGTGAAGTGAAGCTGAAGGCAATGATCTATAATGCGCTGGGCTGTATCCGGGCTTCCCAGGAACGCTTCAATGAAGCCAGTGAGCTGTTCAGCCTGTCTCTGCTGCATGACCCGGATCTGCCGGAGCCGAATGTGAATCTGGAGGTATGCCGCAGGCGGGGCGGGAAGCTGGAGTTTGGCCATCAGCTGGTTTCGCTATTATAACTTATCCTCGGTTTCTTTAGGCGATGCGTCCCGTTTCCCGGGGTGTGCATCGCCTTTTTTCGTAACTTCTGTTATGCTGATAAAGAGTCTCAAGTGAAAGGGAATAGAACTTATAATGAAATTTGCCGTGCTTGATTTTGAAACTACGGGAACCCAATCTGTGGGAGAGATCATCCAGGTTGGCCTTGCCATTATAGAAGAAGACGGGACGATCTCCCGGGTGTATGGTTCCTACGTCAAGCCCGGAGCGCCAATTCCTCCTTTTATTACGGGCCTGACCGGAATTACAGACAGCGATGTACAGGATGCGCCGGAGCTTGATGAGATGATGATGGAGCTGGTGCCGCTGCTGGATGATGTGGTCCTTGTCGGACACAATGTAGCGTTTGATTTTCATTTTTTGCAGAATGCGCTGGACCGCTGCGGCTACCTGCCGTTTCAGGGGCGGATTCTGGATACGATCGATTTTCTCAAAATATGCTTTCCCTCGCTGAGCACCTATCAGTTAGGTGCGGTAAGCAGCCATTTCGGCATTACGCATGACCGTCCCCATCAGGCGGACAGTGATGCGCTTGCCACGGCTATTGTGCTGCTCAAATGTCTGGAAGAGCTGCACAGTCTGCCGCTGCTGACCATTCAGCGGCTGAATGAGCTGTTCGCAGACGAAGACAGTGATTTGGCCTGGTATTTCGACGGTCTGCTGCGGGAGCGGGAGATGGAGACCTTTCAGCCGGAAGGAGAGCTGAGCTTCTACCGCCAGCTTGCGCTGGCTGTGGGGGACTGGGCGGAGCTGGCTACGCCCCGGGAGGAAGGAAGCGTCAATCCGCTGGATAATATTACCTTTGAAGAGTATATGGAAGAGGTAACCCTGCGGCTGAAGGCTGTTCTTCCCCAGTATGAGAGCCGTGAAGCCCAGGAGCTGATGATCCATGAGGTCATTACAGCGCTTGAGCAGGACAAGCATCTGCTGATTGAAGCGGGAACCGGCACCGGTAAATCGCTGGGTTATTTGCTTCCGGCCATCTACCATAGTGTGAAAAGTGATCAGAAGGTGATGGTCAGCACTCATACCATTAACCTTCAGGACCAGCTGCGTGAGCGGGATATTCCGCTCTTGACCAGCGTTGTGCCGTTCCCGTTCAAGGCCTCCATCTTTAAGGGAAGAGGGCACTATTTGTGTCTTCGCAAGTTCGAGCATAGAATGAACAAAAAGGACTTTACAAGTCCAAGAGAAGAGGCCCTTACCGCTGCACAAATGCTCGTATGGCTGACCCAGACGACAACCGGCGATGATGAGGAGCTTAACTTAAGCGGACGGGGCGGCGATTTCTGGGAGACTGTAGCCAGTGATACCGACTCCTGCCTGGGACGCGCCTGTCCCTGGTTCCGCAAATGCTATTATCACCGCGCCAAGCATGAAGCCGGGATCTCCGATGTTGTGGTCACCAATCACTCCAAGCTGTTCGCAGATGTCAAAGCGGGGCATCAGCTTCTTCCTGCTTATGACCACCTTGTTATTGATGAAGCCCATCATTTGGAGGATATTGCCGGTAAGCATCTTGGTATGCAGATGAAATATTTCACATTCGCCCATACCCTCACCCGTCTCTACAAGGATAGCCGGAGCGGGCAGCTGCCTGCCCTCCGTCAGAGTCTGCAGTCTTCAGGCAGTGAGCAGGCCTCCGAATGGAGCGGTGTGATCGACCGGATCTACCCCGATCTTCTGACGGTGAAGGAATCCTGGGATGCGCTCAGCGACCGGCTCTTCAGCCTGCTGCCCGAGCGCAGCGATGCCGGAGCCGGTGAAGCAGGCCAGCTGGTGGCGCGCCTGCAGCCGGGCAAGAAGCCGAAGGATTGGGAGGAGCTGGCCGCCCTTGAGAATACACTGAACCTCAGTCTAAGCGACATTATCCGCAAGGGTGACAAAATGCTCAGTGAGATGCGTGACACGGACAGCCAATCCTCCTCGGACAGTCTTGTGACTGATATCGGCGGGTTATTCAAGGATCTGGCATCCATTAGAGAGCAGATCCGCTTTTTCATGAGTCTGAACGATGAGAATATCGTGTATTGGCTGGAGGGAAGCGGTAATTATAAGGGGAAGTCTCTGCAAATGTATGCTGTTCCCGTTGATGTCAGTACCCAGCTCAGGGAGCTGTTCTTCGACAAGAAGAAGAGTATCATCCTGACCTCGGCCACCTTATCCGTGGATAAGTCCTTCCAGTTTATGATCGATAACCTGGGTCTTGGTGAAGCTGCGGAGCAGGGTCGTCTGATGACAGCGCTGCTTCCGTCACCGTTCAAATACAGGGAGCAGGCTCTGCTGGTTATTCCCCGCGACTTCCCGAGCGTCAAGGGAAGCATAGGGGATGCCCGCTTTGTGGACACCCTCGTTCACTCTCTTGCCGAGACTGCTGTAACCACGCGGGGGCGGATGCTGGTGTTGTTCACCTCCTATAAGATGCTTCGGCAGGTCTATGATCCGCTGAAGGAGGCGCTTGCCTCCCAGGATATCGCGGTGCTCGGACAAGGTGTGGAAGGCGGCAGCCGGAGCAAGCTGATCCGCCGCTTCCAGGACAGCCCGGCCTCGGTCCTGCTGGGTACCAGCAGTTTCTGGGAAGGGGTGGATATCCCCGGAGAAGCATTGACCTGTCTGGCGATTGTCAGACTGCCGTTCCAGCCGCCGAATCACCCGCTGGCAGAAGCGAAGTCGGAGCTGCTTCAGGCACAGAAGAAGAACCCGTTCATGAAGCTGTCCGTGCCGCAGGCTGTCATCCGCTTCAAGCAGGGCTTCGGGCGGCTGGTCCGCACGGCGCAGGACCGGGGCATCGTAATTGTGTACGATACCAGAGTCATTGAATCGCATTACGGAAAGTACTTCCTGTATTCACTCCCCGGTCCCAAGATGGAGCATATGCTCACCGAGCAGATGGTCCCGAGAATTGCCGAATGGCTGGAGGACGGCGGGGTTTCCTAATTCATCTGCTATTGCTATTATTAATAAGTCATGATAAACCTGAAGATCCGTTCCCGCCCTGTCCTGCCGCTCCGGCAGGCGGGGGGGCACGGTTGCTATAATTGTAAGGGTCTAACACAACTTTTAAGGAGGAGAATACATGAAATCGGATAAAATATCGGAGGCCGTCGTGCGCAGGCTCCCAGTGTACCTGCGTTTCCTGAACGATCTCCAAAAACGTGAAATTTCCACAGTCTCTTCTCAGGAGCTGGGCCAGAAGCTTGATCTGAATCCCGCCCAGATCCGTAAGGACCTCGCTTATTTCGGTGATTTCGGCCGAAAGGGCATCGGCTACGATGTATCCTATCTGATTGAGAAGATCCGCCATATTCTCAAGCTTGATCAGCAAATTAATGTTGCACTGGTTGGAGCCGGTAATCTCGGTCATGCCTTGTCTAACTATAACGCTTACTTGAAGGATACGATGAAGATTACTGCGATCTTCGATGCCTACCCGCCGAAGGTGGGCCAGCAGATCAACTCGCTGGTTGTGCAGCCGATGGAGGAGCTGAGCGATACCATCCGCTCCCAGGGCATCCGGATCGGGATTATTACCGTACCTGACAGCGAAGCCCAGAATGTAGCTGATATTCTTGTGGACTCCGGCATCGAGGCGATTCTGAACTTCGCACCGGTTATTCTCAAGACGCCTGCCAATATCCGGATTCATGCCGCAGATTTCACCACAGATCTGCAGAGCCTGGCCTATTATTTGCATGATGGAAAGGATGAGGCTGAAGATGAGCAGTAAGATCACGATAATCAAGAACGGGCACTTTCTGGTTCCGGGCAGCGATAAGCCGGTTCTGAGCGGGTATATGACCCTGGCGAATGATCTGATTACTTACATAGGTGAAGCTGAGCCGGTAGTGGAGGCTGGCGCCCAGGTCGTAGACGGCAGCCGTCTGCTGTTCATGCCGGGACTGGTCAATACCCATGGACATACGGCCATGTCGCTGCTGCGCGGATACGGCGATGATATGGTGCTTCAGACTTGGCTGCAGGAGAAGATGTGGCCGATGGAAGAGAAATTCACTGGTGATGATGTATATTGGGGAACCTCTTTGTCCGTGCTGGAAATGCTGAAGGGCGGCACAACCACCTTCCTCGATATGTATGATCATATGGACCGTGTTGCGGAAGTAACAGAGCAATCCGGTATTCGAGCGGTGCTAATGCGCGGCGTGATTGGGCTGTGTCCGGAAGAGGTGCAGCAGGCGAAGCTCGCTGAAGCGGTTGCTTTTGCCCGTAACTGGCACGGCAAGGCTGACGGCAGAATCACTACCATGCTCTCGCCGCACGCCCCGTACACCTGTCCTCCAGAGTTTTTCATGAAGTTCGTGGAGGCTGCGCATGATCTGGATCTGCCGATGCATACCCATATGTCCGAGACGCGCCATGAAGTGGAGCAGAACGTGGCCGACTACGGTCTTCGTCCAGTCGCGCATCTGGAGAAGCTGGGAATGTTCACCCGTCCTTCGCTCATTGCCCACGGGGTTCATCTGAACGATGAGGAGATCGGGATTCTGGCCCGCTATAATGTTGGTGTGTCGCATAATCCCGGCAGTAACCTGAAGCTGGCCAGCGGGGTTGCACGTGTTCCTGAGCTGCTGAGAGCCGGGGTTAAGGTCTCCCTGGGTACAGACGGCGCTGCTAGTAACAATAACCTGGATATGTTTGAAGAGATGAGGCTGGCGGCTCTGATCCATAAAGGCGTAAGCGGTGATCCTACAGCCGTACCGGCTCCTGAGGCGCTGCTGATGGCTACGGAGTACGGGGCGCAGTCTGTTTTCCTGAGCGGGGTAGGCCGGCTTGCAGCAGGGATGAAGGCCGACTTCATCGCGCTGGATATTGATCAGCCTCATCTGCTGCCGCATACCGATCTGCTCTCCCATGCCGTCTATTCGGCAAGCGCCAAGGATGTAGAGCATGTATGGGTGAACGGCCAGCAGGTAGTGAAGCATGGACAATGCCTGACACTGGATGAAGAAGCTATCCGCCGCAAAGCACAGGAGACGTTCGAGAGCCTGCTTAAACGGTAATTCAGGGGAACGGGAAAGGAAACAGTGTGGTGAAGAAGAAGAGGAGAAAATGGATCTGGCTGGGGATTACCGTGGTGCTGCTCCTTCTGTTCGGACTAAGCCAGTTCTATGCCTACATTATGAAGGACCAGTGGAACGAGCGGAGTGAAGCCAAGGAGCTGGCCCGGGCGCGAGCCGGACTGACAGAGGTAACCAAGGCCCAGAAATCCGTCTGGAATGACAATGAGATCTACTGGGTGCTGACCGGTAAAAATGAAGCGGGGACCGAGCTGATGGTGTGGGTCCGTTTCACCTTGGAGGGCAAGCCTGCCGGAGGCGACAACGGCCTGTATGCCGAAGAGCTGAGCAAAGGCACCTCGGAAGAGAAGATGCGCGAAATCATAGCCGCACAGCTGCCGGACGTTAAGATTGAACGGCTGCTGCCCGGTGTATATAACGGGGAATATGCCTGGCAGCTATTTTACAAAAAAGACGGGCGATTCTATTACAACTTTTACCGCTTCAAGGATGGCAGCGCCATCGGTGAAGGGTACAGTCTGCCGAACCGTTAAGCTAAGGACTCAGCGGCAGAACTAAATTGCGGAGGAACAGATGATCTGTTCTTCCGTTTTTTTTGTATCCATCATGTTGAAAATAATCTGGAGCTGTTCTTGGACTGGTGGCAGACGGTCACGGGGCAACACCGCTGTATTGTCAGGGTATTCTTCTTGGGGCGGAACTGTGGCTAAATGGAGATATATGGTTTGAGATACATCGATGAATATACTTGAATTGATATACTGATTGTATACCTCGAATGCTATCGCCAACATACATAAATGTCTCTCAAGGAGGATGATTGAATTGGAAGTTTTAGCATATTTGGATCAGGCAGTGGATTTGTTTAAGGAAGAGCTGGGGGAGAATCTGTCGGGGATTTATCTGCACGGCTCCCTGGCGATGGGTTGTTTTCACCCGGATTCAAGCGATATTGATCTGCTGATTGTCGTAGAGGACAAGCTGCCAGCAGAGGTCAGTCAAAGACTTGCCGGGCGTATCGTAGCCTTTCATGACAGTCTGCCGAATAAGCGCGGAGTTGAACTGTCTATCGTCCTGAAGACATACCTGCACAATTTCGTGTATCCTACGCCGTTTGAATTTCACTTTTCAGAAGCTCATTTAGAGCGGTATAGAACCGATGAGAATTATCTGTGCGGCGGGTTTGAGGATGCTGATCTGGCGGCACATTTTGCAGTAGTCTACCATCGCGGGTTTATCTTGTACGGGGAACCGATCCGCGAGGCCTTTGCGCCGGTAGACCGCAGGTATTATCTGGATTCTATTATCCGGGATATCGATGATGCGCAGCAGAATATAGGGAATGCTCCACTCTATTACACCCTGAATCTATGCAGGGTACTCTACTATGTGCAGGAAGGTCATGTCTCTTCCAAGAAGGAGGGCGGGGAGTGGGGACTGCAGCATTTGCCGGAACGCTATCACGGGCTGCTGAGACGGTGTCTGAAGGAATATAGCGGTGCGGCCGTCGCCGATGGCTATGAACCGGAGCAGTTAACTGATTTTGCGGAATTTATGATGGCTGAAATTGGCGTTAGCCGGATGTAGGGGACACCGGAATATGAATGTAGCAGCGGCATTTCAGGCTATGAATCTGAGCTGCCGTTTTTTCATGCCGCATGAAACATCCAGAAATTAGTATCAAAAATTTTAAATATATTCACAACTTTATGTAAAATCGTATATACACCTGTGATATACTACTACTTGTATTAAGACATGCTTAAGAGCATGTCAGTCTCGGATGGGCGCTAGACACGCTGGATGGTCTTTATTATAGAGTTATGCTCGGTCATTATTGAGAGGAGGACGTTTCTTGAAACTGCGTCTTATGCCTGTGCTGCTAACGTCTCTGCTGTCTGCTGCATTATTGTTTGGTGGCTGGTATTCTTACCGTCAATTCGCGGTGCAGGAGCCGCTGCAGAAGCTGGTATCATCCTACGAGGGAGTGAAGGATTCCCATATTACTATTAAACGCAATGAGGTCACTTTGAAACTGGATTTGCAGCCGGGCACGAAATTACGTGAGCTGGTGCAGTATGTATCGAGAGAAGGCAGCACCGCCATTGACGGCCGGACCTTGAAGCTGGATGTGGAACAGAAGCCGAGTGAGCTGCTGGATGAGTATTGGGATAAAGCGATGTTCTCTGTAGCAGAAGCGATGGAGAGCCGGAAGTATACATTGATACCAGCGAAGCTGGATGGACTGAAGGAGCAGGACAGCAAGTACAGCGGGGTTACAGCCGCCACAGAGATTGACGACAACAATGTGTATGTAAGCCTGAGCAACGGCACAGAGAGCAAATTCATCATTCTGCCGCGTGCAGCAGCCAAGATGGGAGTGTGGAACAATGCCTAAGTACTGGAAAGAGGTTGTAGCCGGATTCGTTCCGGTCATGCTGATTTTTATGGCTTTTGTGGGGATTAATATCTTCCCTGTCATTATTGCGCTGGGTATGGTTGCCGCGCTCCTGTTCATTGCCCATGCCCGCGGCGGTCTGGCCGTCAATGCAGGTGCAGATAAGAAGCGCAAGAAGAACGGCCCCTCCAAGCTGACCTTTGAAGAGATCGGCGGACAGGACAATGCCAAGCAGGAGCTGCGTGAAGCGCTGGACTTTCTGATCCGGCATGAGGAAATCAGCAAATTCGGGATTCGTCCGCTCAAGGGAATTCTGCTTACCGGGCCTCCGGGAACAGGAAAGACGCTGATGGCCAAGGCTGCGGCGCATTATACTAACTCCGTATTCGTAGCTGCCTCAGGCAGTGAATTCGTTGAGATGTATGTCGGTGTGGGTGCGGGACGTGTACGCGATTTGTTCAAGGATGCCCGCACGCGGGCGCTCAAGGAGAATAAGCAAAGCGCCATTATTTTCATCGATGAAATTGACGTTATCGGCGGGAAGCGCGAAGGCGGACAGCAGCGTGAATATGATCAGACGCTCAATCAGCTGCTGACGGAGATGGACGGGATTTACAACAATGATACCCCGCGTATCCTGCTGGTAGCCGCAACGAACCGCAAGGAGATGCTTGATTCTGCTCTGCTGCGTCCGGGCCGTTTTGACCGCCATATTCAGGTCGATATGCCTGATAAGAAGGGCCGCAAGTCGATTCTCGACCTGCATGCCAAGAACAAGCCGCTGCATGACACCGTGAATCTGGATAAAATCGCCGAAGAAGCTTACGGCTTCTCGGGTGCACAGCTGGAGAGCGTGATGAACGAAGCCGCGATCTACATGATGCGCGAGAATCTGACCCTGGTGGAGCAGCGTCATCTGTCGATGGCGATTGACAAGGTCATGATGGGCGAGAAGACGGACCGTGAGACCAACCATGAAGAGAAGAAGCGGGTAGCGATCCATGAGCTTGGACATGCTATTATGGCTGAGCTGCTGCGCCCCGGAAGCGTAAGCCAGGTAACACTGACCCCGCGGGGTCAGGCTCTGGGCTATGTCCGGCATAATCCGCAGACTGAGCAGTATCTGTACACGAAGGATTATCTGGAGAACCAGATCATGATTGCCCTGGGCGGAGCGGCTGCCGAAGAGATGTATTACGGCGGACGCAGTACCGGTTCCCGTGGAGACTTCGATCAGGCGCTGAATATCGTCGAGACTATGATGAAGTCAGGGCTCACCTCGCTCGGGATTGCGAATCTACAAATGGTTACCACTGAAGAATTAATGAAGGAAAACAGTAAAATACTGGACGAGCTGATGATCCGCACGAATGACCTGCTGGAGAAGCAGAGAAATATATTTGATTACTCCCTTGACATTTTAATGAAGGAAGAAGTTCTCTCCGGAGAGCAATTTCGTTGTCAATTTCGTGACAGTGTCCTTTTACCGGCATAATTCTTTATGCCGGTTATTTTTTTTTACTTTTCAGACATGCTAAGATATCATTATATGTCGGGCTACTTATTTTTTTCGACAGACAAGGTACAATACAGAAGTATAGATACCTGAAAGGATGGAGACTTTTACATGAATTTTAAGAAGATCGGTGTCATCGGCGGAGGCACAATGGGACAAGGGATTGCCGAAATGCTGGCAGCCAAAGGCCTGGATGTCATGCTGGTGGAGAAGACGGCAGAAAGATTGAACTACTCCTACGAAATGATCGAGACCAGTCTCGACAAGCAGCTGGAGAAATGGGCGATTACCCAGGCGGAGAAAAAGCTGATCCTGGCCCGCATCCAGAAGGTTACACACTTCGCTGAACTGAGCTCCTGCGATATGGTCATTGAGACTATCGTTGAAGATCTGGAAGCGAAGCAAAAGGTATTCAATCAGCTCGATCAGGTGTGTCCGAGCCACATTATTCTTGCCAGCAATACGTCAACGCTTAGCTTGACTGAGCTTGCAAGCTCTACAATGTATCCGGAACGCGTTATCGGCATGCACTTCATACACCCTGTAGGTAAGGTGGATCTGGTTGAAATCGTGCGCGGTCTTAAAACCTCGGACAGCACATTTGAAGATACCAAAGCCTTTGTCGATGAGATTGTTGAGAAAAAAGGCGTTATGATCTACGAATCCCCCGGATTTGTATCTTCGCGCCTCATTTGCCTGTTCATTAACGAGGCTATGCATGTGCTCCAGGAAGGGGTTGCCTCTCCTGAAGATATTGATGATGCTATGCGCATCGGTTACCAGTTCCAGAACGGGCCGCTTGAAATGGCAGACCGCTTCGGTCTGGATTCCGTTCTTGCCGCACTTGAGAACATGTTCCGTGAATACGGCGAGCTCAAGTACCGTCCTTCGACAATTCTCAAGAAGATGGTACGTGCAGGACAACTGGGTACGAAATCGGGCGAAGGCTTCTTCAAGTATGACAAGGATGGTGACCGGGTATGAAAGTATTAGTAATTAACGCAGGCAGTTCTTCTTTGAAATATCAGCTCTATGACATGACGGATGAATCCGTACTTGCCAAAGGTCTGGTTGAGCGTATCGGCATGGATTCCTCCATTCTGACCCACAAACCAACCGGCAAACAGGAAGTGACAGAGGTTAGCGAAATTCTGGAACACACTACAGCGATCCGCAAGGTTCTGGCGAATCTGACAGACAAGGAACACGGCGTCATTGCATCCATTAACGAGATTAATGCTGTAGGCCACCGCGTAGTACACGGAGGAGAGAGCTTTAAAGAATCCGCGCTTGTTACTACGGAAGCCAAGACCGAGATCCGCCGTCTGTTCGACCTGGCTCCGCTGCATAACCCTGCTGCGCTGCTTGGTATTCTGGCTGCCGAGAGCAATATGCCGGGTGTGCCGCAGACTGTTATTTTCGACACAGCCTTCCATTCCACGATGCCTGAAAAAGCATATTTGTACGCTATTCCTAGAGTACTGTACAGCAAATACAAGATCCGCCGTTACGGCTTCCACGGGACTTCCCATGATTATGTAAGCAAGGCTGCGGCTGAGTTTGTCGGACGTCCGCTGGAAGAGCTGAAGATCATTACCTGCCACATCGGTAACGGTGCCAGCCTGACGGCTGTAGACGGCGGTATCTCTGTAGATACTTCCATGGGGATGACTCCGCTCGAAGGTCTGATGATGGGTACACGCAGCGGTGACATTGACCCTGCAATTGTTCCTTACGTCATGAACAAGGAAGAATTGACTCATGGTGAAGTCAACTCTATGCTTAATAAGCACAGCGGTATGCTGGCGATCTCCGGGATCAGCAGCGACATGCGGGAAATTATCGAAGGATACGAGAAGGGCGAGCCGAATGCTTCGCTGGCCTTCGAAATGTACGAATACCGTCTCCGCAAATACATCGGGGCTTACACCGCAGCACTTAACGGTGCAGATATTATCGTCTTCACTGCCGGTGTAGGGGAGAATGCATCATTGCTTCGCGAGAAGGTCCTGCGCAACCTGTCCTACCTGGGTATTGAGCTGGACGAGGAAGCCAACAAGGTTCGTTCGGGCGATCCGCGCCGTATCTCTACTGCAAGCTCCAAGGTACAGGTACTTGTGGTTCCAACGAACGAAGAGCTGGTGATTGCACGCGATACCTATCGTATTGTGCAAGGAATTAACGGCTAAATTAGAGGAGAGATTACAGGCATGGCTAACAAGAGTGTAATCAAGAACGTGAATGAGCATGTCGGAGAGACTGTTGTCATCGGATGTTGGGTCAACAACAAACGCTCCAGCGGTAAAATTCAGTTCCTGCAGCTTCGCGACGGTACCGGTTATATCCAGGGGGTTGTGGTGAAATCAGAAGTCCCTGAGCAGGTCTGGGATGATGCCAAGAGCCTCACCCAGGAGAGCTCTCTGTATGTGACAGGAATCATCCGTGAGGAGCCCCGCAGCCAGTCGGGCTACGAGCTGACGGTTACGGGCATTGAAGTTCTGCATCTTACCGAGAATTATCCAATTACACCTAAGGAGCATGGCGTCGACTTCCTGATGGATCACCGTCACCTCTGGCTGCGTTCCTCCAAGCAGCGGGCGGTAATGGTTATTCGTGCGGAGATTATCCGCGCGGTTCAACAGTTCTTCAATGAGCGCGGCTTCACGAAGGTGGACCCGCCGATTCTGACACCAACGTCTGCAGAAGGCACGACCAACCTGTTCCACACCAAGTACTTCGAAGAGGACGCCTATCTTACCCAAAGCGGACAGCTGTATATGGAAGCAGCAGCCATGGCTCTGGGACGCGTCTATTCGTTTGGGCCTACCTTCCGTGCAGAGAAATCCAAGACCCGCCGCCACTTGATCGAGTTCTGGATGATTGAGCCGGAAATGGCCTTCACCGATCATGAAGAGAGCCTGTGCGTGCAGGAGGATTTCATCAGCTTCGTCGTGCAGTCCGTGCTTACAAATTGCCGTGCTGAGCTGGAAGCGGTGGGGCGCGATGTCTCGAAGCTTGAGAACATCAAAGCACCATTCCCGCGTATCAGCTATGACGATGCGATTAAGTTCCTGAACGAAAAAGGCTATGAAATTGCCTGGGGCGATGATTTCGGGGCTCCTCATGAAACGGCGATTGCCGAGATGAGCGACAGACCGGTCTTCATTACCCACTACCCGGCTTCCTTTAAGGCTTTCTATATGAAGCCGCATCCTGATCGTCCTGAAGTGGTGCTGTGCGCGGATATGATCGCTCCTGAAGGCTACGGGGAGATCATTGGCGGATCACAGCGTATTGACGATCCGGCACTGCTGGAAGCCCGCTTTAAGGAACATAACCTGTCGATGGATACCTACAAATGGTATATGGATCTGCGCACCTATGGCACAGTTCCACACTCCGGCTTCGGTCTGGGGCTGGAGCGTACCGTAGCCTGGATCTGCGGTCTGGACCATGTCCGTGAGACCATTGCCTTCCCTCGTACACTGTACCGTCTTTACCCTTAAAGAATAGGGAAAGGGGGCTTAAGTATGGACGGAAAAGGTTGGAATACCTGGGGCGAGGGCGTAGCCTTCGGCCTGGAGAACGGAATGGCCGTCATTCCTTATGCACTCCTGAAATATTACCGGAAGCTGAATCTGAGCGGCAGCGAGTCCATGCTGCTGATTCATCTGCTCTCCTTCAGACAGGTGGAGGGAATAGACTTCCCTTCCCTGGAGGAGCTGCAGGCAGTAACCGGGCGCAGTATTCCGGTGATTGCCGGAGAGCTGCAGAAGCTTATGAAGGAAGGGTTCATCAGCATCGACGGAGATAACGACGAGTTGAGGGACATTCATTATGAGCGCTACAACTTCTCCGGCCTATACGCGAAGCTCGGAGCTTATCTGGCTGAACTCTCACGGGAGTCTGTCCAGGAGAAGCCCAGCCAGAGCGGACGGGAGCCGGGGGCCCGGGCAGTGGCTCATCACTCCGGGGCTAATGCACCGGACGGCGGCTATGGCCGCCCGGCTGTGCCGGGTGCCAAGGAGTCAGAGGATGGACGCAGTCTGTTCAGCATTTTCGAGAAGGAATTCGGGCGTCCGCTATCCCCCATGGAATGTGAATCTATTTCCGGCTGGGTGGATGAAGACCGATATCCCGAGGAGCTGATCCTGCTCGCACTGAAGGAGTCGGTCTTTGCAGGAAAGGTTCATTTCCGTTACATTGACCGCATTCTGCTGGAATGGGCCCGCAATCGGGTGAAGAATGCCCAGGATGTCAAAGCCTATTCCCAGAAATTCCGGGGCGGCGGCAGATGAGCGGAGCAAGGTAGATTTATGCCGGTCCAGGGCAAGGCCCGGCCGTTTAAGGTGTCTCTTAAGTCATGTATGTGGCTTAAGGGGCACTTTTTTTGAAATATAAGAATTTATATGTTCCACAAGATAACTGTTCTATCTATTTCTCGCTGAAACGGGTGCCGTCCTTAAAAGGACGGCAAAGCCGTTACCACTTGCTTTTGTTACTTAGGATTGGGAGTTAGCTGAAAGTGGGCGGGGGAGCGGCAGAAAGTATCCCTGAAATCAGGAAAAGTGTGCTAAATGAGTAGATGAGGGGTATAAATACACTTGATTTCAGTAAAAGTGGCTTAATGGGCAAAATGAGGGGTATAAATACACCTGATTTCAGTAAAAGTGGCTTAATGGGCAAAATGAAGGGTATAAATACACCTGATTTGAGCAAAAGCGGCTTAATGAGCAAAATGAGGGGTATAAATACACTTGATTTCGCCACTGGCAGCACACAGCCCGCAGTCCCTTCACATGGAAGGGACTGCGGGCTGTTACGTTGCAGTAAGAATATCAAAAACTAGAACAAGATTAGTGCAGCTCCTGCTCCAGAGCCGAGCCCATCTCGCGGGAACGTTCCGCACAGCGGTTGACGGCGGAAATGACAGTCTCGAAGAAGTCGCCGCGCTCCAGCACTTCAATGGCGGCCTGGGTAGAGCCATTCGGTGAGGTGACCTTCTTGCGCAAGGCGGCAGGCTCTTCACCGGTCTGTTGTACCATCCGCGCTGCGCCCAGCACGGTCTGGACAGTCAGCTCACGGCTCTGTTCCAGCGGCAGCCCTCCGCGGATGCCGGCGGCAATCATCGCTTCCATCATGTAGTAGATGTAAGCTGGTCCGCTGCCGGAGATCCCGGTTAAGGTCTCCATCCGTTCTTCGTCAATGACTGCCGTCAGGCCAACCGCTTCGAAGATATTAAGCGCTGTACGGCGGCTCTCTTCGCCAACCTCCTTGGAGAAGGCAATCCCGGTAGCCCCGAGGCCGATGGAGCTGGAGGTGTTCGGCATGGTGCGGACCACAGGCTGCGTTTTACCCAGTAAGCCTTGCATCGTACGGATGGTCAGCCCGGCAATCACGGAGATGATGAGCTGATCCGGCGACAGCAGCGGCCCCAGTGAACGGAGCGCTTCAGCAGCGTCTTTGGGCTTCATGGCTAAAACGATGACGGGCGCAGAGCGCAGAGCCTCGAGCTTGGACTCGGGAGCGTTATAGCCGAGCACGCCGTAACGGCTGCGTAGTTCAGCGAGGCGTTCGCTGCTGCTGCGGTTCAGCATAATAATGCGGCCCGACTCCACTACATTCCGGGCGATCAATCCCCGCACAATGGCCTCGGCCATCGAGCCTGCGCCATAAAAAACAATATTATGATTGATGAGCGGAATTGCTGGTTGCTGGCACATGGCTGGCAGTCCCCCTATAAGTTGAGTGAGTTAACCTCTGATTTGGCCGGAGCCGTGAATCATGTATTTGCTTGAAGTGAGTGCAGGCAGTCCCATAGGCCCGCGGGCATGGAGCTTCTGGGTGCTGATTCCGATCTCGGCGCCGAAGCCGAATTCAAAGCCGTCCGTGAACCGGGTAGATGCGTTGTGGTACACTGCCGCAGCGTCAACCTCTTGCAGGAAGCGTGCAGCATTCGCTGCGTCTTCAGTCACAATACATTCGGAATGCTTGGTTCCGAACTCTGCGATATGCCCAAGAGCCTGTTCCAGCGTGTCCACGATACGAATATTGAGAATATAATCGTTGTATTCTGTAGCGAAGTCCTCTGGTGTGGCAGGCACAGCCCAAGGAATAAGAGCAACCGTATCCTGGCACCCGCGCAGCTCCACACGAGCCTCGCGGAAGGCTTCAGCAAGTGCGGTGAGATGTTCTTGGGCGTAAGCACGGTGCACCAGCAGTGTCTCCATTGAATTGCAGACCGAAGGCCGCTGGGCCTTCGCATTCACGCTAATGCGCCGGGCCATTTCCGGATTGGCACTCGCATCCAGATAAGTATGGCATATGCCTGCCCCTGTTTCAATAACCGGTACGGTGGCATTAAGAACCACATTCTGAATCAGGGAGCTTCCTCCGCGCGGGATAATGACATCCAGCAGTCCGTTCAGCTTCAGCATTTCATCCACGGAGGAGCGGTTAGGATCTTCAATCAGCTGCAAGGCATCCGGCGGAAGGGCGGTACCCGCAAGTGCGCGGTGCAGCACCTCAGCGATGGCACGGTTGGAGGAGAGGGCGGAGGAGCCGCCGCGCAGCACCACAGCATTGCCGGTCTTAAGGCAGAGTCCGGCAGCGTCAACGGTGACGTTGGGGCGTGCTTCATAGATAATGCCAATCACTCCAAGCGGAACCCTTACCTTCTCAATGTGCAGGCCGTTCGGCCGTTCGATCGTCTCCAGATTGTCTCCAACCGGATCAGGCAGTTCGGCAATCTGCTGCAAGCCTTCGGCAATGCTGTCAATCCGTCCAGCATCCAGGGCCAGCCGGTCGAGCATCGACTCCGGTGTCCCGTTCAGCCGTCCGCGCTCCAGGTCTTCTGCGTTGGCGGCAATAATGTAATCAGCTTCGGCGCGCAAAGCGGCTGCCATCACCAGCAGGGCTTCATTCTTCTGGGCGGTAGTCAAGCTTGCGAGTACCCCTGTGGTTGCTTTGGCCAGCGTCGTCTTGTTAACCACTTCACTCATGGCAATTCCTCCTAATAAAAATTATGTTGGCATATGGAGATACAATTTGTTTCGTAAATTAACGAAGTGTGATCCATTCGTCCCGGTGGATAACCTCAAGCCGGTGTACTTCACCAAGCTTGGGCACAATCTCGCGGCTGGGAAGCCCCTGAATGCTGCGGAGCTGGGTGTCATCGTAATTGACGATACCCCGTCCAAGCAGCTGCCCATCCGGGCCGAGCACCTCAACGACATCCCCGGAATGGAAGCTGCCCTCAATACGTTTAACCCCTACTGGCAGCAGACTATGTCCTCCGTGGAGCAGCGCTTCAACAGCACCGTCATCGACATACAGTGATCCGAGCGGGGTGGACATGAAGCCCAGCCATTGCTTTTTGACCGGCAGAGAAGAGAGGGTGGTGGCAAAATAAGTGCCTTTGCCCGTTCCGGCTGCGGCCTGTGATAAATCCCCCGGCTCCTTCACTTGGCCCACGAAGACCGGAACGCCGCCCCGCGTGGCAATCTTGGCCGCGTCGATCTTAGAGCGCATGCCGCCGGTTCCTACGCTTGACCCTGCACCGCCTGCAATGGCATAGATCTCAGGCGTAATCTCTTCTATGTGCTCATACCGTACAGCATCTGGATGCTTGCGGGGATCGCCGCTGTAGACGCCGTCCATATCCGTCAACACCAGCAGGTGCGAGGCCTTCAACAGATTGGCAACCAGCGCCGATAAGGTATCGTTGTCACCGAACTTCAGCTCATCCACCGATACGGTATCGTTCTCGTTGAATACGGGCACGGCGCCTTGGCGGAGCAATTCTTCCACCGTCATCATGGCGTTGTTCATGGCCCGGCGGCTGCAGAAGTCCGTACGGGTCAGGAGAATCTGGGCAGTGGGTATACCGTGGCCTGCGAAGGCCTCCTGATAAGCCTGCATCAGCATAACCTGTCCTACTGCCGCCGCCGCCTGTTTCTCATGCAGCAGCCTTGGGCGGGAAGCATAGCCGATGCCCCGGAATCCCGCTGCGACCGCCCCGGAGGTGACCAGCAGCACTTCACAGCCGTCCTTGCGGAGCGCGGCGATCTCGGCGGCGAAGAAGGCGACCGCCTCACGATGGAGGCCGCCTTCGGGACCCGTGAGCGAGCTGCTGCCGATTTTGACCACAATTCTTGACGTCATTGTCTTTCACTTTCCTCTCGAATTAAAATGCCTGTAACGCCCGAAAATGACAAAAAGCCCCCATCCTTAGACTAGCAAAGGACGAAAGCTTGATTAACTTCCGCGGTACCACCTTCATTGATGAGGGTTCATCCGACTTCATTCTCATAACGGGAGTAGCCGTCCTGCAGGGCAGGCCGCTCAGGGGTAGGATTCGGAAAGGACCTTCGCGGTAAATTCTCCCAGCCTTCAGGAATTTACTCTCTGCACACGAATATACGTCCATTCTTACTGGTCCCGTCAGCACGTTTCACTATTTGTCACTTAGGATACCATGGGGCAGCAGGGTTTGCAAAGAGCCGCGGATAAATTTTTTCATGCTGTGCAGACAGCAAGATTTATGTTTCTCCTGTGGGGCAGAGGACCTGCGGATGAGAGGAGCACCCTTGTGACTGCTATGGCTAGTTATCGGTCAGACCGGCCACGGTTGCCTTGAAGGTCTCGATAAAAGCTTCGGCTGCACGGGACAAGTAACGTCCGCGCCGGTAGGCAATGACCAGTGTCCGGCCGGGCACCGGCTCAGCCAGCGGAAGATAGACCGGTACGAATTCACTTCTGGCAGCGCGTGCAATAAAGTGGGGCACCAGGGTAACGCCCATTCCGGCAGCAACCAGCGACTGGACGGTCTCCATATTGTTGCTCTCGAAAACAATCCGCGGCTCAAATCCGGCCTCACGGCATAACTCCACGGTCATTTTACGGAAGCCCTGCCCTTCCTTAAGTACGATAAACGGTTCATCCTTAAGCTCGGCCAGGCTGGTACGGATGCCCTGCGGTTCACGGCCGGCTAACAGATGTCCCGGCGGAACGGCAAGATCGATCCTCTCCTCACCGAGCACCTCGTAGGCCAGGGTCGGAATTTCGAGCGGGAGAGAGAGCAGGCTGAGATCGGTCTGGCCGCTGGCTGTCAGCTTCTCCAGATTCATGGATGAGTCCTCCAGCAGGGTGATTTCAACCTCGGCATATTTGCTCTTGAACACGGGCAGCACATGCGGGAGCAGATGTGCGCCGGTGATCGGCATGCTGCCGACCATTACGCGTCCTGTGCGAAGCTGGGAGATATCGGACATCTCCTGCCGCAGCAGTTCAACAGCATCAATGATTCCCTGGGCCTGTTCAACGAATTTCTCGCCGGCATAGGTCAGCTCCACCGAGCTGGTATTACGCTGGAAGAGGAGTACGCCAAGCTCCTTCTCCAGCTTTGACAGCTGCTGGCTGAGCGAGGGCTGGGCGATGTGCAGCTTTTCCGCCGCGCGGGAGAAATTCCGCTCTGCAGCAATCTGCAGCGTGTATTGCAATTGTCTGAGTTCCATACATAAGCTCCTTTAATGAGTAGATCATCTGTTTATAAGTATAACCTATAAACCCTATAGAAATCATATCTTGGAATTATAAACGCACCGATGTTATATTTAGAACATTCAAGAGAGACTCCACGCTCTCTTCATAGGAACGATTCTACTATTATGAGGTGAAATTCATGGGCAACAAGACAATGTTTGAGAAGATTTGGGACAATCACGTTATTCATCAGGAAGAAGGCAAGCCGAGCATTATTTACATCGATCTGCATCTGGTTCATGAAGTGACTTCCCCGCAGGCGTTTGAAGGACTGCGCCTGAGCGGCCGTAAGGTACGCCGTCCGGGACTTACCTTTGCGACAATGGATCATAACGTGCCTACCAAGGACCGTTACAATATTACCGATCCAATCTCCAAGCAGCAGATTGATACACTCTCGCAGAACTGCCGTGATTTCGGCGTAAGATTGTTTGACCTGAATGATATTGACCAAGGTGTTGTTCACGTCATGGGTCCCGAGATTGGCTTGACCCATCCCGGCAAGACGATTGTTTGCGGGGACAGCCATACCTCCACTCACGGAGCCTTCGGTGCACTGGCCTTCGGGATCGGCACCAGCGAAGTTGAGCATGTGCTTGCTACCCAGTGTCTGCAGCAGTCCAAGGCCAAGACCATGGAAGTGCGCTTCACTGGCAAACGTAATCCGGGAGTGACCGCCAAGGATATGATTCTCGGCGTAATTGCCAAATACGGAACGGACTTTGCAACTGGCTATGTTATCGAGTATACAGGCGAAGCTATCCGCGAGCTGTCGATGGAAGAGCGCATGACCGTCTGCAACATGTCGATTGAAGGCGGAGCAAGAGCAGGCCTGATCGCACCGGACGAGACAACCTTCAACTATCTGCGCGGACGTCAATATGTACCTCAGGGTGAAGCGTATGATGCCGCTGTTGAAACCTGGAAGGGCCTTGTCAGTGACGAAGGCGCCCAGTATGATACTGTGGTCGAATTCGATGTAGAGACACTTATCCCCCAGGTTACCTGGGGAACTAGCCCTGGTATGGGAACGGATATCAACTCCGCCGTACCGAACCCTGCCGATTTCACTACCGAGAATGAACGCAAAGCAGCCGAGAAGGCGCTTGAATATATGGATCTGGCTCCAGGTACGCCGATCTCCGAGATCGGAATTGATTATGTCTTCATCGGCTCCTGCACCAACGGCCGGATTGAGGATCTGCGGGCTGCAGCTGAAGTAGCCAAGGGCTATAAGGTATCTGACAAGGTTACAGCTATTGTTGTGCCGGGCTCCGGACGCGTGAAGATGCAGGCCGAGAAGGAAGGTCTGGACAAAGTGTTCACCGAAGCGGGCTTTGAATGGCGTGAAGCCGGCTGCAGTATGTGCCTGGCAATGAATCCGGATGTTCTGCAGCCGGGACAGCGCTGCGCCTCTACTTCCAACCGTAACTTCGAAGGACGCCAGGGACGCGGCGGACGCACGCATCTGGTCTCTCCTGCCATGGCGGCTGCGGCAGCCATCAAGGGACGCTTCACGGATGTGCGTGACTGGAACTACAAGACGGAAGCCGTCAACTCATAGAAAATTGAGAGAGCAGGAGGATACAGCAATGGAAGAATTCAAGAAGTTAACAGGAATTGTAGCCCCGGTAGACCGGGTTAATGTAGATACGGATGCGATTATCCCTAAGCAGTTCCTGAAACGGATCGAGCGCACAGGCTTTGGACAATTTCTATTCTACGAATGGCGTTTTGATGAAGCAGGGAATGATAATCCGGCATTCGAAATGAACAAACCGCGTTATGAGGGAGCCTCTGTGCTGATCTCCCGCGCGAATTTCGGCTGCGGCTCCTCCCGGGAGCATGCGCCCTGGGCCATCATGGATTACGGGTTCAGAGTGGTCATCGCACCATCCTACGCCGACATCTTCTATAACAACTGCTTCAAGAACGGCATTCTGCCGATTAAGCTCTCGGAAGCCCAGGTAGACGATCTGTTCAGCCGCACGGCAGAGCATGAGGGATACACACTTACAGTGGATCTGGAGAACAACAAGCTGAGTGATGAGTATGGACTTGCCATCAGCTTTGAGCTGGATGAGCACCGCCGCCAGTTCCTGCTGCAGGGGCTGGACGATATCGGCCTGACACTTCAGCATGCTGATGAGATTGCCGCTTATGAAGAGCGTCATGCAGCCAAGCTTTTTGCTTAAGAGCTAAGATAAGTTAACGGCTGAAGCATATTTATTCTTAGTATTTACACAAAACTTCTATTTCCGGGTGTCGGAAATAGAAGTTTTTTTGCTATAATCGAGATATTATTGCCTGCGAAGGCAACTTTTGGGGATTAGTGTCGTCTTAATCTTATCTGCAAATTTATCAATGACCAAAGGAGAGGAAAGGATGAAGAAAGCCGGACAACGGGTATTGCTGCTACTGCTGCTGCCACTGCTCCTCCTGTCATTCGCCGGCCACAAAGCTGCGGCAGCCGGAACAACCCCCGGTAAGATTGTGATGGACAGCAAGGAGCTTGCCTTGCCCAAGGGTGTAATCCTCGAGAACGTGAATGGAAGCGTTATGATTCCGATCCGTGTAGTGGTGGAGAATCTGGGCTTCGAAGTGCTGTGGGAACAGAGCAGCCGCAAGGTAACTGTCCAGCAGGACGGCAAGTCTGTACAGCTTGCAGTCGGCAGCACTACTGCACAAGCTGATGGTGTTAACCTGACTCTTAATGCTGCACCTAAGCAGAAAGGCGGAACGGTACTGGTGCCTATCCGCTTTCTCAGCGAGCAATTCGGTCTTAGCGTCGGCTGGGACAATACGGATAAGACGTTGTATTTGAGCGGAGGGGTAACGGAGGCTGCGCCAGTCACTCCAGAACCGCAGCCGTCAGCCACTGCAGCTCCATCCGTGTCACCAGGAGCCGCTCCAGTGGCTGTTCAGTCTCCTGCACCGACCACTCCGCCTCAGAGCGGCACAGAGACTCTGGAGGAATTGGACGGAAGTGTTATAGTTACTCCAACTCCGCCAGCTACATCACCTGTGGTGAAAGGGGCGGTATTCAGCGAGAACCGGCTGATTGTAGCAGCTGCCGGAGGAGCCAAGGCTACGGTTACGAGAGTGACCGGACCCGACCGGATTGTAGTGGATTTTGCCGGAGCGGCATTTGCCCCTGATTTCAGCGGGAGCTTCCCTGGCGTATCCACGGGAGGAAGTCCGCAGGGCAAGCTGGATGTGAGCGGCTACCCGCTTGTATCTGAAGTACGTTATGCGTTGTTCAGTACGAATCCGCCGACGGTCAGGTTCGTAATCCAGACTACAGGTTACCAGAATTATCAGGTTAGTACGGATGAGAGTACAGGACTAGTGACAATCGATCTGAATGTAACAGGCAGTGAAACGGGTGCTCCTGTGAATCCGGTATTTACCGGAAGACCGGTTATTGCGCTTGATGCCGGACACGGGGGCAAGCAATCGGGTGCGGTCAGCCTTACAGGCAAACTGGAAAAGACCTTCAATCTCGCGGTCATCCTCAAAGCCGGAGCTATTCTGACGCAGGAAGGCTGGGCTGATGTCATTTACACCCGTACATCGGATATTACCCTGGGCCTCCAGGATCGTGTGAAAATTGCCCAAGCGGCAAATGCTACACTGTTCGTATCCCTTCATGCCAATTCACTCGATGTATCCTATCCGAACCGGAGCAAAGTGAATGGCAGTGAGACGTACTATAGCCGCAGTGAGAGCCTGCCGCTTGCCGAGATTATGCAAAAGCATCTGGTAGCGGGAACCGGCCTCAAAGACAATGGAGTGCGCTCGAAGAGCCTGCATGTGACCCGGGAGACCCGGATGCCTGCAATTCTGCTGGAGGCCGGGTATCTGACCAATCCGGGAGATGAAGCAGCCCTGTACAGCGAACAGATGCAGGATAACCTCGCGCGGGAGATTGTAGCAGGAATTAAGGAATATCTAGGGTTGTAACACTGCATAAGCGAAGCTGTCTGTAACCGCACTACATACCTTTTAGCTATAGGGAATACACAGACATTTCCACGTTAGTTGGGATTTATTCGCAACTTTTAAGTTCTACGAACGTCTACACTATGTCGAAGGTTGTCAGTTGGCATGCCATCAAGAACGCTCGATTGGGGCGGAATACTAGAGTCTTAGAGGTGAAGAATGAAGAAATTTGCTTTTATGCTGTTGCTGCTGCTCTTTGTTGTGGTGCTGCCAGGGCATGGACAAGCCGCTGCTGGCCAGAACAAGATCTTCCTGGATGGCCAGGAACTGAATGCAGGACAAGACGTTCCGGTGGAAAATGTAAATAACTCCATCATGGTGCCGCTAAGAATGATCGCTGAGAACCTTGGATACAAGGTGGATTGGAATCAGACAAGCAAGACCATCAAAATTGAACAGCAGGGAAAGGCCATTCAACTGATCGTAGGTCAGACTGCGGCTTCCGTTGACGGCAAGACAGCGGTCCTGACTACGGCCCCTCTCCTGCGGAACGGCACGACCCTCGTTCCGATCCGGTTCATCGGTGAGCAGTTCGGACTTACGGTCAAATGGGACAACACGAAGAAGATTGTAGATCTTATTACCCCGTCCATTCCCGAGCCTAACATTGACCCGGGACAAAGCAATGGGGACGGAGGGACGGTTGTAGTGCCGCCGGGAGAGCCCTCAAGCAGCCTGAGCATGATCAACGGCATCAGCTTCAATGAGAACCGGTTCTCGATTGCCATAGACGGCAATGCCGAGCCGAAGGTCTCCAAGATCAGCGGACCGGACCGGATCATCGTTGATCTGCCGAATGCCACGTTCTCGGATATTTTCGGAACAGGACAAATCCTTGACCCTGACCTGAACGGGAGCCTGTCAGTTACGGATTATCCGGATGTCTCTGGTATCCGCTATTCGCTGTATAGCACTAATCCTTATACTGTCCGATTTGTAATTGATCTTAATACCCCCAAAAATTATAGCGTAGAGGTATCGGGAGATTCCTCAAAGCTCATTGTCATTGATTTGAATGCAGAGGCTCCAGGCGATACTTCCACGCAGCCGGGCAACAGCGGGCGCAAGCTGGTTGTGCTAGATGCCGGACATGGTGCGAAGGATTCAGGAGCTGTAGGCATTACCGGCAAATACGAGAAGAATTTCAACCTCGCTGTGATTCTTAAGGCGGCTGCGCTGCTCAGGCAGGAGAACAAGATTGACGTGGTGCTGACGCGCAGCGATGATACCTTCCTTGAACTGAAGGAGAGGGCGGCAATGGCCAATAATCTCGGTGCAGACTTATTCATATCCGTCCATGCCAACAGCAGCGGATCAGCGGCTTCAAGCGGAACAGAGACCTACTATCAGCGGGACGCCAGCAAGGCTCTGGCCAATGTGATGCACAAGTATCTTGTGCAGGCCACCGGACTTAGCGACAGGGGAGTGCGTTACGGCAACTTCCATGTGATACGCGAAACGAAGATGCCTGCGGTGCTGCTTGAGGTTGGCTATCTCAGCAATAAGAAGGACGAAGCTCTGCTGTTCACTGAAGCACTGCAGAACAATGTGGCCGCTTCGATGGTGCGCGGAATTAAAGAATATCTCGGGATTCAATAACAACGGGCGGCAGCAGGGGCCGCAGAGTCGGATAAAGACCCAATATTGCGGTCAAAAGGACTTTGCGGTCCCTCCTGCCCATATTCATCTGAGGGGGTTAATCAAATGAACAAAAAATTGACATATGCAGGGATCGCTGCGATGCTGCTTCTCGTAATTTCGGGCTGCGGCGATAAGCCTACTGCTGCACCGGCGGATGCATCCGGTCCGGATTCAACCTCGGTATCCAGCGGCGCTGAAGGCAATAATGCCGGGAAGGACACTCCCACTGCCACACCGGCAGCTACAAGCACGCCTGAGCCTACAGCAACTGTGACTCCGGCGGCTACGGAGGCACCAGCGGTGCCTGAGAAGCAGAGCCTTAAGATCAAGACGTATTATACAGATGTGCAACAGAACGACTTGATTCCTGCTGAAGTCTCTATCACCTTCAAGGATGCGAAGGAGAAATATACGGAAGCCTTCAAAACCCTCCAGAAGAGCGGTAATGCCGACCAGATTCCGCTGTGGAACAAGATTGAACTGAAGTCACTTGAATTCTCTAACGGACAGATTGTGATGGATATTCATAAGCCGGATGACGCACAGCTTGGCGCAGGCGGCGAATCTCTGGCAATCGGCGCATTATCCCAGATGTTCTTCCAGTTCGATGAAGTGAAGAATATCGATGTGCTGGTAGATGGAGAACAGGTGGAGAGCCTGATGGGGCATGTGGATCTTGTGCATCCAATCACCCGTGAGAACAACGGATTGTAGGCTGTTTTGCAGGAATAAGCCGAATGGCTGACGAAATTACCAACATAGAAATCCAGATAAGCCATAGAGAGGGGAATATCAAATTGTCCGGTCCAAAACGATTAAAGCGTACGGTTCAATCTTATTCTGTAAAAGCGGTCTCTGCCGTTCTGGCCGGTGCGATGGTACTTGGCGGGGCAGGGGCTGCCTTTGCCGACAACGCTTCAACCGGAGCAACCGTTGCTGCTGCAGCTCCGCAGACGGCTGTAACTGGTTCAGGAATCTTCAGTGATGTCAAGACGGGCTTCTGGGCCGAAAAGCATATTTATAAGCTGGCAACCCAGGGGATTGTGGTCGGCAATAACGGCCTGTTTCGTCCCGGCGATTCTGTGACCCAGCAGGAAGCGGTGCTGATGGCGCTGCGGTTTATGAAGCAGCAGGGGAATGTGAACACCAGTACCGAAGTTGCGCTGCCTAATGATTTTGCAGTTACGAACTATTACAAGCCATATGTAATCTTAGCCTTCCAGCAAGGTCTGCTGGACAAGACCACTGAGATGGCTGCAGATAATCTAAAAAGCTCCTGGGGCGAGCGCAAGGCCAGCCGTGAATGGGTGGCTGAGCTGCTGATCCGTGCGCTTGGCCAGAGTGCATCAGCTTCTGCGGCCGCAAGCCGGCCGACAGGCTTTGCCGATGACGCCAAAGTGTCCGCGAACAAACGCGGCTACATTAACACAGCGGTGGAGCTGGGACTCGCGAACGGGCTAACCGGCAACCGCTTTGATCCACAAGGCGCTGTGACCCGTGCGCAGCTGGCTACCTTCTTCAGCCGTGCTGAAGCGCATACTAGCCTGGAATACGATAATACGTTCAAAGGAACGGTCAGCTCACTCAAGGACGGGAAGCTGGGATTGTACACTAACGGCAATACGCTTGAATTCAATCTGAATGCCAATACCGCTTACTATACCAGTACCTCAGAGAACCGCATCTCATTGAACGAGATCCAGCCTTACACGAAAGTAACAGTAATAGGAGCCACCTATAGCGCAGCTTATGTAGAGCTGACAGATCCGGCAGTTCAGGTTGAGCAGGCGGAGGGTGTGTTCACCAAGCATACACCGGGTATCATCTGGGTCGATTCCGTGAACGGATACGATCAGTATCCCTATGATTCAGGCACGGCCTTCGTGGATGCGAACGGAGCGGTGATTCAGCCAGCCTCTATCATCGCCGGCAGCAAGCTTACGCTGCTGCGTGAGACCTTCACCGGTTCCCGGAAGGTTGTGAAGGTACAGGTCATTTCCGGTATTGTGAACAAGACGGCTAAAGGTACGATTCAAAGCGTTGACACTGCTGCCAAGAGCATCGCGTTCAAGAATGCTGACGGCACAGTAGAAACCTTCAAATGGGAAGATGGGACTACGCTGTTCAGCTCCCCGAATTCTATTATCCAGCCCTCAGAGCTGAAAGCCGGTGCTGCTGTCGCGTATACCATCAAGGATAATACGATCCGTTCCGTGGAAGTAACCTCAGGAGTGGAGCGCATAGTGAAGGGCTTCATCTATGAGCTGACAGATTCAACGATTGTCTATCAGAAGAGCGATGGCACACGTGAGGTTCATCTGCTTGCTGCTACCCCGGCCATTGTGATTCCGAACGCCGTAAATCCGGTAATCGACGATCTTATCGCTGACAAAACAAGCGGAGACAATGTACAGCTTACGCTGAACGGTAATGATCAGGTGACCAAGATAGAAGTGCTCAGCCGTCAGATCGAACAGTATGCAGCGGCTACCGTTGTGGATTATAACGCCAAGACCCAGTACCTGACCTTTACAGACAATAACGGTAAGGCTCATGTGGTCAAAATGGATGAGAAAACAAAGATGTCTTACGGCGGATTGATTACCACTTCGCTCAGCACCATGGGGTTCAGACTGGTTGAGAACCGCAAAATTGATGTGACCTTAATTAATGAGCGTGCAATGTCTGTTGAATTGACCACCAAATATTCCGGCACCCTGACGGCTATCAATACTACGGCCAGAACGATTGTGATTAAGCAGGGCAACGGACAATTGCTGACGCTGTCTTATCCGCAGGCCATTGAAATGATTGGCAAAAGCAGCGCAGTCATCACCGATGTTCCGCTTAATGTGCCGGTAACAGCAGTGCTTAGCAGCACTCAGGAGTTCATCTCCGTGCTGCGGGTGAACGGGTCATCCCAGTTCGAGATTGCTACCATTAATGCAGGCGCGGGCAAGATGACCGTGAAGCTTGATGGAGGCAGCATCAGCAGCGAGCTGAACTTGGCGAATGTTCCGCTTACCAACGAAGCGGGCCAGAAGATCGCCCTGACTGAGCTGAAGGCCGGAGATTTCGTGAACCTCAGCTTCGACGGTACCACACCCCTGACCCTGCAGTCGGTTAAACAGGTTGCCGGACAGGTAACTGCAGTAGATGCGGCATCAGGCACGTTCACAGTGAAGGATTATACAGGAGCCTCACAGCCGTTCACTGCTGCAAGCGGAGTGAGAATACTCCGGGACGGTGTTACAACGAACGCGTTAAGCGGTCTTACCACAGCAGACCGGGTATTGGTGCGTAAGGATGCCAGCGGTGTAGTGATCATCTCCGTGTTCAGTCAGCTGAACCGGACGTTCGCCCGTTATGAGAGCGCAACGAATGAAATATTAACCAAACGCGCCACGTTGACTGACAATTATAAGTTTGGGCTTGCTCCAAATGTATATATTCATCAAGGTGACACGACTTTACCCGTGCAATCTCTCAAAGAAAATGATAATATTATAATGTATTTCAACAACGACAAGGTTGTAGAAATTGTGAAACAATAATCGTTTTGGTGATTTTCCGTGTGAAACACCGTCTTGATCCTTGGTTTACCTTGGATCAAGGCGTTTTTTTTGAAATATAAGGGCAGCACGGTGTTCGCTTGAACGCTACGAAAGTATACGATATAATGTATCTTTGCTTATATTTCGTCAGAACTTTAGCAGATATGCTGTAAGTGGACTTGCAGTCATACCTGCTCCGTGGAGGGGACACTATGAAAGCTGCAGAGGTCCGCCACATCCTGGATACTATCGGAGGCATGTTCCCTGATGCACATTGCGAGCTGAATCACAGCAACGCTTTTGAGCTTACCATAGCTGTGCTGCTCTCAGCCCAGTGTACGGATGCAACAGTGAACAAGGTGACCGAGGACCTGTTTCAGAAGTACAAGGCTCCGATCGACTATATCTCAGTACCGCTGGAAGAGCTGGAGCTGGATATCCGGCGGATTGGTCTATTCCGCAATAAGGCCAAGCATATTCAGAACCTCTGCACCATCCTGATTGAGCAGTACGGGGGTGAAGTGCCGCAGGCCCATGATTTGCTGGTAACTCTGCCTGGAGTCGGACGCAAAACTGCGAATGTGGTCGTATCGAATGCCTTCGGAGTACCGGCGATTGCGGTGGATACTCATGTGGAACGGGTAGCCAAACGGCTCGCGCTTGCGGGCTGGAAAGATTCCGTGCTGGAAGTGGAGAAGAAGCTGATGAAGGCGGTGCCGCGTGACGAATGGACGCTTACGCACCACCGGCTGATCTTTTTCGGACGATATCACTGTAAGGCTCAGAATCCCGCATGCCAGATCTGCCCGCTGCTGGATGTATGCCGGGAGGGCAAAAAACGTATGAAAACTGCTGTAATCAGGAAAGCTAAGGATCATACGAAAGCTAACCAAGAATTAGAGAAGAAGAGGATGGGATAGAGATGAAGTGCATTTCTGTATATACCGATAATTTTGAAGCATTTTCCGATATTTTTGACCGCGTAGTGGACAGCCCGATGGAAGAGAACGAAGAGCAGGAAGTGGAAGGCATCACCATCAGCCATTCCGGCGATGTGCCTGAGTTCTATCTTGAGCGTATGTCTGCGAAGCCAGAGGTTGTCGTAATGAAAGACAAGTCCCGTGGTCTGACTATTCTGCAGCACGGTAAAGTCTTTGAAATCCTGCTTCCCGTACTGGAAACAGCTTAATTTGATTGGAATTCATTAGAGAGGTTGTCCCATAGCCATGAAGTGGCTGACGGGGCAGCCTCTTTTTTTGTTTCTTTAAATGATTCGTAGAATGACTTCAATGCTGAATATGATTGAAGGCTGAAGGTACGCTTAAAACCGAATATAATTGTCTGGTACAGCGGCATATGACCAATTGTATGTGAAACCGGCACTACTTAGTCACCTTAAAAAACGAATACATTGGGCAGGAGCGAGGGGAGCGGTCCGAATGTATGCTGACAACAACATACATTTGCTGATGTGCGGGCGTGCGGGCCGAATGTATGTGGAAAACAACATAGACTGTACTCGCAATCGGTCATATAGACCAAATGTATATCAAAAACAGCATACATTGTGTTCACAATCAGGCATATGGACCAAATGTATATGAAAAACAGCATACATTGTGCAACTACGGGGTGGGCGGAGCAAATGTATGTGAAAAACAGCATACATAGTGTTCGCGCAAAGTTAATCTTATTCATCCGTTAGGATGATGTTGCTCCGAACCCATCGGAGCAGGATTTGCGGGCGAGGCTGGAATGCCATCTGCGAAATCTTGTTTTTCGTGAAGGTTTATAGCCGATTTTGTAAATGTGGATATTTGATTTGTGACGATCTGATGATAAAATATAATTATTCTATTCTTGCAGTGAGATAAATCATACAAATGTAATAATAATGAAAGAAGCTATAGATTGCAGCGGAGGCGGGGATGTAGTGGGAGCAGAACGGGAAAGAGTGGAGCAGGTTGCAGCGGGGGTATTAGCGCTTAGGCTGCTGGAGGAGCGTCTGAGGCAATGGGGAGAACAGAAGAGTGCGCAGATCGTGGCGGATCTAAGGGTCAAGGAGCAGGCAGATGAGCTGACGCTTGCATTCTGCGGACATTTCTCAGCAGGGAAGTCAAGCATGATTAACAAGCTCTGCGGGAAGGCGGTGCTGCCTTCGGGTCCGGTTCCAACCAGTGCAAATATTGTATCGATCCGCAGCGGAGCACCGCAGGTGCTGCTGCATCCGGTGGACGGAAGCTCCGGAGGCAATCCCGGGGTAATCAAGACCACACCTGACCGGCTTCAGGATTACTGCCGCCAGGGTACCGAATATTCTGCGATAGAGGTGTGGGAGGATGTCCCGGTGCTGGGGGAGCACGGGGTGCTGATGGATACTCCCGGCGTAGATTCGACTGATGAGGGCCATCAGGCGGCGACCCGTTCGGCGCTGCATCTGGCGGATGCCGTCTTCTATGTGATGGATTACAATCATGTGCAGTCGGAGAATAATCTGGCGTTTGCCAAAAGTCTAAGCGACTGGGGCAAGCCGCTCTATCTGATTATCAATCAGATCGACAAGCACAGGGAACAGGAAATCCCGCTGGAAGAATACCGGCAGCAAGTGGAAAGCGCTCTCCGGGAATGGGGTATTCATTCTGCGGGGCTGTTGTTCACTTCGCTTAAGGTGGAGGGACATCCGCTGAATCAGTGGAAGGATCTGCTGGCCTTGATCTCCGGTCTGCTGGAGCAGCGGCAGGAGTTGCTTGAATACAGCTTGTCCCGTTCCATCCATCATACTGCGGATGCTGTCCTGGCGGATTATCGTGAAGAGCAGCAGGAGGAGCGGGCTGCGCTGCTGGAAGAAGCAGGCGGTGCAGCGGCGGAAGCTGTGGAAGCAGAGCTACTGGCAACGAGCCAGGAGGAATCCTCGCTGGATGCACTGCCTGAAGAGGCGCGGATGGATCTGCGCAGCAGGCTGGACGCTCTGCTCGGCAACACGAATCTGATGCCGGCCGATCTGCGGGATGCAGCTGGAGCATACATCGAGAGTCTCCAGCCGGGCTTCCGGCGCGGCCTGCTCTTCACCGCTGCGAAGCGGGAGAAGGAGCAGGGAGCGCGGCTGCTGCACTGGCACAGCCTTCAGCAGAGAGAGATCACTGCCCAGCTGGAGTGGCACACTCTCCAGCTGGTGCGCGAATGGGCTGAAGGCCTGGAGCTGTGGCAGGAGGAGGCGGAGCCCCTGCTGAAGCAGGCTTTCCCGGCGGTGAGCCAGCAGTGGCTGGCAGATCAGGTGAAGCCGGGAACCGGGGCTTCGGGCGAGGCGCTGCTTAATTTCTGCCGCACGCTTGCGGCTGAGATTAAGGCGCAGTTCCGCCGCGCGGTCCTGGCCTTCGGCGAGCCGCTGCTGGATGCGCTGCCGCCGCTGGTGGAGGAACGGCGCGCAGAGCTCACGCGCCGCCGGGCGGCCCTGCAGCGGCAGGCGCAGGCGCTCGCCGCGCTGGCCGCCCTGGACCGCGCGGCTGCCGCCCGCGCGGACGCCCTTGCGGCGCTGCTGCCGCCGCGCCGCACCCTCACCCCCGGCGCGGCCCGGGGTGCCGCCCCTGGCGGCTGGCGCGCCTAGCGCCGCCAGCCCGGAGCCGCCGCGCGCAGCAGCGGCGGCAAGCCCTAGCGCTGCCCAGGCCTGGGCGGCGGGCACGGCACAGCCGGCGGGCGGGCGCCGCCGGCTGACGCAGGCCGCTGCGGCGCTGCACGCAGCGGCCGGGGTGCTGCGGAGCGAGCCGGCCATGGCCTCGGCGGCGCGCAGCCTGGCGGCGCGGGCGGAGGATCTCGCCGGCGGCCGCTTCACGATGGCGCTGTTCGGAGCGTTCAGCGCCGGCAAATCCTCCTTCGCCAACGCCCTGCTGGGCGAAGAGGTGCTGCCCGTGTCGCCGCATCCGGCAACGGCGGCCGTCGGGCGGATTCTGGCGCCGGAGGGCGGCTTCGCCCACGGGACGGCGGCCATCACCATGAAGCGGGCGGAGGAGGTCTGGGAGGACATCCTCCATTCCTTCAGCGTGCTGCAGCTGGCGCCGCCGCAGCACGACTCGTGGCCCGCAGCCGTGGCCCGGCTGCAGACCGGCGGGCTTCATCCGTCCGCACTGCCGCATGCCGGCTTCCTGCGGGCAGCTGCCGCCGGATGGGAGGAATCCCGTCCGCTGCTCGGAACAGAGCGGACGGTCAGCCTGGCGGAATACCGCAGCCTGGTTGCAGATGAGAAGCGCGCCTGCTTCGTACAGAGCACAGATCTGTATTATGATAGTCCGCTGACACGAAGCGGCATTGTACTAGTGGACACACCGGGTGCGGATTCCTTACATGCCCGGCACACCGGTGTAACCTTTGGCTATATGAAGAACGCCGATGCCATTTGCTTCGTGACCTACTATAACCACGCCTTTTCCAAGGCTGACCGCAGCCTCCTTGCCCAGCTGGGTAGAATCAAGGACAGCTTTGCGCTTGACAAAATGTTCTTCATCATCAACGCCGCAGATCTCGCGGCGGATGAGGCCGAGCTTGAAGAGGTGAAGCAGCATGTGGCGCAAAATCTGCGTGCCGGAGGCCTAACCTCACCGCGGATTTACAGCGTGTCCAGCCTGCTTGCGCTGGAGGGCAAGTCAAGCGGAGCGGGGGAGGCTTACGAGGCTTCAGGATTCGGCAGCTTTGAAGCCGCACTCTCCGCGTTCGCCGGTGATGAACTGCCGGGACTGTCTCTGACAGCGGCCAAGGACAGTCTAAGCTCGGTGCGTGGGCGCGCCGAAGAGTGGCAACGCCTTGCGCTGATGGAGGCAGACCAGCAGGAGGAAGGAATGAAGCGGTTCCGGCAACGCCAGGAAGCGGCGAAACTGCGGCTGGCCGCACTTGCTAAGGAAGACCGGCCGCTCCGGGACCTGCGCCGTGAAGGTGCGGAGCTGCTCTATCATGTCCGGCAGCGGATTGCCTTTTCCTTCGGGCGTTCCTTCCAGGAGTCCTTCCATCCATCCATTCTCCGGGAAGACGGAGGGAACCTGAAAGACATCTTCATCGCCTGCGGGCGGGAGCTTGAGCGCAGTATTCTGCGTGAACTGGAGCAGGAGCTGTGGGCAACGACCCTGCGGCTGGAGTCGGCAGGGCGCAGATTCGTGACCCAGGCGGCCACAGCGGCTGCAGCTGAGCTGTCCATCCCGGATCAGGAGCTTCAGCTGCTAGAGAATCCGGATGAGCGCTGGCCGGCACCTGCGAAGCTGAACTGTGTTCTGGCTCCGCTGGATTGGGCCGGACTGTGGAGCCGCTTCAAATCTCCGCGCCACTTCTTCGAGGGACCGGGCCGGGCAGAGATCCGCGCGGCTGCCGAGCCGTGGTTCAAAGAAGCGGTGGCTGCGGCGGCGCAAGGACAGGAGGACTCTCTGTTGACATTCTACACCGATGCAGCAGCAACGGCCTTGTCCCAGGCCGCAGACCAGCTGCGTGAAGGCCTGTCTGAACAGGAGGCAGCCATGTCGGCGCTGCTGAAAGGGGGTGATGGTGCGGAGCATTGGGGCCGGATCGCCGAGGAATTACGGCTTCAGGAGCAGGCTTTCGCTGAAATATAAGTTTTTATTAGCTTCACGTGATAAACCGTTTTCACTTGTCTGTTGAACAGCCATCTGTGAAGTTTGTAGGAAAATGTCGAAGAACACTTGCAATCTGGTGGATGATGGATGAAAATAAAGAAGACTGAAAATTTACAATCAAACTGCGACATTTTACAGAAACAGAGAAGTCAGCAGACAAATTTGCGAAAAGAGGTTGGAGTCGACAATGTGGGGAGCTCCTTTATCAGCCCGGAGTAAAAAGCTGCTGCTGCTCGGCAGCGGTGAACTGGGTAAGGAAGTCATTATCGAAGCTCAGCGCCTTGGCGTAGAGACCGTAGCTGTGGATCGTTATGAAGCGGCACCCGCGATGGGCGTGGCCCACCGCTCTTATGTACTGGATATGCTGGATGCAGAGGCACTCAAGCAGCTTATCCGTACTGAGAAGCCGGATTTGATTGTACCGGAGATTGAAGCCATTGCTACCGGGGCCCTGGTGGAGCTGGAGGAAGAAGGCTTCCTCGTTGTTCCTACCGCCCGTGCTGCTCGGCTGACCATGGACCGCGAAGGCATCCGCCGTCTGGCGGCAGAAGAGCTGGGGCTGCCTACGGCGGCTTACCGGTTCGCAGACAGTCTGGATGAACTGCGCCAGGCCGTTTCAGAGCTGGGAACGCCTTGTGTGATTAAGCCGATTATGAGCTCATCCGGCAAAGGCCAGAGCGTGTGCAGAACACCGGAGGATGCGGAAGGCTGCTGGAATACGGCGCTTGAAGGCGCACGTGCGAAGGGGACACGCGTCATCGTGGAGGCCTTTGTTACCTTTGAGAGCGAGATTACACTGCTTACCGTCCGTTCGGTTAGCGGAACCGTATTCTGTCCGCCGATCGGCCACATTCAGCAGGATGGCGATTATGTAGAGTCCTGGCAGCCGCATCAGATGAGCGGGGCGCAGCTGGAAGAGGCTGAGGCCATCGCCCGGGCGGTTACCGATCAGCTTGGCGGTTATGGAATTTTTGGTGTGGAGCTGTTCCTCACCGCGGATGGTGTTCTGTTCAGTGAAGTGTCCCCCCGGCCGCATGACACAGGTATGGTTACAATGATTACGCAGGATTTGTCGGAATTTGCTCTGCATGTCAGAGCCATTCTTGGATTTCCGCTGGAAGCGGTACGTTTGTTGACACCGGGAGCTTCGGCCACCCTGAAGACGGATAGAGCCGGACAAGCTTTTGCGGTGACCGGGATTGAAGAGGCACTGGCCCTTCCCCGCACGCAGGTCCGGGTATTCGGCAAGCCGGAGATCCGCCCAGGACGGCGGATGGCAGTAACACTCAGTTCAGCGGAAGATATTGAAATCGCGCGGATGACAGCCAAGCAGGCTGCGTCTAAGCTACAAGTGGAGGTATACAAGGATGAACAGTAGTACTCAGGAGCAGGTACTGCAAATTCGCAAATGCGGCATGAATGATCTGGAGAGAGTGACAGCCCTTTTGCGTGAATTCGGCTATCCGACAACGCTTAGCGTGATGAAAGAGAGAATGGAAGGCATGGAGAATGATCCGTTCCACTGCACCCTGGTCGCAGAGCTCAATAACGAAGTTGTGGGAATGATCGGTTTACGGCAGGTGAAGTCCTACTACAAGCATGCCGATTGTATTACGGAGATCACCGCGCTGATCGTATCAGAGGAGCTTAGAGGACAAGGCCTTGGCAAAAGACTCGTAGCTGCAGCGGAAGAATGGGCGCGCAATCAGGGCTGCTGCCAGCTGTTCCTGCGGAGCGGCAACCGCGTGGAACGTGCACCTGCACATGCGTTTTACCGCCATATCGGCTTTGAAAAGACAACTGGCTACCGCTTCAACAAAGCCCTGCTATAATCCTATACGTGTAACCGAACATCCCCATCCCGGCGTAATCGGGATGGTTTTTTTTTTTTTTTGGTACATTGCAGCCAATCCGCAGCCGCTTGTCTGGAATGCTCTCCGCTCCGCCTTTTCCCCGAGGTTGGCCCAGGAATTTAGTGGAAAAAGAGCATCTATTTCACCCGAAATTCCCGTGTCCAAACTAGCAGTTGGAAAAAGTACATCTATTCGTCCAGATTCCCCGCGTTATGAGCAAATCCGCAGTAATAAATGTCATTTATCCACTTAAAATAGCCTGATTGGTTAAAATAATCAAATTAAGTGTACGAAATCCACTTGTTGATTAAAAAGATTAGAACTCAAAGCGTGGTCGTCGCTGCGGTGAACATTTGGCCCTCCGGCCGCTGTTGTATTTAGATTTCCTGATTAAAACCGCTCTTCGCGGTAGAAATCTAAATACAAAGGCGGACGCTTTCGCTCCTCCAGTGCCAAATTTCCCCTCCGCTTCTTTTTGCTTTTTGTTAATTTCTTAAATACCTCTAACCTATGTACATAATTTCCCCTTGCGTTATATAAGGCCATTGCTATATAGTAAATTGCTCCTATTCACTACAGTTGTCACTCTATCAGCCATGTTAGTTGTCGCTCTATCAGTCTCCTATCACTCTCTATCACTCACTAGAGTTGCCCCCTGATCCGCAGCCTTCTCTTTATAAACGTAGATCGGGCTATTTGAATCAGCTATTATAGTTCTGTGAACCTCCATATCCTATGCCGAAGAGGGATGAAGCATGTACAAATTAATACTCGCCGAAGACGAGGAAGATGTAAGAGAAGGCATTATCGCCCAGATTGACTGGGAAGAGTACGGCTTCGAGGTCGTTGAGCAGGCCGAGAACGGGCGGGAAGCGGCGGATGCAATCGACCGGCTGCTGCCGGATGTGGTCGTTACCGATATCCAGATGCCTTTTATGAATGGCCTGCAGCTCGCAGAATGGATACGCAGCCGCCATCCGAATACGAAGATTATTATTCTAACCGGCTATGATGAGTTCGAATACGCCCAGAAGGCGATTAAGCTGCAGATTGATGAATATATCCTGAAGCCCTTCTCGTCCCGGGAGCTGATTGACGTTCTGCTTAAGGTTCGCGCCACAATCGAGACCGAGATCGCCGAGAAGGAGAATGTGTTCGTGCTGAGCGAGCATTACCGCAAGAGCCTGCCGCTTCTGCGCGAGCAGTTCCTCTCCACCCTGGTGTCCCGCCGATTGCGCTGCGCAGAGATCGCTGAGAAAAGCACAGAGTACGGCATCCCCCTCACCGGTGAATGTTTCCAGTCCTCGGTGATCAGCATTGATTATATCCGCCCGGACCGTTCTTTCGCTGTTCAAGCTCAGCGGCCCGTATCTCTGCGGGATACCGGGGATCGTAATCTCCAGCTCTATGCTGTGCTGAACATCGCGGAGGAGATCTGCCAGAAGCATGACTTCGGCAAGGTATTCATCCACCGGGATGATGTTGTGCTGCTCTCGGTCAGCGAGAGCCCGGAGGAGAGCGACATCACCGCCAGAACCTTCGCCATTCTCGAAGAGATCTGCCAGAATGTGCAGCGCTTCCTGAAGCTGACCGTAACCGCCGGGGCCGGAACCGTCTGCCGGGCACCGTCCATGCTGTTCCATTCCTTCGGGGATGCGCTGCAAGCGCTTGATTACCGGCTGATTCTCGGCAACAACCGGGTCATCTGGATTGAGGATGTGGAGTCCCGCTCCAGCCGGATGCTGGACTTTGATGAACTGACTCAGCAGTCGCTGATCCGTACGATCAAGCTGGGGACCGTCCAGGAGCTGCGCGAGGTCGTGGACGAGCTGTTCCGGGGACTGGATACGGAGCAGGTCTCGGCGCAGGATTACCAGATTTATCTGCTGGAGATCATCACCTCCATTCTGCGGGTGGCGAAGGAATCCGGGAGCGGAACGAATGATTTTATCGGACCCGGCCTGACCTCGCTAAGCGATATGAACAAATTCAACAACCTGGAAGAAGCCAGGCAGTGGATTATTACCGTATGTACCCGGCTGATGGATTCCATTGCTTCGGAGCGCCAGTCGAGCTACAAGCAGCTCATAGACCAGGCTAAGGAATATATCCGCAGCCACTATGAAGAATCCGATATGTCCATCGGCAGGGTATGCCAGCATCTGCATATCAGCACGGGCTATTTCAGCAGCATTTTCAAAAAAGAAATGAAGATGACCTTCGTCAGCTATCTCTTGCAGATCCGGCTGGAAGCCGCGAAGGAGCTGCTGCGTTCCACCGAGCTGAAGGCGTTCGAGATCGCCGAGCGGATTGGTTTTGCCGACCCGAATTATTTCAGCTTCTGCTTCCGCAAGAAATACGGACAATCCCCCAAAGAGTATAAGAACAGCGCGCGGGGAGAATAACCATGAACAAGCCGAAGGGTTATTTCTTCCCGCTGCGGCCGGGGCCCGGCAAGAGCGGCAGGCTGCGCCTGTCCTCGAAGCTGCGGAGCATTCAGCTGATTATCACGCTGACGTTCATGGCGGTCACTGCAGCGGTGGCGGTGATCGTAAGTGTGATGCTGTACGGCAAGTTCGCTAACACGGCGGAGGAGAATGCCAATCTCAACATGCAGCAAATTATTGAACAGGTGAACTATAACCTGGAGCTGTATGTGAAAGGGATGGGCAGTATTTTTGCGACGGCCGAGAAGCAGATTACCTCTACGCCCTCCATCGATTCCCCGCTGCTCTATGAACGGATGGATACACTGATGAGCAGCCGCGAGGATCTGGTGTCAGTGGCTGTTTTTACCCCGCAGGGGCAGTATGTGGTTGGGACGCCGGGGCAGACGATGCGCATGAACACGGGGCTGGAGAGCCAGAGCTGGTTCACTACAGCCAAGCGTACCTCGGAGATCTCCTATTCTGCCCCGCATATCCAGAATCTGTTCAAGGGCAGGTATACCTGGGTGGTTTCCATCTCCAAGCTGATTCAGTACAGAGAGAACGGGGAGCTGAGAACCGGTGTGCTGCTGCTGGACTTCAACTTTAGAACGATTGATCAGCTCAGCAAGCAGGTCAAGCTGGGCAAAAGAGGCTACGCCTACATCCTCGATCCACTCGGGAATATCGTCTACCACCCGCAGCAGCAGCTCATTTACGCCGGGCTGAAATACGAGAATGTGGAGCCGGTGCTGGAATATGCCTACCGCAGCTATCTGGACGAATCGACCGGGGAGAAGCGGTTCATTACCGTACGCACACTGGCGCAGACCGGCTGGAAGATTGTCGGGGTAGCCTATTACGATGAGATTGTCACCACCAAGCGGGATCTCAATCAGTTCCTGGCGTGGTTTCTTGGTGTTGTGCTCGTCTGCGTCATTGCAGTGTCGGTCTTCCTGTCCTGGCTGATTGCCAGCCCCATCCGCAAGCTGGAGCGTACCGTGAAGCAGGTGGCGGAGGGCGATCTGAATACGCCGATTAACGTCAGCGGAGCCTACGAGGTAGAGCAGCTGTCGAGGCGCTTCAACATGATGCTCCAGCGTATCCGCCAGCTGATGGAGCAGATCATTTATGAGCAGGAGACGAAGCGTAAGGGTGAGCTTGAGGTGCTGCAATCGCAGATCAACCCGCATTTTCTGTACAATACGCTGAATTCAGTTATCCGGCTGGCCGAACGCGGCAAAACGGATGAAGTCGTCACCATGATCCAGTCACTTTCAAGATTCTTCCGCATCAGTCTCAGCAAAGGCAAGAATATTATCACCATTCAGGAAGAACTGGATCATATCCGCCATTACCTGGTGATTCAGAGCTTCCGCTTCAAGAATAAATTCCGTTATGAGATCACGGCGCAGGAGGAGGTCCTGGAGTGCCAGACGATCAAGCTGATTCTGCAGCCTATCGTGGAGAACGCGCTTTATCACGGGATTGAAATGCTGCCGGACGAGGGGCTGATCTCTATCACCGCCGGGCTTCAGGACGGGGTAATCATCATCAGGGTCAGCGACAACGGCCTCGGGATGTCCAAGGAGACAGTGAACGGCATTCTAAGCGGAAGCGTCAAAAGCACCAGCGGATCAGGGGTCGGCGTCCGGAATGTGCACGAACGGATCGGCCTGTATTACGGGCGGGAGTACGGGCTTGCTTTTGAGAGTGAGCTGGAAGAGGGGACGGTTGTTACGATTGTGTTCCCGGCCCTCCCGGCGGGAGAGGCTACGGATGAGCAGAAGGAGGAGACGAACCTGTGAAAAGCCTGCGTGTATGGCTCACCGTGCTGCTGTGCGGAGTGCTGTGGATCTCTGTATCCTCTTGCTTTAATGCCTCGCCAGCTTATATCAGCACCAGCAAGACGCGGAATATCCACCTGATTGTCAAGATGAACAAAGGGGATTATTGGAACACCCTGAAGCTCGGGGCAGAGGCTGCGGCGAAGGAATTCAATGTCAATCTGACGTTCAAGGCGCCGGATTCGGAGAGTGATATTGAGGAACAGGTCGTCATGGTGGAGGAGTCCATTAAGGAGAAGGCGGATGTGATTATTCTCGCGGCCAGCAGCTATATGGGACTGGCGCAGGTCGTGGACCAGGCGGCGTATTCCAGAATTCCGGTGATCTCAGTCGATGCGGAGGTTGGCTCGGCTAAGGTTCGGACATACGTGGGATCGAACGGCTACGAGGCCGGACAGAAGTCCGCTGAGCGGCTGATTGAGCTGCTGGGGGGCTATGGAGAGATCGGAATCATTAATTTCACCAATTCGTCGCTTACCCCGGACTCCGGCAAGACTGGCAGTATCGACTATGGTGCGCGGGATGCAGATGAGCGGGAAAAGGGTTTTTTGAATTATGCCGCGCGCTTCCCTAACGTTAAGGTCGTACCGATCGCCTACACCTCCTCCAGCACCTCCGACGCCGAGAATCTGACCCGGGAGATGCTGAACAAGTATCCCCAGCTGCGCGGTATTGCCACCCTGAATGAGATTGCTTCACAGGGCGCGGCCAGGGTGATTCAGAGTCTGAAGAGGGATAGTGTGAAAATGATTGCTTTTGACAGCTCACCCTCCATGATGGAATCGCTTCAGGATGGCACTGTGCAGGCGACCGTCATCCAGAATCCGTTCAGCAACGGGTATCTGGCAGTGAAATATGCTGTGGAGGCGCTCGAAGGCATGGATGTTCCCGAACGCGTGGACACCGGCACCAAGCTCATAGATCTTGCGAATATGCTGTGGCCGGAGAATCAGAAGCTGCTGTTCCCGTTTGTAAGATAGCAGAAATTGATAGTAGAATTTTCATGAAAATGAGTAGGATTTTATATTCGCAACCGTTTTCACGTAGGGCATAATAAGGATGTACCCGGGACACACCGGGATCATCCAAATAAAGAAATATCCTCAGGAGGTCAATTAGACATGAAAAAAATCACTTCCGTTTTACTTGCCAGTGCATTGCTGGGTGCGGCTCTCGCAGGCTGCGGCGGCAACAATAACAAGGCGGCTGATGCTGCTAACACAGGAACTGCGGCTAACACGGCGAATTCCGGTTCTGCTGAGACTCCAAAGGTCGGGGTAGCGATCTACAAATTCGACGACACATTCATGACGGGTGTCCGCAACGCCATCGACGCTGCTGCTAAGGGCATTGCCACGGTAGATATCGTAGACAGCCAGAATTCCCAGCCGACACAGAACGATAAGGTGGATCTGTTCATCACCAAGAAATATAACGGCATGCTGATTAACCCGGTAGACCGTACTGCTGCCGGCGTCATCATTGACAAGGCCAAGACAGCGAACATTCCAGTGGTTTTCCTGAACCGCGAGCCGCTGCCGGAAGATATGAAGAAATGGGATAAGGTCTACTATGTAGGCGCCAAGGCTGAAGAGTCCGGCACCATGTCCGGCCAGCTGATTGTGGACTACTGGAAGGCACACCCTGAAGCGGACAAGAACGGCGACGGCGTGCTGCAATATGTCATGCTGAAGGGCGAACCGGGACACCAGGATGCCGAGCTGCGCACCACGTATTCCATCCAGGCAATCGAAGATGCCGGCATCAAGGTAGAGAAGCTGGCTGAAGATACCGCGATGTGGGATCGTGTAAAAGGCCAAGAGAAAATGGCCGCCTTCCTCGGCTCCCACGGCGACAAGATTGAAGCCGTACTGGCCAACAACGATGACATGGCACTCGGCGCCATCGAAGCTCTGAAGGCTCAAGGCTACTTCAGCGGCGACAAATACATGCCGGTTGTAGGCGTGGATGCAACAGCACCTGCGGTTCAGGCTTTGCAGGACGGAACGATGCTCGGCACCGTACTGAACGATGCCAACAACCAAGGTAAAGCAGCGATCACCCTGGCCGCTCTGCTGGCCAAAGGCGAAACGCCGACCAAAGAGAACGTAGGCTTCGACATCACAGACAACCAGTTTGTATGGATCTCCTACAAAAAGATCACCAAAGACAACGTAGCGGACGCGCAATAATCCATTACCGGGTGCAAGGCTACAAATACAGATACGTAACATAGATACCAGTCCCGGAGGGCGCTGCATCGCGCTCTCCGGAATTCCTTACGGGTAGGGAGCAGGATGGAACCGCTGTGCCTCTCATGGAAAAAGACAAAAAGCGTAGGGGGCGTAACAACATGGCAAATACGGAATTTTTGCTGGAAATGAACGGCATTACCAAAGAATTTCCCGGCGTGAAGGCGCTGGATGGAGTCAGCATTAAGGTTCGTCCGGGCTCGGTTCATGCACTTATGGGCGAGAACGGGGCAGGTAAGTCCACACTGATGAAATGTCTCTTTGGAATCTATTCACCGGATGCCGGTGAGATCTTTCTGGATGGCCAGAAGGCCTCCATTTCAAGTTCGAGCGAAGCACTGAAGCACGGCATCTCGATGATCCATCAGGAGCTGCACCCTGTACCTTTCCGCAGCGTGATGGAGAACATCTGGCTGGGACGTTTTCCAACCAAGGGTATCGGGCCGCTTCAGTTCATTGACCACAAAAAAATGTTTACCGACACAGAAAACCTGTTCAAAGATCTGGATATCGACCTGAATCCCGAAACGCTGGTGGGCAAGCTATCTGTATCCAAGATCCAATCCATCGAAATCGCGAAGGCGGTCTCTTTTCACTCCCGTGTTATTGTCATGGATGAGCCAACCTCGTCCTTAACGAGTGTGGAAGTGGAGCATCTGTTCCGGATCATCCGGGACCTGCAAAAAAGAGGCGTAGCTATTATCTATATCTCTCACAAAATGGAAGAAATCCTGGAAATCTCCGATGAAGTGACGATTATGCGTGATGGTAAAAAGATCGGCACCTGGCCTTCGGCCGAGCTGACCACGGACCTGATTATCTCCAAGATGGTCGGACGCGATCTGACGAACCGTTTCCCGGAGCGCACCAATGTTCCAGGCAAGGTGTTCATGAAGGTGGAAGGCCTGACCTCACCCGAGCCCAGATCCTTCAAGGATGTCTCCTTCGAGTTAAGACGCGGGGAGATTCTGGGTGTCGGCGGTCTGGTCGGCGCACAGCGAACCGAGGTTATTGAGGCGCTGTTCGGACTGCGCGCGGTGAAATCCGGCTCCATCTCGCTTGACGGCAAGAATGTGAAGATCAACTCTCCGCAGGATGCCAAAAAACACGGACTGGCCCTGTTGACTGAGGAGCGCCGCGTGACGGGGATTTTCCCTGTGCTGTCTGTGCATGAGAATGGAGCTATCGCCAACCTGGACCGCTACAAGACGCCTTATCTGCTGCTGAACGGCCGCAAGAAGAAGGTTGAAGTGGATAAAATGATTGAAAAGCTGCGCACCAAAACGCCAACGACCAAAACGCAGATTATGAATCTCTCCGGCGGGAATCAGCAGAAGGTGCTGCTGGCCAGATGGCTGCTTACTGAGCCTGAGGTGCTGTTGCTCGATGAGCCGACACGCGGGATTGACGTCGGTGCGAAGTTCGAGATCTATACGATCATTGCCGACCTGGCGAAGCAGGGGAAGAGCATCATTATGATCTCCTCGGAGATGCCCGAGCTGCTGGGGATGTCCGACCGTGTTATGGTGATGTCCGAAGGACGGCTGACAGGAATATTAGAAGGTGCGCAGGCTACGGAAACCGAAGTGATGCGTCTCGCCGCACAGCATTAATCAGGAGCTACACTCACAGGACGGCGAAGACCATAAGGCAGCTGCAAGGCTGAAGAAGCTTAGCAATGAATGCTTAAACTTCGCGTAACAATTAAGGAGGAACACAATTATGACTATTAAAAGAGCGCAGTCCTTCGTGACTCAAAACGCAATCTACATCGTGCTGGTCCTGCTGATTATGGGGATTATCATATACGAGCCAAGCTTCATGTCCATTAACACCTTGCGGGATGTACTGATCCAGTCCTCCACACGCGTTATTATTGCGCTCGGGGTAGCCTTTATCCTGATCACCGCCGGGACCGACTTGTCGGCAGGCCGGGTGGTCGGCTTCACAGCGGTGATCTCAGCTTCCATGCTGCAGATACCCGATTACTCCCGCCGCTTCTTCCCTGATCTGCCGCAGGTGCAGGTCTGGCTGCCGATTCTGATCGCCATTGTGGCCGGTCTGCTCTGCGGTCTCGTCAACGGAATTATCGTCTCCAAGCTGAACGTTCCGCCGTTTATTGCCACCCTGGGCACGATGCTGATTGTATATGGCCTGAACTCCCTGTACTTCGATATGGACCCTAACCAATCCCAGCCCATCGGCGGTCTGCGCCAGGACTTCACCAACATCGGCTCCGGTTTCATCGGCAGCGGCCAATATTCCATTCCTTACATCGTACTCATAGCCCTCGGAATCGCGGCGATCGTCTGGGTGCTGTTCAACAAAACCAAGCTGGGCAAAAACATGTACGCCATCGGCGGCAACATGCAGGCAGCCAAGGTATCCGGGATCAATGTCTCCAAGAACCTGATCTACATCTACGCCATCGCTGGTGCCCTGTACGGTCTGGCCGGTGTGCTTGAAGCGGCAAGAACCGGCGGTGCCACCAATAACTACGGGAACATGTACGAGCTTGATGCCATCGCAGCCTGCGTCGTCGGCGGCGTATCCACCACAGGCGGAATCGGTACCGTTCCAGGCGTCCTGGTCGGCGTGATTATCTTCACCCTGATCAACTACGGCCTGACCTTCATCGGAATTAGCCCGTACTACCAGCTGATTATCAAAGGCTTGATCATTATCGCTGCGGTGTCGTTTGATATGCGGAAATATTCATCGAAGAAATAAGGTTCGGTGATTAGCCGTACCTGCGGGGATTTTGGACTTCCGGCCGCTGTTGTCTCCAAATTTATTGAATGAACCGTTATATGGTTAAAATTCGGAGACAAAGGCGGACGCTATCGCTCCTACAGTTCCAAAATCCCCTCCGGTACTCCTATCACCTCACCAAGGGTGGGGTAGGCAGCCAAAGAGCGTTTGCGGTATCCCGCAAACGTTTTTTGGCTGCCCCGGATTTGTCGCAGCGTTGCTCCAAATGATGTGAGTACCTGCACCTGCTATGAATTTGGGGACTTTTGGGCTCTATTGCTCTTCCAGTTCTCGAATTCCCTCCGCTACTCGGACAGGTGATCATGGTTTGTTGCAATAAATGCAACTCCGACGAGCTGGAACAGGGTAACTCAGGGTGAATGTTGCACGAATTACAACATTTTCTCTTCTAATTGGCTTGTGGGCGGTAAAATGCTGCATTTAATACAACAATGTTAGTTTAAAGTCAGTGCCGGTAGCCGAATGTTGCATTTTAGGCAGGATTTCGCAGCTACCCGTTACCAATTAATAGTTTTTATTCTGTTCCCGAGGTGGTAGAAGGGAAGCAGCAGGCAGCAGGAGTCAAGCAGCTTGCAATTAGGTAACTGACAGCGTAGGTAAGTAGTTCAGCAGGCGGTAGGCAGCAATTAGCAGTTAGTGGCAGAGAGCAGGTGGTAAGCAGTTACCATCAGATAATAGGCAACAGACAGATTTAGCACGGTTATTTGCGGACGTATTTATCCAGTCCGCTGAATAGAGTTTTATGTTTTTCTTTTATAGATTTTAAATAAACTTTTGCCCGCCCAGCAGAAGGGTTATTCTCATTCTTCAAGGGCAGGCGAAGCAGCCCTTGTATCTCCGGTACACACCCTCCGAAAGGGTGTGTTTGTGTTGCCCTTAAGGTTACCAACAGAAAGGCAGCAGTAACGGAGGGGATTTTGGAACTGGAGGAGCGGGAGCGTCCGCCTGAAAGCTTTCCGCAGGAAAGCTCGCTTCGAAAGCATAGGCTTGGTTTGGATTTCTACCGCGAGCAGCGGTCCGAATCAGGAAATCCAAACTGGGCAGCGGCCGGAAGTCCAAAACTCACCGCAGTTACGACATCGCCTTTATAATTTTTAATCCCTAAACGCCTCCAGTCCTCAACTTCAGCCGCCGTTCCTAAGCACAGACACACCCTTTCCCCCTCACATTCATATCCTATAGGCAAAAGCCTTTGTAAAGGAGAACGACAGCATGCTGAGGATTAAGCTGAACGAGCTGGGAAAAGGGAATGACAACGGTCTGATTCACACAGAGGTATGGCGGTGGGACGGCATCGGCTGGAATGAGTGTATTCCGCAGCAGGAGGAGGATTTCATCCGGGCGGAAGAAGACCTGTTCGTGACGATCCCGGCAGAGGCGGGCTTATACCGCGTAGACTATTCCAAAAAGCCGCTGGAGGCGCTCATTGTGTTCCCGGAGGACGGCATAGGCCTGCGGGCGGAGCTGCTGCATCCGGCTCCTTTTAAACTCAAGGACGGGACGCTGTGGGGATATATCAACAACGACGGCCGGATTGTGATAGAGCCGAGATATGATTATGCGGAGGAGTTTCAGGAGAATGGCCTGGCGGTGGTGCAGCGGGGGGATGTTAGCGGGCTGATTGACAGCTCCGGGCGGGAGCGGGTCAAACCGGTCTATTCTTTCATTGGTCCTTTTTCCGAGGGGCGGGCCGTGGTATCGGATGCGAAGGGCTACACTTTTATTGATGAAAAAGGCAAAGAAGTGACGTCCGCGCGCTATGACTATCTGAATTCGCTGCACGAAGGCCGTGCGCTGTTCTCCAAGCAGAATACTACCGGGGGGAACTCGCTGTATGGTTACCTGGATGCCCAGGGCAAAGAGGTGCTGCCAGCCGTCTATTTGGATGCCGGGGATTTCTCGAACGGGACTGCACTGGTCAAAATAGCCGAAGGGGAATATGCGCTGATTGATGTTCATGGCGCGGTGCTGCATACGTACAAACATCCTTTTGTCGGGTATCCGGGGGATGGGCTGCTGGCCTTTCAGGCAACGGAGGATGGAAAATACGGTTATCTCCACACGGACGGCACGATTGCTATCCAGCCACAGTATACGGCAGCACTTCCGTTCTCAGAGGGCCGTGCGGTGATTAACACAGCTGCGGATTATGGCAACGCCTACGGTCTGATCGACAAGCAGGGTAAAATGATTATTCCCGCCGTCTATTATGAGGTGCAGCAGCTGGGAGAGAACCGTGTGGCGCTGGGAACCCCGCTGTATGCGGATCAGCCCTATAGAGGCTCCAGCTACGTCATAGCTGATGCGCTGACCGGACGAATTCTCAGCACCCACCCGCTGCTGGGCGTGAACAATTATCAGCAGGGACTCGCGTCGGTGTATGATGCCAAGGATACGTATTTTATTGACACCAGCGGGAAAAAGGCTGCCCAGCCTCCGGTCATCGCAGGCTCTGGATCACTGTCCTTCAGCGGCAGCCTGATCCGCGCGGATATTGATCTGCGCACCTCCTATTATGACCGTAAAGGCAAGCAGGTCTGGCGGCAAAACGGAGTCATTCCGCTCAGACCGCCATACTCTGTGCTGGAGAAGAAATACAAGCCGAACCGGGACTATCTGGTCTATTATCCGGTCGTGGAAGGGATTGCGGTTGCCGAGGTCTCGAAGGCGGTAAATGACAAGCTGCGCATTCTGTCGCTCCCATACGGGGCGGGGACGGGAGGAGGCACACAGGATTTCAGCTATACGGGGGATTTCGCCGTCTCCTTCTTCCGTAAGAATCTGCTGGTGCTTGAGCTTAGCGGTTATCATTTTCCGTTCGGCGCTGCGCACGGCATGCCTACCCGGATCTATGAGCATATCAACCTGCGCACCGGTAAATTCTACACGCTCAGTGATCTGTTCAAGCCCGGCAGCAAATATGTGCAGAAGCTCAGTGACATCGTCGGCAAGCAGATTAAGAATGATCCGCAGTATTCCTATGTTTTCCCTGACACGTATAAAGGCATTACAGCGGATCAGCCCTTTTATGTGGATGCGCAGGCGCTTTACCTGTATTTTGCCCCTTATGAGATTGCTCCTTATTCAGCAGGATTTCCAACCTTCCGCATTCCCTATGCAGAGATTATGGGCCTGATTTCGACCGAAGGGGAGTTCTGGCAGTCTTTTCATTAAAGTAAATATTATATCGATTGTACTTTGAAGTTTTCTTATAGGGGTGGGCGTGACTCCAGAGAATGTTTGGCCATTTTCTATGTTCAATCTCTATAGAAGCGCCGATATATAGTATAGACACAGCCGTCCTGAAAAGGACGGCAATGCTGTTTCTTGTGCCGCTGCTGGAGGGGACAAGCCTCTCAATCTACAAAAATTACAGAATTTAGAAGCGCACAGCTGATAGTTTTATGTTACAATGACGTAGGAACAAATTACAACTTTGTAACATTTGTAGATGGGCACCCCTGGCAGCACGATAGACCACAACGAAGATTAAGGAGATGGCAGAATGAAAAGCAAGACTTTGAGAAGAATGATAGGTGGAAGCGTAGCCGCTGTTATGGCGCTTGGCATTTCTCTTCCATTACAAGCAAACGCAGCAGCAGCCGGAGCCCCAGCGGCAACCGGATCAGATATGAATTTCGCACAGCTCATGGAATATTTCACACAGAACAATTCGAAGACTTTCGTACTTGGTGGCAATACGTACACTGTCACTAAAACCTTTGTATACACAACGCCAGCTGCAGCTGCCCCGGCAGCACAGCCTGTAGCATCAGCTAAGCCGGTTGCTACAGCAGCACCAGTGGCTACGGCTGCACCGGTAGCCACTGCTAAGCCAGCACCGGCACCCGTTGCCACTGCAAAACCTGTGGCAACCCCGGCTCCATCTGCAGTGCCTGCGGTTGGTAACAACGCCTCCAGCTACACACAGCAAGTAGTTGCACTGGTGAATAAAGAGCGCGCTGCAGCTGGACTAGCCCCTGTCTCTGCACTGGACAGCCTGAACAAAGTGGCTGCGGCGAAGGCTACGGATATGCGCTCGAACAACTATTTCTCACACACTTCTCCGACCTACGGATCACCTTTCGATATGATGTCGGCCTTCGGCATTACGTATAAGGCGGCTGGCGAGAATATCGCTATGGGCCAGAAGACTCCTCAGGAAGTCATGACCGCATGGATGAACAGCCCGGGTCATAAGGCTAACATCCTGAGCGCCAATTTCAACTACATCGGCGTTGGCTTCGATAATAACTACTGGGTCCAGGAATTCATCGGTAAGTAACTTAATGTAATTCAAAGTAAGTAACATTAACTCCGCCCTCCGGCATTGCCGGGGGGCGTTTTTATGTTTTTAGCACAAAGGACGAATCTTATGCTGCGAATGAAGTTCAGCCAAAGTAGCTAAAAGTAATATTGCTCCTGCAGGATCAGCGTAGCGCCATCGTGCCGCACGCAGTACGCGTTCTTGCACGATCAGCGCAGCGCTATCTTGCCGCAGTACGCGGTCTTTGCACGATCAGCGCAGCGCTATCGTGCCGCCTTTGCTGCTTTCACCGTTTAGGTGTGAAGCGGCGGAGGGGATTTTGGAACTGTAGGAGCGGTAGCGTCCGCCTTTGTCTTTGGATTTCTACCGCGAGTAGCGGTTTGAATCAGGAAATCCAAAGACAACAGCGGCCGTAAGTCCAAAATCACCGCAGCCGCGCCCCTCACCTAAACAAACCCTTTCCGTTTGCAAATTCTCCAAAGAAGAATTATGTTTATCTACATAGTTAATAATGCTGTGAATGATGGGCTAAGCAGAAGAGTACGGCAGATGGAGGGATAGCTTTGAAGGATTCCAAATGGACCTGGAGGACAGTGAGCCTGGTGTCCATCCTGGCAACTTTACTTTTGATTACAGGATTTGTGTATGCAGTAGGCGATATTATGAACCCGAAGGGGGAGCAATTCCTCTCCTCCCTTCAGCAGGAGACGGCGGCACCGACAGCCGCGGCAAGTGATGAATACAAGATCCTGGCGCTTGGCGATTCTCTGGCCAAAGGGACCGGCGACAACTCCGGGCAGGGGTTTGTTAAGCGGACCGTCGATGCCTTGTCGGCCAATGGAGGAAAGGCAGAGCTGCTGGGCAATATGGGCATTAACGGCCTGACTACAGCTGCCTTGCAGAGCAAGCTTCAGGAGGAAGGGGTGCAGTACGCGCTGCGTCAGGCGAATGTGATCCTGATCTCCATCGGCGGGAACGATCTGTTCCGGGGCTCGGATATTATGGGCACAGGCGGGAGCAGCGGACAAGCAGCCGCTTCAGCGAAGCCTTCGGAGCAGGCGGCACCTCAGAGCACAGAAGTCCCTGCGAATAACAAAGTAGAAGGCGTGGCGCCGGTTCCAACCGCATCTGCCGGCGATCTGACTCCGGAATCGCTCCTCTCTGCTCTGCCAGGGGCTGCTAAACGGCTGGGAAGCATACTGGATACCGTTGCAGAAGTGAATCCGCAGGCCCAGGTCTATTACATCGGACTTTATAATCCCTTCGGAGATATTGAGGGGCTGCTAATTCCCGGTAATCAGGCGGTGACGGCTTGGAATAATGCGGCGATGGATATCATCAACAGACATCAGAACATGACACTGGTCCCGACCTTTGACCTGTTTGACCGCCATTTGGCGAAATACCTGTCAAGCGATCATTTTCACCCGAACGGGGACGGTTATCAGCGGATGAGCGAGCGGATTGTACAAGCCGTTCGTTGATCAGAGGATTTTTGGAACAGAAATGACTGTGGCAAGGAGCTGTATATGATGGCGAGAACTATTCATGAGACACCAGGGGAAGAAGTCGTCCTGTCCGCCCGGGGAGTTCGCAAAAAAATCGGCCGCAAGTGGATTATAGATGATGTTACGTTTGATGTGAAAAAAGGCGAGATCTTCGGCTTTCTCGGTCCGAATGGAGCCGGCAAAACCACAACCATCCGCATGCTGGTGGACCTGATCCGCCCGAGCGAAGGGACGATTACCGTCTGCGGCTTCAATGTGAACCGGAATCCGGAAAAAGCGCTGCAATACGTCGGTTCCATCGTCGAGAATCCCGAGGTCTACACGTATCTGACCGGTTGGGAGAACCTGCAGCACTTTGCCCGTATGCAGCCCGGAGTAGACGCGCAGCGGATTGCCGAGGTTGTTGAGATCGTGCGGCTCGATCAGCGCATTCAAGATAAAGTCAGCACGTATTCACTCGGGATGCGCCAGCGGCTCGGTATTGCCCAAGCCCTTCTCGGCCGGCCCCGGCTGCTGATTCTCGATGAGCCGACCAACGGCCTGGATCCGAAGGGGATCAAGGAACTGCGTGAATTCATCCGCAAGCTGGCAGACGAAGGGCTGGCGGTTTTTGTGTCCAGTCATCTGCTGAGCGAAATCCAGCTGCTGTGCGACCGCGTAGCCATAATCAGCAAAGGCCGCGTACTCGCTGTAGGCGCTGTAGACGAACTGGTTGCCCGTAACTCACCGTATGTCCTGTGGGAGCTGGAGCCGCTTCAGCGGGCAAGAGACATCATGGCCGGGCGGCCGGATATCGCGCTGCTTCATCTGGACGAGGTTACCCTGGATGACTCGGTCATCGCAGGCATGGGCATTAATTCCCTGGTTACGGCAATGGATGAGGAGCTGATCCCGGAGATTGTCGCCGTGCTGGTTGCACAAGAGGTGGAAGTCCGGGCTGTGCATAAAATCAACCCTACACTGGAACAGCTATTCTTGAAGCTAACGGAGGGTGAAGCCATTGATTAACCTGCTGCCGCTCATCCGAAATGAGTGCCTGAAGATTATTAAAAAGAAACGTTTCTATATCATCCTGCTGATCCTGCTCGTGCTGGTTCCAATATTTACCTATGCGCAAATGCGCATAGCCGAGCGTAGCCGTGACAAATTTAACTCTGACTGGAGACTGGAGATCCAGCAGCAGATTACCGACAATCAGAACTCGCTCGGCAGCGACCGGATTCCGGAGGAATGGAAGTCGTACCGGCGGATTTTTCTCCAGCAATTGCAGTATTATCTGGATCATGATGTGAATCCGAAGGAGCCGAGCGGAGTAACGTTCACCCGGGAGTTTGTCAATAATTCTGTCTCCCTCTTCATTCCGCTGCTGATCATGGCGGTTGCCTCCGACCTGGTCTCCGGGGAGCGGACGACAGGCACGATTAAAATGCTGCTGACCCGCCCTGTAAGGCGCTGGAAGGTGTTGTTCAGCAAAATGGCAGCGCTGCTGATGTTCGTCTCGCTGATCGTCCTGTCTGTATTTGTAATCAGTTATCTGGTCTCGGGGCTGGCTTTTGGCTATAAGGGGTTCAACGTTCCGGTGTTCACAGGCTTTCAGCTAAACGGTGACACTGTAGATATGTCTAAGGTTCATGCCGTGGAGCAGTGGAAGTATCTGCTGATGCAGGGCGGGCTGATCTGGTATGTCAGCATCGTGGTGGCCCTGCTGGCCTTCATGGTGTCGGTGCTGGTCCGCAGCACGGCTGCGAGCATTGTAGTGATGATGGCGGCGCTGATTGCCGGAACGATCCTGACCAATATGGCTTCAGCCTGGACGGCGGCCAAATATTTATTTATGGTCAACATGGAGCTGACGACTTATTTAGCGGGCACTCCCGCGCCGATTGAGGGCATGACGCTGGGCTTTTCGATGGCGGTTCTGGGCGTTTGGGGGCTTGCGGCCGTAATCATTTCATTCGCCGTCTTTACGAAACGGGATATTTTGAATTAGAATGTACAAAGTGAACGAAAACGTTTGTTTGCATTTTTAGAGAGACAGGAAGACAAGTGAAGGAGGAGCATGAATGCTCGAACAGATCGATATGTTTGCAAAAGTCTCTAAGAACGGCGAAGCAGGCCGGACTGGATACGATGCTGACGACATTCAGGTGCTCGAAGGTCTGGTTGCGGTCCGCAAACGGCCCGGCATGTATATTGGCAGTACGAGTTCCTCGGGTCTGCACCATTTAGTATGGGAAATAGTAGATAATGCCGTAGATGAGCATTTGGCGAAGTTTTGCTCGAAGATTGATATCACCCTCCGTAAAGACGGATCGGTGACCGTAATTGACAACGGACGCGGAATACCAACTGGAATGCACAAGACTGGAGTCCCAACGCCGCAGGTGGTATTCACTATTCTGCACGCAGGCGGCAAATTCGGCGGCTCCGGCTACAAGAAATCGGGCGGCCTGCACGGTGTCGGTGCTTCGGTAACCAATGCGTTGTCCGAGTGGCTGGAAGTTGAGATCTACCGGGAAGGTAAAATCCACCGCCAGCGCTTTGAATACTGGATCGACAAGAACGGTAAAGAGCATGTCGGTGAGCCTGTAACCGGTCTTGAGATACTGGGAAATACGAATAAAACCGGTTCGAAGATTACCTTCAAGCCGGATATTCGCGTCTTCTCCGCAGGCATTTCGCTTAATTATGATACGCTGGCAGAGCGGGTCCAGGAGATTGCTTTCCTGAATTCCGGCCTGCGGATCGTCCTGACCGATGAGCGCAGCGGACGCCAGGATGAATTCTTCTACGAAGGCGGCGCCAGCCAGTTCGTGCAATTCCTGAACGAAGGCAAGGACGTCCTGCACGATGTGATCCATTTCAGCTCCGAGAAGGACGAGATCGAGGTGGAAATCGCGCTGCAGTATAATGCGGGGTATACGGAGACGATCGCTTCTTTTGTCAACTCCATTCCTACCCGCAGCGGGGGAACACACGAGACAGGCTTCAAGACAGCCTATACCCGTGTGCTGAATGATTATGCCCGCCGGACGCAGCTGCTTAAGGAGAAGGACAAGAATCTGGAAGGAAACGATCTGCGTGAGGGCATGATGGCGGTCATCAGCATCAAGATGTCGGATGTGGAATTTGTCGGACAGACGAAGGATCAGCTCGGAAGCGCATCTGCCCGCAGCGCGGTGGACTTCATTGTCTCCGAGCGGATGGCGCGGTTCCTGGAAGAGAACCCTCAGGTCGCACAGAGCCTGCTGAAGAAGTCGATTCAGGCCTCCAAGGCCCGTGAAGCGGCCCGCAAAGCCCGGGATGAGATCCGCAGCGGCAAGAAGCGCAGTGAGAGCTCGAATCTGGGCGGCAAGCTGTCGCCTGCACAGTCCAAGGATGTTACACGTACCGAGATCTTCATCGTAGAGGGCGATTCGGCCGGTGGCTCCGCGAAGCAGGGGCGGGATTCCAAGATTCAGGCCATCCTGCCGCTGAAGGGCAAGCCGATGAACCCCGAGAAGGCCAAGCTGCTGGATATCCTGAAGAATGACGAATACAAGGCGATCATTTCGGCAATCGGTGCGGGAATCGGGCCTGATTTTGCCGTGGAGGACAGCAATTATTCCAAAATCATCATTATGACCGATGCCGATACGGACGGTGCGCATATCCAGGTGCTGCTGCTGACCTTCTTCTACCGCTACATGAAGCCTCTGATCGATGCCGGCAAGGTCTATATCGCCCAGCCGCCGCTGTATAAGCTGACACGCAAATCGGGCAAGCTGGAGACGGTCCGTTATGCCTGGAGCGATGAGGAGTTGCAGAATTATCTGAAGGAATTCGGGAAGAATTTCGAGCTGCAGCGGTACAAGGGACTGGGTGAGATGAATCCGGACCAGCTGTGGGAGACTACGATGAATCCCGATTCGCGTACGCTGCTTCAGGTGCAGATTGAGGATGCCGCCAAGGCGGAACGCCGCGTTTCCACCCTGATGGGCGATAAAGTCGATCCGCGTAAGCGCTGGATTGTCGAGAACGTCGACTTCACGGAAATCGTGGAGTAGGAGTAGAGCAAGTGAAATGGGAAGTGACGATACCTTCCGCGTTTTTAATTTTTTGATGATCTGTATAAGCGAAGCGGTTGGGTTACTCACGGTATGCTGAAGTAAGAATTGTTAATCGAATAGAAGGGGAAGTAACGGAGGGGATTTTGGAACTGGAGGAGCGTCAGCGTCCGCCTTTGTATTTAGATTTCATCCGCTAAAGCGTATGAATTAGAAATCTAAATACAACAGCGGCCGGAAGTCCAAAATCACCGCAGTTACGCTCATCCCTTCTATTCAGATTACGATCTCGTTTTGAAGCAAATTGGTTGAATATCTCAGCGCCAAGCGTCAGAACATCAATCTTTAAAAACGCGGACAGAATGAGGAACAGAAGGTGAAGAGGATATGAGCAGTTTATCAGAGCAGTTTTTGCCGGCTTTTCTGGAAGAGGTCGTGGGTGACCGGTTTGGCCGGTATTCCAAATATATCATTCAGGACCGGGCGATCCCCGATGTGCGCGACGGGCTGAAGCCCGTGCAGCGCCGGATTCTGTATGCCATGTACGATTCCGGTAATACGCCGGATAAGCCATACCGCAAGTCAGCCAAAACCGTCGGTGATGTCATGGGTAACTACCATCCCCACGGAGACTCCTCAATCTACGACGGGATGGTGCGGATGGCACAGCCGTGGAAGATGGGGCATGTGCTGGTCGACGGACACGGAAACTGGGGTTCCATGGATGATGATCCGGCAGCAGCGATGCGTTATACCGAAGCGCGTCTGTCTCCGATTGCCATGGAAATGATGCGCGATATTGAGAAGCGCACCGTTCTGTTCAAGGACAACTTCGATAATACGGCCAAGGAGCCGGTGGTGGTTCCCTCCCGTTATCCGAACCTGCTGGTGAACGGGACGAGCGGGATCTCGGCCGGGTTCGCCACGGAGATACCGCCGCATAACCTGCGGGAAGTCATTGACGCTTGTATCGCTGTCATGCAGAAGCCGGACATTGCCCTGGAGGATATCATGACCTTCATCAAGGGGCCGGATTTCCCGACAGGCGGAACCATTATGGGCGGTGACGGCATTATGGATGCTTACCGCAGCGGCAAAGGCCGTATTTATCTGCGTTCCAAGACGGAGATTGAGAACCTGCGCGGCGGGAAGCAGCAGATCGTGATTACCGAGGTGCCTTTCCAGATCGTGAAATCACGGCTGGTAACCTCCATGGAGAACATCCGTCTGGAGAAAAAGATCGAAGGGATCGCGGAGGTCCGCGATGAGAGCGGCCGTGAGGGCCTGCGCATCGTGGTGGAGCTGAAGAAGGAGGCAGATGCACAAGGCGTCTTAGCCTACCTGCTCAAAAAAACCGACCTGCAAATCACCTACAACTTCAACATGGTTGCGATTGTTAATAAGGCTCCACAGCAGCTCGGGCTTAAAGCGATCCTTGAAGCCTACATTGCCCACCAGCGTGAAGTGGTTACCCACCGTACACGGTTCGATCTGGAACGGGCAGAGGACCGTGCCCATGTCCTGGAGGGACTGGTTAAGGCGCTGAACATTCTGGATGAAGTGATCGCCGCCATCAAGGCCTCGAAGAACCGCCAGGATGCCCAGAATAATCTGGTCTGGATGTTCGGCTTCAGCGAACGGCAGGCGGATTCCATTCTTACCTTGCAGCTCTACCGTCTCACCAATCTGGAGATTCATTCGCTGCAGAAGGAGCTGGATGAGATGCTGGCCCGGATTGCTGTGCTCCAGGGGATTCTGGACAGCGACAAGAAGCTGATCGCAGTCATCCGCAAGGAGCTGCTGGAGATTCGTGATAAATACGGGATGGACCGCCGTTCCCTGATCCAGGGCGAGGTGGAGGAGCTTAAGGTCAACATGGAGGTTCTGGTCAATGCGGAGGATGTACTGGTTGCACTCTCTGCGGACGGCTATATCAAGCGGACCGGCATGCTGTCCTTCACCCGCTCAGGCGGGGAGCGCCACTCTTCAGGGGTTAAGGATGGCGATCATATCGTCAAGCTGCTGGATCTGAATACCCGGGAGAGCTTGCTCGTCTTCACCCGCAAGGGTCAATACTTCCTGCTTCCCGTGCATCAGATTCCAGAGTTCAAATGGAAAGAGCCGGGGACGGCCATCGTCAACGTCATCGGACTGAATAAGGGAGACAGTGTCGTCAGTGTGCTGCCGGTCACCAATCTGGAGGACCCGCTGGCCAGTCTGGTCTTCATCACCCGCAAGGGCCAGGTGAAGCGTACCGAGCTCAAGGAGTACTCTACAAGCCGTTCCGGCGCCGTTGCCGCCTGTAAGGTGGCTGAAGGCGATGAGATCATTACAGTGGCGCTGAGCAGGGGTGACAAGGACATCGTGCTGGTCACCCGTGAAGGTATGAGCATCCGTTTCCGCGAGAATGAAGTGAATCCTATGGGCCGGGTGGCCACAGGAGTTAGGGGAATACAGCTTCGTGAAGGCGATGAGGTCGTCTCCTGCTTCTGGGTCAGTGAGGATGAAGGCGAGATTCTGGCTATATCCGACATCGGCTATGCCAAGCGTTCCCTGCTGGTGGATTATCCTTCCCAGAGCCGCGGAGGCAAAGGGATGCCAACCTTCGAGTTCAAGGAAGGCAAGCGTGTCCGCCCGAACGGCAGCAGACTGGCAGGCGCATTCTATTGCAAGGAGCCGCTGGAAGTGACCGCCATCACCCAGAGCGGCGCGGTACATTCCTTCTCTTCCGAGTCCGCGCCGATTGCTGAACGCCGTTCTACAGGCAAGCAGCTGGTTGCTGTCGAGAAGAAGGACGAGATCGCGATTCTTTTTCAGGCCGTCAAGTAAAAACATAATACCGCATGGAATGGCGCGGGCAGCTCTGGAGTGACGGGCTGCCCGCGCTTTTATTTAGGGGGGAATAGCTGCAGATAAGATTTTATTTTTCGTCCTTGAAGGATTTGGAATTTTTCTGGCGAAAAAGTAAATATACCGGATAGAGATCCGCAGGAAAGGAAGGAATAAGTGTGCACTCCACTGAATTCAGTAAAATCTGGCATAAGATATTAAAGGACTATAAGCTACATATGGACAGCAAGCTTGCCCCTACACTGACTGATGCCCAGCTAACCGTACTGGAATTGCTGCAGGAGCGTGATGCGATGAAGCCTTCTGATTTGGCCCCTCATCTGGCGACCAGCCCGGCGGCCGTGACGATGCTGCTTGACCGGATGGAGAAGCATAATCTGATTGTCCGTGAACGCGATGCCTCGGACCGCAGAATTGTCTGGGTGAGCATCACCGAGACTGGCCAGCGGGAGACGCTGCGCGGACTCAAGGTCCGCAGTGACTTTTTTGCAGAAGCGCTGGACCCCATTTCCTCCCATAACCAGCAGCTGCTGCTGTACCTAATGGGGAAGATGGCGGTTGCCCCGGCCGTGGATGATGCAGCTTCGGTACAGTCCGTATAAGCACCAACTGAGAACCTATATATAGGATAACGCAAAAAAGCAGGCTGTCCGTTAAAGGATAGCCTGCTTTTGAATTTGCGGAGTCCATAGATTCCACGGATAGCAACGGGGAGGCAGGGAGAGCAGCTCGACTTCCTCTTTGGTCACCGGATGCGGGAACCGTGTGAGTGCAGACCATAAGGCAATCTGCTGCCCCGGTCTGTTCACGGCCGCGCCGTACTTCTGATCTCCATAGAGCGGACAGCCAACGTTGCTGAGCTGAACGCGGATCTGGTGGGAGCGGCCGGTCAGCAGGTCAATCCTCACCAGCGAATAGCCTTCTGCGGTACCAATCACGGTATAATCAAGGATCGCTTGCTTGCCGCCCGGCGTTCCCTCCCGGACTGCCTGGACGGTATTGCTCTTAGGGTCCTTCAGCAGGGTATGCTCCAGCCGGCCCTCTGCGCCCGGAAGCTGACCATGCACCACCGTCAGGTAGACCTTCTGGAAGGCGTGGGTGCGGACGCTCTCGGATAGCCGGGAAGCTGCCTTCGAGGTCTTGGCGAAGATCATCGCACCGCCTACAGGCCGGTCCAGCCGGTGAACCAGTCCCATGAAGACGTTGCCCGGCTTCGCATAGCGTTCCTTCACATCCTCCTTCAGGAGGGTCAGGAGATCCGGGTCGCCTGTAGCATCCTCCTGAACGGGGATATTGACAGGCTTCACAATCCCGAGCAGATGGTTGTCCTCATATAGAATCTCGAACCGGGAGGGGCTGCTGCCGGACTCTCCTGCTGCGCCGTTATTCGCTGCGGTCATGGCTCACGCCTCCCAGCGGCCCAGAATCCCGCAAGGCAGATTCATGCCGGAGGCTGTAATCGGCAAGCCGATCTCACCGGAATTCAGCTTGCCGCCATAGCGCTTGCCCATGGTCATCGACAGCATGTTGCGCAGTACGGTTGGCGAGATGCCGGTCGTGTAGGAGTTAATCAGCATGAATAACGGACGGTCGCTCATAATCTCCATACAGCTCTCCAGGAACGGATAGAGGCTGGATTCGAGCTTCCACATTTCTCCGCCCGGCCCTCTTCCATAGGACGGCGGGTCCATAATAATGGCATCATATTTGCTGCCGCGGCGCTGTTCGCGCTGGACGAATTTGAATACATCATCGGTAATGAAGCGTAGCGGCTTGTCAGCCAGACCGGACAGAGCTATATTCTCCTTGGCCCATTGAACCATGCCTTTGGCTGCATCGACATGCACGACAGAGGCTCCGGCACTTGCTGCCGCAACAGTGGCTCCGCCGGTATATGCGAACAGGTTAAGTACGGAGATCGGCCGGTTAGCCGCAGCGATCTTGTCCATCATCCAGCGCCAGTTGGCCGCCTGCTCCGGGAACAGTCCGGTATGCTTGAAGTTCGTCGGGCGGAGGTGGAACTTCAGCTTGCCGTAGCTGATCTTCCAGTCCTCCGGTATCGTCTTCTTCATCTCCCACTGACCGCCTCCGGCGGAGCTGCGGTGATAATGTCCGTGCACATCCCGCCACTTGGCGCTCTCGCTGGCCAGCGGCCAGATGATCTGCGGGTCCGGACGGCGCAGGATAATATCGCCCCACCGTTCGAGCTTCTCCCCGCCCCCGGTATCGATCACTTCATAGTCTTTCCAATCACTGGCTATATACATTATTAATCCATCCTTCAAAAAGTCATTTAGCCTTTATTGTACAACATTTAAGCCCGCAGCTACAAACAAAATGGTTGCAAAGCTGCGACTATTCCCAGTGTAGCCAACAAGCAGCAGGCGTATAATATTACCAGGAAACGCAGGACAGATCATTTTGCAACATAATCATTCGATAAGCATGGGGCGTAGTCCACTTGGAAAAGCATGCGTTCTGGCACTTCCTACAGAGATTGTGTATGATCTGAATACAAGGTTACAGCAAAGGAAGGAGGCTGCACTCGGATGTATAATCTTTCGGCGCTGTATCATCCGATTACGGCCAATCCGGCCGGAGGCGGCGAGTATCTGCCGGGCAGGCTGCTTCAGCCTTATATCCGCTGCTACTGGGGATCAGGAGCACAGCCGCCGCCGCAGCGGACGGAGACCATCATACCAGACAGCTGCATGGACATCATATGGGAATGGGATGAGCGGACAGGGGAGTCCAGCGGGATTTTCTGCGGGATTAACGACACTCCGTTCGAGACAGGACAAGCAGCACAGCCTGTGCCGGTGCAGCGGTTCGCCATCCGGTTTCATTTCTGGGCCGTTCATCTGTTCGTAGACGAGCCGCTGACGGAGGTGCTGAATGTGCATGTTCCGGTGGAGTATTATTTCCGGACCTTCCGTAAGGAGCTGGGAGACAGGCTCCAGCATATCCGTACCATGACGGAGCGCATCGCTGCTGCTGAAGACTTCCTTCTGCGGAGATTGGAACGGGGAAACCGTACCAGTGACGGGATGATGAATGCAGTCCACAGGCTGCTTACTTCACGCGGAATCATGACAGCAGGGGCGCTGGAGAGCAGCTCGGGCTTAAGCAGCCGCCAGCTTGAACGGCTGTTCCGGCAGCATATCGGCCTTCCGCCCAAAAAGGTGGCCGATCTGATCCGCTTTCAGAATGTCTGGCTGGATCTGTACCGTTCACCGCAGACGAAGGGCGTAATGCAGGATATAGTGTTCACCTACGGGTACAGTCACCAGTCCCATTTGATCAACAATTTCAAGAAATTCGCGGGCAAAACTCCGCTGGATGCGCTGAGCCATGCCCGGCGCTGATGTCGTTTTTTTGCAATACAAGCCATGCAGACAGAATTACAATGAGGATAGAACGGCTGACACCAGCCCGGACACATCACAAGCGAGTGAAGGGAAGGATATCATTATGATCACAACATTTGACGGCATCAATCTGTACAGCAAAAATCCGGCGGCACTGGCGGCATTCTACTCAGAGGTGCTAGGCATTCCAGTTCCATTCGAGGGCTACGGAGAATCTGACGGCGCCAAAATTGCTTTTGAACGCAGCCAGCCCGGCATCATTATATGGAACGCAGCCAAATGGGAGAATCTGACGACAGGAACTGTTAATCTGGTGTTCTCCTGTGGCAGTCTGGACGAAACATATGAGCAGCTGAAGGCGAAAGGACTGGATTGCCATCCCCCGGCAACCATGGAGTACGGCGGTAAAGAAATGAATTTCCGTGATCCCGACGGCAATGGCATTACGTTGCTGGAAGGCGGATATTAATCGTTCCACACATCATATGACAATAGAATTACTGAGCGTCAGTACCGGGCAGAAGTTATGTCCTGGACTGGCGCTGTTTGTGTTATGCGGCAAGGATGCCCAAGGTACGAACAGAAGCCCTTTTTAAGAACAGAAGCCCTTTTAAATGTTGACAATGATAATCATTATCAAATAGAATGGGATTAATACAGCGTAAAGTAAGCAAGACGCGGTCGGCTTAGGGGACCGGATATAGAGAATATATTTCATTTGTACCTTGGGAGGATTAAAGTCATGGCTAAAGTGCTAGTGGCATATGCCAGCTTGACCGGCAATACGGAGGAAATCGCTGAACTGATTGTGGAAGGAATACGCGCGGCAGGCGGAGAGGCGGTACTGAAATCGGTTACCGACTGCAATGCGGATGAGATAAAAGCTTATGGGGCTGTACTGCTGGGTGCGTACACCTGGGGAGACGGCGAGCTGCCGGATGAATTCCTGGATTTCTATGAAGAGCTGGATGAGCTGGATCTCAGCACCTGTAAGGCAGCGGCCTTCGGAAGCGGAGACACTGGATATGAGATCTACTGCGGGGCGGTGGATCAGATTGAAGAGAAGCTGAAGGAGCGCGGGGCCAACATTGTGCAGCCCAGCCTGAAGATTGAATACGGTCCGAATGCAGCGGAGAAAGAGGCTTGCCGCACCTACGGACGCCAGTTCATCGAGACCTGCGCGGCGGTCTCTTAAGGATGGGCGCGGCGGCAGGAGACTTCACAGAAATGAAGCCGGATGCTGAAGCTGGCCGGTTCAGACGTCTGAATGATTACCGCATGGAGCATATCATGCTGGGCGGAGCAGAGATGACCGGCAGCGGAGCTCCTGCTACCGGACTTCCCCGCTGGAGACAGCAGGTTCAATATGCAGTCGGACATACGCTTAATGACTTCTACAGTCTCCGGCCCGAGGTGCGCCGGGAGACGCCGGTCCAGTTTCTGCTGGAGCGGCGCTGGCCGCCGAAGGGCAATGCTTTTCCTTCTCTGATGCATTACTGGGATGTCAAGCAGGCGGTGGCCGATGAGCTGGTGCGGATAGTCGCAGGCAGTTTCGCCGGAGAGATTCCGGTGATGCGTTTCGAGCAGTGGCATGTTCCTGTCCGGGAGCTTGAGATTGAGCTGGCGGTGATTTTTCAGCTGGCCTGGAATTCGGAGCTTACGGGGCGCAGTCTGAATATACAGAAATTCATGGTACACGCTGACCAGCAGGTAATTACCGGATTTCTGCATATGGCGAATGTGTTCTGCCATAAGGCTTACGGGAAGCCGGCGGAGACGATCGCTATTTACTCACTATTGGATGGCCGCAGGCAGCTGTACGACGGAGCAGACATGCCTCTTCAGGAGTCGCTGGATTATGTGCGCCTCTTGTCTGTCTTTCTGGAGCGGGAAGAGCAGGCAGAGGGATGTGTGAAATGCAGCAACCGCCGCAGTGACCGGGATGAAGCCCAGGTGCGGGGCTACGGGCTGATGTAGAAGCAGACGATGAATTAAGAGACTATGCTAAAAAAGCATCTCCTCCAGGGTCATTTGACCGTGAAGAGATGCTTTCTGATTGTTTAGGAATTGTATGTGGAAAACAGCATACAATCGGGCGGAGGCGGGGCCTCGGGTTATAATGTATGCGGAAAACAGCATACATTGTGCTGCCGCGAAGGCGCACAGGCCCAATGTATGCTTCTTGAAATACTCCTTTCCAGGCTAGCTGTTCAAAGGATAGGTGTAATAATCCTGCTGGTTGAGCACGACGAATCCGCAGCTCTCATAGAGCTTCAGAGCATTCGGGTTATCGAGTGCAACCTCCAGATTCACGCCGTTATAATTCCGCTGCTCCCGCTCGATGGTCTGCATGAGCGCGCTCCGGCCAATACCTAGCCCCCGCAGCTTCTTGTCTACCACAAATCCGTAGATCCAGGTCTCGTTGTCCTCGGACCACAGCCGCATTTTGCCGGCAGGCTGGCCGTTGAGCTCAATGATAATATGCTCCTGGGAGCCTTCCTGTTCGTGCTGCACATACATTTCAGCGGCGTCTTCCTCCGTCATCTGGAATCCGTCACAGTCGAAGGCGATGAGCAGCGGGGTCTCCTCCGGGCGTGCAGGCCGGAGCAGTACATTGCCAGAGGCCGAGCTGGCCTCTGAGGCTCTGACCTTGCTGCCCGCACCGTCCCACTTCATCTGAAACTCCGAATGGCTGAAGGCAAGCGGCAAGGTCTTCAGGTAAGCATGGCCTGAGGCTGATGCGGCAGGGGTGTTCAACAGCAGCGTTTTCACTTTATCCTGCCTGATGATAGCCTCTGCCTGCTTCCAGAGAGCGCTGAAGATGCCCCGGCGGCGATAGCCTGGCCGGACCATGCCGCAGACCTCCATATCACCGCCGATGCCGTACAGGCCGATGAATCCGGTCAGCAGCTCCTCTTCATAGGTTACCAGGTATTTGGCACCGCCTGCTTCTCCGGGATGCCGGAGCATGTCCCAGTTCAGCTTCAGGGCAATGCCCTCATATTGCTCGCAGCGCTGCTGCAGCTCTTCAATCTGTTTCAGTGTATCTGTATTCGTCAAACGTTCTTCCTCCTATTTGAGCACATCCTTGTATTCCGCGTGCTTCTCGAATTGATGGGCCGCATACGGGCACACCGGTTCAATCTTGACCTTCTGCTCACGGGCCAGGTCAACGACCGCCCGCACGAGCTTTTCTCCCGCGCCCTGACCGCGCAGATCCTCCGAGACAAAGGTATGGTCAATCACCAGATTCCCTGTGTTCTCTTCCGTTCTGTATGTAATCTCGGCCAGGTCTTTTCCGTCACCAGCGATATAGAAACGTCCTTCTCCCTTTGCAATTGTCTCCATCTTATAACCTCACTCCATTCCGGTAATGTGCCTTTATTTTACTACCCTGTCCGGCAAAAAGCGAGAAAGCGAAAGAAGGATCAGGGAATAATATGATATGATTATGGCACTAACGCTGTAATGGCAAGAAGTTGCATCAGGGGGTATAGACATGGACTACAAGGCAGAGGTTCATTTTCATCCGGTATATGAATTAATAAGCAGCATACATACGTTCATCTGCAAGAAGGGGAGTAAAAAGATCGATCTCGGCATGTCCTGGGCGGCGGAGGTGTCACGCCGGCTTAGCCCGGAGCTGCTGGTAGCATTAGAGGAGACGGAGCTGGATAATGATTGGAAGCTGTTTAATCTGCTGGTCCATCTGTGCCCTGACAAACAAAGTGTGGGCACTGTGCTGGACTGGCTTGGCGGCTTGTCCGTTGGGGAGATGTACGAGACACTTGGCGGTCATGTCAGTCAATTTCCTGTCCAAATGGAGCTCTACCGCAGCCGTATGGTCTTCCTGCTCTCGGAGTGGAACCGGCAATACTTCAGCAGTTGCAATCCGGTGATCATGGACAAGCTGCAGCAGCATACGGAGGAGCGGAGGGGGATGCTGACGGGCAGCCCGGTTGCCGAATTTGTGAATAAGACAACGAACGGATTCTATTTCTTGCCGGGCGGCGGTCTGCGCAGGCTGGTGCTGATTCCGCAGTTTCATTTTCAGCCGATCAATATCCTGTACAGCTACGGTGACCTGACCCTATGTCATTATGCCGCAAGAATCCAGGTGCCGGAAGAAGAGATTTCACTGGCCATGCACCGGACACTCCGCAGTCTGGGCGAGAAGAGCCGTCTCCGAATTCTCAAATCGCTGGGCGGCGAGCGCAAATCATTCACGGAGATTGCCAGAGAGGCAGGTCTGTCGAAGGGGATTGTTCATGACCATATTACCAGCCTGCGGAGTGCCGGTCTGCTGAATGCTTATATCGAGGGGGAGAATGTCATTGCGTACAGTCTGCGGCTGGAGGGCATTCAGCAGATGAACGAGCAGCTGTCAGCTTATCTGAAATAACAGCGCACAGCTTGTATTCTCAGCCTTACTTGAACGTTTAACCGGAAGTCAAAATCTTCTCAGCAAAAGAGAAGATTTTGGCTTTTTTTGCTGTGATTCACCAAATTAATTCTTCTGTTGGAGAATTTTTTTGGAGTTCTCTATTTACAGAACAGACTTTACTTTCTATAATGTGAACTATCGGTCTTTATTCATACTTAGTGGGTAGGAATTATTAGAATTTATAAATTGTGAGAAAAGAGATGATGTTATGAGAAAAAGTACGTTTGTGTTGTCCTCATTATTCCTGGCAGCTTCGCTGTTGCTGTCCGCCTGCTCCAATAACAGTAGCCCGGAAGCAGCATCCACAGCCACTCCTGCCAGCTCTGCTCCGGGCGGGGCTTCAACCAACTCAGCAGCTAGTTCGGCCCCAGAGGTTGTGCCTGCCGGTGCGCTTAGTGAGCCATTTACTGCAACCGACCTTACGAAGCTGCCCGCAGCCGCCCAGAAACGCACCGATACCATCATCGTAGGACTTACCGATCCCAGCGGAGCCTTCACGCCTTATTTTCAGGAGAGCGGTTATGACGGCAATGTCTCCTCACTGCTCTATGCATCGCTGGTGACGGTGGATGACAAGGGGGTGCCAACACCGGAGCTGGCCGAGAGCTGGGAGGTGTCGGACGATCAGCTTACATATACGTTCCATCTGCGCAAAGATCTGAAGTTCAGCGACGGCTCGCCGCTCACGGCTGAGGATGTGGCGTTCACCTGGACTCTCCAGTACGACAAAGCCTATGACGGCGGCTCTTCGCTACCCTCGCTGAAGGTGAAGGGCGGCGAGGCTTACAAGGCCGGAACGGCCAAGACAGTTGAGGGCATCAGGATTATCGATCCGCAGACCCTGTCTGTTACGCTGGAGCAGCCTAATGCTACGGCGCTGGTGACTCTGGGCTCCAATGTGCTGTCTAAGGCCTACTACGGTAAGGACTACAAATTCGGCCAGCTCGAATATATCAAGAAGCTGCATGAGAAGCCGCTGGGCGATGGCCCATATACGCTGGAGAAATTCATTCCCGGACAAGAGGTCCGGCTGGTCGCCAACCCGAATTACTTCAAGGGCAAGCCTAAGACAGAACATTTTATCTACAAAACCACCTCAGGGGATGCCTGGCAGTTCCTTGAGACGGGTGAAGTGGACTATGCTTCTTTTCCTGCAACAGAAGAAAATATCACGAAGCTGAAACAGCTCGGTTACGTCAATATTCTCCCGTATACCCCAAGCACTTATGGTTATATGCAGGTTAATCTGAAGCATGAGCAGCTCAAGGATAAGCGGGTCAGACAGGCGATTGCCTATGGGCTGGACCGGCAGAGCATCTATGTGGACGCGGCTGAAGGCGCGGGTGCCGTAGCTAACATTCCTGCTTCGCCGATCTCTTGGTCTTATACAGAGGAAGGCATTAACCCTTACAAATATGATCCTGAGCAGGCGAAGAAGCTGCTGGATGAAGCCGGCTGGACCGTAGGGGCAGGCGGTATCCGCGAGAAGGACGGCAAGCCGCTCAGCATCCATTATCTGGCCAGCAAGAGCAAGAGCTCCGACATCTTCATCGCGGTTGCCAAAGAGAACTTCGCAGCGCTTGGCATTGACTTCCAGCCGGAAATCTTCGCCGACTTCAACTCGCTTGTCTCCAAGACAGAGAGCGGGGACTATGATCTCGTCTCCTTCTCCACCAGTATGCTGACCGATCCGGCGGATGGCTTCATGCAGTTCTTCGACGGTGAGATCACGGACTATGACAATCCGAAGTTCACTGAGCTGTACAACAAAGCGCTGGCTACGACGGATATTGAACAGCGCAAAGCAGTCTATAAAGAGCTGTATCAGCTATTCAACGACGAGCTGCCGGTCATTTTTACCAATTACAAAAAAACGGTATACGCCTATAACGGCCGCATTGAGAATCTCTCGGTCAGCCCGTTCATCGGTCTTGCCGGCAGTCTGCCTAACTGGACTCTGAAATAACGAATTGTTCATCTCCTGTCTGTGTCACATGGTAGGGGCAGGCAGGAGGATGAAGCCTAAGGAGCCATTCATGAGCGCTTATCTGACTAAAAGAATGCTGTATATGCTGATCATCCTCTTTGCGGCTTCGCTGCTGATCTTCTGCCTATATGCCCTGACGCCGGGGGATTTCATTACCGGAAACATCAAGCTGACGGCAGAACGCAAAGCGGAGCTGCGGGAGATCTACGGCCTGAACAAGCCGGTGCTGGAACGCTACTGGACATGGATGAGCCATGCCTTCCACGGGGATTTCGGATATTCACTTGCCCAGCAGAAGCCGGTGCTTCAGCTATTTGGCGATTATATCTGGAATTCTTTTTTGCTGGCGGCTGTCTCTACCTTCCTCACTTGGCTTATCGCGGTAATTATCGGTGTCATCTCTGCTTATAAGCAATATTCCTGGTTCGACACGCTGGTGATGATTGCGATCTTCGCTGCCATGTCCTTGCCGTCCTTCTTCATCGGCCTGTTCCTGATCAAGATTCTGGCTGTGGATCTGAAGTGGCTGCCGCCGGGCGGGATGACGACTACGGGCAGCACCGCGGCAGGATTTGCCTATTTCAAGGAAGTGGTGCAGCATATGACGCTGCCGGTCATTGTAATGACGCTGCTTGGACTGGGTTCATTAACCCGCTACTTCCGCAGCAATATGATTGATGTGCTCAAGCAGGACTATATCCGGACGGCCCGTGCAAAAGGGCTCAGGGAGCGGAAGGTGCTGTTCTCCCATGCGCTGCGCAATGCCCTGCTGCCGGCAATTACGCTGGTTGGCTTTGAGCTGCCTGCCCTGTTCGGAGGCTCGATTATTATCGAGCAGATCTTCAACTGGCCGGGGATCGGCCAATTGTATATGAAGTCCTTCGGGTTAAGGGATTATCCCTTGCTGATGGGCTTTACCATGTTTCTGGCTATTCTGACCGTCATAGGAACCCTGCTATCGGATATTCTGTACCGGGTGGCTGATCCGCGTGTCCGGTTATAGGAGGGGAGTTCTCATGGCAACTGATCTCAGTGTGAAAAAAATGGAGGGACCCCGCTCCAGCCTGCGCAAATCCTCCCTGCTGCGGCAATCCTTGCGGAGGCTTATGCGCAATAAGCTGGCCGTTGCCGGGTTCGCGGTGGTTGTTTTTATGTTTGTGTTATGTTTCATCGGCCCGTTCTTCTCACCTTATACGGATAACAAAATCAACATGGCTTTCATGAACAAAGCCCCGAGTCTGAAGCATTGGCTGGGTACCGATGCGCTGGGCCGGGATATTCTGACCCGGGTGATGCAGGCCGGACGCATATCCCTGACCGTAGGTCTTGCTTCCATGCTGCTGTCTGTATTTCTGGGGGCGCTTCTGGGGGCGATTGCCGGTTATTACGGGGGGCTGCTGGATCAGATCATTATGCGGATTGCCGATCTGCTGATGACCATTCCCGGTCTGCCGCTGCTGTTCATCTTCGGTGCATTGCTCTCGGAATGGAAGATTCCGACGGATTACCGGATGTATATCGTCATGCTGATGCTCAGTATTGTGAACTGGCCGGGGCTGGCAAGGATGGTAAGGGGCCAGATGCTGAGCCTGCGGGAACGTGAATTCATGCAGGCGGCAGTGGTGCTGGGACTGCGCGACCGCAGGAAGCTGGTGCATCATCTGCTGCCTAATATTGTTCCGCTGCTGATCGTTATGGCTACGCTGAATATCGGCGGTGCCATTCTCAGCGAATCGGTGCTGAGCTTCTTCGGCCTGGGGGTTATGCCTCCTACTCCGACCTGGGGGAATATGATTGACGCGGCGAACAATATTCTTGATTTCCAGAACCGGCCATGGCTGTGGATTCCGCCGGGATTGTCGATTTTTGCCACAGTGATTGCGATTAATATCTTTGGTGACGGCCTCAGAGACGTCCTTGATCCTAAACAGAAGAGGTAGGTGGCCAAATCGATGGAGCCTGTAATGAATATAGACGGTCTAAGCACCGAATTCTTCACGGAAGAAGGCACCGTTAAGGCGGTGGATAACGTCAGCTTCAAGATCGGCAGAGGTGAAACAGTCTGTATTGTCGGTGAATCCGGCTGCGGGAAAAGTGTCACGGCCATGTCGGTTATGGGCCTGGTGGAGGAGCCTGGCGGTAAAGTCACCGGGGGGCGTATCGGTTTCCAGGGAGAGGATCTGCTGCGGCTGGACAAAAATCTACTCCGCAGCATCCGCGGCCATGAGATTGCGATGATTTTTCAGGAACCCATGTCCTCGCTTAATCCGGTTATGAGAATTGGCGAGCAGATTATGGAGCCGTTGTCTGTTCATCTCCGAATGAACAAGAAACAAGCCCGTGCCCGTGCGCTTGAGCTGATTACCCAGGTGGGGATATCCCGTCCGGAACAGATTATGGCCAGCTACCCGCATGAGCTGAGCGGCGGTATGCTCCAGCGGATTATGATTGCCATAGCGGTCTCCTGCAGCCCTAAGCTGCTGATTGCCGATGAGCCGACCACGGCGCTGGATGTGACGATTCAGGCCCAGATTCTGGACTTGCTGCGCAGCCTCAAGGAAGATTCCGGGATGTCGATCCTGCTGATTACGCATGACTTAGGGGTTGTCGCCGAGATGGCGGATTATGTGATCGTGATGTACTCCGGGCAGATCGTGGAAGAGGGCGGAGTCGTGGAGCTGTTCCAGAATCCGCAGCATCCCTATACACGCGGGCTGCTGAAGTCGAAGCCTGTGATGGGCCAGCGCCTGGAGGAGCTCTATTCCATTCCCGGGCAGGTGCCAAGCCCGCTTGAGCTTGCCCCGTCCTGCTACTTCCATGACCGGTGCGGGCATTGTATGCCGGTCTGCCGTACACGGCAGCCGCTGCTGAAGGAGACCGGCCACGGGCAGAAGGTCTCCTGCTGGCTGTATGAGGAGGCGGAAGTCTATGTCTGAAGCGCTGCTGGAAGTGAAGCATCTGAAGAAATATTTTCCGGTGAAGCAGGGCCTGCTCGGCCGCACGACAGGAAATGTGAAGGCTGTAGACGATGTCAGCATCATACTCCGGCCGGGTGAGACCTTCGGCCTGGTCGGGGAATCGGGCAGCGGCAAAAGCACCGTAGGGCGCACCATTCTGCGCTTGACGGACAAGACAGACGGGGAGGTCCGGTTCAAGGGTACAGACATTCACAGCCTGTCTGCTGCGGAGATGCGGCTGATCCGGCCGCAGATGCAGCTCATTTTCCAGGACCCGTATAGTGCCCTTAATCCCCGGATCAGGGTCGGCGATGCCATAGGTGAAGCGCTGCTTGACCATGGGCTGTGTTCAAAGGCTGAGGTCAGAAGCCTGGTGCTGGAGGCGCTGGAGGCCTGCGGGTTATCCGCATATCATATTGACCGTTTCCCGCATGAATTCTCCGGCGGCCAGCGCCAGCGGATCGGGATTGCCCGGGCGCTGATCCTGAATCCGGACCTGATTGTTGCAGATGAGCCGGTGTCGGCGCTGGATGTGTCGATTCAGGCGCAGATCATCAACCTGTTCAGCAAGCTGCAGCAGAGCAAAGGGCTGGCGTACTTATTCATCTCCCATGATCTTAGCGTGGTAGAGCATTTATGCACCAGAATAGGTGTGATGTATCTTGGGTCCATCGTGGAGACTGCCGCCAGGGATGAGTTGTTCCGGCATCCGCTTCATCCTTATACGAAGGCGCTGCTGTCCGCTGTTCCGGTGCCGGTTCCCCGGCTGAAGCGGGAACGCATCGTGCTGACCGGAGATATTCCAAGCCCGGCGAATCCGCCGTCCGGTTGTAAATTTCATACGCGCTGCCCATTCGCCTTGGAGGTCTGCAGAGCGGAGATTCCACTGTTGCGTGACGCTGGCGGCGGGCACTTGGTGGCCTGTCATTTAGCGTAATCATTTATAAATATGGATCTTGCTTGAAAATTACCCTATTTTGACTTGTTTATTTCCCGGTGCTATACTGATTCCATAGCAGGCAAATATGGTTAATAAGAGACTGATTAGACATAAGAGCTAATTGGTCTTGTTTTTTAATGCAGCTATGCTGACACTACTTGGCGTACGCCGCCCCCGGGCGACTTGCCCGGCTTCTGGACGAAGGGCGTAGCGCTCAAAAAAACTATTAGGAGGAAATATCATGAATACCACAGTACGCTTGACTGAAAGATCCGGATCGAACGCTTCCCAGCGCAGCAAAGGTTTTGTACCGGTTGTAGTTTACGGTGCAGGTTCAGATACCCAGTCCTTCTCAGCAGATGCCAAAACCCTTAATGATATTCTCGGCAAAAACCCGCGTGCCATCCTGAAGGTGGAATTCCCGGGCTCCGGCTCGAAAAATGCAGTTATTCAGGAAGTACAGCGCCAGCCGTTATCCCGTACCCTGCTTCATGTAGATTTGCAGCAGATTGATATGAAGGCAGAGCTGGACACCAAGGTGGCCTTCAACTTCACAGGCGACCCTGCCGGCGTCAAGAGCGGAGGCGTGCAGCAGATTGAGCTGTATGAGCTGGACATCCGCACCCTGCCGGACAAGCTGGAAGCTACATTTGATGTAGATATCAGCGGCCTGGAGATCGGTGATCAATTGCTGGTATCCGATCTGCCGAAGCATGAAGGCTGGGAGATTCTTACCCCTGAAGATACACTGATCGTACGGATCTCGCCTCCGCTCGTGATGGAAGAGCCGGCTGATGAAGCTGCCGCTCCAGCAGAGGAAGCAGCCGAAGCAGAGAAGTCTGAAGAATAAGACAATTCTGGCTGCAGCCATCGAATCGCTATAAGCAGAGCACTCCGCAGATAGCCTGAGATAACGGATGCGCTGAGAGTCATAGTCTATTGATCAACCAGGAGCAGACATATCCTTAGCAGGGAATGGTCTGCTCCTTTTTGCAAAAATGGAGTCTGGTACATCCTGGAAGTACATATGAGAGAGTAGGAGAGTGCATTCATGAATCCTAATATAATCAAGCTGGTAAGCGGCTCCAATGCGAAGCTGGACGAGGCTTCCACCCAGGCAACCGTGAAGATATCCTGCAGCAGTTCCCCGGCTATTCTGGATATCAGCTGCTTCATGGTGGGCGAGAACGGGAAGGTACCGTCCGATGATTTCTTTATCTTTTATAATCAGCCAGCTGATCCCAAGCACACGGTCGTATTCAATCCTATCGATAAATACAGCGGGGAGTTTGCCATTGATCTGCGTGCACTTAGCGCCTCGGGCATTGATAAATGCGTCTTCGCCGCTACGCTGGATGGCCCCGGAACCTTCGCCGATGTCAGAGGCTGCAGAATCAGCGCAGCAGGGAAGGATACGGAGCTGGTCTATGAGATTATGGAAGGCAATGCCGAGACCTCGCTCGTGCTGGCAGAGCTGTACCGCCACGGCGGGGGCTTCAAGCTGCGCGCGGTCGGACGGGGCTTCCATGGCGGACTGAAGCCGCTGGCGGAAGCGCATGGGGTCGAGGTGGAAGACGAAGCGCCGGAGAGCGGCAGCGGAGCACAAGCTCAAGCGGTGTCAGGCCATACGGAAGCAGCGGCTACCTACAGCGGACCGCCTAAGGATACAGTTCAGGAGGAGGCTCCCCGGCCGGCACTGAATTTGACGAAGATTGACCTTCTGAAGCAGCAGGTTGGAATTTCACTGCGCAAGAAGAATCTCGACCAGGAGAAGGCAAGGGTGGCCGTGGTGTTCGATGCATCTGGCTCTATGGCGCAATTATATGCGAAGGGAGTCGTGCAGCGGGCTTTTGAACGGGTGCTGGCTGTGGCGGCTAAGATGGATGATGACGGGATGCTGGATGTCTGGTTCTTCGCCACCAAGAGTAAGAGAATGCCGAGCGTGAATGAACATGGCTATGAGGATTATGTGAAGCGGACCTATCCGGGACCGAAGATGTTCGGGGGACTGGGCATTGGAAATAATGAGCCGGTGGTTATGGCGGATCTGATCAAGAAATACACGAAGGAGGAGCCGGGCGACCTGCCAGTCTATGTGGTGTTCTTCAGCGACGGAGGTATCTATGAGACGCCCAAAATATCGAAGCTGCTGATCCAGAGCTCGAAGCATAATATCTTCTGGCAGTTTGTAGGGCTGGGCAATGCGGATTATGGTGTACTCCGTGAGCTAGATGATCTGCAGGGCCGTTATGTGGATAATGCCGACTTCTTCGCGCTGGATGATCTGGACGAGGTTAGCGATGAGGACCTGTATGACCGGCTGTTCAACGAGTATCCGAAGTGGCTGCGTGAAGCCCGGCAGAAGGGCGTTGTGCGTTCATAGAATAGAGTATAGAGAGCAGACCCGAAGCCGGGGAAGGGCTGGGGTCTGCTCTGTTTTTTGATGCATGCGTGGGGGGGAGAAGGCGCGGCTGCGGGGGAA